>CP075525.1:977500-3377500 GCA_025808415.1 Cyclobacteriaceae bacterium
AAGGTTAAGGGGGGACGTTAGTGGGTAACTGCGAAGCGTTGAACTGAAGCCCCAGTAAACGGCGGCCGTAACTATAACGGTCCTAAGGTAGCGAAATTCCTTGTCGGGTAAGTTCCGACCTGCACGAATGGTGTAACGATCTGGGCACTGTCTCAGCCATGAGCTCGGTGAAATTGTAGTCACGGTGAAGATGCCGTGTACCCGTCACGGGACGGAAAGACCCCATGAACCTTTACTATAGCTTCACATTGACATTGTGTAAATGATGTGTAGGATAGGCGGGAGGCATTGATCCCGGGCCGCTAGGTTCGGGGGAGCCAACGGTGAAATACCGCCCTTCGTTTTCTTGATGTCTAATCCCGCTTAAAGCAGGAGACAGTGTGTGGTGGGTAGTTTGACTGGGGTGGTCGCCTCCGAAAGTGTATCGGAGGCTTTCAAAGGTATGCTCAGTACGCTTGGTAACCGTACGTGGAGTGCAATAGCATAAGCATGCTTGACAGTGAGACCGACGGGTCGAGCTGGATGGAAACATGGATATAGTGATCCGGTGGTTCTGTATGGAAGGGCCATCGCTCAAAGGATAAAAGGTACTCTGGGGATAACAGGCTGATCTCCCCCAAGAGCTCATATCGACGGGGAGGTTTGGCACCTCGATGTCGGCTCGTCACATCCTGGGGCTGGAGAAGGTCCCAAGGGTTAGGCTGTTCGCCTATTAAAGTGGCACGCGAGCTGGGTTCAGAACGTCGTGAGACAGTTCGGTCCCTATCTGTGATGGGCGTAGGAAGTTTGAGAGGATCTGACCTTAGTACGAGAGGACCGGGTTGGACTAACCGCTGGTGTACCAGTTGTGGCGTCAGCTGCACCGCTGGGTAGCTATGTTGGGACGGGATAAGCGCTGAAAGCATCTAAGCGCGAAACCCACCTCGAGATGAGACTTCCATTAAGGGACGTCAGAGATGATGACGTTGATAGGCTGCAGGTGTACAGGCAGGAATGTCAAAGCTGAGCAGTACTAATAACCCGATAACTTCTTTTCGGCACGCCCCTATGTGCCCGAAACCTTTACAACGACAAAACAATCTGTCTACTTGTCTTACCAGTGTGCCAACTGATATTGAGCCGGAAGGGCTCACTAATCTTGGTGATCCTGACGAGCCGTTGGCTGTCAGGACGAGCTAAGTAAAATAGCTCAATCACCAAAGATCTTAAGGTGACTATAGCGGTGGGGATCACCTCTTCCCATTCCGAACAGAGCAGTTAAGCCCACATGCGCTGATGGTACTGGGGTAAAACCCGGGAGAGTAAGTCGTTGCCTATTTTTTATCCCTAAGCCCCGTAACCCTACGGGGCTTTTTTATTTTTAACCATCAACAACTTTTGCGAATAGATGGGTTACGTTGATTAACTTTAGCTTCTGCTAAACTGATTTGCAACTGTAGTGAAGAAAACTCCAATTTTTTTAACGGTACTCCTGATTCTTGCTATTGGACTAGGCACTACTTTTTATCTTAAGCTCTATCAAAAGAAGGATTTAACTGTTTGGGATGTTATGCCCTCTCAGACAGTACTTGTTTTTGAGGTTGGTGAATGTGAAGAATGTTTGCAATCAATAAGAGGCACAGCTTTGCTAACAGCGCTTACGGAAAGTATTTTTCAGGGTTACAGGAAAGCTCAATTAACTAAGCTTATTTCTAATTTCTTAGAGCCTAAGAATAGCCCAGTTATTTCTTTACATGTAGTTAAGAAAGATGATTTTGATTTTATTTTTTATGCCCCATTGAGCAAATCGAATCAGATAGAGTTGCAATTGAAGGAATTAGAGGGGGAAGCCAAAAAATTTTCACAACGAGAATTTAATGGTGTTCAAATAAAGGAACTTCCTATTGACGATAAGCTTTTTTCCTGGGTTGCTATTGATGGCATATGGGTTGGCAGTTTTACACCATTTCTGGTTGAAGATGTAATCCGAACTTATAAATCTGATAGAAGTTTAATCTTTAAAAATGATATTCGTGAGGTCGCGCTCTTGCCAACTGTAAAAAATGATGCAGGGAATATTTATATCAATTTGAAAGAGTTTAGTAATTGGTTGACGGTTTTTTCTGACAACCAGTCTACACTGACTACGGTGGGGCAAGGAGCTGTTCTGGATATTAAACAGCGTCAAGGAAACTTAACTTTAAATGGATTTTCGATTGCCAACAATGAGGATCAAAATATGTTGTTGTCAAGCTTGAAACAACAAACTCCTGTGCCATTTATGTTAAAGAGTTTAATTTCCAACCGATCGGTACTTGTAACCAGCTTCGGTATAAGTGATGGTTCTGAGCTTTTTAAGAACATTGAATTATCCAGGCGAAAAGATATTCAGGATTCTATCCAATCATTTTCTAATGTTGATCTTGAGTCTATCTTCTCAGGGTTGGGAAAAGAGATTGTAACCTGTTATTTGGAGTCTGGCGGTCAGTCCATGGCACGTGTTGTTTTATTCAGTTCATCCAATTCAAAGGAATGGTTGAAGTCTTTTGATTTACTTTCAAAAGCATCTGAAAAGGGAGATTCACTTTATATTGAACGTTTTTCTTCATATGAAATACGACAAATTGAAATAAACAATTTACCAGAAAAGCTTTTTAAGCCATTGGTTAATGGATTCAGGCAGATTTATTACACCAATATTGATAACACAATACTTTTTTCTGATCGTGTTGATGAATTGCGAAAGTTTTTAGATGACATTGACAAAGAAGAAGTTTGGGGAAAATCAGTTTACTATAACCAATTCCTTGAATCAACATTGCTTGAATCAAATTACAGTATTTATATAAATACACCCCGGGCGCTGGCTGCTGTTTCAAACAGCCTAAACACCAAATGGAATAAAGTTTATTCTTCTACAAACCGAAGTTATTTTAATGCCATTGGTTTGGGTGCTATACAGTTTAGCCATTTGAATGAGAACTTTTACACTAATATTGCATGGTCGTTTAATCCGCAAAGTGATGTTGGTAGAAACGAGCCTCAAGAGATTCGCGATCGCTTACAGGTGAATCTGGATTATGCCATTGCTTCTAAACCCTTTGTTGTTCGAAACCATGCTTCAAAGCGCGATGAGTATGTTTTGCAGGATTCTCTTTTTGTACTTCATTATTTTTCAACAGACGGTAAGCGCCAATGGAAGAAAGAGATTCAAAGCAAGTTAGTTGGGACTGTTGTACAGATTGATTACCTGAATAATAATAAGCTTCAACTGTTCCTGGTAACAGCCGGTAAGATTCATGTAATTGACCGACTTGGTAATTATGTTAACCCATTCCCGGTTTCCGTCCCACAGCAGAATATTGAGTTTGTAAGTGTGATTGACTATGATAATAGTAAGAAATACAGATTTTTGATTTCAGAGAAAACCGGAAAGCTGTGGATGTACGATCAGGAAGGCCGGAATTTAGAGGGTTGGAAGCCAAGAAATGTGGAAGGTCCGTTGGTAACAGCCCCGAGTCATCATCGCATACGGGGTAAGGATTTTATTTTGGCTGTTCGTCAGGATGGATGGGCATACCTGATGAACCGAAGAGGCGAAAATATAAAGGGCTTTCCGCTTAACCTGGACATGCGCCCCGGTGGAACTTATTTTCTTGAGCAAGGTAATACATTGGCTGCTTCGAATTTTGTCATCGTTTCAAAAGATGGTGTTAAAGTGAAGTTTAATGTTGAAGGCACTATTTCAAGCCGCGAACCTTTAATCCGAACCTCAGTTGATGACCAGTTTTCTTTAATAGCCGAGAATAATAATCGGTTTTATGTGATTGCACGACAGAACGCCAAGGAATTGACACTATTGAATGAAAACGGAAAGGCTATACTCGTTAACGAATTTGTAGGTAAGAATCAGGTTGATATCCAATACTATTCTTTTGGTTCTGGAAACGACTATATCGTTGTCTCTGATAAAATTCAGGATCTGAGTTATGTGTACGATGGAACAGGACGGTTGCTAACCCCAATTCCATTAGAATCGACAGGAATTACTTTGAAGCAAGAGAATCAAAAGGTTTCCGCCATTTATGTTAATGATAAAACGCTGACGATACTTCCTTTGTGAGATTCGGCTGCTTGCTCATCGGGTACAAAATTTTTTTAGCTTAGCCTTTTCCCCTCATCTTCTCCAGTTGATCCCACATATCGCCTGGTATCATTTCCAAATGGCTGAATTCACCTCCGTTGCGCAGCCACTCACCGCCATCAATAGTTATAACTTCTCCATTTACATAGGCTGAATAATCGGACATTAAATAAGCCGCCAAGTTGGCCAGTTCCTGATGTTCACCCACACGCTTTAAAGGTATGCGTGATGCGGGGTCGAACTTTTTAACTAATTCGCCAGGTAAGAGCCGGCTCCAGGCGCCTTCCGTTGGAAATGGCCCCGGTGCAATGGCATTACTTCGTATGTTATACCTGGCCCATTCAACGGCCAGCGATCGGGTTAATGCCAAAACACCAGCTTTGCCACAAGCTGAAGGCACTACATACCCTGAACCTGTCCATGCATATGTGGTTACGATATTCAAAAATACACCAGGTTGCTTTTTGGCGATCCAGTTCTTGCCTGCTGCCAGGGTTGTGTAGTAGGTTCCTTTCAGAACAATATCGACTACGATATCGAAAGCGCGATGCGAAAGCCGCTCCGTTGGACTAATAAAATTACCTGCTGCGTTATTCAGCACGCCATGGATTTGACCGAATGTTGCTTCTGCCTGACTAACTACGTTTTCAATTTCTTCATACTTGCGCACATCGCAAGGCACAGCCAAAACGTTACCACCGGTTTGCTGCATCAGTTCATTTGCTGCTTTTTCCAGTACATCTTTTTTCCGGCTGGTAATCACCAGGTTTGCACCAAGTTCAAGCATGTATTTGCCCATGCTCCTGCCCAAGCCTGTTCCGCCTCCGGTTATAATAATGGTTTTGCCTTTAAATGATCCGGGTTTTAGCATGCCTTCCATACGGTATTCAGATTAAAGTTTATTTTATCCTAAAATAGAGTAGTTAATTTAAAAGATATGGATTGGCAATACTTTTTTTAATGGTGGTATTCTTTTGATATTTGCTGCATAATTTTTTAAACGATGAAAACAACCCTTTATATTTTTGCTTTTACAATTTTAGTTATGCAGTCGTGTGTGGTTACCAAGAAAAAATATGACGACATACTAGCCCAAAAGGTAAGGTTAGAGGCTGACCTTGCGGATAAGACATCGCAACTTGAAAAGGCCAATGCTGACCTGGAAAAGCTTGATGGGCAGGTTAAAAAGCTTGCCTCGGACACTTCAAGCCTGGGTGACGATGTGCGAACGAAGGCTGCACGTTTGGCAGAGTTGGATAAGGAATACAATCAGCTTAATGCGTATTATAAAAATCTGTTAACCAGTAGTGGCAAGCTTAACCGCGACATGGCCCAACAGCAGGAACAATTGCTGGCCATACAGGCCAATCTTGACCGTACCAAAAGAATGAATGATTCATTGAGCGTTAGCCTTACTGAACGTGAAAGGAAGGTGAAGGAATTGGAAAATGTTTTGGCGGCTAAGGATAAAGCCGTGAATGATCTGAAAAATAAAATCACAAACGCTTTGTTGAACTTCAAGGAGAATGATTTAACCGTTAATGTTAAAAACGGCAAGGTTTATGTATCACTTGCCGAACAACTTCTCTTTGCTTCAGGAAGTACCGAGGTTGATGCCAAAGGTGTTACAGCTTTGCAGCAATTGGCCAAGGCTGTTAAGGACCAGCGCGATATTAACATTATGGTTGAAGGCCACACTGACAATGTTCCGATTTCCAGAAAATCGCAATACATGCAGGACAATTGGGATTTAAGTGTAATGCGGGCCACCTCAATAACAAAAATTTTAACCAAGGCTGGGGTGTCACCCAAGCAAATTACAGCTTCCGGCAGGGGAGAGTTTGTTCCGTTAGCAGTCAATGATACGCCACAGAATAAGCAAAAGAACAGGCGCACCGAAATAATCATTACTCCAAACCTTGATGAGTTATTTAAGATTCTCGAATCAAACTAATCATAACCGCTATGGGACGTATTTGGGTTCTTTTAATTTTTGTAATTGATGTACTCGCCATACTGGATGTATGGAAGCGTGAATATTCAATGGAAAAAAGATTACTGTGGACTGTTGTGATAATTTTGCTTCCGCTTATCGGACCTATAGCCTGGTACATAGTTAGCCGAAGAATCATTAATCTTTAAATCTAAAAGGCCCGGGATAAGTACCGGGCCTTTTAGATTAATTAAGCAGATGATGTAAATCTTTAGCGAGCTTAGCTTGTTATTGTTTAGTCTTTTAAAACCACAGCATCAATATTCTTTTGCTTAACCAATGCATTAAAGGCTGGAATTTCTTCTTTAAAGATTTTGTCAACCGCTCCCAGGTGCTTATTAATTTCTGCTGTTATCTCATTTTTGAATTCTACCATTTGCTGAGTTGGCGGGAAATTGCCTGCACTTGCCAGTGAGTTCAAGTGAGCCAATTTATTGTTCAAGCGAATAGGGAAGTTTAGAGGATCCTGCCCACTTCTGTTCTTGGTTTGGTATAATGCTTCTTCTATAGTTTTCATATTATCCAAAATGGCTTTGGATTTATCCAGCACTTCCTTCATGGTTTCCTTCTGATCTTTTATCGGGTCGATGGCGCGATTGATTTGTTCACGGGCTGTACGGATTTTTTTGATAGCATTATGGGTTTCGCTGACTTTAGCAATTACTTCCTGAACAAAATCAAACTGTGCTTTCATGTCTGTAGCTGTAGCGTCTGAACGCGGGTCTTTAAGTATTTCAAATTCTGCCTCGGATGATTTTCCATTTACAGTCAACCGCACTTTATAATTTCCGGGCAGTGCACGGGGGCCATTCATGGAGGCTGCCCATAGAATCATTCCGTCAAACCGGTCAGCATCAGGGTAACGCATGTTCCAGTTAAATTTATTCATTCCCGGTTGCTTTAGCGTTAGTTTTTCTTCTTTAGCCTTCAGGTCGGGTTTGGTGGAGAATTTCTTGATCAATGTTCCATCCGGTTGAAGAAATTCAAGGCTAACCTGTGCTTTGGCTGTATCCTTAAGATAGTAGTGCACCATCACTCCACCTGGATGGTTTTGCCCGGCTGTTTTGGGCACCCTGCCCCAACTAAAGGCTGGCCCCATCCTGTATGATGGCATGGGTTTAAACAAATATGAATCGGCTGTGCTAACCTGATCGCTTAATTGGTGTAGCGGGGTCAGGTCATCGATCAACCAGAAACTCCTGCCTTGTGTAGCGGCTATCAGGTTGTCATTCTTGATGGTTAGGTCGGTAATAGGAACGATCGGTAAGTTGAGTTGAAAGGGTTTCCAGCTTGTGCCATCATCGAACGAAATGTACATGCCTGTTTCGGTTCCGGCATAGAGCAGCCCTTTACGTTTTGGGTCGGCACGAAGCACCCGTGTAAAATGCCCTGCATCAATACCATCGGTAATTTTGGCCCAGGTTTTACCGTAGTCCTTTGATTTATATAAGTAAGGACGATAGTCGCCAAGTTTATAGCGTGTGCCGGCAACATAAATTCCGCCTTTTGTGTGAGGATCAAATTCAACGCTGTTGAACATCATCCATTCGGGTAGGTCTTTTGGTGTAACGTTTTTCCATTCTTTTCCTCCATCCGTAGTCACGTACAATAGTCCGTCATCCGATCCGGTCACTATGAAATCTTTTTCATAAGGGGATTCACCCGCAGCAAAAATGGTACAGTAGTATTCAACACTGGTGTTGTCTTTGGTGATGGGGCCACCCGATGGGCCCAGTTTTGTTTTATCGTTTCGTGTTAAATCCGGGCTTATGGTTTCCCATGACTGGCCACCGTTGTAAGAAACGTGAACGTGATTTGATGTGGTGTAAAGTTTTTTAGGATTATAGGGGGAGAAGAAAATCGGAAAATTCCACTGAAAGCGGTACTTCATATCTTCTGCACCATGGCCCATCGGATTATTGGGCCATACATTTACATTCCTTTCTTCTCCGGTTCTGTGGTTTTGCATTTGCAGTAGCCCGCCATAGTTTCCACCATACACTACATCCAGGTCGGTAGGGTCGGGTGCGAGGTGGCCGCTTTCACTACCGGCTGTTACTTCCCAATCGCTTTCGGTGATAGCCAACCCATCGGTGCGGTGGTAAATGCGAACGGTGGTATTGTCTTGCTGGGCACCGTAAATCCTGTACGGAAAAGCGTTATCGGTAGTAACCCGATAGAACTGTGCAGTTGGTTGGTTATGGTAGGTACTCCAGTTTTCGCCTCCATCAAAAGATACCTGGGCGCCACCATCGTCTGCAATGATCATGCGTTGGTTATCTTCAGGGGCAATCCACAAATCGTGATGGTCGCCATGCGGGGCATTGAACGATTGGAACGTGCGCCCACCGTCTTTTGAGCGGTGATAGGACACGTTAACAACGTATACCATGTCTTCATCGTTTGTGTCGGCATAAATGCGTGTATAGTACCATGCCCGTTGGCGCAGGTTGCGGTCGTCATTCATTTTGCGCCAGGTTTTTCCGGCATCATCCGAACGGTAAACGCCACCGTTTTCATTTTCGATAATGGCATATACTTTATCCGAATTTACCGGTGATACGGCAATACCCGCTATACCCCAAATACCTTTCGGCAAACCGGTGTTCGTTGAAATATTGGTCCAGGTTTCTCCTGCATCTGTACTTTTCCACATGGCCGATCCTTCGCCACCACTCTCCAAACTATACGGTGTTCTGCGGATGCGCCAGGTGGTTGCATACATGATCCGTGCATTGTTTGGATCGAAGCAAAGATCAACGGCACCTGCATCTGCATTAGCAAACAGTGTACGCTTCCAGGTTTTGCCGCCATCAACCGATTTATAAACCCCACGTTCATCGGACGATTTAAATAAGTCGCCCATTACGGCAGCATATACAATGTCGGGATTTTTGGGATGGATACGAACCCGTGAAATATGACGTGAATCCTTCAGGCCAATATGCGACCATGTTTTACCGGCATCTACCGACTTGTACATGCCGTAGCCGTAAGAGACATTTCCGCGAACGGTTTTCTCCCCGCCACCAACATAAATTACATTGTTGTCCCACTCGCTAACCGCCACAGCGCCTATTGAACCACCAAAAAACCCGTCAGAAATATTTTCCCAACTGTTGCCGGCATCGGTAGTGCGCCAAACGCCACCACCGGTAGCCCCGAAGTAGTACAAGTTGGGTTTGCCGGGCACGCCTGCAACCGCTGCAGAACGGCCACCCCTGAAGGGGCCAATGCTTCGCCACTCCATGGCATTGTACAGTTTTTCATCGTACGAAACGGTTGCCTTAGTGGTAGCAGCCGGGCTTTTCTTTTGGGCAAATGCAGGGGCAAGTGCCAAAACAAAGCCAAGAATTAGAAAGTAGATTTGCTTCATAAGTTTAGAATTTGTGATCATGTTAGGCTGAATTTACCAAATCGCTGCTTACTTTTTTATTAATGGTTATTAAAGGTTTTGCACTTCCCGAACTATTTTTTGACTTTGCCAAAATGCCTGGCTAACAACAGGCCACTATGCGAAAAGGTGATTGGAAAAAACTGTTCAGCATACCCGTTGTCGTGGCGGCACTGGGTTATTTTGTCGACATCTACGATTTGCTTTTGTTCAGTATCGTCCGCATCCCCAGCCTGAGGGGATTAGGCGTGCCAGATGCCCAACTTTTTGACCAGGGGGAGTTTTTGCTGCGGGTGCAGATGGGCGGGCTATTGGTAGGCGGGATTATTTGGGGCATAATGGGCGACAAACGCGGCAGGCTTTCTGTGCTGTTTGGTTCTATATTGTTGTATTCGTTGGCCAATATTGCCAATGGCTTTGTAACCACGGTAGATCAGTACGCAATATTTCGGTTTATTGCCGGCATTGGCCTGGCCGGTGAGCTTGGAGCGGGTATAACATTGGTGGCAGAAGTTTTGCCAACACGCTTACGCGGATACGGCACCACCCTGGTAGCAACGGTGGGTTTATTGGGTGCAGTACTGGCCAATGTTATTGCCAAGCATTTTGATTGGCAGGTTGCCTATTTTATCGGAGGTGGTTTAGGGCTGATGTTGTTAATTGCACGGGTAAGTGTTTTTGAATCCGGAATGTTTTTAACAGTAAAGGAACAATCGATTGACCGCGGAAATTTCATATCACTGTTCACCGACTTTGGCCGCTTTAAGCGTTTTATAAACTGCATATTGATCGGGCTGCCGATATGGTTTACCATTGGTATACTCATCACTTTTTCTCCCGAGTTTTCGGTTGAAATTGGTGTGCTTGAGCCCATTATAGCGGGCGATGCGGTTATGTTCAGTTATTTGGGCCTGGCAGCAGGCGATATGAGCAGCGGATTACTGAGCCAGTGGTTTCGGTCGAGAAAAAAAATTGTATTTGTTTTCATCATCATCACCCTGGGCTTTGTTTTGCTTTACCTGTACCCGCCTGTAACCACAAAATTCTTTTTTTACTTCACCTGTTTTTGCCTGGGGTTTGGGGTTGGGTATTGGGCCTTGTTTGTTACGATAGCAGCTGAACAGTTTGGTACAAACCTGCGATCAACGGTAGCCACCACAGTTCCTAATTTTATACGCGGAACGGTGGTGCCTTTAACATTTGCTTTTAAATTATTACGCGAGGATACCGGAATAATTGTGGGGGCACTTATTGTAGGCGTTACCACTATTATTATTTCTCTGCTCTCGTTACGATCGCTCAGCGAAACGTTTGGCAGGGAGTTGGATTTTGTTGAGGAATAGGTTGAACGATTATTTTCGCAAAGATTCGCAGCTTAGGCATTGTTTTTTTAATTTGCTGTTTCAATGAGAGGGGCCTCAGTATTTTTCTTTCTTTTTTCATTGTGGACTTGCCTTACGCAGGCAAGTGCTCAAAATATTAACCGTATTGATACCCTTCGAAAAAAATTAAACCGTGTAACAGGCGTTGAAAAATTTAATTTATTGAATGACCTGGGTTTTGAGTTTCGCCTCTCCAATCCCGATAGCACCATTTATTACTGTTTGCAAGCCTATACCCTCGGTCAACAGCTCAACCTACCCAAAGATTTATCAAAACCTTTAAGCTTTATTGGACTGGCCAATGCTTATAAAGGTGATTATAAAGCATCTTTCGATTATCACTTGAAATCGGTTGATGTGGCGCTGGCACAAAAAGATTCCACCCAGTTAGCCTATTGTTACAATAATTTTGGTCGTTTGTTTTTTGATCAGGGCGATTTAACCCGTGCCTATGACAACCTGATTAAAAGCATGGTGATTTTTGAAAAGTTAGATGACCCCGTGGGGTTGGCTTATGTGTACCGTTCATTAACTAACATCCATAAATCACAGCAGGATTATGCGAAAGCGTTGGAAATGGCGCAAAAGGCCTACCGGTTGAGAAAGCAAATAGGTGATCCTCGAGGCTTACTTTCTGCCCTAATTGAACTAGGTTCTGTTTACAGTGAGATGAAGAGTTCGTTAGATGCCAACCGCTGCTTCAGGCAGGCCGATTCGATTGCTGTAAAAATTGGTGATGATATAAGCCTTGCCGAAATACGGATTGGGTGGGCTGAGTTTTTAGTGAGCAACGGTGAAGTAAATAAAGCCGATACGTTAGCCCGCCAGGCTTACGCTATGGTAAACCGTACGCGCAATATCCGTTTATTGCCACGGGCAACTTTGTTAATGGGTGTAGTACATTATCATTTAGAAAAATTAAGTGATGCAAAAAAGTATTTTGAAAGCGTTATAAGAATAACAGAGCAATCGCACCTGGAATTGCAACGCGATGCCCTGTTTTACTTAAGTAAAATCCACGAAAAAGAAGGAAAGCAAGCTGAGGCTACCTTATTGTCAAATAAATACCTTATCCTGAAAGAATCGCTGCAAAGCGTTGAACTGGCACGACAAATAGAGAAACTTCAATTTCAATTGGAGATTGAAAAGAAAGAACGAGAAAATGAATTATTGAAAACAAATGAATCGCGGAACAGTGCTATCATCAGGCAAAAGCAACTTGAAAATATTATTCTTATTGTGATTATTGCTTTTGTGAGTTTGCTTTTTTTACTGCAATGGCGCAACAGCAGGAAACGAAAGGATGCCAATGTTAGACTGGAAACACAAAATCAGAAAATCGAAAAGCAGCGTAAGGAGATCATAGAGCAAAATGAAAAACTGGAGAAAAGGAACCTGGAGCTTTCAGAGTTAAATCACGAGCAGGATACTCTTATGAATATTGTGGCCCATGATTTAAAATCACCGTTAAACCGTATTAAAGGCCTCGCTGATCTATTGGAAATGGAAGGCGAATTAAATGTAAACCAAAAGAAGTATTTGAGTTTGATTAAGGACTCCACGCGCTCCGGTTTGGATTTGATTACGGACTTGCTGGACGTGAATGCACTGGAGGTGAATCGTGAGCCTGAATTTTCCGTTTTTAACCTGAATTCATTTCTGAATGAACGGGCTAATGTTTTTCGTCACTATGCAGCATCGAAGAATATTGATATTAAGTTAACCCAGGATTTTAATGATCCGGTTTATCTGGATCAGGAATACCTGGCCAGGATAATGGATAACCTGATTTCAAATGCCATAAAGTTTTCGCGTAGTAATTCAACGGTTAGGATCAGCACCGGAATACGCGAAGGGAATTGTGTCATTAGCGTGCAGGACGATGGCCCCGGCTTTCTATCAGATGATTTGAAATTTCTGTATCAGAAGTTCAAGAAATTAAGTGCACGACCTACAGGAGGTGAAAGCTCAAACGGTCTTGGCCTGGCCATCGTTAAAATCCTGGTCGACAGGTTAG
The DNA here is from genome assembly GCA_025808415.1 of Cyclobacteriaceae bacterium. NCBI lineage: Bacteria > Pseudomonadati > Bacteroidota > Cytophagia > Cytophagales > Cyclobacteriaceae > Cyclobacteriaceae bacterium. The sequence goes on from CP075525.1 coordinate 990,410, forward strand.
GCGGAAAAATTGAACTTCAAACCACACCGGGTAAAGGCAGTACTTTTGAAATCCTGTTCCCGCTGAAGAGTAACGTTCTTGTGTAAGCCTGAAGGTTTAAATCCCTAAACTTTCCCTAATGCCTGTTCTAAATCCGCTATAAGGTCTTCTGCATCTTCAATACCAATGCTCAGGCGGATTAAAGAATCAATCAATCCGTTTTTAATACGCTCTTCTTTGGGAATACTGGCATGCGTCATAGATGCCGGGTGATTGATCAGCGATTCTACCCCGCCCAATGATTCGGCCAGTGAAAAAAGTTCTACACTTTTCATTAGGGTAAAGGCCTTTTCCAGACTGTCATCTTTCAGCGTGAACGAAAGCATTCCACCAAAGTCGCGCATCTGCCTTTTTGCTATTTCATGGTTTGGGTGATCAACAAAACCGGGCCAATAAACTTTGCCAACTTTTGGATGATTCTTTAAGTACTCAGCGATCTTTCGTCCGTTTAAACAATGGCGTTCCATACGCAGGTGCAATGTCTTTATTCCGCGCAATACCAAAAACGAATCTTGAGGTCCTGGAACAGCTCCGCATGAATTTTGAATAAAGGCAAGTTCTTGCTGAAGTTTTTCACTATTGGTTGCCAGGGCACCCATGATAACATCCGAGTGGCCACTTAAGTATTTTGTAACTGAATGCATTACAATATCAGCACCTAAATCAAGTGGGTTTTGTAAATAGGGTGAAGCGAATGTATTATCAACGGCAACCAAAAGGTTATTTTTTTTTGCGATGTCTACACAGGCTATTATGTCAATAACGTTCATCAATGGGTTGCTTGGTGTTTCCAACCATATCAATTTTGTTTTTTCATTAATGAAAGCGTTGATGTTAGAGGCACTGGTCAGATCGATAAAATGAAACTTGATGCCCAGCCGCTCATACACCCGCTTGAACATCCGGTATGAACCGCCATATAAATCGTTACTGGTGATAACCTCATCGCCCTGGTTCAACAGTTTGATAACGGTATCCGTTGCCCCCATACCGGATGAAAAGCAGAGGGTGTATCGGGCGTTTTCAAGGGCAGCAATACTTTTTTGAAGGGCGTTTCGGGTGGGGTTTGCCCCCCTCGCATAAGCGTATCCCTTATGTTTGGCGGGCTCTTCCTGAACATACGTGGATGTTTGGAAAATGGGTGTCATGATCGCCCCTGTTGAAGGATCGGGTTCAACACCCGCATGTACCGCTTTTGTACCGAATTTCATTGGATTTTGAGGTTTTAAATAGGATGCAAAAATAGAATAATTGTTTACGATCCGATTTTGTACATTCCTAAATTATTACCCCTAAACCCTTATGAAAAAGACCATCTTTCAGCTTCTTTTATGCTGTATTGCTTATTGCTTTGCCGTTTCTGCTTTTGCCCAGGTTGGTATTGGCACAGAAAACCCCAACCCCCGATCGGTGCTTGACCTTCGGTCTCCGGGAAATAACCAAGGCTTGTTGGTGCCCCGATTAACAACAGCCCAGCGAACGGCTGCTTCATTTGTATCAACGTTAGCAATAACTGAAAAAGGCTTGTTGGTCTTTGATACCGATACCGATAAATTTTATTACTGGAGCGGTACAGCGTGGACCGTAATAGAAGACAGTACAGGAACAGACAGCCAGACACTTACTTTTAATCCAACCACAGGCGAGTTAACCATTACCGGGGGGAATACCGTTGGTATTTCAGGTATTGCACCTGGAGGAACGGCCGGTGGTGATTTAAGTGGCACCTATCCAAATCCTACACTGGCCAATAACGCTATTACTTCAGCCAAAATTGTAGATGGGACAATCGTGAATGCGGACATCAGTAATTCAGCAGCTATTGCCATTTCAAAATTGGCGGGCGGAACTAACGGTCAGGTATTATTGACCTCAGGAACTACACCCACGTGGTCAAATATACCGCCACCGAGCGGACCAGCAGGAGGTGAGTTAACAGGGGCTTACCCAAATCCATCCATTGCCAACAGTGCAGTAACAGATGTTAAAATTGCCAATGTTGCGCCCGGTAAAATAACCCAGGCAGGTGCTACGGTTGGTCAGGTATTGAAATGGAATGGAACAGCGTGGGTACCTCAGGACGATGAAACAGGTGTAGGTACTTTGCCATCGCTGGCCAACGCCCAGTTGATCACAAACAATGGAGTTACAAATATTGCAGCGACCATGAGCGGAGACGCAACCTTTGCCTCAACGGGTGCTCTTACTATTTCCAACAATGCCATTACATCTGCAAAGATTGCAGACGGAACTATTGCTACTGCTGATTTGGCTGATGGTTCAGTAAGTGATGCAAAAATATCAGCCGTTGCGCCAGGCAAAATAACACCATCGGGAGCTACAGTAGGCCAGGTATTAAAATGGAATGGAACTGGCTGGGTGCCTCAGGCTGACAATGTTGGAACAGGAACCGTCACTAGTGTTGCCACTGGCACAGGATTAACAGGTGGCCCAATCACCACTACAGGTACAATAAGCTTAACAAACACTGGGGTCACAGCGGCATCCTATGGTAATGCTACCACCGTTCCGCAAATTACGGTGGATGCTCAGGGACGTATTACAGCAGCCTCAGGTATTGCCATTGCTGGTGTAGCCCCGGGGGGTGCAGCTTCAGGTGATTTGTCAGGCACCTATCCGGCACCGCTTATTGCAGCGGGTGCAGGTAACAATGTTGTCAGTGCAGTGAATAACGCGGCCACAACAGGCACGATTAATACAAATCGGTTAAATGCGTCCGTAGTATTGGATACAGAATCTCCTGCAGCAGGTCATGTTACAGGTACATTTGGTGGCGGATTAAATCTCACGAATACCACAGTTGTTGCCGGGCCCTACGGATCGGCAACACAGGTTCCTAATTTTACTGTAGACGCGCAAGGCAGGCTAACGGCTGCAGGTAATACCACCATTGCCGGTGTTGCACCGGGCGGAACGGCTGGAGGCAATTTAGCAGGATCTTATCCTAACCCAACAATAGCTGCAACGGCTGGAACTAATATTGTTACGGCTGTTAATGATGCTTCTACCACAGGCACAATTAATACGAATCGGTTAAATGCTGCGGTAGTATTGGATACAGAATCTCCTGCTGCAGGGCAGGTCACAGGCACGTTTGGTGGCGGATTAAATCTTGCAAATACTACAGTTGTTGCCGGGGCCTATGGGTCAGCAACACAGGTTCCTAACTTTACTGTAGATGCGCAAGGCAGGCTAACGGCTGCAGGTAATACAACCATTGCTGGTGTTGCACCGGGCGGAGCGGCTGGTGGAGAACTTACTGGCACCTACCCTAATCCCAACATTGCAAACAATGTTATTACTTCAGCCAAAATTGTGGATGGTACAATTGTCAATGCCGACATCAGTGGTAGTGCAGCCATTGACGTTTCAAAGTTTTCAGTTGGTACTTCAGGACAAGTATTGACAACTTCAGGTGGTGGTGTTGCCGTGTGGGCAAATGTTGGTCCTAACGCGTTGATCAATAATATTGGAATACGAAATTTATTTGCCGGTGATCAAGTTGCAACAGCCGGAACCGACAATGGATTTTTTGGTTGGAGGGCAGGAGCCAATAATACTGGAAACTATAATGTCTTTATAGGCACTCAGGCCGCAGAGAACCACACTAACTTGGGTTTAAGTACCATAATCGGATGGCGTGCAGGTAATGCCGGTAATCACCAGGGAAATACTTTTGTGGGTGCACAAGCAGGCGAATTTGTAACCGCGGCAAATGTAAGCACATTTATTGGCGAGAAGGCCGGCTGGAATGTAACTACAGGAGTGGGTAATACAATGCTGGGTGAACGGGCCGGCCAAAATACTACCACTGGTTTCTTTAATACCTTTATAGGTACAACAGCTGCCTCTACAAATACAATAGGAGCTCGGCTTACCTTAATAGGAAATGGGGCAGATGTTAGCGTTAATAATTTAAATAATGCTACGGCCATTGGTGAAGGTACTATCGTGAATGCCAGCAATAAAGTTCGCATTGGCAATACCACGGTTACAGTTATTGAAGGTCAGGTTGCCTTCACGGCCTCGTCCGATAGGAGATTGAAAACAAATATCCGTGACATTGATAGCGGTCTTGATTTTATATTAAAACTCAGGCCTGTTAGTTATCAGATGAAAGACTTAAGCGATAAGCGCACCAACTGGGGTTTTATTGCCCAGGATATTGAGCAATTAGTGGACGATAGAAATGCTATTCTGACCGTGGGTGGAGACAATGATCGAACACTCGGTCTTCGGTATACCGATTTTATTGCCCCCCTGGTAAAAGCCGTGCAGGAACAACAAGAAGAGATCTCGAATCTGGAATCGGAAATAAAACTGCTTAAAGATCAGCTGAGGTTACTGAACGAGCAAAACAATCGTATCAATCAGTTCAGGGCTGAATTGGATAAGCTTAAACAGCTAATGAATACTCCGGAAAAGGGATTAATGGGGTCAGAATAGGATACTGTTTTTTAGGGGCTCAGTTACCAATCCGGGGTAAAATGGATTGATTTCCATGCGTAGGGTGTAACTGTTTGTTCGATATTTTACAACCCATGAATTCTGACAATTGAGTATCTTCATCTTTTTAAGAAATACAGTTTATGAAAATCAAGGCTTTATCAATCATTCTGCTTTTCCTGCTAGTGGCAGGCCAAAAGTCAAATGCACAGGTGGGTATAGGCACAGAAAACCCCAATCCACGTTCTGTATTGGATTTGCGCTCACCGGGCAATAACCAGGGTTTTTTGGTTCCAAGGTTCACTACCGCGCAGCGAACGGCAGCTGCCTTCATCAGTACTTTAGGTACCTCTGAAAAAGGGCTATTGGTATTCGATACGGACACTAACAAATTCTACTACTGGGGTGGTACAACGTGGATTGTTATTGAAGACAGCACCGGTACGGATAATCAAACACTTACGTACATCCCATCTACAGGAGTGCTTACCATATCCGGTGGGAACAATGTAAACCTAACCGGTACGGCTCCGGGCGGTAATGCCGGTGGCGACCTTACCGGAACTTATCCAAATCCCATCGTAGCCAATAATGCCATTACTTCTGCAAAAATATTGGATGGCACCATTGCCAATGCAGATATCGCTAACAATGCTATTACCGATGCAAAAATTGCCAACGTAGCACCTGGAAAATTAACACAGTCGGGAGCCACTACAGGCCAGGTATTAAAATGGAATGGTACTACATGGGCTCCTCAAAATGAAACTACTGGCGGAACCGGAACAGTTACTAATATTGCAACAGGAACCGGACTTACCGGAGGCCCAATAACGACAACTGGAACAATTGCCATCGCTTCAAATGGTGTTACCGCTACTGAATTAAGAAGCGATGCCACTACCGATGCCAACCGCGCGGTAACCACTAACCATATCCGGGATAATGCCATTACAACGGCCAAAATTTTAGATGGAACTATTGCCACAGCAGATCTGGCAAACAATTCAATAACTGATGTTAAAATCGCCAACGTAGCGCCTGGAAAACTCACTCAGTCGGGGGCTACCGTTGGGCAGGTTTTAAAATGGAATGGTACTGCCTGGGTACCGCAGGCCGATGATACTGGAACAGGCTCATTACCGGCACTCGCTTCAGGCCAGCTTTTAACCAACAATGGGGCTTCAAATATTGCTGTGACCATGGGAGGGGATGCAACATTTGCTTCGTCAGGAGCCCTGACTATTTCTAATAACGCCATTAACTCCGCCAAAATAGCTGATGGCACAATTACAAACGCTGATGTTAGCAATACTGCGGCCATAGCAGTAACCAAGTTAGCTGCAGGTACCAACGGCCAGGTGCTAACTACAACAGCCGGTGTGCCAACCTGGTCGGCAGCTTCCTCGGGTACAGTTACAAACATTGCAACGGGTACAGGGCTGACTGGTGGGCCGATTACAACAACAGGAACCGTTAGCCTGGCGAATACATCGGTAACACCGGGTCCTTATGGATCAGCTACGCAGGTTCCTAATTTTACGGTAGATGCCCAGGGACGATTGACGGCAGCTGGCAATACTACCATTGCCGGAGTAGCACCCGGTGGAACTGCGGGAGGGAATCTTGGCGGCACCTATCCAAATCCAACGGTTGTACAAATACAAAGCAGACCGGTTGCCAATACTGCACCAGCGCTTAATCAGGTGTTAAAGTGGAACGGTACCCAGTGGGCGCCTGCTGCGGATAATGCCGGTGGACTTACATTGCCCTTCTTTGAATCGGTTGAGAACAATGATAAGACTACACAGTTTCAAATTAACAATACTGGACTTGACGGTCGGGTGGCAGAATTTAATATATCAAACGCTGCCAACTCAAGTGCTGGATTACAGGTTACCACAACAGGAAATGGCGCACCAATTCTTAGCTCTGGCGTGCTATATGGAATGGCTGCAACTAACTCGCTTCCTGGTGGTGTAGCAGGTTTATTCAGCAATACAGGTGATCGGGGTTATGGGGTACTCGCAGCAGTTCAAACAACCACTACCTCCACACAAGGTGCACTGGGTTATACGTTCCAAAATGATGGAGTAACGTTCGGTGTCGGGTTGTATGGACGCGGAAAACACTATGGGATTCAAGCCAGTGGAGCCACCTATGGTGCAAGTATATTTAATTACAATAACACCTCCCAAGCAATTATTGCGGGTAACGGGGCAGGTGTGTGGGCCAGAAGCGATGATAGTTTTACCAATGGAGTATCTGCTTTTGGATTTGGTGCCAATTCATATGGTGTGTATGCAGGAGGAACAACGGCTGGTGTTTATGCTTATAGTACCCTAAGCACAGGTAACGGAATTGAGACATCTTCATCAAGTACAGGGGCTACAGGCTATGGTTTGTATGCCATTCATACTTCAGCCTCTGGCACAGCACCAGCCATAAGAGGGGAAACGAATGCCACGGTGGCTAACGCAGCGGCTATCACTGGGGTTGTAAATCCTACAGCAGCAGGAGCCTCCTCTGCTGGCTTGCGTGGTATAAATAATGGCAATGCTGCATCAGGGATTGGTGTTTGGGGAAGTCATGCCGCAGGCGGTTATGGTTTATACGGAACAGCCGGAACCAATGGATATGGTGTAGTAGCCTCATCAAGTGGAACCGGATATGCAGTTTGGGGGATTAATGGAAGTGCAACGGGATATGCAGGTTATTTTTCCGGAAGAGTAAATGTTACGGGCGCCTTAAGCAAGGGTAGCGGAACATTTAAAATAGATCACCCTCTCGACCCTGCTAACAAATACCTGTATCACTCGTTTGTGGAGTCCCCAGATATGAAGAACATTTATGATGGTGTTGTTTCGTTGGATGCGTCAGGCAGGGCAGAGGTTATTCTTCCGGAATGGTTTGAGGCCCTGAACAAGGACTTCCGTTATCAACTTACTTGTATGGGAGGCCATGCCCCGGTTTTTGTAGAGCGTGAAATTTCAGGTAATCGTTTCAGTATCGCAGGAGGAACCCCGGGAATGAAAGTATCATGGCAGGTAACGGGTATTCGTAAAGATCCATATGCTGAGAAAAACCGTGTAAAAGTGGAAGAGAACAAACCTGATCATGAACGTGGAAAATATCTATACCCTGAAGCATATAACCTGCCTGTTTCCATGGGAATTGGTTATCAAACCCAACCGATAAGTAGTACCGATCCACAACAGATTAATCCTTCCAGGCGAAGCAGTGAAGATTTGAAAGCAGAGCAAGAAAGGTTAAGTAAGGATCCAAATCCTGGAAGGAAAAATAATGCTGGTCAAATTGAAATGCCTAAACTTAAGAAGCAATGAGAAATCCCAAACCCTGTTTTTACACATTGATTTTTTTTATAGCTCCTTTATTTGCACTAGGTCAAAGTTTTTATATAAATCCGGGTACAACAGTATTTGTGCAATCAGGCTCTGCGCTTTCGGTTAGAGATAGTTTGGTCAACAACGGTACGTTAACAAACAACGGCTCCCTTGTTATGGGCGGTGTATGGCTTAACAATGGTACGTATGTTCCCGGTGAAGGGCGTATAACCTTCAACAGTACTTCCGGTGAGCAAATCATAAACCATAATGCACAGGCTTTTAGTTGGCTAACGATTGATGGTAGCGGCATAAAGAAATTTCTGGCCGATATTGTTGTGGAGCGTGAGCTTATCCTTACCAACGGTATTATGGTGGCCGAGAATAACTCGAAAATTATTTTTGATGAATCTGTGGTAATTACCGGTGGCTCGGATCAGTCGCACGTTCAGGGTGCGGTCCAACATTCCGGTTCAGGTAATAAATTATTCCCGATCGGGAATGGAACCACGTATTTACCTGTACAAATAACTGGAATAACATCAGCGGCTACTCAGGTAAGGGTTTCAAGCACTGAACTTGGCGGATCAGTTCTTCCGAAATCAAGTTCATTAAAAAGCATTTCTGATCAACGCTATTTTACGGTTGATGTAGTGACTGGCTCACTCCAAAATGCCACAGTTACATTGCCGGTTCGAAATGAGAATAGCCTGAGCGGTGGACTTCAATCATTGGTTGTCGCGCAAGCCTCAGCACTTAATGATCCGTTTACGAGCTTGGGTCAGTCTAATTCCACAGGATCGTTGTCCACCGGTACAGTAACCTCTGCTCAAGCACCAACGGAAACATTGCTTGCCGTAGCCAGTGCAGATAATTCAGGTATTGAAGTGTTCAACGCTATTGCCCCAAATGGTTTTGAGCTTAACCAATATATGCGCATTGCTAATTTACCATTCCCGAATAAGGTGCTGATTTTTAATCGTTGGGGTGATAAGGTATACGAAGTGGAGAATTATGATGATACCGTACCCGGTAAACGTTTTGCCGGATTAGATACAAAAGGCAATGAGTTGCCTTCCGGTAACTATTTCTACAAAATAGAAGTGGATCAAAAAGAAGTGAAAACCGGCTATCTTTCCCTTAAGCGTTAAAAGGGTCTGCTGGGATCAAACTTCTCCAGGTAATCGGCAACACGTCTAACAAAACTTCCACCCAGTGATCCATCCACTACACGGTGGTCATACGAGTGTGATAAAAACATTTTATGGCGAACCACTATCGCATCACCATACGGTGTTTCCACCACCGCTGGTTTTTTAAGAATGGCCCCGGTAGCCATTATACCAACTTGTGGCTGAACAATAATGGGTGTGCCCATCACATTTCCAAAGGAGCCAACGTTGGTTAAAGTATAGGTACCTCCGGTTAATTCATCGGGTTTAAGTTTGTTTTCACGGGCACGAACGGCAAGATCGTTTACCAGTTTAGCTAAGCCACTAATGTTGTATTGATCGGCATTTTTGATAACCGGAACAATCAGGTTACCCGAAGGAAGGGCTACCGCCATTCCAATATTGATCTCTTTCTTTCGTATTATACGATCACCATCAACTTGTATGTTGATCATCGGGAAATCTTTGATCGCCTGCACAAGGGCCTCTACAAAAATTGGTGTGAAGGTTATGGATTCCCCATACCGCTTTTGAAATTCATTCTTCACACTATTTCGCCAGTATACAATGTTGGTAACATCAGCTTCTACAAAGGAAGTTACGTGAGGAGAAATCCGTTTTGAATCCACCATGCGCTCGGCAATCATTTTGCGCATGCGGTCCATCTGGATGATTTCATCGCCCGCGCTAACTGATACCGGCACACCTTGCGGGGCTTTAAACTGCTGTGTGGCCTGGATGGTTTGCCCTAATTTGCGGTGCTGAACGTAGGTTAGAATATCTTTTTTGGTTACACGGCCTTCCAACCCGGTACCGGGAATAGTTTCTAATTCCGCAATCGCAATATTTTCTTCTTTGGCGATGTTTTTAACAAGAGGAGAATAAAATCGCGAAGCGGATTTGTAATCAGCAATATGATGCGAGGCACCGTTGCCATTGGTTGATGTCGCGGCAATTGTTTCTTTCTTAGAACCTGAAACAGGTGCTGCTACTTGTTTGGGTTCATCCGATTTGGGCTCAGCAGTAACGCCTGCTTCGACATCAGTTGTGATAATAGCAATGGGTTTTCCAACCTTAACCACCTCGCCTTCTTTAGCCAGTATTTCTTTTAATACACCGGCATGGGTGGAGGGAACTTCGGTATCAACCTTATCGGTGGCCACTTCCAATACCGACTCATCTTGCTCAATTTTATCGCCCGGTTTTTTTAACCAGGTTAAAATGGTGGCTTCCATTATACTTTCACCCATTTTGGGCATTATCAGCTCAACTAGCGCCATAATTCAAACGTTTACGGGGGCAAAGTTAGCATTTTTGATGTGTTATTGAACAGGACAAAAAGCCCCTGAAATCTGTTCACTTATCATTTTTTAAGCATGATTTCTATCGCGTAACCGAATGACTTATATCATTCTAATTAAGGGGTTAAGCGGGCTACATTCAAGCTCCCTTAAACACATGAAATTATGAACACCATAGATCTAGAAATGCCAAAGGCCACTACTATGAAAGTCAACAAAGAATCGAAAAAGCATACTAAATACGTTTATTCCTTTCACGAAGGTGATGGGAAAAACAAGAAGCTATTAGGTGGCAAAGGAGCCAACCTTTGTGAAATGACCCAGATCGGGCTCAATGTTCCTCCCGGGTTTGTTGTTACAACTGAAGCTTGCCTTACCTACCTGGAAACTTCGGATAAAAAATTACCGGAAGGCCTGATGAACCAGGTTCGGGAGAATATGAATGAACTGGAAAAGGCAACCGGCAAAAAATTCGGTGACGGAAAAAATCCGCTGCTGGTTTCTGTTCGCTCCGGATCGGCCATGTCGATGCCGGGAATGATGGATACCATTCTTAACCTGGGATTAAATTCTGAAACCCTGAAAGGCTTGATTCTTCAAACCGGAAATGAACGGTTCGGATATGATGCTTACCGCAGGTTTATTCAACTCTTTGGAAAAGTAGCCCTCGGAGTTCCTGACGAAAAATTTGATCATCATTTTGAAGAAATAAAGAAACGCGCGGGGGTGAAGGTTGATGTAGGATTGAGCACGGAAGACCTGAAAGAAATTTCTGCACGATTCCTGGCTGTGGTAAAAGAATTTACAGGTAAACCATTCCCGGAAGATGTATATGAACAATTGGAAATTGCTGTGAAGGCGGTATTCAATTCCTGGATGGGTAAGCGTGCCATCGATTACAGAAGAGAATTTAAGATTACCCCTGAGATGGCTAATGGCACTGCGGTAAATGTGGTAACTATGGTGTTCGGCAATATGGGTAACGACTGTGCCACCGGTGTTGGCTTTACCCGCGACCCTGGCACAGGTGAAAATATTATGTATGGTGAATACCTGACCAATGCGCAAGGCGAAGATGTAGTGGCGGGTATACGCACGCCCAAACCTGTTGTACAGCTGGCTACTGAAATGCCTGAACTGTATCGTCAGTTGGAGGAATTGCGCAGAAAGCTGGAATCACATTACAGAGAAGTTCAGGATTTTGAGTACACTATTGAAAAGGGAATTTTATACTGCCTGCAAACCCGCAACGGTAAAATGAATACTGTTGCCCTGGTGCGTACCTCTGTAGAAATGGAAGAGGAAGGATTGATTTCAAAAGAACAAGCCCTGCTCAGAATTAAACCTGATATGCTGGAGCAACTTCTCCATCCAAGGCTGGATGCTACCTATAAAGTTGAACCACTGGCCATTGGTTTACCAGCATCACCGGGTGCTGCTTCCGGTCATGTTGTGTTTGATGCCGATCGTGCTGAATTACTGGGTCGTTCTGGTGAAAAAGTTATTCTTGTTCGGGAAGAAACCAAACCCGAAGATATACATGGCTTCTTTGCTTCACAGGGAATCCTGACCAGCCGTGGCGGTAAAACTTCGCATGCCGCTGTGGTTGCCCGTGGTATGGGCAAACCCTGTGTTGCCGGTGCGGAAGGTATTAAAGTAGATGTAAAACTTCGTCAGGCAATTATAGGTGAAAAGATTTTGCATGAAGGTGATTACATTACCATTGATGGTGGTACAGGACATGTTTACCAGGGTGTTATCCCAACGGTTGATCCAGTGTTCTCTAATGAATTGAAAATGTTACTAGGTTGGGCCGATGAAGTAGCTCAACTGAAAGTATTTGCCAATGCAGATACCCCAGCTACTGCAAAGAAAGCGGTTGAATTTGGCGCCATGGGTATTGGACTTTGCCGCACCGAGCGCATGTTTAACGATGTTGACAGGCTGCCGATTGTGGTTGAAATGATTCTGGCGACTACACCAAAAGAACGTGAAGCCGCATTAAACCGTCTCAAAGACATGCAGCGTGCCGACTTTAAAGAAATCTTTACCGTGATGGCCCCACGCCCGGTAACGGTTCGGTTGCTTGATCCTCCTATCCATGAGTTTCTGCCAACAGAAGATGTATTGCGTGATGAACTGACTAACCTTCGCCATTTAAAAGAAACCGTAAGTGGCGTTACCAATCTGTTCAGCAGTTTACGGTTGTTAAATGCCGATCTGAACATTCCTGAAAAATCACCGGCTCCATTTACCTTAAGCGGAGCTGAGTTGGTTGAGTCAGCCATTTTGAAGAAAGAACAAATGCTGAAGAAAGTGAAGGAATTACATGAAGTAAATCCTATGCTCGGCCACCGTGGTGTGCGCCTGGGCATCACCTTCCCTGAAATTTATCGCATGCAGATTCAGGCCATATTGGAGGCCACGGCAGATTGCCAGGTGGCCGGCACGGATGTTCATTCCGAAATTATGGTGCCACAGGTTATTGCTGCTGAAGAACTTATTCAGGTGAAAGTATTTGTAGATGAGCTTAAGGCAAAACTGGAAGCCGAGCGGAAGATTAAACTGAATGTTAAGTACGGTACTATGGTGGAGGCAGTTCGTGCATGTCTTCAAGCTGAAGAGCTGGCTACTGTAGCTGAGTTTTTCTCCTTTGGAACGAATGACTTAACCCAGGCTACATTCTCCTTCTCACGCGAGGATGCTGAAAACAAATTCCTGCCTTTCTACATTACCAACCGGATATTAAAGGACAATCCGTTTGAAGTGTTAGACAAAAAGGGCATGGGTAAATTGATGAAGATGGCGGTTGAAAATGGTCGTGCTGCAAATCCTTCTTTGAAAGTCGGTATTTGTGGAGAACATGGCGGCCATCCTGAGTCCATTCAGTTCTGTCACGAAATCGGACTGAATTATGTTTCCTGCTCCGGTCCACGCGTGCCTGTAGCACGAATGGCGGTAGCGCATGCGAAGCTGGGTGAATCCAGGTATTCAAATAATTAAAAGAAGTTAACGTAAGAGTAAGAAAAGCCGGGCAATGCCCGGCTTTTCCTTTTAAGGAAGAAGAATTGCCAAAGAATTTATGAAACGGGCACGTGCTCAAGTTTATTGATATATGCAATAAAATAGGTTACTGCCTTATTGAAATTTTCCTGTGCTTTTCTGCTTAAGCCATGCTGTAACTTCCACTGCTTTCCGCTAATGGCCATGGTGTGTGCTTTCGGTTTTTTTCCAAACAAGTCCCAGGTTAGCCACAACACCATTTCTGGTTTCAGTTCATGGGTGGTGAAGGAGGAGGAGGGAGACGGCTCACAAACATGAAAAGAAAATCCATTGCGATATTGTTCACGCGAAGCGTCTACGAAAATTACATGATCATATTGGCTTATCAGATCAGCATCTTCAATTTGGAGCTGGTAACGATATTCGAAATCAAATAAATCATCGTGTGATACAAAAGTGTCAATGAATTTCCACCCGAGTGCATCATCGGAACGGCCATAATTTCCTATGCCGATCATTAGCGTCTTGTTAGTTTTTAATGTGTTCATTGATCAGTTCTCCTTTCTTATTATACACTTGTACTTGTAATGACATTTGTCCAAGTGCCTGTGTGGCACAACTCAGGCAAGGGTCGTAAGCACGTATGGCTACTTCAACCTGGTTAAGCATGCTATCCGTAATAGTTCCTTTCTGACTGATTACATTGTTGGCCACCCAGCGAACAGCTTTGTTCATGGCTTCGTTGTTATGGGTGGTTGATACAATTAGGTTACACCGGGTAATCATGCCTTTATCATCTACCTGGTAGTGGTGGGTAAGTGTGCCACGGGGTGCTTCAATAATGCCAATGCCCTCCATTCGTTTGGTGCCTTCACGCACCAGGTCATCACTTAGTATTTCATCATCATGGAGCAGTTCATCCATTATCTCAGCACAGTGTAAAAGTTCAATTAACCTTGCCCAGTGTGAGTACAGCGTGCTGTTGTTTACTTTGTTTCCTGTAAAGGCAACAAAAGCCTGCCGCTCTTTTTCGGCCAATGGTGTAGGAATAGCATTGCATATATTTATTCGCGCCAGCGGCCCAACTCTGTTCCAGCCTTTTTCCCGACCAATTTCTTTCAGATAAGGAAATTTCATGTACGACCAGCGTTCCACACCTTCCAGAAAATATTTTTGGTAGTCATTGGTAGAAACATCGGGCAACGTAATATTACCCATACTGTCAATGGCTCTTAACTTACCGTGGTAGAGCTCCATGTTTCCCAACTCATCCACCATGCCCATGTGTCCGGAAGGAAAAGTGGCAAATGTGTCGAGCATGGATCTGTTTTTTTCGAAGTAAGCCTTGATGAATTGAATCGTTTCAAGTGACCATTCCAGCATCGTTTTGATATTAGGAATATCTTTTCCGTTCAGGAAATAATCACGTTCCTCAGGATCAAAAACTTTATACATGCCCCCGGGAACGGCAGCCACCCCGTGTATTTTTTTGCCGGCAATTGCCCGGATAATCTCCTGACCAAATTTTCGCATGAGTATACCCTTGCGAGCCAGTTCTTTGTTCTCTATTGCTACGGCAAATACATTTCGTTTTTCTACCGGGGCATCAGTGCCAAACAAAAGATCAGGAGATGCGAGATAGAAAAAGTGCAGCGCGTGTGATTGGAATATTTGTCCGTAATGCAAAAGCTTTCTTAGTTTATAGGCTGCAGGACTAAGATATTCAGGCTCAACACCAACCAGCTGATCGATGGCTTTTGCCGCTGCCAGGTGGTGGCTTACCGGGCAAATACCACACAAGCGTTGAACCAATACGGGTGCTTCCCAATACGGCCGGCCCTGGATGAAGCGTTCAAACCCCCTGAACTCAACGATGTGAAAGAATGAATCCTCTACTTTTCCGTACTCATCCAGGTGTATGGTTACGCGGCCGTGGCCTTCCACACGCGTAACCGGATCTATAATTACTTTTTTCTTCATGTTAGTCGTACTTAAATTCAGAATACAGCAGGGAATAATCCTCACCCCACAACAAACTCTTCACTACTTTCCAGATGTGTGTAGCCGTTGGTGGGCATCCCGGTATCATATAATCTACTTTTACAATTTCGTTGCAGGAATAAATGCGATCCAGAATTTTAGGAAGGTCTTCGTGATAGGGAACCGTATTCTCGCCTTGTTCGCTGGTAACACAATTCAGATAGGCTTCTTCCAGGCATTCACCCAATGGAATGGTATTTCTCATGGCAGGTAATCCGCCCCACACGGCACACTCACCCATCACCACAAGTATATCGCACATCTCCCTGAATTTTTTTAGTGTTTCAATATTCTCGGTGTTGCAACAACCGCCTTCTACTATTCCCAGGTGACAACGCTGTGTAAAATTTTTAATGTCGGTTAGCGGTGATTTATTAAACGAAACCAGCTCTGCGATATCCATGATTTCTTCGTCAATATCCAGCATAGACATATGGCAGCCAAAGCAACCGGCCAGCGAAACGGTGGCAATGGTTTTCTTTTCGAAGTTTCCTTTGTTTGGTTTTTCCAGAATGTTGTGCTTGAATTGCTTTTGTGCTGACACCATGTCGAATGCCCGCTCGCCAAAAGGTTTAGCCATGCTTTTACCGCGAACGATTATAGCTCCGGTAGGGCAGATGTTCATGGCATTAATGGCTTGCTCATCGGTAAGCCTGGCTTCCTGTTCGTAGTCAATGCCTATCATGGTTTCATTACCTCTGTTAAGCGACATAAATACCCGCTTTTCATCTTTAGTTAGTACCTCTTCAATACAGCGCTTGCATTTAATGCACCGGTTGTGTTCCATGATCATGCGCTTGGGTTGGTAATCAATCAAATGATCTTTAAACAGGTGCGGGAAGCGCGTTACGGAAATACCCAGTTCATACCCCATGTGTTGCAAATTGCAGTTACCACTTTTTTCGCAAGCGGGGCAAAAGTGATTGCCTTCCGAAAACATCATTTCAACCAATGCTTTTCGCATGTCTACCAATTCTGGAGTATTTACTTCCACCTGCAACCCTTCATGTATGTAGGCAGTACAAGCCGGGTCATTCCGTCCGTTAATTTTACATGTACACGTGCGACAGGTACCCAGTGGAGGGTCAATGTGCTGGAAGTAACAGAGTGATGGAATAAACACACCGTTTTCTTTCGCTGCGTCAATCAGGTTAGTACCTTCTTCAGCTTCATATTTTTTTCCGTCAATCCAAAATGAACAAGTTGCCATGGGATCAGGGTTTATAGCGTTCGTAGTCGGCCACGGCCAACTGGTGATTAAATTTTCTGATAATGCTGTTATCCGTTTTTGCAAAGCGTCCGGTGAAGTAATCATCAAATTTCTCCAATGATTGGATAATTGAATTGGTGGCTGTCTTACCTAAGCCACAACGACTGGTGGTTTTCATCAGGGTTCCCCAACTTTTTAATTCTTTCAGGTCATTCATGTCGGCCAATCCATTTTGCAGACGTTCCAGCTTTCGCTGGATGATAAAATTCCCGGCCCGGCAAGGCGTGCACACACCACACGATTCATGCTTAAAGAATTCGGAGAAATTCATGAGGATGTGCACGATATCTCGTTCGCTGTTGAAAATCATAAAGGATCCTCCGCATCGTATATCTTTTTGATCCTTCAGGTCAAGCATAGAGATACGTCTGAATTTTTCTTTGATGGAAATGGGCTCACCGGAAGGGCCGCTTACCTGTATGAAGTACGGATCTTTAGCGCCACATAATTCCAGTAACTCGGCTATGGTAAGGCCCCATTCAATTTCATAAATGCCAGGGCGTTCACAATCGCCAGAAATGCTAATGAGTTTCGTACCGGGCGAGCCTGGGATGCCGCGTTTCAGGTATTCATCAGCGCCAAGCTGAAGAATGCGTGACACCGCTGCAAATGTTTCAACGTTATTGACAACGGTTGGTAATTGCAGGTAGCCTTTTTCTACGGGATAAAACCATTTTGTTCGGGGTTCACCCCGTTTTCCCTCCATGGATTCCAGCAGGGCGGTTTCCTCTCCACAAACGTAGGCGCCAGCACCCAACTCCACGCGGATATCAAAATCAAAACCTTCAATGCCGGCAATGGATTTCCCTAGTAAGCCCTGCGCATGAAATGCTTCAATTTCCCCTTCCAGCTTTTTCGCCAGCCAGCGATATTCCCCGCGCAGGTAAATCATACCGTATGATGCACCAACTGTGTAAGCGGCCACGATCATTCCTTCTATTACTGAGCCAGGTTGATTGCTTAATAATACCCTGTCTTTGAATGTTCCGGGTTCGCCTTCATCGCCATTGCAGATAATAAACTTGGGAGTGGCCGCGTAGTTTCGGCAGGTATCCCACTTTTTCCAGGTGGGAAAAAAGGCACCACCCCTACCGGAAAGTTCTGAACGTTTTAACTGCTCCAATACTCCATCTTGTTTCAATGTTGCCAATTTTGCAACGGCTTCACCTCGTGTATAGGGTGCAAAAAATATCGTTCGATTATTAGCAGGTGTATACCGGATATTGTTTTGTGGAACATCATAAATCTCTGCCGCTGTCTTTCCTTCCTTTAGCTGATTGATAATTGCTTTCACCTTGAGCGCATTGAGGTTGGTGAAGGGATAAAAGTCAATAAGTGCGGCAGGTTCATGATCACTCAATCCGATGCAAGGTGTAGCAAATAAGCCAAACGTTCCGCTGGGATCTGTAAACCCTAAGCGTGCTCCTGTTTCACGTTCGAACGTTTCGCGTATGCGTTGGTATCCTTTTAGCTCGGCAATAACGCTGTTGTTCAGGTATATAGTGTGTTTACCTGCGGGTTTCAGATGGAAGAAGTGATAAAACGAGACGACACCCTCTATTTCAATGGCTGATAACTTGTGCTGATCGGCCAGTGCTTTAATTGACTCCTTTGTGATGTATCTATCGCGAAGTTGGTATTGCCATAATTCCGATAGGAGTTTTGAACGTTCTGGTTCAACCGCGAATAATTTTTGATGTAGGGCAGTGCTCATAAACAGTCCGTTAGCAGACTGTTTAAATTGAGCAATCCGGGGTTAATAATGAATGATAAAAGTCATGCAAACGATTTCCAAAAACTAATTTTTATCGCAGGGATAAGTGGAAAAATCATTCTATGATTTCGGTGGCAAACTCAACCTGATCAGGTTAAGGACAGCTACAGAGGCCATGCGAATGTTAATCATCCGGTCTTTGGAAAGCTGAAGCTTTCGGGTAACCGTTTGGTGTTTGTCGGAATAGGCAATCCACACGGTGCCAACCGGTTTTTCGGGTGTTGCACCACCGGGGCCTGCAATGCCACTGGTGGCAACCCCTATGTTGGTATTGAATTTTGCACGAACAATATTGGCCATTTCAATGATGGTGGGCTCACTTACGGCTCCGTATTTTTCCAAGGTTTCGGGCTTAACACCCAGTTGCCTCATTTTTATTTCGTAGGCGTACGGAATCATACTGCCTAGAAAATAATCTGAACTTCCCGGAACAGAGGTTATGAGGTGTGAGAGGTAACCGCCCGTACAACTTTCTGCAATGGCTATGGTTAGTTGGCGTTCGCGGAGTAAGTTTCCAATTACACTTTCTAAAGGCTCTTCGCCATAACCATAAATGTAATTATCGGTATACGGTTTAAGCTTATCCACCCATTCAGCAATTTCCAGTTTTAATTCTTCTACTGAATCGCCAATTCCGGTTAGCCTCAGTTTTACTTCACCGAGGCTTGGTAAGTAAGCCAACTTTATGTGCCCCGGTAATGATTTTTCCCATGGTGAAATTTTATCCGCAAGAAATGATTCCCCTATGCCGATTGTTTTGATTATCTGATGATGGATAACAGGTGTCTTGTATTTTTTTAACAACATAGGGATCACGGAATCCGTCATCATCTTTTTCATTTCATGTGGCACACCGGGCATCGACATTAAAACTTTGTCGCCCTTATTGAACCACATACCCGGTGCGGTGCCAAGGGTATTGGTTATTTTTGTACAAGCTGTAGGCAATGCAGCTTGCTGTCTGTTTAGCTCGGTGAGCTCCCGCCCGCGGCTTTTAAACAATTCGGTTATCTCAGCCAAAGCTTCCTGATTGATTTCCAACCCGCACTTAAAGTACTTGCATAAACAAGGTTTCGTCAGGTCATCGCTTGTCGGGCCCAGGCCACCGGTAATTAAAATAATATCTGCGCGGTTTTCAGCTTCAGCAAAGGCTGTGAGTATCTCCTGTTCAATGTCACCAACCGTTGTTCTGCGGATAACTTTTATACCGACTTTATCGAGTTCTCCGCTTATCCAGTGTGAGTTGGTATCGAGGGTTTGGCCGTACAAAAGTTCATCGCCTATGGCGAGTATTTCGGCAAAGATTTTTTTCATAGAAGCTGTAAAACCCAAAGATGAGACAAAAATCAAATATTGAATATTTTGTTGCCTCGATTCTGTATATTTTCCTACTAATTCTCCACACATGGATAAATTTTCGGCATTGGATTGGCAAAAGCAGATATACCTGGGCGGATTTGCTGGAAAGAAGGCTGCTCTTAAAATTAACATTCAGCATTTGGAAGAGTCTGCACGGCTGCGCATGTCACCCGAGGCTTTTGCCTATATAGCCGGGGGTGCCGGGAATGAAAGTACCATGCGGGCTAATCGTGAAGCTTTTGAAAAATACAAAATCGTGCCGCGCATGCTCAGGAATGTGGGTGAACGTGACACGCGAATAGAGTTATTTGGCCATACCCTGGCCTCTCCATTTTTGTTATCGCCAATTGGTGTATTGGAAATGGTGCATAAAGAAGCCGATGTTGCCGTTGGCCGTGCTGCGGCAACATTAGGTGTACCCTATATTTTTTCAAACCAGGCCTCCCGGCCTATGGAGGAAGTAGCAGCAGTCATGGGCAATGCCCCTCGTTGGTTCCAATTGTATTGGAGTAAGTCGAATGATTTGGTTGCAAGTTTTGTAAAACGGGCGGAGCGTTGTAGTTGTTCGGCCATTGTGGTTACACTGGACACAACCATGCTGGGTTGGCGTACCCGCGACCTTGAAATGGCATACCTGCCTTTTCTTGAAGGTAAAGGAATTGCTCAATATACTTCCGATCCTGTTTTTCAGAAGTTAATGGATGAGCCAGCATCAGGCGATCGGCCAAAACGCACCATCACCTGGCAAACCTTACGAGGATTGATAAGCATGGTGAACAATTATCCAGGTTCAGGATTTTTTCAAAAGCTCCGGTCAGGAAACCCCATGCGTGCAGTTCAAAAATTTATCAGCACTTACTCGAATCCATGCACCACATGGGATGACCTTCACTTTCTTCGTGAACAAACCAAACTGCCCATTATATTGAAAGGGATACTACATAGTGATGACGCCCGCAAGGCAGTAGATTTTGGTGTTGACGGAATTCTGGTTTCAAACCATGGCGGGCGACAGGTAGATGGTTCCATCTCAACGCTGGAAGCACTTCCCTCGATTGTAGAAACAGTAAACGGACGAATACCGGTTTTGCTGGATAGTGGAGTTCGTGGTGGGGCTGATGTATTTAAAGCGCTCGCCTTGGGCGCAAAAGCTGTTTGTATAGGCCGACCCTATGTTTATGGATTAACGCTTGCCGGGGAAGCGGGCGTGTACGAAGTGTTGCGCAATTTTATGGCTGATTTTGAACTTACCATGGGACTTACAGGTTGCAAGAACGTTGCTGAAATAACCCGCGAAACCCTACTATAGTGCTGTAGTATTTTGGGATTTGTTCGGTAATTTAGGCGCCTTAAATAACAAAATTATGAAGCAACTGGGATGGTTTATGGTTATTGTTTTAACTGCGTGTACAACCACACAGATTAACCAGGCGTTGGGAGATTTAAACAAATCGGTAGGAGGCAGCCAACCCTTAACTACTGCAGAAGTTGCCGAGGGATTGAAAGAGGCACTTATTAAAGGTATATCTACAGGGTCGGATCAGGCTTCACAGTTGGATGGTTTTTTTAAAAACCCACAAATAAAAATCCCCTTTCCGCCCGATGTAAAACGTGTTGAGGACAGGCTCCGCCAAATGGGTTTAGGTGGTGAAGTGGATAAATTTGTAATGACCCTAAACCGTGGAGCAGAAGATGCCGCCAAAGAGGCAAAGCCTATTTTTATCAGTGCCATCCGGCAGATGACCATTCAGGATGCCTGGAGTATTTTAAAAGGTGAAGAAAATGCAGCTACCGAATACCTGAAACGCACTACCTCTGCCCAACTCTATGAAAAGTTCCAGCCTGTAATAGCCAATTCGTTAAATAAGGTAAATGCTACTAAATACTATGGTGATCTTGTAGGAACCTACAATAAGATACCGATGGTGGAAAAAGTTAACCCTGATTTGAATGACTATGCTACCAATAAGGCCATGGATGGATTGTTCTTATTGATTGCCGGTGAGGAGAAAAAGATCCGGGAAGATCCATTGGCCCGTACCACAGATTTACTAAAGAGAGTTTTTGGTTCACATAAATAGATTATCTCAATTATTATTTTCGATCAATTTAATTCTTGATTAACAAATTCAATTATGACATTATTTGAAAAGCATAGAGTATTATTGAACAATGGAATTGAAGCACTTCATAAGCGTACATTCTTTGCCGCTTATCCGGAGCATCCGGCACCTGCCATTTATGGGGAAACAGCTGATGCTGACGGACAGGGGAAATTTAAAGCTCGGTTGAACACGAAGTTCGAAGAATTGAAACAAGAAGGTGCAACAAACTGGATAGGTGTTGAGGAGTCGCCTTACACACAGGAACCGTTAGGCATAAAGTATCCTGCCTTTCCAATAGATACCTTGGTTAGCCGTGCTAAAAATGCTTACCATAGTTGGCGCAAAGTGAGCGCCCAGGATCGTGCCGGAATTTTAATTGAATCCCTAGAGCGTGTAAAATCACGATTTTTTGAAATCGCCTATGCCACCATGCACACTACAGGGCAGGGGTATATGATGGCTTTCCAGGCATCCGGCCCACATGCAGCTGATCGCGCGCTGGAGGCCATTGCCTCAGGTTACGAAGAGCTACAACGTTTTCCTGCATCAACCTTGTGGGATAAACCCATGGGAAAATTCAACATTCAATTGAATAAAGAATGGCGCGCTGTACCAAAGGGTGTTTCCCTGGTCATTGGGTGCTCAACCTTCCCTACGTGGAACACCGTTCCGGGACTTTATGCAAGTTTGGTAACCGGTAATCCGGTGATTGTTAAGCCACATCCGGGTGCAGTATTGCCTATTGCTATTGTTGTGGCAGAAATTCAAAACGTGTTAGCAGAGAATAATCTGGATGCCAATATTTGTCAACTTGCGGTTGATACATTCGACAATACGATAACAAAACCATTGGCCGAGCATCCTGACGTAAAGTTGATCGACTTTACGGGTAACTCACTGTTTGGAAGTTACCTCGAAGCTTTGCCCGGCAAAATGGTATTTACCGAAAAGACAGGTGTGAATTCTGTTATTCTTGATTCTGTGGCCGATGCAGATAAAGTAGCTGGTAATCTGGCATTCTCTGTATCGCTATATTCTGGCCAAATGTGCACTGCTCCACAGAATTTTTACATACCTGAAAGCGGCATTAAAACACCCAATGGACATGTAAGCTTTGAAGAATTTGCTCAAAAACTTGTTGATAATATCAATGGCCTCGCGGATAACCCAAAGGCAGGCCCTTTTGTGTTGGGCGCTATTCAAAATAAAAATACATGCGCGCGGGTTTTAGAGGCTGAAAAAATTTCCGGTAAAGTTTGGTTAAGGTCACGGAGCATTGAAAATCCAATGTTTAAAAATGCACGGACAAATACACCAGTAGTCATTGAGGTTAGTGCCTCCAATAAAGAAGCATTCAGTAAAGAATTATTTGGCCCGATTGTAGTATTGATTAAAACCAAAAGCACGGATCAGTCAATTAAATTGGCACAGGAAATGGCCTTGCATCATGGGGCAATATCCTGTGGTGCGTACACTACGGATGCTTCTGTTCGTGAGAGAATAGCAGATGAAATGGCCTTGGTGGCCACACCGGTATCGTTTAACCTGGTGGGTGGAATTTATATGAACCAAAATGCAGGCTTTTCAGATTTCCATGTTACCGGAGGAAATCCATCCGGAAATGCTTCGTTTACAAACCCTGAGTACGTGGTGAAGCGGTTTACCTGGGTAGGTCATAGAGAGCCAGTACATGCGGGTTAAGAAGACAGACTCCTCAGATGCCGTGCGAGGAATTCGCAGGCTGTAGCGGAACTTGGAGAGGGTAATTATTATAATTCGAAGGCTTTTGTCTTATCTTGTGTTGTATATAATTCATATCAATGTTCATATCTATCCGAAAATTCATTCGTTTTGTAAATATTGTCCATTCTGTGTCGTCCCGAAAAATGGCTGGCAACGTTTTGGGTTTGTTTAGTGGCGGATAAATCCAACGAATTTGTCCGCCTTATACGAATATAAATAAACTTGCTGACACTACGGGCGACTGTGTCGCCCGCCATTAAACAAACACGGTGTTGCCAGCTGGCCCGCCTACTGTTTTATTTCAGTTGGTCCTGATTTTAATTCCTTTTCCAACAACTCCTTAATCTTTGGAACTAAATTCTTTAGTGTCAAATAACTATTGTCGGAGGCATTTAGAACGATAACCGCAATCGTATACTTTTTGAAATTCTGTTGGTATTGAAGATTCTTGTCAAACGTCAATAGAGCTTCAAACTTATTTTCAATTAAAAGCTCCAATAATTTTCCATTTGTAATTCCAGTCCAACCCTTGTCTGCTGCTGTGTAAATTTCGTGTTCATTTAAATCGTTCTTCAGTCTTTTAGGTAAGTTCTCGTCAAGCAGCAGTCTCATAAATCTGTTCAATATTCTTAGAAGTCAAAATTTTACTTGCTATCTCGATTACTGCTATAGCTTGTTCCTTTGTCACAGTAGGAAAATCACTTAAAAATTCGTCTAACGAAATTCCTTTTTCCAAATGGTCAAACAATGTCTGAATAGGTACTCTAGTCCCTTTAAAAACCGGGTTTCCTGAAAGGATTTCCTTGTCAATGTTTATATAGTCCTTTACTTTATACATATTCCAAATTTACAAATTATTTGTCACTTTTTTGTCGTGGCGGGCTTGCTGGCAACGTGGGTGCATATTGCGTGGCGTTTATGAAATGCGCAATGTCCACCGTTGCAGAACGAAGATAGGAGAGAAGCGCGAATTAGCCAAGCGTCCCCCGCCATGCAATATGCACAGTGTTGTGCACCGTGCATTCTGTCGAACGTTATAAAGAAACGGGTTTGTCTACCGTCACCAAGCGTTATCATGAAACCAAGTCCTTGTCGCCCGAAGTAGACAGATGTACGGTGTCAACACGTGCGCGCGGGCAAAAACCTAAACCGTCTGCGGACGATAATTTTGATTATCAAGCCGAAAACCGTCCGCGCACACGTGTCCCAATTTGTCTTTTGATACAGTCGCGGAACCGTCTACCGAAGCCGACATTGTCTCGCAGTCAGCGAACGTAATTTTGAAACTTTATTGTCGCGCGATGGCAGTGGAGATGAACGGAATAGAAAGCGTGTCTGCCGAAAACTACGGTTGAAAAACGGTTTATGAATTTAATGTTGTCACCCATTGCGAAGCCCGCAATTCGCATGGTGCACAACGTTTGTGTTTATTATGCTGGCGTTTGCGAAGCCGCCAGTATCCGCGTGGGAAAACGTTGTTACGCAAATGTATTAAATAATTGGTCGTCCACCGCCAGTAGCACAAACACGCTGTTGTGGGGCGTAGGTCTTATCCTAGTTTTTTCTTTGGGTCTTGTCTAACGTCAAAGAATGAAAGGATTATAATCTTGTTATCTCTTATTCTATAGAGTATCCTTGTCTGGCGTGATAATTGAAAACCTCTAATGTCGTTGTTTTCAATTTGTCCCATTAACGGGTAATCTTTAAGAAGTTTGAAAATTTCATCAACTTTTTGAACAAACTCTTTAGCTGTCCTTTCTCCCCATTTTTGTTTTATATAATCTACAATTGAGTCGAAGTTTCTCTCGGCTCTTGGGGTAACAAAAACTTGCATTAATATTTCTTCTTAAGGGTGTCCCAGTCGATTAAATTTTTGTCGTTTTGAGACTCCTCATATGATAAATAAACTTCCTTTTTTTGTTCTTCGGTCAGAGTTTTCCATATCTGTCCTTCTTTTGCGGTTTCTCTTTGCTTTAGAAAGTCATAAATTGTCCGCAACAACTGCTCGTTTTCGATTCTGTCCAGGATTTTGTGTAGGTCTGATTTCAGCTCAATTGTCCCCATGTCATTCTTTTTTTAGTAAGTCAAATTTACGTCTTTTTACTCAATTTTTTCTCGACCGACCTATGCCCCACAACGTCTGTGTTTCTGCAGTGGTGCCTTTCCGAAGCCGCGTCCTGTCCCACGAAACCAAACGTTGAACGAAGATAAAACTTTATACCAACTCGTCACGGCACCATTGCAGAAATATGCTGTTGGGCGCTGGCCGTTTTGTCGACCGTTTAAATTTTACGAGTCGTTGTCGGCCGTCAAATCTTGTTAGTCCAACGTTACTTAGTCCACCGTTCACTTTGAGGTCAGACGAAACGGTCAGCGAACATAAATTAATTCTTTAGTCCTTTGTCACCGGAAATTCTTCCAGGTCAAGAACCATTGAGTGAACTTCAATGTCAAACCAGTCAGTAAACATTTTATAAGTCCTGTTTGTCGGCCAACCTGACTCGTCAGTGTACCAGTCGTTAAGTTCGTTAACAAATATGTTGTCAAAGTTCTTTTTAATCCATTTTTTAATGTCCTCGTTGCTCCCCATTAATTGTCAACAAAAAAATCACCGTGATGAGAAAAAATATTGTCTTCATCAATTAATTTCTAATTGGTTGTCGAGTGGCCATTGCGCCCAACGTTTGTGTTTCTGCAGTGTGGGGAATAGGAGCGCTAAAAAATGAAGCGAAGCGGAATGTTTAGCGCAACCATCTCCAAACTGTCCATCGTTACTGAACGAAATTAAGAAATTACTTTTTATACACACACCGAACCCCCACATTGCAGAAACTTTTTGTTGGCAGTAGTGCCGCTATGCTGTTACTTTTTTCTTGGTAGTCAACTTTCTTGTCTGCTTGCGTGTTGCGCTTTTCTTGGCCTTCAGCATTTTAATTACTTCGCTTATTCTTTTCTCTTCGTCTTTTGTCAACGGTCCAACACCACCAATGAAGTCCACGTCCAATTCTTTTTTTCTTGTTCTCATAATTCCGTGTTTTTAAAATATTTGTCCAGCAACTTTAAAGCTGCTCTTGTTTCTATAATCATTAATCGTCCACCTGCATGGAAGGCTCCTAGTGTGTCAATGTAGTGATTGATTAATTGGGTCTTTGAAACGAATGAAATGTTTCCTTCAAACCCACGTTGAAATGAAAGTCTACATGCAAAGTTGGTTCAATTCAAATTTCCAGTCAAAAACCCATCCGTTTTTCTTAGTAATGGTTTTTAAGTCTTCCCTTGTCAGGTGGATAATACTGGTCGTAAAGCTGTCGCCCGTAATCCTGTTTTCAATGGAGTTTGTCAGCTTATCAATGACGAAATTCAGTCCCTTTGTCGTCCGTTTTTTCACTCCACAATTTACTTATTTTTACTCACTTTTTTCGGAGGGATTTTCTGTCCAGTGGCATTACTGCCAACGGTTTGGGTTTGTGACGGCTGCGGCTTTCGAAGCACGTTCTTGTCCCCGTTGCAGAAACGAATTTAAGAAAACTAAACTTCATACCAACATCAAAAAAGCAGCTGGCACAAACCTGGTGTTGCCAGCTGTGCACGTCAACCACACTATTTTAGTAAGGCCTCAATTTTTTCAGTCATAATACAACTAGGGTCGTCAAAAATCACCTTGTCCGGAAAGTTTTTAAGTCGGTAAGATGCCAACATGGTACAATGGAATAGTGTATCTTTTAAAGTAATTCCAGTTAGAAAGATTTCTTTTACTTGTCTGTGTAAGCTCCCCATTTTTAGGACAACTCTAAATTAGGAAATTTATTCATTGTTATTGTTGTAACCGGTTGTGGGTTTGTGGGAAACTCGTTTCGAGTTTCCCATAAATCCACGGCCAGCATGTCCGCAGGACTGCGCCCTTCGAGCGCATCATGTGGACGGTCATAGTTGTAATCATTCATCCACTCATCAGCTAGGATTCTTACCTGGATAAGGGATTCAAATAAGTACGCATCGAGAACATCTCTTCGGAAGCTTCCATTGAAACGCTCGATGTATGCATTCTGTGAAGGCTTGCCCGGTTGAATAAACTGAAGCTGGATGTTGCGTTCTTCGCACCATAGGCCGAGTTTGCTTGAGATGAATTCGGGGCCATTATCAACCCTGATTCGCTGTGGTTTTCCTCTCCATTGAATGACTTGTTCAAGTACCCGTATCACTCGCTCAGCCCGTAGCGAAGTATCAACTTCAATAGCAAGGGCCTCACGGTTAAAGTCGTCCAGCAAGTTGAGTACTCTGAACTTGCGACCCGATAGAAGGGAATCACTCATAAAGTCCATCGACCAGCTTGCATTGATGTGGCTAACAGCCTCCAGGGGCTGAAGAACGCGTGCTGGTAATCTCCTTTTTCCTTTTCGTTTCATATTCAACTTCAATAATTTATACACCCGATGGATGCGTTTGTGGTTCCACAACAATCCTTCTTTCCTTATCCTGAAATACATTTTCCAAAATCCTTCGGTAGGCCGTTTCTCAGCTAAGTTCTGGAGTTTATCAATCACCGCATGATCGTCCGTCTTACTTCGATAGTAGTAAACCGAACGTGAGAGATCCATCACTTCACAGGCCCGACCGAGGCTGACTTGAAAAGTCGTTCTCAGATAATCTACACGGGTTCGCTTCTCAGCGGGCCTTAGAACTTTTTTCCCAAAACGTCTTTGAGCATCTTGTTGTCCAGCGCCAGGTCACCATACATCTGCTTGAGCTTCCGATTTTCTTCCTCAAGCTCCTTAACGCGCTTAAGTTCGTTCATCTCCATACCTCCGTACTTAGCCTTCCAATTATAAATAGTGGCTTTGGACACTCCGTGCGAACGGGCAATGTCCTGGATGTTTTTGCCAGCATCAAACTCCTTGAGAATAGTGAAAATCTGGGCTTCGGTAAATCGTGTTCTTTTCATTTTTAACAGTTTAAAGTTAGACCTTTTGTCTAATTCAAAACTGTCCTATTTTCGGGGGAGCTTACACAACCGTTAATGATTTTAGGACGCGTCTGGCTCCACTTATACAAAACGTTGTCGGTTTGGTCAGTCTGTGTCGATTAATTGTCCGAAAGAATTTTTTAGAGTCGATTTTTCAAATTTTCCTTCACCAAACCGAAAAAAATTCGCGTGTGTCGCACGCGGCACTGAATTTTATTAAAGCCCTTTACTTTTTACTTAAAAGTCTGAAACTTTCCCGCGTGTCCGCGTACACGGACTAATTAAAAGTCAAAGTCATAAGTCGTGTTGGCGCAATTTGTTAATTAACTTCAATTGTATCTCGTCTGATTTCAAAAGGGGTTTCATTAATTTGAAAAAAGTGCTTTCCGGTCTTGGTTGGTCTGAAAGTTATCGTGGTATCCGTGTAGACCATAACAGTCGGACAGTCACCGTGCGATTTGAATCTAGCGGTGGCTTTTAGAAGATAATGTCTGTCTTTGGTTTCTATTAACTTGATTTTTAAATCACTATGGCAGCCATTTGTCGCTTGAGCTTTTAACTCTAATTCAATGTCCTGATTTAATGTCCCATTTTGAGGAATTGATGACTCGTAGATGTCAATAGTAACAATTTTGTTCACGTAATTAACTGGCTCACAAGAAAAGATAACTATCACAAAGTGTAAGAATAGGTATTTATTCACTTGTCTCATGTTAGTTAGACACTTTATGTCCTTATTTGGTTGTACTTTTTGTTGTCCGCGTATTGGCGCTAACGTTTGGCTATTTGCAGTGGCTGGCTTTTGAAACCATATTTATCCACCGTGACCAAACGTAGTAGCGAAGATAAAACTTAATACTTACACTTCACCCAGCCATTGCAAATAGCTGCTGTTATGCACCGTTTTTATACCTCTCCTCTAAATGTTTGTCCTTGTCGAACGTCTTTTTCTCAATATCAACTAATATGTCCGTCAATGAATATTCTAATTTCTTAGCCATTGGCTGGGCGTCATGAACTAAAGAGTAAACATTTAATTTTTTGTCTGTCGCTAAATAGTTACCGTCTTCCAAGTCGTAGAATGCATAGTAAGTCCGGTTGCCGAAATCAATGTCGAATATGTCGTCAGGATTCAATCTACTTTTTAAATTGTCTCCAAGTCGCTCGTAAAACAAGTCTATCTCCGAAGGTGGATAGTTCACTGGTGTCCTTTGAAGATTTTTGCTTTCAATTCTCCTTAAATCAAACTCTTCAATCTCATAATTTGAATTCTCAATTCTTAGGCCAGCTAGGTAGTTGTCATGAATCAAGAATTCAACATTTACATAGTCGTTCTGTTTCTTGGAGTAAATTCTCTGTCCCGAAATTTTATAATTCTGTCCTCGTTTTTTAAAGTCATTCAATGTTGTCCCAGGATACCCAACTGTCAGGAACTTGAAACCTGGAAATAAAACCCAGTCACTTATATTGAGTAAGTTGGTCCTTCTTCTTTGTTCTTTCAGTTCATTAAAGTCGTCAGATAAACTGTTTGTTAAACTCGTCACTAACGTAGTCCATTCTTGTCTCTGAACCTTAAACTTGTAAGGTGGAAATACTCGTCCGATTATTTTTTGTAGTCCTGTCATTCGTTTAAAAATGGTGCATAACGTTTGTGTTTGCGCAGTGGTGGGACTTTGAAACACTTCACTGTCCCACGTGACCAAACGTTGAACGAAGATAAAAACTTATAGCTTACATCAAACCCAACCATTGCGCAAACATTTTGTTGTGGGTTCGTGCCGCCCTTGGAGAATCTGAGCACGGATGCAAAGGCTTAGGATTTATGCATCGGCATGTGCGGCCTTTGCATTGGTGCGATTAATCAGCTTGTCTTTAGTCCAACTGATTGTAGATACTTTTTAAAATTCTCAAGATTTTTAACACAGTATCCGTAGTCCACCTGTTTAAGTCTTTCAAAAGTTTCAAAGTCTGTTATGCCGTCATACCTGGCTGTCTGAGAATACTGATAGAGTGAGTTGTATTCTCTCCATGCACCCTTAGATATGGGCATCGATGGGTTTGGTCTGTCTGGGTTTATATTGCGTTCAATTTCATAGTGAGTGTCTCCGATACTTATACCTTTTTGGTCTGCAAGACCTTGGAGAAGATGAATTGCCTGATAAAATAGAACGGTTATTTTCCAGTCAAAAAATCTGTCAGGGAATTGCTCACAGATACAGTCATGGAATTTAGCATTATGCTCTGCCTGAAGAATGTGATTTTGCAATTCTTTCAAGATTAAGCTCAGAGATTTTATTTACTTTCCCAATCAATTCAACAGGGACGAATTGAAAGTAAATTGGATAACGAGTGTTGATGTCCAATTTGTTATACCACTCAAAAAATTCAAAAACAGACGTGCGGTTTTTGATGTTGTCCTCCTTCAAAACAATTGAATAGTACAAGGCATTGTTTGCATTTTTTGTCAAATGCACAGATGAAAGCAATTCAGTTTTGCTCTTAAAAAATCCTTGTACAACTTTAGAAATCAAGTCTTTCACTTGTTGGTCAATGTTTGTTGAACTTTGCAAGACACTCTCTAAAGGGTTGTTCATAAACCCTTCAATCTGCTCAGCCAGTTTTGTCTTCTTACCTATTTTGTCGAATAGCTCATAGCTATTATCCACCTCCTCCTTGAATCTTTCAAGATGCTCCTGAAGAAGGTATAATATAGCTTTAAGCTGCTGAACTTGAGAGTCCTTGGCAGTTGGAGTGGAGTCTAATATTTCTCCATTACTTTTATTCATAGTTAAAGTCTAAGCTTTAAAAAGGACCACAAATGTATAACGAAAAGTAGCAATTTTTGAGTCAATATTTCAAGTGTTTTTTAGGGGCTAAAAGTGACACTTAAATTTGCACGTCATTTTTGCCTCGAAATTTGGCCTAAAAAACCGAAAATGTCCTTTTTTAAGCAAATTTCATATAATTTGGTTCTAAAACTAAATCTGAGGTTAAGTCGTCCGGCTGGGATGTGCGGCAGCAAGAGCAGGCTCTTTTTGCTTGCTTTGGTGTCAGGGAGGGATGAGCGGCAAGCAAATGTGCCTGTGCGCGAATGGAGCCACTCTGTCCCTGGCGGCATGACCCACAACGTTTTAGTGTTTGCTTAGTGGCGGATAAATCCAACGGATTTGTCCGCCTACACCGAAGGTAGTAAAAAAACGAAAACTATGGGCGACTGTGTCGCCCGCCATTAAGCAAACACGGTGTTGGCAGCTGGCCACTTAGTCCAGTCCCTTTTTAAGTTCAATAATTCTCTTTGAAAATAACTTTTCTGAATAGTCGACATGTTCCTTAGTCCCCCGAGTTAGAACTATTTTTTTCTTGTCATTAAATCCAAATGAGAATTTACTGTCTGCTTTGTCACTTGTTTTAAGTCTTAAACCACTTAAGAATTTAATCATTTCGTCTTCCGAAAAAATCATGAGTACATGGTCATACCAGTCATTTTTTCTTACACTCCTTGATTTCTCTTTCCTTGTCGGGTTTGTGATAAAGAGTCCAAAGAGTATATAAAAGTCAGCAAGTCCCTTTTCTATTTTAAACTTGCTAAACCATGTGTAATTTTTGTAGCGGATAATTGTCTCATTTTTGGGTGGTTTTGGGTTGTAAGTCCGTGAACCCTTTACTTGAATTGTCAAGCATTTTTTTGTCTTGTTATTATACATCAACAAGTCAAACCCTTTTTGTTGTCTTGTCGAAGGAATTAGTATTGAATAACCGTCTCGCTTGTTGAATTTTTTCTCCAACTCATTTATAACCATATTTTCTGAAAACGGTAATGTCAGTATAGGGTCCATTTTTTATTTTTTAGTGGCTTGCTGCCAACGTGGGTGCATATTGCGTGGCGTTTATGAAATGCGCAATGTCCACCGTTGCAGAACGAAGATAGGAGAGAAGCGCGAATTAGCCAAGCGTCCCCCGCCATGCAATATGCACAGTGTTGTGCACCGTGCATTCTGTCGAACGTTATAAAGAAACGGGTTTGTCTACCGTCACCAAACGTTATCATGAAACCAAGTCCTTGTCGCCCGAAGTAGACAGATGTGCGGTGTCAACACGTGCGCGCGGGCAAAAGCCTAAACTATCTGCGGACGATAATTTTGATTATCAAACCGAAGACCGTCTGCGCACACGTGTCTTAATTTGTCTTTTGATACAGTCGCGGAGCCGTCTACCGAAGCCGACATTGTCTCGCAGTCAGCAAACATAATTTTGAAACTTTATTGTCGCGCGATGGCAGTGGAGATGAATGGAATAGAAAGCGTGTCTGCCGAAAACTACGATTGAAAAACGGTTTATGAATTCAATGTTGTCACCCATTGCGAAGCCCGCAATTCGCATGGTGCACAACGTTTTGGGTTTGTTTAGTGGCGGATAAATCCAACGGATTTGTCCGCCTACACGAATATAAATAAACTTGCTGACACTACGGGCGACTGTGTCGCCCGCCATTAAACAAACCTGGTGTTGGCAACTGTGCGCTATTACACTCCAGTCCGTATATTATTTATTTTCCAAAAAATATTCTTTTTATGTCGTTGCAAAGTCATTGTTGTC
Organism: Cyclobacteriaceae bacterium; assembly: GCA_025808415.1. Classification (NCBI taxonomy): domain Bacteria; kingdom Pseudomonadati; phylum Bacteroidota; class Cytophagia; order Cytophagales; family Cyclobacteriaceae; species Cyclobacteriaceae bacterium. The sequence continues at coordinate 1,023,586 of CP075525.1, forward strand.
TGTCCGTGTACTTGCTTTTTATTGTCAGTCAGATAAAAAAGTGTCATTGTAACTTCAACTATTTTTCGATTTAGTTTTTTGATTTTAGTCACATTTGCTCCATCTATTGGTTCCATTCCACCAATAAACTCATAGCGATTACAGAAGTCACACTTGATGTTTTCAAATTGGTCTAAGTCGGTAAAGTCTTTAAATCTCTCGTATGGAATAGTTTTTAAATTACCTTGACAGTCTTTAAAGTTTTTAACTAAGTCGTTTATTAATTCGTCAGTAAAGAAGTTGTCTTTAAGTCCATTACGATAATTTGTAAAATCGAGGTCCGTCATGCCGTCTGCTGTCCTTACAAATTGAGGATTAAAGTCTTTTATTTCATTTTTTTTTATAAGGTCGATATACCAATCAAAAAAGGATTCGCACCGAATTTTAATTCGAAGGGAGTCAGTCGTTGTAACCCTTGTTTGTCCAAGTACAGTGGAGCAGGTCAATAAAGTCAGAAGGATAAATACAGATTGTTTGTTCATCCTATTTTAGGTCGAGAATTTTTTTGCGCATTGTTGCCAACGTGGGTGCATATTGCGTGGCGTTTATGGAATGCGCAATGTCCACCGTTGCAGGACGAAGATAGGAGAGATGCGCGAATTAGCCAAGCGTCCCCCGCCATGCAATATGCACAGTGTTGTGCACCGTGCATTCTGTCGAACGTTATAAAGAAACGAGTCTAAGTCTACAGTTATAAAATGTTATCATGAAACCAAGTCCTTGTCGCCCGAAGTAGACAGATGTGCGGTGTCAACACGTGCGCGCGGGCAAAAGCCTAAACTATCTGCGGACCATAATTTTGATTATCAAGCCGAAAACTGTCTGCGCACACGTGTCCCAATTTGTCTTTTGATACAGTCGCGGAACCGTCTACCGAAGCCGACATTGTCTCACAGTCAGCAAACGTAATTTTGAAACTTGATTGTCGCGCGGTGGCAGTGGAGATGAACGAAGTAGATTGCGTGTCTGCCGTTAACTACGATTGAAAAACGGTTTATGAATTCTACGTTGTCACCCATTGCGAAGCTCGCAATTCGCATGGTGCACAACGTTTTGTGTTTATTTAGTTGCGGGAGTAGGAGGGCTTAAAAATGGAGCGTAGCGGAATGTTAAGCCCGACTTGCTCCGCAACTGTCCGCCTACAGCGGACTAAATTAAGAAACCTATTTGAATAAGGACACAATACCCCGCAATTAAATAAACACGGTGTTGTGTGTAGTGCCGCATCAACCCACTCTTTTGGCAGTCGTTCTTTTTCTTGTCTTTAAGGTTGTCCTTTTTGACGCTGTTTTTTTAGCACTAAGTTTCTTTAATCGTTTAGCTTTATGCTCTCGAATAAATTTACTCAATAGTTCTTCTTCCTTTTTTGTTAAGGGTCTACTCTTAATCACAAAGTCAACTCCTTCTGGTTCTTTAATTAGTCCCATAGCTTTATTCTTTAAAATATTTGTCAACTAAAATTTGTGCAGGGTCAGTCGAAATTACCATTAGGTGTCCACCGAAATGGTAGGCTCCTAAAGATTTCTCGTAATGGTCAATAAGCTTGGTTTTTGAAAAGAATGAAACAAATCCTTGAAGTCCATTCTTAAATGATGTCTTACAAGCAAATGCTACTAAATTCCCTGCTACTCCTTCGTAAATCTTATTTTGTCCAATGTTGAACGGGGCACTTTCAAGTAAGTGCATGAATACATTATCTGTCCTAATTGTAAAACTTATTAGTCCTTGAATTACTGTCGGATTATTTACAATTGTCAATTTATAAACTTCTCGGTCGTTTTGCCTTAATTCCTGAGCCCAATTAAATGACCAACCTTTCTTCTTGGTCACCGTCTTAAGGTCGGCCTTTGTCAATCGGGTTATATCGGTGTCAAAACTGTCCCCTGTAAAGGTATTTACAATGGAGTTTGTCAGTGAGTCAATCTCAAAATCTAAGTGTATTTTCTGTCGTTTTTTCACCTCACAATTTAATCATTTTCACTCACTTTTTTAGGACGGATTTTCTGTCCAGCGGCATTACACACAACGTTTGGCTATTTGCAGTTGCGGGTATAGGAGGCTTTAAAAATGGAGCGCAGCGGAATGTTAAAGCCGACCTGCTGTAAAATTGTCCCCCGTGACCGAACTACATTTTGAAACATAAACTTTAATTTAACATGAAACCCCGCAATTGCAAATAGCTGCTGTTGTAGGCTACCGCGCCTACACCTTATTTTTTATTTGTTCAAAAACGTCAACTAGATATTTGTCGTACGTGTAAGAAATGTCCACTCCAAAGAATTCCTTAGTCTTTGAAATTGTGTCCTGCTTGAATTTGTCAACGTTGTCTGTCCCATTCATGGTTTCAAAGTCAGTTAAACTGCTTTGGTCTGATACAAAACAGTCATAGTAACTCAGTCCAATTACCTTTTCAAAAAAGTCCACTGCTATGTCCTCGTAGCTGTCTAAGACTTCAGTTAATGCAAATTGCAAAGGAACTCTTGTCCCAGGTCTCGGCAGTTTATTATTGCCCTTAAATAATTTGAAGCTTTCTTTCAGATTTTCCAAAGCCTTCTCTTTCGTCTCCCCATATCCAACCATTGCAACCCAGTATATTACTTTAGCTCCAAATTTTACTTTGTCTTCTCCAGCATTCTCGTTACGGTATATTTCAATAGGATAGTCGTCAATGTCCCAGTCCTTTTTGAAGTAAGATGTCAGTCGTTTAATTATTTTCTCCATTGATAAATTGTCCCGCGCGGTTGCCTACAACGTTTGTGTTTCTGCAGTGGTGCCTTTTCGAAGCCGCGTCCTGTCCCACGAAACCAAACGTTGAACGAAGATAAAACTTAATACCAACTCGTCACGGCACCATTGCAGAAACATTTTGTTAGCGGCTGGGCAAATTCACCTAAACTTAATTCCTTGTCCTTCCAATTTGTCCGCTCCAATTAAAACACCAAACGTGTTAATTTTTCTCACTGCCATTTTATTGATTTGGTATTTGAGCTTACGTCCAGTTTGTTCAACTTCTTTCCAGTCCCACTTATTTACTCGTCCCATCTCTTTGTTATTGGTCTCCCAAGTCAATGCTCTTTTTTCACTTTGATGTCCAATGTGTGACCGATTTAACTCATTATTCTTTAGTCCGCCAAAGTATAACTGAATTAGTCCCCAGCCGTCAGTCGAGTAACGAAACGTGTGCCCATTACAGTGTTTAGGGTCTAAGTCTACTTTTCTAAAATTCAAGTCCCCCTTAAATCTCGGTGTCCATAGTTGAAATGTAGTGGCGAATTGTCCACCGCTTTCTAAATCGAATTTTAAATTTATGTCGTCAGTCGTTTTGTATTCATTTATCTCTTGTCCAAATGCGGAGTCACAGTCAAATATTTGTAAATCTGTCTCGCGAAAAATGAAATTAAGTATTTCTATTTTGTCGCTTTTGTCTGCATAAAAGTCGTAAGTCATGTCACTCGATATTTGCCTTGCCGCTAACGTTTTGTGTTTATTTAGTTGCGGGAGTAGGAGGGCTAAAAAATGGAGCGTAGCGGAATGTTAAGCCCGACTTGCTCCGCAACTGTCCGCCTACAGCGGACTAAATTAAGAAACGAATTTGAATTGACATACCGAACCCCGCAATTAAATAAACACGGTGTTGGGCACTGTGCCGTCATCCCAATTATTATTCTTTGTCAATCCATAGCGTAAAGTATTAGCAGAAAGATTGCAAGCAGAATCATTAGTCCAAAAAAGAACATTTTAAAAAGTCCCATTTCTCTCTCGTGCTTTATTCTCCTTTGTTCAATCTCTTTTAATTCTTCTGGAGTGGGTTCTCTCTCCGTTTTCGTAATTTTTATACCAGTCTGATTTTCAATTTGATTTCTACTGTCTTTAAACAAATAATTGTCGGTAAGGAATTCAATTACCTTAATTGATGAGTTCAGGTCTCCATTGTATTTATTCTCATTGACAAATAATGCATATTCATCTTTACTGTCAATTTTTAGTGCTAATAGATTTTCATCAAAGAAGCCATGCTTAAATAAAAATGCTTGGTCGCCCTGGTCAATAAGTAATGATTTATTTCCAAGATACTCCCACTTGCCCTTTTCAACCTTTCCATTTTTTGAAATCAGAAGCTCGTTATTAGGTCTAAAAAGATATACTTGTTTCTCTGTCTCAAGATTGTCTATTAATACCCAATGCTGATTTGTCAATAGAGTCAAATTGTCCAGCTTATCACTGAATCTTTGAATCTTTGGAATAATGTCGGTAATGAATGTCTTCATTTATTAAGTAGTCGTGTCTGTCCAACGGCATTGTGCCCAACGTTTGTGTTTATGCAGTGTGGGGAATAGGAGGGCTTAAAAATGAAGCGCAGCGGAATGTTAAGCCCGACCTGCTCCGAACTGACCCCCGTGACCACATTACATTTTGAAACATAAACTTTAATTTAACACCAAACCCCCACATTGCATAAACATTTTGTTGCCGGCTGTTTATCCATATCAACTCTTATTTCGGTGGTCTTTCAAAGTCGATGTGCGGTAAACTTGGTAGCTGATAGTTCTTGCTTTTAAGTTGTCCCACAACATACTCCCTTGTCAACCCCCAAGAATTTGAAATGTAATGCAAATGCGGTTGTCCGTCTTTGTAATTTTCTTCTCCGCCTAAACTCTTATAAGTTAAGAATAGGCAATGCCATTTTTCATCTTTGTCCAAAAACTTTGAAACGGCTACATGTCTTTTCTCGATGCTATGCTTTACTTGTCCCTTTGTCATGGGTGTTTCTCCAATAATCTTAACGTCTCCATCTTCCGTAACTTCTGCTAAAGTCGGTAGGTCTTTTGTCTCAAATCCTTTTGGAAGATGTTCTCCTCGATATTGACTGTAAACGTAACCGTGTTCCTCTCCGGCTTTAATTAAGAATGCAAGTAGTTGCTCGCTTGTCAGTGATGCACCTTTTAACAATTTGATTTGGTCTTTCTTTGAGTCGGTAGTTAATACCTTTAAAAATGATTCAGGTATTTCAGTCGTCTTTAATTTTTCGTACTTCTTATTCCACTCCTCTTGTGCGCGTTTGAGCAATATATTTTGTCCAATTGGATTGTCGATAGGGAAGCCAGCAAATCTGAGAAAGTCACGCTCAAAAAACATTTGAGACCGTATAAGCATTTCTGAAATTTGTTTTGTCGGACTAACGAATTCAAAGTCATCAATTTCAACCAATGAGTGGTGTCCTGTCCCAGTGGTGTCATTTATTTTTTTGAATTTCATTCGTTAGTCGAATTTGTCCCAGGATAAATTGCCGGCAACGTTTGTGCTTCTGCAGTAGGGCGCTTTGAAACGCTAAACTGTCCCACGACACCAAACGCGGAACGAAGATAGCATTTTGAACGTACACGTCACTGCCCTATTGCAGAAGCATTTTGTTGGGCGCTGGCCGTTCTGTCGACCGTTTTAATTTGGTCAGTCGTTGTCGGTTGTGAAATCTTCTTTGTCAAACGTTACTTTGTCGCAGTTGTGCTTTAAGGTCAGACGGAGCGGTCAGCGCTTAAATGTTGGTCGTCATTACCAAACTGTCGCCCGTTTTATTTTTTAGAGTCAGTTCCTGTCCCTGAATTTGGAATTCAAATTCTCTCCAGTTAAAAACATAACCCAATTGTGTCGGTGTGATTTTGCATTCAGGATTTGTTGTCCAAACGATTTTTTCTCTGAAACCACTGTAAACAAGTTTGAATTTGTCCCCGTTGACCAAGTAAACTCCTTTAAATTTGTACTCCTTGAATGTCATTATTAACTCTCCTCTGTCAGCAAACTGAAAGGTGAATGAGCAATTCTCCGTCCCGTTGGAACCGTTGAACTCAGTCGTGTATGACGAGTCCAGAATTTTCTCACTGTAAATTTTCCTTAGTGTCCATGTTTTATTCTGTAACTCGGTCGGAATAGCCTGAGTCCGCAATTCCTTTTTCGAATAAAGAGTCGGTCCACAACCACTCAATAAGAGCAAAGTCGTTAGAGCCAATATCGATTCCTTAATCTTCATTTTAGTCCCATGTTTATTGGGTGTCCGCGGCTTGCGCCCAACGTTTGGCTATTTGCAGTGGCTGGCTTTTGAAAACGTTATTGTCCACCGTGACCAAACGTAATAGCGAAGATAAAACTTTTTACCAACACGTCACCCAGCCATTGCAAATAGCTGCTGTTAGCGGCTGCTCGCTCAAGTCCACTCGTCAAAGTTACCCTTTCTAAATTTTTCCTTGTCCTCGTCACTGTATGACTTGAGTAAGCCGTCCAATTGGTCTTTTAATTCCTTGTTGTCGTTCCAGAAGTTATTGTCAACCGTGATTACACTTTTTAATAGGTCACCCTCAAACAATTCAGTGTCGACAAATAGGTTGTGCTGCAAAATGTCCAACGCAACGGGTATTAAAAATTTAAGTCCAACGTTTTGACCAATTAATAATCTTATGTCCTTTGGCTCTAGTTTTTCAATTTGAATTGTCCGCAGTCGGTGAACCTTGTCGACCAATGGAGTCGAGTCCTTTGGTGGTTGTCCCCAAAAGTCCTTTTCTAAATTCTCAATTGATTTTTGTCTCCAGTTATTTTCCAAGGTCTTCATTGTCCTGAGCGAGTTGCCGCTAACGTTTTGGGTTTGTTTAGTGGCGGATAAATCCAACGGATTTGTCCGCCTACACGAATATAAATAAACTTGCTGACACTACGGGCGACTGTGTCGCCCGCCATTAAACAAACCTGGTGTTGGCAACTGTGCGCTATTACACTCCAGTCCGTATATTATTTATTTTCCAAAAAATATTCTTTTTATGTCGTTGCAAAGTCATTGTTGTCTGTCCGTGTACTTGCTTTTTATTGTCAGTCAGATAAAAAAGTGTCATTGTAACTTCAACTATTTTTCGATTTAGTTTTTTGATTTTAGTCACATTTGCTCCATCTATTGGTTCCATTCCACCAATAAACTCATAGCGATTACAGAAGTCACACTTGATGTTTTCAAATTGGTCTAAGTCGGTAAAGTCTTTAAATCTCTCGTATGGAATAGTTTTTAAATTACCTTGACAGTCTTTAAAGTTTTTAACTAAGTCGTTTATTAATTCGTCAGTAAAGAAGTTGTCTTTAAGTCCATTACGATAATTTGTAAAATCGAGGTCCGTCATGCCGTCTGCTGTCCTTACAAATTGAGGATTAAAGTCTTTTATTTCATTTTTTTTTATAAGGTCGATATACCAATCAAAAAAGGATTCGCACCGAATTTTAATTCGAAGGGAGTCAGTCGTTGTAACCCTTGTTTGTCCAAGTACAGTGGAGCAGGTCAATAAAGTCAGAAGGATAAATACAGATTGTTTGTTCATCCTATTTTAGGTCGAGAATTTTTTTGCGCATTGTTGCCAACGTTTTGGGTTTGTTTAGTGGCGGATAAATCCAACGGATTTGTCCGCCTACACGAATATAAATAAACTTGTTGACACTACGGGCGACTGTGTCGCCCGCCATTAAACAAACCTGGTGTTGTGGGCTGACCCGCCTTTACTCAATCTTTTTCTTAACCTCATCTTTAAGTGGTCGTATGTGTCGTGTAACAATTGACCAAATAATTGAGTCGTCAACATTGTCGTAAGAGTGAATTAATCTGTTCCTTAAACTTATTATTTGAGAGGCATTCTTTAAGTCATTGTCTTTTGATTCTTTCGAGAACTTGTTAACAGCTTCTCCAATAATTCCCAAATGTCTTTCTACTGCTCCTTTGGTCTTTAAATCCTTTTCGTATTCAGTAAATGATTTTAAATCTTTGGTAAAGTTCTCAATCAACTCGATTGAGCTAATTATGTCAGACAAAAACTTTTTCTCCTTCTCCGTCATAGATTAACTTTTTTGTCCGATTAATATTAGCTTTTAAATAAGGATTTCTAATGGAGTCCTCCGTTAATAAATCAACCTTTCGTTTAAATAAAGCTTCAAGTTTGTCCCATAGTGAAAGAAGGGCTTCTCCACGGTCAACGGGGTCGTCAATGTCAACTTTAACAACTAAGTCAATGTCACTTTTATTGGGGTCAAAATGGTCAGTAATGGATGACCCAAAAGCATAGATTTTGTCCACCCTATGTGAACGGCAAAGTTCCACAAAGTCACCGTATCTCTCCTTTATTAAAGTCATTAAATCCATGTCCAAATATACTTAATTTTTTGGTCGAAATTTTTTGAGGCGGGTTTGCCCACAACGTTTTGTGTTTATTTAGTTGCGGGAGTAGGAGGGCTAAAAAATGGAGCGTAGCGGAATGTTAAGCCCGACTTGCTCCGCAACTGTCCGCCTACAGCGGACTAAATTAAGAAACGAATTTGAATTGACATACCGAACCCCGCAATTAAATAAACACGGTGTTGGGCACTGTGCCGTCATCCCAATTATTATTCTTTGTCAATCCATAGCGTAAAGTATTAGCAGAAAGATTGCAAGCAGAATCATTAGTCCAAAAAAGAACATTTTAAAAAGTCCCATTTCTCTCTCGTGCTTTATTCTCCTTTGTTCAATCTCTTTTAATTCTTCTGGAGTGGGTTCTCTCTCCGTTTTCGTAATTTTTATACCAGTCTGATTTTCAATTTGATTTCTACTGTCTTTAAACAAATAATTGTCGGTAAGGAATTCAATTACCTTAATTGATGAGTTCAGGTCTCCATTGTATTTATTCTCATTGACAAATAATGCATATTCATCTTTACTGTCAATTTTTAGTGCTAATAGATTTTCATCAAAGAAGCCATGCTTAAATAAAAATGCTTGGTCGCCCTGGTCAATAAGTAATGATTTATTTCCAAGATACTCCCACTTGCCCTTTTCAACCTTTCCATTTTTTGAAATCAGAAGCTCGTTATTAGGTCTAAAAAGATATACTTGTTTCTCTGTCTCAAGATTGTCTATTAATACCCAATGCTGATTTGTCAATAGAGTCAAATTGTCCAGCTTATCACTGAATCTTTGAATCTTTGGAATAATGTCGGTAATGAATGTCTTCATTTATTAAGTAGTCGTGTCTGTCCAACGGCATTGTGCCCAACGTTTGTGCTTCTGCAGTAGGGCGCTTTGAAACGCTAAACTGTCCCACGACACCAAACGCGGAACGAAGATAGCATTTTGAACGTACACGTCACTGCCCTATTGCAGAAGCATTTTGTTGGGCGCTGGCCGTTCTGTCGACCGTTTTAATTTGGTCAGTCGTTGTCGGTTGTGAAATCTTCTTTGTCAAACGTTACTTTGTCGCAGTTGTGCTTTAAGGTCAGACGGAGCGGTCAGCGCTTAAATGTTGGTCGTCATTACCAAACTGTCGCCCGTTTTATTTTTTAGAGTCAGTTCCTGTCCCTGAATTTGGAATTCAAATTCTCTCCAGTTAAAAACATAACCCAATTGTGTCGGTGTGATTTTGCATTCAGGATTTGTTGTCCAAACGATTTTTTCTCTGAAACCACTGTAAACAAGTTTGAATTTGTCCCCGTTGACCAAGTAAACTCCTTTAAATTTGTACTCCTTGAATGTCATTATTAACTCTCCTCTGTCAGCAAACTGAAAGGTGAATGAGCAATTCTCCGTCCCGTTGGAACCGTTGAACTCAGTCGTGTATGACGAGTCCAGAATTTTCTCACTGTAAATTTTCCTTAGTGTCCATGTTTTATTCTGTAACTCGGTCGGAATAGCCTGAGTCCGCAATTCCTTTTTCGAATAAAGAGTCGGTCCACAACCACTCAATAAGAGCAAAGTCGTTAGAGCCAATATCGATTCCTTAATCTTCATTTTAGTCCCATGTTTATTGGGTGTCCGCGGCTTGCGCCCAACGTTTGAGTTTATGACGGCTGCGGCTTGCGAAGCGCGTCTTTGTCCCACGTGTCCGAACGAAATTAAGAAAACTAAACTTTATACCTACACGTCACCCGCAGCTGGCATAAACTTTTTGTTGGCGGTAGTGCCTCGTCTCACTCTTCTATTTTTACAATTTTTCCTGTCTCGTCAATTTTGTATTGACTTACCTTAATTTCAACCTTCTCAGAATTCTTGATTCTTTGTCTGGTTTGGTCTAAAGTCCATGAGAAGATACTGTCAGTTAGAATAATTTTAGACTCACTAAATATTTTAGCTTCTTCAATTGGTTCATAGTCTGCCTTTGATTCTCCCAATTCTCCTACAAGTCTAAGCTTGTCAATTTGGGTTCCGTTTTGGTCAGTTGTTACAAGGTCGGGGTTGAATGTGTCCTCAGAAATTAAATAAGCGTTGTAGTTTTTGTTTTTGAATATCAATGTCATCATGTAGATGTTAACCGTGTCGCCTGTGTTTGCTCCCCTAACAATTAACGGTTTTTCATTGGATACATAAGCCCTCTCTCCTTTGAATAGATTTATAGGAGGTGTCTTAGTTGTCGTTTTTTGATGCTTCATGATGTACTCAGTGTACTTATTGACAGGTTCATTCGTATTCATCTTTTTATCCAAGTCACTGAGGATGTCGAGCACTACGTTTGCTATAATTACAGTCCCATGGGTCTTTGAAGACGACTTTTTTGTCTGTTGGGTCTTGAAATAGTTTTCATCCTCTGCCCCTAAGTAGCCTATGATGACAATCTTATTTTTTATTAGAGAGCGGCTATTTAAAATGTCCTTAGACTGAATTGTCTTAAAGTCTTGGTGTAAGCTCCCCCGAAAATAGGACAGTTTTGAATTAGACAAAAGGTCTAACTTTAAACTGTTAAAAATGAAAAGAACACGATTTACCGAAGCCCAGATTTTCACTATTCTCAAGGAGTTTGATGCTGGCAAAAACATCCAGGACATTGCCCGTTCGCACGGAGTGTCCAAAGCCACTATTTATAATTGGAAGGCTAAGTACGGAGGTATGGAGATGAACGAACTTAAGCGCGTTAAGGAGCTTGAGGAAGAAAATCGGAAGCTCAAGCAGATGTATGGTGACCTGGCGCTGGACAACAAGATGCTCAAAGACGTTTTGGGAAAAAAGTTCTAAGGCCCGCTGAGAAGCGAACCCGTGTAGATTATCTGAGAACGACTTTTCAAGTCAGCCTCGGTCGGGCCTGTGAAGTGATGGATCTCTCACGTTCGGTTTACTACTATCGAAGTAAGACGGACGATCATGCGGTGATTGATAAACTCCAGAACTTAGCTGAGAAACGGCCTACCGAAGGATTTTGGAAAATGTATTTCAGGATAAGGAAAGAAGGATTGTTGTGGAACCACAAACGCATCCATCGGGTGTATAAATTATTGAAGTTGAATATGAAACGAAAAGGAAAAAGGAGATTACCAGCACGCGTTCTTCAGCCCCTGGAGGCTGTTAGCCACATCAATGCAAGCTGGTCGATGGACTTTATGAGTGATTCCCTTCTATCGGGTCGCAAGTTCAGAGTACTCAACTTGCTGGACGACTTTAACCGTGAGGCCCTTGCTATTGAAGTTGATACTTCGCTACGGGCTGAGCGAGTGATACGGGTACTTGAACAAGTCATTCAATGGAGAGGAAAACCACAGCGAATCAGGGTTGATAATGGCCCCGAATTCATCTCAAGCAAACTCGGCCTATGGTGCGAAGAACGCAACATCCAGCTTCAGTTTATTCAACCGGGCAAGCCTTCACAGAATGCATACATCGAGCGTTTCAATGGAAGCTTCCGAAGAGATGTTCTCGATGCGTACTTATTTGAATCCCTTATCCAGGTAAGAATCCTAGCTGATGAGTGGATGAATGATTACAACTATGACCGTCCACATGATGCGCTCGAAGGGCGCAGTCCTGCGGACATGCTGGCCGTGGATTTATGGGAAACTCGAAACGAGTTTCCCACAAACCCACAACCGGTTACAACAATAACAATGAATAAATTTCCTAATTTAGAGTTGTCCTAAAAATGGGGAGCTTACATTGGGTTGAGCTATAAAATTTGATTGGATAGTCTTTTGGAAACGACTTAGCTGCAAGTTCTGAAGCTCGAGTAGTATCATATCGTAATGAAAGATGCATCGGAAAACTGTACTCCCAACGGCCACGATGATCGAATACTCTATAATAAGAGTCTGTCAAGTCGTTTTCTCCCTGAGCTAAACCAGTTGTTCCAGAACGCAATGCATAATCACGAAATAGCTTATGAGATTCAACGTGTTTACCTTCTTCGAAACCTTCTATTAAAACTACTTTTCCAGAATTAATTATGGCTTGCTGGAATTTAGAGTCACATCCAATCTCCTTTTGTCCAGGGAAAATGAAGTTTATGCCAATTACTCTTGGATTGCATTCACTCAGTGACTCGATTAGTTGTCCCATTTCACAGCGGTCTTTTGGGTCTGCGTTTATTAGGACAATTTCATTGGTTCTGCTCTCAGGTGAGATCTTAGTCTGTTGAGACTTTGTCTCGCAGCTGATAATTGTCGTAAGTAGAAGGATTGTTTTAAAAAGTCCCTTATTCATTTGCTGTCACTTTATTGAGGCATTACCGCCAACGTTTTGGGTTTATGACGGCTGCGGTTTGCGAAGCCGTATTTGTCCCACGTGTTGAAAACGAAATTAGTAAAACCAAACTATATTTCAACCTGTCGCCCGCAGCTGGCATAAACCTGGTGTTAGCGCCAGTACGCGTCCACCGTTACTTTATTTTGGACTTCTGATAAGAAGTCCACCGAAAATTATTTTTGGACGCGTCTGGCTCCACTTTTACAAAACGTTGTCTGGTTCACCAGTCTGTGTCGGTTATAATGTCCAAAAAATTTATTTAAGTTCAATTTTTCAAAATTTCCTTCACCAAACCGAAAAAAATTCGCGCTTCGCGCGATTTTCTTGTCTACGGTTGGGGGCGGTTTCGCGCGTGTCGCGCGCGGCACTGAATTTTTGTTAAGAGTCTGTTGTCAATTTTATAAGAGTCCGAAACTCTCCCGCGTGTCCACGTACACCAAACTTTTTAATTGTCATTTGTCAGAAGTCGAGTTATTGTCTGCGTGAACGGGACGGTAAACGTTAGTCAGTTGCTGTCTGCGGACGTGTCATTTATTTTTTGTCCGCGTATTGGCGCTAACGTTTTGGGTTTATGACGGCTGCGGTTATCGAAGCCGAATTTGTCCCCTGTGCTGAAAACGAAGTTAGTAAAACCAAACTACATTTCAACCTGTCGCCCGCAGCTGGCATAAACCTGGTGTTAGCGCCAGTACGCGTCCACCGTTACTTTGTTTTGGACTTCTGATAAGAAGTCCACCGAAAACTAATTTTGGACGCGTCTGGCTCCACTTTTACAAAACGTTGTCGGGTTGGTCAGTTTTGTGTCGGTTAAAATGTCTAAAAATTTTTTTAAGGTCGATTTTTCAAATTTTCCTTCACTAAACCGAAAAAAAATCGCGCTTCGCGCGATTCTCTTGTCTACGGTTGGGGGGGGGCTGGTTTCGCGCGTGTCGCGCGCGGCACTGAATTTTTATTAAGGGTCCGTTTTCAATTGTATAGAAGTCCGAAACTCTCCCGCGTATCCGCGTACACCGAACTACATAATTATCATTTGTCAGAAGTCGAGTTATTGTCTGCGTTAACGGGTCGATAAACGTTAGCCAGTCGTTGTCTGCGGACAAGTCCTTTACTTTTTTGTCCGCGTATTGGCGCTAACGTTGGTGCATATTGTCGTGGCGGGATTAGGAGCGCTTGTTAAGGCCGCGAGGCCGACAAGCGCGACCAGTTGTAAAGTGTCCCCCGTGACAATGGTTATAAAGATAACGGAAGTTATGAGGACACCGAACCCCGCCATGCAATATGCACACTGTTGGCGGTTCGTTGCAGTTTACACTCTCTTTAATCGAAGCACTTTTATGTCCCAAGGATATCGATTTACTCTTTTCTCCTCGTAAGTCAGTATTTTAAATTTCTCAACTTTGTCCAATATTTTTATCTCAATCAATTGGTCGCTTTTCTGTTTAAAAAGTCGAATTGTCTGCTTTCCATTTGTCGTCCGTTCTGTACCAGGTTCACTACACAAATAAGTATTAACAAACTTAAATTCTGATTTTGATACTCTCAGTATGACAATGTCGCATGTCACGATGCCGTAACGCCAATTTGCATCTTGAATAAATTCAACGGTGTCGCTCTTATAATATAGACTGTCCTTGTTGTTTGTCTCCCAGTCCCCATCCAATTGCTCACGCTTCACTTGTCCGCATGATAGTCGAACAATTGTCAAGATTAAAGTTATTGTCAGAAGTCCTTTATTCATAGGTCTCATTTTTCCGACTGCAATGACCGCCAACGTTTTGTGTTTATGACGGCTGCGGTTTTCGAAGCCGTCTTTGTCCCCCGTGGAAAGAACGAAATTAATAAAACCGAACTACATTTCAACCTGTCACCCGCAGCTGGCATAAACACGGTGTTGGGCGCTGTGCGGTTCAGTCGACCGATATTTAGTAACAAGTCAAAGTCACCAGTAAAACTTTTTGTAGTTCAACGAGTCTTTGTCTTATGTACGAGTCCAGGTCAGACAGAACCGTCAGCGTCCACACCAATTTGGTTATTGTCATTTTCAGACTTTGTATTTGAGCAAAGTCTTTCTTGCTTTTTTGTTTGTTGTTGTAATTAAAACTACACCACACCAAGCATTTTGTCCGAAGAGCGATTTTGCTTTTTCACTTTCGACTATCTCTAATTGTTTTATGTTCTTGGTCGTCAATTCAGCAGTCAAATTTCTAATTGTCAAATTTTCAGTTTCATTGTCAATTTTCAAGTAGTGCCCTTCAACAATTAATAAAGGTCGGCAAAGTCCTGTTTCTTTATTTTTATCATTCTTTAGAAATAATCTGTCACCGATGGGCTGAACGTAAACATTTGTGTCTGCCAAAATTCTTGTCCGAAGTATTAATAATTTATTTTCTAATTCATTCTCGTCCCTTAATTCATTTATCCAAACAATATTTTCTTCTTCGGTCAAAATCAATTGTCCGTTTACTTGTCTAGACGTTAATAGTCCAAATATTATTATTATCAATTGAAGTCTCATTCTGTCTGGCCGCATTGCGCCCAACGTTTTGGGTTTGTTTAGTGGCGGATAAATCCAACGGATTTGTCCGCCTACACGAATATAAATAAACTTGCTGACACTACGGGCGACACGGTCGCCCGCCATTAAACAAACCTGGTGTTGGCAGCCGTATTTTCAGTCCTTATATATTTTAAAGCTCTCAACATTAAACTCACGTTCTTGTCCAACGAATAACTTGTCACTACTCCCGTATGCTTCTTTATGTCCGCAGATGTCTGTAACCAATACTTTGAGTAAGAAGTCTTTTTTCTTTCTAATCCGTTTGTCATTTATTATGCCTATTACAAAACAGTTGGTTCATCGTCTAAGTCCGGGTGTTTTTGGATTCTGTAGGCATAAACAGCCCCACTGTTTAGATTAATTTTATAAGCAATTTTAACAGTGTCGCCAATTTTGAAAGTCTCGTACTCTGTCTTAGTCTGTATTTTAATTTCATTGTCAATCTCTTTTTGACTTTTTCTTGCTTCGGCCCAATAGTCTTTGTAATACTTTATTTGATTTTCTAATTCAATGTCTTTGTTATTTAGTTGTCGGTGAAATGAGGTTAGTATTATAGAAGAGATGTCATCTGGATGAAAAATACCTTTTGAATTAAAATATCTTGTCAAAGAGTTACCACCTTTCCATAGTCCCCAACTATTTCTTATTGCTAGTCCGGTGCCGAAATGAAGTTCGGAGACAGCGTCTCTTTCATCTTTTGATTTGAATGTTTCTTTGTCACTGTCTGACCATTTACAGTCCAAAAAATTTAAAGCGTCATCTAGGTCTTTAGGAGTATAATCGTCTTGGTATTTGTCACAGTCAGTTTGTGCGAATGCTGCTACAGCTGTCAGTAGAAATATTTGTAAGTAAAACAATCTCATTAAAAATATGGCTGCCAACGTTTGTGTTTATGCAGTGTGGGGAATAGGAGGCTTTAAAAATGGAGCGCAGCGGAATGTTAAAGCCGACCTGCTCCGAACTGTCCCCCGTGACCGAACTACATTTTGAAACATAAACTTTAATTTAACACGAAACCCCCACATTGCATAAACATTTTGTTACCAACAGTGCGCATGTCCCGCGTTATGTTTTTACACTTTTGAAAACCACTTTGTCCAACTGCACAAAACTAAGCGCACTTATTGGCTGGCTTTGGTTTTGCGTTGGAATGAGCGGCCAGGCAATGTGTGCGCGATTTTGAAAATCATTCCTTTTCGATTATCGCAATGTCACTCTGTTTCAAGTCGTAAAGTTCGTATACTATTTTGTCAATTCTATTATTTAAGTAGTCAATTCTATTTTGAACTTGTTCAATCTTGTCTGCAAGATTAATTGATTTCAAGTCCATGTTTAGCTTCATTATCTCGTCAACAAGCTTAATGATTTCGTCATGTTTTGTTTTTTCGTCCTTATTTTTAAAGTCAATGTCCTTAATTGGTAATTTCTTTATATCACCGACTGAAAGTCTCGGGAAAGAATTAGCCTCAATCTTATTTGAACTGTTTTTGAAAATGAAAGAGAGAAGTTTAGAGTTAAGAAGTCCGCACAGGTACTTCATTGAAAAGTTTGTCTTATCACTTGGATTTACATTAAGAATAGTTTTGTAATTGCAATAAGTATCTTCAGTGTATGTTCCTTGAATTTTATATGGGTCTTTACCTGTTATTTCTCTAATTAATATTCGTGGCCCTGTCAGCCAATCCATTGACCTATAGTCATGAAGCCATGAACCATATTTAATCCACTGTCCTTTTTTTCTTTCAAGAGTATATCGTCCGACATCATTACCTGCTAATTCAGGTAAATATTCCTTAGATAATTTCTTGTCTGAATGAAAGACCCGATTTTCAATTTCAGATTTAGAATGCTTACTACTATTGTAAGCTTGTGCTCCTAATGATGCTCTTGCAATTTGTTCAAGTGCGGGAAAGCTTTTTATAATTTTTGCTACTATTTTACCTTCACGGGTAAGAGAGCGAATATCAATGGCATAACTTTCAATCTTTAAAAAACTCTTTTGTGTTTCTGACATTACATTCGATGCAATCACCTTTCCGCTTGTAACACTTCCTTCCTCTCTAATGAATTTAATTTTGTGGTCTATCGAAGGCTTGGAGTTGTTTAGAATAATAATTTCTGTGAATACATCAGCTTGGTCAAACACTTTATAATCAAAATGCAGAACTTCATCTATTGAGGATTGTTCCAAAACAAATTTTCTTAGTCTGTCCGTAAACTTTTGCGTCATCCATGTACTTGGAACAATGAAACCTAAAGACCCATTTGGTTTTAATAAGCCCAAACCTCTTTCTATAAACAGATGATATAAGTCAATTTTGTATTCAGAGACTTTAAATCTTTTGAAGTACTCTATAACTTCATCTGAAAAAAGCTCAGGGCTTACGAGGACATATGGAGGATTACCAATGATAAGGTCAAAGCCACCATTTTTGAATACTTCAGGAAACCCTTTTTTCCAATTGAATGGCTTTATTTTTCGCTCTCCTCCAAAATCAAGTTGCCCATCGTAAAAATCCAAATCAATTAGTGAGTTTCCGCTTTTAATGTTGTCATCAAGAGTAGGTAAAACTCTTTCATTGAATAACTTCATTTGATTTGCAATGCTCGCGGAAGTTTCGCCCTCCATGCACTTTAATAGCAAACTTAATTTTGTTACTTCAACTGCATTAAAGTCAAGGTCGACACCATATATATTATTGAGCAGAATACGCTTCTTTTCAGAAGTTGTCAAGTTACCTTCAGGTGTAAGTGGGCTATCCTTTTTGCCCTTAGATGGCTTGCCGTTTTCTGAATAGTAATTCTTATGGTAATCAAGTAGATACTGATAAGCGCCAATTAAAAAGCTACCGCTTCCACAAGCAGGGTCAGCTATTTTTATTTTGCTAATTTCTTTTGGCGTCTTTCCGTCTATTAACTTTCCAAGTGTGCTTTCAACAATATATTCAACAATGTACTGAGGTGTATAATAAACCCCACCTGCTTTTCTTACTTCCGGTTTTTCTTCAATTTTTGCATGATGCGCAGGAGTGAGTCTTATTACTTTACCTAGGAATTGTTCGTAGGCGCTTCCTAAAATTTCAACTGATAAAACTGAGAACTCATAGGGACTTTCGGGATAATAAAGGTCATTTATTATGTTTTTAATGACTTTATTATCGACCTTAATATTCTCACTTAATTTATCTTTCTTAAAGTCAAATAGCCCTGAATTATATTTTTGGTCAGCTTCCTTGAATAGTAGAAACAAATTTTGATAACAATCACCTTTTAAAGTAGTCTTTAGATTGCCATAATTCTCAACGGCTCTGTCCTCGGCAATCCGAAGAAAGATTATTCGGTCAATTGTCTGTTGAACGATGAAGTTCAACTCATCTTCATCAATTTCCTTGTTGTTTGAACTAATACTTTGAGCCAAATAAGTTCTCCAATTGTCAAGTGAGCTAAGAAATTCCTTGTCAACCGTTGCTGTTCCTTTCTTGCCTGTATCACTTTGAATAAATTTGTCAAAGCTTCCCTTTAGAACTTTTTCTTTACTAAAAGTGTCCCACAAGAAGTCAAACTCCTTAATATAATCTTTGAAGGTCAGATACTTAATTCTTGCAACTGAAGCCTTGTCACTTGGATTGGGCTTTTTAGTACAATCATAAATAGCAAATTCCTCAAAGTCTGTTATTATGCTTATCGGAAGTTTTGCACTCCATCCGTATCTCCGAATTTGGTAAGCAGGAAGTATGTCATCTTTTACAACTACACTTGGCTTTTTGGCTTCAACAAAGAAAAGCCTTTTTCCACCAACAAGTCTGAATGAATAGTCAGGAGCCTTTGTCGCTGAACCTACTTTCACTCTGTCCTCGTGAATTACTTCTCTGTATGCCTCAGCGTATCCTTGTTCGTTGTCGATGTCCCAACCTAAAGCTTTAAAAAAGGGGTCTATGAAATCTCTCCGAGTCAAGGTCTCGTTATAGTCCGACTTTTTATAGGATTCGATTTGTTCTCCAAATCTTACTACTAAGTCACTTATCTTTTGTTTTGCCTCTTCTTTTGTCATTAGGTCTTACCGTATTATCCAAAAATAAGGATTTCAGTCAGTTAGTCCACACTCGTGCGGTTGGGATTTGGCTCTTTTGCAGGCTTTGGAGTCGGGCGGGTTTGCGCGGCCTGCAAATGTGCCAAATGTGGGCAGGCTTCTTTTGTCACACTTGTCCTCGTGGAGAAATGTCCTCTTTTTTAATCGTTAGCCGAAATTTTGAAAGCGCATTGTTGGTAACGTGTTGGGTTTGTTTAGTGGCGGATAAATCCAACGGATTTGTCCGCCTACACGAATATAAATAAACTTGCTGACACTACGGGCGACACGGTCGCCCGCCATTAAACAAACCTGGTGTTGGCAGCTGGGCATATTAAACCATCCATCCTCCACTGCACCATTTAATTACTTGACCATATTTATCCATTTCAATATGGTATGTTTTACCATGCCATCGATGTACTTCAATGATTGTCACAATAATTTGATTTTCATCGTTGCTGAAAGGAGCTATTAAAAAAACTCTAGGATAACTTCCTTTCCCATTTTTTTTGTGTTTAAATCTCTTGTCACCTGTGGCGTCAATAACTTTTATTTTAGAATTCTTTGAACTCATTGAAATGTATTCACTCCATTTTTCAATATTTATATTCTCTAGACATCTCGGGAAACTGAATAGTTGTTCTACTGTCTCAATTTTTGAATAAAATGTAGCACGTTTTTTTAAGGGGTGTTCTGTCAATATATTATTTCTGTAATAGTCAAATGCTTTTTGCTCATAGGATATAATCTGTTGTCCAAAAGTGTTAATCGAAACTGTAAACAGAAACACTATTGTTAGAAATTTCATATGCCTTGCTGCCAACGTTTTGGGTTTGTTTAGTGGCGGATAAATCCAACGAATTTGTCCGCCTACACGAATATAAATAAACTTGTTGACACTACGGGCGACTGTGTCGCCCGCCATTAAACAAACCCGGTGTTGGCAACAGTATTTACCTACTCAAAACTTTAAAATATCTCATGTTGTGTTTGAAAACTTGTCCTACACTCATGTCCTTATTCTCATAAATTGTCGATTGCAAGTTACATGAATCACAATTTGTTACACGATAAGTGAATTCAAAGTTTCTACTTTTGTCAGTAATTACTCCTTGAATAATACATTTAAAATTTTCACCGTCTACGACATAGGAATAGACATGTAAGGATGTTCTGTCTGTTCCGTCATGACGAAAAGTCGTACTGTAAGGTATCCTAACCGTGTCACCCACTTGAAGCTCTCTAAAGGATTTTTTTATTTGCTTTTGTTTGACTTTAAGTTCTTTACGTATTTCATCTAAGCGTGGTTTAATGTGTTCAAATTCTCTTTCATAGCATGGGGATGGAGTAGTAAAAAGTCCTTTGTCAAAGGCTACTGAATGTAGTCCTGTCACCTTATCAAATAAACTTTTTCTTTGTCGGTCAATTTTCTTGTGAGACTTGTAATGATATGTCCCACTAGGCATCATTATAATCTCTATGCGGTCACACGTTGATGGAATTTTTATTAAAGCTATTTCCATTCCTATCATTCCGATTTCTATTGTATAAATATTTGTCGGAAGTTCAATTATAAAGTCCCCATTTAGTCCTGATGTCCCAAGTTGGAGGGTGTCATTTATCCATATTTTCGCTTCGTAGCCAGGATTCAAGTCATCAAAAAGAACTCTTCCAGTTATTGTCCTTGTCTGTCCGTTAGTTAATAGTGAATTAAGTAGAAGTATTAGAATTAATACTTGTTTCATGTCCGCCTGTTAGTTACTTCTCTTGTCGATGTAAATATTGTTGCCAACGACCCGTGTTTATGACGGCTGCGGCTTTCGTAGCGCGTATTTGTCCCACGTGGCCAGAACGAATTTAAGAAAACTAAACTTCATTTTAACACGTCACCCGCAGCTGGCATAAACACACTGTTGGGCGCTGTGCCATCTAACTCAATCTACTTTTTGGTCGGTTCCTTTTTACTTGTCAGTTTATCAAATTCTAAAGGTCGTCCGTTTTTGTGTCGGTGGTAACAAGTCAAAATTATCCAACTCATTTCTTCTGGGTCTTTTACTCCATTGTCAAAAAAGTACTTTTGAAGTCTTGACCCTCCCCAAAGTCCCCAATTATTTCGCATCCAGAGTCCAGGTCCGAACCTATACGCCATTGCAACTGCCTTACTTTCTTCTTGTCCAACGAAACTGTCCTTTGATTTTTGTTCGTAAACTTTATCTAACTCAGTCACGCACTCATTTATATCTTTAGGAATGTAGAGTCCATTTAGTGAGTCCTTTTGAGTTTTAGCAATATATTCTTCATAGTCCGCTTTTTGAATTGCTTTCCATTTATCAATTTGTTCGGCAAGTCTTACGTCTTGGTTGTTTAGTTGTCTGTGATATGAAATTAAAATTGTCTGGTAGATGGGATGTGTGCCATAAAGCCCCAATTTGTTAAAGTACTTTGTCAACCGTGAACCATCATAGAGTTTCCACGCGTGAAAAAAGTCCGTCCCGTTTTTAAATTCCCAATGGTCGTAGATGCTGTCCTCTGGTAATGTCTTTATTAATTCTATTTCCTTGTCGGGCATCGTTTTGTCCAAGGTCTTAAAACACTGCTCAATATTTTTTGGAATTCGAGTTTCGTGTACGCTCTTCTTCTGTCCGTAAACGTCAACGAGAGTCAAAAATGTCAGCGTGAATATTAGTAGTCTCATTTGTCCGGATGGCATTGCGCCCAACGTTTGGGTTTGGGCAGTGGCGGGCTTAGGAGGCCTTAGCAATGAAGCATCGCGGAATGCTAAGGCCGACAAGGTCGTCACTGTCCGCATTGGGCAAACGTTGTAGCGAAGATAAAACTTTTTACATACTCGTCACCCCGCCATTGACCAAACCTGGTGTTGGCGCCAGTTAGGTTTTTTTCTTAATCTGTCCGTTTGGGTCAATAGTCAGTTGATATTTGACAGAGTCAATCTTTTTATCTTCAATGTCTTCAAAATTGTACCCGTCTATTATAAACCCACTGTCGTCAATAAATTTATTGTCTACGGTTTCTGAATATTCTTTCACCTCAATCGTCCAGTCAGATAAAATTTTATAAGTCTTAGATTCATATTTTGACCAAGCTAAATCTTGGTCGCAACTTTTCCCAATTTCAGTCTCAGTCCCCTTATTTCTATTTATTTGTATCGCTAAGATGTCCGTATTACACACACCATCATTAATTGACAAAATGCAGAATGTCAATGAGTCATTTAGTTGTTTGAAAGTTGTTATTGATTGTGTCTTATAAGGATAGTTTTCATCACTAATGTCTTTTGGATATAACTTTGTCAGCCAGTCTGGAGTAATGTTAGGTGTCTGGCTTTGACTAGTGTCATTCGTTTTACTGTCTATCTTTTTGTCACTACAACTGACTGCGACAATTAGTAAAATCAATGTCAATAATTGTTTGTCTGTCATTTTTACCTAATTGGCGCCAACGTTTTGGGTTTGTTTAGTGGCGGATGAATCCGGAGGATTTGTCCGCCTACACGAATATAAGTAAACTTGTTTACACTTTCGGGCGACTGTGTCGCCCGCCATTAAACAAACCCGGTGTTAGCGGCTGTTGCCATTGGTCAAATTGTTTTTAAAAAACTCTTTAATTTCTTCAGCTTGTTTAAGTTCATCCACATGGTCGTATACTTTGTACCATGAAATCGGTGAGTGGTATGAAAACTTTCTGATTTTGTCTTTAATTTTTATCTCAAATGTATAGTAAACACCGTCCGTTATCATTGACCTTTTTTCAACTACTCTACCGTCTTCAAGAGTCATATATTTTTTCATTTTAGGCCGAATTTCTTCCATAGTTGGGAAATTATAGAAATTCATTGAGTCCAACGTATTAAAGAATGAGTTCCAAGTCTTTGTCGGTTTAAGTTCTTCAACTTTAGTTTTATTGATTCTCCTTTTTTCATAGTCCTGCTTTACTGAAAACCAATAAGTCACCTTTTTAGCCTTTATTGTATTGTCAACACAACTAATAATGATAACATGTCCGCCATTAGCTAAACTCGGAGTATTATAATACCTTAATTCAAAGTCCGCTTTTGATTTACCAATTAGTCCAATGTCTTTGTGTTTGTCGATAAATGAATTTTCATAGATAAGACTGTCGGATTTTATTTTTATCTGGACAGATATCAGGTCACAATTAAATTTGCTCTCTTGTCCGAATAGCGATAATGTCCTTAAAAAAATTAGTGTCGTTAGTATGAGTTTCATTTTTTGTCAGGCAATAGCCGCTAACGTTTGGGTTTGGGCAGTGGCGGGCTTAGGAGGCCTTAGCAATGTAGCATCGCGGAATGCTAAGGCCGACTAGGTCGTCACTGTCCACCGTGGGCAAACGTTGTAGCGAAGATAAATATTTATACGTACACTTCACCCCGCCATTGCCCAAACCTGTTGTTGTGGGCTGCCCGCTTGTTCTTATCTTTTTAATAATCCAATGTCACCGTTCTTAATTTTAACTACGTTATGAATCATTGTCGAATGGTAATTGTCTGGATTGATTAATTTAACAAGTTCTCCAACAAATCCTTCAGGAACGTCTCTGTCCACATGTAGATTAATATTTTCCCTTGGCCTATGCAAACCAGCACCTAAGAATTGTATATATCCAGGAATGTCTTTGAAACCTATCAGGACATCATTTACTTGTATGAATATCGAGTCTGGATATTGCTTTACTAACTGGTCGTTTGAGTTGGAATACCCTTGTTTTAATTTTCCGATATATAAATCTCCTGTGGTATATTTTGTTATAGAGATGTCAAATGATAATGCAGACCTGACTTCTGGTAAGGACAAGTCTATCATACAGTCTTTATACCTGTCAGAAATTAAGCATTTATTTAAGTCTGACCTAAAGTAATAGAATGAAGTATCAATGTAATTGAGGCTTAACCTATCCCTTCTATCAATTTGAGCATTAACATCCTGTCCGATGTGCAGAACTTGACTGTACGATTCAATAATGAATTTGTCTGCAATTATAACAGAGTCTTTAATGTCAATTGTTTCAAACTCACATTCTCCAGACTTCACGCAATGCCAATGTCCCTCTATCTTTTTTTCGTTGTTTACTGTCGAACAACTAATTCCTATTAAGAGTCCAAAGTAGATTAGTTTGTCCTTAGTCATTCGCTAGCTTAAATTTTATTTGCGGGTTGCCCACAACGTTTTGGGTTTGTTTAGTGGCGGATAAATCCGGAGGATTTGTCCGCCTACACGAATATAAATAAACTTGCTGACACTACGGGCGACTGTGTCGCCCGCCATTAAACAAACCCGGTGTTGGCGCCCGTTTGTTTAGTTCAATTGTCCACAGTCTGGACAGGTAAATGAGTCCCGTATAACTTCTTTAGGTGAAAGTTCTAATTCTGTCCCACAGTGTCTACAAACCGCATCTGTCCGTATGACTGTCGTTCCAGCCATCATGTCACCAATTCTTTGATTCTTGTCTGAATAATTTATTATCACAAGTGCCGGTACTCCCAAAAACACAATTTCAAGAGGGTCAAGAAGTCTGCGAATGGTTGTTTGAATAATTGTTGGAGTTTGTCCGTTTATGTCAACAATATGTAAGTGTAATGCCTTCTTTCCAATTGTCTGTCCGAAGATTGCTTCGGAAACCGGAAAGTATATAAACCAAACAAATGGAATTAATAACGCTTTGAAACCAGTCACGCGATATGTACCGAACTCGTCACCATCACCTGTCAGGTAAATATAAATTACTGTGAAAATGAATATTATTAAATAGTCCAAAAGGTTAGCGTAGTATCTTCTATTTAGGTTTTTCTTTTTACCTGGAATTATTATCATGTCCTAAATGAATTCTCTGTTGTCGTGTAATAATAGTACTATGTCAATCGAAGGTTTTGTTGTCCCAACAAATGGGCGCCAACGTTTTGGGTTTGTTTAGTGGCGGATAAATCCGGAGGATTTGTCCGCCTACACGAATATAAATAAACTGCCTGACATTACGGGCGACTGTGTCGCCCGCCATTAAACAAACCTGGTGTTGGCAGCTGGCCACTTAGTCCAGTACCTTTTTAAGTTCAATAATTCTCTTTGAAAATAACTTTTCTGAATAGTCGACATGTTCCTTAGTCCCCCGAGTTAGAATTATTTTCTTCTTGTCATTAAATCCAAATGAGAATTTACTGTCTGCTTTGTCACTTGTTTTAAGTCTTAAACCACTTAAGAATTTAATCATTTCGGCTTCCGAAAAAATCATGAGTACATGGTCATACCAGTCATTTTTTCTTACACTCCTTGATTTCTCTTTCCTTGTCGGGTTTGTGATAAAGAGTCCAAAGAGTATATAAAAGTCAGCAAGTCCCTTTTCTATTTTAAACTTGCTAAACCATGTGTAATTTTTGTAACGGATAATTGTCTCATTTTTGGGTGGTTTTGGGTTGTAAGTCCGTGAACCCTTTACTTGAATTGTTAAGCATTTTTTTGTCTTGTTATTATACATTAACAAGTCAAACCCTTTTTGTTGTCTTGTCGAAGGAATTAGTATTGAATAACCGTCTCGTTTGTTGAATTTTTTCTCCAACTCATTTATAACCATATTTTCTGAAAACGGTAATGTCAGTATAGGGTCCATTTTTTATTTTTTAGTGGCTTGCTGCCAACGTTTGAGTTTATGACGGCTGCGGCTTTCGAAGCGCGTCTTTGTCCCACGTGGCTGAACGAATTTAAGAAAACTAAACTTGATACCTACACCAAACCAGCAGCTGGCATAAACTTTTTGTTAGCGGCTGGCTTTCTTCTCAGTCATTAATTCCTTTACGATTCGTCTTGAGTAATTTCGGAGTCCACTCTTAATATAAAGCAGTCCCAAATATATTACTAGTCCGAAAACTGTCCATCCAGTAATTACAAGCAATAATACTTTTAAGTCACCCCACGCAATTAAGAAACAAGCTATTGTCCACAGTGTGAAAAACCCGAAGTAGAAAACAAGTACGTAGGGAAAAATACCGTCTTGTGGTAATATTTTGCACTTAACTGTCACCGTGTTATTTTCAGAATCAGAAAGGTCAAAGGTTATTCGTCCGTGTGCCTTGAATGGATTCAGTACAGTTGGTATTCTTAATATCTCAAGTCGATTGTCTTTTACTTTAATTTCTTTGAAGTCAATTTGGTCAGAGAAGATGAAGTCAGTCCAAGTCTGTTTTTGTTTCTGTTCTGAAAGGTCTGCAAGTATTCTCGAAGTAGAGTTTTCAACAGTCAATTCAAAATGTTCCGATATTTTGTCGTTCAGTCCCATTTATCATCGTGTTCTACTTTGTCGAGAAAGCTTGCCGCTAACGTTTGTGTTTGTGTATTGGCGGTTAAAGAAAGTGAAATTATCCGCCTACACCAAGCTGAATTTATAGAAAATAATGACTTAGGACACAGTCGCCCGCCATTACACAAACACGTTGTTGCATGCTGGGCGGATTCAGTCCGACCGTTATTTGTAGACAAATCTAAGTCGTTACGTTACAGTCAAAATTCATAACCGACTCCAAATCCCAAGTCTGAATTTAGGTCAGGACGGAATCCGTCCAATGTAACAACTCCTAATTCTTTGGTTTAAGCTCTCCGAGTACAAGTGTTTTGTAAAGAAATAAATTCAAAGTCGTTAGGTTCTCTAAATTCCAAATTCTCTTAGTTAGTCAAATTCAATTCCTTTAGTCTGATATTTAGTGATTCCTTTTTAGTTTGTGAGTCTTTTTGGTTTAGAAGTCTTTTCAAGTCCTAAGTTGATTTCTAGTCTTGTTAGTTCAAAATTTTTTCAAGACTCTGAGTCTTCCGCATTTCCTTTGTCAAACCGTAAAAAAATTCGCGCTTCGCGCGAATCCTAATGAAATTTTACGGGTCGGTCGCCACCTCTCTTAAACTAATTCCTAATTTTCAATAATGTCAAAATCCAAATAATGAGACGAGTCTTTGTCAGTTTACAAAATCAACTGTTTTTTTAATTTAAATCTTTGTAGTTAAGACGTTGTATTATCGTTTGGGAATTCTTTGTCCACGCCTTGCATGCAACGTTTGTGTTTGTGTATTGGCGGTTAAAGAAAGTAAAATTATCCGCCTACACCAAGCTGAATTTATAGAAATAAATTGACTTAGGACACAATCACCCGCCATTACACAAACACGTTGTTGCATGCTGGGCGGATTCAGTCCGACCGTTATTTGTAGACAAATCTAAGTCGTTACGTTACAGTCAAAATTCATAACCGACTCCAAATCCCAAGTCTGAATGTAGGTCAGGACGGAATCCGTCCAATGTAACAACTCCTAATTCTTTGGTTTAAACTCTCCGAACACAAGTAATTTTTAAAGGAATTAATCCAAGTCGTTTGGGCTTTAAATTCCGAATTCCCTTGGTTAGTCAAATTCAATTCCTTTAGGCTGATATTTAATGATTCCTTTTTAGTTTGTGAATCTTTTGGGTTTAGAAGTCTTTTCAATTCCTAAGTTGATTTTTTGCTTTTAAAGTCAAATTTTTTTCAAAACTCTGAGTTTTCCGCATTTCCTTTATCAAACCGTAAAAAAATTCGCGCTTCGCGCGAATCCTAATGAAATTTTACGGCCGGTCGCCAAGCCACAAGCACAAATGGTAATAGTAGTCTTATCGAAATCCAGACTGAAAAACTCCTCTCGTAAACTAATCCCTAATGTTCAACAATATCAAAATCCAAATAATGAGACGAGTCTTTGTCAGTTTACAAAATCAACTATTTTTTTTAATTGAAATCCTTGTAGTTAAACGTTGCATTATCGTTTGGGAATTCTTTGGTCACGCCTTGCATGCAACGTTTTGGGTTTGTTTAGTGGCGGATAAATCCAACGGATTTGTCCGCCTACACGAATATAAATAAACTTGCTGACACTACGGGCGACTGTGTCGCCCGCCATTAAACAAACCTGGTGTTGCCAGCCGTACGGTCTAGTCAGTACTCAATTCTAGTTAGTCTGTCATTGTCAATTTCGTAGTACAATGTATTCATTTTAATGTGTCTTTCGTTTTTTGTCCCGGGGTCTAAGATTAAGTCGTTACACTCAAATGATATTGTAATCTTTCTTAGTCCTTGGTTAATTCGAGTGCACTCAATAATTGTTTGAATTTCTCCATTGCTATTTAGTTGTCCTATATTGATGTCTCCAATTACTTTTACATTATAGTTTTTTATTATGACTACCCTTTGTCCCCAGTAGTATTCACTTCCGGATTCACATAAAATAATTAGTGGAGAACCATTAACTTTATTAGTATAAAATGTCGGTCGGAAATAGAAAGTGTCATCTGGTGCAAAAATTTCTCCAAGAATTTTATCCTTTCTTTTAATTATCATCTTTAGTGGTTGTCCGCCATTGATAGCTTTACCAATGTAAAATTCAAGGTCGGAAAATTTATATGAATTAATTAACTCAATATTGTCCATTCGTTGTCCTTGGAGCTGATGTGATGCAACGTCATACGGAATGTATGATTGTCCCCAAACTTGGACGTAAGTAATTATTACTAAAAATGTTAAATATTGTCTCATACCGTATGGCTGGCAACGTTGGTGCTTGTGCAGTGGCCGGAATAGGAAGGCTTAAAAATGCAGCGAAGCGAAATGTTAAGCCTGACCAGTTGCGACCTGTCCCACGACACAATTTAAATAAAGAAACCGAAAGTAATGAGGACACCGAACCCGGCCATTGCACAAGCATTTTGTTAGCGCCTGTGCCTTTTGTCCTCAGTCTATTTCTTAGTGTTCACTTGTGTCACAAATCTACTTCTGAAACTCTCAAACAACAATAAAGTTTTTTGAAGCGTGGGATGAAAAAACTCTGTTTGCTTGGGATTACCTGCCACACTTATTAAGCAAGCTTGGGCTTTGAGTGAGAATGAGCGGCTTGCTTAATGTGTGTGGCGGAATTGTTACGAATAAGGTATATTTAGTCCGCGCATTATTTTTATAACCGCGTAAAATTACCTACTTGGCCAGACTGAAAAACATGATTAGATATGGATGAAAAATTAACTGACCATTATCTCGCAGAAATCCGTAGCGAAGAAGTCCAAGAAATTGTCAACCGGGTACCATCGTGGATTGTAAGATGGGGCACAATTCTAATCTTTGCAGTCTTTCTTGTGTTTCTGTCTATAAGTTGGTTT
Source organism: Cyclobacteriaceae bacterium (assembly GCA_025808415.1). Lineage (NCBI taxonomy): Bacteria > Pseudomonadati > Bacteroidota > Cytophagia > Cytophagales > Cyclobacteriaceae > Cyclobacteriaceae bacterium. Next base: position 1,052,947 of record CP075525.1, read on the forward strand.
GTTAAATATCCTGATGTGCTTAAAGCAGAAGTCGTGATTACAACATCACCTTCTCCTGTTAGCATAGTCTCTCGGGTTGATGGACGATTAAAGTTATTGAAAAACGACAAAGAGACAGTACTAGCTGGTGACGTTATCGCTTTCATCGATGGAAACGTTAATTTGGTTGATTTGAAAAGCCTTGAATCAATTCTTTGTTACGATTTCAATACTATCGACCCAGCTTCTTTCCAGAAACTTAATGTCGGAGAAATGCAGAGCAATCTTAGTCAGTTAGGGTCTGCGCTCCAAGACTTTCAGGTGTTTCATGCCAATGAATCTTATCAGAAACAAATCCGACAATTAGAAAGGCAAAAGGAGACTATGAAACGGATAGGATATAATCAGTCTGCTCAACTTAAATTGCTCAAAAACGAACTGTCTCTGTCTAAGGAAAAATTTATGGCAGACTCTCTACTTTATTCCCAACAAGTCATAGCCCGGTTAGATTTTAATGCTTCTCGGGCAACATACCTACAACAACAAAGGGCTTACAAAACTACTGAAAGGGCAATGCTTGATAATAAATTGCAAATAGATCAACTCGAAAAACAAATTGAAGATTTACAAATTGATGAAAAGCATAAGGGTATCCAACTCATTACTCAGGCAAATAACCGTATTAATGAATTGAAAGCTGTGATCAAAAAATGGAAGGAGAATCATTTGCTTGTTTCCCCGCTTGATGGCAAAGTGTCGTACCTATCTTTTTTCCACGACAATGATTATGTCACATTTGGTAAGTTCTTGTTCTCAATTGTGCCGGAAACACAACATGTTTTCGGACAGGCCGAATTGCCAATTGTGAGGTCAGGAGAGGTGAAGTCAGGTCAGACTGTAAACATAAGGTTACAAAACTATCCCTTTGAAAAATATGGTATGTTGACAGGTACCATTGAAACGGTATCCTTGATTCCTAATGAAGAAAAATATTTGGTAAAAGTAAATCTCCCTAACGGATTGAGAACATCGCATAATGGTGAGCTGCAAGTAACCGGACTACTAAGAGGAGAAATTGAAATAATAACTGAGGATTTGCGCCTTCTCGAACGTATTTTTTACCAGTTCAGGAAACTTGTTCGGTTTGAATAACTTTGATGTTTTTGCTTTCCCTTGCCAGTAACGATTTATAATGTTGATGTAATAAATCGTAAATAACCATTTCTTGCATTCGTTGTTTTGAGCGAAGGAAGCGGTTTAAAAACATGTGTATATAGCTTGCTACCAAGTCATTTAAGCCAACAGAAAGTTTATTCTTTCTTGAAAGCCAGTAAATTTCAGCAGCATATACTGAAAGTGATTCTTTTCGGGTTTTAAAAAATTGCCATACAAGGTAAAACTCATGTTTTTCGCTCAATATATCCTTAAACATCAATTCAATGACCGACCGATACTCTCTGTATTTGGCACTCAACTGTTTCTTGCTCTCCTGGTTATCAGCATTAAATTCCTTTGCAAAGTTCATACTTAACCAACCCATTAAGTCCTTCTTCATGGAGTTGTTAAATTTAAAAGCGTCTAATAAATCATTGACCCCTTTAATAGCAAATTGCCATCGAAAATGATCCCCTTCATCGCCCTCTAGTAGAGAGAGTATATTCAGTACTGCAATCGAATCAACAAAAAATATAGTCTCCGAGTTATCCATGTTTTCAAAGCCATATCGTTCAATTTCCCGCTTATAAATTTCCGTCTGAACATTGGAAACTAAATTGGCTTGAAGAAAAGGAGTTAAAGACTTATTTAATCTGTTGGTTACCTCCGCATAAAAGTTCCCTTCGCCTTTAAACCGTATCCTTAAATGATGATCCGGGTCATAATACCGGATAAAAAAGAACTTACTTATAATACCTTCTTCCAAAAGTTTTTCTGTTAATGGCTTGATCACTTCAGCTAAAATCAGGTCAGCCGTCTTTACCCCACAATAAATTTTTGCATAATGCCACTCACTGCCGGGTAAAAATGATCTTTGTTGCAAATTGATTTCTTTAGCTTGTTTTACATCAACATTTGTGCGCTCGCTTTGTTTTACGTCAATCTGCTTACACCACGGAATGATAATTTCATTGGTGAATGCTCCTTCAGGTCCTGTTACTACCAGATTATTGTCATTGAAGAGGCACTCCTGTAGAATAAGCGATTTGTATTTCTTTAAATCTTGCACCAGAATCTTCAGGCAAGTTGCATTGCGAATATTTATCGGCAACTGGTTGTCGCCTTGCGTAATGGTAACATTAACCGGGATTCCATTTTCTGTAAAGTGAGTTGTAACAAGTTCAACTATTTCTGAATCCTTTATATCCTTTTTAGTTGACAGGTTACTTAAGTTAAGAATCCATCTTGCCTTTGATAAGATTGTTTTCCCGTAACGAACCCTAGGCAAAAAAGGGAACTCGTTTAAAACACCCCAGTTCCAGGAAAGCCCGCCTTTAATTCCCTGAAACTGCAAGTCACATAAAAAGTGATAGTGGGGCACAGGGTTCATTGAAAAGTTGTGCGCTGTTGTGAGCCGTGGAATCACTTCTTTGTTTAATCGCTTGGAGCGAAGAAAGATTCTTCCATTTCGAATGGAAACCATTAAATCATTAAGTTCAATAGTATGATCCTCATCGACTGACGCTCGTGTTAATATAGGAATCTCGTACTCTCTTAAAACGGGGCGCATCAGTATGTTTCCAAGTCGCGCTTGTGGAATATGAAGTATTTCAGCAAAGATGCACTCCGGTCTTGCTTCTTCCTCTTTTCGAAGGGCTTCACTTGCGAGGTCAGTAAGTTCATTGCTCATGTGGCAGAACCTTCCCAGCAAATTAATAGCCGAAGGGCCGGCAGTTACTTCGTGATAGACTAAAAAATTTCCTTTGTCGAGTTCCTCGCCAGAAGGAGCCAACACGCTTCCTAAAGAATAAACAGAATCAGGGAGTAGGCTCTCATCATTTTTTTCGTCTTTTAGAATAGTCTGAATTTCCGCTTCCGAAATTTCGATTTCACATGAGTTACGTCTAATAGCTTCCTGCAATTTTGTCAATAGGAACTTTGACCACGTATTACTTTGATGATTATTTAATTGCAGATGGTTTTCTTCTTTTACAAACAAGTTTGCTAATAAAGGTGAGTTATCAGAACTTACGTGTGTGTTTACCGGATAACCAATCCCGGCTTCGCTGTCGAGCACTTCGAGCAATGGTATCTCCTGTTCCTCGTAATGTTTAATGAAGGCTTCTTTAAAAACTTTTAAATTTGTTTGCTCTGAATGAGTTGTCGCTCTATTTAACATCCTTATAGACTGACTTAGCTCATCTGTAACTTTTTTATTTATTACACATCTGATTGCAGGCTTCACCATGTCGCATTGAAATAATTTACCAGAATCAAAATCAATTTGCCATTTTTTTATATCCGTGATGACCTGATCGTAATACTTTGTTGAAACACCCACTTCATTCTGGTCGGTTTTCTGCAACGCAGCTACTACTGCATGTAGTTTTTTTAAATATCTCTGAGATGCTGGAATATCCTTTAATTTTTCTAGCAGTTGGGTGTGATATTCAGCCCCTGTAACCAGAGAATCAAGTTCCGAAACTAATAGACAGGCGGCAATCATTTCATTGACAAATGAAACAGCCTCTTCAAACTTGATTTCATTCGTAACAAGTAAATTGGCTAATTCATTAATAGTGGCGCCATTCCTTGCTTTGGAAAGGATCGATTGAACGTGCTCAGAACCATCTACTTTGACTAAATGATGTGTTCGCACTTCTTTGTCTATCCTGTATTCGATGAATCTTAATTTATTTCCAACCGTGTAGAGTGAGTTATTGGCAAACCATCTTATAGATTCTCTTACTTTTTCGTCCTGTAGTAAATGCTGAACAAACGAGGCAAGGAAGTGAGTATCAAGACGGGTATTTTTTCTGTATTGTAAAGTGGGAGCCAATTGCATTGTAGATTGCCCAGCTATAGCACCTAATGAAATACCTGCAAACATCCCAAAGGGCGTGCAACGGTAACATGATCGCAGATAATACCTATAAAGCGATAATTCTAATTTTTCCCTTTCCTTTCCGTCAAGTGAACAATTCAGATACTTTTCGACCTCGTTAAACAAGTTGGGTGAAGCTAAGTATAGGCCCTCCTTAAATACCTTATTAAGGAATAGACTTTGAAGATCAGATTTTGGATAGTTTTCAAGGGGCAAAAGTGGAGTTCTTAGAATAAAGAAGCCGGGGGAATTAAATGTCATAGCAAAATTTATCAACTACTTTTTTTATGATCAAGCAAAAGAATTTTATCCCATTGGGTATCCGATTGATGAATAAAGGACAATAATACAAGCCCGACTCCTGACAGTCCGTTTAAAAAACTACAACTCGTATTGAAATACTCGTAACGCCTGCTTTCAATTGCCTCAGTATTAGAAAAATACTTCTGCAGGCTATCCAATGTTAAACTAAGCCATCTATGTGATTCTACATTTGCTAATGGATTTCCGGATAGATCAAAAATCTTTTTATACATATAGGCAATACTGGATGTACCATGACAAAGACACATATCGTAGATGTCAAATTCTGAATAATGTGAAATGCCTTTTAAACTATTTTTATGTAATGCCTGTGAAAGTAATTCGTTTGCTTTTATTAAACTATCCTGGTTTTTAGATACCTCATAATGCATGAACAGGGTATAAGCAACAGCAAGGTCACCATAACACCAACCTAAGTTACCCGTCCCACTTATCCGGTCAGAATATTCATACGGCAGGGTATTGTTTTCCTTGTTAAGTCTGTTCCTCAACCATAGTACCACCTTATCTGTAGATTCTTTCACAGCGGGTCCCAAATCATAGGTACTAACACATTTAAAAAGGAATAATAGTATCCCGGGTATGCCATGTGGAATACCAAGATTAATTATATAACTGGTGTCTACATAGGGAGGCTTAGGTGTTAACCAGTAAGCTCCATCAGCGTCATACTTAAGGTTTTTTAACAAGGCTTCAATAATTTTAATGATATATGGTTTGACTGCATTTCGATTGTGTTCGATTGCAATTAATCCCTTTCCTAAAAAGCCATAAAATAGGTCATGACGATTAGATTCTAATTCCTCCACAGAAGTTGATTCCATAGCCAAATCAACCCAAGGTCTGCTTTGAGCATATTCTTCTTCATCCAGTAATTTCATTAATATAAGTTGATCGATAAGCCAAACGGATGAAATAGAGGAAGAACCTATGCTTAGATACGGCTCAATTGGATTCATATTTGTTTTTTCAACCTCCTTTTCAAGTATTTCCATAACCCTATCAAGAAATAAAGGTTGCCCGGTTTGAAGGAGCCGGTATTTGAAGTATAATGCTACACCACCGCCTCCACTCAGTAGACCGTTTGATTCAGAATCGAATTTATCAAATAGCAAATCATCTAGCCTTTCAAGGCAGTAATGAATTTTCGAGTCTAATGTTTTTAATGATTGAACCATCCTAACAGTATCAAGTTACTATAAAAGACCCCTGCTATAACCTTTTAATATTTACAACAAGGGCCTTGTAAGAAATTATTGACAGGCGCACCAGGAGCACGTACAGCTCCATCCCTGAGAATCTGCCCTCAATGAAGGAGCTTGACCGCATTCGGCAGTCTCACCTCCTTTAACAGTTCGCATTTGATCTTTTGTTAGATTACCAAGTGTCTCCTTGTTTAGTGACAGTTTGGTTTTTAACCTTTGCTTTTTCATTGGTTTTAAAAATTTGGTTAACAATCATAATACCACCTTGGTATTATGGCCTTGCTGATGTCGCGATCATCAACTTGACAAAGCTAAAGTATTGTTTGGGAGTCCAATGGTATTGGACTGGGTCTCGAATTTGAGATTTATTTGCTAAAGCAAAATTGAATTTATACTATATTTAATCACTGAACTCTGATAAGAATGAAGATTGTGAAATGTTTAGTGCTCAGTTTAATCGTTGTATGTCCATCGTTATTGTTTAGTCAAACCGGAGAAGTGACGGGCAAAATTTTGGATGCACAAACCCAGGAACCCTTGCCTTTCTCCCATGTGTTTGTGAGCAACACCACACTTGGCACAACGTCTGATGTAGAAGGCAATTTCCTATTAAAAAATGTGCCTATCGGTACTCACGATCTGATTTTCTCATACATCGGGTACCAAACTTTTCAGAGCAAAGTTATAATTGCTGAAGCTCAAACGGTTACCATTACCGTGCGGCTAAACCAATCGCTACAAGAGCTATCCGGAGTGGAGGTGAAAGGCACCCGTGATAAAGAATGGCTGAAACAAATGAAGCAGTTTGAAAAACTTTTCTTAGGTGAGAAGTTTGTATCTACTTGTAAAATAGTGAACCCTTGGGTAATAGATTTTATAACATCAGATAACTCAAAAGTATTTGCAGCCAAAGCATCGGCACCTCTTGAAATTATCAACAACTACTTGGGATACAACATTATATTTCATCTTAAAAAATTTCAGTCAGGCAGCCAGGGATACACGATTGAAGGCAATGCTTATTTCAAAGAACTAAGTGATCCTGCCAAAAAAGAATCATGGGCTACAAACAGAGCTTATGTTTATTCAGGATCAGACAGGCATTTATTCAAATCCATTTTAAATAACCGCGTAGTTCATGAAGGCTACAGACTTTACATGGATAAGCCAGGCGCAGTTGATGTCAATACACGGACAGACCTATTCTATTCCGAAGTAGGTAAAAAGGTAGTAGAGTACAACACAAATAATATTGCGTTGCCAACAGGTCGTCCTTATGAATACACGTTTCAACTTAGCGGACGCACCGAAATTCATTACCTGAACAAATCCGGATCAGTAAAATATTATAAAGATATGGCGGGAGCCGTATCGTGGATGGAAGTACGCGGCAACCTGGTGCGGGTGAATAATAATGGAATTCTGCTTAACCCTGGGGAAGTTGTCTATTCCGGGGAGTGGAGCAATTATCGGGTTGGCACATTACTCCCATTAGATTACCAACCAGGCATTGCGCTGCAATCGGATAAACTCATTACTAAAACCATTTCACCAATTGAAAAAGCATATATACATACTGATAAGCCCTATTACTATCCAGGAGAAAACATTTGGATGAAAGTGTATTTTAATTATAATCAGCCCGGCTTGAGTGACTCATTGAGCAAGGTTTTGTATATAGAGCTGATCAATCAAGCAAAAGAAATTATTCAGCACAAAGCTGTTAAAATTGATAGTGGATGGGCTGCTTCTGATTTTAAGCTTCCTACTGACTTACCTGCCGGAAATTACATGCTGAGGGGTTATACTAACTGGATGAGGAATTTTGGAGAGCAATGTTTTTCGCTTAAGCCAATTCCGGTTTTAACCCTTTCAGAAAAAATAGAAAGAGAAGTTTATTATTCAACCGCAACCGATAGCTCCTTGCGGGTTGTCGCAAACAAAGAAAGTTACCAGCCTCGCGAAAAAATTCAATTAACAATTCACGTACAAGACGAGAATAAATTACCAACGGCTGCAAACCTATCCATTTCAATAACGGATGAAAAACAGGTTACTCCGATAAAAGATGAGGAAACTATTGTTACCGGTCTTACACTACCTAGGTTACCCAAACCTGCTGTGATTGCATACCAGATTGAGCAAGGGATAGTGCTATCGGGAGTATTTAAAAATGATAAGCAAAAGCCTGAAAGTACTAACCTGATGGTAGTTGTCGGAAAGTTTGCTGATTTTTTTATGGTTGATACCGATGACAAGGGAAAATTCACTTTGAATGGGCTACAGTTTTATGACAGTGTTGATTTTACTTTCCAGGCTAAGGATAAGCGGGGTAAGCCCTATGGCCATGTATCATTAATGAAAAGAGAAATTCCACTGATTTCGTCATGGAAAGCCTACAAAGGGTTGAATATAGCCAATGCCAATTCGCCCCAACGTGTATTTACGCAATTTGAAGTGGACAAAGAGGCTACTCTATTGGAAGAAGTGACTATCACAGGAAGGCGAATAGAAGAGCCACCAACAGAAGTACAGCACAAAATATTTGGCAAGCCAGATCACGTTGTGAAAGGGGAAACACTCATTAACAGTGGAACCACAAACTTAACTGTTGCCCTTCAGGGAAAAGTACCTGGAGTGATTATTACTTCTGCAATAGGAAACAAGGGCTCTACCTACAAAATCAATATTCGTGGTATATCCTCGATTCTGTTAAACACCGAACCTTTAGTGCTAATTGATGGTGTTCCAGTAGGCGGAAATGCGGGAACTCCAACTATTAGGGATGCGAGTGGTAAAATTATCGAATTAGGCCAGATGGGAGATACAGCCGGTGACCGATTGGCAATGATAGACCCTAATATGGTGGATCGGATAGAAGTTACTACAAGAGTAAATAGTTTATATGGAGATGCTGGGCGGAATGGAGTAATCGCCATATTTACAAAATCAGGCTCTACAAACAAGCTATCCAATTTGCAAGACCTAAAAACAGTGGACGTCTATAAAATTTCCGGATATAACACGCCCCGAGAATTCAAGTCACCTGATTATAACAGCCCAACGTTAGATAAAGAAAAACCGGATTATCGGTCAACTATTTATTGGAATCCGCAGTTGAATACTGATGGTATCTCTGGAACTTGTTCAGTATCATTCTTCGCAGCAGATTTACCGGGAAGGTATAGGATTATAGTTGAGGGTATGACTGAAACAGGCAAACCCATTCGTTCTGAATCTTTTATTGTAATAGATAATAATTGAAATCTCTCAATGGGCTAAGGGTCAACTTTTGTAAAGATGAGCTATCAAATCTAGCATTATTTCCTCCTTTTAGTTGATTCATATTTCCGATCAATAAATTAAATTCCTGTTCATAATAATATGTCTTTCGTATTGGGCAGAATTTAATTAAAGCACCCATCTCTCTCATCTCATCGAGATTAATCATAAGCATACTCCTGGAGATTCCTATTTTCTCAGCAAACTCTTCTGCTGTGCCTGTAGCTTCTTTTTTAATAAAGCTATCAAGTCTTTTCAAGCGGTCAATAGATTTTAATAGACTCATAGTTTATGATTTTTTCAGTCCCCTAACTCCAATTGATTTCTAACAAGATTATAATAGACGCCTTTGCTTTTTGCCAATTGTTCATGCGTACCTACTTCTTTAATTTTTCCGTTGCTGATTACCACAATTTGATCAGCATTTTTGACCGTACTCAACCGGTGTGCAATTACTACCACGGTTCTTCCCTTAAAAAACTCATTCAGGTTGTCAATGATTTTTCTTTCATTTTCAGCATCAAGGGCAGAGGTAGCCTCATCAAGAAAAAGGAATTCCGGGTTTTTATAAACAGCCCGGGCAACTAATATTCGCTGCTTCTGGCCTTGGCTTAAGCCCACGCCATTGCTACCTACTTTTGTACTGTAACCCAGCGGCAATGACTCTATAAAGTCTTTGATGTTGGCAATATCTACGGCATGCAACAATTTTTGCTTGTCAATAGCTTCGTCAGATAGCGCAATATTTTTTAAAATGGTATCTGCAAATAAATAACCGTCTTGTAACACCACCCCGCACTGCTTGCGCCAGTGCGATGATGAAATACCAGCTAAATCAATTCCGCCAACGCTTATTGAACCGCTCATGGGTTGATAGAATTTCAAGAGCAATTTCATCAGCGTAGTTTTACCACTTCCACTGGCACCAACAATAGCTGTTACCTTACCTTCAGGGATAATGAGGTCAACAGAATCTAGTACTTTTGGCGAATGTGGTCCTTCATATTGAAAGCTTACATCTTTGATGATGAGTGATTTAGAAGTAAAAGAGAGATCATCCACGAAAAAATTTTGAAGGTGTGAATCTTCGTTTTTCAACTCATGAATTTCCGATATTCTTGAAAAGCTAAGTTTGGCATCTTGCAAACTCCGCGTGAAGGTTATAAATTCATTTAAAGGGGCATTTAACTGCCCAATGATGTATTGAACTGCCAGCATCATGCCGAGTGTCATCTGTCCTTCAATTACAGCCATTGCCGCAATGATTGTGATGATTATGTTTTTGAGTTCGTTTATGAAAAGACTTCCTGCATCCTGTACCTGCGCCAGTTTGGTGTTTGAAATAGATAACTTTAATATTTTAGCTTGAATTCTTTCCCACTCCCAGCGTTTAGTTGTCTCGCAGTTGTTTATTTTAATATCAGGCATTCCGTTAATCAGTTGGATCAGGTTGCTCTGATTGTGCGAAAATTGCTGAAACCTTTTGTAGTCCAGTTCTGCACGTTTTTTCATGAACAGCAATGTGTAAACTACATACAGGCCGCTGAGAATAAAGAAAACCAAAAAGATATTGATGTTGTAGAAAAGAAGGACTGCACCAAAAACAACTAAGTTGAAGAATGAAAAAAGAATACTGAGAGTAGAGGTACTCAGGAAACGTTCAATCCTATTGTAGTCTTCAATGCGTTGTAATAAATCACCAATCATTTTGCTGTCAAAAAATGAAAGAGGTAGCTTAAGAAGTTTCAAAAGAAAATCTGAAATGAACGAGATATTTATTCGCGTGCTAAGGTGAAGCAGAATCCACCTGCGAATAAACTCAACACTGGAGCGGCTAATGAATAGCATTAACTGACCGGCCAATATCAGGTAAATGAAATTTACATTTCTTGTATTAATACCTACATCAATGATGGATTGTGTAAGGAAAGGGAGCATGAGTTGGATCAAACTTCCAAGCAGCAGGCCAATGAATAACTGGAATACAAGTCGCTTGTATTTTCTTATGTATCCGAATAAGCTTGCAAAGCCAATTTTTGTTTCCACCCTGTCTGGTTCCTTCTCGTAAAACGCAGGAGTTGGTACCAAAAGCAAAGCCAGCCCGGCCTTGCTTCCGTTTGCTTCTGTAATGGTTAGCCAGCATTTTTCAAAATCGGGTCTATTGTAAATTAATAATGATGAGCCAGGGTCTGCTACAAATACTTTATCCTTTTTCACAGCATATACCACTACAAAGTGACTTTGGTTCCAGTGAATAATACAAGGAAGTTGTGCTTCGGTGAGTAATTGATCGAAAGTTAATTTTACTCCCAGTGTATGAAACCCAATTGCTTCGGCAGCATCACTTATCCCAAGCATTGAAACCCCTTCACGTGTTATGTATGCTTTATTTCTGAGCTCATTCAGTGTAAATACCTTACCATAGTATTTGGAAATCATGCGCAGACAAGTCGGCCCGCAATCCATGGTATCAAGCTGTTTGTAAAAGGGAAATTTCTTGAACAATGCTTTATAGATTATAAAATTTGCATATTGAAACTAACGTTGGAGAAAGCAAGTGTGTGGGAGTAGCGTGCGTGTGGGTGTCAGTGATGGAAGCCACTGCCACACTCTTGCTTTGCGCGTGGTGTGCGGTGGGAAAAAACTTTATTGTTGTCAACTCGCTATTAATCTGAAGTCCTGAAATAATCACTTTTCTGTCAACCGTTATGTTTTGTTTATCTGTCCTAAGTCTGTCAGCGAGTCTTTGTCGGTAAAACTAACTCATTAAAAGGCATTGGCGCCAACGTGTTGGGTTTGTTTAGTGGCGGATAAATCCAACGGATTTGTCCGCCTACACGAATATAAATAAACTTGCTGACACTACGGGCGACTGTGTCGCCCGCCATTAAACAAACCCGGTGTTGGCGGTTTGTGCCGTTTTAGTAGGCTTGTATTAAAACGTCTGTCGGAATATTTAATTTTTCATGAAGCTGTCTAATCATGTCCAACGATAGTTTTCTTTTTTTGTTTAGTATTTCACTTGCTCTACTCTTAAGTCCAACGACTTTCGCTAAATCTGTCTGAGTATAACCAAGTTGTTCCATTCTGAATTTTATCGCTTCAATTGGGTCTGGTAGGTCAATTGGGAAATGTTCATTTTCGTATTGGTCAATTAAAATACCCAATATCTCAAGTTCGTCTCCTTCCTTTGTTCCTTTTTTTGCGTCAAAGATTAGCTCAAGTCTGTCCAATGCTTGTTGGTAGTCCTTTTTAGTTTTTATTGGTTTTAAGTTCATAGTCGTCAAATTTTATTCGCATCAATTCTGTCATATTCTTTATGAGTCCCGACAAATCGAATCCACATCATTTGATAATGGAAATTAATCTTAACAATTAGTCGGTAGTTGTTCCCCTTTATGTTGAAAACTACTCTATTGTCCCCAAGAATACTTGCTGTTGGATACTCCTTTTTGATTTCATTGGTATTTTTCCACTCACTCTTTTCAGCTTCTCGATACCAAGATTTAAGTTGTTGTTCACAGTCCGAATGTTTAGTCCAAAACTCTCGGAGTACCTTTTTAGCAATTACTCTCAAGTATTAATCTTTTGTCAAAGGTACGCAAAAGTTCCCGTATTGGGAAATGTTATTTTACGTATTTTTCTTGATTTTTGGACGTTCTGGAGGCATAACCGCCAACGTTTGTGTTTCTGCAGTGGTGCCTTTCCGAAGCCGCGTCCTGTCCCACGAAACGAAAACGTTGAACGAAGATAAAACTTTAAATTAACTCGTCACGGCACCATTGCAGAAACATGCTGTTGGGTGCAGTGCCCTTGTCCGTCCTTTATTTTTTCTTCTTTATCAATTGTCTTAATTGTTCAATGGTCAAAAAGTCCCCATTTATTTTACGATGTAACATTCGATGACAATTTGAACACACTAAAGCTAAGTCCTCAAGTCTTGTTACTCTTTCACCTTTATAAATTGGAATTTTGTGATGGCATTCAATATAGTCTTGGTCAAATGTGTCTTGAAATGAGAACGAGCAGACTTCACATTTAAGGTTGTTATTTTTTAAAGCATTTTGCTTTTTCTCAAAGGTCAATGAACTGTCCCTTTCTCTAACTCTATGCTGTCGAAATAATTCTTTCCCTTCTTTGGATTCAAAGTCCCTGTTTAATTCGTCATTAAAAAAGGATTGATAGTCCTTTTGATTTTCTTTTAAGTCGTGACTGAAATATGGTTTGAACAGATTCCATAAATCAATTTGAATGTTTTCTATTTCATTTTTTTCAGCTATCTCATTCAACTGAACTGCGTTTCCCCAACCTCTATTTCTAAAGTCTAACTTGCTAAGTCTTGATTTATCGAAACTGATTTTATTCTTGTCACCTGGGTACGCAATAATTTCGAAAATTCGGCCAAACTTAAAATTCTCACGAGCGTTTTCTTCAATAACTTCATTGTCAATTGGTCTTACCAAATGTGTCAGATAACGCTTGTTATCAATTGTCTGATATAAAACCAAAAGCTCGTCAGTCGTTGTGTCAAGAATACTTTTTTTGAATCTGTTAGGGAAATGTAAAATGAACTCCTTATTCTCCAAGTCTAAATATGCTCGTCCTGTCTCTTCGTTCGTGATATTTTTAATTCGGGTAATATTCTTATGAGATAATTTTGTCATCAGTCGTTATTTTGTTCGGAGTCCGGGCATTGCACCCAACGGTTTGGGTTTGTTTAGTGGCGGATAAATCCAACGGATTTGTCCGCCTACACGAATATAAATAAACTTGTTGACACTACGGGCGACTGTGTCGCCCGCCATTAAACAAACGCGGTGTTGGCGGCCGTAAGCTTTCGTCTAATAGCAATTTATGAACTTGTCTGTCTTAAAGTCGAAAATTCTACATTCCACTCCATTTTGGTAAGTAAGCTTCCACAGGTTTAAAAAATAGTCTGTGTCTGTCCGTTCATGATATGTGTCAATTTCATATTTAATAGACCCATCTCTGTCAAATTGGTGAATGGGAAGGTCAATCCGTGTTATCGGCATACCTACTTCGTCAATGAACGAATTCATTTTTACGGAGAGTTTTTGAAATATTGTCCCTGTAATTGACATAAAATTCTTTGATATCCCACCAATGTATATACAGGTATCGTCAAATTGTAGTTTAAACTTTAATAGTCTTAACTGTGTCTTATTGTCTTGATTTGCAAGCTTGTCCAATGAACTAAATAGTGGTCTTAAGAAAAGTTTTTTTGCTCCGTATTTTATCAAGTCCCATGCTGCGTTCACTACAATAAACTCTGTGATTGGTGAATTAATAAAAACTGTCAGCCACATTTCATTGCCTTCGCAAGCTGCTGGAAGCCAAACTGGTCGAGCTTGAACTAACTGATAGCTTTCTCTCAACTCATTAATAAATTCTTTATAGTCGTCAGGACCACCGTAATATTCAAACTCTATCAGAATAAGGTTTTTGTCGTCTTGGTTCATGTTGCTTATGTGTCTGAGCTTATGGCCGCCAACGTTTGGGTTTGTGCAGTGGCGGGCATAGGAGGGCTTAGCAATGAAGCGCAGCGGAATGCTAAGACCGACCAGTTGCTACCTGTCCCACGACACAATTTAAATAAAGAAACCGAAAGTAATGAGGACACCGAACCCCGCCATTGCACAAACCTGCTGTTGTGCACAGTTGCCTGTGGGATTACTTTTTTTCTTGAATTGTCTCCTTAACTTCTTTGTCAGGAGTTATAGCAATTTTAAACTGTATGATTTGCTTATTCCTTATCAGGTATGACAAACTTGTCGGGTCAGAAGATGATTGGTTTGGGTCTGAATACTTTGAACCGCTTGATGAGTGCGTGTCGTAGTTGACCTGATTGTCAAAATTTGTGTTTTTGACCATATTTTCAATGCTTAGAGTTGCTAAATTAGTAAAATTACTCATGTCTCCAACCTTCAAAATTTCGTTGGTCGTTGATTAAGATATTCTGTATCGGAGGTAACGGAGGCGGCTGCATAATATTTTGCAACTGCTTTGTTAATGTCCCTTCGCTTAGGTAAACATCTGTCCCACCGTCAATGCTCTCGATTAGCACTCTTCTTGCGGAGTAAGCAGCACTATTCGTTGCCCCTAATATTGCATTTGGGTCAAAAGGTTTAGTCAATTGCAATTCCGCTTTAATGTCGTCATACGTTTCTTTAATTATTTTATAGAAAGCATCGTCCGGTTTTTCAATGTTCAATCCTAACTCATCACGTGCCTCACGTCTATAGATTGTATAATCGTGACTCCCTGAGTCGCTGCACAGGAATGCAATTATTTTTTCAATCTTTTCTTTGTTGTCCATTTGCTTTGACAATAGTTTGCCGGCAAGCATTTGAATTTGAGTCCTTGACCTGTAAACATCACCTAATAATAGAGGGTGAACTTTCTCTGAAAGGTGTACCAATAGGTTACTAAGTTCATTCGGTGAATTTATTTTTAAGTCTTGTTGTGCTAAAGCGATGTAACCTTTAATCGACTCAACACTCACAGGTATTCTGGCTGTCGGGTTATTCGGTATTCTTGGGTCTTGTGGATTTAGCGGTCCGTTTAAGCTTGGGTCAATCGGTCCCAAAGTAGCCTGCTTTGTCATGACAATCGTATTTGCTCCAAGGGAAATTAATGTCCCCGAGCTTTGTGCTTTTGAAGGAATTATTACTTCAAACTCATCACAAAACTGTCGTATTAAATTTGTCAAACTCCATGCTGCCAAAGTATTTCCACCCCTGGTGTATAGGAATAACGTCACCTTTTTGATTTTTCCAAATTTGTCAAGGTGGTCTATAAAGTAGTCAAGAATCTCCGGATGAATCTGAGTCTCCATTCCGGGTCTGTCCCCCGTTACATAAACAAGTAATTTGGACTTTCTTAGTCCTTCAATTTTCTTGTAATTCTCAAGTCTCTCTTTATACATAACTCTATTTATTTAAAGGCAATTGTGCACAACGTGTTGGGTTTGTTTAGTGGCGGATAAATCCAACGGATTTGTCCGCCTACACGAATATAAATAAACTTGCTGACACTACGGGCGACTGTGTCGCCCGCCATTAAACAAACCCGGTGTTGGCGGTTTGTGCCGTTTTAGTAGGCTTGTATTAAAACGTCTGTCGGAATATTTAATTTTTCATGAAGCTGTCTAATCATGTCCAACGATAGTTTTCTTTTTTTGTTTAGTATTTCACTTGCTCTACTCTTAAGTCCAACGACTTTCGCTAAATCTGTCTGAGTATAACCAAGTTGTTCCATTCTGAATTTTATCGCTTCAATTGGGTCTGGTAGGTCAATTGGGAAATGTTCATTTTCGTATTGGTCAATTAAAATACCCAATATCTCAAGTTCGTCTCCTTCCTTTGTTCCTTTTTTTGCGTCAAAGATTAGCTCAAGTCTGTCCAATGCTTGTTGGTAGTCCTTTTTAGTTTTTATTGGTTTTAAGTTCATAGTCGTCAAATTTTATTCGCATCAATTCTGTCATATTCTTTATGAGTCCCGACAAATCGAATCCACATCATTTGATAATGGAAATTAATCTTAACAATTAGTCGGTAGTTGTTCCCCTTTATGTTGAAAACTACTCTATTGTCCCCAAGAATACTTGCTGTTGGATACTCCTTTTTGATTTCATTGGTATTTTTCCACTCACTCTTTTCAGCTTCTCGATACCAAGATTTAAGTTGTTGTTCACAGTCCGAATGTTTAGTCCAAAACTCTCGGAGTACCTTTTTAGCAATTACTCTCAAGTATTAATCTTTTGTCAAAGGTACGCAAAAGTTCCCGTATTGGGAAATGTTATTTTACGTATTTTTCTTGATTTTTGGACGTTCTGGAGGCATAACCGCCAACGTTTTGGGTTTGTTTAGTGGCGGATAAATCCAACGGATTTGTCCGCCTACACGAATATAAATAAACTTGCTGACACTACGGGCGACTGTGTCGCCCGCCATTAAACAAACCTGGTGTTGGCAGTAGTGCATCAGTCCTTTGCTTTGTACGATAGCATATAAAATCTCTCATTAAGATTTATTTTTGTCGGATATTGTTCTTTCCATTTAGCATAGGAATCAAAATCTAATTCTCTGTCTTTGAATATCATTACCATGCTAAATTGTTCTAAGATGAATTCTTCCAGAAATCCGGAGTCAATAATTTGATTTAGTTCGTCCACGTAGTCTCTAGTGAATTGTTGAATATTTGAGATGTTTTGTCGCTTTTCAAAGTCTACGAATGCTTTCAGTGATTCTACATGCATGTCCAGATATAAATCAGGAAATCCTGAGGCTCTTTCTAGGGAATCTACATTTTCTAAAGCCCATTCAAGTTTCTTAAAGGCACTTCCCATTGCTGACCCAATTAGTAATGAATCTCTGAATGCTGCCCTTTCAAAATAGACATTTGCCTTACTATCCAGTGGATTGTCCTTAACAAGATTAATGGGATTAAACGTATCTAGTAATTCCTTTTCTAATTTGTTAATTGCTACTGTGTCTAATTGGTCAGTTGTAATACGCACCTTGAAAAACCATTTACCACATTCAAATAGGGTTAATTGTGATTTGGGGTAATCAGGAGTTGTTGCACTAAAACCATTAATTTTATATCCATCACTTTTATAATATTTATACCCTTGTGTGGCATGAAGTCCTTTTTTTGATACGTTAGCCATGTCCTGCATAGCTTTTAAGTATTGATTTCTCAGTCGTCCTTCGTTTCCATCACCAGCGGGATATAGGTAAATTGAGAGTGTGGTTTGTCCGTTCTTATATGTGGAGCCAATATTCTCCTTTTTCTTGTCAAACGAATAAACACTTTGTCTTTGGTAAGAATCTATATTCTCTGGGAATTCAGTCATTGTCGGTGAATGAATATAAGTCCCCTTTACCTTTAGTTGCTTTGGTTGTCCAGGAGTTTGAGCGTGACTTACTAGTCCAATAGCAAAAACTATAATGATAAGTATCCCTATTCTTTGTGTCATTATTTCGAAGACGAATATTTTATTGATGCATTACTGCCAACGTTTTGGGTTTGTTTAGTGGCGGATAAATCCAACGGATTTGTCCGCCTACACGAATATAAATAAACTTGCTGACACTACGGGCGACACGGTCGCCCGCCATTAAACAAACCTGGTGTTGGCAGCTGGGCATATTAAACCATCCATCCTCCACTGCACCATTTAATTACTTGACCATATTTATCCATTTCAATATGGTATGTTTTACCATGCCATCGATGTACTTCAATGATTGTCACAATAATTTGATTTTCATCGTTGCTGAAAGGAGCTATTAAAAAAACTCTAGGATAACTTCCTTTCCCATTTTTTTTGTGTTTAAATCTCTTGTCACCTGTGGCGTCAATAACTTTTATTTTAGAATTCTTTGAACTCATTGAAATGTATTCACTCCATTTTTCAATATTTATATTCTCTAGACATCTCGGGAAACTGAATAGTTGTTCTACTGTCTCAATTTTTGAATAAAATGTAGCACGTTTTTTTAAGGGGTGTTCTGTCAATATATTATTTCTGTAATAGTCAAATGCTTTTTGCTCATAGGATATAATCTGTTGTCCAAAAGTGTTAATCGAAACTGTAAACAGAAACACTATTGTTAGAAATTTCATATGCCTTGCTGCCAACGTGTTGGGTTTGTTTAGTGGCGGATAAATCCAACGGATTTGTCCGCCTACACGAATATAAATAAACTTGCTGACACTACGGGCGACTGTGTCGCCCGCCATTAAACAAACCCGGTGTTGGCGGTTTGTGCCGTTTTAGTAGGCTTGTATTAAAACGTCTGTCGGAATATTTAATTTTTCATGAAGCTGTCTAATCATGTCCAACGATAGTTTTCTTTTTTTGTTTAGTATTTCACTTGCTCTACTCTTAAGTCCAACGACTTTCGCTAAATCTGTCTGAGTATAACCAAGTTGTTCCATTCTGAATTTTATCGCTTCAATTGGGTCTGGTAGGTCAATTGGGAAATGTTCATTTTCGTATTGGTCAATTAAAATACCCAATATCTCAAGTTCGTCTCCTTCCTTTGTTCCTTTTTTTGCGTCAAAGATTAGCTCAAGTCTGTCCAATGCTTGTTGGTAGTCCTTTTTAGTTTTTATTGGTTTTAAGTTCATAGTCGTCAAATTTTATTCGCATCAATTCTGTCATATTCTTTATGAGTCCCGACAAATCGAATCCACATCATTTGATAATGGAAATTAATCTTAACAATTAGTCGGTAGTTGTTCCCCTTTATGTTGAAAACTACTCTATTGTCCCCAAGAATACTTGCTGTTGGATACTCCTTTTTGATTTCATTGGTATTTTTCCACTCACTCTTTTCAGCTTCTCGATACCAAGATTTAAGTTGTTGTTCACAGTCCGAATGTTTAGTCCAAAACTCTCGGAGTACCTTTTTAGCAATTACTCTCAAGTATTAATCTTTTGTCAAAGGTACGCAAAAGTTCCCGTATTGGGAAATGTTATTTTACGTATTTTTCTTGATTTTTGGACGTTCTGGAGGCATAACCGCCAACGTTTTGTGTTTATTTAGTTGCGGGAGTAGGAGGGCTTAAAAATGGAACGCAGTGGAATGTTAAGCCCGACTTGCTCCGCAACTGTCCGCCTACAGCGGACTAAATTAAGAAACCAAAACTTGATAGCCAACACCGAACCCCGCAATTAAATAAACACGGTGTTGCCGGCTGGGCTGATTCTCACGACTATTTATTTTCAGTTTTGTTAATAAAATTCTCAACTTCTCTAAAATAGTTGTCGCTATCATCCCAAAAGGAAAAGTGTCCACCATTAGGACAAATAAAAATATAGCTATCAGGAATTACTTTTTTCATCTGAAAGAGTTCATGTTTGTCTACAAAATCACGGTCCCCACCAATTAATAGTGTTGGTTCTTTGATAGATTGTAGTCTATCGTATATGTCCCAAGATGAATAATTAGTAATGTAAAATCTTCTATTATTCTTTCTTGAATTAACCATTGGTTCAGGTATTGGTTGTATTGTACGAAGGTATCTTCTTTCGAAATCGAGGTCAATTTTTTTTAATGTCGATGTATCAGAAACTTGTTTGCCTGATTCAAGTTGTTTAATAATTTCTTGCCCTGAGGCGTATCCTTTGGCTATTTCATTCCAAAGTTTTACTCGTGAGTTAATTAAATTTGGTGTACTGTATCCCTTATTGGAGATGATTAGCCCCTTTACATTGTTAGGGTATTTAATTGCATATTCCATTGCTAAGGCACCACCCCAAGAGTGGCCTAGAATGTAGAATTCATTTAATTCAAGGTCAATTCTTAGTTGTTCAACTTCATTTACAAATCTGTCAATGTTATATAAACTACTATCAGTTGGTTTGTCTGAATTGTTAGACCCTAGTTGGTCGTAATAGATGAGTTGATATTTTTTTAAATCTAATTTATCGCGGAAAATTTCGAAGCAATGATGGTTATTACCAGAACCATGGATTAAAAGAATAATAATTTTCCCATCGCCAACCCTTTTCGTCCAAATTTTGTATCCCTCTTTTAAGTCTATGTATTTAACTCCTTTTTTATCTTGGTCTTGATTTTCAGTATTATCTAATTGCTGTCCCTTTGTCACAAAAGAGAAAATCGTGATTACTATAGTTAATAATAGTTTCATATTTTTTTCAGACAGCCTTGCCGGCAACGTTTGTGTTTGTGTATTGGCGGTTAAAGAAAGTGAAATTATCCGCCTACACCAAGCTGAATTTATAGAAAATAATGACTTAGGACACAGTCGCCCGCCATTACACAAACACGTTGTTGCATGCTGGGCGGATTCAGTCCGACCGTTATTTGTAGACAAATCTAAGTCGTTACGTTACAGTCAAAATTCATAACCGACTCCAAATCCCAAGTCTGAATTTAGGTCAGGACGGAATCCGTCCAATGTAACAACTCCTAATTCTTTGGTTTAAGCTCTCCGAGTACAAGTGTTTTGTAAAGAAATAAATTCAAAGTCGTTAGGTTCTCTAAATTCCAAATTCTCTTAGTTAGTCAAATTCAATTCCTTTAGTCTGATATTTAGTGATTCCTTTTTAGTTTGTGAGTCTTTTTGGTTTAGAAGTCTTTTCAAGTCCTAAGTTGATTTCTAGTCTTGTTAGTTCAAAATTTTTTCAAGACTCTGAGTCTTCCGCATTTCCTTTGTCAAACCGTAAAAAAATTCGCGCTTCGCGCGAATCCTAATGAAATTTTACGGGTCGGTCGCCACCTCTCTTAAACTAATTCCTAATTTTCAATAATGTCAAAATCCAAATAATGAGACGAGTCTTTGTCAGTTTACAAAATCAACTGTTTTTTTAATTTAAATCTTTGTAGTTAAGACGTTGTATTATCGTTTGGGAATTCTTTGTCCACGCCTTGCATGCAACGTTTTGGGTTTGTTTAGTGGCGGATAAATCCAAAGGATTTGTCCGCCTACACGAATATAAGTAAACTTGTTTACACTACGGGCGACACGGTCGCCCGCCATTAAACAAACCTGGTGTTGTGGCTCGTGCCTTCACCTCACTTTATAAATGTAATACAATACATAAAAATCGCTATCAAGAAAAATATTATCTGAGTCTTGTGGGCAGCCCAAGTTATGTCACCAAGAATTCTGGATTCAGCTCTTAGTCTTTCAAATTTCTCTTTCATTGATTCAATGTTCTTAAAATCAGTTTGGTTAATGAAGTCAATTTTTTTAATGACATTATTTTTAAAGGTTTCATAGTATGAATACTTTGAAGTATCACTTATTCCGCTATTAATTAGTCTTTCCTTGTCCTCGATTTTGTCTTCTTCTACGTTCTTTTTCTGTGATAGGAGTCTTTTTCTAGTGAGACTTAAGTGTCGTGAAATTCTAAAATCTGTTAGCCGACTTAAAATTGATACGAATCCTATAGCTATTGAGATAAAGAGAGTAATTAATGTTGAAAAATAAAGGACAAGCGGCCAGTGTATTTCTCCATCCCAATAGAACTGTAAGTCAGGAAATTTGTCCCTGATTGACACCAAATAACCTAAAAAGCCTATGGTTATAGTTGTGAATAAATTTATAGAATATCCAAATTGTTCTAACGCCTGAGCAGTCCAAAAACTATGCCTTTTAGAGTATTCATTTTTTTTATATAATAATTCAGCTTCTGTCATAAGTTATTTTCTTGTTATAGTCACATCCTCATTGGTGCTCTCCTGAATGCAGGAACTGCATGTAACGATGTATTGGAGTGTTGATGTCATTTTTTTAAAATCTCCGGTATAGAATAATTCGTCAAGAGCTAGATATCCTTCATCTCCTTGCAGCAAAATTAGCTCTATTTCAAGTCCTGATTGTAAGTCGAGATCGTGCCCGTATGTGTGTTGATATGTCTGTCCATTAATTTTAAAGGATGTACCGGCTTCAACTGTAAAATTTCCATTTAATGATTTTACAATATTGAACTCCCCAGAATATGAAGGACTTGTAAACTTCCATTGCCCTGTTATGTCTGTGTAGGTTTTTTCGCCTTCTCCATTATCACAGGATATTAGGATTAATAATAGTAGAAAAGTTCGATTAATTTTTACAGTCAAAATTTTCATAATCTTGTAGTTAGGTTAATTATTATTTTAGGCATGAGCCACAACGTTTTGTGTTTATGACGGCTGCGGCTTTCGAAGCGCGTCTTTGTCCCACGTGGCCGAAACGAATTTAAGAAAACTAAACTTCATAACAACACGTCACCCGCAGCTGGCATAAACACGGTGTTGTGGGCTGTTGGGCTTTCACTAATCTATTTTCCAATTATTTCTTACTTGGTCAAGTTTCGGTATCAAACACGATTTTGAGTCGTTGTCCGAAGACACGAATATTTTAATCAGGTCTCCCTGCTTTTTGTTGTTAAGTACTGTATAGTCACTCGTGAATGATTCACCAAGAATACTTTGTCCCCGTGCTGTTTTGTATTGGTAATGAACTGTCACACCTTGACCAATACCAGAAATAGGAAGTCCGTTTTTAGGTGTCATTGAAACAATCTCTGCTTCCTTTATTTCTCCGTGTTTGTAGAGATTTATCGCACCACGAACTCTCAAGTACAATAGTCCTAACAATGTCAGTCCTATAATTAGGAATGGAATTAATATTTTAAAAAGTATGTCAAACGGAAATTCAAATGGGTCGAGTCCAACGATTATTGAAGTGTCGGCTAGGTACTTTACTTCTATTGTGTCCCCGATGTTCATTCGATTAATCCTGTCTGGGTCAAGAGTCCTGTATTGGTTTTCTATTTCTTTGTTGTCCCCGTTGTACTTGTAACTAATAATTGAAGGGTGTTCATTGTTAATTGTAATGTTACTTTGCGTTTCAATGTCAGTTATTGTTGCTGTCGTCAGCTTTCCGTTTTTGTTCACGCTGTCATAGTCCACGTTAGGTAAGTCAGAATCGATAAGCGTAGTCACAAGTAAAAATATTGCACCAATGGCAAAAGGAATTAATGTAAATATTAGTCCAACAGTAAAATGAAGTCGTTTTTGTTTAAGTAAATCAAGGATTGTCTTAAGTCCGACTTGTCTTGGTTCTCTTATCATTTACTTTTTTGTTTTGTCGTCATTGTCCACGGAGCCAGCCCAATTGCCCACAACGTTTTGTGTTTATGACGGCTGCGGTTTTCGAAGCCGCCTTTGTCCCCCGTGGGTGAACGAAGTTAATAAAACCGAACTACATAGCAACTCATCACCCGCAGCTGGCATAAACACGGTGTTGTGGCCAGTTGGGTCTTTAATTAAAAATTCTCAATTCTTTGTCTTACCCAGTTTATCATCCCAAGATAGGCAGGAAAGAACTCCATATATTCAAATAAGTCGTGGTCGTCACCAGATGGTATTGCGAGTGGTTGTCTATAGAAATTACTAAAGACTTTTGTCTGCAAATGATTTGGATTAATTAATTGTTCATTCAATTCATCTGAATAGAATTTAAATCTATTATTTATAAAATCTCTAAGTTTTTCATTTGTCATTGTTATCTGATATTCACGTGCTTGGTTGAAAATATGTGTAAACAAGTCATCGGAAACTTTGTCATATTTTAAAGGAAATTTTTCTTGATAGCCTTGTAACACTATTAGGGTATTAAATATGATAACTTCAAATTTTCCCTTGTCACTTAAATCCTTATAGGCCTTTTTCAACTCGACAATTCCACCTTTAGCAATCATGAAAAGTTTATAACCATCAGATAAGTTGTTTAGCTTATCTGCTAATTTCGCGAATGAATCTCTGGCGAATTTGTCTTGTAGATAAAAATATATTTTAATGGCATCTTCTTTAGTAACCGATGTTTTGTCATTTCTGAGAATTGAACCTACAACTTCATGTAAATCTTTGTCGTCTGACAAATAGTAAATAGCACACGCATACAGGTAAGTTTGTTTAACCGATTCCTTTGTATATTTAAATTCAAGTAAATCTCTAACGTGTTGAACTTCTGTATTAAGCTGCGCGTCACCATTTGGAAATAATTCCTTGAAGAGTTTATTCATTTGCTCTTCTTGTTTTCTTTGTTCTGGTGATTTTAGAAAGTCAAAGAGACCCATAAAAATATTTGGCGTTTTGATTTGACAATTGACTGAATCTTTTGAACCGGTCTTGTTTGAATACTAAACTAATATGCTCCACGTAAAAAGGGTGAATCACTGTTACTGCCACTAATTACTTTTTTCAGATTTGTACCATCAAGTCTACAACTGTAAATATGAACAATCGTATTATTTTCCGCTACATTAAAGAAAACAGTTTGACCATCTGGAGACAACCTTACCTCTGTCGGTGTAAGCATTCTAATTCCTGTTGGTAAAGTTATGTTAATTTTATTGTATTCTGTTCCATCATAGTTGGCAATCCAAATTTCAGCATCCGTAGAGTAGGTTCTGCAAACAATAATTTTGTTCAGTTGACTAATCTCAGTCATTGTTGGAGATGCGTCTGCGCTTTCAGAGCAACTCAATTGAACCAGGCTCAATGAAAATGAGAATATGAACAAGGCCGCTGAAGCTAGTAGCAATCGTCTCATAGTTTTGTGGATTTTGTTAGTGCTTATAATTTTTTGTTAAAAGAATTACATCGGAATTATCTCCAAATTCAATTTCATTTAATTCCTTTAGTTCAATGAGACCCTTCTGAATCTCAGAGGGTGGAATATCACTTAAGGATTTCAACAAGTAGTCACGGTGTATTGAATTCGACTCTCCTAAGCTCTCTGAAAAGGAGTGCGCTTCCTTTACACTATGTTTAATTCTCGAAATTATCTCTTTAGTTGTCATGAAGTCTTGATTTGAATATTTGAGTAATTACTTAATATTTTTCGATTTATTTATGATGTGATTTTGTCTTATTGTCCAACCCATTGTCTCGGTGTCTAAACCCAATTGGCCACAACGTTTGAGTTTATGACGGCTGCGGCTTTCGAAGCGCGTCTTTGTCCCACGTGGCTGAACGAATTTAAGAAAACTAAACTTGATACCTACACCAAACCAGCAGCTGGCATAAACTTTTTGTTAGCGGCTGGCTTTCTTCTCAGTCATTAATTCCTTTACGATTCGTCTTGAGTAATTTCGGAGTCCACTCTTAATATAAAGCAGTCCCAAATATATTACTAGTCCGAAAACTGTCCATCCAGTAATTACAAGCAATAATACTTTTAAGTCACCCCACGCAATTAAGAAACAAGCTATTGTCCACAGTGTGAAAAACCCGAAGTAGAAAACAAGTACGTAGGGAAAAATACCGTCTTGTGGTAATATTTTGCACTTAACTGTCACCGTGTTATTTTCAGAATCAGAAAGGTCAAAGGTTATTCGTCCGTGTGCCTTGAATGGATTCAGTACAGTTGGTATTCTTAATATCTCAAGTCGATTGTCTTTTACTTTAATTTCTTTGAAGTCAATTTGGTCAGAGAAGATGAAGTCAGTCCAAGTCTGTTTTTGTTTCTGTTCTGAAAGGTCTGCAAGTATTCTCGAAGTAGAGTTTTCAACAGTCAATTCAAAATGTTCCGATATTTTGTCGTTCAGTCCCATTTATCATCGTGTTCTACTTTGTCGAGAAAGCTTGCCGCTAACGTTTTGTGTTTATTTAGTTGCGGGAGTAGGAGGGCTTAAAAATGGAACGCAGTGGAATGTTAAGCCCGACTTGCTCCGCAACTGTCCGCCTACAGCGGACTAAATTAAGAAACCAAAACTTGATAGCCAACACCGAACCCCGCAATTAAATAAACACGGTGTTGCCGGCTGGGCTGATTCTCACGACTATTTATTTTCAGTTTTGTTAATAAAATTCTCAACTTCTCTAAAATAGTTGTCGCTATCATCCCAAAAGGAAAAGTGTCCACCATTAGGACAAATAAAAATATAGCTATCAGGAATTACTTTTTTCATCTGAAAGAGTTCATGTTTGTCTACAAAATCACGGTCCCCACCAATTAATAGTGTTGGTTCTTTGATAGATTGTAGTCTATCGTATATGTCCCAAGATGAATAATTAGTAATGTAAAATCTTCTATTATTCTTTCTTGAATTAACCATTGGTTCAGGTATTGGTTGTATTGTACGAAGGTATCTTCTTTCGAAATCGAGGTCAATTTTTTTTAATGTCGATGTATCAGAAACTTGTTTGCCTGATTCAAGTTGTTTAATAATTTCTTGCCCTGAGGCGTATCCTTTGGCTATTTCATTCCAAAGTTTTACTCGTGAGTTAATTAAATTTGGTGTACTGTATCCCTTATTGGAGATGATTAGCCCCTTTACATTGTTAGGGTATTTAATTGCATATTCCATTGCTAAGGCACCACCCCAAGAGTGGCCTAGAATGTAGAATTCATTTAATTCAAGGTCAATTCTTAGTTGTTCAACTTCATTTACAAATCTGTCAATGTTATATAAACTACTATCAGTTGGTTTGTCTGAATTGTTAGACCCTAGTTGGTCGTAATAGATGAGTTGATATTTTTTTAAATCTAATTTATCGCGGAAAATTTCGAAGCAATGATGGTTATTACCAGAACCATGGATTAAAAGAATAATAATTTTCCCATCGCCAACCCTTTTCGTCCAAATTTTGTATCCCTCTTTTAAGTCTATGTATTTAACTCCTTTTTTATCTTGGTCTTGATTTTCAGTATTATCTAATTGCTGTCCCTTTGTCACAAAAGAGAAAATCGTGATTACTATAGTTAATAATAGTTTCATATTTTTTTCAGACAGCCTTGCCGGCAACGTGTTGGGTTTGTTTAGTGGCGGATAAATCCAACGGATTTGTCCGCCTACACGAATATAAATAAACTTGCTGACACTACGGGCGACTGTGTCGCCCGCCATTAAACAAACCCGGTGTTGGCGGTTTGTGCCGTTTTAGTAGGCTTGTATTAAAACGTCTGTCGGAATATTTAATTTTTCATGAAGCTGTCTAATCATGTCCAACGATAGTTTTCTTTTTTTGTTTAGTATTTCACTTGCTCTACTCTTAAGTCCAACGACTTTCGCTAAATCTGTCTGAGTATAACCAAGTTGTTCCATTCTGAATTTTATCGCTTCAATTGGGTCTGGTAGGTCAATTGGGAAATGTTCATTTTCGTATTGGTCAATTAAAATACCCAATATCTCAAGTTCGTCTCCTTCCTTTGTTCCTTTTTTTGCGTCAAAGATTAGCTCAAGTCTGTCCAATGCTTGTTGGTAGTCCTTTTTAGTTTTTATTGGTTTTAAGTTCATAGTCGTCAAATTTTATTCGCATCAATTCTGTCATATTCTTTATGAGTCCCGACAAATCGAATCCACATCATTTGATAATGGAAATTAATCTTAACAATTAGTCGGTAGTTGTTCCCCTTTATGTTGAAAACTACTCTATTGTCCCCAAGAATACTTGCTGTTGGATACTCCTTTTTGATTTCATTGGTATTTTTCCACTCACTCTTTTCAGCTTCTCGATACCAAGATTTAAGTTGTTGTTCACAGTCCGAATGTTTAGTCCAAAACTCTCGGAGTACCTTTTTAGCAATTACTCTCAAGTATTAATCTTTTGTCAAAGGTACGCAAAAGTTCCCGTATTGGGAAATGTTATTTTACGTATTTTTCTTGATTTTTGGACGTTCTGGAGGCATAACCGCCAACGTTTGTGTTTCTGCAGTGGTGCCTTTTCGAAGCCGCGTCCTGTCCCACGAAACCAAACGTTGAACGAAGATAAAACTTAATACCAACTCGTCACGGCACCATTGCAGAAACATTTTGTTAGCGGCTGGGCAAATTCACCTAAACTTAATTCCTTGTCCTTCCAATTTGTCCGCTCCAATTAAAACACCAAACGTGTTAATTTTTCTCACTGCCATTTTATTGATTTGGTATTTGAGCTTACGTCCAGTTTGTTCAACTTCTTTCCAGTCCCACTTATTTACTCGTCCCATCTCTTTGTTATTGGTCTCCCAAGTCAATGCTCTTTTTTCACTTTGATGTCCAATGTGTGACCGATTTAACTCATTATTCTTTAGTCCGCCAAAGTATAACTGAATTAGTCCCCAGCCGTCAGTCGAGTAACGAAACGTGTGCCCATTACAGTGTTTAGGGTCTAAGTCTACTTTTCTAAAATTCAAGTCCCCCTTAAATCTCGGTGTCCATAGTTGAAATGTAGTGGCGAATTGTCCACCGCTTTCTAAATCGAATTTTAAATTTATGTCGTCAGTCGTTTTGTATTCATTTATCTCTTGTCCAAATGCGGAGTCACAGTCAAATATTTGTAAATCTGTCTCGCGAAAAATGAAATTAAGTATTTCTATTTTGTCGCTTTTGTCTGCATAAAAGTCGTAAGTCATGTCACTCGATATTTGCCTTGCCGCTAACGTTTGGGTTTATGCATTGAATATATTTCATCTTTGGCATTAGGTCAAATTTTATCCCTAAAAAGCCTATTTCCAGTTAAATTTATTGGATATTTTTTTTGTATAACTCTGTTACTGGTCATTACTCCGCAACTGTTTTGTGGCGGCTAAATGGTCCAATGGGCTCATTACTTTGTCCAGACCAAAGCGGGTAACCTGGGCATAAATTTCTGTTGTTTTAGGGGAATCATGCCCAAGCAATACTTGGATATACCGGGTTGAGGTACCCGATTCCAGCAAATGCGTAGCAAACGAATGCCTTAACATATGAAGCCTGACGTTTTTACGTATTCCGGCTTTGTAGGAAGCTTTTTTGAGTACTTGCTGTAAACTGGCCGCACTGTATTGCTTACCGGTGGCACCTTCAAACAACCAGAATTTTGGTTTATATTCTGCCAGGTATTGTTCAACAAGTGGCATAAGGCTCTGGGCCATCACAGTATGCCTGTCTTTTCGGCCTTTACCTCCGCGCACCAACACAGCATTGCGATGAAAATCAATGTCGCCTATCCGTAAGTTAAGTAACTCGCTGCGCCTTAATCCCGAGGCATATAGTATTGCGAGCATACAACGATGCTTAAGGTTTGCGGCAGCGTCAAAAATGGCCATCACTTCTTCCTGGCTTAGTACTTCAGGAAGTTTCTTTTCCTTCATCGGGCGTTCCAGGTCGTAAACTTTACGGTCTTGCTTTAGTATTTTCTCATAGTAAAACTTAATGGCATTAATGGCCTGGTTTTGTGTGGAAACGCTAAGCTTTTTGTTTTCAATCAGGTGCATCATGTAATGCTGTATTTCTTCTTCCCCTAACACCTCCGGATGGCTATTTGGGAAAAATTGCATGAACAATTTGAACTGCTCGGTATATGTTTTAATAGTCGATGGGCTGTAGTTCTTGAATTTTAGTTTCTTACGGATTTGTTCAAGAATACTATTGTGGATTTCTGAATATGATTGTTGATTGGCAATCGGCTCAATAAGTTTTGGTGAAAGCGGCATTTCTTCGTGCACAGGTTCTTTATCGGGTTGCGTACGTTCAACTTTGTTTTTTTCGATTTGTGTTTTCTTGACCGCAGTGTAATCGAGCCAAACTTTTCCTTTTAACCCATCATAAATCATACCCCATGCATCTTTTGTCTCTTGCAAGTAC
Source organism: Cyclobacteriaceae bacterium (assembly GCA_025808415.1). NCBI lineage: Bacteria > Pseudomonadati > Bacteroidota > Cytophagia > Cytophagales > Cyclobacteriaceae > Cyclobacteriaceae bacterium. Next base: position 1,082,876 of record CP075525.1, read on the forward strand.
CAACAGGTATGTGTGGCACTGTATTTTATGCCCGGAATTTTCTTAACATGGTTGATGATCTCCTGGTTTTTAGGAAAAAAAAGTGCCAGGCAGTTCATATCGCGATGGCGAATCCTTTTCACCGTAATTGTTTTAGCCAACATAGCCTTTTGGTTTTGGGATTAAAGCATGACGAATATAGCGAAAGGAAACCATTAGGGCGGTAACCATGATTTTTTTAGTATCTTAAAACACCAAAACCCACCATGTATGCAGGCCAACATTTTAACAGAAATATTTTTACCGGTAGCCCTGGGCATTATCATGCTCGGCATGGGGCTGTCGCTTACGCTGGATGATTTTAAACGCATAGCACTGTTTCCGAAGGCAACATTTGTTGGGCTTGTCAGTCAATTGGTTGTGCTGCCTGTTATTGCCTTTGGTATGCTCAAGCTAATAAGCCTGCCGCCCGAATTGGCCGTGGGTGTTATGCTGTTGGCGTTTTGTCCGGGTGGTGCTACATCAAACCTGCTATCAAATTTGGCGCGGGCCGATGTTGCTTTGTCGATTACGTTAACGGCTATATCCAGTATGGTAACAGTATTTACGATACCCTTTTTTGTTAATCTTTCGATGGAACATTTTATTGGGGAAGGAAAATATGTGGAATTGCCGGTACTAAAAACGATGTTACAGATTGTAGTGATTACCATCATACCGGTATCGATTGGTATGTTGTTGAGGTGGAAATCACCAAAAGCCTCAAAGCGTGCCGAAAAGCCGGTGAAAATCGCATCGGCACTTTTTATAACCATAATTATCTTAGGTGCAATCCTTAAAGAGCGGGCAAACCTGGCTGATTTTTTTGCCCAGGTAGGTGTCATCACATTGCTCATCAACCTGGTCATCCTAACGGTTGCGTATGGCATTAGTAAGTTGTTAAACCTTAGTCACCCCCAGCGTTCGGCTATTGCCATCGAATCGGGCATTCAAAACGGCACCCTGGCTATTGCGATAGCCACCAGCAGCATGTTGCTGAATAATTCGCAGATGTCTATTCCGGCTGCTATCTATTCGCTTATTATGTTTGTTACCGGTGGAATAGCGGTGTATTTTTTCAGCCGTACGTTTATGTTTGATAAAGCCTGAAGATTACTTTGGCAATCAATTTGGTGGTTATACAAATGAAACCTTTTTAGTTAAGCCTAAAGAACAGGTATTTTTTGCTCCCGGGCCGCATGGCCCCGCATGTTCATCCAACGCAGTGCCCAATCCCTGCCTGTACTGTCGTTTCGGCAGGCAGGCGCACATTCCCCTGCCAGACCAAAGATTGGCCAAGGCGTTGTCTGAACATGCTGAAAAAAATAAAGATAGCGAACTATAATTGGCAGAATTCCGGACTATCGTAAAAGAAAAAGGCTTAAAGCGTAACGCTAAAAGCCTTTCGGTCTTACGTCTTACTACTTATGTCAGGCTACTACTTTGCGTAAGCAACAGAACGCATTTCACGTATAACAGTAACTTTAATTTGGCCAGGATACTGCATATCGCGTTCAATTTTTTGTGAGATGTCAAAGCTCAACTGGCTGGCGCGGTCGTCTGTAACTTTTTCGGCATCCAGGATTACGCGCAACTCACGTCCGGCTTGTATGGCATAGCATTTCTCCACCCCATCAAAGCTGCTGGCCAGTTCTTCCAGTTCGCGCAGGCGTTTTATGTATTGTTCCATTACCTCGCGCCTTGCACCGGGTCTCGCGCCACTCAGTGCATCGCAAGCCTGTACAATGGGCGAAACCGGATTGGTCATTTCAATTTCATCGTGGTGGGCGCCAATGGCGTTGCACACTATGGGGTGTTCTTTGTACTTCTGCGCCAGTTCCATGCCGGCAATGGCGTGGGGCTTTTCCAATTCTTCGGGCCATACTTTTCCAATGTCGTGCAACAATCCGGCACGCTTGGCTTGCTTCACGTTTAAACCAAGTTCGGCCGCCATAATGGCGCACAGGTTGGCTACCTCGCGCGAGTGTTGCAACAGGTTTTGTCCGTATGACGAACGGAAGCGCATACGGCCCACCATGCGCACCAGTTCGGGGTGAAGGCCATGTATGCCCAAATCAATTACGGTACGTTCGCCTGTTTCAACAATTTCGTCTTCAATGTTTTTAGTGGTTTTGGCCACGATTTCTTCAATGCGCGCAGGGTGGATGCGGCCATCCTGCACCAACCGGTGCAACGATAAACGGGCTATTTCCCTGCGCACCGGGTCAAATCCGGAGATGATAATAGCCTCGGGTGTATCGTCAACAATAATTTCAACGCCTGTAGCGGCTTCCAGCGCGCGTATGTTGCGCCCTTCGCGGCCGATTATTTTCCCTTTGATGTCATCGCTTTCGATATTGAATACCGAGACACAATTTTCAATGGCATGTTCGGTGGCGGTACGCTGTATGGTTTCAATTACAATCTTACGGGCTTCTTTGGTAGCCGTAAGCTTGGCCTGTTCCATAATGTCTTTTATGTACGATGATGCCTTTGTTTGGGCCTCATCTTTCAAAGAAGCTATTAGCTGTTCGCGTGCTTCATCGGCTGTTAGCTTTGAAATGTTTTCGAGTATTTCAATTTTTTGTTCGTTAAAACGATCAAGCTCTTCTTTGCGCTTTTTCACCAGTTCAAGCTGGTGTGCCAGGTTTTGCTGGGTTTCGGTAAGGTCGGCTTCTTTGCGTTTTGCCTGTTCCAATTCGCGGTTTACCTGCTGTTCGCGTTGTTTGATTTTCTGTTCGTTGGAGATGATCTGGTTTTTTTTGCGGTTGGCTTCTTCCTCAAACTCGGATTTCATTTTGAGGATTTTCTCTTTCGCTTCCAGGATTTTGTCCTTCTTCAGGTTTTCGGCTGCTATTTCGGCCTCTTTTAAAATGAGCTTTGCCTTGTCATCAACTTCTTTTTGGCGCCTGCTGTATTTGCGTTTGTACAGCAAGGTGCCGAACCCAAGGCCTACCACAATGGCGCCAAGCGCGCTTGCGGAAATGATTATGGCTAATTCAGACATACGTAGTGTTGTTAAGGGTTTATAAAACCCGAAAGACTACACAGTATGGAAGGATTTTAGGAGTGTTAAAGGATGGACTGCGAAACGAGGTAATTCAGTTGATTTACTTTCTCAAATACGGTTTGGTCAATTTCCTGATGGTTTTCTTCGGTTTTCATTTTTTCAACCAGGCTGTCAAAAGCCACCATGGCCAGTAAATCTTGCTTATCGTCAATTCCGAACTGTTCCCTGTAAGATTTTATCTTTTCATTGATGAGACGGCTTGCGGTCCTTACCCTTTCTTCTTCGTGAGCCTTTACCTTCATCGGGTAATCACGGTCCGCAATTTTAATCCGTATTGATAATTCCTCCATTTAAACGTTCTTACAGTTAACTACCGGCTTAGGTACGCAATACACTTATCAATTTCCTGTATATAATCGTCCACTTTCCTTTTCAGCTCCGAAACACTTCCGTCTTCCGGACTAATGTTATCCACAATTTTAGAGATTTTAATTTGATTTTTAAAATTGGCCAGTTGCTCATCGCGGCTGTGGATGCCCGCTTTAAGCTCCTGGTTTTCAGTTTTTAACGATGTAATTTCCGCCTTGAGTTTCTTGTGCTCGTTTACCAACACTAAAATCTTGCGTTCCAGACCGTTGAGGTTGGATTTTAGAAGTTCCTGGTTCATGAATTAAGGTTTTCAGGTTTCCGGTTCCTACCGCAGCGCAGCTCGCCTGCGGAAGAACGTTTTTTTATTTTCTAATTACCGCGCCCAACGTTTGCTCAAAAGCCGTTATCAGGCGCTGCATGGTTGAATCGATCTCCTCATCCGTAAGGGTCTTGGCTTCATCCTGTAAGGTAAAGCCCAATGCATAAGCTTTTTTTCCTTCCGGGATTTTATCTCCCTCGTACACATCAAATGTAATGATTTCCCGTATCAGTCGCTTCTCGGTTGCCTGCACAAGCTTTTGTACTTCTTCAAAGCTCACGTTCCTGTCCAGCACAAGCGACAAATCTCTCCGCACTTCGGGGTATTTTGCTACCTCCTTCACTACTAACTTAGGGTTTGAACTAGTGAAAAGCAAGTTTGTATCCAGCTCGCCATAAAATATATCTTGCTTTATGCCGAAATCTTTCTGTAAAGCAGCTTTTACTTTTCCGAATTTACCGAGCGGCTTATTGTTGAGCGTGAGTTGCACGGCATAGTCGAACAACGGATCGGCAACCTGTTGTTGTTTTACGGCAACACCTACCTTTTGGATAAGTTGGTAGACGAATTGGGCCATATCATAAAATGATACGCTGGCAGTTTTGTGTTGCCAGTTTTCTGTTTCGGTGTTGCCGCTGATGTAGAGCGCAAGCCTTTCTTGTTCGTGGTAGTGGCCGGTGTTTTTAAAATAAACCTTTCCGAATTCAAACAATTTAAGGTCTTTTTGCTTGCGGTTTATGTTGTATGCACATACTTCAAGACCGGTAAACAGCATCGTTTGGCGCAATATGCCTTGTTCTTCGCTAAGCTTGTTGAGGATATGCACCGGCTCACCTTCAAAGGTAAACTTGTGTTTGGCCTGCCAGGCTTCATTGGTTAATGAGTTGGTCCAGATTTCGTAAAAGCCGTTGTTTACCAACAGGCTGCCTAACGTGTTTTTGAATTTATTGATGTCGTTGGATGGGAATTCGGCTATGTAATCCGATCCGGCATATTCTTTTAATTCGATGTTATTAAACCCGTAAATGCGAAGGATCTCTTCAATAACATCGGCCTCCTGTGTTACGTCAACACGGTAAGGCGGAACGGATACAGTATAGTGCCCATCTGCAGATTCGGTGACCTCAATATCAAGCCTGTTTAAAATGGCTATGGCTTCCTGGCGCGGAATGGCTTTGCCAATTAGCCGGTTCACGTTTTTATCTTTTACCAGTATGGTTTTGTTTTTGATTTTGTTGGGGTAAATATCTACGATGTCGGATGAGATTTCGCCCCCGGCAATTTCTTTTATTAGTAACGCTGCACGCTTAAGCGCGTACACGGTTATGTTCGGATCGGTACCACGCTCAAAACGGAACGATGCATCGGTTTTTAAACCATGGTGCATGGATGTTCTGCGGACGTAATCGGCCGAGAAATGGGCGCTTTCTAAAAAGATATTTTTTGTTTTTTCCGTTATGCCTGATTTGGCGCCACCAAACACACCTGCCATACACATTCCTGCCTGCGGGCCTTCTCCTGCATTGCAGATCATCAAATCAGTGGCGAGCAGTTTTCTTTCCTTGCCATCAAGGGTAACAAAAGGTGTGTTGTGCGGCAATGTTTTTACAATCACTTTGTTGCCGGTAATTTCATCTGCATCAAAAGCATGCAGCGGTTGGCCGGTTTCGTGTAAAACATAGTTAGTAATGTCAACGATGTTGTTAATGGGTGTGAGACCAATGGTTTGCAGCCGGGCTTTTAACCATGCAGGCGATTCAGCCACGGTAATGCCGGTGAGTGTAATGCCAGAATAGCGCGGGCACGCCTGCGGGTTTTCTACCGATACTGCAAGGGGTAGTTTATGGTTATCGGTTTTAAAGGAATCGACTGATGGCCAGTTGAGTTCACGGTTAAGCGCGGCTTTAATGTCGCGGGCCACGCCAAGGTGCGAAGCGGCATCGGCACGGTTAGGTGTTAACCCGATTTCAATAGCATAGTCGGATTGGATGTAATAATATTCTGATGCCGGTGTTCCGTTGGGTAGTTTCGTATCCAACACAATAATACCTTCGTGGTTATCGCCCAACCCCATTTCATCTTCTGCACAGATCATCCCTTCGGATTGCTCACCTCTGATTTTGGTTGATTTAATGGTGAAGGGATCACCTTTGAAAGGAAACAGGGTTGTTCCCGGAATAGCCACCACTACTTTTTGGCCTGCCTTTACATTCGAAGCTCCGCACACAATGGGCAAAACTTTATCTCCACCAACATGAACCGTGGTAACAGAAAGTTTATCGGCATTGGGATGTTTAGTACATGTAAGCACCTCGCCAATTACTAAACCGGCCAAACCTCCTTTAACGGTTGAAAATGGTTCAATGTATTCAACCTCCAGTCCGGTGCCGGTTAATACTTGCCCGATTTCTTCGGGCGATTCGTGGATATTGATGTACTCTTTGAGCCAGTTGTAGGAGATGGTCATTACTTAAAAGCGGTTAATCGGCAAAAGTAAGAAAAGGAGGGGAAACCTCACGCCCATCCTCTCTGATCCGGGGATTCAATTTGATTTATAGTTTTTTTCGCCTGCGTAAATAGGTATCGTCAACAAATTTTCAGTTGGTGGAAGCGGGCATGAATATTTATCGTTGTATGCGCAGTAGGGATTGTAGGCTTCATTAAAATCAAGTATAACGGTACTTAGTCCGCGTGGTTTTTTTACATCGAGATACCGGCCTGCACCATACGTTTCGCGGGCGCTCGTTTCATCGCCAAAAGCGAGGAAAAGTGTTCCCTTGTAGGGGCCCATGTCAATAATTTCCAAAATCAATAGGCGTTGCTCTTTTCCGTCTAGTTTAAATTCGGCATAAGCATATTCCATGTAGCGTTTGGTTTTACCATCGCTTGTAGGAAGCTCCACCATTTTTTTGTTTTCAACGGCTATGAGTCGGGCCTTAACCTGATATTTTTTGTCGGGGGCAAACCAATTGAGCCCTTTATAGGCAGCGAAATTATCGGCAAAGGGAGAGTCGGATGCGGTGCGCATGAAGCGATCTTTCTCCTCGCGCTGTTTCTGAATTTTGGTAATGTAAGAGGTATCATCTTGCCCTATAAAGGAATAGATCAGGGTAATGGCAGCAACAACAATGGCAATCATGATAATTATTTTAGTTCTGTTCATACAGAAAAATTATGGATAGCTAGTTTATGGGACACTAAACACTAATTCACGAAAGTAAGAGTTTTGCTGATTTAAAATTTGCTCCCGGGCCGCATGGCCCCGTGTACTCATCCAGCGCTGCGCCCAATCCCCGCATGCCCCTGCCAGTCCGAAGATTGGCTGATGTGCAGTCTGAGTACACTGAAAAAACTTTATTTTACCAACATTTGATTTGTGAAGGGATTGCGGAGTGACAAAAATTAACCCAAAAAATTCATTAGACTTTTTTGCACAAGGTGCTGACGATTGAAAATGAAGCAGTTGAAAGTTGGTTCTAAGAGTAAGTCTTCCTTCATTTTCAATGTCAGGGTTAATCCTGACAATCCTGACGGTTCGCTGTCAGGATTCGTCATATATTTATGTCTGAACTAATTTATAATGACAATTCCCGGATTAATTACGACTTACAACAATCCTTCATCGGCAAAACTATAGTAGTTTTTTCCGGCAACTATCAGGTGGTCGAGCAGTTGAATTTCCAAAAGCTTACCGGCTTCTTTTAGTTTTTTGGTGAGGTCAATATCCTGCTGGCTGGGTGTAAGGTTTCCGGAAGGATGATTGTGGGCAACGATGATGCCGCTGGCCAGTTCTTCCAAGGCCACTTTGAATATTATTTTAGGATCGGCCACGGTGCCGTGAACTCCGCCCAGGCTTATCTTCTGTTTTTTGATTATACGATGGGCTCGGTTCATCATCACTATCCAGAATTCTTCGTGCGGTATATCCATCAGGTCGCCTTTTAACGCTTCGAAGGCATCTTGTGAAGAAGAAATTTTTGGTCGTTCCTGTGTGCTTACTTCTTTTCGCCTGCGGCCTAACTCAAGTGCGCTCACAATGGTAATGGCTTTGGCTTCGCCAATTCCTTTTATCTTCATCAGGTCCTTTACCGAGAGCCTGGCTAATGCGTCCAGGTTGTTATCTACGTTTTTTAAAATGTTCTTGGCCACATCAACGGCACTCATGGAGGCGGTGCCCGTTCCCAGCAAGATGGCGATCAATTCAGTGTCGGAAAGGGCAGCAGTTCCTTTCAGCAATAGTTTTTCACGGGGCCTGTCTTCGGCTGCCCATTTTTTGATGTTCAAAAAGCCGGTCTTTTCATCCTTCATTTGCCTAAAATAAAGAATGGCAACTTATAGAAAAAAGAAACCCTGGCGTTGCTGCCAGGGTTTCGGGGTGTTATTAAAAGGCTGATTAAGCCAACTTGTTAACGTATTTAGTAAGGCTTGACTTTTGGTTAGCGGCCTTTTTCCAATGAATGATGTTTTTCTTCGCCAGTTTATCAATCAGGGCCGAAACCTCCTTTAAAAGGGCTTCTGCCTCGGACTTAACAGTAGTTGTGCGCAATTTTTTGATGAATGTGCGGGTTGTCTTATGCTGGTAGCGGTTCCTTACACGCTTAGCCTCATTGGCCCGTATCCTTTTCTCTGCTGATTTGTGGTTTGCCATATCTTATGACCTTACTTTTTAAGGACTGCAAAGGTAATTGTATTCATCTTATTTGCAAAGGGCGTCTTCAATGAATTCTGCTGAAAAGCCTTGAAAAGTGAGCGTTTTGAGCTGAATTGGATATTTTTTTTCAATTTAAGGTAATGAACAGATGGATTATTGGTTTAATCATGCTTATCAGCCTGTTTCTTCTGGCAGGGTGGGGTTTTCATGCCCATAGGCAGATTAACCGGTTGGCTGTTTTTACCCTTCCGCCTGAAATGATAGGATTTTATAAAGCCAACATAGGCTATATAACCGAAGCTTCTGTAAATGCCGACCGCAGACGCTTTGCCGTGGTGGATGAGGCCCCGCGCCACTACATCGATATTGACCACTTTGGCGACAGCGCCATTTATACCATGCCCCGCTACTGGAAGGAAGCCGTAGAACAGTATGGCGAGGATACCCTGAAAGCATACGGTATTTTACCGTGGCACATCAATGTGATATACTACCGCCTAAAAGATGCTTTTCTGGTAAGAGACCCGGCAAGGATTTTAAGCCTTTCGGCTGATCTTGGTCATTACCTTGCCGATGCCCACGTGCCCTTGCATACCACCGAAAATTACAACGGGCAATTAACCGGGCAGGAGGGAATACATGCCTTTTGGGAATCGCGCTTGCCTGAATTGTTTTCGGCCGAGTATGATTTTTTTGCAGGTAAGGCAGCCTACATCGAAAATCCGCAACTCGAAGCCTGGAAAATTATTGAAACAACCCACCAGCATTTGAAAGAAGTGTTCGCGGTTGAACGCCAACTTACTTTTGAAATGGGTGAAAAGAAGTACTCGTTTGAAAGTCGTGGCAAACAAACGATAAAGGTTTATTCATACGAGTTTTCAAAAGCCTATCACGATGCATTAAAGGGTATAGTAGAACGGCAAATGCGCGCTTCCTTAAAATCGATTGGTGATTTCTGGTATTCGGCCTGGGTGGATGCCGGACAACCGGATATGAAATCCCTGATCAACTACAAGCCTACTGAGGCTGAACTTGCCCAACGCAGAAAGGAAATGGAAGAGTGGAAACAGCACCAGCACCAGGTACATACCCGCAAGCATGAAACCGAACCGGATCACTAGAGGCCTTCGGCAAGCCGATTTACCAAAGTGTAGGATGATTTTTGAGATGACTTGCAGTGCGACCCAAAGAAAATTAGACAAAGTGGCCTGGCCATCAGCAATTATATACAGCAAAGTACTTGATATTCTGTGGGAAAATTCAATAATTCGGTAAACCAAATCCATTAGCTATGAATGTTTTCTCCAATCCCAATCAGCTCCATATCAATTACGGATTAAAGATAGCCGGAGGGCTTATCGCTTATTTTTTGATTATGAAGTTTGCCGGGTTACTCAACATTGTTGAGTTGCGGCTGTTGAATGTGGTTATCCTGGTGGGTGGTATTTACATGGCCCTTAAAAAATTCCAGCATACCCATGGCGAACACATCAATTACTTCAGGGCGCTGGTTACGGGTGTGGCTACCGGTGCCATTGCTTCACTGGCTTTTGCGGCATTCCTTTTCATTTATGTTACGTTTATTGATGTTCCCTTTATGCAATACATCATCGACCACGAGCCTATGGGACGCTTCCTTAATCCATATATCGTTTCGTTTATCGTTGCCCTTGAGGGTGTTTTTTCCGGTTTGCTCGTAACCTTTGTGTTGATTAACTACATTAATACCGATGAACCTAACGAAGGCTAATCGTTAAGAATTGATTATAAACTACAAACCTGTCGGCTTACCCGGCAGGTTTTTTTAATTTTAGGCACTTATATTAACGTTATGCGCTATTCTCAAATCAACAACCAGCTTTTTGTGCAAAACCGTAAACGGTTGGTGAAGGAACTAAAACCCGCTTCGGTAGCTGTGTTTAATGCCAACGATATTATGCCCACCAATGCCGATGGCACGATGCGTTTCCGTCAGAATAGTGATTTGTTTTACCTTACCGGGGTAGACCAAGAAGAAACTATTTTGGTGATATGCCCGAATTACCCGGATAAGAAACTTCGTGAGGTGTTGTTTTTGCGCGAAACTAACGAGCAGATTGCCACCTGGGAAGGTCATAAACTAACCAAAGCGGAAGCGCATGAAGTAACAGGCATAGAAACCATTCTTTGGACATCCGATTTTCACCGCGTGTTCAACACCATGATGGTGATGGGAGGTGTGGAAAACGTGTATTTAAATACCAATGAACATTACCGGGCAGAAGTACGTGTGGAGAGCCGCGACTCGCGCTTTATCAAAGCGTGTAAGGAACGTTATCCATTGCATAAGTATGAACGTGTTGCACCCATCATGTCTGCCTTGCGGGCAGTGAAATCGAAATACGAAATTGAATTGATGCAAAAGGCTTGTGATATAACGGAGAAGTCTTTTCGCAGGGTGTTGAAATTTGTGAAGCCTGGCGTGAAGGAATATGAAATTGAAGCCGAATTTATTCATGAATTTATCCGCAACGGTTCAAGAGGGTTCGCTTATGAACCCATCATCGCCTCGGGTGCCAATGCCTGCGTGCTCCATTACATTGAAAATACCAGTATCTGTAAAGCCGGTGAGGTAATTTTATTAGATGTGGGAGCCGAATACGCAAACTACAATGCCGATATGACGCGGGTGATACCGGTAAGTGGTAAATTCACCAAACGACAAAAGGATGTTTACAATGCCGTGCTCCGCGTAAAGCGTGCGGCTTATAAATTACTTCGACCGGGCACCATGTATTTTGATTATCATAAAGAAGTGCAGAAGGTAATGGAAGGGGAGTTGTTGAAACTAAAACTTATTGATAAGACTGATATTAAAAATCAACATCCTGATAAACCGGTGGTGATGAAGTATTTTATGCATGGTACCGGTCATCATTTGGGGTTGGATGTGCACGATACCGGAAATATGTTTGCGAAAATGAAGGAGGGAATGGTATGGACCGTAGAACCCGGCATTTATATTAAAGAAGAAGTTCTTGGCATCCGCCTGGAAAATAATGTTGTGATTACCAAAACCGGGCTTCAGGATTTGATGAAAAATATTCCCATTGAAGCTGAGGAGATAGAAGACCTCATGAATTCAAAGTAATGGACATGAAACGAAAATTCTCAGCAGCTTTTCTTCTAATAACTTTTGTTGCTGTACTCGCACAAGCGCACGAATTCTGGATGCAACCTGATAAATTCAGGTTTGCCATAGGTGAAACTGCGAAGATCAATTTTATGGTGGGTGAGAATTTTGTAGGCGAGCGATGGAATTTAACTAAGCACCGCTTGCTACGGTTGGATCATCATGCGGGTTCCTATAGTGAGGGCCTTATTGAAAGCGTAAACCCGGGAGAAGGAAATAACCTGGAGATTAAATTCACTAAAGAAGGAACCCATTTATTTGTGATGCAAAGCAATAACGCCTTCATTGAACTGGAAGGAGAAAAATTCAATGCTTATCTTGAAGAAGATGGTGTGGAGGATGTGTTGGCTTTCCGTAGGAAAAATAATTTAATGCATAAACCTGCCAAAGAGTATTATGCCCGGTGTGCAAAACTTCTGCTACAGACCGGAACTAAAACAGATGATACTTTTAAAAAGCAAGTTGGTCTGCCGTTAGAAATTGTACCCGTAAAGAATCCATATGCTGTTAAGCAAGGCGATGACATTACTTTTCAGGTATGGTTTGAAGGCAAGCCACTTCCTTTTACGATGGTTAAAGTCTGGAACAGAAAAGATGGCACTACCTTTATGCAAAATACCTATACTCAAAAAGACGGCACCATAACAACACGGCTAAGCAATTCAGGTGCATGGATGGTAAGTTGTGTGAAGATGGTTCCCGCAAAGGAGGAAGGAGCCGATTGGCAGAGCTATTGGGGGAGTTTGGTATTTGGATTTTAAAAGCCAGGTATTCAATGATGGTATTCGTCTTTTTTGTGAGTTAGTGATTTAGTGTTTTTGTGGCTTAACGACATGGAATTTTTCTTGCCACGAAATCACAAAGTCACTAAAGAGTAAAATTGTGTCCGACCAAACTTTTAAAAATCATGAGTCAATCTATCAACTCCGATAAAGCACCCGAACCTGTTGGTCTTTATCCACACGCACGCAAAGTTGGCGGCCTGCTTTTTTTATCGGGGGTAGGGCCACGCAAAAAAGGGTCAAAAGAAATCCCAGGCGTTACGTTAGATGCCGCAGGCAACATCGTTGCCTATGATATAGCCGAACAGTGCCATTCCGTTTTTCAGAATGTTCGGTATATCCTGGAAGCCTCTGGTTCGCAGTGGGAAAACCTGGTGGATGTAACGGTATTTCTTACCAACATGAAAGCGGACTTTGCCACCTTCAACCGGATCTATGCGGAGTACTTTAAGGAGAACCAGCCTTGCCGCACCACGGTGGAGGTAAACGCATTGCCTACCCCAATTGCCATAGAGCTAAAATGCATAGCCACAATTTCTGCAGGCTAGGGCCTTCATTGGCCTGTTTTATTGGGGGCTAATGGACGATTTCAACCGTTTGTCTGCACCGGTTCGAAACCTTTCCCCGAAAATCCTGTTATTAGTCATAAATTAAACAACAACCCCACTGTTGTATGAAACTAGCAGGTAATAATTTTCGAGAATTCGACCTTTTAAGGGTAGTAGTTTGGAGTGTATTGATTTGTTATGCCGTAACCACTACACTGTGGACTAGTGTTAAAGTTCTCCGGTTTATTTTCTAAGAAAGGTCTTTACACAGAAAAGCTCTCCCCGCATCCACAGGTGCGTGAAGCGTTTGGATTGATAAACTGAAATCCTTTTCCGTTTAGTCCGTCTGAAAAATCAAGCGTTGTTCCCAACAGGTAAAGCAGGCTCTTTTTATCCACCAAAATTTTTACGCCTTTATCTTCAAAAACCTGGTCGGCAGGGTTAATGGCCTCATCAAAAGCCAGTTCGTACATAAGTCCCGAACAGCCGCCCCCTTTTACAGAGACGCGTATATTCGGATCTTCCGTTTTGCCTTCCTTTTGGCGGAGCTCAACAATTTTTTCTTTGGCTTTATCGGTAACGGTAATCATAAATCATTCACTTAAGAAACAGGATTCAATACAACACTAAAAACGGTTATTGTGTTCATGTCGCGCCCGTAATAAAGTTTTTGCAGGGCATCGGTTATGTTGCCTGCGCGGAAGTACGAGGTGTGCAATTCGGTGTCTCCTTTGGCTACCCATTGAATGGTATAACTGTTTTCTTTCTCTTTATAATTCTGCACATACATGTGCATCTTTTTCAGGGCATCCAGTTTATCGGTACCGGTTTCGTAATGGAATAAAAACGATTGGTTGTGCCGCGGGTTAATGGTGATCAGGTCCAGCCTCACTTTGCCATCTTTGGTACTGTATTCAAAAATCAAATCGGACGACCGTAACCCCAGGTAATCTTTAATTTCCTGCTGCAAACGTGCCGCCTCAATATGTATTTCACTGGTTGTCTCCATCATACGCTAAGAATTCAGTAGGGAGAAAACTTTTTAAATGCCTTAAAAGTTTCTCATTTTAAGGTCAAAGTTAACAATTATGCAAAAACTTGAGCATATCGGAATTGCCGTTAAAAACCTGGCCGAGGCAAATGTGTTATTTGCCCGTTTATTAGGCCGGCAACACTATAAGGTAGAGGAGGTTGAGTCGGAAGGGGTGCGTACTTCTTTTTTTGAAGTAGGTGGTGTAAAAATAGAATTACTGGAGGCCACGCGTCCTGATTCGCCCATTGCACGCTTTATCGAAAAACGTGGCGAAGGCATACATCACCTTGCCTTTGAAGTTGCCGATGTTCATCATGCACTTGAGGACTACCAACAAAAGGGATTCGAAGCCATTAATGCAGCACCAAAAAAAGGTGCAGACAACAAAATGATTTGTTTTCTGCACCCTAAGTCAACACAAGGTGTGTTGGTTGAATTGTGCCAGGAGGTTAACGGCTCTTAGGAAAGTCGGGCACCTCTTTTTTACCATACTGCACAGCGTTGTAATAACGCTGTTTTTTTTTCCCCAACTTGGTTTCGTAGTAAGGTTTGGGAACCGAAGAACACGCCACTGAAAAGATTAAAGCCAAGACAAGCAACACCGAAATCCTTCTCATAAGTTTTGCTTTCTTGTGTGCATAAATACCGGGTATGGGTTGCTTAAAACTTTTAATTTAGGTTATAATCTTACTTTTGTGTGACGAAACGCCTTGCCGAACGGTGAACGAACGGTTACAACCGATTTACAACATGAGTGAAAAACGATCTGAAATCAGTGAACTTGGGGAATTTGGCCTGATCGACAGGATTGCAGGCAACACCCGGTTGCATAACCCAACTTCCATACATGGAATAGGTGACGATGCTGCAGTTTTGGATGGTGGCGTTGATTACCTGTTGGTGTCAACCGATTTGCTGGCCGAAGGCATCCACTTTGACCTTGCGTTTACCCCCCTTCAGCACCTGGGGCATAAAGCTGTTTCCGTTAATGTTTCCGACATCGCGGCCATGAACGGAAAGGCTGAACAAATAGTGGTTTCGATTGCTTTAAGTAACCGTTTTTCTGTTGAGGCTGTGGATGCTTTGTACGAAGGAATCCGCGCAGCTTGCAAGCAATACAATGTTGATCTGGTAGGTGGCGATACAACCGCTTCACGTTCAGGCTTGGTTATTTCCATTACAGCCATTGGCCGGGTGGCAAAAGAAAAAATTGTGTATCGATCAGGCGCAAAGCCAAACGATATTATTTGTGTAACGGGAGACCTTGGGGCAGCTTATGTAGGTCTTCAGGTACTGGTACGCGAAAAGGAGGTTTACCTGGCCAACCCGGATATGCAGCCGGGCCTTGAAAAATATGCTTACATGGTGGGGCGACAGTTAAAGCCTGGTGCCCGTACAGATATTGTTTACGAGTTGGAAGAATTGGGGGTTAAGCCAACGTCAATGATCGATGTTTCAGATGGCCTTGCTTCGGAGCTATTCCATATTGGTAAAAACTCAGGCGTGGGCACCCGAATTTTTGAAGATAAGATACCGATTGACCAGGCGGCTTATGAGGCCATGGCGTTGGAATTTAAAATTGACCCGGTTACCGGTGCGCTGAATGGTGGGGAAGATTATGAATTGTTATTTACCATTAAGCCGGATGATTTTGAGAAAATCAAAAACCATTCGGATATCCACCTGATTGGTTACGTGCACGAAAAACCAAACGACCATATTTTGGTTACCAAGCAAGGCAATGCAGTTTCGCTGCGTGCTCAGGGTTGGGATCATTTTAAATCATGATGATAAGGGCAGGCTTACGGTAAACTCAGTGCCCACGCCTTCAGCACTGTTGATCTTTAGTTCTCCCTGGTTTACCTGGACAAACTTTTTGCATAAGATTAAGCCAAGTCCGGTTCCTTTTTCATTGGCCGTTCCCATTTTTAACGACAGGTGTTCATCTGAAAGCAGCCTTTCGATGTATTGTGCGTCCATACCAATGCCTTCATCGGTTACTTTAATAACAGCATACTGGTGGTTTCGTATGGCTGAAAGGTTCACGTTTTTGCCTTCGCGGGTAAATTTCAAGGCATTCGATACCAGGTTACGCAAGGCTACATACAACATATTCTCATCGCCATGCACGGCAATATTTTCCGGTATATTGAGGTGAAAGTTTATCCGTTTTTTTTCTGCGGTAAGCTGGTACAGCTCATAGATTTTGCGAAGCGTTTCTGTGATCGAAAAATCTGATGGCGTATAGGTTATACTGCCCGTTTGCGACATCGACCAATACAACGTATTGTCAATTAAATCCAGTGAGCTGCTTACGGAGTTGCGTATACTGCGCGCATGTTTTTTAATGGCCTCTTTCGGGAGGGCGTCAACATTTTCAATAATGATGGACAGAAACCCCTTAAGTGTTGTAAGGGGCGAACGCAGGTCGTGCGACAGAATGGAAAATATCAGGTCCTTTTTTTGGTTGAGCACCTCCAGTTCTTCACGCGATTTTTCAATTTCTGCGGTACGTTCTTTCAGTAACTTCTCTAGCCTTTCCTTATCGTGACGGGCCTTGTTGGCGTACGCCTGGGCACCAGTATACACGGCAACGAAAACAAAGCCAACGGCAAGCAAAGTAAACCACCACGTTTGCCAAAACGGATGGGCAATGGAAACATCCAGCGAGTCGGATTCAATCACTTCGCCTTTAAACTTTGTGCGGATTTGAAAGGTATATTTACCGGGCTTTAGGTTATTGTAAGTGATCGTGTTACCGCTGGCGGTGTGCCACTGTATATCGTGGTCTTCAAGTTTATATTCTATACCGTAGGTTACCGGCTGCTGATAGTTAGGAACAATGTAGCTGAACGATAATTGGTTTTGCCGATGGTTCAGGCTTACCGCGTTGGTATGCCTGAGGTTTACGTAAAATTCGTTGGGTAAACCTTTAAAGCCAGATACACTTAAAATAACAGGTTTTACCGCCCTGTAACTTGGCGAAACTTTAGCCGGGCTGAAAACATTAACCCCATTTATACCACCAAAAACAATTTCACCGTTGCGGGCTATCAAATACGAGAGCCGGTTAAACTCCTGGTCCTGCACACCTTCGCCAATTGAAAATTGTGTTAACGCAAAAGTTTGCATATCCAGCTTAAGTATACCCTGGTTAGTGCTGATCCAGACATTATTTTGTGCATCGGTAAGGGTTGCATAAATGGTGCTGGCATTGAGTTCGGGTATATCGATCCGCTTAATTGGATTGGTTGATTGATCAGCCTCTTCGGGATTAAGTTGCCACAAGCCGGAGTTAAAAGTCCCGATCCAGATGTTGCCATTAATTTCGTTCATGGTTAATACCATAAAATAGGAACCATCGGGCCGTACCGGGTTTTTTTCAATCGGATAATGGGTAAACGTCAGGTCGTCATGCAGTAGGGAAACACCGCCCTGAACACCTAACCAAATCCTGTTCTTACTATCTGCATATAGCATGGTGGCATTACCAATCCTTCGTTGCGGATCGGATGAAAAAACGCCATGTCGCGTCATCTCACCATGGACAAGATCATATATAAAAAGGTTGCCCCCCGAAAGGAAATACAGTTTATCGCCAATGCGTAAAATCTGCCTGACCATACGGTTCTGGAAAACCTCCTTCAACGGTTTGTACCAGGTAAAGGTGTACTTGTTTTTATCCATTACCATCAGGCCGGTGGTTGTTCCCACCAACAGTTCCCGGGCATTGAAGTCATGGAAGTACATCGGCACACTGGTTTTGCCCGAGCCATCGGGTGCAACTTTAATGCGCTTTATCTGGTGTGTAACGCGGTTATATTTATTGATAAATCCCCCATCTGTTCCAATCAGCAAATCGCCATTGGGTTCCTCATAAATCCCCCGCACCATTTTATCCGACAGTGAGTTTGGGTTGAACGGATCGTTGGTGATGTGTAGGAATTTAATTTTATCCGGGTCGTATTTGTTTACTGCGCCCGTGGCACCGATCCACATAATCCCGGTTTTATCTTCGAACATGGAGGTGCAGTTGTCGCCACTGAGTGAGTAGGCTGATAAAGGATTTTTGATGGTCTGAATAAATCGATCTTCAGCGGGACTGTAAATGGCCAGTCCTCCTGATTTGGTTAAAAACCAAACACGTTGGTTTCGGTCGACAAAAATTTTATTAATGCGGTTGTAGAAGGGATTGATTTCAGGTGAAAAATATTTTATAAAGGTTTTTGAGGGCAAATCATAAATCAACAAGCCTTGCTTTTCCGTGCCCATATAAAGGCGCCTGGCTGAATCGATGGCCAGGGCTGTTACCCGACCATAGATAGTAAATTCTGCATCCTTCCACGAAAGTTTTAACGAGTCGGTAATTTTGCGGTCTTTGATCCAAAAAATCTTTCGCACATCGCCAATAATCAATTCGTCACCATCATTGCACAGCGAAGTTGCCGTGTTGGTATTGTAATGGTCGGAGTAGTAGCGCTTTAGCGTATCGTTCTCTAAAAAGTAAAGTCCGTTGTTAAAGGTGGTGCCCCAAATAATGCCATCGGGTGTTTGGGCAAGCTCGTTTACAATGGGTATGCCTGCCTGTGCCGGTAGTTTTCGCAAGGCGTTTGTGTTATAACTGTATTCCACTACGCCATTGTTCCGGGTGGCAATCAGTAGTCGTTTTCGTTGATGGTCGTAAAATAAGCTGTTTATTTCCCTCCCGGCTATTGAGCCCGAATCGGGCAGTAGCGTGTAGCGCGTAAAGTTCAATCCATCGTATTGAAACAATCCGTCCGCTGCAATCCAGATCAGCCCTTCCGGATCCTGGAGAACATCGCTTATTTCGGATGAACGGATCGTGCCCGGAACATAAACGTGTTCAAAAATAAGTTGCTCGGGCAGTGTTTGTGAAAAAACACTACTGCCGGATAGCACCAAATGGGTAAGTAAACTATAACAGAACCTCCTGCACATTAATCCTCCGGGTAAGGTATAAAAACAAAATTGGTAAACGCTTTATCGATCACAAACAGGCAACAGAATTCATCCGGGTCTTTATAAGCTGCTTTAAAAGCTTCTTGTTTTTCTTCATCAATTAAACCTCGTTGCACAAACTCGTCCATGTAGCTGATGTAGTAATTCCATTCCAGTTCAGCCAGTTGTTTATCAATGAGCAATTGTCCTATCGGTTGCTGCTCTTTACAAACAGGAAAAACAGGATGTTCTGAAAAACCCCGCTTGCGCACCTGGTATGAAGCCTCTTTAATGGAGTCGGCTACTTTTACAAAATCCTGTGAAATTGTGCCTAAATATTTCCCACTCAGCTCCGGATCGTTATGCATAGTCGTAAAAAATGAGCCACTAAAATAATATGTTGGCAGGTATCCCTGCCATCAAGGTAAGAATTCCCTATTTTCGGACATAAACCCAATGAAATGAGATCAATTATACAGTTTTTATTTTCAGTACTGTGCCTGTCGGTGTATGGTCAGGCCACAAGTGAGTCCGAAATAAAGGCTTCATTTGAAGCCCGGAAAAAACTTGCTGAACAATCCATTTTAAGCAACTACCCTGTGCGGAACATTGGCCCCACGGTACAAGGCGGGCGCATTGTTGATATTGAGGTGAACCTGAAAAATACGCATGAGTATTACCTCGGCTTTGCCTCCGGTGGAATTTTCAAAACAGAAAACAACGGAATAACCTTTCAGCCCATTTTTGATGATGTGGATGCGATGGGTATTGGTGACTTTGCTTTATCGCAAACTGATCCAAAGATCTTATACGTAGGTACTGGCGAAAAAAACAGCAGTCGCTCAAGCTATGCCGGCAGTGGCATGTACAAAACCATTGATGCAGGAAAAACCTGGCAACACCTTGGCCTTACCGGAACGCATCACATTAGTCGTGTTGTAATTCATCCGAAGGATAACAACACGGTGTGGGTAGCGGCCATTGGTGCCCTTTATTCAAAAAATTCAGAACGTGGTGTATTCAAAACAATTGATGGCGGTAAAACATGGAAAAAAACACTATTCATAAACGACAGCACCGGTATTATTGATCTGGTAATCAATCCATCAAACCCAAACCAATTGCTGGCATCTTCGTGGGATCGTTCGCGCAAAGCGTGGGATTTTAAGGAAGGCGGTGAGGGTTCGTCTATATATAAATCGGATGATGGCGGTGAAACCTGGTACAAGTCGGTAGCAGGGTTTCCACAAGGAAAACAGGTAGGCCGAATAGGCCTCGATGTTTCAGCCGTTAACCCAAATGTTGTTTACGCCATTCTGGACAACCAGGGTGAAATTCCACAAACCGAAAAACCGAAAGATGATGGCAACCTTAAGGCAGAAAATTTTAAGGGCATGACCAGGGAAGCCTTTGCCAGGCTTGATGATAAAAAGCTTGATGATTTTTTGAAAGACAACCGCTTTCCACAGAAGTATGATGCCAAACGGGTAAAGAAAGAAGTAAGCGAAGGAAAATATTCTGCCACCGCTTTGTATGATTACCTGGGTGGCGATGCCAACGCCAATTTGTTCAATAAAAAGATTATCGGTGCAGAAGTATATCGTTCGGATGATAACGGCAATACCTGGAAAAAAATGAACAGCTATGATTTAGATGGTGTGTTCTTTACCTACGGCTATTACTTTGCCGAAATGCGTGTTGATCCCTCCAATGCCGATAAAGTGTACATCTACGGTGTGCCGCTTCTGAAATCAAACGATGGTGGTGTAACCTGGAACCACCTCGATACGCTGCGTGGCGAACAAAACATCCATGTCGATCATCATGCGCTGTGGGTCAATCCTAACAATGGCAAGCACATGTTGCTGGGTAACGATGGCGGATTGTATGTGACTTATGATGAAGGCGCGTACTGGCAACACATTAATAATATGCCTGTGGGTCAATTTTATACTGTGAATGTTGATATGGAAACACCCTATAATGTCTATGGTGGATTGCAAGATAACGGTGTATTGAAAGGTTCGTCACGTTCGGTACCCAATGTTAACAAGCATTGGGAAACCATTGGCGGGGGCGATGGCATGTATGTAGCAGCCGACCCGCGCAACAGCAAGTTGGTGTATTGGGGTTTTCAGTTTGGAAATTATTTCAGGGTAGAACCTGGCAAGCCTGGCGCGCGCATTACACCCCGCAATGATATTGGCGAGCCGGCCTACCGCTGGAACTGGTGTACCCCGCTGCAGTTAAGTAAGCACAATCCGGATATTGTGTACATGGCGGCTCAAAAAGTATTCAGAAGTTTAAATAAAGGAGAAAGTTGGGAGACCATCAGCGATGACCTGACTAAAAATAAAAAGCAAGGGGATGTTCCTTTCTCCACCATCAGTGCATTGGAAGAATCGCCATTGAAGTTTGGATTGCTTTATGCCGGTACGGATGATGGAAATGTGTGGGTATCTAAAAACGGAGGAGGTAGTTGGGAAAGTATTGTAACAGGCTTGCCGCAGAATAAGTGGGTGAGTTCAATTGCACCTTCGCCTCACGCAGAAGGTACTGTTTATGTTTCGTTGAACGGCTACCGCGATGATGATTTCAAAACGTATTTATATGCGAGTACTGATTATGGTAAAAACTGGAAGAGCGTGAAAGGAAATTTGCCGGAGTCAGTGGCAAATGTGATCGTTCAGGATCCGGTTCAGCCAAACTTGTTGTATTGCGGGTTGGATAATGGAACCTATGCAAGCCTGGACAATGGAACCTCCTGGCATTACTTCAACGGCATGCTCAATGTAGCATCTTACGACATGCTGGTGCACCCTCGCGATAACGAGCTGGTAGTAGGTACCCATGGCCGTAGTGTTTTCGTAGCTGATGTAAAACCTTTGCAAGCACTGAAAGATGCCGGCAAATCCATTATGGCTTTTGCGCCAGAAAGCATACGTCACAGTGAACGTTGGGGGCAAAAACAATATCCGTGGGCAGAAACCAACGAGCCGAAAGTAAGCATACTGTATTATGCAGGTAAGGCATCAGCGGCAATTGCGGTAGAAGTTTATGATGAGAAGAAGAATCTGGTGCGCAAACTCACAGCAACGGGTGCCACCGGTTTTCAAAAATTTACCTGGGATGTTAAGGTTGCTGAAGCCGCACCGGCACCTGCAAAATCAAAATCAAAAACTCCGGTTGTAACGGAACCCGTTTTGAAGTATGCCGGTAAGGGGAAGTACACGATTAAGTTTGTGAGTGGTGGCGATAGCAGTGAAGTGGTGGTGGAAATAAAATAATCAAGTTTCGTTGTCGAGCCACTTTTTTGAGAAGGCCTGAAGTTCCGGATAAAATGCAGAAAACTCTTTCGTGAAGTCCTTATAATTATTTTTGAGGTCTTCAACGGCCAGTTCCATTTTTGATTCGTGTTTCGATCGCCTGGCCATGCCCGTTAGCGCACGTTCTATCCCTTCCAGTCGTGCGTAGTTTACGAGCCAGTTGCCTTTGGTCATGTAGGGAAGCATAAACTTTACACCTTCGGGTAAAATGTGGTGAAACTTTTCCAGCGTGCTGTAAGAGCGTTCGGCAAAATCCGGGAGAAAATCGGTGTAATAATGTTCCCAGTTTTTAGCCAGCAGGTGGTCATAAAACATGTCGACTATGACAGCAGAATAATGACGATAAGTTGGGCGCAACCGGTTTTTACTTACTGTTACAATCGGGTGGCTATCCGTAAACTCATCAATAGCACGGTGCAGCGCTATGCCACGGGCAATTTCGGGTTCAAATTGTTCGAGTAAGTTCCGTCCTTTCACAAAATCACCAATAAAATTGCCCACCATAACTTTAGGGTTGTCACCCGACAGACTGATGTGCGCAAGGAAGTTCATGCGGTTAAGTTAACAGTCCACAGTCAATAGTTCATCGTCTGGACAGCACTTAATAAACTATTGACTGTGAACTATTGACAATCGAGGAACAATTCCCCATCTTCCACCATTAAAACTATGCGTGTATGGCCTTATCCCAATTGAAACTACTGGTTAATCTCGCCCGTATTGACGGTGACATTGCCGATCGTGAACGCAAGTACATTACCACCATAGGCCTGGCCAATGGTGTACCGATGGAAGATATTGTTCCGCTGTTCGATCAGGATCATGAAAACATAGGATTAATGCACCTGACTAATAATGAAAAGTTCGATTACATTGTAAGCCTTGTTCAGTTGATGAAAATTGATGAGCGATTATATCAGGAAGAAATTAAGTATTGTTCGGAAGTGGCTGCCCGTTTGGGATACGACCAAACCGTTATGTTTGACCTGATGCTGCATGTGCGTGAAGAAATGCAGCGCAATGAACTGCAGGCGCTTAAAAAGATCACTGAAAAATATCTATCCAAGTAACCTTATTTTGAAAATATGAAGAAGCTTTTTTTACTGGCAATGACGGTTGTGTCTATTCAACTGATTGCCCAGCGAACGGTAATTCATTGCGGCAACCTGATTGATGGAAAGTCGAATGATGTGCAGTCACAAATGACAGTGATTGTAGAAAAAAATAGTATCACAAGAGTAGAAAAAGGATTCACAAAACCCGGTACTTCCGATAAGTTGATTGACTTGAGCAAGAAAACCGTTATGCCCGGTTTGATTGATTTGCATGTTCACCTGGAAGGTGAAACGAACAAAGATCAAGCCTTGCAACGGTTCACATCAAATAAAGCGGATGTTGCTTTCCGGTCAACCGTTTATGCAAAGAAAACGTTGCTGGCAGGGTTTACTACCGTGCGCGATTTAGGCGGCAGTGGGGTCAATACTTCCTTGCGCAATGCCATTAACCAGGGATTGGTTGTGGGGCCAAGAATTTTTTCCGTTGGTAAATCTATTGGCACAACAGGCGGTCATGCCGATCCGACCAACGGCTACCGCGAAGATTTGATGGGCGACCCCGGGCCGAAGGAAGGTGTGATCAACTCGCCTGAAGAAGCAAGACAAGCCGTAAGGCAACGCTATAAAGACGGTAGCGACCTGATAAAAATTACAGCAACAGGTGGTGTGCTCAGCCTTGCCAAAGATGGCAGTGGACCGCAGTTTACGCTGGATGAACTAAAAGCAATAGTAGAGACAGCAAAAGATTATGGGATGCACACCGCTGCCCATGCGCACGGCACCGAAGGCATGAAGCGGGCTGTACTGGCAGGCATTACCACCATCGAACACGGCACCATGATGACCGAAGAGGTGATGGATTTGATGAAAGAGAAAGGAACGTATTACGTCCCTACAATTTCTGCCGGAAAATTTGTGGCTGAGAAAGCAAAGGAACCTGGTTATTATCATCCATTGGTTACGCCCAAGGCATTGGCCATTGGTCCACAGATTCAGGAAACCTTTGGTAAAGCTTATAAACGGGGAGTAAAGATTGCTTTTGGTACTGATGCCGGGGTGTTTCCGCACGGTGAAAACGGAAAGGAGTTTACCTACATGGTAGAGGCCGGTATGCCCGCGATGGAAGCCATTAAATCCGCAACAGTAGTGGCGGCTGAAGTGGTGGGTATGAACGATAAAATTGGAACCATTGAAGCAGGTAAGCTGGCCGACATTGTTGCCACTGATGATAATCCGTTGAAAAACATAAAGACCATGGAGAAAGTGAGTTTTGTGATGAAGGAGGGCGTGGTTTACCTTCAATGAATCGAACTAAGAAGTAAGAATAACGATTTTTGATTTTTGAAGGATATCAGATTTCTTGAATCAAAATTCCACAATCATCATTCGTCATTCCAATACATTATGATCAGAAAAGTTTTCATACTCACGGTGTTTTTAGCAGCTTGCTCAACACCAGAAAAAAAATCCGAACCATCACCTGTCCTCACCGGCTTGGACGGTAAGCAATACTTTGAACCCGAACGAAGCGCAACGGCACAAGCCCGGCTCGACAGCAACCTGAATGTTGCACGGAAAAATTTTGAAACTGATCCTTCAGAAGATAATTATGTTTGGCTGGCCAGAAGGGAAGGATATCTCTACCATTATAATGAGGCTATAAAAATTCTGTCGGAGGGTTTGGAGAAGTACCCGAACTCCTATAAACTATTCAGGCATCGCGGACATCGCTACATTTCTATTCGAGAATTCAATAAGGCCATTGCTGATTTACAAATGGCGGCATCGCTGATGCCACGACAACCGCTTGAAATAGAACCGGACGGTCAGCCGAATAAAATCAACAAACCACTATCGAACGTTCAATTCAATGTTTGGTATCATTTAGGACTTGCTCATTATTTAAAAGGCGATTTCGAAAGTGCCGAAAAAGCATACTTACAATGCCTTGATGCTTCCGATAACGATGATCTTATTACCGCCACGGCTGATTGGCTTTACATGACCTATCGTAGAATGAATAGACCCGAAGAAGCCGCCAAAGTGCTCGAGCTTATCCGCGAGGAAATGAACATTATCGAGAACGACTCCTACTACCTGCGCCTTCAAATGTATAAAGGCATGTTACCACCGGATGATTTATTGAAGGTGAGTGGTGAAAATCCGGATGTTGACCTGGCCCTGGCCACTCAAGGGTATGGTGTGGGAAACTGGTATTTTTGTGAAGGCGACACTACACGCGCAGTAGAGATATTCAAGCAGGTAACTTCAGGAAAGCATTTTTCTGCTTTTGGATTTATTGCTGCGGAAGCGGATTTGCACCGCCTCTTAAAATAATAGTGGCTAAAATTTCAGCGGAATAGTAATCCTGATTTTTTCCCAACTGATCTGCAAGGCACCTTCTGTAGCTGAAATGGTCTCAATGGCATACAGGAGGCGCTCCTGGGTTTCTTCCAGTTTTTCAGGTGTAACGTTTATCCGCAGTAGATCTCCTGAAGCATTATAGTCGTCAGCCAAATGCTGGTCCCAGTTCTTGTTAAGAATGAATGTCCAGGTTTCTGTTCCTGGAATAGTAAAAATAGCATACTTGCCTGCCGGTATGTTTTGATTGCCGATAATGAAGTTCTTATCAATTTCAAACGAAGTCGCCCGGTGTGCTCCGGTAACCCAAACTTCGTTATACGGAACAAGTCCACCCCAGATTATACGACCCTTAACTACCGGGGCTGTGTATTTAATCGTGATATGCGCATTACCCACCATGGCGTGGGTTTCCTTGGGCAAACTTTTTTTGACCGTGTCTGCTTCGGTTTGAGCCGGAGCAGTCATGTGCTGATCGTGATTTTCAGTGATTTCTTTTTTAGACTGACAACTGATTGCCAGGATGGCGACACTAAGGATTAGTATTGGATACTTTAACATATAGTTTAATTGAGATGAGTATATCTGTAAGCTGTAGGCAATTGGCTGTAAAAAAACAAGATGTTACGTTGCAATTGCCTGCTGCCTGCTTTTTAATTAATTTCTTCTTTCACTGATCCGCACCTGAGCATGGAAGCACCGAAGTACGGATTTAGTACTTTTTTTTCATCACTTAACCAGAGGGCACCTTTATCATCAAATGCCATAGGGCAGTATTGTTTGTAAACGGTTAATCCGGCTCCACCCGCTTTCACTAAATCGTACATGGAAATAGAAAGCGCCTCAAAAGCTTCACGTTGTGCTTCAATGTCATCGGTTTCTCCAATGGCTAACACATATTCATTTAATTGGTCGGCATATTTTCCGGTTGAAGCCGCAAGTGCAGTAGCAGCAGACTTAGCTTTGACTGCATCATCATTTACCAGGGCATCTTTCACTTCAAAGTAACCGGTAAGTACAACTTTCAGTGCTTCGTTGGTTTCTTTCGCAGCGGTTTGTGTTTGCTCGTCAGAAGATTTTTCTGTCTTTCCGCAGGCTGCCATTATCAGTGCAACCAAGGCTAATGCTAAAATTGATTTGATTTTCATTTCTCGTTTAGTTTATGATTTGAATTTGATTTCGATTTTAATTAATATCTATGTAGCTCCATCAATATCGATGAATATCTAATATGTTCTACTGTTACCGTTTCCTGAATACTTCCCGGTTTTCCCCACACTTCAGCATAGTGGCGCCAAAATACGGATTTTTAATGTCTTCAAACTCACTTAACCAATATGCACCTTCATCTTCAAAGGCCATCGGGCAATAGGCCCGGTATGCTTTTTCGGTGGTAAGCCCAAACAGTTCAACGGCCTCTATGAGGTAGTTGGAGAGGAGTTCGAAGTCCTTGCGCTGTTCTTCCACATCAGTCTTCGTACTTATACCGGTTGCGCCCTGCTCCAATGGCTTAGTCAGCACCATCCATTCGTCATGGGCAGCACCCTCCAGTAATTTCATGTTTACAGCTTTCAGTGCTTTCAAAACTTCCTTTGCGGCAGTAGCAGCCAAAGCAGGATTTGATTCGACCAGCGCATTTTTAACAGCATAGTATTTTTCAACCACCTGGGTTAGCTGTGCTCGGAAGGCTTCGGGCACGTCAATTGATTTTATTTCAGGTGAAGACATCATGCTGTAGTTACCACTTAGTTGTGCTGATGCATCCACTGAAAACACACCATTAGATACTACTTCTTCACCTTCATCCAGTCCTTTTTCTACAATGTATACATCATTCATCCGGGCACCGAGTGTAATTTCTCTTCGTTCGAATGCTGGAGTTGTTCCCTTTTGTTTAACGTATACAACCGAGCGCTTGCCTGTCCAGAGTACTGTTGTAGCCGGAATGGCCAGACCCTTTACATTTGAATTCAATTTTGTTTGCAGGGTGGCACTTACCAGCATTTCAGGTTTTAGCAGATTGCCGGTATTGGGTACAATAGCCCGCACATCTACTGACCGGGTTTCTGGACTTACTGATGGATTGATGTAGTGAATTTTAGCATTGAATTCTTTTCCCGGAAGTGAAGGGACAGTAAAGTTTATGGTTGATCCGGTTTTGATCCAGGGCAGATCACTTTCATAGGCATCCAGTACCACCCAAACTGATGAAAGATTAGCAATTTCCATCATTACACTACCAGTTGACAGGTAATCACCCAAAGAAACCTGGCGTTTGGTGACTACGCCTGAAGTTTCGGCATAGACATCCAGAGTGGTGGTAACCTGTCCGGAAGATTCGATCTGTTCAATTTGCTTGTCGCTGATTTTCCACAACCGAAGTTTTTCTTTGGCGGCTTCATAAAGCTGTGGCGAGATGCTTGCCATCTTTTTTGCTTCCAGCAATTCACGTTGGGCGGTTACCAGTTCAGGAGAATATAGTGTGGCGAGCTTTTCTCCTTTTTTTATTTCCTGCCCTACAAAATTTACAAATAGTTTTTCAATCCGCCCCGGAAATTTGGCAGCGACAACAGAAAGCGCCTGTTCATTCACCTTTACTTTTCCGGTTAGCATCAGTTCATTGGAGGCTGAAACGGATTTAACTTTTGTTGTCTGAATGTTAGCCAGTGCAGCAGCCTCCGGTGTCATCTCCAATACAAATGGATTGGAGGTGCTGCTGCCGGATGAAACAGGAGTCAGATCCATGCCACATATTGGACATTTACCGGGTCCTTGCTGTCGGATTTGTGGATGCATGGAGCAGGTGTACTCACTGACCGCTTCTGTTTTATGGTCGTGTGTTTCGGATTGGTCTCCTCCAAAGATTAGCCAGCCAAGCAATAACCCTGCTGCCAGAAGAATGATGTTGATGATGATTGATTTTGGTTTCATAGTATTCAATTCGTTGAGGTCTTAGTTACTTTCAATTCCCATAAGTTTAGTGATGCCCGATACCGTTATATGTTGTTCTGTTATGGCTGATAGTTGCTGTTGTTCATAGCTTAATAAAGATTGACGCTGACGAAGAATTTCTTCCATTCCACCACCACCTGTACTATAGGTTGTAGTCATTAGTCGGATGGCTTGTTGTGTAATCTCTCTTTGATCGTGTAAGAGCTTAAGCCGCCTGGTGCTGCTTTCGTAATCAAATAATAAACGCTCCAGTTCACTGAGTAAGTCAAGCTTTGCGGCTTCCTTATTTTGTGTAGCGGATTGTTGCAGGTATTCCGCCTCCTTGCGTAAGGAGGTATACTTTTTTCTATAGATGGGCAAAGTCATGGTAACCATGGGCATGAACATGTTTTCTCCGCCCATATTTTCATTCAGCATTTCATCAAATCGTGGGCGGAAAATCATATAGGTTAATCCAACGCCAATCATAGGCCTACCCATTAACTTAGCCATGCGCTGTTGTTCTTCCCGTGCTTTCTCATCCCATTGATACATTTTCACCATAGGATGATTTTGAATAACCGAATCCTGGATGATGGAAAGCGTAGCCGGTAAGGATACAGAAGACAGGGTGTCGGCAAGTATTATCTTTTCGCTCGAAGCACGGTTCAACAGGTTATTGAATTTTACTTCCAGCGGCTTGCGCGAAGCGTTAAGTATTTCGATTCGTGAATCCAGTTCCTTCATTTGGAGTTGAATAAGCAGTACATCGACCATTGATCCTGTTGTTCCGCCCGACATTCCACCGCTCCCCTGTCCCGATGGCATGCCCGATGGTGAGGGGGTTGCTGTGTTTCCACCCATTCCCGCCATACCACCTCCTGATGATGGAACGGAAGGTGTAGTGCCACTTTGCGTATTCATCGGAGCGGTTCCGCTTGTTCCTGTTTTAAATCGGGTAAGCGCCAGTTGCTCATAAGTTTTTAGTATTTCTTTTTCTTTTTCCAGCAGTTTCAGTTCTTCATCAACCTGATACAATTGGTACCACACGGTGCGCACATCATGAAATAAATTAATTTTCGATTCCTGAAAGGCGGAAAATTTCATTTGAGCCATATACGTGGCTTCATTTTTTGCTGCATCCAGCGAACCAATCCATGGAAACATCTGCATGGCAGAAATTTCTGAAAGTTGCTGGCCCATCCAACGCTCCATGTACAAGCCATCTTTACCAACGAACATACTAAACGTAAGTTGAGGATCGGGTAAAGTACCTGCCTGCGGTACTTTTTCCAATGCGGAATAGTATTCGTTGTACCGGACTTTCAATGATGGATTATTTTGTGCAGCTACGGTTAGGTAATCGTCAATTGTTTGAGCTTTGGCAATTTGACATAATAACATCAATGCCAATAAACTAATGATATTGATCGATATAGGTGGATATTGATCGATATAGGTGGATAGTTTATTCATCTTCCTTATTGTTTTTGGATTCATAGATGGATCGAATGAAGTTGTTAAGCTTAATGGATAGTTTATCGGCTAAGAATTTCATTTCATCAAATTCTGGTTGACTGATTTTGTTTCTCTCTACTAACAATTCAAGCCAATGATTGATGGCTTCGAGCATGGAACCTCGGGCGTTGTACAGGAAACGGACTCTGTCAAGATAATGGAAGCGACCGTATCCTTCTGCGATGTTTGCTCCTATGGAATCGATGGAGGATATGAACTGATCACCGATGATCTTTTTCTCCTGCCAACTCATCTTGTCATAGATCACCCAGGCCTTTTTGGCTAATTCCCTTGCGAGCTGATAGACTTCAAGGTTCTGGAGTGGGATGTATTCTTTCTTTTTCATATCGGGTCATTTTGATGCTTGTTGATATGAATTGATACGCATCGATATTTGTTGTGAATCGAGGCAATAAGTATCAACAAGTATCTATCAATATCCATTAGTATCATAGTTTCCGTTCTTCCTTCCATGAATACAGTACCGGTACAATAAACAGCGTAATCAACGCCACGACCATGCCGCCAAAGGAAGGAATGGCCATGGGTATCATGATGTCGGAGCCTCTTCCGGATGAAGTTAATACTGGAAGTAAAGCGAGTAACGTTGTCGCAGTAGTCATTAAGCATGGACGCACCCTTCGCATTCCGGCTTCGAGTACTGCTTTACGCACTTCAGTAACAGATTCTGGTTTGTGTTTCTGTAAGCTCTGGGTCAGGTAAGTGCCGATCACCACACCATCATCAGTAGCGATACCAAACAGCGCAATGAATCCAACCCACACGGCAACACTCAGGTTAAAGGCACGCATTTGAAACAACTCACGAAAGTTGGTTCCGAAAAGACTGAAGTCCATAAACCAGTCCTGACCATATAACCATAGCATCATAAAACCACCTGCAAAGGCCATAGCAATGGCGGAGAAGATAAATAGTGATGTTGCTACCGAGCGGAACTGAAAATACAATATCAAAAAGATGACTATCAGCGAAAGAGGGATTACGATGGCCAATCGTTTTTCAGCACGCAACTGATTTTCGTAACTACCGGAGAATTTATAGCTCACACCAGCAGGCACTAGCAGTTCACCATCAGTAATTTTTTTGTTCAGGTAACGCTGGGCTTCTTCCACAACAGATACTTCGGCATATCCTTCTTTTTTATCCAGGAGTACATATCCGACAAGGAAGGAATCTTCTCCACGGATCATCATCGGTCCGGGACGGTAATTAATAGTAGCCAGTTCACTTAGTGGCACCTGCGCACCTGTAGGGGTTGCAATAAATACTTTGTTAATCGACTCCGGATCACTTCTCCATTCACGCGCATAACGTGCACGGATGGAATACCGCTCACGGCCTTCCACGGTGGTGGTCATGCTCATACCGCCTAGCGCTACTTCAATGTACTCCTGCACGTCACTTACATTCAATCCGTAGCGCGCCATCGCTTTTCTGTTGAGGTCAATTTCCATGTAAGGTTTACCGAGGGAACGATCGGCATACACGGCTTCCGGCTTGATGGAAGGGACTTCCTTTAAATGTTTCTCCAGTTCGAGGCTGAACGATTCTATTGTTTTTAAATCAGGTCCGTATACTTTTAGTCCCATCGGTGCGCGCATACCAGTTTGGAGCATCACCAATCGTGTTTCTATAGGCTGGAGTTTTGGTGCAGAGGTAACACCGGGTATGTTGGCGGCCTTTACGATTTCATCCCAGATGTCGTTGGGAGATTTAATTTCATCACGCCACTGACGATAATATTCTCCGTTCTTATCTTTTATTAGATACTTGTGGATATTTTTTGATATGGATGGATATTGGTGTATACTCGTTGATATTTCGATATTGTTGGCATCATATATTTTTCCACTCACCCGATCATAATATCCATCAATATCCAAATATCCACCAATATCAATCTTATACCTTCCCTGTGAATCTGTTTTAAACCGAAGTTTTCGTCCATTCTCATCCGTGATGTATTCCGACTTGTAAAGAATCACATTCTCATACATCGACATGGGTGCGGGATCCAACGCTGTTTCAGCGCGACCGGCTTTCCCGACCACCATTTCTACTTCGGGTATGGCGGTTACCAGCATGTCCAGTTGTTGTACTACTTGTTTGTTGGCTTCTACACCGGCATGGGGCATGGAGGTGGGCATCAGTAAGAATGCTCCTTCATCCAACGAGGGCATGAACTCTTTGCCCATACCGGGGAAGGTATGCGTTAATGAACTCCATAACGAAGTGGTACGAATATTCCAGCCGATGACATCAACACCTTTTTCAACAAAACCAAACACCTTGTTGAATCCCAGCATGATGTTTAAGCCGAGGAGGATGATGAAAACCGGGATCAGCAAGAACTTCACTTTGTTTTCCAAACACCAGGTGAGTATCCGAGGATAGAACCGGATGAAGATGGAGAATCCACCCAGTACCAATCCGATGATGATGAGGATAAACAGGAAGTTCAGGATAATGCTGTTGTGTACACCCAGCGGCAGCCAGGTGGTAGCCAGCAGCCATGATACCGCTACTACCGAAATACCCACGGTAGCCAATTCATGGAAGCGAGAATATTTCTCCGGATAAAAATGATTGAGGAGATTGTTTGCCGCAAACAAGAGCAAAGCAACACCTGCCCATGGCAAGTAGACTATCGTGATAAATAATCCCGTTAAAGCGAGTAAGATGTTCCCGACAAGTTTGAATCTTCCTTTACCGACCTTCATGCCGAACACCCAGTGGGTGAAGGTTGGCATGATGACAAGTGTGAAGATCAAAGCAGCCACCAAAGCAAATGTTTTGGTATAAGCCAACGGTCCGAACAATTTTCCTTCGGCAGCCTGCAACGTAAATACTGGCAGGAAACTTACAATGGTGGTGGATACGGCCGTGATGATGGCGGATGAAACTTCCGATACGGCATTATAGATTGTAGTGATTAATGGTTGTTCCTTCGGAGCTTCTTCAAGATGTCTCAGCACATTTTCATTGAGAATGATGCCGAGATCGACCATGGTTCCGATGGCAATAGCAATTCCTGAGAGCGCAACAATGTTGGCATCCACATGAAAATATTTCATAAGGATGAAGCACATCAGCACCGCCAATGGTAACAACGCTGAAATCAAAAATGAAGCACGCAGGTTATACACCATCACGATAATGACAATAATGGTGATCAGGATCTGCAGCGTGATGGCATCGTTCAGTGTCCCTAGTGTTTCATAGATGAGTTGTGTGCGATCGTAGAACGGAACGATGGTTACTTTAGAAGTCCTTCCATCGTCTAATTTTTTAGAAGGTAATCCCGGGGCTATTTCCTTGATCTTGTCTTTTACATGATTGATAACAGCCAATGGGTTATCACCATAGCGGGCAATGACTACACCACCAACAGCTTCCGCTCCACTCTTATCTAAAATGCCTAACATGGAACGATCAGCAGGACCAAGGGCAACGCGAGCGATGTCTTTAATACGAACAGGCACATTCTGATTTACCCGCACCACTGCTTCTTCTATGTCTTCAATCTTTTTTACATAACCGAGTCCGCGAATCAGATACTCCACCCGATTTATTTCTACTGTGTTAGCGCCAACATCGCGGTTGCTGTTACGCAACGCTTGCATCACTTCCATCATGGAAATGTTGTACGTCTTCATCGCCACTGGATCAAGATCGACCTGGTACTCTTTGATATGTCCGCCAACACTGGCTACTTCAGCAACTCCTTCTGCACCGGTGAGCGCATAACGCACATAAAAATCCTGGATGGTGCGCAGTTCATGCAGGTCCCATCCGCCCGCTGGATTTCCATTTTCATCACGACCTTCGAGCGTGTACCAATACACTTGTCCGAGTGCGGTGGCATCGGGGCCGAGTTTGGGTTGAACATCTTCAGGCAACAAGCCGGACGGCAGGGCGCTTAATTTTTCAAGAATTCTTGAGCGACTCCAGTAGTACTCCACATCATCATCGAAAATGATGTAGATAGAAGAGAAGCCGAACATAGACGTGCTGCGGATGGCCTTCACACCTGGCATACCCAGCAACGATGTGGTCAGCGGATAAGTGATTTGATCTTCCACATCCTGAGGAGATCGCCCCATCCATTCCGTGAAAACGATTTGTTGGTTTTCACCAATGTCGGGGATGGCATCTACAGGTACCGGATCTTGCGGCAGAAAACCAATTTTCCAGTTGAATGGAGCAGTAACCAGGCCCCAGCCTACAATGGCCAGGAGCACTAGCACGGTTACCAGTTTTTGTTCTAAAAAGAATTTTATTATACGGTTGATCATAGTTCTGTTCTAAAGACTTCTTGAAAAGAAAAAAAGAAGACATACCAATCTCACCAATGAGATGGCTGAACAGAATCAGATCAAAAAAGACTGAATGGAGATGATGATATCGTGCCCGGTGGGGGCAGGGGGGTGATCCGTAAAATACGATGTTGTAGAAACGGAAACAGTAGGGATAATCTCAGCCACCACCAATGTGTTATGAACAACATCTGTGGATGAAAGTACAGGAAGTAAGATGTTTACGGTTGCGCCATTAATATCCTGCGATTCGTGAATAAGCTGTTCATCAGCACAACATCCTTCCATTACTTTGCGGTGACAAGGCGGCAACTGTTGATGCCCGCAACCATCGGCTTTGTTAAGAAAAGCAACTGCTTTAACTGTGCCACCACAATAGTGCACGCCCACATAAAAACTGCTGGAGGCCATCAGCACAAGTGCGGCCAGCAGGAGGGAGGATATGGTACGGAGCAGTTTCATTAATAAGCAAATGTACGGATTTCAAGTGGTTTTGGATTTATAAAGTTATTTCAAGCCCTTACAGAATTCATGGAAACCTTCGAAACTAAAACAGAATCGACTGGTTTTTGTTAATTTTCATTGCTAACCACATTTCTTGAAAGCGGGAATTTCGTGAGGCCAATGAATCATTTCTTCATAAACTGCTCTTCAATAACACCCAACATGGCCATGGTGGTTGGGAAACCTACTGTAGGTAAAAGCAATAGGGCCACATGTTCCATTTCTTCCCGGTTCAAACCGGCTGCAGTTCCTTTTCGAATGTGCGATTTTAATGCACTGTTTAATCGGTGACTACCTGAAACCGCTAGTTTGATCAATGCCCGTTCACGCTCTGTTAAAGGCCCCTGATCATGTACTGCATCGCCCAGTTGCTCATAGGCTTTTGCTACCTGCGGATATTTCTTTTCGAAATCGGTATAGAACTTAGGCGGCTTGGGTAATTTCTTAGTGGATTTTTTCATACTGAAATTTTTTCCTGATAACGAAGTGTTCCTGTTTCAATGCCAATGGCCACTTTGGCAAGCAGCGAAAAGATGAACGCACCCATAGCCCAGATGCCACCGGTTACACCAACCTCGATCCAACTCGGAGAATATTCTACAATGTTGCCCCAGGCTTCCGGAATAAATCCGGGGATGATCAATCCCATGCCCTTCTCAATCCAGATACCGGTGAATAACATGACACAAGCCATGTACAACCACACTCTATTGTTTCTTAGTTTATGCAAACTGAGAATGGCCGTGGCGGTAAAACTTAAACCTATGGCTGTCCAGATGTAAGGTACCAGTGCATTTTTTCCATGCAATCCAAAAAACAAATACATGGCGCTGCTGCCGTGGTGGGTGGGCCAGTAAAATTCCTTGAATATCTCAGAGCCCAGCATAATGATGTTTATTTGAGCAGCCACGGTAATGACCAAGGCAAGTTTTCTGAAGGTGTTGTCATCAATCTTGTAGCTTGTGAAGCGATTGATTACGGCAAGCGCAATGACGATGAGTGCCGGCCCTGCCGCGAAAGCCGATGCTAAAAATCGCGGACCTAAAAGTGCATTGTTCCAATGCGGACGGGCCGGTAAACCTGCATACAGAAAGGCTGTAACCAGGTGAATGCCTACTGCCCAGAAAACAGAAATCAAAACACCGGGTAAGTAAAAATTTTTGTTAGGTTCTTTGCCCTGGTAGCGGCACATTAAAATATACAGGGGCACGGTAATGTTAATGAAGAGATAACCATTCAACACAATCACATCCCACGCCAGCATGGAGTTGGGCCAGTTAAATACGCCTATGCCGGGTATCAGATGCCAGGCGCGGATGGGCCCGCCTAAATCAACGGTAACAAAAGCCAGGCACATGATGAGTGCTGCTACGGCCATGCCTTCACCAATGAGCACCGCTTTTGAAAAATCCATTTCCTTCAATACATAGGTTGGTAACACCAACATCACCGCGGCTGCTGCAACACCCACCAGGAAAGTAAAGTTGGAGATGTATAAACCCCAACTCACGTGATTGTGCATGCCTGTCACGATTAATCCATCACGCAACTGAATGTAAAAGCAAAATGCACCCAGCAACATAAAGAAGGTGAGAAAGCCCATCCACACGTGGTATAATGAATTACCGTGCAGAGCGGTTTTGATTCCGTTAGTTACCAGTGACCTGAATATTTTTAGCTGCTTCATGTGTTGCGGTTAATCCATGAAATACCAGAACTTAGGCTCGGTGCCCAGGTCTTCTTTTAACCTGAAAACTTTTTTATTGGCCAGCACCCACCGGATTTCACTGTTAGGGTCGAGCAGGTTGCCAAAAATGCGCGCACCTGTGGGACATGCTTCCACGCAAGCCGGGCTCTTGCCATTGCGTGAGCGTTGTATACAGAAAGTACACTTCTCCATCACGCCTTTTTTTCGAAGCCGGTTGCCCAGGTAGTGCTGGTTGTTGTTAACTTCTTCTGCCGGCACTTCGGGTGTTGCCCAGTTAAACCTGCGTCCATCATACGGACAGGCCGCCATGCAATACCGGCAACCGATGCACCAGTCGTAATCAACTACCACAATACCATCTTTCTCTTTCCAGGTTGCTTTTACCGGGCATACTTCCACGCAAGGCGGGTTCTCACAGTGAAAACATTGTGTGCCAATATAAAAATGACCGGCAGCAGGAACTTCATGATAGAAGTTATCATCGGCTAACTCAAAATCCATCGAACCATTTTTGTGTTCGTGTATGCGGATGTACTGCATTTGTGAGTTTCGGTCCTGGTTGTTTTCTTGCACGCAGGCATTCACGCAATCCATGTATCCCTGGCACTTGGAAATATTGAAGGCATAACCATAGAGCACATCCTTCATCGGGCCTTGTGCCGATACGTTTATTTTTCTTCCGTTGTTTAATTCGTATAATCTTTCAAGTCGCTTCACGGTCGATTCCTTCTCTTCGTCCGTCATTAACTGGTAGTTGCCTTTAAAAAACTCCTCCCAATTCAGTTGCGCTTTTTCCTTTTTTGTTTCACCGGCCGTAACGCTGCACGATGTTGATGCGAAACCTACGCCTGTGAGCAGACCTAAAGTAAGTTTCTTCAGTGCATCTCTCCTGTCAGTGGGTTTGCTCATGACTTGCTCAAAGCCATCTTCTTTTTTCTTGCCGCAGGAGCAATTGCCTGATTGGCATCCGGTGCTTTTGTTCTCTGGTAATGGTACAGGTTCCATAACTATCATTCAGTTAGTGAAGATGTATTTAAACGCGAAGGCCAACGACTTTCAAATGCAGGTTTATGAGGATTGTGGCAGCTAACACACGTGTTCATGATGCGCGGTGGCATCCATCCGCCCAAACGCTTGCCATGACTGCCACCTACCCAATCGGTATATTGTGTGGAATGGCATTGCCGGCATTGTTTATAGCTTTCATCAAACAAAATGGCATTACCTGTCAGTGAAACCAGTTCGTTCATGTTTTTCTCATCATGACAGGTCTGGCAGTTCATTACTTCTGCACTGCCGTGGATGATGGATATGTCCCAGTGCGATTTTTTCTCATCGGCTTTTCTGCCGGCACTTAGTTTGGCCAAGGGTTGTGTATGGCAATTGCTGCAGGGATAGGAGCGAATCATGGAAGTTCGTTCGGGAAGAAGCACAGCAACCGTATCATGAATCTGTGCCAGCACCAGCCTTACCTGCTGCATGGCATCGAGCGATGATTTTTCGTATTCAATGCTGTCGGTGTAGGCGCGCAAGCGATTGGCTAATGGGCCGTGGGCTTTGTCATAATGCTCATCCTGCTGATGGGATGAAGAGCAACTGTAATACACAATCATTACAACTGCTGCACAGACAATGAGCCATATGGTTTTGTATTTAATCATTGTCCGGTCTTTCCCATTCAATGGGTGTTAAAGGTTTCAATGCATGACACGACCTGCAATTTACCCGCTCGGGGTGCGTAACGCGAATGGCTTTTGGAGCGGCCGGACCGGCATGACAGGCCAGGCAATTTTCCCTGAGTTGCAAGGTATGTGGTATAACCGGTGGACTGCCTTCCATCGCACGGTTGCCGATAGCAGGAGCTTTCAGTCCTTCAAACGCAGTTGCTTTGAACAGTGCATTGGTGTTGACCGGAACATGGCATTGCTTGCAGTTGATTAATTCAGGATGAGGCGTTACCGGTGCAAATGCTTTGAACTGTTCAACATATCCACCATTCTGGTGGCATTGCAAACAAGCCTTTCCACCAAAGGCACTTTCATTCAGAATGGCATGAGGAATGACAGGCGGTGCGCCTGAGAAAGCCCTTCGCTTATAGTATCCTTCCATTGAGCGATTATGATTTTCATCATCAGGCATGTTCTGATAAGCCAATGCAAACTCGGCACGTTCAAACACACCTGATTCAAAGGGAAGGGGTTCAACATACGGAAACAACTCCTCCTCCACATGGGCTTCCTCCTGTTCCACCAACATGCTGAAGTTAAGCACAACGATCGCTGAAGCCATCAGCAGCACGATGTAAAAAATGAGTATATGTTGTTTCGGCTTGATGGTCATACCTCAGGCTTTCATCACTTTTACAGCACACTTTTTATATTCGGGCTCGCGCGAAATCGGACAAAACGCATCGATGGTAAGTTCATTGATCAGTAAGCCTTCATCGAAGAAGGGAACAAATACCTGTCCACGTGGAGGCTGGCCACGCTCATTCACCGATGCAGGTAACACCAACTCGCCCCTGCGCGAAACCAGTTTCACTTTATCGCCTGTGCGAATATTCATATTAGTTGCATCCTGCACATTCAGCTCCACATAAGCATGTGGTACCGCCTGATGTAACACAGGAATCCTCCTCGTCATGGAGCCGGTATGCCAGTGCTCAACCACCCTGCCGGTGCAAAGCCAGTATGGATATTCCTTATCAGGAACTTCCGGGGCAGGTTCAAAAGGCCTTGCCCATATCCAGGCTTTGCCATCGGGCTTGCCATAGAAATCATATGAATCTCCTTTTGCTGCGGGATCGTATTTGGCGTGGTAGCGCCACTTGGTTTCTTTTCCATTAACGTATGGCCATTGAATGCCCGGCTTTGCTTTTAGTTCTTCATAACTCGCCATCGAGTGATCGGGCCCATAATGGAATCGTGAATATTCTTTCCAAATCTCTTCGATGTGATTTTCTTTTGTCCAGGGAAAAAGATTTCCATAGCCCATTCGTTTGGCCACTTCTATAATCTGCCAGGTGTCGCTCACACACTCGCCTTGCGGCTCAATCATTTTTTCAAAATGTTGCGTGCGTCTTTCGGAGTTGCCGAACATACCTTCGCGCTCAATCCACATGGCCGAAGGCAATATCACATCCGCTACATCAGTAGTGGGTGTGGGATAAACATCCGACACAACAATAAACCGGTCTTCTTTCAATGCCCCATTGCGATAGCGTTTCAGGTTGGGCATGGAAACCATCGGGTTGGTTACCTGTATCCACATGAACTTGATTTCGCCCCGGTCTAAGGCGCGGAACATTTCAACGGTGTGGAAGGTGGGCTTTGCCGGAATTTTTTCAACAGGCACCTTCCAGATTTCTGCGGCAAACTTGCGGTCTTTTTCATTGGTTACTGTTCCGTGAGGAAGCAAATGAGTCAAAGTTCCTACTTCACGTACTGTACCACAAGCACTCGGCTGACCAGTCAATGAAAAGGGTGAGTTGCCTGGAGTGGAAATTTTTCCGGTAAGCAGGTGGATGTTGTAAATCTGATTATTAATCCAGGTGCCCCGTGTATGCTGGTTGGGGCCCATGCACCAGAGCGACATCACTTTCTTGTTCGGGTCGGCATAAAGCTGCGCCAGGTATTTGATGTCTTTCACGGATACTCCGCATTGAGTAGTTGCTTTTGCAGGAGCATAATCGTTTAGAAAATTTTTGAAGTCATTGAAACTGATATCACCAGGCTCATCGGTGAACTGGAAATTATCTTCAAGACCATACCCGATATTGGTTTTCCCTTTCTTGAATACACAGTGCTTTTCAATAAAACTACGGTTCACCCATCCATTATTGATAATTTCATAACAGATGGCATTGGCTAAAGCCAGGTCGCCTTGCGGTTCAAAGAGTATGGCTTTATCGGCTGCAAGGCTGGTGCGCGTAGTGCGCGTACCCAAATCGATGATGATGCTTTTTCTTTTCAGGCGCTGGTCTAACAAGCGCGAGAAAAGCACGGGGTGCATCTCGGCCATGTTGTTGCCCCACAACACAAATACATCGGCATGGTCAATATCTTCATAACAGCCCATGGGCTCATCCATGCCGAACGAGGTCATAAATCCGGTTACCGCGCTGGCCATGCACAAGCGTGCATTAGCCTCAAGGTTATTCGTGCCGATTCCACCCTTCATAAACTTGCTGGCCACATAGCCATCGGGTATGGTCCACTGACCCGAGCCATACATCGACACAGCATCCTTACCATGTTTCTCAATGGTCTCCTTCATTTTGCTGGCCACCAAATCCAGGGCTTCAGTCATGGTTACTTCCACCCATTTGCCGTTGCGCTTAACTAATGGTTTTCTCAACCTGTCTTTTCCGTACAAGGCCATCACAGAGTGATAGCCCTTCACACAACACAGCCCTTTGTTTACCGGGCTATCAGGGTCGCCTTTTACAGCCACTGCTTTTCCATTTTGCAGTCCGATGAGCAAGCCGCAACCTACCCCGCAAAAACGGCAGGGCGATTTTTTCCAATTAAGTTTATCGTTGCCGGAAAGCTTATCTACTCCGGCAAAGGTTACTTCCGGCAGCATGGCTGTGGCCGCGCTGATGGCCGATGTGGCTGCCAGTTGCTTTAGAAAATTTCTGCGCGAGTGGTCTTTAACGGTGTAAGCTTTCCTTTCCATAGTTCAGGTGCTAAAACCAGAGATTAAACTGATGTGTTGAATCGAAGTATCGCCCTTAAGGGCCTCTAAAAACTGCTCGTCTTCTTTTTCCGAATCCGAATCAGTTACCAGCACAATTACCTCCCGGTTATCCGCAGGCAACACTTCACAATGATTGAAAGACTGAAGCTTTTCAATCACTTGGGCCACTGCTCCAGCAATGGGGAATACCAGGTAACTTTTTACAGGCATATGGTTTCAAAGTAAAGTACAGTCAATTACGAATAGTATGACTTAAGTCATTTGTGCTAATAAATTTTCGATTTTGTTTTGGGTTATGCAATACTGAACTTATGAAATCTCCCCTATTTAGAACCATTCTTTTTGGTTCTGCTTTATCCCTCTGTACTCAGCCTTTATCTGCCCAGGTTAATGTCAGTGTCAACGGTCAGTACATGAACCGGGCCGAGTACCGGCATGGATTTTCTACGCTTGCGGCACCCGAACAAGATGCAGCATTTTTTATTAGTCAGCGGGCAAGGGTAATGACCAGCCTGAAGTTTCAGGATGCGGAAATGTATGTAAGCATACAAGACATCCGCACCTGGGGCAGCACGGCCAATGCGGCCATTGACAATGCAGGTTTGCTCTCGGTACATGAGGCGTGGGTGGCCCTTCCGATCAATAAAAAGTTTGCGTTGAAAATGGGTAGGCAGGAAATTGCCTATGATGAAGACCGCATTTTTGGAAGTCTTGACTGGCTGATGCAGGCCCGCAGGCACGATGCAGCTATTATCAAATTTTATGATTCAGCCAGCAACACACAAATACATGCCGGGCTTGCCTTTAATCAAAATCAGGAGCAACTGGCAGGAACGGTTTATACGGTACCCAATAACTATAAAACCTTTCAGTACATTTATTTTAATCGACCCTTCGGAAAGATCAAATCATCATTCCTTTTTTTGAATAATGGTATCCAAATTCAAAAACCCAACACCGTGCCGGTGGAATACACCACTGTATTTACACAAACCTTCGGCCCGCGGTTGGTGTATAAGGAAAGCAGCAACAAGTTATCCGGTAATGTGGCTTTTTATTATCAAACAGGTACCAACAATCTGAATCAATCCCTATCGGGATATGATTTGATGGCCGAGCTGACGTATGATTTGAGTAAGAAGTTTGCGTTGACAGCAGGTTTGGAAGTAATATCAGGAACAGATCAAATCAACGCGCCATCGGGAGAAAGTAAATCCTTTACCCCTTTTTATGGGACTAATCATCGCTTTAATGGCTATATGGATTATTTCTATGTGGGTAATCATGGAAATTCTGTTGGGCTCAATGATTATTATTTGAAGGGTTTAATGAAAGGCTCTAAAACCTTGCTCGGTGCTGCCGTACATTTTTTCTCTTCCAATGCAGTGGTTGAAAATGATGATTCTCCCGGAACTTCCGGTAGTTCACGGTTGGGTACCGAACTCGACCTGACCATTGTTCACAAATTAAAACCGGGCATTAGTTTTCAGGGTGGTTATTCTCAGATGTTTGCCACGCAATCCATGGCCTATTTGAAAAATGTAGCGGATGGTCATAATCAAACCAATAACTGGGCGTATGTCATGCTCATACTCAGGCCGGGTGTAGAGTGGCCAAGGACAGGGTTGAAGTTGTGATGAATTCCTATTAAATCTTCTCTCCATTGTAGCCTGCTTTTAGTAGTGCTTCCCTGATTTGTTCTTCTGAAGCATCTGTTTCTACTGTAAGTGTGCGCTCAGGACTGGTCAGGTCAACTTTCCATTGGCCTTCACCAGCAGTTTCATTAAGAAAGGGGGTTACGGTAGCCACGCAAACTGAGCATTTTATGTTGGTTTTGAATTTTTTTTTTTTCATAAATTGATTTCGTTTAACAAATAAACGAAATCCGGACTGCACCGGATTTACACAATTCACAGACTCTTTTACAGTTAATCTGTATTCATTGCTGAATGGATATTTCGCCTGGCTTGTTCAATGTGCCTTCTGTTGTGCGTCAATACAAACTGTATAGCATCACCAACATTTATCTTTACAAAAGGTGAAATGGATGTTGAGACACTGGCCTTCATTAAGTTTTTTTGATTGGCTTGCAGAATAATTTTCTGTAATTCTTCCAGATGCTGAATAAACATGGAAACCACTGCGTATGGATTGTTAATGATGGTAGGCCGATGCTTTCTCATGGCTTTATATTTCTTTTTGGTTTGCTGATGGTCCATAGCTTTAATGAAGTAGCTACCCAGAAAGCTGTGTTTGAAAGTAGTTTGGCCCTTCAGGGGAGGCATTTTTTCTAACGATTTTCTCAGTCTTGGTAAATAGAAATCAGCATATGAATTGAGATGATCGAAACACTCGGCTATACCCCATCCACCATTATTATTCGAAATAAGTTGGTCTTCCGGAAGATTCTGGAATACCGAGATTACTTCTTTGAGTTGTTCTTCTACTTGCTGTTCTGCCCGGTTAAGAAATTCTGAATGCGATATTGACTCCACCATTAGATGTCTTTAATTTTTTTTCGGAATGCAAGTAACCCAATGCCTACAAGGCACATAAAACTTTCAATTACCAGCCAGTTTGTTCCAAACTCGCCAAGGGCGCCATCCATAAACCAGGTCATGATCCGCGATAGCCCGTACGATCCCCAAAATACTGATAAAAATCTCAACCCCTTTACGGTTTCAGAAAAGGCCAGGTAGATAAGCAACAATACCAGGGTTATACCTACGCCTCCATAAACACCACGGATGGAGCTGATGGCATCGGTGTTGGGAAGTTTTACACCCACTAAATCCATAACCGATTGCGGATTGATAATGGCCAAAATGGCCACGTACGCTAAACTTAATGCGGAGAAAAGGATGAAACCTTTACTGGCCATGAGGTAAATTACTTTTGCTGTCATAGTTGTTTTGTTTGATGCAACAAAAGTGGAGGATGGCATAAAACTGATTCTTGGTAATTGCCAAGATTTTCAGATGCGCACGGAATTGATCAGCTTGCTGAAGTTGGTGGGATCGATACCGAGGTAGTTGGCCAGGTATTTATGCGGTACCAGTGTTAAAATATGAGGACTACGTTTAAGTAACTCTTTGAATTTTTCTTCGGATGTGAAGCATTGTAGTTCAACCATTCTTTCGAGCAAACCCGAAAAGGCTTGTGTTACACCTAACCGCAATGCATCCGAAACGCAATGATGTTTTTGTATGCACTGATTTACGGCATCGAACGGTGCCCGCAGAAAAACAGCAGGCGTGAGCGTTTCAAAATAATAGGCCGATGGTTTCTGCAGAAAGAAAGAATCGATAATTCCTGCGAATGAAGGGGCATAGGTAAAAACCAGTGTTGCTTCGC
This sequence comes from Cyclobacteriaceae bacterium, assembly GCA_025808415.1. NCBI lineage: Bacteria > Pseudomonadati > Bacteroidota > Cytophagia > Cytophagales > Cyclobacteriaceae > Cyclobacteriaceae bacterium. The sequence goes on from CP075525.1 coordinate 1,127,529, forward strand.
GGTTTTGGTCATCCTGATAGACAATGCGCTGAACACCATCTAAAACAAAGTATAAATATTTCTCTACATCACCTGCCGAGGTTATGATTTCCTTGCGCTTTACGCGATGTTCAGTCCAGATGTTGTAGAAGTCGGCTGAGGCTTCGGGTGTTAACCGGCCAAGATGCTCAATGGCTTTTTTTAGATTTTCAACGTTTTGCATCTTCTTTCACCATTAAATCACCTGGTATCGAAGTTCCATTTCTTAAAAGCTTTTCTGAATGCACTTGAATCCGAGTATCCAAGCAGTACAGCAATATCTTTCACTTTAACATTTCCGTTTTTCAGTATACTTCCGGTAAGTTCTTTTTTTATATGATTGCCTAATTCGCGGTAGTTTAAGTTCTCTTCTTTCAGTTTTCGTTGCAACGACCGGGTTGTTAAACCTAGTGTGGAAGCTGCTATTTCAATAGGGGGTACCTGCCCTTTAAATTTTGTCAGTATCTGTGTTTTCAAGGTCTCGGCAAAACCCTTCAGCTTGGTTTGTTCGTCCAATTTTTGTTGCAAAGCGGCATTGAAGAATGAGAACAAGGAGACATCATGTCGGCTGACCGATAGCTTTACAGTATTCTCGTCAAAAGTCAGTGCATTTTTATCCGAACTAAATTTTATTTGGCAGCTTAAAATCCGCTCATATTCTTCGATGGATCGTTTAGGATAGACCAGTTCGGCTTTAGCAGGTACAACTTTCTTGTCAACAAGCAAACGAAATAAGCGAAGTAACCCAGACATAGAAATTTCAACCGATTGACGGGCGCTTTCAGGATACTTCTTTATCCAGAATTCGTGCGGTTGAAAATGTATGCGGGTTAAATTTTTTTCATCGTGAACACGATATTCAAAAATAGTTGAAAACACGTTGTTGAATTTGCAAAAGGCGAGCATCGCTTCACGAAGCGATCTGCAGTTTTGCATCAGGTACCCTGTCATGCCCAATATCCCGGGGCTTATTTCCTCTCCGATGTGAAGCCCCAGCAATGGATCACCCGTTTGTTCAAGGGCAATGTCCCACACCCTGGCGGCAGGCTCAAAGTCAACCAGCTTTTCCGAGTTGTTCAAATCTTCTGGGGCGATGCCAAGATCAGCGCAAAATTTTGAAAAGTTCGCCCCATGCGAAACGGATGCGTAGACAATATCGCGGATGATGGACATTTGTGCATGCATGCGACAAATTAACTGCTTTTTGTCGCAAAATAACCTTCCTCACCCACTCCTGTCTTTCGTTTCTCACAGAAAAATCAAGCATTACCCTTTGACCCATGAAAAAGTTTTTCAAATGGACATCATATTTACTGTTCACTATTGTGCTAGTGGTGTGTGTGTTTTATGCGTATGCATTCTTTTCTACCCGCGCACGCCTTGCAACGAAATACGACATCACCCTTCAACCTATTGACATCACAAGCGATTCTGTAATCCTCTCAGAAGGCGCCAGGCTAATGACGATTAAAGGTTGTCGCGATTGCCACGGTGATGACCTGGGCGGTAAGGTGTGGTTGGATGATCCGATGTTGGGCCGGATAGTGGCACCAAACCTTACGCGCGGAAGAGGCGGACTCCCCAGTGACTACACTTCACATGATTGGTTGACGGCATTGAAGCATGGCCTTAGCCGAAACAAAACACCACTCATCATTATGCCTGCCAATGAGTTTTCAACACTTACGCAACACGATATGAATGCGCTGATAGCGTATGGCCAGCAATTGGAAGATGTTGATCGGGAGTTACCAAAATTACAAATAGGTTTTTTGGGCTACTTGCTCACCAGCCTGGATGCAATACCCATGATACCGGCTGAAAAGATTGACCACACCCGGCAACTGAGTAAGGCGATTGCCCATGAAGTAACGGTTGACTTCGGAAAATACTTGTCGGTTGCCTGTGAAGGTTGTCACCGGAAAAATATGAAGGGTGGTTCTCCCGTTGCCCCGGGATTTCCTGAAGTGGCAGATATCACAGCAAGCGGAAATGTGGGCGACTGGTCGGAAGCAGAATTTATTGGTACACTTCGCACAGGAAAAACACCGGAAGGGAAAATTCTTAAGCAAGAAGAAATGCCGTGGATGCTTACCCAACACTATACTGATGTTGAGTTGAAGGCCCTTTACCTCTACCTGAAAAGCTTGTAGCCTTAATAATGAATTTTATAAACAACACTTGTATGATACTCTTTAATGAAAAAGAAAAGCAAGCTATAGCGGTGATTACCATCATTGCCGGTCTGCTGGCCTTGGCATGTCTGCTTCTCGGTTTTATCGCAACAGAGTTTGATGATGAAGCTTTTGCCAACCCCGCCAAAATTCTCAACATGCCTTCGGTAAATGTGAATTACCTCAGGTGGTTTATGATCCTGGATATGTTTGGCTATTACCTGCTGCTGTTACCCGTTATATTTTTTCTGCACCGGGAGCTTGCACAAATAACAGCCTGGGCTTCCATGCTTACTTCCATGGGATATGGCTATGTGTTGGTTGGCGCGATTGGTGCTTCTGTACTTGCGGTAGTTTGGCCCGACCTGATTACACAGTATAGACTTGCTGATGCTGTCATGAAGGAAATTCTAAAAGCAGATTTTTTACTGATCACTAACGTGGTGGTGAAAGGTTTTTGGAACTACCTGGAAGTTTTGCTTGGCGGAGTGTGGTGGATAGGCGTGGGGCATTTTGCCATACGCAACCGTGCGTTGAAGGTAACAACACTTGTATTGGGAATAGCTTGTCTGATTGATGGCATCGGAGAGCTGTTTCAGATTTCCTTGCTCGCTGAGATTGGCTTAAACGTGTACCTGTTGCTGGGAATCGTTTGGCCTGTATGGATGGGCCTTACTATCATGAAAAACAAAATCTAATAGAAACTATAAATAATTGTCCTATGCGAAAAAGAGTCTTTATAAATCCACAGATTGGCGATAAAGCAACGCTTATAAAAAGCGCTGAAGAAACCAATGGCGAATATTCCCTCATTGAAATTGAACTGGTACCGGGTGGAGGAAATATGGTTCATGCTCACGATCTGTTTTCAGAATCCTTCCGGGTGCTGGAGGGTGAATTATCCATTACAGTAGATCAGTGCGAGTTAACATTGCATTCGGGGGATGCCTATACAGTGGAGCCGAATCATTTTCATTGCTTCCGGAACAAAACAGAAAATCCAGTGAAGTTCATAGTAACCCTTACACCAGGTCATATTGGTTTTGAAAAATCGTTGGCTATTGCATACGGTTTGGCTGAAGATGGAGAAATGAACAAAGACGGTATACCAAACAAATTTTCACACCTGTCTATATTGGCAGCCATGGGAGGAACCAAACTGCCAGGCCCGCTTCGATTAATGATGCCAATATTCAAGATGATTGCCTTATTTCGCAAAAGAACTGCATTGATGCTGGAGCAAAAGTATTGCCATATCAGTTAAACTCTCATTAAGGAGAGATTATAATTGAACAATGCAACAAGTCAGTCAAAACATCATCATCAAAAAACTTGACCAGGGAGAATCCATACCTTATGACCTGTTGTTATTAGCCGACCCTTCAAAAAAAAAGGTAGACGAATATTTAGAAAAGTCGGAAGTGTTTGTGGCAATGGAAGGGAATGAAATCCTTGGAGTTCTGACATTATATCCACTAACCGAAGATACAGTTGAAATAAAGAACGTTGCCGTTAAGTTTGAATTTCAAGGGCAGGGCATTGGAAGTTTCTTGATTAAAGATGCTATACACAGGTCGGCTATCAAAAAGCTCAAAACTATTCTCATTGGAACAGCTAATTCCAGTATCTGGCAATTGTGTCTATACCAAAAACTGGGTTTTGAAATTACCGACATAAAAAGGAATTTCTTTATCCAGAATTATCCTGAGCCCATTTTTGAAAACGCCATTCAAGCCAGGCATATGATTGTTTTATCACTAAAACTGACAGATCAAGCATGAATTTAAACCAGGTTACCGTCCCGTCTTTAGATCTTTCAAAGGCAATTTCATTTTACCAGACATTGGGTTTAACACTTATCGTGGAGGCACTTCCTTACTATGCAAGGTTACAGTGCCCGGAAGGAAATGCTACCTTTTCCTTGCATTTGGTTGAGCAACTTCCTACAGGCTATGGCGTGAATATCTATTTTGAGTGTGATGGTCTAGATAAGAATGTCCAGGAGTTGATAAGCAAAGGAATTGAGTTTGAGGAATTGCCGAACGATAAAAACTGGTTATGGAGAGAAGCCCGGTTGAAAGATCCGGATGGCAATCAATTGATTTTGTACTATGCCGGTGTTAACCGATTAAATCCGCCCTGGCGACTGAAGGCGTAAAGTCACCCTTCGACAGGCTCAGGGTGACAGTCAAGATCATATTTTTTTAAACTTCAACATCAAACTGGTACTCACCACACTCACCGAACTCAACGCTCCATTCCTGGGTGACAGATCAAATCTTCGCAAACCGTAACCGTAAACTATTAGTTACCACACTTACCGAACTGAGTGCCATGGCTGCCCCGGCAATCATTGGATCTAACAAAAAGCCGTTAATAGGGTACAGAACACCGGCCGCGATGGGAATACCGATCACGTTGTAAATAAAGGCCCAGAACAAATTCTGGCGGATGCCCATTACAGTTTTAGTAGATAAGTTCAAGGCCTTCGGTATGGATTGAAGATCCGAAGTGATTAGGGTTATCTTTGCCACATCCATGGCAATGTCGGTGCCTTTGCCCATGGCCATACTTACATTGGCCTGGGCCAGTGCATGGGCATCGTTGATGCCATCGCCCACCATGGCTACTACCTTACCTTCTGCCTGAAGTTGTTTAATGAATTCTGCCTTATCGGAAGGAAGCACTTCGGCTTTGTAGTGTTTCAGTCCTACTTGTTTTGCAACGGCCTTAGCAGTTTGCTCATTATCACCGGTAAGCATGTACACATCGATGCCCTTCTTTTGCAGGGCTTCGATAGCGGCTTTGGATGAAACTTTTATTTTATCGGCAATGGCGATGGCAGCCAGAACCTTTCGCGAATCGGCAAACCAGACCACTGTATTGGCGTTTGCCTTCCACTCCTCTGCTTTGGCATCCAGACTGGCACACCCCATGCAGTTAGACTCTTCCAATAAATTCTTGCTCCCAACATAGTAGGTTATGCCGTTAACAGTGCCTTTTACACCCTTGCCTGTAATGCTTTCGAAAGACTCCAGTTTAGTTTCGGCAGGGCCTTTCAAATAAGAAGTTACAGCCTCGGCTAACGGATGCTCTGACTTTTTCTCAAGTGCATAAAGAATTGAGCGGAGGTGATCCGTGTTTTCAATTCCCTCCAGCCATTCAAAGGCTGCTACCTGCGGTTTGCCTTCGGTGATCGTTCCGGTTTTATCGAGAATGATGGCGTTTATCTGATGGGCCAGTTCCAGGCTTTCGGCATCTTTAATGAGGATATTGTTTTCAGCGCCTTTGCCAACGCCCACCATAATGGCTGTTGGTGTTGCTAATCCCAGCGCACAGGGACAAGCTATTACCAGAACGGTTATTGATGTAAGCAAGGCATGCGTGAAGGCGTCATCACCACCAATCGCCAGCCATGCAATGAAAGTGAGTATAGAAATTCCGATAACAATGGGCACAAAAATTCCGGCAATTTTATCCACCAGTTTTTGCACGGGCGCTTTGCTGCCTTGTGCTTCCTGCACCATTTTGATGATGTGTGCGAGCACCGTATCCGCACCGACTTTCTGCGCTTCAAATTCAAAGCTGCCTTTCTGGTTGATGGTGCCGACAAACACTTTTTCACCGGCCATTTTTTCTACCGGTACGGGCTCTCCGCTGATCATGCTTTCATCTACATAAGAAGAGCCCGATGTTACTACCCCATCCACCGGAATTTTTTCACCGGGCCGTACCAGTATGGTGTAGCCCACCTTCACTGCCGCAATCGGCAACTCCATTTCTACGCCATCTACCTTGGCACGAACAGTTTTAGGTTGTAGGCCCATCAGTTTTTTGATGGCCGATGAGGTGCTGGACTTCGCGCGTTCTTCCAGAAGTTTTCCCAATGTGATGAACGTGATCACTACGGCTGCTGCTTCGTAGTACACATGCGCATGAATACCACGGCTGTGCCAGAACTCGGGAAAGAATGTGTTGAATAAACTGAACAAAAATGCAATGCCGGTGGAGAGTGCCACGAGCGTATCCATGTTGGCTTTTCCAAATTTGGCTTGCTTGAAAGCATGCACAAAGAAAGACCGGCCAAAATAAAAAACTACAGGTGCTGATAGGAGCATGGATATATAGGTTCCTGTTTTCCAATCCATAAAAAACATACCGATGATCACTACCGGTATTGATAATACAGCCGACCAGATGGTACGGTTTTTAATTTCCTGATAGTGCTTTTGCTGCGCTTCCTCTTTTATGGTTTGCGGATCTTCCACATCTACCACCAGGTCGTAGCCGATGGCGCGCACGACCTGCTGTAAATCAGTGGGGTTGGTTGCGGCCGGATCAAATTCCACCAAAGCTGTTTGGTTGGCATAGTTGACCGAAGCCTCTTTTACACCTTTCGTACTTTTTAGCATTGACTCCACGCTAACGGCACAGGCGGCACAGGTCATTTCCAGTACGGGGAAGGTTTGTTTGATGGTTGACATGAATGTATTGAAATGATCCTGCACAATAATACACAGAAACTTAATTTAAGGTTTTACAGAATTCCGGGTTTGGTTTACAGGATGCTATGAATTTGTGGTAAAAAGGGTGATATTTATTTTGTGCAATGAACAAACACAAACGTTAGCGTGCATTTTTTATGGACAGTGACGAGATAGATAAATTGAATGAAATAATTGAGAGTGTTAGACAATCTAACAATGAGTTTGACTATTCAATTGACCTTGACGATAAGAGAATTAAAAGATACAAGGGTTATGCATCTATTACGTTCGACTTAAAATTGGTTGGAGAATTTATCTCTTTACTACTAGACTTAAAAGCAAAGGTGATTGAAGAAAGTGGACAAAATAACAGAGTTAACCAGCTGACAGAGAGAAGTCTTTTCATTTCATCCATCATAACTTATGCAAGATGCTTTACACAGACTGACGGACGGGGAATTAAGTTGGAAAGTCGTGACTGTTTTGGAGAACACCAGACTTCATTTAAACAACTTCACAAAAACTTAATGGACATTAGGAATGAATACTTAGCTCACGCAGGAGTATCAAATAGCGAAAAGATTTATGCAAGTGCGAACTTTAATATTCATGAATCAGATGTAAGTATGAAATTAAGCTACGAGATTATTGGACAATATGGGTTAAGTAGTAAAGACTTGTTTGAATTCTTAGAGCTTATAAAGTATATATTGCCCAAGACAATTTCAAAAAGAGACGAAGCATCAAAGGCGTATTTAGATAGTTTGACGTTGGAAGAAAAAAATGGACTATTGAAAAAAGCAATTGAGAAAAAAACGCACGCTAACACCGGGTTTGTTTAATGGCGGGCGACACAGTCGCCAGTAGTGTCAACAAGTTTATTTATATTCGTGTAGGCGGAAAAATCCGTTGGATTTATCCGCCACTAAACAAACCCAAAACGTTGGTGGCAAGCATAAGTGACAACACCGACAGTAACAATAAACATTAAAAAAATGAGCCTAATACATAACATCATTTACAAGCGACCTCTTGACATTTCAAGACTTGACAAATTCGTTTCTACCATTGATGGTGCAACATACGAAGACAGAGGCGAAGGCGTATTTTACTTTTGGATTGACGGAAAATCTACACGAGGTTTTGATATTACTCTTGAACAAGACTACATTGAAGTTAGAAACACTATTCTTTCAAATAAACACGACTACGATTTAACAAATAAAATTGTAGCAGAAATTATAGCATTGACAAATGGAATTATCATTGACGAAGATGAAGAACAAATTTCTGATTTCCCCATTTTTGACAACGACAGAATAGCTGAAGCAGAAATTCACGACTGCGAAACCATTCAAGTATTATCAAGAGAACACGAAAATATTGCTATTTATGGACCTGTTAGAAAAGTTCATTTTGGCAAAAGATTGCACGAGCAATTCAAAGGACTTAAAGGCGAACAACTAAAAAACAAGATGTTTGAGATTATCTTGACTGTAAATTATCAAATACCAAACTTTGACTATGGTAACATTATGCAAGTCAGGAACTCAGAAGATGACAAGAAAGTAATGAAACTTCTGACAAACGAAACCAACTATATCATTGACAAGTATGACTACATTTTGTTACATACATCAGACAAGCAACCGATTATGATAACAAATGATATTTTAAATACAATGTTGCCTTCAAATTGGAAACTTGTGGACGAATTTACAATTGTCGCACCAATGACAGATGAAAACGAATGGAATAAGTTACTGACAAACGCTAAGAAATTTAACTTATGGAACGAATTTGCAAAGAACTAAAGAATGCCAGCCACCAACACGGGTTTTGCGTCAGGCGGGGTGATGTGCAAACTTGGAGCTTTGTGCTTCTATTCAAGTTCAGTGCTGGCAGACAGTTTAGTGCTCCGAAACCCGCCCGAACGCAAAGCCCGAAAACGTTGCACGGGGTAAACAAGTATGAGAAAATTAACTATTTTATTCGTATTTATCGTAGTGACCGGATCATGCAGCAGGGATTGTGAAAACGCCAATTCCTTATGCAAAGAAGCACCTCCTAATGACGAAGAATGCGGGGCATACTTCCAAAGATGGTTTTATGATAAGAAAAGGGATTCCTGTAAGCAGATTGGATATAGCGGATGCAATCACTACGGATTTGCAACTAAACAAGAATGCGAAACCTGTACGTGTGATTGAAGTAAATGGGTTGACAAATCTTAAACCCGATTAGTGCGGGAATTCCGGTTTACCCGCCAACGTATAATCTATATTCCATTGCGATTGGAAGACAAAACCTTTACTTTTCCTGTTTGGGCCATATGTCTTCCACATCACCAAACCTGAACCGGCAGTTAGGGCTTTTGGGCCTTACCGCAACTGGCATTTGCTCCATGATAGGTGCTTCCATTTATGTAGTACCTTTTATGATCCAACGCAACGTGTCGGGCATTGGGCCATACGTGTTGCCTGCTTTTTTGTTTGCCGCTTTTCCCGCGGCATTGGCAGCGTTGGCCTACACCATCTTGTCGTCCGCCATGCCGCGTGCTGGCGGAAGTTATATTTATGCCAGCCGAGCGTTGCATCCATACCTTGGTTTTGTGGCCAGTTTCTCGCAGTGGTTCGGACTTTCCATTGTTATTGGCGTGGTGTCGTATGTTATTGTGCCCTTTCTACGTGATGTAGCTTCAGCGCTTCAGTTGATTGACGTGGCAAAATTTTTAGACACAGGTGTGGTGCGTGTTGCGCTGTCGTTACTTTTTCTGTGGACGTTTGTATATGTAAACATCCGTGGTGTAAAACTGTATCAGCGTACACTCATTCCGTTAATGCTGCTCATGTTTGCGTTGGGCGCCATTGTTGTGATTTCCGGATTGAGCTTTAACCATCAGGACTTCGCAGCAGCATTGTTTGAAAAGGAGGGAAGGGAAGTAGTGCAGCAGGATGCGGTTTTTCACTGGCCTACATTTCTTTCAGCATCAACTTTGTTGTTCGCAAGTTTTATCGGGTTTGATTCTATCGCGCAAGCAGGTGGTGAAGCTAAAAATCCTTCGCGGAATTTACCCCGTGCTATTGGTTTGGCTATACTCACAGTAAGTTTTTTCTATATCGTTTTCACCCTTTCGGTGTATCATGCGGTGCCCTGGTATTTTGTTGCGCAGGAGTCGCTGGTGAAAGATATAACCGCACCTGGTTTGTTGAGCTATGTGCTTCCTTCAGGTTGGGCTGTGCTTATTGTGTTGGGCGCGACCATAGCGCTGCTCAACGATTTGCCGGCTATGATTCTTTCTGTTTCCCGGCTCATGTTTTCCTGGGCTGAGGATGGCATCTTTCCAAAACAACTTTCAGCGGTTCATCCCAAACTTCATACACCGCACCGCGCCATTGTGCTTAGCGGGGTAATGGCTTCCATCGGCATATTAGGCAGTCACTTTGCCGGAGATTTTTTTCTGGGTATTGATATCATGGTTACATCCATGCTGGTCAACTTTCTGTTGATGTGTGTTTCGGTTGTTGGGCTTCCTAATCGTAATCCGGCATTAGCTGCGCGGATTGCCATATTTACATCAAGACCTTTGCAATTGGTATTGGCCATTGGAGGCATTGTGTTGTTAGCATCATTTCTGATTATCCATATCACTAAAGATCTGTCATCAACGGTTGCTGCCTGGTATTTTCATTCTACGCCTGTTTGGATTATCGTGATGCTGATGGCTTCATTTATTTTCTATGTGCAATGGCAAAGACTTAAGAATGCAGGCGTAGACACAAAGAAATTATTTTCTGAACTTCCACCGGAATAGCACATGAACACATCAAAATACATTGAACTCGCCCCCGGTCTGACCATTTGTCGGGCGGTAACCGGTTTATGGCAAATAGCCGATCTCGAACGCGATGGAACCAAAGTGGAAGCTGAAAAAGCTGCTGCCGCGATGGATGCTTATGCAAAGGCAGGCTTCACCACGTTTGACATGGCCGATCATTATGGATCAGCGGAAGAAATAGCCGGAGTGTTTCAAACAAAATACGCAAAAGGGAAAGCGCAACTATTGACCAAATGGGTACCGACACCTGGAACGATTAAGCGGCAGCAAGTTCGTGATGCAGTTGAACGAGCGCTTGAGCGTATGCAATCAGCGCAAATTGACCTGATGCAATTTCATGCCTGGAGTTATGCGCATCCATCATGGGTTGATGCCTTGTTGTGGTTGCAGGAACTAAAGAATGAAGGGTTGATCAGGTACATCGGCCTTACCAATTTTGATAGCGCTCACTTAAGTATTGTAATCAACAGTGGTATTGAAGTTGTCTCCAATCAGGTGTGTTATTCGCTGCTTGATCAGCGGGCCGCGGGCCGGATGGCGGAGATTTGCAAAAAGTATAGTGTAAAGTTACTTGCATTCGGTACTGTGGCCGGTGGTTTTCTTTCAGAGAAGTGGTTGAATAAACCTGAACCAGTATTGAATGATTCGCTCACATGGTCGCAAATGAAATACAAGCGCTTTATTGATACTGCTGGAGGATGGGATGTATTTCAAACCTTGTTGAGTACACTCGATCAGGTGGCGAAAAAATATAATGTAGGTATAGCCAATATTGCCAGCAAGTATATGCTGGAGCAGCCGGCTGTTGGCGGGGTAATTATTGGCGCCCGGTTAGGGCAAAGTGAACATATCACAGAAAATGAGAAACTGTTTTCATTTGAATTGGATAGCGAAAGCAAGAGAAAGATCGCTCTTGCACTATCCATGCTGAAGCCAATACCTGGTGATTGTGGCGATGAGTATCGCAAGCCGCCATTCTTAACGGCATCGGGAGACCTGAGTCATCATGTGGAAAGTTTTCCAGCGCCCTATCCGGCTGTTCAGGGAAGCGATAGAAGAAGCAAAGCCTTAAGCGGAACGGTTTGGGAAGATCTGGCAGGGTTCAGCAGGGCGGTTAGAAAAGGAAATCGCATTTTGGTTTCCGGTACAACGGCAACGCATGGCTCAAAAGCAATGTGTGGAAATGATCCTGCAGCGCAAACTCATTTTATTATCGATAAGATTGAAGGAGCCATTCAGTCACTTGGCGGAACATTGAACGATGTTGTCCGGACAAGAATTTTCATTCGCAACATTAATGATTGGGAGCCCATTGCCCGTGCTCATGGTGAGCGATTCAAGGACATTCAACCGGCAAACACTATGGTGAAAGCTGAATTGATTGGTGATGAGTACCTGGTGGAAATGGAAGCGGAGGCCATTGTTGAGTAACAGCCTTATTATGGCAAGCAATCCCAGGTCTGTGTTGACACAGACCTGGGATTTGTAAAGTTTTCTGTATTTATTTTTCTGTGTACTCCAATATATCCCCGGGCTGGCAATCCAACGCTTTACAAATAGCCTCCAGTGTACTGAAACGAATGGCTTTAGCTTTTCCGGTTTTAAGTATAGAAAGATTGGCAAGGGTCAGATCAACTTTCTCCGAAAGTTCATTCAACGACATTTTCCGCTTCGCCATCATCACATCCAGGTTTACAATAATTGGCATAGCTCAAACGGTTAATTCGTTTTCTGATTGAATTTCTACACCACGCTTAAACACTTGTGAAATAATGAATACAAGACCTGCCATAAAGAGAAATTCTCCTGTGGCAAGATCTCCAAGTGTCATATCAGTTTTTTTCAGTAACCAACTGGCGTGTGTATTATTCAATTGGGCAATAATCCAGATTGCTAAAAGTGTATAACTGATCCTTTCCAGAATACGGGCAACTTCGTTGGTAAAAGGGTTTGCCAGGTTTACTTTCGAAAGACTTCTAATGACCAGAAAAATCATGTATGCTTTCAAGCCGATATAAACAACTAAGAAAGAAACAAATTGAGAGTAATACCAAAAGTTATGCTGGCTGAGCTTATAGAAATCCAGTCCTCTATATAAATCTTTTGCTGCTGTTGGGTTTACACAACTTACTGCATAAGAAGTAAGGATTGCCCCTACCTTGATCGTTAGGCCAATGAATGCAATCCATGCCAGTACACGCATGATTACCAGTATTTGTTCAGTTCTCGTTTTTGTGTCCATAAAAGTTGAGTTGTTATTAATATTTCAAATATCAGTAAATATTTATTGATAAACAATAAATATAAAATGATTTTCGATAAAATTATATAATTACCGATTTTGAGGGCAGAAATGTGCTTTTTTGGATTTCGTGCGGGTAGCAGAATGACTACTAGAAAATAATTTAAAACGGGATAGGGGTAATCCCCCGGTCAATTGTCATGGTATCAAAAAATAAGAAACCCATGAAAAAGCTATTGATCCTTCTTTTTGCCTTATCTGCAACCTTTGTGGCCTCAGCTCAAGGCGAAATTCAAACCGTTTTTAAGAGCTCCCGTGTTACCGGTTATGGTGCCATCACCAATAAATTTACTTCTATCCGTGGCGATTATGCCAATATGGTTGGTGCTTATGGTGGTGTGTTTATCGACCGGAAAGTAATGATTGGTGTAGGTGGATTTTCGACCACCAACAAAATTCAAGTTCCAGCCGAGTTTAGCAGTAATCCCGGAGTGGAAATGAGTTATGGATATGTTCAAACCGGCTTGATGACGGAGTATGTACTCGCTTCCAACAAGCCTGTTCACCTGGTGTTATCCATGTTTGCCGGTGCCGGTTTTTCTTACCAGTATGAACATTGGTCAAATCCCAATTATGATTGGAATGTTACTCATGGACCTTATGATCAGAGCTGGTCTTTTGTTATGGAGCCTGGGGCACAGGTTGAAATCAATCTCTTTCGCTGGGTGCGCTTAAGTCCTGGTGTGAGTTACCGCAGATCATACAACAGTGACGGTGTTGGTCTTTCCGATAGTGACCTAAGTGACTGGAATTATAGTTTTACCTTAAAGTTTGGGAAGTTCTGATTTCAGATTCTTATTTATTGAATCGAGTCAAGGGGCTTGCGTACTTTGTCAAACTCCCTTGACTTTTTCAATTCGGATGGTGTAAGACCTGTAACTTTTTTAAACTGAGCGGATAAGTGGGCAACACTGCTATAGCCTAACCGATCGGCAATCTGACTCAGGTTTAGTTCATCATAAAAAAGTAATTCTTTAGCCCGCTCAATTTTTTGCCTGATGATGTATTGCTCCAGCGTGATACCTTCCACTGATGAAAACAGGTTGCTGAGGTAATTGTATTCGTAGTGTAATTCTTCCGAAAGAATATCCGACCAGTTGTGTTTCAGATTTACCCTGTCGGTATGGTGAATAAGCTGAATGATTTTATTTTTGATGCCTTCAATCAACCGGGCCTTTCGATCGTCAATCCGTTCGAAACCTAAAGCTATTAATTCACTGTCGAGCTGTTTTAGGTTTTCTTCCGATAAATCATTTTGCAAAATAACTTCGCCTAGTGAAACCTTTTCAGGTACGTGACCAAATTTATGGAGCAATTGCTCCACGGCCATGATGCACCGATTACAAACCATATTTTTGATGTAGAGTGTCATAATATCTTACTACTTATGTCTTGCTACTTATGTCTTTCTACTTGTGTCTCCACCTCCAATCCATCCGAGATGTGTATTCTTAAAGTTATCAGTGTACTTTAAACCGTATCCTACAATGCGATCGAATGAACTATGCCCGAATAACACTACCCCCACCAAAGTAAGTTCATGAATCACCAGAAAGTAGCCGGCAAAGTAGCATGCAATAGCAATACCTTTATGATGTGATAGGTTATAAGTAAACGCTCCCACTTTTGTATTCACAAGATAACCCAGCATACCAAGATCGGGCGCCAGAAAAAAATGCCCAGAAAACCCAGCCTTTAAAAGGCAGGAAGGAATTCAGGTAGACCGCAAGGCCAAACATGGCAAGCTCTTCAAGGCGTAAAATATTTTTCATGATTTTCTTTTCTTAAAGTGATCAGGCAAATCCTCTTCGGAATTTTTTTGTAGTAAATATTGAAGGCCTTCTTCTCTTGTGTCAAATGCTTTAAAGTTTCGCTGGAGGAAGATATTTAGGCCAGTCAGCAATATTCGCTTGGTAAGATTTAGCCCAATAACTGCCTGCTTTATGATAAGATGCCCATGCTTTGAAAGTTGTTTTTCAATATGACGAATGAAATCGGGGGTTCCATAGTTATCGTCTTGCAGCAAACTCATAACCAACATGGGTTTATTATTGTTGGTCAGTACTTCAGTTGCCTGATCAAAGATGTCGATCATTTCAACCGGCTTTGCACCACGATAGTCGACTTCAAGGATTTCTGTTCCGTCAACCACTATAATTTTAACACCAGCCATTTGGTTAATTATACTTTTTCCACCACCACTGAAATACGATAAGCCCCCAAATGTGGGCGTGTACATCACCGGGATTGGAAGAGAAAAGCTTTGCCTTGAGTTTAGCTATTTCAAGGTAGTTGAAAATCCCTTGTTCTTCAACGAATTTTTTCGAAAGCAGGTCATCAACAATCAGTGATTTCATTTCATGGCGCAACCACTTTAACAGCGGCACTTCAAAACCTTTCTTAGGACGATTATATAATTTCAATGGTAGAAAGTCTTTAAAAGTATCCTGAAGAATACGCTTGCGCATAGAGCCATTGACTTTGAACTCATACGGTAGGCTGAAAATGAAATTCACCAGTTCATAGTCCAGGAAAGGTGTACGCACCTCCAGGCTGTTGGCCATACTCATTAAATCCACTTTTGTGAGCATATCGTTGGGAAGAACAAGCTTTGTGTCTGTAAGCAGTATGTCATTTATGGTTTCCGTATCAGGAATGGATTCCAGTACGGATGCCCGTCTGGGGTAGAAATCATTGATCCATAAATTTATCTGCAGATCTGGGTGAAGCAGCTTAAGGGTTTCTTCTTTTGTAGCAAACCCCGCCCAACGCCAGTAACGTTCTTTCGATGATAGCTTCATTCCTTCCGCGAAGCGAGCCAGTTGTCTAGCTTTGTTTCCCAATAGATTGTTACGCGATTGGGGTAAGGCTATCCAAAACGGCTGAAGCGTAGCCACCAGGTTTTCTTTCCATGTTTTATTAATGACTCGATAATGTGCCGCATGCTTATTATAGCCACCCAGCAATTCATCTGCCCCATCGCCCGATAGGGCCACCGTGGCATGTTTGCGGGTTTCTTTGCTCAGTATATAAACGTTTATGGCAGATGAATCCGCAAACGGCTCATCGATGTAATCCAATATGGAATTAACGTGTTCGTATAAATTGTTATTGGTGAGTGAGAAAACAGTATGTTCTGTATCGAAATGTTTTGAAACCAGGTTGGCATAATTTGTTTCATCGAAGAATTTTTCATCCTTAAACCCAATAGAAAACGTGTGCAGATCAGGTTTGTGCTTACGGGCAAGTCCGGCAATAACAGAAGAGTCAATTCCCCCACTTAAAAAGCAGCCTAAAGGAACATCAGCAACCAATCTTCGTTGTACAGATTCCTCCAGTAATGTTTTGAATTTTGCCTTTGCATCCTCATAACCAATAGGATTTCTTTCTGAATCCTCTCTCGTGTACGGAATATTGTAAAAATTGCTGATGGTTAATTGCCTATTGTCAATTGTTAAATAGTGTCCGGGCATAAGTTTTTTAACCGTTTTAAAAATTGAATCGGGTGCCGGAATGTAATTGAGCTGAAGATAAGTGTAGAGCGAATTATAATCGATTGCTTTTTCTATTCCATACTGCATAATGGATTTCATCTCTGAAGCAAAAATGAATTTGTCCTCATCGTGCAGGTAGAGCAGGGGTTTTACGCCATACCGGTCGCGTGCAAGGAAGAATGTTTGTTCCTGTTTATCGTAGATGCAGAAGGCAAAAAAGCCATTGAGCCGGTTCAGGCATTTCTCTTTTTCAAGCATGTAGAGTTTTAGCAATACCTCCGTATCGGATTGTGAGAAAAAGGAAACTCCTTCGGCCTCAAGTTCCTTTCTCAGTTCGCGGTAGTTGAATATTTCACCATTGAATATTATTGTAAATCGTTTGCCTTCATCCCACATGGGTTGATGGGCAATGGTACTCGTATCGATGATGGAAAGCCTTCGGTGCCCTAATCCAACAAACTGATCGTGGTAAATGTCCTGATAATCCGGACCACGTTTTTGCAAGGCCATGGTGGCGTTGGTAAGATGGATCATGTTCATCTTACCCACCAGGTTAAACGCAAATATTCCGGTTATTCCACACATACTGTGGTTTTAAAGTTCAACGTTCTTGGTTCATGGTGGTTCAACGTACTTTGTATTGGGCAACCTTTAACTTTAAACTTTTAATCTTGAATCTTGAATCTTGAACCTTGAATTCTCAAATTAATGACGTTTGCTATTAAATAACAGCGAAGCCAGCTTCATACCCAGCAACATACACACCCAACATAATAATACCACAAACTCCCAATACTTTCCGCCAACATTTGGCAGTTTCGCCTGTACACGGGGCAGGTAACTCATAAAAAAGATAAACCATACATAATACAGGTAAATCGATTGTATCCAGTAGAATTTTTGATGGTTTAATTTTCCGGCTTTGTAATACTGTTGTACCCATGGCATGGCAAATATCAATACATAGGCCAGGAATCCACCGGCCAGCCGTATCGGTATCAATTCATTTCCCGACAGGTAAACAAAGGTGAGCAATTGGAGTAAATGAATGCCATGCCCCAGTGCAAATACGAGAAAATACCGGGGAGAGAGGATAGCTGAAAGACGCGATTCATGTGCCGGCAGTAAAATAAAAAGTAAGCTGAAAACAATCAGCGATAACCTTCCTGAATAGCGTGTTACGGCCTGAAGCCCCTCCACTGTATAGCCGAAATGACTAATGGCTAATGCGGCACTGACAAGTTCAAGTGCTACTATTAGAACAACACCATTACGAATACTCAACGGCTAATCGTTTTTTTTTACAGTACACGGATCATGATGTTTCGGTACCATACCTTATCGCCATGATCTTGTAGCGAAATGTGCCCTTTGGTTGCCTTGCCGAAGCCGGGCATTTCCTTGAACTTACTTCCGGCTACCATGGCATCCCACTCGGGGGTATGCATAGTAAAGTTTACCACGTTTGTACCATTTAGCCAGAATTGATAATTGCCATTATCGGAAACAATACGAACCTGGTTCCATTCACCGGCAGGCTTTACCGTTTCGGTGGAGCAGGAAATTAAATCATACAGATCACCGGCACGGTGTTTAATAATTTTAGCATCCGGATGGCAGTTGTTATCCAGCACCTGCATTTCAGGGCCTGTTTGCCACACATAATTGTATTGTGCGTCTTCCACTACGTTAAATATAATTCCACTATTGCCACACGAATCAATTTTCCATTCCAACATCAGTTCAAAATTTTCATATTCGCCATCGGTAATAATATCGCCTTTACCTTCGGTTTTGGTGTTATCAAAATGTAAGGCTTCATCATCAATCACCCAGGCCGCTCCGATGGTGTTGCTTTTAAAATTGCGCCAGCCGTCAGTTGTTTTACCATCAAATAGTAATACCCAGCCATCAGCTTTCTGCTCTTCCGTTAACATGTTGTTTGTGGTTGTCGACTCAACGTGTTGCGTCTCTTGTGTTTTTTGCTGGCAGGCAACAACCAGCAACAAAGCTATAGTTAAAATTAAATAGGGTTTCATAAGGTTAGAAAGTTAGTGTGGGCTTAAAGTTAACATTATTGATGCAATGGCGGTTTAGTCCAGTACCTTAATGGAGATATTCCTGAACCACACCTCATTGCCGTGGTCCTGTAAAGCGATGTGACCTTTTTTAACGGTTGCATAACCCGGAAAATCTTTCCATTTGCTGGCTTCTTTTCGGGTTGTCCAATCTGTCGAGTAAAGTTCATACGCTACCACCTGGGTACCATTCAGCCAATGCTTAATATGATTTCCGTCAGCTACAATTTTTCCTTCGTTCCATTCATCAATGGGTTTTAGGACTTTGTTCTCGGCAACATGCATAGCGTAGTTACATGCGGTTTTGTTTTCTTCGGCAAGCTGGCCGGGGTAGCCGGTGTCATCAATAATCTGGTATTCCGGGCCGGTAGAATAGGTTTGATCGTAGTCTTCGCTAACACGAAACATTACCCCGCTGTTGGCCTGGGCGGCTATTTTAAATTCAAATGTGAGTTCAAAGTTTTGAAACTGTTCTTCGGTGATCAGGTCCGAACGGAAATTTGCCCCGGTATCGGCAAAGGGTTTGCAATGCAGCGTTCCATCAACCACTTCCCATGAATTATTTTCTTTGTTTTTAAAGATGCGCCAACCCGTTAAGGAATGGCCATCGAAAAGATTGAGGCTTTCAACTTTAGTTGCCTGCTGTACTTCACTACCTGGTTGGTTTGATGCGCAGGCCAAAAGCATGATGGATGAAACAAGAAGAGAAGTTATTTTCATAAGGATGTATTTTGGACATCCAACTTAAAAAATTTTACCTGGATTGAGAATGTTTTTCGGATCAAACACACGCTTAATGCCACGCATTAATTCAAGGTTTGTTTCCTTCATGGCCAAGGGCATATAAGGGCGTTTGGCAATACCGATGCCGTGCTCGCCCGATAACGTTCCGCCCAGGCTCACGGTAAGCTTAAAAATCTCGCCAATGCCTTCGGGTATTTTGGTTTCCCAAACTTCATCGCTGATGTTTTCTTTGAGAATGTTCACGTGCAGGTTTCCATCGCCCAGGTGCCCAAAGCAAACGGTATTGAAACCATAAGCCTTTCCGATTTGCTTGATGCCCGAAATGAGTTTTGGGAGATTGGCGCGCGGCACTACCACATCGTCACTCTTGGTGAGCGTATACCAGTTTACTGCCGGTGAAATATTTTTACGAACCTTCCATAACTCGGCTTTTTGGGCTGCCGTGTCGGCAAAAAGTATCTCACCCGACTGGAATTTTTCAACAACCCCCATCACACGCTCGGCATCACGCATCAGCACTTCCTCATCGTTGCCATCCAGTTCGCACAATAAATAAGCATTCATATTTTCCGGTAGTTGCGTAGTTACCGGGCTGCCCAACACCTTGTCGCAATATTCGAAAGTTTTTATACCGGCCTCACGTTCAAAAAATTCCATGCCCGAAGGCTGAATGCCTGCAGTAAAAATGGCAGCAATGGCACGGCATGCTTCTTCATTGGTAACAAACGGAATGAGCATGAGTACATTTTTCTGCGGATACCCACGCAGCTTAAAAACTATTTTGGTAATGATGCCCAACGTTCCTTCACTGCCGCACATGAGTTGTGTAAGGTTATAGCCTGTTGAATTTTTTAGGACGTTCGCACCCGTCCATATAATTTCACCATTAGGCAATACTACTTCCAGGTTTAAAACATAATCGCGGGTAACACCATACTTCACCGCTTTAGGGCCACCGGAGTTTTGCGAAAGATTGCCACCCAAAAAGCATGAGCCACTGCTGGCCGGGTCGGGTGGGTAAAATAATCCTTTTTCTTTAACCGCATTTTGAAACACTTCGGTGATTACGCCAGGTTCTACGGTAGCCTGTAGGTTTAGTTCATCGATCAGTAAAATTTTATTGAAGCGTTCCATCGAGAGTACAATGCCATGATGGGTAGGCAAGGCAGCCCCGGCAAGCCCTGTTCCTGCCCCACGGGGCGTCACCGGAATATGATGATCGTTACAGGTTTTCATAATCCGGCTTACCTGGTCAGTAGTGCCGGGTTTCAACACGAGTGATGGCAGAAAAAAGTAATCTTCAGTTTTGTCATGGGCGTACTCCTGGCGCCTTTCTTCATCAAGAATCACGTTTTCTTTGCCGATAATGGCCTCAAATTCGCTCAGGATGTCAATACTTACTTCAGGAAATGCCATGCGTTTTATATATTTGGAAAATAATTTTTTAAACGGTTCAAGGATGCTGATTTTTTGCCGTAAAGGTAAGCAACCTTTTCAGTTACTTTTTCTGCTCGCCATTCTGTTTTTTACATCTTGTGCTTCACACAAAGCCAGGGTACGCGATGAGAAAGTTGACAAGGTTATTCAAACTGCCCGAAGCTATACGGGCACGCCTTACCGCTATGGAGGTACGACACGGTCAGGTATGGACTGTTCAGCCTTAACCATACATTCTTTCCGTACCTTAAATGTGGAGTTGCCCCGCAGCGCAGAAGGGCAGAGTAAAGTGGGCAAGGAAGTTAAGCTAAAAGAGCTTCAGCCCGGTGACCTGGTGTTTTTTGCTACGGGGAAAAAGAAAAGGCAAATTACCCATGTTGGCTTGGTTACCGAAAAAAAGGCCAGGGACAACATAAAATTTATTCATGCCTCTACCAGTTTGGGTGTGGTGGAAGATAACATTTATTCTGCTTACTATATCGAACGGTTCAGGACTGCCCGCAGGTTGATTGATTAATACCGATGCATGGGTGTTCCTGATGTTTGCTATCTTACCTGATCAATAAAATATAATGAAACCTTCAGTTGCAACGTCCCGAAGGGATTTTCTAAAATTAACCGCACTTTCAGCTACGGCACTATCCATTCACAGTGCATCTGCTTTTTTTCCAGTCGCTGGTAGACCTATTGTTATTTCCACCTGGCGAAACCCCGATGCCAATGCGGCTGCATGGAAAGTGGTGGCGGCAAGCGGTCGCGCGTTGGATGCAGTTGAACAAGGAGCGCGTGTACCGGAAGCAAACCCAAAGGATACTTCCGTTGGGTATGGCGGGCTGCCGGACCGCGATGGCTGTGTAACATTGGATGCCTGCATTATGGACGAAAAAAGTAACTGCGGGGCCGTGGCTTTTGTACAAGGTTACAAACACCCGATTTCTATCGCACGGGCTGTGATGGAAAAAACACCGCACGTTATGCTGGTTGGAAAAGGCGCAGAACAATTTGCTGCTTCGCAGGGGTTCAAGAAGGAAAAACTGCTGACTAAAGAATCAGAGAAGGAGTGGAAAGAGTGGCTGAAGAAATCGGAATATAAACCTTACCATAATCCGGGGCAGCATGACACCATTGGTATTTTAGCTTTAGATAGTCAAGGAAATTTATCAGGAGCCTGTACTACCAGTGGTATGGCGTTTAAAATGCACGGTCGTGTTGGGGACTCACCGATTATTGGAGCCGGACTTTATGTTGATGGTGAAGTGGGTGCCGCCACGGCAACGGGCTTAGGCGAAGAAATGATAAGGATAGCGGGAAGCAATAGCATAGTGGAATTGATGCGCCAGGGTTTAACACCGCAAGCGGCCTGCGAAGAAGCCATTAAACGGTTGATCAGGAAACGAGGTGAAGAAAAAGCCAAAGAACTGAGTGTGGCATTTTTGGCATTAAGTGTGAACGGGGAGGTTGGCGCATATTCAACGAACGATGTTTTTGAATATACACTCACAACATCAGATCAAATACATACCGTTATCCGATCAGGGAGTTATTTTTAAGGGTTAACATTTAATGGTTAACATACTTTGAACCCGTGACTGGTGACCGGGGGCCATTTTAATAATTGAATAAATGTCGGTAGTAGTAGAAATCGTAGTCTATAACATCGAATCCGCCATAAATGCCCAAAAGGGTGGAGCCGACCGGATTGAATTATGCGACAATCCGGCTGAGGGAGGAACAACACCTTCATTTGGTGTAATGGAAATTGTACGGCAAGCAGTAAGCATGGATGTATATGCCATGATCCGTCCCCGCGGTGGCGATTTTGTTTATTCGGCATACGAGTATCATGCTATGAAACGCGATCTT
The DNA here is from genome assembly GCA_025808415.1 of Cyclobacteriaceae bacterium. NCBI lineage: Bacteria > Pseudomonadati > Bacteroidota > Cytophagia > Cytophagales > Cyclobacteriaceae > Cyclobacteriaceae bacterium. The sequence goes on from CP075525.1 coordinate 1,149,964, forward strand.
GAAATGTGCAAGCGTGCAAGCCTGGATGGTGTGGTGCTTGGTATCCTAAAACCTGATGGAACACTGGATAAAGACCGCTGCAAGAAATTAATTGATGCAGCCCGCCCGATGAAAGTAACGTGCCACCGTGCATTTGATGTTACACGCGATCCGTTTGAAGCACTGGAAGCTTGTGTTGAAGTTGGGTTTGACCGCATCCTTACATCAGGGCAAGCCCAAACAGCACCGGATGGTATAAGCTTATTGACGCAATTGGTTCAAAAAGCGGCTAATCGAATTTCTATTATGCCGGGTGCCGGCATTAATGAAACCAACGCAAAACATATTGTTGATCAAACCGGTGCAAAGGAAATCCATTTTTCTGCCCGGCAATTTCAGCCCTCAACCTTTAATAGTACTATCCGGTTTACCGATAAACTGCCACAAGAAACGGGAAAGTTTGTTGCTAATGCCGAACGGGTAAGGAAGGTTGTGGAAGCACTGGGAAATTAAAAATACCCACCGGCAACCAAAGTTTAAGTCAGGATGGATGCCCAGAAATTAAAAAAGGCAGTAGGTATTCTGTTGCCTACTGCCTTTAACTATTGCCTGATTTATTATTCGCGTGTTGCCTTGATCGGGAAACTCCTGAAAGTGCCGATGTTCATGTTACCGGTCATTTCATTTTCATTGATCACGGCTGTGCAATCAATGGTTACTTCGTTACCGCCAAAGTTCATGGTGTAGGCAAAGTAAACTTTGTTCCCTTCTACCGTTACTTTTGAAAGTTTTACTTCCTGTGGCATACGATCGCTCTTAATGGTACCGCTGTAAGCATCACCATCTTTTATGATGGTGATTTTGCCACCACCACCGGGTTGGCCACCTTCTACGGTATACACCCAATTCCCTTCGGCCTGGTAAACAGTATCCGTGGCAGCCTCTGGCAGTACAGGCTTGGCTGTTGATGCCGCTGGCATGCCACCGCCCATACGCAGGCCGCCACCATTTTGTTGTTGCATGCCTTCGTTCATGCCACCGCCCATATCCATGCCGCCACCGTCTTTCATGTCGTCATTATTAATGGAGCGCCTGGTGGATCGCCTGCCGCGTTGCTGTTGCTCAAAGCTCATCTTTCCAATGCGGTAACTGAAGTTGATTTTTGCATTGAAGTTGTAGAGTTCGTTTACACTTCGCTGGTTAATGGTAACGGTATTCAATTCGCTGCGAATTTTCATGGACGATTGCAGGAAGTTTTCAATACCAAAGCCGATGTTGCCTTTCTTATTTTTAAAGGTTTTATTAAGCGATAGGCTGTATACGCCAAACCCTCCCTGAAAACCTTGTAACTGTACCTGGCGGCCACGGTAAAATCCAAAAGCCTGAAGGGCCCAGTTATTTTTTAATTGGTACCCGCCAAACAATCGGCCACTATAAACAACCCCATCATTGGATGCTGAATATTCTGGGTTCGGGTCGTTGTTGCTAAGCGTGGCATAGTAAACATCGCCCCCACCGCCCAAAGTAAGTTTTCCGGCCATCACGTTCACATTCAGGCTTAATCCATAAGCATTCTCTTTACCAATATTTTTAAAAGTTGTTAAGATGGTATCGCCTTTGATTTCACGGATACGCTGGATCGAGTTGTTTGTGTTTCGGGCAAAGGTGGAAACCGATAGTGATGTAGACTTGATAGGTTTGCTGATGGACAATTCAAAATTGTCGGTGAACTCCGGTTCCAGCTCAGGGTTACCGATGGTAACGTTAAGCGGGTTGGCAGCCTGGATATTCGGGTTTAAAAATTGTAATGACGGACGTTGAATACGCCTGTTGTATGCCGCTTTAACGGTACTGGCCTTGAACCTTTTCGAGACGTTTACACTGGGTACGAACAAACCGTATGAGGGTATATTGATGTTTGCTTCAGTCCGTGTGAAGGCATTGATGGTTGTGTATTCATAGCGCGCACCGGTTTTAAACCCGTAACCGCTTTTTGTATTAAGTGTGTATGAAAGATAACCGGCTGTAATGTTCTGGTCGTAGTTGAGGTTGTTGTTGAGCTCGCTGCTGTTAGACTCAGTGAAAACGCCATCTCCGTCAAGGTCAGCAAACGTAAGAAAGTTGCTGTACACCTGGCGCCAGATGTTTTTGCCGCCCACTTCAACAATCTGCTTTTCACCAATCGGTGTTTGATAATCTACCTGAACCGTTGCTTCCTGGTTGTAGCTGTCGTTCAGGTTTTTGAAGGCAATGGAAGAGGGGAGTTCGTTCTCTTCCACAAAAAAGTTAGAAAAATTATTGTTACGGTTATTGCGGCTATACAAACCAAGCACGCTTAATTCTTGTTGCGGCTTATCAAATGTTTTGGTGTAGGTAAGATTGAGGTCTAAATTATTGGAAAGGTCTTCAGTGCTTACGTTACGTAAACTTGAAGGCCCAAGAATGTTGTTGGTGAAACGCTGTGTTAAAAGTCCGTCTTGATAGTTTCTTCCATTGCGGGCACCTAAACGTACCGATCCTGTTAACGAATTGTATTTATTGATATCATAATCAAAGCCAAGGTTTACGTTTCCAAAAAGATTCTGGTTGCGTGTATCGGCACGTTGCAGGTTTAATACGTTGCCTGTGGTTTGTTCGTTTGAGAAGGCGCCTTTGATATTGTAATTGGATCGGCTCCAGCCACCTAATGTCAGCCCGAGTTTTTTTGTCCGGTAGTTGCCGTTTAGCCCTAGGTTAGAACCCCTGAAGCCAACACTGCTGTTAATGTTCATGGTGGCACCTTCCAGGGTGGTTTTCTTGGTGATGATGTTGATGATCCCACCGGTACCTTCAGCATCATATTTTGCAGCAGGAGATGTAATCACTTCAACGGATTTGATTTGCTCAGCTGGAATTTGTTTTAAGGCATCCGCTACGCTGCTTGCCATAATGGTAGAAGGTTTGTTATTGATCAGCACCATCACATTTTGACTCCCGCGCAACGATACGTTTCCTTCAAAGTCAACCGTAAGCATGGGTACGCGCTTCAATACATCGGTAGCATCGCCACCCTGGGTAGTGTTATCATTTTCGGCATTGTAGATGGTACGGTCTACACGCTCTTCAACCATTGAACGTTGGCCTTCAACCACTACTTCATTTAGCATCTTCGTTTCAGCCGTCAGTGCAATGGTACCAATATCAATGGTGTTCCTCCTATCGCTGATTTCAACCGCAATACTTTTTGATTCAAACCCTACAAAAGAAATAACCAGCGTGTGCTTTCCTGATGGAACCTTGTTAAGGGTGAACTTTCCTTTTAAGTCAGCCACAGTGCCATCGATGGTTTTGCCATCGGCAGTTACCAGGGCAACGGTGGCAAACTCCACGGCTTCCTTCGTGGAGGCATCTGTAATCGTTCCGGTTATTTTACCGTTGCCTTTTGGTTCGGCCGGTTGTTGGGCGAAGGTCGCATGGGCGAGAACAAGCAGTAAAAAAGTGAGTTTTCTCATGATTTAACGGTTCATTTTCGGGATTGAAGTAATTCGGCAACGCTGCCAGCACATTTTAAACTGCAAAAGAAGGATAAAGTTTCCGCTACCGTTTGGTTATTAGACCGTTACTGTTTTTCTATCGATAAAACCGGTGCTTTTACGACTGATCGAGATGGTGGGTATCAGGCTTGAATGTGTCGATTGATCGTGCCAAACGGTATAAAATTGACGCTGATCGGTATAATCAACACGGCAAGGCGGCTACTTTTGTTTTTGGTTGCTGTTTGAGTCAGCAGCATATTATTAATTTGTTATCCATGCAAACGTACTTTCAGCGTAACCGGATATTTGTGTTGCACCTGTTATTTTGGTGTGTATACCTGTCATTTAATATTTATTCGGCAAGCTTCTATTCGCAAGTGCGGGGTTACGATTGGAGCCGGGGGCTTTTGTTTACAGGCATCCAGTTTGTTTTTACGTTTGCCATAGCCTATCTCAATTACTTCCTTTTTCTTCCGCGCTTCTTGCAACATAAGAAAATCTGGCGCTATTTATTGGAGTTTGTTATCCCGTTTGCCTTACTGGTTGCGTTTCGTGTTTATGTGCAGCGCATGTTAATGGGGGGTTCACCCCGCGCTGAGTTTTTCAGTTCGCACATGTATGTTATTCAGGTGGCCGCAATAGCTTTATTCATTACCATATTTGTGAGTATGTTGCGGTTTGCTGCCGAATGGTTTGAGTTGGAAGCGCGGAAGAAAGAAGTAGAAAATGAAAAGCTTTATGCCGAGCTTAATTTTTTAAGGGCCCAGATAAACCCGCATTTCCTTTTCAATACCTTAAACAACTTGTATTACCTGGCTTATTCTAAATCCGACAACACCACCGAAGTTATTTCCAAGCTATCGCAGATGATGCGGTATATGATTTATGAATCGAACCATGAGAAGGTGCTGCTGAGCAAGGAAATCGAATACATGCAAAATTATATAAGCCTGGAGCAGTTGCGCCTGAATAACCAGGTGCCCATCAAGTTTACCATTGAGGGGGTAACCGAAAATATTATGGTTGCCCCGCTCATTTTTATTACCTTTCTGGAGAATGCTTTTAAACACGGTGTGAACAACAAAAGCACCGGGGCTTGGGTAAACATTTCCATAGTCATGAAAGGTAAGCAATGTACTTACAGGGTTGAAAACAGTAAGGCCCCTGTTTCTGCCGATTCGAAAGAGGGAAAGTCAGGGATAGGGCTCCAGAACGTTCAGCGCAGGTTAGAGTTGAGTTACCCCGGCCTGTATACCCTGTTGACCAAAGATGAGCCCGACCGTTACGCTGTACAACTGGATATAACACTTTCGTGAACCTAACCTGTTTAATTGTTGAAGATGAACCGCTGGCCCGCAACCTGCTGGTGGATTATGTGAAGAAGGTGCCCTCACTGAAGTTAGTGGAAGCTTGTTCCAACGCGATGGATGCCATGGAAATCCTACGCAAGCAACAAGTAGATTTGCTTTTCCTGGATATACAAATGCCGGAAATCACCGGAATTACCTTTTTGAAAATTTTACAGAAACGACCATTGGTAATTTTTACAACCGCCTATTCGCAATATGCCCTTGAAGGGTACGAACTGGACGTGGTAGATTACCTGCTTAAGCCCATTACCCTTGAACGTTTTTTAAAAGCGGTGGATAAGGCCATGCAACGCCATCAACTTGCACATCAATCTACTATACCCTTGATTTCGCAACCCGGCCCAGAGAAACCTGACTTTGTTTTTGTCAAGGACGGTACAAAAATGGTGAAGGTGCAATTAGACGATATATTGTATGTAGAGGGTATGAAGGACTATGTGACCATTCATACCCGCGAAAAAAAGATAACCACCCTGCAGCGGATGAAGGTCCTTGAAGAACAATTACCTGCCGATAAATTTATAAGGGTGCACCATTCGTACATTATAGCGTTTAAGGCCATTGATGCCGTACATAAAAGCGATGTGCAAATAGGGCAGGCCATGATACCCATAAGCGATAGCTATAAAAAGGCTTTCCGGGAGTATGTGGATAAAAACCACATGCAATAAGGATGTTTTTGCACGGTTCATAAATTGAAATATATTTGCCCACTCATTAAAGGGGCATTAGCTCAGCTGGCTAGAGCGCTACAATGGCATTGTAGAGGTCATCGGTTCGACTCCGATATGCTCCACAACCTTTTAATTTTTTGAAGCCATTTCATGCAATTGATGCACGAAATGGCTTTTTTGTTTTAGCGGTCAACGGCTGCTCAAACAATACCCAAACTTTTGATAGGATCATGCCATTACAGCCAACATGGATAATACTGGCTTGCCAAGGGAAAAATCACCCCCAAATTGAATTCTTTTTTCGGCATCGGCAGGCGAAAGTCCCTTGGTAAATAGTTTCCAGGCCGTATCGGGGTCGATGAAAATTTCAGTATTTACTTCACAACCCTCATTAGTCATGCGCCAGCCGGCTGTTTCTTTTTGCAGATACCAGGTACCGCCAATTTCTGATGTTATCGATACGCGGATACATGTTCCGTTTTCCGCTTTTGTATTCCGATAAGTGTAAGGCAATGCCTGCATGAATGTTTCAATAAGTGGTGAATAAAATTCTTTTGTCATGATACCGGGTTTACCAACGGCTTCCCGGATTTGTTGTTGGTGGTGCCACTTTTCGGTGTACTCGCGGGCAACGTGAAACCAGTTGGGTGATTCGGTTTGGCCAGCCCAGGTCACGGCAAACAGGGCTGGCTTAAATGGATCAAGTTTGTTCAATTGCTCATGGTGCTCCTTTCCGGTAATCTCCAATAGTTCTATAAGTACACCCGGGCTTAACCTTTTGGTGGCTTTAACCCAATCGGCATTGAGCCTGTTCAAATAATCGACTAAATCCCGATACGATTCAATTTTTTTGGGGGGTTCACCAACATAGTGATCGCGCATTTGTGAGATCACCCTAAGATTAATATCCAACAAATGGGTAGCGATGTCTTTTACCGTCCATTGCTTCGCTAATGTTGGCTTACTCCATTCTTCTGGTGTTAGCGAGCGAAGCAGTTCGATGAGTTTTTCATTGAGTTTTGGAAAGAGATGAATGGTATGAATAGGGACTTCCATGAAGTAAATATACCTTGTGTTTCATTAATAGCACCCCTATAATAGAAAAGCCCAGGAAGAAACCTGAGGCTTTTGATTAATGTCGAGGTGAGAAGATTCCCTGCCTGCGCTGCCGCTTCGGCAGGCAGGGAACTTCCGAAGGGTTCGTAGTCACCACCTGTCCATTCGCTTAAGGTCCTGAAATGTAACGCGGTGGTTCAAACGTAAAAAGGTTCAGCATTAAAACTGAACCTTACGAATGTCGAGGTGAGAAGATTCCCTGCCTGCGCTGCCGCTTCGGCAGGCAGGGAACTTCCGAAGGGTTCGTAGTCACCACCTGTCCATTCGCTTAAGGTCCTGAAATGTAACGCGGTGGTTCAAACGTAAAAAGGTTCAGCATTAAAACTGAACCTTACGAATGTCGAGGTGAGAAGATTCCCTGCCTGCGCTGCCGCTTCGGCAGGCAGGGAACTTCCGAAGGGTTCGTAGTCACCACCTGTCCATTCGCTTAAGGTCCTGAAATGTAACGCGGTGGTTCAAACGTAAAAAGGTTCAGCATTAAAACTGAACCTTACGAATGTCGAGGTGAGAAGATTCCCTGCCTGCGCTGCCGCTTCGGCAGGCAGGGAACTTCCGAAGGGTTCGTAGTCACCACCTGTCCATTCGCTTAAGGTCCTGAAATGTAACGCGGTGGTTCAAACGTAAAAAGGTTCAGCATTAAAACTGAACCTTACGAATGTCGAGGTGAGAAGATTCCCTGCCTGCGCTGCCGCTTCGGCAGGCAGGGAACTTCCGAAGGGTTCGTAGTCACCACCTGTCCATTCGCTTAAGGTCCTGAAATGTAACGCGGTGGTTCAAACGTAAAAAGGTTCAGCATTAAAACTGAACCTTACGAATGTCGAGGTGAGAAGATTCCCTGCCTGCGCTGCCGCTTCGGCAGGCAGGGAACTTCCGAAGGGTTCGTAGTCACCACCTGTCCATTCGCTTAAGGTCCTGAAATGTAACGCGGTGGTTCAAACGTAAAAAGGTTCAGCATTAAAACTGAACCTTACGAATGTCGAGGTGAGAAGATTCCCTGCCTGCGCTGCCGCTTCGGCAGGCAGGGAACTTCCGAAGGGTTCGTAGTCACCACCTGTCCATTCGCTTAAGGTCCTGAAATGTAACGCGGTGGTTCAAACGTAAAAAGGTTCAGCATTAAAACTGAACCTTACGAATGTCGAGGTGAGAAGATTCCCTGCCTGCGCTGCCGCTTCGGCAGGCAGGGAACTTCCGAAGGGTTCGTAGTCACCACCTGTCCATTCGCTTAAGGTCCTGAAATGTAACGCGGTGGTTCAAACGTAAAAAGGTTCAGCATTAAAACTGAACCTTACGAATGTCGAGGTGAGAAGATTCCCTGCCTGCGCTGCCGCTTCGGCAGGCAGGGAACTTCCGAAGGGTTCGTAGTCACCACCTGTCCATTCGCTTAAGGTCCTGAAATGTAACGCGGTGGTTCAAACGTAAAAAGGTTCAGCATTAAAACTGAACCTACGAATGTCGAGGTGAGAAGATTCGAACTTCCGACCCCCACGTCCCTAACGTGGTGCGCTAACCGGGCTGCGCTACACCTCGAACTCCCAAAATGGGCTGCAATATTACTAAGTATGGTGTGAACTCCCAAAGTTAAAAGATTGAGATTTTTATAGGCCTGCCGGTTACGAATTATTAAAGTCTATGGTTCCGGATCAATGAAATGGATTTAACTTATCCTATTAAATTAAATCTGAGATATGAATAAATACAGTATTCCCTCGCAAGCCCGCATTGGCCATGTTCATCTTAAAGTGTCCGACTTAAACCGTGCACTTGAATTCTATCGTGATTTGTTGGGTTTTGAATTGATCACTATGTATGGCCATCAGGCTGCCTTTATTTCTGCAGGTGGTTATCATCATCATATTGGCCTTAATACGTGGCAAAGCGAGGGGGCGCCACCCGCATCACCCTATGGAGTAGGCTTGTTTCATACAGCCATACTTTATCCGACTCGTAAAGACCTTGCGGTAATCTTGAATCGTTTACGGGAACATAAATATCCGCTTACCGGTGCGTCCGACCATGGAGTATCGGAAGCACTCTATTTGGATGACCCCGATGGAAATGGGGTAGAGCTATATTGGGATAAACCCCGTGAACAGTGGCCACAGAAAACTGATGGTTCAATTGAGATGTTTACAAAGCCATTGAATCTGAATGACCTTTTAGAAGAGTTGAACAGATGAAAACCCGTTCGCTTTTACTTCACGTCTCTGAATCCATCGGATCGGTTTCGGCTGAATTGCAGGTGCCCGATAAAATGAACCACATATTCACATTGGCACATGGTGCGGGTGCTGGTATGAACCATACGTTTATGGTTGGATTGGCGAAAGCGTTGGCTAATGAGAGAATCGGAACGTTGCGTTTTAATTTTCCATATATGGAGAAAAAGAAGAGACGACCTGATGTTGCGGCTGTAGCGCATGCAACGGTTGAAGCCGCCCTTCATGAAGTACATAAATTGTTTCCGGATGTGCCGGTTTTTGCTTCAGGAAAATCATTTGGTGGTCGTATGTCTTCACAATTATTGGCCACAAAGCAGTTTAATTTTGTAAGGGGCCTGGTCTTTTTTGGTTTTCCATTACATCCTGCCGGTAAGCCGGGTATTGAAAGAGCCGATCATCTTAGAAAAGTAATGGTACCCATGTTGTTTCTGCAGGGCACACGTGATGAGTTAGCCACCTGGTCGTTGATCACCGAAGTTTGCGCACAATTGCCTGATGCAATTCTTGTTCCGATGGAACGCGCGAACCATGCTTTTTATATTCCTAAATCAGATGCATTGCCACTGCTGGCTACAGAAACAGTACGCTGGATAGAGAGATTAGGGTAGCGTTAAAACTTCCGGTTTTATTTTTTCTTCCCGTCCTGTTTCAGCGACTGGAAAAATTTGGCCCAGTTAAACACGTTCAAAAACGGATTCATCACCGGCCCGAACCGGTTGTTTTGTGAGGCCGCCCATTGGTCGAGGTAGTAACGCTGGTTCATGGGGCCATCCATAGGGGTGGTCTTGAGCATGAGCGCCAGTAACTCCTGGTTTAAATTCTTCTGATCGATTTTACTGTTATCGGTAGGAATGTTTAGTGCCAGTATCGCTTCTTTGAAAACTTCTTCCGTAGGGAAGGCCATTACCTGAACCTCCTTTAAAAATGTAACATCCTGCACCATTTCAATAACAATGGTCAGGTATTCGCTGGTGTGATCGGGAACGATATAATGTTGTCGTTCATACCCTACCGAACTGATGATAACACTGTCACCTGCCAATACGGGCATGGAAAAAAAGCCAAGCGAATTGGTTATCGTTCCGCGCCCTGCCTTGGGCACATAAATGTGCGTTCCGGGTAGTTGTACAACACGTCCATTATCTTCTTCGGCCAGCACTACACCGGAGAGCTGAATAATCCTGCGCTGGCTTTGCGAAAACGATGGGAAAGCGTACAAACACAGCATGAAGAATGCCGAAATAAGAAAAACGAAACGATACTTCACCATTGCTCAAGTTTTGAATCAACCCCGGCCTCAAAAATAGGTATTCAAGGTATAACAGCCTAATTTCAATACCTTTGAGATGATAAGCGGTTTAGCTTAGTTCTGCTATGCGGTTAAAAAATTTTAATCTTACGCTGGGTTCACAGATTTTTAAGGCCTGTGCCGATGAATCGCGGCTGCGCATCCTGCATTTAATTTTTAAGAATGGCGAAATGTGCATCTCCGATCTGGAGCATATTCTGGGATTTACGCAGGCAAAAACATCCCGTCATCTTATCTATTTAAAAAATGCCGGCATACTTTCCTTTCGCAGGTATAACCATTGGGTGTTTTATCAGGTTAAAGATGAGGTGTATGAAATTGTAAACCAGATTTTTCAGTTCCTGCATAAGGACCAACAGCTTCAGCATGATCAAACACTTTATAAAACCCTGTTCTCGAATCGTGAACTGGCCATTACTAAAATCCAGATTCAGGCTGAGCAATGGCTTAAATAGTTTTTCAACACACCACCATCGTTATCTGGTTTAATGACTGCTTCCTACACTACCATTTTTTTTGATTTGGATCACACCCTTTGGGATTATGAAACCAATGCCCGCGAAACACTCATAGAATTATATAATCAACACCAGTTGCACAATTTAGGTGTTGTTACGTTTGATGAATTTCTAAAGCATTTTAAGGAAGTGAACCGGCAGCTCTGGCATTTGTATGACCACGGTAAGATTACCAGTGAAGTTATCCGCAGCGAACGGTTCAAACAGATTTTAGAAAAATCAGGGATTAAGAATAACGAACTTTCACTTACTCTTTCGGAACAATACCTGAATGAATGTCCACGAAAAGGCCACCTGATACCGCATGCACAGGAAACATTGGATTATTTAAGCGACCGGTATGCACTTACGGTAATCACCAATGGTTTTGAGGATATTCAGCGCATTAAAATTTTGACCTCCAAAATTGAATCCTACTTCGATCATATTGTTACCTCGCAGAAAGCGGGCTTCAAAAAGCCCGCCCCTGAAATTTTTCAGTATGCCATGAATATGAATGGTATTGATTCCACCGCCTGTATTATGATTGGCGATAACCTGCTAACCGATATTGCCGGGGCAAAAAACGCCTCTATTGATGCGGTATTGTTTAACCCGGACGGAGTTGAGCATGAGGCTGAGGTAAACCATGAAATCAGAAGTTTAAAGGAGCTTTGTACGCTGCTTTGATTAACTTTGGCGCCTGTTTAGAACACATTTTCCACTTCAAATTTTACGTGTTATGCCAAAAGGATTTTTCAATGTTCCCATACCCAAAAATGAACCTGTTTTATCGTATGCCCCCGGAAGCAAGGAGCGTGAGTTACTAAAGAAAGCGCTTCAGGAAGCACGCAGCCAGGTGCTTGATATACCCATGTACATTGGAGGAGAAGAAGTTCGTACGGACAATAAAAAACCATTAAGCCCTCCGCACGACCATAAACATATACTCGGTCATTTTCATTTTGGTGACAAACAACATGTTGAGCAGGCTATCAATGCAGCTTTGGGTGCGAAGGAACTGTGGGCAAATTTGGGTTGGGAGCACCGCGCCAGCATCTTTTTAAAAGCTGCTGAATTGCTCGCAGGTCCTTACCGCTATAAGATCAATGCGGCTACCATGTTGGGGCAATCGAAAAATGCATTTCAGGCAGAAATTGATTCGGCTTGTGAACTGATAGACTTCTTGCGTTACAATGTGTACTTCATGAGTCAGATCTATCATGATCAACCGGAGTCGTCTGCCGGTATTTGGAACCGGATGGAATACCGTCCGCTGGAAGGATTTGTTTTTGCGCTAACACCATTCAACTTCACTGCCATTGCAGGTAATTTGCCTACGAGCGCTGCTCTGATGGGCAATACCGTAGTATGGAAACCTGCCAATACACAGATCTACGCTGCCAATGTAATCATGCAGGTGTTGAAAGAAGCCGGATTGCCCGATGGTGTAATTAACCTGGTTTATGTAAGTGGACCTGATGCCGGTGATGTAATATTTAATCACAAGGATTTTGCCGGTATTCACTTTACCGGAAGCACCGGAGTGTTTCAAGGCATGTGGAAAACGATTGGCAATAACATTCAAAAGTATAAGTCGTACCCACGCATTGTGGGGGAGACGGGCGGAAAGGATTTTATCATGGTGCACAAAAGTGCAAACGCCAAAGAAGTGGCTACGGCCATGTCGCGTGGAGCGTTTGAGTACCAGGGGCAAAAGTGTTCGGCAGCTTCACGTTGTTACATTCCTTCAAACTTGTGGAGTGAGGTAAAAAAATATGTGCTCGAAGATTTGAAAACCTTTAAGATGGGCGGCACCGAAGATTTCGGAAACTTCATCAATGCGGTAATTGATGAAAAAGCGTTTGATTCCATTACAGGTTATATTGAAACCGCCCGCAAAAATCTGATGAACGAAATTATTGCCGGGGGCAAGTACGATAAATCGAAAGGCTACTTCATTGAACCCACGATCATTGAAACTAAGGATCCATCATCCATTACCATGTGTGAAGAAATTTTCGGGCCGGTGCTGACAGTGTATGTGTACCACGAGGAGAATTTCGAACAAACGCTTGAACTTGTCGACAGTACTTCACCTTATGCCTTAACGGGGTCTATCTTTGCGAAAGATCGCTATGCTGTTGAGTTAGCCACGAAGAAGTTGAGCAATTCAGCCGGTAACTTTTATATCAACGATAAGCCTACCGGGGCCGTAGTGGGTCAGCAGCCGTTTGGTGGTGCCAGGGGTTCGGGCACTAACGATAAGGCAGGGGCAAAAGTAAACCTACTACGTTGGGTGTCGATGCGCACAATAAAAGAGACATTCGTTCCGCCTGTGGATTATCGATATCCGTTTTTGGATAAGGAGTAAAACAATGTCATATTGAGCTTGTCGAAATATGATGTGGAGTTATCAGTCTTCGACAAGCTCAGCCTGACAGTTTTAAATCAATCATATAGGCACATAGAACACATAGATTTTTTCAACCATTAACTATGTGCCCTATGTTTACCTGCCTGCCGGATGGTGCAGCAGGCAGGTATGTAGTTTCAGATATTCTACTGTTTCGTTCACTCACTAGTGGTTGCCTTTATACCAATCCACCTTCCTGCTGAAGTACATCAGCGTAGCCACAATCAGGAATAAGCCAACACTGCCGATCAGTAAAGAGAAATCTTGTTGAAGAATGATGATGAAGATGAAGGAGTAGAATATGACCAACAGTGTGGTAAACATAAAACTAAGTCTCCTGTTTCTCAGGAAGGATGTTGAGTATGCTGCGATCAGCGCCACCGTAGCCATTGAGGAAATCCAATAGGCTACGTTGTAGCCAACTTGTTCCGAAAAACTCAGCAGAAGGGTGTAATAGATAATGAGTGCTGCCCCGATAAGTATATATTGAAACGGATGTATCCTGATCTTTTGTGTGATCTCCACCAGAAATAATGCAACGAAAGTGAGCATGATGATAAGGATGCCATACTTGGCGGTGCGTATGCTTTTCTGGTACTGATCAACAGGAACTAAAAGTTTTAAACCAAACTCAGAACCAACCAAATCCTGGTGACTGTCTTTCCATTGTTGCGCAAACGGTCTATTGAAGTGGAGGATATTCCAGGTGGCTGAAAAATCTGTATCGGAAACTTCGCGTGTGGCGGGTAAAAATTCGCCATCAAAACTTGGATCTGGCCAGGGACCTCCGAGTTTTACTGAAGTTGTTTTTCCGGAGGGAACAAAATTTAACTGACTGCTTCCTTTTAAATTAAAATTGATTTCAGTCAATGAAATAAAATCAGTTTCATTATTCCAGTTTAGTGGGGCAACTATGCCGGTTGCTGATTTAATGGAGTAGGAGCTATCATCATCATAAGCCCGTGGTTGAACCTGGCGTTCAAACTTGTGGGTAGAAACACCAATGTTTTGTGCAGGCTCGGAGGTTAGGTTTTGGTTACCGGATTTTATTACCGGTGGATTTTTACTGATACCACGGAGATCGCTGATGGCCATGATCAGATGAGCTTCAGGCCAAAGAATCATGTCTTCAGCGATTTCAAGGCGTTTGAAATCGGGTTTGTTGAAGGAAGCTTTCATCGTAAGGGATGACTCGTACACAACGGCATCAAAAATTCCGCGGTGAAGTTTTTCGGGATTAACTGTGCCGTTGATGTCCAGCGTTTCCGGAAGAAAGAAAGCTTTTCGTGTACTCTCTTTTATTTCAAACTGGTCTTTATCGATTTTAATAGTTTCGCGGTGCTTGTAGGGCACTACTAAAATTGGTCCGGACAACGTTTGATTACCAGACCATTTATTAGACACTTCAGCAATTACTGATTCAGCGCGTTGCTGGCGTTCTTCCATCATGTTCTCAATCCAGGCGGCTGGTATCAACAGTATGAGAATTAGAAATCCGATGGAGACTAGTTTTACGGTGATCGATTCTTTCAGCCACTGATTAAAGCGATCGAGGAGGTTTGTTGATTTAATTGGTTCCATAGTTTGTTTTTTAAAAGTACTTTTAAATTCAAAGCATATAGTGAAAAAAATTAGCGTTGTGTTTTCAGTAAGGCTTCCAGGGCGTCAAGGTGTTTCTTAAATGCATTTCTTCCTTTTTCGGTAGCCTTGTATTTGGTGTTGGGTTTTCGGTCAACAAACGACTTGGAAACGGATAAGTATTTTTCTTTCTCCAACGCTTTGAGGTTTGAGGCGAGGTTGCCATCGGTCACATTCAGTATTTCTTTCAATGAATTGAAGTCATACGAATCATTCGCTACCAGTACCGACATGATCTGTAGCCGCACACGGTGCTCCAATACCCGATCCAACTGTTCAAACGGATTTTTCACGAATCGTAACGATAATGCATGACCGATCCATACACAATGTGCAGCGCACCAAATCCCAATGCCCAGAAAATCAGGCCATAGCCCGGCAACAGGGCGGCAATTAATCCTATTAAAATTTCAGAAAAACCCAGGTAACGTATTTCCCTTACGGTGAAGGCGCTGGCATTGATCAGGGCTAAGCCATAAAAAATCAAACAAGCTGGTGCCACAATGCCAAAGTAACCGCGTGAAACCAGGATGAGGATCAACAACCCTCCGGTGGCTAGTGGAATACTAAGTTGAAGTAGAAGTTCTTTGCTGGTCTTATTCCAGATGCTTGTGCCCATGCGCTTGGCTTTGCGCTGGCTCATCACAAATGCGGTAACAACCGAAAGGATTAATACCGTTGCTGCAATCAGCATGAGTTTTACCACGATGGCTTGCTCGTTAACATAGTAAAACCGGAAACCAAACGGGGAGTAGGGGTAATAGATGAGGTAATAAACCAGAGTAGCACCTACCAGCGCGTATATTCCGGCCATTACCCCGGAAAGCCCACTGAGCGAAAGAAACTTAACAGACCGCTCCATAACGGAACGAATGGAAGCAATGTCGCTTTGGTAATCGTGGATTTCTTTCATTTAAAAGTACTTTTATTTTCAAAGTTATTGGACTAAACGGAAATTGCAAGCTTTAGGTTTGCTTTTTTTGTTGTGATACAAACCCGATTGTTCATTTTCAGGACATAAGCTGTCAGCAATCTTCACAACCTTTACTTCACAATAATGGATTTTTAGGGTAGTATTGAATACTTAATTTTTTAAACGATGCAACAAGCAAACACCACCGGGGTGCGACTGACGGACGAGGCCATTCTGGACCACATCCGCACCCTGCGCAACAACCTGATCAAGGATTTTTTGGACGAACGTTTTCTGATTTCCTACTTTTCTGAAGTGTACAACCGCAAAGAGCTCACAAATGTGAAAATTGAGTTCATCAAGCGCGATTTGAAAGAGATGCTCATCCACCCAGTAGATTTAAAGCATTACAACGACCTGATCATTCAACTTCGGGAAACAAATTCGGCTTCCCTGGCCGAAAAAAACGAGAAACTCTTTTATGCCGATGTAGAAAAGGTCTTTAAACAATACATCTGAGTTTAGTTAGGGTGTAACGGCATTCCTCCCGTTGGGGGCAGGTGCGGCACCGGTGTCTATGCCTGGGGTTGAGGTCATGACACGAGAGGTACATTTATTGAGTACCCATGCCAAAGCGTATTCTTAACTTTTCCCTATCTTAAAACCATGTTTAACCAAACCCCCACACCTTATGAGCAAGCAAGAGTATAAGAAAACCGATGGCGGCCCTATCGATTCCGCTACCGCAAAAAAATGGATGGCCCGCTACCGCGCTATACATGGTAAGGATGCTATACGCGCCTATTTCTTTGGTACCGACATCGTTGAAAAAATAATGCGCCACCCTGAAGCCGTGGGCCTGCGCGTGTACCTGGGCAACAACGAAAACGACAAGGACAAACTTCAGATGTTTTTGATCGGAGTGCGCAAAGATGGCTCCAACATCTGGCCGGAGAGTAGTGCATTGAGGGATGGAGGCAATGGCGGAGGGGAGATTGGTGATCAGGCGTGGCCTTGTCCTCCAATGTGTCCTCCAGACGATGAAGAATAAGTGCGTTAATGACAACCGAACTTTATATAGCACTGGTTTATGTTCAAACAGCTCTTTCGGCTGTTATTGCTGGTTTAGCCTTTTGGAAATTTACTTTTAGAAGTACGGTTGTCAAACTTGTTGGCTTGGCGTTCCTGGTGGGGTTCATTTCCAATTTACTGGCCATGGTGATGAACCTTATTTTTAAACTAAACCCCAACCTGCCACAGTCAATTTATAAAATAGTCTACTTCTGCATTATTGGGTTAATTTATTATTACGCCACTGGTAAAAGGAACAAGCTGGTCTACAACTTTTTTTGTGTATCCTTTTCGGTTTTTGCCGTAATCAATCTGCTTTTCATTCAAAAAATGCAGATCAACTCTTACACCAGCATCCTATCGGCCATCATTATCATTATCTATTCGATACATTATTTCTACCGGTTAATGATCGATTTACCTACACTCAACCTGCACCAATTACCGATGTTCTGGTTTAACACGGCTTTCCTGTTGTTTCATTCGGGCGCCTTGTTTCTGTTTGTATTTACCGATTACCTGGTAAATGTTTTAAACAATAACCTGTTGGTTTATTGGGGTTTTCATAACATCTTGAACATTGTGGTACACCTGGTGGTACTCATTGGGCTATGGATCGATCTCCGGAATATCAAGTCGCCTTCCTGATCGTGTTGGGCACAGCCGGCATGCTGGTGCTGGTGGTGGCCATTGTTTTGTTTGTGATTGTATACCAAAAACGCGTGCTGCGTGCCCAATTGGAGAAGCAGCAACTGGAGGCCGACTATCAGCAAAAAATGTTGGAAGCCGCGCTGGAATCGCAGGAAAACGAGCGCAGGCGCATTGCAGCCGACCTGCACGACAGCGTGGGTGCCATGCTGGCTACCGTTAAACTGGGCATGGGCAATATGCTGCGTTCAGGAAAAGCGGAAGACCAGGATTTTACCCGCAGTGTACTGGACGAAACCATTTCATCTGTTCGTAAAATCAGCCGCGATTTAATGCCCAGTACGCTGGAGCATTACGGTTTAAGTGCAGCTTTGCGCGAATTCTGCGAACGCCTGCAACAAGCCTCAGAAATAACTTTTTCCTTTATGGAAGAAGGCGAAGCTTCACCGCTTGCATTGCGCGAATCTTCAACAGTGTTTCGCATCACACAAGAGTTGGTGAACAATGCCATAAAGCATTCGGGCGCGAGCACCATTACCATTTCACTGGCCTGGAGAAAACCGGAACTGAAATTATTCGTACAAGATAACGGTTGTGGCTTTTCAGTAGAAGAGAAGAAAAAACAACAGGGAGGGTTAGGGTTGTTTAACCTGGAAAACCGTGCACGTGTGTTGGGTGCAACCTTAACCTATGCCACTGCCGTGCCCAACGGCACGCGTGTTGAATTGAGTTGGAACTATGAAAAAACTTAAAGTATACCTGGCTGACGATCACACGCTTTTCCGTAAGGCCATGATGAGTCTGATACAATCCTTTGTGCGCGTAGGCACGGTGAAAGATGCTGAGAATGGAAAAGAATTGCTTACGCTGATGAAGCACGAAACGCCTGATGTGGTGGTGGTGGATTTGCAAATGCCTGTAATGGATGGGGTGGAGACCTGTGAAAAAATCGTGGCAAAATTCCCAGATGTGAAAATTATTGTGCTTACCATGCACGACAGCGAACGCTATGTGTTGCACATGATTGAAATTGGCGCGCATGCTTTCCTGCTCAAGAACACAGAGCCTGATGAACTGGAGAAAGCCATCTACGCTGTTTACGATAACGACTTCTACCACAATGCCTTTGTGGTGTCCATCCTGCGCAAGCGTGTGCAAAACAAACTGGCCTCCCACCGGCCTGAGTTCACCAAGGTTGAATTGAGTGAGCGCGAAAAGGAAATTGTGCGGCTTACCTGTCGTGAGCTAACCCTGCATCAGATTGCCGAGAAGCTCAGCCTTAGCGAGCACACTGTACGCAACCACCGCGCCAATGTTATGGAGAAGGCAGGCGTGCATACCCTGGTAGGGCTGGTAAAATTTGCTTACGAAAGCGGCCTGATGACCTGACCCGCCCGATGACACTTTATACTAATTTTACCCGCAAATTTTACTAGTGTCCTGCCGGACTTTTTACTACTTACCCCCAACCCGCATTTTTTTAAGCGGTTTTCTTAACCTTAGGTTTTACCACCACTAAAGGCCCTTTTTCGGCCGTTTTTAAAGTTTCCGGCTTTGCCGAACTTCTCGACAGTTTTAGGTTACAAGTGGATTTCTCTATGAAAATTCTGGTGGTTCACAGGCAGAAAAGCCTGCTTAAAGGTATCAAGTGGGTTCTCCGTGAGCGCGATCCGTATATCCGGTTTTTCGAAAGTGGTTTGGATGGCCTCCTCGCAGCCCGGATGACGCATTACGACATGGTGATATGTGGTACCGATCTGCCTGTGATCACCGGTTTTGAAATGGCACGCGCCCTGCGTATGAATTCGCGCAATCCTGACATTCCGTTGGTAATGCTGGCCGATGAAATTGACCACAAGGTTGAACGACTCGGCCACGCACTGGGTGTTAGTGGTTTACTGATGATCAGCGAAATCAGCCGGTCGCTGGCAGCGCTGGTAGAAGAGGCACTTAACCGGATTAAACATGAAGACAAGCTGGCCCTGGTGCAAGGCCTGTCTATGAACTGAGAGAATTTAGAAGGGCTGGCAGGTGAAGTTGATGAAACGAAACGCCAAAGCCTTACATGCTATACTACAGGACCCTCTCATGGTATTTCAAGACTTTCCGCGATAGGAATAGTTGGCTCCTTTCCCCCGAACCCGGACATAACGTCCGGGGCCCGGAGGGGGAAGATGAAGACATGTGCAATAGTAATTCCCTTCGCACATGAATCCCTACCTAACCGCTTTACAACAAACCGATATATATGAACGTCTCCTACGTTTGAAAGGAAGGCACTTCAGTGACGTTACTGATCGGGAAGGCTTTCAGTATGTCGATCTGGTGCAGGAAGGTGGTGGCGTGCTGGGCATTGCCTTGGTGGGTTACACCTATGTGTTGGAGCAAGCCGGTATTCGTTTCTTTAGCCTGGCCGGTACCTCGGCAGGAGCCATCAACACGTTGCTGTTGGCCTCGCTGGGAAAAATAAGTGATGCCAAATCCGAGCGCATACTGGAATTGCTGGCTAACCAAAACCTGATTGAATTTGTGGATGGTGATGCTTCCGTACGCAAACTCGTACAGCAATTTATTCGTAATGCTCCGTTTAAAATAGTAACCCTCGCGTTGAATGCGTTGAAGCTGTTGCGGATACTCAAAACCAAACTGGGCCTCAACCCCGGCAACCTGTTCGAACGGTGGCTTATCGAAGCCCTGCGTCAGGCGGGCGTTACCACACTTGACGACCTGGAAGCCCGAAGAAAAATATTACCTGCCGGGCTTACCCACCGGAGCGGAGAAGATTTAAGCAATGCCGTGGCTAAACTAGTCATCATCACCTCCGACATCACCACCCATACCAAGGTGGAGTTTCCACGCATGGCCAACTTGTACTGGGCCAACCCTGGCAACGTTTCACCGGCACTACTGGTGCGCGCTTCTATGTCTATACCGTTTTTCTTTGAGCCATACCAGGTCAATAACATACCCAACCATCCCGAACAAGCGAAATGGTGGGATGAATATGCCCGTTACACAGGCCCCATACCCCCTGCTGTAAAATTTGTAGATGGGGGCATGCTCAGCAACTTTCCCATCAATGTGTTTCACCGTACCGATGGCAAACTGCCTACGCGTCCAACATTTGGTGTACGCTTAAGTGCTTACCGCGAAAACTATAGCAAGGTTAACAACCTGTTCAGCTTTAGCGGGGCAATGATCAGCACCATGCGCCAGATCCACGACTACGACTTTCTGATGAAGAACCCGGAGTACCGCAAACTTATTTGCCGCATAGATGCAGACCAGGAATTTAACTGGCTGGATTTTGAAATGAGTGAAAAGGAAAAAGAGAAACTGTTTGTGCTGGGTGCGCAAAAGGCAATTGAATTTTTAGAATGTTTTTGTTGGGAAGATTACAAAACATTGAGAGCTGAACTTTAACAATAAAACTGAGGAAGCCGAAAATCCGAAGAAGAGTAGGCGATACTGAACCACCTATGAGAGTAAGACTCGTCTTGTTGCTAGTGCTTTTGACCTACTGTGTTGCTGCGCAAAACTTGGATATATACAATGGTTGCCCGATGGAAGGCGAGGTAAGTCAGAATAATTCACCGGCAAGAATCCAGCAACTTGAAGCATTAAACCGTCTCAAAAATCGTTACACGTTTCCAACAGCAGCCGATTACAATAACAGCGTCACCTTAGAGGCTATGTTGGCCAATGAGGGTAAGCCCGACCGAAATAAGTTCAATGTTAACCAGGCGGCAACCATAGAAGGATTTATTGTTTATGCCGCAAAAAAGGGATCGAAGGAAACCTGCAATTGCAAAAGCACCAGTACATACTTTACCGACCAGCACATTGAGATTGCACTTACACCCGATGAGCCTAAAGATGGTAAAACCATTACCGTAGAGATTACACCACGCCTGCGCGAATTGATGCGCCAGCAGGGCATCGACTGGACACATGGTGAAATACAAAACTACGTGGGTAAAAAAGTAAGAATAAGCGGCTGGCTTTTTTATGATACGGAACATGAGAAGGATGCGTGCAGTTACAATCCCGAAAAATGTGGGGATGTACCAGGTTATAACCGTCACACTTGTTGGGAAATTCACCCGGTTACCGGCTTTGAAGACATTACCGAAGAGTACCTGCACACAAATGCTCGCGTCAATACCGATGCAGGAGAGGAGCGACTGGTTTTTTCTTCTTCGCCACCGCCTGTTATCGCACGTACTTCAATTGCAAAACCATTACAACCTATGGAATACCTGATATTGATAATGCTTGGCGGAATTGTTGGCACAGTCGGCCAACTACTTCGTGTAATTATTGGCTTGAAAAAAGCAGCCGATTCGGGCGAGGCACCTGACTATAAGCGCACTACCCTTAGCCTGGTGTTAGCCTTTGCAGTAGGTGGTGTGGCAGGCGTGCTGGCCGCTATTAACATGACAGACCTTGAAACGATCGACAAATCAACCCTGCTGGCATTTTTAACCGCAGGGTATGCGGGCACGGATTTTATAGAAGGGTTTATCAGTAAGCACAAGGTAACCCCGTCCTGAAGCGCATTGAATTAACATAAACGGAGTAAGCCGAAAATCCGAAGAAGAGTAGGCAAATAACTATAGGAAGATGGCAGTTACAAAATTCAACGTGGTATTGGATATTCCACTAACCAGCGCCCAAAAGAGTGCGATTGACAAAGAGATCAAGTCGGTGATAGCAAAGCATGTTGCCCGACTTGATCTGAGTGCAATTCTTGGTGAGAAGCAAATCCCCAAAATTCCCAAGCGGGAATGGTATGGAATCTGGATCAAACGATTTGATTCCCTTGCAAAGCTTAAGAACTCCCTCACATTTAAACCGCTGAGAAAGTGACAGGGTTGGGTTCAAATTCAAAAACCTGTCCTAGTTCCGTTTGCGAGGAGGGTGCCGAAGTCATCGGTCTCGTAAACGAACAAGGACAGATAAATTTTCTTGGCCAGCCGCTCCCCGTTTTCCATGAATTTGTTGAAATAGTGCGACAAGGTAGAAGTGCTGAAAAACGTTTTCGGTTTGCCAACCGCTGCTTAGAAAAGGGATGTCACCAATGGACTGGATCAGGTTGCGGAATTATCGAAGATGTTTTGCAAAACATGGAGAAAAATTTAATGAAAGCCCTGCCGAATTGCGGTATACGTCAAGATTGCAGATGGTATCATCAGCGGGGTGGTAATGCTTGCCGGGTATGTCCTATTGTGATTACCGATAATTTTAAGGAATAGATACGTGTACAAAAAAAACGGAGTAAGCCGAAAATCCGGAGAAGAGTAGGTAAGCAAAACGCAATATAATGATATGATGCCCCCACAAGACGTTGGAAAATTAATAATGAAAGTATTGCATGAAAAGAAAGATGCAGTTGAAGCCGATTATATGGCTTATCTAACAGGATCTACAATAACTCAAGTATTAGAAGAAGGGTTCAAACTTCAAGAATTGGGTTTAATAAAAATTGAGGGAAACTCTTTGAATCTTGTTCAACGGGGCGGAAAATTCAACGCATGGGATAAACTAAAGAAATAAGCCATGGAAAATATTGTATATTATATAATTGCTTTTTTGCTTGCAGGAACCTTTTCAATTCTTGAGATCATTAACATTAAGTATCGAAAAATTGCGGCTTTTATAGTATCATCTCCTGCATTATATGGCTATGCTGCATTCTTTGGTTTATTAGGTACTGGAATACTTTGGAGTGTACAGAATGAGGTTTTCGGAAACGTGATCTTTTTGCCGGGAAGTGAAAACCATTTAATGCAAGCTATTTTGATCGGGATTTTTACAAAGGCTTTTTTTGATCTAAAGATTTTTAGCTTTTCCATCGGGCCTGACAAAACGTTTCCTGTAGGTATCAAAACTTTTAGTCATTTTATAGAGGAGCCATTACTTTCTAAAATTGAGGTTCATTGGTTTAGAAATTATTCGAATTTTATTGATAGGGTAAATGCTCAATACCAAACCAGCACGGTTGAAGATATCCATAACCTTGTCGTTGAAAAACTTCAAAATTTTCCTGATGAGCAACGTGTATTGGCTTTTTTGAAAGGTGATTTTGATAAGGTTACAGAAAAAAGAGATAAGTATAGCTTGGTGATGAGGGAGTTTGGTAAAGATGTTTTTTGCCAGGTATTTCAATGTTAGTTGTTGGTGTTGAACTAAGAATTTTATGAAGTCACAAATTCCACTATTTATCCTTAGCCTTGCAATTGTTATAATGGTAGCAGGATGCCAATCTATTCGAGAGATGCATTATTTTAAAGATAAGGCGGGTAACCCGCCTAACTACTATAGGTTGCAGATTAAGGGGCATGCATTCTTGACTAGTTCACGATACCTATCCGGTAATTTCGATGAAGAGGCAGTCAACTATTATTTCGGGGAGATTGAACAGCCACAAAGTGTAAAATTTGAGTCGAAGCAACTTGATTCTAAGCAACCCAATCAAGGAATTGAACCAATAGGTTCTGATGGAAAAAAATTTGTTCTTATGCTTTCAACAAATAGCGATGCAATTTCTACAGCGTTTGGAAATTTTGTCGAAAGTAAGGAAACACAATTGTATTTGGCGAGAATTATTAATCGTGATAAACTTATAGAGCTTGAAGAAATGAAAGTTAGCGAAAATGCTGAAATGAAGAGGCGTAATAGAATGATAATTCTGGGTGAAAACTATCTAAACTCAATTACTGTCTCTGAATCCCCCGAATCAATCAGGATTAAGTTGCTTGCATATTTAAACGCAACGGCTGAATATTTTGGTAACCCACAAAATTTTACTGACCTAGGGGTTGCCCAGAAGTGGTTTATGGATAATAGAAATTCATTAATAAACAGGTAGTCATCATGGGAAAAATTTACCTTTTTATTAACATTCTTTTATTTACAGGGTGTAGCTCTGTACTTAAAATACGTGTAGATGTTTTGAACCGCGAGGCACTACGAAAATTGCCTGATTTTGCCAGATTGGAAACTGAACAATTATATGTTAAGCTAAAGACTGCCCTGGATAGGAATATTTTTGATAACTATCGTTCGGATTTAAAAAAACTGGTAAGGGCTGGAATTTCTAAACTAGAAATTGATAACGTGATTGCTAAATCTGATACGCAGGAAATAATCACTAACATTGACAGGGCAATAGACAAAACCTTGAGCAGTGTTACTGCCGAGGTGAATATTGCTCTCGCCAAATACACATTAGCTTATAAAAGCGATAATATGCCACTTGACTATCTGCTTATTAAGAACAAATTGGAAGATAGCGTTGAACCATTTTTTCAGCTTAAAAATGACATTGAAATGGAAATCGGGCATCCAATTGAGGGATTTGATTTATTTTTTGCCGAGAAGGAAAGGGAATTGTCTTTAAGTGTTGATGAGTTATTAAATGACCTACTTGCATCATCTGTAGTTCAGTCACCACAGCGATTTTGGAATAGGATGAAGGTTAAAAATGATTTCTCCACAGTACATACCAAAGCAAATAGGAAATCAGCGTATTCTAAAACGATCGTACGCACACTTATGGGTAATTCTGATATTGCCATCACCATGGAGAATAAGGGTCACTTTACGGTTAAGGGGGTCCGCTTAGATGCCACTAAGGTAGTTGAAGCCACCTTCAAAGGATTGATCCAATCAATTAATTTTTTGGCAATGACTTCAGGTGTTTCTGTAAAAAAGGGCGAGTTAGAGGTATCTTTATTGCCTGAATTGGAACTACTGAACAAAGCAAAAGCAGAGTACAAAGAAAATGCTCTATTGTTCAATGAAAGCTTATTGCAAATGACCTACATAATTTTGCAACAGCAAGAAGATTTACTTGGAAAAGAAGGGACAAAAAAGACAGCAGCATTGAAAGTAACCAAAGATGCCTTTGATGCACACAAAAGCCAATTTGACAATATTAAAAACTAGCTACTTGATATTATGAGATTTAAAGTTGGTGACACTGTAATACTTAATGTTCAAAAGAAATATGCTGACATTATAATTCCTGCAGGCACACAAGGAATTGTAGAAATAGTGTATCAGTTAAGTACTTCATACCTTATTTCATTTAACGGATTTCCCAAATCGCGAAGAGTACTGGAAGAGGATTTAGCATAGAAGAAAAGGAGCTGCTTTATTATCTTAATCACTTTACCCCACCAGTTGAAACACCAATATCACTATAACCACCACCAACAGCCCGGTGTAAATGGTTTATTATATCGCGCCAGCCAATTGGGAATGTAAATATCAAAGTTATATTCGGTTGATGTAGAGTACCGCCTTGCCAATAATGTAAGCGGGCAGAAGTTTTTGAAGATAAGAAGCACAATACCTTCCAGTAAAAAGCACCCAATCCAATCCACACCCACTGGTCGATGCGGTTGGTGAGCACGGCATACAGCAGGTAAAAAATCACGATGTTAAAGAAAAGCCAAATGATGGTATGGAGCATTTTAATACCAACCAATTTTTTGGAGTTGTCCATGTTGAGCATAAATACCGGAATGCGATCGAAAGAAATGTATGCGGCTGCATGAATGCTATGATTTGAACACGCCTGAAGCACTGATAATTGTCAGCTAATAAAACAACCCCTTAATTCTCCACCACAACCTTCTTACACTGATTTTCCGGGCACAAACACCACCCATCATTATTACTTCACCAAGCACAGTTTGATCCATTTCCATTTTTATAACAATGTTTTCAGGTGCATTCGCGGTAATGGGGTATTCAACAGTTTTCAACCCGATGAAGGAAAAAATCAGCACTTCGCTGCCGGTAAGTTTTTCAAGCTGTAACTCAAATGCACCGGTTGCATCGGTGGTGGTACCCTTTGCCGTTCCTTTTAAAAATACATTTACCCCTGGCAGTGGTGAGCCATCTTCTGCCGCAGTAACAACACCGCTTAAACGCAGGGTTGGAAAAGTTTGTGCAGGCTTTTGGTTGATGTTGATTTGTGTGCCAACTTGCTCAATTGGTGGTTTGGGTAGTGTTTGTGCATACGCATAACGTGATGAGAAGAAAATTACCCCTGCCGAAAGTATGGCTGAAAGCCAGGTAATACGAGGGCTTTTGGTTGATGCATTGTTAAGGGCGTAAACACCAAGTTGCTGTTGGCGAAACCGCCCGCATGTATTTTGCGGAAAGGTTTTGAAATAATCTTTTACCTGTTCGTCTGTCCAGGTGGTGAAGTCTATCACTTCCTTATTACATAATTTGCAAAACCCACCGTGCTCACTGGGCGTGAAGGAACTCCAGTTTTCGGTGCAGGGTGTGGGAATGGAGAGTTGTAGGGTTTTATTCATAGCCGTTAGGTTTAGTAAGGCTATGATGCATCAGGAATGGTTATTCCATACCCGGTATTTCAATTTTTGTGCCTTCGGTGGCCATTTTATTCCGGCCCCAAAAGCACAAGGGAACAAAATCTACTAAAAACACAGCAGTTAACGGGTGCTTTTTCCGAACCCTTGTCCTTCAGGAGAACCGGTTTTTTCAGAACCCGGGTGTTGAACAGGTTTCATGTACCCGCACGGCATATTGCTTTGAGCCGGAATAGGCTACAGCCGCCAGGCAAACCGCACAATTCGTATTGAAATCATTCGGGTTTAATTCAACATAAAAGGTGTTTTTCTGAAGCACATTGGAGTCGGTAAAGCACTCCAATCCAGCCAGAAAAACATTGGTGTCGCCATCGGCATCTTCCCCTAAATGAAAATACTTTGGATCCTGGATTTTTAACACAGCCTGTCCGCAAATACCGCGCAAATAGCTTACGGCAATGCACTCACCGGTATAGGCAGGGGTCTTTTCGTCACAGCTAAACAGGATGGCGAACAGGCAAACAGAATAAACAAGGTTACGGAGCATAGACTTATTTTTTATCTGATTACTTAGACACGTGAAATAGCTGGTGGGTTGGAAAGAGATTGAAAGTTCAATTTTTAAAAATAGCCCTTTTCTAAAAGAAGCGAAATGGATTGGTTTTACTTTACCAACACCGAATAAGTAAAAACATAGCTACTGTTCAACAAGACATGAAGGGTGTGTAAACCCTTTGATGAGAATGAATGTTCTATCATGTTCAAACCGTTAGGTTCCTTTTTTAATTGTGGAGTAAGCGTAACAACTCCTTTAGGTCCGTTAATAATTAAGTTTATCGTATGCCCATCACTAGGCTGACTAAACTGAATAAATAGGGGTTTCCCTCTCTCAATTATGACATTAAATGTTTCCGGTAGGACTTGTTCAATATTAAAATCATAGAAGCTACTATAAATAAGGGTTCTGTTTAGAAATTTGTATAGAGACGGTTTTTCTGTCACTAACATCCAGGTGGTGTCCAATGGATAATGATTACGAATAAATAATTTTGGTTCAGCTAAAAAGTATGCATCATTGTAATTTTTTATAAATATTCTTTTTTCCATATCGACTGCTCCACTAGACCATGTGGGGTCACACAAGTACCACTTGCCATTAAGCTGCACTGCATTCCATGAATGATTAATAACTCCAGTTCCTCCAATGTTGGCTGCTGCCGTGCGTCCGTAACCATCTACAATTTCGCAATTTAACCCCGCATGATATGCCAATTCTTTAACCAGGTAAGCATAACCTGTGCATACGGTTTTATGCTTTTTCACTAACGTTTCAAATACAATTGTATTCAGTTGTTTGTTCCATTTATCCCTGGCTTCCGTGGATTTTAATTTTTTGCGTTTATGCTGGTTTTTTAAGAAAAGCACGGGATCATTTTCGATGTTCAGGCAAGTCCACCGATAAATAGCCCTAAACTTTTCAACATCGCTGGAAAGTGAAGTCGTCAATTTTAATGACAAACTCCTTATGTCTTGCAAGGAATGACCTTGATATTGCTTTGCGGTACTATCAGCTTTTTTAAAGTCTACTCCATTAAAATCCTTTAACTGACCAAAGACAATTGAAGGAAATGCAAAAATTAAAGAAATTTTAAATGTAGAGAAACCCATGTGACATGTTAGAAAAGGCCCCTCATTTTAGCCCAGATTTTTTGAAACCCGGATTGCTTGGTTTCATAAATATCGTGCACGGCAACTTCGCCCATAATTTCCATAATCATTTTAAACATTCTTATCTCACCATTGTCGTCTGAATGTTTTTTGACCGTGTATTCCAAGGTTCTAAGTCCTATAAAACTGAAAACCAGTACATCTCCTTCTTTGAGTTTTTGTGGGAATTCAAACCGACCTTGTGCATCGGTTGCAATACCAATAGTTGATCCTTTTAAAACAATATTAACTCCCGGTAATGGATATCGATCTTCTGAGGAAACAACTATGCCTTTGACAATGATTTCATCGTTAAAAGTGAATGTGTGGGGGTTATAAATCTGTATGTTTATCTCAGTTTTACTATTTTCGGTTGCACGAGCCGTAGTAATTGGTTTACTAACCAAGAACATTAACAGGCTTAGAAAGCCCGCCTTAAATAAGGAAAAGCCCGGTTTGATATGGAGTGGCACTTCAAATGTATGCATTTTCAATTGATCAGGTCGAAAACGTCCGCATGCATGTACCGGTTTTGTTTTAAAAAATGCCAATAGTTCGGTTTGGCTCATACCTGTGAAATCAATAACTACTTTATTGCAGGATTTGCAAAACCCGCCTTCGGGCACTATTGAGAAATTTTCCCAACTTTCTGAACACGGCTTTGGTACGGTAATACTTATTCCAGTTTTCACAAAAAAATGTTTTATCTAAAATTCATAATACAGTTAAAAAAAAATTATAGTGATCCTGCTATTTATTTCTTAAACTCGAGTTGCTTTAATTTCTTGATTTTGACATGATCCTTTATCCTGACATATCAAGTGGAAATAGTATAAATTTGTTCGCTGTGTAATTAACCCAACCACACATGGATCAACAAAAGCATTGGAACACCATTGCCCCTACCTATGAAGACGAAATTTTTGATGTATTCAAAAGCGATAAGCGTAAAATACTTTCCCGTTATTTTAAGAAACACGCGAACAAAAGCCACCGTGCTATCGACTTCGGTTGTGGTGTAGGTAAGGCATTTCCTTACCTGGCTCCAGCGTTTAAACAAGTACTTGCACTGGATATTTCTGAAGAGTGCCTGGCCAATGCCCGCCAACGGCCCTATAAAAACATCGTGTTCAAACACGCTGACTTATCGAACCCACGGTTAAAAGTTGCGCCTGCTGAGTTTGCTTTTTGCTGCAACGTAATCATGTTGCCCGAAGTAGAGAAGAATAGTATCATGTTCAGGAACATCTGGAAATCGCTGAAGAAAGGAGGAACCGCAGTGATTGTTTTGCCCTCGCTTGAATCGGTTTTACATGCTTCGTGGCAACTGATCCGTTTATACAAAAAGGAGGGTGTTGATTTGAAAGCTATACCTGCCCATGAGTTTGATTACTTTCAAGCCAGTAAGCCTGATCTTATACAGGGCATAATCCATATCAACAAGGTGCCCACCAAGCACTATACCCACAGTGAATTAATGGTACTGATGCGCAAAGCCGGCTTTGCCGTAACGGCAATTGAAAAAATCGAATACAATTGGAATACCGAGTTTGCCAGTGCACCCGCTTCGTTAAAGGATCCTTATCCATGGGATTGGTTAGTGGCCTGTAAAAAATAAAATCGTTTATGGTAGAAAGTTTGCGCAAGGTATTTTCTGGCCGGTACACGGGCGAACCGTTAATTGTGCGATCACCCGGGCGTATAAACCTGATTGGCGAGCACACCGATTATAACAATGGTTTTGTATTGCCAGCAGCCATCGATAAAGCCGTTTATGTGGCTATAGGTAAGAACAACAGCGAAGTTGTTCGCCTATTTGCTTCTGCGTACAATGATTTTGTTGAAACACCCTTATCGGCTATTGTGCCCGCTGCTAAAAAGACCTGGACTAATTATATACTCGGTGTAGTTGACCAATTTCAAAAACGGGGATACCACGTGCGCGGTTTTGATTTGGCTATAACGGGTGATGTGCCCCTCGGTGCTGGCTTATCATCGTCAGCTGCTGTGGAGTGCGCTGTGGCATTTGCGCTCAATGAAATTTTTGATTTCAGGCTAAACCGTCTGGATTTGGTAAAACTTGCCCAGAAGGCAGAGCATGAATTTGCAGGAGTGATGTGTGGCATAATGGATCAGTTTGCCAGTGTGTTTGGCAAGAAGGATCATGTTATTAAACTGGATTGCCGCTCGTTGGATTTTGAGTATGTGCCCCTTAAACTTAAGGGGTACAAGCTGCTGCTTGTTGATTCGCAGGTGAAGCATTCGCTTGCATCTTCTGCCTACAACAAAAGACGCGAAGAATGCCAGATGAGCGTGGAGTTGATCCGGAAGAAGTACCCAATCGTTTTAAGTTTGCGTGATGCAACGCCCGAAATGCTTTATGAATGCATTAAACCGATAGATGATATACTTTTTAAGCGAGCAAGCTTTGTGGTGAATGAAATTATGCGTGTACCCCTGGCATGCAACGACCTGACCGAGAACAACATCCAAGCGTTTGGGCAAAAGATGTTTACCACGCACGAAGGCCTGAGCACACAATATGAAGTGAGTTGCCGCGAACTGGATTTTTTAGTTGATCGGGTAAAAGTTATTCCATCGGTTTTAGGCGCCCGTATGATGGGCGGAGGCTTTGGGGGATGTACCCTTAATATTGTGGAAGAAAGCACAGTTGATGACCTTATTGATTTCCTTGCGCAGCAGTATTATGAGGCCTTCTCCATTAACCTGAAAACCTATCCGGTAAACCTGGAAGAAGGTACGGGCATTGTTGGTTCTAGTTTAGTTTAAAATAAACCGGAAGGATTTTTCTTACGGCTACCGGTTTACCGCGCTGTTTGCCGGGTTCCCAGCGCACCAGTTTAAGCACACGAATAGCTTCTTCATCGCAGCCCGCACCAATTCCTTGCACTACTTTAAAGTTTACGGGCTCACCAAATTCATTAATGACAAACTCTACAAAAACTTTACCTTCGGTACCCGTGCGTTTGGCGAGCGATGGATATTTAACGGATTTAGCCAGGTGTTTATAAAATGTATTGAACCCACCAACGGGCACAGGCATTTTTTCCACAATCAAAAAAGTGTCGGATGGGGTTTCAATCGGTATCTCAATCTGAAGTGTCCCAACAGGAACCTCACTATTTGTTTCAACAACAATGTCATCAGCAGGAGCAGTTTCTGTTTCTGCAACTTCAATCTTAGTTAAATCAAAAATCTTTACTTCTTTTTGCCTGGGTATTTCCGGTGCTTCTGTAACAACTAAAGGCACATCAGTATAGGTGTAAAGCATTTCGCCTGTAGGGTCGGATGGGGGAGTGTAGGATCCTACGCGACTTCTCCATTCAAAGGCCATGATAATCAACGCAGTGCTGATGGCTATGCCGAGTAAAAAGAAATGTTTCGAAAAGCGATGAATGTCTTTTGAAGGATTTTTCTTGGGTTCCATAGGCCAGGTGTTTTGTTACACCCTCCTAATCATCAGCCGTCAGTAAAGTCACTGGCAGGTGAATGAAAAATTTCGGGAGTTGTTGTTTTTGATGATTTCCCGGTTTGTTTGGCTTCCCAGCGCATAACAATGAGCAGAATAATAAGCAAGAATAGTACAACCAGGAAATACGTAAATACGCGTACAATACGCTTTAGCCGTGTATCACGGTCGTGCTGGCGCATGAGCTCAGCGTAATTGCGGTGTCGTGCAATACGCCCGGTACTCATCAGGTTCCGTCTTAGCCGTATTTCATTTCTTCCCATCGTACTTGATGCTGAGTTTAAAGTTTTTTCTTAGCCGGTCCAATGCCCGGTAGGTTCGCATCTTGGCACCACTTTCCGTGATGTTAAGAATGTATGCAATTTCCTTAAAGTCTTTGTCTTCAAAAAACCGAAGTTCAAGCACTTCCAGCATTTCGGTAGGTAGTTCCTTTAAATAACTGATCATGCGCTGCACCAATTCTTCATCTGGCCCATCCGATCCAATCTCTACCAATTCTTTTACGCGTATTTCTTCTATACTGAACACACGGGTGGCTTTTTGTTTCCGGTAGTGCTTGTTTACCTCGTTGGCTGCGATACGGTACAACCAGGCCGATACGGGTACACCCCTGAATTCAAACCGGTTAACATTGTTCAGGGCATTAAGGAAAGTCTGCGAACACAAGTCGGCAGTAAGTTCTTCATCATCGGTTTGCCGGTAAATGAAATTGAAAATTTTGTCGAAATACTTTTCGTAAAGTTCGCCAAACGCCTGCGGGTCCTTTCTCGATTTTTCGAGGATGGTATACTCATGGCGTATTTCTTCATCCGATAGCAAGGGGTAATCTTTGCTTAATAATCCGAAGGTTTTATGAAAGTCACAACTGAAGGTTAAGCGGTATTTTTGATTTTCACGATAATGCACTACATTGATTCCCTTTAGTTCACAAGCCCATGCGCTATTTCGCCTCATTGGTTTTTTCGGTATTCATCCTTGATTCATGCGTGCGTGGGGTGGATCCATCTGCTTTACGGGAAGAGTTACTTCAGGCTGATAGGGATTTTTGTGCGATGGCAACCGAAAAAGGTATTGATGAAGCCTTTCTTTATTATGCCGATGAGAAAGTGATTAAACCCGTTCACGGCCGGCAACCCGTGGTTGGCAAGTTTGCGCTTATGCAATGGCATAAAGAAAACCCTGCCGGTGATGAAAAACTTACCTGGTACCCGCTGCGTGCCGAGGGTAGCGGAACATTGGGTTACACTTTTGGCGGTTATGAATTGCGAACAAAATCAAAAACCGGTACTGATACGGTGTATTATGGCAACTATGTTTCTGTTTGGAAACGGAAAAGTGATGGAAACTGGCGCTACGTAGTGGACATGGGCAACCCAACAGATGGCCCGGTTACGTTAAAGCGCTGATCGGTTAAGGCTCCCGGTAACATTGGGGTGAAAAGTTATTATTATGGTAGACTGTCCATTACCTTAACTTAATACACGAAGCATTTCTTTGCAGCAGAATCCAACACACATCGGTAGAATCTCTTCATAAAGTTTAGGTTAATGATATTTCTGCTAGGATTTTAGAAAGCCCCTGGACGAGGGGCTTTCGCTTTTGGGCAGTGGTTAAAATAGAAAATTTATTCGTACCTCATTTCTAGATATCCTTTTTACGATTAACCGGTACCAGAATGCGCAGCGATGCAGGTTTAAGTTTTATCCTGAACAATGAATCAACACCACAAGGCTCACCATCAATATGGTACGATACTGGTTTCGGTGTACTAATCGATCCTTCTTTCAGGGTAAGGGATTCGTACAGATCGTTGTTTCGAAGCTTGCGCGTAAACATCAGGTAGGCAAACCTGAAACCTTTATGCAACGCGACTTTTTTGAGGATAGCCAGGTGAAGCAAGTGATCGGTAACAGAGGCTTGTGGTGAGATGCGTGCGTTGTTACCGTATTGTGATGAATTTGCAATGGCCACTATAAATTTCTTTTTTAACTGAAGGATTTTTCCGTTTTCTTCAACGGCCAGGTCGAAAGTTTTAAAGCGAACATATTCGCGTACTACCAGTTTAGCGTATCCCCAAAATCCTCGTTTTTTATTTTCGCCAAACAGGTTGGCCACATGCCCGTCAAAACCAATACCCGAAACATTTATGGAGAGCTTATCATTCATCAGGAAAGTGTCCATAGTTTGTACGCTGCTTTTGAAAAGTATCTCCAATGATTTTGGTAAGTGCATAGGGATTTGAAGATGGCGTGCCAATCCGTTCCCTGATCCTTTCGGCAATATTCCCATTGGCATGTTCGAATCAACAAGCCCTTGTGCTACTTCGTTAACCGTGCCATCACCACCCACGGCAATAACGGCATCATAGTTATTCATACTTTCTTTGGCCAACTGGGTAGCATGCCCTGGCCTTTTGGTAAATTCAATTGTGCATTCTACATCGTTTTTCTCACAAGCATCTAAAATTTTCCCTTCGACCTGGGGTCGAAAGCCCTTGCCTGAATATTTATTGATAATGAATAATAGCTTCTTAAATTCGCTCATAGCGTGTCAACATTACTAAAAATAAGTGAATGAAGGAATTTAAACCCCGTACGTTCAAGTTTAAAGCCTGGAACAAAGAGGCAAGGTTGCTGCTTAAACTGAGCAGCATTGATTGTGTGAAAGGCGAGCTTTATAAAAGAGACCACATTCTGCTTCAGTTTACCGGTTTGCATGATAAACATGACGAGGAAATTTATGAAATGGATATTTTGCTAAGGCAGGATAAGAAATTTTTAGTTCGCTGGTCCGAAGAAAACAATGGGTGGTATATCTTAACTTATCCTGACCGTGATTCTCCTGAGCCTTTGAAACAGGATATAGCCGTTACCATGAAGCGTTTGTGCAATTACTTCGAATCGGAGGGTAATCATCTATAGCTACCAGGCCGCGTTATTTTTTCGCTTTGAGTTTTTCTTCAATATAGTTCACCGCGGCACCAATGGTGGCAAGTTTTTCGGCATCGTCATCTGGAATGCGGATGTCGAAAGTTTGTTCAAAATCCATAACAATCTCTGCATAATCAAGGGAATCGATGCCAAGGTCTTTCACCAAATTGGCCTCCGGGTTTATTTCTGACTCGGCAATTCCCAATTTATCAATAAGTATGCGGGCAACTTTTTCAGATACGTCAGACATAGCGTGTAAAAAATTTCGTAAATGTATTAAACCCAATTAACTTAAAGAAACAGGTGTTCTTTAAACTTGGCCATTTTAAAAGCGCATAAAAAATTCAGTGCCTTTGCCAACCGTTGATTTTACTGTTAATGATCCTTGGTGCTGGCGCATGATCTGGCGCGATAGACTCAGGCCAATTCCAGAGCCTGTTTTCTTGGTTGTAAAAAAGGGTATGAATATTTTTTCCAGGGCTTCCGGGTCGATGCCCGTACCATTATCCTTTACTGAAATAACAGGCCTAAGTTTGTCGTTGAAATAACCGCGGATAGTAATGTTCTTCTCCTCCTGATCCTCAAACGCCTGACTGGCATTTTTAACGAGGTTTATGAGCACCTGCTCAATCAAGCCCCGGTCTGCCAATATGGTTAAGTCAGGTGGATCAAGTTCGATTGTTAACCGGATATTTTTTTCGGTGAGTTCTTTTTTGTGCAGCATGGCTATTTCATCAAGCAAGGAGCATACTAAAAACGACTGCAGGCGGGGTTTGGGTATATGGGTCAGGCTTCTGAACTCTTTTACAAACTGGATCAGGTTTTCACTTCGCTTGCTAATGGTTTGCAGGGAAAGGTGGATGTCGGCAAGTTGTTCCCTTTGCAAAGGCTTATCTTCTGTGGCATTAACGTGGTCCCTGATTTCATCTTCCATCGTGCCTGCCAATGACGAAATGGGTGTAACTGAATTCATGATTTCGTGTGTAAGCACACGCACCAGGTTTTGCCAGGCCTCCATTTCTTTTTCTTCCAGCTCGCTTTGGATGTTTTGAAGCGAAATAAGTTTCATGTTTTCGCCACGCAGGGTAAGCTCAATGGCATAAATGGAAAGTTGAAAAATATCTTCACCGATTTTTAGTCGTATTAATTCACGCCCGCCTGTTTTTAGTTTTTGAAAAATATGCACCAGGTTACCATCAATTTCTTTCAGGTCATCCAGTACATCGGCTTTTGTTACTTTAAGTAATTTGCGTGCTGCACTGTTGCAGATTTCAATTTTTCCGGTGTGCTCATTGAAAATGACCAAACCAATACCTACATGCATGACAATGTTTTTATAGAATAGGTATTCCGTATCTTTTTCCTGTCGTTTATTCCTGAGTTTGGCCAGTGCTTCATTTAGTTCATCATGAAAGCGCTGCACATATGGATCTTTACTGTCGGTTTTGAAAGTGGCAGAAAAATCATCAAAGCTAACGGAATCTAAAAATGAAGCGATGTCTTTGTTTGACTGATCTACCATGTCAATGAGTTGCTTGATTTGGAACAACGTGATGGCCAAAAACGTAAGCGCCACAATGTAGCTTCCACGATCGAACATAAAATAACCGAAGGCCAGGATGCTGATGGCCAGAAAGATTATCCGGGGAACAACCGGGGATTTCCAGTTGAACTTATAGTCCATACTTTTCCATTCTCCTGTAAAGCGAGGCGCGTGTTAAGCCCAATTCATCGGCTGCTTTTGAAATGTTTCCGCTATGCAGGTTAAGCGCTTTGGTAATGGCCGCTTTTTCAACTTCGTCCAGGTTCAGGGTTTCGGCTGATAGCGATGAAACCGGGCGACTGAACAGGAAGTCGCTTTCCTGCAGCGAAGCGGAGTCGGTCATGATTACTGCCCGCTCGATAGCATGTTGTAATTCGCGGATGTTCCCGGGCCATGCGTAGCGCTTTAATTTATCCATGGCATTCGCGGAAATGGTAGTTACCTGCTTGTGGTATTTACGTGAATAATACTCCAGGTAATGTTGTGCCAGCAAAGCAATATCTTCCACGCGGTCGGAGAGGGGCGGTACTTTTATTTCAACGGTGTTGATGCGGTATAACAAATCCTGCCGGAAGGTTCCTTGTTCCACCATTTGGTGAAGGGGCATGTTGGTAGCACAAATCAATCGAATATCAACCGGCATAGGTTGGTTGGCACCCACACGGGTAACCTGCCGCGATTGCAATGCACTGAGTAATTTACTCTGCAGGGCCATGCTCAGGTTACCGATTTCATCCAGGAATAATGTGCCACCATTGGCCAGTTCAAACCGTCCGGGCCGGTCTTCCCGCGCATCTGTAAAGGCTCCTTTTTTGTGACCGAACAGTTCGCTTTCAAAAAGGGTTTCTGTGATGGCGCCCATATCAACCGAAACAAAACTTTTATCGCTGCGCAGTGATCGCTGGTGGATGGCGCGTGCAATCAGTTCTTTGCCGGTGCCGTTCTCACCCAGTATCAGTACATTGGCATCGGTTTTGGCTACCTTATCAATTAATCCGAAAACTTCTTTAATGGCCGGGCTTTCCCCGATGATTTCACCGAACGGTTTGCTGATCTGTTCTTCCAGCATTTCCTTGGCTTTGCGAAGCTTGTCCACTTCGTTGTAAGATTGTTTCAACCGGATGGCCGTTGATATGGTTGCAATAAGTTTTTCGTTTTGCCACGGTTTCAGGATGAAATCCGTTGCACCTTGTTTAAGTGCCTTCACGGCCATCTCCACGTCACCAAAAGCTGTAATGAGTATCACCACGGCATTGGGGTCTTTCTCCAGTATTTTTTCAAGCCAATAGAAGCCTTCTTTACCGCTGGTAATGTCCTTGCTGAAATTCATATCCAACAGGATAACGTCATAGGTATCGTTGTTGAGCAGGAACGGGATTTTGTTTGGGTTCTTTTCTATGATTACATGGTGGTTTTGCTTTTTCAGCAACATCTTGGCTGCCAATAAAACATCCTCATCGTCATCGATCATCAAAATTTTTCCACCTTCAGGGTTCATAGTATAGATTTAAGTAGTGCCTAATATTTAAAAGTTGTGCCAGAACGTTTTATGTGTGATTCAGGGTAAAAAACCCATAATTTGTGTTCTACAATGTACAAAGATGTTCATAAATGAACACTTTTTATGCCCGGTATCGAACTATTGGTTAAGGTTTAGCAGGATAAATCTCTACCTTTTTGTTGTAGATATGATACTCGTATTCATCCGTAGCGATAAAAAACAACATCGCGTTATTTAAAGTATTTTCGCGGATGGTTCTATCAAACAAGTCGTAAAAAATGAGCTTGTTATTTTGTACGTAATAAAGTTCTTCACCCAAAAAATTGAAATACAAAATATCCTTTCCGGGTATTACCCTTAGTTGTTTCCCAAGGGCATTAAAAATTTCGATCCCTGTATTTTTGTTATGAATAAACAGGAAGTTTTGATATTCGCGAATGCTAATCAGGTCTTCTTTACGCTTATGCACATCACGCGACAGTAAAACCTCAACATCTATTGATCCCTTTCCGGTATTGATTTTTTTAATGCTTAAATCAGCAGCATCTACAACCCAAAGGTTATTATCGCCTGAGGAGCAAACCAACCAGGGTTCAATGGCAAACTCATCTGCGATTTTAACTTGATTGAACGAACCAAACCAGGCAAAACTATACCATTGACCGGGGCGTTCGTAACTAAATGCCCGCGATCCGTCACGCGGTTCGAACACGGTTAGGGGAACTTTCGGCTTTACCTCTTGCAAGAGCTTACCGTTACCATCATATTTCTGTATGGTGCCATCTGCAAATTGAATGTACAAATCACCTGGCCTGTCAACGGATGCCCCGGTAACCTCACCTTTAAGCTGAACAGTTGCCCGTTGCTGACCGGCCACATAAAAAGGCAAGGCCACGCAAAGCCATATTGCCAATAAACTATTGCTGAAATGTTTTGAGTTGGACGGTTGCTCCATCATAAACTGCATAGGTATTAAAATGAACCCATTCGCCAAGGTTAATGTATCGACTGTTTTCCCCAACTTTCAAGTCGAGTGGTAAGTGCCGGTGACCAAAAATATAAAAATCGTGATGGCGTTTTTGTTCTAACTGCTTGCAGTAAGTTAGCAGAAACTCGTTCTCTTCACCTTCAAATTTTTCTTCCCTTTTGGTATTGCTTATCCGGCTTTTTTTCGACCAGTACTGAGCAATGCCTATGCCAAGGTTAGGGTGCAGTCGGGCAAACAGCCACTGGCAAAATTTACTGTTGAAAAACTTTTTCAGGATTTTATACGATGTATCCCCGGGCCCAAGGCCGTCTCCATGCCCTATCAATAGTTTTTGACTGTTGCACTCCAACACCAGGGGTTCGCGATAAACGGGAATGTCCAACTCCTTCTTGAAGTAATCAAACATCCACATGTCGTGGTTGCCGGTAAAGAAGATGATGGGGATGCCTGCATCGCGGAGTTCGGCCAGTTTGCCTTGCAGGCGAATGAAGCCCTTTGGTATGGCGTGTTTGTATTCAAACCAGAAATCAAAAATATCGCCCAACAGGTAGATGCTGTGTGCTTCTGGTTTGATTTGATCGAGCCAGGTTATTATTCGTTTTTCGCGGGCAATGCTGGAAGCATGATCAGGTACGCCCAAATGAAAATCGGAGGCGAAGAAGATCTTTTTGTTTTCGGGTAGGATTACCTGTATCATAGTATGCTGTAAACAACTGGATTAAAAATAAAAAAACCCAGGCATCTTTTTGTTGCCTGGGTATTTTCTGGTCATCCTATTTTTTATTAAAGTTTTTCGGCCGCATTGGGTTCTGTTTGTGCTTTCTCTTCCGATACCGGTTCGGTTGCTGCCGTTTTCTTATCCATGCTGCCGTTGGTAAATTGCTGATAGGTTGTTGGCTTTTCAAATGGCCGCTTACCGATCAACCGTTCAAGGTCCGCCTGGAACAGGATTTCTTTTTCAAGTAATTCCTTAGCAATTACTTCCAGGTGTTCGCGATGGTGGCTCAATAAATCTTTTGTGCGCTTGTAACATTCATCGATGATTTTCTTCACCTCTTCATCAATACGTTGGGCTGTACTGTCGGAGTAGGGTTTTTGGAAGGCATAATCGGAAGCTTTTGAATCGTAGTACGACAGGTTTCCGATTTCCGGATTCATACCATAAATGGTAACCATACTGTACGCCATTTTAGTAATGCGTTCAAGGTCGCTCAGGGCCCCGGTTGAAATTTTTCCGAACACAATATCTTCTGCAGCCCGACCACCAAAAGCCATGCACATTTCATCCATCAATTGTTCGGTTTGGTAAAGGAACTGCTCCTTTGGCAAGTATTGCGCATAACCCAGTGCAGCAACCCCACGCGGTACGATACTTACTTTCACCAAAGGATCGGCATGTTCAAGGAACCAACCGGCAACGGCATGTCCGGCTTCGTGGTAGGCAACAATTCTTTTCTCTTCCGGTGAGATAATTTTTGTTTTCTTTTCCAGGCCACCAATAACCCGGTCGATAGCGTCTTGAAAATCCTGCATATCCACGGCCTTCTTATCTCTTCGCGCAGCAATCAAAGCCGCTTCGTTACATACGTTGGCAATTTCGGCACCGGCAAATCCAGGGGTTTGTGCCGATAGTTTTTTAATATCAACCGAAGCATCGGTTTTAATGGGTTTAAGATGCACCTTAAATATTGCCTCACGGCCAACCACATCGGGTTTATCTATACTGATTTGCCTGTCGAAGCGACCGGGGCGCAAAAGCGCTGAGTCTAATACGTCTGGCCTGTTGGTGGCCGCCAGAATAATCACACCCGAATCGGTAGCAAAGCCATCCATCTCAACCAAAAGTGAGTTAAGGGTGTTTTCGCGTTCATCGTTGGCACCCGGCATTTGTCCGCGGCCGCGTGAACGACCGATCGCATCAATTTCATCTATAAAAACAATACACGGTGCTTTTTCTTTGGCTTGTTTAAATAAGTCGCGAACTCGTGCAGCTCCCACACCCACAAACATTTCTACAAAGTCGGAACCGGAAAGGGAAAAGAAAGGTACCGCAGCTTCACCTGCAACAGCTTTTGCCAATAAAGTTTTACCGGTACCCGGAGGGCCAACCAACAGCGCACCTTTTGGGATTTTACCACCAAGCTTGGTGAACTTTGACGGACTCTTTAAAAACTCAACGATTTCGCGGATTTCTTCTTTTGCTTCTTCCAAACCGGCTACATCTTCAAACGTTATCTTAACTTTGTTCTCAGCATCGAACAACGCAGCTTTCGATTTCCCGATATTAAAAATCTGTCCACCCGGGCCACCGCCACCAGTCATCCTGCGCATCAGCATCCAGAAACCGAACAGCAACAAAAAGAGGAATCCCCAACTGAAAAACATGTTGAAGTAATCAACGCGCGTTTCGGCTTTGTATTCGGGGCGTTCTGATTCCGGGATTTTACTTACCAGTTCGTTGTACCAGCGATCGAAATTATCGACTGAAATGATTTTGACTTTATAATGTGGCCCTGCATTGTTTTGGCCCATGGGACCTTGTATGTCTTCTTTATACTTGGCGTTTTGCAGGGCACTGGATGACAAGGTAACTTCAACAATCTCTTTATCTTTAATAAGTATGATGCTGCGCACATCACGACTTTCAATCATGGTTTTTAGTTCCCGCAGGTCTTTTTCCTTGAGGGTATTGCTGGTATTAAAGTACATTACCGCCATGATAATGGCCACCGTGGCCAGTATGACCCATAACTGGTAATTTCCCCCTTTAGGTACTTTGGGTGGTATGATCTTATTGTCTCGCTTATCCGCCATTTTTATCCTGTTTCAAAAAATTACACTTCCAATAACGCGACCCGGTTTATTTGGTT
Organism: Cyclobacteriaceae bacterium; assembly: GCA_025808415.1. Lineage (NCBI taxonomy): Bacteria > Pseudomonadati > Bacteroidota > Cytophagia > Cytophagales > Cyclobacteriaceae > Cyclobacteriaceae bacterium. Next base: position 1,191,708 of record CP075525.1, read on the forward strand.
ATTGCCGGTTCTTCAATTTCAATAATTTCGGCATCGCCCCATAGTTTCTCCAGGGCAAAAAATTCCCTTTTGTCCTTTCTGAAAATGTGGGCCACTACATCAAAGTAGTCGAGCAACACCCATTCTTTATTGTTTTTACCTTCAACATGCCATGGATTTTCTTCCAGTGCTTTGTACACCTCTTCATCTATAGAATCTGCGATGGCATCCAACTGCTTGTCTGACCCACCAGAGCAGATCACAAAAAAATCGGCTACGGCATTTTTTATTTTACGGAGATCTAAGACCAGGATGTCGAGGGCTTTTTTTTCCTGCATTCCTTTTACGATGGCGTCACAAAGTTTTTCGGAACTGACACCCTTTCTTTTTTTCGCCATTAAGCTATCTTCGATTTTCGTGTAAAACTAACAATATTTCCTTGTATAAAATCCCTGCCAATACGCTTTTCATGGGCAAGCAACTGGTTTATGTGCCAGAATGTCACTCCACCAACGATGAGGTACAACGCCTGATGCAACAAAAGGGTTCGGCCGAGGGTATGGTAGTTATTACAGCCAATCAAACGGCAGGGCGGGGTCAACGAGGTAGTGCGTGGATAACCGAGCCCGGCAAGAATTTAACTCTATCGATCGGGCTTAAACCAAATTTCTTAACTCCCAACTTCCAGTTCTATCTCAGCATGGTTGTTTCCTTAGGGCTGCATGATTGCCTTACCCGTTTAGTACCTGGGGCGGCCCTTCATATCAAGTGGCCTAACGATTTTATGGTTAATGATAAAAAGGTTTGTGGTATACTCATCGAAAACCAACTTGTTGGCCAGCGCATTGAACGTTCGGTGGTGGGGATTGGGCTGAACGTAAACCAACAATTTTTTGCCTGGCCGCACGCAACCTCTATTAGTTTAGAAACCGCAAGGCTTTATGAGTTGAACGAAGTACTATCAATGTTATTGGAGAGCATAGAAGCAAGGTATTTGCAGCTTAAAGCCAACGAGTATGGAAATATTAAAATCATGTATGAACATAAACTATACGGACTGAATGTGCTGCGCGAGTTTACCGTTGACCAACAAACGAAAGCGGGCATCATAAAAGGGGTTACTGATGAAGGTAAGTTAAAAGTATTGATAGAAGATGAACTTCACTATTTTGCATTTAAAGAAATCAGTTATGCTTACTGAACAGAACATCATTGTTTTTCTTTTTAGGGTTCATAAATTTTACATTCAGAATTCAATCTTATAACTCAACACGGGAATTAACGGTGTTTGATATGCGGTAGTAACTTGCCCGCTTAACGGTTCGAAATACTTTCCAAAAATATTTTTTCGGTTAGTTACATTTTGAATATCCAACGCAACGGTGTGCGTTGATTTGGGTTTGTTACGTTTTAAACTGATCCGCAAATCTGTCCTGAAGTAGGCCGGATTTTGTTCTTCAAAGGCACGTTCTTCATAACGTACCGTTTCACCCCGTGCAACCGATTCTTCCAGGTTAATGGGTGTGGTGCGTAAGCCACCGCTATAAATGCTGCGAAGGTTAACGCCTAACACACGCTCTTTCTTTAACATAAATTCTTTGCCACCGGTAAAAGTCATGTTGGCGTTTCCGTTGAAGCGTGTGTTGCGCCATTTGTCTTCATGAGTCTTGTATAATGAGTTGTATACCGAAGTGGAAAAGAGGAAATAGAGGTTATTGTGCGTGAACTGCTCCAGCGTAAACTCAACCCCGTAATTTTTGCCGTACCCTTCGTTAACCAATGGATCGGTTTCGTACGACCATTCCTGGTTTAGGATGGAGTATGTTTCAGTTGCACCTGCTTTTATGGGAATATCGAACAGGTGTTGATAGTAGGTTTCAACTTTCAAGCGCAAATAGGGATTCAATGAGCGGTCGTACCCTACAACAAAATGGTGCGATTTGCTCAAATCCAGGTTTCTGTTCGCTTTAATAATTTCTCCGTTTTCCTCATGCTCTCCAAAATACGTTCCCAAGGGTTGAACCTGGCTGTGGAGCCCATAGCCGAAATTGATTCGTTGTGCTTCATCTAATGCATAGGAGGCACTGATCCGCGGTTCTACCGAGATGGAATTATTTAAAAGCAATTGCAGGTAATGAACTCCGCCATTGATGGTCAACTGTTCGGATGCTTTAATGTTTATTTGTGAAAAAGCCTGAATGCTTTGTGTATTGCCTTTTGCGTTGATATCTGTTAGAAAATGATTTCCATCGGTATGGAATGATTGCTGCCTTAAACTGTAATGGAGTTGGTTCAGGTACACACCGCTGCGCAAACTGTACCGCGCTGATAATTTTGTATTGAGCACTGAGCTGAAAGTAAGCTTTGAGTTTTTAAAGTTTCCATCATACCAACGTTGGTTGGTATACTCGTCATCCAGCCTGTACATAACATCACCAAGTTCATTGCCCGAGGCCAATATTGTTGTTTGAAGAAAATTATTTTTATTGATCAGGTAAGCATGCTTAATGCCCAATGCACCGGTGTTGGAGAAGTAGTTTGAACTGTAGCGTTCATAGTCATACGCCCACGCCAATGAATCTTTTTTAGCTTCATTTCTTTGGTCACTTAAGCCTCCAAAACCAAAAATGGTTACAGCGCTTTTCTTTCCTGTGGGTAAATGGATATTTAACGAAAGATCCTGAAAGTTGGTAATGTAGTCACCCAACGGAACGCCAATCTTTGAGAGCAAGGATAGTGTTGAATAGCGGTAATTTATCAAGTAAGAGCCTTTGTAGTTTTTGGCAAGGGGGCCTTCCACGGCAAGAGCACTTCCCAAAAAACCTGCCTGAAACGTTAGCTCTCTTTTTTCATTGTTTCCTTTTCGTAAACTTAAATCAAACACACCAGACAGTGCGTTGCCATATTCTGCCGAGAATGCCCCTGTCAGAAAATCTGAGTTCGTGAGCAATTGTGAACTCAGGATGGAGATTCCGCCACCCGATGCACCGGGCGAAACAAAATGGTTTGGATTAGGTATGTCAATACCCTCCATGCGCCACAATAACCCGTTGGGGTTATTTCCCCGAACGGAAATGTTGTTGTTTCCGTCATCTGTGCTTACCACCCCGGAAAATGATGCCGCCATTCGGGCAGGGTCGTTTATGGCTGCGGCAAATTTTCTTGTTTCTTCAACGGAAAAAGTCCTTCCGCTTACCAGCACCATGTCGTTCATGGTGCGGTCCTTTTCAACAGCAGTAACTACAATTTCCTGCATCTGAATGATATCCTCTTCAATAGGAATGTTCAACACCACCTCTTTACCGGAATTGACAACCACATTGGGGAGGATAAAATCTTTATAACCGATAAAACTTACCCGGATGGTGTATGTGCCGATGGGTAATTTCTGAATCTTGAATTCACCATCAACATCGGTAGTGGCACCAACCAACGGATCAGTATTCAACACCATAATGGTAGCCCCGGGCAGCGGGGTTTGACTTACCTGGTCGATGATTTTGCCCCGAAGGGTTTGGGTTAAGCTTTGGGCGGCTAAAGCAGTTGTGCTGATAATGAAAGCCACAATAATGATTTGCAGGGTTTTCATGGATTTGTAATTCAGTTTGATCCATGACAACCGAATAGCGGTTAACCCCTATGCCGCGTTATTTTTTTTCAGAAGAATCGTATACCTGCCCTGAAACCCCACCATATCTGCATAGCCAGGTCATGTCGGGGGTAGGTACGTTCATATTGGACGGAAGGTGTGTAGTAAGTAAATAGTTCAGGATGTCGGTTGAACGTTGTATCGTAAACCCTGATGGAAACGGTTGGCCCTGCATAAATACCAAACTTACGAGCTACTTGAAGATCCAGGCCAGTGTAAATCCTGTTTACAAGGTTCAGTGCCTCTACATTTCCTTTATTAACCTGGTTTGCAGTTGCTTCAATATTCAGGTACATTTTTTTAACGATTCGGGGTGAAGTGCCCACACCATAACCGAAGGACCAGGTAACGGAATCAGCCTGTTCAGGGCGCATGCCAACGGAGATGATATTATAGAATGCACGCACACCGGTGCGGAACGAAACATTAACAGGCATTACATCATCTGCCCCAAGTTCAAGGGTGTGATACCCTTTTGCAACAAAGCTTAAGAAGCCTACCGGAACACCGCGTATGCTATCTGCTAGGTTAATGAAACCGATTTGCGATCCGTTGACATGCTGTGCCACGTTTGCAAAACCAGCTACCTGTGTTCCGTTAATGGTTTTACTGAAGTTGGCGAAACCAGAAACCTGTGCGCCCTCAGTATGCTTAGCGGTCAGGTTTAGGAAACCTGCCAGTTGGGCCCCATGCATATTCTGCAAAGCAAGGTTGGCAAAACCTGAAGCCTGAACACCTTGCGTGGCTTGTGGGTTGAGGTTTAATGTTCCGGCCAGTTGAACACCTTTTGTTTCACCGCCATTCAGATTAAACATGCCTGCAGCCTGAAATGATTTTACATTACCGGTGTTGATGTTAAATACCCCGCCAAACTCGGCTTTGTTTGTGCCTGCTGAATAGCCACCGATAATGTTGAATGACCAATCGTTGGTAACGCTGCCGCTTAACTTTCGATTGGTACCCACAAAAGGAACGAAGGACATCTGCCAGGTGCGATGGATGGTATCCTGCACGTTGCCCAGGTTAATGCTGGCTATCGAATTTTTTGTCCATGTCCACACTTTTACTGCAGGCTTGGAAATACTTTCGCCTACATTATTCAACTTATCTTTATCAATACTTATGGAAACCTTTTGAAACGATGAACGCTTTTGTGGCGCAACCACTACGGTATTCGTGTAGTCAAGTTTTTTAATGATGAGTTTGTAATCATCGGGTGTGGGTTTTTTAACACTGTATTCAAAGTAGCCATACTGGTCGGTAGTTACTGACCGAAGGGTTACCGGGTTATATACCGTGGCTGATTCTACTTTCTCACCTGAAGCCTCATCTACTACATACCCGCTGATAGTTACTTCCTTCGATGATTTTGGCAATGGTGTTAAAATAATGTAAACACCTTTTTGTTTCATTTTCACCTGGCCTTCAAAAACAATTTCCAGGATTTCGCGGGTTGTTTGGTTGTTGAATTGGTTGTTAACATCCCGGTTAACATCCAACGAAGAAGCACTGTATGAAAACACACAGCCGGCTTCATGCGATAACCGTTTTAAAAATGAGTCAAGCCGTTCATTTTGTGCAGTAAGTGTTACGGATCGTTCCAATACCGGTACATGCTGGGCCGAGGCATGAAAAATGCTTAAAACAATAAATAGCGCTGGTAAATACCTCATACAAAACAGGGCGTGCTCAGGCTAACGAAGCATAAGGAATAAAGTTTCTTACGGACAACCCCCACCGCTAAGTAAAATTTCGTTTCCGTTGTCAGTAACCGTGAGGTTAAGTGTTTCGGAAATGATTGATATAATCGTGTCAAGATCTTCATGGGTAAAGTTTACGGTAAGCCTGCAATTCTCAATATTTCCTGAAACTATAATCCTTCGGTTGTACACTGCACTTAATTGTTCAACTGCCGATTTTAAATCAACATCATTGAAAATGAACAACAGGGTTTTATAGGCGATTACATTAGGGTCGGCTTCAGCTTTTGAAAATTGTTTGGCGGATTTATCATACGCTCCCATCTCACCGGCTTTGATCAGGATGCCGCTGTCCTGGATGGTGTAGAACTGGACTTCGCCTTCAATAACGGAAACTTCCACCACCGGGTCGTTAGGGTATGCTTTCACGTTAAAGGTTGTTCCAATATCGCGGATAAACAGGTCATCGGTCTGTACCACCCAATCCACTTTTTTATCGGGTTTTATGGTAACGGTGGCTTCACCAGTAAGCTTAATTACCCCTTTACGTTTACGTTCGTTGTATTCTACCTGAACTTCACTGTTCTTGTTCAACGAAAGCTCGGTATTATCGGCTAGGGCCTGGGTAATTACTTCAGCATGTGTGGCCAGGTAAAGTTGCCCGGTAGAGAAGTACTGCCAGTATAAAAAATAGGAGAGCATACTGATGAGGAAAAGGCTGGCGGCAATCCGCCAAAGGTTAGCGGCCGGTAATTTTCGAACCTTTACTGATCCGATTTTGTATTTTACTTTTTCCCAGGCTGCGTTTGTGTTGTAGTGATAGCCATCATCGGCCTGCGCTTTTTCATAAATCAGTTTGGCGTGATCGAAATATTTTTGGTTATCGGTCGAGCGGGCACACCACTCCAGTACCAACTGCATTTCCTCAGTTGTTGCTTCACCGGTAATGTATTTACCGACTAAATCCTCCATATCGTATTCCGCGCGGTTCATTGATCTAACAGTCCGTTCATCATTAGGGCAATCAGCGGCAAGTAATCGCGAAGCTGCTCGCGCATTATTTTGAGGGCTTTGCCCATTTGGTTCTCTACTGTCTTCACCGAAAGGTTTAGCTGATCGGCTATTTCCTGGTACTTTAATTCTTCAAAACGGCTAAGCTGGAAAATAACCCTGCATTGTTCGGGTAAAACCTGTATAGCCTTTCGGATTCTGGTCTCCAACTCATCGCGCAGTGTACTTTCATCAGAGGCTTCGAAATAGCGCTCGCCAGTGTGTACTTCATTTTGCGCATACAAGTGTTTAACCTTTTGGTGTTTGAGGGCATTCAGGCAAGCATTTCGGATGGCGCGATAGAGGTAAGCTTTAACAGATGTGTTGATGTCAATGGCCAGGCGTTTTTCCCAAATATTGATAAACGACCCCTGCACAATTTCTTCCGCTTCCTCCGGATCGTTTACAAAGGTGTTGGCATAGCGGCACAGCGGTTGGTAGTAGGATTTGAACATCATCTCAAAAGCATTTTTATCGCCCGATCGGACCGCACTAAAACTTTCTATGCCTGATGAATGCACTACCCTAAGTGGTTTCATCGCAAGTTAAGGTTTTAGGCGGTTTTTGGTAGTAAGACAATCCATTGGCATGTTACCCCTATGTCAATTCTTAAATTGTGCAAAGCTTAGCAGCCGTTTACATAACCCTTGGGCGATCTGTCCTAAATAATTGAGAGCCAGATAAAGTGTAGTGGTATATTCGCCCAGCTAAAAATTATACAACCTATGCGATTTCTACGGATAATCATTTGTGCGATGCTGACCCTGCCGGCCTGGTCGCAAAAGCTTGACATGGACAAACTTAAGGGCCTTACCCCACGGGCCATTGGCCCGGCCGGTATGAGTGGACGTATTACAGCCATTGATGCGGTCGTTAACAACCCGGATGTAATTTATGCCGGTGCCGCATCGGGCGGGGTATGGCTCTCTACCAGTGGAGGCGTAACCTGGGAGCCCATCTTCGACAAGGAAACAACACTCTCCATTGGAGCTATTGCCATTCAGCAAGATAACCCAGCAGTGGTTTGGGTGGGTACCGGTGAGGGCAACCCACGTAACAGTTTAAATGGTGGTGATGGTTTGTATAAAACGTTGGATGGAGGCAAAACCTGGAAAAAGGTTGGGTTGGAAAAAACCCGCCACATACACCGTATCATCATCGATCCGAAAAACCCCAATACCGTTTATGTGGGCGCCATCGGTTCACCGTGGGGCGAGCATCCCGAGCGGGGTGTTTACAAAACTACGGATGGTGGCACAACGTGGGAGAAAATCCTTTTTGTTGATAATAAAACCGGTTGTGCCGAACTGGTGATGGATCCTTCAAACCCCAACAAGCTTTTCGCTAACATGTGGGAGCACCGAAGGATGCCGTGGACGTTCAACTCCGGTGGCCCGGGATCGGGTTTGCACGTAACGTACGATGGTGGTAAAACCTGGAAAAAACTAACCAGCAAAGAGGGCTTACCCGAAGGAGATTTAGGAAGGATGGGATTGGCCATTGCCCGAAGCAAGCCAAACGTAGTGTATGCCCTCGTTGAATCGAAGAAAAATGCTTTGTACCGTTCGGATGATGGCGGTGAGAAATGGACTATGGTAAATGATAAAAATGAAATTGGTGACCGTCCGTTCTATTACTTCGAGATTTATGTAGACCCGAAAAATGAAAACCGCTTATACTCCATTTACTCAAGGGTTAGTGTGAGTGAAGATGGTGGAAAATCATTCAAAGAATTGTTGCCTTATTACGGGGTTCACCCCGATCACCACGCCTGGTGGATCCATCCTGAAAACCCAAGTTTCATAATTGATGGTAATGATGGTGGATTGAACATTTCCCGCGACATGGGCAAAACCTGGGTGTTTGCCGATAATATTCCGGTGGGCCAATTCTACCATATTAATGTAGATATGGATCATCCTTATAATGTATATGGCGGTATGCAAGACAATGGCTCGTGGGTTGGTCCGGCCTATGTATGGCGCAACGCAGGTATCCGCAACAGCTATTGGCAGGAAATGTACTTTGGTGATGGCTTCGATGTATCTCCCGATCCGGACGACAACCGTTATGGTTATGCGATGTCTCAGGGCGGCAACCTGGCACGGTATGATTTAAAAACTGGCTTCACTAAAAACCTAAGGCCAACACATCCGGATGCAAGCATGAAATTGCGTTTTAACTGGAATGCAGCATTGGCACAAGATCCCTTGAACAATTCAACCATTTATTATGGCAGCCAGTTTTTGCATAAGTCGACCAATAAAGGTGATACCTGGGAAATTGTCTCCCCGGATTTAACCACTAACGATCCGTCAAAACAAAAGCAACATGAAAGTGGCGGACTTACCATGGACGCAACCGGTGCGGAGAATCACTGTACTATCCTTGCTATAGCACCAAGTCCGGTTAAACAAGGTGTGATTTGGGTGGGTACCGATGATGGACAAGTGCAGGTAACACGCGATGGTGGTAAAACCTGGACGAATACTACTTCGCGTATTACAGGCATGCCAAAAAATTCATGGGTGGCACAAATACAAGCTTCAACGTATGCTGAAGGTGAGGCCCTTGTAGTAGTGAATAATTACAGGATGTTCGATTACAAACCCTACCTGTTCCGCACGAAAGATTTTGGTGCAACCTGGGAAACCCTGGTTACCCCGGCCCAGGTTGGTGAAAGCAACTTCACCCTGTCGGTTGTACAGGACCCGGTTGAGCCTAAACTGATGTTTCTGGGAACGGAAAATGGATTGTTTGTAAGCATTGATGGCGCAAAGAACTGGACCCGATGGACTAACGAATACCCGGCTGGTACACCAACCATTGATATGGTAATCCATCCGCGCGAACATGATTTGGTTATTGGTACATTTGGCCGCGCCATTTACGTGTTGGATGATATCCGTCCGCTGCGCGAGATGGCTAAGTCATCCACAGTGGCGACAAAGGCAGCACATATATTTACACCTCCGGATGCTTATTTGGTATCCATACAGCAACCATCAGGCCCACGCTTCGATGCGAATGCAGTTTTTAACGGGCAAAACCGTCCTGCAGGAGCAATGATTTCCTATTCAGTAAATAAACCATCTGCGCCCTCAACACCTCAACCAGTTGCCGACCCGAAGGCTAAAAAGGGCAAGGAAGAAGTTAAACCTGCTGCACCTGCGCCTAAGTCGAACGTGAAGTATGACTCAGTGAAGCTGGAAATCTATAATGCGAAGGGTGAATTGATTAATACGTTGCGTCAAAAAGCTCCTGAAACCAATGGCGTGTACAGAATGAGTTGGATGTTGAATGAAAAGAGTGACCGTCAGCCATCGCGCGAACGCCCCCGTGGTGGTATGGGTGGTGGAGGAGGTTTTGGTGGCTTTGGCGGAACTTCTGTTCTTCCGGGTACCTACAAGTTGCGCCTGACCTACGGTGATCAGAAAGATTCAACATCAATACTGGTAAAAGCCGATCCCCGTATGGACGTTCCGGCTTCGGTGTATGAGCAGCGTTATGCCATGATTAAAGACTTGCAGAAACTGAGGGCTGTAGCGACTACGGCTACGGATAGGCTACGCGAATCAAAGGAAATTGTGGAGGAGTATGAGAAAAAGATTAAAGATTCGAAACGCACCGATTTGAAAGAAGCTGCTGATAAAACAAAAGCGGTTAAAGATTCTGTGAATGCCTTGTTTGATTTTATTTTAGGTAAGGTTGATACGCGCCAGGGTATTGTACGGTCACCCGACCCAACTCCGGTATCGTATATTCAAACGGCCCAAGGTTATATTGGCCGGTCACGCGATCCGATAAGCGAAACCGACAGGCGCGTGTATAAACATGCAGAAGATAAAATTGCCGAGTTGACGAAAAGGGTAAATCACTTTTACGACACTACCTGGAAGCAATACCGTGAATTGATGGAGAAAGTAACCCTTTCACCGTTTAAAGATTACGAACCACTTAAAAATTAAATCAATTCGTGTCATCTCGCCTGCTGGCCACGGTGGGAGCTCTAAGGAAAAGCGTTTGAGCGAACATAAAGATTTTTGAAATTGAATATAATTATAGAAGTTCCTCGCATTGTCGTTGAACGTTAACCTTTAACAATAAATAAATATTAGTCTGGCGGGTTTAATCCCCCAGACTTTTATTTTTGAGCCGCATTATGGTAACCACTAAGAATTTGTCATTTGCCTACGGGAATCAGAAGAGAATTGCCTTTCCGGATTTCAGCATTAATAAAGGAGAACATTGTTTGTTGTTGGGTGAATCCGGTAGTGGTAAAACTACATTGCTCCACATCTTAGGCGGCTTGTTGCGTGGGTATTCAGGATCAGTTAAAGTGGCAGGAACGGAATTATCTTCTCTTTCAGAAACAGCTCTCGATCATTTTCGCGGCAAGCATATGGGCTTTGTGTTTCAACGAAATCACCTGATCAGCGCACTCACGGTGGAAAAGAATTTAATCCTGGCGCCCTATCTCGCTGAACTTCCCATCCAACACCAGCAGGTAGATGCCGTTTTAGGAAGCCTGGGAATAGCGGAAAAGAAACACAGCAAAGTAACTGAACTGAGCCAGGGGCAGGCGCAGCGCGTGGCCATTGCACGGGCGGTGTTTAATAACCCTCCCGTTATTTTGGCCGATGAACCCACCTCAGCGCTCGATGACAAAAGCTGTGCGCAGGTAATTGATTTGTTGATTCATGTAGCTAATGAACATCAGGCCACCTTACTGGTTGCCACACACGATCAGCGCTTGCAAGATAAAATCGAGAAACAGATTAGCCTACACGGATGAACATCGTACTACTTGTCTGGAATTATTTAAAAGCAAAACCACTGAACACGGTGTTGAACATTGTTTTGCTTTCGCTTGGCATTGCGGTAATTGTTGTGCTGTTGTTGTTTAATAAGCAATTGGAAGAAAAAATTTCTGAGAATGCCCGCGGTATCGACCTGGTAGTAGGGGCAAAGGGTAGTCCGTTGCAACTAATCCTGTGCAATATTTTTCATATTGATTTTCCTACAGGTAACATTAACTTGAAGGAAGCGGAACGCATTGCTAAAAACCGGTTGGTGAAAAATGCCATTCCGTTAGCGTTGGGTGATAGTTATGAAGCCTATCGTATTATCGGTACCGACAAGCGTTATGCAGAGTTGTATAAAGCGGAAGTTGAACAAGGCGAGTGGTTTACGGAAGAACTGGAAGTTGTGCTTGGCGCCAATGTAGCAGCCATGACCAAATTCAAATTAAACGATGAATTCGCCAGTGCGCACGGGCTCACGGTCGGTGGTCATGCCCACGATGAACACAATTTTGTAGTAAAAGGAATATTGAAGCGATCCAATACGGTGTTGGATAATCTTATCCTTACTTCCGTAGAAAGTGTTTGGCATGTGCACGATCTTCATACCGAAGAAGATCATCAGCACCACGAGCGGGATACTTCTTTTGTTGCTTCACCGTTGGTGCCTTCTATCGCGGCTGGCGATTCCACAAAGGAAATAACATCGTTATTGATACAGTATCGTTCCGCCATGGGCGCTATTCAATTACCACGGTTCGTCAATGGACAAAGCAGCTTACAGGCCGCTTCACCGGCTTTTGAAACTGCACGGTTGTTTTCCATTTTAGGGGTAGGCGTGGATATTCTGATGGCGTTTGCCTATGTATTAATTTTTATCTCTGCGTTGAGCATCTTTATTGCGCTTTACAATTCATTAAAAGAGAGGCGTTACGATTTGGCCATTATGCGCTCCATGGGCGCCACGCGGTTAAAGCTTGTGGTAACTATTTTGTCGGAAGGCGTATTGCTTACTTTGCTGGGCAGCATAATCGGGTTGTTGCTGGGGCATGGGGTGTTAATGATCATGACGGCCTTTGTGGCCGAAACCCAGAAAGCCGGGATAAGCGGTATTGTTTTCTACCATGAAGAATGGATAATTTTGGCGGGAAGTTTGTTGTTAGGGGTGTTGTGCGCGCTAATACCGGCATGGCAGGCTTATCGTACAGATATTTCAAAAGTATTGGCAGGTAATTAATTCAAGATTCTAAATTCAAAATTTAGAAAGCATTTTTGAATCTTGAACGTTGAATTTTGAATAATAGAAATGATGAAAAAATATATTAACACAACTCTTTTTTTGCTTGTAGCATTAGTTTCATTGGCGCAGCCCAAGTTTGATGCGTGGAATGAGTTTGCCAAAACCAAATTTGAGCCCAAGTACTATGAAAAGCTTGGCGAATATTTGTTCTACCCCAGCTTCCCAGAAACCTTAAAAGCACTTGAAGGAAAGGAAATTACTGTTGAGGGTTTTTATGTTCCCTTTGCACCGGAAGAAGGCAACTACATCATTCTTTCAAAATACCCCATGAGCCAGTGCTTCTTTTGTGGTGGCGGAGGTCCGGAGTCTATTGCTGAAGTCTCTTTTAAAGGGACGGTACCTAAATTCCAGGTAGATGACCTTATTACCATCAAGGGTAAACTCAAACTCAATGCTTCCGACATTGAGCATGTGAATTTTATTCTTGAGGAGGCGGTGTTGGTGAAGAAGTAGCAACAAACGGTTCCTGTTAATGGAAGTAAGTATGTTACCTCAACGTAAATTGCTTATCTAATGTATAAATCATATTGATGCTCCAGTCAAAATCCTGTGCCGGTATATCTGACTTCATTGCTTTATTTACGATGCCCGAAATGGTTATTGGGAAGTCACGGATACCAAACATGGTAGTTGCGTTTGCATAAAAACCATCGTCCGCGTCAACCTTAAGATAAAATAGTTGTGGACTGAAGCTAACATATGTTTTATCCGCCAACTTGATTTTGGTAAAGTTTCCTTGCAGCGAGAGAAAATTAGAATTCTGTGGCCCGTGTTTTTGAAAGCCATGACCGCGCAAATAATATATACCTACATTAACGTGATCTGAAATCTTATAGGTTGGAATAACTTCCAAGGCAAGAAAGCGCCTGGCCACCGACAGTTCCTCTTGTATACCGTTTATCATAACGGTTCGTGTCACATAATTCAAGCCAGGCAAGTGCCCACCAAATGACAACTGAAATTTGGGTTTTATGATCGCTTTGTAGCGATAGATAAAAATAAATGACCAAGGGCGACCTTCCAATGCATAACGAAACTGAGGCTCAAAGCTCAGGCGTTTGTTGCCCATGCGCATATCCAGAAAGACCGCAGGATCGCCCAGCGTAAAAGCCGGAATGATGGAAAATCCATTGTTGGTTACACTCAGATCGGCCCTGAAAAAGAAAGTACTGTCGCGCTGCGCATAACCGTAGGTTAAGCTAAACAGGCAAGCCAACATTAGAGATAGTTTGATTTTCATAATATTAAGATGGTGTAAGTTTTAATTGTCTTGCATTTAAAGATATTACTTAAATACCACCTCGTGTTTGAATATGTTCCCTGTGCTTAAATGCTTTTTCGATCACATCCAGTCTTGCTTTGCGTGGATCGGGCTTACCGGCCACTTTCCCATCTAAATCAACATCCAGGATTTCTTCTTTTTGAATAGTATAAGCAGGCCAAACCGGCACACCCTTTCCATTCGGGTTACCTGTTTTAGCAAAGTTTGTCCAATAGGTATTCATGATCCGCGCTAACTCTATTTCGTCAGGTGTTGCTTCAGCGGATACTCCCCATCGGGCATGGAGGGTGTTGAATACAAACGAAATGTCGGAGCCATGACCGGCACCATAGCGCGCCCGTTCCCGCATTGCGGCAGGGACGTAGCCGAATTGATACATGTAAGCGGGTGCACGGTTGGCTACAAAAGCTCTTGCTGTCATCCGTGCCGGCTCACCCCATACCCAGTCGGTGTTAAACTTTGTGAGTACCTCAGCAAATTCTTTGTTCCCATCCGGATCGAAGGCAGTTTTAGCTTCACTTTCAAGTTCACCAAAAAGTGAAAAGAGTTGTTCTTTTGAAGTGGCCGTACTAACAAAGGCTCCTCCTATTTCCGCACTGCAATTTCCGATAATGAGTGGAACACGCGCCTGCCTGCCTGCTTTGTAGGCGCTCTCTGCTGTTTCCACTACCAGGTTGCCATCGAGGATCGGGCCTGAGTAGGTTCGGGCACCTGTGCTATCGGTTTCCTGGCCACCATCTACAATTTCTTCTGCACTTAGGGAACGAAGTTTTGCGAGTGCATCATCATCCGTGCTCGCGATTCTATGTTTACGCGCAAAGTTTACCCCGATTATCTCCGCAGAAACAGTATATAATGGATCAGCATTTTCTTTATTAATCGGTCTGCCTGTAAGAACTCCATCACGGCCACCACCTGAGTGACTGATCGCCTTATGAAAAAGACCTTTGGCGGCCGGGATCGTTAAAAGCGAATGAACGGAAACTCCACCGGCAGAAAAACCAAAAATCGTTACGTTGTTCGGATCACCCCCAAAGACAGCAATGTTTTCCTTGATCCACTTAAGCGCGGCAATCTGATCCATGTAAGCGTAACTGCCTTTAAATTCTTCCGGATGTTCTTTGCTCAATGCGGGGTGCGCAAAATGACCGAGGCGACCAAGCCGGTAATTGATCGTTACCAGTATGACACCATGTTTGGCAAATGCATCTCCTGCCGAACCAGGGCCAGAGCCGCTACCTCCGGTGAAACCGCCTCCGTGGATCCAAACCATCACTGGCAATTTTGATTTCTTCGTAGCGGTAGCCGGTGTCCACACATTCAGAAAAAGACAATCTTCGGATTGAATAGCAGTCGAACCGGGCCAGGCTCGCTGTGGGCAATCAGCACAGTCTTTGGTTGCATCACGAACATCTTTCCATGGCGTTACCGGCTGCGGTGGTCGCCAGCGAAATTCACCTACCGGTGGTGCAGCATAAGGAATGCCTTTAAAAGACGCGACACCTTCTTTGACTGTGCCGCGTACATCGCCTGAAGCAGTTTTCACTACTGGGCCTGAAGGTTGCTGTGCATGTGAATTCCATGCGAAGAGGAGAAACGCAATTACAACAGATATCTTTTTCATTTGAATGTTAGTTTCGGGATGACATTTCAGCGAATACTTTTCGTGCAGCGTCCGCATCTGCCTTACTTACTGATTTTTCAACCACTGCGAAGACCTCTTCAATTTGATTTTTGGTGATTCCTTGTCGCATGGTTAATCCCAGATGCGAGGCCAGCATTGGCTCCACGCCACTACCTAATGCGATGAGCACGGATACCGTAATAAGCTCGCGCTCGGCAAATGTGAGCACATCTCTTGAAAATAGATCCGCAAACAAATGCTCTTTTAAAAACCGATCTATCTCCGGACTGAATGCACCATAGCCACTGGTGGGTTTCTCTATCGGACCATCTGTCGAGCGACCACCCAGTTTGGCAAGATTCTTCCAGCCGGTTTCATACTTATTCGTGTCATTTACGGCAGTGGCTTCTCTGCCGATATTGTCTTGTATGCCTTTTGCTTTTCGCTCGTCAAGCACAGTCATTAATGTATTGAGGCCTTGAATGCTTCTGGGAAACCCGCAGTACGCGTATAAGTGAACCAGTACTTCTTTACACTCATTGATGGTAAGCCCGGCATCGAGACCTGTGTTGAGTGCTTGCTTGAGTTTCACTAAATCACCTTTAGCGGTGAATGATGAGATAAGGACTATTGCCTTTTGCTTTTCAGTAAGCGCTAAAGTGTTCTGAGCGTCTGTCACCGTACAGAAAAAAAACATGCACAAGGAAAATGTCGCTATTAAAAAAGTCTTCAGTTTATTCATAACGCTACTAATGTTTAATAACATGCGTATCGCGCACGCTGCTGAATGTCAGGGCTAACATTTTCCATTCTTTCTTTACCTTTTTATAAACTTCCGTTACAGTAAACTCAGTCACCACTTCACTGCCGCGAACGTCAGCCGTTAGCGTAATGCGGCTCCACACAATTGCAGTATTATCAACCAACTCAACAGCAACATCTTTAACATCAGCCTTCTTATACCAGATACTTCCCGTTTTAATGATTTCAAGCTCTTCATTTTTTTTCCAGGTTCCGCTCATGTGTACAAATTTTGATTTGTCGTGAAATAATGGAGCGAGCTTGTCAACATTCTTGTCGGCCATCCATTGCCATTTGTCTTTGGAAAGAGTGACCAGTTCCTGTTCTTCTTTTGTGTAGCTTACAGAAGCCGGTGTTTGAGCGTAAGACGATAGTGCTAATATTACCAGCACGCAAAGTATGAGCAGCGATTTTTTCATAGTGTTATCTAGTTTGTTTAGTTGTTATTTATCCAGTTTCTTTTCCTTTAACCATTTCGACATCAGGTCAGCGATTTCAATGTTGTTCAAATCCGAAAAAGGAAAATGCGTATTGCCTTTAATTCCGATTTCAGGTAAGTGAACTACGGTTACATCACCGCCATGTTTGTTCACTGCATCGCGCCAAAGCCGTGCCATTTCAAGCCGGGCGCGCCAGCCATCCGCTCCGGGATTGGGATCAGGCTTTGCGGGAATATTATCTCCGTAATAAATGATGATGGGAATTTTCGTGAGTTTAATAAATTCATCCATCGGCCTACCAATAGCAGCAACCGGGCCAGATGAACTTTCAATAGGAGCAGGCACTTCACCTTCTGGAAAGATGAAACCGCTTCCGGGTTCATACGATACAATTGCTTTTACTCTATTGTTCTTAATAGCGGTAAGCCATCCCATTCCACCGGAGTGTGAATGCGTCACCAGAATTCCTTCCCCGATCTTATCAAACAACTTGGAGGTTGCGTCCGCATTTAAGTTTGGGTCGATCCCACCTATGTTTGGCACCATCTGCCGAAAATACTGATTGAGTGTTTCCGGATCTTTCGCAAACTGTACACCGGGAAAATATTCCGGCCAGATGCCAACGCGAAAGGTTCCAAACCACATCTGCTCATCGGGTACAGGGTTAATCATAGCAGCTTCTGTACTCCGGCTCGCTCTGCCTCTTCGGGGTTGATCAAGTATGTACACGCCAAAGCCACGCCTCAGGAAAATGTTCTGAAAGCCTTCACGTCCGTCCGGAGTGGTTTCCCATGTTTTTGAAAACTGGCCGATGCCATGCCAGAATACCAGTGGAAGTTTTTTTGCTTTCACAGGAATTTGATAAAATACGTAGGTGTGGTCACCATGAAACGTCTGTCCTTCTGGTGTGCGTTTGATGTTGTCATACGTTCCCGGGTTGGTGATGACGGTTCCACCAACAGCAAAGCTTCCCTGCTCCTGAATCACCATTGGTTTCTTTTGTGAATAACCAATGAAAGATGTAAGAAGTAGAGTAGCTATGATAAATAAATTACTTGAGTTGTATTTCATAATTATAATGGATTCAACTTTATTTTTTATACTCTTCATCTGTTACTTCCTGCAACCATTCCGTTGGCCCCAGGTGACGATTGGTAATGGCAACCTGTACAAAGGCTGTGTCGGCACTTGCGCCATGCCAGTGCGGTACGTTCGCTGGACATTTTACCACATCGCCTTTGCGAAGTATTTTCTTAGCTTGTCCCTGTTCCTGATAATACCCAACGCCTTCAGTCACCAAAAGTATTTGCCCACCCGGATGCAGATGCCACTTCGTGCGTGCACCTGGTTCGAAGGTAACATTGCCCACGGTAGTGGGGTTAATGCTATCAGCGTCCATGAGCATTTGCAAATAAGCCGTGCCGGTAAAATTGTCATTGGTGATTTTCTCTCCTTGAGGGAAAATGGTTGTCTGTTGTTTAGGTTGCTCGCATGCCATGGTGACCAACATGATAAAACAGATTCCAGCTAAATTTTTAAAATTCATCATTTTGATTGTTAAGATTGATCTGGTAAAAGTTAGCCAACTTATTCACGGCCTGCAAAACATATTCGGGTTTCCAGTAGGTTTCGATATGCGAAGCTCCATTAATGAGAAATAATTCTTTCTTTTTAACATTAACAGCTTTGCCAAAGGCATCATCTGTCATGTAATAGGTGTCAGCCTTACTTCCGGCAATCATCAATAAAGGTTGGTTTATCAAATCCATATTGGTACTTGCATCGAAGGTCATTAAGTCCATCAGACTACTGAGTGTGTATCGGCTACTGGAATTAGGATGCGCATGTGTTCTGTTGTAGTAGATATACCCTTCGCGATATAAATCGAAAGGAAGTTTTGAAATTTGTTCATCCGTTAACGGAGTGGTGCTGTTGTTTGCATACAATACCTCTCCACCTGCTGCTTCTAAAGCCCGAGCTTGGGATGCTTGCTTTAATCTATCTTGAATGGTTGCAACCTGTGAGTTCATAAAACCATTGCGTCTTACAACGCCTGAATTGAACATACTTACAGTAGCAATTGCTTTAAACCGCTTGTCTGCTTGCGCTGCTTTTAATGAATATCCACCACCGCCACAAATGCCCAGTAAACCAAGCCTGGAATTATCAACACCTTTATACTGGGAGATGTAATCACCCATGGCAAATATGTCTTCAATCCGGTTGGCCGGTTTATCGACATAACGAGGAGTGCCTCCGCTACCACCCTGATAGGCAGCATCGGCTGCAATAGTAATATAACCTTGCTCCGCTAAGCGTTGCGCGTACAAACCTGCAACCTGTTCTTTCACTCCTCCATTGGGATGCGCTACCACAATAGCTGGATATTGTTGAGAAGGATCATAATTTGGCGGTGTGTACACGTTGGCCGCTATGCTAATGCCTTTAATCGTATACGTTACGGGATGGATGTTAACCTGACCCATTACATTTTCGGAAATGGCACCCTCATACACCAACGTATAGGGATTTTGTTGCTGTGACTTTTTGGTGGTTTGAGCATCTGCGATATTCAAAACGGTTAACATGGCTAATGCAATTGATTTTATTTTTTTCATAGCTGATTTGTCGTTTGCTTCATTTTCCTGATTACCTCTGCAAAGGTGCCCCCTTTGGGGTGGAATTGACGTATACGGATTACTGAATTGTCTACCAATTTTACAGATTTGGAGAATTTGATGTAAAAACCATACTCATACCACTTAATTTTGAGTCACAATCATGAAGAATGGAAGAGATTTTAAAGTTTGACACCATTAGCCAGTACAATGCCTTCAATAAGAATGCAACGCTACACCCGTTGGTGAGTGTAGTTGATCTTTCGAAAGCAGCACCCAGGCAACTCAGGCGAATGAGCTACGGATTTTATGTCGTGTTTTTGAAAGAGATAAAGTGTGGCGATCTTAAATATGGCATCAGCAATTATGATTACGATGAAGGCACCCTTGTGTTTCTTGCTCCCAATCAGGTAATCGGCTCGTACGGTGAAGAGTATTATCAACCACAAGGTCTCGCATTGGTCTTCCATCCCGATTTCATACACGGTACCTCACTCGGTCGCCAGATGAATGACTACACTTTTTTTTCATACACCACGAATGAGGCCCTTCACTTATCGGAACGGGAACGACAAATAATTCTGGATTGCTTTGCAAAAATCAAATTTGAGCTGGAGCAAGGTGTTGATAAGCACAGCAAAAAGCTTATCATCACCAACATTGAATTATTTCTCAACTATTGCGTACGGTTTTACGATCGCCAGTTTATAACCCGCGAGAATTCTGTTAAAGGAATTCTGGAGAGATTTGAGACATTGCTCAATGACTTTTTTACTTCGGACAAGCCGCAGGAAATAGGCTTGCCGTCAGTTGCTTATTGTGCCGGTGAATTGAATTTATCATCCAATTACTTTGGTGATTTGATTAAAAAGGAAACCGGAAAATCAGCCCAGGAATATATTCAACTTAAATTGATTAATGTGGCTAAAGAAAGAATCTTTGATACCAGCAAATCATTAAGCGAAATCGCTTATGGTCTCGGATTCAAATACCCTCAGCATTTCAGTCGGGTCTTTAAACAACAAGTGGGCGTGTCGCCAATAGAATACAGGAGTTCGATGAGTTAATCAGTATTTATCATTTCTATCATCTCACTAGCATGAAATCAATCAGGTTCATTCTTGTAGTATTACTTACACAATTCGTGTTTCATAAAACCACCGCGCAGGATACGGAGCAATTAGTTAGAATGGCAAAACTTGTAATTGATTCAACGCACCTGGAGGCTTATAAAGCTTTTCTGAAGGAGGAAATTGAAACTTCCCTGCGTGTAGAGCCGGGGGTGTTAACACTTTATGCCGTATCAGAAAAGGAAAACCCTAATCACATCACTATCTTGGAAATCTACAAAGACATGAATGCGTACAGATCTCATATTCAAACACCTCACTTTCTTAAATACAAAGACGGTACGCTTCACATGGTCAAATCGCTTGAGCTTATAGAGACCGATCCTTTGATGCCGAAAGTGAAGTTGATTCAAAGAGATTAAGGCGTAGTTCTCTTAATGCATTATGTATTAGCGCGATGCAGTCTTTATTTCTTCCCGGTGAGCATCTTAATAAGCTCAACCTCTTCTTTCTTATACGGTGTTCCATCCTTCCTGAAAATGTCGTGAAACCATACCTTGGGTTCTTTGCCATCTGGCATTGGGGTAAAGCAGGTGTTGTGGTGCGTGGCCTACTGTAAACTATCGTTTATCCAGGTTCTTATTTGGTCAAATGTTATGTGCCCGCTTGCTGCTTTAATAACAAAATCGTACTTCTCGTTCTGCCCTATGTTAATGTCAATACTATAATTCTTGAGCATTAATCTCGTAAGTACATATGCTGTCCGCTTATTGCCATCTATGAACGGGTGATTTGTTACGATGCTTTCAAAAATAGCTGCTGCCTTATCTACCGGATCAGGATATAGTTCCTGTCCATCAAAAGTTTGATAAGGTCGATTAATGGAAGATTCAAGAAGCCCTATGTCCCGGATACCTTTGCTCCACCAAACTTTTCTATAAGGATGTCATGTATTTTTTCAACTTCGCTAAGGTCAATCATCTGGCAAGTCTTTCCAGAAGTTCTTTATCTTCAAGTAAGATGTCTCTTAAGTTTCTTGTCAGGTTCACCTTTTCAATCGGTTGGTTTTCAACTTGTTTTAGAAAGTCCAAAATATCTTTAAGCACGCTTTCAGGTACCTTGTCCAGTGATTTTTGTATCTCTGATTTTATATCTTTTGTGGTCATATCATAATTCCATTTTTCAGTCCTAAGTTACAAAATTTACTCTTGCTTTTTTCTGTTGGGCAAGCTGACATAGCTTCCGAATATATTTATTCTATACTCAATATTACCTTATTGTTTTGCTAGCTTCTTATTTACACCCAATGCCAGCAAGAACACCAACGTGTTTTGTCGCGCAATGGTAATGCCGGCCCACAACGAGATAATTCCGCACCCCACGTATATGCCGACCATGAAGCGGTGAACATTATCCAACCGGGCCGTGGTTTCAGGTTGGCCCAGGTATAGCTGAAGCAGGCCGCCACTAATACCAATAGCGGCAATTAAAAACAGGCAAATGCGGGTAATCTGTTGCGAATCAATAACGAAGCGGCAGAGGTTTCCATTGGGCGGTAAGCTTTTGTTCATTGAATATATCCTCATTTCGGGTTGTCGGCAAGACAGATACATACGGAAGTTGCACACATCAAATTATTTAATTAGTGTTGTATAAACAAAAATTTAGAATAGTCTAAAAATTATGAAGAAGGCAGTTTGGGTTTTGGTGGGTATTGTATTGGGATTGGCGTTTCAGTCCAATGCGCAAGAGGCTGCTGTGAAAGGGTGGGTAAAGGCAAGTGGAGAACCGGTACCATTCGCAACGGTTGCCGTGCGCGGCACCAATAAGGGTTCGGTTACAAACGCTGATGGCTTTTTCGAGCTAAACGGTATATCCCCTGGATCCTATACAGTGGAAGTTTCTGCCGTGGGGTATAAAAAACGTACGCAACAGGTTCAACTCAATCAATCTGTTAACAATATAACGGTAACATTGGAGGAAGATGTCAGTCAGCTTGAGGAAGTGGTAGTGACCGGCACGATGAAAGAAGTAACGAAACTTCAATCGCCCATTCCGGTGGAGGTGTATTCGCCAACACTATTCAAGAAAAATCCAGCACCGAATATTTTTGAGTCTTTGAATATGGTTAACGGTGTTCAGCCACAAATAAATTGCAACGTATGCAACACGGGCGACATTCATATTAATGGATTGGAAGGCCCGTACACGATGGTGTTGATTGACGGTATGCCGATAGTCAGCAGCCTTTCAACCGTGTATGGTTTGGCGGGCATCCCCAACAGTCTGGTAAAACGTATTGAAGTGGTGAAAGGTCCTGCGTCAACCTTATATGGCTCCGAAGCTGTGGGCGGTGTGATCAACATCATTACCAAAGAGCCTTCTATGTTGGCACCTGTGCAGGTGGATGTATTCGGAACATCCGTTGGAGAATTTAACATGGATCTTTCAGCGGTAAAAAAAATAGGCAGGGCTACAACATTGCTGGGCATCAATCACTTTTTTTACGATCAAAAGCGCGACATTAACAACGATAATTTTACCGATGTTACCCTGCAAAAACGATTCTCTGTTTTTAATAAATGGGATTTCAAAAATCAAAAGAGCTCTATTGCCTGGCGATATTTTTATGAGGATCGGTGGGGTGGCGAGTTGCCATGGACCCGCCAATACCGCGGATCGGATGTTTATTATGGAGAGTCGATTTATACCAATCGATGGGAAGTTATTGGCACTCATGCACTGAATGAGAATACCCGTATTGATTATTCCTATAACTACCACCTGCAGGATTCTTATTACGGAACGGTAAAATTTCTGGCCGATCAGCATGTTGCTTTCGCACAGCTTCGATGGAATAAGCATGTTGGTGTGCATGATGTTTTGGCGGGTACCCCGATTCGCTTTATCCGTTACGATGACAATACACCAGGAACGGCAGAACTTTCCGGTGACAACACACCTGCGCTAACTTTTCTCCCGGGTATTTTTATTCAGGATGAAATAAAATTATCAGACAGGCTTTCATCCCTTCTTGGTGTTCGCTACGATCATCATAATGTTCACGGAAACATCGTTACGCCCCGATTAAGTTTTCGTTACCGGATCTCCGATGCGGGCGTCTTGCGGGTAACGGGTGGAAATGGTTATCGGGTGGTTAACCTTTTTACGGAAGATCATGCTGCCCTTACGGGCGCACGCGAAGTTGTTTTACTGGATGAACTCAAACCAGAAAAATCATGGAATCTCAATGTAAACTTTACGCAAGCCATTACTTTCTCCTCCGGTTTCTGGAACATTGATGCCTCCGTATTCTATACCCATTTCAGCAACAAGATTGTTGGTGATTTTTTGACTGATCAGAATAAAATTATTTACGACAACTTATCCGGCTACGCGGTATCGCAAGGAATAACCCTGAATACAGATGTTCAGTTATTATCCGGTTTTTCCTTGATGGCCGGAGTAACCATCATGGATGTATTCACCATAGATGAGGAAGTAAAAGTTCCGCAGTTGTTCGCGCCTCGCTATTCGGGAACACTGGCGGCATCGTACGCTTCGCGAAATTCAAAGTGGATGGTTGATCTTACCGGGCGTTTTAACGGGCCGATGCATTTGCCGGTTCAGCAAAATGATTTTCGTCCGGCCATGTCGCCCGTAGTGCCGCTCATGAATGTTCAGGTTACGCGCATGATTAATGATAAAAATGGGAAGAACAGATGGGAAGTGTATGGCGGTATTAAAAACCTGTTCAACTTCTTACCCGACAATCCGCTTATGCGTCCGTTCGATCCATTTGATCGCAATACGAATGTGGACAACCCAAATGGTTACACGTTCGACACCGCCTACAACTTTGCGCCTGTTCAAGGGTTAAGGGGATTTCTTGGAGTCCGGTATACGCTTCGTTAAATTCAAAATTCATTATTCGATATTCAAGATTCGAAACGCTTATAACTGTAATAGTCTGTTGAATTTCGAATTCTGAATCTTGAATCTTGAACCCTGAATCCGTATACTTGCACCCGTATAGGTTCTCGTTCAGTTAATATAATATGAACAGATTAAAAGGGAACCCCGTGAAAATCGGGGACTGTTCCCGCAACTGTAAGCATCATTGTTGCTTGTCTTAAATCTTCAAGCCACTGTGCTGACGGTACCGTCAGCATGGGAAGGCGAAGACAAGCGATGTAAGTCAGGAGACCTGCCCATACACATTTTAGTTCAGTGCTTCGGGTAAAAGCTACTCTGATTCTTGTGATTTATGTGATGGGTATGATATGATCAAACCATCACTCCGCACGACTCATTTTCAGCCTTTACTCTTTTTTCAAACCATTAAACCTTTTTCAATTATGAAAAAAGAGATCAAAGTCTGGGCAATGACCATGATTGCCTGTTGGTTCTGGGCGCCAACGCAAACAAATGCCCAACAAGATTCACTTTCCACTACAACACTTCGTGAGGTGGTAGTAACGGCCACCAAATTCCCGAAAGATGTTTCTGAAACTGGAAAAGTGCTCACCATCATTGATGAGGAGCAATTATCGCGCAGTGCCGGTAAGGACTTGTCGCAATTGCTGAATGAACAGGTTGGCCTGGTCATCAACGGGGCGAACAGTAATCCCGCCAAGGATAAATCGGTTTTTTTGCGTGGCGCAGCCGGTAAGTACACACTTATTCTTGTGGATGGTGTTCCGGTAAACGATCCCTCCGGCATTGACGGTGCATTTGATTTGCGCTTGCTTTCTATCGACCAGATCGAGCGCATTGAAATTTTAAAAGGAAGCCAGTCAACCTTGTACGGTACCGATGCCATTGCCGGGGTGATCAACATCATCGCCAAAAAGAAAGGAGATAAACCCGTAAGTGGATCAGGCACGGTAAGCTATGGCAGCTACAATACCTTTCGGGGGAATGCCGGTGTTTCGGGCAGCACAAAAAAATTTGATTACAACCTGGGCTACACACGCTTTCAAACCGATGGGATAAGCGAAGCAAAAGACCCCACTGGAACCAACAATTTTGATAAGGATGGTGCGGAACAAAACGCTGTTCAGGTTAACGTGGGTTACAAGCCGGTTGAAAATCTTTCTTTGCGTCCGTTTTTGCGGTTTAACCATTTTAATGGTGACTATGATTTAGGTGCATTTACCGATGATGCAGGGGCAAAATATAATGCTACCACCTTGCAGTATGGACTAAACACGGATTACCGGTTAACAAATGGTTCTGTATCGGTAATGTATGCACATAATAAAACCGAAAGAACATTTTCGGATATGTTTGGTGCCAACGATTATGAGGGCCGCTTTGACCACGGTGAAATTTTTGCTCAAATCAACCTATCCGCCCATATGCAAATACTGGGTGGGCTTTCGTACCAACAGTTTAAAATGATGGCCACGAATACCACTATTGAAAATCCTGAAACAACCATCACAAGTCCTTACGTTTCATTTTTCATTAACAACTTAAAGGGGTTTTCAACAGAGGTGGGGGGGCGGTTGAACAGCCATTCGGTATATGGAAATAATTTTACTTACAGTGTTAATCCTTCATACCTGATCCATGAAAAAATTAAGCTATTCGCTAACTACAGCACAGGCTTCAAAGCGCCTACACTTTCGCAATTGTATGGCCCGTTTGGTGCCAATGAGGAGTTGAAACCAGAAGAAAGTAAAAGTTTTGAAGGCGGATTACAATGGTTTGGCGAGGATGGAAAGCTGGATGTACGGTTAACATATTTCAATAGAAAAATTAATAACGTGATTGCGTACACCAACGGTTATATAAACTGGGACAAACTGGATGACCAGGGCGTTGAAGTGGAGGCATTTTATAAACTGAATAGGCTTACCATCACAGGCTTTTATGCTTACGTAGGAGGAGAAGTTACTACACCGGTAGGTGCAGGTGCTGAAACAAAACCCAACGATCTTCTGCGCAGGCCCAAACATTCGGTTGGTATAAACATTGGCTTTAAGGCTACTGAGAAGTTGATGGCCAGTGTAAACCTGAAGACCTTCGGCCAGCGAAATGATTTGTTTTTCGATTTTAACACGTTTACCACAAGCCCGGTGGTGTTAGGTGCATACCAGTTGCTCGATGTTTATATGGAGTATGTTGTGATCAACAACCGGATAAAATTGTTTGGTGACTTCCGTAACCTGCTTGATCAGGCTTATTACGAAGTGTATGGGTATGGCACCCAGCAGTTTAACGCCATGTTAGGAGTGCGTGCACAATTCTAATTCACACAGGGGAAGTCGTAAATCAATTGGTATGGCAAGTGGAAAGGATAGTGAAAAGAAATCAGGTGAACGAAAACAAGTCGTTGAACCTGATTATTATTTCGAAAATAGGTTTTTAGTTTTTACGGCTGCCTATCATATCATAAGAAGCGGGGCTTCTGTTGCCAAAGCGGATGCAGGCATTGTCCGTTTGGGTTCAAAAGGGCATAACGGTTAAAAAACTCACCTTGCAATATAGCGGTAAACAATACGAAATGGCGCCCTTGCGAAGCGCCATTTCAATCCAAAACCGACCCTGCACGTTAACTTAAAATTTTCTCAAGTTCTTCAATCCTTAGTTGCGCCTCTTGCTTTCCAAGCGAATGGGCCTGTCGGTAAAGTTCCAATGCTTCACGCTGTGTTTCTTTTTTCTTTTTCGGGGCAAATTTGGTGCGTTCAGCTGCAGTTTCCAGCGCCCTCGCTTGAGCAAAATATAGGTCTGCTTTACTGGTTTGTGAGGCAATCGTAATCTGGTCTAATTTCTTTTCAAGCCTCATTACATCGTCCTCTTTCAGTTTAATAATCTGCTGTTGTTCGGCCAGGGTTACATTCTTTTGGTTTATGGAAACGGTGAGCAAGTCATTCTCATTACGTACACGGGTTACTTCCTCTTGTAAAGCCAAGAGTTGTTCATTACGAAGTTCAAGATCTTTTTTTAGACGTTTTATAGTGGCTGCATAGTTAACAGTACTTTTCTTTGCTGTGGCTTCCAATTCAGTAATGCGGTTTTGGATATCCTTAATGTACGAGTGGATTTCTGTCATCCTCGCCTGGTAGTCGTTGTGTGTTGTGCCTTCTACCACGTTTGCCCGTAGCACATTTCGGGTTGCATCAATTTCATCCATAAGTTGTCCAACTTCCTGCAGGGTAGATGCCATTTGTTGGGCAGTTTGTAATTCAACCTGCAGCGAATCTACTTTCGATTGCAGTTGTTGTTTTTCTTTGGTGTCGCAATTGGTCAACAATGCTGCACTGAAGACCAGTAACAAAATTACTTTCAATGTTTTCATAAAATTGAATTTAGGCTACCCTGTAATAACGAAATGAAAAGGTTTTTCGTAAGCCGTGTAGGCCGTATGGCAGATTAATGGCAGGTATTTTAGTTGAATGGAGGGATCTGTCTTTGAATGTTCATTCAAAGATGAACATCATATTACTTTTTGAAAACAAAATATACAGCCAATACCAAAAATATAAATGCAATAAGGTGATTTATTCGGAAGGATTCGTTCTTGAAGAAAACGATTGAGAAGACCACAAATACGACCAGTGTTATAACTTCTTGAATTACCTTAAGCTGCATAAGTGAAAACGGTCCACCGTAACCTTTAAAACCTATTCGGTTAGCAGGTACTTGCAGTACATACTCAAACAAGGCAATACCCCAACTGATGAGGATAATGGAAATGAGAGGCAGGCTTGCACTCCACTTCATTTCCTTGAATTTCAAATGCCCATACCAGGCGAAAGTCATGAAGGCGTTGGACAGAATAAGAAGGACTATGGTGTAAACACCTTTCATCTTAAACGTTGTTAGTTATAGGTTCTTAGTTGTTCGTTGTTTTATAAATTGGTTAAGGTCGAAGAACCAACAACGAACAACAAATAACATTTATTTAACGAGTTTCTTATATCTAATCCGATGCGGTTGATCATCGCCCAATCGTTTTTTCTTGTTCTCTTCATACTCGCTGAAGCTTCCTTCAAACCAAAATACCTGCGAGTCACCTTCAAAGGCAAGGATGTGTGTACATACCCGGTCAAGGAACCAACGATCGTGAGAGATAATCACGGCACAGCCTGCAAAGTTCTCCAACGCTTCTTCCAGTGCACGCAAGGTGTTTACATCTAAATCGTTGGTAGGTTCATCCAGTAACAATAAGTTACCACCTTGCTTTAACGCTATGGCCAGGTGTACACGGTTGCGCATACCACCGGAAAGTTCTTTCACTTTTTTCTGCTGATCGGTTCCGTTAAAGTTGAACTTACCAACATAGGCACGTGAGTTCATTTCCCTTCCGCCCAGCATGATGAGATCGTTACCACCTGTTATGGCTTGAAATACGGTATCCTCGGGTTTCAAATCGTCATGCTCCTGATCTACATAAGCAATCTGTACGGTTTCGCCTACTTCAAATGTTCCGGCATCGGGCTTTTCTTTGCCAACGATCATCTTGAACAATGTGGTTTTACCCGCACCGTTCGGCCCAATAATACCAACAATACCTGCGGGTGGCAGGGAGAACGTTAAATTTTCATATAAGAGCTTGTCGCCATAGGCTTTGGCAACACCATGGGCTTCAATAACCTTGTTACCCAAACGTGGTCCCGGAGGGATGTATAATTCCAGTTTTTCTTCTCGCTCTTTTGTTTCCTGTGTCAACAATTTTTCATAGGCACTTAAACGCGCTTTGGCTTTTGCTTGCCTGCCTTTGGGGTTCATACGCACCCACTCCAACTCACGCTCCAGCGTTTTTTGGCGCTTGGATTCTGTTTTCTCTTCCTGGGCCAATCGTTTTTGCTTCTGGTCAAGCCACGATGAATAATTTCCTTTCCATGGAATACCTTCCCCGCGATCAAGCTCAAGGATCCAACCGGCAACATTGTCTAAAAAATAACGATCGTGGGTTACCGCGATAATTGTTCCTTTGTATTGACGTAAGTGTTCTTCCAGCCACAGCACCGATTCAGCATCCAGGTGGTTGGTTGGTTCATCCAACAACAACACATCGGGTTCTTTCAATAACAACCGGCACAAGGCTACGCGCCTCTTTTCACCACCTGAGAGGTGCTCAACTTTTGCATCGGGTGGTGGGCAACGCAGTGCATCCATGGCACGCTCCAATTTATGGTCCAGTTCCCACGCACCAACGGCATCCAGCTTTTCCTGCACTTCGCCCTGGCGTTGAATAAGTTTGTCCATCGCATCCGGGTCATCCATCAGCGCAGGGTCGGCAAATTTTTCGTTAATGGCTTCGAACTCCTTCAGCAAGGCCACCGTTTCGTGAACACCTTCTTCAACAATCTCTTTAACCGTTTTAGTCTTATCCAGTTGAGGTTCCTGCTCCAGTAAGCCTACGGAATAACCGAGATCGGATACCACTTCGCCCTGGTATTCTTTATCGATGCCGGCAATGATGCGCAGCAGGGACGATTTACCGGAACCATTTAACCCCAGCACACCAATTTTCGCCCCGTAAAAGAAGGAGAGGTATATGTCTTTTAAAACCTGTTTGTTGGGCGGGTAAATTTTACTCACACCCGACATGGAGAAAATTATTTTTTCGTCAGCCATAGTATTCAGTATAACACGCTTGTACCTGCAAGCAGCCGCAAATATGGCTTTTTTACCCGATAGTGCATAGTTACCCGAATTGGGCAATGGGGTTACTTTTTTGCTTTTTTTTCAATGGAACATCCGTGTGGGCTTGAGCGTTCAAGGGTATTGACTATGGATTATTTAATTCTATTTTTGCGGAAAATTAAAGGAGAACATAACTATGTATTGGACCCTTGAACTTGCTTCCTACCTGGAAGATGCCCCCTGGCCGGCAACAAAAGATGAGTTGATTGATTACTCTATTCGCTCGGGCGCCCCGCTGGAGGTGGTGGAAAACTTGCAGGAATTGGAAGATGACGGCCAACCCTATGAAAGCATCGAAGAAATATGGCCGGATTATCCTACCAAGGAAGATTTCTTCTTCAATGAAGACGAATATTGAGCAAAAAATTAAATCCTGATTTTTACGAATAAAGCCGGGTATCCCGGCTTTATTTTTTTGATGCCCACAAGGCTTCGGCAATCACCAGGTCTTCTGCAGTAGTGATTTTTATGTTTTCGTAGCTGCCTTCAAAAAGCGATATGGTGTGTCCTGCTTTTTCCGCAACACTGGCATCATCGGTCAGGCTCGCATCTTCTTTTAATTCGTAAGCGTGTTTGATTAAATTAACGCGAAAGGTTTGCGGGGTTTGAATTAACCTGAATTTCGAACGATCCATGGCTTTGGTGTTGTCCTGATCGGTCATGCGAATGGATTCTTTTAACCGTACGGCAGCAACGGCTGATCCATGAACGGCCGCCAGGCGAAACGATGCAGCAATAATATCTGAACTAACCAGCGGGCGCACTCCATCGTGTATGGCTACCAATCCATCAGTTTCGATTTTTGCCAAACCATTTCGAACAGATTGAAAACGTGATTCACCACCTTTTTCAAGCATCAAGGGTTTGTGGTAATTATGGAGCAGGCACAACTCATTCCACAGCGGAAAATCATCTTCGGGCAGCACCACAACAACCTTTATGGTTGGTGAGTAAGTGTAAAATGCATTAATGGTGTGCATAAGAATGGGCAAACCATCAATATCTAAAAATTGCTTGGGTACTTTGCTTTTTATGCGGGTACCTTTTCCACCGGCAACAATAAGGGCGTATTCGTTATTGTTCATATCTTTAGTGTCTGCAAAAATACCAATACTTATGGTGATTCTTCGACTTTTACTGATAGCATTTAATGTAGCGGTAGTAACCTACCTGGTATACCGTATGTTTCAGGTCATCAAGGATCCATATATGACACAAGGGAGAAAAGCACTGCTTGTAGGTGCCGGGGTTGTTCTATTATTGGCACCTTTCAGTATGTTTTTCGGTATTATGAACGCTTCCTTTATTTACTTCATGATTTACCCTGTGGCTATTTCACTTTTCCTTTACCTGATACGCGAGGTGGCCACCGGGTCCTAGGCGTTTAGTGATTTTGTGTTTTAGCGGTCTGGAGATTTCAGGCCACAAACGCACGAGACACTAATCCCTCAAAAGTGAATATAAGTATGCGGTGTGATAAGGCTTGCCTTTTCGCGAGAACCGGATGATCAGATAATCAGCATGGCGTCACCGTAAGTAAGAAACTTGTATTTCTCCTTCTTGGCCACCTTGTATGCTTCCATAATCAAATCAAAGCCTCCAAAAGCAGCAGCCATCATCAATAAAGTTGATTCGGGCATGTGGAAGTTGGTGATCATGGCATTGCAGATCTTAAAATCGTAAGGCGGGAAAATAAATTTATCGGTCCAGCCTTCTTTAACCTTTAACCGGTTGGTGGCCGAAACAGCCGATTCCAATGCACGCATGGATGTTGTTCCGATGGCGCACACGCGGTGTTTGTTGTCCAGGGCCTTGTTTGCTTTAGCAACAACCTCGGGGCCTACAATAAAATTTTCGGAATCCATTTTATGCTTGGTAAGGTCCTCCACATCTACCGGGCGGAAAGTGCCCAGGCCGATGTGCAGGGTAATGTAGGCCATGTCAACTCCTTTAAGTTGCAGGCGTTTAACCAATTGGCGGGTAAAATGCATACCGGCTGTTGGTGCTGAAACGGCTCCTTTGTTTTTGGCGAAAATGGTCTGGAACCTTTCCTTGTCTTCCGCCTCTACTTTACGTTTTATGTATTTGGGAAGCGGGGTTTCGCCAAGGGTTTCAATTACTTTATCAAACGCCTCGGCATCTCCATCAAAAAGAAAGCGTATTGTTCTTCCGCGTGAGGTGGTGTTATCAATAACCTCAGCCACCAGGTCGCCATTTCCGAAATAGAGTTTATTGCCAACCCTTATTTTTCGTGCGGGGTCTACCAATACGTCCCACAGGTGCATTTCGGCATTAAGTTCGCGCAATAGAAAAACTTCAATTTTAGCGCCAGTCTTTTCTTTTCGACCATAAAGCCTTGCCGGGAATACCATAGTATCATTGGCTACCATAACGTCCCCGTTGTCGAAGTAATCGACAACATCCTTGAAAATTTTATGTTCGATTTTGCCGGAATCTTTATGAACCACCATCAGGCGGGCTTCATCGCGGTTTTCGGCAGGTCGGAGTGCAATCAGGTTGTTGGGGAGGTCAAACTTAAATTCGGATAGCTTCATATTTTAAATGCAAAGTATGCCCAATGAACAGTTAATTTTTTTAAGGCTGCAAAATTAAGGCAATAGTTGATATTTGCGAAGGTAGGGGCATCTTTTTCACATTCGTAACAAATACCCCTATTTTTAGTCTAATTGGCGTAATTCAGTACAACTAATGCCGACTAACCAAACGTTAATTTCGGGCGTTTAAGCATAACCATGAAAGTGATACGTCAAATATTGGAGAGTTTTCGTTTTGCCTGGTCGGCTTTAAAATCCAACCTGTTACGTACTATCCTGTCTTTGCTGGGCGTAACGGTTGGCATATTCGCTATCATTGCTGTGCTTACCCTGGTTGATTCGCTCGAAAAGAATATCAAGGAGGGTTTAAGCTTTGTGGGCACCGGGGTTATCTATGTTCAAAAAATGCCTTGGTTGCCTGAGTCAGGAGGCGACTATAAATGGTGGGAATATTTTCGCAGGCCTAATCCATCGTATGCCGAGTACCGATTTTTGAAAGAGAACTTAAAGACTATTTCGGCCATTACAATACTATCCGACCGCAATAATTCCATACTTAAAAGAGACAATAACAGCATCGGGCAGGTACGCGTAGTGGGCGGGTCGGAGAACTATGAGCTTGTTTATGAAGTGCCCGTTGAAAAGGGAAGATACCTTACCGGTGATGAACTCGCAGCCGGAAGAAACTCGGTGGTGATTGGTTATGAGGTGGCAAAGGCACTGTTTCCCGGTGACGAAGATGCCATAGGGAAAGCAATTAAAATCAAGAACATGAAGTTTACGGTAGTGGGTGTGGTGAAGCAGGAGGGACAAGGATTTTTTGGCAACACCACAAATGACTATGGGGCCATTGTGCCGTATAATGCATTCCGTAAATTATACCCTACCGGTACAGGCCGGTGGAATGAAGCACCCTCCAGTATTGCGTTAAAAGGTACCGATCAGGATATTGGTTTAGTGGAGTTGGAGAACGAGGTGAGGGGATTGTTGCGAAGTAAACGCGGCATAAGGCCAACCCAAAAAGACAGTTTTGCCTTGAACCGGCCCGAGGCAATTTTGAATGTTATCAGCGGTGTATTTGATATTGTTGGAATAGCGGGTTGGATCATCGGAGGGTTTTCCATGTTGGTTGGCGGTTTTGGTATCGCCAACATTATGTTTGTTTCTGTGAAAGAGCGCACGCCTATTATCGGATTACAAAAATCAGTGGGTGCCCAAAATTATTTCATCTTATTTCAATTCTTGTTCGAGGCGATCTTCCTGTGTTTAATCGGTGGGTTAGCCGGGTTGTTCCTGGTTTACCTGATAACGTTTATCCCGATGGGCAGCCTGGTGGTTACCTTATCGATAAAAAATATTGTATTGGGTATCGGAGTTTCCACCGTAATAGGACTTGTCTCCGGTATTGTACCAGCAGCTATGGCGGCCCGGTTAGATCCGGTAATTGCTATACGTGCTTAACGGGTCACGGGTCAATTAGTCAATAGAATAACTCATGACTAAATGACCCGTAACTAATGTCAAGGATTATTTCTCTTTAACCTCAGTTTCTTTTTTGTTTTCTTCCCCGCCAATCTTCTCCTTTATTTTTCCTTCCAGTTCTTCCATGAGTTCCGGATTATCTTCAATGAGTTGTTTAACGGCATCACGGCCCTGGCCAAGTTTGTTTCCATTGTAGGAGAACCATGAACCTGATTTTTGAATAACGTTCAGTTCAACCCCAAGGTCCACAATCTCACCTGATTTGGAGATGCCTCTTCCATACATGATATCAAATTCAACAACTTTAAACGGAGGTGCTACTTTATTTTTCACCACCTTCACCTTCACACGGTTACCGGTAATATCATCGGCAGCTTCTTTTATTTGCCCTATCCTGCGGATGTCTAAACGAACGGATGCGTAGAACTTAAGGGCATTACCACCTGTGGTGGTTTCAGGATTCCCAAACATCACCCCAATTTTTTCGCGAAGCTGGTTGATAAACACACACGCGCAACCGGTTTTGCTGATGGTTCCGGTTAATTTTCGAAGTGCCTGTGACATTAAGCGTGCCTGTAAGCCCATTTTACTGTCGCCCATTTCACCTTCCAATTCGCCACGGGGCACAAGGGCAGCAACAGAGTCGATTACTATTATATCGATAGCACCCGAACGGATCAGATGGTCGGCAATTTCAAGGGCCTGCTCACCGTTATCGGGTTGGGAGATCAGTAAATTCTCTGTATCAATACCAAGTTTTTCTGCGTAAGTCTTGTCAAAAGCATGCTCGGCATCGATAAAGGCAGCCAATCCGCCCTTTTTTTGCGCCTCGGCAATCATGTGCATCGTAAGGGTGGTTTTACCCGATGATTCAGGGCCATAAATTTCCGTAACACGACCGCGCGGAATGCCGCCAATGCCAAGGGCTATATCAAGGCCGAGTGAACCGGTGGAGATGGCCGGAACATCCATCACCTTTTCATCGCTTAACTTCATTACGGTGCCTTTGCCGTATGTCTTTTCCAGTTTATCGAGCGTTAACTGTAATGCTTTTAATTTTTCTTTTGCGTCACTCATGGTATGGTTATAAAAGTTGGTTGTGAGCTTAATTTTAATTGCGGGTTGAAATTAGTACGAAGACGGCCAAAAACAAACGCAAGCATTTTTAAGCGACATAAGTTGTCAGTAGCTTTCGGTGCTGTATGCCAGTGGGGGGTGTTTATGTTTGGCTGATAAAAAGTAAGTATACTGCACAGGAAACGTATTGTTTATATGCGAAGGCTACTTTTCGGGATTATTAAATGGTCTCTCATCGGTATTGCATCGGTGTTGGTTATTTTATCCGTCATCTTTTGGGACCTGGTTTCTTATGGCTTTCGCCAGGCCAGCGGTCAACTGCATATCGTATGGAATGCTAAACCGGTTGAGGTTTTCCTGGCCGATCCTGCTTTTCCGGATTCACTAAAGCTGAAGCTTCGATTGGTTGAAGAAGTAAGGCAATATGCCATCGACTCACTGGGGTTGAGGGATTCAAAAAACTACAAAACATTGTTCGATCAAAAGGGGGAAGAGATTATGTGGGTAGTAACGGCCAGTGAACCATTTGAATTAAAGGAGAAGGAATGGAAGTTTCCTGTTTTGGGTAGCGTGCCCTACAAAGGTTTTTTCGATAAGCAGCGCGCGCTTAACGAACAGGCCACATTGGAGGCAGAAGGATTTGATGTGAACGTTCGAAATCCGGGTGGATGGTCTACGTTGGGATGGTTTACTGATCCGATACTAAGTAACATGCTGTTGAAATCTGATGGCGACCTGGCCAGTCTGATCATCCATGAAATGGTGCATGCTACCATTTTTGTGAAAGACAGTATCGACTTCAATGAAAACCTGGCTTCGTTTATTGGCGATCGTGGCGCAGAGCAGTTTTTGATCAGTAAGTTTGGTAGCGAAAGTTCACTCTATCAATCCTACATCCAGGAAGACAAGGAATTTCTGGCTTATGTTGATCACATCCTGCGCGGCTGTGTTTATCTAGACAGTGTGTATGCTTCCATTGCCGGCAAGCCATACCAAGAAAAAGTGAAAATCAAAGAAGCGTCTATTCGAAAGGTCATGGAGGCTGCCGATACACTTTCGTTCACGGTATTACTTCACCCCTCTAAAAAACATGCAAACGTATTGCCCAACAACGCTTACTTCATGTCGTTTAGAAGGTACCAGTCGAAGCAACATAACTTTTATAAGGAATGGCAGGAAAATTTCAAAGGCGACTTGAAAGCCTATATTTTATACCTGAGCCAACAGTACCCTTTCTTGTAAACAATGGCTGTTTTTAAAGCCATTAAGGAATTGTTAAGAATAGGTGAGTGGTTTTTTAACCCCTCATTTCTGCCTACTTTTACCCCAAAATCAGGTTAACCTATGGGAAACAAGCCTGCGCACAAAGTGCTTGTGGTAGACGATGAAGAGCCGATCCAGGAACTTCTTAAGTACAATCTTGAAAAAGATGGGTATGAAGTAAAAACAGCCGGTGATGGTGCCAAGGCTGTTGAGATTGCAAAAAAATTCCATCCCGACCTGGTATTGCTCGATATTATGATGCCGAAGATGGACGGGGTTGAAACCTGTCGGCTGTTGCGCGAAATTCCGGAGTTGCAAAAAACTTTCATTGTTTTCCTTACGGCACGCTCGGAAGAGTACTCGGAGGTAGCGGCCTTTGATGTGGGTGCAGATGATTACATTACAAAACCCATTAAGCCAAGGGCTTTGATCAGCCGCATTGGCGCCTTATTCAGAAGAGAGGTAAAGAAAACCAGTCCGTCAAGTTCTATTTCGGTTGGTGATCTTACCATCGATCGCACCAGTTACACCATTAAAGTTGATGGACGGGAAATTAACCTGCCCAAGAAAGAATTTGAATTGCTCTACTTTTTGGCAAAAAATCCTAACAAGGTATTCAGCCGTGAAGATCTCCTCCAAAACATTTGGGGTTCGGATGTATATGTATTGGCCCGGACGGTTGATGTGCACATCCGTAAAGTGCGGGAGAAAATCGGTGAAGATTACATAACCACCGTTAAAGGTGTGGGCTACAAGTTCAGCTTAAACTAATCAACAAAGTATAATCCCTGCACCATTGCCTTATCCGGTTAAGGTTAGCTTTGATATTATCGGATGAATCCTGAATTTTGAGTTTCACGCTCAATCATGGTATACAGCTCCAGGGTACTGGCTTTACTGCTCGCAATTTGCATTGCTGTAATCACCACGTTGTTTCTTACTTTATTTAAAGATGCCAACACCACCCTGTTGTTTGTCGCATTCGGTATTAGTTTTTCGGTATCCTACATCCTGATTTTTATTGTAATGGAGTTTTTGATTTTTCGTGAAATCAACAAAATCTATCGGCTCATGGAAAAATTGCGAAAAAGGGAACTCAACAAACTCAGTAAACAAAAATCAGGCGCACTTAACCCCTTGGAAAAAATAAACGAAGAGATTTTTTCATTCGCGGAATTAAAGCAAAAAGAAATTGATGAGTTGCGTAAACTGGAAGCTTTTCGAAAGGAATTCATTGCCGATGTTTCACACGAGTTGAAAACACCCATTTTTGCAGCACAGGGGTTTGTCCACACCTTATTGGATGGCGCCATGGATGACAAATCCGTCCGCACCAAGTTTTTGAAAAAAGCTGCCAAAAGCCTGGACGGTCTTGACGCCCTTGTGCAGGATTTGCTTACGCTTTCGCACATTGAGACCGGCCAAATTAAAATGCACTTTGAAAGCATAGATTTGTACAAACTTACCCAAGAAGTATTTGAGCAATTTGAAGAAAAGGCAGATAAGCGCAACATCAGGCTGCGCCTAGAGGGCAACCCCAGCAAAGAAATTGTTTATGCAGACTGGCAACGGATTTTTCAGGTAATGACCAACCTGGTTTCAAATGCAATCAAACACTCACATGAGCATGGCGAAGTTGAGGTGAGTTTTGATGTCAGCAAAAAATTTGTGACTACCCATGTTCGCGATTTTGGTGAAGGAATACCGCCTGAACACCTGGGGCGCATATTTGAACGTTTTTACAGGGTAGATAAAAGCCGCAGCCGTGAAAAAGGTGGTACTGGCCTTGGTTTGGCCATCGTTAAACACATACTTGAAAACCATCATACCAAGGCCGAAGTAGAAAGCAGTCTTGGAAAGGGTTCTACCTTTAGTTTTAAGCTTCCTCGTGTAAAGACTGATGGGCAGGAAAACCTTGAATCATTAAAATCAAAATCTGATCAATAGAAGCACCCAAAAAGCAGTGAAGCATAAACTGGAGTTTGAAGAGTTAATAATTTGGGAAGACGAGGATTTCGTTGCGCTCAATAAACCTCCCTTTGTTTCCACACTCGAAGACAGAACAGGGCAGCTAAATCTTTTAATGATCGCCCGCCAATCCAATCAGCACCTGCAGGCCTGCCACCGGTTAGATAAAGACACCTCTGGGGTTATCCTGTTTGCCAAACGGCCGGAAGCATACCGGCATGTTAGCATTCAATTTGAAAAACGTGAAGTTGAGAAAATCTACCACGCGGTAGTTGACGGCATCCACGATTTCAAAAATGAACTTGTTAATGCCCCCATCGCAAAATCGGACGATGGTATCGTTAAAATCAGCAAACGGGATGGGAAGCCAGCCCAAACATATTTTACAACCCTGCAGGTTTACAGGCAGCATTCCCTGGTTGAGTGTCGGCCAGTTACGGGCAGGATGCACCAAATACGCATACACCTGGCTACACTAAAGGCCTCCATTACCGGGGACGATCAGTATGGGGGAAAGCCATTTTTCCTTTCCAGCGTAAAGAAGGGTTTTAACTTAAAGAAATATTCAGATGAACAACCCCTGATGAAGCGGATGGCTTTGCATGCCCGGTCACTGACTTTTCGATTAATTAATGGGGAGTCAATTTCGGTAGAGGCTCCATATCCCAAAGATTTACAGGCACTTATACGCCAATTGGAGTTGAACCGCTAAGGTAAAGGCTTTGTCAGCCGCTAAAACTGAAAGGCTAAAACCACATGTTGTTTGCATTTCATGGCACATCCTCTTACTTTTGTGTCCCTTTTTAAAGGAAGGGTGTATTTTATTGATTTTAAAAGCAGATAACCGTGGATCATCAAAGTTATAAAACAACCCACGCCAATAAGGCAACAGTTGAAAAAGCCTGGGTTTTGGTAGATGCCAAAGACAAGGTATTGGGACGTGTGGCAAGTCAAATAGCCCATATTATTAAGGGCAAACACAAAACCAGCTATACACCGCATGTCGATTGTGGCGATCATGTGGTGGTTGTAAATGCCGATAAGGTAAAAATGACAGGTAAAAAATGGACTGACCGTGTGATTTTTACCCACTCAGGTTATCCGGGTGGTCAGCGCGAGCACACGCCCGCCAACATTAGGGCTAAACACCCTGAGCGCCTGGTGGAGCATGCCGTTCGGGGCATGTTGCCCAAGAACAGGTTAGGCCGCGAGTTGTTCCGCAGCCTGCACGTGTATGCAGGTACCGAACATCCACATGTAGCACAGCAACCAAAAGAAATAAAACTATAATTCATGGAGATTTTCAACGCAACGGGTAGAAGGAAGACTTCTGTAGCCAGGGTTTATGTAAAGCCTGGCAAAGGTGACATTCAGGTAAACGCCCGTGATCTCAAGGAATACTTCCTATCTGAGATTCACCAGACACTGGTTAAGCAACCCCTTGTGGCGCTTAAAGCCGAGAATCAGTACGATGTAACCATTAACGTTGAAGGCGGTGGCATTAAAGGCCAGGCCGAAGCCGTTCGATTGGGTATTTCGCGGGCCTTGGTGGCCGTAAATGCCGAAAACAAACCGGTGCTGAGAAAAGAAGGTTTCATTACCCGCGACTCGCGCATGGTAGAACGCAAGAAGCCAGGCAGAAGGAAGGCCAGAAAGAGATTCCAGTTCAGCAAACGTTAATCGTAAACATCACATGGCAAAGAAATTAACTTATCAGGATTTATTGGAAGCAGGTGTTCATTTCGGACACTTGACCCGCAAGTGGAACCCGAAGATGGCCGAGTACATCTTCATGGAAAACAATGGTATCCACATTATTGACTTGCACAAATCGCTGGCTGCGCTTGAAGAAGCCGCTTTCGCGATGAAGAACATTGTTCGTTCAGGAAGAAAAATCATGTTCGTGGCTACAAAAAAACAGGCTAAAGATATTGTAGCCGAAGAAGCAAAGCGCCTCAACATGCCTTACGTCACAGAACGTTGGTTGGGTGGTATGCTTACCAACTTCGCCACTATACGCAAGTCGTTGAAAAAACTTTCGCAGATTGAAAAGCTTATGAAAGACGAGGCTTATGCCAATTTGCAAAAGAAGGAGCGCCTTACCCTTACCCGCGAAAAAGCAAAGCTCGAAAAGCAACTGGGTGGTATTGTGGATTTAAATCGTTTACCGGCAGCACTCTTCATTATTGACGTAAAGCGCGAGCACATTGCCGTTAAGGAAGCGCAAAAGTTGAATATCCCTGTGTTTGCCATGGTGGATACCAACTCAGATCCTTCTTCTGTTGATTTCCCGATTCCTGCCAATGATGATGCCTTCAAATCAATTTCACTGATCACCGGTTATATCGGAAGCGTAATTGAAGAAGCATTGAACGAGCGTAAGAAAGAGAAAGAAGAAGCTTCCTTGAAGAAAGAAGAGGACGAAAAGAGAAAAGTAGACGCGGCCGTAGAAGAAGCAAAATAAAATGGCAAACTACCGGGTGTACCGGTACTAGTCAGTTATCATCACCATAAACATCGGCCTCGCAGTCGGTGTTTATTTTTTTAAGCCCTTAAGTAGTAGAGTCATAAAAATTTAAATTTTAAAGCGATGTCAATTTCAGCACAAGATGTAAACAAACTCAGGCAAATGACCGGTGCCGGCATGATGGATTGTAAGAAAGCCCTTACCGAATCCGCTGGCGATTTTGAGAAAGCCATAGAAATATTAAGAAAGAAAGGCCAGAAAGTTTCTGCTTCCCGCTCCGACAAAGAAGCCAAAGAGGGTTCTGTGTTTGTGAACGTAAGCGATGATAAGAAAGAAGCCATTTTGATTGCCCTGAATTGCGAGACAGATTTCGTTGCAAAGAACGAAGAGTTTCAGGCGCTTGGTAAGCTTATAGCCGATACGGCATTTGCCAATAAGCCGGCCGATAAGGATGCATTATTGACACAAAAGGTGGGTGATCTTACCCTGAATGACAAAATTGTTGAATTGGTTGGAAAAATCGGGGAGAAAATTGAAGTGAGCGAATTTGTTCACATGAAGGGCGAAGCCGTTGTGCCCTACATCCATGCTGGCGCAAAGCTTGGCGTGTTGGTTTCGTTGAAAGGTGTAAACGGGAAAGACGTTACCGATGCCGGAAAGGATGTGGGTATGCAGATTGCCGCCATGAACCCGGTGGCCGTTGATGAAACATCGGTAGACAAAGCCATTATTGAAAAAGAACTTGAAATTGCCAAAGCTCAAATTCTGGCCGAGGGCAAACCCGAAAATATGGTTGAAAAAATTGCCCAGGGCAAACTGAATAAATTCTTCAAAGAAAGCACCTTGCTGCACCAGGCTTTTGTTAAGGATAACAGCAAAACAGTGGCGCAGTATCTTGACAGTGTAACCAAAGGATTAACGGTTGCAGCATTCAAGCGTGTTTCTATTGGATAATCAAAAAAATGCTACTTAATAAAAAAGGAGCCACGTGGCTCCTTTTTTATTCTTCCTGTGGAAATTTGTGTGGGCTTACGGCAATTTGTCGCGAATACTTGGTTAATTTTATGCAATAATTATTTTCACACTATGCCCTTGGACATAAAAACACCTGTTCCTGTAGTAGACGGCACCACGATTACCCGCGAAGAGTTTCAACGCGAATTTTACAAGCCACAAAAGCCCGTAGTATTGCGCGGCTTGTGGAAGCAATACCCTGCCTACACCAAGTGGACCATGGACTTTTTTAAGGAAAGCATGGGCAACATTGAGGTAGGTTTGTACGGTAATCGTAAAGAGGATCTTTCCAAAACACTGCAGGTGCCCAATGCCGTTATGCGTTTTGATGAGTACCTAAACCTGATTGAACGTGAGCCGACTGACCTGCGCTTGTTTCTTTTTCCTGTATTTAAGCATAAGCCCGAGTTGTTAAAAGATTTTGATTATCCCAAAATCGCATCGGGTTATATTAAAATACCCTTTATGTTTTTTGGACCTGCCAATTCCATTGTGCGCATGCACCAGGATATTGACATGAGCAATGTATTCCTTACCCAGTTTCACGGCAGGAAAAGAGTGGTATTGTTTGCCCCTGATCAATCGGAATTACTTTATCGCTTGCCATTCAACGTTCACTCCACCGTTGATGTAGACCGCCCCGATTACGATTCTTACCCAGGTTTGAATTATGTGAAGGGTATGAGCACCGTAATTGAACATGGCGATACGATTTTTATGCCAAGCGGTTATTGGCACCACATTGAATACATGGAAGGAGGTTTCGGTCTTTCTGTGAGAACATTGCCTTATGGTCTTTCTATGAAAGCCCGTGGTTTATGGAACCTGACCGTTCAGCGTACTACCGATAACATTATGCGCAAATTGAATGATGAAAAGTGGTTTGCCTTTAAAAAGAAGCTTGCGCATAAGCGTGCCGATAAGATTATACAGGGTTTGAGCCTGGCTTAACGGCCTTAAGCTTAACCTTAAAAGTACTTCCTTTGCCGGGAATACTCTCAGCGGCAATGGTTCCGCTATTTATCTCAACCATTTCTTTGCACAATTGCAGTCCCAATCCGGTACCTTTTTCGCCCATGGTACCCCGGGTAGTTTGGGTGTTTTTCTTATCAAACAAAGTTTGCAGTTGTTTGGCCTCCATGCCAATGCCATTGTCCGTTATCCTTACTTCTACCATATTATTTTCTACCTCGGCTTCCAGGGTAATTTGCCCGCCCTGTTGGGTAAACTTTATAGCGTTGTTCAACAGGTTACGCAAAATCAGTTCAAGTTGGTTTTCATCGGCAAGGGCATAAACATCGCTTTGGATTTTACTTTCCAGATTAATGGATTTTGTTTTGGCAGATTCAGAAAATAAGGAGAGACAACGTTCGGTCAATTGTTTCAGGTTAATGTTGCCCGGTTGAAAGGACCATCCGTTCATTTGCGAATGCGACCACAGGAAAAGGTTTTCCAGGGTTTCGTTAGTGCCGATTACGAGGTTGTTGAGTTTTGGGATGATCCCTCTAAACTCTGCATCAGAAATATCTTTTCGTAAGGCCATGGCCAATAAACCTTTTAAACTC
Organism: Cyclobacteriaceae bacterium; assembly: GCA_025808415.1. Lineage (NCBI taxonomy): Bacteria > Pseudomonadati > Bacteroidota > Cytophagia > Cytophagales > Cyclobacteriaceae > Cyclobacteriaceae bacterium. The sequence continues at coordinate 1,235,074 of CP075525.1, forward strand.
GCCAGTGGCGTTCGTAAATCATGACTGATGATGGAAAAGAGTTTATCCTTAACCGTATTGGATTGTTTTAACTTTTCATTCTGCCGGGCTATTTCATAGTTCTTTTCCTGCAGGAGTTTATTGGATTGGATGCGCTGTCGATTGTTCCGGATAACCAGGGCAGTAATGGTAAGCATGAACAACACAAAAACAGCGGATAGGATAATGTAGATGAATTTTTCCTGGCGAGCTTTTTTATTGGCCAGTTCCAGTTCGGCAATTTTTTGTTCCTTTTTCTCTTCGGCAAACTCAAGTTCGGTTATCAGCGCTTTTTGTGTTGTTTCCCAATTTAAAAGTGTGCTGTTTAATTCATCATAAAGCATGTGATAGTGATAGGCACGTTCAAAGTTTTTTAGACGGGCATAGCATTGCGACAGTCCATAGTAAGAATTTTTTACCACTTCCCTCAGGTTCAGTTCTCCGCTTTCAGTAGCTGCAGCCGTGAATAAACGCAACGCGGTTTGAATATCGCCTTTTCTAAAAAAAATATCGCCCATAATACTTTTATTATAGGCAATAACTGCGTGGTCATTGGATTTTTCAGCCGCGCTATTAGAGAGGGCTAAATACGTTAAGGAAGAATCGAGCAGATTTTGTTTCAGGTACAATAGGCCTTTTGAATTGTAATTGTAACTAAGCAACTGGTAATCTTTCAGCGAATCGGAAAGATGTATTCCCCAGTTAGCCAGCGTATGGCCCTCCTCCAGGTTTTCGCCAGTTGTGCCGTATATCCAGGTTATGTTGCCGCAAAACGATGCAATGTTTCTTTTGTCGTTTAGCTTTTTATAGATATCGAAAGCTTTTTGTTGGTATTGTAAGGCCTGACCGAAGCGTTTAAAACCAAAAGTATTTGTATTGCCTAGCACGCGGTAGGCCATGGCCATAATCGAAGAATCCTTTAGTTGCTCGGCCAGCCTTAACGATTCCGTGGTGAACTCAACCGCGCGGGCGTAATTGCTTTGCCTGAATTCATATTCTCCTATTCGGTTTAGTGCTACAGCCTCACCACGTTTATAGCCAATAGTTTTGGCAATGGCCAATGCTTCTTCGGCTAATGGTTTGGATTGTTGTGGTTGGTAAGCGAGGTACCTGTTCGATAATTCATTTAACAGATCAACCCGTTCCAAATCCGATGATGACCCCTTTAGTTTTAACTCCAGGCTATCAAAAATGGTTTGTTGACCAAATGTTGTTGTCTGCAGTATTAAAATAAACAGTAGGCCTAGGACAGATCTGATCATACTGAAAAGTACACAAAATCAGAATGAATTTTAAAAGCTAATTTTTTCTGATTTTAGGTTAACTTAAGTGCATGATTTTGCATGGAATTAACCTACCGCCTGGTGTTTGTAGGTTCAGCTGGTAACCGAACGCTCAATTTCCCTTAGGTTCTCCAGTTTTTTATTGCGCAAGAATCCGTTAATATCCTCGAAATGTTCACGCACTCGCTTGTTACCGAATTCAAATACTTTGGTAGCAAGGCCATCCAGAAAATCGCGGTCGTGCGATACCAGTATAAGCGTTCCGTCAAAAGCCTTGAGCGCGTCTTTTAATATGTCTTTGGTTTTTATATCCAGATGGTTGGTTGGTTCATCCAGGATGAGCAGGTTAACCGGTTGTAACAAAAGCTTGATCATAGCCAACCGGGTTTTTTCGCCACCCGACAGCATTTTAACTTTTTTATCGATGGCATCGCCACTGAACATAAAGGCGCCCAAAATGTCTTTTATTTTAGCGCGTATGTCGCCCTCGGCAATCTGATCGATGGTTTCAAACACGGTAAGGTCACCATCCAATAACGAGGCCTGGTTTTGTGCGAAATATCCGATCAATGCACCATGACCAAGTTGGCACTTACCTTCAAAGTCAATTTCGCCCATAATGGCTTTTACCAGGGTTGATTTTCCTTCTCCGTTTTTTCCTACAAAAGCAATTTTCTCACCTCGCGCTATGGTTAGCGAAACATCTGAAAAAACAGTGTGGTTGCCATACTTTTTGGTAAGGCTGTCGATAATTACCGGGTAATTTCCGGAACGTGGGGCCGGGGGAAACTTCAGGTTTAATGCCGATGAATCCACTTCATCCACTTCAACAATTTCCATTTTCTCCAACATCTTTACCCGCGACTGCACCTGCAAAGTTTTGGAGTAAGTGCCTTTAAACCGTTCAATAAATTCCTTGATCTCGGCAATTTGTTTGGCCTGGTCATCAAACTGTTTTTGTTGTTGCTCACGCCTTTCTTTTCGAAGCTGAAGGTAATGGCTGTAGTTGGTCTTGTAGTCGTAAATGCGGCCCATGGTTACTTCAATGGTCCGGTTGGTCAGGTTGTCGACAAAAGTTTTGTCGTGGCTGATCACGATTACCGCTTTGGCATTGTTCTTCAAAAAATCCTCCAACCATTGCACCGATTCTATGTCCAGGTGGTTGGTAGGTTCATCCAATAAAATCAAATCGGGTTTTTGTAACAGAATTTTGGCTAACTCAATGCGCATGCGCCAACCCCCGCTGAATTCACCGGTAGGCCGGTTAAAATCGGAGCGCAAAAACCCGAGGCCCATCAGTGTTTTTTCGATTTCGGCATCGTAGTTTATTTCTTCGATCGAATAATATTTCTCACTGAGCTCAGACACCTCTTCAATAATCCTGGCATAATCGTCCGATTCGTAATCGGTACGTGTCTCCAACTGATGGTTGAGCTCATCAATACGCTTTTTCATGTTATTGATTTTTGAGAAAGCCTTGGAGGCTTCTTCAAAAACCGTAGCCGTGTCGGCCGTAAGCAAGTGCTGGGGCAGGTAAGCAATTATTGCATCTTTAGGTGCAGATACTTTGCCACGGGTAGGTTTATTCACCCCTGCAATAATTTTTAGCAAGGTAGATTTGCCGGCACCGTTTTTACCCATCAGGGCTATCCGGTCGTTCTCGTTAATATTAAAGGTAATGTTGCTGAAAAGGGCCGAACCGTTAAATTCCACACTTACCGCATCTACTGAAATCATAGTCATTCAAATAAGGCCGCAAAGATATTGTTTTTCCGGTATCAGCCCGAAGCTTATAATGCCCTTTGAGCCTATCAAAACATGGAAAGTCAGGGGATTTGATTTTGCGTACCTTGTAGGATAAATTTTAACTTGTTTATGGTAAACCGGTATGCTGGCGAAATAAGAATAAACCCCGTTGCTGTTTTACGTGGCGGGGATTTTAATAACGATGGTGAAATTGACGACATCCATAACGTGTTGGATAACACGCTGGAAATACAGGCAGAAATTGCTGCCCGTTTAATAGAACTCAGAAATTACCTGCAACAGAAGGGGGAAGGCTTTGGTGCAGAGTTTTTCTTTGCCGATGGCGGGTACATTGGTATGCGTGGACTAACCGATACGCAATTGCTCGAAATGAAAACCAAAGGCCTGATCGAGCTCTTCGACTTTGCTACCGATAAAAGTTGGGTAAAGAAGTATGGTGCGCAGGTTGGTTTAACCTGGGAAGACGGGCGTGCGGTAGAAATTTAAACTGGTACAGGGCAATTCAAGAAATATCACTATAAAACCTAAAATATCAATGATGAGATTTTTTTCAGTGTTAGCATTAGCAGTAACAATTTTAGCCCTTAATGCGCAAACCCCAACACGCTATTACCTTACTGCCGACAAGGTTTTTGATGGGGAATTGATGCACGAAGGTTGGGCCGTGGTAGTGGAGGGTAATAAAATTACAGCAGTCGGGCCCGGCACCCAGGTTAAAGAACCGACAGGTGCAGTTAAAATAAACTATCCAAACTCAACGTTAACGCCCGGTTTAATCGAGGGGCACTCGCATTTGTTTCTTTACCCGTATAACATCACGGATTGGGACACACAGGTGTTGAAAGAAACCGATTCGTATCGCACGGTGCGCGCCACAGTACACGCCAAAAACACACTGATGGCTGGATTTACCACGGCACGCGATCTGGGCACAGAAGGTGCCGGTTATTCGGATGTTGGATTGAAACGCGCCATACATGAAGGTATAATACCCGGACCGCGCCTCTTGGTGGCAGGCCGCGCAATTGTATCCACAGGATCATACGGTCCAAAAGGTTATGATCACGACCAGCAAATTATGTTAGGTGCTGAGCCGGCCGATGCAAACGAATTGGTTCGTGTGGTCCGTGACCAGATCGGGAAAGGAGCTGATTTTATAAAAGTTTATGCCGATTACCGATGGGGGCTACATGGTGAAGACCAACCCTCATTTACGCTGGATGAGCTCAAGCTTATAAACGAAGTTACCCGTAGCAGTGGCAGGCCAATGGTGTGCCATGCAAAATCGAAAGAAGCGATAAGAAGAGCTGTGCTGGCTGGTGCCGAAACGATCGAACATGGTGATTTTATCGACCTGGAAACAGGAACTTTAATGCGCGATCATAACGTCACTTACTTTCCAACGTTGGCAGCCGTGGATATGATTTCGCAATACCGGGGATGGAAGAAGGGAAGTTCACCGGAGCCTGTCAATGTAACCAACAAGAAAAAAAGTTTTAAAGAGGCATTGGCCTCGGGCGTAACCATTGGTATGGGAGGTGACGTTGGGGTTTTTCCGCACGGTGAAAATGTATTGGAAATGGAGCTTATGGTAGAGTATGGAATGAAAGCTTTTGAAGTATTGAAAGCAGCCACCAGTATAAACGCCACGGCCTTTCACCTGCAAGACAGGTTAGGGTTTCTGCGGGAAGGATTTCTGGCCGACATCGTTATTGTAACAGGTGATCCTTCCAAAAATATTTCAGACTTAAGAAAGGTAAAGTTTGTTATGAAGGATGGTGTTGTTTATAGGAAAGAATAATCAAAAGCCTTACTTCTGTGACACACGCATCAAATCAGTTTCAGCTTTATCAACATACAAGGTAATGCGGAAGCATAAACGTATTATGATGAAGAAAATCGAATGCCCGTCATGTGCTATGGATATTGATTCAAAAAGCAAAGCATGCCCGATTTGCGGGTATGAATTTCCGCATAAAAATCCGTTATGGATTTGGTTGGCCATAGTTTTGGCGGTTATTTTTATTTTGTACAGTATGTTTTAAGAGCACCTGGGGCCCCTACATAATGATGGGGGGATATTGCTACTGTGTAAGGTGCAGGATAACTTGAATTTCGCTAACCTAAACCTTATGAATAATCGAAAACATTTTTACCTCGCCTCGTGGGGTATTATTTTTATTCTATCATCCATACCTGCATACAGCCAGGATGCCGTTGCTTATTATGATCGGGGAAAGGCAAAAGCAAAAGCTGGTGACTTCAAGGGCGCAATTGCTGATTTTTCAAAGTGCATTGAGCTTAAAGCAGATTTTGCAGATGCCTACCTTGCGCGAGGTGATGCGTGGTTTGATAGTAATGATTTTAACAAAGCCATAGTCGATTGTTCACGGGCATTAGAGATATCGCCTGGGACGCAGCAGGCTTATTTGTTGAGAGGCCTTTCAAAATACAGATTAGATGATTTAGACGGGGCAATTATCGATTATAGCGCTGCCCTTAAACTAAATCCAGAATTTGAAACGGCATACTATAACAGAGCATTGGCCATTATGGAAAAGGGAGAGTTTCAACATGCGATAAATGATTATTCACAGGCTATTGCCTTGCAACCCGAATGGGCTGATGCTTATTTTTTTCGTGCCCGGTGTAATGAACAATTGAATAAAAACAAAGAAGCCATTGAAGATTTTAACAAGGCTATTGAGTTTTCTCCCAATCTGACAGAGGCCTACCTTCATCGGGGTTTAACCTTATTTTATGAAATGGGTGATAAAAAGGGTGCGTTGGTTGATATGAATAAAGTAATTGAATTGGCTCCTTCATACTATGGCGGGTACTTTTACCGGGGCACTATTTACCAGGTTTCTTTTGATGTTAAGAATGCACTGAAAGACTTTGATAAAGCAATTGAACTTGAACCGGGGTTTTCAGAGGCCTACCATATGCGGGGGTTGGGTAAAATTATTTTGGCCGATAAAAAAGGGGGGTGCAATGATTTGCTAAAAGCCGTAAAACTTGGATCCGAAGATGCAGTAGATTCGGTTAAGACAAACAAATGCAAATGATACTGAATTAAATTTTATACCTATGCTGATAGTAAATTGGTTGCGAGAAAATAAAACTAAAATAGAAATAGTGTTAGTGGTTTTGTTGGCGGCAGCTGCATTACTCCACTATTATGCTACCATTGAAGGCAGTGAACAGGCTGTTGTGTTGTTTGCTTTTGCCTTGGCCGGGTTTTATTTTCTTAGTTCATTCTTTGTGCCTGATGAAGAATTGCCATTACTTTTTGCAACCGTAGGCATAAAGGTTATAAACATTAGCTCTGCCGTAAGCCTGGTGGGAATTGTTTTTGTACTCACGGCAGCGGAGGGGGCGCTTGATATGCTTATGGTCGGTTTGTTGTCGTTGATTATTGCTGGTTTGTTGATTCTGTATTTTGTGGTGATTCTGGGTACGGGTAAATTGCTGCCTTATTTAGTCCGGGTTGTTATTTTAGGCGGAATAACCGGATACATGTTTTTTTCCCTGTACAAAGCTGAACCCATGTGAATGTAAGACCAACAATTGCTGAAATACAAAACGAACTGATTTTTACAACCTCTCGCAGCAGCGGACCTGGCGGGCAAAATGTAAATAAAGTAAACAGTAAGGTTACCCTAAAGTGGAGCGTTCAGCAATCGAACACGCTATCGGATGAGCAGCGTGAAATTTTGCTGGTTAAGCTGAAAACCTACCTGACAAAAGATGGCGTACTTTTATTAACTGCCCAGGAGAAGCGTTCCCAACTTCAAAACAAAGAGGAGGCTCTTCAGAAATTGGATCAACTGCTAAAGAAGGCTTTTTCAATACGAAAAGCACGCAAGGCTACTAAACCTTCCAAAACGGCTATTCAAAAGCGCATTCAGGAAAAGAAACAACGGGGTGAGAAAAAGCAGTGGCGAAAGAAAATTGAATAACCTTCAGGTTAATCACCAATCCTCTTTGCCTTTGCCCGGGTATTGAAGCTTATCCGTAAAGGCCTGGTCTAATAACCCCAGCGTATTGGGCTTGCACCAATCGGGGTGTAGTAAGGTGCCGCTGTTTTTAGTGGCATAATTCGTAAGGTTCTCTTTGGCGGTTATGTTTTTGTAACCGATGTTGCCCGTCATTTGAATTTGGTTAACCGTAACACGGTAGCGGCCATCGCGTACATCAACGGATACTTTGCCGCTGTATTTTCCGGTTTGAATGATGGGCGGGGTGCCCACCTGACTGAACTGGAACTTTTTGTAATCAACAATTAGGTCATTCATATCAAACTGAACCCCAGTGCTTGTCTGTTTGAGGTTGGACACGAAATCAAGTTTTTTATAGTGCTCGGCAAGTTTTGCTGCGGTAATGGAATCTTCGGTAAATACTTTTTGGTAGATGATCTCCTGATCGGCCACTTTGAAATTTCCATACGAAGTAGGCTGAGCGATGATTGAACCTGAAATCAGAACGAGGAGTATTAGTAGTTTTCTCATGCGTTAAAAGTACGAACTGTGTCAACCCGGTCAAAGATTTTTTACCTACCCTTTCAGTAACCAAATCACTTCACTTAATACGCTAAGCGGTTAATGCTACATGCTTGTTAACGAGCAATTTAACCTTCTATCGTTCGAAAGAGCCGTTGATTGCATTTTGGGGCTTTTTTACGGGCTTTTTCTTTAGTATGTAGCTTGGATAAATGCCCCTTATGGAAAAGAGCATCATTCGGTCGGTTGATTTCAGCATTCTGGTAGTTGCCTTGTTTTACTACCTATCCGCTGAAATTGGTTTTTTTCTTGCCTTTGAGCATACCAGTTCGTTGCCGCTGTGGCCACCTGCTGGCGTTGCCCTGGCGTTGGTCATTCTTTATGGGCGCAAAGTATGGCCTGGCATTGCCATAGGCTCGTTGATAATTATTGTTAAGAGTGCCTGGTTTGGTTCTATTGATTCCGTGCAGTTGCTAATGATGGTGGTCTCTATTATCACCTCGTCAGTTATTCTTGAGGCATTAGCCGGTGAAGTTCTTTTTAAGAAGCTTGTCAAAAGTTCTTTTCCATTTGCCAAGGCCATTCATGCTTTTAATTTTGTTTTTATTGCGCTGATCATTTCATGGATTAGTACAGGCGGGAGTTTACTCGCGCTTGGTTTTGCTGATGTGTTGGGATCGGCAGAATGGGTTAACGCTACCTTTACATTATGGACCCGAAATGTGGTTGGTATTTTATTGTTTGCTCCTATACTGCTTTCTGTTTCTACGATACAACTAAAAAAACCTGAGCTTCTGAAGTTAGGTGAGGGATTATTGTTCATAGCAGGAGTTACAGGTGTTTACATGTTGCTACAACTTGAAGCCCTGAAACATGTAGCACCATTTGCCATGGCTTTTGTAGCTATTCCGTTTATGTTATGGCTGGCTTTTCGATTTAAAGGTTTTGTTGCCATTCTTGGGTACATGACAGTTGCGTTAACGGCCATTTATGTTACCAGTAAACAAACCGGCCCATTTTATTTACCCGAGCTAACAGGTGATTCTATTTTACTCGTGCAGGTTTATGTGTTCGTTATTTCCGTGTCAACACTTGTTTTGTCATCGGCTGTTCATGAGCGGCAACAAGCACAGGAAGACTTAAAAAAGTTTAATGAGAATCTGGAAGTAATGGTTCATGAGCGTACGAAAGAACTGGAAGAAGAAATTCAAAATAGAAAATCGGCTCAGCAAAAATTGCAATTCACCAATGAAGAGTTGATTAAGCGAAATACAGAACTGGATAATTTTGTTTATAGCGTTTCGCACGATTTACGTGCACCTATTGCCTCTATTTTAGGGCTTATTAACCTGGCGAAATCGGATAAGGGGCAAAACCTCAAAACCATGTATTTGGATATGATGGAGAAAAGTGCCAGGCAGCAAGATTATTTTATTAAAGAAATCTTAGATCAATCGCGAAATGCCCGACTGGAGGTTAAGCGTGAACCGGTTCACTTTGAGTCACTGATTGAAGAAGCTTTCGAACAGTTGGATTACTCAAACCTTAATGGCAAAACAGTAGAGAAAGTTATTTCGGTTGATCAGCAAAAGCCTTTTTATTGCGATAAGTGGAGGCTTAAAATAATTTTGAACAACGTAATCTCAAACGCCATCCGTTATAAAAACGGAAAGGATCCGGTAATAAAAATAAATGCCCGCATCACTAACGATAAGGTAAACCTTAGCATTCAGGATAACGGCAAGGGGATAGAGAAAAAGCATCTATCCAACCTCGGTAAAATGTTCTATCGTGCTACCGATGAAGGTGCGGGCTCAGGACTGGGCTTGTACATTGTTAAGGAGACACTGCAAAAACTTCATGGTTCAATGGCCATCGAATCACAAGAGGGTCATGGAACTACCGTGAAATTTGAAATTCCTGAAGTACTTGCTTAAGCGCTCGGTTTCATCGAGGCAAAAACAATTCCGGCAACGAAAGCCTGCATGATACCATACGCCAGCCAGGTAGAAATCATTACAAAGGAAATATCAATAGCACTGAAGGTAAGCCATAATACAGGCACCATGGCGACTATACCGTAAACCAATGCAACTTCCAGGGCGCGTAACACCACGCTTCCTTTAAACAAGTCCTTGTAGCGCTCCCAGAACCACCGCAGGGCAATGCTGAGTACAAAAGGATGAGCGTAAAACAACCAGTCGGTTTCAAATGATGAAGACCTGAACACGGCATTGTAATACTCTTCCATAAGTGTTGGAAAGAAGAAGATGGCCATGTATAACATACCCATGCTTACTAACAGTACAAGTACTCCGGCAAGCAGAATGGAAATAATATCTTTTTTCATATCGGGTGGGATTAATTAAGTTTAAAACTATAGGTACCAGGCATTAATTCTTATGATTATCGTCATGTTTTTGGCTTGATATTCATCAACAGCATACCCGGTATGTTAACAGGCGCATTTTTCGTTTGGATTTTTTTTGTACATTCATAAAAACAAGGAATAGGACTGAACCATTAAAATTGATTTTCAGCCCGTATTTCAGCAAAACTAAACCCCACAACTAAACCTATTACGCCTTATGAATTTTAAACCGGCAATGAAATCGAAGGAAGAAATGGCTGCGGGACAGCCCAAGTATGAATCGGTAACCCAGTACATGGTAAACGCTGGAAGCTTAATAACCTTCTCACCTGACCAAACCATCCAGGAAGTAATTGATATCATCATTAATAAAGGCATATCCGGTGCTCCAGTGCTGGATAAAGATCGCAAACTTGTGGGTATTATTTCAGAGAAAGATTGCCTGCGGATTATCGTTGATCAGGCCTACCATAACCTGCCCACTTCCGACCGCAAGGTTTCGGATTACATGACAGCAAAAGTGAAAACACTATCATCCACCAGCGATGTGGTTGAAGCCGCCAATGAATTTTTGAACAGCCCGATTCGCAGATTACCCATTGTGGATAATGGTGTGCTGATAGGGCAAGTAAGCCGCAGGGATATTTTAAAAGCTGCTAAAAATATTAGCCAGACTACCTGGTGAGTATAAGAAATAAAAGTAGATAGCTCAGGTTGGAAATGTGAACCCCACCCCCAGCCCCTCCCCACAGGGGAGGGGAGTAAAGAGGAGTACTTTAATGAGTGAATTAATTTGTAAAGACTGAGCCTGCTCGTGGATTTCATTTTTAATTCCCCTCCCCACAGGGGAGGGGTTAGGGGTGGGGTGAGCCTGACAAGTGCCTGAGTAGCGGTAATTTGTTTATTACCGAATCCTCCCAATCGCTTGCATATACTTTTCTTTTACTATCCTTCTCAACCGGGTTGGCATAAGTCTCTTCATCATCCATATTTTGCGTGCCGCTTTTGGTAAGATAATATAGAGTTCTCCCTTTCCGGCACGAACTAAAATTTCCTGTGCAATTTCTGTTGCCTGAAATCCTGAGCGTTCAATGAATGTTTGCGTAATTTTTTTAATCCGGTCACCTCCGCGCACACCCTTAGCGATGTTCGTTTTGAAATACGAGGGCATAACGCATGATACGCGAATATTATCGTCCATTAATTCACCATACAGTGTTTCGCTCATAGCGATAACGGCAGCCTTAGTCATGTTGTAGGCGCCCATTTGTGGGGCACAACTTACACCGGCAATGCTGGCAATGTTCATGATCTGCCCCGATTGCTGTTTTTTAAAGGTGGGAATGAAGTGATGGCAGCCGTATATAACACCAAACTGATTAATCCGAACCATCCACTCCCAGTTATCAAGGGAATACTCTTCAAACTTTCCGCCATCGCCCACACCGGCATTGTTCACGAGTAAATCTATTCCTCCGGTTTGCTTTAAAAAATCATCAGCAACTTTTTTGTATGCTACTTTATCGGATACATCAAGTTGAAAGGAAATCGCTTTGCCGCCCGCTTGTTCAATTTCATGATGCGTAGCCTTTAGTGCTTCGATATTTACATCACTGATCCCAATTGTCCAGCCATCGACTGCCAGATGAAGACTCAGTGCTTTGCCTAATCCGGAAGCCGCACCGGTAATAAAGGCGCGCTTGTGTGGGAATTGTTTGGTTAATATTAACATTAGTTCTTAGTTCTTAGTTGATAGTTGATAGTTGATAGTTACACATCACCAGGAATTGTAAGACTGAGACTATTATATTTTCTGAGTAGTCACTGATTCCACACCTTGTTTGGCCAACGCTTTGATCACGTGGATCAGTCCGCCAAAGCGCGGGTCTTTTGAAAAGCCTTGTTTCCAACGCGCATAAATCTGTTGTGCAATTACCGCATTCTTGAATAATCCGAACACATAATAAAAATGAATACCCGAAACATCACGACCACTTTTTGTGGCGTATCGGGCGGCCACTTCTTGTCGTGTTAAATTTCCCGGTAGTGCCGTAAGATTAAAACTTTGCAACACCGGATTGTCACCGGCTTCACTCCAATAGGCTAAACTTGCACCAAGGTCCATAAGCGGATCGCCCACGGTGGCCATCTCCCAATCGAGTACACCGATAATTTTGCTCAGGTTATCGGGATCAAGAATAACATTGTCGTATTTAAAATCGTTGTGGAGGAATGCGGGCTGTTGTGGTGAAGGTTGTTGTTGCTTCAGCCAATCTGCCAGTTGATTCATGTGGTCAATTGAATCCGTTTCGGCTGCATAGTAACGCTTACTCCAGCCTTCCACCTGTCGTTGCACATAGCCTTCCGGTTTGCCGAGTTGATCTAACCCGGTTTTGTAAATATCAATGGCGTGAAGTTCCACCAATGTATCCACCAATGCTTCTGAAATGGATTTGAGAATTTCTGGTGAAAGCTTGAGTTGTTGCGCATGGCTGGCCCGCAGAATGATGCCGTGCAACCGCTGCATGATGTAAAACGGAGCACCAATCACCGATTCATCTTCACAATGGATAATGGGTGATGGAATTTTTCCGAAATGCACCTTTAATCGCGTAAGCACCACAAACTCACGACCCATATCGTGTGCGGATTTAATATTAGCACCAAGTGGTGGTCTGCGTAAGATATATTCCTGCGTTGCTGTTTTTAAACAGAAGGTGAGGTTGGAATATCCGCTTGGAAATTGTTTGATCTCCAGCACTTCACCGAAATGAGGTGCTATACTTTTGAGATAAGTATTCAACTTGCGTACATCCGGCATCTCATGTTCACGCCCGGTAACGGGTTGGTCTGGTGTCAGTTGTTCCATTAAAATTTCAATCCATATTGTTTCAAAATACTTTTTGCGAGAGCCGATTTATGCACCTCATCGGGTCCATCGTAAATGCGTGCTGCTCGTTCATGACGATACCAGAAGGAGAGGAGTGTATCATCGGTGATGCCCAATGCTCCGTGTACTTGTATGGCTTTGTCGAGCACGTCAATCAATACATTTGCAACAAAAAATTTGATGGTAGAAATTTCCTCTTTTACGGCTTTTGCACCTTGTGCTTCCATGGCATGTGCCGTGTGCAGCACCATCAGGCGCGCTGCCGTAATGTTAGCACGACATTCGGCAATCCAGTGTTGTATTACCTGCTGATGACCGAGCATTTTGTGTTCATCGAGTTGTCGGGTGGCGGCACGCTTGCACAACATATCGAATGCATGTTCGCAGATGCCGATCCACCGCATGCAATGATGAATGCGGCCCGGCCCGAGGCGAGCCTGGGCTAACACAAAACCTTTTCCTTCCTCACCTATGCGATTGGTAACGGGTACCGTGCAGTTGGTGAATTTCAATTCGGCATGACTAAGGTAATCTTCACCGGCATCGCCCATCACCGGAATATTTCGAACCAATTCAACGCCTTTATGTGGTAACGGCACCAAAATCATGCTGGCACGCTCATATGGATTTTTATTGTCCGGGTCAGTCACTGCCATCACTATGGTAAAGGCTGCACCATCGGCACTGGAGGTAAACCATTTATGACCATTGATAACATAGTTATTGTCAACCCGTTTGGCTGTTGTGCCCATGTTCACCGGATTTGATCCGGCAAATTCAGGTTCGGTCATGGCAAAGCATGAGCGGATTTCACCACGTTGCAAAGGCTTAAGGTATTTTTCTTTTAATGCATCCGAAGCAAATTCATGCATCAGCTCCATGTTACCAATATCCGGTGCGTTGCAGTTAAAAATATAATGACCGAGTGGTGATGTGCCCAGCAATTCACTTACTTGAGCAAACTCAACCAGAGTGAGTCCAAGGCCACCGTCTTTTTCTGCAAGATGCGGATTGAACAATCCTAAAGTTTTTGCTTTTGTTCGAAGCGCTTGGAGTTTTGGTAGCGATTGGCGAAAGGGTTTTGTCAGTACATCCAATTCCATCGGGTAAAGGTGTTCTTCCAGGAATTGTTTGTATTGAGGAATGAAATGCTTGGTTTTATCGGTTTGGAAAAAGTGCATGTGTATTTGAATGAGTTGGAAAAGATAGTGAATTCGAGGAAAACCCCCTCCGTCCTTCGGACACCTCCCCCGAATCGGGGGAGGAATAGAGGGGGTTTGATAAAAAATACTTTACTTCATATCATGAACCGTAAAACCTTTATCACCACAGCCTCACTGCTCAGCGTAAGTGCTGTGGCTGCGCCAACATCGTTAATGAAAAAATCAAAACTCCTGCACCAGGTATATTTCTGGTTGAAAAATCCGCAATCAACAGCTGATCGCGATAAGCTTATTGCCGGTATACGCACCTTGCGTGGTATTGAAACGGTTCGTGAACTACACATTGGTGTACCCGCCTCAACTGAAAAGCGCGAAGTAGTCGACAACAGTTTTAGTGTATCAGAACTGATTTTCTTTGACGATGTGGAAGGCCAGAACAACTACCAGGAACACCCGATTCACAAGAAATTTGTTGAGGAATGTTCTTCGTTGTGGATCAAGGTAGTTGTTTACGACACCACAACGGTTTAGTTCTGCAACGAGGCCGGATTGGTTAACTGGCCCATGAACAAAATCACGCCACTATGTTTTTCCCGGATCATAAACAGGAAGGGTTTGTCAATTGTGATTTTAGTTGGCTTTGAAGGTCCAACACTGGTGAACACCATTCCTATGGCCGTTGCAGCGGCAGCTTCTGAACCCTCTTCGTTAACTTCTAAAAACGATTGATGAATTACCCGACCCACCTGAATAGGGGGAGTTGGCCCTTCAAAAAGAAGCGGAAAGCCAACCATCAGCATTCCCATTTTTGTGAGGGATGGCTTGAGATCATCCTTCCAGGTCATTTTAAACTTTGGTAGTTCAAGTTCTACACTGATGGAGTCTGCTGAATGAATAGTGCTGTTGAACGCTTGGGCATTGATGGTTTCTGTTAAATCCAGTATGCCTGAATGCTCATGCGGCATCAAAATCGTGAACCTGAACTGGCCATTGCCATAAGGCAAATCCAACAACTGAAAATCTGGTGTGGATTTGTATTTCATCGACACACCTTTTGAGAACATCATGTCAACCTGGGTTGTTGCTCCACTCAAAGTAGTAAAGGGTGCTTTCTTTGTTTTCGATTTATCAAACTGGTGCGTCCAGTCGCCCTTAAAGTAGATGGCGTTCACCAGGAACATCACTTCATTCGGGTTAATTTGGTTAATGAGGTCTTTAATACGGTTGTTGGTTTTACTTTCTACCCACTGGTTGATGATGTCCTTTGAGGCAGGATTGGCGAAGTCAAGACCCTTTACTATCCCATCATAATGGTTTTGGATCACGGATGAGAATTGATTTTTAACGGTTAAATCATTTCGGTACCAAACTGAATTAGCCAAGCCGAAATTTATTTTCCTGTCCATGGATAACAGCAGTTTGGTCAGATCTCTGAATCCTTCATTCACTTCTTCAGCCGTATAATCCTTAAAGTCGATGGTATTGAGTATGCTCTGACGCACATCACCTTCGGCACCATTCAGCAACATGCCAAGCGCCATGCTTACACTGAGTGGCGAAATGAATGCATTGTCGGTTTCCGGTGTAGGCAGGTTTCTGAAAAGGTTAAACGCAAAGTCATTTGAACTCTTCGACACCTGAACCTCAGCCGCAGAAAGTGTCCTCAGGTTAGGCGGGTTGTCGGGTGAAACTCCTGCATCCTGACAGGCAAACGAAATAATTAAAGGTAGAATCAGAACTATTCTTTTCATCGGACTTGTGCGTTTAGGTATCCATGCACATCAATAGACCCTTTGTCAGCCATAAAAGTTGGAAAAATAAAGCAGCTCACCGTAACCTTTTCTCCGCTTTTTCGTGATCTTTGCCATCGGCCTTACAAGCCACAGCCCTTTTTGCCTATGAAGCTCATTAAGTCCACCTTCTAAAATCCGTGCGGCATCCTGTCAGGAGCTGTCACTGGATTTGATTTGGTTTCGCACCAAATCTTTTTTGTATTCCTTATTTATCATTCTTTAACTTCATAGGTATGTCTTTTTTCACAAAAGCAATTTCAATATTTCGTTTATTCAAACAGGCCCTCAAAGGCGAGGAGCAAAGCTATACTTCCGGCAGTATCGACAAGGCCATCTTCATGTTGTCGATACCGATGATCCTGGAGATGTCGATGGAATCGCTATTTGCCGTAGTGGATGCCTTTTATGTAAGCCGGCTTGGTGTTGATGCGTTGGCTACGGTTAGCCTCACCGAATCGGTTCTAACGCTGGTGTATTCACTGGCCATTGGGTTGAGCATGGGCGCTACCGCTATGGTTGCACGCAGGGTGGGCGAAGGTGATATTCCTGCGGCAGCAAAAGCCGGTGTGCAGGCCATTTACCTGGCAATAGGAATTTCTATTGCCATAAGCATCGTTGGATTATTTTTCGCAGAAAATATTCTGGGTCTGATGGGTGCATCCGAATCGGTTATCGCATCAGGCTCAGGGTATACCCGTTGGATGCTGGGCGGTAACATAACCGTTATGCTGATCTTTTTGATCAATGCCATTTTTCGCGGTGCCGGTGATGCTTCCCTGGCCATGCGGGTGCTTATACTATCCAATGCATTGAATATTATTCTCGATCCGATTTTTATTTTCGGTTTCGGTCCGATACCCGCATTTGGTGTTGAAGGAGCAGCCATTGCCACCACCATTGGCCGGGGCATTGGTGTACTTTATCAGATATCACATTTAATATATGGAAAGGGATTGATCAAAATTCATCGTCAGAACCTTCCGATCGATTTTGGTCTGATCGGGCGACTGATAAAAGTCTCTGCAGGCGGAACGGGCCAGTTTATCATTGCATCTGCAAGCTGGATTTTCCTGGTTCGGATCGTTTCAACCTTTGGTAGTGAAGCGCTGGCTGGTTATACCATTGCTATACGCGTAATTGTTTTTGCCATTTTACCGGCATGGGGTATGGCCAATGCAGCGGCAACATTAGTCGGGCAGAATTTGGGGGCCGGACAACCGGAGCGTGCGGAACAATCGGTGTGGCGCACCGGGTTTTTTAACATGTTGTTTATGGCGTTTATCACGGTAACGTTTTTGACACTCGCCAAACCCATTGTTGAATTATTTACCACCGAGGTTGTAGTACTGGCTAATGCAACACAATGTTTACAGATTGTGGCAATAGGGTACATTTTTTATGCTTACGGTATGGTGGTAGCGCAATCGTTTAATGGAGCGGGCGATACACGCACGCCCACCATTTTAAATTTCTTTGCTTTTTGGATGTTTCAGATTCCGCTGGCGTATGCATTGGCAATTTTACTAAACATGGGGCCGAAAGGAGTGTACGTGGCTATTGTTGTGGCCGAGTCGGCACTGGCGGTGGTGGGCATACTCATTTTCAGAAGGGGCAAGTGGAAGACGGTGAAGGTTTAGGGGTGATCGTTGTTAGTTGGTGGTTGTTAGTTGTTAGTTGTTAGCTTATAATCATGCGATTGTATTTACCAACAACTAATAACCAACAACGAACAACTTACCTACTGCTTCTTCTTAAACGCAGCCTTCAAAGCATTCTCCAATTCCTTACCGGCTTTTTTCAGGCTGGCTTCAACTTCTTTCCAGCGCTCTTTATTCTCTGCTTCCTTTTTTAGTTTTTCAGCGGCTTGTTTTAGTTCTTCATACTTTACTTCAAACTCTTTATTAAGTTTGCCGCCTGCCTCATCAAGTTCTTCCAGAAATTTATCTACTTTTTTGCCGAACTTTTGAAATAGTTTCTCTGCCTGACCTTCTTTTGTTTGTTCTGCCATACTTCTTAATGTTAAAGTGTTGTCAAGTTAAATCGGATATTGCTGTAACGCAAAACCTGGAGCTGGCGTTTTTCCTTTGCCCTAAAAGGACGAGGTATTTTGATTATTTTGCAAGCCTCAAACCCAAACAGTATGGAAACGGATCAGGATCATATTGCCTACATTACGCAATTGCTGGAGAGTAAATCAACGGCCAAGCAAAAAACCTACAAACATTTGTTGGCGGCATTTAAAATCCTGGCCAGTGAATCGGAACGGATTGTAAATGAACTCAGCAAAAAAGCTCACCCTGCCGATGATGATGTTACCGTGTATTTTAAACAAGTCGGTGATCATGAGTTTCATGTTAAAGTGGCAGGCGACCTGCTGATCTTTGTTTTGCACACCAACGTGGTTACGTTTGATGCTGAACATTTTGTAATGAAAGATCCGTACACGCAGCAAAATGAATTCAATAAGTACTATGGTCAGATCATGATTTACAATTTCATGTCCGACTCGCTCAAGTTCAACCGCATCAACGACCCGGGGTATTTGCTGGCGCGGTTAATGGTTAATCATGAAAATCGTTTTTTCGTTGAAGGTGAAGGAAGGCTGGCCTACTTGTTCAATAAAGTTTCGGATGCCCCGCTTCAACCCGAAAACCTGAATGCCCTGGTAAAGCTGGCCGTGGCCATAGCCATTGAAAACGACCTGATGGCCCCGCCTTATCCGCAAGTGAGGTTTATCACCTTGCACCAGAAAATTGAACATACCCCCGATCTGGGCGGAGGTCAGAAAATCGGTTTTAAAATGAGTTATCAGGACAAGACGAAGGGTTGAACTGGTTTTTCAAAGTTCCGGTTTCATCCTAACTTGCCAGCATGAAAAGCATCCTTTCTTTCAAGCGAATTTTTCCAATACTATTGGTACTGTTGGCGATCATGTTTTCGGATTGTGCCTCACAGAAGAAGCACAAGCGCCTCAAGCCCGGTAAACCCATTCCCTGTCCGCAAAAAGATTGCTGATGAAGCTGAATAAAATCGTAGTTGCCATTGATGGCTACTCAGCCTGCGGAAAAAGCACAACAGCCAAGGAAGTAGCCAAAATTCTAGGGTATCGGTACATCGATTCGGGTGCCATGTACCGCGCGGTAACACTTTACTTTTTAGATCATCACGTAGCATTAACCAACCCCAAGGAAGTAGAGCGGGCACTGAAACAAATCAATATTTCGTTTAAGGTTAATGCAAAAAAAGTCACCGAAACCTTCTTAAACGGACTTAGCGTTGAACAGGAAATCCGTCAGCTGCGGGTGTCGGAGCAGGTAAGCCCGGTAAGCACCCTGAAAGCCGTGCGCGAGGCTATGGTTGCCCAGCAACGCAAACTCGGTAAGGATAAGGGCATTGTTATGGATGGCCGCGATATCGGAACAGTGGTTTTTCCGCAAGCCGAACTTAAATTGTTCATGACGGCCGATATGCTGGTGCGGGCTTTTCGCAGGCAGCGCGAGTGGCTTGATCAAGATCGCCTGGTTGACCTGGATGATGTTATCGAAAATATTAAAAAGCGTGACCTTATCGACACTACACGGGCCGAAAGCCCACTGCGGCAGGCCGATGATGCCGTGGTGATTGACACTACCCACATTACCATCGATGAGCAGGTTGACCAGGTCATCCGGATGGCCATATCAAAGATTGTCGGAGCCTAAATTTTCGAACATTTTCGCCTTGAAAATGTTCATCGTTTGAAGGTTAAATTCTGTGATCCGCCTGGCACCAAAAAGCCTTTTTAATGTCAGATTAATCACTAATTTTGCCCCCGATCTAACAAAAATTAACCCGTACTCATGGGCAAATTCATCCGGTTAAAGAAGGGCTTCAACATCAATCTTGCAGGTAAAGCCACACCGAAAGTAGCTACCATCGAACAGCCTGAAACATTCGCCATAAAACCTACCGATTTTCACGGCATTTATATGCCTAAAGTGGTGGTAAAAGAGGGCGATTCGGTTAAAGCCGGCTCTGTTCTTTTTCACGATAAGAAACACGAAAACATTGTGTTTACTGCTCCGGTAAGCGGAGAGGTGGTTGAAGTGAAGCGGGGTGAAAAGCGTAAGCTATTGGAAGTTAGGATACTGGCCGATAAAGCTGTAGAGTATATTCAGTTCGACAAATACTCTGTTTCAGACATTGTTAACCTGAAACGCGAAAAGGCACAGGAGCAATTATTGAAAAGTGGTGTTTGGGTAAATATTGTTCAACGGCCGTTTGGCGTTGTTGCCGATCCGAATGAAAAGCCCAAATCAATTTTTATTTCTGCGTTTGATTCAAGCCCCCTGGCTCCCGATTACAATATTGTTTATAAGGGTCAGGAACATTATTTCCAGGCAGGTGTGGATATATTAAAGAAGTTCACCTCAGGGCCTGTCCATGTAAATGTTCATTCGGAAAGGGAGATATCCCCTGTTTTTTCACAGGTAAAGGGTGCCGAGTTAAACAAATTCTCCGGCCCGCATCCGTCAGGTTGTGTTGGTGTTCAAATCCATCATCTTGACCCTATAAACAAAGGAGACATTGTCTGGACAATTTCACCGTTTGGCGTTATCCAAATAGGTAAGCTTTTCCTCAACGGGATTTATGATGCCTCAAAGGTTATTGCTGTTGCGGGTTCTGAAGTTAAAGAGCCACAGTATTACGCAACATACACTGGCGCTTCAGTGAAGAAATTCCTGGCCAATAACCTGAAGCAGGATCATGTACGGGTGGTGTCGGGCAATGTACTAACGGGTACGAGTATCGGAACCGAAGGTTATGTTGGATTCTTCGATCAGTTGGTAACGGTAATCCCGGAAGGTGATTATTTTGAGTTTATGGGATGGTTAAAGCCTACCGTGAACAAATTGAGTTTTCACCGCGCTTTTGGCCTGTTGTCATTCCTCAATCCGAAAAAAGAATTTGTGCTGGATAGCAACAACCGTGGCGAGCCGCGCGCATTCGTACAAACCGGTATTTTCGAAAAAGTAACACCGATAGACATTTTGCCAACGTACTTGTTAAAAGCAATAATCGCTGAAGATTACGATGAGATGGAAGCGTTGGGCATTTATGAAGTAATAGAAGAAGATCTGGCACTGTGCGAATTTGTAGATGTTTCCAAGCACAATGTTCAGTCTATATTGAGAGAAGGAATTGATTTAATATCAAACAGTTGATATGAAGTTTTTACGCGATACATTAGATAAAGCCAAGCACAACTTTGAGAAAGGTGGCAAGTACCACAAATTCTATTACGTGTTTGAAGCGTTAGATACCTTTCATTTTTCGCCCAACACGGTTACACCGGCCACCGGTGCACAAATACGCGATGCCGTTGACCTGAAGCGCTTGATGATGACCGTGGTGATTGCCATGATCCCCTGCCTTGCCTTTGGTGTGTGGAATGTAGGCTACCAGCATTTTTTAGCGTTAGGTCAGTCTGCTTCTGCCGGTGATATTATTACTGTAGGATTAATCCAGGTTCTACCCATTGTGCTGGTTGCGTATGTGGCCGGTGGTTTGGTGGAAGCAGTATTTGCGATTTTCCGTAAGCACCCGATCAATGAAGGATTTCTGGTTACCGGTATGCTTATTCCATTGGTAATGCCACCGGATATTCCGCTTTGGCAGGTTGCCGTGGCCAGTATTTTTGCAGTGGTCATTGCCAAGGAAGCGTTTGGCGGAACCGGTATGAATATCCTTAACGTAGCGTTGACCGCCCGTGCATTCTTATACTTTGCTTATCCGCTCAATATTTCCGGTGAGGTTTGGACCTATCTTCCTTCCGGTGCAAAAACAGTGGCAGGCTATTCAGGTGCCACTCCGTTAGCGGTTGCCGCACAAGCCTCAACCGAAGGTGAGAGTGTAGTGCAGGCGTTCAATTCATTCGGTGCCGGCTGGGCCGATAATCTTTACAGCTTCAGCAACATGTTTTTTGGTTTTATGCCCGGGTGTATTGGCGAAACATCAACACTGATGTGTTTGATCGGTGCCTTTATTTTGATTACCACCGGAGTAGGTAGTTGGAAAATAATTGCCGGTGTGTTTTTAGGCGCATGGGGTATGGGCGCTTTCCTGAACCTTATTGCTGTTAATGAATTTATGGCCATGCCCGCCCACTATCATTTAGTCATAGGCGGATTGGCTTTTGGTGCTGTGTTTATGGCTACTGATCCGGTAACGGCAACCCAAACTGAAGCCGGTAAATGGGTTTACGGGTTACTAATTGGATTACTGACGGTGTTGATCCGGGTGTTTAACCCGGCTTACCCGGAAGGTATTATGCTGGCTATATTATTCATGAACGTAATGGCGCCACTGATTGATTATGTTGTAGTAAGTGCAAACAAAAAACGCAGATTAAGCCGTGCGACAGTCTAACTTATACATTGTACTATATGCCGCTGCCCTCACCGTTGTGTGCGGAGGTTTGCTGGCGCTTGCATCCGAAGGATTGAAAGAAAAGCAACAAGCGAACATTGAGCTTGAACAGAAGAAGAACATTCTTTCAACCGTGATGGAGTTACCGAAAGGTGCAAACATTGAAGAGTTGTATGCCAAAAAGGTGAAATCTTTTGTTGTGGATTCAAAAGGTAAAACAATAGAAGGTGCACAGGCTAAAGATGTAGTGGTGTTGGCTGAATACAAAAAACCTGCTGATCAGCGCATGCTACCGGTGTACGAATTCCGAAATGAAAGTAATCCTGAAAAAATTGACTTCGTGGTGTTACCCGTTTTTGGTTTTGGATTGTGGGATAACATTTGGGGATTTGTAGCCTTGCAGGAAGACTTGAATACCATCCAGGGAGTTTCCTATCAACATAAAGGCGAGACACCAGGCCTTGGCGCGCGCATCGATTCAAAGGAAATCCAGGACCGTTACAAGGGAAAATCGATTTACGATAACGACAACCTTGTTTCGGTGGTAATGATGAAAGGCGAAGGCGTTGACTATTCCAGTGATAAACACAAAGTGGATGGCATGTCGGGCGCTACGCTTACGGCCAAAGGGGTAAACAATATGCTGTCGCAGTATCTTTCATTATACGAGAATTATTTAAAGAACATCAAGGCAACTAACGCTGTAGATTTATGAGTACGGAAGTAGCTGAAGTAAAAGAAGTAAAGAAGAGCGAGCCGCTTTTCTCGAAGAAAAACAGAAAATTGGTAACCAACCCGCTGGATATCGATAACCCGATTACTGTTCAGGTATTGGGAATATGCTCGGCCCTGGCGGTTACCACCCAGATGAAACCTGCTTTTACGATGGCGGTGAGCTTGGTGGTGGTGTTGATTGCTTCAAGCCTTGTAATTTCTGCGATTCGCAACACAATCCCTTCGCGCATTCGTATTGTTGTTCAATTGGCTGTTATTGCAACTTTCGTAATCCTGGTGGACCAGGTGTTGAAGGCATATGTTTACGATATTTCAAAACAACTGTCCGTATTCGTTGGACTTATCATTACAAACTGTATTGTAATGGGTCGCCTGGAGGCATTTTCCATGGGGAACAAACTAGGCCCTTCTTTTATGGATGGCTTAGGTAACGGATTAGGGTATGGTATCATCCTGATGATCGTGGCTTTCTTCCGTGAGCTATTGGGTTCCGGGGCCCTGTTTGGTTTTAAAGTTTTTGAATCGATCGGTTTGCACTATCCCGGAAATGGATTGATGTTGTTACCTGCCGGTGCGTGTATTGTGGTGGGGGTAATTATCTGGGTGCAACGTTCATTAAATGGTTATCGCGAAGGTTAATCGAAAAGCATTATGGAAAATTTAATCAGCATTGGCGTACGTTCCATTTTTATCGATAATATGATATTTGCCTATTTCTTAGGCATGTGTTCGTACCTGGCCGTATCGAAAAAAGTAAAAACTGCTTTTGGGCTAGGTGTTGCCGTAATATTTGTGTTAGGTTTCACCGTGCCCATCAACTGGCTTATCCAAAACCATATTTTAAACCAGGGTTCACTGGCGTGGATCAGTCCTGAACTGGCTACGGTTGACCTGACCTTCCTCCAGTTTATTGTATTCATTGCCGTAATTGCCTCCATGGTTCAGTTAACCGAAATGGCGATTGAGAAATTTTCACCGGCACTTTACGGATCGCTTGGTATATTCCTTCCGTTGATTGCTGTGAATTGCGCCATTCTTGGTGGTTCATTGTTTATGGTTGGCCGTTCCTACACATTACCTGAAGCCACCGTGTTTGGATTGGGTTCTGGTATTGGATGGTTATTGGCCATTGTAGCTTTGGCGGGTATTCGTGAAAAGATGAAGTATTCTAATGTGCCCGGGCCGCTTCGTGGATTAGGTATCACGTTTATTTTGGTAGGCTTAATGTCGCTTGGTTTTCTGAGCTTCATGGGTTTCTCCCTATAAAGCCTTACGATATTGATTTCTCAAAAGGCTTCTGTTACGGCAGAGGCCTTTTGTTTTTTAAGCCAGAAGTATAAAACTTACGCTTAACGTTATTCATTATGCAGAGAATCAAAACAGCCCTTCTTTCATTTGGTATGTCGGGCAGGGTGTTTCACGCCCCATTTATTCACGCGCATCCCGGATTTGAACTTGCAGGAGCCTGGGAGCGATCGGCAAAAAACATACAGCAGCTTTATCCTGAAACTAAAAGTTACTCTTCGCTGGAAGAATTATTGCACGATGATTCCATAGCGCTTGTTGTGGTAAACACACCCACCTATACACATTATGAATTTACAAGAAGGGCGCTTGAAGCCGGGAAGCATGTAATTGTTGAGAAGGCTTTCACAACCACAGCAGCTGAAGCAGAGGAATTGAAAACACTGGCAACCGAAGTGAATAGAAAGTTGTCGGTTTTTCAGAACCGCAGATGGGACAGTGATTTTAAAACGGTTCAGCACATTATCAGCAAAGGTGTTCTTGGTGATTTGGTAGAAGTTTCGTTTTCCTACGACCGTTACAACCCTGCCCTCAGCCCCAAGCTGCATAAGGAAATAGTGCAACCGGGAGCCGGTGTTGTACACGATCTCGGTCCGCATTTAATTGACCAGGCCTTGGTTTTATTTAAAATGCCCCAGGCTGTTTTTGCAGATTTAGCCATTACCCGTGCTTCGTCTAAGGTGTATGACTATTTTGAAATTCTCTTACTCTATCCTTCCCTGAGGGTGCGGCTCAGGGCCGGGTATTTTGTTCGGGAACCTGCTCCGTCATACATTGTGCATGGTACAAAAGGATCGTTCTTGAAAACGCGTGCCGATGTGCAGGAAACTGATTTGCAGGCTGGTAAAAAACCTTCCGGCAAGGGGTGGGGGGTTGAGCCTGAAAAGGAGCAGGGACTACTTCATACAGAAATTGATGGCAAGGTTGTTCGTGATAAGATTGAAACACTACCCGGTAACTACATGGAATATTATGACGGCATCTATCGTTCTCTTGCCAACGATGGGCCGTTACCGGTAACAGCCGATGAAGGCGTACAGGTTATGCGCATTACTGATGCTGCGTTTGACAGCCACCGTGAAAAGAGGATTATTGAATTGGCCTAACCAAAAAAATCTCTACTGCAGAAGGTGGGATATGGAGACGAACTTTTTAAAACTGATTTTAAAAACTCAAAAATATGGAAACCAATTTTCGTAAAATTATCCGCTATTTTTTTAGCGGTATGTTGTTTATTGTGCCGGTCGCGGCCACCGGTTATGTGATTTTTATTTCCTTTTCATGGCTTGATAACTTGTTGGGTATTCCGTACCCGGGCGTTGGTTTTATTATTATTATAGCGGCCATTACCTTGTTTGGTTACCTAACATCAAACCTCGCGTTTCAAACGATCTCCACCTGGCTTGATCATATCATTAACCGAATTCCTATGGTAAAACTGATCTATTCTTCTATTAAAGATTTGATTGGAGCCTTTGTTGGCGATAAGAAAAAGTTCAATAGGCCTGTGCTGGTGTTATTAAACAAAGAGAATAACCTTCATCAGATTGGATTTGTAACGCAGAGCGATTTAAGCGAGTTGGGATTGAGCGACATGATTTCTGTCTATTTGCCACATGCCTATAACTTTTCAGGCGATCATTTTGTGATTTCAAAGGACAGGGTTACACCGTTAGATATCTCAGGCCCTGTGGCCATGAAGTATGTGGTGTCGGGTGGGGTTTCAGGTTTTTCAAAGGAATAGATGCTATTCAGTAACAGCCACTGCAATTTTTGAATCGGCAGTTCCATAGTACAGGAACCAACGGTTTTTGAAATACACCAATCCTTCCACAAAACAAACGTTGTTCACTTGCCCGGTAATTTCATAATCTTTATCGGGCGTAATGAAATAATCTTCAGATCGCTTCAACACCTTTGCCGGATTTTCTTTATCCAACAAAATCTGTCCCGCTGCATAATTGCCATCGGGCAAATTGTGATCACCCTTATCTAATTTATTCCGGCTGTTGTAGATCAATATAATGCCTTCAGTACGAAGCATGGCATGTGGTCCGGGCTCTACCAGGTCGCTGTCGAATTTACCGGGCCGCGGGCTGAATACTTTCAATAATGCATCCCCATCATATACCGGTGCCCAATCCAGCAGGTTATCGGATGTGGCCAGAAAAATATCCGTATCGCCCCAATACATATAATATTGCCCTTTGATTTTCGTAGTGATAAACCGGTCATTCTGCTGTGTAGTTATAATCGACCCCGATTTCGACCACAGTTCTGGATGATTTTTAAATGCAAGCCCGTGTTTTGTCCAGTGAATTAAATCTGTAGAACTTGCCACGCACAGCCGGGCGATGTTTCCATCATATGAGGTGTAGGTGAGGATATATCTTCCGGATTCATCTTCCACTAATCGGGGATCTTCCACGCCACCTTCCCATTCTAATTTTTTCATATCATCTTCATCCGGATAAAACACCGGTTTGGGCATGCGATTGAAATGCAATCCATCTTCACTAATTGCTAATCCGAGGCGAGAGGTGCCGGCATATTTTCCTACCGTATCTTCTGCGCGGTAGAGGAGGTATACTTTTCCTTCACGCACCACCGCGCTGGGGTTGAACACATCTTTCTCTTCCCAACGCACAGTGTCTTTTCTCACCGGACAATAAAAAGAAGTATATGCTAACGGTTCCAGTACCGGGTTTAGCGAATCAGTTTTTACAAAGGGACCGAGTTGCCAGGATATGTTATCTTCTTTAATTTTTTGTGTACAGCTTGCAAGCAGCAGTAGTGCAAAGATTTGAGAAAGGTGCTTCATTCTATCAATATAAATATAAAAGTTTACCAGTTGATTAGTCTCTGAATTGTGGAATTGTTCAATTGGCTAATTAACTAATTGAGCAATTAACGAATTAACTAATCACACCCGATCCGATCAACTCATCACCTTCATACCAGGCAGCAAACTGGCCGGGGGTAATGGCTTTTTGCGGTCGTTCGAAGATAATGTATAAGCCTTCTTCTTTTTTATGGAGTGTGCAAGGCTCAAGCGGCTGGCGATAGCGAATGCGCGCTTTATAATTTTTCGATTCGCCTACGGATAATTTCAAATCTTCACGAATCCAATGTTCATCTTCATTTGGTACAAACAAACCCTTGCGATATAAACCGGGATGATCTTCACCCATGCCCATGTACAAAATGTTATGTTCGGTGTCTGTGCCAATAACAAATAAGGGCTTCGGCTGGCCACCAATGTTCAAGCCTTTACGCTGACCAATGGTATAGTAGTGCGCTCCGTTGTGTTCACCTACTACTTCCCCTTCACTTTGATGATAGACATAAGGTTGAGTTGACGAAATCAATTCATCCGATGATTGCCCATTACTGTATGCATTTGCAGTTTCTGGAATAACAATCGCTTTTCCCTTTTTAGGTTCCAGTCGTTGTTGCAGAAACTCAGGGAGGTGCACTTTGCCGACAAAACACAACCCTTGCGAATCTTTTTTCGCTGCCGTGGCCAGTCCTGCTTTTTTAGCAATTTCACGTACTTCCGGTTTCAGCAGTTCTCCTACGGGAAAAAGTGCTTTTGATAATTGCTCCTGCGTAAGCTGGCATAAAAAATAACTTTGATCCTTGTTCGGATCTTTTCCGGCCATCAAGCGGTAGACTTTTTTACCGTTTATCTCAATTTCATCTCTGCGCGCATAATGTCCGGTGGCAACATAATCAGCGCCAAGCTTTACTGCAGCCTTTAGGAAAATATCGAATTTAATTTCACGGTTGCACAACACATCCGGGTTGGGTGTGCGCCCGGCCTGGTACTCAGCAAACATATAATCGACAATGCGTTCTTTATATTCTTTACTGAGATCAATGGCCTGAAAGGGAATACCAAGATGTTGCGCCACAATCATGGCATCGTTACTGTCGTCAAGCCAGGGGCATTCGTTGGAAATGGTTACTGAGTCGTCATGCCAGTTTTTCATGAACATGCCGATCACCTCATAGCCTTGCCCTTTTAATAAGTAAGCGGCTACGCTTGAATCAACACCACCTGATAAACCGACTACAACTCTTTTTTTCATACTAGGCTTTAGGCTGCAAGCTACTAGCCTCTAGCTGCTAGCCTATAGGTTGTTGACTTAGGCTTGCAGCTAGAAGCTAGTGACTAATAGCTATTTTAATAACTGATTCACCATTTCATTAAACCGTTCTTTTTGCTGTTCATAATAGACGCCCGTTCCTGGTCCGGAGAAACCAGCATGTATATGTTTCACCTGGCCATCTTTTCCCACAAAGATAGTGGTTGGGAAGGCAATTACCCGATTGAGAGCAGGAAGCGTCTCGCTGGCGTTGGCGTTGGTTCCTGCGATCAGAATGTCATAGGGAACGTTTAGTTTTTCTTTCATTTTCTTAACCCTTCCGCTGGCGTAATTAAAATCGGCCTTTTGTTCGTAAGCCAAGCCAATAATTTCGATGCCGCGATCTTTGTTTTTAGGATACCATTCGGTAAGAAAGCGGGTTTCGTCCATGCAGTTTGGGCACCATGAACCAAGAATCTGAACCACCACAACTTTGTTTTTAAAGCGTTCATCCTGAAGCGAGACGGACTTTCCCTCCACATCCGGAAAGGTAAATTCCAATGTGGTAAGCCCTTCCTTTAAATAGGTTAGCGATTCCGAAACCGGAGGTTTGGCCTGGTCATCTTTAACGCCTGTCCATTTCCGGTTACGCGATTTTCCAAGCCAATGAATCCCCGAAAGGGTATCGTTTGACTTTACTGCATTAAAAATGTAGAGGTGATTACCATCAAACCCGCTGAGCCAGAGCGTATCGTTTAACACGTTTCCTTCCAGGTACCGGTAATCACCGGTTGGGGTAAGGAAGGTTCCTTCAGCGTAATTGCCTTTTTGAGTGATAATGCCTAATGCATCAACGGTATTGTTTTCATTGAAAAACTGAACGGCATATTTTCCGGAAAAATCGACAACAGATGCCATGGTGTCGGTTGGCGCAAACCGGTAGTCCTTACCGTGTGTGGCCCTGAACGGAATGCGGTAATTGTCAGCATATTGAATAATGAAAAGTCCATTCATTTCCGATCCGTTAATAGCGGCCTTAAAAACCGCATCAAAAATATGGACGTTTAGCGTGATGGAATCTGCCGTTACAAGGACTTCATCGAGGTATAACCTTTCCTTACCGTTTATGATCCAGGCTACATATTGGTCCTCTTTTTTCTCCAAATCGAAGGTGAAAGGCAACTCCTGACCTTGCAATTCAAGCATGCCCCGCCAGGTTCCTGTGTGTACTTCTGTTTTTTCTGCACCTGAGCAAGCCATTAAAAGGAGGAATAATACCGGTAAATAGCGCATAGAATAGTAGGTTAAAGGTGAAGAACAGGCTTTTGCGTGAAAATGTTCGCGGGCTAAGACGTCTTGTTGGAGTTTTTCACAAACAAAACTACGTAATAGTATAATCGGTAAAATCGTATTTTTAAAATATGGTTCTACACGTTAAGCAGTATCCGGATGGTCACTCTCAACAACCTTGGGCCTACAAGTATTCTGGTGCAAATTACTAGTGGAAGAATCAAGAGTATTGGGAATTTTTGTGCATGTTGATGGATAATGCATTCGGCACAGAATTCCTTGTTGGTGAAGAACACCAACAAGGGCGGAGCATTGATTACGATCCTTTTGGAGTTGTGCTGGATGGTACACATTATGTGGATATCAGCAGGCCACTAAATAGTTACCTATACCAGGGAGAATTTGCTGAGTTTGAGAAGTTAACAGGATGGAGCAGGTTCTCAGGAAGAGGCAACTATGACGGAATCATTGGCAGGTTTCACTCCGCTGACCCTCAGTTTCAGTTTGCTAGCCCGTATTTGGCTATGGGGAACAATCCTGTAATGATGGTAGATCCGGACGGGGAATGGGCTTTTTTCGCAACCACATTGGCCAAGATATTTACAAAGAAAGCAATTGCTGCCGGTTTAAAGGCTGGTGTTATCAACACCATTTCTAACTTTGATGAGAAAAAAGGTCTTGGTTGGCATACATTAGGTGATTTCGCTGCGGGATATCTTGGTGGTGCAGTTGGTGTAGGTTTTCAAAGCAAATTATGGGGAATGGGTGTCGGAGGGTTTGGAACATGGGCTGTTAATGGTGCAAGTTTTGACTATAAAGGAGCCCAGGAATTTGTGGGGGGCGCACTTTCAACCTATGTGGGCATTGGCAAGGCTGTGAAGGGACACACCATTTTCAAACAAGCTAAAGGGCAGGAGACACTAGTTAAGTTTAAGAAGAAGAATGTACTGACTAACGCACTAATGAAGCACGGTGACAACTTTATCAAATACGGCCTGCAAAACACGGCTTTTGATTTTGCCTATTCCAAGGAAAAAGACTTTAGGTCGAGAGGATGGAGACATGTGGATTTGTTTGTTTGGGGCGGGTTGAGTAGTACATTCCAAGGTATTTCCTTTGAGAAAGAAATTGGTATTGGTCAATCCCTACTTTATGTTGGCATGGACTGGATTGTAAATGGAGTTATTAAAAAGAATTATTATGGAGTTAAGATTGATGGTTCTCAAGCCAATAAGTTGGGGCTAAGTTACTTAAAATGGTTAGAATATATGTTAACAACATATTGAACTTCGATGAAGAATTTCTGTTTCCTAGTTTTTGTTTTCTTGTGTTTTATGTCTTGTAAAAATTCATTTTTTTACACAGACCTCTACACTAGAGTAGACACGAAATCTCGATTATTTCTTGATACTTATATGGCCGGAAAAGGATACTCTGTACATCGTAGTAATATTTGCCACCAAGTAGAATCTACAAACCGATTGCGTACTTCCGGTGAAATACGTTTTAACCGATCGTCAGTTGAAAATTCAATAGTAATGGCTTATACTAAAAGTTTTAGTGATGTAAAATTTGTGTCGAATAGCAAAACTTCCTTTGATGCAAATTGCCATTTTGCCGCAAAAGTCTTACCCCAAAACTTTAAAATTTCTGAAAATGATTCTTCAGAACGTTACAGTAACATTATTATCCCGCAACTAAGAATACTTTCAAAGTCTATAAAGAGTGTATACTGGGGTGGTCCAATGGGATTTTCGGAAGACATGGGTGATGACAAACACCTTCTGGAATACAAACTGATTACATCAATTTACAAAAACGATACACTGATTTACATGGACAATCGAACCCACTGGACGGAAGTATTCAGTGAACGAGGAGAGCAATTACATTACCAAGTACCTCAGGAGGTGATTGATACATTGGTAACTTTATCGTTGGAGGAGTATTTTAAGAGGGTGAAGAAATAGTTCTGCATTAAAAACACCATAAGCAAATAAAGCAGTAAGGGAATTAATATATAGTATGTAAAGGGAATAAGAATAAGAATGAGAATAGTACTTTACACATGTTTGTTACTTGTTAACGCTTCCTTCTCTGCAGAGTCTCCTGCAAGGGACTCTGCTGGGACAGAATTTTAAGAAAAGTTATGATTTCTTAGTAATAACAATTTTCTAGTCTTATTAACCTAAAGACTATTGATCATGAAAAAACAATTCCTTTTTCTTGTAGTACTTTTTAGTACAATAAATTTTGCTTTTGCACAGCGGCAAAAACGTATTGGCTTAATGAAAATTGATGAGGATCTTGAGGTCAATAGTACAAGTTGTTTTTTAGAAGTATCTAAGTTATCCTTTAAATCAGTTCCGCTTTGGCGGATGGGAGATTATTCAGTCACAGAATCAAAAACGCAATGGATGACCGTGCAGGGATTAGATTGGACTCCTCGATTTACATTTATTACCGAAGGTTTTGCCGAGCGTGGTTGGAATGACCGCAAGCATTATTATGCACTTTCAGGGCCGAATGATTTTAAAGCGCAGTGTAATTTTATTTTGCAGGCTTTTTCTGATAACCGCAATATTGAATTGAACAAGAGCACTTGGACAAACACACGGGAATACCGAATTAACCTTATGGCTAAACTATTTAATAATTCAGGCGTAGGTTGGAAGATTGAATCTACCCATGCCCATGGTTCAAAATTAAAGGCTAAGGGCTTTTATGAATTTTTGGGCAAACTCTATAATCAACAAGACACGATTACGATTTCTATAGTGCAGGACCGGAAGAAAGGATCACCCCCTGTTATTTTCGGAAATGATGGTGGGTTTTATGGTTTTCACTTTTATTATAATGACAAGTGCGCAGGTGCTCTCCAATTGTCTTTTAATGATTACAACCGAACATTATGGTTACGTAATGATCTTCCGGAACATATCCGAAATGCTATAGCATGCTCTATTCCTGCATTTTTACAAATGACCGACTGGATTGACGACACCTGGATTGAGAATTAATTAATTTACTGAATTCAACTTTCATTTAGAGATGTGTTTATAATGAGCACCAAGGCCTTTCATAATCGGTCATTCCGCTAATATTTCAGATAGTGAGCCATTTCTTGCCCTTTTAAAGCCTTTAAAGGAGATTTCTAGCCTTTGTTGGGTGTGTCACGAATTGAAGAATAGGATGTTCTTTGAATGCTGAATAAAAGATGGTAGTAGCCTTCAACCGAAAGGGAATGTAGGCATGGTCTACCAGTATCGGTGAGCAGACACAGATACTAAACCACCTGAAGGTGCTGTGCTCAAAAGGTATGGTGCTGAACGTTCAGGCAAAAGGTTTCGGTAAGACGGGATCAGGTGCGTACATGGGAGCTGAATTTCACTGAACCGCTCATGACGTGTCGAAACGGCACCTTGTTGATAAAACCAGAGGTTTCCAACAGCTACTGGGACAAACTGTAACGATCATCTGTGTTTTGGTTACAGATCAACCGGCATTAAGGCGGCAGGAACTATGTACAGGCTTTTATTCGGAACGTGAGAAGCTGCTTTGTTGATGCGCAGAAAAGCTTTGCCGGAGCTCTGATGGCCCATCGGAGGACTGTTGGACAGCAAGACAACAGTTCAGACGGCAACTCAATCCTGATACAGTCGGGAGAAGCAACAAAGAGCCTCGGTCGAAGCCATATTAGTGAAGAAGTCTTTGTAATGAAGATGGAGCGAAGGGCTTCGGTTATCCAGTTAGAAGTATTTTGTAACAACCCCGAAAGTCGGGGGAGGAAGACGGAAGAAAATGACAAAATCATTACCGATCAGTAAACGTATGGTATGGAACAGCTACCTGAAGGTGGTTGCGAAAGACGGAGGTGCAGGAATCGACCACGAGACTATTCAGATGTTCAATCTGAACATGGCCGACAACCTGTACAAACTTTGGAATCGCATGGCATCGGGCAGTTATTTTCCACCTGCGGTTCGGACGGTACTTATTCCCAAGAAGCAAGGCGGTAAGCGGCCGTTAGGCATACCCACGGTAAGCGACCGGATTGCTCAAGGGGTGGTAAAAGATTATCTGGAACCTACAATGGAAGCGATCTTTCACAACAGTTCATTTGGTTACAGGCCAGGCAGGAGTGCACATGATGCATTAGCCCAATGCCAAAGGCACTGTCAGCAGTATGGCTGGGTGCTAGACGTGGATATTAAAGGGTTCTTTGATAACATCAGCCATGAGGTCATGATGCAGCTTCTACAACAACACACCCAAGAGAAATGGGTATTGATATATGTAGAGCGCTGGTTGAAAGCAGGCGTGGAACAGGAAGATCGGAGCATAGCAACCCGGACAAAAGGCACACCGCAAGGAGGTGTAATAAGTCCATTGTTGGCTAACGTATATCTACATCACGCCTTTGACGAGTGGATGCAAGAACATCATAAGCGCAACCCGTTTGAGCGGTATGCAGATGATATTGTCATTCACTGTCATAGTAAAGAAGATGCGGAGCAATTGCTTGCCCAGTTGAAGTCACGGATGGAGACATTTAAACTCACACTACATCCGGGGAAGACGAAGATTGTGTACTGCAAAAATTATCAGCGGCAAGAGAGCCATGAGAATGAGAGCTTCACTTTTCTTAGCTACAGTTTTCAACCCCGGACAATTCGAAGCAAGTTCGACAAGACGAAACGGGTAATTGTTTTTCGGGCAGCGATTAGCACACAAGCTAAAGCCAGCATCAGGATGAAATTACGGGATATACTGCGGACAAAATGGAGCAATGTAACGCTCCTGGATTTTGCCAGGCAGTTAAACCCGCAAATCCGAGGATGGCTGAACTACTACGCCAAATTTGATAGAGATGAAGCACGTCAGGTATTTTATTACTTGAATGGCTTGATTCGGAAATGGATCGAGAACACGCATAAAATACTGGGTAAGGATAAGCTGTATAAGAAGTATCGGGAGATACTCACGGCAAATCCTGACTTGTTTTATCATTGGAAGCAGGGAATAACAGCGTGATTGGATAACAAGAGCCGTGTGAAGGGAGACTTTCACGCACGGTTCTGTGAGAAGCTTGGGCTGAAATGACCTTGCTTACTCGACTTGTTCTTCACCAACAAAACTGCGTCCCGAGGATAACCGGCAAACTCATTGGTAAACTCGAAGCTTACCGTACTCCAAAAACATAGCCAATACGGAGAGCCACATGCTGCGCATTACCTTGAGTTTGTTCATCACCAGATTGATTGGTAAGGCCATGGGTGTAGTTCAGTCCTATTTGAATAGTACGAAACGAGTAGCCGGCCATCATATTAATTGCAATGGTCAGTGGATTTTCCTGACCCTCAGCATCCCCAAACTCATAGTCGGTACTGGATGAATCGCCATTGAAGGTGATTTTGCGCTTACCTGAAATGCCATAGATAAGGGACGGTCCACCTCCGGCAAAAAAACCGGTTACCTTATTTTGCTTATACATCAGCTGAACGGGAATTTCAATATAGTTAATGCTCATCAGGGTGACGGTTATATCACCATTAACGTCATCCAATTCATCCCGCCAACGTTTATTCAGTAAATTCAATGAAGGTTGAAGCACCAGAAAGGGCGCAATCCTTTTGTTATAGGTCAGCCCTACAGTATACCCAACAGAACTCCCTACCAGGTCTTCCCCATCATCGGTTAAAAAGGAATCTCCATTAAGGGCAGTGGCGCCCGCCTGTATACCCATTTGGGCTTGTAACTCATTGATCATCAGCAGACCAAGAATAACAAGGGTTAAGTTTAGTGTTTTCATAGAGGGTCAAAATCTTGTTGGTAAGGGGATGTAGAACGCACTAGTTAAAAATAGCAATAATCAGATCATTAACCGATATGACCCTCGCCTGCCAAATTTCAATAGTCAGCATGGGAGGTGTGTTGGCCCAAAATCAGGTGATTTTAACGGGATTTTTGGCATAAAATGTAAAAAAGTGGGAGAAAGTGGTTGAAAGTGGTTTAAAAATACTTATGTTTGTTTAATAAGGAATGGACAACCACTACGTCAATGACCTTTTTCACCAGTGAATATGAAAGTAAGCTCGATGCCAAAGGCAGATTGGTTCTGCCTGCGCGCGTAAAGGCTCAACTGCCTGCCAGTCCGTCAGGCGGGCCCGAAGGGGATAGTGAGCTTGTATTGCGCAGGGGGTTTGAGCGTTGCCTCATACTCTATCCCATGGTGGAATTCAAGAAGGTGTTCTCAAAAATTTCCGGATTGAGCGAGTTTAACGAGGAGTACCGCACGCTTCAGCGCAACTTTTTCAGTGGCACGGCCACGGTTGAGCTTGATGGCAACGGTCGTTTTTTACTTCCCAAAAACATGCTCACCTATGCCCAACTCGAAAAAGATGTGATGCTGGTAGGAATGGGCAACAAAGTTGAAATCTGGAATCCCACACTCTACGAGAAACACCTGATCGCAGACCCAAGTGAGTTGTCGAAACTGGCGCAGAAATACTTAGACCATTAGCTACAAGCCGCAAGCTTTTAGCTTCTAGATAGTAAGCGATGAAAAATTTTAAGAAGCTTAAAATCTGGCAGAAAGGAATGGAGTTGGTGGCTCTGACGTATGAGTTGGCAGGTAAACTTCCGAAAGAGGAGCAATTTGGCTTGAAAAGCCAAACGACTCGGGCGGCAGTTTCAATTCCTTCAAACATTGCAGAAGGCAGTGCAAAAAACAGTAAGAAGGAGTACGTGCAGTTTCTGGAGTATTCAATGGGATCTGCTTTTGAACTGGAGACTCAGGTATTGATAATTGACATGCTGAATTATGGGGATAGTGAGTTGAGAAAAAGGTTGCTTTTGGGTATAGATGAAGAGCAAAAAATGATTCAATCATTTATACAAAAAGTAAAGATTGGATGACTAGCAACTTGAAACTCGAAACTCATGGCTATCACAAGCCGGTAATGTTAAAAGAGTGCATTGATGCACTAAAGATAAACCCCGAAGGAACGTACGTAGATGCGACTTTCGGTGGTGGCGGACATAGTCTGGCTATGTTGGAACACATAAAAGGCGGTCGGTTGATCGCTTTCGATCAGGATGAAGATGCCCAGCGTGAGGCAACAAAAATCACGCACCGTTCTTTCACATTCTGTCACGCCAACTTCAGGCACCTCAAACGGTTTTTGAAGTTGAATGGAGTAACCAAAGTGAACGGCATACTGGCCGATCTTGGAATTTCTTCTCATCAGATAGATGAACCGACACGCGGCTTTTCAACCCGGTATGATGGCCCGCTGGATATGCGAATGGATAAAAACGGCCCGGTAACCGCTGCCAAAGTGGTAAGCGAATATGATGAGGCAGCGCTGCATAAAATACTGGGCATGTATGGTGAAGTGAAAAATGCCAGAACAGTTGCCAAAGCTATCGTTCAGGAACGTGCAACAAAAAAAATTACACGTACCGAAGATTTAAGACAGTTGCTTAGCCGGTTTGCTCCGCGTGGAAAAGAAAATAAATACTTCGCCCAGGTGTTTCAGGCGTTGCGCATTGAAGTGAATAACGAAATGCAGGCGCTTGAAGATTTTTTGCACCAGGCGGGCGAAGTGATAGAGCCCGGAGGACGATTGGTGGTGATGTCGTACCACTCATTGGAAGACAGGATGGTAAAAAATTTTATTAACAAAGGAAAGGTGTACGGAGAAGTGGAGAAAGATTTTTACGGAAACGTACTCAAACCCTTCGAAGCTGTAAACCGGAAACCGATTGAAGCTTCGGAAGAAGAGATAGAACAAAACAAAAGAGCACGAAGTGCAAAACTTAGAATAGCAGAAAAGAAATAGTTGATCGTTGATGGTTGTTCGTTATTCGCGAACATCCAACAACGAACAACGAACAACGATGTAGAATGGCCGACAACAAATTCAGAATTGAACCAAAACTAAAAAGCTCCGGAAGAAGTGTTGGAAGTGGTGTGTTCTCGACAATTGAAAAAAAGCTTAAGCTTGAAAATTACTTTGAGGAGGGTTTTCCGGTTCAACATCTGCCGAAGATAATTTTTGTAATGGTGCTGGGGCTGTTGTACATCAGCAATACACACTATGCAGAAAAGACCGTAAGGAAGATAAATGCTATGCAGGCTGAAGTGGAAGATTTGCGGGCCGACTATACAACCAAAAAAGCCGACCTGATGTATGCCAGCAAGCAATCGGAAGTGGCGCGTAAGGTTAGCGTCCACGGATTGAAAGAAACCTTGAAACCACCTTATAAAGTAGTAGTGAAGAAAAGTGAATATTAAGAAATCGATATTACTGCGTGTTCGTGTAGCCTTTTTGTTTGTGCTGTTGTTTGCCATTGCTGTGGTGGTGAAAATCAGCCACATACAAATGGTTGAAGGAGAGAAGTGGGTGCAAATGGGCGAGCAGATTTCTTTTGACTATAAGAAAGTTAAAGCTACCCGTGGTAACATCTATTCGGATAATGGAAGTTTACTGGCAACCTCCCTGCCTTTTTATAAGGTTGCTTTTGATGCCACCCTTCCAAACGAAAAAGTATTTAAAGAAGGTGTTGATTCTCTGGCGCGCAAACTGGCTTCATACTATAGAGATAAGTCTTACCTCGACTATAAGCGTATTCTCATTGATGCCCGCACATCGGGCAAGCAGTACATCATTGTTAATCGTAAGCAAATCAGCTATCAGGATAAAAAAATGATGACTGAATGGCCAATCTTTCGTGAAGGTCGCTTGCGTGGAGGCGTAATTTTTGAAAAAGTGGATATCCGGTATCGTCCGTTTGCTAACCTGAGTAAGCGCACTATTGGTTTTGTAAATGAAAACGAAAAAGGTGCCGGACTGGAATACAGTTTTAATGATCAGCTAAGCGGTCAGGATGGCTATGCGTACTATCAGAAAATTGCGGGTGGGGTTTGGAAACCGGTTTTTGATACTGAAAACGTAAAAGCCATTAATGGCCTGGATATTCAGACAACATTAGACATCAACCTTCAGGATGTTTCCGAAACGGCATTGCATAAGGCGATGATGCAGCACAATGCTGATGATGGGCTGGTGGTGGTGATGGAAGTAAAAACTGGCGCTGTTAAAGCCATTGCCAACCTGAGCAGTGATGGCCGTGGAAACTTTTACGAAAAATTCAATTATGCTACCGGTGGGTTGTTTGAGCCGGGCTCCACATTCAAGTTAATTACTATGATTGCCCTGTTGGAAGACAGTAACATGGAGTTGTCGGATAGTATTGATACCGGCAATGGTGAATTTAAGTTTTATAAAAACACCGTTCGCGATCATGAAAAGGGTGGCCTTGGAAAAATAACTGTTCGTCAGGCATTCGAGCATTCATCCAACGTAGCCATGGCCAGGCTGGCCGATAAAAATTTTGGTTTACGCCCACAGAAATTCATGGATCATGTTGAACGTTTGAAAATCCATCAACCCTTGGGTATTCAGATAACGGGTGAGCCTCACCCTAAATTCAAATGGCCCGGACAAAAAGGTTGGAGTGGTATCAGTTTACCGTGGATGGCGTATGGCTATGGAATTGAAATCACGCCCTTACATACCTTGGCTATGTACAATGCAGTTGCCAATAATGGAAAAATGATCAGGCCTGTTTTTGTGGAGTCTGTAAAACGGGCTGATCGCGAAAAGGAAAATTATGAGACCGATGTGATTGTAAGCAAAATTTGTTCTGACAAAACCTTGAATAAGGTTAAGCTTTTGCTCGAGGGTGTGGTGGAGAACGGCACAGCTAAAGGAATAAAGGGAACACACTATCGTATTGCTGGAAAAACCGGAACGGCTCAAATTCTGGAGAATGGTAAGTATACCAAGAAGTACATCACATCTTTTGTTGGTTATTTCCCGGCACATGCACCAAAGTATTCAGCTATTGTGCTGATTAAAAATCCACGTGGCTGGCATCAATACGGAAGTAATGTAGCCGCCCCGGTCTTTAAAGAAATTGCCGACAACATTTATTCCCGCGACATCAACCTGCAATTGGCGATGGAGAAAAAATATGTTGAGCCCGGTGTATTTCCGGTTATCCGCGCAGGTAATCAGGAGGAGTTAACCATGCTTTGTAATGTGCTCGGCATTTCAAATCATTCATCTTCTGAGGAAGATTGGGTAAGAAGCTCCATCAATGGCAATTCAATCAGTTGGAAGAAGAATACAATCGGGCAGGGTATTGTGCCCGATGTAGAAGGAATGACTTTTCGTGATGCCCTTTACTTGTTGGAGCAAGCGGGTTTGAAAGTAATATATGAAGGAAAGGGAAGGGTAAAGAGCCAGTCGATTACGGCAGGCGGTAAAGTTTCAAAAGGCGACAGAATTTATATACAACTGGGGTAGCCAGTATTGAAAAGAAATGACTGAACTGAAGGATATATTATACAAAGTGTCACTCACCTCAACCTCCGGTAATATGGATGTAGCGGTGAGCGGTATATGCTTTGATTCACGAAAAGTAAAGCCCGGATTTTTATTTGTGGCTGTTAAAGGCACACAGTCGGACGGGCACCAGTTTATTTCAAAAGCGGTGGATTTAGGAGCGAGCGCAATTGTTTGTGAAACTTTACCTGAAACCCTATATGAAAAAACAACCTACGTCACAGTTAAAGATAGCGCGAAATCGCTGGGAATTATTGCTGCTAACTTTTTTGGCAATGCGTCACAAAAATTAAAGCTGATTGGTGTAACCGGTACGAACGGAAAAACAACCGTGGCTACATTGTTGTACAAGTTGTTCGGTTCGTTAGGTCATCGGTGCGGCTTGATTTCCACGGTAGAGTATCGCATTGTTGACCAGGTGTTGCCCTCTACGCATACCACACCTGATCCGGTTCAACTCAATGAACTTCTTAAGAACATGGTGGATGCTGGTTGTACTTACGCCTTTATGGAGGTCAGTTCACATGCCATCGATCAGGAACGCATTGCGGGGTTGAAGTTTGCCGGGGCAATTTTTACCAACATCACCCACGATCACCTGGATTACCATAAGACCTTTGAAAACTATATCAAGGCAAAGAAGAAATTCTTTGATGAATTAAGTGGTGATGCCTTCGCACTTGTAAATGCTGATGATAAACGCGGCATGGTAATGCTTCAAAACACAAAAGCTACCAAGTACACCTTTGGGTTGAAGAAGTTAACCGACTTCA
This sequence comes from Cyclobacteriaceae bacterium, assembly GCA_025808415.1. Lineage (NCBI taxonomy): Bacteria > Pseudomonadati > Bacteroidota > Cytophagia > Cytophagales > Cyclobacteriaceae > Cyclobacteriaceae bacterium. Next base: position 1,275,875 of record CP075525.1, read on the forward strand.
AAGGCAGGATGATCAGCAACACCATTGAGGGCCTGGAAATGGAGCTGATGAACAAACGAATCTGGTTTAAGTTGATTGGTGATTTCAATGCGTATAACATCCTGGCAGTGTTTGGTGCGGCTATGTTATTTGATCAGGATCCTGATCAAACCCTTACCATTCTTTCATCGCTTCATAGTGCGCCCGGCAGGTTTGAGTTGGTTTTACCCGGTTCAAAAATTATTGCCATTGTGGATTATGCTCACACACCCGATGCACTCAAGAATGTACTGGAAACAATTAAATCTTTCCGCACGGGCAATGAGCAGGTGATTACTGTAGTTGGCTGTGGAGGAAATCGTGATAAAACAAAGCGCCCCCTAATGGCCAGTATAGCCGTTCGGTTTAGTGATAAAGTTGTACTCACATCTGATAATCCACGCGATGAAGACCCCATGGAAATCATTCGCGAAATGCAAACCGGAATTGGTCCAAGTGATGCACGCAAAACATTAGTGATAGCCGATCGTGAAGAAGCTATTAAAACCGCCTGCATGATGGCCAATGAAAAGGACATCATACTGGTAGCAGGCAAAGGGCATGAAACGTATCAGGAAATAAAGGGTGTGAAACATCCATTTGACGACAGAGAAGTGGTGGAACGTATGTTAAAACTCGTTAATAGTTAATGATCAATTCTTAATGAGTCAATTAGACAATTAACATGAGGAACTATAGTGAAAACATAATTGTAAAAATGACTTTCCAGTTTGCATTGGAGATAATGGAATTTTCGGAGATACTACGTGACAAAAAGCGATTTGCTTTTGCTGATCAGGTATTGCGATCCGGATTCTGTCGGGGCTAATGTGAGAGAGGCACAAGGGGCAGAAAGTAAAGCTGACTTTATTCATAAAATGAAGATAGCACAGAAGGAAGCAGAGGAGACTGAGTACTGGTTAGAATTATGTGATTTCTCAAAAAGTTACCCAAAACCCGGAAAACTACTTAGTGATATAGAAAGTATTTTGAAAGTAATAAACAAGATTGTGTCAACCTCAAAAAAGGGAAGTAAATGATCTGCATTGAGAATTGGCTAATTGACGAATTGAAAATTAATTAAATGCTGTACTATCTATTCGATTATTTAGACAAACAATTCGACCTGATGGGAGCCGGTGTATTTAAGTACATCTCCTTTAGGGCGGGTATGGCTGCATTTTTCTCGTTGCTGATCACCATTACACTAGGAAAGTCCTTAATTAACCTGCTGCGAAAAAAACAAGTAGGTGAAGATATCCGCGACCTCGGCTTGGAAGGTCAAATACAAAAGAAGGGAACCCCGACCATGGGCGGGCTCATTATCATCGCGGCCATTCTGGTGCCTACATTATTGTTTGCACGATTGGATAATATCTATGTGATCCTGCTTATCGTGGCAACAATCTGGTTGGGATTCATCGGATTTCTGGATGATTATATCAAAGTATTTAAAAAGGATAAAGAAGGTCTTGCCGGCCGTTTCAAAATAGTTGGCCAGGTTGGGTTAGGATTAATTGTTGGACTTACCTTATACTTTAGTGATGCTGTTGTTGTGCGTGAGGTGCAACCCGAATCGCTGGCCAGTATCAGCACTTTAATGTTGTTTCAGGATGAGGAGGAAAGCCAGGAGCGTTTACTGAAATACAAAGATGTAAAGTCAACAAAAACAACTATTCCGTTCCTGAAGAATAATGAGCTTGATTATAAAAACGTTCTTCCGTTTATACCCGATACTTATACCTGGATTACCTATGTACTGGTAGTGATTATAGTGGTTACAGCAGTATCAAATGGTGCCAACATTACCGATGGCATAGATGGTTTGGCAGCGGGAACTTCCGGAATCATTGCGCTTACGTTAGCCATTTTCGCGTACCTCTCCGGCCGTGTCGATTTTTCCAGCTACCTCAACATTATGTACATACCCAACCTAAGCGAGTTGGTGATTTTTACAACTGCGTTGGTTGGTGCTTGCCTCGGTTTTCTATGGTACAATGCGTATCCGGCACAGGTATTTATGGGCGATACCGGAAGCTTAACCATTGGCGGAGTGATTGCCGTGCTGGCACTGGCGGTGCGCAAGGAATTATTGATTCCGGTAATCTGCGGAATTTTTCTGATCGAAAATCTTTCAGTGATCATTCAGGTATCATACTTCAAATACACAAAGAAAAAGTATGGAGAAGGCAGAAGAATATTTCTGATGTCGCCTCTGCATCACCATTACCAGAAAAAGAATTTGCATGAAGCTAAAATCGTAACACGGTTTTGGATTGTAGGGATTTTATTGGCCATACTAAGCTTAGCCACATTGAAATTGCGATGAACGAAAGGGTAGTCATATTAGGCGCTGGAGAAAGCGGAACAGGAGCAGCCTTGCTGGCAAAAGCAAAAGGTTACGAAGTCTTTGTGTCTGATCAGGGTGCGATAAAGGATAACTATCGCGATGACCTGATCCGGAATAAAATCGAGTTTGAAGAGGGTAAGCATTCTGAAGAAAAAGTTTTAAACGCAACATTAATAATAAAGAGTCCCGGTATTCCGGAGAAAGCTGAAATCATCAAAAAGATAAAAGCAAAAGGAATTGAAATCATTGATGAGATTGAGTTTGGATTCCGGTTTATCCATGGAAAGGTAATTGCCATTACCGGTACCAATGGAAAAACAACCACTACGTTACTTACTTATCATTTACTAAAAGCTGCAGGTTTTAATGTTGCGCTTGCCGGTAATGTAGGCGAAAGCCTGGCGCGCAAAGTAGCCCACGGCAATCACGATTGGTATGTGCTGGAGATCAGCAGTTTCCAGTTGGACGGCACAAAAACCTTCAAGCCTGCTATTGGCATCTTACTAAACATTACACCCGATCACCTCGATCGCTACGAGTATAAAATGGAGAATTATGTAGCCTCTAAATTCCGCATCATGCAGAATATGGATGCTGCTGATCACTTCATCTACTATGCTGATGATACCGTGATTGCTTCAGCGCTGAGAACTCAAAGGCCAACCCCACATTTGGTGACTATTAGTTTGAAGGATAAGAATCAGGTTTACTACGATGGAGCGGTAATGCAATTTGGTTTTGATGAAAGTTTCAGTGTTGAACAATCCGACACCACACTTAAAGGACCGCATAACCTCATCAATACGATGGCTGCAGTTTCGGCTGCTCATTTGGCTGGCGCAAAGCTTAAATCTATTCGTGAAGGATTGAAGACATTCAGGAATGCTCCTCACCGACTGGAACACGTGGGTACAATAAATGGTGTTGATTTTATTAATGACTCAAAAGCCACAAATGTCGATTCGGTTGTATATGCACTCGGCAGCTACAATCAACCACTTATCTGGATTGCCGGTGGTATTGATAAGGGCAATGACTACAATCTTATTAAAGATGACGTAAGCAAGAAGGTTAAAACACTTATCTGCCTCGGAACAGAAAACGAGAAGCTCAGGAGTTTTTTTGGTGGTGTGGTAAAAAACATTCTTGAAACGCAAAATGTTTCAGCGCTTGTTCGCATGGCACTGCAGGAAGCTAAGCCTGGTGATGTTGTGTTACTATCACCCGCCTGTGCAAGTTTTGATTTGTTTAAGAATTATGAGGACAGGGGTGACCAGTTTCGTAAAGCAGTTCAAGAATTAAAGAAGGAAGTTGAAAATCAATTGGTATGAATAAACTAAAAACATGGGCTGATGAAAATCTGCAAGGCGATCGAGTGATCTGGGCGGTAGTATTCATCCTATCGATGATCAGCATTTTAGTAGTATATAGCTCCATTGGTACGCTCGCCTACAAGCGTGCGGTAAGTCCTGAAAAATATTTGTTTACGCACACCATGCATGTGCTTATTGGCTTAACAGCCATGTGGTTTGCTCATCGGGTTGATTACCGGTATTATTCTCGTCTTTCACGTATAGCTCTTTGGATTAGTGTACCCCTTTTAATTTACACGTTCACAAACGGCTCTACCATTAATGATGCTGCCCGTTGGATTCAGATTCCGATTATAGGTTCATTCCAGCCTTCTGATTTTGCAAGCCTGGCCTTGATTGTAAACCTGGCCAGCATGCTATCGAAGCGGCAGCAAAACATTGATGACATTAAAGAGTCATTGATTCCTATATTATTCTGGTGTGGAATCATCTGCGGATTGATTGCCTTAACCAATATGTCGACTGCCGTACTGCTGCTCATGACCTGCATGTTAATCATGTTTATCGGCAGGGTTCCTTCAAAGTATCTCGCCATGTTGCTATTTGTTGGTGTTCTGTTTGGGTCTTTGGCGTTTAAGTTTGGTGTACGCGGAGGTACAGTAGTTACTCGTATTACTGATTTTGTTGAGTATGTAAAGGGTGAGAAGGAACTTCCCTTCCAAGCCAAACATGCGCACATTGCTGTGGCTACCGGAGGTGTAACCGGCAAGGGCCCGGGTAACAGTGATCAGCGAAATATTTTACCTCATCCGTATTCTGATTTTGTGTACGCTATTTTGATTGAAGAATATGGAATGATTGGTGGCGTAGTCGTGCTATTACTTTACCTGGTGTTATTGCATCGCGGTATGAAAGCAGCCTATAACAGTGAACGCGCTTTTGCCGGTTTACTCTCCGCGGGATTAAGTTTTGATATCGTCTGTCAGGCCATGATAAACATGGGTGTTGTGGTTGGATTGGGACCGATTACCGGACAAACGTTACCGTTGATCAGTATGGGGGGAACGTCTATGGTGTTTACGGGTTTGTCCCTTGGAATAATATTAAGTGTAAGCCGTGGTGAACGTGATGATGTGTGGGAACGAAAATCAACTGGAGCTGAACTAAAGGAAAATAAGAATATAGAAGCTAAGGCAGCTTAGAAGCTTCAAGCCTCTAGCTGCTAGCTAGTAGCTTGAAGCTAAAAGCTTAAAGAAAATTAAAAGAAAGAATTGAAAAGTAACCAACCATATCGACTAATCATCAGTGGAGGCGGAACGGGCGGGCATATTTTCCCCGCAGTGGCCATTGCTAATGAGTTTAAGGAGCGTCATCCAGATGCGGAGATACTCTTTGTGGGTGCCCAGGGGCGTATGGAGATGACACGTGTTCCGGAAGCGGGCTATAAGATTATTGGTTTGTGGATAAGTGGTTTACAACGTTCATTGAAATTATCAAACCTGTTATTCCCGGTTAAATTGGTGGTAAGCTACATCCGCGCCATGATGATCGTGAAGGAATATAAACCTCATATCGTAATTGGAACAGGCGGTTATGCCAGTGGCCCGATAATGATGGCTGCCACACGGTTGGGAATTCCTTCGGTTGTTCAGGAGCAAAATTCATTTGCAGGATTGGCCAACAAGCAAGTAGCAAAACGTGTGAGTAAAGTGTGTGTGGCATATGAGGGCATGGAGAAATATTTTCCAAAGCATAAACTTGTGCTTACCGGCAACCCGGTTCGTAAAGATATTCTTGATGTGAACGGAAAGCGTGAGCGTGCCTTGAATCAATTCGGATTTGATACCGGTACTAAAACGCTGTTGATCATAGGCGGAAGCCTGGGTGCACGAACCATCAATGAAAGCATTTTAAAGGGCATTGAAAAGTTGATTGATGCACAAATACAAGTTATCTGGCAAACGGGTAAAGGATACTATACAAACTGCCGGGCAAGTCTTGAGAAATACGATTTAAGAAGAATTCGGGTATATGACTTTTTAAAAGAAATGGACCTGGCCTATGCCGCAGCTGATGTTGTGATCTCCCGTGCAGGAGCGCTAGCCGTATCAGAACTATGTGTTACCGGTAAGGCCTGCATACTGGTTCCATCACCCAACGTAGCAGAAGATCACCAAACAAAAAATGCAAAAGCCCTGGCCGATCGGAATGCCGCTTTAATCGTAACCGATAAAGAAGCCGGTATAAAATTGGTGGAAGAAGCGTTGAAGCTACTGTTTGATGATCAACTAACTGCAAAACTGAAAGGGAATATAAACCTGATGGCCAAACCAAATGCCACACGCGATATCGTAAATGAAATCGAAAAATTGATTGGTGCTGATGATATGCCGGCTAAGAAAAGCAACAGCGGTCAGCCTTTAACCATGTTAGTGAATTGATAGAATGAATGGTTTAGATAAATATCGCAACATCTATTTTCTCGGTATTGGGGGTATCGGTATGAGTGCGCTTGCCCGTTGGTTTATCAAAAAGGGAGTAAAGGTGTCGGGTTACGACCGCACAGCTACCAGCTTAACCAGGCAATTGGAAGCAGAGGGAATGAATGTGCACTATGATGATTCGGTAAGTAACATTCCCGAAGAGATTCTTCGCGAACATGACAACACGTTGGTTGTATTTACACCGGCCATTCCCAAGGATCATAAAGAGTATAACTACTTGTTCCAGGAAGGATATACCATTCTTAAACGATCTGAAATATTAGGACTGATTACTAAAAACTACAAAACTGTAGCCGTGGCCGGTACACATGGAAAAACCACCACATCATCCATGGTGGCACATATTCTTAAGTCTGGAGGGAAAAACATGGTTGCATTTCTGGGAGGTATTACCACTAATTACGAATCAAACCTGGTGATGCACGGTAAGGTGGGTGAAGATACCATTGTTGTGGCTGAGGCGGACGAGTTTGATCGTTCATTCTTAAAACTTTTCCCTGAAATCGCCATCATCACCTCAGCCGATCCGGATCATCTTGACATTTACGGCAATCATGAAAGCATGATCACTTCTTTCAAAGATTTTATAAAGCAAATCAGTGCAAAAGGCACCTTAATTATACATGAATCCATTGCCGAAAAGTTAGCAGGTGATGTAACCTCGCTAACAAAAAATATTTACAGTATGAGCCGGGGACAATTTTTTGCCGGCAACATTACCGCGCATAGCGGATTTTTTGAATTTGACCTTATGGGCTTCGGCCCCAAGGCTGAACGGATCAGGCTCGGTGTCCCCGGTTTTCATAATGTAGAAAATGCCGTAGCGGCTGCTCTTGCTGCACAGGCCTGTGGTTTACAGGTGGCTGAAATTAAAACAGCGTTGGAGACCTTTCATGGTGTTAAGCGCAGGTTTGAATTTGTTTACCGAAACGATAAGGTAATTTTTATTGATGACTACGCTCACCATCCTACGGAGATCGAAGCGTTTCTTCGCTCTGTAAAATCCATGTATCCACGTAAAAAACTTACTGTGGTGTTTCAGCCGCATTTGTTTACTCGCACCCGTGATTTTGCTGATGGGTTTTCAAAAAGCCTGAGCCTGGCCGATGAGTTGTTTTTAATGGACATATACCCGGCCCGGGAATTACCGATTGCCGGTGTTGATTCTGATATGCTGATGAATGGAATTACCAGCCCGGTGAAAATACGTTGTGGCAAAACCGACTTGATGGAAAAACTTGACCAACACGAGGTAGAGTTGATCGCCACAGTAGGTGCAGGTGACATCGATACGTTTGTACAACCGATTAAAACTATGTTGGAGAAGCGCTATGAAAATTAAATTCAACATTGGTAAGAAGCTTAAAATAGCCATCGTATTGGCGGTACTGTTTGGTGTTATTGGTTTTAGCGAACGCCAGAACAGTGATGTTACGGTAAGGGAGGTTGTTATTAAAATTGAAAACCTTCACGAAAACCATTTCATCGATGAGCAGGATATTGTTGAGTTGATGCAACTGGATTATGCCAACTTAAAGGGCGCTAACCTCAATCGGCTAAACCTGAAGGAAATTGAGGACCGCATTAAAGCTGACAGGTTCATCCAGTCTGCCCAGTTGTACAGCGATGTAAAGGGCAACTTAGTTGTAAAGGCCACCCTTCGCAGGCCGGTAGCGCGCATTGTTCGTCCCGATGGCCCCGATGCTTACATCGGTGAAGACGGCACCATCATGCCGGTATCAGAAAAGTACACAGCGCGGGTAGTACTCATCAGTGGTCCTTATGTGCGGCAGTTTTTACTGGTTGATAACATTCGAAAGCATGATGACGGCCCGGAACTGATGGCCATGTTGCATACCATTCGTAAGGATGATTTCTGGCGGGCACAGATTGCGCAGTTGGATATCGATAACAAGGGAAGGATTTACATTATGCCCCAGGTGGGCAGCCAGACAATCGAGTTCGGGAAAGCCGATAAGCTGGAGACCAAGCTGCGCAAATTGAAAATCTTTTATAAGGACATATTACCCCAAATGGGCTGGAATAAATATAAACGTGTAAGCCTTGAATTTGAAGGTCAAATTGTAGCCGAATAAAAATGACTAAATGAAACAACCACTATAAATAATACAATCATGGAACAGGAAAAAATAATTGTCGGGCTAGATATAGGCACAACAAAAATTTGTGTGATCGTAGGTCGCAAAAACGAGTTTGGTAAACTCGAAGTATTAGGTATGGGCAAAGCCGAATCCGAGGGCGTAGTAAAAGGTATCGTTTTCAACATCGATAAAACAGTTTACGCCATTGAAAAAGCCATTAAAGAAGCGGGCGATCAGGCCGGCATTGATATCGGTGTGGTAAACGTTGGTATTGCCGGTCAGCACATCCGCAGTTTCATCCAGCATGGTGGCATAACCCGGTCAGGCAAAGAAGAAGAAATTACCATTGCTGATGTGGAGCGACTCACACAGGATATGTACCGCATGGTGGTACCCCCGGGTAGCCAGATTATTCATGTGATGCCCCAGGATTACATGGTTGATTACGAAGAAGGCATCAAAGAACCGGTAGGCATGTCGGGTGTTCGGTTGGAGGCTGACTTCCATATTATTACGGCACAAACCAATGCCATCAATAATATCAACAAATGTGTACGCAGGGCTGGGTTGGAAATTGAAGATCTCATTCTTGAACCCCTTGCGTCAAGCCTTGCGGTGTTAAGTGAAGAAGAAAAAGAAGCCGGTGTTTGCCTGATCGATATAGGCGGTGGTACTACTGACATTGCCATTTTCTATGATAATATCATCCGCCACTCCGCTGTAATACCTTTTGGTGGAAATATAGTAACGCATGATATCAAGCAAGGGTTAATGGTGTTGCCGCAACAGGCCGAGCAGTTGAAAACACGGTTTGGGAAGGCAATATCAGAAGAAGCAAGCCCGAATGAAATTGTATCTATCCCAGGCATACGCAATCGTTCTGCAAAGGAAATATCCACGAAAAACCTGGCAAACATTATCCAGGCGCGTATGGAAGAGATTATTGAAATGGCGCATGCCGAAATCATCAGTTCAGGTTTTGAAAACCGGTTGGCGGGGGGCATTGTCATTACCGGTGGCGGTGCACAACTCAGCAACCTGAAACAACTGGTGGAATATATGACCGGCATGGATACCCGCATCGGTTATCCGAATGAACACCTGGGCAAAAGTAAAATCGAATCGGTAAAAAGCCCGATGTATGCTACGGCCGTTGGTCTTGTGTTAGCCGGCTTCCGTTCACTTGATGAACGGGAAGACCGTTATCGCGAAGCCAGGGAAATGGTTAAGGCAACAACCAAAACCAAGCGCCCGGCTGCGTCCAAAAATTTCTTCAATGATATTTTAACCAAAACAAAAAGTTTGCTGATCGATGATCTCGACAGCAAAAATGAATATTAAAAGTCAACGGACTAAAATGAATCAACCACTAAAACAATAAAATCATGATTGAAACCGGATCGTACCAATTCGACATCCCCAAACACCAATCGGGCTCGCAACGCTCGATTATCAAGGTGATCGGTGTTGGTGGAGGTGGCAGTAATGCCGTGAACCACATGTTCCGTCAGGGAATTAAAGACGTAGAATTTGTGGTATGTAACACCGACTTGCAGGCGCTTAACAGCAGTCCTGTTCCTACCAAATTACAAATCGGTGTTGACCTAACAGAAGGGCTTGGCTGCGGAGCCAATCCTAAAGTTGGTAAAGGCGCAGCGATTGAAAGCAAAGAACAAATCCGTGAATTTTTAGAGGGCACTAAAATGCTATTTGTAACCGCAGGCATGGGCGGTGGTACAGGAACAGGTGCCGCACCGGTAATTGCAAAAATTGCCAAGAGCATGGGCATACTTACCGTGGGTATTGTTACGGCTCCGTTTATGTTCGAAGGCAAGAAGAAAAGAGAACTTGCTGAAATCGGCATAAGGGCTTTGCGCAGAAGCTGTGATACTGTGTTGGTTATCCTTAACGATAAGCTGCGCGAGATTTACGGCAACCTGGCCATCGGAAAAGCCTTTGCCCAGGCCGACAATGTATTGACAACAGCGGCAAAGGGTATTGCCGAGATCATTACCCTTACCGGTTATGTGAATGTTGATTTCCAGGATGTGCGTACTGTAATGTACAATGCAGGCCCTGCCGTTATGGGTACTGCCGAAACACGAGGTGAAAACCGTGCACGCAATGCGGCCAGCGGTGCGTTGGCATCGCCTCTGCTCGACAACTGCGACATTATGGGTGCCAAGAAAATTCTGCTCTCCATCATTTCTGGTGCTGAAGCCGAGTTGCAAATGGATGAACTCATGGAAATTACCGAGTACATCCAACAACAGGCCGGACAGGATGCCGAGGTTATTTTCGGACATGGTGTTGACGCTGCCCTGGGTGATCGTTTACGGGTAACCGTTATCGCCACAGGCTTCGACCACGAAGAAGAACACGAGGAAGAGGAGCGTATTGAACTTCCGGAAAAAAAACCGGTGGTAGAGACTAGAAAAGTCCATGACCTGGAACGTAACCAAATCTGGTTGTTCGAGCAGGACCAACCCCTTGGCGTGCCCCGTGAAGTTGAATTAAAAAAAAATGAGGAGGTAAAAAATGAAACCCATGATGATGAAGCGCCCGCCAGGCAAGAAGTTGTTTACAAGGCGCCCTTTAGCAGGATTGATACGGACCTGACGGATGAAGACGATGAAGAAGGTGAAGCCGGGTTGTTTGATCTGCACGATGATGAATTTGATCGTGAGCCTGAGAAGTACAGCGATCAGGTAATCAACGAGGAGGGTATGATGGAACTCCGCAATACGCGCAAGCGACTTGAAGACCAGGCACGCGAACGTAAGGAGAAACTGAAACATGCCCGTAAGCAGGAAATGACCAAAGAAGAATTTAATGAGAAGTGGGCATTACCGGCATACCTGAGGCGAGGCATTAAAATGGATAACGTGCCACATTCATCTGAAACGTTTATATCGAAATTCAACCTGAATGACGACAACAACATTTTGGGTAATAATAAATTCTTACACGATAACGTAGACTAGCACGGATCTATTTAAACATGATTCGATTGCAATCCATGATTTCAAAGGTATGGCATTTCCGGTGTGACTGGTATTTTACTCCATTCGTAGTGGTTGTTGGTGGTAAATATTTTTTGCCGGCACCGGTATGCCTTTTTATCAAGTCGGGCACTTAGCCTGATTACTTTTTTACCTTTGAAAAGCCCCGACAGACGGTTGGGGCTTTTTTATTTTGTGACCTTACGCAAACGATCCGGAAAAGGTTACACGAATGGGTATTGAAGATTGGCCTCATAGTTGTGTAAGTGAGTATAAACCAAATTCAATGTTTATGAAACGGTTTATTTTCTTCCTCTTGCTGCTGGGGTTGTCAGCTTGTGAGTTTTATTACACCGAACCAGTATACGATTCCCGCGATCGAATCATCGGGCGATATGACATGGAAGAGTATAGTGAAACCTATAATGATTTTACCCGCTACACAATTTGGATTGAACGATCGGGCAGAAGTTCTGATGCTATTTGGATTGATAATTTTTACGCGGTGAATATCCGCGTACGGGCAACGATCAATTACGATAAGGTTACCATACCAAGGCAAACCGTAAACGGCTATGAAGTAGAGGGTGTAGGTACGGTTTATGGAAACCGGGTTTCGTTTAGCTATCGTGTACGCGATGTTTACAATAACTATCGTACCGATTTCCTGAATGGTACTGCCTATAAAGATTTTTAAGCTTTAAACAGAGCAAGGGCTTTTCTGAGATCATCGGGTGTATCGATCCCGATGGTCTCTTGCAAGGTTTCCGCAACTTTAATATTAAATCCATTTTCCAGCCACCGAAGCTGCTCCAATGATTCAGCTTTTTCTAAAGCTGATGGAGGAAGATTGGTCAGCTTTTCAAGAACATCAGTACGGTAAGCATACATTCCAATGTGTTTGTAAAATGTATGTGCACTCAGCCATTGACCGTGTTCAATATTCCGAATGTGTGGAATGGGTGAACGGCTAAAGTATAATGCATGGTTTGCAACCGAACAAACTACTTTAACAGTATTGGGATTGGTAATTTGTTCACTATCCGATATTTTTTTTTTCAAGGTTGCGATTTCTGTGTTTCCATCCAGTAACGATGCCAGTAAGTCTATCTGCTCCGGTTGAATAAAAGGTTCATCGCCTTGAATATTGATAACGTAATCGAATGGTTTTTTTTGAAGGGTAAGCGCCTCAAAGCAACGATCTGTTCCGCTTACATGGCTTTCACGGGTCATGCAAACATCTCCACCAAATGTTTTAACATGATCATAAATAAGGTTGTGATCGGTTGCTATAACAACCGTAGTCAATGACTTTGCTTTTTTAGCTTGTTCATATACCCGTTGGATCATGGATTTGCCACCCACATCAGCCAAGGCTTTGGCTGGAAAGCGGGTAGAGGCGTAGCGGGCGGGGATTATTCCGAGTATGGCAGGCATTTCTAAATTTTTTTGACCCGTAATGAAGTAGTTTCGTCATCCAACACCTCTATGGTATCTCCCTTCTCAATAAACTCGCCCCTGGTAAAAGCATCATACAAGTGGCCGTCAATCATAACTTTTCCTCCTGGACGCAATACCGTGTGGGCTATGCCTTGTTTACCTTTTAGGGAAGTAACAGAGGGGCTTACGGTAAAACCTTTTTCCCGTTCCTGGGTATCGGTGAGGGCAACCCGCTTGAAAAATTTTGAACTGGATAAGCGGGCTCCTCCGGCAAACAACAGGATAATACCACCCAACATTCCGCCAAAAGTTGCTGCTACTGCGTAGAGTAAATCGTTGGCTGGAACAAAGTTGAAATCAAATGCATCGTTATTGATCATGATAAGGATTAGCGAAATCACTGTTAAGGATATGCCCGCAATACCGGCAACTCCAAACCCGGGCAACACAAAAATTTCAACACCAATTAAGGCAAGCCCTGCAAACAGCGCTATAATCTCCCAGTTTTCTGCAAGTCCGTTTAAGTAGTAAGGAACAAGATACAGTACAAGGGCAATGGCGGATGCTAAAATCGGGAAACCCACGCCCGGTGTTTGCAGTTCAAAGTAAATGCCGCCAATAATAATCAGGATGAGGATGCCGCTGATAAAAGGGTTCAGGAAAAAAGCTATGATCCTGTCGGCTGGCCGTAATTCAAATTTGATAATTTGATAGTTATCAATGTTGTTGCGTTTCAGGATTTCTTCGATGGACTCCACTTTCGCCTCGCAAAATCCATGTTTAATGGCCTCAGAGGTTGAGAACGTAATAATTTGACCGGCTTGCGTTACACTGTCAATCGCAATATCTTCATCAACCATGCCTTCAGCAATGCGTGGGTTTCTTCCTTTTTCTTCAGCGGTTGACCGCATGATGGACCGCATGTACGATTGATATTTGTCCGGGGCCTTTTCACCGGTTCCGGTAACCACGGTAGCCGCGCCAATACTGGCTCCGGGCGACATATAAATACTATCGCAGGCAATGGAAATCAGGGCACCGGCTGAGGCGGCATCGGAGTTGATAAATACCCATATCGGTTTTTTGAATTTCATGATCTTATCAACAATTTCTTTGGCATCGGTCAATATGCCGCCATAGGTATCCATTTCGATAATAACCACATCTGCTTCAATTTTTCGGGCGTTGCTTAAGGCCAATTCCACATAGCGATTGGTGCGGGGATCAATTTCACTCTTGATTTCCATTACCATAACCTTGGTTTGTTGCGCCCGGGCTGCAAGGCTGGTCAAAAGAATAAGTCCGAAAAGGAGGTACTTCATGTGAATGCTAAAAGTTTTGAAGGTAAATACGCACAAAATTAACCATAATACAACCCGGCTGGTTCCTTCTTGTTCGGGCCAAGGGTAGGTTTTTTCCTGCCCGTTGATTTGGCTGCATATTTGATTACAGCTAATACAAAGGTGGGAAGGTTTATGCCAGGAACCTTTTTTCAGCCTTCAAGTTTGTGTAATTTCGTATCAAATAAGTAAACGACAGGTTCGTTACAGAGGTATGTTTAAACTTTTGGTAATAACCGGTCTCTCATTTTTTAATCCCCGGGCCGACTCGATTGGGATAGAGACCATAAACGGCAAAACTTTTATTGTTCACCAGGTGAGCGAGAAGGAGACTCTTTACGCTATTTCAAGGCGCTATGGTGTTACGGTGAACCAAATCCTGGAGTTCAATAAAACCGCTGATGCCGGATTAGAAATCGGGCAAATATTGAAAGTTCCGTATGTACCAAAACCGAAGGTTGCCAAAGGTACAACCCTACATAAAGTGGCCGAAAGAGAAACCCTTTTTTCAATTTCAAAAATATACGGTGTAACGGTTGATGAACTAAAACAATGGAACAACCTATCCGATAATACGTTGGCGCTCGGGCAGGAGCTTGTGATTAAATCAACCAATACAACAAACAATGTTTTATCCTCCCCGCCCGACCTGCAACCAAAATCCTTGCGATTAGTACATACCGTTGCCGAAAAAGAAACACTGTTCAGCATTTCACGTCAGTATGGTGTAACGGTGCAACAGCTTAAAGAATGGAACAACCTGACTACTGAGGCACTCCACATCGGGCAAACACTTTTTTTGACGCACCCGGTTTACTCAGGAGAGGAGAAAGTGACTAAAATACAAACTGAGGTGACACCGCCAACACAAGTACCTGAGGTTAAGCAACCGGAAGTAAGGGTTACATCGGTTGAAGAGAAGAGCCCGGTTATAACCATTTCCGAATCGGTAACCAATAAAGATGAAGTGAAGCAATCGGGTATTGCCGAATTGATTGACGGAACAGAAGCCAACCGAAAATACCTCGCACTTCATCGTACGGCACCGGTAGGTACCATCCTTAAGGTCCGTAATGAAATGAACAACCGCGAAGTGTTTGTTCGTGTTGTGGGCAAACTTCCGGATACAGCGCTTACGGATAAACTGATTATAAAAATCTCAAAATCAGCTTACGACCGGTTAGGTGCCATCGATCCACGCTTCCGGGTTGAGGTCACATACTATAAATGAAGCGATGTGTAGCGGGTTTTATTTTATTTATCCGGGCAGTAAGCCTGGTTAGTCAAAACCTTGTACCAAACCCAAGCTTTGAGGAATTAATCCGGTGCCCGCATAGTTTTTCAACTACCCGTAACGATTTTATGGTGCCCGGTTGGACATCGCCTACCAAAGGTACCCCCGACTTGTTTCATGCCTGCAGCTGGGGAGAGGCTGATGTGCCGTACAATTGGGCCGGATCATCGAATGCCAAAACAGGTAAGGGGTATGCAGGAATTTATGTTTGGATGAGCACCGGCAGCAATTACCGCGAGTATATTCAATGTGAAATAGCCGAGCCCCTAACGGCCAATGCACGCTACCGCATATCATTTTTCTTTAAGCTGGCATCCAATTCTGTTTATACGATTAATCGAATGGGTTTAGCATTAACAACCGAAAAAATTGAGTTTAACCACGATCGTGTGATTGATCTTGTGCCAACATTATCTGTTGAAAAGGACACTGCCCTGGATATGGCAACAGGAAAATGGGAAGAGGCTTTGCTGGAGTATACGGCAACCGGTGGTGAGCGCTACCTGACGATCGGTAATTTTTTTAATGACAAGTTAACCAAACATGCCCGTTTATCGCATCGCATCGGTAGTAATAGTATGCTGGCTACCAGTGCATATTATTATGTGGATGATGTATCGGTTACACCACTTGATCCATTGCCTGTTGTTTCCTCAAGCCAACAATTTCAGTCGGAGAATATTGAATTGAACAAGGATTATATACTGAAAAATATCCAGTTTGAATTTGACAGCTACACACTGTTGAAATCTTCGCACCCGGAACTGGATGAAATAGTCAACATCCTGATGGAGAATCCGGCTTTTCAGGTTCGTTTATCAGGTCACACAGATTTCGTTGGTTCAGATGATTACAACCTGCTGCTTTCAAGAAACCGGGCACGCAGTGTTGCCGATTATTTGATAACAAAAGGCATTAAACCAGAGCGCATTAGTTCTTTTGGCTTTGGCAAATCACGGCCGCTGGTAAACGAACAAACCGAAAAGGCCAGGAGCCTCAACCGCAGGGTTGAAATTCGGTTTACTGAGGAACAGCCTGCTGATAAATTTTAGTGGACCAATTTTCGAGGCGTGGGTTCATAAACGCAAACCAGAGAGGCGGTATTAGCGCCATCAGTATCATGGTAGGGTAGCCGTAAGGAAGCTGTGGGCTTTCATTGTAGTGGTTCAGTACCTGGTAACGCTTTATCGCATTGGCGTGGTGGTCGGAATGACGTTGCAGTTGAAATAAAAAAAAGTTACTGATTAAATGGCTGGCATTCCATGAGTGTAATGGATTCACACGTTCATACTTGCCAGGGGCAACTTGTTTTCGCACAATGCCATAGTGTTCAACATAATTCACTAATTCAAGCAACGTAAAAGCGAAAAAACTTTGCGCAAATAAAAATACAGGAATTTGCCAGCTTGCATAACCGGTTAGGTAATGTGTAACAAGCATTAAGGTTCCGCAAAATAAAACCGGTAGTACGGTAAACCAGATCATGCTATTTTTCCAATGGAAAGCGGAGATCCCTTTTTTATGCAGGGATGATTTTTCATGGCCCCAGGCATGCCAATAGCCAACAAAAACAGAACGAAACCAAAATGCATAAAAGTTTTCGTTCTTTCTGGCTGTTGCCGGGTCTTCCGGTGTGGCTACGTAAACATGGTGCCCGCGGTTATGTTCAATATAAAAGTGCATGTAGCAAACCGTCATCAGCAAAAGCTTACTGTAAAATCGTTCAAGGGATGACTTTTTATGGCCTAATTCATGCGCTACGGTTATGCCAATTCCCCCTGTAACTAATGAAAAGCTAAGCACAAAGCCTGCCCATTCTGGCAAAGATTGGAGTTTGCCTTGGGTAATGGCATAACATCCCCACACTACGAAAAGCAATTGAACGTATGTCCAGATGTAGGTAACAAAGCGGTAATACTTTTCTTCGCTGACAAGTTTCATCTGATCGGCCTCAACATTGGAAGTGTCTAGCCCGGTCAGGTGGTCAAGTATTGGAATGATAATAAAGGCAAAGGCTACGGCCATAAAATTCCAGGCACCGCCTGCATAATAACCAAGTATAACTAAGGCAGGCAGGATAAAGGCTGTAAAAAAACCTATCTTTTTAAAACTTCCCATAAACGAAATTTACAAAGGCGGGTTCGAAATTCCGAGCGATAGATTAATCGGAAGCTATTTGAAATACCGGTTTCCTTTCGATGGTTGTGGTGTTATCGATTTCTTTGAGGTGTTCCTTGTTTACCAGGATGAACTTATTGTACTGGTTAACTACCGCATCATAAGCTGAGCGGTAGTTTTCCACCCGTTGTTCGGCTGTCCTGATGTCTTCCACCAGATTTTGCATGGTGGTGTTATAGGCATAGGCTGAATACGATTCGGCCAGTACAACCAGTTCGGTCACTAATGAATTGGAGGCAAAATCATACTCATCAACTACATCTGAATTGCCAAGGCTTTTGGGTGTGTAACGAATCCTTTTGAGTTGTTCGATGCGTTGATCGAGTGCTTTTAATTTATCGGCATCAAACTGTCCGGTAACTTGTAGTTCGTGCACGAGGTAGTGCATGGACTTGATTTTTTTATTATCGTCATTGATCATCAGGTTCCAGGAAGTTAGTATACTATCCTGCAGGTTCAGGTATACCTCGGTAAGTGAATCGGTGATGGAAAAGGCAGAAGCCATTTCGCTGGTGTTTCTGGAAGTACATCCACTTCCATAACCTACCAGGCCAATCAGCGCTACCCTTATTAAAAACTGATACTTTTCCATACCGGACACTCTATCGAATACGGCCGAAAGTAATAAAAGTTATGACCAGCTTAGTGACAATTGTCATGCAGGTGCTAAAATCATGAAAAATAGCAAAAACCACTGCTTTATTTAAAGAGGCTTGAATTGTTCAAAGGCCTCCTGGCAGTTATTACAATAATGTATAGACCGGCACAGGGTTGGGCCAAATGGGTTTTTTAGTTCGGTATTGGTGCCATTGCAGCGTGGGCATTGGGCATATTCCAGTATATCGATATCGGTAAACAGGTTTCCGGATGGGGGCGGGGCAAGCCCAAATTTTTTCAATGCCAACCTGCCTTTTGTGGATATCTTATCGGAGGTCCAGGGCTCTTTAAAGGAGATGTTCACATTAACCTTACTGATCCCTTTTCGGTTCAAAACTTCAATAACATCCTGTTTCATCATGTCCATGGCCGGGCAGCCAACAAAGGTTGGCGTCATTTCAATATAAACGGCCTCATTTTCAGTTTTTACATCGGTAATAACCCCAAGATCGACCAATGACAATACGGGTATCTCCGGATCTTTTACCTCTTCCAACCAGCTTTTGATTTCTTCTACTGAAAGGTTACCCATGGTTGTTGATTTTTTACCACTCGGCTGTTGGATCAATATTAAACACCTCGCTCATTTCATCCAGCAAAGGCTGAAGGTGCTCGCTGTGTTTTCCGTTTCTTCCGCCAAGAATGGGCTGCGTTGTTTTCCAATCCGGCAAATGAAGTTGTGTTTGGTTAATAACCTCTTCCACTTTGGTCAACCACCTTTCTTTAAGCGTTTGTTCTCCACCAAAAATGCCTTCGGCAATGAGTTCCTGTTCATAAGGTGATTCTTCAAAAATACCCAAGGCATAAGGAAGGGTGTACTCAAGTGAACGTTGAAGCCTTCTAATGCTTTCTTCGGTGGCACTGCCAAGTTGTTTTACCCAGGTGTTGGCATGCAGGGTGTGGTAGCGAAGTTCGGCTCGGATTTTAACGGCCAGTTCTGCCAAAGGAGAATACGATGATTGCATAAGCATTTCGAAGCGGATGATCTCTGCAGTGTCGTAAAGGAAATGACGGATCAGGCTGAAATCATATTCGCCATTGGGAAGCTCCGTGAAAATGCAATTGTGAAACTGGTCGGCATTTCGGGTAAAGGCAATTGTATCCGGCTCCTGTTCACCCAACGAATGCAAAATGGAATATATGGCATGACTTTGTCCCACTTTATCTTGTGCCATGGAAGAAAAGGCAATGTCTTCTTCCAGCAAAGGACCAAAGCCTGTCCATTCCGAGTTACGGTGACCGAGGATCAATTGATCATCGGCTATTTTATAAAGGAGTTCTTTTAACGCGAGAGTATTCATGGTTGTTTTGAAATAGCTTTCCGGTCCTGTCTTTCAAATTTTGTGAGCCAAAAGACTTTTAATTTTTTTGCCTGTCCAAAAATTCTGTCAGTTTATCGCCCGCCTTGTATGCTGATGCATCCCTGAATTTCTTTTCGGGCAAGGTTAACCATAGTTCTTGTTCTTCGGGTTTTGTAAACCTGATATCGCTGGTGCGAATGGCCCAAAGGTTATAAATGACTTTACCGGTATTGTAAACTTTTTTGGCTTCACTCATGGCTTCCTGAGGGGTAACGGCTTGCACCGTTCCGGCATGGATGTGTTGTTTTCCACGCTTTATAAGTTGATAAATTTCGTACGCTATTTTTTCTCCGGGCTGTGCCGGTATTTCATGAATAAATTCAAAAACACTCGTGTTCCCCTCCGTCATGGGTGATGTATAAACATTCCTGGTATCGACCACATAAATGGAAACACAGGTAAATCTTCGGGTAAAGGCTTCCTTGGCCAGTACAAAAGCTAATTCCAGGTTGGGTGCATGTACGATGCCTTCATGCTGAAAGGGTTTACCTTCTTTTGGTTGAACAAAAACCTCAAAAGTACCAAACTGATCAAGTGGGGCTTTTGGCTCCACCTGCCCGGGTTGCCCAATTTTTGGGAGTCGCTTAACTCTTGGATCTAATGAATTCATAGTTGGTTACGAGCAATAGCTTGAACGGCAAACAGCTTAGTAACGGAACACCGTCAAGCTAACGGAGTAACATAAGTGGTTTTGGGGGACTTTAATGCCTCGCGCACCCATCGGCCACGCGCTTCGGCTATCCTTCGTACTTCAAGGCGTTCTTTGTTGCAAGGGCCATCTCCATTAATCACCCGCTTGAATTCCTCCCAATCAGGTTCGGTATATTCCCAGCGGCCGGTTTCTGTATTTTTCTTCAGGTTAGGATCGGGTATGGTAAAGCCAAGCTCCCATATTTTGGGCACGTACATATCCAGGAATTGATTGCGCATATCATCGTTGGATGACATTTTTACTTTCCACTTCATCAGTATTTCTGTATGGGCCGAGATTTTATCGGAAGGCCCAAAAAAATGCATCATAGGAGCCCACCACCGGTTCAAGGCTTCCTGAAACATTTCGCGTTGCTTATGGGTGCCGGTAGCCAGGTATATTACACAGTGGTGGCCGTACTTTAAATGGAAGGATTCTTCAGCACAAATCCGGTCGAGCGCGCGGCAGTAAGGTCCATAACTTCCTTTTGCATTGGCCAATTGGTTTACAATAGCCCCCGCATCTACCAGCCAGGAGATAAAGCATGAATCAGCCCATGTAAAGGCAGGATAGTTAAAGATGTTGGAGTATTTGGATTTTCCGGTGATCAGGTCGTTGATCATTTCTTCCCGCGATTTCCCCAGGGTTTCGGCAGCGCTGTACAGTAATTGGGCGTGACCGACTTCATCCTGAACTTTTGCCATAAGCGAAAGTTTACGTTTAAATCCGGGCGCACGTGTAATCCAGGTGCCTTCCGGAAGCGCGCCAATGATTTCACTATGCGCGTGCTGTTCGATCATGCGAATGAGTTGCTTTCGGTAGAGCTGGGGCATCCAGTCGGTGGGTTCAATTTTTTCGCCCCGTTCAATGCGGGCTTCAAATTCGGCCAGCTTTATTGGGTCTTCCTGGGCCAGGCCATCAGTTTTTATACCTTCAAAGGTGTTGCCTCCTCCATACATAGTCGGAAAAATTTAATATGAGCAAAACTAACAACTGTTAGTGGAAGAACAAGGTGGCTATCCTTTTTGTTTCAACCCGTTAATAAGCATATCGGCTAATTGCTGCCCAAGGTTTTCGGGTTCAATGGTGCTGTCGGGGCTAAACCATGCAGGCATCCAGTTAAGTGATGAGAAGAGCGTCATCACGGCCAGTTTGGTATCTATTTCTTTTCTGAAACCACCGCTTGATATACCCTCTTCAATTATGGTTTTAAACCGGTTGATGTAGTTGATGCGCAACAAGAGGAAATCGCGTAAGTAGGGCTGGCTTAAATGGCGGTGTTCGTTCATAAACACGGCAGAGGCGGTAAGGTCGCGGGCCATAACTTTTACGTGCCCGATTATACCCAACCTTAGTTTTTCGCTGGCCGAAACGTTTTTCTTCTCCACCTCCAGCAATGAGGCCCTGAAATCGGCAGCCATATCAAAGCAAAGGGTACGCAGGATTTCTTCTTTGGATTTGATGTGCGAATACAAACTGGCAGCTTCAATACCCAGCTTTTGGGCGAGGTCGCGCATGGAAGCAGCCGAGTATCCTTTCTCCTTGAAAAGCTCTGCGGCCATCCGGATTACCTGCTCTTTTCGCGAAAGATTTGAAATTGCTTCTGCCATAGATTCTAACCTTCAAAAATATAAGAAAATAGTTACACGCTGAAACTTCCTTTCTATAATTTGCCTGACAGAATGAACTGATTCAATGAACTATCACTCCCTCGGGCAATACTTTTATAAATTGTACGCCATACTCTTCATAGTGATGTTGGTGCCTATCCTTTTCTTTATTCTTTTATATCAGGCCTTGCGTGTAAAGATGGTTACAACGCCAGGTCATTTATTTCCTGCGGATTATACCTCCCTTGTAGCTGGCATTGCAGTTTGTGTTGTGTGGGGTGTAGCGTTTATGGTTTTTTACAACAGGCTAAAGGCTATTCGAAAGGTAGTTAGTTTGGGTGAACGTTTAAGCCGGTATGCTAACCTAACTATCGTACGTTCAGTTTTATTTTCGCTTGGCTTGCTCATGCTTACGGTGGGTTATTTTTTTTCTGAGAACCCATGGCTGACAATTGCTTTTATGACTAGCTTATTTATACCCGCTTTTTTTTGGCCTGTACCCGCCCGTGTTTGCCGTCATCTTAAATTAAAGGCCGATGAACGGATGATGGTGTATTACAAGATGGATGATCTCTGATGGTTTATTGAAAAATGTGAATGTCCTGCAAATGCCTTTGGATGGAGTACGAATAAAAAAACATGTCGTTCAGGAATAACCCGAACGACATGTACCCAAGAGCGTCAGTTCTTTTTAAAAAATGACACCAAAACTAAATGCATTTAACTTAGGGTTATCAACTTTGTTGGTACTGAACAATTCATTCAGGTCGTAATTGAAAAAGAAATCAGTAGAACGGATGCCGAGTTGCACACGAACACCATACCGAAAATTGTTGAGGTAAAAATTGTCGCGGTTTTTATCTTTTTCACGTCCTCCGTCACTATACACCTGTTTAGAATGGCTGCCTAGCCTGTACCCTGCATACGGCCCTGCACCAATCCGGAATGAGCTGCCGTATGCGTTCCACATGCGTGTTTTTTTACCGCGTCCGCCAAAATCAAGCATCGGGATAAAGGATATGTTGGCATAGGTTCCGGTAAGCTTGCTTTTAATAAAGTTTGCATCGCGCGGGTCTTCTGAAAATTGAACTCCATCTTCTGTTTTTGAAAGAAGGATATTGTCTTTTTGAAATTTGAAGTTGTACCAGCTTAATCCTGCACCCCACTCAATGAAGAGCTTACCGCCTACGTGTGTGTGCTGTACAGAGTTAATGCCCACATACCACGACCCCCACGGGCGCACGGCATACAATTCGTTGTTGTCATCCGGAAATTTTCCTTCGTTCAGGTAGTTGTTTACGCCAAGATCGAAGTTTATGGAGTGGCGGCTCCTACGGGCGTACCGAATGCTGCGTTCTTTGCGCCATTGCTCATCGTTGTCGTCATTATCCCAGGTAATAACCTCGTACTCACGCCTGATCTCTGGTTGCTGGGTAACGGGCTCTTGTACCGGCTCGGTTTGAGTTTCCGTTGGCTTGCTTTCAATCCGGTTTAGAATATCGGTGAACAGCGCCTGGAAATCATATTGCCTGAGTGTTGGTAAATCCTTTCGGTCTTTAATGGTAAAAACCACCCGACTGGTTTTGGCCAGTTCAACCACTACGGTGTCGGGTTTCTGTTGGGCATGTGCCGTCAGCATCAGGCCAAGGGTAATCAGTGTTAAAAAGAATGTCTTCATCTCGTTTTAATTTTTTTTCGATTGTTGCTTTTTTTCATCAATGAAATTCAGCGCAAAAATTTCATCTTTCATCTGCCTCAGATCGCCTAGCGCATGCTCACCGTTTTTCAGGTTATACGCTACGCTCATCAGCATTTGCATACGAGATGATTTTTTTTCTTCCTGGGTTGCTTCAGGTTCAGGTTGTTGGCGTAAATATTTTTGATTTACTTCATCGGCCGTCAACACCAGGTAAACACTGGTTGATGAGTTATCCAACGTGTTGTCCGTTTGTGCCAACAATAATCCTGTGTTTACAATTTCTGTGTCAGGCAGAAATTCTTCCGGTTGCTTTTCTGCTTCAGTGTGCTTCGGAATAGAGGTTGCAATTGCCTCTTTAATTTTTTCTCTTTCAGTTGAAGTTGAAATTTGACTTTCTTCAGCCAATAAATGTTCAGTATTTGAGGACTTATCATTGGTTGTTATGTCGGGCACATGGTTCTTACTGTTTTCCTGATGTGCTGTTATGTTGCTTTGATTTTGTTCAGCGGAAATATTCCAAAGCATGACTGACGCCACCGAAAGCAAAACTAACCCTGCAGCAATTTTGAGCCATAGCAATTTTTTGCTGGGTTTAGCTAAACTGGCTTCAATACGGTTCCACGCATCAGCCGAAGGCTTGAGCTGAAAGTGCTCCAGCTTATCGTGGAATAATTTGTCAGGTTGTTGTGTCATGGCGTTGTTGTTGAATAGTCCAGTCACGTTCTGTTAAAAGCTTTTGCAGGTAGGTTCGGGCACGGCTTAATTGCGATTTGGATGTGTTTTCGCTTATGCCCAGTTGTTCGGCTATTTCTTTATGCGAGTAACCGTCAATAGCATACAGGTTAAAGACCATGCGGTACCCAACCGGTAACTCCTGTATCATGTTCATCAGGTCTTCGGCTTCCAGGTGATCGGTTATGCTGTTATAGTCTGGTTCGCGATCGGCCACTTCCAGTTCTGTTTCCAGGTACATGGAGCGGTTACGCCTAAGGTAGGTGAGGGCTTCATTTACGACCACCCGCCTGATCCATCCCTCAAAACTCCCCTCGTTTTTAAACTGATCGATCCGTTCAAATACCTTGGTAAAAGCTGTTACCAGTACATCTTCGGCATTCATGGAGTCCTTAACATACCGATAGCATATGGCGTACATTTTTGACGAATAGGTGTCATAAAGGCGCTTTTGCGCCTGTTGATCGCGCTTTTTGCACCCTTTTAACAGTTCCTCTTCAGTAGCCCGGTAAATTTTAAATTCCATTTAAACGGTTCGCCAATAAGATGGTAAATGCCTGCGGCAGGTTGCATGGGGTAGTTAAAAAATTAACAACCTTAATAAGCCGCTTCGTAATCAACCCGGATTGTAATTTCGGTGAATTGCCCGGGCTTAACAATAACGCAGTTTATGCGGTTTTGGCTGTCAAAACGGTTGGCAAAAAGGCCATTCTTTTCTTTAATAAAGATGGAATATTCACCGGGTGGCAAGGTGGCTTTGAAAAATCCATTTTTTGCACTTTTAACCTTCTTCACGAGTACCGTCTGGATGTGGTAGAAAAAAACGCCATCCATTGAGGCCTGAGTAAGTGTTGTAGCCTGATAGACCAGTATCTCACGTTTTATACCCAAAGGTTTGCTGGCAGGTCCATCCGGACCCGGCATTTGATTTCCGCTTACCCACTCAACTTTACCCTTAATGCCTTGCTGGCCTAGTAAAGAAATGGCGGGCAAAACCAGTATGAGTGCAAGTAAAAGTTTTTTCATAGGGCAAGTTAGCTCACTTAAAGAGTGAACCGATAACCATGCCGATGAAAAAGATGAAAATCAGGAACAGTAAAATAAGCATAGGGTATGATGGGTTTAGTCTTTAATTACTTCGGTGGGGTTGCCTTTATAACTCACTTTGCTGGCCAGGCCTTCGTCAATTTCCAGCCGGCCGATAACGTAAACCCTGGCCTTGGAAGCGCCACTGGCTTCCACCAGCGCATCTTTAACCTTAAAGTCATAACCATCAAACTTCGATGCCCCAATGATTTTGGCATCCATCTTTGTTCCTTCACCGGAAAGCGAAAGTTCGGAGGCGCCACTTAAATACAAGGCCAGGTTACGGGCATTCACATCGGCTTTCACTTTTATAGCACCCAGTACTTTTATTTTCAGGTTGTCTTCGGTAAATCCGTTCACAAATACTTTACCGGCCCCTTTCAAATTAATTTTATCTACTTCGGGCATGGTAATGTTGATTTTCATTTCTTCAAACCGCAACGGGTTTTTCCTTAACCTGAACCTTTTCTCGTCCGAGTAATCAATAACCAGCGTGTTTCCCATGCGCACCACCTTATACTTTTCTTTCTCCGATGCAGGGCCAATCAGCTCAACTTCATATCCGTTTCCTTGCTTGATATACAAATCAAACAGTCCGCTGATCTCCAACTCATTAAAATCGGTCAGGTTGCTTGTTGTTACACCATCGGTTTCATCAATGTCGTTTTCCCAATCCTGATCCTCGAAGGATGATTCACTGCGTTGTTGTTCCGGGCATGTGGTGCAGGTTAAGTAGCCATCTTTACCGATAACCCACGTATTGCCGTTGCGGCTATCGCGATCGATATACTGGTTAACCAGTCGCCAGATGTCACCATCCAGCACAAACGGGTAGTCGTACGGGATGTAGAGTGTAAGGTTTAAACGCTGGGCACGGAAGATTGCGTCATCTTTAAAGCGAATGTTTGAATCAAACGTGAGGATGGAATCCTGTTGGGCAACCATATACTCGACCATTTGCGCATTCTCGATTGCTTTTAAGCGCGAGCTGCCGCGGGCTTCAAACAGTTGTACCAGTTTTAACGAAGTGCCTTCATATCCTTTCAGGGTTAGCGAAGTTACTTTGTAGTCATCAAGCCCGGTTTCGCGCATGTTGAGCACGGCTGTTTTGCCACCCAAGTCATAGGTTTGCTCTACTTTGGTTTCACCATCCTCCCTAAAGGCAATGGCAATTTTGGGAACGGAAAAGCTCAGCACAATTATGGACAGGAAGAACATAATGAACATGCTCCAGCCCACGGCTGCACCAAACACAATGCGGTTAGCGATGGTTGAAATACCCAACAGCATAATGATAATGCCGGGGATAAGCCCACCGATAAAGGCCATTACTGCGGTAATGGGTGGTACGGCCCTGCTAAAAGCTTCCATAGGCAGGCTAACATCCTGCCAGCCCACCCATGCGGAAGAAAATGTAAACAATCCGAACAACGCCCCACCGGCAATAAGCACGGATAAAACCAGGCTAAGCCCAAACAGCATAATGAAAATACCGATACCCACGCGCAATACATCGGCAATAGGGTCGATGATTTTGCCCAACCCGGTTAGCACCCAGCCAATGGCACGGAAAGGGAACAACAGAATTTTGGTGATTACACTTTCTTCTTCGGCTGGTTGTTCATCCTGGCCTTTTTTTATGTTCGATTCGATATTGGAAAGGGTAACCGGCTCGCCTTGCATTTGCATTTTATCGGTTATGGATCGGGCCTCGGGCACCACGATCCAGAACACGATGTAGGCAATAAACCCAATGCCTCCGAAAAATGCTGTTATTATAAAGATCAACCGGACGATGATGACATCCATTTTCAGGTACGCAGCCAGCCCGCTGGCCACTCCGCCAATCACTTTTTTATCGGTGTTGCGAAAGAGCTTTTTGGTGATGGTGGGTTCTTCCAGGTCATCGGAGCCCGGCACGATAATCCATAGTACCACATAGGCGATAAGGATGATACCATACGCAAAGGTGAGGAGCGCGAACAGTAGCCTGATCCACACCGGGTCCACATTAAAGTAATTGCCCAGCCCGGCACAAACCCCACCCAATATTTTGCGTTTCTGGTCGCGCATAAACTGCCGCGAAGCGGTTGATGAATAGCCGGTGCTCTCTGATTTCTTTTCATCACGTGGTGCATCGGCCTGGGCATAGTCTTCCTGTTCGGCTGCCTTAAAGTCGCTTACGCTGCCCATGGTGGCTTTCAGGTTGTTTACATCTTCCAGCGTAATAACCTGCTTGCCTTCGTTGAGCTTGCCCAGGAATATTTCAGCAATCCTGCTTTCAATGTCGGGCAGTATTTCGCTGCTATCCTCGAAAGTGGAAAAGTATTTGTTTATGGAGTCCAGGTATTTTTTCAGGACTTCGTATCCATCTTCTTCAATGTGGAAGATGATGCCGCTGATGTTGATACTGATATTCTTTTTCATAGTAATCGCAAAGTCAGGAGTTGGTTTACAAAGTTGTGTTGGCTTTTGAGGTAATCATTTCCGTTGAGTGGATGAGGCCTTCCCAGGTCTCGGTAAGTTTTTCCAGAAAATGCCTTCCTTCCAAAGTAAGTTTGTAGTATTTGCGAGGAGGCCCTGCTTTGGACTCTACCCATTTATATTCCAGCAACCCGGAGTTTTTCAATCGTGTCAGCAAGGGGTAGAGTGTTCCCTCCACCACAATCATTTTTGCGGCCGTAAGTTCGTCCAGCATATCGGAGGCGTAAACTTCGCCCCGCGATATTATATGAAGGACACAGTATTCCAAAATGCCCTTCCGCATCTGCACTTGTGTATTTTCAAGATCCATAATTCACCAATTTTTTCCAGTTAAGCCTTCTAACGAAGAAGTACTGTGCATGACCAAGTACTAAGCCAAAAAAGATAAAATTTTTTAAAAGCGCTTAATTTGAGCTGATTTCAATGATTTTTTACCCTGATCGTTAAAGGAAAAAACTTTAGCGAGCGGTTTTCTGGTCATAACCGTACACCCTAAAATCAAAAGCGTACATTCTTCGGATGGCGTTCAGCGTGTTATCGCTGCATTCAACGGCCATCGTTTCGGGTGATTTGTTCAGGTGCGGGAGCGCCAGGTTAAATGGATGAAGAAATTCCTGTAACCGTTCGGGTTCTTCCAGTTTAAACACGCTGACGTTTATCCGTTTTTGCTGATAAGGTTTTAAAAACAGGTATTGTGGTTTGAAGTGCTGGTCTTTAAACCGGTCGGGTATGCGGCTTATTCGTGCAATGAATTCATCAAACGATAGGGGTCTGGGCAAAATGCCACCTAAATAGTTCTGGTAAATAAATGGTTTGTTTGTGTCGGTAGAAAAAAAATCGCGGTAAACAGAAATTATGCGATCAACCGGATTTCGTACCACCGTAAATCCCGTAAAAGTTTTAAGTTGATCCGGTAATGAAGTTTGCAGCCAGGCATCTGCCAGGAAATTGATTTGGGTTGAATTAAATGATTCGTTTTTTAGGTTGGGTGTGATAAGGTTCAGCATTTCGCTGCTTACAGATGTACTGGCAGCTTTCGGTATGCGTACATAAAATAGTTTTTGATTAGTGGCCACGAGGTGCCCTGCTTTTTTCTGATAAGCACGTTTAACAAAAGCAGCAGTACCGATCAGGTTTGCTACTACAGGGTAACGGATGAACCATGGTGACGATGATGGTGGACTGATTGATCGGGGTAGAAAGTGCCCCAATTCCAGCAGGTTACTTTTTCTCCACTCATAAAAATCAAACGGTTCAGCCCTCCAATGGCTTTTGTTGACCAACAATGCAGCTAATGAAATCAGATGAGGCACGTGACATTACAGGTTACCGAAATATACTATCCGAAAGACAAAACCTTTTACTTAATTAGCCTATCCGGTATAAAACCCAAACCTGCCGTATATTGCAACGTGAAGAAGTTGGTGATCAGGAGAATACAACCTTTTTGGAAGCGTTTCGGGCTTATTATCACCGCCTGCTTGCTGTTCTTTCGGGTTAGTGCCCAGGTAGGCAACGAGTGGATTCAGTTTAACCAGTTCTATTTTAAAATCCCGGTAGCGCAAACCGGCCTTTACCGCATTACGCATGCCGATTTACAATCAGCTGGTTTTCCGGTAGGTTCTGTTGACCCCCGCAGACTTCAGCTTTTTCATCGTGGCGTTGAGCAGGCCATTTATATAGAGGGCGAAAATGATGCGGTGTTCAACCCCGCTGATTACATTGAATTTTACGGCCGCAAAAATGATGGCACCTCCGATACGGAACTCTATAAACCCGCCAGTACGCAGCCGCACGTGTACTACAATCTCTACAGCGATACCACGGTTTACTTTTTAACGTATAACAACCTGGCGGTGTTGGGCAAGCGCATACCTAAAACCTGGGAAGTAAACGTAACCAGCATTCCGCAGCAAACTGCGCACACCGATGAAAAGTTACTGGTCAACACTCAACAACATTCCGATGGCATTGCATACCAACAGTATATTCGCAAAACATCGTTTGATGTGGGCGAAGGATGGACCGGTATTATGCTTTCGCAGAACCAAACCATTGATTATGTACTGGAGGGATTGACTAATGGTGTACCGGCATCGGGCCTCCCGCAACTGGAAGTGATGGTTGCCGGACGCGCAGAAATTTCAACACCCCATCGCGCAGAAATTTATGTTGGCCCAACCGTGGCGGGTTTGCGGTTGGTCGCTACCCGTGATGTGGTAAACTTCAACGTTGAAAAAATCAACCAACCTATAAACTGGACAGATATCGGTGCCGATGGGCGCATGACAGTGCGCTTGCGTGTGTTGGCTACCGGAACGGCTGCACGCGCCAGTGTTTCCTATGTTAAAATCAATTACCCGCAAAATTTTGATGCCGCTGGTGCTACTGAAAAATATTTTCAGCTTGCGGAAAATGCCTCCGGTAAATCATTTATTAACCTAACCAACGTGCCGCCCAACAGCCGCTTGTTTGATGTTACCGATCCGGCCAACGTGCTGTGGTACCAACCACCGGCCTCCGTGTTTAACCCGGTGATTTCCAATACAGAAGTTTCGCGGAAACTTTTCTTAACCAATACAACACGTTCGGTTACCGGGATAAAACGTGTAACCTTCCGCAACATCAATGCAGCACAACACAATTACCTTGTTATCAGTCACCCGATGCTGATGAAACCTGCCGGTGGATACAGCGATGTAGTGCGCGCATACGCAGGTTACCGCGCTTCGGAAGCTGGTGGTTTGTACGATACGCTGGTGGTTGATATCCACCAACTCTACAACCAATTCAACTACGGTGAAATTTCCCCGATGGCCATTCACCGGTTTATGAAATACATGGTGAACAATGGCGCCCCAAAACATCTGTTCATCATCGGTAAGGGATTGGATTGGTCGCTCAACTATCATCGCAACCCGGGCGCATCGGCCTTTGCAATTTATAAAGACCTGGTTCCTTCAGCCGGCAAACCGGCTTCCGATATGTACTACACCATTGGCCTGGGGGGCACGGTGTACGAACCAGCAGTTGCCACCGGAAGGATTTCGGCCACAGCACCCGCACAGGTAGCCGCTTACTTAAACAAGGTTAAGGAAATGGAAGCCTTGCCCTTTGATGCGCTGTGGCGAAAAAATATTATACACCTGAGTGGCGGGCTTACTCCGTTCGAAACCACGTTGTTCAGGAATTACCTGGAAGGATATCAATCTATTGCTGAAGATTTTTACCTCGGTGGCCGTGTTAAGGCGCAAGCCAAAAACACGACTAATGTTGGCGAGCTTATCAACATATCCGATGAAGTGAACAACGGATTAAACCTGATTACCTTTTTCGGGCACTCCTCACCGGAGACCAACGATTTTGAAGTGGGCTTTGTAACCAACCCCGCCTTGGGTTACAACAACCCGGGCAAGTACCCGATGTTCCTGATCAACGGCTGCAACGCTGCCGATTTTTTTACCACCGCCATTCGCTTTGGTGAAGATTGGGTGCTGGCGAACAACCGCGGGGCTACCGGTTTTATGGCGCACACATCCTTTGGCTATGCCAATACCTTGCGATTTTATTCTGAATTGTTTTACCGCTTGGCTTTTGCCGATTCTGTTTTTATGGGCAAAGGCGTGGGCGAAATACAAAGGGAAGTGGCCAGGCGGTATATGGAAACCCAGTTTCCCAGCGAGGGCAACACAACGCAGGTTAGCCAGATGTTGTTGCTGGGCGATCCGGCTGTAAATGTTTTTGGTGCTGCCAAGCCGGATTATGAAATAAACAATGCTAACGTAGTTGCGGAATCAACAAATGGAGAGCCGATAACTGCACTCAGTGAATCGTTCAGGCTTATTATACTGGCACAAAACTTTGGCCGAGCAAAAGAAGACTCCATCCATGTTCGGGTAACACGCATTTTCAACGATAATTCAACGGAAACCTACGATACCCTGTACCCACCAGTTCTGTATCGCGATACGCTGGCGTTTACCATCCGGCAGCAACGCAATAAAGGATTTGGAAATAATATTTTTCAAATTGAGATCGATCCGTTTAACCTGTTGCCCGAATTGAACAACGAAAATAATTCAGCCAGTTTTAACCTGTTCATTCCGCTTAACGTAACTAAAAACCTTTTCCCGTACGATTATGCCATTGTAAACCAACCCGCCACTACGCTCACGTTTTCAAGCACCGATATATTGGGCATTGCACGAAATTTTGAAGTAGAGGTTGATACGGTAAACACGTTTAACAGTCCATTTAAAAAAGCTTTTACCGTAAATGGTGTTATCGGTGAACAACCGATTAGTTTGCTTGCACAAGATTCATTGGCGTATTATTGGCGCACACGCTTTAAAGAGCCGCAGGAAGGTGAAGTGGCCGAGTGGGTAAACTCATCATTCACCTATATAAACAATGCACCACAAGGCTGGGCACAAGTTCACTTTCCGCAGTATGCAAAAAATCAATCGTTTGGATTAGTACAAGATCCGCAGCTTCGCACCTTCGGTTATGTGGAGTCAGTGTTGAGTTTTGATATTCTTACTTATGGTGCTGACCATCCTGCACCCTATACTGATGTTTCGGTTAAAATCAACAGTGCCGAATACAACCCGGCCGACCTGGGCATTAAGTGCCGCAATAACACCATTAACCTGATTGCATTCGATAAGCAATCTACCATTCCCTACACCGCTGTACTCTTCAACCCGTTTGATGGCCGTGCGTGCGGCAGACGGCCGCAAGTAATCAACAGCTTTACAACGGCCCAACTGCAAACCGGTTTAGGCAATGACATTTTTTCTTATATGCAAAACGTGCCCGAAGGCGATTCGGTGGTGTTGTTCACTATTGGTGATCCGGGCGTGGCCTCATGGTCAGCTTCCATCAAACAACAATTTGAAGCCCTGGGCATTTCGGCCGCGCAACTTAATGCCATCCAGCCCGGAGAGCCCGCAGTGATTTTTGGCAAGAAGGGAGCCGCCCCAGGTTCAGCCCGTGTGTTTAAGGCAACAGGTTTACCTGTTAACCAGCAGCTACTCAATGTAAGCGGTACCATTACCGGCCGGTTCGATTCCGGTACCATGACCTCCACCCTTGTCGGCCCGGCACAACAATGGCAAAATCTTATAACACAGGCACGCGTTTCGGAACTGCCGCAAACAGATACCTATAGTTTTGATGTGGTTGGCCTTACGCTAACCGGTGATGAACAAGTATTGTTGAATGATGTAACCGGCACGGTTGATCTTTCTTTTGTTGATGCCGGGGAGTATCCGTACTTAAAAATTATTTACAAAACCAGTGATGAAGTAAACCTCACGCCACCACAGTTGAAGAAATGGATGGTGTTTTACACTCCGGTTGCCGAAGGGGTATTGTTATTTAACGGCTCTATTGAACAGCAACACTTGCAGGAAGGAGAAGTATGGACAGGCGTGTATGGTTTTAAAAACATTTCGCAACATGCATTTACCGATTCCCTTACGGTGCAGTTCGAAATGGTTAACGCTGCCAACCGCACGGTTGCCCGGCAGTATTCAAAAATAAAAGCGCCAGCACCGGGCGAAACCACTTCTTTTTCGGTGCAGCCAGAAACCATTAACAAAGCCGGTTTAAACGATGTGCATGTTTTTGTGAACCCCCGGTTAGTACCCGAGCAGTATTACGAAAACAATGTGTTAAAGCTAAGCCAATACCTGAAGGTACAGGCCGATGTGTTTAACCCGGTACTGGAGGTTACAGTAGATGGCCGATACCTGGCTAATGGTGATTTTGTTTCGCCTGATCCGGAAATTGCGATCACCCTGTGGGATGATAACTCTTTTATCCGGAAAACCGATACGGAGGGCATGAAGATAAGGCTTACCTGGCCGGGCGCCACTACCGCAACGGATATTACCTTCGATCGGGACGATGTGATGTGGTTTCCGCAGAGCGATACTGAGCGCTTTCGTATCGTATTTACACCACAAAATTTACCTGAAGGCTTGTATACTTTAGCCGTTGAGGCGCGTGATGTGCGCAACAACAACAGCGGGGTTGTGCCCTACAGCATTCAGTTTAGGGTTACCTATGAAAGCGGTATTATGTTGTTGCCACCTTACCCCAACCCATCGTCAACCGAAGTGCGCTTTGAGTTGGTAATTACCGGTGACATGATACCCGACTATGCCCGCCTGCAGCTTATTTCTGCTACCGGCACACCGGCCGCTTCAATTGATGTTACACAGTTCTATATTGGCACCAACCGCATTACCTGGAGTGGGGCCAATGACCAGGGCCATCCATTGCCCGGTGGTTTGTACATTTATAAGCTTACGCTGGTGAAAGATGGCCGCGAACTTTCCATACAGGTTCCGGCCGGTCAAACCTTTTTTAAGGGCGGGTATGGCAAGGTTTTGTTGAGGCGTTAGGCCCCCTAATTATAAATACATTCCCGGTGGATGGTGATTTCACAGATGATCGTTTGGTTTTTGAACGGTTGACCAGGATACTAAAACCAATGCAACAAGTTCAGCAATTGTTCTTATAATATGGAACGACCACCATTTATCCCTTAAATCAGTCCAGTTGGTCGGGAGGGAATCAGCGTCCCATGCCAGCATCTCTTTTTGAATGGGTAAATTGCCGAATCGTGATATAATAATGCAGGATGCAAAACTAACGGCCGCAATAATCAAGGTAAAAAATATTGTTTTATTCTTTCTTTGAAGATACGCTGACAAGACCGTTACAACGGTAGCGACAATCACCAGTGTTACCATTAGGGTATTGAGGGATAACACCAGGTTTTTTTGTTGCTCAACATACGTGGAAGCTGAGTAATTCATAGGGTTGAATCCAATCCATATTCCAAAACTTGTTCCTGCCAGAAGAGCTGCAATAATAATATTGGTAAACCGGGTGAGTAAGGTTAGCATAAAGGTTTGGGGTTAGGTTCTTTAAACTAAGCTACAAAATTTTGTCCCTTAATCTCAGCGTCACCGCCTGCCTTTGCGGGTAATGGTGGTAAAAATCGTAAACGTACTGAAAATGTAAGCGGAGAAATAGTACTCAAGCCACCACGGGATTGCAATGGCAAGATAAATGCATAAGGGGTTGTGCGGCTATTAGTACGCTAAACCCGGAAAAGAAATAGTCTCTTAACAATTTGGTTCTCAATCTCAGATATTCTTTCTTGATTATTTGGTGAGGTTTGTCGTATACCTGTGTTACAAAATATTCCTACTGTCATTTTTTGATTCGGGAAATAGAAAAGGTCTGTGGTTGTTCCCATTCAACTCCTTTAGGTGTTTTTATATAGACAGCTACCCCAACTAGGTTCCCTGCTGTAGCTTTATTGATGTTTTTTTGAATCATCTTAAACTTTCTCGACTGTCCATAGGAATCACTTATGGTGATTACAACTAACAAAGTTGCAACTAGGATTGTCATTCCTTTACTTAAAAACTGTTGATGTCTCCTTGATCTGTCCTCCTACGGCACACAACGTTTTGGTTTGTGCAGTGACGGATAAATCCAACGGATTTGTCCGCCTACACGAATATAAATAAACTTGCTGACACTACGGGCGACTGTGTCGCTCGCCATTAAACAAACCTGGTGTTTGGCAGCTGGGCAATTATTTTATTACCAATATATCGCTAGTCGTAAACTCTGAGTAGTCTAAGTCAACACCATCTTGAAAATATTTGATTGTAAATCGGTACTCGTCTGTTATTTGTGGAGCTTGCTTAAGAATAAGTGTCATTTCCCGTGGAACAAGGGGATTTGTCTGAAGGTACTCTTTTAAGTCATACTTGTTTGCAGCGATGCCATTGTACCAGTCATTAATTACTATATCAAATAGTTCCGAGATGTCAGTTTCCTGAGGGTACTCGTCAGAAAAGTCTTTGTTAGTGGTTATTTTAATATCTATTATTTTATCGTCAGTAGTTGGAAGTAATTCGCTACATGCATAAAGTCCTGTTGTAAGAACGTAATTATTTTTAATTAATGAGAAATAACTTTGAGTTTTTGGCTTTAGATTAATACCAAGTTCATTATAGGTAACTCCGCTTGTTATCTGAGATAATGTAAGATTTTCGGCTGTCAAAGTCGCTTTATAAGTATTCCAGTCGATTGAAGTTACCTTAAATTTATCTGGGAATGGTCCGCAATTACAGGATACAAGTCCAGAAATTACTGTCATTAAAAAATAAACGATAAAAATTGTAAATACCTTTCTATTCATAATTGTCAATTGCCTTGCTGCCAACGTTTTGTGTTTATGACGGCTGCGGCTTTCGAAGCGCGTCTTTGTCCCACGTGGCCGAAACGAATTTAAGAAAGCTAAACTTCATAACAACACGTCACCCGCAGCTGGCATAAACACGGTGTTGCCAGCTGTTGCGTTTAGTCCCAATATATTTTTGTTCTTATTCTAAATGTTCCCATGGTCCTGTTGTCTGTTGTGAAAATCATGTTTAATTCAACAGTGCAGTTGTCACGTGTCCATTTACTTTTTCTTTCTATGTAACTTGATTGACCGTCCTTGATTTCTTTTATTTTTCCGTCTCCGGAAATTGGTCTACCAAGTTTGTCTGTTATATTTTTTAACAACTCGTCATACTTTGTATTGTATTCATTTATTCTTTTCGATTCATTCTTTAACTCTTTCTGTAAGTCTATGAAGTTGTTTATGATTTGTGTCTTGTCCCAGTCGTAAACGATTAGTCTTACTAATGAGTCATTTGGGGTGTAATAATATTGAACTACAGAAAACGGATTGAATTCTTTATCTTTTCTGTCAAACGTAATTGGAAATTCGAGGTCGTATTTTGTTGCTCCAGGAAAAAAGTCGTCAGAAACTGTCACTTTTCTTGTCTCCCTTTTTTGTGATTTGAACGATTCCTCAATTGTCGTGATGTCTTTAACTTTTTTCTGGTCAAACAAAAAGAAGTCTGGTTT
This sequence comes from Cyclobacteriaceae bacterium, assembly GCA_025808415.1. Taxonomy (NCBI): domain Bacteria; kingdom Pseudomonadati; phylum Bacteroidota; class Cytophagia; order Cytophagales; family Cyclobacteriaceae; species Cyclobacteriaceae bacterium. The sequence goes on from CP075525.1 coordinate 1,312,682, forward strand.
GTCATTAGTTAGTTGTCCAGCTAATAGAACTATTAATATTATATGTTTCATAAACTCTTATTCTGTCTAACGCAATTGCTGGCAACTACCGTATATGTTTATTACACATATTTCCTAAATATCACTAGTTGATTGACCGTTATTTTCCAACATCTTCCGTACGTTACCATGAAACTCACCTATCGCTTTTGTATGCAGGCCTGGGTAAAGTATTTTATCGCGGAACCACGAACCGCTTTTGTACAAAGTTTTATGTGTTACCTGAGTGCCTCCCCTGGCTGTGGGGGTCAGTGAAATAAACTGCGAGCCTTGCGAGGCCGAATTTTCAAGGTAGCTAATGCGTATGGCTTTGGTTTTATCGCACACGTGCATCACTTCATGCCCTACAGCCAGGTTAACCAAGCCGTTCAGCAGCCTAAGGTTAAGGATTATTAACTGCCCGGCTTTTAGTCCTTCATAGTGTAAGTCTCCTGCATAGGTAATGCTGTGATCGTGCCGTGTGTATTGCATTCCAAACTTTACCATTGCCCCCCGCCAAACCTGGTCGGGACGGATGGTTTTGTAGGCATTCCATACCTCATGAATCGGGTGCTTAAATGAATAGGTCTTCAGGTGGCTATGGTAATCTTTTCCTGAAGGGTCATAACACAGGGCGCTTAGCTTCGAAAAGTCCTGCGGCTTTGCCAATTGGTAGTCGACCAGGAATTTTCGCACTTTCGGGTAGCGCACCCGGTGCAGGTCGATCGTTTCAGGTATAGGTTTAATCACTCTTCAATATACTGGATTTGTCCCAATTCCTTTAAGTGCATGCCGATCTAAGTTGTTCTCACAAGTGTATTTTTATACTATTTCTGCGCGCAAATTTTACTATTGTAATGCCAAAAAATTAACTATTGCGCAGCAAAAGGATTGCGTTTTGCTGAATTAATAGTGTTTGCCAATCATTCGGGGCAGGGAAATAAAAAATCTTTTTAGAAATGCGTATTAGCTTGGGTAGTGTAGAATGCTATCGATTATGGAAACGACATTAACCTATAAACTTGCTTTGTTGCACCTGGTGCATTTGCTGGTGCATGCCGATGATGTAGTTGACGACCAGGAGTTGGCCATGCTCCAGCGCATACGCGAAGAAGAACATATTACCGATGCGGTATTCAACGCGTTTACCTCACGTATTTCATTTTCAAACAACCGCGAATTGTACGAGCACGGTGTGCGGTTGCTTAACCAGTGCACCGATGAGGAGAAGCTTCAGGTTTTTGCCCACCTGTATAAACTGGCGCAAGCCGACAACGACTTCAGCATGAAAGAGGTGCGCCTTCTGTTTTATTCCCTTGAGCAAACACAGGTTGAATTTGATGATGTAGTGCTGATAGCCCGTATGGCTTCGTAAGCTTTATTTCGCCAGCAGGAAATGCACAGGGATAGCGGCTTCACCGCTTACAATAGCTGAAATTAATTCGCCCAGAGCTGGTCCGTGTTTAAAACCATGGCCTGAACCACCGCCCAGGAAAAAAAGATTACCTGCTTCGGGATGGTGATCGAAAATAAAATTACCATCAGGTGAATTTTCGTAAGGGCACACGCGGTTCTCAACCAGTGGTGCGTGCGCCAGCCCCGGAAAACGATGGGCAATAAATTTTCGGGCCTTGGCCAATACACTGGTATCAGCAATCCGCTCACCCGATGTTGGATCGAACGGAACGCCACGTTCGTCCACGCCAATCTTAAAACCGCGGTATGCATTGCCGGGTATGCCATAATAAAAATCTTTTCCGTCTACATCCACCCATACCGGAAAGTTTTCGTAAGCCTGTGCCTGATCGGGGGGAACACCAAAATAATACACTTCTTGTTTTGTACAGGTAATGGTTTGACCCAATACATCAGGAAAAATTTTACCCAGCCACGAACCGCAGGAGAAAATAAAACAATCGGCCTTTAAGGATTGCCCGTTGGAGAGTTTAACAGAGGTGAGTTTGTTGTCATCAATTTTTCCGGGTAAAGCATAAGCCTGAATATAGGTGCCGCCTTCATCCCGAAAGGCTTTTTGCACGGCCTGGCAAGCTTCGCGGGCGCGCAAACATCCACCGTAAGGATCCAGGTAACCATGATGGATATCTTCGGTGTTAACAATGGGGTATCGTTTTGCCAGTTCCTGTGCCGATAGCTTTTCATATTCCATCTTATGCTTTTTTGCAAAGGGGATGGAATCATCTACCAACGGGGTTTTTTCGTCATAACACATCCACAGTATGCCCTTGTTTTGAAATAGTTTTCTGTTCCAGCGCTGTTCATGTTCTTTCCACAAGGTTAATGCGCGCACATTTAAATCGAAGTAAAATTCGTTGGCGCCATAGGTAGAGCGTATCACCCGCGTTTCATCGCCCGAACTGCTGCGTGAATGGCCGGGTCCCCAGGCATCGATAAGTGTTACTTTATAATGCTGCCGGAGCAGAAAGAGGGAGGCCCATCCGCCAAAAGCACCGGCACCAATCACTGCAATACTGCTGCCCGGTGGCAGGGGCTCAATTTTTTTTGCGGGTGCTTTACCGACAACAGGTGAAAATGTATTGGCCGTCATAAACTTTTGGTATCAGGCTGTCCACCGCGATGGGTCGTAACGCCAGGCCTTCAACGATGTCAATTCTTGTTCGTTGATGTATTGCTGTTTAAGGGCACAGTTTAACAAGTAGTTATAATCGCTAAGGCTAACCATCGAAACATTGGCCTGGTAAAAGTTATTGATGGCAATGTCGAATCCGTAAGTAAATATGGAGGCCATGCCCAAAACATTTGCCCCGGCCTGGCGCAAGGCTTCAACGGCTTTCAGGGAACTTCCCCCGGTTGAAATCAGGTCTTCAATAACTACTATTTTTTGCTCTTTTTGGATGCGCCCCTCAATCAGGTTTTCCATGCCATGGTCTTTCGGCTTTGGCCTTACATAGGCGAAAGGCAAATTGAGGGCATCAGCCACAAGTGCCCCTTGTGCAATACCGGCTGTAGCCACACCGGCAATGGCCTCAACGGCACCATAATTTTCTTTGATGATAGAAATCAATCCTGCTTTTATGGTATTTCTTATTTCAGGGTAGGATAGGGCCAGCCGGTTGTCGCAATAGATGGGTGACTTCCATCCTGAGGCCCAGGTGAAGGGCTTTTGCGTATTTAATTTAATGGCTTCAATCTGCAAGAGCATGGTGGCCACCTGCTCGGCCGTTTTTCCTTCAACTTTAACAATGGGCATACCGCAAATAATGTTTCCCGAAAAATCCGGTAATCGGTCGGTTAAATCAAGTTTGGTAGCCAAATTGGGCAAAAAACTTTAGTCCCCCCTTGTGGGGTTAGAGAATATTTATTCTTTTGCACGCATGGTGCGCCTTCTATTGTTTCCCGGATGATAATTTTTATCAATGATATCCCGGTAAGTCTGTACAAAGCCGATGAAAGTCCGGTAGACGGTCATTTTAATCATGTTATAGATGCTGCGCACGAACCGGTTACGCGTGCCAGGCTGGTACAGCACGTTTGGGTTAAAAATGTGCGCGAACCCGAGTTTGAAATGCTGTTGGAATACCTCAATTCCAAAGTGCCCATAGGGCTTCATTCCCTGCACATCAGTGCATACGATTATACAGCCTTGAAAAATCAACTGACCAGCAAGTTTAAGGTTATAAAGGCTGCAGGCGGGCTGGTGCGAAAAAAGGATAAGTTTTTGATGATTTACCGGATGAAGAAGTGGGATTTGCCCAAGGGCAAGAAAGAGCGTGGCGAAAAATACCCGCAGGCCGCTATTCGCGAAGTGGAAGAGGAATGCAATGTTTCAGTAAAGTTGGCCGGAAAAATTTGTACCACCTGGCACACCTATACCATGAACCGCAGGGCCATGTTGAAAAAAACAAAGTGGTATGCAATGGACCTGATCGATGATTCTAAAATGAAGCCGATGGGGGAGGAAGATATTGAAGAATTGCGTTGGATGAAGACCAAAGAAGTGTACCATGCCCTTGAGCATTCCTACAAGTCGATCCGCTATGTTTTTGAGCGGTACTACGATTTGGTGGACATCAAATCCCCACGCTGAAATTTCTTAAAGTTTGTACGGCAAGAAACTTGAAACATCGCCTTTGTAGCGGTGCACTTCACGTATGATGGACGAACTGATGGATGCAAACTGCGGTGAGGTAATTAAAAAAACGGATTCCAATTCGGCATTCAGGTAGCGGTTTACCTGGGCAATACTGTTTTCATATTCAAAGTCGGTGGTGTTGCGCAAGCCACGGAGTAAGTATTTTGCTCCGTTTTTGCGCGCAAATTCAGCGGTAAGTTCCGAGAAGGTAACTACTGAAATATTGGGATAGTTAACAAATGTTTTGCGGATGCACTCCAGCATCAGCTCAATTTCAAAATAGCGAACGCTTTTGCCGCTGTTGTAGCCGATGGCCACAATGATTTCATCAAAAAGTTTAAGGCCTCTTAAAACAATATCTTCATGGCCTCTCGTAAAGGGATCAAATGAGCCGGGGAATAGCGCAATACGTTTCATGGGGCAGGAGTTATCGGTTAAAGGTCGGCAAATGCTTACGGATAACCAAAGTGGTTAAAACAGGTCAATGCTATAGAGGTCCAGAAAGTGGTGGTCCTGAACTTCATCAAACAGATATCCGAACGTAAGGTGCGTGGGCCGTTCACCAAAGGTTACGTTTTGAATGTACTTGTAAAACTCATGGTAATGGGGTGAGTTTTTACCAATATATCCCCACATAATTACTTTGCTGGTTTGTTGGTCCATTTCCAGTGTTTTCATAACCAGCATAATGTATTTGATATAGTCCTGAAAGCTAAGGATGCTGAACTGGTTGTAGTACACCAGTTTATTTTCGTTAACCGATAAAATGTGCAGCTTGAACCGATCAACATAAAGGTACAAAGGGTTGTCGTTTCGTGAGGCAGCATAGTGCATCACCCCTTCAATAAGGGCAGCCGATTGGTGGAGGACGGTGAATTGTTTTTGCGGATAAAGTGCCTCCAGCCAGGCGGTCATTTCTTTTTGAACGGCAAATACAGTTACTGCCTGGCTGTTTTTCATGGCCACGGCCAAAACTTCTTCGCGGTTTTTATTTACATGCGCATTAAATTTCAGGTAGTCGGCTGCTGATTCCGGGGCAAACAAGGTTTGTGGTACCTGAACCAGTTTTTGATTTTTGACCGCAAGTTTTATGGCCTTCCAGAAACCTGCTTTTAAAAAGGCATGATGGTCAAACAGTTGATCGAGGGTGTTCAGTAAATCTTCATTGGAAGACACGGATGGAAGAACATAGTCTTCCAGGAATAAAATCCGCTTGTCAGCCCCGTCTACAACGGCAACCTGAACATCGCGCGCGCCAACATTTACCAATAAGGAGTAGTCGTGGATGTTGTCTTCTTCAAAACGATCATCCTTGATTTTTTTTATCAGCTTAAACGCGGCAAGGCTTTGCAAGTTATTCCCAGTTTCCGGCTGTGGTTACATCAGTGCGTGAACCAAAGCGCAGTGGCTTTCTGTTTTTGGCTTCGTTCTCCTCCCTGCGTTCAGGATTGATCGGGGCAGGATCCTTTACTTCAATAACCCAAACTTTAATGTTGTTCCGATCAATTTGCTTGGTAAAAATGTCAAAGCTCTTGTCGGAGCCCGGAACTTTCGAAAGGTTTTTGATGTCAACATCAGGGTTTAATTGGTAATCCCAGAAGGTAATGAGGTTTTGGCCCTTTTTTACCTTATCGCCTGAACTGATTTTAGCCAGGCTGCTGATGGTTCCTTTATCCAGGAAGCTGAATTCTTCCACACGGTCGTTTGACTCCCTGCGCAAGCGATACGACTTTGTTCCTTTCACCACATAGTCACCCTCATTTTTCAAAAAGCCCAGAAAAGTACCATTGTCAGCAGCATTTACAGCATATGTTTTCCTGAAGATTTTTTCTTTTGCAGATACCTGGCCGATGGTATCTATCTTAACCAATACACTATCAACACCATAGCTTTTGGGGATGATGGTTTCGGTTTTAACGATGATGGGCACAGTACCATTTTCGATGAAGTTGATAAGCGAATCCCAATTGCTGGTGTACTTACCGTGCTGTTCGAGGTATACTTTTTGGGCTTCACGGATAACCGAGAGTTTATCGGTGATTTGCCGCTCGGTGGAAACGATTTTCTCGCGAAACTCAATAGTTGAATTAATGCTGTTATACAGGTAATAGGCTAAGGCTAAGCTAACGGCAAAAAGAACGTAAGCGAGTATTTTTGAAAGGTTCATCAGTTTCGGTTTAAGGTCACAAGTATAATTATTTTAAGGGGTAAAAAACAAGGTAAAATCCGTGTTTGGAGAATTATATTCCATAAAAACCGGTCAGGTTTTTTAATTCTTCATGGGTTTTGCAATGCTTCAAAATGCCGTGTTTTTCAGCCTCGGGCATGGCCATAATTACATCCCAGGGAACAAATTCTACTGACTTGATAATCTGATTTTCCGGTTGCATTTCAGGGTCCGAACCTGTACTTAGCCTGCCTCCGGTAACGCTTACATCGGCAAACAATTCAATGGCATGGAGGGGAGGGTTTACAAACTCGGTCACGAACCGGAAACCGTCAACTTTTATATGTAATCCTGTCTCCTCCATAAACTCCCGTTTCAAACAGTCTTCCATATGCTGGCCAAAATCAAGGCCACCCCCCGGGGGTGCCCAAAAATCCTGGCCTTTATACAAGCTATGGTTGACCAGCAGCAGTGAATTTTCCTCCCAGCAAAGCCCGGAAACACGAACACGTACCTTATTGCCGTAAAGGGTATTAACATTCTTATCCATGTGGCTTACCTGCGGGGATAATTCAAGATGGACGGCAAAGTCACGAATCTTTTAGAAATTTGCACTTTATTGGCAAAATAGTTGTTCAGCGATTGTAACTTTGAAAAAATTAATCCCATGAAAAAGTTCTTTGTTTTCTTACTGATGGTTGCCCTTGCTTCAGGCACATATGCGCAGGATAAGCAAGCCACTACTTCCAAAACAAATGGCCCTGTACTCACCTTTGAAAAAAACACCCACGATTTTGGGGATATTTTCCAGGGCGACCAGGTGGAGCATGTGTTTAAGTTTACCAATACCGGTAACGAGCCGCTTATCATTTCGAATATTCAGGTTACCTGTGGTTGCACAGCCCCTTCGTGGCCTAAAAACCCAATCCCCCCGGGTGGAAAGGGAGAAATAAAAATTGGGTTTAACAGCACGGGCAAAATGGGTCGCCAAAACAAAACGGTTACGGTAGTTTCCAATGCCGTGAATGACGACAACCTGATTTCATTTGTGACCAACATCCTGGCGAAGAACCCAAATTAACTCCGTCCGGGTAAAGAATCAGCTAAAGCCATTCTGTGAAGGATGGCTTTTTTGTTAGCGTATTTTGTAAATACCTGCCAGCAGGCATAGCCAACCGGCAATTAATGCCACACCGCCTATGGGTGTGATCATAGCAAAGGTTTTAATTTGTGTAAAGCACAACAGGTATAAACTGCCGCTGAATAAGAAAACGCCTGCAACGAACAAGCGCGAAGCATACGCAAAAAGTGTAACACGAAATAGATGCTGCAGTATACCGGCAACCAATAAGGCCAGCGCGTGGTAAAACTGGTAACGTACGGCCAGTTCAAACGTATCTACGCGACCAGTTTCAATAAGCATGGGTTTTATTGCATGTGCGCCAAAAGCACCTACGGCTACACCCAACATTCCTAATGCAGCACCGATCGTAAACGTAGTTCGGCTATTCATATATTTAAAGCAGTGTTTGTAAGGCGTTTCAAAGATAACGGCCTTCAGGGTATATCGTATCACTATATTCCTCATTACTTTTACTGCGGTATTATTGAATGATCATGGCCAAAAAAAACGACTGGAAAAACCGCGAAGGTGTAGTGTACTCTACTGCTTCGGATTTTGACTATAACTACAAACATGATGTCGAAGCCACAACCTTACCTCCGCAACAACAGCAACTGAAAGTTATGTTGGACAAAAGCGGCAGGGCGGGCAAGCAAGTAACACTGGTTACCGGCTTCATCGGCACGGCAGCTGATTTAGAAACACTTGGAAAAAACCTGAAGAACAAATGCGGTACCGGAGGCTCAGTGAAAGATGGTGAAATTATTATACAAGGTGATTTTCGCGACCGTGTGGTGCAGTTGTTGGTGAAGGATGGGTATAAGGCGAAGCGGGTGGGTTGAATCAATTTCTTTTCAACCCCATTCCTATAACAGCAAGCATAATTAAAATCACTCCGATGAGTAACATGTTAACCAGTTTACCCAATTGCATGGTAAAGAGCAACGTGTCAACTTTTCCTGTTTTCAGAAATACCCAATCGCTTGCTATTCGGGTTGCCAGATCGGGATTGCCGGTTTCCAAAACAATTATTCCATCGCCTGTAACAGGGTTGATCCTAATGGCTGTGTTGATTGGTGGTGTACTTTTTCCATCATGCCCAAAGATGTCTTCATTATTTTCTATACCTATATAGAGCATGCAACCTAAGCCAAATATTTTTTCACCCATGATGTCCCAGTGGGCCTCTCTCATGGACTTTAGGGTTGAAGGGCTCAACAGACCTCTACCGATGGGTTCTCCATTCTTGCCACGTAGAAATAATTGAAAGAAAATTTCCAAATCAGCTAGTGATGTGTAAAGTGATGCCGCAGCTAACGATGAGTAGTAGAAATGAGGCGCGGACGTCCTGTTACTATTGAAGAACTCACATAGCCTGTTATTTAAAGTATCATTCATTATGAACGTGCTGCTGGTCATGTTCAGCGGCTTGAACAAATTGCCCACCATAAAATCGTTGAATGATTGACCGCTTGTTTCTTCCACCAATAGTTGCAGGAGGGTATAACCACCACCTGAGTATTTCCACCGGGAGCCGGGCTGGATCCCAACTTCTACCTTACCACTTCTCCCCTCGTCTGCATCTTTTGCTTTGGTAAGTGATGCTTCGAGCGTTTGCACTGAATCTGGGTTTGCAAAACCACTATAGCCAAGTTCATCCGTTAAACCAGCGGTGTGGCTAAGAAGTTTTCTAGTGGTTACTTGTTCAATATCAAATTTGCTTGGTGGTAACTGCCACCTTGTAAGGTATATACTAACAGGAGTATCCAGTTTTATTTTTCCCATTTCAGTCAGTTTCATTATCCCCACGGCAGATACAAATTTTGAAAGAGATGAGACCTGAAAAATTGTGTTTCTGTCTACTGGTTTATTATGGGAATAAAAAAGCTCCTTTTCAACTTCACCATTCTTCATGATTGCCATGGCAAAGTTTCCAATGAATTCCTTATGACAAATCTCTTTGACTGCGGTAGCAAATGAATCTGAGTCAATGTTTTTTGTGAGGGGTTTATGCCACCAGCCGTTTAATGAACCATAGACTGTTATACTTGTCCAGACGAAGGAGAGGATGATTACAGCAATGGCATATTTGATGATTTTTTCTTTCATACAAAATTCTTTACTCACTGAAAAAGATTTGTGAAAGGTATAACCACATAGAACCATAGCATTGATCAACTATGTGTTCTATGTTTCTATGTGGTTAAAATCTTGGTTTTTGCGCGCTTAAAATATCAAGCACTCAGCGCCACCTGGCTTGTTGGTGATTTGGATAAGTACTCATACCCCCGGTACAGCACCAGTATCTCTACAATAATGGCCGGAATCATAATCACGTAAGCAATAAAGAAAAGCAATACCGTAACCAGCGTACAACCAATAAGTATTTCAAGAATGCCTGCAGCACGCGCCAGTTCACCCATACCATCCTGAAGGCGCAGGAGTGCAATACCAAATACAATGGTTAATGTTCCCGAAACAATGGCTGCTATGGAATACGGCAACCATAATTGTTCTGTGCTATCAGAGAAAAGTGTTACACTATCCAGTATACCAACACCCAGTACAGTTGCCATCATCAGGTAGGCGCCAAGGGTAAGTAATTTGTTTTCGAAGAGTTTACTTAAAAGGATGAATCCACGGGCAAATAAGATGTACGAAGTCATCATAACAATGCTTAAGCCTATGTACACCAGGTTAATCCATTGTTCCCATGAACGATCCTTCGTCAGCCATGCAATATCCATCGCGGTTAAGCAAATTTCTACCGCAAGATAAATGGCTCCGGCAATCACAGACGTCAGCAGTATACCGCGACCGGAATGTTCCAATTGTTCAGTTTTTGTTTCCATGTTAGTGGGTTTCGTTAAAAATGTTTCAGGCGATTCCCCCAAGGCGTTCAGCAGGATTTTAACAGTGGATACGCGCGGCAACACTTCCCCTGCTTCTATGCGTTGGATGGTGCGCACGCTCACATTACTTTTTTCTACAAGTTCTTCCTGGGTGAGGTTTAGTTCCTTTCGCAGGGCGGTTAAGCGCCTGCCGAGTTCGGGCTGTTGCATTGTACAATACGGTTTAGCTTTGCAATGATACGGCTAATACCCGTTGGGGATAGCGGATTTACCCCGTCATTTGCCCGTCATTTGGGGTAAGGTGCATTTCGACTGCATTCAACTCAATTTGGAAAGCAATTGATTGAGGCTTTTGAAAGAACACTACAATATGAATGGGTTTAAACTTCGGGAATCAACCCACCGAGCATGATGGTGGGCTTCATAATTACCCTGGCAGTAATTGAATTTGTGATCAGGCAGGCTGCTTCGGCTTTTTGCAAAACCCGTCCAGCCCGATCACCATCTTTTTCATGCACAATAACCAAGTGAGGCTCCAGCAAGATTTCTGTCATTTTATACTTGCCATCAACCAAGGCAAGCGTGCCAATTGCCTTGCAGGTAAAACTTTCAAATTCCAGCTTTGAGTTTTCGGCAATTGCCAAAAAGGTCGTCATGAGGCAACTGCTAACTGCTGCTGTAAATAAGTGCTCGGGTGACCAAATACCTTCAACGCCCTTGGGAAAGGGTGGGGGTGTGGCAACTTCAACGGTATTATCCAGTTCTTCGGATGATAAAATACCCTGCCGGTCGTGACGCCAGCCCAGGTTTACGGTATACGAATGGTTGGTATTCATTTGCTCTATTTTCAACAAATATGCTTTGGTGCCAACGGCTCATGTATGACTTAAGTCACATAACAGACAGATTTTTGTTAACAGGATTTAAATAGCTCTAAACATGCTTTTTCTTGCAGTCATGACCATCGAATGAAAAAATAAGCCATCCATGTATTCTGGTTGACCGGATAAGCCAATCGCTCTATCTTGCCGGGGTAGTTCCTAATCTTAAACTAAGTTTCATGAATCGATTTTACCGAATACCCCGGCAATGGCTTGCCTTGTTGCTTTGCTGGACATTCCTGGGCGTATATGCGCAGGAGGAGGTTAAGTTGGCCCCCGTTACCCGAACGTATGCCATCACCAATGTAAACATTTATCAGGGCCCCGGCCGAAAGGTAGATATGGGCACCGTTATTATCCGTAACGGCATTATTCAAAATGTTGGTAAGAACCTGGCCATCCCTGCCGATGCTATAGTTATTAAGGCCGACAGTATGTATGTATATGCCGGTTTTATTGATGGCTATTCGCGCGTGGGGGTTACTAAGCCTAAAGAGGAGCCTAATCGTGAGCGTCCGAAAGATCCGGGTAATCCGGAGCCTGCACAGGCAGGAATTACTCCACAAAACGATGTTCGCACTTCATTAAACCCTGCAGAGAAATCCGTTGAGGATTTACGTGCACTTGGATTCACCACGGCACAGGTTGTACCCTATGGTGGTATGCTTCCAGGCAGCGCGGCAATCATTCAATTGGGTGGGGCTTCTGCCAATGACATGGTGTTGTCGGGCAATTCTGCTTTTTATTCAGAGTTGACTCCTGCCCAGCGTGTTTATCCAAATACCGTTATTGGTGTGATGTCCAAATACCGTGAGTTGTACCGTCAAGCCTCACAGGCAAAAGCGTACGAGAATTTGTATGCTTCTAACCGTGCTGGCCTTGAGCGGCCGGTTAGTGATAAAATACTGGAAGCATTTTACCCGGTTATCGATAAGCGCGTGCCTGTGTTGTTTAAGGCCGAACGCAACCTTGATATCAATCGGATAATACTTTTGCAAAAAGACCTTGGCTTTAACGTTGTATTGGGCGATGTAAAAGAAGGTTGGGATATGCTCAATAAAATTAAAGCAGCCAATGCAAAAGTTTTCTTAAGTCTTGATTTGCCTGAAGCTGTTAAGGAAGAGAAAAAAGACGAGAAGAAAGAGGAATCAAAAAAACCGGCAGATGCCGAAAAGGAAGCACTCGAAAAAAGAAAAGCCGAAACTATTGCACAGTATACAGCACAGGCATCGGTTTTCCAGAAAGCCGGTATTACGTTTGGTTTTTCTACCGCCTCTGCAAAAGCAAAAGATATACCCGCCAACCTGCGCAGGATGATCGCTGCCGGTTTAACCGAAGACCAGGCCCTTGCGGCACTTACCACCACACCGGCACTACTGCTGGGCATTGCTGACCGTGTGGGTACGGTAGACAATGGAAAAATCGCCAACCTGGTCATTACCGATAAGTCATACTTTAACGAAAAATCAAAAGTGCGTTATGTGTTTGTGGATGGTGTGATGTACAAATATGAAGTTAAAGAGGAGAAGAAGACGGATGCCAAAAACGGAAATGGTAAAAAGGCCGATCCGAACGGCAAGTGGTCATACACCACCGAAACACCACAAGGTAACTCAACCGGTGTAATTAAAATCAAAAATGATGGCGGATCGTATTCCGGCACGATTACCAACAGCATGAGTGGTCAGGAAACGGAATTGAACTCCATTGTGGTAGAAGGAAATTCCATGACGTTTACGTTCGGTTTTAATGCGGGTGGAGGCACCATGACCATTGAAGTGAGCCTTACTATTGATGGCAACGACTTTGAAGGAACCATGTCGGTAGGCAACTTCGGAAGTTTCCCGATGAAAGGTTCAAAAGACCCTAACCAATAATCAGCAAGCATTATGAAAAGGATATTAATAACATGTATAGTTTTCGCCTCGGTAAGCCTTGTGCAGGCACAAGTGGAACGTGGCAACGTGCTGATAAAAGGAGGCACGGTATTAACCGTAACCAAAGGAACCCTTGAAAACACCGATGTATTGGTGCGTGACGGTAAGATCAGCCAGATTGGAAAAGCAATTGCCGCACCATCTGGTTTTCGCGTTATTGATGCTGCCGGCATGTTTGTAATGCCAGGCATTATTGATGCGCATTCGCATGCCGGTATTGATGCCATCAACGAAGCTACTGCACCGGTAACGGCCGAAGTTTTCACGGGCGATGCCGTGAACCCATTTCAGGTGGGTTTATACCGGGCTTTGGCCGGAGGTGTAACCGCTATTCACGCCATGCATGGCTCGGCCAATGCCATTGGAGGTGAATGTGAAACATTGAAGCTTCGCTATGGCGTAAAAGATCCGGAAGCCATGAAAATGGAAGGTGCCCCGCGAACCATTAAGTTTGCTTTGGGTGAAAATCCTACGCGTGTCCATGGAAGCGGCAACGGCATTGTACCGCGTACCCGTATGGGCGTTGAGTTTGTTATCCGTGAGGCTTTCTCACAAGGCAAGGCTTATATGGAAGCATGGGATGCCTACAACAAAGCCAAAGTGCAAAAAGGTTTTCGGGGCACACCGCCAGCCTACAACAAACGCCTTGAAACCATGGCCGATATTTTACGCGGCAACATCATCATTCACTGCCATTCGTATCGGGCCGATGAAATTTACATGTTGTTAAATGTTTGCAAAGATTTTGGTATTAAGCGCCTGGTGTTCCAGCACGTAAATGAAGGCTTTAAAGTAGCACCTGAGTTGGCTGCATTCGGTGCAGGGGCATCCGTATTTTCCGATTGGTGGGCATATAAGTTTGAAGTGTATTACTCAACAGCCTATAACGCGGCCATTTTAACCCGCAATGGTGTTACAACCTCCATCAACTCCGATGATGGCGAACTGATGCGCCACTTGTACCACGAGGCGGGCAAAACACAAAAGTATGGTCAGCTTACCGATGATGAAGCATTGGCATTGATTACCATTAACCCAGCCAAACAATTGGGTATTGATAGTCGGGTGGGTTCCATTGAAGTGGGCAAGGAAGCAGATATCGCCATCTTCAAAAACCATCCGCTTTCCATTTATACGATTCCTATGGTCACGATTGTGGATGGCATAGTTCGCTTTGATCGCGAAAAGGATGCCGATGATCAGCGCATTTATGTTGATCCCAGGCAGACCATTGATGTTACGCTGCACACCAGCTCCGGTCATGATCATGAAAGTTGCATGCAAGGTGCCGTGTATGAAACCGCAAAATTGTTTGGCTTTAACCTTTTGGAGAAATGAGAACTACAATTATAAAATTGTCGGCACTTCTATTAATTTTTACAGTCCTGACCCATACGCTACACGCGCAAAGCCCTAAAGGTAAAAGCGGAACATTTGCCCTGACAGGAGCCACCATTGAAACCATAACCAAAGGTGTTATCCAAAACGGAACGGTGGTTATCAGTGATGGAAAAATTACGGCAGTGGGAACCAACGTTACCATTCCGCAAGGTGCTACGGTTATCGATTGTAAAGGAAAATTTATTTACCCGGGCATGATTGATGGCGGTTCCATACTTGGTCTTTCTGAAGTAGGCTCCGATCCCCGCACTAACGACTACAACGAAGTTGGCGATGTGATTCCTCAGATGAAAGCTCTTGCCGCTGTTAACCCCAACGCAGTTGCTATACCCATTACACGTGTGAGCGGGGTGACCACAACATTGGTTGTTCCGCAAGGCGGATTGTTTTCCGGAACGGCTTCCCTGATCAATCTGCATGGCTACACACCCGATCAAATGTATGCCGGGTTCGATGCGGTAGTGATGAATTTTCCGGCCACCGGAAGAAGAGGATTCTTCGATCGCAGATCGGATGAGGATATTAAAAAGGCCAATGAAAAGAGTCTGGCAAAAATAAACGAGGTGTGGGAGAAGGCCGTTCAATACCATAAACTGGATTCGGCCAATAAGGGCAAGGTTGAATACTATCCTCAGCTTGCTGCCCTATTACCTGTTGTTCGCGGTGAGCGTACGTTGCTAGTCGATGTTAATGCCTCAAAGGATATTCAGGCTGCCATTAAATGGGTTCAGGAAAAGAAGGTGAAGAAAGTGATCTTCTCCGGTGTTTCAGAAGGCTGGCGCGTGGCCGATGAACTTGCCAAAGCAAAAATTCCGGTAATTGCCGGTCCGGTACAAAGCTTGCCGACCCGTGAGTATGATCGTTATGATCGTCCGTATGCCAACCCGGGGTTAATGCGTAAGGCAGGTGTAACCGTTGCCCTTCAGGCCGGTGATCGTAACATGAACTATCGCAACTTGCCCTATCATGCAGGTTTTGCTGCTGCCTATGGCATGGGACGGGAAGAAGCATTGAAGGCCGTTACCATTGTGCCGGCACAACTTTTTGGTGTGGCCGATAAGTTAGGTTCCATCGAAACCGGTAAGAGTGCCACGCTTTTTGTTTGTGATGGCGATCCTTTCGAAACAAAAACGCAGGTACAACATGTGTTTATTGAAGGCTGGCAGATGCCGATGGTAAGCCGCCAGACGGAGTTGTACGATGAATTTTTGCAACGTTCACCTGGTGTTAAGAAATGATAAGTTAATGAGATGATTAGCTAATTTGTTAATTAGCTGATGGATTAAAAAGCTAATCTGATGTTTCAGGTTGGCTTTTTTTATCTGAGTCTTAGCAAAAATACCCTAAACCATTGTCTGCTATTATTACCCCGCGGATTTCGCTGATAAACGCAGATAGTTTTCTGCGAAGATTCGCGGGATCAGCGGGAACCAAAGTTTGGGATATAAATCGGATGCTCACATTTTTTATTCAGCATAATCCCTTGATTACCTCATCCTTTCCCCTCTCTTCTAGGAGAAGAGTGTCTGTACGGGTATAGGGCGAAGGTTAATTATTAAGCACATCAAACAGTAATCATTTTGAGGTTGACTTTTTCAGCATCAAATCAACGCATCAACGAATTGCCCAATTAACCCATTGGCGAATTGACCATCGAAGTGTTATTTTTAGCATTATGGGCAGTCAGCAGCGATGGAATCAGTTAAGCGCACTACGCATCCGCAGAATCAACATTGAGCGGATGATTAAAGACACCCTGTTTATTTCCTCGGGTGTTTTGGCGGCTGGGTTCGGATTGAAGGGCTTCTTGCTTCCAAATAAATTTTTGGATGGAGGAGTAATGGGTATTTCCTTACTGGTGAATGTTCTCACCGAAATAAATTTAGCATACCTCGTATTCATTATTAATTTACCCTTTGTGGTAATAGCCTACACACAGGTGTCAAAAAAGTTCGCTGCAAAAACATTACTCGCAATTTTTCTGTTGGCTGTTGTGTTGCGCTTTCTTGAATTTCCTATTATTACTTCCGACAAATTGTTAATCTCCGTGTTTGGTGGATTTTTTCTGGGAGCCGGTATAGGCCTTTCCATACGCGGTGGTAGTGTACTTGATGGTACTGAAGTGCTGGCCATTTACAGTAGCCGAAAAACCACTCTTACCGTGGGTGACTTCATCCTGATTTTCAACATTGTAATTTTTTCGGTGGCAGCCTATGTCATCAATATTGAAACGGCCTTGTATGCCATACTTACCTACCTGGTGGCTTCCAAAACAGTTGACTTTGTTGTACACGGTATTGAAGAATACACCAGTGTGATGATCATCTCCGAGCGCAGTGATGAAATCAAGCGTGCCATTACCGGTAAAATGGGAAGGGGAGTAACTATTTTGAAAGGTAGTGGCGGATACGGAAAAACCGGGCATCGTACCAAAGATTATGATGTGATTTATACCGTTATTACGCGCCTGGAACTCCAGAAAATGAAAACTGAAATTGCCAAGATTGATGAGAATGCTTTCGTGGTAGAGAACAGTGTTAACGATATTAAGGGTGGCATGATCAAGAAGCGGCCGTTAGAGGGTGAGTGATGCGATCAAAAAGACTGCCCTACTTCTTAGTAAGATCCCAATAATTCGGCTCTGGTTTGTCGGTTAGCTGGTTCCAGATGTCGGGGGTAACGCGGTGGCCGCTTAATGTGCGCAGTTCACGGTTGTAAACTTTTACGATGGGGTTGAACGTAACATCAGGCGTGATAATCGTGTAGGTCTGTTCTGTACCTTCTTTTGGAGGATCAGTTTCCAGTATAGTTTCCAGTTTGTTATGCATGAGTAACTGAATAAGAAAATCGGCACGGCTTTTAGAAATACCCGTTTCAATAATGCGGAAAGTCTTGCCGTCAATTTCTTTGGTGGGGTGTTGGAATTTATCAAGTGCCATCAGAAAGTTTCGCAAAGGTTTTTAATGTATTCAAACACCGGACTGTAAAATCCGGTTGCCAGTATACCCGCAACACAAATCACCAAGGATATCCGCATCCCATAATCGCTTTTAAAAGGGGCAATCGGATTTTCATTGACATTGATAAACATGGCTTTTACGACCAGCAGGTAATAATACAACGAGATTACCGCGTTAAGTACGGCTATCATTAAGAGTACGTAGAATCCACTTTCAGCCACTGCAGTGAATAAAAAGAACTTTCCAAAAAATCCGGCCAACGGGGGAATGCCCGCCAGTGAAAAAAGGGCAAGCATCATTACCAGACTTAGTTGCGGATTGGTTTTGTACAACCCGTTGTAATCATCAATGGTAACTTTGCCGGATGCATGTCCTACGGTTTGAATAACCCCAAAGGCCGCCAGGTTGGAGAAAACATAAACCACTATAAAATAAATTACCGTGGCCATACCTAATGCTGATGCGTTGATAACGCCAAGCATAATAAACCCGGCCTGGGCAATGGAGGAAAAGGCAAGGAAGCGCTTCAGGTTTTGCTGCCGGATGGCAAACAGGTTACCGATCGTCATGGTAAGGATGGCGGTAGCGTAGAGCACATCCTGCCACAGCATTTGAATGGAATTAAACACCGTGAACAATACGATAACCAAAATGAAAATGGCGGAGCCTTTGGAAATAACGGATAAGTATGACGTAACATTGGTTGGGCTACCTTCATACACATCGGCTGTCCATAAATGAAAGGGAACAATACTAATCTTAAAAGCAAGCCCGGAGAAGAAGAAGATAAAGCCTAAAATATTCATAACAGAATCCGATAGCTGGAACGATTCAAAATACAGGTTTCCGTTAGCTGCGAATAATACAGAAATACCAAAGAGCAGGATAGCAGATGAAAAGGCCGATGAAAGAATTAGCTTAATGCCCGCTTCTGCCGATTTGGTCTTGAATTGTTCGTACGAAGCCAATGCCGCAATGGGAATGGTGGTTAGTTCTAACCCAAGATAAAACATAAGAAAGTGCCCAGAAGAGATCATGTAACTTACACCAATCAAACTCGAGAACGTAAGCATATAAAACTCTGAGGAGCGATCGTTGTATAATTCCTGGCTGAGCCAGTTCACGCTTTGTAAAATGATGAGCAACACACCGATGTTAAGAATGTTCTTCATGAACATGCGAAGCGGATCGGTTACATACATGCCCCCGAACAACGAGCCCGATTCGGCTGGTAAAAATCCAATAATGGTTACAGCAGCCACCAATATTGCAGCAATAAAGTTTATTTTCTTCTTACCATCATCAGGCA
Source organism: Cyclobacteriaceae bacterium (assembly GCA_025808415.1). Lineage (NCBI taxonomy): Bacteria > Pseudomonadati > Bacteroidota > Cytophagia > Cytophagales > Cyclobacteriaceae > Cyclobacteriaceae bacterium. The sequence goes on from CP075525.1 coordinate 1,331,441, forward strand.
GAGCGATTTCAAAAATCAATAATAGCAATACGACAGCCACCAAGGCCCATTCGTGTCGCATAATCATGAGTTCATTCAGACTCATATTTTTTAATTTACGATTTTTGATTGATGATTTTAGATTTTAAGATCTTCACAAATCCGAAATCTAAAATCTAAAATCATCAATCTAATATTACCCCCAGGCTTTCCATAATTATATCCGAAAGCCACAAGGGTGCAATACCTATAATCAAAATAGCCACGATCAACGTAACGGTTGCCAGCCTTTCATACCAGGTGGCATCCTTAAGATGATGGTACTCCTGGTTTTTAATCGGCCCCATCAGTAATCCACCCACAACCCTGAGAATATAAACGGCTGTAACCACAATAGAAGAAATGGCAATGATGGTGATCACCCGATGAAACATATCCGGATGCTGGAACGCGCCCACAAAAATCGTCATCTCGGCAACAAAACCGCTCAGCCCGGGTAAACCGAGTGAAGCCAAACCCGCGATAACATAACACACCGATAAGAAAGGTAACACCTTCATCAATCCACCCATTTCATGCACAATACGGGTGTGTGTTCGTGAATACAACATGCCGATCAAGGCAAAGAAAAGTGCGGTCATCAATCCGTGCGAAATCATTTGAAGCACCGCCCCATTGCTGGCGGTTTTATTCAGCATCAGTAAAGCAAACAATACCAACCCGCAATGGCTTACGGAAGAATACGCATTGATGTATTTTAAGTCAGTTTGTGCAATCACACCCAATGCGCCATAGATCACCGAAATGGAAGTAAGAATTAAAAATATCCAGGCCATATCGTTGGCGGCTTGTGGCATTAAGTAGATGGCTACTTTCAAACAACCATATCCGCCAAGCTTCATTAATACTCCTGCATGCAGCATGGAAACGGCAGTGGGTGCGGAGCTGTGACCATCAGGCGACCAGGTGTGGAAAGGAAACAACGCACCTATCACGCCAAAGCCAATGAAGGTGAGTGGAAAGAAAATGCGTTGCATTTCCATTGGGAAATTTTGGTTGGCCAGGTCAATGATGTTAAAGCTGTGCGAACCGTTTACATCGGAATGGAAATAGATACCGAGTATACCGACAACCAACAGGGCAGACCCGGCCATCAGCATCAGCGTAAGCTTCATGGCACTGTATTCTTTCTTGCCACTGCCCCAAATGCCGATCAACAAATACATCGGGATAACCGCCAGTTCAAAGAATAAGAACATCACAAATAGGTCAAGGGAAATGAAAAACCCAAATACACCGGTGGCAAGAATGATCAGGGAAGCAAAAAATTCTTTGGCCTGATCTTTTACTTCCCAACTGGCAAAAACCCCGGTGAAGATTACTATGGAAGTCAGCAGGATCATGGCTACGGAAATACCGTCTACACCATAATCAAATGAAATATGCAAACTGGGGTACCACTCCAACCGGTTACCAAATAAAACGGTTTCTGTATTTCCGGCAGACCGTTCTTTCAGAAATTCATACAACAGATAGAAAGATTGAACAAGTTGAATGCTCATGCCCGTTGCTGACAGTGTTTTAACCTGCTGCGCATTACGCGCGAACATAACTGCTAGTGCAGTAAGGGCAGGAATAACAATGAGGGGTATCAGCAACATAATCTCAGGTGTTTGTAAAAATCATTACCAATACGATAAGAATAACCCCCGATAAAAATATATAGGCGTAATGCTGTAGTTGCCCTGATTGCAGGCCCTTGATTTCCTTTGAGACCCAGTTGGTGGCTGAGGCAGTAAAGTCCATGAATCCATCAATCATGTGCTTATCGAACCAGGCAATAGGCCGTGAAATTAAATTGAAAATAATTTTCCTGGTGATGAAAAGGTAAATTTCATCGATATAGAATTTCCGAACCGCTGCGTGATAAAGTGCGCCAAATGTGTTGGATATTTTTTCAGGTAGTACAGATTCTTTTTTATAAAAGCCCCACGCCACAGCAATACCCAAAATAGCTACTGCAATGGAGATGATGGCGACTGTTACATTGAGATGTGCATGTAGTGGTTGGTTGTCAGATGATACGAAGTTTCCGAAGGGAATGAATCCGGTAAATATGGATCCAATTGCTAACACGATCATGGGTATGAGCATAAGTGCCGATGATTCGTGTGGGTTGTGTTCATAGTTTCGTTCATTGCCCCAGAATACCAGAAAGTATAAACGGAACATATAAAATGCGGTGAGCCCTGCGGCTAATGTGGCAATGCCAAAATAAATGGGATTTGAAGCGAAGGCTGCCGCAAGAATTTCATCCTTGCTAAAGAATCCGGCAAACGGAGGAATTCCCGCAATGGCCAAACAAGCTATTAAGAATACGATGTGGGTAATGGGTTGATGCTTTCGCAGATTGCCCATTTCACGGATATCATTTTTGTGAATTGCATGAATGATGCTACCGGCCCCAAGAAACAATAAGGCTTTAAAGAAAGCATGGGTAAACAAATGAAACATCGAGGCTGTAAAACCAAGGCCATCGCTGCCATAACCTGATACACCAAGCGCCAGCATCATATACCCGATTTGCGACATGGTGGAAAAGGCAAGTATCCGTTTGATATCGGTTTGGGTGCACGCAATGATAGCCGCGAACAAAAGCGTGAAAGCACCAATGAAGGCCACGGCATCCAGCGCTTCAGGAGCATGAAAGCTAAACACCGGAAACATGCGTGCTACCAGAAACACACCGGCTACAACCATGGTAGCAGCGTGTATCAAGGCAGAAACGGGAGTTGGCCCTTCCATGGCATCAGGCAGCCAGATGTGTAATGGAAACATAGCTGATTTACCTGCACCGCCCATGAAGATGAGTATGAGCGCCCAGGTAAGAACGGACAATCCCATAAAGGAGATTCCAGTCATACCGGCAATGGTGGCATTTTCTGGATTAGTGATTTCGGTAAAGTCAAATGTACCCGTGTAGTAGGAGAGCAGGAGAATACCAACAAGAAAGCCAAAGTCGGCAAAGCGAGTAACGATGAATGCTTTTTTTGCGGCAGCAACTGCCTCAGGTTTATCGTAATAATATCCAATGAGCAAATAAGAAGAAACACCCACCAATTCCCAGAACATATAGAGTTGAAACAAATTGGTAGCCACCACCAATCCCAGCATGGAGAAGCTGAAAAGGGAAAGGAAGGAAAAGTATCGAACAAATCCTTTTTCGCCTTGCATGTAGCCCATGCTGTACAAAAATACCATCAAGGAAACTGTAGTGATCACTACGAGCATCATTACCGAAATGGGATCCAGTAAAATACCCATATCAATTTGCAGGGTTTCGGTAAACCGAAGCCATGTAAAGCGAACTGGAATTAATTTTTCGTAAGAAGATGATTGAAAGAAATAGTTGTATGCTGTGAGCCAAGCCAGTACAGTAGCAACTCCGATACTTATCGTAGCCAGCCAACCGGCCAGCCATTGAGGAAGTTTGTTACTCAATAGTCCATTTAAAACAAACACGGTAAGCGGAAGTATCAGAATGAATATGGTAACAGAATAACCCATGGTCAGTTTTTCATTTTATCAACTTCTTCCACATCAATAGAACGAATATTTCTATACAGATTAATGAATATAGCTATGGCCACGGCTGCTTCAGCGGCAGCAATGGCAATAATAAACAAGGCAAAGAAGTGACCTTCAATCTGGTTGGGGAAAAGGTACCGGTCGAAAATCACAAAGTTGATATTCACTGCATTCAACATGAGTTCAACACCAATCAACATAGTCACCAGGTTACGCCTGGTAAGAAAGCCATAAGCGCCAATAAAAAACATGGTAGACGTAACCATCAAAACATGTGATATGGGTACATGCTCCATCATGATTTTGTTGCGTTACGTTTAGCGATAACGATAGCGCCAACCATAGCGGCCAATAATAAAATACTGATTACCTCGAAGGGAAGCACATACCCACCCGCCTTGTAACCCAGCAAGCGTTCACCAATAACACTTACAGTTGCTTCGGCTAAAGGCTCAGTACCTAAAACAAATTCATGATTGGTTAATATAAATAGCGTAAGTACCAACCCACCTAATGCAAGCGTTGCTGTAATGAATACTTTGCCCCAGGCTGGCTTTTCAAGTTTCTCATTAATGTGGGTGGTTAATAAAATGGAGAAAATGATCAACACCACAATACCACCGGCATATACGATAAGCTGAACGGCCGCTAAAAACTGGTAGTCGACCATAAAATATAACGCGGCTGTTCCGGCCAATGCAAAAAGCAGGTAAACAGCAGCGCGAAGAATTCTCCGGCTGGTAACGGCCAGCAGGGAGAAGATGATCATCACTCCTGAAATGGTGTAAAATATAATTGCGCTCGTTGCCATTATTTAATGCCGTCCATAATTTTAGAACCAGGATTATTCAAGACTTTGGTCAGTTTTGACCTATCAAAAACTGCGTGTTCAAATGTATTGGCCATTACAATGGCATCGGTGGGGCAGGCAGGTATGCACAAACCACACATGGTGCACATTTGTAAGTGATAAACGAAGGTGTCCAGCGCCTTTACTTTTCTTCCGTCTACATCCACGCGTTTATGGATAATTTCAATGGTTCCGTTCGGGCAGGCCACTTCACATGCCGAACAGCCCGTGCATTTATGTTCATTGTTTTCATTGTGCAAAAGCACCACCTCGCCACGAAAGCGTTCGAACATCTTTAATGTCTCACGGTTTTCAGGATATTGTTGGGTAATGATTTCTTTTGGATGGGTAAAGTAATGACCTGTCACCCTAAGCCCGGTAACGAGTGACTTTAGTCCGGAGAAGATTTCCTTAAAGTAGTTTACTATACTTTTCATTTTTATATCAATCAAGCTACTGGCTTTTAGCTGCGAGCTGCTGGAAACTGGCAGCTAAAAGCTCATAGCTAAAAATGCCAACCCATCAAACTCAAAAATGCCATCAGCACAATGTTCATCAAATTTATCGGCAGTAAATATTTCCATTCCAAGGTCAATAATTGATCAATGCGTAACCGCGGAAATGTCCACCGAAACCACATCATTAGAAAAATCATAAAACCAACTTTGCCAAAGAACCACACAATGGGAGGAATAAAATCCATCACGACATTAAACCCTTCCCATGTTCCGATGTGAAAGGGCATCCAGCCTCCCAGGAAAACAGTTGCGCCAATACCCGCCACAATAAACATGTTGGCAAACTCAGCCAGAAAGAAAAACGCGAATTTCAATCCGGAATACTCGGTATGAAATCCTGCAGTTAATTCCGATTCTGCTTCTGCCAAATCAAATGGCCCGCGGTTGGTTTCTGCAGTGCTGGCAATCAAAAAAATCAGGAAGGCAATCATGGCCGGGATGTGACCTTTAAAAATCCACCACCCATCGGCCTGCGATTCTACAATGACACTGAGTTGCAAGCTTCCGGTAAGTACCACAATGGTGAGGAGTGATAAGGCAACCGAAAGTTCATAGCTGATGATCTGTGCACCGGAGCGCATAGCACCAATCAGTGAATATTTATTGTTGGATGACCATCCGGCTAACAAAATTCCAATTACACCCAATGATGAAACGGCAGCTATATATAAAATACCAATATCGAAATCGATAGCGTGCAAACCTTTGGCAAACGGTAGGGCGGCAATAGCCATAAAGGCTGCGATCATGATAACGAAGGGTGCAAGGTTAAACAAAAATCTGTCAGCGTCTTTGTTTATCAGGGGTTCTTTCAGCAGAAGTTTGATAACATCAGCCAGCGTTTGCGCAGTTCCCCATTTCCCTACCCGCATCGGGCCAAGTCGTTGCTGGATAACAGCGCTTACTTTTCGCTCGGCATATACAAGCACTAATCCCAACACGGCAAACAGCAACATGAATGTAATCCCCACCAACACCATTTCCAGTATCACTACGGTGGCTGGCTCAAATCGCTCAGATAATCCTTCATGGATGGCGCGCGTGAGGTAGGAAAAGTCGTAGAGCCACTTCATGTTATCGGTCTATATCGGGTATTACTAAATCTATGGTCGACATAATGGCAACGAGGTCGGCAATTTTACAGCCCTGTGCCATGTGGTTGAGCGCTGATAAATTACTGAAGCCGGGTGAACGGAATTTTAAGCGGTACGGACTTTTTTGACCTTCGCTTATGATGTACACGCCAAATTCACCTCGCGCAGTTTCAACTTTCTGATAAAACTCTCCTTTGGGTAATTTGATTACTGCCTTGGTTGGGGCTTTGTATGGTCCTTCCGGGATGTTGTCGATCAGTTGTTCAACAATAGAAAGCGACTCCCACATTTCATCAATGCGACATTGGTAACGGGCATAGCAATCTCCCTCGGTACGAAGTATCTCTTTGAATTCAACTTTATTGTAAGCGCTGTAGGGATGATGCTTTCGTACATCGCAGGAAAATCCGGAGGCGCGCCCGGTGGGGCCTGTTACACCAAAAGAAATGGCGTCTTCCTTTGAGAGTTTACCAATGCCCATGGTACGCTGACGGAAGATGACATTGTTGGAGAGCAGGTCATCGTATTCCGGTAATTTCTTTTTGAAATGGGCAATAAAATCCTTTGTGCGTTTTTGGAAGTTAGGATGGATGTCGAACATTAACCCGCCCGGTACATTGTAGTTCATGGTTAAGCGGGCGCCACAGGTTTCTTCAAAAATATCCGTGATCATTTCCCGATCGCGAAAGCCGTAAAGAAATGTGGTGATAGCCCCTAAGTCCATCCCCATTACACCCCACCATAGCTGGTGTGATGATAGCCGTGTAAGTTCAGCAATAATGGTGCGAATAACTTTTACACGTTCCGGAACTTCCAGTTGAAGGCCTATTTCCACGGCCAGGCAAACCGCTTCGTTGTTGATGTGGCACGAAAGGTAATCCATCCTGTCCGTAAGGTGTACGATTTGCTGATAGCTGTCGTGTTCGCACATTTTTTCGATAGAACGATGGATATAGCCAATGTGCGGCTCAACATTCCGTATAATTTCACCATCCAGCGAAAGCACCAGCCGCAATACGCCATGTGTTGATGGGTGCTGCGGCCCCATGTTGATGAAGTACTCCTGCGATTCGAGTGGTTTGGTGATTACATCTTCCATCAATAGGCAATCATGTTTACGGGATCGATATAATCTTTTCGCAACGGATGGCCCACCCATTCATCGGTGAGCAACAATCTTCTCAGGTCGGGATGGCTTTTGAAAACAATCCCATATAAATCGAATATTTCACGTTCATGAAATTCGGCTGTACGCCAGAGATTACACACGGTATCCACTTCCGGATTTTCCCGTGAACTTATTTTGGCTTTTACCACCAGCACATGGTTAAGTGTGGTGGATTTTAAATGATAGACTACTTCCATGTGTTGTGGCCAATCAACACCGGTTTGACAAAAGAGATAGTCGAAAGAAGTTTGCGGATTGGATTTGAGTTCGGAGAGGAAGGTGTAAGCTTTTTCAGCAGGAACAACGGCTTGTAAGTATTGAGTGCCCTGCGCTAGTTCAGCTTCAGGTTCTCGTTGCAGGATGAAATCCTTTAATGCTTCGTTATCCATTTTATCAAAATTTTCATCCTGAGCTTGTCGAAGGATGATACAAAATTCCGTCAGGTTTCGACAGGCTCAACCTGACATTGGGTTAAACAAAATCCTTCATCGGGTCGCGTGGCTCGGCCAGCGATTCTCCTTTAATTTTTTTCTGCAGTTGCATGATACCATACAACAAAGCCTCCGGTCGTGGTGGGCAACCGGGCACGTATACATCCACCGGGATAATATGATCAGCACCCTTTACAACCGAATAAGTATTATAATAGAATGGCCCGCCAGACGTTGCACAGGCCCCCATAGCGATTACATATTTTGGATCGGCCATCTGATCATAAAGTCTTTTCAGCACCGGTGCCATTTTATTTACGATGGTTCCCGCAATAACAATTAAGTCGGCTTGCCGAGGCGTAGCGCGTGCTACCTCGGTTCCAAACCGTGACCAGTCATGTCTGCTGGCACCGGTAGCCATCATTTCAATGGCGCAACAACTGGTACCAAATACCAAGGGCCAGAGTGAATTTGCACGCGACCAGTTTACAACACTGTCAATAGAAGTAATTACGATGTTGCTTCCCGGGCCACGCACAACTTCTCCGGGAAAATCTTTCAACAGTTCCTGGTGTTGCTGCGGACTTATGGTGTTTTGGTTCACTCCCATTTTAATGCTTTCTTTTTCCAGGCATATAACAACCCAAGGCCAAGAATGATCAGGAAAATTAAAATTTCTATAAAGGCGGAGAGTCCGATTTTTTTCATGACCACCGCCCAGGGAAAAATAAAAACTGTTTCTACATCGAAAATGAGGAAGAGGATAGCAAACAGGTAATAGCCAACCCGAAACTGTATCCAGGAACTGCCTTGCGTGGGAACCCCGCACTCGTACGGTTCGGCTTTTTGTGTGTTTTTTGATTTCGGTGCCAAGAGATCAGCCGCCAGGATACCTGCACCCACCATAATCACCCCGCCAACGAAAAATATAATCAGTGCTTCGCTGCTCATTCGCTTGAATTTTTATCGAATGTCAAATATACAAATCAGGCAATTGCTTGTTGTCCACAACGCGTTCATTCGCTTACTTAATTTCCCAAACCTCACCGCTCTTAAGCAAATCATCAACGGAATGGTAACGGGCGTTTGCAGTTATCTTTTCGCGTTCTTCTGCTATGGCTTCATCGTATGTTTTAGCCCTCACTTCACGTATTACGCCAAGTGCCATGGGGAAGTGAGGCGGAGCCATCCGGGCCAGCATCAGGTGTAGGGTTGGATCTTCATGGTGTGCATCGTGAACAAGGATGTCATTTTCGGTAATGCCATTTTCGCCAATTGTTACAGCTTCAAGTTTTAAACCGTTCAGCCGGATACCTTTTTTATTATCCTTACCATAGAGTAGAGGTTGTCCATGCTTTACGTGCAATTGAAAGTCATCACGGTTTTGCTTGGCGGTAACTGCAGCATGGGCATCATCGTTAAAGATGACGCAATTTTGTAATACTTCTACCAGCGATGTGCCCACGTGGTTTGCAGCGTGAACAAATATTTCAGTCATTAATTTGGGGTTGGTGTCAATGGTACGGGCATAGAATGTACCCTGTGCCCCAATCACCAGCTCTGCCGCCTGGAACGGCCGCTCAACAGAACCATAGGGAGTAGACTTGGTAACCAAACCTGTAGGCGAAGTGGGTGAGTACTGGCCTTTGGTTAGCCCGTAGATCTCGTTATTAAAGAGAATAATATTGATATCAATGTTTCTGCGTAAGGCATGTATGAAATGATTACCTCCAATCGCCATAGCATCGCCATCACCTTGTATTTCCCATACACTTAGTTTTGGGTTTGCTAGCTTTACACCGGTCGCCACAGCCGGGCCTCGCCCGTGAATGGTATGAAACCCGAAGGTATTCATGTAATAAGGAAAGCGGGCCGCGCAGCCTATGCCGGATACAAATACAAAATTCTCGCGTGGAATATTAAGTTGAGGCAACGCATTGGTCATGGCGGATAAGATAGAGTAGTCGCCACAGCCGGGGCACCATCGCACCAGCTGATCGCTTTCAAAATCTTTTTTGGTAAGGGGTTTTTGTTGGGGTATATCGATTGTATTTTCCATGTAATCAGTCTTTAAGGTTTTCCAAGAAAACTTCTTTCAGTTCAGTAACCAGGAAGGGTTGCCCCTGGATTTTTGTATACGATAAAATATTCATGCCTGGGAACTTGCTCCGAAGTAAGGAGGCGAATTGGCCCATGTTTAATTCACACACAAGTATTTTGCTATACTTCTCAAAAACAGCTTTTGTATTTTTTGGTAGCGGATTGATGTAATTGAAATGTACAAAATCAATTTTCCGGTTGCTGTGTTGCAGTTCAGTCACGGCCGTTCGCAGCCCGCCATAAGTTCCGCCCCAGCCAACGACCAATAGTTTTCCATCGCCATTGCCTTGAACTTCTAAATCAGGGATGTAGTTGGCCACACGGTCAACCTTTTCGGCTCGGGTGCGCACCATTTTTTCATGGTTCTGCGGATCGTATGAAACATTTCCGGTCTTGTCTTGTTTTTCCAAACCTCCGATGCGGTGTTCAAAGCCAGGTGTGCCGGGCACGGCCCAGCCCCGGGCAAGGGTTTCGGCATCGCGTACATAAGGATAGTACACCCCATTATCCTTTTGGGGTTCACGGATTTTAATCGGAGGGAGATCAGCCGTTTTCGGGAACCTCCAAGGTTCCGAACCATTAGCCAGGTATCCATCGGTTAAAAGTATTACCGGTGTCATGTGTTCTATAGCAATCTTAGCAGCCTGGTAAGCAAAGTCGAAACAGTTTGCCGGAGTGCTGGCGGCCAACACCACAGCCGGGCTTTCGCTGTTACGGCCATACACCGCTATATTAATATCGGCTTGTTCAGTTTTTGTTGGCAAACCCGTTGAAGGTCCACCGCGTTGCACATCAACTACTACAAGAGGAATCTCCGCCATCACGGCAAGTCCTATGGCTTCACCTTTAAGGGCAATGCCCGGGCCGGAGGATGTAGTTACACCCAACTGTCCGGCATAACTTGCGCCAATGGCGGAGCACACCGCGGCAATTTCATCTTCGGCCTGCATGGTAATAACTCCTAAATTTTTATGGCGCGAAAGTTCATGCAGGATGTCGGAGGCGGGAGTGATCGGATAGGAGCCGAGAAAAAGTTTCTTGCCTGTTTTTTCCGCTGCGGCCATCAGCCCCCATGCCGTGGCGGTGTTGCCAGAAATATGTCGATAGGTTCCCTTTTCAATCTGCGCAGGCGGAACTTTATACATGGCCGGCAGGGCTTCAATGGTTTCGGCATAGTGGAAGCCTGCATTTAAAGCGCGCTTATTACCCTCGGCCAATGCCGGAGTTTTCTTAAACTTATCCTCAATATATTTTTCTGTTTCCTTTAATGACCGATCAAATAACCAGTACATCATGCCCAAAGCAAACATGTTTTTTGAACGCATGATGCTTTTGTTGTCGAGTTGTAAACCCTCCAGTGCAGTTTTGGTAAGCGAAGAGATGGGTGCTTCAACAACATTATAGTCGGCCAAAGTCCCGTCTTCTAACGGATTGGTTACAAAGCCTGCTTTCTCAATGTTTCGGTCAACAAAAGCGTCAAGGTCTACAATAATGTTTCCGCCTTTCCGCGCAAATTGCAAGTTTGATTTTAAGGCTGCCGGGTTCATGGCCACCAGCACATCGGCTTGATCGCCCGGGGTATAAATGTCAATCTTTCCTATTTGCACCTGAAATCCGGAAACGCCCTCAACGGTTCCTTGCGGGGCCCGAATTTCGGCCGGAAAGTCAGGGAAGGTAGCCAGGTCGTTGCCCCACAAAGCGGATGTAAAACTGAATTGCGAACCGGTTAGCTGCATTCCGTCCCCGGAATCGCCTGCAAACCGGATAACCACTTTTTCCAGTTCCTTAGTCGTTTTCTTACCGTTTACTGCTGTTTCACTCATGCCCCGAAATTTTTTGTCTGTTAAGTTACACTACCCGCGCCATATTAGCTATGGGTTCAAAATTGGACTAGTTTATATTTATTCCTTATCTTCAAACATGACAATGGTCATATCGTTCCATTAAATTCATCATTATGCCCTACATTATTTGCGAACCTTGCGTAAGTACCTGCGATACCGCGTGTGTAGATGTTTGCCCGGTGGATTGTATACATGGCCCCATTAGTAAAGACGGAAGTGGCTCAGAGGTGAAAGAACCAGGGTTTGAAAAAGAAGGCAAACAACTTTACATCAATCCCGAAGTATGTATTGATTGCGATGCCTGTGTGCCGGCCTGCCCTGTGGAAGCCATTTTTGAAGAGAGCCAGGTACCCGAAAAGTGGAAAAGTTACATCCCTAAGAACTATGAGTTTTTTGGTGTTCAACCTCCTGCCTGATGGTGATCAGTAAACATGTTATTTATGTCCTGTACATTTGTTACAGGACATTTTTATTGGTGCCCGTACATGATTAAAATTTTAAGCGCACAGCAAATCAAACAGCTTGATGCCTACACCATAATGCATGAGCCCATCGCTTCAATCGATTTAATGGAGCGGGCCAGCCGTGCGTTTTGTTCGTGGTTTACCGAGCGGGTTGATCCTGCAACAACGGTTGGGATAATTTGTGGTACCGGAAACAACGGAGGCGATGGTTTAGGGATAGCGCGCTTGCTTGCAGGATTTGATTACAACGTTAGGGTTTGGATTGTGCGAAACTCAGCACCAGTTACCGATGATTTTGAAACGAACCTTCAGCGGTTAAAAAACAGCGTTACCTACCTTGAGCAACCAGTCTCTTCTTCAGTTTTTTCCGAATGCAACGTGTTGATCGATGCTTTGTTTGGAACGGGCTTGTCGCGCCCTGTTGAAGGGATTTATGCCGATACCATCCATGCAGTTAACCAGGCAAAAGCCTTGCGTATTGCTGTGGATATGCCCTCAGGCCTCTTGGCCGACAAGGCATCAACAGGGCCAATCGTAAAAGCCGACTACACCGTGTCTTTTCAGTTACCTAAACGTGCATTCTTCCTGGCCGAAAATGCCGGCTATGTTGGTGAATGGGTTACAGTGGATATTGGCCTGAGCAAATCCTTTCTACAACAGGCAGAATCCGATACTTTTTTACTTACACAGAAAGCTGTTCGAAAGCTGCTTAAACCTCAAAAGAAGTTCGATCATAAAGGCACGCGTGGCCACGCGTTGCTCATTGCCGGAAGCTATGGCAAAATGGGTGCTGCCGTGCTGGCTTCCCGCGCTGTTTTACGAACGGGTGCCGGATTGCTCACAACACATGTTCCTGCAAACGGATATGAAATTATTCAAATAACCATACCTGAAGCTATGGTGAGTGTTGATCGATCAGAAGAATGGTTTTCGATATGCCCTGATGTAGAAGCTTATACGGCTATTGGTATTGGCCCTGGTTTAGGCAAGAATAAAAAAACAACACAGGCATTAGGCGATGTGCTGGAGAAAGCCAACATGCCTATGGTGCTGGATGCCGATGCACTGAATATCATGAGTGAAAATCGTGAGTTGCTTGTGTTGATGAAACAGGGTACTATCCTTACCCCTCATCCAAAAGAATTTGAGCGTCTGGCGGGGGTTTCAAAAAGTGGTTTTGAACGACTGGATCGCCAGCAGGCATTTTCAAAAGAACATAAGGTTGTGGTTGTGTTAAAAGGGGCGCATACAACCATTTCAACTCCCGAAGGCAACCTTTTTATTAACAACACGGGCAACCCTGTAATGGCAACCGCAGGCTCGGGCGATGTGTTGACCGGAATGCTAACAGCCCTGCTGGCGCAAGGCTATACTTGCCATGAAGCTGCCCAATTGGGGGTATGGCTGCACGGACTGGCCGGTGATGAAGCCAGAAAAAGAATTGGTTCTCGTGGGGTGCTGGCCTCGGATATAATTGATCACATCCCTGACGCTTTTGGGAAATTGAACTGAATTTTGTTGACGATTTAAACCTTTTTGGGACTTTGTGCATCTAAATGGTGTTCCAGGCCAACTTTTGGTGTGGATTTTGCGTAAACTAAGCCATATGAAAGTACTTAAAACCTTTACCGTTCTCTCCATAAGCTTGTTTTCAAGCCTTATGGTGTTTGGTCAGGAGGGTGTGCTTTTGTCGGAAAAATTTTCGTTGGGTAAGTCCATTTCGTTGTACCCTAACCCAGCCGTGGAGTACGTAGAAGTTAACCTTGATCACCTTCACGCCAGTTCTGTAAAAATTTCCCTCTATAATATCATAGGTAATGAAGTGGCCGTAGAGTCAGAGATTATTGATGACCATAAGATCAGGCTTCGTGTAAAGGACTTTGCTGCAGGATATTACCTGCTGGCCCTTCGGGATGATGAAACAAAGTTTAAGGGTACCTACAAATTCTTAAAGCGCTGAACACAGCGCTTTCGCTTTTTCTACCAATCGCTCAATTTCTTCCTCCTTCGTATCGAAAGAACACATCAGCCGGCATTCGTTTGTGCGCTCGTTCCATACATAGAAATGAAACTCTTTTTGCAACCCTTCAATGATGGATTCGGGCATAATGGCAAAAACCCCGTTGCCATCAACGTTTTGCGTGATTTTGATTTGCGGGATTCGGCTAAGTCCTTCTTCCAGTTTTTTGGCCATGGTGTTGGCGTGCGTGGCATTTCTTCTCCACAGGTCGTTCGAGAGCAGTGCCTCAAATTGTGAACTGATAAACCGCATTTTTGAATGCAGTTGCATGCCTTGCTTACGGATGTACGGGAAGTACTTAGCCATTTCACGATTAAAGAAAACAACCGCTTCACCGAATATCATTCCGTTTTTTGCCCCCCCAAACGATAGTACATCCACCCCGGCATCTGTGGTAAATGCCCTGAAATCTTTCCCTAAACTAACAGCCGCGTTACTGATGCGCGCACCATCCATATGCAGGTAAAGGTTAAACTTTTTAGCTACTGCAGCGAGTGCTTTAACTTCTTCAACGCTGTAAACCGTACTGTATTCCGTTGATTGGGATATGGAAATTACCTTGGCTTGCGGGTGGTGCTGGTCGCCCAGTCGTTGGATTTTTTGTTCCACCTGGTCCGGATAGATTTTACCATCCGAGGTGGGTATCCCGATCAGTTTGCATCCGGTGAATTTTTCGGGAGCAGTGGATTCGTCAACAGTGATGTGCGCAAGCGCTGAACAAATAATGGAATGAAAAGATTGTGTTAATGCCTGCAGGCCGAGCACATTAGCACCCGTGCCGTTATACACAAAAAACACTTCGATGTCGTTACCAAAATAATTTTTGAAGATGTTGATGGTACGCTGTGTGATGTCATCGGCACCGTACGATCTTTCATGTTCATGATTGGCGCGGTTGAGCGCCTCCATAACTTCCGGATGAACACCGGAATAATTGTCGCTGGCAAAAGCTTTCATGAAACAAGTATAGAAGGAGGGTAGTGATATAGTCAATAGTACAGGGTCAATAACTTATTACCCTGTACCATCCACGCTTGGCTACTCCAGCCCGATCATCATAAATGCACCCCAGTAAATAGGTTCGGGGTATTCGGCACGAAGCTCTTTTTTGGCCTCAATAAAGCTTTGGCGCATATTGTTGGTATTGAGCCATTTTTGATAAAATTTAAGCATCAACTTTTGGGTTGCCTCATCATCTACTTTAAACATACTCATGATCAGGATTTTTGCACCCGCCACAAGGAATGCCCGCTGCAAGCCAAACACACCTTCACCGGCTTGCAATTCGCCTAAACCTGTTTCGCAGGCGCTTAGCACCACCAGGTCGGTGCGGTCTAGGTTAAGGTTCATGGCCTCATAGGCGGTGAGGATACCGTTTTCCATGTTGTAGTTATAATCGGTTTTATCCAATAAGTCCCCTGCACCTTTCAGTAGCAACCCGTTGCGCATTAAAGGGTTTTGGGTCAAGGCCAACTCGTTTCCTTGCATTTCGTCTTCCGGTTTTAGTTCATGGGTTGGTTTGTAAAAACCGTGGGTGGCCACGTGGAAAATTTTCGGGCTGTTAAGTTCTTTTATTCTTTCTTCGGTGGCTTTAGTTTCCAGGTATTGCTCGGTGATCCAGCCTTTTTGCTTCAACAGTTGTTGCAGTTGGTTAATTTCCAATTCAGTTCCCGGAAGTGGCGCGATTGGCATATTATCTTTTGAAGCGGTGAGGTAGAAGGTTGGGTTACCAAACATTGAGGCTGTGTTGTCGGGTACTGCGCGTGACTTCACCTTGTTCAGGTATAAATCTTTTGTATTACTAACCAAAACAATATTGGAGTTATCCAAGATATACTTTCCATCCGGTGTTGGAATAGCCTCCAGGTTAATCTGGTTATACACGCCATCGGCCGAAAGGTAAATGGTTGAAACCTGGCCCAGTTGTTTTTGGATGGGGCCCCAATAAACATTGTACGAATTGGTATCCTCGATTTTACCGGTAATGGCATTTCGGTAGAACCTGAAGTTTCGTCCCTCCATCCTTGCTCCGTCATTAAGCAATATAACTTCGGGCTTTTTGCTGTCGTTTTTCACGTACATGGCCGCGTACACTACGGAGTCGGTAAAGGCATGGTTAAACACCCTGAAACGAACCATTTCAATGGCCACTTCATTTGGCTTGAGCGATTTGGCTACATCGGCAAAGGTTATGCGTTTACTTTCAAAAGCCTGCCCGAACAATTCGGAACGCTGGCTAAGGAAACGCTCCAACCGTTCTACTTCTGCAGAGAGGGCAGCCGGGTCGATTTCATTTTCAGCCAGTTGTGTAGGGGTTAGCGATAGGGCAAGGGTGAGTAGTTCTTTTTTCTGAACCCAGTTTTCGTATTGCGTTTTCAATTCGGTATCCGTGCTGTTCATAATGCGTTCACGGATTTTGATGGATGAACTGAGCAGGAGGGCTTTCGTCAGCAATTGATAGTTGTAAACATTGGCACCGAGGTCTTTAAACTCATCTAATTTGCCAAACGCGAGGGTGTTGTAAAACTCAAAGTCGCCTTTAATGGTATTCCAGTATTTTGCTTTTTCGCGTTCACTCAAAGCCGGAAAGAATTGCTTAATGAAGTTTTCATAATTATTCAAGGCGCCTTCAATGTTCACTTTGGCACGCTTGTAATCCTTCTTCATGTAGTACACCTTGCTTAGCTTGGAGAGCACTTTAACATATTCAGGATGGGAGTTGCTGAAGCTGTTTTTGCTGTAAACCGTAAGGGCTTTGTTATAAAATTCTTCGGCTTTGTTGTAATTTTTTTGCTGGTAATAAACATCACCGGTAAGCGTATAAATGCTGGCGGTGTTGATGTTCCGTTTGTTACCGGTTTTTTGCAACCAGATGTTTTCGGCAATGGTCAATGAATTGAATGCGATGTCGTATTTCTTTTCAGAGATATACAGTTGCGCGATGTTCTTCAGGATTTCGGCATACTGTGGATTGTCTTTACCCAACTTATCGGCTATGATATCACGGGCTTCTACCATAATTTTTTCAACCTCACGCCTGTTATCGCCATCATAGAACTTGATCAGGGCCAACTGCGAAAGTGAACGGGCAACATCTACATGGTGCCTGCCAAATTGTTTTTCCAGGCTGGTCAGTGCTTTTCGGATGTTTTCTTCGGCCTTGTCGTAATCGCCCAGGCTGTAGTTGATGTCGCTGAGCAAACGTTGTGTTGGTGCAGCCTTAGTTGAACTTTCACCATAGGTTTTTACCGCAATTTGGTTGGCACGTTGGCCAACACGTTCAGCCTCGGTATAATCGCCACGGGCCAGCAGCAACCTGCCGCGGTTAGTCAAAGGGTCTATTAACCGAATGGATTCAGTGCCATAAAGTTTCTCGTATTCCGGTATCAGTTTGCCCAACAATTCATCGGTTTGCGCGTAAGATCCCAATTGGATGAGCAGGCTGGAGAGTTCCTCGGCTGTAGAAAGTTCGTTCCCAATGGGTACTTTCGATTTACGGATCATGCTACGGGTACGGTCCAGGTTGCCCTGGGCTTCATCGAACATACCTTTAATGCCGTATAGTTTGGCTTGTGTTTCGATGGCGCTTATGTAATCGGCCTTCCATTTGTCATCGCGGTTTTCTTTTAAGTCGAAGATTTTTAATGACCGGTCAATATCTACATCGGCATTGTCGTAGTCACCAATCTTAATTCTCAGTTTAGCCATTTGGTTGAGCGCAATGGCAAAAGTAGGGTCAGTGTTGGTGTATTTGGTACGTGCCGCATCAGATGCTTTTTCCAGTGTTTTTGATGCCAGCGAAAATTTATCGGTTAGTTCATAATACGATGCAATATGATAGAGCATGGTAAGATGATCTTTATGCTTGAGGTGTATTTCCTTCGCGAGCAATTTCTCGTAGCTGTTCTCGTAAATTTTCCCCGCTGCTTCTACTTTGTTTGTAAAATCGAGGTAGAAATTTGCCAAAGCAATTTGTGACAGATGATATTCCGGTGAATTTTCACCGTATAATTCTTTTTTTATCTGGCTGATCTGGTTCAGGGTTGATTCCGCGTTAGCGTATCTTTTGGCTTGTTCATACAGGCCGTAAAGAAATTCAAGTATTCGGATACGGGTGCTGTAGTATTGTGGCAATGCTTCGTTGTTCAGTACGCGTTCAGCGTCCCGTTCGAGGGTTCGTGTTTTGTCTTTTGAAAGTTTATTATCGAACTCAACGGCCTTAAGGTTAACGTTCAACAAACTTGACTTGGTAAAATATTTTCCAAGCATACGGTCGTATTCGGCCTTCAGGTTGGCATAGCGCGAGCGGTTATCGGCCAGTTGAAGTTGACCAAGTTCGGCCAGGTAAAGACTATGGCCTAAGGGAACTGATGGGGATGTTCTTTTTTTAAGTTCGGAAAGTTGATCGCCAAAATCAGCATACTTTTCCGATTTAGTTAATTTAGGTGGTACAACACCGTCATTATTTTCAGCGTACATCAAGGTATACCAATAATCGGCCTGTACAAGCAGGAGACTTGATTCGCCAATCATTTTTTGATTTTTAGAAATCCACGGCCGCGAGGCACGATGCGCAATGTCAACGCTATCAATATCACCTTTCTTGCCATAGGCAAGTGTTATGAGTGACAACATGCGGGCATAACTCGAATACCTGGGTTTCCATTCTTCCTCCGGCACACGAACCGTTTTTAATTTGCCATCAACTACTGATGTTTCCTTATCTACCGCACGGCTGGCCAAAAAGCTTTCGTTGGCGCGGAGCAGCGCTAAGGCATCGTTGCAAAATCCCTGACCGATCATGGCTTCGGCCATTTCAAGCACGAGCTTTGTTTTTAGTACAGGGTCGGCTTGTTCTTCTTTACTTACGATGTCCGATGCTTTGTTCAGCAACTCCCGGCTTTTGCGGTAATACCCATATTGATTGTATACTTCGGCAACATCAATAAGGGTGTTGGCATGGTTTGTTGTGTTCTCACCAAAAACATTGGTGCTTATGGTAATGGCCTGGTCGAGGCTTGTTTCAAAATTGGTAAGCACACCATAGGCAAGGTTGTATTTTGCAAAACGTGTGTGGTAGCCCGGCATGGATGCATTTGAAGGGCCGAGTTTGGAAGTTACCATCGACTTGTACTTGGTCAGGGCCTTCAGCGCCTTGGAATAGTCTCCGCTGTTGTAGCTCTTGTCGGCTTTAGCCAAGGCTTTGTCAAATTTTTTCTGTGCCCAGGCTGTACTTAAAAGAACAGAAAGAAATCCTATCACAATCAACCGCATTGCTTTCATCTTTTTAGAATTAGAATATTTATTTGAATTCCGGACTTCGAATCTAATTAATTACGCAGGCTTTCGGAAACATTTTGCGCAAATGTGCACCCGCATAAGCATGTGGATTTACCGCGTGGCCATCAGCGTTTTTAGTATTTCGCTGGCGGCATCAGGAATGACCGTTCCGGGCCCAAAAATGAACGATACCCCGGCTTGTTTCAGGAAAGCATAATCCCTTTCGGGAATTACACCGCCCGCGACAACCATGATGTCTTCCCGCCCGATTTTTTTTAAGGCTGTAACCAGTTCCGGTATCAATGTTTTGTGCCCTCCGGCCAAACTGGAGGCACCAACAATGTGCACATCGTTTTCTGCCGCCTGCATGGCCACTTCTTCGGGGGTTTGAAATAGCGGGCCGATGTCAACATCAAAACCCAGGTCGGCAAAACTGGTGGCAATTACCTTAGCGCCACGGTCGTGGCCATCTTGCCCCATTTTTGCTACCAATAGGCGTGGCCTTCGCCCATCCAGTGTGGCAAATTCATCCGCAAGTTTTCGTGCTTCATCAAAATGGGAATTGTTTTTCATTTCACTCGAATATACACCCGTGATGGATTTAATGGATGCTTTATATCTGCCGAAAGCAGTTTCCATGGCGCTTGATATTTCACCCAACGTGGCACGCTTGCGAGCTGCATCAATGGCCAGTTCCAACAGGTTGCCGGTTTTGTTTTTGGCTGCTGCGGAAAGGGCAATCAAGGCCTGCTCCACCTCCGTGGCATTCCGTTCTGCTTTTAATTTGTTTAGGCGGTCAATCTGTTCCTGGCGCACAGCGGTGTTATCAACCTCCAGGATATCGAAGTCGGGTTTTTCGGTTGTTTGGTATTTGTTTACACCTACGATTACATCCACCCCGGAGTCAATGCGCGCTTGTTTGGCAGCGGCAGCCTGCTCAATGCGCATTTTAGGTATACCACTTTCAATGGCCTTGGTCATGCCACCAAGTTTTTCAACCTCATCGATCAGGCTCCAGGCTTTTTCGGCAAGTTGGGCCGTTAAGGATTCTACGTAGTACGATCCGCCCAACGGATCGACCACTCGCGTGATGCCTGTTTCTTTTTCAATAAATAATTGCGTGTTGCGTGCAATGCGGGCAGAGAAGTCGGTTGGCAGGGCAATGGCTTCATCCAGCGAATTGGTGTGCAACGATTGTGTACCGCCCAGCACGGCTGCCAGTGCCTCCACGCAGGTGCGTGTAACGTTGTTGTACGGGTCTTGTTCTGTTAAACTCCAGCCGGATGTCTGGCAATGCGTTCGCAGCGCCATTGATTTTGGATTTTTAGGGTTAAAGTGTTGTACAATCTTCGACCAAAGTAACCTGCCGGCACGCATCTTGGCAATTTCCATGAAGAAGTTCATGCCGATGCCCCAGAAGAACGAAAGTCGTGGGGCGAAATCATCAATGGCAATTCCGGCTTTTAGCCCGGTGCGCAGGTACTCTAAACCATCGGCCAGCGTATAGGCCAGTTCGATATGTGCCGGTGCACCGGCTTCGTGCATGTGGTAACCACTGATGCTTATGGAATTGAATTTGGGCATATGGCGTGACGTGTATTCAAAAATATCGGCCACAATACGCATGGAAGGATCGGGCGGGTAAATGTAGGTGTTACGCACCATGAACTCTTTGAGTATATCATTTTGTATGGTGCCGTTAAGTTGATGGGGTTTAACACCTTGCTCTTCGGCAGCCACAATGTAAAATGCCAGTATGGGTATTACGGCCCCGTTCATGGTCATGCTTACCGACATTTTATCCAGCGGTATCTGGTCGAAAAGTATTTTCATGTCCAGCACCGAGTCAATGGCCACACCGGCTTTGCCCACATCGCCAGCCACGCGCGGATGGTCGGAATCATAGCCGCGGTGGGTAGCCAAATCAAAAGCAACCGACAAGCCGCGCTGCCCTGCTGCAAGGTTACGCCTGTAAAATGCGTTGGATTCTTTTGCCGTTGAAAAGCCTGCATATTGACGGATGGTCCATGGTCGCGTAGTGTACATGGTCGCGTATGGTCCACGCAGGTAGGGTGGAATGCCTGACGTAAAGTGAACGTGCTGAAGTTGTTTTATGTCATCCGCAGAATAGGCAGGTTTTATTTCAATTTGCTCAGCACTAAGCCACGGTTTGCGTGCGACATGCCCGGCTGCCGCAGGTTGACAACCGGTACGCTCGGGTTTTAAAAAATCCGGTTTCATGCTTGATTTATTTTGGTTAAGAAACTTGTCCAGGCCGCATCCGAAAGTTCGTTACACAAGTGTTCAAGGTAATACGCGCCAGCGGTAGGGTCAGCTACTTTATTGATGTGTGACTCCTCGCGCAAAATATTGGATATGTTAAGTGCAATCCTGTCCAAATGCTCTTCGGGTGCAGCTGCCTCATGCGTTAACGATGAGCAACCACCCAACACAGCCGATAAGCCGCGGGTAGTACCCGCCAGCATATTTTCGTGTGGTTGAAAAGCTTCATTGTGCCAGGCTTTACAAAAAACATGGATATAAGCATCGTAAGGGTGTGCTGATTTATACGCGGTTACTATCCGTTCCCATAATATCCGCAGCACTTTTAGTTTGGTTAGTTCAATAAAAAAATCGTTACCAGCATCGATGGAGAAAAATACCTGGCGTAATGCTGCATCGGGTGTTAGCCCGGATTCGGTAAGCATGTCAATTTTAGTAACAGCATTTGCCAGCAAATCGCTGATGTGTTCGGTAGGGTTGGCGTGCGTTGAGGTAATACCAACCAACTTTAAATTTCTGTAAGAATTGAGGCTGTGCACAACTTTGTGCAAAGATTGTGGATGATGTGGATAAGTTTTTAACAAGACAAAACCCTTGATCGACCCGGGTTCAAACTTTTTTTCGTTGAGAAAATTTTCCAACGATGAAAAAAAAATTTCCGGATTGTCGGGGATTATGAAACTTACCTGGCAGAACGGCCAATCGATGTTTTTCAGCAACGTATCAAGCCATAGTGATTCTTTTTTTACAACATCAAACAGGATTCCATCAGCGCCACCCGTTAACTTTTTCAGCGCGGCTTTATTGGCATTTTCTTCATCTAAAACTTTGATTACAGGCATGTTATACCAGCAACGTGGCCCCAGGAAGGGCTCATCGGAAACAGGCAAGTTAAACTTTTCATTGCGCGGCTCGCTGGCATCGTAATGGGGTGCTCCTTTCACGCCAAGATTTTCCCACGCAAGGGCTTCAAATGGGTTTTTTCCTTCAATTTCAGCGCTTGCGGCATTTGTCCATGCCGCTTTGCCGGCCGGTGGAAAGGTTGAAAATAAGTCGGTGTGTTTATTCATTTACGCAATTTAACAAACACTCAATCGATTGATTATTTATAGATCAATTTCTTGCATGAAGATATTTTTTGGCCGACAACTGTTGGAAGATTTCTTCTCTTTTTATAACGGTAATTTTTTTAGCAAAGTCAAGTAAACCGGGTATTGTTTTCTTAAAAGCTTTTTTTACATCTTTGTCTCCCTTTCCGCTGCAGGAAACGAAAAATTCAAACCTTGTAAAATAAATGGTAGCTGACTGCACAACAGTATGGAATGATTGTCTCGAAATAGTAAGGGAGAGTGTAGGGGAAGAGAATTACAATACCTGGTTTAAACCGATTGTTCCGTTGCGTGTAGAAGGTGATGTGCTCACCATTCAGGTTCCTTCACAATTTTTCTACGAATGGCTGGAAGACAATTACGTAACCACCTTGAAGAAAGCCATCCACAAAGTGTTGGGTACGGAAGGTCGCTTGGAATACTCAGTAATTGTTGACAGTGGCAATACGAAAAACCCACCGGTTACCGTAAACTATCCGAACGGCATGGCCGGCAAACGAACCAATGGAAACGGCCACGATGGCGACTATTCACCTTTTACTTTCCGTGCGCTTAACCCGCAAATTGTTAATTCAAGGCTTAACCCAAGTTACTCGTTCGATAATTTTGTAGAAGGTGATTGCAACCGCCTGGCTCGCTCGGCCGGTGTTGCCGTGGCGAAAAAACCCGGTGTTACCTCGTTTAACCCCTTAATGCTTTACGGTGGAGTAGGGGTAGGTAAAACACACTTAGTTCAGGCCATCGGTAATGAGATAAAAAATAACATGCCTGAAAAAATTGTTCTGTATGTCGATCAGAACGATTTTACAACGCAATTCTTAAATGCACTTCAAAACCATAAACTGCAGGAGTTCCAGAATTTTTACCTGCAGGTAGATTTATTGATTTTGGATGATGTTCAGTTTTTGGCTGGCCGTGAAAAAACGCAGGAAATGTTTTTTCACATCTTCAACCAGCTTCATCAATCCGGCAAGCAGGTTATCATGACCAGCGATTGCCCCCCGCGCGATATGAAAGGATTTCAGGAGCGATTGCTTTCGCGCTTTAAGTGGGGCCTTACGGCCGATTTGCAGGAACCAGATTTTGAAACCAAGCTGGCCATCATACACCGTAAGATGCAAGCCGATGGTATTGATATACCAACCGAAGTGGCGGAGTACCTGGCGTATAGTGTGGATACGAACCTTCGCGACATGGAAGGTGTACTTAATTCGTTGATCTTTCACGCAACTTTGTTGAAGAAAGAGATTGATCTTGATTTGGCCAAAGAAGTATTGAAAAACATTATCAAAGAAATCCAGTCGGACGTAAGTGTTGATTTTATTCAGAAAACCGTTTCAGAATATTTCAAGGTAAACCTTGATGCCATGAAAGGCAAAGTGAAGAAGCGCGAAATTGTAATCCCTCGCCAGGTTGCCATGTACTTCTGCAAGCGTTACACACAGCTTACATTAGCGTTGATTGGCGAAAATTTTGGCGGTCGCGATCACAGTACGGTGATCCATGCACTGGAATCGGTAGAAGATATGATGAAGACCGACTCCAACTTTAAGGCCTCGGTAGAAGAACTGGGCAAGAAGTTAAAGATGCGGATGAATTAAACATCCGCATTTTCTGTTTTCATATCTCTTTACTTACCTTATAATAAAAGGTATCTCCACTTGTTGCCTTGAACTGTTCAATCCATATACGTAGCCTCGCCCTTTAAACTTTTCAAAAAATTCAATTACTTCCTGAGGCTCTTTAACCTTAACACGGTTTATGGCAATGATGGTGAAATTTTCAGGTATACCGATTTGCTTCAGCACGCTCCTATCATTGATTTTAAAAACCTTTACACCATAGTCGGTTGCTTCAAACTCTGCACCTATGGAGGAGGAAACAAAAATCTTTCGTTTAACAATTTCGGTTGTGCCTGATTTATTGACCAGCTTAATGGTGGCCGAATTTGTTTTTTTATCGCGTTGATAGGATACGGTAATAACATCGCCCGGGTAGCGGTAAGCCAATTCCTCTTCAAATGCACTTTGGCTGTTAATGGCTTTGCCGTCAATCCTGGTGATAACATCGCCCGGCTTCAAGCCCGCAGTAAACGCAGGCCCTTCTTTGTCCAGGCTTTCCACCAACACGCCTTCAAAGCTTGAGACATTGGTGTTTAAATCATACTTCTTCGCATTCTGAAAATTGTATTCTACCACATTACCACCAAACAACGCTTTCTGCACAACTCCGTACTTTACAAGGTCTTCAAATACTTTGTAGGCGATATCAACCGGAACGGCAAAGGCATACCCTGTGTAACTTCCTGTGCGCGACAGGATAGCTGTGTTGATGCCCACCAACTCACCGTTTTTGTTTACCAACGCCCCACCACTATTACCCGGGTTAATGGCAGCATCGGTTTGAATAAATGATTCGATCGGGAATTTGTCTTCTAATATTCCAATCCTGCGGCCTTTGGCACTTACAATGCCGGCCGTTACGGTAGAGGAAAGTGAAAACGGGTTGCCAACCGCCAACACCCATTCGCCAACCTGTACATTTTTTGATGAACCAATAGTTATGGCGGGTAAATTGGTTTCGTTGATTTTTAAAACAGCCAGGTCCGTTGAGGGGTCTGTTCCAATCAATTCTGCCGGGTACACTTTTTTATTCAGCATCACCTCAATTTTTTCAGCGGCTTCCACCACATGGTTGTTGGTTACGATGTAACCATCTTTTGTAAAGATCACGCCACTGCCACTGCTTACCCGTGTTTGGGTAGTGGCACCGCCACCAAAAAACCAATCGAAGGCTGAGTAAGAGGTGCCCTTGAAAATGCTGTTGATATAAACCACACTGGGGATTGCCTTGTTGGCAGCCGCACTGAAATCCACCAGTTCAAGCGATCCCATGGCGTCTGCATCTACCAGGTTGGGGCTTACCAAAGCCGGTGAATCATAACTGGTTGTGGAAAAGGCTGGTTGTTGTTTAGATAGGTCCTCAGACGATTTGACCAGGTAGTTAAACATGGTGTAGGCACCGGCTAATCCGCCAACAAACCCAACAATAATTATTTTTAAAAAACTTTTCATAACAATAATTTAATTCTGGTACGATGATCCGAACATTACAAAAGTTGAGCCGGTTAAAAAAATCCTGCCATTAATAACGGTTAAGCTACCGATGAAGTTCAGGCAGGTTTTGGTGAGCTATTATTCCAAATTCGTTCAGTACCTTTACCGGATATGGGTATTCGAAGCGTTCTGGCCAAGCCGTTTGCTGCCTATGTAGCAGCCCAAACCAAAAAATGGTTCTTAAATCCTGTTCCTGTTCAGCAAAAAACATTACAAAGCATAGTTGCCCAGGCACAAAACACAGCTTTTGGCATGGATCATCATTTTAGTTCCATTCAGACCTACGAGGATTTTAAAAAGGCAGTTCCGGTGAGGGATTATGAAGAATTAAAACCCTACGTGGAGCGGATATTGAAAGGGGAAGCCAACGTGTTATGGAAAGGTAAACCCGCTTACCTGGCCAAAACTTCGGGCACTACCTCGGGCACGAAGTATATCCCTATCTCAAACGAATCGAAATACAGCCACTTTATAAGTGCGCGTAACTCAACCCTAAGTTATGTTCATGAAACCGGCAATGCTTCCTTTCTGGACGGAAACCTAATTTTTCTTTCGGGCAGCCCGGAGTTGGAAGAAACAGCCGGAATAAAAACCGGTAGGTTGTCAGGTATTTCAAACCACCTTGTACCCTCGTACCTGCGTACCAATCAAAAGCCCTCCTACAAAACCAATTGCATTGAAGACTGGGAAGAAAAGCTTGAATGCATAATCGATGAAACACTGGGTGCCAACATGACGCTCATCTCAGGCATACCGCCTTGGGTGCAAATGTATTTTGACCGCATACAAGCCCGTACCGGCAAAAAGATAAAAGATGTCTTTCCGGACTTTTCAGTGTTTGTGTACGGTGGGGTTAATTTTGAGCCTTATCGTGCCAAACTCGAAGATTCCATTGGAAAGAAGGTAGATTCCATTGAGACCTATCCCGCATCGGAAGGTTTTATTGCTTACCAGGATTCACAACACAACCCGGGCTTATTGTTGTTGCTTAACAACGGTATGTTTTATGAATTTATTCCGGTTGAAGAGTACTTCAACGAAAACCCCACACGGCTCAGCATTGGTGAAGTAGAACTTGGAAAGAACTATGCATTGATCATTAACAGCAATGCCGGGTTGTGGGGATACTCCATTGGCGATACGGTGAAGTTTGTATCAAAAAACCCATACCGGCTTTTGGTTACCGGAAGGATAAAGCATTTTATCTCTGCTTTTGGTGAACATGTGATTGGTGAGGAAGTAGAAAAGGCCATGCGGCAAACCATGAATCAATTTCCGGAAGTGGAATTGGTTGAGTTTACGGTGGCGCCCCAGGTAACACCTTCGGCTGGTTTACCGCACCATGAATGGTTTGTGGAATTTTCCAATCCACCAGCCAACCGCGAAGCATTTGAAATTGAACTTGATAACCAACTGCGGGCGTTGAATGTGTATTACGATGATCTGATTACCGGCAGCATCCTCAGGACACTTAAAATTACTTCGCTCCGGCCACAATCTTTTATTGAGTATATGAAGTCGCAGGGCAAGCTGGGTGGCCAAAATAAGGTGCCACGGCTTTCGAACGACCGCAAAATTGCCGATGAATTAGCAAAGTTTAGCTTATCTTAAGGTTCGGTTTAAAAACCGGGCTATGGGCCTATTACTAAAAGTTATCCTGTTGGGGATGTTATTCCTTCAAACTATGATTATCCGTACCCCATCGGATAACAATACGTTACTTTCACCCGATGAATTAGCCAGGCTATTGCCAGCCAGGCTGGAAGGTTTTAACCTCATTGAACAAAACAAAGGCCGCATGATCCAGATCGGTACATTAACCTACTCCATGACTGAGCGTGGTTTCAGCAAGAGCAAGCGAAAAGTTACCATCTTATTATTCGATTATAACAATGCTTCCATCATGTACAGGCAGGCCACTGGTAAGTGGGCAAACCAGGTTAGCGAAGACAATGAGATTCGGAAACAGGGGCCATACCCTTTTGAAGGAGGAGAAGGTTGGGAGCATTATGATAAAATAAGGAACTATTCACAGCTTTTTTTGGGCGTGCACGGCCGGTTCTATCTTGTGCTTACCGGTGAGGGTATTGGCATGGAAGGACTTTATGCGATATGCAATCAACTTAATGCAAGCAGTTTTCCGCCATTGAGCCATGCGGTTGCCGATGCCAAACATCGATAGCAGAGCGTTACGTCAAGTGTAAGGCTTGCCTAAAACCTTACCCAAAGTATTTTGTTTAATTTGCGCGGTACTCGTTTAAGTAATCATTCAGAACAATTTGATTTTGCACCCTAAAAAGAACATAGCCATTCTTGGCTCTACCGGTTCTATCGGCAGGCAAACCCTCGAGGTTGTTAGGGCCTATCCGGATGAATTTTCAGTTGAAGTGCTTACAGCCAACAACAATGCCGAATTGTTGATTGAACAAGCCATTGCCTTCAAACCCAATGTTGTGGTTATTGGCAATGAGGAACAATATCCACAAGTTAAGGATGCGTTGCTGCAACATGATATTAAGGTTTATACGGGTGAGAATGCCTTGGCTTCCGTTGTTCAAATGGATAGCATTGACATGGTGTTAACGGCATTGGTAGGCTACTCGGGATTAAAACCTACCATTAAGGCCATAGAGGCCGGAAAAAATATTGCCTTGGCCAACAAAGAAACGCTGGTGGTGGCCGGTGAGTTAATCACTTCACTGGCAAAGGAAAATGGCGTGAATATTTATCCGGTTGATTCAGAACATTCGGCTATTTTTCAATGCATCGTGGGCGAATTCCATAACCCCATTGAGAAAATAATCCTCACGGCTTCCGGTGGCCCTTTTCGGGGCAAGAAACGTGATGAACTGCTATCGGTAACCAAAGCCCAGGCCCTCAAGCACCCCAACTGGACGATGGGCGCAAAAATCACCATCGATTCAGCTACATTAATGAACAAAGGGCTGGAAGTAATTGAGGCTAAATGGCTTTTTGGTCTTTCTCCCGGGCAAGTGGAGGTTATCGTGCATCCGCAATCCATCATACATTCAATTGTTCAGTTTCAGGATGGCTCCATGAAAGCCCAAATGGGGCTGCCCGATATGCGCCTGCCCATTCAATTTGCATTAAGCTACCCCAACCGTTTTAAATCTGATTTGCCCCGGTTCGATTTTGTTAACTACCCGGCCCTCACATTTGAAAAGCCCGATATGGAAACTTTTCGTAATCTTGCGCTTTCGTTTGAGGCACTGAAACGGGCCGGAAACATGCCCTGTGTGTTAAATGCAGCCAACGAAGTGGTAGTGGCTGAATTTTTAAAGGACAGAATTGGTTTCCTTCAAATGACAGACATTGTGGAGCAATGCCTGGGTAAAATGAGTTATGTGCAGCATCCTTCGCTGGAGGATTACGTACAAACGGATAAAGAAACACGAATTATAGCTTTAGAACTGATAAACTGATGGATTGGATGGTATCGCTCGCTCAACTGTTGTTGAGCATTTCAATTTTGGTTGCTGTGCACGAAATGGGCCACCTGTTGGCCGCAAAATATTTCGGCATGCGTGTGGAACAGTTTTCAATCGGCTTCCCACCGAAAATATTTTCGTTTAAGAAAGGTGAAACAGAGTACGCCTTAAGTGCTATTCCGCTGGGCGGTTATGTAAAAATTTCCGGGATGATTGATGAATCCATGGACACAGAAGCCATGAAGCAGGAGCCCAAACCCTGGGAGTTTCGTTCCAAGCCGGCCTGGCAGCGCCTGATTGTTATGCTGGGTGGAATTATCGTAAATGTGGTGGTCGGCATCATGATCTTTATCGGGGTTACATTTGCTTTTGGAGAAATGTACTTCATGAAAGATGCCATTAATAGCAATGGCGGCTTTTTGGTAGGGCCGGTAGGCGAAAGCATCGGGTTAAAAACCGGAGACAAGATTGTGAAGATCAACGGACAGGATTTTGACTACCTGCAGGATATTCTGAAGCCTGAAACATTACTATCGGATAATGCTTACTATACCGTTGAACGCGATGGGAAATTAATCGACATCAGCATTCCAGCTGATTTTATCCAGAAGTTCAATAAAAAAGAAGGCGTTGGAACATTTATAACTTACCGGGTTCCTCCGGTTATTGCCGAAATCTCCGGAGGTTCATTGGCTGAACGGTTAGGGTTGAAAACCGGTGATAAGATTGTTGAAGTGAACGGTGCTGCTGTTCAGTATATTGATGAAGTAAACGCTGCCGTAAAAACTACAGGCGACTCTATTCAATTAGGTGTGTTGCGGGGCGGTGAAACACTAACCTTCAAAGAATCTTTCAAAGACCAAACAGCCATTGGTTTCCGTGCCGATGCAGAATCTTTTCTCACCTCTATATCCAAACAAATGGACTATGGTTTTTTTGAATCCATTCCATTGGGCACAAAGCGTGCGTTCACTACACTTATTGTGCAGGTGAAAGCTTTTGGCAAAGTAATTTCCGGGGTGCTTTCCCCACGCGAATCATTGTCGGGGCCGATTGGCATTATGCAGGCGTATGGATCAACCTGGGATTGGGAGCGGTTTTGGTCGTTAACCGGAGTGCTTTCATTGGTGCTGGCCTTTATGAACCTGTTGCCGATTCCTGCTTTGGATGGCGGACATGTGATGTTTCTCAGTTACGAAATGATCTCCCGCAGAAAGCCCTCCGATAAATTTCTGGAGACAGCACAAAAAATTGGTATGGTGTTTTTGCTTACGCTGATGGTGCTGATTTTTGCGAACGATATTATTAAGTTATTCTGATCACAAAGAGCATAGAATTCAAAAGCCCCGAGTTAAGGGGCTTTTTTATTTAATAAAGTTCAGTTACAATTAATTTTCCTCCAATTGTATTTTTATTGGCGGCTTTTTGGAGGTAATCACGACCACTCCATTCTTGCCCTTATCACCGAATTGATTTGTGGCCTTCTCACCTTTAAGAACCTCAATGGATTCAATACTTTGAGGATTGATTTTCTCAACCTCTTTTTGCTGAATAATTTTCCCGTCAAGCACAAAAAGTGGTTGAACACCAGTTGACAGCGAATGCAATTTTATCGTGGAAGTATGATTGTCAGGCTTGTCATCTATTTCCAGCTTCTTGAAGTTTTTGAGGGTAATCAGCACCGCACCATTTTTCCCAGCTTCACCAAACCGATCAATCGCCTTTTGATTTTTCAGCACCTCAATCGACTCGATGTCGTTTGGTTTAACAAAACTCAGATCATCGTAAGCAGTAGGTACACCATTGACAACAAATAACGGCTTTATTTCGCTTTTCAACGCTATAGTGGCAGTATTTGATTGAATTTCTTGTGCTGATACAGATGCAAAACTGCAGCCTATCAGAAGTGTGATAAATATTCTCATGCTTCTAAGTTACTCTCTTTTGTTCTTGATTTCAAACTCCACTCTTCTGTTTAGTCTCCTGTCGTCCTCAGTTCGCTCATCAACAATTGGTTTTGTTCCGCCATACCCAGTAGCGGTGATCCGATTCGGGTCAACTTTAAATTCATACATCAGGTAAGCGCGAATAGCATCGGCTCTTGCCTGCGAAAGCCTAAGGTTAGCATCGGGGCGGCCTTCCGAATCGGTATGACCGCTGATGGTGAGGTTCAGGTAAGGATGGTCGATCAGGAAATTACCCAGCATATTTAAATCCTGGTGCATGGCGGGTAGTATATCGGCTTTGCCACTTTCAAACTCCAATGATTTGAAGGCAATCTTGCTTTCCAGTGGTTCGGTTTCTTTGTTGATTTCCATATCGCCATCCAAAAAGAATATTTCTTCCATACGGAAGTAATCTTCACCCTGAATGATGAGCAGGTAGTTACGTTTATTAATCAACTTGAAATCAAAAGTTCCATCGGGTCGTAAGAATTTAGGAGAAACCTCAACGCCATAATCCAGATCGATAACAGAAACAATTCCCTTTAAAGGTTTACCGGTTTGTCGGTTGGTCAATGATCCCTTTAAGGTTACAATCGCCTCCGGTTGTGCTTCCATCGGAACAGGAAAAGAATGTAAATCTAAATTGGCAGGGTCATCACCTTCCGAGCGGGCGTAATAAAGTTTTTCTGATTTTGAATCGATGGTGAAGTAATATTCACTGCCTGGTCCGTTTACCAGTGGCCCGACATTTTTTGGTTCAGCCCAGTTGTTACCTTGTTTGTACGATTTGTAAATATCAAAATCACCAAAGTTGAGTGGGTGACCGTTTGAGCTAAAATAAAGTACCTTAAACTTGTGATGAAAGAAGGGGCTCACTTCCTGCCCACGTGTGTTTATGATCGGCCCCATGTTTTTGGCGGGTTGCCATTCGCCTTTCAAATCTTTTACCGAATAATAAATATCCGTCATGCCAAATCCGCCTTTGCGGTCAGATGAGAAGAACAAGGTGTCGCCACTGTGTGAAAGCGATGGATGTGAATCCCAGTAAATGGAATTTATGTTCGCACCCAGGTTGCGTACATTTCCCCACGTGTTGTCTGCTTTAAGGTCGGCAATAAAAATATCACAACTTCCTTTTGAATCGGGTGAATCGCAACGGGCAAAGTAAAGGTGTTTCCCATCTTTGCTCAGGCAGGCCGAACCCTCGTTGTAACTGGTGTTGATGGTTTTAAATTCTACGGCATCCATCCACAAGCCAAATTCCTGCACACTGTAAAAGAGGTCTTCATCGTATTTCCGCTCCAGTGTTTGTGGGTGAATGTTGCGCTTGGAAGTGAACAGGAGTATGGTATCAACATTACCGATTGTTGGTCCGTAATCTGCTTTTGGGGAGTTAACGCCAGGCCCCATGTTAATGAGCACACCGTGTGGTGGTCGAAGCGTGTCAATTTCTTTTCGGTAGGCCACTAATTCATAATAATACTTTAGCGGAACAAAATAATCGCTCTTGTTTTTCATCAAGGAGTCATACTCCTGGCGCACTTTCTTTCCATCAATATCATATTGGTGGTGTTTAAGCACCAGTTTGTACAACAATATCGCTTCTCCCGGTGGTCCATGTTGTTCCGAAAGTTTGGCCAGCTTCCAGATCAGGTCTGTATTTCGTGAAAAGTTCTCAACACCAAAATTCTGCACGTAACCTTTCAGTAAATGGTAGCGTTCTTTTTCGGTTGTGTTACCCGGCTGAATAATTTTCTGGTACTTCACCTTATCGAAATAGTAAGGTGTCTTGTTCACATTCGGGAAGTTAAAAATGTCAGATTGGCCGTAGGTTGTCAGGCTATCATTCAGTTGAACCACACCACCGCTCTTAAACTTCCTGTCGGGCTTTTGAGCCGCGACAGAAAGTGACCATAATTGAAAAAATACTGCTGAGAAGATTAAAAAATGCTTTTTCACGTCATAAGGGTTAGATCACCACTTACCTTATCTTTAAAGTTGAAACAATTTTGCTTCTTTTACAACCAGCCCGGATGGCTGGCCGGTGGGCTTGGCACTACTATTGTCGAATAAGCGGACTATTGATATTATTACTAATACCTTTGGCTTTGTGCCAATTTGACACCTATCTTCATGTTTAAGGCATTACCCATTCAAATGGTTCAGGACGAAACGGATGATCTGATACAACTGATAAATCCTGAACAGGACACGGATCTAAAACAAGCCGATCTTCCGGATGAACTTTCCATACTGCCCATCAAAAACACGGTATTATTTCCGGGTGTTGTTATTCCCATAACGGTTGGCCGCCAAAAGTCGATTAAACTGGTGAAGAAGGCCTATCAGGGTAGCCGCATTATTGGGGTGGTGGCACAAAAAAATGCGCAGGCCGAAGAGCCAACCGTTGAAGATATTTACCGAACCGGTACGGTGGCGCGCATCATTAAAATGTTGGTGCTTCCCGATGGCAACACTACCATTATCATACAGGGAAAGAACCGCTTTCACGTGAAGGAGTTTTTGCAAGAAGAACCTTATTTAACCGCCACCATTGAACTTCAACCCGAGCCCGCCCTTGAACTTGACGGAAAAGAAGTTAAAGCCCTGGTTCAATCTTTACGCGATGCTGCATTTAAAATACTCAGGTTAAACCCGGAGATACCGCAAGAGGCGCATGTAGCATTGGATAACATTCAAAGCACACCTTTTCTGATCCACTTCCTGGCCTCCAACCTTAACGTTGAAGTAGCCGAAAAGCAACGCATCCTGGAAACCCAAAACATTGTGGACCGGGGTACTTTATTACTGCAATTTATGCTTCGCGAAATCCAGATGTTGGAAATCAAAAGCGAAATCCAAAAGAAGGTGCACACCGACATTGATCAGCAACAACGCGATTATTTTTTACGGCAACAAATAAAAGTGCTGCAGGACGAACTTGGCTACGATACACCCGATAAAGAGATTGAAGCCCTGCGCAAAAAAGGTGAAGCCAAAAAATGGCCGAAGGCTGTTGCCGACCACTTTAATAAAGAGCTTGATAAATTGTTGCGCACTAATCCGGCTGCACCTGATTACCCCATTGCCATGAATTATGTGGAGTTCATCCTGGATTTGCCCTGGAATGAATTCACTGAAGATGATTTCGACCTGAAGAAGGCCCGTAAAATACTTGACAAAGATCATTTTGGATTAGAGAAAGTTAAGACGCGAATATTGGAGTACCTGGCAGTGCTGAAATTAAAGCAGGACATGAAAGGCCCTATACTCTGCCTGTACGGCCCCCCGGGTGTGGGTAAAACTTCGTTAGGCCGTTCTATTGCCACTGCCCTTAACAGAAAATACGTGCGCATGTCGTTGGGTGGCGTGCACGATGAGGCTGAAATCCGCGGCCACCGCAGGACCTACATTGGTGCCATGGCCGGAAAAATTTTGCAAAACATAAAAAAAGCGCAATCCGGTAACCCGGTGTTTATTTTAGATGAGATTGATAAAGTACGTTCCGATTTCCGGGGCGATCCATCATCAGCCTTGCTTGAAGTGTTAGACCCCGAACAAAACAGTACCTTCGGTGATAACTACCTGGAAGTAGAGTACGACTTATCGAAAGTATTGTTTATTGCCACCGCCAATTCATTGGATACCATTCATCCGGCCTTGCGCGACCGAATGGAGATTATTGAAATAACCGGTTACACACAGGAAGAAAAAATTGAAATTGCCATGCGGCACCTGGTGCCCAAACAACTGGCGGAGCATGGCCTGAAAAATTCAGATGTAAAATTCAATAAGAAAGCTGTAGCTAAAATTATTGAAAGTTACACGCGCGAATCCGGTGTGCGCAATCTCGAGCGTAAAATCGGAAGTGTGGTACGACATATCGCCAAATCGGTAGCGATGGAAGACACATTTGAAAAGGAGATCACGGACGATACCATCCGCAAAGTATTAGGGGCCGAAATTTTTGATGAAGAATTATACCAGGGAAATGAAATTGCCGGTGTTGTAACCGGTTTGGCCTGGACCCAGGTAGGCGGTGAAATTTTATTTGTTGAATCAAGCCTGAGCAAAGGCAAGGGTGGCCTTACTATTTCCGGCCAGTTGGGCGATGTTATGAAAGAGTCGGCCATGGCGGCACTGTCGTACCTGAAATCGCATGCTGAAGAATTAGGCATCGACCATCGTGTTTTCCAGCAATACGACTTGCACATCCATGTTCCGGCCGGGGCTGTTCCAAAAGATGGCCCTTCTGCAGGCATTACCATGTTTACTTCGCTTGCCTCCATTTACACCCAGCGTAAGGTAAAGTCGAAAGTTGCCATGACGGGTGAAATTACTTTACGCGGCAAAGTATTACCGGTAGGTGGCATTAAAGAAAAGATTTTGGCGGCCAAGCGCAGCGGTATCAAGGAAATCATCATCAGCAAAAAAAACAAACGCGATATTGACGAAATCGAAAAGCATTATATAAAGGGGTTGATTTTTCATTATGTCGATACGGTTGATGATGTATTGAAAATTGCCCTGCTAAAAGACAAGGTAAAGAACCCGATGAAGTTTACCTTTACAGAAGCAAAGGCTACGGCTTGAGAAATATCAACCCAATTGCCTTCGTTAGTTTAGAGAGTCAAAATAAACAACAGAAAATTGCGGTTGGTAAAAAATGCGTGGTGGTTGATTATGGCTTGGTTATCGGTGAGTGTAACCTTCGGCCAACAATCCGGCACAACCTCATATTCTTTTTTAAAGCTTCCGCAAAACGCGCGACTGGCTGCGTTGGGTGGGGTAAACGTTTCGCTTACCGACACCGATGTGAATTTCTTTTTCAGTAACCCTGCATTGGCGGGCGACTCCCTTATCGGTTGGGCATCGGCTGGATATATGTTTTATGTGGCCGATGTTGGACAGGCTTCTTTTGCCGGGAGTTTCAGGCGTGGAAGGAATTTTGTAGGCTCTGTTGGCGTTCAGCATTTGAACTACGGTGAACTGGAAGGGACCGATGCCACGGGTCTTTCAACCGGCACTTTCCGGTCAGGTGAAACAGCCTTGCTCTTTTCTATGAGCCATCGTGTTTCGAATTTCCGTGTCGGTGCCACGTCAAAGTTTTTATTTTCCAACCTGGCTGGATTTCGTGCCGCAGCTTTCACAGTTGACCTGGGTGGATTATTTGTTCACCCCGAGCGTGATTTTACGGTTGGATTAGTTATTAAAAATTTTGGGTTTCACTTTTCAGATTATAGTGAGACCAATCAACCCGCTTTACCTTTCGATGTCCAGCTGGGTGCTACTTTTAAACCTGAACATATGCCGTTACGTTTTTCCTTTACGGCAAACAACCTGGTAAGGCCGGGTGATGTATACGGTGAGGGAGAAGTGCGAAGCACGTTAAACAAAATATTCAGCCATTTAACCATAGGTACGGAGCTATTGATTCACCGCAACATTAATGTTTTAGTGGGTTACAATTCACTACGCCAGCAAGAATTGAAAGCACAGCAGGGTGGAGGCGGAGGTGGATTTAGTGTTGGGCTGGCCGCTAAAATAAAATCGATTGATGTGGTTGTTAGCCAGAGCCGGTACAGTGTGGGTAATGCAAATTATTCCGTTACATTAGCGGCCAATCTTCAGGAAATGATTTTTAAGAAGCGAGTATTATGATGGATCCAAAGTATTTAACGCCTCAGCAAATTGTAACAGAGCTCGACAAATATATTATCGGCCAGCACGAGGCCAAGCGAAATGTTGCTATAGCGCTGCGCAACCGGTGGAGGAGAATGAATGTGCAATCGGAAATGCGCAACGAAATTGTTCCGAACAACATATTGATGATTGGTGCCACCGGTGTAGGCAAAACAGAAATCGCCCGTAGGCTGGCTAAACTGGCCGATGCGCCTTTTGTGAAAGTTGAAGCATCGAAATTTACGGAGGTAGGTTATGTTGGGCGCGATGTTGAAAGCATGGTGCGCGACCTGGTGGAGCAGTCGGTGAATATGGTAAAAGCTAAAAAGAAGGAAGAGGTAAAAGAAAAAGCTGCCTTGATTGTTGAGGATATTATTCTCGATTCGCTCATCCCGCCCATGCGCCAGCGACCTGTGCAAAGCGGGTTTCCTATTCCCTCGGCAAACAACCCACAGGATGTACCGGTAAGTGATGTGGAGTTGAATGAACGCACCCGCGCACTGTTTCGTGAAAAATTGAAGAATGGTGAACTGGAGGAACGTAAAATCGATATTAACATAAAGCCTTCCGGCAATCCAAACATTGGCATGATTGGGGCGGGCATGATCGATGAAGTTTCCATGATGAACCTTCAGGAAATGATTGGCGGCATGATGCCGAAGAAAGCGAAGAAAAGAAAGGTAATGGTGGCCGAAGCGCGCAGGATATTGTTGGAGGAAGAGGCCTCCAAGCTTATTGATATGGATGAAGTAAAAGAGGAAGCCATTCAGCGCGCAGAAAATGCAGGGATAATTTTTATTGATGAAATTGATAAGATCGCTTCGGGCTCAAAAAAAGGTGGTGGTGGCCCCGATGTAAGCCGGGAAGGTGTTCAACGCGATTTATTGCCCATCGTAGAGGGTAGTTCGGTCAATACAAAATATGGCGTTATCCAAACCGACCATGTATTGTTTATCGCGGCCGGTGCTTTTCACATCAGTAAACCATCCGATCTGATACCTGAACTTCAGGGGCGTTTCCCTATTCGTGTGGAGTTGAACAACCTTACCCACGAAGATTTTATACGCATTTTAAAAGAACCTAAGAATGCTTTAACCCGGCAATACCAGGCACTGTTTGCTGCCGAAGGCGTGGATATTTTATTTACCGATGAAGCCATTGACGAGTTGGCCAAAACGGCTTTCACCATCAATACCGAAATCGAAAACATCGGGGCACGCAGGCTGCATACGGTAATGAGCCGGCTTTTAAATGAATTCCTGTTTGATGTACCCGATAAAATACCGGCCAATTCACACCTCAGCATCAATGCCGAAATGGTGCAGCAAAAGCTAAGCGGCCTGGCAAAAAATAAGGACTTAAGCGAGTACATTCTTTAAATGAAAAAAGCCACACCGGTAGTTTTTATTTTACTATCGCTGGCAGCCTACAGCCAGCCCGTAACGGATTCGCTACGGGCAGTTTACGTAGAAGAATTCCCGGAACGATTCTCCGTGTGGCCTGTTTTGAAGCAACGCGATTTGAATTTCTCTGTTCGTGATAAAAAGCGTATTACCAAACGCATACGTTATGCCACCAATAACTCATTTACTTTTGGCTTTGGCGCTTATTTGTTTGATGTCGTGTTGGAAGCAACATTTGCCATACCACTAAGCGAACGAAGCAAAACTATTTACGGGGAGTCCGATGCCCGTGACTTACAGGTTAACATGCTGGCGAAAAAATTTATGGCCGATGCCTACTACCAGAAGTACAAGGGGTTTTACATTGATGATAAGTCGGTGAGTATTCCTGCCGGTCAACCTTACCCGCAACGTCCGGATATAAGTACCCGCAATACAGGTTTGGCCGGCATATACGTGCTGAACAACCGCAGGTTCTCCCTGCGTTCGGCATTCAATTATATCGATCGGCAATTGGTCAGTAAAGGATCGGCTTTGATAGGCGGATCATTGAATTTGCTCAAAGTTTCGGCTGACACCGCAATTGTTTCAACGCGCCCCCAGGGTGATCCGACCGGATCGGGTTTTGAGTTGGTATCCAATACAACCTTAGCCTTGTCGGCAGGATATTCCTACACGTTAGTGTATCGCGATTTTTTTGTGAATGGAACGCTTACCACCGGGCCGGGCAATCATTGGATACAGTACGAGAAACCCGGTACACTGCAAACCGAAAACATGATGAACCTGATAACCAACCTTCGGTTGGGTTTGGGATATAACAGCGATCGGGTTTTTGGTGGTGTGGGTTATGCTGTGCAAACCCGTAGCGCTAACTTCGACCAGGTGCGGTTAACTTCTACCACATCACTTTTTCGGGTTGCCATGGGGTATCGGTTTAATAAAGTTGGCATGCTGAAAAAGAAACCGCAGGAACTTGTTCCGATAGGCATTTAATTGGTTTGCTTAGGAAATTCAAAGAAGAGCAACTTTCCCGATCCCCAGCTTACGTTATTCCATGCGTCTGCCGGCAGGCGGCAAGCAACCATACCGCAGGTGGGTATATTGTCGATGTGGATGTTCATTAATCGGTTTACAAAATCGGTGAATCCGGGATTGTGACCAAACAACATGATAACATCATCGGGTTCGTCCAGTTGTTTCACAACGGCCAGTATTTGGTCTTCATCGGCATGATAGAGGGCCCTGGTGGAAATAATACTTGTTGCCGGATAGCCAATAATACCGGCTATTATGTTGCAGGTGTCCTGGGCGCGCCTGGCCGAACTGGTAACAAGCTTGTCGGGTGTAATTTCCTTTTCTTTAAACCGTTTGGCCATACGTGGGGCATCGTGCAGCCCACGTTGATTTAGTGGCCGGTCGTAATCGCTCAGGGCCGGGTCATTCCAACTTGATTTTGCATGCCGGACCAGAATCAGTGTTTTCATCAGTAGAAGCTTGGAAATAGTATCTTTGCCGCCTGTAACTACAGGAAATGAAAGTTAAACATATCCGCAGAAAAATACGCTACCCGTTTTTATTGGGTGCCATCCGGTTTATGATTTTTGTTTCCCGATTGTTTCCGCGCAAAGCATGGTTGGCTTTGTGCGGTTTGCTGGGTAGATTTTCCTATCACTTTGCAGCACGCTCCAGAAAGCTTACCAAAACGCACCTAACGTTGGCCTATGGTAATGAAAAATCCAAACGTGAAATTGCACAGTTGGCAAAAAGTGTTTTTGTTAAGATGGGTAAGAATGCCGGTGATATTATTCGCGCATTTCCGATCGACACACTGGATCGTTTTGAGAAAATCCGCATAGCTAACGGTGCTGAAATAGCCGAACAAGCTTATGCACGAGGCAAGGGAGTTATTTTTCTTACGGCACACCTGGGGGCTTTTGAGTTTGTGGCCACCGAACTGGCATTTCGCGGTTACAAACCGTTGATCATTGGTACACCGATGAAAGATCAGCGGCTCACCAACCTGCTGTGGGAACAACGGAACAAACTGGGGGCATCGGCTATTGAACGTGGTAAGGAAACCGTGCGCCTTATCAAGACCCTCAAATCCGGTGGAACGATTGCCATACTCATCGACCAGGACACCAAAGTAAAAAGTGTATTTGCCAATTTTTTTGGCAAGCCGTGCGCAACACCCATTGGTGCAACCTTGCTGGCATTAAAAACAAGTGCTGCGATTGTGCCGGTTTTCTATCACATGCGTGACGATGGTATGCAGGAAGTAAATTTTTACCCCGAAGTGGAATTGGTTAAAACCGGAGACGAAACCACCGATATGCTGGTGAATACGCAACGCCTTAATGATGTAATTGAAGCGGAAGTGCGAAAATATCCTGATCAATGGTTATGGTTGCACGAACGCTGGAAAACAAAACCAGGAGAAGAGATTTCCTGAAAACAACCCCGGTATTTTTTCTTTATCCTGCTTTCTATTTTACATATATTCAAGGCTTGATATATGCTTGCAGCCATCATTGATTTTTCACTTCCGCTAAAGAACCCAGTGCTCATTTTTTCACTGGTGTTGTTTATTATTTTGTTTGCACCTATTCTTTTGAATAAATTTAAAATCCCCCACATCATAGGCCTGATCATTGCCGGTGTGTTGATTGGCCCCCACGGATTTAATTTCCTGTTGCGCGATAGCAGTATAGTCCTGTTCGGAACGGTTGGACTGTTATACATCATGTTTCTGGCGGGGCTTGAAATGGATGTGGCCGGTTTTAAAAAGAATAAGGAAAAAAGTATTGTGTTTGGCCTGTTTACTTTTTTAATCCCCATGATTTTAGGTACCGTGGTAAGCCACCTGGTGCTTCAATACAGTTTAATGACTTCTGTTCTGCTGGCCAGTATGTTTGCTTCGCATACGCTGGTGGCCTATCCAATTGCCAGTCGCTTGGGTATTTCAAAAACAAGGGCCGTTACTATTACCATAGGCGGCACCATGATTACCGATATACTGGCACTGTTGGTGTTGGCGGTAATAGCCGGCATGGCGCATGGCAATATCGGGCAAGGTTTTTGGCTGCGGCTTGGTATATCGGTAACTATTTTTGCAGCCGTTGTTCTCATTGGCTTTCCTTTTCTGGCGCGCTGGTTTTTCAAGCGTTACGATGACCAGATATCGCAATACATTTTTGTGCTGGGCATGGTTTTTCTTGCTGCCTTCCTTG
Organism: Cyclobacteriaceae bacterium; assembly: GCA_025808415.1. NCBI lineage: Bacteria > Pseudomonadati > Bacteroidota > Cytophagia > Cytophagales > Cyclobacteriaceae > Cyclobacteriaceae bacterium. The sequence continues at coordinate 1,372,998 of CP075525.1, forward strand.
CCGAAATGGCCGGAGTGGAAGCTATTATTGGCGCTTTCCTGGCAGGGCTGGCCTTAAATAAATTCATCCCGCATACATCTGCTTTAATGAACCGTGTTGAGTTTGTGGGCAATGCATTGTTTATCCCGTTTTTTTTGATTGGCGTGGGTATGTTGGTTGACTTGCGGGTTATGTTAAAAGGCCCGATGGCACTTATTGTTGCGGTAACCATGACGAGCATTGCACTATTGGCAAAATTTTTAGCGGCTTATGCCACGCAACGCACCTTTAAACTTACCGATGATGAACGTAAAATTATTTTTGGCCTGAGCAGTGCGCAGGCGGCAGCAACCCTGGCGGCAGTAATGGTCGGCTATAATATCATTTTAGGGGAAGCCGAAACGGGAGAACCCATCCGCTTATTGAATGAAGATGTACTTAACGGTACCATTCTTATGATTCTGGTAACCTGCACCGTGGCTTCTATGGCCGTTGAACGCGCTGCCCGAAAAATAGCGGTTACGGAAGAAGAAGCCGCCATTTCAACAAAAGATATCCCACGCGACAAGATACTCATATCCATTGCTAATCCTGATTCACTTGAAGAATCCATCAACCTGGCATCCCTTATAAAGGATCCAAAAAATAAAGAACCACTTTATGCGTTGCATGTAATTGATGACCATGAAGACAGGGCAACAAACAGGCGCAAGAAAGCCGATAAAGTTATGGAGCAGGCCGCTAAGTATGCAGCCGGTTCGGACCAACGTTTTGAAACGATTATCCGTTACGATTTGAAGATTTCAAGTGGCATTGCCCATACGGTTAAAGAGAAGGATATTTCTGAAGTTATTGTTGGCTGGCACAACAAGAGCGGCTTGATTGATTCTTTTTTAGGAATAAAATCAGATGCTTTATTGCGGGCTATCGACAAGATGATTTTTGTTTACAAGTCGGTGCAACCACTCAATACGATACAAAAAATTATTGTGGCCATGCCGGAAAAGGCCGAGTACGAATCAGGTTTTGAAAAATTATTCGACCGGATACATAACCTGGCTTTGCAAACCGGATCAAAAGTTACCTTCTATGGTTCCCGATCTTCCCTGGATGCGGCCCTGAAGCTCAATACTGAGTACAAAAACCCGATGGACATGAAGGTGCAGGAATTTGATGATTGGGAAGATTTTTTAGTGCTTGCGCGAGAAGTTAAATCCGATGATTTGTTTGTAATCGTATCAGCCCGCAAAGCAACACTTTCATATGTGGCAGCATTCGATAAATTGCCGTATCAGTTATCCAAGTATTTCAAAGAAAACAATATTCTTATAGTGTATCCGGAACAATATGTTCCGGAGGGCGCCAACAACCTTGAATTCCTTGATGTTCCGCTGGCAGCACCCATTACAGAAAATTTGAACCGCGCTGGCGACTTCGTAAAAAAACTATTTAAAGGTGAGTCATGATAAGAGGTACAATGATTTTTGTGTTTGCGATTGGGTTAATGAACCCCGGTTATGGTCAATTCAAAAATATACTGCTCGACAGTATGGCCGACAAACAAGGCCGTTACCCGGTTGAGCCGACCATTGCCATCAATTATAAAACACCCGATAACATTGTGGTGGCGGCTTTTCCCGATCACGTGTATGCCTCAAACGATGGTGGCTTATCGTGGACAAAATCAAAATCGCGCGCTGCTTTTGGAGTTTGGGATAACCCTGTATTGGTTTCTGATTTTTCAGGCAGCATGTATTATATCCATCACGCAAATCCTGAAGGAAAAAACAAGCCCGGCAGCGAAAGGCTTGATCGCATAGTGATAAAAAAATCAAAAGATGGAGGCACAACCTGGGATGATGGCAACTCCCTTGGTTTTAATCCGCCAAAGGATCAATACAACCCCGGTGCCATAACCGACCGAAAAGGAAATGTTTTTGTTGCCTGGACGCAGATGGACAAATATGGAAATACGGATGAAGGCTGTAAAGCCCAGGTTTTATTCAGCAAGTCGTCAGGTGGGTCAAAATGGTCGAAGCCGGTAGTTATTTCTAAAGCGGGAGGTTGTAATGATAATGATATAACACCGCGAGGTGCCGTGCCCGCAATATCGGGCGAAGGGCGCCTGTTTGTAGCGTGGACTTACGATGGCGTTATCTATATCGATCGTTCCTTCGATGGTGGCAACACTTGGCTGTCGAGTGATATTGCCGTAACCGAGCAGGCCGGTGGCAGTAGTTTTTCTGTGCCCGGGATACAGAAAGTAATGGGTTTGCCTACACTGGTGTGCGACAACAGTAAAAGTCTTTTCAATGGAGCGTTGTATATGGTGTGGTCGGAAGAAAGCATGGCCGAAGACACCGATATTTATTTTATGCGCTCACTTAACTTTGGTGATAACTGGACACAGCCCTTGCGGATAAATGATGATGACCCCGGTAGCTACCAGTTTATGCCGGCCATGGCGGTTGATCATGTCAGTGGTTTTATTTACATCGTTTACTATGATCGCAGGGACCATGAAGACAACCAAACGGATGTTTACTTAGCCTATTCGATTGACAACGGTGCTTCGTTTAAAAATGTAAAAATCAGCGACAAACCATTCCTGCCTTCGGCTGATGTTCCTTTCGGAAAAAAAATAAGTATCGCGGCCAACAATGGAATCATTATACCGGTGTGGACGCGCATGGATAATGGCAAAACCAGTATTTGGGCTTCCATAATCAGGCACGAGGACCTGGCCGGCTTCAAACCAGAACCTAAAACCGGCAAAAAGAAGAAAAAGTAGATTTTACTCCGTGGTTTGTTTTGCGGCCTCCTCAATGGTTTCCATAAAAATAGCAGTTGGTTGAGCGCCCGACAAGCCATACTTGTTTTGGATGATATAAAAAGGCACCCCGGTTATACCAAGTTGTTGCATTTCTTTTCCAGCACGTTCCACGGCTGCCAGTCCGTTTGATGTTTGAAGCAAGGCTTCCACATCATTTTTATTCAGCCCGGCAGATGAAGAAACTGAGGCCAGGTTTTCAGGTTTGCTTAAATCAATACCCTCGGTAAAGTAAGCTTTCATCAAAGCCTCTTTTACATCCGCCTGTTTACCAAACGGCAGCGCCCACTGGATTATGCGATGTGCATGGCGTGTGTTAGGTGAAACAGCCTGCTGTTGAAAATTAAAAGTCAGGCCTTCTTCAGCCGCAACGCGGGTAACATGCGCAGTGATTTGGTGGTAGCGTTCCTCGCCCCCAAATTTATTTACCAGGTATTCTTTTTGATTTACACCCTCAACCGGCAGCTGCGGATTAAGTTCAAAGGGATGGTACGTAACGTCAAAGTCATATTTCCCGGCCAGGTTTTGTAGGGCTTTCTCCAACCTTCGTTTACCGATGTAACACCACGGACAAACCACATCCGACACAACGTCAATCCTAATTCTTTGCTTCATGGATTATGCTTAAAATAATGACAAGTGAACAGGAGTATTTCAATTAAGGTTCAAACAATTTAAGGACATTGCAGTTATTACAGCATGCTTAAAAGCGTATAAGGATATTTAAAACCTTTATGGTATTTTTGCCCTTGCTTAACGAGCATATACTTAATTAAAACCCCGAAAATACATTTAAAATGATGGTTGAAACGTTGAAATTCAAAGTAAAAGACATTTCCCTGGCCGAATGGGGCCGTAAAGAAATTAAACTGGCTGAAGCTGAAATGCCTGGCTTAATGGCCATTCGCGAAGAGTATGGAAAGCAGAAACCATTGAGTGGTGCACGCATTGCCGGCTGCCTTCACATGACCATCCAAACGGCTGTATTGATTGAAACACTTATTGAACTGGGGGCCGAAGTTTCATGGTCTAGCTGTAACATCTTCTCAACGCAGGACCATGCAGCAGCTGCCATTGCTGCGGCCGGCATCCCGGTGTTTGCCTGGAAAGGCATGAATGAGCAGGAATTCGATTGGTGCATTGAACAAACCTTATTTGCTTTTAAAGACGGCAAGCCGTTGAACATGATCCTGGATGATGGTGGCGACCTCACCAACATGGTGCTGGATCGTTATCCTGAACTGGTACAGGGTATCAAAGGTATTTCAGAAGAAACTACCACCGGTGTCCACCGACTGATTGAACGCCAGAATAACGGTAAATTACCACTACCTGCCATTAACATTAACGACTCGGTAACCAAATCGAAATTCGATAACAAGTATGGCTGCAAGGAATCGTTAGTTGATGCCATCCGCAGGGCCACGGATGTAATGATGGCCGGAAAAGTAGCGGTGGTTGCCGGCTATGGCGATGTAGGAAAAGGCTCGGCCGCTTCATTGCGTGGTGCAGGTGCACGGGTAATCGTAACCGAAATCGATCCTATTTGCGCTTTGCAGGCAGCGATGGATGGCTATGCCGTTAAAAAAATGGACGATGCCGTTAAAGAAGCCGATATTGTTGTAACCGCTACCGGAAATTTCGGTATTGTGAAAGATCGCCACTTCCAGTCCATGAAGGACAAAACCATCGTATGTAACATCGGTCACTTCGATAACGAAATTGACGTAGCCTGGTTAAAGGCCAATGCCAGCCGCGATGAGGTTAAACCACAAGTTGATTTGTACACACTGAAAAACGGAAACCAGATTATACTTTTAGCGGAAGGCCGCCTGGTAAACCTGGGTTGTGCTACGGGCCACCCTTCTTTCGTGATGTCAAATTCGTTTACCAACCAAACCCTGGCACAGATTGAATTGTGGAATAATGCCGGCAACTATGAAAACAAAGTTTACATGCTGCCAAAACACCTGGATGAGAAAGTTGCCATGCTTCACCTGAAGAAGATAGGTGTTGAACTGGAAACGCTTTCTCCTGAGCAGGCAAAATATATCGGTGTGGAAGTAAAAGGCCCCTTTAAGCCCGAATACTACCGCTATTAATTTTGGTTTGATAATTGATAAACTAAAACCCTGTAGCAATACAGGGTTTTTTTATGCCTGCGCTTATCTTTACACCATGAACCGAATAGTTGTTACCGTTATAATTTTATTCTTGCTATCGGGATTTACGGTTTCTTCCGTTGAAGACGAGGTAGAATTGACCTGCGTAAAAAAACAAATGTCCACGCAAACCTGCCATTACAATTTTACGATCAACGGTATACGCTACCATTTTATTGACAATGGCTGCAAAACAAAAAAGGAAGACATCATCAAAAAGGCTAAAATAGGGAAGCTGGCACTTGCCAAAGATTGGAAGATTGAGTGTGAAGCAAAAAAGGACGGCAGGTAGTTTTAGCGGTTTTTCTGTAATCTAAAAGTTTGCTCAAATTGATAAGCTCATGGAAAGACCGTCAATCAAAAACCTTATCATTTTTATTACGGTAACCCTTTCTATTGGTTGGCTGGGCGTGTGGATAGATTCTGCCATCATACCCGATCAAACCGAAGAAGAGACGCTGGGCATGGCCCTGTGGCTTACTGTTCCACTGGCGGTGGTTATTGTGCTGCGCACCTTTATGGGCGATGGTTGGAAAGATGCCGGATTAAAACCTAACCTGCTGGGCAATCTCAAATGGTACCTGGTTTCACTTTTAATTTTTCCGGTTGTTACCGCAGTTACACTACTGGTTGGTTACTTCACCGGGTGGATTGGTTTTTCAAATTTTAATACTGCTGCCTTTTTTACAATGTTTTTCAGCCTCCTGGGCTTCAACATCATTAAAAATGTATTTGAAGAATCGGTGTGGAGAGGCTACCTCACATCGAAACTGGTGAAATTAAATTTACAGGATTATGTCATTTACCTGATGGCCGGCTTAGTGTGGGGTTTGTGGCATGCACCGTATTACCTTGTTTTTCTTCCCGAGTCGATGATCAATGCAGTTTTACCAATAGGCAGGGTAGGGTTTCTGGTAGTGGCTTTAGTTAATATGCTGGCCTGGACGGTTATGTTTACCGAATTGTTCCGGTTGACCAACTCTATCTGGCCGGTTATCCTGTTGCATGCCGTTGAAGATGCGTTAATCAATCATTTGGTGATTGATGGATACATTTCAATTGCCCCGCAGTCGTTAATCTTTATTTCACCCATTAGCGGTGTTGTTCCTTCGCTATTATACCTGGGTGTTGGTTTGTGGCTGAGAAGTGAACGAGTCAAAATTCAATAGTGCATATCGGCCCGTTTATCAAACCAGGGTTTTAGAATAGTTCTGTCCAGTACCAGGAAAGCAAGGATAATATTTAACATGATAATAATGTTCACCACCAACTTTCCATTAAACGGTATAGAAGGCAAGGGCTCCTTCATGTATTGATTTTGCAGCACCATGTTGTTTAAATCAATAGAGCCGGGGGAATCAAAAACACCGTTGGCCAGCAATAATGAACCAATGCCGATGGCAACAAGCACACCGGCCAACAATAACAATCCATTTCTGGCCGAAAGGCCCGTGGGCACCGGGTAACTGTCGAGTTTGGCCATTACCTGTTGGGTAAAGGTTTTTGAGGGTTGATCAGGTACTGAGCTTTTTAAGGTATAATTCACTTGAACAAGTTCATCAAACCGCCTTTTCAGTTCGGGTGATGCGGCCAGTTGCTGCTCCAGTTTTTCTTTATCGCTGGCCGACAGTGTGCCATCAATAAGGTCAAGCAGTTGGTTATCTAAAGGTTGTGGTATTTTGTCCATAACTTCTCTTATAAAGTTAATGCTTCTTTTTTCAAGATCAATGTTAATTCATCCGCCAATCGCTGACGTGCGCGGTGTACACGTACTTTCACCGTATTCGCCTGCATACCGGTAATGTCCGCTATTTCTTCAAGCGAGAATTCTTCCAGGTAAAACAAGGTTATCGCCACTTTGTCGGCTTCGTTTAATTTTGCCATGGCCTGCTGGATGTACTTTTTTTTATCGTTCCGCTCCAATATGCCTTCCGCCTCCTGCCCATATTCAACAATGGTATTTTCAATGCTTTGAAACGAAGCTTTACGTTTGCGTTTATAACTTACCGCGGTATTGAAAACAATGCGGTAAAGCCATGTTGAAAATTTTGAATCCCTTTTAAAGTTACCCAGGTGGTGAAAGGCTTTTATAAAAGCATCCTGTGCAGCTTCTTCAGCCTCTGGCTTGTTTTCCAGGATTTTGAGCGCAAGGGTAAAGGCATAACTTTTATACCGGTTCACCAGTTCAGCGTACATTGGCTGCTCACCGGCAATAATCCGATCGATAATAGCAAAATCCGGGTCTGTCATGACATCGCTTGGACGCAGCGCTTTAACCTAAAGTTACAGGAATAATGACGAATACAATACTAAAGCACCATAAGGCCTGTACAGGTTGGTGATGACTTGTAACCTGAGGTGAAAATCCAGCGTCATAGGCACAGATTTCACTTAAAACCTTGAATTATGGATCCAGCAGTATTAGGCGTAATGATACCCATAGTAGCGATCATTAGCGTATTTACGATGATTATTTATTTGCGCAGGTATGAAAACACCGAACGCATGGCAATGATTGAGCGGGGTGTTGACCCATCATTGTTTACCAAGAAGCAGCGTGGCGGCACATCGGGAACGTTGCGGGCATCCTTACTTTTTATTGGGGCAGGTGTGGGGTTACTGATTGCCTACCTCCTTGACCGTACTTATAATATGGAAGAGGTAGCCTACTTCTCTATGCTCTTCATTTTTGGTGGCCTTGGCCTTGGGGCAGCTTACCTGATTGAGGAGAAAAAAATAAAAGAAGAACGCCAGCAACAAAATTAACAGCCTGAAAAGATAATCTGTGTTCGATGAACCCTTGTGTTCAGTCGTCACAGATTTTTTTCTTTTAAAGGAATAGCCAGTTTACCAGTGTAATGGAAAACACCCAAATGATCAGTATGGAAACAATATTGAGCCAAAAGCCAGCCCGTACCATGTCCTGAATCCGAATGTAGCCGCTTGAAAATACAATGGCATTGGGAGGCGTGGCGATGGGGAACATCAGCGCTATGCTGGCGCCCAAAGTAACCGGCAGGCCCATTAGTATAGGGTTAACCTCCATTACATTGGCAATGCCAAATACCACCGGAACAAACACATTTACCAACGCTACGTTACTCATCACTTCCGACAGGTAAACTGATATAACAATAAGGATTAAGGTAAGGCCGATGGAGAATTCACTGTGCCCGCCAATCCACTGGCCGACAGCCGGTATAATCCCGGATTTATCCAACCCCTCGGCCAGGCACAATCCACCGCCAAAAAGAAACAGAATGCCCCAGGCCAGTTTTTCAGTATCGGACCAGTGCAGCACAAACTCACCTTTTTTGAAATCAACAGGAACGATGAACATCAGCAACCCCCCGCACATGGCCACTATGGTATCGTTAAGCAGTTCAAGTTTTAGCACGGCATTAATGGGTTGCTGGAACATCCATAAAAATGCAGTAAGTGAAAATATGATGAGCACAAGCTTTTCTTCTTTTCGGATGGGGCCAAGGGCTTGTAACCGTTTGGCAATTAACTCTTCCGAACCTTTTATTTTTTCGAGTTTGTTGGGAAAGAGCACGCGGGTTACCAAAACGTAATTTGCGAGCACAAGAATGGTGGCTACCGGAAAACCGACAATTAACCATTGGGCGAAGGATATTTTAATCCCATAGAAATCATTTAGCAAGCCTACAAACACAACGTTGGGGGGTGTGCCGATGATGGTAGCCATTCCACCCAGTGAGCAGGCATATCCAATGGAGAGCATTAACCCAATGGCGAAATTTCGTTCCCGCTTGTTATCAAGTTCGTTCAGGTTTTTAACATCATGTAAAATAAGGTGGACAACCGAAACGGCTATCGGCAGCATCATCATAGCTGTGGCGGTATTGCTGATCCACATGCTGAGCAGGGCGGAGGCCAACATAAAACCCAGGATAATTCCATTGCCGGAAGTTCCGGTAAGTTTTATCAGCTTGAGGGCTATGCGTTCATGCAGCTTGTGTTTCTCAAGCGCCAGCGCAATCATAAATCCGCCCATGAACAAAAAGATTACCGGGTTGGCGTAGGGTGCGGTTGACTGTCCGATCTTCATGACACCAAGCAACGGAAAACCTACCAGCGGTAAAAACGCAGTAACCGGTATAGGGGCAGCCTCCGTAATCCACCAGGTAAGCATCCATGCCGCTAACGCCAGCACTTTAGGTGCTGCCGGTGAAATAAGGTGGGCCGGGAAAAAGAAATATAAGAGGATGAACAGGGAAGGGCCCAAAAAAAAGCCAATGCGTTTTGAAGTGGTCACGTGATTTGTATTGGGTAAACTTAAGGGTAAAAATAAACCCCGAAGGTTTTCGGGGTTACTGATTTTCAATAAAAATTACCGGCATTAATTACCGGGCGATTTGGGATTGGCCGGTTTTACCACAATGGTGCGGCCATCCAGTTCTTTTTCGTTCAATCCATCAATGGCGGCTTGTGCTTCGGCATCGTTGGGCATTTCCACAAAACCATATCCTTTGGAGCGACCGGTGTCGCGATCTTTGACGATTTTAACAGATGAAACTTCACCATATTGGGCAAAGGCATTTTGCAAATCTTCCGTACGGGTTTTGAAATTGAGCTTGGCAACAAAAATGTTCATGATACAAAGAAATTAAGTTGAAATTTTCGGCAGGCCAGTTCATGCGCTGATCAGCCAATCAAATATAAAAATAATTTGATGTTAAAAACAGCCTTTAAGCCCGCCCGTACATAGCTTAGTCCAGCGCCTTTACTCCCGGCAGCACCTTTCCTTCAAAATATTCCAGCAAGGCACCACCACCCGTTGAAACGTAGCTTACCTTTTCGGTAAGGTTAAACTTGCTGATGGCAGCCGCGGAGTCGCCCCCGCCAATCAGCGAGAAGGCTCCCTTGCCGGTGGCCTCAACGATAGCCTCAGCAATTTTTTTGGTACCGTTTTCAAACTTTTCCATTTCAAAAACACCCATAGGGCCATTCCACAAAATGGTTTTTGACGAAGCAATAACGTTCGAAAACACTTTGGTTGCCTGTGGGCCAATGTCAAGCCCCATCCATCCGGTCTCAATGTTGTGGTTGTTGGCCACCTGGGTGTTGGCCTGAGCATCAAATTTATCGGCCACCACCGAGTCGATGGGCAGGTGCAGTTCAACGCCTTTGCTTTTTGCTTTTTGGATGAGTTCTTTTGCCAGGTCAAGCTTATCGGCCTCTACCAGGCTGTTGCCAATTTCACCGCCCAGGGCTTTAAAAAAAGTATAGGCCATTCCGCCACCAATAATCAAATGATCGACTTTGTCCAGCAGTTGTTCGATGATGAGTATTTTATCCGAAATTTTTGCTCCGCCCATAATGGCGGTAAAAGGTTTTTCGGCATGTTCCAGAACCCGTTTGGCATTGTCCAGTTCTGCGGCCATCACGTAACCGGCACATTTTTCCTGGAAGAATTGGGCAACTATGGTAGTGGAGGCATGCGCCCGATGGGCTGTACCAAAAGCATCGTTCACATAAACGTTACCATGTTGGCCGAGTTTTTTGGCAAAATCAACATCGCCCTTTTCTTCTTGCTTATAGAAGCGCAGGTTTTCAAGCAACAATACTTCTCCAGGCTTAAGCGATGCTGACAAGGTGTAGGCTTCATCGCCTATACAATCCGGGGCGAACCTGAGTGGCCTACCGAGTAGTGCTTCGGTGGTTTTGAGGGTATGCTTAAGGGAATATTTTTCTTCCGGCCCCTCTTTTGGGCGGCCCAGGTGCGACATCAGGATGCAACTGCCGCCATCGCCAAGGATTTTTTTAAGGGTAGGTATGGTAGCACGAATGCGGTTATCGTCTGTTACGTTAAAACTTTTATCAAGCGGTACATTGAAGTCTACGCGGATAAGGGCACGCTTGCCTGAGAAGTTGATTTCGTTTATGGTTTTCATGCGGCTAAAATATCAATTTGAATGTATATTTTAACTAATGTGATAGGGTGGCCTTTTGTTTTCTGAACCGCAAACGGTTTCGGGTATGGTAGTGCAAACTAAACGTGATCGTAATTGCAGTTTTAACGCCTTTCCTGATAAAGTCTTCTTACCGACAGGTAAATTCTGTTGGTAGTGCCTCTTTAATGAATTATTCGTTATTCAGTTTTTCAAGCCCCAATGCCAAGAGTTTCAGGTCTTGTTTCATCAGGTTTATAATTCTGCCCAACTTATAGGGGGGTATTACAAACCCCAGACAGGTAGCGAAGTTTTTTATGTAATCAAAAATGCTTTTTTATTTTGCTAGTGGCTTCATTTTATATTTTTTGAGCAAAATGTGTAATGGCTCTACCTGGTGTTGTATTCGTTGCCCATCACTGCACAATGAAGTATCAATGGGAGCCAGCAACATCTCATTAGTTTGGTTATCAAACACAAACTGAGTCCCGAATTTTTGATAACCTAACGTGTATAAAAGATACCTGTCGTAATTAAGAGCTACCATTCGTCTGATATTTTCTTTTCTTACAGTTGCCGTATCGTTCTTTTCAAGAAGTTGTTTCAGTGAAGCTGAAGATAATTTATAGGCCAATAAAAAATTTTCAGGACTCATACTTGCCACTTCTCCATCACAAATTTTGGCAGCCGTGTGTTGTAATATCAAGGCTGCACGCATCTTATCTAAGGGCGTTTGCACCTTATTTTCGGCAAGTAGTTCAAACACTCTTTCCCTATGCACTTTATCATACGCTTCCAGATTTACGGTGTCTGTTTTGGCATCTAACTCTCTGATAGAAATGTCTTTCTGATACATTTTGATAATCTCTACATTGTCTTTAATGTCAGTTTCTGAGCATGAACTCAGGTTTATTACTACATAGAATATAACAATTATCAGAATGAGCTTATCACATCTCAGCGTATTCATTATTTGTCTTATGTGTTTTATCATGTGGGTGGTTAGTTGTTTTTTATTCATTTGTAAATGTAATAAAGGGCTTTGTGTTTGCTGGTGTCTCTGTCATGGGTGTTCTGTACATCGTTGCTCTTGCACTAATTACCTTGTTTTCATTTATCGTTATTGTCAAATAGTAAATGCCTTGATTGCTGATGAGCGCATACGTATCTCCACTTATATGGATAATTGAATACACAATGTCTTTTCCTAAAGTCAATTTTCCAACTCCATTCTCAAAATACAGGTTACCTTTAAAAGCTTTTTCTTTGCCGTTTTGTGTAAGTTGTGCGTTGATAGGGTAGGTTCCATCAAGTTGTGAGTTACTTTTACTGTTTTTCAGAAAGGGTAATACAAACATATGGGCTGTTTCTTCAATTGAGCTTACCCATTCTGTATTTGTCATAACAGATACAGCTATATCCTCATCAGGAAAGTAACTGATAACCGACCTTGTGCCCTCTGTAACTCCGGCATGTTCAAGGATATTTCTTCCTTCCATATCCATACCTATACGCCAACCAATGCCCACATTTGTTTTTTCGCCCGATAACAAAGTTTGGCTTTCAAACATCTTTCTAACTGTATTGCTTTTGAGGTACCCATTGGAGTATGCTTTGGTCATATTTACCAAATCTGTGGGTGTAGTTACAAATCCGCCTGCTGCCCAAATAGAACTCATCTCTCGGGGATTTAAAATGGCAACATAGGCATCGTTTTTTTTCTCATAGTATGTAGTTAAATGTGGCATCACTTTGTACTTTCTCATATCAGGCTCTGTGCTTTTCATGCCTAATGGGTTAAAGACTTTATCTTGTAAATAGCTTATAAAATTTATCCCCGAAGCAGCTTCCATTGCCGCAGATAATAACACAAAACCAGCAGACGAATAACTGTATTTGGTTTGTGGTTTGAAAAGTAGTGGGTGATGCGAAAAAACGCCTAACGCATCTTTGGTGTTTGAATAAAACTTGTCCTCAAGTTTATCAGTATTGAGGTAATGGGGCATTCCTGATATATTGCCTGCAAGCTGTTTTAAGGTAATGGGATATGCCTTCAAAGGGTAATGAGGAACATATTTTTGAACTTCCGCTTCAATGTCTATTATACCATCTTGCATCATTTTGGCTAAGCCTGTTACGGTTATCACTTTTGAAGTGGAAGCAGCCCTGAATTGTGTGTTAGCAGTTACAGGTGTTTTTTTCTCTAAATCAGCGTAGCCAAATCCTTCAGCAAAGATTATTTCGTTTTTTTTACGAATGGCTATTGATAACCCCGGTAGCTGTGCAATATTCAAAAGTTCATTAGCCATTTGCTTAACCAATTGGCTATTATTTCTATTTGTTTCAACTTCAGGATCTTGTGGGTGAATAGTTTCATATTCATAAGAGAATAGCACACTACAAATCTTCCACTGATTGTCTGTTTTAATTAACCCCCAGCTTTCTTTGCCCCAATTTTGTTTATTATTATTTTTCCAAAAGGAGTAATCAAAACTAACATCTGCTATGCTGCCGTCTTCTACAATCTGAATATTATAAAATTTTTCCTCGTAAACATTATTGCTATCTGAAATACTCTTAAAAAACCTTTTGTAAGAGCTGGTAAAGTATTCTTTTACATTTGGGTTATGCTTTAAATCTGCCAGATAAGATTTTTCTTTTGCAATGCCTAACCACAAGACAGGCTCTTCATGAAAAAGGCTATAAAATTTTAAGCTATCCTTCGTTTTTATGCTTTCCATAAAGTCGGTAATCACGCCTTGAATCTTCTCTTTGTCCGATACATAATTTACCTGTCCAAACGCAAAGACTGAACTGAGTAGTAAGATGAAAGTTATTATCTTCTTTTTCATTTCTTTATCCTTCATGTTAAAGTACTATCGCTTTACGATAACTACTAACTACTGTATTTTTAATTAAATTTTATTACCACATTACCTTTTTTATGTCCTGTATCTACATAGCCGTGGGCTTCCCTTATTTGATCCAACGAAAAGGTTTTGTCTATAACCGCTTTTAGGTGTCCAAGCTCAAAAAGTTTTTTCAACAGTTGTAATTGTTCAAGGCTTTCAGAAGCATAGCCTGAGCTTACACTTATGTGAGCACCGTTTTCATTCAATAGACGCTTGTATTGTTTTTTATGATACTTTCCAATGGCATCAAAAACAATATCAAATTTTTCTGTGCATTGAGCAATATCTACTTTGTCATAAAGCAAAATGCTGTCAGCTGCCAAATCTTTTATCAATTCCTTACCTTCCGAACTGCAAACGGCAGTTACCTTAGCCTTGTAATATTGAGCGATTTGTACGGCAGCAACACCTACCGAACCCGTAGCCCCTAAAATCATCATCTTTGGTTGCTGTTTTTGATTGATTTTAGCTTTATGTAAATAATAGATTGCGGTTTGCCCGCCAAAAATAATAGCTGCCGCTTCCTCAAAACCTGCATTTATTGGTATTGGCAGCGTATGGCTTTTTTCATTGACGACTATATACTCTGCATGGGTGCCAAATTGAAAACCCGTCATGCCGAAGACTTTATCACCTGCTTTGAATTTTGTAACGTGGCTACCGATACTTTCAACTACGCCAGAAAACACCGTTCCCAGAATTGATTTTCTTGGCTTTGACCAACCTAAAACTATCCTCATCAAAAATTTCAAAATCCCCTTTGCATCAAGGCTTCTTGTACGTACATCACCCGAATTGACAGCCGTTGCCATCACTTTGACAAGGATTTGATGTTTGGCAGAAATCGGCTTGGATACTTCCTGAATGGTTATTACCTCAGGTGAGCCATATTTTGTGCAAATGGCTGCTTTCATTTTTGTTAAAAATTAAATCCAATATTAAACCCCGGTTCAGGAAAGACAAACTTAGACCACTTATCATCTAACTCCTTAAACCCAGCGGGTAATTCTGTATGATAAGCACGGTGGGTTACACATATTGAGGGTTGGAAGAAAAATTTGTCTTTAAAGAGTTTGATGTGATAACCAAAACGGTAAGAATTGAAAATCTGAAAACCGTCTTTTATTTTGTTGCCATTGTCATTCACAAAAATTTGCCAGGTGGGCATTACGTCTAATTGGGCATATAAACCTTTCCATAAAAATCGTTGGTATGACATTGTTATACCTATCTCACGGACATACCCGGGAAATTTTTCCTCAGGCTTTTTGTAGGCTTTGTTTAAAAATGGGTGAATACCATTGGGCCAGGCATATTTCCAGGTTTTCGGAGATAATCTAATTACATCTTTTCCTGTAATCCGATAACCTATATCTAATTGAGCAAAATTGGGTGGGTTTTCTTTGTCAAAATTACCTAGTAGAACAAATAAAGAAGTCCCAATAAACCACTTTTTGTAGGTGCTGTCTGTTTTGGAATATTGAGCATTCACTTGTAAACTGCTAGCCAAAACAAAGGCAAGTCCAATCCAAAAAAATTTCTTTTGCATATCTGTATTTTTTACTTGTTAAACGATACTGCAAAAGTAGATTGGCGACCTACAATAATTCGTTCACCTAAGTTAAGAAACGAAATTAGCCCTTGCTTTTTTCCATAATTCTTGCCCTAAGTCTGCTTAATGATTGCGGTGTTATGCCAAGATAGCTTGCTAACTGGTGTTGTGGCACTCGTTGAATAAGGTCGGGGCGTTTATGCAATAAATTCAGGTATCGCTGTTCGGGAGAAGATGTTTTGAACTCGTCAAAATCTATCCTTTCTTTTGCCAATAGTTCTTCTGAGAGTTTTCTGCACATAATCTCAAACTTTGGAAATTTACTGTTCATTTCGGCTTCCATATCGGAATTTGAAGCAACGAGAATAGTGTCCTCTAAACAACTTACATAATACTCAGAGGGAGTTTGGCTTATCACACACGGAGGAGTCAAAGCCTCCATTTCTGTATAGAACGCGGTTGTTTTTTCTTCACCGTCCACTATGAAATATGTTCTGATACATCCATTAAGTACAAAGTAGCTTTCTTTTGATTTTTGTCCTTCGCGCAATAAAATCGTGCCTTTTTTTACGGAGCGAAATATGTCCAAAGAAAAGATAGCTTTCTCTTCTTCTTCTGTCAGGGAAATGTATTTTGAGATAAAGTCAAATAGTTTGTTTTGCATTATTTAGTTTGGTTACGATTGTTTGTTACACTTGCTACCAACGGTTTGCGGCTTGGCGCTGTTTGAATAGAAGCACAAAACTCCAAGTTTGCACGTCACCCCGCCTGAAGCAAACCCGTGTTAGCGGCTGGTGTTTCTTGTCTTATGAATGTAGGTTTCGATATGGTCATACGTTATTACATCCCCAATTTCGTCCGCTTTCTCATCATATTTTTTGCCGTTGTTTATAAATATTATTGGTATTTCTGAAGTCTTTTTTCTTTGTCTTACTGATATTGCTGTTTGTAATCCGTGACTTGGTTTTTTATTATAGTTTACCAATATTAGGTCAGGCATTATCTCGCTAATTGACTTGTAAGCCCGTCCACCGTCAATACTTTCTCTATGAATTTCTATGTCGTTTGAAATTCGTTTTTCGATTTCCGTGTCGGTTGAAAAGTCAATGATAAATACTTTCATGGCCCCGATTTTATGTCGCCAAAATAAAAGTGTTGCTAAAACTACAACAGAAATCAATGCCCCCACAGGCAAATACCACATTGTTAAAATACTGATTGTTAGTCCAAATAAATAAGTCCAATCTTTGTTTGTCCATAAAGCATAAATCCAAATAAGCCAAAGTATTCCATACAAAATAAAAAGCCACCCAAGTTTAAAAACATTAACATTCATTTTATAGAAAATCTCAGCCCAAGGCCCAGGTTTTTCAGGTCCAATGTATTTCACCTTAACTGTTACAAATATTCCGTCAAGTAGCATGAAGCCACCGTTTAAAAGTCCGAGTATTGTAATTATAATCTTCACTTCAAATTATGTTTCGCTGTCGTATTTGTTACACTTGCCGCTAACGTTTTTCGGCTTGGCGTAGTGGCGGGTTTCCCTGCCTGACTGCGTCACACAGGCAGAGGAGCACAAAACTGTCAACCTGCACTGAACTTGAATAGAAGCACAAAGCTCCAAGTTTGCACGTCACCCCGCCTGACGCAAAATCCGTGTTAGCGGTTCGGGCTTTTTTGTTAGTCATTTTCCTCCATATACATTTCTTATCTTAAGTCAATGAATGGAATTTTTTGCAAAGGTACCTTTGTGAAAATAATTAATACTCTTAATGAAGAGAATATTCAGGAGTACAAAAATCGTAATAACTTTCGCAGTACTCATTTTGTCCTCATGTGCTACTCCAAGTAATGTCGGCTGCCCATCTTTTGGCTCAGGAAAAGTGACCAAAAGCAAGAAGTACAAAAGTGGAATTAGCACTTTTAAAATACGTAAGGCATTTGCTTTAAACACAGGAAGTAAGTCTAAACGGGAAAAAATATCACGTCCAAATTTCGTGGATAACCATTTTGAAGGTTTAGGTGTCGTAGAATTAGATTTATTAGCATCAAATAAGGAAATTGATTCACACGATTTCTTTCTATCTAATTTAATCGAGCAGAATCATCGTCACGAAAATAAAGTGGAGAATTTAAGAAAACTGAATTTAGATAAAAAAATAAAAATTATTAATACAACTTCATATTTGTCTCTAAATGAGGTTTTTGAAAAAAAGGAAACTCTCAACACTATCCAAGATGCTTTAAATCATAAAAAATCAAGACGGAAAGGAGCAATCCTCAAAGGTGGAGCAATTATTTTAATGGCCCTATTAGCGGGTATTTCTATCCCTGTTTTGGGAACATCTACTGCGAGTATAGGTCTAGTAGCTATTTTGTTTCTTGATGTATTAATTTCAATTGGGATTATTAGATACTATAGAAACGAGAAACCGAAACTTGCAAAAGCAACTGGTTATTTGCGGTTAATTTATTCCGCAATTTTTGGTGTTGGCATAGGCTATCATATGTTAGGTAATGTAGCAATGTTCAATAAATTTTGGTCACTTGGTCTTATTGCTTTTGGAATTCATCTCGTAGCATTAGGGATACTTTTTAATAATGAAGGCGGTAAAAAATGGGTTAATTACACTATTAAATCGCTATTAATCATTGCTGGTATTGGTTATATGTTACTAAATGTTGGATTATTATTTACTGCAAATCCCGTAGCCTTCACGGCTTTAATACAGCCTGTATTTATTGTGCCCCAGATATTAGGAGAAATCCTGTTTGCATTGTGGATGATTCTTAAAGGAGGAAGGATTAAAGAACAATAAAGCTGTGTGACATGGTTTTATATGGATTTTATTTGAGGTAGTTCATATTGTTGTGCTTGGAAAGATGCGTTTGTAGAAAACAGCACGAGTTTTAAGAGTGGAATGGATTTTATTTTGCTTCAATTGCTGCCTTCTTGGAAATAAAATCAACTTTTGCAGAAGATGGTGTTGAAATAATTCCAGGCCTTTACAGTCTTAGGAAACTTTGAATTGTGTTTGTCGCTGTATACTTATTGCCAGGTGCAATGCTTTTGGCGTTACTATATATTTTGACAAGCATTAATGAAACAACTGTGCATCGGAATAATTTAAGAAATAAAGTAATCTGTTACTAAGATATCACCGCAACATCATTCAAAGGAAATCAAAAATTTAAAGAAAATATGAACCTTAGAAAAATGCATCACATTTCAGGACTGATAATTGCACTTTTTGTTGGGCTGCATTTATTTAATCACTGCGTTAGCATTGTCGGTGCAGACAAGCACATTGAAGTAATGGCAACTTTTCGATCTGTATATCGAAACATTTTTGTGGAGATAATTTTGCTTCTAGCAGTTGCCATACAAATTTATTCAGGGCTAAGACTATTTAAAGCCAAAAGAAAAGTTGCCCAACTAGTATTTGAGAAAATGCATGTTTGGTCCGGACTTTATTTAGCCGTTTTTTTTGTGATTCACCTGAGTGCTGTTTTTGCAGGACGGCTTTTGTTGCATATTGACACCAACTTTTACTTTGGTGTGGCAGGACTGAATAGTTTTCCGATCAACTTGTTTTTTATACCTTATTATTCACTGGCAATCATTTTCTTCTTTGGACATATTTCAGCTATCCATAGCACCAAAATGCAAAAAAATCTATTTGGCTTTACACCAAATCAACAATCAAAGTTTATTCTGACCTTTGGAATTTTTTTGACACTTATAATCCTTTATGGACTGACCAATAATTTTAAAGGGGTTCAAATTCCTACTGAGTACAACGTGTTAATTTGGGAATATTGATTTAAGAAACCGAGCGAAAAACTTACTTGGTAAAGAAGAGAACCATAATTTTTATTCTAATAGTCATAAAAATGAAAAATGGGATGTTCTAAAAGTACAGTCGGACTAGATTGTGCCCTGGAAAGTATATCTCAAATTATGTTTTTGAAGAATTTATTTGAAACGGGGTTTTATAATCCAGGCATGAATAGAATATATACAGTGTATAACATACCAGAAGCTCATCGCTACATAAATACAGGCTAAAAAGAGAGGAAATAGGGAGGTGCAAGTCAATGCTCAGCTCATTTATTTTTTATAAGGCGTTTTCTTATCCTACTCAAAGACTCTGGTGTCATGCCTAAATAGCTGGCAATAATATGCTGTGGTACTCGTTGCAAAAGTGCGGGTTTTTCGTTGAGCAGATTCAAATATCGTTGTTCGGGTGTAGAAGTGATAAACTTTGCAAGTGTATTTTGAGTTTTTCCAAAATCAGACTCTATCATTTTTCTTGTTATCTCTGCTAATACAGGGTAGTTTGAAAACAATTTTGCATCATTTGCCGGGTTTCCGACCAATAAAATGGAGTCTTCGATACAGGTAAGGTAGCTGTCAGATTTGTTTTGCGTGCCTTGGTTGGTGTAATAGTTTACGGCTTGGTTTTCGGTGTAGATCGAAATGGTTTTTTCGGCTCCATCTATGATTACATATTGTCTCAAACAACCCCTAAGCACAAAATAACACAAGTTGCACAACTGACCATCTTTGACCAAAGTCTCATTTTTTTTGGCTTCTATGGTGGTCATGAGTCGCGACAGTTCTTGGACTTGGTCTGGAGACAGTTCCTTGAACTGGGATAAAAATTGCATTAATATCTCTTTCATCTTTATTGTTGGTTGTGATTTAGCCTGACCGCTAACGTTTGTGCATAAGCAGTGGCGGGTGTTCGAAGCGCGTCACTGTCCCACGACACCAAACGTATTTTGAAAAACTAAACTACAAATTTACACTGAACCCGCCATTGATTATGCACTTTGTTAGCGGTTCGGGCTGTTCTCCACTTTCTTCATCAAATACTGCATCAATTCCGTCCCACTTGTCAATGCTGGACTTGCTAATGGGTCGTTGGAAAGAATGTCCATTGGTCCTTCACCAAAATAAAGTCCGTCTGAAACTAAAAATGTAATTCTCACTGTTCCTTTTGTCGGATGTGGCCGTCTCGGTTTGTCCCAAGGGCCAATCTGTTTTACAATTTCTTGACTCTTTGTAAATAAGTCACTCGTTAATTTATTTGAAGTTTCGTCAGTCGTCTCCCAAATAATCATTTTACCAGTCTGATTAATGTATCGAGCCGTCCCGTCACTGAATGAAGCTAAAACGTCAAGTCCGTCATCAAGTCCAACTTCAATTATTACTCCCAGTAATTCTTTTTTCTCTGATTTGTGTCCCTTTACAAGTTGTCCGTTGTAAGCGAGCACTCTTAGTCTTGAGTCCGAATTTGGGTCGTTTATAATTTTTTGATAGTCCTCAATTGTACTTGTCTCTGAGAATAAAATGTCAAACGGATAAGTGTGCGGTGTCTGAGTGTTTGCTTTAAATAACTCAATGTTGTCACAGAACAACAAGTTATAAATCAAATTCGTAGCGCTGTCCTTGTACGGGTCAGTCGTTGTCGGTGATTTTTTTAAGAAACTAAATAGTCCCATTGATAATAAAATTATTGTCGTTAAAGTTAATCCTATCCAAATTACTTTTTTCATTGTCTGTTTGTCCGTAGTCCTGAATGTCGTTACAGCCTGACCGCCAACGTGGGTGCATATTGCGTGGCGTTTATGAAATGCGCAATGTCCACCGTTGCAGAACGAAGATAGGAGAGAAGCGCGAATTAGCCAAGCGTCCCCCGCCATGCAATATGCACAGTGTTGTGCACCGTGCATTCTGTCGAACGTTATAAAGAAACGGGTTTGTCTACCGTCACCAAACGTTATCATGAAACCAAGTCCTTGTCGCCCGAAGTAGACAGATGTGCGGTGTCAACACGTGCGCGCGGGCAAAAGCCTAAACTATCTGCGGACGATAATTTTGATTATCAAACCGAAGACCGTCTGCGCACACGTGTCTTAATTTGTCTTTTGATACAGTCGCGGAGCCGTCTACCGAAGCCGACATTGTCTCGCAGTCAGCAAACATAATTTTGAAACTTTATTGTCGCGCGATGGCAGTGGAGATGAATGGAATAGAAAGCGTGTCTGCCGAAAACTACGATTGAAAAACGGTTTATGAATTCAATGTTGTCACCCATTGCGAAGCCCGCAATTCGCATGGTGCACAACACCGGGGTATATTCATTGAATATATTTCCAATATACCATTTGCGCTTAAAAAAGCGTGCCTGACTTTAAAGTAATCTACCCAACACCTCTGCAAACATTTCTGCTGCAGGCGGGTGTTTCCTGAACCAAAGTTCCGGTTCAATCAACTCAAGCTCGGAAACGCAAAGTTGTCCATGGTTATCCCAAATAGCATCTACACGGGCGTACGCAGGCGCAGGGTTACAGTAGGCTACTGCGCGTTCGGCAAACTCAATTTCTTTTTGGGTGGGTATGTACTCATGCACGGTTCCGCCAAAGTCGTCCTGTACACGAAAGTCACCGGGCTTGGCTTTTTTTAGCACGGCATGACTGTATTTTCCACCAAATAACATATAGGCTACCTCACCTTTTTCCAGCACGGGCTTTTGAAATTCCTGAATAAGCATGGATTCATGTGTAATTAACTTCCGAAAAATCATTTCATGATCGGTCAAAGTTGAAGCATTCAGTCTGTAAGTATGACGGGCTGCTCCGGAAATGGCTGGTTTTAGTATGCAGTCCGTCCAGCCGGTTTGCTCAACAATTTCAGTTAGTGATTTGGAGGTTCTTGGTTTAATGAATACGGTTGGTGGAATTCGAATACCGTGCAGCTCCAGATCATGAAGGTAATGCTTATCGATATTCCAACGCACCAACGGTAATGGGTTGATGAGTTTTGTTTGTTTACTTATGCGGTCTAACCATGTTGAAAATTCTTGAAAGCGATCGAAGTAATCCCATGTGGTACGAAAAACTGCGAAATGCGTTTGCGACCAGTCGTATGCCGGGTTGTCCCAGTTGGTGCGTGCAACGGTCAGCCCCCTTTTTTCCAATGCATCGCGCACCCGTTTATCATCATCCAGAATATTTTGTTTGTACCAATCCGGATTGACCGGATTAACATAGCGTGCATCTGTAAGCAGGGTAATATCAACCATCAGAAAAACCAAAGTTTAACAGCCAAACCAATAACAGTAACCACCAGTACGCGTTTTATCCAAACTTCACCTTTGTCTACACTCCAACGGCTGGCATACCAACCTCCAAATCCCTGGCCTACGGCAAGGGTAAGCCCCATAAGCCATTCAATTTTTCCTTCAATAGCAAAAACTACGATGGCTACGCCTGTGTACACAATGGCAGCAAACACTTTAACATAATTTGTTTTTACAAGCCCAAAGTGGTTAATGTTGGTAAGCACGGCAATTACCAAAAAGCCAATGCCCGCCTGGATGAATCCGCCATAAACACCCAATAGAAAAAAGGCCAGTACACCAAACACCTGGTGTTTTACGCCAAGTCGTTCGGGCTGATCGGCTTTTTTGGTTCTCGGTTCAACCACAATGCTTATTACCACCAGCACCATAATTATGGCGAGTATGCGATTGAACAGCGAGTCGCTGATATCAACGGCCAGTTTAGCACCAACAAATCCTCCGGCAAGCGATGCAAGGCCAAGGTACAGGCTATACGGAAACGGAAGCTTAATACCTTTGCTGTTGAAGCCGGTAACGGCAAAAATATTTTGGGCAAGTATGGCCACACGGCTGGTGGCATTGGCCACTGAACCAGGCAAGCCCATAAAAATCAAAACCGGTAAGCTGATGAGGGAGCCCCCACCGGCCACGGTATTCAGGAAGCCCGAGATGAACCCTATGAAAATGAGAAAGGCAGCGTTAAGGATTTCCATGCACGAAATAAGGAAGCTTAACGCACCTGTGCTTTACGAATTATGCTCGCCAATAAACCAGGGAACAGGCGTTTCAAATAAACTGCTGTAGTTTCTTTCAAACCTGCAATGTACACTTCATTCTTCTTTGCTTCGATGGCGCGAACCATTTTTACGGCAAGTACTTCGGGCGGAAGCCCGGCCGCAGTAGTAGGGTCCATTTTATGGTTTATGGAGCCATCGCCTACGAGTGCATTGATCGAAACATTTGTCCTGATCCACCCCGGGCATACCAGTGTTACATAAATTGTCGGGCTTTCATTCCAGAGTTCAGCACGCAACGCATCAAAAAAACCGTGTAAGGCGTGCTTGGCAGCCGAGTAACCGGTGCGGTACGGTGTACCCACTTTTCCGGTAATGCTGGTGATCGTTACATAGTGGCCTCGCTTACGTTCAATAAAGTGTGGGATAAGATTTTTGGTTAACGCGATCTGCCCAAAGTAGTCTACTTCCATTACCCTGCGGTCAACATCCAGTATGGTGTCTTTGGCCAAACTACGCTGACTGATGCCACCATTGTTCACCAGCACATCCACGTGGCCAAACATTTGAATGGCTGCCTGTGCAGATAATTGAAGTGTTTCGGGCTGGCCGAGGTCAAGTGGAAGGATTCGGATATCGGCTTGCGCCTGGGCCGGGCAGTTTCCTTTCACACGTTCCAATTCCTCTTTTCTACGCGAGGATAAGATAAGTTTATTCCCGCGTTTGGCCAGTTCGTACGTAAGCGCTTCGCCAATGCCGGAGGAGGCTCCCGTTATCCAGATTACTTTGTTTTTGAGTTTAGTCATGAAGAAAGTTAGTGATTAGATTATTTTTTGTTGCATTCGGCATACACCCAAATGGTATAAACGCCAAGCGCGGTACCTACCGGGAATGAAAATAATTTGAAGCACCCCATTATTAACAACAAGGTAAGCGCCCACGACTTTTGCTGGAGCATACCAATACCTCCGATGATGGACGGCACCGCAAAGAGGATAATAAGTCCCCATAATAAAATGGGTATAAATGCCCCCAACCACTCCAACGCCCACGCGCCATCAGGGCCAGCTTCATTTGCAAGAAAGGGAAATAAGGAAGCCAAAAATGTGGCTAACAAACCGAATATGAAAAGTTGAAGCATTCCGGAAATAATGTACAGGATGCCTAATATTTTTTTATGCGATTCCATAGAGCACACGGGTTAGTTCGGTTTTTCATACACAACAAAGTCAAACGCAAAACGGTGCCGGACGTCAGCCGGGTGATGGAGACGCGATATTTCATTCCACTGACTGCTGTCGTATGTCGGAAAGAATGTATCGCCTTCTATAGTTCCCTTTATTTCGGTTAGGTAAAGTTTGTTTGCCTTATGCATGCCTTCGCGGTAAATCTCGGCACCACCAATAATAAATATTTCATCGCTCCCAGCCGATGCCGCAGCATCAAGTGCTTCATTCAACGAATGCGTGACCAAACAGCCTGGAGCAGTGAAATTTTTCTGGCGTGTAACAACAATGTTCGTGCGGTTGGGAAGCGGCCTGAATTTTTCAGGAATGGACTTGTAATTTTTTCTTCCCATAATTACGGGGTGCCCCTTGGTGGTTTGCATAAAGTACTTCATATCATCGGGCAGGTGCCAGGGCAGGTCATTGTTCTTTCCGATTACGCGGTTTTGAGTGAGTGCTGCAATAATAGAGATAGTCATTTACCGTATTGAAAAAAGATTGGGTTACTTTAAAAATTTTGATTCAGACTTGCTCCTGAAAATATATCCGATATTAATACCTGCGTGAATCCCATAGGGTCTTCCCGGGTAATACAACTGGCTGCGCTCTATACTTGCATTTACCAGCCAGTTTTTGCTGCTTATAAAACTAAGCTTTGAGCCTACCGACCATGAAGCATAATTGTGTCCGCCTGCCGGGGATAACTGCATATCGTACATGTAACGGTATCGGATTAAGCTAAAGAATGGCACAACTTCTACGCCACCACCTAACGGTATGTGAAAGTTTGAATGTTCGGCCATAGAGGCTATGGAAAGAAGCAGTAAAGCAAGACCTCCCAGGCTTCCCTCACTTTCGCTACCATTAGAAATTGCTAAAAAAAGTATCAACATTGGCGCTACCACCGTTCCCGGGTTGAGGTGAAAATAATCCTGCCCACCGGCAAGCCCGGTTTCAATTCCCCATACCTTGGTAAGCATAACCTCTCCGCGTATGCCAATTGCGTTGTAAGCACGGAAACCTTGGAAGTCTGCGCGCTCGGCTGTTCCGGCCAGCCACCAATCGTATTTGCGAAGTTGTGCATTCGCGGCAACTGGGAACAGGAAGAGAATCAACAGTATGGTTTTGTTCATATCTTAAATTTTATTTCCCCTGAAAAACTCTTCAATTGTCATCCGTTTTTTTCCCTCGGGTTGAAGTTGTTTTATAGAAATTGAACCTTTTGAAGTACCAACATAAAAATACGTTTTATTGTCGGTCTTCCATTGTCCCGGAATAATTTCCAAATCATTTACAATTTCAGTGCTGAAGATTTTATAGGTTGTATTATTTAATAAAGTCCAGGCCCCGGGGTACGGACTTAATCCACGAATAAAATTATGAATGTGTTCAGCGGTTTGATTCCAGTTTATCTGACACGTTTCCTTAAAAATTTTCGGAGCGTGTTTGATCGGAACCGATTCAGGCTGCGGCTGTGATGGATAATTCCCGTCAGTTATTGCTTGTACCGTTTTCAGCACAAGCCAGGCACCCTTTTTCATTAATCTTTCATATAGCAACCCGGCATCGTCTGAAGCATAAATGGGTTCGCTTTCCTGGAAGATGATGCTGCCCGTATCGATTTCATGTTTGAGAAAAAATGTGGTGACCCCGGTTTCCTTCTCTCCGTTTATAATGGCCCAATTGATGGGTGCAGCGCCACGGTATTGAGGCAGGAGGGAAGCATGTAAATTAAAAGTACCAAATTCAGGCATTGACCAGACTACTTCGGGTAACATGCGAAACGCAACAACGATCTGCAGGTTGCCTTGGTAGCTTTTCAGTTCTTCTAAAAACTGTGGTGACTTTAAGTTGGTTGGTTGAAGTACCGGAATATTATGTTTAAGTGCACATTCCTTTACAGGCGAGAAGCTAATTTTTTGTCCACGTCCCTGGGGTTTATCGGGTGCTGTAATTACAGCTACAACGTTGAATTTATTTTCAACCAGTATTTCAAGGCTGGGCACAGCAAATTCGGGGGTGCCCATGAATATGATTTTTAAGATGTTCATTAATTTCTGATCGTAATCAACGCAAAACTAACAAGTATTTAATCCCTCAAAGCCCTTCGCATATATTTCAAGCAGATGGGGCATTCCTTCCAGTTATGCCCACGGGCCGGGCAAAACTTTCTACCGTAATAGATAATCTGCAGGTGTGCTTTGTTCCATTTATTCTCCGGAATTAATCGCTTTAGATCTTTCTCAGTTTGTTCAACACTTTTTCCATTGGAAAGTCCCCAGCGGTAGGCAAGCCGGTGAATGTGTGTGTCAACCGGAAAGGCGGGTATGCCAAACCATTGGGTCATTACTACGGATGCTGTTTTATGTCCAACAGCCGGAAGTTCTTCCAGGGCTTCAAAAGAGGCAGGAACTTCACCGTTGTATTTTTCTACCAGGATTTTTGAAAGACCGTAAATCCCTTTTGATTTCATAGGCGATAATCCACAGGGCTTAATAATTTCTCTGATCTCTTCCACTGAAAGTTTGATCATGTCGTACGGATTATCCGCCAGCTTAAATAAATGCGGGGTGGTTTTGTTCACACGTTCATCCGTGCATTGAGCGGAAAGCAAAACAGAAATCAATAAGGTGTAGGCATCTTTATGATGGAGCGGTACCGGTGCTTCCGGAATGTATTTATCCAACAGCCTGAGTATGTCTTTTACTTTTTCGGATTTGGTCATGGGTTATAAAGCTCCAAGCTACAAGTTGCGAGCTTCAAGCTTTGTATTACTACCCTAAACTCGTAGCTCGCAGCTCGTGGCTACTTATACAAAAGATATTTTATTCTAAGTTCTTTGAAATGGTTCAATTCATCTTGCCAGCTCTCCCTGATCTGCGTTTCATCAAGACCCTGACGGATTTGCTCACGGAGTTTTGAGGTGCCCGCAAGTTTTTCAAAGTAGTTGTTAAAGAATTTATCCTTATCCGGAAAAGCCCTGTAAAAACTAATCAGGTAGCTTAAGTCAATATAAGGTTTAACGTTTACGTGTTGTAAGTCTAACCCATAGCACAATTTATTTTCCAACGGTGGATTTTTCGACATACCCTCAATGCTTACCGGTGTGAATTGAAACGGCATATTTTTTAGTTCAGGATGGCCAATAATCTGAAAGGGCATTTGGGTTCCCCTGCCTAAGCTGATCACCGTGCCTTCAAATAAACATATCGATGGATAAAGTTTAATCGCCTGATCATTAGGCAGGTTAGGTGAGGGTCTCACCGGTAAGGAGTAGGTGTCACTGTGTTTCCAGTTTTTTAGTGTAATTACTTCAAGGCTGCATTTCTTATTTTCTCCAAGCCAGCGCTCACCATTAATCATGTTCGCCAGTTCTCCCATGGTAAGGCCATGTACAATGGGAATGGGGTGCATCCCAACAAATGACATGTGCTGCTTTTCCATTATGGGTCCATCAACATAACTCCCATTGGGGTTGGGCCGGTCAAGCACGATTAGCTTCTTGTTATTTTCGGCACACGCTTCCATCACATAGTGAAGTGTGCTGATGTAGGTATAGAAACGCACGCCAACATCCTGAATGTCGAAGATTATCAAATCAATATCACCGAGTTGTTCGGGTGTTGGTTTTTTGTTGTTGCCGTACAGCGATACTACGGGCAATCCCGTCTTGCTATCATAGCCGTCTTTTATCTCTTCACCAGCCTCAACTGTTCCGCGAAAGCCATGTTCGGGCGCAAAAATTTTAACGAGGTTTGCACCACGCGATTTCAGGGAATCGACCAGGTGTGTTTTACCGATTAAGGAAGTATGGTTGACTACAATGCCTATACGCTGCGATCCGATAGTTGGTAAAAGCAGGTTAAGCTGCTGCGCCCCGGTAATAACATCGGCCTTTTCGACCGCGATATTTGAGGCAGATGGCACGGAAACAGCTTGCGGCTTGTTGCCGCATTGAAAGGCTATTAAAAGAAAGAGTAAAAACTTTATCTTGCCCACGGTTTAAAATATTTTACCAAAGTTGAACCTCTCATACTTCATATCCAAACGGATAAGTCGACAAACCAAAGAAGGTTTTGCAGCAACAATTTATAAAATAGCGGTTGCCAGCATTGGTATTGGGTTGGGTGCCGCAATTGTTGCCTTTTTGGTGATGCGGGGATTCCAGGACACCGTCAAAAACAAAATTTACAGCTTTAGTGGCAATTTGCTGATTACTAAGTTTACCATGAATAATTCGATGGAGGAAACGCCCATGTTAACCAACATCGATATATACAATAACCCGCAAGCTTATCCCGGGGTAAGGCATGTTCAGGAATATGCACACAAAGCCGGGTTGATTAAAACTGATGACGAAGTGCTGGGTGTTGTGGTAAAAGGAGTAGGCAAAAGTTATGATACAACCACCTTTCAATCCAATATGGTACTGGGCAGGTTTATCCATTTGCCCGACAGCGGTTATGCCAATGAAGTTGTACTCAGCAAAACGATTGCGAATAAAATCAAAGCCAACCTGGATGACCAGGTGGTGATCCATTTTTTTCAGAACCCACCCCGCTTCAGGAGGTTAAAAGTCGTAGGCATCTATGAAACAAACCTTTCCGAATATTTTGATGGTAAAATGGTGATTGGCGACCTCCGGATGATTGCCCGCCTGAATGAATGGGCTGACAGTGTGGCGGGGGGCATTGAAGTTTTTGTTCGGGATAATAATAAAATTGATGATGTTGGATATGCCATAGGGGAGAGGATAGATTTTGATCTAAACATTGTTTCGGTAAACGACAAGTATATCCAGGTATTTGAGTGGCTTCACCTCTTAAGCAGGCAAGTAAATATATTGCTGGGTGTGATACTGGCGGTTGTATGTGTTAATATGATCTCTATCATTTTAATATTGGTGATGGAGCGCACCCAAATGATTGGCATGTTAAAAGCCCTGGGCGCTCACGACCGCCTGATCAGAAGTATTTTTGTTTACAATGGTGTGGGTTTAATACTAAAAGGATTGTTGCTGGGTAATTTCATTGGCCTGGGTTTGTGTTTTATCCAGGATCGGTTTAAAATTGTTTCCCTTAACCCACAAGACTACTACATGAGTTTTGTGCCCATTAGCTGGCATTGGGAGATGGTAGTCATCCTTAATGTGCTTACCTTTTTTGTGGTTTCTGTAGTGTTGCTTTTACCCACGGCCATCATAGCCCGGGTTAACCCGATAAAGGCTATCCGGTTTGATTAATGCGGAAAGGATTCTTGTGCAAACTCCACCTTTTGCCAGTAGGGTGGTCGGTACCCGTTCTTTTCAATGAACGCTGCAATTTTTTGTTCCGTAGGGATTTTTACTTTTTGATAGATGTCAACAAACGAATTATTCTTCAACGCCCGGGTGGCGTTCATGCCTTCCGGGATAATGCCCGGCTTGCCCAACTTGTTCTGTAAAATGGAATAGCCTTTTACTATTCGGGCAAGCGGTAATAGAAATGGGTTGTAGGAAATATCCATGCCGGCATTGGCGCGCTCCAGCAAGGCATCCATAACGGCATTGTCTATATGATCTTTCATAAGTGTTTCCGGGTCACTCCATTCCGCGACTATGGAAAGTTGCGGATCGTACTCGAGGTCAGAGGGCATTTGGGTAACAAAATTTTCAACGCCAAAGGTGTTAAGCCATTTTGCTGTGCCAGGCGAAGAAATGGTTGATTCAGCCCGCCATAATTTTAGCCCATGTTTTTGGTAGGCAAAAGAGCCAACTTCCGAACAAAACATGGCTGAGGAATCGTAAAAATCCATTTTAAAATCGTAGGGGATATGCCTGCGGTTAGTCTCGTCCAGTGCAGTTTTTGCAACATGGTGCGGAAGCATAGGGTTGTTGATCAATTGCGGTAAATCAGCCCGGGGCCGTAAAACCATAAAGCGTAGTTTTTTATCTCCCAGGTATTCTTCTGCCGTGGCAATGGCTACACCTTTTTCAATGTGTGCTTCAATGAAACTGGCCTTACCCGTTTCGTCAACATGCAGCAGTGCTACATGCGAAAAATTTCCCGGGTAGTCGTTGCCACGCGAAATAAAAGCAGATACTTCAGCCCCACCACGCGAAACAAACAAGTCGCCACTATGCACCGTAATGCCTTGTAGGGTTGCGGAGGGTGTTACAGAAGGTTCGATTGTTACGTATTGAACAGGATTGAAGTTCACAGTATCCGCTTGTAGTAACACTTCTTCTATGGCTGCCCGCATACCATAGAGTAATGAATAGAGTGTTGCACGCTGTGCAGGATCATTTACATTCCAGTACCGGGATTGTCGTTTGATAAAATGCCTGATAGTAGTGTATTGTTCGAGGTATTCTTTTGATTGACCGGAGGCAGCCACCACGGCCGACCATTCAAAAAATTCAATTAATAACTGCTTGAGTCGATTGTCATTGAACTTTATTGAGTCGTCTTTTTCCAGTTGTGTAAAAAGAATGTTTACTGAAGTTCGTCTGGTGTACTCGAGCGAATCCACAAATGAACGGTAACGGGTTTTTAAACTTGTGAATTCTGCCTCAAGACTTTTCCAATGCCCGTCCATATTCCAGACAAAGGGTTCTGATTCGGCAACAAGAAAGGATGGCGACTCGCCATCGGGGATCATAAGCAATAAGTAAGCTACGATGAGCGGTATTGAAATCCGCAGCAGAATCTTTAGCCTCTTCATGCTCGCAGTTTACGGTATTTTTTAAACCAGCTTTGTACCTCCAATTGCAAGACACCAAAAAAGGCTTCTTTAAAAATGCCGGCCGACATTTTCGATTGTCCGCGGGTGCGTTCGGTAAAGATTATCGGTACTTCTTTAAGCCTGAAACCGTATTTCCACGTTTTGAATTTCAACTCAATCTGAAACGCATACCCTACAAATTTAATTTCCTGCAGGGGAATGGTCTCCAGTACTTTTCTACGGTAGCAAATGAATCCTGCCGTGGTATCGTGCACGGGCATGGAGGTAATAAGGCGAACGTACCAACTGGCAAACCACGAAAGCAGTACGCGCCCCATGGGCCAGTTCACTACATTTACCCCGGTGACGTAACGCGAACCAATGGCCATATCGTAATTTTCGGTTTCACAAGCCTCAATCAACCGCAAGAGGTCTTTGGGGTCATGCGAAAAATCAGCATCCATTTCCAAAACAAAGGCATAACCCTTTTCGAGGGCATAGTGAAAGCCGGCTATATAGGCTGTACCGAGTCCTTGTTTGCCTTGCCGCTTTAGTAAATGCAGGCGTGTAGTTAACTGGTTATATTTTTTTTGCAGGTCTTCAACCAGTTGTGCGGTGCCGTCAGGGGAATTATCGTCAACCACTAAAATATCTACGGGGCGATCAAGGGAAAACACCGCGTTAACCATTAACCCGATGTTTTCCCGTTCGTTATACGTAGGGATTATAACTATAGCGTTGCTCAATGTGGGGTAGTCAAATTTTGCGTAAAGTTAATCAATTTGCTTACCCCGTCCAGTTGGTTTGCGATGAGCGGCTATCGAAAAGTGTAGCTCACGCCAGTTCTACTTCATGCAGTTCTTTCGCCAGCTTCTGCTGTATTTCAAACGGCACTTGTGCAAACTCGGCAAAGCGTTGCGTAAAGCTGGCCCGCCCTTGCGACAATGAACGTAAGGTTGTTGAGTATCTATCCAATTCGGCTAAGGGCGTACGCGCTTTAATTACCTGGTATTTACCTTTCGAGTCTATTCCCATAATCATGGATCTTCGCGTTTGCAAGTCTCCCATAACTTCACCCATAATTTCTTCAGGTACCAGAATTTCAAGATCATAGATAGGTTCCAACAGGGTAGGTTCGGCATTCATAAAGGCTTCTTTAAAGGCCATCATGCCGGCAATTTTAAAGGAAATATCGTTTGAGTCTACCGGGTGCATTTTGCCATCGTACACCATTACGCGCACATCGCGTACGTAGGAATTTGTAACAGGGCCTTGCTCCATTTTTTCCATAATGCCCTTTTGTATGGAAGGGATAAACCGCGTATCGATTACACCCCCCACGATACAATTATAGAATACCAACTTACCGCCCCATTCCAGGTCGATTACTTCTTTGCCCCGTACGGAAAATTCTGTGGGTTCAGGCATCCCTTCAGCATAGGGTTCGATTTTCAGGTGCACCTCACCAAACTGCCCGGCACCACCCGATTGTTTTTTATGACGGTACATGGCCTGTGCCGGTTTGCGAATGGTTTCGCGATACGAAATGCGCGGGGCAATGAAATCAACATGTAGTTTGTAAACATTTTCCAAAAACCATTTACAAACGGCCAGGTGCATTTCGCCTTGTGCGGCAATAATCAGTTGCCTGAGTTCACGGGAGTAACCAACTTCAACCGTTGGATCTTCCTGGTGTATTTTATTCAGCACCTCACCAATTTTTTCATCGTCACCTTTACTTTGTGCCACAACGGCTGTCCGTATGCGAGGCTCGGGGTATTCAATCGGTTTTATGGTAATGTCAAATCCTTTGGCGCGCAGGGTTTGGTTGGTATAGGTGTCTTTAAGTTTTAGTGTGGCACCGATGTCACCGGCCACAAGCTTATCGACAGGGTTTCGTGTTTTTCCGTCCATTATAAAGAGTTGGTGGAATTTTTCTACCGCACCTGTTTGGCTGTTGATCAGTTCGGAAGATGAGGTGACCTCTCCGGAAATTACTTTGAAGAAGGTAAGTTTTCCAAGGTTAGGTTCAAGGTGTGTCTTAAACACGAAGAGTGCCGTTGGTTGGGTTGAATCAAAAGCAATTTCTTTTCCATCGATTGTAGTTTCAGGTTTTGCCTCCAGCGGTGAGGGCGCAACGTTATCGATAAAACCCATCATGCGACCGCTGCCCATATTTTTTTTGGCTGACATGACAAAAACAGGGAACACATCGTGGTGGATCATGCCGAGTTTTAGCCCGGCACGCATTTCATCCTCATCCAACGTGCCTTGTTCAAAATATTTCTCCATTAATTTCTCATCATTCTCAGCAGCTTTTTCTACGAGTTCATTGTGCAGACGATTGGCTTTTTCTTTTTCGCTATCTGGGATAGGAAGTTTTTCGGGCTTGCCACCTTCTGCCGGAAATTTATACATCACCATTTTCAGTAAATCAATGATGGCGTTAAATCCTTCGCCTTGATTTACCGGGTATTGCATTTGGGTTACGGCATTGCCGAAAGATTGCTTCAGGGATTCAAGTGCCTGATCAAAATTCGATTTCGGATGGTCAACCTGGTTAATGGCAAAGATGACCGGCTTACTAAACTGGTCGGCATAATTCCAGATCAATTCAGTGCTTACCTCTACGCCTTGCTGGGCGTTGATCACGACTACACATGTATCGGCCACGCGCAAGGCCGAAACCATTTCACCAACAAAGTCATCAAAGCCGGGTGTATCGATAATGTTGATTTTATAATCACGCCATTCGGTGTGTAAAACTGTAGCAAAAATTGAGTTGCCGCGTTCGTGTTCTATCTCGTGAAAATCAGAAACGGTATTCTGTCCTTCGATTGTGCCCCTGCGATGGGTGATACCCGCCTCAAAAATCATGTCTTCGGCAAGCAGGGTCTTGCCGCTTTTTGGGGCGCCCAGCAGTACGATGTTCTTCAGGTGTTTTTCGTCATATACCTTCATAGTCATAAAGTTTTAATGTTACTTGGGATAAGACCGTATGGCCTGTCAATAGCGCACACGTATGTTGTGTCAACCTTGAGTTTGATGTGGAAATGCGCTCACAATGATTTTCCATAAGCAAATGGTTACGTGAGACGATTTTGAGAAAAGGGAATTGAATTTATGAATAAATATTCAAAAACAGAACCTTCAGTTCAAATGGCTTTAAACTGATAAAAACACCGTTATTTAATGATTTAAATCAAGGGTTATACTGACTACCATCAGCATGCTGCGGTGTAGCCACACCTAATTTTATGCACATAAACAGGTCGAGAAAACCATGACAAAGAAAACAGTACCCCACCTCATTCTGCTTACCGGATTGCTTTTATTTTCTTATATGCTTAAGGCACAGACGCTTTATAAAGGTAAGCAAGTTAAAATGTCGGTTATTGGCAGTTCAACCCTGCACGAATGGGAATCGGAAGTAACCCAGGTAGAGAGCAATGGAACGCTAACCCTTGATGGTAGCCAGCTTACAGCCATTAAAGATGTTGTGGTAAAAATGCCGGTTACCGGAATAAAAAGCACCAAAGGCAGAACCATGGATAATAAAACCTATGAAGCCTTTAACTCCGATAAAAACCCCACCATTCAGTATAAACTTACCAGCGCCAGGATTTCAGGAAGTGGCGAGTATACGGTAACGGCAAATGGAAACTTATCCATGGCAGGAGCAACCAAGCCCATTGAGCTTGTTGCCAAGGCTAAAGTGCTTGCCAATGGCGATGTGCAGATTTCAGGCTCACAAAAATTGAACATGAAAGACTTTAATATGACACCGCCTACGGCCATGATGGGAGCCATAAAAGTTGGCGAAGAAGTAACCGTAAGGTTTGATATCACCTTAACACCAAACAAATAACCCAAACTGAATTTTAAACTTTAACAATTAACCTTTAACATAAAACAAATATGAAAACCAATGTCACTAAAATAAAACTATTGGGCATAGCCATGCTAATGGTTTTTGGTTCACGTGTAATGGCCCAACAACCGGCCATACAATATTTCCGTCCGTATGACCAACGCGGAATAAATGTATTCGAAACTACTAAGGAAGATACTGTTGAGTATGATGGTTTCAAGCTTCGCATCGGTGCGGGCTTTACCCAAGGGTATCAAAAATTGAAGCATAAAAACGGAATTGATCCCACCGGATTGTATGAAATGGGTGGAGGTTTTCCGCTGGCACAAGCTAACTTTAACATTGATGTGCAACTGTACGATGGTGTAGCATTGAACCTTGTTTCTTACATGTCATCTCACCACCACAACGAATTTTGGGTGAAAGGTGGTTACCTGCAAGTAGATAAAGTTACTTTCCTGAATAGTGAGTTTATGAACAACCTGTGGAAAAACTTAACCTTGAAAGTAGGCCACATGGAAATAAACTATGGTGATGCTCACTTCCGCAGAAGCGATGGTGGCCATACGTTATGGAACCCCTGGATTGAAAACAACATCATGGATGCATTTACTACTGAAATTGGTGCCGAGTTATACTGGAAAAAAGATGGTATCATAGCCATGATAGCCATGACCGATGGTGAAATACAAGGCAACGTTGCTGCTCCTTCACAACCGGCCGGTGCAAAACGTAAACCTGCCATTTATGGTAAACTGGGATACGATAAACAATTGCAAGATAACCTAAGGGTGCGTTTAACTGGGTCATTCTATTCCACAAAATCCTCTGTAAACAATACCATTTTTGGTGGCGACCGTACGGGCTCCAATTACCAGTTTGTTATGGACAATGCACCCGTTACGGTTACCGGTAATTATACCTCTGGTCGCTTTAACCCTGGTTTCCGCGACAACGTAACTACCTTTGTGATCAATCCTTTTATAAAATTCAGCGGACTTGAAGTATTCGGGACGTTTGAATTTGCGAAAGGCAAAAACCAATTTGAAAATGGTGAGGGCACTAACCCTGCCCGCGCGGCCATTGACGATCGCAAAGCCGACCAGATTGCCGCTGAAGCCCTCTACCGTTTTGGTAAGAACGAAAAATTCTATTTCGGTGGCCGTTACATAACCGTAAATGCCACTGTTGCCGAAGGTGTTACCGCAGCGAATGCCGGCATTCAATATGATGTTACCATTGACCGT
This sequence comes from Cyclobacteriaceae bacterium, assembly GCA_025808415.1. Lineage (NCBI taxonomy): Bacteria > Pseudomonadati > Bacteroidota > Cytophagia > Cytophagales > Cyclobacteriaceae > Cyclobacteriaceae bacterium. The sequence continues at coordinate 1,409,258 of CP075525.1, forward strand.
CTGTCCATTGGTGGTGGTTGGTTCATTACCCGCAACATTTTATTGAAGGGTGAGTATGTGAACCAAAATTATGATGGTTTCCCGAACACGGGTGCCAACAACAGGTTTTTTGAAGGTAACTTTAAAGGATTCGTTATTCAAGGTGCAATCTCCTTCTAGTAGAGCTTAATAATGAAGTGAAAGGCCGGTTTAATCAACCGGCCTTTTTTGTTATAGACTTTAATTTTATGAATGTTGTTCAGGTTACTTCTGAAAACCGAGAAGCTTAAGCATACTCTCCTGCGTTTGTTCAGGTGCAAATAGCTTGGTTGAAATTTCGCCATCCTCATTCCGGTCAATCAGCACATGTTTGGGTGCAGGAATCAGGCAATGCTGAATGCCACCATACCCGCCTAATGATTCCTGGTATGCACCGGTGTGGAAAAAGCCAATGTACAATGGCTCTTCATCGTTGATCATTGGTAAAAATACTTCCCCGGTATGTGCTTCGGAGTTGTAATAATCATGGCTGTCGCAGGTTAAGCCACCCATGTTTACTTTATGGTAGGGATCATCCCATTTATTGAGCGCCAACAAGATGTATTTTTGGTTCAATCCCCAGGCATCGGGTAAATGTGTGATAAACGAGCCGTTGATCATATACCAAAGCTCCTTATCGTTTTGCAGTTTTTGATCCACCACCTGGTATAACACGGCACCGCTTTCGCCTACGGTGTAGCTTCCAAACTCGGTAAAGATATTCGGAACGGCTACATTGTTCTTTTCGCAAATCCACTTGATGTTTTCTACAATCTGCTCGATCATGTACTTGTAATCGTAATTGAACCAAAGCGACTGCTTGATGGGGAAACCACCACCAATATCAATGGAGTCAAGTGTTGGGCAGATTTTTTTGAGTTCGCAGTATTTAAAAATGAAACGGCTTAGTTCACTCCAGTAATAGGCCGTGTCTTTTATCCCGGTGTTGATAAAGAAGTGAAGCATTTTAAGGGATGCTTTTTCACTTTTTTCTATTTTCTCTCTATAAAGCGAATTAATGTCACTGTAGCGAATGCCCAAGCGTGAGGTATAAAATTCAAACTTAGGTTCTTCATCCGCTGCTACCCGTATGCCAACCTGGTAAGGTTTGTTAACGTGTGCTTCATAATGATCAATCTCGCTCAGGTTGTCCAGTATCGGAATGCAATTATTGAAGCCATCGTTCAATAATTCGGTGATGTATTGCCGGTACAATGGCATTTTAAAACCATTGCAAATAATATAGGTGTCTTTCGAGATTTTACCTTGATCAAATAAGCTTCGCACAATCGGAATATCGAACGATGATGAAGTTTCTATATGCACATCGTTCTTCAGGGCCTCTTCCAACACAAACGAAAAGTGTGATGATTTCGTGCAGTAACAATAGGTGTACGTTCCGTTGTATTTGAACTTTTCCATGGCCGCCTGAAAAGTGGCCTTGGCGTACCGGATGTTTTCACTTATGCGGGGCAGATAGGTGAGCTTCAGCGGTGTGCCATACTCTTTTATAATGTCCATCAACGGTACATCATTAAACAGTAATTCGTGATCGCGTACTTTAAATTCTTTTTGCGGGAACTCAAAGGTTTGTTCAATCAGTTCGCGGTAGCTCTTCATTGTGGTGGTTCGTTATTCGTTATTCGTTATTGGTATTTAGTTAGGGTTGCCGCCCTTAGAAGGTGACCAACGAATAACCAGCAACCATTAACGAATTAAAAAAGGATGCAATATTGCCATAAATTTGCCATCTTTGCAACGCATTCTAAGCATGATAAATCGATACAACAAACTGCCTTTAGACCTGATTTACATTGGGTTACGTGCCCTGCCCGATTTCTAAGGGCGGATAAACTTTATCCTGTTTTTTCCATGTTGGTTGGTTTGTTTTAAGATTTGTTTAAATACTCTTTAGTCGTGAAATCCATAAAAATCATAGAAGTAAAGTCTGAAATCGGGGCAGGTACCCGGGGCGCAAGCTTAGGTGTTGAGGCTATGAAAATTGCCAGCCTTGACCTTAAATCGGATTTTTTTAAACAGCACGAATCCGTTGAAGTGGAACACGTAAACGAGCTGCTTTTCGATGGCGCCAAGCACGCCTATGCCAAGTTTATTGATGGCGTAATGATTATGGAGGAGCGCGTTTGCTTAGAAGTGTACGAAACCATTTGGGATGATTTTTTCCCGGTGATACTTGCCGGTGATCACAGCACAGCCTATGGAACAATTGCCGGTATTAAAAAATCAAACCCGGGCGCCCGGCTCGGGGTGATATGGATTGATGCCCATGCCGACATCCACACACCGTTTACAACCCCTTCGGGCAACATGCACGGTATGCCTTTGGCCATGGCATGCGGCATCGATAACCTGGAGTGTAAGGTAAACGACCCACGGGGAGAAACCCTGGAGTACTGGGAACAAATAAAAAACGTAGGTATGCCGGGGGCAAAGGTATATCCCGAAGATATCGTGTACATCGCGGTGCGCGACCTGGAGAAACCTGAAAACTACCTGATCAATAAGTACAACATTAATTTTATAGAGACGGATGAAGTGAAAAAGTTTGGGCCCGCGGTTGTTGCGCACAAAGCACTTCAAATGCTCGATCACTGCGACCACATTTATGTTTCGTTTGATGTTGACAGCATGGACAGCCGCATATCAAGCGGAACGGGCACACCGGTACCAAATGGTTTAACGGTTGATGAGGCGAAAACCCTTAATGCAGAGTTGGCAAAAAGCCCCAAATTGGTAGCATGGGAAATTGTGGAAGTAAACCCGACATTAGACAGCCAGAATCAAATGGCTGAAAATGCTTTTGAAATTTTAGAGGCCACTACGCAAGCGATCATTAACCGGCCGGTAACGGTGGAGTAATCTCAAATTCATTATTCAAAGTTCAACATCTTAAATGTTGCTGGGTTTCTGTATTTTCGCACCCACAAAATTTCAGAATTATGAGCCAAAACCGCCCCATCTCAGCCTTTATTGAAAAGCATTACCTGCACTTTAACGCTGCTGCACTGGTTGATGCAGCCAAGGGTTATAAAAAACACCTTGCCGAGGGCAAGAAAATGATGGTTACCCTGGCCGGTGCTATGAGCACAGGCGAACTTGGGATCAGCTTTGCCGAAATGATCCGCCAAAATAAAGTTCATATTATTTCCTGCACCGGTGCCAACCTGGAGGAAGATATTATGAATTTGGTGGCGCATTCGCACTATCGCAGAATCCCGAATTACCGCGACCTTACCCCCGAACAGGAATGGGACCTTTTACAAAACCACTTGAACCGGGTTACCGATACCTGCATTCCTGAAGAAGAAGCTTTCCGTAGATTACAAGCCCATCTGTTTAAAGTTTGGAAAGATGCTGAAGACAAAGGTGAGCGGTTGTTCCCCCATGAGTTTATGTTCCGCCTGCTCAACAGTGGTGAGTTGAAGCAATACTACGAGATCGATCCGAAGAACTCGTGGATGATTGCTGCCGCAGAGAAAAATTTACCGATGGTGGTACCGGGATGGGAAGACTCAACCATGGGAAATATTTTTGCTTCTTATTGTGTTACCGGTGAACTTAAACCTTCTACCATGAAGAGTGGTATTGAATACATGGTTTGGTTGGCCGACTGGTATACTGAAAATGCCGGTACCGAAGGTATAGGCTTTTTCCAGATAGGTGGTGGTATAGCCGGTGATTTCCCGATATGCGTTGTGCCCATGTTGCACCAGGATTTAGAGCGTGATGGCGTTCCGTTCTGGAGTTACTTTTGCCAGATCAGTGATTCAACAACATCATACGGTTCTTATTCCGGAGCCGTGCCGAACGAAAAAATAACGTGGGGTAAGCTCAGCATTGATACGCCTAAGTATATCATAGAGTCGGATGCAACCATTGTTGCTCCGTTGATTTTTGCGTACATTCTTGATATGTAAAATTGGGTTGTTGGTTGTTAGTTGTTAGATATTGGTGTCGCACGAACAACTAACAACTAATAACTAACAACTCTTGTTTAATGAATTTAGATATTACCCTTCGCTCCGAAATACAAAAAGCTGTTCTACAACTTTTCAATAATACAGCTGATCAGTTTCAATTGCAGCCGACCAATGCTGAGTTTGAAGGATCGCATACGTTGGTATGTTTTCCGTTAACGAAGGTTTCTAAAAAAAATCCGGAAGAAACTGCGAAAGCAATAGGGGAGTACCTGGTTGCGAACACAACCATTGTAACACGGTACAATGTTGTGAAAGGCTTTTTGAATTTGGTAATTGCCGATGCTGCATGGATAAACATGTTTCAAACGATTTATGCAAACAAGCAGTTTGGAACCCTTCCAGCGAATGGAAAGGAAATTATGGTGGAATATTCTTCGCCTAATACCAACAAGCCGCTTCATCTCGGGCATTTGCGCAATAATTTTTTAGGCTGGAGCGTAGCCGAACTGTACAAAGCCATCGGTTACACCGTTCATAAAGTGCAGATCATCAACGATCGCGGTATCCACATCTGTAAAAGCATGGCTGCGTGGAAACTTTTTGGTAACGGTGAAACACCTCAGAGTAGCGGTATCAAAGGCGATCATCTTGTTGGTAAATACTATGTCGAGTTCGACAAGAATTATAAAGCCCAAACAAAGGAACTTGTCGATAAAGGATTAAGCCAGGAGGAAGCCGAAAAGCAAGCGCCCATAATGCAATTGGCCGTGGATATGCTGCGTAAATGGGAAGCAAAGGATGAAGAAACCGTTGCCCTATGGAAGTTGATGAACGGTTGGGTATACTCAGGCTTTGAGGCCACCTATAAAAAAATGGGTGTTGATTTTGATAAACTGTATTACGAATCAGACACCTATTTACTTGGCAAAGATGAAGTACTGAAAGGCGTTGATTCCGGTGTGTTCTTTAAAAAAGAGGATGGCTCCGTTTGGGTTGACCTTTCGGCAGACGGGTTGGATCAGAAAGTACTGTTGCGTTCTGATGGAACATCGGTGTACATGACGCAGGATATTGGTACCGCCATTCTTCGCTTTCGCGATTTTCCTAAAATTGAAGGCCAGATATATACAGTAGGCAACGAGCAGGAGTACCACTTCAAAGTGTTGTTCCTGATTCTCGTAAAGCTTGGTTACGCGTGGGCAAAGAAGTGTTATCACCTGTCGTACGGCATGGTTGATTTGCCAACCGGCAAAATGAAATCACGTGAAGGTACGGTGGTAGATGCGGACGATTTGATGGTAGAGATGATTAAAGAGGCCGAAAAGCAAACGCGTGAGTTAGGTAAGATAGAAGGCTTTGGTGATGATGAAGCGCAACAATTATTTGAGATGATTGGCTTGGGCGCGTTAAAGTTTTTCCTGCTAAAAGTTGATCCTAAAAAACGAATGTTGTTCGATCCGAATGAATCAATACAACTACAAGGTTTTACAGGACCGTTTATTCAATACACACATGCCCGCATCCGTGCTATTCTGCGCAAAGCTGAGTCGATGAATATCACTACATCCGAAGGTGATTTTTCATCGGTTGCATCGCTTGAGCCATCTGAGCGTACGGCACTCTATTTACTGAGTACATTCGAAAATAAGTTACGAGAAGCAGCACTTGCTTATTCCCCGGCAATAATGGCTAACTATGCCTATGAACTGGCAAAAATTTATAACCAGTTCTATCAGTCTATTCCAATTTTTAATGAAACAGACCCGGCTAAATTAAAATTCAGGATTGCCTTGTCGGCTGTTGTTGCCAATGTTTTGAAAAAATCCATGAACCTGTTGGGTATCCATGTTCCAGAGCGCATGTAATTAAAATAGCGCCATGAAATACCTTCTTGAAAACAAGCAATCAGAACGATTGTTTTTTCGGAAAATCCAATCCTCTGACGCAGATCAGTGGTTTCCGTTTTTTACCGACCCCAACAACCATCTGTACTGGCCGGAAGAGCGGGGTACACCCGAGGAAGAATGCAGTAAGTGGTTTGAAAAACAGGCTTACCGATACGAAAACGATCTCGGTGGAATGAATGCGCTGATTGAAAAATCATCAGGGTTATTGGTGGGTTATGCAGGGTTATTGGTTCAGGAAGTTGATGGCAAGCAAGAACTTGAAATCGCTTATTCACTTTTGCCAACTTATTGGGGTAGAGGTTATGCCACAGAGGCGGCTATGAAATGCAAGGAGTATGCCTTTGAAAATGATTTCGCTGAGTCGCTCATTTCGATTATTAGTTTGCCCAACGTTCCTTCTCAAAAGGTTGCCCTTAAAAACGGTATGACAATTGAAAAACAAAGCCTTTACAAGAATATACCCGTTTATATTTTCAGGATTTTTCGGCCTGTTAACCCTTAAAAGCCGTAACTTTATTTTCTGAACATTTTGTCAATCCTGCTTGTTTATTCACCATAACCCTTCCCGCTATGAAATTATTGATTACACTTTTTGCTTCCTTTATGCTAAGTGCAACTTCTGTTTATGATTTTAAAATCAATTCCATTGATGGTGAGTTGATTGATTTCTCAAAATACAAAGGCAAAACCCTGCTGATTGTAAACGTGGCCTCTAAGTGCGGCTATACACCACAATATGCCGACCTGGAAAAACTTCACGAAACGCATGGCAACAAAATCGTGGTGCTGGGATTTCCGGCAAACAACTTTGGGGGGCAAGAGCCTGGCAGCAATCTTGAAATTGCTGAATTTTGCCAGAAAAATTATGGTGTGAAGTTTCAGATGTTTGAAAAAATCTCGGTAAAGGGTGATGACCAACATGCACTTTATAAATTCTTAAAAGAGAAAACCGGAAGCGAACCTTCCTGGAATTTCTGTAAATACCTTGTTAAACCTGATGGTACCGTGAAGTTTTTTGCTTCAAAGGTGAATCCGATGGATAAGCAGATACTGGATGAAATTAACTAAGATCATACTCTTCACTGTTATCGCTATGGGATTAGCTGCATTCTTATCGAACAAACTTTCGAAATCTGAACCTTTACAGGCAACAGGATCAATCTATGATTTTAAAATTCCGGGCCTTGATGGTGAAATTATCGATTTTTCGAAATTCAAGGGGAAGAAGTTGTTGATTGTGAACACGGCATCGAAGTGTGGTAAAACACCACAATATGCCGATTTACAAAAGTTACACGAGCAATATGGTGATAGAATAATTGTGCTTGGTTTCCCGGCTAACAACTTTCTTTGGCAGGAGCCTGGTAGTAATCAGGATATAGCTGAATTCTGTGAGCGTAATTACGGTGTAACGTTTCAAATGTTTGAGAAAATCTCGGTAAAAGGAAAGGATAGACATCCCTTATACACGTGGTTGGAAGCAAAGACCGGAAAAACCCCTGATTGGAATTTTGCAAAATACCTGGTAAGTGAAGATGGGGTAACCGTTACTTTTTTTAACTCCAGCACAAAGGCTTTCGAAAAGCCTATTATGGATAAAATTCTGTAAGGATAGTGTTAGGCCGATTAATAAGTATAAAACCCTTTTCTATCGATGCCGGTGTACTTTTACTCCGGCTTTTTTCTGGCCTGTTCATGATGCACTACGGTTGGAAAAAATTTACCGGTTTTGCGGAACGTGCCCAATCTTTCCCTGATCCCTTTCACATTGGAAGCCCTGCCTCGTTAGGCCTTACCATTTTTGGAGAACTGATTTGCCCGGTTTTTATTGTTCTTGGTTTATTCACGCGTTTGTCACTCATTCCATCCATCATTACCATGCTGGTAGCAACATTTTATGCCCATGCCGGCCAATCCATTATTGAGCGCGAGCACGCTATTTCATTTCTAATACCTTACCTGGCAATCTTTCTCATCGGACCTGGCCGTTATTCCATAGATGCCCTAAGGAATAAATAATTATTTTTGTTGCAACCATGGAAATAAAAAACTGGATTTCGGCCTTTCGATTACGCACCTTGCCTTTGGCATTGGCCTGCATCGGTATGGGTGGATTTTTAGCTGCTTCGCAAGGCGCATTTCGAACAGACATTTTTATCCTGTGTGCATTAACCACCATCTTCCTTCAGGTATTGTCTAACCTGGCCAATGATTATGGCGACTCTGTGCACGGAGCAGACCATGCCGGAAGAAAGGGACCAAACCGGGCTGTCCAAACCGGGGCCATTTCACCTACACAAATGAGAAATGCTGTGTTTGTTTTCGTGGGCTTGTGCCTTACCAGTGGAATTAGTTTACTCCTCCTTTCTTTCGGATTTAACTGGAATGCCTTTCTGTTCTTTTTTGGCTTGGGGTTGTTAAGCATTTTAGCAGCAGTAGCCTACACGGTAGGAAGAAAGCCCTATGGCTACATGGGATTAGGGGATGTTTCTGTATTGATCTTCTTTGGATTGGTGGGCGTGCTGGGTTCGGTATACCTGTTTACCAGGCAGGTTAACCCGCTACAGATTTTACCGGCCATGAGCTGCGGTTTTTTTTCAATGGGTGTACTCAATATTAATAATATACGCGACATTGAATCCGATAGGATTGCCGGAAAATTTTCTATTCCTGTTCGCATCGGAAAGCAAAAGGCTGCGCGCTATCATTGGCTTTTGTTGATGGGTGGTCTTTTGTCGGCAGTGATTTATAACCTGGTCGCATTTTCGTCAGCCTGGCAATTCCTTTTTTTGTTAATTGTGCCGCTTTTTGTTCGCAACGGTATGGCTGTTCAAAAAAAAGCTGAGCACGAATTGGATCCCTACCTCAAGCAAATGGCATTGTCTACTTTGTTGTTTGTGCTTTTGTTTGGTTTCGGCCAATTAATGGCCTAAGAGGCATTTTTACCACAAAATTTCTATTCTGTCATTAGCGGGTTGTGGCTTATTTTTAATTGATTTTAATCAGTTTTAGCTATGATTACAGTCACTAAATACAGAATTTAAGGTTAATAATTTTAGGTCAGAAATAAATCCCCGAAAGTCATGAAAAAGATACTGGTTCCCTGCGATTTTTCAGAACAAGCTGTAAATGCTTTTCGGTTTGCATTCGATATTGCCACCCAGGCAAAGGGCGAGATTCATTTAATCAATGTTGTTGAAGTACCGGTATTGCACGATTCAGTGCTGATGCCCGTAATGGCATTTGAGGAAGCTTTGTTTAAAGAACTGCGCGAAAAGGCTGAGAAGCAGTTTAAAAAAATTATCGACAAATATGCTGCCGGTAAAGTGAAGGTGGAGAGCAAAGTAATTTTTGGTCCTGTAAGCCGCATGCTGTTTGATTACATAGAAGAGAAGGGTATTGACCTTGTAGTTATGGGAACCAAAGGTGCCAGTGGTGTGCGGGAGGTTTTGATTGGTTCAAATGCAGAGAAAATGGTTCGCAATTCACCGGTTCCTGTAATTGCCATTAAAAAATATGTTAAGGGCACTTCCATCAAGAATATTGTATTTCCCAATACCCTGAATACTGAAAACCAGGAGGATTTGGTTTTGAAGGTAAAAGCTTTACAGAATTTCTTTAAGGCTACCCTGCATATTGTGTGGATTAATACCCCTACCAATTTTACACGTGATACCATCACGCTGAAACGCCTGAATGCCTTTGCCAAACGTTTCATGCTTAAGGATTTTACGATTAATGTCTTCAACGATCCATACGAAGAAGCCGGGGTTAACAATTTCGCACAGGAAATTGGAGCCGATATGATCGCGATGGGCACCCATGGCCGTAAAGGTTTGGCACACTTCTTTAGCGGAAGCGTGGCAGAAGATGTTGTCAATCACGTTGAATGCCCGATCTGGACCAGCACAATCAAGAAATAAAGTATTCCATATTCTTTAACCAACCCGGGGTTCGAACTTCTTCCTGATGGAAACGCTGATTAAGACAGACCTTACGTGTTATCATTGTGGCCAGCCTTGTGACGATACGTTATGGAAGGATGATAAATCGTTTTGCTGTTACGGATGCCAAACCGTTTACGAGATACTTAGCGCAAACGATTTGTGTGCATACTACGACTTTGAGAAAAACCCCGGTACACAACTGCGTTATGTTTCAGAAGAAACCTACACTTTTTTGGATGAGAAAGACATCCGGAAGAAAATATTGACTTTTGATTCCGAAACATTTGCGAGGGTTCAGTTTTATGTACCGGCCATACACTGCGTTTCGTGCATTTGGCTGCTGGAAAACCTGCAAAAGCTAGAGCGGGGGATCCTGCGTTCAGAAGTAAACTTTGTGCAGAAAACCGTTACCATTGATTTTAAACCGCAGGCGGTTGCCTTAAGTACGGTATCCAAACTGATGGCTTCGATTGGCTATGCCCCTAAAATCAACCTGGATGCTGAAACTAAAACCTACGCATCTGCTACGTTCGATAAGCCATTGTTATTGAAATTGTCGATCGCTGGTTTTTGCTTCGGCAACATCATGCTGCTGAGTTTTCCGGAGTATCTTGGGTTGGATAAAGCCGCTGACGGAGACCTTATCCATATTTTTTCGTGGTTGAATATCGCTTTGGCTATCCCGGTTTTTCTGTATAGCGACATCGATTACCTCACCGCAGCCTGGAAAAGTTTCAAACAGCGACAGATCAACATTGATGTTCCGATAGCGGTGGGTTTGGTTGCTTTGTTCCTGCGTAGCACATGGGATATTGTAACCGGCTATGGGCCCGGCTACATGGATTCGTTCACCGGACTCGTGTTCTTTCTGTTAATTGGCCGATGGTTTCAAAACAAAACGTACGAGAGCCTGGCATTCGATCGTGACTTTAAGGCTTACTTTCCGTTGGCTGTTTTGCGCCTTGAAAAAAACACGACCCCTGAAAACGAGTGGGTGCCGGTTGTTGTTTACGACCTGGACAAGGGCGACCAGGTAAAAATCCGTAACATGGAAATTATTCCGGCTGATAGCCTCCTGCTTGATGATGAAGCATTTATCGATTACAGTTTTGTTACAGGCGAATCTAAACCAGTAAAAGTAGGCAAAGGCGAACTGGTGTATGCCGGGGGCAAACTGATTGGCCAACCGGTTAGGTTAGTGGTAGAGAATAAAACTTCACAAAGCCACCTAACCAGTTTATGGAATAACGAAGCCTTTCAAAAACCGGAAGAAAGCAAATACAAGCGGTTAATTGATCGGGCAGCCCGAAGGTTCACCTGGGTGATTCTTGGATTGACCCTGGTTACTGCCCTTTATTGGTACATTGTTGATCCTGCGCAAGTATGGCTGATAATAACCTCGGTGTTAATTGTGGCTTGTCCATGTGCGCTGGCCTTAACTGCACCATTTGCGTATGGTAATATGCTGAGGGTGTTTGGTCGCAATAAACTTTACTTAAAGAATGCCGATGTTATAGAACGGATGGCCACCGTTAATTCGGTGGTGTTTGATAAAACCGGCACTGTAACACATGGAACTGATCCGGAAGTTGAATTTACTGGAGAACTTTCGGACGAAGAATTGGGTTGGATTAGCACGCTTACCGGGTACTCTACCCACCCGTTAAGCAAATTAATTCATAAAAATATACTTAGGCGGTCAACTGGCTTTGTTACCGGTTTTAAAGAATTGCCGGGTAAAGGAATAGAAGGTAACTTGCAAGGCAATTTTATACGCCTTGGTTCCGCAGCATTTACCGGGTTTCACGAACGGATAGACGATGCGTCATCAACGGTGTTTGTTGCCATAAATCGAGAGGTTCGCGGGTACTTTAGTATCCGTACCGCAGTCCGGAAAAATATTCAAAATATGTTGGGCCGGTTGGGGGATAAATGTGAGGCGATGCTTTCGGGGGACAGTAAAGCTGATAAGGTGCTGATGAGTACATTGTTTCACCCAACCGCTCAACTACTTTTTAATCAAAGCCCGCATGATAAACTGGATTTCATCAGCAACCTGCAACATGCCGGCAAAAAGGTTATGATGCTGGGGGATGGATTGAACGATTCCGGAGCTTTGAAGCAAAGCGATGTGGGCATTGCTGTAACCGATGATACCGGGGTGTTTACCCCAGCTTGCGATGGGATTTTACAGGGTGATCAGATTGGCATACTGGATCGTTTTTTGACTTTGGCCAAATCGGCAACCACTATTGTAAAAGCCGGATTCGTATTGTCATTTATGTATAATGCCATTGCCTTGAGTTTTGCAGTGTCAGGTCATCTTACCCCATTGGTGGCGGCTATACTTATGCCGCTTAGCAGCATTAGTGTAGTGGTGTTCACTACCGTTGCGGTAAATATTGCCGCCAAAAGTCAGCTAAAAAGCTATACAGTAAACACCTGAGTTATGTCCATCATTATCCTGCTCATATTTATCAGTATCTCCATTGCTTTCATTTTCCTGTTAATATTTTATTGGAGCATGAAGAGCGGACAGTACGATGACACCTACACACCTTCGGTAAGGATGCTCTTCGAAGATAAGACAAAGAAAAAATCTGATGTAAAGGAGGAAGCAACCAAATCCTAAATTTTTTAGACCGTATTTTTCGGCTAACCATACCCTGCCTGATTTCCTGACTTTTGTCATAGAAAGTTTCAATAACATTTTCTTTTTTCAGGTTTCGCTTTTCGCTTTCAAATTACAGTTGGTAAGCGGGTATTAAGCCCTGCATTTCGGTTTTATGTTATTCTGGTTTTGACCGGTTTAGGATGATGTAAATCAAAGCGACTTTATGATTCGGGTCATAAGGTTAGGCGTTTTGGCAAACCTAACTTGAGCCAAAATTAAAGCGACTTCAACTGCAAACTAAATACAAATGCCTATGAAAAATGTAATTCTTCTGTTTATCGCCCTGGTGATGTTGGCTGCTTGTGCACCCGACAAACCTAAATTGGAAACTGCCGAGAAAAGCAAAAGTGCCGTGGCAGAAGTTGTTGACCCAACCAAAGGTATTGGTCAGGTAAAAAATGTCACGCTACACAACCCGTTAGATCAGGAAAGGGTACAACGAGGCCTGGACATTTATGAAATGAAATGTTCAGCCTGCCATAAGCTGGATGATCAACGTGTGGTTGGCCCAGGCTTTAAGGACGTAACCAAACGCAGAAAACCAGAATGGATCATGAACATGATTACCAATGTGGATGTGATGCTGGACCAGGATGAGGAGGCACAGAAATTACTCGAACTCTGCTTAACCCGCATGCCTAACCAAAATGTTTCGATCGGTGATGCCCGCGATGTACTGGAGTTTATGCGGAAAAACGATGGCGAACAATAGCAACTAAAACCCAAACTTATATGAAACATTTATTTATATACATTCCCATGCTGTGGCTGATGGCTTGCGGACAACCAGCATCCGACAGCAGCACGGCAACAGCCGCTGCCCCGGCAGGCGGTGGTCAATCCACGGTTAAGGATGAAACCTCCAAACCGGATGTGGTACGCATCGCGGTAAACTCCAATGTTCATAAAACATTGGTGGCAGCACTGCAGGCTGCGGAATACGTTGATGCCTTGTCGAACGCGGGGCCTTTTACTGTATTTGCCCCAACCGATGATGCATTTGCTAAACTGCCTGCCGGTACGGTTGAAAACCTGGTGAAGCCGGAGAACAAAGCAACACTTCAACACATCTTAGAGTATCACGTTTATGTTGGCAACATACGCGAAGAGCAGATACGTGATGGCATGACCCTGAATCAGGTCAACCTGGAAAATGTCATTTTAAATGTTTCACCGGATGGAAAAATCACAATTAATGGCGCCAATGTAATTGGTTCTGTAAGTGCATCGAACGGAACAGTATATGTTATTGATGCGGTACTGCTTCCACCTGATAAAAAATAACCTGTAACTAATTTAAAATCCTGTAATGCTATGAAAATAATGAACCGAATTGTTCTTTCACTTGGTTTGCTTTCCATGCTCTATATCGTGGAAAGTTGTAAACCAAAAGGCCCGGGTGCTGTTACCACGGGCGATGCTGCATCAAAAGTTTATGTGGCCCCCGGGCAATATGATGAATTTTACAACTTTGTTTCAGGGGGATTCAATGGCCAAATGGCGGTGTATGGTTTGCCCTCCGGCAGATTGTTCAGAAATATTCCTGTATTTTCCGTTAACCCCGAAAGTGGCTATGGCTATAGCGAAGAAACAAAGGCGATGTTAAATACTTCGCATGGTTTTGTTCCGTGGGATGACCTACACCACCCGGCCCTTTCAACTACCAAAGGCGAACATGACGGCCGTTGGTTGTTTGGCAATGCCAACAACACACCCAGGGTTGGTAGAATTGACTTAACCACATTCCGCACCGTTGAAATTATTGAGATACCGAATAGTGGAGGAAACCACTCATCTCCTTTCATTACTGAAAATACTGAATATGTTGTTGCCGGTACACGCTTTAGCGTTCCGCTAGGGGAAAACCGCGATGTACCCATCAGTTCTTACAAAGAAAACTTCAAAGGCTCTATCAGCTTCATTAAAGTTAATCCCGAAACCGGTCGCATGAACATTGAGTTTCAGTTACGCACCCCGGGCTTCAACTACGATTTGAGCCGTGCCGGCAAGGGTCCGTCACACGGTTGGTTCTTCTTCTCGTGCTACAATACCGAACAGGCCTATACATTATTGGAAGTAAATGCTTCCCGTAATGATAAAGATTTTATTATGGCCGTAAACTGGAAGAAAGCTGAGGAATATTTAGCCCAGGGAAAGGGTAAGAAAGAAAAAGTCAGATATGCCCATAATGTTTATGATGAAAAAACACACACAGCAACCAGCAACATTATAGAAGAAGTAACTGTGTTGGATGTTATGGAATTGCCTGATGTGGTTTATTTCATTCCGTGTCCGAAATCGCCACACGGTTGCGATGTTGATCCAAGCGGTGAATACATTGTAGGTAGCGGAAAACTTGCCGCTGTTATGCCGGTATTCTCTTTCGGGAAAATCCAAACGGCTATTACCAATAAAGATTATGAGGGTGATTTTGGTGGTATTCCGGTAATCAAATATGAGTCGGCATTACATGGTGAAGTGAAGAAACCTGGCCTTGGCCCCTTGCACACCGAATTTGATGCAAACGGAAATGCCTATACATCCTTCTTTGTTTCTTCAGAGATTGTTAAGTGGAATGTAAAAACATTGGAAGTACTTGACCGTGTTCCTACCTATTACTCTATTGGTCACTTATGTGTACCAGGCGGCCCAACAGCTAAACCCCATGGTAAATATGTAATTGCCTATAACAAAATCACTAAAGATCGTTATTTACCCACTGGCCCTGAACTAACACAAAGCGCTCAGTTGTACTCAATTGATGGTGATAAGATGCAATTATTGCTTGACTTCCCTACCATCGGTGAGCCACACTATGCCGAAGCGTTGCCGGCAAGTTTGATTAAAGATAAATCCGTGAAGATCTATCCGATTGAACACAATGAACATCCGTATGCCGCCAAAGGTGAAAAAATGGCGCGCGTTGAACGCAAAGGAAATGATGTTCATGTGTATATGACAGCCATACGCTCGCACCTTACACCCGATAACATTGAAGGTATACGGGTGGGTGATAATGTTTATTTCCATGTAACCAACCTTGAACAAGATTGGGACGTTCCGCATGGCTTTGCCGTAAAAGGGGCAACAAATGCTGAGATACTGATTATGCCGGGTGAAACACAAACCCTGTTATGGAAGCCACTAAAGGCAGGTGTGTTCCCGTTCTACTGTACCGACTTTTGTTCGGCATTGCACCAGGAGATGCAAGGCTATGCCCGTGTATCACCTGCAGGCTCAAACACACCACTGAAGTTTTCAACCGGGGATACAGGTGGTCAGAAATAGTGGCACTGACCGGCTTGTGTTTTCATAGTTTGCAGGTTGAAAAAAGCGCCCCGATCCTGGTGCTGTGCTAATGGAATCGGGATGGGGCGCTTACCAAAACTGAAAAAAATGAAAAAATTAAAAACATCAACCCGCATCATCATCGCGGTGGCTTCACTGGCCATGCTTAGTGCACTGTATGTGCCGCTGTGGCAAATACTCATGTGGGCACCACAATATCCGGAAGGGTTGGAGATGAAAATCTGGATTGACGATATTACCGGTGACGTAAAAATCATCAGCGCATTGAACCACTACATCGGCATGAAGCATATTGAAGTAAGCATGTTCCCGGAGTTTGTGTACATGAAGTATATTGTAATGGCCTTGATGGGTATAGGTTTGTTAACAGCACTGATAGGGAGAAGGATTGTACTGGTATTTTTTGCTTTATTGATTGTAGCAACCGGAGTTCTTGCCCTTGTTGATTTTTATATGTGGGGTTATGATTATGGCCACAACCTTGATCCTACGGCACCTATAGTTGTGCCAGGTATGTCGTATCAGCCTCCATTAATTGGTACTAAGCAACTGTTAAACTTCACGGCCTTTTCCGGACCAGATATCGGCAGTTGGATTTTTGTAGTTATTGGTGTAACAATATTTGTCGTATTAGGTCTCGAAATATTTAAATATGGAAAAGCTAAAGGATAACCTGATTCAAATTTTTCTCTTACTTACTTTTATAGCCTTGGGGGCTGCGTGTAGCGTTAAACCCGAACCTATCGTTTACGGAAAGGATAATTGTCATTTGTGCAAGATGACGATAATGGATAAGCATTTTGGCGCTGAAGTAGTAACCACAAAAGGTAAAATCTATAAATTCGATGATGTGAATTGCATGATCAATTTTTTGAATTCGGGCTACCTGGAAGAACGCGATGTGGCCCATAAACTGGTAATTGATTTTTCGCAACCTGAAAAATTGATCGATGCACCGTTGGCTTTTTTTATCAGATCACCTGAAATAAGAACCCCCATGGCCAGCCAGGTAGCTTCTTTTGAAACGAATGAATCTAAAAATGAATACAACCAGCAATGGAAAGGTATTTACCTGACGTGGGGCGAACTAACAACACAGTTTAAATAGCGCCTGCAGGTTTAGTATTGTCGCCACGCAATATGAAATATACGCTGCTTCATATCACCCTTATTGTTACCCTTGGTTGGACGTATGCCCAACCTTCAAGGTTAACTGTCCAGCCTAATGGAAAAATAGCCACCATTACACAAGCTATTGCGTTAGCCGATGCAGGGGATACTATTTTGGTTAAGCCAGGTACGTATCGCGAAGGGAATATACTTATCAATAAATCGCTGGTATTGATTGGGGAGAGCAAGCCAGTGCTGGACGCTGAGTTCCGGCACGAAGTCATCACGGTGAAAGCGCGGCACGTTACCATCAGTGGTTTTAAAATTATTAATAGCCGTGTGGCAAGCATGCACGATCCGGCTGGTATAGGTGCGGTCGAGGCTGATTTTCTGGTAGTTAGAAACAATGAACTAGTTGGTACTTACTTTGGTATTCATGTTTCTAACTCGAATCATATTAAAGTTGTTGACAATGCCTTACGGGCAATCGTAAGAAGCGATCATGAAACCGGAAACGGCATTCATTTATGGCAATGCTCCAATGCAGTTATTAAGAATAACTTTATCCATGGCCATCGCGATGGAATATATTTTGAGTTTGTAACAAACTCAGTAATTGATGGAAATGTAAGTGAAGGTAATTTACGCTATGGCCTGCACTTTATGTTTTCAAACGATGACGACTACACCAACAACACGTTCAAAGATAATGGAGCAGGGGTAGCCGTTATGTACACAAAGAATGTAAAAATGGTGAATAACCGCTTTGAGAAAAACTGGGGAACATCGGCATACGGTTTATTGCTCAAAGACATTCGCGATAGCTTTGTTGAAAACAATTTATTCGACCAGAATACGATTGGTATTTATATGGAAGGCACCAGCCGTACCAGTTTTAAGAATAATGTTTTCTCAAAAAACGGCTGGGCCATAAAGCTACAGGCGAGTTGCGATGATAATGTTTTCTCTGAAAACAACTTTCAATCGAATACATTTGATATGGTTACCAATGGAACGATGGTGCTCAATACGATCAGCCATAACTATTGGGACAAATACCAGGGCTATGATTTAAATCGTGATGGAATCGGAGATGTACCCTTTCGTCCGGTAAACTTGTATGCCATGATCGTTGAACGAATACCAACAGCCGTATTGTTGTGGCGTAGCTTTTTGGTTTTCCTGCTCGACCGGGCCGAACGCATTATGCCGGCCGTAACACCTGAAAATTTAAAAGATGACTTTCCACGAATGAAACCCTATGATTTCAATCTATAAATTATCTAAGCAATTTGGTAAGCTTTGCGCGCTTAATGAGGTAAGTCTGGATTTTACGTTGGGTAAATCATATGCCCTCATCGGGCCCAATGGATCAGGAAAGACAACGTTGATTAAAAGCGTATTGGGAATGGTAGTACCCACCACAGGTAAAATTGAAGTTGATGGTGCGAACATCCATAACAGTTGGTTGTACCGTGAGAAGATTGGGTATATGCCGCAAATTGGTCACTACCCGGAGAACATGCGCATCGGCCAGTTATTTGATATGGTGCGTAACATCCGAAAAAATCCACTGTTACTGGACGAAGAGCTAATGGAAGCTTTTGCTTTAACGGCTATACAGGATAAGCGCATGCATACCCTTTCTGGTGGAACACGCCAGAAGGTGAGCGCGGCACTGGCCTTTTTATTCAACCCACCGATTTTGATTTTGGATGAGCCCACGGCAGGATTAGATCCGGTTTCAGTGGAGATCTTGAAAGATAAAATCCAACAGGAAAAGGAAAAAGGTAAGCTGTTGATTATTACCTCCCATATTATGAACGACCTGGATGAACTGGCAACCGAAGTAGTATACCTGCATGAAGGCAATGTGCGCTACAACAATTCTATTGCTGACTTGAAGGATATTACCGGTGAAGCACGCCTGGGTAAAGCCATAGCACAAATGATCCGTAGCTTGGAAAAAAAAAGAATACCTGAAGCAATAAATTTGAAATGATAGAAATTCCAACAACCAACAACTATTAACGAACAACGAAAATGCCCCGAATAATCAAATACGTTTTCTACGATATCCTCCGAACAAGATTCATTCTGCTGTATACGATGTTTCTTCTCTTAAGCACCTTCGCCATGTTTCAACTGGACACGGATAGTTCGAAGGTAATTTTGAGTTTAATGAATGTGGTACTCATGGTGGTTCCGTTGGTAAGTGTGGTGTTTACAACCATTCATTTCTACAATTCCTATGAGTTTATCGAACTGATGCTGGCTCAGCCTGTGAACAGACCGGTAATTTTTCTGGGTGAATATTTTGCGGTAGCCTTGTCGCTATGTTTTGCGTTTACGGCAGGTGTAGGCATACCCATGGTTATGTATGGAGCAGGTATTCAGGGATTTACATTACTATATTCCGGTTTAATGCTCACACTGGTTTTTGTTTCGCTGGCGTTCCTATCCTCCGTACTTACACGTGATAAGGCGAAAGCCATTGGGGTAGCGCTGTTATTCTGGTTTTATTTTTCATTGATCTACGATGGGCTATTAATGTGGATTATCTATTCCTACAGTGATTATCCGTTGGAGAAAGTTACGCTTGCCCTGGTGTCACTTAACCCGGTAGACCTGGCCAGGATTTTAATGCTATTGCAACTGGATATCTCTGCGCTGATGGGGTATACCGGTGCCTTCTACAAAGATTTCTTCGGCAGTTCGCTAGGTGTGATTTTTTCTACAAGTGTATTAGCTATCTGGATTATACTTCCAGTGGTAGTTGCCCTTCATATTTTTAAGCGCAAAGATCTCTAACATGAAATGGCTGGTTCTTCTCCATGTGCTCGGGGCTTGTGTGTGGGCAGGCGGGCATTTGGTGCTGTCACTTGGTTTTTTGCCTCAAGCGTTGAAGCATCGAGACCTTTCCATTATTCAAAATTTTGAAAAACATTACGAGCGTGTAGGCATTCCGGCTTTGCTTATTCAAGTGATAACAGGTGTGTGGATGGCGTTAATCTATGTTCCGGTTAGTTGTTGGCTTACACTGGCCTCACCGCATCATGTATATTTATGGACAAAATTTGCTTTACTGGCAGGCACATTAGTGTTGGCGGTTCATGCCCGGTTTTTTATTATCCCAAAACTAACGGTTGAGAAATTGCCGCAACTCGCTTTTCACATTGTACTGGTTACTGTCCTTGCTGTTTCCTTTGTATTAGTCGGATTAAGCTTTAGGTTTGTTTATTTTTAAAGCATGACTCGCCACTGTATTCTCATCATCACAGCACTACTTTCTTCATGCACGGCAAAAGAAGAAAAGTCTAGCATTCTGCCATTTGCTTCACCTGGGCAATCACCTTCTTCAGAACCCTATCTTTTTACCGCTCCATCCGGTAAGGTTTTTCTTTCGTGGATTGAACAACAGGATTCCATTAACTTTTTGAAGATGGCTGCATGGGAAGGTGAAGGCTGGTCTGAGCCACGCCTTATCACTTCGGGCACCAACTGGTTTGTGAACTGGGCCGACTACCCCATGGCTATTTCCAATGATCAGGAAAAATTTATTGCGCATTATCTTGAAAAATCCGCTGACGGAACATTTACATACGATGTAAAAGTCGCCACATCTCATGATGGAATAACATGGTCAACACCATTTACGCTTCATGATGACGGAAAGGAAGCAGAGCATGGTTTTGTTTCGTGGGTTCCTTACGGAGAAAACTTTTTTGTTTCCTGGCTTGATGGCCGTAATACAGTTAGTGATGATACCACCAACCACTCTGATCATGGTCATCATGGCGAGATGAGTCTTCGTGCTGCCGTTTTAAATACTGAAGGAATGAAAATTGAAGAATGGGAACTGGATACACGCACCTGTGATTGCTGCCAGACAACTTCTACGATAACAACCAACGGCCCTGTAGTGATCTATCGTGATCGGTCGGATGAAGAAGTTCGCGATATTTCCATTGTTAGATTGGTTAACAATCAATGGACAAAACCAAAGGCAATCTATCAGGATAATTGGGAAATCAAAGGTTGCCCGGTAAATGGTCCTCGCTGTGAAGCTATTGGGAATACTTTAGCGATCGCCTGGTTCACTATGGCAAATAATGATCCTGCGGTGAAGGTTGTTTTTTCAACTGATGGTGGCGAAACTTTCAGTGCACCAATTCGAATTGATGATGGCGAAGCCATTGGCAGGGTGGATTTGGTGATGCTGGATGAAAATACCGCAATGGTAAGCTGGATGGAAGGTTCGCAAATCAAGATTTTACAGGTAAATAAAAATGGATCAAAAGGAAAATCTATGATTGTGGCTTCTTCGTCACAAGCTCGTGCCAGCGGCTTTCCGCAGCTCACCAAAACAAAAGATGGCGCCATGATGGCGTGGACGGACTCGGAATCCAGAAGTATTAAAACAGCCTTGATCAAATGGTGAATACTACACGTCACGATATTTCAAACCACAATGATGTAAAAGTGCTGGTGGATCAATTTTATGCAAAGGTTAATGCTGACCCACTGTTGGCCCCGGTATTTGCTCATGTAGACTGGCCGCACCATCTACCCATTATGTACAACTTTTGGTCATCGGTATTGTTGGGGGATAGGTCGTATAGTGGAAACCCGTTGGCTAAACACATGAACTTAAAAATAGGGATGGAGCATTTCACACGATGGCTGGAATTGTTCACGGTGACCGTAGATGAGCACTTTGAAGGCTTCAACGCCAATGAAGCGAAGAACCGTGCCCGAACGGTGGCTGATTTGTTTCAGTTTAAGATGGGGTTGTTAGAAAAATAGAAGCTATCTCCTGGCCGAATTTGATTACCATTATTTTTTCTAGAGCGAAATTACCTTGATCATCTTTTGGAACAGTAATGAATTTGGGATCGTGACTACTTCATTTGTCTCAGTTTCAATGATGGTAAAAAAGGCGCCAATGTCTTTTATCTTTCCGGTGAGTGGATAGTCCTTATCTAAGATACTGATGCTGTCACCTACTTTAGCCGGGTGACTCACAAATAACAAAATGCTGGCGGTCACATTCGAGAGCATTGACCATTGTGCGAACAGTGCAATGCCGAGAATGGCTATAAATGAAGACAGGAACAACACAAGTTCGTTCTGGTCAACCCCCCAAATAAAAAGCAATGTAACTGCAGCCGCCAGATACAGACCGATAGTTATTACTTTAAGGGTAAAAACAGTGCGGTCTTTTTGAAGGTGGTATCGGTTTCCAATCTTTTGAATGGCTCCTTTGATGAGAAAACTAAGAATAACCAACCCAACAAGTACTAATACGGTTTCAATGATTTTTAGATGAAAAGGTTCCATAAGAAGGTGATAGATGTGCGCAAAATAATCAAAATGGAGAATGGATTAGTCAGTCCCAAACAGGATTTGCTCGTTCTAAAATGCATGTTGATTACCTAGTAATTTCCAAAATGCACATGCGCAATTTTGACTTCTTCCTCTTCATCCCGGATGATGACAAAAGTACAGGGACCCTGCTGTACACTATCCCGGGGCATTTGCTGATCGCCAAACAACCATATACCATCTACCACGGCAGTGTTCCCATGCAACGTAATATTCATCTCATCAAGCCATAAAGCTTTGGCAGGAGTCTTTCCACCGGTAACAAATCCAAATCCTTCATGGTGGGGTTTGAGTTGTTCAAATCCTTTGATGAGCCCTTTTTTCTCGGATGAGAAATAGGTAAGGTCAGGTGAGTTCCAGAAAATGGCATCCAACTGATTGGTATCATAGCTGCTCCAAAGCTTAAGCCATTGCTGCATGAGCGATTCAACTTCTTGTTGCCTCAACTCAACATTTTGTCGGGCACAGGATAAAAGGGTAAGGAAAATTAGTAGTAAGGCAACACGGGATTTCATAAACTAAGAGATTTGCTTGTTTTTACTTATATGCTCAAGTTAATAGATGAAATGCTTATACGTTGGTTAGAGGCATGTTTAATAACCTGCAGTTGCTGTAAAGATAAAAGCTATACAGTTAATTTGTTGTATGGAATATTACCGGTATTGGTGTTGTGCACTTTCCAGTAAGGCAATGATTTCCTGCCGCTGCTGACTGAACCAATGAAGCGCATTCTTTTCCTTTTTGAAAATTCTGTAGTAGGCAAAGGTGCTTCGTGAATTACGAAGTCGTTTATAGTACCGAAGCACAAAAAACCCGCTTAAAGGCATGATCACTGTAAGCACCAACATGGTGATGATGCCGGGAGCAACCTGCCAGCCTAAAATGTACATGATAGCGTAATATATTGGAAAGGTAAAAATACCGGCTGTCATCATAATGGGTGCCCGGTATTCTTCATCGCTGGAAATCCATCGCGCGATTCTTGAAGGAATGATAAAAGGAATGTAGTTGAAGAGTAGACCCGTTATATAGACCGGAAAGCCGCTGATAAGGTACAATACATACCGGATGAGTTTACTCATACCAATTTTTTCCGATTTCTCGACCAGGTAATCGCTTACTTTAAATTCTTTTATGGTGGCAAAATAGCTATCGATTTTTTCTTTCACCTCACGCACTAGTTTAGGATCGGTATCCTGAAAATAATGCAAGGCCTTTACGATGTTTTGGGTCAGGTTTGTGTTCAGGTTTTTAAGCGTGCTGTCGATGCTTATTTGTTTCTTGTAGATCAGTTCAATTTTCCGCACCAGGTCATCCGCTTCTTTATCTTGCGTGATTACGATCAATTCAGCCAGTCGTTGTTGAATTTCCTGCGTGAGGGCATTTACGGCACCTACCGGATCGTGTTGATACTGTTGCTGATAATTTTTAACATCGAATGCTTTTCCAATGTTTATCTCTACCGATTCGCGGAAGCGGGTAGGGTTGGAATAATTCAACCCGATGGGAAGAAGTTTAAGCGGCAGTTTAAAGTCCTGTTGTTGTTCAACACCCAGGGCAATACGCGCGGTTCCTGTTTTTATGGGCCGTAATTTCCGCTCGTTAATGCTGTTGCCTTCCGGAAATACCAACAGGATACCGCCACCGGTCAGGAATTCGAAGCATTTTTGAAATGCTGATAAATTTTTTTCGTCACGGTTATCGGTAATATCCTGCTTGCGGTATACCGGTATGGTATTAAACTGATTCAATACCAAACGCGCAGCGGCTGTTTTAAAAATACTTCCATTGGCCAGAAAGTGGACCTGCCGTGGCAGGATAACCAGTGCTGCCAAAATGGGGTCCATAAATGTGTTTGGATGATTACCCATGACAATAAGCGGCTCGGTCTTGGGGATGTTTTCCCTGCCGTGAATGGTAATCTTCCTGAAAAATATTTTCAGGGCAATGCGGATGATGATGCTAAGGGTGAAGTATAGCATAAACCAAATTTATGCAAATAGCGCTATCCAGGCAGCTGTGATTTTAAAACAAAATCTTATGCCCCTGCAACTCAAGTTTCCCTTCCTTCTCCATGCGCTTGATGGTACGGATAACCGTCTCCACACGCAGGCTGGTCATGTCGGCCAGTTGCTGGCGGGTGTAGGGCATTACTATCTTGCCCGACTGGGCAACATTCATTTTTGATTTAAGGTATTTTAAAATGGTAAGGATGCGGTGCTCGGGATCATGCGATGAAATTTCGGTTAATATCATCGACTTGTACTGAAGCCGGTTGCACAATACATGATCGAGTTTCAGGTGTAACTCGAAATTGTTTTTTAGTAATTCCAGAAAATCTTTTTTTGGCAAACGCCACACTTTTCCTGCAGTTAGGGCTATGGCTGTGCTGGGGTAAAGGAAATCGCCCAGCAGAGGAGGCTCCCCAAAGCTTTCGCCCGCATTGAAAATGCCTTGTGTAAATTCCTGGCCTTCGTGGTTGAGAATGTACATGCGCACCTGGCCTTCATCAACCTGAAAAAATTCATGCGCGGTATCGCCTTCCTCAAAAAGCACCTGGTCTTTCCGCATGCGCACGGAACGGGCGTTGTACTGCTCTAGTAATTTAATGGGTATCACGTGGCGATGATTGCTGAAAGTTAAGGATTGCAGCGCCTATTCTCAATTCTTTGCATTCAGATTATTCATTTAAAACGGTTGAAATATTTAACCTGACATAAATCATCCGTTGTTCTGATGACCGACAGGTCACCTCCCTTCTTTATGAAATAACTTCCTGCTGTTAAATATTACTGCCATGGCCAGGGAAAAGAAATCCACTTACATTAATACCGATGGGAACACTGCTGTTGCCAACATTGCCTATGCATTCAGCGAAGTTGCAGCCATCTATCCTATTACCCCTTCTTCCGATATGGGCGAACGAGCGGATGGGTGGTCGGCCGAGGGACGCAAAAATATTTTTGGTGAGCGTGTGGATGTAGTGCAGATGCAATCGGAGGCCGGTGCTGCCGGTGCCATTCATGGCGCGCTGTCGGGTGGAGCCATGGCCACAACATTTACTGCTTCGCAAGGGCTCATGCTTATGGTGCCCAACATGTTTAAGATTGCCGGTGAAATGATACCTACGGTATTTCATGTTTCAGCACGATCATTGGCCTGCCAGGCTTTATCCATTTTTGGCGATCATTCTGATGTGATGGCCACCCGCGGAACAGGTTTCGCTTTGCTGGCCTCCGGTAATGTGCAGGAAGCGCAGGATATGGCTGTGATCGCACACCTTTCGACTTTAGAAGCCCGGATTCCTTTCCTTCATTTCTTCGATGGTTTCCGTACATCGCACTCCATACAAAAAATAATTCCTATCGAATACAGCGAGTTGAAAGCCATGCTCGACATGAAGTATGTTGAAGCGTTTCGCAAGCTCGCTTTAAAGCCTGAAGCACCGGTGTGTAAAGTAGGCGCACAAAATCCGGATGTATATTTCCAGGGAAGGGAAACGGTTAACAAATATTATGATGCCTGCCCGGCAATTGTAAAGAAGTACATGGACTTGTTTGCCAAAAAAACAGGGCGGCAGTATAAGCTCTATGAATATGTAGGTGATCCGAAAGCAACAAAAATTCTTATTTCCATGGGATCATCGATTGAAACCATTGAGGAGACGATCAACTACCTGACCAAGAAAGGCGAAAAGGTGGGTGCAGTAAAAGTAAGATTGTACAGGCCTTTCGCGTTGGAAGATTTTCTGGAAGTAATACCCGCGAGTGTGAAGAAAATTGCTGTGCTCGACCGTACTAAAGAACCCGGATCGCTGGGTGAGCCACTTTTCTTAGACGTAGTAGCCGCACTTCGCACGCGACCAGAAATTCAAATCATTGGTGGCCGTTACGGTTTGTCATCCAAAGAGTTTACACCGTCAATGGTAAAAGGGGTATTCGATCATTTAGATAACAATGGCTGGCATGGATTTACGGTGGGCATCAACGATGATGTTACCCATAAATCAATTCCGGTAAAGGAAGAGATTGATACCGAGCAGGAAGGAATTGTTCGTTGTAAGTTCTGGGGTTATGGCTCTGACGGTACGGTAAGTGCCAATAAAAACGCTATTAAAATTATTGGTGAGAGTACCGATCTTTTTGTTCAAGGCTATTTCCAATACGATTCAAATAAATCAGGAGGCTATACGGTTTCACACCTGCGCTTTGGTAAGAATAAAATTCAATCGGAGTACTTGTTGAATAAGGTTGACTTCGTAGCACTGCACCGTCCGCAATACATTGGCCAGTACGATATCCTGGAAGGTATTACCGAAGGCGGAACCTTTTTGATCAACAGCAGTCAGAAACCCGAAAATATTTTCCGGTTGTTCACCCGCGACATGCAGGAAACCATCTGGAAGAAAAAAATAAAAGTTTTCGCTATTGATGCCTCCAAAATTGCCAAGAGTGTTGGCCTGGGCGGAAGAATAAATTCGGTTATGCAAACAGCGTTCTTCAAAGTTTCTGGTGTTGTGCCGGAGAAGGAGGCGATTGAACTTATTAAAGATCACATCGAAAAGCAATTCGCCCGCAAGGGAAAAGAAATAGTGGAGATGAACTGGAAAGCTATTGATGTTACCTGTGAAAATATTATTGAAGTGCCTATTCCGGCTGAAGCTGAAAAGTTTGCTGAAATCAGTGAACTGATACCAGCCGGTTCAGATGATTATGCACGCCTGGTGATTGACCCGATTCTTCGACTAAAAGGTGATAGTATTCCGGTGTCGCGCATGCCGCTGAATGGCGCGGTGCCCACCGGTACCAAAAAACTCGAGTATCGCGGTGTGCCCGGCAACCCTGCCATTTGGATTGATAAACTTCCGTTTGTTCAGGAACCGTATATCGCGGAACCGTACATTGAATATCCTCCAAGCTGTTCCGGTTGTGGTGAGGTGCCTTACATCCATTTGGCCACGCAACTCTTTGGTGATCGGATGATCATCGCAAATGCAACTGGTTGTACTTCAATTTATGGCGGAACATTCCCCACTACACCTTATACTAAAGATAAAAAGGGAAGGGGTCCGGCCTGGGCCAACTCACTTTTTGAAGATAATGCCGAGTTTGGTTT
Organism: Cyclobacteriaceae bacterium; assembly: GCA_025808415.1. Lineage (NCBI taxonomy): Bacteria > Pseudomonadati > Bacteroidota > Cytophagia > Cytophagales > Cyclobacteriaceae > Cyclobacteriaceae bacterium. The sequence goes on from CP075525.1 coordinate 1,436,664, forward strand.
TGGTATGCGCCTGGCGGTTGATGCAAATCGTAAACAACTGAAGACAAATGCAGAGGCATTATTGCCAAAGCTGACAAACAAGGAAGTAAAAGTAGCGCTTGAAAAAGCACTCGCGTTGTTTAATGAACACACCAATGAGGCAAAAGATCATGCCGATCAATTAAAAACATTGTTGGCACAGGAATTAAAATCAATCGCAAAAGAAGACAAGCCTTTGTTGGATAAGGTAATTGAACTGCAGGATTATTTTATAGATAAGAGTGTGTGGATTTTTGGTGGCGATGGCTGGGCCTACGACATCGGCTTTGGCGGACTTGATCATGTGATGGCGTCCAATAAAAATGTAAACATCCTGGTGCTGGATACTGAAGTTTATTCCAACACGGGTGGTCAGGCATCAAAAGCAACACCGCGAGGAGCCGTGGCCAAGTTTGCTTCCGATGGTAAAAAGATGGGTAAGAAAAACCTGGGCTTAATGATGACAACCTATGGCAACGCTTATGTGGCCGTTGTGAACATGGGTATGGACCGGGAGAAAACAGCGTTGGCTTTTGTAGAAGCAGAAAAACACAATGGTCCTTCCATCATTATTGCCTATTCACCATGCATTGCACATGGCTACGATATGAAGTTTGCGAAAAAGCAATCAGAAAAAGCCGTGAAGTGTGGTTACTGGCCGATGTACCGGTTCAATCCCGATTTACGTGCTGAAGGTCAGGATCCATTTAGCTGGGATGTACCTGCTACTGAAGATGTGGTAACCTTTAACGATTATCTGGAAGCAGAAATCCGGTACAAAACGCTCAACCTGTCCGATCCGGAAGAAGCTGAACGTTTAGCTGAATTGGCTAAGAAAGATAATACGCAACGCTTTCAGGATATCAAACATTTATCAGAACAAGTAACTCCTTAATCAAAATATTATGGCCGACTTAAAAACAAGATACTGCGGGTTAACATTGAAAAACCCAATCGTTGTTGGAGCCAGCAACCTGGTTACCGACCTGGATAACCTGGTGAAGCTTGAAAAAGCAGGAGCCGCTGCCATTGTGTATAAATCGTTATTTGAAGAACAGATTCAGCTTGAATCGCTGGATATGGAACAAACCCATGAAAAGTACAGCAACTGGGATGCAGAACATGAATCCTTTTTTCCAAAACTTAAGCATGGAGGTCCTTCTGAACATTTATTAAAGTTACGGCAAGCACGTAACGCCATCTCCATCCCGTTAATCGGAAGTTTGAATTGTGTGTATGAAGATACATGGGTAGAGTATGCGCAAAAGATGGCCGCAACAGGTATTGATGCCCTGGAGTTGAATTTTTATGCCAGCGAACTGGACTTTGAAGCTGACGGTGCGGCTATCGTGCAGAAACAATTGGAAACGTTACAGGCTGTTAAACACGCCATCCGCATACCGGTAATTGTAAAACTCAGTCCGTTTTATACCAATACCCTTTCGGTGATTTCAAAAATGGATAAGCTGGGTGCTTCGGGTTTTGTTTTGTTCAACAGATTATTTCAACCGGATATTGATATTGAAAAAGAGGGACATCATTTTCCATACAACTTCAGCAGCGAAAATGATAACCGCCTGGCGCTGCGCTTTGCAGGTTTGCTGTACAGTAAAATTGATGCCACCATCATTAACAACACCGGAATTTTTACAGGAGCTGATGTGGTGAAAATGCTGTTGGCCGGAGCCGATGCCGTGCAGGTGGTAAGTGCTATTTACAAGCGTGGTATCAGCCAGATTGAAACCATGCTGGATGATCTGGAAAAATGGATGGACAGAAAGGGATATGTATCGATTAATGATTTCAAAGGTGCCTTATCCAAAGAAAATATGATTGATCCGTTTGCCTACAAACGGGCTCAATATGTAGATATACTTATGCGGACGGAAGTTTTTATGCAATACCATCCAAAACACGGTGAATTGCATGACCCAAATGAGCATGTGGAATGAAATGTAAGCCTTGAGCCTGCCTGTCGGCAGACAGGACTGTCGAAGGCAAATTGAATTACGTCAGGTTTCGACAAGCTCAACCTGACAACTGAAAACTAACTAAAGCAAACTAACCATGGCAAAAATTGGAATTTTTTATGGCTCTACGGAAGGAAACACAGAGCGCGTAGTAACAGAAATACAAAAGCAACTTGGCGGTGATGCCGTAGCTGCATTGCATAATGTAAACTCTGCCACGGCAGATGATATGCAGCCGTATAACAATCTTATATTGGCATGTCCTACCTGGGAGATTGGCCAGTTGCAGGAAGACTGGGAAAGTTTTGTAGATGAACTTGCTGATGTTGACTTTGCAGGCAAAAAAATAGCGTATGTCGGTTTGGGCGATGCCGATGGATACCCGGATACGTTTATTGATGCCCCGGGCATTATTCATGAACGCATAAAGGATAAAGGAGTAACCGTAGTGGGCTGGTGGCCAACCGAAGGCTACAACTTTGAAGCTTCCAAAAGTGTATACGATGGAAAGTTTTTAGGACTGGTGATTGACGAAGACAATCAGAAAGACCTGACAGCCGGCCGAATTGAAAAGTGGGTGGCCAGCATCAAACCCGAATTTCAATAAACTGTCATGGCAGCAATCCGGTTTAAAAAGCCTGTCTTTCCGGTGAGCGATCGCTTGCGTCAGTATCTTATCGATACGCACCGCGAGATTGACGCGCCCATCCGTTACCAGGATTTGCTGCGCTCCAGCGGAGCCATAACCTTGTTCGACAAGCAAGGCAAGGATACGCTGTGGGAAACGATGATTTATTCCGAGTCGGACCGCAGCTTTATTCATAAAGCCCTGCGAAAAGTTTACGCCCAGTTAAAAGTTGGCGGTGATACTGCGGTAATCGACCACTTGTACATCGATCGGGTGGATTATTGTTTGTATGCCAACACGCATCCGTTCCGCGTGCGGATTGTGAATAAGCTGAACGACTTGTTTGATTATTTCTACATCAAGCGTTCGGATGCCTCACGGGTATACGGTATGGAGCTTGAACATTTACTGTCGCCCAACAAAATCAATTACATGACCAAGGGCGATACGTTTATTGAAGAACATATACAAGGCGTTCCAGGAGATGCTTTTATTCATCGATACCTGAAAGAAGATCATACGTTTAATCCATTGCGCATTGCTAAAGAATTTGTAAAGTTTAATGAACGGAGCCTGGTGCAGCTACTGGGCGATATGCGCAAGGATAATTTTGTGGTAGAGATTATTCCTGATTTTGACGAGCTGTATTTCCGCTTGCGTGCTATCGACTTTGATCAGCAGTGCTATGAGGGAAATCACACCATCTATATGCCGCAGTTCTTCAAAGAAAATAATCCCATCATCAATCTTGGGTTTAAAACCATGTCGGTTGTGCTGGAACTGCAATACCAGAAAGAAGAGCGTATGAGGTTGTTAAACCGTGTTCAGGCTGCAGGCGATCAATTAACAAAGTTGCTGGATGCCATGGCGCTGGATGAACTATCTACTTCGGATAATGTAAATCAGCTCAGCCATGAATTGGCCGAACTCTATGGCGATGATACTTTCCTGTCGTGCAACACCATGGGACAAATCGTTCGTACCAGTTTGCAAATGCTTGAAAAATATCCGGTTCGTAAACGAATAAAAGTAAAGGCTATGGCCTGATGGTATGGCAGCATATATCGAACAGCCCGGTTTTATCAGTTCGCTCCAACACGGAGTGATGAAGATTTCATTGGTGGGTTCGGGTGGTTGCTCATCCTGTCATAAAAGTTTATGCATGTTGCGCGACACCAGTCAGCGCGAAGTGGTAGTGCCTTTTACCCAACAGGCACTTCAGGTAGGCGATGAAGTTTTGATTCGGATGAGACCATCCACGGGTTATGCAGCTGTGCTGTGGTTATATGTAATCCCTTTTGTGTTGATGGTACTGGTTATGATTATGATGCTGATGTTCGATCGCGGTGAGGGTATTGCCGGGTTGAGTGCCCTGTTGTCGCTTGTTCCTTACTATGGCTTTCTCCTCCTGGGGCGCAAGTATTTTCAAAAGCAATGTCAGTTTGAAGTGGTAAAACAATGAACGAAGTTATCCTTTATACTGTCCTCAGTTTAACCGGATTGGGAGTTCTGGCCGCAGCCATTATTTATTGGGTATCTAAAAAATTTGCCGTTCAGGAGGATGAGCGCATCGATAAGCTTGAAGAAGTTTTGCCCGCTACCAATTGTGGTGGTTGTGGCCAGCCGGGGTGCAGGGCTTTTGCCAAAGCTGTTGTAGAGGCCGGAACGCTGGAAGAACTTCATTGCCCGGTGGGTGGCAATGCTGTGATGAAACAAGTTGCCGCCATACTGGGTATTAATGCGGTCGAACGCGATCCATACATTGCCGTGGTTCGTTGTTCCGGTTCGTTCGAATACCGGAAGAAGACAAACATCTATGATGGTGCAAGCTCGTGTAAGATTGCGGCCACACTATACAGTGGTGATACAGGTTGTGCGTACGGGTGCCTTGGCATGGGCGATTGTGTAGACGTGTGTGATTTTGAGGCCATGTACATGGACGAAAAGACCGGCCTGCCGGTAATTATTGAAGATAAGTGTACAGCCTGCAACGCTTGCGTAAAGGAATGTCCAAAAGACATTCTTGAACTCTGGCCGAAGGGCAAAAAGAATAAACGCATTTATGTAGCCTGCCTGAATGAAGAGAAGGGAAGCACTGCACGTAAGGAATGTGCTGTGGCCTGTTCGGGCTGTGCCAAATGTTTTGAGGCGTGCCGGTATGATGCCATTACGGTAACCAATAACCTGGCAGCTATCGATCCTGAAAAGTGTACGCTTTGCCTGGAATGTGTTGAAACCTGCGATGTACGCAACATTATAACAGCCAACATTCCGGATGAAAAAATAAAGCATGCTACAGAGCACCGGATAAGACTAGAAGAGCGTGCGCGTAAGAAAAAAGAAGAAGAAAAATTAGCAGCCCAGGCTGCCCAACAACAAAATGGCGATGCGACTGCACAAGCATAAAACCTTTAAAACCGGAGGCATCCATCCTCACGACAATAAGCTTTCTGCACAGGTGGCCATTACGCCTTTGCCTTTACCGAAGATGGTTACCATACCCATCATTCAGCACATTGGTGCACCAGCAAAAATTGTGGTGAACCGTGGAGACATGGTAAAAACCGGGCAGATCATCGCCACGCATGAAGGTTTTGTTTCCTCCAATATCCATGCTTCCGTTTCGGGTAGGGTGGGGGTGATTGAAGAAGTGATGGACAGCACCGGGTTTAAGCACATGGCCATTACTATAAGAGTGAAAGGTGATGACTGGGAAGAAACCATTGATCGAAGCGATACACTTATTGAAGAAATAAAACTTACACCAAAAGAAATTGTAAGCCGCATTATGGAAGCGGGTGTAGTGGGTATGGGGGGGGCGGCTTTTCCTTCGCACGTGAAGTTAAGTGTGCCTGAAGGTAAACATGTTGATCACCTGCTGATTAATGGTGTTGAATGTGAGCCCTATCTCACGGCTGATCATCGTGTGATGCTGGAGAAGCCAAAGGAAATAATTGTTGGTATAAAAATTCTAATGAAGGCTTTGGGTGTTCAGAAAACCATTATTGGTATTGAATACAATAAGGCTGATGCCATTGAAATTTTTCAGCAACTATTGAAAAATGAAAAGCATATAGGCGTAGAAGCGCTTGAAGTACAATATCCGCAAGGGGGCGAGAAACAATTGATACAAGCCTTGCTGAACCGTGAAGTACCTTCCGGTGGTTTACCAGCAGATGTTGGGGTTATCGTTCACAATGTGGGAACCACTTTTGCGGTGTATGAAGCAGTTCAAAAGAATAAGCCCTTGCTGGAACGGGTAGTCACTGTTACCGGAAAGTCTGTAAAACAACCTTCAAATTTTTTAGTACGCATCGGTACACCGGTAATTGATCTATTGATTGCGGCAGGCGGTGTACCGGAAGATACCGGTAAGATTGTTAGCGGAGGCCCCATGATGGGCAAAGCCATTGCCGATTTGGATGTGCCGGTAGCCAAGGGCACCTCCGGTATTTTGCTTATTCCTAAAGATGAAGCCAGCCGGTCGGAGACTTATAACTGTGTACACTGTGGCAAGTGTATTGAAGCCTGCCCCATGGGCCTTGAACCATACCGGTTGTTAATCATGTCGAAGAAAGGAAATTCACAACGCGCGAAGGAAGAACATATTCTCGATTGTATTGAGTGCGGCTCTTGTTCGTTTGTGTGTCCTTCTAACCGTCCGATACTCGACTACATCCGGCTTGGAAAAACTCAACTTAAAAAACAGAAAAGCGTATGAGTGCAGACCTGCTTACCGTTTCACCATCACCGCACATTCATACGGACTTAACGGTGCCACAGATTATGCGCGGGGTAATCATCGCCATGATTCCGGCTTTGTTATTTTCTGTTTACAATTTTGGTTTAGGCGCAGTGTATGTTACGCTGTTGGCCATACTTTTCTGTGTGGTGATTGAATATGCAATTGCACGCTACTTATTAAAACGACCAGCTTCTATTTACGATGGGTCAGCGATCATCACTGGGATGTTGCTCGCCTTCAACGTGCCCACCAATTTACCATGGCATATTATTCTCATCGGTAGTGCTGTAGCCATTGGCATTGGTAAAATGAGTTTTGGTGGCCTGGGAAATAATCCATTTAACCCGGCTCTTGTCGGGCGTGTGTTTTTGTTGTTATCGTTTCCGGTAGAGATGACCTCGTGGCCGAAAGCTGGTGCTACCTGGTCGTTAGATGCTGTGACCAGCGCCACACCACTGGGTATTTTAAAAGATGGACTTCGTGCGGGTGATACCGTTCCTGAATTAATGAATCAAATGCCTTCCTACACCGATTTCTTTTTTGGTTTGCAGGGTGGAAGTCTTGGTGAGATGTCGGCCTTCGCGATTTTGTTGGGATTGATTTACATGCTCTATCGTAAGATTATTACCTGGCACATTCCGGTTTCCATGTTGGCTACGATACTGTTAATGACCGGCATATTTTGGTTAATCGATCCAACCCGCTTTGCTAATCCAGTGTTCCACTTATTAACGGGTGGTATTATGCTGGGTGCTGTATTTATGGCTACCGATTATGTTACCTCACCGTTTACACATCGGGGCATGATAATTTTTGGAGTAGGCATCGGTGTGCTTACCGTAGTAATCCGTTTGTTTGGCAGTTATCCTGAAGGTGTTTCATTCGCCATATTAATTATGAATGCTTTTGTGCCCCTGATTAATTCCTACGCGAAACAGCCCCGGTACGGATCAAAATCGCAACGGCATAAGGCCTATCAGGAAAAACTGGAAAAAGAAGTAAAGGCAACACCGTAGCCATGGCAAAAGTTAAATCAACCTTTGGCAGTCTGATCATTACACTTGCAGCGATCACGTTTGTTGGTTCATTATCATTAGGTTTTGTTTTCGACTGGACACAAGAACCTATTGCGAAAGCACAAATGGCAAAACAACTTAAAGCTATTGAGGCTGTGCTTGACGGGTATGACAATAATCCGGTAATGGAAAAATATAAGGTTGCTACACCCAATGGGAAAGACAGTCTGGAATTTTTTCCTGCTACACTTAATGGAAAGCGAATCGGTACAGCTGTAAAAACAAAATCAGCGAAAGGCTATAGCGGTGACATCTTGTTGATGGTCGGCTTTAACGAAGCGGGTGATGTTTTGCGCATCCAGGTATTAGAGCACAAGGAAACACCCGGCCTGGGATCAAAGATGTCGCAACCGAATTTTTTAAATCAATTTTTCGGAAAAAACCCGGGAAGAAATAATTTGAAAGTTAAGAAGGATGGTGGTGAGGTAGATGCGATAACAGGGGCTACGATAAGTTCACGCGCATTCTCGGAAGCGGTACAGTTGGCATACGAAACATTTCAATCGGTAAACCATGGCAACTAATATCAATCATAAAGAAAATTTTTTGAAGGGTATAGTACGGGAGAATCCCGTGTTTGTATTGCTGTTAGGGTTGTGCCCCACTTTGGGTGTCACTTCTTCAGCATTCAACGGGTTAGGCATGGGCGTGGCTACGGTATTTGTTTTGGTAATGTCAAACCTGGTGGTTTCCCTCATCAAAAATCTTATCCCGGATAAGGTTCGAATTCCAGCTTTCATCGTTATCATCGCTTCCTTTGTAACGGTTGTTCAGCTTTTAATGGAGGCGTACACACCTGCCTTGTACGATCAACTCGGTTTATTTATTCCGTTGATTGTTGTGAACTGTATTGTGTTGGGACGTGCCGAGGCTTTTGCAGCACGCAACAGTGTTGTTTCCAGTTTGATTGACGGCTTGGGTATGGGTGTTGGATTTACGATGGCACTTACGCTGTTAGGCGCAATCCGCGAACTTTTAGGCAGCCTTTCCATTTTTGGTTTTCAGTTGATAGAAGGTGACGGCATGTTGGTATTTATTCTGGCTCCCGGGGCTTTTATTACGCTTGGTTTTTTGATTGCGCTGATGAACTGGTTAAAGAACAGAGGCGCTACGACTAAATAATGCTTTAGTATGGATTATCTCATTATCATCATATCAGCCATATTCATTAATAATATAGTGTTGGCTAAATTTTTGGGCATCTGTCCATTTTTAGGTGTTTCAAAAAATACATCTATTGCTGTGGGCATGGGCGCAGCGGTAATTTTTGTCATGACCATCGCCACCATTATTACCTACCTGGTGCAGCATTATTTGTTGATGCCTTTCAACATCGGCTACATGCAAACCGTAACCTATATTTTAGTAATCGCTTTTCTGGTGCAGGTAGTGGAGATCATCATGAAAAAAGTGAGCCCGGAGTTATACCAGGCTTTGGGTGTTTACCTTCCCTTGATTACTACCAACTGTGCGATACTGGGTGTTGCCATTCTGGTGATCCAACAGGATTTCAACCTGATTAAAAGTGTGGTGTTTGCGGTGGCGAACGGATTAGGTTTTATGTTGGCGATCATCATTTTTTCAAGCTTACGCGAGCAGTTGGATACAGCCGACTTACCGGAGTACATGCAAGGTGTGCCGGCAGCGTTGATCACCGCCAGTATTCTTTCCATGGCGTTTATGGGATTTGCCGGCTTGGTTTAATCTTTCTAAACCACCTGGCAAGCGCCACCGGCACATGCAGCCTCTGCTTTGTGATCGGTTTCGTCATCCGTTTCATAAACATGGGTTAGGTCGATGGCTTTGAGGCTTTTTTCCAATTCAATAAATTTCTCCCGGGTAATATCTTCAAAGGGTGCTTGTTTGTAGTTGCCGGTATCAAAAGGCAAAACACTTAAGCCGTTATAGGATGCTTTGTTCGCCCACATCCATTCGCCCACCTTTTGCCAATCTCCATCTTCAATGGAAACTGTGGCCGAAACATTGTTGGCGTTACTTCCTCTTCTGAATCCTTTACGCACCCAGTCTTCATTGAATTTTCTAATCCGTTCCAGCAGTTGCATCACATCCTCTGTTCGAAGGATACTTCCTTCTGGTGCTTTTTGCGGAATGCAGATAATGGCCTGTTTGCTGTTTAGCTGATCGTCTTCCAGCAATTCGGGATGGGCGCTGCGCAGGTATTCGTATAAGGCTTCATTTTTTCCGATGCGTATGCGCCTGATGTAGTAATCGTTATGCCAGGCATGGATACCGGAGGAAGTTCCCAGCACCAATGATGATGTGCCTGAAGGTTTAATGGTAGTGGTACGTGCGGCAAATTGTATCCCGATTTTTGCGGAAACTTCAAGGTTTACTTTTTTAACTTCCTGTGCGGCTTCATTTAAGTCGAGTTTTTGAACCGTACCACTGGCAATGCCGGTCATGCCCACGCCAATAAGTGCATCTTGTTCGGTGGTGGTTTTCCACACTTCACGCAGGTAGTGAAAATTGGTAAACCCGGCCTGTAGTGTACCAAGGTAGGAGGCTGCACGGGCACGTGCATTGAGTTCATCTTGTGTATATACATCCGATACATTTACCTCGCACAGGTTACAAAATTGAAACGGCCGAAGGGCAATTTCACAACAGGGGTTTGTACCCCAGTCGGTATCGTTGGTGAAATAAAATCCCGGTTCACCAGAGCCGGAGAGTTCAATTTTTTTCCATAGATCAAGAAATTCTCCTTGTGTGATGGTGTCACGTTTCAACACTACCGAGTTATTGGCACGCCCGCGTTGTTCATTCAACTCCCACCAGTTGCCGTATTTGCAGGTGAGCATTTCTTCATCACCATGAGAAAAAAGTGAAATCATAGCTGACCTTCGTATACCACCGGCTAATACGGCATTGGCCAGGTGACACATCAGGTCGTGACATTCAAGGGGAGTGAGTTTTTCACCGTTCTCTTTTCGATCGAGCAACGCCTGAACGTGCGCGATACAAATTTTAAGCGGCTCAGGTCCGGGTGCTTTACCACCGGCTGTTACCAGGCGCGCGCCTTTCGGACGGATGTCGGAATAATCAAACTCCGGAATGTATTCACTGATACCGAAATATCCCTTTAATAAAACCTTCACAGCATCCGCCCAGCCTTCCAGGCTATCGCCCACTAAAAATCTTCTGTATTTCTCTGCTTTTTGAACAGGCGGTAATTTTTCCACATGATGGTATTGAACAGAATACCCAACACCTGTGCCGCCCAACAATAAAAACATGGTTTCCGAGAATGCACGGATGTCATCAACAGGAAGATAGGCGCAATTGTAAATGCGTGAGTTGTTTCGTGCGATAGCGGTGCCGGCAAACTGCATGGCGCGCATGGAAGGCAATACCTTTTTCTGCCGCACCCATTTCATCACGCCAATAATTTCATGGTATTGAAAAGGATATTTTTCGACCATCATATGCTGGTAGCGGTCACAAATTTCATCCCATGTTTCCCTGCGCTTAAGTTCGGGCAGGTAACGTACATATTTCATATAAATAATTAAATCGCTGAGTATTTGTTGATTGAGTTCCATAATGTAGAGCGGTTAAAAAATGATTATGAAATGTAGTTGGCTTGGTACGTGAATGCTATGACTTAAATCATAATCCAGAAAAATTTTCCGTATTTTCAATGCTGCTATGGATTTACTCTGGACGGTTGTTGCCTGTGGATTTATGATTGCCGGAATAGTGGGCAGTGTGGTTCCGTTGTTGCCTGGCCCGCCACTTAGTTTTGTAGGATTACTTATTCTTCAATTGCGGGAACAATCGGCTTTTACACTTAAGTTTTTACTGATCTGGTTAGTGATCGTGATTATCATCGCCATACTCGATTATGTTGTTCCGATTTATGGAACAAAAAAATTTGGTGGTAGTAAATATGGTATGTGGGGTTGTGCGATTGGCCTGATTGCCGGTTTATGGTTTGGACCATTAGGTATTATTACGGGGCCATTCATAGGCGCATTTGTGGGTGAGATGATTGCTACCGAGCAATCAGACAAAGCATTGAAAGCAGCCATTGGTTCGTTTATTGGTTTTGTTTTCAGTACCTTGATTAAGCTGATCGCATGTTTTGTGATGGGCTGGTATTTTATTAAGGCATTGTAGGTGAGTCCAAAGGTCTGTGGTGATACAGATCCTCTTTTGGTTGTTATGCTGATCCTGCCTGTCGGCAGACAGGCCTGTCGAAGCATGGTATGATATTTTGTTGTCAGCCTTCGACAGGCTTCTTAGTGGTCTGTGTCGACACAGACCACGAGATTATTGACTGATATTTTATCAAAACATTGTAATTTCTGGTTGATTTGTGTTAACACTGACCTGTAATAATCAATAATTTTACTGTATGCATAGAAACGAAGAACTGATCCGGAAATTCTACACCAGTTTCCAACAGCTTGATGCGGAGGGCATGAAAGCCTGCTATCATCCGGAAGTAAAATTTTCCGATCCTGCTTTTCCTGATCTGAAAAGAAAAGAAGTGGGCGCTATGTGGAAGATGTTAATTGATACACTGAAAAAAAATCCGGGCGAATGGAAGTTGGAGTTCAGTAACATTCAGGCTGATGATAAAACAGGCTCTGGCCGATGGGAGGCACATTATACATTTTCGCTTACAGGAAGAAAAGTGTACAACATTATTGATGCAAAATTTGATTTTAAGGATGGGAAGATCATAGCACATAAAGATTCATTTGATTTTTACCGCTGGGCACGAATGGCGTTTGGCCTTACTGGTGTTTTATTGGGCTGGACTCCCTTCTTCAGGAAGAAAGTGCAGGCTACTACAAAAAAACGATTAGATGGTTTTCTGAAACGAACAGAATAAAAACTATTCCAATGAAAAATATATCATTAGGAAAATCAAAAAATCATAACCACATCATTGCGAGCGGAAGCGTAGTAGGCGTGATGGGGAGAAGCAATCCCAAAGTTATACAATTAGCCCTTACCGCATCTTGTGGGATTGCTTCGTCATTCCCAGCGCATTCCATCCCTTCATTCCTCGCAATGACGGTAAGCTTATTATGTTTACCGTTAGTCGTTTTTTGCACTTTGTTAACTACAGCGCTATCCGCGCAATCGCGTATCGATATACTCACTATAAGTGGAGCGGTTGGTATGCCATCTGCTTATCAGCAACCACTTGACGGAAAAGCAACCGAGAGTAACTTGTTGATCAACCTGAAGCTCCCCATAAAATTCAATGAGAACACAATTTGGTACCATGATTTCACCTACTCCGGGTTTAATGTTGCAAATGATCTGGAAGTCAGGCCAACAGAATATCTTACTGCCATGCGTATGCACGGTATTATTTTACAAACGGGTATTGTGCAAAAAATAAATGATCGCAATGGCTTTCAATTGTTGGCTGTGCCCCGGTACATGTCTGATTTTAAAGGCAGTGACAGCAAGAGCTGGCAGTTGGGAGGTATCGGTTTGTATGAACATCGTTATCACGATCGTTTACTGATGCGGTATGGTGCTTTATACAACCAGGAGTTATTTGGTCCTTTGCTTGTGCCCTTGGTTTATTTGGATTGGCAGATCAATGATAAATGGAGCATGGTGGGCTTAATGCCAATTAATCTGAGAATTAGTTATAAAGTAAATGAGAAACTAACAACCGGACTTAATCATTTCGGATTTATCACCACCTACCGATTAGGACAGGAAGAATTCAAAGGCGACTATATCGAACGCAACAGCATTGATGAAACGTTATTCGCACGATGGAATACCACGGGTAACTTTTTTATTGAGGTTAGAGTTGGTTATTCGCTTAGTCGTGTTTATGAACAATACGATGAGAGCGAGAAAATGGATTTTCGCTTAAGCATTGTTCGCTTTGGTGATGACCGCACACCGAAAAATGTAAACTTTGATAATGGGTTCATTACTTCGTTACGATTGGTGTACAGTCTCCCTATAAACTAAAAGAGGCAAGCGTTTCCGCCTACCTCTTTTAGTATCTACTATTTGAATCTAATCCTGTCCCTGAAATACGCGTTCCGTCAAATGATCATTTAGTTTTAAATGATCAACACCATCCTTCAACCAATCGGGAATGGTGGCACCTTTCAGGTGATAATCAAAAAACTCCATCATCCGTGCGGAATAATCCTTTCGGTTTTCAAGTTTAGCCAAGCCATGATTTTCGCCTTTGTATTGCATCATCACCACTGGTTTTTTTAATCTGCGCAAAGCATTGTAGTACTCAATACCTTGTGTGAAATCAACTGCACCATCTTTATCGTTGTGCAGCATAAGCAGGGGGGTGCTAACATTTTTCACATGATAAACAGGTGAATTGCGAAGGTAGGCCTCCCAGTTGTCCCATGGAGCCCCCTTAAACCGTCCTTGTGAGGCTTCAAAGATCGACATATTTCCGCCACCGGTATTCCAGTAAATCAAATCATACATCGACACCATGTTGGTTAATGGTGCTCCCGCGGCAGCGGCTTTAAACATATTGGTTTGAGTGATCAGAAAACAGGTTTGGTAACCACCCCACGAATGTCCGTGAATTCCAATTTTAGTTTCATCAATCACACCGGTTTTCAAAGCAGCCTTAACTCCCGGTATCACACACCATACGGCCGACATACCCGGGTCATCCATTTTATATACAATGTCTGGAATAAACACCGCGTACCCGTTGCTGGTGTAAACGCTGGGATTCCAGCCTGTGCCGGAGAAGCCAGGACTGCTATAGCTATGCAGTGTCTGAGAAAGTTTCTCATAGTAATACACTACGGTTGGATATTTTTTACCCTTTTCATATCCGGCAGGCAAGAACAATGCACCTTGCAGCGTGTCGCCTTTGTCGGAAACATAATCAACCAATTGAACGCCCGGTGACCATGCATATTTAGCTGCATCGGGAGCATTTTTTGAAACCTGATTTTCATTTTTTAATTGAGCATCGGCAGCAAAAAATTCTGTTGGCTGGTTGAATTTCTCCCGACTGAAAACATATACCTCTGCCTTCTTTGCTTTCAACAGGCGGGTGATGTTTGCATCTTCCCATAACAATGATTTTGTGCCTGGTGTAAGTCCGGTTTTGCCGGGTTCAAGTCGGGCAATACCGCTTTTCTTGTTCCATTCACCATAGGTACGCACATACTGAGGCTTTTTAAGATCAATTCCTTTTTCATCCGGATCAAGCTGAAAACGGTTTTGGTAACGGATTTTTTCTTTGCGTCCGTTCACGGTAAGATTTGTTGCTGCATCTTTTCCGTTCACCGGAACTTGCCAGATATTCCACAAATCGCGAAGCAGAACAATTTTGCTGTCGCTGCTCCAGCCTATAACTGGTGTAAGTGGTTTTATAACATTGTGATCATCTTCTGTATTGATAAAAGAGGTTTTTACTTTTTCGGTAATGTTTACATGACTTTTGGTTGGAATGTCATACACATAATAATGACCGTCTTTTCCGTACAGAAATTTTGTTCCATCCGGTGATGGTCTGGGGCTCGACCAAAACGAAGGCAGGTAGTGCTTCTCAAATACTTTTGTTTTCGTTCCGGTTTTTAAATCGATTACATATACATCGGTGTAGGATTGTCCATCCAGGGCATTGTCTAATTCATACGCGCTGTTATCCTGACCAATCGCATACCGATGCTTCGGCATTATGTTCAGGTCTTTCAACGTTCCATCGCTCAGGCGGATGAAGGATGAGGCACTAATATCATACATGCCCCAATAACTGAAATTTTTATCCTGTGTTTCTTGCCGTTGCTGGCGTGATTGTAAACGCGTATCCTGCCAATGCCAGATGGTCATATCAGGTTTTAGTGTATCACCTTTTGTTTCAGGTTTTTTGCTATCTAGTTTGGCGATGGCTTTTTGTAAATCGGCAATTGACTTAATGGTAGTGTCTGTTTTTATTTTAGCCAGCTTATCGGCATCCGATTCTTTTGGTGCTACTTTATCAGCGGCCTTGTCTTCTTTCTTTGCTAACTCTAAATCATGGATACCAAACAATAGGCGGGTCAGGTCTTCCGTCCACATGGGTTTACGGTTCGGGCTGATGGTCATTCCTTTCGGGAATCGTACAGAATCTTTTGCGGGTTCGTAGGTTACAACTAGAGGTGTAGGTGTTGAAAAGTTTTTTACACCTAAAACACTTCCTTTATCCTGTTTGAATTTTTTGTCCTTCACCAGCTTCAATGCTGCTAGTCCATCGCCTTCCTCGGTCCAGTTAATGGATTGATACCTTGCTTTATCACTGTCGAGCACACGGGTTTGTTTTGCTGCAACGGTGTACAGATGCAAACCATTGCCGCTTTGGTTGGCGGCATCAATCGCATAAACTAAGTGCGTTCCTTTTTTATTGAAAGCATATTCCGAAACATTACCGATGTTTTGACTTTTTCCAGTGGAAAGTTCAATAAGTAATAAGTCTGAACCTTTCGGATCATCGGGTTTGCTTCCCGGGCTGCGTTCTTTGGCAATATGAATAGCGAGGTGATTGCCCAGTTCTCCGTTGAAGGCAAATGAATTTACTTTTTCGTATTCTGTTTTCTTATCGGTTGCCAACTCCACCACATGAAGCTTGTCGAAGAGTTGTTTGCTGGGCGTTTTAACATTAGCTTTCCTCTCCGAATTTTTGGGAAATTCCTTGAAGGCAACCCATCGGCCATCTTCCGAGAAGGCAACCGATGGAAAGGTTGCGCTTCCTATAGCATACGTTTTTTTATCCGTTCCTCTTACTTTCTGAACAATGAGTTCCCCATCACCATCTACGGGAAGCAGCGCATAAGCAACCCACTGTCCATCGGGTGAAACGGTTACACTAAAGGGTGAAATAGATTTCCATGCCGGAACATCTTTCCAGGTGATGGGCTTTGCTTCCTGTGCTATGCTATTAGTACAGATTAAAAAAAGCAGTATTAAATAAAGGACTCTTGACGAAGATAGTTTCATGTGATGAATAGGTTTTAATAAATTTCGGTTTGTAATATTATTTATAATCGTGACCGAAAAAAGCATTTCATACATGAATGGTTGCTGAGTAGGTATTTATGGCCTTTAATGAAAGGCCTGACTACCGTACTCATCATGGAAGGCCTTGGAAAAGGTGAAGGTCTTAAACGCGTTAATGGTATTTGGTTGTTGGAAAATAAATGCCGTTAGCCTTCCCGTAGGGCGGACATATTTGCCTTGCCTGTAGCAGGAGATTGTTTTTGGTGCATTCAATTTCTGCAAAATCAATCGGATTTTATTCACCCTATCGGGAGCTTTCAGGATAGCTCACCGGTTTATTCCACAGGATTATTATAGCTGTTTTAAAACTTTGATGAAAAAAATAGTTAAGTCAATTTCAGCTATTGTTCGATTGGGTTTCAGATTCCACCACTAACAACTGTTTGTTCTTTGGTTTTATTGCATTGTTGATTGACTTCATTAGTAATCGAAGCCATTTACGCTACCTTTGCCCGACTTAAACCTATGCAAGAAAAGATTTATTCGATCATCACCGGATCCGGGCGGTACATTCCTACACAACGCATTACCAACAACGATTTTCTAACCAACACATTTTATGAAGCCGATGGTAACCCCATCAAGCGACCCATTGAAGAGGTGATCCGTAAGTTCAGCGACATTACCGGAATACTGGAACGCAGGTATGTTACAGATGATTTGGTTGCTTCCGATATCGGGTACCTGTCAGCTCAAGATGCACTTGCATCTTCCGGTATAGATGGTGAAACACTCGACTATATTATTGTAGCACATAATTTTGGAGATGTTGCCTACGATAACCGCAGGAGTGACCTGGTGCCTGCGTTAGCCTCGCGTGTAAAGGCGAAGCTTGGAATAAAAAATCCGGATACGGTTTGTTATGATTTGCCTTTTGGATGTGCCGGTTGGTTACAGGGAGTTATCCAGGCAGATTTTTATATCAAGGCTGGTATGGCCAAACGTGTAATGGTTATTGGTACGGAAACCTTGTCGCGTATTTGCGATCCGCATGATCGTGACAGCATGATTTATGCCGATGGGGCTGGAGCAACAATTCTGGAAGCGCGACTGAGTGACAAACCTGTAGGCATATTGGCACATCAATCACAAACCAATGCCGGTGATTATACCTATGTGCTTAAAATGCAGCCTTCGTATAATCCGGATTATCCGGGTGATGATTTGTTTTTAAAAATGCGTGGCCGTGTGTTGTATGAACACGCCCTGAAAGCCGTGCCCGCAGTGGTTAAAGCAAGTTTGGTGAAGGCGGATATTCCCCTTACGGAAGTAACCAAGGTTTTTATCCATCAGGCCAATAATAAAATGGACGAGGCCATCCTGAAAAGACTTTTTGAAGAATACGGTATTACCAACATTCCCGAAGGCATTATGCCCATGAGCATTTCCTGGTTGGGCAATAGTTCAGTGGCTACAGTGCCCACGTTATATGATTTGGTAAGCAAAGGTGATATGCCCGAACATCGGTTAATCAAAGGGAGTATTATTGTTTTTGCTGCTGTTGGTGCCGGTGTTAACATCAACGCTGCTGTGTACCGCATTCCTGATTAAATAGTCATCGCAAAATTATGAGACTTTCAGCTTACGCTTGTCGAAACCTGATGCTATTAGAAATTGAGCCCTTCGACAAGCCTGCTTGTCGCAGGCAGGCTCAGGCTGACAATTGAAACTGATGTTTTGAGCTGTTAATAGATTGATTTTTTGCAGAGGGCATAAAAAAAACGGGAAAGTCAATTGCTTGATTTTCCCGTCTTCGTTATACATAAACCGTAGCCCATGTATACCGCTAAGCTTATCCTGCCGCTGTAAAACCTGCCTTAGCTTTCCTGTGAAAGCCACCCTCGGTTTTATGCTCCCGTCAGGTTTTCCTTGCGGACGCCTTCCCGTGAACACAATCCTACCTCACCGGCATTTTTGTTTCTCTTTTTCCGTAGAAAAAAAGCTTTTGTTTTTCCGATGCTGTCTGATCACCTTGTCAAGGTTCGACTTAGTGATATGAAAGTACTTGCTTGTTATGTCCTGACAAAAAAATTAACCAAAAAGTAGTCAACAACTTATCAACCGGGTTATCCACATTTTTAAACATCTTAAAGAATTAATTTGATTTCATGGTCTGTGAGGACACAGACCAAGGGACAAGGACACAGGCCAAAAATAAAGACTCTTTAGTATTGTTTATTGTTTCGCTTTTTTCTCCAAATGAGATAGACAATAATCATAAGCACGGGTAGCACTGTATACAGTATAACTTCAGTAGTTGAGGAAAGATCGATCGGTTGGCTTTGATTCGGGATGCCTTGTGGGATTTGCGCAGGCAGATAAGTGGAGATGACTAATAGTACACTCCCTAATAATGTTTGAAATAATTTGGAATGCTTAGTTCTCATTATCATTATTCTTTTCGTGGTAGCTTCCTGAAATTATTTTTCCATCGTATAGGTCGAATTCAATTACCTTATTTTTAGTAGTGTTATACAACTTAATGTGAAAAATTTCTTTTTCATTCACAGAAGGGAAATTTTTAATCGTGTCCCCGTTTTTAAAAAAATAAAGCTCACGGATCAATGTATCTCTGTAATACAAGGCCGACCGGAACTGCTCACCACTCAAGTAATAGCTTTCTGAGCTCTGGTGCTTTAATCCATCTTTCAGAAGCGTTTCCGCAGCCTTGGGGCCGTCATGGTAAAAATCAATCTTTAGTTTATACCCTTCGCGAGCATCCGGATACACAAGTGTCTTGAATAGCGTTGATTTGTTTGAGTACGGGGCTGGTTTTTCAATTGTAAAATCAATATTGATGAACAATCAGCATAATCCAATTACCAGGGCTATGAAAAGAGACAATGCCAATGCACGTGCAAGTATCTCCTGGGTTTTATTGCGCTGTAGTTTTCTCCTAACTCTTTTTTTGAGTTCGTCAAGATTTACATTTTCATAGCTTGAACTTCGGTTGCGGACTTCATCTTTAAAGGCTTCCCGGATCTGCTTCGATTTCGACTTGTCTGTTTTCTTCACCAGTGCACGGTTGTACTTGATGGAGTCGTTCATCTGTTTTAAAAAGCCCCCAAGCATACCCATAGCTGTAGTGGTTATGTTACGTGTTTATCCTTTTTAGGATGACAATGCAATCTTCAAAATACCTTAAAATCCTGAATTCCTGACAAAAATCAGTCATCAGGATAACTGAAATCAGGTAGCCAATTTCAGTGAAAATCTACTTTTAAGGCATTATTTCTAAATAAAGCATTTCATCCCTAGCCTATGGAACTCGAAAAATTCAGTTACGACAACAAAATCGTGAAGGCCTTTATCATTGCCACAGTGATCTTCGGCCTGGTGGGTATGCTGGTAGGCCTTACTGCTGCCATCCAGCTTTTTTACCCGGTATTCAATTTCGATTTGCAGTACACCACGTTTGGTCGCATCAGGCCACTGCACACTAACGCCATTATTTTTGCGTTTGTGGGCAACGCTATGTTTGCCGGGGTGTACTATTCCATGCAGCGGCTGTTAAAAACCCGCATGTTCAGTGACACACTCAGTTGGATCCACTTCTGGGGTTGGCAATTAATCATTTTGGCAGCAGCCATAACACTGCCGCTGGGCATCACCACCTCTAAGGAATATGCTGAACTGGAGTGGCCTATTGACATTGCCATCACGCTTATTTGGGTTGTATTTGGCTGGAACATGATCGGCACCATTATCAAGCGCAGGGAAAAACACATGTATGTGGCTATCTGGTTTTACATCGCCACGTTTGTAACGGTGGCTGTACTGCATATTGTAAACTCGTTTGAAATGCCGGTGAATTTCTTCAAGAGTTATTCCTGGTATGCCGGTGTGCAGGATGCGCTGGTGCAATGGTGGTATGGACATAACGCGGTGGCGTTTTTCCTTACAACACCTTACCTGGGGTTGATGTACTATTTCCTTCCGAAAGCGGCTAACCGGCCGGTGTACTCTTATCGTCTTTCCATCGTACACTTCTGGTCATTGATATTCTTGTATATATGGGCAGGTCCACACCACTTATTGTATTCTACGTTACCCGACTGGGCACAATCGCTGGGTACGGTTTTCTCCATCATGCTCATCGCGCCATCCTGGGGCGGTATGCTTAATGGTTTGTTTACGTTGCGTGGTGCCTGGGACAGGGTGCGTGAAGATGCTGTTTTAAAATTTATGGTGGTGGCTGTTACCGCATATGGTATGGCCACGCTGGAAGGCCCGCTTTTGTCGTTAAAAAATGTTAATGCCATTGCGCACTTTACCGATTGGATTGTAGCACACGTGCACGTGGGTGGCTTGGGCTGGAATGGTTTCTTAATCTTTGGAATTTTGTATTGGGTTGTTCCGCGCATGTGGGGCACAAACCTGTATTCTACCAAACTGGCTAATGTGCATTTCTGGATTGGTACCCTGGGTATTATTTTCTATGCCTTACCGATGTATATCTCCGGTGTGGTACAAAGTTTAATGTGGAAAGAATTTAATGCAGAAGGATTTCTGGTTTACAAAAACTTTCTGGAAACCACAGTGCAGATTCTTCCCATGCATATGTTGCGTGCAATCGGTGGTGGTTTGTACCTCACCGGTGCCATCATAATGACGTACAACCTCATTAAAACCGCTTATGCCGGCAGCTTTGTTGCCAATGAACCTGCAGAAGCAGCCCCAATAGCGAAAACAGGAGCAACCGGAGGAGGCTGGCACCATGTGTTGGAAAGCAAGCCGATCATGTTTAGCGTACTTACGCTGATTGCAATTTTGATTGGTGGTATTGTTGAGATGGTACCTACCTTCTTGATTAAATCCAACGTGCCTACTATTGCGAGTGTAAAACCGTATACTCCACTTGAACTTCACGGTCGTGATATTTACATCCGCGAAGGTTGTGTAGGTTGCCATTCGCAGTTAGTTCGTCCTTTTCGTTCGGAAGTAGAACGTTACGACCCACAAGGTGGCGAATACAGTAAGTCGGGCGAGTATGTTTACGATCATCCATTCCTTTGGGGATCGAAACGCACCGGACCGGATTTACACCGCCTGGGCGGAAAATATTCGGATGTATGGCACTATAACCACATGCTGGCCCCGGATGCCGTTTCTACAGGTTCGATCATGCCGGCTTATCCCTGGTTGTTTGAACAAACTATTGACTTAAGTCAAACGGCACCGAAGATCAGGGCGTTGCGAAAAATTGGCGTACCGTATGAAGAAGGTTATGAAGCGATTGCCAATGAGCACCTGAATATTCAAGCCAGGCGCATTGCCGAGAACTTACAACTGGAAGGTATTGAAGTGGCACCGGAAACGGAGATCATCGCCATGATTGCCTACCTGCAACGGTTGGGTAAAGATATAAAGGCATCAAAAACAGCAGAAAATAAGTAAGGCCATGTATAAAAATGTATTACAAAGTATCGATAACATCGCCATATGGCCGATCATATCGCTTTCAATATTTTTCATCTTCTTCATTATGCTGTTGTGGTGGGTATTTACGGTGGATAAGAAATATATACGCCAAATGGAGAACATGCCTTTCGATCATGCAGATGAACCATCAACAACTACAAACACAAACCTATGAGAACGATAGCATCAACATTCCTTTTCATATTGATAAGTGCATCGGCCATGGCGCAGGATGCTGCTCCAAAAACCAGTTTTTGGAGTGATCCGCTTAGTGATCCACTGTTTCCATTTTATGTAGTTATAGGTTTTGTGTTTCTCACGGCCTTCCTCGTTATCATGGTTGCAGTGTACATGCTTAAAGTGCTGAATGTTTTTATCCGCAAGGCAGCAGAAGAACGTGCCGAGAAGTTGGGAGTAAAATATGTGGCACCACCTTCTTACTGGTCGAAGTTCTGGGATCAGATCAACGCTTTCAGGCCAGCCGAGAAAGAAGCTGATATCATGCTGGATCATAATTATGATGGCATACGCGAACTGGATAACCATTTACCACCCTGGTGGAAATGGCTGTTGTACGGTTCGATTATCTGGGCGGTCGTTTATCTGGTGGTGTACCACGTTACGGGAAGTTTACCACTAATGGAAGGTGAGTATCAGGCAGAGGTAACCAAAGCAGAAGAACAACGTGCGAAACTTCTGGCGTTAAATCCTCCTGTTTCAATTGATGAAAGCACACTGGCGTATTCACCGGATGAGGCTATACTTAAAAAGGGTCGGCAGATATATGTTACCAATTGTGCATCGTGCCACCTGGCAGATGGACAGGGAAGTATTGGTCCGAATTTAACGGATGATTACTGGTTGCATGGCGGAAGCATTAAAGATATTTATGCGGTGATCAAGAATGGTGTTCCGGAAAAGGGAATGATTTCGTGGGCTCCAGTATTATCACCGGAGCAAATTCGTGATGTGGCATTTTATATCAAGAGTATACACGGAACAAATCCGCCAAATCCAAAAGCACCGCAAGGAACTAAATACGTTGAGGAGGAGAGTGAAGCCACACCGCAGGGTTCTTCTTTATGAAGGAATAACACCAGGCATCGGGTTCTATCCGATGCCTGATTGTTTGAACAACAAGCATTAGATTTTAAACACAGTAGTTTTGAACACAACAACTGAAAATCTTTATCAATACGATGAAGAGTTTCGCAATACACTCGCCACGGTAGATGAAAAGGGGAAGCGCATTTGGGTGTACCCCAAAAAGCCTTCCGGCAGGTTTCATCGTGCACGTATTGCCGTTACGGTAGTACTGCTAACAATCTTCTTTACCGGACCTTTTATCCAGGTTGGGGGCCAGCCGCTGTTGATGCTCAATTTCTTTGAACGCAGGTTTGTCATTTTTGGACAGGCATTTTGGCCTCAGGATTTTTTCCTGCTGGCACTTACGCTGATTTCCTTTTTTGTTTTTGTGATTTTGTTCACAGTAGTATTTGGCCGTGTTTGGTGTGGATGGGCGTGCCCGCAAACACTTTTTATGGAGATGGTATTCCGGAAAATCGAATACCTTATTGAAGGTGATGCCAACCAACAACGTAAGCTAAACCATGCACCATGGACAGGCGATAAAATAGTCAAAAAAGGATTGAAGCATTTTATTTTCATTTCCGTATCAGTCCTTATATCGCATACGGCAATGGCCTACCTTATTGGTATTGACAAGGTTAAGGAAATTGTTACGCAACCACCCACCGAAAACCTGGCTGGTTTTATTGGACTGGTAGCCTTCACGGGAATTTTTTACGGTGTGTTTGCCCGCTTTCGCGAACAAGCTTGCATTGCGGTTTGTCCGTACGGCCGGCTGCAAGGCGTATTGTTGGTAAAGGACTCGATAGTTGTTGCTTATGACTGGCTGCGGGGCGAGCCTCGCGGTAAACTTAAAAAGAGAGAAGTTGATACCACAAAAGGTGATTGTATAGAGTGTAAACTTTGCGTGCATGTTTGCCCTACAGGTATTGACATACGCAACGGCACTCAGTTGGAGTGTGTTAATTGCACTGCTTGTATCGATGCCTGCGATGAAGTGATGGATAAAGTGGGTAAGCCAAAAGGATTGATTCGATATGCATCGTACAACTCCATTAAAAATGGAATACAGAAGTTAATAACTCCGCGCGTTATTGGCTATTCGTTTGTGCTGCTTGCGCTGGTGAGTTTTCTTTCATTTATGGTGGCCACCCGGTCGGATATTGAAACAACTATTTTGAAAGTACCGGGTACCCTTTATCAACGGGCTGACGATGGAACCATTACCAACCTGTACAATGTTGAATTTGTAAACAAAACATTTGAAGACATTACACTGGAAGTTAAAGCCGACTCTCCGCAGGAGGCTATGCTGAGCAAAGTAGGTGAACAGAAAGTTGTAGTTCCAGCCGGTGAGATGCTGAAGGGAGTTTATTTTATCAAAATCCCGGCTGATAAAGTGAAAGCAGCAAAAACTGTGGTAATGGTAGGTGTTTACAACGATGGTAAGCGAATTGAAAGGGTAAAAGTTAAGTTTATCGGGCCGGTGAAATCAATCCGTGAATAGTCAGGATTATTGTAATTACTGCTTGCAAATTATTAACTGTAAATCGTAAATAATGAATTGGGGAAAAGGTATTGTGGTTGCATTTGTTTTGTTTGCCACATTCATCGGTGTTATGATCACCATAATGATGCGGCAGGATATTGGCCTGGTTACGAAAAATTATTACGCAGAAGACCTGGCCTTTCAGGAACAATATGAGCGGAAACAAAATACGGAACAGCTTGATTTAAAGCCGGAAATCACAATTGTACAAAATCAAATATTAAAAGTGTATTTCCCTTCGGTGAGTTACGTGGAGAAGGGTGAGATAAAATTAGTACGTCCTTCTTCTGATAAACTTGATCAGCAGATGCAATTGAGTGCCTCGGCCGACTCGGTTCAGGTATTTCCGATAAAGCCACTTGAGCCCGGAGCGTATCGGGTGAAAATGAAATGGACAATGGAAGGAAAGGATTATTACCTGGAGAAGGTTATTTTTATTTAGAATATTAATTATTTGTCAGATTGGGCTTGTCGAAACCTGTTCGACTCCGAAGTAGCTTTCGAGGCGTTCAGGCTGACAGTCACTAAGTTTACTTAATTGTACATGTATATAGCCGCTTTTCTTTTAGGATTAACCGGAAGCCTGCACTGTGTGGGCATGTGCGGTCCTATTGCATCTATGGTACAGGGTGCGGCTGGAAAAAAAATCCTGATCAACCGGTTGCTCTATAATATTGGCCGAACAACAACGTATGTTCTCATGGGTGTTGTAGTGGGCTTGTTGGGCAAAATCGTTCAGTGGGGTGGCGTACAAGGAAAAGTTTCGATTGCGGTTGGCGCAGCCATCATCCTTTCGCTATTTATACCTAAAGTACAGTCTGTTTATCTTCCTTCACTATCGCGGATCGTTTTAAAATTAAAAGGTGCATTTGCTGTACACATTAATTCAAAACGTGCAGTATCCTCCTGGCTTACGGGGATATTCAATGGATTTCTTCCATGCGGACTTGTTTATGCGGCTTTGGCCATTGCATTAATCCAGCAAACACCTTTGCAAAGTGCATGGGTTATGTTGCTGTTTGGCCTGGGAACCATGCCTGCCTTACTTGTTGCAGCATTTTCATGGCAAGCCTTAAGGCGTATTATTCCCTGGTCCTT
Organism: Cyclobacteriaceae bacterium; assembly: GCA_025808415.1. Taxonomy (NCBI): domain Bacteria; kingdom Pseudomonadati; phylum Bacteroidota; class Cytophagia; order Cytophagales; family Cyclobacteriaceae; species Cyclobacteriaceae bacterium. The sequence goes on from CP075525.1 coordinate 1,462,285, forward strand.
TCAGCGCATCCAAACCGCGATGCTTATCGTTGTGGCTGTAGTGATGATCTGGCGTGGGTTATCGGTTGAAACAAACTTCTTTGGGGGTAACTCTACTGAAGTTGTTTGCCACCCGTAATGCTTACGGCTTATGTTCCATCAAATATTTTTTGGGTGTTACCCCAAATTTTTTCCGGAAGGCTGCAATAAAATGACTTGGGTTTGAATATCCGATTTGAAAAGCCACTTCATTTACTTTTAGTTTATGCGTATCCAGAAGGATACGGGCATGATCAAGCTTATGGTCCAGTAAATACCCAAATACAGTGTTACCATAAATTTCTTTGAATCCGACCTTTAATTGAAATTCATTCAGGCCTGAAAGTTTTGCCAAGGCTTTTAGCCCGGGTGGAGCGTCAATATTTTTCAGCAGGTGCTCTTTAGCATTTTTAATTTTCCGAACCGTTTCTTCATCGTTTAGAAAGGGGCAGTTCTCTGTATTGGGTTTCTTTTCTGAAAAGTACAAACTCAACAATTCGAATACTTTGCCGTGATAATAAAGGTTTTTTGCACTATCGCTTAGCTGAATGGTGAACAACTGATTGAGCACAACGACCAAGGATGAAGGCACGTCCCGTTCATCGTAAAACTTTCTGTTTATGTTTTCAGCTTTTAAAAATGGAAGTGGTTCATGGGTAAAAAGCTCATGAAGGTTTTCGAGCGAAATGAACAGGAAAACCATTCGCGATCCTGCAGATAGTTTCAGGGTAAAATCCAAATCACCTTCAGGATTATAGAAGAAATAATTCTTCAGCCTCTGTATTTCACGGCTGTAATGCGGGCCAAACTCAAAACGGGCACTGCCGTCAAGGCAGAAGTAGAACTGAACAATTTTTTGACGAACCGTACCGGGAAGTGAAAGCTCCTGCTCCGCTTTATTCTCTGCTAAAGCCAGTTTTATGTCCCCCGATTCAAATGCAATACGAAGATTACCATTTTGGGTATTTTCTTTTATGTAGTCAATCATTTCGAGATTCAATTGAAATAAAAAATGACATTTATCATAGCCAATAATGACCAAAAATAACAGGTATTTCCCGTAAAGTGCCAATTTTTGAAATAGGTTTTAACTTTATTTAGAATCGTTATAAATTATACTTTTTGGGGCATTTTCATCGACAAACAAAGTAAATATTTGCACTTGCATTTTAATTGAACCCATGGGCAGGCTACTTGGTTTAATGTTTTTTTTATTACCAGCTTTTTTAGCGGCACAGGTTAAGCTTACCCTTATTGATAAGGCCAGCGGACAGGTTGTTGAAGGTGCAGTTATATATGCGCAGGGCCAGAACGGGCAAATTGTTGCCCAAGCCGTGACAAATGAAGCAGGCCTAACCTCCATTTCTATTAAGGATTTCCCGGTTCAGCTATTGACATCTCACCTGGGGTACGAGCCGCTGCGCACAACTATAGGGGTGGCTGGTGAATACGCATTGGCGCTGGACCCAGCCCAAAAACAACTTGATGAAGTAGTGGTGACCGGTCAATTTGAACCGCAATCGGCCAGGCAATCGGTGTACCGGGTACGAACCATTTCCATGGAGCGTATTCAGGCCGCGGGTGCAACCCGTTTACAAGATGTACTGAACACCGAATTGAATATTCGCTTTTCCCAGGATCTCTCCTTGGGCGGATCAAACTTGTCTTTACAGGGCCTGAGCGGACAAAATGTTAAGGTACTCATGGATGGGGTACCCATGATCGGACGGCAAGGCACCGGCAATGAAATTAACATTAACCAGGTTAATGTAAACTCGATAGAACGAATTGAGATCGTAGAAGGCCCCATGGCCGTTATTTACGGTGCTGATGCTTTGGCTGGTGTTATTAATATCATTACCAAAAAACCTGAATCGGGGCGATGGAGTGGATCGGCTAAGTTGCATGAGGAGACCGTTGGAACTGAGTATGGCCTGAAGCAAGGTATCCACAACCAAAGCGTTTCGTTGGGCTACAGCAAACATTCATTTTACACGCTAACTGATTTTACGCACAACTATTTTGGTGGGTGGCAAGGTAGTGCAGAGGATCGCGATAAGGAATGGCACCCCAAAACCCAATGGCTGGCCAGTAGTTTGGCCGGCTTCAAAACGGATAACCTTGATGTTTACTACCGGCTGGATTACCTGAATGAAAATATCTACAACCCCGGGCTTTTCAGCGGCATTGAAGCGATCGATCAACGCTACATTACCAACCGTTTCATGCACCAGGTGCAGGGCACATATTTATTTTCTGATAGACTAAAATACAATGGTGCGCTTTCATACACAGATTACAGCCGGCAGATCCAAACCGTTACAGTAAATAAAAACACAGGTGATGTACGGCTGGCGCTTGATCCTTCGCTTCAGGATTTAACACAATTTGATGGCCTGACCTTTCGGGGAACTTTCCTGTACAAAGTTTCAGAACAATTATCCGTGCAACCCGGTTACGATTTCAATGTTGAATCCGGCAGTGGTGGACGATTAGCTGAGGGTATATCTTCAATAGGCGACTATGCTTTCTTTGTGTCGTCCGAAATCAAGCCTAACCACTGGCTGAGTTTTCGTCCGGGTGTGCGCATGGTAAAAAATACCGCTTATGATGCCCCACCGTTCATCCCATCGGTAAATGCAAAATTTCAACTAACCGTTAAGCATGACTTGCGCCTGTCTTATGGAAGGGGATTCCGCGCACCTTCACTCCGCGAATTGTATTTCTATTTCTTTGATGCCAGCCACTCCATTGAAGGAAACCCTGATTTAAAAGCTGAGTTGTCGCACAGTTTCAATGCATCGTGGAATGCCAAATGGTTTACGAGCAGTGATGTGAAATTTAACACAGCCCTAACCGGTTTTTATAATACGGTTGACAACATGATAGGTTTTGGTGTGAAGCCCGGCAATGCCAACATCACAACCTACCTGAACATCGAGAAATTTAAGACTACAGGTTTCACCTGGACAAATACATTCATGTATAAGCAGTTTGAACTAGGTGCAGGCATTGGCTATACGGGCAGGTACAATCAACTTATTGAAACCGGTGAAGTGCCAGATGAATTTTTATGGTCGCCCGAAATTAACGGATCGGCATCGTATGCCATTCCTGCTATTGGTGCTTCTGTGTCCCTTTTCTACAAATACACCGGGCGCACACCTTTCCTGGCGACTGATGTTACCGGATTAATTGAGCTTAATGAAACGGAAGGCTTTCATTGGGCTGATCTCAGTATAAAAAAATCCCTCAATAAGAAATTCAACCTGTCAGCAGGTGTACGAAATCTCTTTGATGTAACCCGCATCAACAATATGGCTGCCAATGGTGGGCCGGTGCATGGTGGTGGATTAACCCGCCCTGTAGGCTATGGCCGATCGTACTTTATAAATCTTTCTTACAACTTTTAAATTTTTCTAATCTAAATCGAAAACAATAATGAACAATAAAGTAAAAAGTGCCTGGATTGTTGCGTTGAGTATAGGCCTGTTAATTTCATTTTCTTCCTGTGAAGATGACCCGCAATTACCCGATAACCTTGTTGCATTTGAATCGGCACAATTAGGATTTGCATCCGATGAAGATGCCTTAACGGTTAATATAAATTTCTCCCGGTCAGCATCACAAGCAGGATCCGTAACGGTTTCATTTGTTCCGAATGGTGTGAGCTATGGAACCGACTTTACAACCAATCCGGCTGCTGCAGCAAATACCTTATTGTTGCCTGTTTCAAACGGTGCATCGCAGGTATCGTTTAGCGTACAAAAGGCTTCCGGGATTTTGTTGGATGGTGACGAGACCATAACCTTCACCATTACCTCGGTTAGTGATGGCCTGGTGTTGGGAACATCCAACCAATTGGAACTCAGTTTCACAGAAATTCTGGCACAACAAGCCCTTATGGACATTAATGGCGGTGGCCCAACCTATCCGAACAAAGTGTTTATTGATTTAAGCGCTAACCGTCAAACCGCAGTTGAACGTGCCACGTGGGACCTTGGATTTTTTATGGGCGATGATTTCAGGGTGATATTAAATTCTTCCGTTACCATGATGGCGCGCGCCATTGACAAAACCGATTTAACTTCCGTTACCGCTGCCGATACGCTTGGCTTTGCCAGTGTAATGATTGTAGGGGCCAATGCCACCAATGCTGCCATGGCCTGGATCGATGACCCTACGGGCGATCTGACTAAGACCGCTTTAGCCCCGGTGTCGGCTACAGCTTCTGAAAACAAGGTGTACATCATTAACCGTGGGGCAGCCAATCCACCCAGCGATCCTTCTGAACCAATACCATCACGCGGCTGGAAGAAGGTTCGTGTGTTGCGCAATGGCAATGGCTACACCATCCAACATGCTGATATCTCTTCTGCAACATTTCAGGAAATACAGGTTGCCAAAGACGATCAATTCAACTTCAGGTACATCAGTTTTCAAAACGGGTTGGTTACGGTTGAGCCACGAAAGGACCGTTGGGATATTGCATGGACAGGTTTTACAAACTCAACCAATTTAGGAGGTGGGTTTATTCCATATTATTTCCAGGATATCGTGCTTCAAAGCAGGAATGGTGTAGAAACGGCAGAGCAGTTAACTTCTGCTGCCGGAAGTTACGAAGCTTTTGGTGAGACAAACCTGGCAGGCGTTACCTGGCTAACCAGTCAAATCGGTATTGGGGCCAAGTGGCGCTCGGGTGGCGGACCCGGTACTGCGCCTGCCGTTCGGTCGGATAGATTTTACCTGGTTAAGGATGTTGATGGGAACATTTACAAACTTCGCTTTACGGCATTAACACAGGATGGCCAGCGTGGAAGGCCGCAAATTGAGTTTGCATTGGTTAAAAAGGGAACTTAGAATGTAAAAACCTCCAAGGTTTTGAAAACCTTGGAGGTTTTTACTCTTAATTCCTCGCAACGTTCCACTTTACTACCTGCTCAAGTTTATTAGGGTGAAGTACATGGATTTTCCCACCTTCAATGGAAATGATTCCTTCTTCACGAAAATCAGAAAGAACTCGAATAACAGATTCGGAAGCGGTACCTACCATTTTGGCCAGATCATCACGCGATATGGAGACCAAATCCTGTTCCTTAAGGTTGTGAATTTTTAACAAAGCCTCTGCTGTACGTTGGCGTACGGAGTTGTATGCCAGGTTTAGTAATTGTGCTTCCTTCTCTGCTATTTTTTTACAGAGCAGGGTAACAAATGCCCCTGATATTTCAGGGTGGCTATGCAATAGGGTGAGAAAGTCGTGGCGGGGTATTACGGTAAGTTCGCTGTCTTCCAACGCAACAGCCGATTCGCCATAGTTGCTGTTTTCCAATATGCCTTCATATCCGAAAAAGTCACCTTCTTTGTACAGGCTTATAATCAGTTCTTTTCCATCGGCATTCGTGCGAAAGCATTTTACGTTTCCGGATTTAACAAAGAAAAACGCATTGGGCATTTCACCTTCCATGTAAATGCCGGCTTTCTTTTTATAGGTTTTCACTTTCCTGTCTTTGCATAGGTCGGTGAGGTTTAAGATCTTTTGTGCATCGGCAATAAACTGATCGAGACCGGTAGCATCTGAAGCGTATTGTTTCCGCAGTATGCTTATTTTATTCAGCCGGGCTTCTACTGCGTTGAGCAAGTCGGTATCGTCAAACGGCTTGGTCAGGTAATCATCTGCGCCCAGCGTCATGCCTTTGCGGATATCGCTCTTTTCTGTTTTAGCCGTAAGGAATATAAAAGGTATACTGGCCGTTTCTGGTTTTTTGCTTAGGATATGCAAAACGCCATAACCGTCAAGCTCGGGCATCATAATGTCGCAGATAATCAGGTCTGGTCGTTCTTTGTTGGCCAGTTCAACGCCAAGTTTTCCGTTTTCTGCCGTTCGAACATCATAACTGGCCAGCGTTAAGATTTCGGCCGTATTTTCCCGAACATCAGGATTGTCTTCAATCAATAGGATTTTCTTCATATCAATGGTATTGTTATCGTAAAGGTACTGCCTTTCCCTTCAACACTGGTAAAATCAATCGTTCCTTTCAGTAAATCTACATAGCGTTTTACAATGTTCAAGCCCAGCCCAGTGCCTTGTATATTGGTAACATTGCTGGCCCTGAAAAAGCGCTCGAAAAGGTGCTTTACTTCCGATTCGGGTATGCCTATACCTTCATCCCTGATGGTAATGGCCAGTTTTTTTTCAATGCTTCGGCAATCAATATGAATAGTTTTACCGGGCGCTGAGTATTTACTGGCGTTAGAGAGCAGGTTAAACAAAATGTTGCGCATTACCCGTTTGTCGAGCGGTATTTCTTTTTGCTCCAGTTCACAGGTTAACGCTATCCGTTGGCCTTCTTTGAGTAAAGGCTTGATCTCCTCGTTCACTTCTTCAAAAAAATCGCGTACACATACCAGTTCCTTTTCAACTTCTATGCGGCCTTCTTCCAGTTTTCCAAGCGAAAGAAAATCGTTTAGGATAGACGTTAGGTGATTAACCGATGATTTGATGCGGTGAATATGTTTGTCAATTTTATCCAGGTCGCCTTTTTCTTTGTACTGCTGCACCAACGAAGCCGAACTTAACACCGTGCTCAACGGGGTGCGAAACTCGTGTGACGCTATGGAAACGAATTTGGTTTTAAGTTCATTAAGTTCACGCTCCTTGTCCAGCGCTTTTTTTGTTTCTTCTTCGGCTTTTTTCCGTTCAGCAATTTGCTCCTGTAGGAATTGGTTGGCCTTTTCCAGGTCTTCTACTAATTTATTCAGGGCATCGGTACGGGTTTGTACTTTTTTTTCCAGTTCAGCAGCATATACCAGCAATTGCTCTTCACTGTGCTTAAGGGCCTCCTCAACTTTTTTTCGTTCCGTGATATCAATAATAAAGGCCACCACCACAAACAAGTTGTTGATCTCCTTATAACTCAGGCTCACCTCAACCGGAAACTCGTGCCCGTCTTTTCGTATGGCCATCAAATCGCGCCCGATGCCCATGCGCCTGGGCGATGGGTTTTTCCGAAACTGTTCGCGAAGGCTTACGTGTTTGGATTGAAAACGAGGGGGGAGGAGTATTTCCAGTTTTTTTCCGGTCAGCTCCCCGCTTTTATAACCGAACATGCGTTCCGATACCGGGTTGGCGAGTTGGATATGCCCCAGTTCATCAACCATCAATATTCCTTCGGCTGATCCCTGGAAAATTTCCCTAAAGGTTTCTGAAGAATTAAAGGCTATTTCAAAAGTTTTTTGCATGATTTTCAGGTCACCAAGATAGCAATCCATACAAGCATGACAAAAATCAGCCTGTTTATTGATGCAAGTCCTCATTGCCCGGAAAAAATCCTTCTACGTTCGTATTCAGGAAAATCTTTGGGTACCCGTATATGAAGGTGATTTTATGCGCATTGGACTTTTCGGAAGTAACGGAAAACGTAATCCGGGAGGCATTTAAGTTGGCAGCAAAAAAAAGAGCAAGCCTTATTTTTCTGTATGCTTACCGACTGTTGCAGCGCAAGGGCGAAAGTTTATCGGCCTATCGAAATGGGGTAGAAGCCAAAGCAAAGGAGGATTTTGAAAAACTTATAAAAACAATAGGTTATACTATGGATGTTCCTTTTGCTTTTATTACCGAAATCGGTTTCCTGTCCGACAGGATTGAATCGTATATGGGGAAGAATAATGTAGCGGCAATTGTACTGTGCGAGAAGCTTGCCGAAACGCTGAATGAGCAAAAGGATGTTTCGCTTGAGGATTTTATCCATGGACTGAAAATACCGGTTGTTATCATCCCGGAAGTACATGAAGTTGGCTGATTGCTGCAAGGGTATAAAAAACTTTGCACAATTACTTGAGCAGCGGTCTTTGTTTGTGCAATAAAAATTCTAATTTTAATCACCGCAAAACCCAAATGTTTATGAAAAAAATTCTTGTCCCTACGGACTTTTCAAAAGAAGCCCAGACAGCCGCTGAGGTAGCCAGTGGCATTGCAAAAAAATCAGGTGCTTCCCTTATACTGCTGCATGTTATCGAAGAAGGATCAAGTGAATCGTTTAAAGTAACCGGTGAGGTTTTTAAAGGCGATATGGAAGATAAGCTCTACATGCTCAAGCTTATTGAACGCTCGAAAAAACAAATGGCCAAGTTAGCCGAAAGTTCTGTCTTTGCAGGGGTAAAAGTAATCCAGGAGCTACGCGTAGGCTCCCCTTACCATGGCATGCGCACCATTATTACAGAGCAGAAGGTAGACCTGGTGGTTATGGGAACAGCCGGAAAAACCAACCTGGCAGAAATGATTATTGGCTCGAATACCGAAAAAGTGGTGCGCCATTCGCATTGCCCCGTACTGACCATCCAAAAGAAACCTACCCGTGCCGACTTTAAGAACATTGTTTATGCTACCTCCATGAGCAAGGATGAAGAGGTATTCTCACGCATCGTAAAACGGGCACAGGAAATGTACGATGCCACCATACATCTTGTTCGTGTGAATACACCCGGAAATTTTCAACGCGATGCTGTGGTGAAAAAGTACATGAACGAGTTTGCGAAGAAACTCCAACTGAAAAATTATACGGTCAATGTTTTTAACGACATAACCGAAGAGGAAGGTATCATTTACTTTGCGGAAAGCATTAATGCAGATATGATTGCCATGGCCACCCACGGCCGCACGGGGTTTGCGCATGTGCTGGCCGGCAGCATTGCCGAAGATGTGGTGAACCACAGCAAGCGCCCCGTGCTTACGTTTGTGGTTAAGCACAGAAAGTAACACTAAAAATTTAACAGTAATGGAGATGCGTAACCCCCGTACGGGGGTTACGCATTTTTATATTGACGCTCGCCAAAAATGGCCGTACCAATCCTGATCATAGTGCTGCCTTCTTCCAGGGCTATGGGATAGTCGCCACTCATGCCCATGGAGAGCTCAACCAGTTGCACAGTTGGTGGTAAGGATTTGGTTTTTAGTTCATCAAAAAAAAGTTTTAGCGACCTGAATTCTTTTCGTATCTGTTCTGTGTTATCCGTAAACGTAGCCATGCCCATTAGCCCTGTAATTTTTATGTTGGCCAGGGTTGTAAATTCAGGATCATTTAGCAAGCTCAGTAACTCATCACGGGAAAAGCCGAATTTCGTATCTTCTTCAGCAATGTGAAGCTGTAAAAGGCATGGAATAACACGGCCAACTTTTTGTGCCTGCTTGTTAATCTCTACCAGTAGTTTCAGGCTGTCGATTGAATGAATTAGGTGAACGAACGGTGCTATGTACTTAACTTTGTTGGTTTGCAAGTGGCCGATCATATGCCACTGGATGTCTTTCGGCAAGACATCATATTTCTGCTTCATCTCCTGGGCTTTGTTCTCCCCAAATACCCGCTGCCCGGCATCGTAGGCCTCTTGTATGCTGGTAACGGGTTGTGTTTTGCTTACCGCAATAAGTGTAACGTTTTCAGGTAAGTTCTGCCTGCATTTCGCTATGTTATTTTTGATGTTCATTCTGTATTTTTGACGGCTTCACAGGCAAATTTAACCCTAACCATCAATAAACATGGCGATACTTGGCACCTTGCTCAAAAAAGGAATCCGCTTACGCGAAATGATGGAGCAGGAGTATACCTCACCTTTTGATTTGCAAAAAAGGGAGTTGAAGGAACTGCTCATGGCAGCTAACCAGACCGAGTTTGGTAAGTACTATGACTTTGCCAAAATCCTGAATGAGTTTAGGAAAGGGAACAAAAGTTTTTACGAAGTATACCGCAATACTGTACCCATACACACCTATAACAAAATTTATAATGAATGGTGGGGCCAATCGCTGAAGGGTATGAAAAACATTTGCTGGCCGGGCAGGGTAAAATATTTTGCCCTCAGTTCCGGAACATCCGAGGCATCTTCCAAGCACATACCGGTAACCAAGGATATGACCAAGGCCATACAGCGCACCAGTATCCGTCAAATCTTATCGCTTTCGAAATACGACCTGCCCTCCGATTTTTTTACTTCAGGTATATTAATGCTGGGCGGCAGCACTCACCTGAATAAAATCGGAAATTATTTTGAAGGCGACTTAAGCGGAATACAGGCGGCCAAGCTTCCTTTCTGGTTTCAGCATTTTTATAAACCCGGTAAGCGCATTGCCAAAACCCGAAATTGGGACGCTAAGTTGCTGGAGATAACCAAAAAGGCCAAAGATTGGGACATTGGGATAATTGTTGGCGTGCCTGCCTGGCTCCAGATATTAATGGAAAAAATCCTGGATTATCATAAGGTAAAAAACATACACGAAATATGGCCTAACCTTAAAGTGTATGTGCATGGGGGCGTATCACTCGATCCGTACCGTAAAGGTTTTGAAAAGTTGATGGGCAAGCCTATATATTATATCGAAACTTACCTTGCTTCTGAAGGTTTTATTGCATACCAGGCCTATCCCAACAGACGATCGATGCGATTGGTGCTGAACAACGGTTTGTTTTATGAATTTGTGCCCTTTGAGGATAAGAACTTTGATGAAAATGGCGAAGTGAAGCCCGAAGCACAAACGCTTATGATTGATGAAGTGGAGGAGGGTAAGGAATATGCCATATTATTGTCCAGTTGTGCGGGCGCCTGGCGTTACCTGATTGGCGATGTAATAAAATTTGTTTCGCTGGATGAGTCAGAGATTGTGATTACCGGCCGTACGAAACATTTCCTGAGCCTGTGCGGTGAGCACCTTTCGGTAGACAACATGAACAAGGCCATTGAACTGGCTTCGAACGATTTGAACATTGAAGTCCCTGAATTTGCCGTAGCGGGCATCCCCCACGGTACCCTGTTTGCACACCATTGGTTTGTGGGCACAGATGATGCCGTTGACGGAAATATTTTGCGCGAAAAAATTGACAGTCATTTAAAAATATTAAATGATGATTATGCCGTTGAACGAAGTGCGGCGCTGAAAGATGTTTACGTTGACGTGTTACCGGTGCACATATTTTATGATTGGATGAAATCAAAAGGTAAAGTTGGCGGGCAGAATAAGTTTCCGCGCGTTATGAAAAACAACCAGTTGGAAGACTGGCGGGCATTCATCGAAAACCATGTAAATGGAAATCGTTCTTAAGGGTATTGCTTCCGGGCTTGTGCTGGCATTGCTTGTAGGCCCTGTGTTTTTCACCATTCTTCAAACCAGTATTGAACGCGGTTTCTGGAGTGGTGCTTGGGTTGCCGCGGGCGTTTCACTTAGCGATGCCACCTATATATTTTTCGCCTACCTTGGCCTTTCACAGGCTTTTAGTAACCATCAATCGCAGGTTTACATGGCCTATGGTGGTGGGGTAATATTGCTTGCTTTTGGTGCGTATTACCTGTTTGTAAAAAGCCGTAGGATATTGGATTTTAAAAGTGTAAACATAAAGGCCAGGAGCCCGCTGCGGCTTGCAGCGAAGGGGTTTATCATTAATGGCCTAAGCCCGATGGTGCTTATTTTCTGGATCGGCACCGTAAGTGTGGCCACGGGCGAATTTGGTTATACCACGCACTACCAGGCTGCGCTTTTTTTTGGTGCCATTGTAGCCACTGTTTTTGCTACCGATATGCTCAAGGCCAAGCTTGCAGATAAATTGCGCGAAGTACTTACCCCGCGGCTGGTTCGTATCATGAACATTCTCTTAGGCCTGGTAATGGTACTTTTTGGAAGCAGGCTGCTCTTATTCTCCGACTCCTTGTTTGCGACCCATTGATTGGGGTCTATTAATCCTGTAAAACATTGCTAATAAAAGTTGATTTGGTGAATAACCAGACCAACAACAGAACAATGGCCCAAGTGAGGTAAAATTGGTAGTAATCGGCTGTATTCTTAAAACGTGTTTCCTTTATTTCGGCCTTTTCATAGTGATCGATTTTATCGAACACTTGTTCCAGTGCCCGGTTGTCGCTTACGCGGAAAAATTCCCCACCACCAATGTCCGCAATTTTACGCATGGTGGTTTCATCAACCGTGTTGTCAATCATGTTCGGCCTGCCAAAAAAATCTTTTCCATAGGGCACCATGCCTTCCTTGCCGATTATGATAGTATAAATTTTTATACCAAAGGCAGCCGCCAGTTCGGCAGCGGTTATCGGATCAATGTTGCCTGCGGTGTTATCACCATCGCTAAGCAAAATACACACCTTCGATTTTGAGTTTGCCTCGCGCATACGGTTGGTAACAACACCCAACGCACTGCCTATGGCCGTACCACGATTGTCAATCATGGAAAAATCAATTTCACGGATATACGATTTTAGAAGATCATAATCGGTAGTTAAGGGGACCAGTGAAAAAGCATCACCCGAAAATACAACCAGACCAATCCTGTCCTGCATCCTACCGTCTATAAAATCTGTTGCAACATTTTTAGCAGCTTCTAAACGGTTTGGAAGAAAATCCGATATCTGCATGGACTGTGAGATGTCAATGGCAATCATGATATCAATACCTTCTGTCCATTGTTCAACTTTTTCATTTGTTTTCTGGGGGCGCGCCAGGCTGGTAAACAACAGTGTAAGCACCAGCATCATCAGCACATCGGGCAGCAACCGCACCAGGTTTATGGGTGAAGTTTTTAAGTCGCGTTGGGTTAGTGCAACCGGCAATTTTTGATTGAACTTGTAGCGCCACAACCATCGAATGAGAAATAGCACTGGCAAAGCGATTATTCCATACAGGAACTCTGGCCTTTCCCAGGTAAATGATTGCAAGGTTGACGGGTTGAACCACTCCAGCGAATACCACGCATTTGAAAAAGTTGGTTGTTTATCCATTTTTCAACGTTTCAATCAGGTGTGTAAAACGCCTTTCGGCTATTTGCTGTAAATGGGCAAGGGGTTCTGTTACGGTAGTTGAACTTCCGTAAATGGCGCGGTCAATGGCCTGCAAACTCGTACCTAATTGTTCATCCTTCTCCAGCATCAGGGTTTCGCGGGTGGTAAGTTTAGTAAACGGTTTTCCTTCCAACTGTTCCAGGTATTTTTTCCATAAGGATAAAGCCGCTTCGGTTTGTTCGGTAGTAAACTGTGCCTGAAGCAACATGAGTTTGTCTGAAAAAAGTCGGATAAACGTTTTATGGTTGCGGTAAAGCCGTTTTAGCCGGAAATATTTGCGTATCTTTTTTCCAAATGCGATCCACACTACCAGGGCGGTGATCAGTAAAATCCCGACACCAATAAGCAGCACGGGATAATTCAGCAGAAATGCAACGCGTTGATAAGCAGTGTTAGTCAATAAGGGAAGGTTCTCCGCGCTTATACTGTCGGGTATTGGTGTCTTCACCATGGCGGCCAGCAACACACTGTCGGGCTGGGACACATAACGTGTACAATCTTTTTCAGCTACAACAAATACCGGTAAGCTAAGGTATTGTACGGCATTCACATCAAAAGTTGCGAGTTGATACACTACACTATCATAACTAATGCCCAGGTGCGATTGTGTGGGCATGTAATTTTTTTTCAAAAATTCAAAAGGAGAGAATGTAAAGGTTGAGTCGGGGAAAAGGATAGTTAAATGGGTAGGGTATTGTGCAGTCAGGTAATAGGTTATAGGGTCGCCTATGCGCACGCTATCCTGAATGAAACCGCCATTTACTTTAACCTGCGCGTTAGCCTGAAGCATGGCGAGGACAAGCAAAAACTGCAAACCTGTTTTGTAAATTCCCTTTCGCCTCATGGTTCTGCTTCTTCCTAAGTTGTTTTTACAGTCCTGTTCCTGACTTTAAACAAACGAAGCAATTTCGGAACATAATCCTCGTCTGTATCCAACGAAATAAAATTAATCTGGTGCTTTTTACAGAACAGGGTGAGTTGAGTTTTCCTGTCCTCCAGGCGGTCGCTGATTTTTTTTCTGAAATCCCCGAAGGAGGTGTTGATCCACAATGTTTTTCCGCTCTCTTTATCCTCCACCGGTATAATGCCCAATTTTGGCAAACGGGTTTCCCGCTTGTCGCTAATGTGCACAATCACCAGGTCGTGCCTCCTGGCTAAAGCTTTCAGGTTATGCTGGTACGACTCATCAATAAAATCTGAAATAAGAATGATCACGCTTCTGCGTTTTATCGTGTTAAGCGCAAAAGCCATGGCCTTATTCAGGTCGGTTTTTTTTGACTTTGCTTTTAGGGTAACAATACTGTGGATGATCTGGTAAGCTTGCGAAACCCCTTTGCTGGGTTTGATATACAACTCCCGTTGATCGGAGTAGCAGATAAGCCCAACATGGCTGGATTCCTTTACTGCGGAGAGGGCCAATACCCCACAAATTTCTTTGCCAATATCGCCCTTGGTTTGGCCGCTCGAACCGATTTCCTGCGAGGCGCTTACGTCCAGTATAAAAAATACGGTTTGTTCCTTTTCCTCCCGAAAGGTTTTTACATACGTATCATGGCCTTTGGCCGATACGTTCCAGTCGATGGTGCGTATATCGTCACCATATTGATAGGGCCGTACATCGTCAAATTCCAATCCTGTACCCTTAAACACAGAATGAAAATCGCCCTGCATCTGGCTGTTAATGGCCTTGCGTATCTGTATTTCGTATTTGCGTAACTTTTTTAGGAGTTCTTTCACCGATTTACCGCTGCTGGATCAATTTTTGAGTTCCAAAAATAATTAAATGTACCTACTTTGCTCACCTCAATTAACGGGTTGGTCGATTTTGGCCATAAAGGGAAAATGCACAGGATTATCATCATTCTGATTACGTGTTCACTGGTATGCGGATGCCAACGCAACAAAACCCCGAAGGGCATTTTGACCGAACCTGAAATGGTTAGCGTGCTTATTCAAATGTACCTGGCCGAAGAAAAGCTTGCGCTGATCCCTATCGATTATGACTCCATGAACCGGTTGATACCTTATTTCCGAAACTATGTCTTTTCACAGGCAGGTGTGCAGGACTCCACCTTTCGCAAATCGATGGAGTACTATATGGCCAACCCCCGGCAGCTTGATTTTATTTATTCGGCAGTGGTGGATTCCTTAAGTTTGCGCGAGCAAGTGTTGCCCAACGAGTACAGTAAATATGCCCCACCCCAATGATGTAGAAAACAGGCTTGGCTTTGACCACATTCGTGCAAGGTTGATCAACTTTACACTGTCGGCATTGGGTAAAGCACACGTGGATGCGCTTTATTTTTTAACGGATGCCGATGCGATAAAGCACCTATTGCAACAGGTTAATGAATTCAAACAGGTTTTTGAGCGCGGGGATGCTTTCCCGTCAAATCATTACCTGGACCCTGCGGCCTTGTTCAAGCGGGCTTCGTTGGAGGGAAACTACCTGGATGAACAGGATTTTCTGCACATCGCTCACTCCTTACAAACCATCCTTGCATGCCGCGATTACCTGGTGAAAAACCGTGAACAGTACCCGGTATTGTTTCAGCTTGCCGGTCCTATTCAGGTTTCTGGTGCTTTTGTGAAGCAAATTCATGCGGTGATTGATGATGCGCGGTTGGTGAGGGATTCGGCTAGCACCGAGTTGAGCCGGATACGAAGAAGGCTTCGGGATGAGCAGGGACGATCGCGGAAATTAATCGACCAGGTTTATCGGCATGCCGTTGAGCAACAATGGGTGCCCGAAGGTGCCTTGCCCACCATTCGTGGCGGCAGGTTGGTTATACCTGTGCTGGCTGAGCACAAGCGAAAGCTGAAAGGTTTTATCCAGGACGAATCGGCTACGGGCCAAACGGTGTTTATGGAACCTGCAGAGGTACTGGAAGCCAATAATGAAATCCGCGATTTAGAACATGCTGAAAAGCGCGAGGTAATACGGATACTCATACAGCTCACAGATAACTTGCGCAAAGAAATTCCGCAACTACAGTTGGCATATCAGTTTTTAGGCTGGATTGATTTCATCAGGGCCAAGGCAAAGCTGGCCGTTGAGTTGCAGGCAGAACTTCCCGAAATAGCGCCAACACCAACCTTACGGTGGATGAACGCACGACACCCTTTGCTATTCATGAGCCTGAAAGGAAAACGTGAGCTTGTACCGTTGACTATAGATTTAACAGAGGCCGATCGGTTCTTGCTGGTATCGGGCCCAAATGCTGGTGGAAAATCGGTTTGCCTTAAAACGGTTGGCTTGTTGCAGTATATGCTTCAATGCGGACTGTTGATTCCGGTTTCACCTGACTCCAAAGCTGGAATTTTTGATGACTTGTTTATTGACATTGGCGATCAGCAGTCGATTGAGAATGACCTGAGCACGTACAGCAGCCATTTAAAAAACATGGCGCATTTTGTTCAGCATGGTCATGGTAAAACCCTGGTGCTGCTGGATGAATTAGGATCAGGAACCGATCCGAATTTTGGTGGTGCCATAGCACAGGCTATTTTGCAAGCCTTGCTGAAAAAACGTGTTTGGGGCGTGGCCACCACACATTACTACAATTTGAAATTATTTGCCGGGCAGCAACAAGGTATTCGCAACGCTGCCATGCGCTTCGATGAAAAAAACATGGTGCCGCTTTACCTGCTTGATATCGGTAAGCCAGGCAGCTCATTTGCTTTGGAGATTGCCCACAAAACCGGTTTACCTGAAGAAATACTGGAAACAGCACGCCAGCTTGCAGGAAGTGAACTGGTAGGTTTTGAAACACTGGTACGGGACCTTGAGCAGGAGCGAAACATGTTGACCGAAAAGAGCAATCAGTTGCGAAAGCAAGATATAACCTTGAAAGCCCTGCTTAAAAAATACGAGGTGCTAAGTAGCGAACTGGATGCCAAGAAGAAGGAGATTTTGAATAAAGCAAAAGAGGAGGCCAGCAGGTTACTGGCAGAAACAAACCGCGAGATTGAAAAAACCATTCGCCACATACGGGAGAACCAGGCGCAAAAGCAGGAAACCACTAAGGTGCGAAAGAACCTGGAGGTGATGGCGCAAAAAGTATCGCGGCAGGAAGTGCAAAAACCAAAGCCGCCTGTTGTACTTAAACCAGGAGACCGTGTACGCATTACCGGGCAGGATGGAAGCGGTGTAGTATTGTCTGTAAAGGGCAAACAGGCCATGGTGCAATTCGGTGAATTAAAATCAATGGTGGCCTTGAGCCAACTTGAACTTGCATCTCAATCCAAAGCTGATAAGGTTACCGAAGCCAAACTACGGTCGGTTGGGTTAAGTTTGCATGAGAAACGTGCCGTATATAGTTCCGTATTGGATGTGCGTGGTAAGCGGGTGGATGAAGTGGTTCCGTTGCTCGATCAGTTTATAGATACTTCTGTGTTACTAAGCCAGGGGGAAATAAAAATTTTACATGGCAAAGGTGAAGGTGTGCTTCGCAAAGTTATCCGTGAACAACTTAAGAAATACAAACAGGTAGCTTCGGTAGCCGATGAACATGTTGAGCGTGGAGGAGATGGAATAACGGTGGTGGTATTAAAATAGCTCTAAGTACTGGGTAATAATTGTAAAGGTGTTTTCCAAAGCAAGTTTTCTAGCCGTTAAATCATCTTTTTCCTAATTATCCGACTTGTTTTTAGCGAAATATCGGCAGTCTTTTCGATTCAATTGTATGAAATGAAAAAGGCCTCGACCGAGGCCTTTCAAAATCTTACAGAACTTTTTAATTAAAAACAAAAGTCCAGTTGCCATTAACGGCTTCTGTTCTCCCGGCTGCACCAGCATAATCACAAGAAGTACAAATCAAATCTGAAATAGTTAGTTGACCTGTGCTACTGATCGTGTAAACCATAGGGACACCATCATTTCTTACCAATGATCCACTGTCGCCTGTACCGATATTAACGAATGACCATGTTCCGCTTGCCGGCCAGGGACTGGGTGTTGGTCGTGCACCGGTAACAGAAAAGTTATAAGGGCCATTTCCATTGTTGGCGTTGGCGTTAAACGTACCTGAAAATGTCAACTTGAAGTTGGTAAAGTCACCGGTTCTATTAGCACCATCCAGGCTTACACTTACAATATTCCAGGTTTTTGAAAGCTTACCGAGTTGAACTTGCTGTGGGATAGGGGCCGGATCTTTACCACCACAATTACTCATCAAAACAACGGCACTTGCCAAAATCACGAAAGAAACCGCTCTGGCCAATATTTTCATCATCATCTTATAAATAGGTTATATGTTACGAATTTGGGGTTTACGGGGCACAAAATCAAACCTTAACGGCTGAAATGCAAATTTTACGGGAGTTTATCGGTTTAAATCGGTTGTTGTAACCCATACAACGTCAACCTGCCTTGGTTGGTACGTGTTTGTAGTCCATAACATTGATTATTTCCGCATCCCTGGGATATTCATTGGCCTGGTTTGAGGCTATAAAAACAAGTTTGTTACTGGCTTGCATTTTCAGTTGGCTTTGGTACCAATCCAATGCCTGTTTGTCGAGGTTGGTGCCCGGTTCATCCAGAAACAACACCGGGGTATCCGTATAAAATGCCAGGCCAAGTTTCAAACGTTGCTTCATGCCGGAGGAAAAGTTGGCTATAAACTTCTTATGCGCTTGTTCTAAGTACATAGCCTCCAGTACCTGTTCAGGTACATAGCCCGGTTTAATTGGTTTGGTTTTAAAGTGAAAATCTACCTGTTCCCGTAAGGTGAATTCGTCAATCAGGTCCATGTATGGTGTGGCTACCGAAACCAGTGGATAGATCTCTTCCACTTCAATAGCGGTCTGATCTTTCTTGTAGGTTAGTTTTCCTGAGCTTGGCGGCATCTGCCCCCAAAGCACTTGTAAAAGGGTTGATTTGCCCGAGCCGTTAGGTCCGGTAATGGCGTAAGTTTTTCCTTGTTGAAAGGTATAGGTAAGGTCGCGGAAAATCCATTCGTGGTTATACCGCTTACCAAGCTTTTCGGTGGAAATGGTTATGCCCATTCCGGTCAGTCGCCTAAGCCGTAGCCCTTCATAATGCCGCGCTCCGATTTGCTGATGAAATCAATGATGTAGTCGCGTTCGGCACTGGGCGGAATGGTTTCGGCAATAATATCGAGGGCTTTGGTATTGTTAATGCCCTTCATGAAAATATAGCGGTAGATTTCCTGTATTTCTGAAATCTTTTCGGAGCTAAATCCCCTCCTGCGTAAGCCAACAGAATTGATGCCGGCATATGCCAAAGGCTCGCGTGCCGCTTTGGTGTAAGGCGGAACATCTTTACGCACCAATGAGCCACCGGAAATCATAACATGGGCACCAACTTTAACAAACTGATGCAATGCACTGGCACCGCCAATAATTGCCCAGTCATCAATGGTGACGTGGCCGGCAACCTGCACGGTGTTTACTAAAATACAATTGTTGCCGATAATGCAATCGTGCGCAACGTGCACATAAGCCATCAACAGGCAGTTGCTGCCGATAACGGTTTTGAATTTATCGTGCGTACCCCGGCTAATGGTTACGAACTCGCGGATAACCGTGTTATCACCAATGAAGGTTTCGGTTTCTTCGCCTGCGAATTTCAAATCTTGTGGGATAGCAGAAATAGATGCGCCCGGATAAACTTTTACATTTTTGCCCAGCCGGGCGCCATCAAAGATGACCACGTTAGGGCCTATCCAGCACCCATCGCCAATCACAACATTTTTTCCAATGGTGGCAAAGGGTTCAATAATTACGTTCGCGCCAATTTTGGCTTCAGGGTGAACGTTGGCTAGCGGATGGTAACTCATGAGTCTTTACGGACAATGCTGGCGGTCATGGTGCCTTCACAAACAAGGGTATTGCCTACAAATGCACGACCATACATTTTTGCAATACCACGCTTAATCGGTACAACCAGGTCGCACTGGATAACCAGGGTATCACCGGGCAACACCATTTTCCTAAACCTGAAATTTTCGATGCCCAAAAAATATGTCCAGTAATTTTCCGGATCGGGCACGGTGTTCATCACCAGAATACCACCAATTTGTGCCATGGCCTCCACCTGTAATACACCCGGCATTACCGGGTTGCCCGGGAAGTGCCCCTGGAAGAAAGGTTCGTTGGCGGTAACGTTTTTTACCCCGGCTACACTCTCGTTGTCCAGGTAAATAATCTTATCAATCAATAGAAATGGGTAACGGTGCGGAAGCGTTTGCCTGATTTTGTTGATGTCCATTACCGGGGGAAGATTGGGGTTGTATTTTGGTCTTCCTTTTTTGTCGGCTTCGGCCATTGCCTTTTTCAGTTTTTTGGCAAAGGCCACATTGGCCGCATGGCCGGGGCGGGCTGCCAGCACTTGTGCTTTCAATGGCCTTCCGGCAAGGGCTAAGTCCCCAACAATGTCCAGCAGTTTGTGTCGGGCAGGTTCGTTTTTGTACCGAAGCTCAATATTGTTTAGGATGCCTTCGTGTTTCACGGAAACCTTAGGTTTACCAAGCATTTTGGCAATGTTGGACAACTCATCTTCTTTCACTACGCGATCAACAATAACAATAGCGTTGTTCAAATCACCACCCCGGATAAGGTTGTTCTTGTAGAGCATCTCCAGTTCATGCAAAAAACAGAAGGTGCGGCATGACGCTATTTCTTTTTCAAACTGGCGGATGTCGGTAATGGAAGCATGCTGGCTGCCCAGTACCGGTGAGTTGTAATCGATCATTACCGTAACACGGTAGTCATCGAGGGGAAGGGCTGCAATTTCAACGTTGCGTGCAGTCTCGCGGTAGAATAAGGGTTCCTGCACTTCGAAAAAATCGCGCAACGCATTTTGTTCTTCTGCGCCTGCTGTCTTTAAGGTTTCAACAAACTGGATGGAACTGCCATCCATAATGGGGCACTCGGGGCCATCGATCTGGATAAGCACGTTATCGAGTTCTAAGCCTACCAGGGCAGCGAGCGTATGCTCAATGGTGCTTACACGGGCACCACTTTGTTCGATGGTAGTTCCCCTGGAAACGTCTACTACATTGTCACAGTCGGCATCGATAACCGGTGAACCGGGCAAATCAATACGTTGGAATTTTATTCCATGGTTGGGTTTGGCCGGTAAAAAAGTAACATTGGTTTTGGCACCGGTATGGAGCCCCACGCCCGAAAGCGACACTGATTTCTCAATGGTTTGTTGTTTAATATTCTGCATGCTTTGCGTAAAAGATGGCAAATTTAACCCTGAAATGGGGGATAATCCAAACCGCTTAAAATGGGCGCCTGATTGGGGCTAATTGCAGTTATTTGGGCTAACCCTTTACAGGTTTGCCTGATTTTGGCCAACAGGGGTCTCTTGTTGAAACTGCTGGACCATTTTCTCCAATTGCCTGAGGCGGTCGTTCAGGTCGGGAAGTTGTTTAAACACCGCATACGACCGGAAATAATCTTTTACGTCAAACACAGGGTACCCGATCAGTTTTTGCCCCTCCTCTTTGATCGATTTGGAGATGCCGCCCTGTGCGCCAATGCTGGTGTTGTTGGCAATAACCAGGTGCCCGGCAATGCCCACCTGCCCGGCTATAACGCAATGCTCGCCTAACTTAGTGGAGCCGGAAATTCCTGTCTGGGCTGCGATAACTGTGTTCTTGCCTACCTCAACATTATGGGCAATCTGGATAAGGTTATCCAGCTTTACGCCCTTGCGGATGATTGTTGAATCGCCATACATGGTGGCGCAATCAATTACCGTGTTGGCGCCAATAACCACATCGTCTTCAATAACCACGTTGCCCATTTGAGGAATCGATTTATACGTCCCATCACTCTGCGGGGCAAAGCCAAAACCATCGCTGCCGATTACTGTACCGGCATGGATGACACAGTTGCTACCGATTTTCGTATCGGCATACAGTTTTACATTTGGGTGGAGTATGACATTGTCGCCAATTATAACATTGTCGCCCACAAAAACATGCGGGTAAATCTTCACATTATCACCAACCTTAACATTGTTGCCGATGTACGAGAAGGCACCGCGGTAGCTATTTTTCCCAACTACACTTTTGCTTCCGATAAAACTGGGTTCTTCAATACCGGTTTTCTGAAAGCTCATCATCTTATGGTATTCTTCCAGTAAAAGTGTAAAGCTGTTATAGGGATCGGCAACTAAAATAAGTGTTGACTTGATCTCCTTACGGGGAACAAACTCTTTGCTAACAATAACAGCCGATGCTTGTGTGGTATAGATGTACTGTTCGTACTTGGGGTTTGACAAGAAGGCGATCTGGCCCGGCCTGGCGTCCTGGATTTTGGCCAACATATTTATTTTACCCTGGCCATCGCCCTTTACCTCGCCACCCAACAAGGCGGCTATCTGGCTAATCGTAAATTCCATGGATTGATCGGGTCAGGTGTCAATGGTCATTTAAAATTCCGGACGTTTACAAATATACATTTTTAGGCCAGCAGAGGTAGTTTTTTTTAACGATTTTGCTAATGGCCTTTATGCTTGGGAGGTCCGATGCCTGCGCGATGTCCAACACTTCGCCTGTTTTCATCAGTATGTTTATTTTCTGGCCCTCCGTATAGGCTTCATTGGTCACTACCCCGTGCGAGAACAGGTAATGGGATTCAATCCGTAGGGTGCCGTATGCTTTGGCAATACCTGCCCTTACTTTTTCAACCTGTGTTTTTTTAATTGGTTCGTTGCTCAGCATTACCTGGAATAACCTGCGCTCATACAGCATAGCCGATAAGGTGGCCAGTAAAAAATCCGCATGGTTCAACCAAAACTTTACAGCACCCCAGATATCCTGATCGTCCAGCCGTCCGAATAACTTAAGGGTGTCCGGGTTGTCCCTGAAATCACTAAGCGCGATGTTATGCCTGAGAAAAAAGGCGAGGGCTTCACTGGCCGGAACATTTTCCCCAGCCTTTACCAGGTGCTGGGCGCGCCTGATCAGGTTAACCACCATGCGTTCGGCACTTACGGTTGTTTTATGCAGGTACACCTGCCAGTACATGAGCCTTCGGGCATTCAAAAAATTTTCAATGCTGTAAATGCCTTTTTCCTCCACCACCAGTTGGTTGTTATGCACGGTAAGCATGGCCACAATACGGTCAACACCAATAGTACCTTCAGGCACGCCACTAAAAAAACAATCGCGAAGAAGATAATCCAGGCGGTCGATATCCAACTGGCTGGCGATAAGTTGATGGAAGAATTTGCGGTTGTAACTATTTTGAAAAATTTTCAAGGCAAGGGTTAGCGCGCCATTAAATTCATTGTTGAGCGCTTGCATAAACAGGTAAGAAATACTTTCATGCTTAATTCCCGTCAACAACGAATCTTCGAGTGCATGTGAAAAAGGTCCATGCCCGATGTCGTGCAACAACACGGCAATTAGCGAGGCTTCATACTCATCTTCACTAATCTGTACACCTTTTGCACGTAGGCTGTCCAACACCGTTCCCATCAGGTGCATGGCGCCCAACGCATGTTGAAATCGGGTATGCTGGGCCGATGGATAAACGAAGTCGGTAAGGCCCAATTGCTTGATGTGGCGCAACCGCTGAAACCAGGGGTGTTGGATAATATCGAAAATTAATTCACCCGGGATTTTGATAAATCCGTATACCGGATCGTTGATTATTTTCTTTTTGTTCAAGAGAGCGTTTGATATTCTTTACCTTAGTGAAAATTTTGTTATGCAAAGATATAGCATTTTGTGGGCAGACGATGAGATAGACTTGCTCAAGCCTCATATTCTTTTTCTGGAGCAACGTGGGTATGATATAACACCGGTAAATAACGGTTCGGATGCTGTGGAGCTTAGCCAGGGCAAACATTTTGATGTTGTGTTTTTAGATGAGAACATGCCGGGATTATCGGGGTTGGAAGCCCTGGACCAGATAAAAAGCAATAAGCCTAATCTTCCGGTGGTGATGATTACCAAGAACGAGGAAGAACACATCATGGAAGAAGCCATTGGCTCGCAGATAGCCGACTACCTGATAAAGCCGCTTAACCCCAATCAGATTTTACTTTCGGTTAAAAAAATACTTGATAACAAAAGGCTCATCATCGAAAAAACCAACCTTTCTTACCAGCAGGAGTTTCGCAAGATAAGCATGGCCTTTATGGATGATATGAACCACGAACAATGGGCCGACATCTATAAAAAACTGGTGCATTGGGAACTTCAACTCGATCAATCCGACAACGAAGATATGCGCGAGGTATTGGAAGCGCAGAAGACGGAAGCCAACGCCAACTTTGCCAAATTTGTCATCCGCAATTATGACAAATGGCTCAACGATGCCAATGCCGATAAGCCATTGCTTTCCCATCAACTATTAAAACGAAAAGTTTTTCCATGGTTAGGAAAGGAAAGCCCGGTCTTTCTGGTGGTGATTGATAACCTGCGTTTCGATCAGTGGAAAATGATCGAACCGATCATTGACGATTATTTTAATGTTGAACAAGAAGAGACTTATTACTCCATACTGCCAACGACAACCGCCTACTCACGGAACGCTATTTTTTCAGGGTCATTGCCAAGCGAAATGGCCAAAAGCCATCCCGACCTTTGGGTGGGCGAAGATGAGGACGAGGGGAAAAATAATTTTGAGGATGAGTTCCTGGGCAAGCAACTCCGGAAAAATAACATCAACGTAAAATTCTCTTACCATAAAATCAAAAACCTGGAGCAGGGACGAGCCCTGGCCGACACGGTTTCCAACCTGTTTCAGAATAATTTTAATGTAATCGTTTACAACTTTGTTGACATGCTTTCGCATGCCCGTACCGACATGGCCATGATCCGCGAACTGGCCCCGGACGAATCGGCCTATCGGTCCATAACCCGCTCGTGGTTTATCCACTCGCCATTATTTGAGATTTTAAAAACCATTGCCGAACGAAAAGCAAAAGTGATCATTACTACCGATCATGGAACCATACGCGTAAAACGGCCTTTTAAAATTGTAGGCGACCGGAACGTAAATACAAACCTGCGCTACAAACAGGGAAAGAACTTAAATTTTGAAGGGGGTAAGGTAATGGAAGTGTCGAAGCCCGAGCGGCTTTTCCTCCCAAAAATGAATGTATCCACCTCGTATGTTTTTGCCATCGAGGATCAGTTCTTCGCCTATCCTAACAATTACAATTACTACGTGAATTTTTATAAAGATACTTTTCAGCATGGGGGGGTAAGCCTGGAAGAAATGATTATCCCTATAATTTTCCTAAATTCGAAAAATGTATCCTGACGTGCGCGTACACCCTGTTGAGTTTTCCCGGGTATCCCTTACTGAACTGGACACCGTGGCCGGTGAATTATTGAAGCAGTTGGGTGACGTAAAAGTTTGCGTTTTAAAGGGCGAAATGGGTTCAGGAAAAACAACATTGATAAAGGCCATCGGCAGGGCACTGCAGGTGGAGGATACCATGGGCAGTCCTACTTTTTCGCTGGTAAACGAGTACCAAACCCTATCAGGTAAGAAAATTTACCATTTTGATCTGTACCGGTTAAAATCTGTTCACGAAGCTGTTGATATAGGTGTGGAAGAATACTTTTATTCCGGTGCGTATTGCTTTGTGGAGTGGCCTGAAAAAATTTATTCCTTATTGCCTGAAGTGTATGGTGAAATAAGGATTGCCGTAGAAGACGAAAAACATCGGAATATACAATTGTTGATCCATGGCTGAAAAGAAAAAAAGTGGATTTGAAACCCTGGCACGGGCAAGCCTGGCCCCACAGGAGCAACTGATGGCCGTTAAAAAAGGAAAGCATTCTTTTTTTATCGGCCTGCCTCGGGAAATTTCATTGCAGGAAAACCGCATAACCCTTACACCCGATGCCGTAGCCTTGTTGGTAAACAACGGTCATGAGATTTGGGTTGAAACAAAAGCCGGGGTGGGCTCGAAATTCAGCGATCAGCAATACAGTGAAGCGGGTGCGAAAATTGTATTCTCACCGCAGGAAGTTTATAAAGCAGATGTTATCCTGAAAATTGAACCACCTACGCTGGATGAAATTGAATTGATGCACCCCGGGCAAACTTTGATCTCTGCCCTTCAACTCGGGCATTTGCAGCAGGAGTTTATCCAGGCTATGGTAAAGAAAAAAATTATTGCATTGGCCTACGAGTTTATTGAAGATAAAGTGGGTGGAATGCCCATTGTGCGGGCCATGAGTGAAATTGCCGGTAGCAGCGTTATGCTTATAGCCGCTGAGTACCTGAGTACAGCGAACAATGGGAAAGGTGTTATCCTTGGAGGAATCACCGGTGTGCCACCTACAAAGGTTGTTATTATAGGTGCGGGCACCGTGGCGGAGTATTCTGCACGGGCAGCACTGGGCATGGGTGCTGATGTTCAGATATTCGATAATCACCTTTATAAGTTAAGAAGGATCAAGCACCTGCTAAGCCACCAGGTCTATACGTCCACCATCGATACACTTACGTTAAGTGAATCATTGAAAACAGCTGATGTGGTAATTGGAGCTTTACGGGCCGAAAAAGGCAGGGCACGTATTGTGATTACCGAAGAAATGGTTAGTAAAATGCGCCCCGATTCGTTGATAATTGATTTAAGTATTGATCAGGGCGGCTGCGCAGAAACGTCCGAGATAACCACGTTAAAGAAACCAGTGTTCAGGAAGTTTGATGTAATCCATTACTGTGTGCCCAATGTGGCTTCCCGTGTTGCCCACACGGCTACTACTGCGTTAAGCAATATTTTTACACCAACTATTTTGCGCGCTGCCGAAGAGGGCGGGGTTGAGCAAATGATCTATTCATCAAATTGGTTTATGAAAGGGGTTTATACCTTTAAGGGAAACCTGACCAATGAGGCTGTAGCCCGAAAGTTTGGAATGAAGTTCAAAAATATTGAGTTGATTGTTGCAGCAAGATTTTAGGGGTCATTTCAAAAAAATTTCTCTTGTCCTTGAAATGTCCGCAGTGACATAAGAATCAAGTATTTTGAAATCTTTTCTAGAAGCCATCTCAAAAATACAATTATTGAAACCACAGAGCACACAAAGGTCTGCACTAAGGGCACAAAGCATTACAATTCAGCAGCTTCTTCTTTGTTAATGCTGTGCTTTCTTCGTGCCCTTAGTGGTTAAACTTATTTTGTAGATGGCTTCTATTTTAATCGTTTCAAACTTTCTTCCAGTGCCTTTATTTTCGCTTCGGCATCGGCTTTCTTTTTGCGCTCGGCTTCAACTACTGCCGGTGGCGCACTGTTCACAAATTTTTCATTTTCCAGTTTTCGGGTAACGGAGTTCAAAAATCCTTTCTGGTAGTCAATATCTTTTAGGATTAGTTCCCGCTCTTTATCCACATCAATTTGCCCGCTTAACGGAATAAAAAACTCAGTTGACCTGATGATAAATCCAGATCCCTCCCCGGCAGTTCCGTTAAAAGCGATACTATCCAGGTTAGCCAACTTGGATATGATCGGCCAGAAATCTTTAATCAGGGATTGATCGCTTTTTACTACCAGGGATAATTTTTCTTTCGGTGAAATATTTTTTGCATTTCGTGTATTCCTGATCTCAGTAATAATCCCGAAAGCAAAAGCTGCATCGGATAAAATAAGCGGATCATGTGAGGATGCAGCAGGCCATGCGGCCACGATAATGCAATCTTTTTCTTTCCTTTCTTTTAGTTCATGCCATAGTTCTTCGGTAATAAACGGCATAAACGGATGTAGGGCTTTTAGTAACGTTTCAAAAAAGGCAACAGTCTGTTCGTATGTTTTTAAGTCAATGGGTTTTCCAAACTCAGGCTTGATCATCTCCAGGTACCATGAGCAGAAGTCATCCCAAATTAACTTGTAAATGGTAAGCAGGGCGTCAGACATTCGGAACTTGCCGAAATGATCGTTAAGTTCCTGCAATGAATAATTTAATGTATTGGAAAACCATTGGATGGCCACCTGGTTTTCGCTGGGTTGTGGCAGGTTTTCAACCTGCCAACCTTTCACTAACCGGAAAGCATTCCATATTTTGTTGGCGAAGTTTCGGCCCTGTTCAACAAGTTTTTCATCGTATAGCAAATCGTTGCCTGCCGGTGAGCTGAAGAGCATGCCCGTACGTACGGCATCGGCCCCAAAATTTGCAATAAGGTCCAGCGGGTCGGGACTATTCCCCAACGACTTCGACATTTTGCGGCCTTGCTTATCACGCACAATACCGGTCAGGTAAACGTTTTTAAAGGGCTTTTCCTGGCGGTATTCATAACCGGCAATAATCATCCGGGCGACCCAAAAGAATAGTATTTCAGGTGCCGTTACCAAATCGTTGGTGGGGTAGAAGTAATTTAAATCTTTGTTCCCCTTATTGGTGGGGTCTTTAAAAATGCTGGTATCAAAAACAGCAATCGGCCAAAGCCAGCTGGAGAACCACGTATCCAGCACGTCTTCATCCTGTTTTATTGCATCTTCGTTTAATGTAGGATTTTTGTCACTTAATTGCTCGTAAGCCTCATCGCGAGATTTCGCCACTGCATAGCTGCCATCGGGTGCATACCAGGCCGGTATGCGATGCCCCCACCAAAGCTGACGGGAGATGCACCAATCGCGTACGTTGGCCATCCAGTGGTGATAGGTGTTTTTGAATTTAGGCGGGATGAGTTGAACGTCATCGTTCATCACATGTTCCAGCGCTGGTTTGGTAATGGTGTCCATCTTTAAAAACCATTGCATGGACAAGCGTGGTTCAATTACGGCATCGGTGCGTTCGGAAAAACCAACATTGCTTTTGTACTCTTCAACCTTTGCCAGGTTCCCACTTTCTTCCAGGAGTTTAATTATTTTTTTTCGCGCAATAAACCGGTCTTCACCAACCAAAATCCTGGCTTTGTTGCTGAGCGTACCGTCTTCATTCAAAATGTCAATAACTTCCAGGTTGTGCTTTCTTCCAAGTTCATAGTCATTAAGGTCGTGCGCTGGTGTTACTTTCAGGCACCCGGTACCAAAATCCATCGTTACGTATTCATCTTCGATAATTGGAATAGCGCGGTTGATTAACGGGATCAACACCTTTTTCCCTTTCAGGTGTTTATAACGCTCATCGTTCGGATTAATACAGATTGCCGTATCGGCCATGATGGTTTCCGGCCGAACGGTAGCAATGGTCACAAATTCATCGGGTGTTCCTTCAATTGAATATTTAATGTATACCAATTTTGACTGAACATCTTTATAGATTACCTCGTCATCCGACAAGGCTGTTTTTCCGGCAGGGTCCCAGTTCACCATGCGCATTCCACGGTAGATGTATCCTTTCCTGAAAAGATCAACAAATACATCAATAACGGCATCGTAATAGGCCGGGTCCATAGTGAACGTTGTGCGGTCCCAATCGCAGGAAGCTCCCAATTTTTTGAGCTGCTCAAGGATTATGCCGCCATACTTCTCTTTCCATTCCCAGGCATACTTCAAAAACTCATCGCGTGTAAGGTCCGATTTTTTGATTCCCTTCTCCCGGAGCATGGCCACCACCTTGGCTTCTGTAGCAATGGATGCATGGTCGGTGCCGGGAACCCAGCAGGCTTCTTTTCCCTCCATGCGTGCCTTGCGTATGAGTACATCCTGAATGGTATTATTGAGCATGTGGCCCATGTGTAATACACCCGTTACGTTTGGTGGTGGTATTACAATCGTAAAAGGCTCTTTACCGGGGTTAGGCTCGGCATGGAAAAAACCATTGGCCATCCAATGCTTATACCATTTTTCTTCTACTTCGCTGGGGTTGTATTTCGTTGACAGAGACATGCTTACGTTTGATTCAAGACTTTGATGCCGAAAGGCAGGCGCAAAAATAAGGCTATGGGGTGCAGGTTCCAAGCCTTGTGTATTAGCCCTGTTAAATCAATCAATTTGCATTCGTATGCGCCAGGTCTTCGGGTACAGGTTGTTCACCCGGTTATCCAATATGTTCATCCACCCAATCGGTTGTGATTGGTAGGTGACCAGCGTATATCCTTTAACATATTCGGTGAGTATGATGCTTTCTTTTCTTAAAAAGGCAAGCGCCTGGTTTAACGAAAGATCGAGGGAAGGAAAATGTTGTTTGTTGATTGTAGTTGATAAGGCAAGTGCATGCTCAGGAATGAGTTTGTGCCCTTTTAAATTTGCCAGTGTTGTTCCTGAACGTATAACCCGAAGTGTATTGTTCAGTTTGTCAATCTCGCCAGTTAACGCGTTAGCATATGCAATAACATAATTATCGATCAGTTCAAAAGTAAAATTTTCGGAATGGTTAAGCCATCGACTGAGTTCATCTAAGATTGTAGCAGGGGGTAAAACAGGTTTTCGTTTGGTTCTGATGGGAACCTCATCCTGAAAACTGTTTTTTTTAATAACAGAAATAAAAAAACCCTCACCCTTTACTTTGTGAGGATAAAACCTGTAGCCTGTAATGGTTTTATAACTGATTTTTTCAATGCCCCAATGGTTTTGTAGCGGTATGGATAGCGATTCCGCGTCATGCTGTTCGCTTAACCATTGCATGTTTTCTTCATTTTCCTGAGGGTTGTACGTGCATGTGCAGTATATAAGTATGCCATTGGATTTTAATGAAGGCCATACATCACTTAGTATCCTGCGTTGTCGCTTCGAGCATAGATGAACATTCTCTTCAGACCATTCATTCCTAGATTCCGGATCTTTCCGGAATAATCCTTCACCTGAACAAGGCGCGTCCACCACCATCACATCGAAAAAGCCAGGAAGTTTTTGAAAGCTTTCCGGATCGTTGTTGGTAATAACAACATTTCCCACGCCCCATTTGATTAAATTTTCTTCCAGTATGGTGGCGCGCGACCGGATCACTTCATTGGCTACCAGTAAGGAATCTTGGTGCATTAAGCTTGCCAGGTGGGTTGATTTGCCACCGGGTGCCGCACTCACGTCTAAAATGCGTATAGGTTTTGAGGCGAGCCCGAGGTGAAGGAAAACCTGCTCCAGGAACATTGAGCTCGCTTCCTGAACGTAATAGGCACCAGCGTGAAAGAGTGGATCTAAGGTGAACACGGGGCGATCACCCAGGTACAAACCGGTACTGCACCACGGCACCGGTTTGCCAGCTATGCTGCTTATGGGCTTGTGATGATTTAGCCTTATACTGGTGGGTGCGGCTTGGCCAATACTGTTCAGGAAATCCGGAAACGAATCGCCCAACACACCCTTTATTTGCTTCAAAAAATCTTCCGGTAATTTCATTTCCGAGCCGACCATCATGCTAAATTAAGCTTTCTTTACACGGTAAATGATTGTTAACCTTTTTGATTGATTTATAGATGATTAAAGCAAATGATCCTTCGTTGAAATCGTGGGTGGAAGTACCGGTTGGTTCCGACTTCCCGATCCAAAACCTTCCCTTCGGAATATTCAAGACACGTTATTTATCGCCCGTAGCCGGTGTAGCCATTGGCGAGTATGTTTTAGACCTGGTGTATCTTCACGAAAATGGTTACCTCGATGGGATAGGCCTACCCCCTGGAATATTTAATCAGAAATACCTTAATGATTTCCTGGCGATGGGTAGGAAAAAGGCAAGGGAAGTCCGGGAAAGGCTTTCAGAATTATTGCGTGCAGATAACGATGAACTCAAAGGAAACCCGGCACGCGAAATTGCTTTGATACCCATGCGCGAAGTACAGATGCAAATGCCGGTGCGCGTTCCCAACTACACCGATTTTTACAGCAGTGAGGAGCATGCCACCAATGTGGGTTCTATGTTTCGCGATCCAAAAAATGCCTTGTTACCAAATTGGAAACATTTACCGGTGGGGTATCACGGTCGCGCTTCTTCCATTGTAGTGTCCGGTACACCTCTCCATCGTCCGAAAGGGCAATTAAAACTTCCCGATGTTGAGCAACCGGTTTTTGGCCCATCCAGAAAAATGGATTTTGAATTAGAGGTTGCTTTTATAACCTGTTCCGAAACCAAACTGGGGCAGTCGGTTAGTACCACCGATGCCGAAAATCATATTTTTGGTTTTGTTTTATTTAATGATTGGTCAGCCCGCGACATTCAGCAGTGGGAGTATGTTCCGCTTGGCCCGTTTCTGGGTAAGAATTTTGGTTCCACGATTTCTCCGTGGATTGTTACCCTTGATGCATTGGAACCATTTCGAATCGATGGGCCGGTACAAGCTCCGGAGGTACTACCTTACCTGAGGTTTAACGGGCCAAAAAATTTCGACTTAAAGTTGGATGTATTGTTACATTCCGAAGCAGGAGAGCCGGTAACCATAAGCGAGTCGAACCTTAAATACATGTATTGGAATGTGAACCAGCAACTGGCACATCATACCGTTAACGGATGCAATTTACAGGTAGGCGATATGTATGCCTCGGGAACCATTAGCGGCCCTTCGCCAGGTTCATTCGGTTCGATGTTGGAATTAACATGGAACGGCACAAAGCCATTGAAACTTGCCGATGGGGCCGAGCGCAGGTTTGTTGAAGACGGTGATACCATTATCCTGAAAGGCTATTGCGAAAGAAATGGCGTGCGCATTGGCTTTGGGGAATGCAAGGGGAAAATTTTGCCTGCTGTTTGAAAATTCATAGGTTATGTCAAATGATGGTTAATATTTAGTTGATGTTTACATAAAACTCAGTTCAATGATTATTGATCCTAAAGAAATTTCTGTACCCAAAGTGCATGGTTACTTACTTGGTGCTGTTGCGCCACGACCAATTGCTTTTGCCAGTACTATTGATCAGGCGGGAAACATAAACCTCAGCCCTTTTAGTTTTTTCAATTGCTTCGGGGCCAACCCACCTATATTGGTTTTTTCACCTGCGCGAAGAGGCCGAGATAACACTACCAAGCATACCTACGAAAATGTTTTAGACGTACCCGAAGTGGTTATCAACATGGTCAATTATTCCATGGTACAGCAAACTTCGTTGGCCAGTACAGAATATCCGAAAGGCGTTAATGAATTTGTTAAAGCCGGATTTACACAGGTGCCATCGGTTAAAGTAAAACCACCCCGGGTAGGGGAATCACCTGTATCGTTTGAATGTAAGGTACTTCAAGTAATTCCTACTGGTGAGCAAGGTGCAGCGGGTATACTGGTAATATGTGAAGTAATACTCATGCACATCAAAGACGAGGTGTTGGATGGAGATGGAAAAATTGACCCTTTCAAATTAGATGCTGTTGCACGGATGGGAAGTGACTGGTATTGTCGCGCCACTGGTGATAGCTTATTTCGCTTACCTCAGCCGGGGAATAAAATTGGAATAGGTATTGATCAACTACCTGAAAATATTCGCATGAGCAAAATTTTAACAGGTAATGACTTGGCTATGCTGGCCAATACGGAACAGATTCCTGAACCGGATATTCACAACCTCACCCAGCATGAGCGTGAAGTTCACAAACAAGGAAGGGAAGCTATAGAGCAACTGGCTCACCAATATCTGAAGGCTGGTAGAGTGACAGATGCATGGAGGGTTTTGTTAAGTTAACCGTTTCAACGATGGTGATTGCACGTATGAAAAGCGAAAATTTTTCTCAACCCTAAATTTCACGAAAGATTATCCATCAGAATTAACCATAATACAACACTGTCTTTAGTTGTCTTAAGATCAGTTTTGGCGAAGTAATATTTTTCTTTAAATTGATTTTACTTTCGTCATCTGCCGTGGGCAGGTAATCTGCGGGCTTAGCCCTTATGAGATCTTGTATCACTTTCTCTAGTTAAACCAAATCCCTCTAGTATGAAAAAAATCCTGTTTGTTCTGGGAGTGGCTTTATTACTTTTGGTATTAGCCGCTACACATCATTACCCGTCTCTTTTTACACCAAAGCAGCAAATGAAGGCTGGAATTGTACCTCTCATATCACTTTGTGGTACCCCGGGCGCCAGAACAATTCTTGCACTTATGGACACCACAAGACAGATGGCTCCTTTATTGGAAAACCTTGGCAAGTATGGAATGAGAGTGAGCACCGCAAATGAACGCGCACAAAAGTTTTTTAACCAAGGTATGAACCTGTACTATGGCTTCAATCATTTTGAGGCGTTCCGCAGTTTCAAGGAGGTGGCTCGTTTAGATCCCGATTGTGCGATGGCCTATTGGGGCCAGGCCTTGTCACTGGGGCCAAATATTAATCTACCCATGGATCCCGCAGATACAGAGACTGTTTATAAAGCTGTTCAGAAGTCCCTGTCTCTTCATGATAAGGCATCACCAAAGGAACGTGCCTTGATTAATGCATTGGCTAAACGCTATACAGCGGAGGCGCTGGAGGATCGTAAACCGCTGGATGAAGCATATTCAAATGCAATGGAAGTTGTGGCCAATCAGTATCCTGATGATTTGGATGTAGTTACTTTGTATGCTGAATCACTGATGGATTTACACCCGTGGGATTATTGGAAAGCGGGTCAGGCCCAGCCATGGACGCCACAAATTGTTGAATTGATTGCATCAGTAATTTCTAAAAAGTCAGATCACCCTGGGGCTAATCATTTGAACATCCATATACTTGAGGCCTCACCTGAACCTGAAAGAGCATCGGAAAGTGCTGATCGGTTGCGCAATCTGGTACCCGGAGCGGGACATCTGGTACACATGCCCTCGCATATTTACATCCGTGTGGGCAGGTATTTAGATGGGGTGGAAGCCAACGAACGTGCAGTAAAAACAGATGAAGAATATATTGCCCAATGTAACGTGCAAAGTATTTACCCACTCTTCTACTATCCGCATAATTATCATTTCTTACTGGCATGTGCTCAAATGGCTGGACTAAATAAAAAGTCAGCAGATGCGGCAAATGCGTTGAATAAAAATATTTCTGTTGAAATTATGAATGTTCCTGATCTGGTAACCTTGCAGCATTGGTACACTATGCCGTGGTATAATATGGTGCGGTTTGGAAAGTGGGATGATATTCTAAAAATAACCGAACCGGTAGATTCATTCAAGTATGTGAAAAGTGTATGGCACTATGCACGGGGTATGGCTTTTGTTAGAAAAAACAAAATACCCGAAGCAAAGGCTGAATTGGCAAGTCTTAAAATCCTTATTGAAGATCCCTTCATGGAGATGACCATTGCTGGTTTCAATAGTTTCAGAAGTGTTCTTGGCATTGGACGAAACGTGCTCGAAGCTGAAATTGAAGCCCGGCAAAAAAATTACAACAGCGCTATTCAGTTGTTAACGCAAGCAATCGATGTTGAAGATAATCTGCTCTATCAGGAACCACCCGATTGGTATCATCCGGTAAGGCAGATATTAGGATCGATTTTGCTGGAAGCAAAAAATCCAATCGAAGCGGAGAAGCGATTCCGGGAGGACCTTACATTTTATAAAAATAATGGATGGTCACTTTTTGGGCTATACCAAAGTCTGGAGGCCCAAGGAAAGAAAAGTGAGGCAGCTCAGGTGAAAAAAGAATACGAGAAAGCTTTTGTAAAATCCGAACTGAAGTTGAAAACACCTCGATTATGAAACAAAGAACCGGTATTTCCGGGGTTACTTCTTTTAGTCTTTATATAATACCTGTTTAATTGCCTTAACCGTACGTTCTACATTCGGTAAAATGGCTTGAATTAAAGTTGGTGCGTAAGGTAGTGGCGCATCCGCACTGGTAATGCGATGAATCGGGGCATCCAGGTAGTCAAAGGCATGCTTTTGTACGTGATAGGTAATTTCACTGGAAATAGAAGCCAACGGCCATGCTTCTTCTACAATTACCAGTCGATTCGTTTTCTTAACGGATTCTACTACAGTAGCGTAATCAATTGGCCTGACGCTGCGCAGATCGACCACTTCAACGGAGATGCCATCTTTTTCTAGTTCGGCCGCAGCCGCCAGCGCCACCTTTATAATTTTGCCAAAGGAAACTACTGTAACATCGGTCCCGGCCCGTTTAATGTCTGCCTGCCCAATGGGTATCAGGTATTCTTCTTGTGGAACTTCGCCTTTATCGCCATACATCAGCTCCGATTCCATAAAAATAACAGGGTCGTTATCCCGTATCGATGTTTTAAGCAGACCTTTTGCATCGTATGGATTTGAAGGCACAACTACCTTTAAACCTGGGCAGTTGGCATACCAGTTTTCAAAAT
This sequence comes from Cyclobacteriaceae bacterium, assembly GCA_025808415.1. Classification (NCBI taxonomy): domain Bacteria; kingdom Pseudomonadati; phylum Bacteroidota; class Cytophagia; order Cytophagales; family Cyclobacteriaceae; species Cyclobacteriaceae bacterium. Next base: position 1,498,231 of record CP075525.1, read on the forward strand.
TTTGCGAGTGTTGTGCTCCTAATTGTCCGGCATTACCGGTTGCTCCCCTAAAAACAATAGGAACATGGTACTGCCCACCAGACATAGAATACATTTTGGCAGCCGAGTTAATGATCTGATCAATGGCCACCAGCGAGAAATTAAATGTCATGAACTCTACAATAGGCCGAAGTCCGTTCATAGCCGCACCAATACCTAGCCCTGTAAAGCCCAGTTCGGCAATGGGCGTATCGATTACGCGCTCCGGTCCAAATTCATCCAGCATGCCCTGGCTTACTTTGTAGGCACCGTTGTATTCAGCCACCTCTTCACCCATCAGGAATACGCTAGGATCCCTGCGCATTTCTTCGCTCATCGCTTCACGTAATGCTTCCCGGAATTGTATTTCTCGCATAATGCTTTTCTTTTTAAACAGAGGCCGTAAAAATAGTGCCTGCAGGGTGATTGACAAAATAAAAAAAACCACCCTGACGGGAGTGCCAGGGTGGTTTTTGATCCAATGAGGTTACGTATTAGCGGAGGGCGTTCCTGAAAGCTTCAGAAGTAGCCCACTTGCTGAACTCAAGGTCAGTCAAGGCAGCTGATTTTAAATCAGGGTTAATTTTTACGGCATTGGTAAGGTTGCTCACCACACCATCGGCATTGCCTAAACGGGCCGAAGCTACTGCTGCACCGTAAAATGCGTGCGCATGATTGCTGTTGAGGCGAGTGGCTTCACCAAATGAAGTCAATGCATTTTGATAGTCTTTGTTCAAGACTTGCGCCAGTCCTTTGTTGAATAAATTATCCGCTGTATTGGCAGCAGAGGATGTTGCGCTGACCGCTTCGCTGTATTTAGCGATGGCGATAGCGGCTGAACCTTTAACACCGTTTACACCGGCAGCATTATCGCCACGAAGACCTCCGCTAAGGGCTTTGTTAGCATTGTTGTAGGCTGCGTAAGCATTGCCTTTCAACATAGCAACAGAAGCAAGGTTTGCGTTAACCTCCGGAGCATTTGCATTAATGCGGGCTGCAAGGTCAAGTTGAGCTTGTGCTTTATCGATTAATGAAGATGAGTTGGAAGTATTATCAATAGCTTGAGCGATATAAGCTGCAGCCAGGTTGTTATGGGCATTCCAGTTTGTTCCTTTTTTAGTAGCAGCTTCATAGATAGAAGCTTTTTCTTCTAAAGAAGGAGTAAGCGTTGCGGAGTACATCAATTCTTCAAAAGAAAGTGCGCCTGCATTCGCTTGACCGGATGTAATTTGCTTGGCGAGAACAGCAATCTCAGCATCAGTCTTTTTGTCTTTGATGGTAAGGATTTCGGTCTTGGCAGTTCTTAATTTAGGGTACACATCTTTGAAAACTTTTTTGTAGGTCTTCAATTTTGCCATTTGTTTTTCCTGGCTTTCAAATGTTCCGCCACCGTTAATGATGTTCAGGTATTCGGCTTTTTCTTCTGAAGTAATACCATCATAAGCGGAAAGTGCCGTGCGGAATTCAGCCCAATCACGTACAACCGGCTTCAGGATAAACTGGATGTCCTTAGCCATATCCTTGTAGTCGTATTTCTTCATTTGATCGCGGTAGTATTTTTCAATGGCCTTTGCGCGATCAGGGGAAAGTTTGCTGTTGATCCGTTCAGCACCTTCAGGTGAGTGTGTTCCGGTGATGGAAACGGTTTTGGTAATGTTTTTAGAAGCGATAAAGGCATCCAATTGCTTTCCTTTGTCGCTCTTTATTTCGGAGGTGCGAAGTACAGAACGGCCTTGTTCAAAAATAAAGTCGGGGATTACAATCGGTATAATTTCTTCCTGGTTGTTATAACCATGGTTTGCATAAGCCGCGAAAGCCACAGGCTTAACAAGTTTTGAGGTGGTGATAACACCAACGGCAACATCCATGCGAGGTGTTGCTTTTGATTTTGATCCTTTGGAAGCAACACCCTCAACCTGTAACACGCCAGACTTCATGGCTGGAACGTAAGCAAAGTCAAACTTTTTGGTTACACGAGGTTGTTCTGTGTTGCTGTTCGGGTAATCTTCGGCCTTAAACTCAATAGGAGCAAGGGCGGTTTCCTGATTACCATATTTGTAAAAGGTATTAACTGTATAAACAGTACCCTTTTTTAACATTTTTACCGGAAGATTGGCGGCCATATCGAACGATACAGTGTCCTTGTGCACCTCCAGCGGGTTAGGGGTAACAGTAAGTTGCTGCTCTTTCGACATTTTAACCATCTGGGGGAGGGTACACCCAGCCAGGCTAAGGGCGCCTACAATCAAGAATGCGTAAACAAATTTTCTCATTGGATTTATATTTTGGTTGTTTTAAGCGAGTGGCAAATGTAGCCTTCTATGCTTTTTTTTGCAATTATAGTCAAAAAATAAAGATTTCGGCCTTCGGTTAAGGTTTGGCGGAACCTTATATTTGTGAATATGTCCATTAGTCGGTAAACGAACGATAATACAGACGAAAGCCAAATAATTATGGGTAATATGGTTGATAAACTTCAATTATTTTTGGAGGAATACACTTTTGGCGTGTGCGCCCGGCTAGGTGAAAAATTTGGGATAGCCACCTCAACCATACGACTGTTCTTTATTTATGCCTCCTTCATTACTTTCGGATCGCCAGTGATTATTTACCTGGCCTTGGCCTTTATTATGAACCTGCGCAAGTCATTGCGCAAAAGAAGCCCTATTTGGGATTTTTAAATGGTATAGATTTTTTCCCCAACAGGTAGTAGTCTACGATAATCATCCCGCGGAAAACCTTGTCAAGGCTGTACGGGTATACCTCCCTAAGCATTGTGCGCTGACGCTGTGTGCCGGGAAGGGATTTTAGAAAGTGCAGTATGGCTTTGATAACCGCTATGCCATCGTTTACATGCCCTTCAAGCATAAATTTTAGGGCAGCAACCATATCAAGCAGCAAACGGAGGGGTAGTTTATACAGGAGTTGGGCCGTGGGCAGGTGTTTATAGATGAGGCTGAGCCCATTACGGAAGTTGTAATAGGTTTTGCGCGGGTTGTTACGCGGCAGGGTACCGGCACCTACATGAAAAACTGTACTTAAACCACAATAGGATACCTTTTTGCCCATTCGGTGGATTTTCCAACATAAATCGATTTCTTCCATGTGGGCGAAAAATGTCTCATCAAGGCCCCCCAGGGAATGGTAGGTATCGCTCCTGATGACCAGGCATGCACCAGAAGCCCAGAACACCTCGCGGGTATCATTGTATTGCCCCTCATCTTTTTCGGTATGGTTAAAAATCCTTCCCCGGCAAAAAGGATAACCCAACGTATCGATAAATCCACCACCGGCACCGGCATATTCGAACTGATCTTTCTGGTGGTAGGACAATATCTTCGGCTGCACGGCCGCAACCTGGGGCTCGTTTTCCAATAGGGTGATCATCGGCTCCAGCCATCCGGGTGTCACTTCGATATCGGAGTTTAACAGGACATAATAAGGTGTATTGATTTTTTTCAAGGCCAGGTTGTATCCACCACAGAAACCATAGTTTTTGTCAAGTTGAATAACCTCAACAGTTGGAAAGTTCTTTTTAACATAAGGGATAGATTGATCAGAAGATCCGTTGTCGGCCACAACAATAGTAGCATTGGCGGTGTGTTCAACCACGATCGGGAGAAACTGCTTGAGCAATTTCTCGCCATTATAATTTAATATGACAACGGATACCTTACTCAAGCGTCTGTTTTAGCCCATCATGCCGCTAAGGTCCATGCCGGGTATATTGGGCAATAACCCTTCAGTGCTTTTACGAAGTTCTTCTTTAGCCAGTAGTTCTGCTTCTTCTGAGGCCTTGTTCACGGCTGCAATGACCAGGTCCTGAACAATAATTTTATCATCGGCTTTCAATAACGATGGGTCAATATCAACCGCTAATAGTTTACGTTTTCCATTTACAGTTGCCTTAACCATGCCTCCGCCCGACTCGCCATGGGCTGTAATCTTATCTAAGTTGTCTTGTGCTTCTTTTATACGGGCCTGCACCTCTTTCATTTTGCCCATCATTTTCATCATGTCGAACATAAGCAGGGATTGTAGGTTGTCGAATAATTCGCAGCAAATCTACCAATTTGTGCTATCTCTTCCGCAGTAATACAACCGAGCCGCTTCGTGTAAACGATGTTCCCGACAGGTCGGTTAACCGCGCAACGAAAGCGTATGTCCCTTCGGGTTGGTCTTTTCCCCTGAATGTACCGTCCCACCCAACATCAATGTCGCTGGTGGAGAAGAGTAGTTCGCCCCAACGGTTGAAGATTTGCATTTCAAACCGGGCAATGTATTGACCGAAAACGCGGAACTCTTCATTTTGCACTGGCCCTTGTTTGTCGGGGGTAAAAGCCGTTGGGTAAAATAATTTTGGTTCCTTTTTTAATTCAATTTCATTGGAAACAGCCTGGCCTAAACCAGCCTGGTTTGCGTTGGCCCTTACGATGTAGCGATAAACTTGTTCGTTAGGATTTACATCGGAATCCAGATAGGTTAAAGTACCAGCTCCAAGCGGTATAGTTTGCAGTAACTGGCCCTGAAGGTTATATTTTTCGAGTATATACTGATTGACTCCATTCAGCCATCCCTCGTAGCCTGACCAGCTAAGGGATGAGTAATTTTCGGGTGTAAGGTTTCCGGTTAACCTGATCGGACAAATTTCAATCCCCTGTGGTGCGCTGTTGCCACACACGTCAACGTAGTTCACCCGATAACAGAATTCATCAAGGGTAGTGTACGCGTTATCAAAATACTGGGCCAGGGTGGGTTTACCAATAAGCTGAAAATTACCGCTACCGGGTTTTCTTAAAACACTATAATCAATGGGTTGAAAAGCCGGATCCTGAGGCCAGGTCAGATCAAGTCCTGTTGCCGTTACTTGTGCTGTGGCGTTATTGATAGCCGTTGGTATATCGGTTGAAAAGGCAGTAACACACTTAACAAGGGAAATACTTCGGCTACCATTGGTATAGTTTGAAGTGAGTTGATAGCAGTACTCTGTTTTGCAGACCACATTATTGTCGATAAAAGAAGAAGTGGCGGTTGTTCCTGCCGGTAACCCATCGCGATTAATGGAAAAATTTGAAATACCGGTTGCGTTTGTTGCCCAAGTCAGGTTATTCTGATTATTCTGAGCTACAGCATTCAAATCGGCACTGCAAATAATGTTGGAGTAGACCGTGGTATTATTGCAAGGATCGAATGCTCCTAACCGGAAGCAATAGTAATTATCATCAGGCCTAAGATTGGTAAGCGATGTTGTGGAGGCATTATAAAGTGTTTGTGCAAGTTGAAAAGCAGTGTTGTTGTTGGTAGCGACTTCAAGCCGGTATAAGATATTGGGTGCGGCCGTGTAATTGAGTGCAATTGAAGTTGAATTGATAACGGTAAGTTCGTTGATGAATGGTGGCGGTAACACGGCCAATGCATTTACCGGTAAGGTGTTTGATCCGCAATTGTCGTCTGCATTTACATCCTTCCCCCGAACAGAAATGGTTTTATTTCCGCTGGTTGCGTAGGTATGGTTACTGACAGCCGCGGCACCTTTTGGCACCTGTACTTCCGGGCTGCCATCATTGAAATTTATAATGTAGGCATCGTAGTTGGTATCGGTAACGCGAACCTGCACCTGGTTTCCGCCACAAGTGTACACATCAAAAGCCGGAGGTGTGTTTGGGGTAACCACTATTTGTATGTCATCGATGCCAAGGTTCTGGTATAAAACCCGTAACAAGTAAGTGCCCGGTTGGGTGTAGGTATGTACAAATATATTTTGCTGTGGGGTGGAGTTATCGCCCCAATCAATATCGCAGGGGTTGCCACCGGTACAAAAGCCCGTTGTAATAAGGTTGGTGTTGGTAATGGTAACAGTAAGGGGTGTACAACCTTTGCGCTCATCAACCGAAAAGCGGCCCAGGCGACTTATGTATTGTGCCTGTGCCAACAGGGGGAATAGTACCAACAGACTAATTACAAGCCGGATAATCATGAAATGTTTAATTCGCGAATAAACCGTTCGGCACTCACCAGGTCGTGGTGCAGAACGCGATCTTCTTCTACAAACGGAACAGCCTGCCTGAAAGTATCTACAATTTTCTCAAGTTTAGGGGATGTTTTTGACGGCCTGCGGAAATGCAGCGCTTGTGCAGCCACGGTCAATTCGATGGCCAATATTGAATAGAGGTTATTAACAACCCGGTGAGCTTTGGTGGCTGCGTTAGCGCCCATACTTACGTGGTCTTCCTGCCCGTTGGACGACACAATTGAATCAACCGAAGCGGGCGTGCAGAGTTGTTTGTTCTGGCTTACCAGTGAGGCCGCAGTATACTGAGGAATCATCATACCTGAATTAATACCCGGATTGGCCACGAGGTAATTCGGTAAGTCGCGTGAACCAGAAATTAGTTGATATATCCTTCGTTCTGAGATGCTTCCCAGTTCGGCCAACGCCATCGCCAGATAGTCTAGTGATAAGGCCAACGGTTGTCCGTGAAAGTTCCCGCCTGAAATGATGGCATCGTCTTCCGGGAAAACATTAGGGTTATCGGTCACGCTGTTCACCTCGGTAAGGATAATACCGGTTACATGATTGATTGCATCGAGGCTGGCGCCATGGACCTGGGGTATGCACCGGAACGAGTAAGGGTCCTGCACATGCTTTTTCTTTTGATTAATTAAATCGCTGCCCTCCAGTAAGGATAGAAATTCTGCAGCGACATTTACCTGTCCTTTCTGTGGGCGAATAGCATGAACGTTCGGCAGAAACGGATCAATCCGGCCGTCAAATGCATCCAACGAAAGTGCACCGATAATATTTGCAAGTTTAATCAGCCTGTGTGCATGTAATGTGCACCACACACCATAGGCACTCATAAACTGTGTTCCATTTAAAAGTGCCAATCCCTCTTTTGCTTTGAAATGGACTGGCTCCCAGTTGAAGTGCTCGTTGATTTCTTTGCCTGTAAGCAATTTGCCTTGATGGTGTACTTCACCATGCCCGATAAGCGTTAGCGCCAGGTGCGCTAAAGGTGCCAGGTCGCCTGACGCACCCAGTGAGCCCATTTCATAGATAACCGGGTAAACTTTATGATTGAAATAATCGGCCAGTCGTTGAACGGTTTGCAACTGAACGCCTGAGTAACCATAAGCCAAGGACTGAACTTTCAGGAACAGCATGAGTCTTACGATTTCATCAGGAATTTCCGGCCCTGCACCGCAGGCATGCGACTTCACTAGATTCTCCTGGAGTTTTTCAAGTTGATCGTGTGCGATATAGGTATTGTACAACGAGCCAAAGCCGGTGTTGATACCATAAATCGGATGGGTGGTATTTTTTAGCTTTTCGTCCAGGTAATCACGGCAGTGATTGATTTTTTGTTTGGCTTCATCGGATAAGGTAATTTCAATATCACTGAACGCTAATGTGCTCAGATCATCAAGCGTGAGCTCCCGGGAAGATATAGCGTGCTTTTTTTTCAACTGGATTAGTATGTGAGTTTATGAATGATGTTGTTGATGGTAAGTTTTTCCTGCTCTCCGCTTTGCATGTTTTTGATGGTGAGATCTCCGCTCTTCATTTCTTCTTCGCCCACTACCAGGCAAAACGCAATCATTTTCTTGTTGGCATAATCCAACTGCTTTTTAAGTTTGGTTACATCCGGATAGATTTCACAGTTAATTCCGGCTTCCCTTAGTTTTGTGAGCAGCGACAAGCCATAGGAGCGGGTTGATTCATCAAAATGACAAACAAGAACTTTCGATGACGACAATGTTTCTTTCGGAAACAATTTCAGTTCCTCCATCGCATCGTACAGACGATCAATACCAAAAGAAATTCCTACACCCGACAATTGTTCTTTCGAGCCGAAAGCTTGCGTAAGGTTATCGTACCGGCCGCCACCGCTTACACTGCCAATGGCCACATCGTTAATCTTCACTTCAAAAATGCAGCCCGTATAATAACTGAGGCCGCGGGCCAGCGCAATGTCAAATTCAACATGTTCATCATCTGCCTGGTACTGGTTGAGTAAATCTAAAACTTCTATCAGATCACTTGTACCTTTTAAACCTGCTGTTGATTGGGTGAATGTTGTTTTCAGCGCGTCAAGCTTCTCACGGTTAGTTCCTTTTGTGCTGAGCAGGTTAAACAATCTATCGATTTGATTTGCCAAAAAACCTTTTTCAGTCAATTCATTGCGCACACCAGCTTCACCAATTTTATCGAGTTTATCGATGGCCACAAAAAGATCATTCACTTTCCTGACAGCACCTAAAACTTCGGCAATCCCATTCAGCACACCACGATGATTAATCTTAATCGAATAGTTGTTGATGTTAAGTTTGTGCATTACTTCTTTAATCATCAACACGATCTCAGCTTCGCAGATCAGTGAATCAGTACCCACCACATCGGCATCGCATTGATAAAACTCCCGGTACCTGCCTTTCTGCGGACGATCAGCCCGCCAAACAGGCTGAATTTGATAGCGTTTAAAGGGCAACGATATTTCATGCCGGTTCATCACCACGTAGCGGGCAAACGGAACCGTGAGGTCGTAACGAAGGCCTTTTTCAGAAATTTCTGCTACAATACTTTTTGAGTTTCGTGTTTCGAGCTTGTCTTTATCCACATCTTTCAGAAAGTCTCCGCTATTCAGGATTTTGAATAAAAGCTGATCTCCTTCATCACCATACTTTCCTGTCAGGGTGCTGAGGTTTTCCATGGCGGGGGTCTCCAATGGCTGAAAACCATACTTTTGAAATACCGTGCGGATGGTGGTGAGAATAAACTGGCGCTTAGCCATTACAGAAGGCCCGAAATCGCGTGTTCCTTTCGGTAAAGCAGGTTTTTCCATACAAGGGCAAAGCTAATACGATTGCGGAAAGCAAGGGTAATTACGCTCATTTTTAAGCTAAAAACACAATATTGGCTATGGGCTTTTGCCTATGTGGCGGAAAGCATTATTTTTGCGCTCCTTTTAACAACAAAAGTCATGGCAGTAACCCGTTTAAAGAGAAAGAACCGCAAGGATAAGTCAAAATCCGCGGTAAGACGTCAGAGCTTAAAAATCCAAAATGCTAAGCCTGTCATTAAGAACGTTGATATCGAGAAAATTAAAGAAGCGTTCAAGGCGAAGAAAGCCTGATCAGTCCTTTACATTTTACCACTACTATACAGTAGCCCTTGCTCCTTATCGAGCAAGGGCTTTTATTTTTTAACCTATGGCTTGCAGGCAGATTGCATTTCTTAGTTTCTTGCAGACCTTAAAACTACTACTCGTTTATGGCTCCTTTGAATCTTGTTTGCTGGAATGTAAATGGCATCCGTTCGATTATTAAAAAGGATTTTTTAAAAGATGTAAAAGCCATGGCACCCGATATGCTATGCCTTCAGGAAACCAAGGCTTCGGTAGAGGATGTTAAATCGGTGTTGGAGCTCATGCCCGAGTACAAAGGCTATATCAATTCATCCAAAGCGCGGCAAGGTTATTCCGGCACGGCTATTCTAACCAAGACAGAACCGGTTTCAGTTACCTACGATATGGCCATTGAAGAACATGACCAGGAGGGCAGGGTAGTAACGGCTGAGTTTGAGTCGTTTTTCCTGGTTACCGTTTACACACCCAATGCAGGTGAAGGATTGAAAAGACTGGATTATCGTGCTCAATGGGATGAGGAATTCCGTAAGTATGTGGTTGGTTTGAACCGCAGAAAGCCAGTTATTATTTGCGGTGACCTGAATGTGGCACACCAACCGATTGATATTGCACGGGCAAAAGATAACTACAACAAGTCAGCCGGCTATACCCAAATTGAAATTGATGGCTTTCAAAAATTATTGGATGCCGGGTTTGTTGATACCTTCCGGCATTTTCATCCGGAGGCGGTAAAGTATACCTATTGGAATTATATGTTCAATGCACGCGCACGAAACGTGGGATGGAGAATAGATTATTTTCTGGCCAGTAAATTATTGGTGGATAAAATCAAATCAGCAACAATTTACAATGAGTACTACGGGTCCGATCATTGCCCGATAGGGCTTACCATTCAGGTTTAATTCAGAAAGTACAGCACAAAAACAGTTACCGAAAGCAACTGAAAAAGCTTTTGCACCCTACGGTCGGCTTTAAAGGCCGACCAGCCTGTAGCAACACCCAGCGTTAGAAAGAAAGCGAAGTCCATAAAAAACCGTACGGGTGTTTGGTCATGCCATGAACCAAATGGAAGCTGGAAGCTTAATTCCAGCGAGGCGAATTGAAGAATAGAAAACAAGGCAATCAGAAAGTGAAGAACTGCACAGCCAATACCGATGTGTTTTGCTTGCATCAGTTTATTCGTTCAATGTCAGCACCTAAGGATTTCAACCGTCCATCAATATTTTGATAACCCCGGTCAATTTGGTCGATACTGGAAATTTCACTAACACCATTGGCAGATAGTGCTGCAATCAGTAAGGCTACCCCAGCGCGAATATCGGGGGAAGCCATTTTTATTCCACGCAACGGATGTTTGCGATCTAAACCAATTACAGTAGCACGATGCGGATCATTCAAAATAATCTGTGCGCCCATGTCGATCAGTTTATCTACAAAGAAGAGCCGGCTTTCAAACATCTTCTGGTGGATGAGTACCGTTCCCTTGGCTTGTGTAGCCACTACCAAAACTATACTGATCAAATCGGGAGTAAAGCCCGGCCAGGGGGCATCGGCAACAGTTAAGATTGAGCCATCGATAAAGGTTTCGATTTCATAATTCGCTTGTGCGGGAATGTGGATATCATCACCCCTGAACTCCATTTTAATGCCCAGCTTTTTAAAAACATCGGGTATCATGCCCAGCATATCAATACGGCAATTTTTAATGGTAATTTCCGATTGCGTCATAGCCGCAAGGCCAATGAAGCTACCAATCTCAATCATGTCGGGCAGCAGGGTATGCTCGGTGCCGTTTAATTTTTCAACACCTTCAATACTAATCAGGTTGGAGCCGATGCCACTGATTTTTGCACCCATGCGGTTAAGCATCAGGCAAAGTTGTTGAAGGTAGGGCTCGCATGCTGCATTATAAATAGTTGTTGTGCCTTTTGCCAACACAGCCGCCATAATAATGTTGGCCGTTCCGGTAACAGAAGCCTCATCCAACAGCATGTACGTGCCCTTCAGGTGACTGGCATCAATGTGAAATAGCTGATCGTTCGATTCGAAATTGAATTCGGCTCCCAGTTTTTGAAATCCGATAAAGTGAGTATCCAATCTTCTTCTCCCGATTTTATCGCCACCGGGTTTAGGTATGTTGGCTTTTCCGTAGCGGGCTAATATGGGGCCGAGTAACATAACCGAGCCGCGAAGGGCTGCTGCTTTCGTACGATAGGCATCGGTTTCTAAAAATTCTGTGTGGATAGTTTTGGCCGTAAAACGATATGAACCAGTGTCAAGTTTTTCAACCTGGCAACCTAAATCACATACTAACTCAATCAGTTTGTTGACATCACGAATATCAGGAATATTGTGTATGGTTACCGGTTGATCGGTAAGGAGTACGGCACAAATAATTTGAAGCGCTTCGTTCTTGGCACCTTGCGGTGTAATTTCACCTTTCAGTTTTTTACCGCCCTTAATTCGGAATATACTCATGTAGTCAATTAACAGTTGATAGCTAACAATTGACAATAATAAAGATTTCTGTTGGCTATTCCATAACCACAATAGAACTGTCAGTCACTTGTTGAAACCTGAAATAAAAAAATGAAATAGCCTTTGACAAGCTCAGGCTGACAAATATTAGTCTCTTCTTCTGCGATTCTTATTCTTGTTGAAAGGCTTTTGATGGCGGTGTTTGCCACCTCCATTGTTCCGGTCGCGCTCACGCTCGCCTTGTACAGGCTGTAGTTTTTTCTTTTCACGGTAAAGCATCTCGAACAGGTTTTCTTCACGCACCTTATCGATGTTAAGCGTTAGTCTCCCTTCCGACATGATCCTGATGTCATTGAGGATAACTGAATCGTCCAGTGTTTCTTTGTTCCAGGCTCCGAAGAAGGTTTTCATCAGTTTACCCAGGTAGATGATCGCATCTTCCCGTTCAGATGGATCTTCTTTTTTCATGGCCTCTTTCACCAGCTTCTCAATGTTCTTGCCATAGTGCTTGAACCTTACCTTGCTTTGCGGGTAGTCCACTTTCATAGGCTTCTTGAAAAGTACTTCGGGTTCGGGCACCGGGTATGGATTGTTGATATCGAGGTTAAAATCGGCTATGATGTACAGGTCATCCCAAAGGCGCTGTGGGTTTTCAGGTTGGTCTTTTAAACTTGGTGTAAGCTGTTTGATCAGTTCAATCAGTGTAGCGGCCAGTTCAGTACGCTTTTCCTTATCGGGAACGCTACGGATGTACTCCACTAATTTCTGAACGTTGCGTCCGTATTCCTTTAAAATAATGTGTGGTCTTGCGGTGTTGTATTCGCCTATCATGTAATTGGATTTATGGATGCAGAACCGTAAAAATCAATATTCTGCCTTAATTGTGTATTCTGAGTTTGGCAAAGCTAAGTAATAAGGTCTTCTCACCAAAATCGTCAAATAGTATTTTAGCCTTCCTGTCGGCCCCGGAATCATCCATTTTGGTTACCGTTCCATAACCGAATTTAGGATGCTCCACCTTCATGCCTTCCTGCAATATGGAGGTATCGCTTGGGGTAAAGTCGACCGGGGTTTTATAGGAGGTTGCCGACTTTTGAACCGGTGCTGAGGAGGTTGTTCGTTTGATGCCATTGACCAGCGACCGGGCATAGTTTCCTGACGGGCGCGGAGAGGATTCCAGTCCGCTAAACTTTGTACTGACTTTGATATACCGCTGATCGAGGTCATCTAAAAAACGGCTGGGTTCGCAATTTTTCAACCGGCCAAAGCGATAACGTGTTAGTGCGTAGGAGAGAAACAATCGTTTTTGCGCACGGGTAATGGCTACATAAAAAAGCCTTCGTTCTTCTTCCAGTTCGGCCCGGCTGCTGAGCATCATCTGCGAGGGGAACAAGTCTTCTTCCAGCCCAACAATGTACACGTATTTAAACTCAAGACCTTTCGCCATGTGGATGGTCATCAGCGTAACCTTTTCCGGATCTTTATCCTTGTCTTCATCCTGCCCGGTAATGAGTGATACATCTTGAAGGAAAGCGCTTAGCGATTTGTCTGTTTTCTCCGGATCATCTACATACTCTTTAATGGCGTTCAATAATTCCTGAACGTTTTCATAACGACTTAACCCTTCTACGGTCTTATCTTCATACAATTCACGCAGTAAACCTGAACCTTTAGAAATTTCAAAGGCCGCATCATAGGCATCTTTTCTTTCAATCTCAATACTAAAGCGTTTGATAAGTGTAACAAAATCATCTACCGCTCCGGCTGCGCGGCCGCCAATAAACGATGAAGCATTTTGCAACACTTCCCAAATAGAAATGGCGTGGTCATTGGCGGCAATAACAATCTTATCAACGGTGGTATCGCCAATTCCCCGCTTGGGTAAATTGATTATTCTTCTGAAAGAGGCTTCATCGTTTTGATTGAGGGCAAAACGGAGGTAGGCCAGTAAATCTTTAATTTCCTTTCGTTGATAAAACGATAACCCGCCAACCACTTTGTATTTGATGTTCATCCTGCGCAAGGCCTCTTCAATTGCCCGTGACTGGCTGTTGGTTCGGTAGAGTATAACGAAGTCGCTGAACTTGAGCTGGTGCTGCATCTTTTCCTCAAAGATGGACGAAGCCACCAACCGCCCTTCTTCATTATCCGAAACGGCTTTGATCAATTCTACCAGGTTTCCTTCTTCGTTGGCCGTCCAGACCGTTTTAGGAAGTTGGGCCCTGTTTTTTTGGATAACTGAGTTGGCCGCTTCTACGATGGTTTGTGTGGAGCGGTAATTCTGCTCCAGCTTAAAAACTTTAAGGTCAGGGTAGTCGCGTTCAAAATTCAGTATGTTGGTAATATCTGCTCCGCGGAAAGCGTATATGCTTTGCGCATCATCGCCTACCACACAAATATTTTCCCAGCGTGAGCAAAGTTTGCGGATAATGAAATACTGGCACAGGTTAGTGTCCTGAAACTCATCCACCAATACATACTTGATCCTGTGCTGGTATTTGTTCAGCGCCTCCAGGTGTTCTTTAAAGAGCTTGTCGGTATTGAACAATAAATCATCAAAATCCATAGCGCCAGCTTTGAAGCAACGCAGGGCGTAGGCTTTATAAATGTTGCCCATCTCCGGGCGCATATTGGAAGCGTCATCGCTTTTCAACTCCGGGTTGGCGAGGTATTCCTGCCAGCTTATCAGCCTGTTCTTGGCGGCTGAAATACGATTATACACCACATTGGCTTTGTAGGTGGCCTCATCAAGACCCAGTTCCTTAACAATGTTTTTTATCAGTGTTTTGGAGTCGTCAGTATCATAGATCGTAAAGCTGTTGGGGTACCCCAACAGGTGTGCTTCGGCCCGCAGGATGCGTGCAAATACCGAGTGAAACGTACCCATCCACAGGTTGCGGGCATCACCGCCAACAACGGTTTCAATCCGCTCGCGCATTTCTTTGGCGGCCTTGTTGGTAAACGTCAGCGCCATAATACTGAAGGGATCCACCTGCTTATCGCGAATCAGGTGGGCAATGCGGTAGGTCAGTACACGGGTTTTTCCTGAGCCGGCCCCGGCAATAATCATAGTGGGGCCTTCGGTGTTGATTACTCCCTCACGTTGCGCTTCATTCAGTTGATCCAGGTAATCCATATCGGGGTGCAAATTAAGCGATCAACACCATGAATAAAGTTTCGGTTTATATTTTTTCCTGTTTGAATTGAAATTATTCTTCCGATCCGTCTACTTTTGTTAAACCGCTTTTTAGTTGACATCATCCGATAACTCTTTTTTTATTCACGATGGGTTTCCCATAACGGCAGCCGAGCCGTGGTTTAAAGTAAAAGTTCAACTCATCCAGCGGTATTTGCGATCTTTTGTTACCCATTGCGCTGAAAAATCGGATGAGATTATTGTGGTGGATTTATTTGCTGGCAGCGGATTGTATTCGTTAGGCTACCAGAAAGAACTGTTTGCCGGGTCGTGCCTCGCCTCGTTGCAGGCCGATCTTCCCATTTCGAAATGGATATTTTGTGAGCGCGATCCGGAATCCGCGAAAGCGTTGAAGATCAGGGTTAACAAATATTTCAAGGGTAAAAATGTTTTGATTTTTGAAGATTCGCTGGAGAAACTGCCGGAGAAACTTCAGTATTACGTTCCGCAATCAAAACGGGGATACCGCGTAAGCGTGTTTTGTATAGTCGATCCGTTTGCCATTGATGTGCCCTTTTCGATGCTGGACACGCTGCAAGGCATGGGCTTTAGCTTTGTTGTTCCGTTTACCTTTAGCCTGAACGACCGGCACAACTATCGTTTTTACCTGAACGAGCACCGGGAGAAATTAAAAAAATACCTGGGTGGTTACAAAGACATTGAAAAGCTGGAGGATGTAAAAAGCAACCTGGAGTTTTACAAGCGCACCGTTCGGATGATCCGCAACAATATGCTGGTGTTGGGCATGAACAGTTCACTGGCGGTACAGCGGCTGGATTCCGGATTGATGGAATTGCCGATTTACTATGTAGGAATATTTTCAAAAGCATACCCGGCACGGGTTATTCAACGCGAGGTGGAAGAAACGGTTCACAATCAGTTCACGTTGTTTGATGCGGTGTGATTTACCAACTTATCTTGTTTGTCAGGTTGAGCCTGTCGAAACCTGATTAATTCTGAATTTCCGGATTATCCTATTCCGAAATAATGCCTTATGTTTATGCGCTTAATTAATACCTATGATCAAGATCGGTGATGTGCTGGTATCGGACGATATAAAAGAGAAGGAGTTCGTCTGCAATTTGGAAAAGTGCAAAGGCGCCTGTTGTGTGGAAGGCGACTATGGCGCACCGCTGGAAGATGATGAACTGGACATCCTGAAAAAGATTTATCCGAAAGTAAAGCCCTACCTCACCCCGGAAGGAATAAAAGCCATTGAAGAGCAGGGTACACATGTGCTGGATGATGATGGCGATTTTTCAACCCCTACCATTGGTGGTAAAGAATGTGCCTATGCGTTGTATGATGCTAAGGGCATATTGAAATGCGGGATTGAGCAGGCTTATTATGATGGTAAGATTACATGGAAGAAACCTATCTCCTGCCACCTTTACCCCATTCGCATAACCAAAAAGAAAAATTTTGAAGCCGTGAATTATCACAAGTGGAGTATTTGCTCACCCGCCTGCGCCTTGGGCAAGGAGTTACAGGTGCCCCTCTATAAATTTCTTAAAGATCCATTGGTAAGAAAATACGGACAGGCGTGGTATGATGAATTGGTGCGTGAGATTGAGAAGGTGGAGGTTAGTAAATAGGAGGAGGTATCAACGCTGTTCGGGACCTGCCTATCGCAGGCTTTATAATCCCGAACCCGGATACAAAGGATTTAAAATCCGTTTTATCTTAGCTTCGACATTACAAATGTCGAAGAGCACGTGTGGTGCGCATCCAGCTGAAAAAGGCCAGCCTTAAGAAACTGCCGGCCAAGGTCCGGAGGAAGTTTAAGAAACAGGATTAAATCCAATCCATGTTATTCGCCAGGAACCTCTTTCTCTGCAGCGCTTCCTTCCTGCTTCTGGTATTCAATCTTCGTGATGCGCCAAGTAAACTGATGCGCAGGGGTTTGTACCACCACTTCATCCCCCTCTTCTTTTTTCAGGAGTGCCTGGGCCATGGGTGAGTCGATGGAGATGCAGTCGGTTGAACCAATGATTTCCTCGCCCCCTACGATACGGAATCATTTCTTCAAGCTTTTGTCGTTTTCAATTTCCACCCAGGCGCCAAACATCACCTTGCCCTCCTGGAAAGGGGAGTAGTGCACTACCTTCAGGTCGTCAATGCGTTTGCGCAGGTACAAAATGCGCCTGTCTATTTCGCGAAGGCGCTTTTTGTTGTAATGGTAGTCGGCATTCTCAGAACGGTCGCCCAGGCTGGCTGCCCATGACACCTTCTGCGTGATGTCCGGCCGCTCCACCCGCCAGAGGTGATCCAGTTCCGCTTTTAACTTCTCCAGGCCTTCGGGGGTAATAAGTAATGTTTTCAAGGTGAATGTTTTTTTAATCCCCCTCAATCAACGCTGTTCGGGATTTGTAATCCCGAACCCGGATACAAAGGATTTAAAATCCGTTTTGTCTTAGCTTCGACATTTCAAATGTCGAAGAGCACGTTAAATCCTGAACAAAAAGAGGCTGCCCCTTTTGAGACAGCCTCCTTAATTTTTATTTCAGGTCGCTGAAATCAAACGAAGTCTCCAAAAACTTAGTGGTGAACTTACCCGACCGGAAAATAGCGTTGTCCATCAGTTTAATGTGGAAAGGTATTGTGGTTTTAATACCTTCAATTACAAATTCTTGTAACGCGCGTTTCATACGGGTGATTACTTCTTCTCTTGACTGACCGCTTACAATAAGTTTGGCAATCATCGAGTCGTAATTGGGTGGGATGGTGTAGCCGGCATACACATGGCTGTCAATACGCACACCATGCCCACCGGGCAAGTGCAAGTTGGTAATTTTTCCAGGTGAAGGGCGGAAGCCGTTGGCTGGGTCTTCGGCATTAATACGGCATTCCATCGAAAACAAATTCGGGAAATAGTTTTTACCCGAAATGGGTACACCTGCGGCAACTTTAATCTGCTCTTTAATCAGGTCGTAGTCGGTAACTTCTTCGGTAATCGGGTGTTCCACCTGAATGCGGGTGTTCATTTCCATAAAGTAGAACTTGCCGTGCTTGTCTACCAGAAACTCTATCGTTCCTGCTCCCTCATAGTTAATGGCTTGTGCGCCTTTAATGGCAGCTTCTCCCATTTGTTCGCGCAATTCCTGACTTACAATAGGCGAAGGTGTTTCTTCAACTAACTTCTGGTGCCTGCGCTGAATAGAACAATCGCGCTCAGAAAGGTGGCACACCTTTCCATATTGATCGCCTACCACTTGAATTTCAATATGTCGGGGCTCCTCCACAAATTTCTCAAGGTACAGGCCATCGTTGCCAAAGGCAGCACCGGCTTCGCGCCTGGCATCATCCCAGGCTTTTTGAAATTCCGATTCATTGTTGATGATGCGCATGCCTTTACCGCCACCGCCTGCAGTAGCCTTAACAATAACCGGGTAGCCAATATCTTTGGCGAGTTTAACACCTTCCTCCATAGAACTGAGCAAACCATCTGAACCCGGTATGGTAGGAACGCCTGCTTTTTTCATGGTATCCTTGGCTGTCGATTTATCGCCCATGGCTTCAATCATGGCCGGGGTAGGGCCGATAAATTTTATTCCATACTCATGACAAATGGAAGAGAATTCTGCGCGTTCAGAAAGAAAACCATAACCGGGGTGAATGGCATCGGCATTGGTGATTTCTGCTGCTGAGATTATTCGAGGAATATTTAAATAGGAATCTTTACTTGGCGCTGCACCGATGCACACGGCCTCATCCGCAAAGCGAACATGCAGGCTTTCGCGATCGGCTGTTGAATAAACAGCAACGGTTTTGATACCCATTTCGCGGCATGTGCGTATTACGCGCAGGGCAATTTCACCTCGGTTGGCTATTAATATTTTTTTGAACATAGTTCTGATTTTAGATTTACGATTTACGATTTAAGATTTTGATTTAACCCAGAACGACTTGAACTTCTGATGAATCTAAAATCCTAAATCTAAAATCTTAAATGTGTCTTAATCGGGTTCAACAACAAACAGCACCTGGTCATATTCAACCGGTGATGCATTCTCCACATTAACCTTAACAATGGTGCCTGAAACTTCTGATTCAATTTCATTGAATAGTTTCATCGCTTCAATAATACAAAGGGTCTGGCCTTTGGAAACTTTATCGCCAACGGAAACAAACGGGGGCGAATCGGGATTTCCGGAACGATAGAATGTTCCGATCATGGGTGACTTAATATCAACTGTTTTCTTACCCGATGATGCTTCGGCAACTGGGGTAGCTTTTGGTTGGGGGGCAGTTTGCGCTACCGTTTGTGGCTGTATTGCCGGTGCCACGGTTTGAACAGGCGCAGCTACAACCGGGGCGGATGATTTCAATACTTTTTGGTCGGGTTCGCGCTTGATGTGAAGTTTTAATTCACCGGTTTCGATGTTTACTTCATTCAGCCCTGTTTTGGAAATAAAATCAATAAGGTCGCGTATTTCGGTTGTTTTCATAGTTGTTGATGTGTTGGTGGAAGTTGGCCGTGTTGGCGCTGTTCCGGTTTTGGATGTTTTTGTTGCCTTACTTTTAGCCATAATACACTTTTTATTTTACACGCTCAATATAGTCACCGGTGCGCGTATCGATTTTTACGCTGTCGCCCGTATTTACAAATAAAGGTACCCTGATTTCAGCCCCATTTTCAAGTGTGGCAGCTTTTAATGTACGTGTGGCGGTGTCGCCCTGTATGCCCGGTTCGGTATACTGGATTTCCATAACTACACTGGGCGGGGCTTCGGCTGTGATGGGCGAGGTTCCGTTTTCAAAGGCAATCAATAATGTAACACCTTCTTTAATGAAATTTACTGAGTCGCCCAGCAAATTTTTGTCGAGGTAAATCTGGTCGAAGGTTTCATTGTCCATACACACCAGGCTGTCGCCTTCCGGGTACAGGTACTGGTATTCCTTCGTTTCCACGCGCAGTATTTGAATTTCATCGCCCGGCCTGAAACGGTTCTCGGCAATTTTTCCGTTGCGTATATTCCTCATCTTTACCTGGTAAAATGCTCTTAGGTTACCGGGTGTGCGATGCTGAAGTTCTTCTATCTGGAGTATTTCTCCATTATACCGTACATAATTTCCCCTGCTTAAATCTGAAATAGTAGCCATGATAAAAAATTAAAAATCTAAGATGTTAGGTTGTAAGTTTAGTTATATGCCCATTTTACATAAACGGCTCCCCAGGTGAAGCCCCCGCCAAAGGCAGCCATAATCAGGTTATCGCCTTTTTTCAATTGTTTTTCGTAATCCCACAACAAAAGCGGAATAGTTCCGGCTGTAGTATTGCCATACTTTTCAATGTTCATCATCACTTTGCTTTCCGTAACGCCCATGCGGTTGGCCGTAGCATCGATAATACGTTTATTCGCCTGGTGAGGGACCAGCCAGGCAATATCTTCTCCTTTTAAGTTGTTCCGCTCCATTACCTGGGCTGAAATATCGGCCATGTTGGTAACGGCAAATTTAAATACTGCTGATCCTTCCTGGTAAACATAGTGCTGCTGTGCATCAATGGAGGCGTGTGTAGCAGGTATGCGGCTTCCCCCGGCCTTCATGTGCAGGTAGTTGGCTCCTGATCCGTCACTCTTGTGCAGGGAATCCATAATGCCTACTTCTTCGGTTGTAGGTTCCAACAGAACCGCACCTGCTCCGTCACCAAATATGATACACGTGGTACGGTCTTTATAATTGATAATGGATGACATTTTATCACCCCCGATAACAATTACTTTTTTATAGGTACCTGATTCGATAAACTTTGCACCAGTAGTAAGGGCGTAAATGAACCCTGAACAAGCAGCGCTTATATCGTAACTAAACGCATTGGTGGCACCTACCTGGTCGGCTACTAAATTGGCCGTTGCCGGAAAGGGCATGTCGGGGGTTACGGTGGCAAATATGATCAGGTCAATGGTTTTCGGATCGGTGTTGGTCTTCTGCAAAAGTTGTTTCACCGCCTGTGTGCCCATGTAAGAGGTGCCCAACCCTTCGCCTTTTAATATTCTTCGTTCTTTGATACCCGTGCGCGAGGTTATCCACTCATCGTTGGTATCCACCATGGTTTCGAGTTCTTTGTTGGTGAGGATGTAATCGGGCACATAACCTCCCACACCCGTAATTGCTGCGTGAATTTTTGTCATACGCTTGAAGATTGAAAAACAGTACGCCTAAATCCTTTAAAAAAGAAAAAGCCCGATTTGCATCGAGCGTTTACTAAATCGAATATGAATCAACACTTTTGTTTGATGGTGGCCTGAGGGCCAGCAGTCAGGGCAAAAATGTGATTAACCGGCATTATGCTAGCACTTCTTTTTCCATCACCACCTTACCATTATAGTAAAGTTTGCCTTCGTGCCAGAAAGCACGGTGGGGCAGGTGATGCTCACCTGTGGTAGGGCATACTACAAGCTCCTTAGCAAAAGCTTTATAATGCGTTCTTCTTTTATCTCTTCTGGTTTTCGAGGTTTTTCGTTTCGGATTCGGCATAACTATTTGTTTTTATTCAAGTTCTTTAATTTTTCCCAACGGGGGTCTATTTCATCTTTCTTGTCTTCCGCGTCTGACGAGTAGATAATTCCTTCTTCGGCTTCATCGTCTTGTTCAAAACGCGGATGAAGTTTTTTCATTGGCACGGCCAGGCTTATGAATTCGTACATAAACTGTCCGAGTTCAAGGCTAACGGTATTAAAGTCGATCACGATGATTTCATCGCTCACTTCACCCGGTTCATGCCCGAATTTGAAGATCACCTTCCTGTCAATGGCAATTGGATAATCAAATTCATCCAAACTGCGGTCACAAACTAATTTTATCGTTCCGGTAAGGCTAAAATTGGCCTCGATAAAGGTTTCGTGCTTATCCAGGGTAACAAGGGCCTTGATGTTTCCGGCTGAGACCAAATCGGCCCCATATTTCCTGAAGAACTCATCACCAAACTGGTAGTCGAAATGGTGAATGGTATTGCTTAGGCCCTGAATATTAACACGATACGCTTCCAAAGAACCACCCCTTACGGGTTTTAAAAATTAGTCGGCAAATTTAGGAGAATTAATCAGATTTTAAAAGGAAGGCCCTGTTTGGGGTTTTTGGGGCTTCCTACAGGAATTGGCCCATGGCTACGGCCTTAAATTCTTCGCGGGTTTTGCGGCCATAATGCTCCAGAAAATAGTCAATGATCCCTTTCTTAAAACCGAGCTTGATGGCTACGTTTTTGCAAAACAAAACTTCGCTGTCAAAGATGTTGTGGTCGGCAAAGATCAATTCAATAGTGGTGTAGAGGTATTCAAATTTTTGCTCTTGCGACAGTGCTCCCAGGGTTTCGATGGGCTCGGGGTTTTTGATGAGTTCGGTTACCGATGCCTCGGGGAAGTTCTTTTCTTTGGCGATTTTAAAAATCATCTCCCGCTCGGCTTTGGCAAAATGTTTATCTGCTTCGGCCAACTGGATTAAAATGTTGATCAATTTTTTGGTAACAATATCCATAGTGAAAGGGTAGCTTCAAAGTTAATCAATTAATGATGCTGTTGCGCCTGGTTCGGTTAAATGGTAAAATGGATCAACGAATGCTTTTCCTAATCTTTGGGAGGTTGTGTTCTTGAATTTACAACATCAATGGCCGTATAGATGGCTTGGCGTATAGAACCTTCGTTGGCCATGTTCTTACCGGCTATGGAGTAGGCGGTGCCGTGGTCGGGCGAGGTGCGGATTACCGGAAGCCCGGCCGTGTAATTCACGCCACTTTCAAAGCACAATAATTTGAAAGGTGTTAAACCCTGGTCGTGGTACATGGCCAACACAACATCGTACTTTGAATAATTTCCGGAAGCAAAAAAACCATCGGCAGGAAATGGCCCGGCAATGATTTTTCCTTTTGCTTTCCAATCCTGGATAATCGGCTTGAGTATAGTGTCATCTTCCGTACCGATAAGCCCGCCATCCCCGGCATGCGGGTTAAGCCCCAGCACGGCAATTTTAGGTTTGTTTATCCCAAAATCTTTTCGCAGGCATTGTTCCAGTATTTTAAGTTTAGATTCCACTTGTTCGCGGGTAATATGGGGTGTGATTTCCTTAACCGGAATATGTTCGGTAACCAACCCTACACGCAGTTTGTCGCTCACCATCAACATTACAAACTCCCGGGCTTCAAAAAAATTGGCCAGGTATTCGGTGTGGCCGCGATAAGGGAACTCGTCACTATGGATAGTATTCTTATCGATGGGTGCGGTAACCAGGGCGTCAATCAGCCCTTCTTTCAGATCTTGCGTGGCTTGCTTCAAGGCAAGCCATGCCGCTTTACCGGCTTCTTTTGCCGGCTTGCCCGGGTTAATTTCAATAACATCTTCCCAGCAATTGACCACGTTGATGGTTTTGGGTATGTATTGCCCGCGGGTTTTTATATGGCCGTAGTTTAGTTCTTCAATGTTTAATTGCTTTTTATAGAATGACAGCGCCCGTGTTGAGCCATAAACAACTGGCGTTATTAAATTGGTAAGCCGGTTATCGTGCAGTGCTTTGATCACAACTTCAGGGCCTATCCCATTCAGGTCGCCTAGTGTAATACCGATGCGGGGTTTTTGGTGTGTACTCATAGCAGGAATTAACGGACGCTATTTACCTAAAATTACAGTTGCTTACAATGTTTGTGCAGCGCGGAAAGAACTGATCTTAGATCGTTATTTGCTCATGGCCACTTTGTAATTTTACCGCCATGCTCAACAAATCAGCTTCTCCGGTTCGCCCAAAGAAATCTCTTGGTCAGCATTTTCTGCACGATAAAAATATAGCCGGGAAAATTGTTGAGTCATTAAAATTTACAGTTGAGCAGGAGGCCGTGCTGGAGGTAGGTCCCGGCATGGGTGTGTTAACCCACTTTCTGATAGAACAAAGCAGGTGTAACCTGAAGGTTATTGAAATCGACCGCGACTCCGTGAGTTACCTGAAAACACACTATCCGCGGTTATCGATCATTGAAGGTGATTTTCTGGAAGCTGATTTTTCAACAATTTTTTCAGGCAAGTTTTCAATCATCGGTAATTTTCCCTACAACATTTCATCGCAAATTCTTTTTAAAGTTTACGAGCACCGCGACCAGGTTTGGCAAGTAGTGGGAATGTTGCAAAAGGAGGTAGCCGACCGGATAGCCGCACCCCCCGGCAGCAAAACGTATGGTATACTAAGTGTTTTGCTCCAGGCGTATTACCGAATTGATTACCTGTTCAAAGTTGCGCCCGGTGTTTTTATCCCCCCTCCAAAAGTGATGTCGGCCGTGGTGCGGCTTGAACGTAACGAGCGCGCACAGTTACCCTGTGATGAACAGTTGTTTAAACAGGTGGTTAAGCAAGGTTTCAATAACCGCAGGAAAACCTTGCGCAACGCCTTAAAAAATTTAATTTTGGCGGCCTTGCAAGCCCAGCCGGAAGGTGCCGTAAAAATATTTTTAGCGCATGAGCTGCTGGACAAGCGGGCAGAGCAATTGACGGTTGAAGACTTCATTTACCTTACCCAATTAATCGAAAAGCATCGTGGAGGAGTTGGTACAGTTTGAGTTGACGAAAGAGTTTGTTGAGCGGTTTCAACAAGCCCTGGATGAGCGCGACCGTTCGTTTATCATCGAAACCCTGTATGGTGTAAAAGCAGCTGATATTTCGGCCTTGCTTTACGAGTTTAATTCCGAGGAATCAAAGTATGTGCTTGATCTCCTGCCCATCGACATACAGGCCGAAATCATCAATGACCTTGACACAGACACCCGTGTTAAGTACCTGAAGATATACCAATCGGATGAGTTGTCGCGTATTGTAAATATGCTTCATTCCGATGATGCCGCGGACATCCTGAACGAGTTGCCCGTGAAAACACGCGAGGAGGTGTTATCGGCCCTGGATGGCGAGTTGCGTACCCAGGTTACCGAACTGCTGCGTTATGAAGAAAATGTTGCCGGTGGGTTGATGGCCAAAGAACTTATTAAAGTCCGCGATCACTGGACGGTAGTTCAATGTATTGATGAAGTTCGCAAGCAGGCCGAAAATGTCGATAAATTCTATGCGGTTTATGTAGTCGATGACAGCGACTTTCTGGTTGGGCGGGTTTCCCTGAAAGACCTGGTGTTGTCCGATGCCCGAAAAGTAGTTTCTGATTTATGTGAGAAAGACATTGTCACCGTAGAGACTTATCTGTCAGACCTGGAGGTGGCCGGCATTATGCGTAAGTATGACCTTGAATCGGTACCGGTGGTCAATGTTCGTGGGCAACTCGTAGGCCGTATTACCATTGACGATGTGGTGGATGTGATTACTGAACAAGCCGAAGAAGACCGCCAGTTGATGACGGGTATCAGTGAAGATGTAGAAGAAGATGACAGCGTGTGGCGCAACACCCGGGCGCGTTTGCCCTGGCTGCTGATTGGAATTGTTGGGGGGTTGATGAACGCCAAGTTTATGGGGTTGTTCGAAGCTGAGCTGGCGCGCATAACGGCCATCGCTTTTTTTACACCGCTCATACAAGCTACCGGGGGTAATGTTGGTATACAGTCTTCATCGGTTATTGTGCAAAGTTTGGCTAATCCCGGTTTTGTTTACGATGGTTTATGGCAGCGCTTAATTAAGGTGTTTCTGGTTGCCATCCTAAACGGATTGTTTCTTTCAACGCTGGTGTACGGGGCAAATATTTTAATGTTCGGTGAGTACAGGCTTTCCATGGTAGTATCCATTGCCTTAATCAGTGTGATTATTTTTGCATCATTCGTGGGTACGATTACACCCCTCATACTTAACCGGTTTGGGTTCAACCCGGCACTGGCCTCAGGGCCTTTCATCACCACCACCAACGATTTGCTTGGCCTAACCATTTACTTTTTCACCGTTCACATGCTGTTGTAGAATGTAAGTTTTTGGCAGGGTTTGAAATAGGTTCCTAACGTTCATTTAAGTCCAGGTGGGTAAGCCCTTCCAGCTATTGTACAAAGAATTGTTGTTTTGGGAAGTTTAAGCAAGTTCAAACCATTGCCAAAAAGCTATTGGTGTAACCAACCAATGTAATAATTACCTGTTTTATGCAGGTGGATGGACTGTTCGTGAAACAGGAATTTGGCGTAGCTTTGTCTCCTTGCGAATTTTTGATAATCTGTTAAAACTGAATAATTTGATCATAATTTCTACCGATGCTTTTTTTGAAGAACAGGTTTAAACGATTAGGCGAAACGTTCAATGATATAATTGAAAAGCCATTGCTTACCTCTACCATTGTATTGGTGGCGGTAGCAACCCTGGTAATCGGTTTAAGCCTACGGTATTACATCAACGATTTTGATAACTTTTGGGAGCAAATCCTGGCCGAGGCACACGGAATGATTTTCGACATTGCGGTAATCGGTATCCTGATTTTCTGGCTCAACCAAAACGGGCAAATCCGGCAACGCATTCGCTTTTATAAAGATGAAATTGATGACTTCCGTTTGTGGGAATCGGAAGAAGCGGCCTTCCGTACGGTGGGTAATATCAAGCGGTTGAACCGGCATAAGATTTATGAAATTAACCTGGTGAATTGTTTTTTGGCGCGCACCAACCTGAGTTACGCCAACCTTAGCGGATCAAACCTTAACTCGGCCAACATCTCACAGTCATCATTGATCGAGGCAAACCTTGAGAACACACGCCTGAATCAAACCAACTTTGAAAACTCTAACCTTAACCAGGCAAACTTAAAAAGTGCATATGCCAGTGGCGCGAACTTTAAAGATGCCTTCCTGATAAAGGCTCAGTTTGAAAGCGCTTTTTTGATTAAGTCGAATTTCAATAACGCCTACCTGATGGAAGCCAATATGCAAAACAGTTACCTGATGGGAGCCGATTTTGAAAACGCAAGCTTGTATAAGGCCGACCTGCGTGGCGCCAAAGGCTTAACTGTAGAACAGCTTTCAAAAGCGAAAACACTTTACCTGGCCAAGTTCGATGATGAAATTTTTGATCAGATTAAAACCAACCTGCCCGAATTGGTGGGTGCATAGCGTTTTTGTTCAAATGGTATAAACCATTACCTTTGTATCAACATTATGACAACGGCCTCCGCACTGAGGCCGTTGTTTCTTTTTTTAATGCATTTGTATTTTAAGTTAAGTTGTCATGAGCAAGAAAGTATCGTACTATACCCGCGAAGGCCTGGATAAGCTAAAGGCCGAATTGAATGAACTCAAAACCAAGGGACGTGCTGAAATTGCCAAACAGATTGCCGAAGCACGCGACAAAGGCGACTTGAGCGAAAATGCCGAGTACGATGCAGCTAAAGATGCACAAGGTCACCTGGAAGCCAAGATTGCGCACCTGGATGACCTGTTGGCTAACGCCAGGCTTCTGGATGAAACCAACGTAGATACTTCCAAAGTTTCTATACTCGCTAAAGTAACCATCAAGAATAAAAAGAACGGTGCATCGTTTACCTATACACTGGTTTCGGAAGAAGAGGCGGACCTGAAGGCCGGAAAAATATCAACCATGTCACCCATTGGGAAAGGGTTGCTGGGCAAGAAAAAAGGTGAGTCGGCTGTTATAAAAACACCTGCCGGTGATGTTGAATTTGAGATAACAAACATTTCGGTGTAAACCTTATGGCTACGATTTTTACCCGCATTATCAGCCGCGAAATCCCCGGCCACATTGTGGCGGAGGATGACCGCTTTATTGCTTTTCTGGACATCATGCCTTTGGTGATGGGCCACACCCTGGTGGTGCCCAAACAAGAGGTTGACTACATTTTTGATTTGGATGATGAGACGCTCGCAGCGCTTAATCTTTTTGCCAAGCGTGTAGCCATTGCCGTGAAAAAAGCAGTACCCTGCAAGCGCATTGGTGTTGCGGTAATTGGTCTTGAAGTGCCCCATACGCACATTCACCTGGTGCCTATGAATGCCATGGCCGATATTAATTTTTCGCAACCCAAATTGAAACCATCGCAAGAGGAGTTGGCATCAGTAGCCGGGAAAATCAGGAAAGCTTTTTCAGCAAACGCTTAAGGTTTATTCAGGATAGGTTTAGGTGTTTGTTCTGATTTTTCGACCTAATCGAGAAAATCAATATCCACATTTAAAGGATAACGCATCAGGTAGCTGATGGCCTGCTTTACGGTAAGGTCTTCAAAAAGAACTTTATAAAGAGTGTTTGTGATGGGCGCCCTCAGTTTATAGTAGTCGGCACACTTTTTAACAATGCGCACCGTGTTAACCCCTTCGGCAATTTCGTCCATGCTGGCTAAAATTTCTTCGAGCGTCATGCCTTGTGCCAGTTTATAACCTACCTGGAAGTTGCGGCTTAAGGTACTGTTGCTGGTAGTCACCAGGTCGCCAATTCCGGCTACGCCCAGAAAAGCCTTTACATTTCCGCCCAGCGCCCGCCCCACGTGGATCATCTCAACTACCCCACGACTGATGAGCAGGCCCCGGGCGTTTTCGCCATACCCCATACCGCTTAATGCACCCGATGCAATGGCAATTATGTTTTTTAATACCCCGGCCAGTTCTACACCTATTAATTCGTTGTTGCCGTACACCTGAAACCGATCGTTACGCAATAAACGCTTACCTAAACTAATCACCTCGTTAAACGGGCTTGCAATTACCGTGGCGGCCGGGTGTCGCGCAGCAAGCTCTTTCGACAAATTTGGTCCGGCCAGGCAACCAACGCGTACCACTACACTTTCTTCGCGGATAACTTCGCTCATCGTTTTTACCTGACTTCGGTTAAGCTTCGTTACCGACTCTATCGTATGCCCTTTTGGAAGGGTAATGTCAAGGCCTTTTGTTCCATGGATTAATATGTGGTAGGGGTGAAGGTGGGGCGAGAGTTTTTTCATCATGGAGCGGAAGTGCGATGACGGTACTATGGGAAAAATCACTTCGCACGCGCGAGCTAAATATTCCAAATCGTTGGTAGGGGTAACATTTTTATGGATGGTGTGGCCACGGTTTTCGCGGGTTTGCGATATGCGATTACTAACTTTCTCATCGCGAACATATAACAGCACATTGCGCTGGCGGGCCAGCAAGTTGGCCACAGCGCTACCAAAGTTACCGGCACCAATTACGCCTACAGGTCGGGTGTCAGATAAATTTTTCGAGGTCATAGCCAACCATCCGGTTATGATAATAGTAGAGCAGGTTGAGATCCTGCGTGATGATGTTGCCTTCTTTATTGTAGAGCAGGGGGCGCTTCAGATGAAATATGCCCACATTCTCAAGACCGTGTTTAATCACTAAATCTATCTTTCCCTTGAGGTGTGTAGCATGATTCGCCTTATCTTCTTTTTTAAGTTGGTAAATCTTCTTGCGGATGCGCTTGCAGGTTTTTCTGAATTCGGCATAATCAAGCGCTAACTCTTCTTCCGGCAATCGCAACAAGCCAAATAAATCCAGTTTAGGGTGTTTTTTTTGCCACATCTCAAATGCCACAAACGCTACCAGGTGGCTCGCGAAAATTCGATTGATGCGATGATACTCCGTAACAATACGCTGGCTGAGCATCCGGGTATATTCATTCTCCCGTTGGGCATCAACTGTAAGCTGGCCGTTGGAAATGAAATAGTCTTCGGTGTTGATTACCCGGCCGTGTACATCCAGGCTGTTACCTTCATCATCCACGTAATTGCCCAGCACATCTAACCCACGGCCAATGGATACGGAAATGTTAGATCCTTTCGTGAAAAACTTAATCATAAATTTAACAAGTCCCCAGCTGCCATGCGGATCTTGCTCAGGCAGGTAGCGATCTTGTCCTTTAATGGATAGATAATCATCAATAAGTTCCGGAGCCTCCAGCACAAAATGATAGTTAAGCGTAACGGGTACCACAAAAATTTTCTGCGGTTTTTCCCCGGGGGGTGTATTGAGATAAATATTCCGTTGTGCCTCCACGGTGGTGGAGAGTAATCCCAACTTCAACATTTTTTCGATCATACCTGAGCGTGACCGGGTGCCACCAGGAAAGAACAAACTATGTGCGCCACGTTGAATGGCAATACCGGAATACATCTTCAGTGTTTCCAGGTAAGGCAAATTCTTTTTGCGCCTGTCTACTTTATACGCTCCGAGGCTGTTCATAAAGTAGGCGAATATTTTCATGTTGAAAAGATTCAACCCTGCACCATATATAAAGGCCGGTAAACCTAAGGCATGAATAATCCAGCCAATTAAAATTGAATCAAGATTGCTGAAGTGTGTTGGTACCATTACGATGGTGCCCTTTCGTGCCAGGCTGCGCAATTGCTTTACCTTGCCCACAATCTGAATCTTGTCTCGCAGTGTATATTGATTGCGAAAGAATCCTCCGAATTTTTTAACGCGTGAGGCATTGAGTAATCGTGAAAACCAAAACTTTATCATCTCCCGTGCAAAGCGGTAGGAGCTGGGTTTAAAGTTACCGGCTATTTCACTGGCATACCGATGCACAATTACGTTCAGGATTTCCTCCTCTTTTCGGTTATGCTCATCCAGGGGCTTACCGGAAAGGTCAATTAAATCCTGCTTGATCTTCGACCAGAATTTACCTTCATCGGGGGGATCAACGCGCCAGCGGTTACGCTTCATGCGTTGTTGTTCCCGGTAAACGGTGGCTTCCAGTTCGTCAATAAGTTGTTTGCGGGTTGGGCGAAGTTGCTTGATGCGCTCAGCAGATTTCTGTGCAACCTCTTCAATAAATTCCTTCCGGTTTCGGCTTAGCCGGTATACCGGCCAGTCGGGTATTCCTTCCAGAATGGGCTTGTATTGCTTGTTCTTATTCTTTTTCTCCAGTACTTCCACGGGCACAAAATACTATAATTTCAATCACCTGCGCTAAACACGAATTGATTATAAGTTTTCGAGCGACCGCTGTAACGTGCTGGCCATGGAGGAAAACCGGGCGAGGGCATCGTTGATAAACTCAGTATTTACAATCTTTTGCAAGTCGTTTTCACTGGTTAACTCAAACTGGTTGATTTTATACGTTTGCTCCAAAAGGCCTTGTTCAAGTTTGATCAGGTACCGGTTATTCCAGCTAAACAGGGTGATTTTGCAATCCGGGTTTGGTATTTCGCCTATGATGCGCATGACAAAGTTTTAAATAATAGAGGCTCCGAAATTAATTTCGGAACCTCTAAAAATTAATTTGACTTCGCTAAATAGCATTAATCACCCGCAATAACTATTTTTTTGACCTGAAGCACGCCATTGTCCATGTACCTTACTAAAAAAACTCCCATTGAAAGTAGTTGTGTATTGATTGTTTTATTTTTTTCACCAGCCTTGATTATATCGGTTATCACAGCCTTTCCATTCATATCACAAAGTTCAATTTTAGTATCAAAATTTGCTGAGGTAGACAATGTAACATTAAACTCAGTTTTTGCTGGATTTGGAAATAGCCCAGGTTGAGATGATTCTATCAAATCCTGCTCTTGTTCGGCATCAGGTGTTCTCATACGTGCGCAGTTTTCACCAGGTGGACATGGACACAGGGGATTGTAGGGATCGGGACAGCTAGGACAATTATCATCCACGTAAGTTTGAGCTGTCTTGTTACAGCCAGTTGGGGATATGTATGAAACTGAATATGCCCCGCCTGCATAAACCGTTATAACCTGAGTTGTGGCACCAGTTGACCAAGAATACGAACTTCCACTTCCAGCTGTCAATTGCACATATCCATCTTGGCAAAAGTTGCCAACCACAGAAATAGTTCCTGTTGGGTCACACGTAAATTTTGCAATGAATGCATCATAAGAGCCGCCCCCATATGTAATTTGATGTGCACCAGATGTAGCAATAGATGAACTTGATGCAGTATACCCAACTAAATATACATTTGCTTCCCCTGAGCCATAAGCAGAAATACCTTGACCAGATTCTTGACCAGAACCTCCATAGTAGGAACCCCATTGTCTTGCTCCACTTGAATTGAATTTTGCTAGAAAAGCATCTATTCCGCCTCCATAAGAGGTTTTATAAGCCCCACTTGTGGCAATGCCACCTGTAGATTGTGTATTACCAGTTATATAAATGTTATTGGAGCCGTCTGTTGCTATACACCTAGCATTATCACTTTGTGTGCCGCCATAATAGGTACCCCATTGTCTTGCTCCGCTGCTATTAAATTTTACAATGAAACAGTCTAATGTTCCTCCTGCATGTGAAGTTTGATGTGCCCCAGTTGTGGCAATAGAGCTGGTGGATGCAGTACTTCCTACAATATAGATATTGCCTGAACCGTCTACAGCAACATCTTCTGAATAATCGCTTCCAGAACCGCCATAGTAAGTACCCCATTGCCTTACTCCGTTACTATTAAGTTTAGCTAAAAACGCATCACCATTTCCAGAATGACTTGTTTGATAAGCGCCTGTTGTTGCTATACCTGATGTTGAATATGCTCCACCTGTAATATATATATTACCTGATCCATCGATGCTAACACCCTCACCATAATCCGAACCACTTCCTCCGTAATATGATCCCCATTGTCTCACACCGTTTTCATTAAACTTTACAATGAAAGCGTCTTGAATTCCACCACCATAGGTAGTTTGATGTGCACCGGAAGTTGCAATTGAGTTTGTTGAAGTAGTGGTTCCAACAACAAATAGATTGCCAGAGCCATCCGTACAAACACCTTCTGCCCAATCTGTACCACTTCCTCCATAGTAGGTAGACCATTGTCTAACTCCGCTTGAGTTCAGCTTAATTATAAAAGCATCAACACTACCAGAAAGAGTTGTCTGATGTGCGCCTGAAGTTGAAATAGAAGAACTTGATCTCGTTTCACCAACAACATATACATTTCCAGAATCATCGATAGCAATACCTATTGCAGAATCATCTGATGTGCCACCGAAATATGTAGCCCACTGCCTCACTCCTGCGTTATTGAACTTTGCAATAAAAGCATCATTGGTACCTGAAATTGTTGTCTGATGTGCTCCTGAAGTCGCAATAGATCCCGTGGAATTGGTAGAACCAGCAATGTATACATTCCCACTTCCATCAATCGCAATTGCCTCACCTTGATCGAACGATGAGCCACCATAATAGCTACCCCATGAAAGATGGGGTGTAGGGTCAATAACTAGGCTTTCTTCACTTTGACTAGAAATCGAACCTGAAAATCCAACTAATAACTCATTTTCATTAATTGAAATGAGATCGTAACTAATGTCTACGGGTATTTTACTCTTTAGAAAATAACTAGCGGGAATGGTCTCGGTAACTTGGCCGTGTGTGAGAGTGAGAACAATATTTCCATTTAACAAACTACCAGAATCTGAGCCCTTATATAATAATCGAATGTCATTAATATTCGCAGCTGGATGAAGTATAAAATTATATTCAAATGGCTTGTTGCTACTTTGATTGGCTATAAACTCCACATCTATTCCGGGGTAGATATTTTTATAAGTTATTTTGTTGAAATGAGACACTAAATTATTATCACTATTTATTCCAGTAGCATAAACCAGATAGTCAGTAGCTTTTTCGCTTGCCTCAATTAGCACTTTTGGATTTGCATTCTTAAAATAAACATCGACTCGATGATACATTTTTTTGGGATTAGTGTTCCCGGTTTTGCTTTGAGACTCGGTCTTAAGTTTATTTCCGTATTCTAAATTGTAGGTATCATAGCTGAACCCATCAGTTCTTAAAGTTACGTTGTTGTTTGCTGTTGGAAACAAATACAAAATCTCAGAGATAGGTTTTTTATTTTGATCCAAAATCTGACCCTTATTCTCAATAAAACCGACCCCATTAGAGCCTAGATTTTGAGCGGTTAGGATGACTGAAAACAAGCATAATAGTACTGTACTCGATAGAAAGATTTTCATAAAATTGTTGTTTAAGTTGGGGACATTAAATGAACTTTCAGACTAATTTATTTTGTTAACAATAAGTTACCAGTTGCTTTCGTTAAACTGTATATTTATGCCGACAAATTGCACGTTTTAATTAATAACATTTACGGTTATGTTGGTTTGATTCATGAGAAGAATAGGCTTCATATTCCTGATTTCCGTAGTTACATTTTTATCAGTAATCTCAGTATCTACTGTAAGTGCAACCCATTTAAGGGCTGGAGAAATTGTGGCTGAGCGGGTTCTTCCGCAATGCTTTACACGAAGATTCCGAATAACCGTAACCGTTTATACCAATACCGGCTCGCCCGTACTCTTTGGTGGCGAAATGGATTACCTGGATTTTGGTGACGGTTCTCCTCGCATTCTTGTTCCTGAAACCCCAAATATAATTGATCCCGCCCTTGGTCCAGGAATTGGTAAGGCTTCCTTTACAATCGAGCATGATTATCCTGGTGAGGGAAGGTACACCATAAGTTACCTTGAGCCAAATCGAAATGGTGGGGTATTAAATATGGATAACTCTATCTCAACGACATTTTACTTAGAGACTCAGATTAACTTGGATCCTTTTTTTTGTAATAAATTTACCCCTAGGCTTCTAATACCCCCCATCGACCGTGGGTGTGTTGGTGTTGCTTTTTTTCATAACCCCGGTGCTTTCGATCCGGATGGAGACAGTTTATCATACGAGTTTGTGGTGCCCCTCCGCGATAAAAATCAAACCGTTGCCAACTACAGAGACCCCAATCACCCCAGCTTTTACAATAATTTTCCCACTGGAAATGAGCAAGGTACCGGCCCACCAACATTTACGATCAATCCTGTAGACGGGACTATTATTTGGGATGCACCCGGCCGGCAGGGTGAGTACAATATTGCTTTTATAATTGTTGAATGGCGAAAAGTAAATGGCATCTGGTTCAGGTTGGGTTTTGTTCGCAGAGATATGCAGATTATAGTGGAAGACTGCAACAATGAACGACCTGATTTAATTGTTCCAGAAGATGTATGCGTGGTGGCAGGCACTACGTTAACGGCCACTATTTTCGGTATCGACCCTGAAAACCATCCCGTAAAAATTGAAGCCTTTTCTGAAATTTTTGCCTTAGGGTTCCCTTCACCGGCAACCTTTAGTCCGGTTCCGGGACCAAACGATTTTCAACCTTCCAATCCTCCGGCACAACTTCAGTTTACATGGAATACATCGTGTGTTCATGTAAAAGAACTCTTTTATCAGGTGGTGTTCAAAATAACCGACAACCCGCCCCAAGGCCCCCGGTTGGTAACCTTTAAAACCTGGCGCATAAAAGTAGTGGCACCGCCACCCATTTGGAATACGGCTACCGTAAATTTTGCCGATCGAAGTGCTAACCTTGATTGGCAGAACTACGCCTGCGCACGGCCGGGTGCTTCTATTCAAGTATGGCGCAAGGTGGATAGCATAAACTTTACCCCCGATGATTGTCAAACCGGTATGCCTGCTTTTCTCGGCTATTCTTTAATAGGGCAGGTACCATCTTCGCAAACACAATTTACCAATACCGGTCTGGATGCGGGTGCGCGCTATTGCTACCGGCTTGTGGCGGTTTTTCCGTTACCGGGCGGAGGTGAAAGTTATGTGTCGCAGGAAATATGTATACCACCCATATTGGCTGATGCACCGGTTATTACGCATGTAACCATCGACAAGACATCCACAAATGATGGCGAAATTCGGGTAAGCTGGCGTTCACCTTTTGATGCCGACCCGGCTCAATTCCCTAAGGAGCCCTATGGCTATGATTACCGCTTAGAGCGTGCCGAAGGATTTACCGGTACGAATTACGTTCCGGTTCATTCGGGTACATTACCAGGCGATACAACCTTTCTCGATACCGACCTGGATACGGAAAATCGAATTTTTAACTATCGCGTAGTCGCTTTTTCGCAAGGTCAACCTTTTGATCAATCGGCTCCAGCCTCTACCGTCCGGCTTGAACTACGACCATCATCGCGACAAATGGAATTAACCTGGTCAGCCGCAGTTCCATGGTCTAACCAGATACAATCATTTCCGGAGCACTATATATACAGAGGTCCGGAAGGTGCCACGGAAAGTGAACTGGTTCTGATCGCCCAGAAAAACATATTTGAAAGAGGTTTTTATTTTTTAGATGAAGGACTTGATGACAACACCGTTTATTGCTACCGGGTAATGACACGGGGTAGCTATGGTAATCCAGAGATTGATGTGCCTCAGGATAATTTTTCACAAATTATTTGTGCGCAACCTTTAGATGAAGATCCACCTTGTGAGCCTGTACTTGTTCTTGAAGAATTTGACTGTAACGATTATCGCTTTCAGGAAGCTTGTAATTCCAATACGTTTAGTAATACCTTGCGATGGAATCGTCCTACAGACGTAGAGTGTCTTTCCGATACCCGCAGCTACAATATTTATGTGGCATCAACCAAGGATGGAACATATTCTTTACTGGCAACTAATGTGCGTGATACTTTTTATGTCGATTCAAATTTACCATCCTTTGCACGATGCTATAAAATTACAGCTCTGGATCGCTCAGGAAATGAAAGCGGGTTTAGTAATGAAGTGTGTTTTGAGAATTGTCCCTACTATGAGTTACCAAACATCTTCACACCTAACGGAGATAATTGCAACGATGAATTCAGAGCGTGGGGATTTGTGCCACCGGTGGGTGAAGAAAACCCCGGCCCAAACGTGCTTTGCAACAGTGCAGATCCAAACTCAGAGACCTTTCGAATAAAATGTGCTCGATTTGTTGAACAGGTGGATGTCAAAATCTACAACCGGTGGGGAAATGAAGTATATGCCTACTCGGGAAGAAAAAATGATGAAAACGGAATCTATATCCGGTGGAATGGTATAGATAAAAATGGTAACGCACTGGCCTCTGCTGTGTATTATTATGTTGCTAATGTAACCTTCGATATGGCTGACCCGGCTAAACGAAATCAAACTATTAAGGGCTGGGTTCATCTGGTGCGATGAGTGATTCGTTAGAAAACCGGCCGGTCGTTTTATTTGACGGTGTTTGTAATCTTTGCAGTAATTCCGTTCAATTCATTATCAAAAGAGATCCAACGGCAAAGTTTCGATTTGCTTCGTTGCAGTCAGCCTTTGGACAAAAGTTGTCAAGCCAGTTTAAACTGGATACACAGCACCTGCATAGTATTATTCTGGTGCAGGGCAATACATTTAAAGAAAGAAGCAACGCTGCATTGGAAATAGCACGACACTTATCGGGTGCCTGGCCACTACTTCATACTTTTAAAATCGTTCCTCGTTTTCTGCGCGACCCGATTTATAATTGGGTTGCCCGCAACCGCTATCGGTGGTTTGGAAAGAAGGATGAATGTTGGATACCAACACCTGACTTAAAGAATCGCTTTTTGGATAATCTGCAATTGTGATTGTCTTATATCCTAAGGCTTGTGTCGTTTGTCCTGTCTTTTGTATTTTCGAAACTTATATTATCCCACTATGAGAGCATACGTTTTCCCTGGCCAGGGTGCACAGTTTACCGGAATGGGTAAAGATATTTACGATGCCAACCCCAAAGCCAAAATTTTGTTTGATCAGGCCAATGATGTGTTGGGGTTTGACATCACTTCCATTATGTTTAATGGAACTGCCGATGAGCTAAAACAAACCCGTGTTACACAACCCGCTATCTTTATTCATTCGGTTGCCAGTGCATTGTCTCATGATTCGTTTTCGCCCAATATGGTAGCCGGACATTCCTTAGGAGAATTTTCTGCGCTCGTTGCCAATAAAGCACTCTCGTATGAAGACGGTTTAAAACTTGTATACAAACGCGCCATGGCCATGCAACGCGCCTGTGAAATTAATCCTTCAACTATGGCCGCTATACTGGGTTTGGATGACGCTAAAGTTGAAGAAATATGTGCTTCCATTACCGATGAGATTGTTGTGGCAGCTAACTACAATTGCCCGGGTCAGTTAGTTATCTCCGGCTCCATAAAAGGAATTGAAATTGCCTGCGAAAAAATGAAAGCAGCTGGAGCAAAACGTGCACTTCCGCTACAGGTAGGCGGGGCGTTTCACTCCCCTTTAATGGAACCTGCCCGCGAAGAACTTGCAGCAGCCATTGAAACCACTCACTTCAGTACACCCGTTTGCCCGGTGTATCAAAATGTAAATGCTTCACCATCATCTGATGTTAACACCATCAAAAAAAATCTGATTGCACAACTCACCGCCCCTGTTCGGTGGACCCAATCGGTACAGAAGATGGTGGCTGATGGTGGCACAACCTTTATTGAATGCGGGCCCGGTAAAGTACTTCAGGGCCTTGTGAAGAAAATAGCACCCCACGTGGAAGCCATGAGTATCTAGTGTAGTACCTTTTCAACCGGTAGCCTATCTGTACATTCTTGTAAAAGTTCATGAACAGATTTATGGAGAATGGGGTGAATGAAATCCGGAGAAATTTCCTGTAAAGGGATCAGCGTAAACCTTCGCTGGGGGATACCCGGATGAGGTATCGTTAGTTCGGGGGTTGAAATGACCTGATCATCCCAAAACAAAATGTCAATATCGATGATCCGTGAACCCCATTTTTCAGTTCGTTTTCTGCCCAGTCTGTCTTCAATGTCGCGGATAAACTGGAGGGCTTCTTCAGCCGATTTTCCGGTTGTTGAAACCACTACCTGGTTATAAAATTCCGGCTGATCTGTCTTGCCCCAGGCTGCTGTTTTATAAAAAGAAGAGGCTGTAATAATCGGCCCTAAAAGCCGACCAATTTCCCGGCTGGC
Source organism: Cyclobacteriaceae bacterium (assembly GCA_025808415.1). Classification (NCBI taxonomy): domain Bacteria; kingdom Pseudomonadati; phylum Bacteroidota; class Cytophagia; order Cytophagales; family Cyclobacteriaceae; species Cyclobacteriaceae bacterium. Next base: position 1,536,727 of record CP075525.1, read on the forward strand.
CAACTGTAAGTTGTGTTCCCGGTTACCTAGGTTGCTGCCTAAGAGAAGATGAACGGTTGTCATAAATTTGCCGGTAAACTTACTTCGAATTAGCTGAAGCCTGTGTTTATTTTGTAAAACTTAATGTATTGATATGAATTTCTTCAAGTCTTTTTTAGCGGCCCTTTTAGCCTTAACGGTTTTTACGGTAGTTAGCTTTTTGCTCATGATTGGCATTTTAGCTTCCCTCGGAGCGGAGGAGAAGGTGGTGGTAAGCAACAATTCTGTATTGCACCTCAAGCTGGATGCCCAGATTACGGAGCAAGAAGTTGAAAACCCTTTTGCGGGACTTCCTTTTCCTGGTGGCGAGGTACAAAATATTGGGCTGTTAAAGCTGAAGGAAACCATTCGACACGCTAAATCCGACCCTAAAATTCAAGGCATCTTTCTAAACGTGAGTTTTCCCATGACCGGCTTCTCGACTTTGGGAGAAATCCGTCAGTCGCTTATTGATTTTAAAGAAAGTGGAAAGTGGGTGGTGGCTTATGCCGATGCGATGTCGGAGCCAGCCTATTACCTGGCCTCTGTTGCCGATAAAGTTTACCTGAACCCGGAAGGTGAAGTGGAATTCAATGGCCTTACGGTGGAGATCAGTTTTTTCAAAAAACTGTTCGACAAACTGGAAATCAAACCTGAGATATTCAGGGTGGGAGATTTCAAAAGCGCGGTAGAGCCTTTCATGCTGGAGAAGATGAGCAACGAAAACCGTTTACAACTTACCTCGTTGATAAACTCTATTTACGATCACGTATTGTCGGGTATTTCAGAATCGCGAAACATTCCTCAACAGAAGCTCCGTGAAATATCCGACAAGATGCTTGTGCGGAATGCGAAACTGGCGGTAGAGCATGGGCTTGTCGATGACTTGTTATACTACGATGAAGTGCTTGACGAACTTCGTGGCCGCCTGGGTTTGAAAGAAACGGAAAAAGTAAAATTCATTGCCCGTAATAAATACAATAAGAGCATAAGTGAAAGGAAAGGAAGTGCAGATGAAATTGCTGTGATTGTTGCGGATGGTACCATTATGCCGGGTAAATCAAGCGAAGGAATTATCGGATCAGCAACCATAACTGAGGAAATACGAAAAGCGCGCCTGAATAAAAAAGTAAAGGCCATTGTGGTGCGTGTGAATTCACCGGGTGGAGCTTTTCAGGCCTCCGATGCTATGTGGCGCGAAGTAAAACTTGCTACAGAAGTTAAACCCGTTATCGCTTCCATGTCCGATTATGCGGCTTCGGGCGGTTATTACCTGGCCATGGCAGCCGATACCATTGTGGCACAACCACACACCATTACAGGATCGATTGGGATATTCAGTGTTTTATTTGACGCCAGCGGTTTTTTAGGAAATAAACTGGGCATCACCTTCGATGAAGTGAACACCGGTGAGTTTGGCGAACTGGTTACCATCAGTCGCCCGTTAACACAAGGTGAGAAAAACGTTTGGCAAACACGCACCGAAGAAATTTATGAAACCTTTACTGGCAAGGCAGCTGAAGGCCGCAGCATGAACCAGGATGATTTGAAGAAAGTGGCTTCGGGCAGAGTGTGGACAGGCTCGCAGGCTATTGAACGCAGATTGGTAGATGTTCTGGGCGGCTATAACGATGCCATTGACATTGCCGCCAAGGCAGCAGGACTTGCTGATTACTCTTTAAAACTTTATCCACGCCAGAAGCCATTCTTTGAGCAGCTTATGGAATCATTAAGCGAGAATGCCCGCACCAATACCCTGAAGAAGGAAATGGGTGAGTATTACACCTGGTATCTACAAGCCGTTAAATTGAAGCAGTTTGAAGGGGTACAGGCCAGGATGCCGTTTGAATTGCAGATTCAATAAGGTGCCCTGATTGGCCTGTTGGATAAGGGGTTTACCCCCGAAAAACCGACTGATTTCCATGTAAGGTTTAAGCGGATTTTGTAAAAAAAGGTACTTAAAGTAACACTTTAAGTACCTTTTATACATGGGCATTTCAATTAACTGCCTGGCACAGGTTGGCGATCAACCGACTTTTTAGCGGTTTCATCTTGAAATCAAACATCATGGCGTTTAAAATCCTGAGGTGACCACCTGCCAGTCATCAACCTAAAGTGAAGTTAAACGCCTGTAGTGTTTGGTTGAAACCCTGAATTTATCTCAAAATGAATAGACCGTTCTTTAGTAGGTGTTCTTTGACACCCTACAATGAATGAATGCTATAGCAGTTGAATCACACTATTAAGGTGTTGTTAAAATTTTAAGTTGGATCGATCAGGAAGACAATACTATTCGTGTTGGAGGACAACTACTGAAAGGCAGTTAAAAAGGAAACAGTACCCGCGGCTTTACCCACAAGTACTGTAACCCTATGAATTACAAATAGTTAAAATTGATCCTCTGATACAAAACCACCGATTGGTTCGTTTTGTAATTTCTTGACTACCTTTAGTTCTTTAGTAGTAGTACGCGTAGCAATAACTGATCGTTGAGTTGAGATTGCAGTGAAAGAGAAGGTTGCAATAGCTATCAAAATAAGGCCGGAAATTATCTTGTTTTTCATACTTTTTTTCAATTAAAAAATGGACAACTTTAGAAACCTTTATCTGTGGACAGACCTCCTCCACCATTTTCCAATTCAGTTGAGGGTTTAATTTCTTCCTCGCTGCATGAAGTTATCGATACCAAGCTGGCTGAAAGAAATAAAAAGATGTAGAATAGCTTTTTCATAACATTTTATGGGGTTTAAGTTTATTAATTACTAAAATTTTGTTCTTGTTATTAATTTACTAGGCAAATATCATAGTTGTACTTTAACTGTTTTCGCTAATAAATTTTTTGAAATTACTAGTGTACCAATTTTCTAACTTTACAAAAAGCGTGCGCCTATTACTGGGACTTATGTTGGGCCTCTCTCAATTTTTTCATGCTTTTTCTCAGACCAGAGAGCTCGACTCACTCAATAAAATGCTGAATACTACTAGTGTTAGAACAGAGAAGGTTGATCTTCTTTACCAGTTAGCTTATCAGTATATATTCAGTGATCTTTCGGGAGCCCTTAAAAATGCAAGATTAAGTCAGCAACTTGCGTTAGAGATTGGTGATAGCCTGAGGATAGTAAAGGCTTCTTTGGTAATTAGTTCAGCTTTTCGAAGATTAGAACAAATCGACAGCGCAATTAAGGCAGCAGAGTATGGCTTAGAAATTTCGACCCGGAATAATTTCTTGAGTGAACGTAAAATTCTTCTGAATTCCCTTGCTGTTGCACATTCTTTAAAGGCTGAGTATGATCGGGCTCTTGATTTCCATTTTCAATCACTAATTCTTAGAGAAGAGACTGGAACAAAATCTGAAGTGAGTATTACTTTAAATAATATTGGATTTGTTTACTTTAAATTGAAAAATTATGAAAAGGCTTTAGACTATTATCTTAGATCTTTAAAGTTAAAACTAAGTGAAAACGACTTACACGACTTGGATAGACTTTATATAAACATTGGGCTTTGCAACATTCACCTCAAGAATTTCCAGGAAGCACTAAAAAGCATTAATGCCGGATTTGGTATTTGTGGTAATAATTGTTCGGATGAAATTGTCGTTGAGGGAGAATTTGGCAGAGGCGTAGCAAATTTTAATTTACAGAATTATGAACAGGCCGAAGGTCATTTCAAAGTCTCTTACGAATTGGCGCAAAGACTAGATTTCAAAAGATGGATGGCCGAAAACCTTGTTTACCTGGCTCGCCTGGCCATAACAACCAATCGGTTGCCAGAAGCCAAAGAATATCTTTTACAAGGAGAAGAAATTGCCCGCGCGTACAAATATAACCAGCTATTATTGGATAGCTATCGGGAATTTTCGAATCTCTACAACCTTTCCAGGGATTTTCAGAATGCATCGGTTTATCAGAATCAATACATAAACCTGAAAGACAGCCTGATTGGTGAAGAACTGGTGAAAAACATTGCGCGTACCCAAACCCAATTTGAAGAGCGCGAAAACATAAAAACAATTGCGCTAAAAGAAGAAGCTCTCTCTCGCCAGCGCATGCTTAACCTGGCTATAGGAACTATTGCCTTTTTAGCTGCCCTGTTAGTTTTTGTATTGTTTCAAAGTAATAAAGTAAAGCGCAGGGTTAACGCCAAACTTTCGGATGCCAACGCCATTATTGCCGAGCAGAACAAACAACTTCAGCAACATTCCAATACTTTGCAAGCAGAGGTGAATAAGGCTACAGCCGACCTGCTGATTTCAAATCAGGCACTGGATAATGTAAATAAGGAACTCGATAACTTCATTTATAAAACATCGCACGATATACGTGGCCCACTGGCCAGTTTAAAGGGAATGTGCAATGTGGCCCTCATTGATGTGAAAGATGACCTGGCATTGGATTACCTGCGCAAACTGGATGTTACGGCAACGAAATTAAACCGTATTCTCACGCGCCTGCTCATCATCAATCAAATCAATAATGCTACCCCAAATCCCGAACCGCTTGATATAGACCTGATCGTGGATGATATCATCCGGTTTGAGTCGAAAAAGGGGTTACCGGCCGATTTCACATTCAAGCGCGAAATCCAACGCAACATGAACATAAAGTCGGATGATGCGTTGATGCGGATTATCATTGAAAACCTTATTGATAACGCAGTTAAATTTTATAACGACTCCGAACGGATCCAACCGTTTGCCCTGATCAGGATCTATACCGATGAGAAGAACCTAAACATCCACGTGATTGACAATGGGGTAGGCATATCCTCGGTTCAGCCGGATAAGATTTTTCAAATGTTCACCCGGGCATCTGAAAAATCAGGCACGGGCGGTCTGGGCCTGTACCTGATTAAGCAAGCATCCACCCGCCTTGGTGGCGATGTTGGCTTACGCCTCACCCCGGAATCCTTCACTGAATTTTATGTTACCCTGCCCTTGAAAATACCGGAAGCACTATTGGAAAAGAAGGAAGACAATAAGATGATCCCTCCTCCGGTTCGGGTGTAAATTTTTTTACCTCCATTTCAATGTTCATCTTTGCGGTTTAGTTGTATTAGTTCGTTACAGTTTTATGAAGAAATTTAAACGCACCACCGTTACGGCTGCACTCCCGTATGCCAATGGGCCGCTCCATATCGGGCATATTGCCGGGGCCTACTTACCGGCCGATACATACGTTCGGTTTTTGCGTCAGCGGGGTGAAGATGTGATATTTATTTGTGGATCTGATGAGCATGGTGTGGCCATCACCTTAGGTGCCAAAAAGGAAGGTATATCACCCAAACAGTTTGTTGACAAATATCACGAGCTGATGAAAAGGGCCTTTGCTGATTTCGGGATAGGCTTTGATATCTATTCACGTACTTCTAACCCAACGCATCACGAAACAGCACAAGCGTTATTTACGAATATTTACAATAAGCAAATCTTCCTGGAGGAAACATCTGATCAATATTTTGATGAGCAGGAGCAGATTTTTCTGGCCGATCGCTACATCGTTGGAACATGCCCAAACTGCGGACACTCCAATGCTTATGGAGATCAATGTGAAAAATGCGGTACTAGTTTAAGCCCAAAACAGTTGATCAATCCGCGTTCTACCGTATCGGGAAAAACCCCTGTGCTTAAGCCCACCCGGCATTGGTATTTTCCGCTTGATAAATACGAATCCTGGTTACGGGAATGGATTGTTGAGGGCCACAAAGAAGACTGGAAGGTTAATGTTTATGGTCAGTGTAAATCATGGATCGATCAGGGCTTACAACCACGCTCCATAACCCGCGATCTTGACTGGGGCGTATCTGTTCCTTTGCCTGATGCCGTGGGCAAGGTTCTGTATGTTTGGTTCGATGCACCCATTGGTTACGTATCGGCCACCAAAGAGTTAAAACCTAAGGATTGGGAAAAGTATTGGAAAGATACCGAAACCCGACTGATCCATTTTATCGGCAAGGACAATATTGTATTTCACTGCATAATCTTCCCGTCCATATTAAAAGCTGCAGGCGATTACATTTTACCCGATAATGTTCCGGCTAACGAGTTTTTAAACCTTGAAGGGGATAAAATTTCCACATCGCGTAACCATGCAGTTTGGTTGCATGAATACCTGGCTGATTTTCCGGGAAGAAGGGATGAACTTCGCTACGTTCTAACCTCTATTTCACCCGAAACAAAAGATGCCGATTTTACCTGGAAAGATTACCAACAAAAGGTAAATAGTGAACTGGTGGCCATTCTGGGCAATTTTGTAAACCGAGTAATGGTGCTTACGTGGAAATATTTTGGTGGCAAAGTCCCAACCGGATTTGAATTATCCGGCACGGATGAAAGGAGAAAGAAAATCCTGGAGCATTATCAAAAGGTGCAGGCTGATCTGAACGTCTGTGTGAAGGAAATGATCCGTGCGCTCCAGGAATTCAGGTTCAGGGAAGCTCAGTTTCAACTGATGAGCATAGCCCGCATAGGCAACAAATTTTTGGCCGATACCGAGCCATGGAAATTAGCCAAAGAAGATATGGAGGCAGTGGGTTTTATTTTATCTAATGCCCTTAACATGGTGGCTAATCTTGCCGTAGCAAGTGATCCGTTTCTTCCGGATGCTTCGTTGAATATGAAGAAGCAATTGAATGGTGCCTCCCTGGATGGTATGTGGAAGCAATTGTGGGTAAAAGAGGAATTGATAAATGCGATTCCTGCCAACCACCTGTTGGGAAAACCAGAATTGCTGTACAGAAATGTTGAGGATGAAGAAATTGGTAAGCAAATTGAAAAATTACGAAAGACAAAAATGGAAAACGAGAAACCGGTTTCAACCGTTAAGGCATTAAAACCTGAAATCTCAATTGATGATTTCGCTAAATTGGATATAAGAATCGGTAAGGTGTTGTCGGCTGAGCGGATGGAGAAATCGAATAAGTTGCTAAAACTAATTGTTGATACCGGTGTGGATCAGCGAACGGTTTTGAGTGGTATTGCACAACACTATTCCCCCGAAGAAATGGTAGGTAAGCAAGTTACTTTAATCGCTAACCTGGCGCCTCGCAAAATGATGGGGATTGAATCACAGGGAATGATTTTAATGGCGGAAGATGTGGATGGAAAGCTCAGACTTGTATTTCCTTCAGAAATAGTCACTCCGGGTTCTACGGTTAGCTAATTATTGGTCATTAGTTATTATTCAAATCACTAATAAAAGTTCAGGGATCAAGAATTATAGAGGCTCATCGTTTTATCAGCACCGATCGTACAAAAAGATAAAATCATTTCACTGGCTTTATCCATCAGCGGTGGCAATGCCTGAAATTCTTCTGGTGTAAAATTTCCAAGTACATAGTCTACCTGTTGTCCCTTGTTAAAGTTCTTTCCAATACCAAAGCGTAGGCGCACATAGTCTGATCCCCCAAGAACCTGTTCAATATGGGTGAGCCCGTTGTGGCCGGCTGCACTGCCTTGTTTGCGCATGCGCAATGTTCCAAAGGGTAGAGCAATATCGTCTACCACCACAAGCAGGTTTTCTTTTGGTATTTTCAGTTCCTGAAGCCAATAGGCAATGGACTTACCGCTAAGGTTCATGTAAGTGGTGGGTTTAATCAGGTGAATTTGCTTGCCTTTGAACCTTAGTTCGGTTTTTTCTGCATGACGGGTTATGGTAAAAGAAACCTTTTGCACATCGGCCAGTCGATCAAGCACGAGGAAACCAATATTATGACGGGTCAACTCATATTCTGGTCCTATGTTTCCAAGTCCGGCAATCAGGTATTTCACACGATTAATTTTAAAATTTGAAAATGAATTGATTTGAAAATTTCATTTCAATTTATGATTCCATGACCAACAAAAAAACCTTCCCGGTACCGGGAAGGTTTAAATTCAAAAAGACGCAAAATTTTCAAATCACCAACTAAGGCAATTTTCAAAGTATTATTTCTTGCCTTCTTCCTTCTTAGGTGCTTCGGCTTTCTTGGCATCACCAGCCGGTGCAGCAGCACCAGCAGCCGGTGCAGCACCTTCAGCCGGTGCAGCAGCAGCTTCTTCAGCCGCCAGTTTCGCGGCACGTGGCACTTCAACCGCAGCAATGGCAGCAGCTTTCGGATCAAGGAATTCAAGTCCTTCCATTTTCATGTCGCTAACTTTAACGGCATGGTGGAAATCGAGTGTTGATACATCCACATCAATATGATCAGGCATATCCTTGGGGAACCCAGAAACTTTTAGCGTAGCTTTTTTCCGGATCAATGCACCGCCCTTATCTACACCGGGGGCTTTGCCAACCAGGCGTATCGGTATATTCATTTTGATTTTCCGGCCTTCTTCAATTTTCAGGAAGTCGGCATGCAGGATAATTTCACTTACCGGGTGGAATTGAACTTCCTGAAGAATGGCTTGACTTTCTTCGCCTTCAATGTTCAGGTGAACAAAGTGCGCTTCATTGGTGTACACCAATTCGCGGAAAAGGATCATAGGCGCATAAAAATGCACCTGCTGATCTCCGCCATAAACAACACAGGGAACAAATCCTTCATTTCTCAGTCTTTGAGATTCAGACTTGCCGAGATTCGCTCTTTTATACCCTACAACCTCAACAGTTTTCATAGTTTTAAAATTTAGTTAGTTATATGAATTAAAGTTTTATAAATAAGGAGCTTATTGATTCGTGATCGTGGATTTTGCGAATGGCTTTCGCAAATAAATCCGATACGGTTAATACTTTAATTTTAGGTGTCGCATGCTTTAAGGGCAATGTATCGGCAACGACCAATTCCTCCAACACCGAGTTTTCAATGTTTTCGTAAGCTTTACCGGACAATACCGGGTGTGTGCAAGCCGCGCGAACTGTTTTTGCACCTTTTTCTTTCAGCAAGGCAGCAGCTTTGCAAATGGTTCCTGCGGTATCCACCAGGTCATCGATCAGGATAACGTCTTTCCCTTCCACTTCACCAATCAATCGCATCGATTCCACTTTGTTTGCTTCTTTCCTGTATTTATCGCACACGGCCAGGTCGGCATCAAAAAACTTAGCGAAGCTTCTGGCGCGCTTAATACCACCAACATCGGGCGATGCGAATATGATGTTATCCAATTGGAGTGATTTCAGGTATGGAACAAAAATGTATGAACCATCCAGGTGGTCAACCGGAATGTCAAAAAATCCCTGTATCTGATCGGCATGTAAGTCGCAGGTCATTATCCTATCGGCACCGGCCGCTGATATAAGGTTTGCAATAAGTTTGGCTGCAATGGACACACGTGGCCTGTCTTTTCTATCCTGACGGGCATATCCAAAATACGGTATTACTACGTTTACGCTGGAAGCACTGGCCCGTTTAGCGGCATCAACCATCAGCAAAAGCTCCATCAGGTTATCGGATGGCGGTATGGTAGATTGGATAAGGAATACCTCGTGGCCCCGCACTGATTCGGCAATAAAGGGCGACATTTCTCCATCGCTGAATTGCTGGTACATTACTTTGCCCAGGGATTCGCCATAGGCATCAGCAATTTTTTCTGCCAGATATGTAGTTGCTCTGCCGCTAAAAAGCTTTACCGCCATGCTGTTGGATTTTAACGAAAATCCCTCCCGCCTGGGAGGGATTTTGTTGTCCGACAAGGATTCGAACCCTGACTAAAAGAACCAAAATCTTCTGTGCTACCGTTACACCATCGGACAATTTCCTTGTTTTAAAGCAAGAAAACCCTATTTTTTGGGATTGCAAAGGTAGAATTAATTTTCTGAAAAAGGAGTTCGGCCCCTGATTTTTCTGGACTTTTTGCGGTGTTATATATCGGTGTCCTTACTGGCGGTGCCTTCCATAAACCCTTCAGCCCAGAACCGGTATTTATCTAAAATTGAAATAACAGCATTACGAAGGTGCCGTTGGTTATTGTAATCTATAGGGCCATATAGGGTAGTTGCATAACCTTGCCAAACCGAACGGTTTTGTCGCCTGTCGTAAAATTGAATGAGAAGGGTCCCGGTTCGTAAATCAAGTTTTTTCCGATCGTAATTCAGGTTAGGATCCTGGTTTTTGATCCATTCTTCAATTTCAGGTTGGTTGTACCCATTGAATTTTAAACTGTCTTCGTACATCCTGAAACTAATGAGTAAATGGGGTTTATTGTCGGTTTGGCGATAGCCCAGAAATTTCATACGAGAAATGATGGCTGATTCAATTTGTTCATTGGCCATCGATACATCCGACAGGCCAGCGGGTTTCATGATTTCAAAGCTTCGGTACTTTTTAAATTGCCCTTTATAACTGTAATCGTATTCAACCGGCAATTCCTTGTATCCCAGGCAGCCAACTAATAGGGTAGAGGAGAGCATGAGAAGAAATAAATTTCTCATAGGGAATAAATTTAGATTAATGAAGGTAATGCCCCGGCCCTAAAGGAACAATAACTTAAGTAAAAGGTTGCGTTATTTTTTTTGCAATCCATTCGCGGGCGTTGTAAAAGGCCTCAATCCAAGGCGAAATTTCATCAGCTTTCCTTTCGGCCGGGTAATAAGGCCAGTTCCAGGGGAACATAGATCGTTCGATGTGCGGCATAATTGCCAGGTGCCGCCCATCGCGTGAGCACAGAGCGGCTACGGCACCATCGGAGTCATTGGGATTACCGGGATATTGTGCGTACGAATACGTTGCAGCAGTTGAATAGGAACCATCAGCCAGGATAAACCGCCCCTCACCATGGGCCACCCAAGCGCCTAATCGGGTTCCTGTCAGTGAGGCAAGCATAATGGAGTTATTTTCTGGAATAGAAAGGTTTACAAAAGCGGATTCGAATTTCCCTGAACCGTTATGGTGCATGCGTGGATGGTTGGCACCCATTTCGGGGTACACTAACCCCAACTCCATCATAAGCTGGCAGCCGTTGCATACGCCAAGGCTTAATGTATCGTTTCGTTTATAGAAATTATCAAGGGCTTGCTTGGCTTTTGGATTATACAAAAAAGCACCAGCCCAACCTTTTGCCGATCCCAGCACATCGGAATTTGAAAACCCACCAACATAAACAATCATGTTCACATCAGCCAGGTCCTCACGGCCGGAGACCAGGTCGGTCATGTGCACATCTTTAACGTCAAAGCCTGCCAGGTAAAGGCAGTAAGCCATTTCACGGTCGCCATTTACACCTTTCTCGCGTATAATCGCTGCTTTTATACCGGTAGGTTTTCTTCGTTTTGCATCCATGCCATAGGCTGATAACTTTCCTGTGAAGCTTTTTTGAAAAGCGTACGCCAGCGGTTGTTTTTTATAATTATCGAACCGGGCTTTTGCATGGCCGGGGTTGCGCTGTTTTTTGTCCAACAGGTAGGAGGTTGTAAACCAAATGTCCCGCAGGGAATTGATGGAAAACGGATAAGACCGGCCAAGGTGTTGAATAACCAATTCGCGTGATGTGGTTATATGCCCGATTTTTTTATAGTTAACCTGTTGAAGTTCTAATGCTTGCAGCGCTTCATTTTTTAATTGCAGTACAACGCCCGGGTTCTCAGCAAAAAGAATTTTGATGATATCTTCCCCCAATAAAGAGATATCAACATGGGCACCCAACCCTATTGATGGGAATAACATTTCACAGAGTGTTGTAATTAAACCACCGGATGAAATGTCATGACCGGCCACTACTTCTTCAGTGCTGATGAGTTGCTGGATAGCGTTAAATGCTGATGCAAAATACTGTGGATCGCCAATGGTGGGTACTTCATGGCCTAATGTGTTGTTGATCTGGGCAAAGCTGCTGCCGCCAAGCTTATAGTGGTCTTTCGATAAATCGATGTAAACGATGGAAGTGTGATCTACCGCTTGCAATGCAGGCGAAATTGTTTTGCGTATATCGGCAACCTCAGCTACTGCCGAAATGATAACCGTTCCCGGGGAAAGAACGACATCACCATTGGGGTACTTCTGCGTCATCGATAACGAATCTTTTCCTGTTGGGATATTAATGCCCAAGGCGATGGCAAAATCACTTACCGCTTCAACCGCCTGGTATAGTCTCGCATTTTCGCCAGCTTGTTTTGCCGGCCACATCCAGTTGGCACTTAGCGAAACTCCCTTTAATCCATGTGCAAGTGGCGCAAAAAGAATATTGGTAAGCGCTTCGGCAATGGCAAGCTTGCTTCCGGCTGCCGCATCAACAAGGGCCGCACCGGGGGCATGGCCAATGGCGGTAGCCATGCCTTTATTGCTTGTGAAATCAAGTGCCATAACCCCAACATTGTTCAGCGGCAATTGAATGGCTCCGCAGGTTTGTTGGGTTGCCACTTTTCCGGTAACGGATCGGTCTACTTTATTGGTAAGCCAATCTTTACAGGCTACCGCCTCAAGTTGTAACACCTGTTCAATATAGGATTGCAGATAGGAGGCATCATATTGCACAGGGTTGAACCTGGAAGCATTTGCGGTATCCGTTAAAATAGTTTTAGGCGATGAGCCCAGCAGATGCCTTACCTCAAAATCAACTGGCTTTTTTTGTTGGTTTTTCTTTTCAAACACAAGGCGCTTGTCACCGGTAGCCTCACCGATTACATACATAGGCGCGCGTTCGCGATCGGCAATTTTTTGGAGCAGGCTAAGGTCTTTTTCATGGATTGCCAAACCCATCCGTTCCTGCGATTCGTTGCTCAGTATTTCCTTGTCGGATAAGGTAGGATCGCCCACCGGTATTTTTTCGATATGAACAACGCCCCCGGTCTCCTCCAGCAATTCCGAAAGGCAGTTGAAGTGCCCTCCGGCACCGTGATCGTGTATGGAAACAATGGGGTTGTGGTCAAGTTCGGCCAAGGCCCGAATGGCATTCATGGCGCGCTTTTGCATTTCGGGGTTTGAGCGTTGTATTGCATTTAACTCAATGGCATTACCGTATTCACCGGTTGCAACTGATGAAACCGCCCCGCCACCCATACCGATGCGGTAGTTATCACCTCCCAGCAAAACAATTTTATCGCCCGGGGTGAGGTGTTCTTTCTGACTGTCTTTTTGTTTTCCAAAGCCAATGCCACCCGCAAGCATAATCACTTTATCGAAGCCAAACTTCTTGTCTCCTTCAAAGTGTTCAAAGGTCAGCACGCTGCCATTGATGAGGGGTTGCCCAAACTTGTTGCCAAAATCCGAAGCCCCATCAGATGCTTTGATCAATATTTCTTCAGGGGTTTGGTATAGCCACTTACGCGCTTCAAATTTCTTCTCCCATGCACGGCCACCTTCCAAACGAGGGTAAGCGGTAATATAAACAGCCGTTCCGGCCAACGGTAAGGAACCTTTTCCCCCGGCTAAACGATCACGGATTTCTCCACCAGAACCCGTAGCTGCGCCATTAAACGGTTCAACCGTGGTGGGAAAGTTGTGGGTCTCTGCCTTTAATGAAATCACGGAATCAATGTCCTTCAGTTCGAAAAAGCCTGCTACATCTTGCCGCGCGGGTGCAAACTGTTCAATGGTTGGGCCTTTGATAAACGCTACGTTGTCTTTGTAGGCTGAAACAATGTAGTTGGGGTTTTGCTTCGATGTTTTTTTTATGAGTTGAAACAACGTGCTTTTTTTCTCTTCGCCATTAATTATAAATGTTCCATTGAATATTTTATGGCGGCAATGTTCTGAATTTACCTGCGAGAAGCCGAACACTTCGCTATCGGTAAGGTTTCGCCCCAGTTCTTTGCTAACAGATTTAAGGTATTCAATCTCCTCGTGGCTCAGTGCCAGGCCTTCTTTTTCGTTATAGGCGGCAATATCTTCAATCTCAAGTACGGGTTCGGGTTGATGGTGTATGGTGAATAATTCTTGGTCCAGTTGTTTGTACAGCACCTGGAGCATGCGGTCGTACGGGGCATGCTCATCCTTTACCACAGCAAATTCCTCTATCCGGGTAATGCCACTGATGCCCATTGTTTGTGTAATCTCAACCGCGTTAGTGCTCCACGGTGTCACCATTTCCTTTCGCGGCCCCACAAAATAGCCGTTAAATGTTGCTCCCTGTACGGGAGCAGCACCACCGAATAGCCATTCAAGTTTTTGGATATCAGTATGTTGTAAAGGCTGTACCGTGCCAACAGCAAATACTGTGTTGGCGGGGGAGCGGAAGAACAAAATCATTGATAAAACGGGGCTCGTTATTGGAAGCCCAAAAATAATAAGAGTTTGGCTGTATGCCCTATGGGTGATTATTAATTATTCAGGTAAACCGGTTTTGGCCATCACCGAAAGCAAGGCATGGTGGCTGGACGGCAGTATAACAAGCGAAGCAGTGTGTACATTTTTTAAAATCTGTTTTACATGTTTTTTTGTAATCATCCGATCCCCGTCCCCTAAAATCAGGGTAACTGGCAGGTTGTGCTGGTTTAGGTTACGGATAAGGTTTGCCCTTGAAATTGAAAGTTTGCGGAACACAACCCAGGCATGGTAAACCTTGGTGCGCTTGTTCACGGTATCCATTTGGCTTATGGCAAAACGGATCAGGCGTTTATCGACAAGGTTTAATTTGGCCACTATCCGGGCAAGATTGAAAAAGCGATGCGGATTGAAAATCATGCTTTTAAAAAAGCTTCGCCCCAAGGCGGTTGAGGTGGCCAGGGTGTACCAGGTGCTTGGTTTGATACCATCCGGTGCTATCAGGTAAAGGCGATCGATTTGGTTGCTAAAACATTCGGTCATGACCAGTACAAAACGGGCACCTAAACTGAAACCTGCCAGCGCAAACTTTTTTATGCCTTGTTCAGTAATAAAAGCTCCGATGAACTCAAGCCATTGTTTTTTCTCGATTGGTTTATCACCCAACGTCCACGAACTTCTACCATGAAAGGGCAAATCGAATGAATAAAATGTGTATTGGTCTCCGTTTTTTTCGGCCAGGTTTAGGTAAGCCGTACCTTCTTGTCCGAAACCGTGAAAGCAAATCAAAGCTTTAGCGCCATTACCAATCTTGTAATACTGTAAAACGATATTTTTATAAGAAAAGAAGTTATCGGAGACGTAATGCATTTCGTTTACAAGCTTGAATGACCTGATGCTTGCAAAGATAGCCATATAGCTGTGTGCCAAATAAGTTAATATTTTGCAGGCACTACAATAAATCAGTTGCTTTCATCGACTATCCTGTTAAATGAGCAAGCGATGGACCTGGCTATGCAGTTAAAAGAAGAAACATTTCTGAAAGAAAAAGGCAAGTTGCTGGGGTTCATTCGCAACCGTGTTTCCTCGCTTGAAGAAGCTGAAGACATTCTGCAAGATGTATTTTACCAGTTCATAGCCGGTTATGATACCATTGAATCGTTTGACAGGGTTACCTCATGGCTCTTTTCAGTAGCACGGAACAAGATTATTGACCGGTACAGGAAGGAATCGGCCAGGCCTCAAAAAGCAGGTTTTACTTCGGTTTCAGAATTTGATGATGATTCGCCACTTACCCTGCAGGACATACTTCCGGATTTTGGAAACTCACCGGATGAGGTTCTGCTGCGCGAATCCATGTGGGATGCTATAATGGATGCCGTAGAGGAACTGCCTGCCGACCAACGCGACATTTTTATTCAAAATGAATTGGAAGAAAAGAGTTTCCGTGAGCTTTCAGAAGCTACAGGTATATCCATCAACACTTTGCTTTCGCGAAAGCGTTACGCAATACTGGCGCTCAGGAAAAAATTACAACGATGGTATGATGAACTTGAATAATTGACGGACATGAAAAAGGGATTGAAAATATTGAAATGGATTGTGCTGGGCACAGTATTCATTGGAGTTGTTGGCTTGATTACCATGCAGTTATGGAATTGGCTTGTGCCAGTACTTTTTAACGGGCCAACCTTAACTTTTTGGCAGGCGTTGGGCCTGTTGGTTCTTTCTAAAATTTTGTTTTCAGGGTTTGGCGGTAAGCGTGGCCACTCCGGGCATTGGAAGCATCGCTATTACGAAAAATGGTCATCCATGACACCTGAGCAACGTGCCCGGTTTAAAGAAAGGATGAAAGACAAATGGTGCAGGATGCCAACCGATGAGCCAACCGCGCCCAATTGATGTCATTCAAACGGTTGCGCCACATTATCCAAAAAAATCTCAAAAATTTAATCTAAAAACCTAAACCCTGATGGATTTAGGGCGTTTAAGGAAACGTAAGAAACTTTTGTAATATAAAAAGTTTCCATAGTTTTGCCCCCCTTATGGAAGAACTAGACGTAAAAGACAAGATTTTGAAAGGTGCCGAGGAGTTGTTTATGCGGTACGGCATACGCAGCATATCCATGGATGACATTGCGCGGCACCTTACGGTTTCAAAGAAAACGTTGTACCAGCACTTTGCCGATAAAGATGACCTGGTGCTTTCGGTTTCACGCAGCCACCTGCAACGAAATAAAGCTGAGTTTGAAGGTATTTGGGAAAGTGCTAAGAATCCTATTGAAGAGTTGGCTCAAATTTCGGCATGCATGCGTACAAACATGGAAACCATGAACCCAACGTTGCTTTTTGACTTGCAGAAATTTCACCCCAAAGCCTGGGGCGAATGGATTGTATTCAAAAACAAATACATACGGGAAAATGTAATCCGCAATTTGTCCAAGGGCATAGCGGATGGTTACATCCGGGCTGATATAAATCCGGAAATAATGGCCGCGATGCGCATCGAATTGGTGCAGCTTGCGTTTAACAATGAAATTTTTCCTCCAAACCAATACAAGTTAGCCGAAGTGCAGGAGCAAATCTTCGATCATTTCGTTTACGGACTGGTTACCGAAAAAGGAAAAAAACTCTACCAAAAGTGTAAGACCCTCAACCACCAACCCTCATCAGTTTTATGAAGTATATCGTTACCCTATTATTTTTCAGTGTTTCACTGGTTGGCTATTCTCAAGATAGTAAGCAAACATTTACGTTAGAGCAGTGTGTTGAATATGCCCTGCAAAATTCTATTGCCGTTCAAAATGCAAACCTCGATGAGAAAATTGCTACAGCCCGTGTAAAAGAAACAGTAGGCATTGGGTTGCCCCAAATTGATGGTACTGTTTCACTTGATCACAATGAGCAACTCAGGCGATTTTTCTCCATTTATGATCCCAACAGCATTTTTTTAGGTGGCCAAACCATACCAGGTGCAAACGTAGGCGATGTCATTGCGGCACAAAACTTTTTCCAGTTAAAGAGCAGTGCCGATGCAGGTCTTCGGGTAAACCAACTTTTATTTAACGGATCGTACCTGGTTGGGCTGCAGGCAGCAAATGCTTATAAAGACCTCGCTGTTAAAAGCTCCCTGCAAACACGCGAAGATGTAGTGGCCAATGTTACCAAGGCCTATTATGCCGTGCTGGTTAACCGCGAACGGATAAAGTCTTTTGATGTAAACATTGCCCGGGTTGATTCCCTTTTGAAGGACACGCGGGTAATGTATGAGAATGGCTTTGCCGAAGCCATTGACGTTGATCGTATTCGGGTTTCGTTGACGAACCTGACCACCGAACGCAACAATTTCCTGCGCCTTCAGGATATTATGCTGGAGCGGTTGAAATTCCTGATCAACTATCCGATGAGCCAGCAACTTGAAGTTGCCGGACAACTTACCGAGGAAGAATTGAGCTTTGACCTGGATGGCTATCTGGCAAATTGGAATTACAAGGACCGTCCGGATTACCAGGTGCTTGAAGCCAACAAAAAACTGCAGGCATTGAATGTGAAAAACAACATTGCTTTAGGCATGCCCGTACTGTCGGCCTATGCAAACCTCGGCTATTCCACGCAGTCGCCTAACATTGGTGGCTTATTCACGACCAATACCGGCTTTAGCGATAATGGAGTGGTAGGGCCCGATAAATGGTATTCCTACTCATCGTATGGCCTGAGTTTACGGGTGCCGGTGTTCAGCGGCTTGCAGCGTTCTTATAAAGTTCAACAAGAGCGACTGGCTTTGCGGCAAATTGAAAATGGCGAACGCCAGCTAAAATCAAACATTGACCTGGAAATCAAGCAGGCCTTGAACAATTACACCAGCAATGTTGAAACCTTGAAGGCCCAACAACAAAATTCAGCCTTGGCGGCACGTGTAGCATCGGTTACCAAAATAAAGTACACCGAAGGTGTAGGCTCCAACTTTGAAGTGGTGGAGGCAGAGACAACCTTGCGCGAATCGCAAGTGAACTATTACAACGCATTGTTCGATGCCTTGATTGCAAAAGTGGATTTGGAAAAAGCCTTTGGAAAATTTTATAACGAGAAAAAATAATACTGAAACCCCATAGATATGAAAAATACCTACCTCATCATAGCGTTTGCTGCTCTTGTTGCAGCCTGCAGTGCACCAACCGACAAAGCTGCTGAATTAGAAGCTAAGAAAAAGCAACTGGAGCAGGCACAAGTTGAACTGGCAACCATAAAGAACAAAATTGCTCAACTTGAAAAGGAAATCAGTGACGCGGATCCAAACTTTGCTCGTCAAATAAGCAAGGCTATTCTTGTTTCAACGTTTACCGCTGAGAAGAAAGCTTTCGAACATAAAATTGAAGTGCGTGGTGCCGTTGAATCACGCAGGAACATTGTAATCACTGCACAAACCGGTGGCGAAATCCACAAGGTACATGTGCGTGAAGGTCAAAATGTTTCGAAAGGCCAGGTGCTGGTCTCCTTAAATGCAGATATTATCCGTAACTCCATTGCCGAGTTGAAAACCGCACTTGAACTCGCAAACTCGGTTTACGAAAAACAAGCCCGTTTGTGGGAACAGAAAATTGGCACCGAATTGCAATACCTGCAAGCTAAAAACAATAAAGAGTCACTTGAACGCAGGTTGGCTACAGCTTATTCACAACTCGACCAGGCTATTATTAAGGCTCCTTTCAGTGGTACTATCGACCAGCTTCCTGCGCGTGAAGGCGAAGTGGCTGGCCCGGGCATGCCTTTGGTACGTGTGGTAAGCCTTGATGATACCTATATTAAAGCCGATGTATCCGAGCGGTTTATCGGAAAGTTCAAGACGGGTGATCCGGTGGAGGTTTATTTCCCATCGCAAGATAAGAAGCTGAATACCAAAGTAGCTTCGGTGAGCCAGGTAATCAATGCCGAAAACAGAACGTTTATCGTAGAAGTTCAACTTCCGCGTGTTGATTTTATTGTGAAACCCAACCAGGTTGTTGTGTTGAACTTACGCGATTACCTGAGCGAAGCCACCTTAGCGGTGCCTACCCGCATCATTCAGAAAGATGAAGACGGTCAATTCATTTTTGCTGTGGATGACCGCGAAGGAAGATTGCTTGCCAAGAAGATACACATAACCACCGGGATAACATCTATGACTGAAACCGAGGTGGTGGCCGGGTTGAAAGGCGATGAACAAATTGTTGACCAGGGCTACCGCGACTTAACCGAAGGTGTTGAAGTGGAAATTTTTGGGGCCAAAAAAAATTCTAAAGAAGTGGCAAACAAATAAGCTTGCAACCGCACTAAAATTATGAGCGAAAAAAATACGAATCTGAAAGTTGATAAGGAATTCGGGTTGTCCTCCTGGGCATTGAAGAACCGAACTTCCGTAGGGTTTATTGCTTTCCTGATCACGGTGATGGGTATTATGACCTACATCGATTTACCCAAAGACAGCTACCCCGAAATTGAACAACCGGTCATTTATATCGGCACATCGCATCCGGGCAACTCACCGGTGGACATGGAGAACCTGGTTACCCGGCCTATTGAAAAGGAACTAAACACTATTTCGGAAGTTGACAATATCAAGTCAACCTCGGTTCAGGATTACTCCACCATTATTGTGGAGTTTGATCCTAAAACCGATGTGAGTGATGCATTGACAAAAGTTAAGGATGCGGTTGACCGTGCAAAACCCGAATTGCCTACCGACCTGCCGGCCGATCCGAATGTATTTGAACTGAATTTTTCGGAGTTCCCGATTTTTAACATAAACCTTTCGGGAAACTTTAAACTGGAAGAGCTGAAGCGATATGCCGAATACCTGGAAGATGAAATTGAGAAGCTTTCAGAGATTTCAAAGGTTGAGATCCGTGGCATTGATGAAAAGGAGGTAAAGGTTAAAGTTGACCCTTATGAGCTTGAAGCGCGTATGCTCAACTTCAGCGATTTGGAAAATGCCATTAAGGCCGAGAACGTTACCCTTTCGGGCGGCAATATTTTGGATGACGGCATACGCAGGAATATTCGCGTAGTGGGAGAATTTTCCGATCCGCGTGAGCTCGAAAACATTATCGTAAAGCATGAAAAAGGAAACATCGTTTACCTGAAAGATGTTGCCAAAATAGAATTTGATTACAAAGAGCGGCAAAGCTACGCCCGCCTGCAAAAGGAGCAGGTAGTAATGGTGGATGTGATCAAACGGAGTGGCGAAAACCTGATCATCGCCACCGAAAAGGTAAATGCGATTTTAGATAAGGCCAAACGCGATGTATTTCCGGAAGGATTGACCATCAGCATCACCAACGATCAATCATCCTTTACAAAAGAGATGGTGAGCAGCATGGAGAACAACATTATTTCAGGTGTGTTGGTGGTGGTGGCCGTGCTTATGCTGTTTCTGGGTATCCGCAATGCGTACTTTGTGGGTATAGCCATACCGCTTTCCATGTTCCTTTCATTTTTGATTTTAGGGTTTATGGGGTACACCATTAATATGATGGTGTTGTTCGGGTTGATTATGGCGTTAGGGATGCTCGTGGATAATGGTATAGTGGTGGTGGAAAATGTGTATCGTTTATATGAAGAAGGTTATGACCTGGTAAGTGCTACCCGGTTAGGTGTGGGTGAAATTGCCTGGCCTATCATCGCTTCAACCGCCACTACGTTAGCTGCCTTTTTGCCCTTGGCCATGTGGCCTGGCATTATGGGTGAATTTATGAAGTACCTGCCCATTACCCTTATTGTCGTACTCTCTTCATCGTTGTTTGTAGGGTTGGTAATTACCCCGGTTATCGCTTCCTTGTTTATGAAGCACGAGAGTGAGGCAAAATCGAATAAAACACGCACCATTAAAACAGTAGGTTCATTAACCGTTGCCGGTGCAGTATTTATCGTGATCAGTTATGTTACCCCCGTTAATACCCTGTGGTTTGGTAACCTGCTGGTGATTTTTGGTTTGCTTACACTTTTGAATGTGTACGTGTTTACTCCGGTAACGCATGCATTTCAAACCTCTATTTTACCGCGCCTCGAAAGCCGGTATTCCAAAATAATTTCCTTTGCGTTACAAGGCTCCAAACCGAAGTATTTTTTCCTCGGAACGATTTTCCTGCTGTTCGCCTCCATTGGGTTGTTGGTAGTTTTCCCACCTAAGGTTATTTACTTCCCGATCAACGAGCCCAAGTATATCAATGTGTTTATTGAATACCCAACCGGAACAGATATTGAGGTTACCAATAAATTAACAGAAGAACTTGAAGATAAGGTAATCGCGTTTATTAAACCTTACGAATCCATTGTGGAGTCTGTCATTGGTAACGTTGGTCAGGGCACTGGCGATCCGAACGATCCTTCTAACATCGGTATGTCGGATACCCCCAACAAAGCCCGTATTACCATCAACTTTGTGGATTTTAAATACCGTGATGGACAAAGCACCACGGCTATTATGGAGGACCTTCGTGCTACCATAGGCCAATACCCCGGTGTTACCGTTACGGTTGACAAGAATGCCGATGGCCCCCCAACCGGCAAGCCTGTGAATATTGAGGTTAGCGGTGATGATTTCCCAACACTTGTGCGCCTGGCTGAGGATATGAAAAAGAAAATCAATGAGTCAGGCATACAAGGCATTGAAAAATTGAAAACTGATCTGGAAACCGGGAAGCCTGAGTTGGTCATTGACCTTGACCGTGAAAAGGCCCGCAGGTTTGGATTGTCTTCGTATGCTGTGGCCAATGAAATTCGTACTTCATTATATGGAAAAGAAGTATCAAAATTCAAGCAAGGTGAGGATGATTACGATATCCAAATCCGATTGGATGATAAGTATCGTTATGACCTGGATGCACTCATGAACAAGAGCATCACCTTCCGCGACCAAAGCACCGGTAAAATTTCGCAGGTCCCTATTTCTTCCATTGCCAAAGCAGAGCTTAGTTCATCGTATGGTTCAGTTAAGCGTAAAGATTTAAAACGCGTAATCACCATCAGCTCAAACGTATTGGGAGGGTTTAATGCCACTGAAATCAATAACCAGATCAAGGAATTGCTGGCCGATTACCGCATGCCTCCGGGATACTCTTTTAAGTTTGGCGGTGAGCAGGAGAAGCAAATGGAAGAAATGAGTTTCTTGTCGGGTGCATTGGCCTTGGCGGTATTCATCATCTTCCTCATTATCGTAGCCCAATTTAACAAGATAACCGCACCGCTTATTATAATGACCTCCGTATTGTTCAGCACCATTGGTGTGTTCCTCGGGTTATTTATTTTCCGGATGGACTTTGTAGTGATTATGACCATGGTGGGTTTGATTTCGCTGGCCGGTGTGGTAGTGAATAACGCCATAGTATTAATCGACTTTATTGAACTGAAAAAGAAACGTTTGAAAGAAGAGCTTGGTGTTGATAAACTTCCGCTGGATACGGTTGTTAACGCTATCGCTGAGGCAGGTAAAACCCGCTTGCGCCCCGTGCTGCTCACGGCTATTACCACTATACTTGGTTTAATGCCGCTGGCAATCGGTATCAATATCGACTTCATTAAATTCCTGAATTCCTACGATGCTGACTTTTATATCGGTGGGGATAGCGTGATTTTCTGGAGCCCGCTATCGTGGACGATCATTCATGGCCTGGCTTTCGCTACCTTCTTAACATTGGTGGTGGTGCCGGTAATGTACTTGCTGGTTGAGAAATTGAACCGTAAAATCGGTATAGCCTGATTTTATTCATTTCCGTGACCTGCGTTTTCGGAGGTCACGGAAATATTTTTGAACTAAATCCTGATGGCCAAGCTTATGTCGTTTTTCATTTTGTTGGGCATTCTTGTACTAATTGACTTGTACGTGTACCAGGCCATTGTTACGGTAAGTAAAGATTGGTCGGTTGGCTATAAGTCGGTAATGCGTTATGGCTTTTGGCTTGTAACAGCCCTCACCTTTGTGGCCATTTTATGGTATGCCTATGGCGATCCGTATAAGTATGGATCGAGTTTACGCAATATGGTACTTACCGCTGTGTTTATGGTTTACTTCTCCAAATTATTTGGGGTACTTTTTGTTTTGATCGATGACATTCAACGGGGTGTTCGCTGGGTTGCTGATTATTTTAGCCGTGGCCAATCGACAAGTTCATCAGGCACAACCATACCACGTTCGGAGTTTTTGGCTAAGGCTGCAGTAATAACCGCCACCATACCGTTTGCCGCCATGACGTACGGTATAGTTTCCGGGGCGCATGATTACCGCATACGCAGAAGGACTATTTACCTGCCTAACCTGCCGAAATCTTTTGACGGGATACGCATAGGCCAGTTGTCGGATATCCACTCCGGAAGTTTCTTTAGTAAAACAGCCGTTGAAGGTGGGGTGGAGATGTTCCTTCGCGAGAAACCTGACGTGATTTTTTTTACCGGTGACCTGGTGAACAATCAAACCAGCGAAGTAAAAGATTATATTCCTGTTTTCAGTAAACTTAACGCGCCCTTGGGTGTATATTCCGTTACTGGTAATCACGATTATGGCGATTATGTGGGGTGGTCATCAAAGGAAGCCAAACAGAAAAACTTTCGCGACCTGGTAGAAGTACACAAGGTGATGGGTTTTGATTTGTTGATGAATGAAAACCGGATGTTGAAACAAGGCGGTGATAAGCTGGCTATTTTAGGCATTGAGAACTGGGGTGCAGGAAGGTTCGCGAAATATGGTAAGCTTGATGTAGCTTATGCCCATACCGATGAAGCAGCTGTAAAACTTTTGCTGTCGCACGACCCAAGCCACTGGGATGCACAGGTTCGTCCGGGTTATGGCGATATTGATGTGATGTTTGCCGGCCATACACACGGGTTCCAGTTTGGTGTGGAGATCGGTGATTTCAAATGGAGCCCTTCGCAGTATGTTTATAAACAATGGGCCGACCTCTATCAGGAAGGAAATCAATACCTGTATGTAAACCGTGGCTTTGGATACATTGGTTATCCTGGCCGGGTTGGTATACCACCCGAGTTAACGATCATCGAATTAAAACGCGCATAAGGAAAGCGGTTAGGCTTTATGCACAAGACAACGGTATTCTTATTACTAATGTCTTGTGTCTTAGGTCTTGCTCATTTCGGCTTCGGCCTCTTTTCTACGTTTGGCATCAATGGAATATTTCCCCGCCCCAAAAACTATGAAAATGATCAACCCAACCAACACAATCAACGACATTTCCAGTTCCATGTGATGGCCTACGCTTAAAAAGCCCTTTGGGTAATTCACAAAGACAACCGCGCCAATCAGTACCGGGAGGTTGATTACACAAACAATGCGGGTAAACAACCCGAAGGCAAGCAATGGCCCGCCCAGTATGTGAGCAAACACTACATAATGTGCCAGCGTAGCGCCTGCAAACCATACGTTAAAACTTGCAGCGGTGGTTTCAAGTTCATCCATGCTGGTGATAAACTGTAAACCTTTGTAGGTAATGAAAAGGCCAAGGATAATACGGAAGAAATCCAGGAATCCCGGTCTATGTGCATTACCCCATTTTTCGACATCGGTAACGACACTCATAGTACTTTGTATTGGTGAATACAAAGTTTACAAAATTTAGCGGAGAAGGTCAATCCTTTCGGTTGAGCATTTGCAGGGTAAAGTACCCCATGATGCCGATAACAACGATAAGGATTGTCCAGAGCCAGAATTTTTGGGTAAAGAGTGCTTTTTGTTGTTGCGGTGCCTGCAGGGTTTCCTCATTCAACAAGGAAATAATTTTTAGTGATTTTGGGATTTTTTCCTCAAAGTGGATCAAATCATACTGTGGCGTTGGGAGGCGGGCATTGCCATAATAAAGAAAGGTGTTTTGTCCGGGTTGAAGTTTGGCTATTATTTCAACCTGCGGGCCAGTCGCCTCAATAGTATTGATGGTTAGCGGAGGATTGTCGAGGTTGTTGATGGTTAATTTCAGTTCGTGGGTTATCAGGGTCTCAAAATTGATTTTATTGGAGTCAAGCGAAGTGAGATAGCCTTGTTTTAGTGTTGAATAATTTTGTACCCATCCTTTTTCTGTTTTTATGCTGTCGGTGGCGTATGTCAATCTGTAACTCCGGTAAAAATCGGTGTTGTGTGTTGCATGGATAGTGAGCGTGTTAACCGCAGTGCGGTAAGGTGCCCTTATGCGTATATTGGTTTGCTTGTTTTCTGTAGTAGTGGTTGCTGTAAAATCCGAAAGTGTAATAGGATTTCCCTTTTTGGTTGAAGAATATTTAAAGGAAGCGCCTGCCAGGGTAAGTTGCTTGTCGGCTTTTACCTGGATGCGCAAATACGGGTAGTCGCTATCCGCAAAATGGACAGTGGCATTGGTATAGTCAATATTATCCTGGTATATGGATACAATTCGTTTATTGTTGACGATCGCAAACCATTCTTTTCTGTCGGTGCTGCCTTCGATGCTAACCCGCGCATCATAATTCTTTTCAGGAAAATTCAGCGTTAAGGTATTCAATACTTTTCCGGCCGGTACTTGAACTGTAAAATAAAATATTCCATTTGCGCGGCTTTGGTTGAGCAGGGGCAGGGTAAAGTCTTCTATGGATACTTCGTCTTTCCGGATTTTTACCAGGTAGGGTATTTCTGTTGTGTCTTTTTCGGTTATGGAAAATATCCGGATGTCGGAAAAATCTTTAGTGATTTTCTGATAAATATCAACCGGAAACGGAATAGCATACCAATCTTCTGCAGGAACATTCTCAACAGGCCTTCTGTATTGAAATGCTGTTTGTGCCGATACGAAAAAAACATAAAGCAGAAGCGTAACACTAAACACAATTCTTTTCATAAGCCCTTAACTTTTTTCCTGCGGTTGTATAAGAATGAAGAGATCAGCATCAGTACGCCCAGGCTGATCATCACAATGGTTTTACCAATGGTGCTCATGCCGGCCATATCGTAAACGAATAGCTTAAGTACCGTTATGCCAAAAATTATGATGGCTGTAATACGTATAAATTTCTGGTCTTCTCTTAACCCAAGTATGATCATAAACGAAGCATAAATTCCCCAGAGAATGCTCAGGCCCAATTTATCGGTATTGTAAATGCGGCCGAAATCCAGCCAATGGATAAGCTCACTACTTAGCACAATCAGTATAACAAGGTGAAATACTATGCGCTCCATTTTTTTAAAATCTTCCCGCACAAAGTCCAGTTGGGTAAAACGATGGTTAAACCAGAGCAAGGGAAGTGTTAACGCAAATACCACGTAGCGGAATAACAGGTACCAAATGCCGGTTTCAAAATATCCTGAAGGGCGCGGGTTGAGGTAGTTATATCGCAGTTCGCCAAGTTCTTGCAACCCGGTAACGATGAGCGCGGCAATAACCACATAATTGTAAATAAATGTTGGTACAACGGTTTTTTCAACCTTGCTGTAACGAAGGCATGCGATGGAGAGTATTATGCCGAGCAGGGCTGAAAAATTAAGCCGCCATAAACTTTTAAAGGAGTTCAGGGTGTAGTCCAGTTCGGGATAGCTGGTTGTTTCGTATGTAACCGTTACTGTAGTTTGTGCCATACGCGAATCCCAATAATAACCTATCTCAATGTAGAAGGTACAATACAAAGCCAGTAAAAGAAGGGTTGGTACCCCGTAAGTAATGACCATTATAAGGTCCTTACTTTTAAAAGGTGCTTCATAACCGGGATAGTTGTTAAGCCAGTGTATGGCATACAAGGCTATGCTTATCCAAATGCCTGTAAAGAAATGTATGTTCAAGAAGGGGGTGAAGTAAGTATTGTTTTCGGGATTGTATAGGTTAAGTTGGTAAAATGTATCCCAGTCATCCGTCAGGCTGATGATGGCCAGTACCACAAGGGGATATGACATGAGTTCGTAAGCCTTGATTTTTTTAGAGCGGCCAATCCAAAATAACAACACCGCTTCCGCGGCCCATATCAATGTAACCCAATTTCCCTCCAGTTGCACGGGCACGGCTATGGAAAGGAAGGTAAGTACCAGGCCTGCGATGAAATAGAAGATGTGTTCTGTTTTTTCCTGGCGTTTGTAAAGCACCAGGCAAACAACGAAGTGCAACAAGGCGTTGAATACGGTAAACATTCCAAGGTGTTGTTCACCATCGTTAACGGAATTAATGACCGCGTAGCCAATACCGTAATGGATAAATGAATTGATCAGCAGAAATGCAAGATCCGGGATGGTAAAAGGCTCCTTTTTAATTACTTTGTTGGCGAGCAGGGCTGAATAAAAAATAATAAAGTAGATGAGCGCAAAGGACAGGGCAATCCAGAAGTGGTTATCGGAATTATAGTCCAACAAATACCACGAAATGTAGATTAGCCAGGTAAGCGCAAAAGCGGTATAATGTGTAATCTTCCAACCCTTCAAAAAAGAAAGAACGAGTATACCACTGTTAATGATGGCGATATAAGAAAACAGGATCAAAGCTTTTCCCGATCCATCGCTTAACAGAAAAGGAACTGCATAGGCACCGGTTAATCCCAGTAAGGCAATTACCTGCAGGTTATAGTGGTGTGCTGCCAATACCGTGAACGCGGTAAACAGTACCATGAGAATAAAAGCAGCGACTTGTGGAATGAGTGCATAAAAATCATAAGCCGCGTAGGTGACAAAATAAAGCGATGCCATGCCACCACTGAGCAACACGGCACTGAAGTTCCCGTAATCTTTTTTAATCCGTAAAGCCAGGAATAAAAGCCCGGCACCGGCCAGGTAACCAAGTATTATACGTGTAAGCGGATTTAATAAATCATGATCAATCGCATACTTAACACCGAAACCAATACCTATCACCAGTATGGCAATACCGATTTTATTTAAAAGGTTTGTTCCGATAAACTCTTCCCAGGGTGTCGGTTCTTTTTTTGGTTGCGTTACTGGAGTTTGCTTAAGCTCAGCTTTTGGTTCTGTAACAGTAGCTAGTACCGGTTCTTTTTCCGGTATGGGTATCGGTTTGGGGGCAGGTGTTTCTTCTTTCGGTTTTGTTTCTGCGGCAAGCGGCCTAACGGGTTTTGACAAGCGCGATTGCGCCTGTTCTATTTCCCCGCGCAGTACTTCAATTTCCTTGCTGAGATTGCGTTGGATGGTTTCCAACTGGCTGGCCTTTTCAAGAAGCTGCTGAAGCTGCTTCAACGGTTCGTCCATAGGGAACGGTTTTGTTTCTGAAGTATACGAAATGTTCTGTATTTTGTCTTGAATTCAACCACACTTTTATGGCTTTTAAGGATGCTTCCCAGGCAGAAATTGACGTAGCCGTGCGCGATGCTTTTTTTACCTTTCAATCGTTTAAGAACCTTCCTTCAACAAAGCGTGCCGCGTTGCTTCGTTCAATGGCGCAAGAAATTGACGGCCTTGGGCAGGAACTGGTGAAAACAGCCATGGAAGAAACTGAGTTGCCGGAGGCGCGGATTATTGCTGAACGTGCACGCACCACAGGCCACCTGAAAATGTTCGCTGATTATATTGAAGAAGGTTCCTGGGTGGAAGCACGCATTGACACAGCAAAACCCGATCGCGCACCGGTACCAAAACCTGATCTTCGTAAAATGCTTATGCCCATTGGCCCGGTGGTTGTATTTGGTGCTGCTAATTTTCCGTTGGCCTATTCCACTGCAGGGGGCGACACGGCATCTGCCCTGGCAGCCGGTTGTACTGTGCTGGTGAAGGCACATCCTGCCCATGCAAAAACTTCACAATTGGTTGCTGATGCGATTGATCGGGCAACATATGTGAACGGGGTACCTAAAGGAGTGTTTCAACATGTACATGGAGCAGGCTTTGAGGTTGGCCAGGCATTGGTCAAGCATCCGCTAACAAAGGCCGTTGGATTTACCGGATCGTTTGCAGGCGGGAAAGCATTATTTGATTTAGCGAACCAGCGTGAAGAACCTATTCCTGTTTTTGCAGAGATGAGCAGCATTAACCCGGTGGTTTTGTTGCCGCAAAGCCTGAAGAAAAATTTTGCTGATACGGCCACAAAGCTGGCGGCATCCATGGTTACCGGTGTAGGTCAGTTTTGCACTAACCCGGGATTGGTTATTGCTATTGAACACGATGGATTGCAGGATTTTATAAATGCCTTGGCTGAAAAAATTGTTGCCCAACACCCGGAAACTATGCTGCATGACGGCATTGCAGAAAATTATGCGAAGAAACTTCGGCAGGCATTAAGCCAGAAAGGCGTAAGCATTGAAGCGGAAGCATCAGGTATGCCCGGCAAACGTCAAGGCAAAGCAATTGTGGCATCAGCATCGGCATCAACATTTATGAGCAATCCCCTTTTAGCAGAAGAAGTGTTCGGGCCCTTTTCATTACTGATACGGTGTGCAGACCGGAATGAATTGCATACGGTGATTTCAAAACTACACGGACAGTTAACAGCAACCATGATTGGTGAAGAATCGGAATTGATTGAATACCAGAGTTGCTTTCGTACCCTGCAGGAGAAAGCCGGAAGGGTAATTATCAACGGAGTACCGACTGGTGTTGAAGTTTGTCCTGCTATGCAACATGGAGGCCCCTTCCCATCCACCACCGATTCGCGCTTTACATCCGTGGGTACCGATGCCATAAAACGTTTTGCCCGGCCGGTGGCCTTTCAAAATTGTCCTGAGGCATTGCTTCCGAATGAATTGAAGGAGAAAAATCCGCAAAACATCTGGCGCATGTACAACGGAGAATGGAAAAAGTAATCCAAAAAAAAGCCCCGACAGTTGTCAGGGCTTGGTATGGTTTCATATCCGGTAATCTTAATACTGATCGCGATTAAAATTTTTCCTGAAGCCGCCACCGCCACGGTTGCCGCCACCGCGCGGTGCATCGGTACGCGGACGAGCTTCGTTAACCACCAGGTTCTTGCCCATAAAGTCAGCACCATTAAGTGATGAAATGGCTTGTTGGGCTGCTGAGTCATCATTCATTTCAACAAAGCCGAAACCACGGCTGCGTTGTGTAAACTTGTCCATGATGATTTTAGCGGAGCTAACTTCACCATACTCTTCGAATAACCCCTTCAATTCTGCTTCCGTTGCTTTAAAAGGGATGTTGGCAACATAAATGTTCATTTGTTTTTACTGATAAAGTGAATAATTAAAATTTTAACTGATGGTCCCGCCTGAAACTCAAATGCGGTTAAACATGAAGGGCTTCAACGAAAGAATGATCAATTAACCTTGTAAAGGTAGAAAAATAGTTCAAAGTTCCATGGAGGGGCTAAAACTTAACTGGTATGATCGACTACAATTACCCATTTACCATTGATTTTTCGCCACAAAAGGGTGAAATGCCCGCCCGGTTCATCGGTTGTGCGTTTCAAGTGCCAACGGCCGATCATGTAAGCCGAGGTATTGGAAAGCATTTCAAGTGAAAGGATGGTAAAGGTTAACGTACCCATGGCTTCGGGTGTAGGGTAACCTTTCTTGTAATTGTCGAACGTGGTTTGCCAACCGTAATGGATGCCCTGGCGGCCAATAAATTTTAGGCTATCGGATTTCCAATAACCCTGCATAAAACTTTCGATGTCGGCCCGGTTCCAGGCTTCCTGCTGCAGGTGCATTACCTTCCGTATGGCGGCTTCTTCCTGAGGGAAACGTTGGGCAGCAAGCGCTAGCGGTAAAAGACAAAATATCAATAACCACTTAAACATATGAAGCTTGTGGATCAATGATGGTGGTGTCCCCCCGGGCCATGCACATGCCCGTGTTCCAGTTCATCTTCTGTAGCTTGTCGCACATCCATCACTTCAACAGCGAAGTTTAACCCAACCCCGGCAAGCGGATGGTTACCGTCAACGGTAACACTATCCAAGCTAACTTCGGTTACGGTTACCACTTGTGCTCCATTGCTGGTTTGTGCCTGGAACTGCATGCCTGGCCTCACTTCCTGATCACCAAATGCGGTGCGTGGTACTTTTTGTATAAGGGCATTGTTGCGTACACCGTATCCTTTTTCCGGAGCCACTTTGATATCCAGTTTGTCGCCCTTCAGTTTACCTTCCAGCCCTTCTTCCATTCCTGGTATCAGGTTACCGATACCCTGTATGTAGAACAACGGGTCTTTGCCCTCACTTGAATCCAGTACATTACCTTGGTCATCGCGAAGCGTATAATGGATTGAGACAACCGTGTTTTTTGCGATTTGCATGTGTTTTGGTGTTAGATGGAACAAACTGGAGGCAGGAAAGATGCGCTAGGGCAATAAACTGACTCGCTTTAGTTGGGGTAAAGGTAAACTAATTTTGATTGAGATAATGGGTTCAATTTATTGTTGTTCAAAAAGGGTTATGGTATAATCCAGTAGCGCAGCATCACCGCTATTACCATGCCCGGGAATAACAACTTTTAGAGTTGGAAAGTATTTTTTTAGCCTCAAAATCGTCTCCGGCCATTCGGTTACGGTGGCATCCGCCAGGTTCCCTTTTGTTGCCCCCAGTGTTTTAACCAGGCACCCACCGAACAATACGCCATCGTGAGGAACATAGGCAACAACATTATCACTTGTGTGCCCTTTGCCAAAGTAACGGATTAATACCGGAGCACTCCCGGCTACCAGATTTAAGCTATCCGTAAACGAGATAAATGAGGTAGTCAGGTGATGACCTTTGTTCGCTAATAAAGAAATAGTTTGGCTTGAAGCGTAGGCAATAATTTTATTGCGGATAAATGTTTCTATCCCGCCAATGCAATCATCGTGAAAATGAGTAGGTACTATGCCTATGATTTTGCAGCGAACCTTTTTGGTTAAAAAATCGATCAATTCAATTGAACTTTCGTTGTCGGCAGGAGTGTCAAAAATTATTGCTTCTCCATCCTGAAGCACAATCATGCCATTGCAATCAACCCGGCCAAAGTCGTTCGTGCTTAAATATGAAATATGCTGGTACACATGATCAGACAATTTCAGTATTTCCAGCTTACCTGACTTGTAGACGGTTTGCACATTCTTTTCCAATGCAGGTAAGGCCAACGGTTGCTGTTCGTAAGTCTTGCTTTTACAGCACCAAAGGCAAAAACAAAGACAGGATACCAAAAAGCTTATTTTCATTGCAAATTGTTGATGTGAAGAAAGATGATTTGGTAGACTAAAAGAAAAAATGAGCCCCAGAAATTTTTCTGGGGCTTAGTACCCGGAGCCGGAGTCCCCGCCTGACGGCTGACGCAGTCAGTCGGGCAGGGAACCGGCACAGTTTTGATCGAGGAATTTTCTTCCGGCAGCAGACTTTAAATACTTCTCTCTTTTTCTTGCTGCCTCAGTTGAGGGATGATTTTCGGTGTAAATTATAACCCAAGGCATATGCCCAGAGGTGAATTTTGATTTTCCTGAATTATGTTGCTGTAAACGATGGGTAAGATTTTGTGTCATGCCCACATATCGCTTGTTTGATTTTAAACTTCGTAAAACGTAGACTGTCCACATCATCATAAAGCCCCAGAAATTTTTCTGGGGCTTAGTACCCGGAGCCGGAGTCGAACCGGCACAGTATCGCTACCATTGGTGTTTGAGACCAACGCGTCTACCAATTCCGCCATCCGGGCTTTTATTGGAATTGCAGGTCACTTTATCGGGCTGCAAATATGAACAAAGTTTAACGTTCGCACAATTTACAGTTCAATAAATTTCTGCAACGAAAATGCCTGCGATCGTTCTGCAAAAAGGTTTTTTACACGTCCCCAAACATTGCCAAAAAGTTCTGATTTCCGGTAGCGTTCCAGGCTTTCGGCATCGTGCCAGTGGCTTAAGGTCGTGTAGGTATTGGGGGTGTCAAAATCTTTCAGCAACTGCAGGTGGGTGCAGCCTTCAAAGTTCCGGATGGCTTCTTTATTGGCATTGAAAATCTGGAGGAATTCATCCACGCCAGCGTCAGTAAAATGCATGCGCACAATCCTGATCAGCATAAACTAAAATTATGATTCATGTAAAATGTTTGCAGGTTATGCCTGCTCATCAAATATAATATTCACCATGCTGTCATAACTCAGGCCCAGCAGTTCGGAGGCATTGCCTTTATAAAGGCCAATTTCCAAAAGGCCTAAACTATTAAAAACCATAAAACACTCACCTTCATCGGCCTGGCTGTAAAGGGTATGAACCTTCCTGAATTTTTCACCACCAAACTGAATGGTATAATTTTTCCCTTTGCTCAGGATATCAAACGCTTCGCGGGTAATGTTGGTAACCAGGTTGCCGAAATTATCTACCCGCACCACATGCCCGGTAATTTGTTTTTTGGTGGCTTTCATTTGCCGGTCGATCATTTTTTTGAAAGTAGGCATGGGTTTACCCAGTGTGGTAATGTTTACGCCACTGGCCAGCCGTGCTGCGGCTGGCGCAAAAACATCACGCTCGGGAAAAGTGGAGGGAATGTTATTTACCAGGTTTAATTCAACCAGCTTTTGGTGGGGCTTATCGGTTACAAGGCCAAACAGACCGTTGTCGGTTCCCACAAAGTAATGATCTTCCACCTGCAAGGCTATGGCTGCATCTTCGCGGCTGCCGGTGGCGTGAACGCCAACCAAATGAACAGTGCCTTTCGGAAAATCCCGAAACACAGCCCGTAAAACAAAAGCTGCATGGGCAAGGTCGCAGGGTTGAATGCGATGGGTAATGTCAATGATGGTTAGGCCCGGGTTGGTAGACAATATTTTTGCCTTTATGGCGGCCACGTAATGGTCACTTTCTCCGGAATCTGTCAGCAGGGTAATAATGGCCATGTATTGATGCTCCCCGTGTTCTTTTGTATGTTTACGCTCCAAAATAAACACTTTTAACGCATATAATCGCGACCCCAAAGCTTACCTCGTTTGATAGAAAAGATCATTACCCTTGAAAATGTTTCCCTGGTGGATTTCCTCGGAATCGAGAATAAGAATATTACTGAACTGGCATCGGCATTTCCTAAAAGCAGGATTGTGGCCCGCGGAAACCAGCTTATGGTAAAGGGCAGCACCGATGAGGTGGTACAGATCGATGACATTGTGCAGGCTTTACTGGATCATTTTCACAGGTATGGCCGCCTGACTGAGGAAAATGTACAGAATTACATTACCCGCGAAAAGCAGTTGGTGTTGAGTGAGACTGCCGGTGATGATTTGATCTTGCACGGCACCAAAGGTACTCCTATTAAAGCCAAAACACCCAACCAGCAAAAGTTGGTACAATTAGTGAAAGAGAATGACCTTGTTTTTGCGCTGGGCCCTGCCGGAACGGGCAAGACCTACATTTCCGTGGCCCTTGCCGTTCGTGCGCTTAAGAATAAACAGGTAAAGAAGATAATCATTACCCGGCCTGCCGTTGAAGCGGGTGAAAACCTGGGGTTTCTTCCCGGTGATTTAAAAGAAAAAATTGATCCGTACCTGCGACCGATTTATGACGGGCTCAACGATATGATTCCTTTCGAGAAACTTCAGTATTACATGGAGCGTGAAATCATTGAGGTTGCCCCGCTTGCCTTTATGCGTGGACGCACACTCAACAATGCTTTTATTTTGTTGGATGAAGCCCAAAACACAACGGCCATGCAAATGAAGATGGTACTTACCCGTATGGGCCCTGATTCGAAGATGATTGTAACCGGTGATGTTTCGCAGGTTGATTTGCCCAAGAAACAAAGCTCAGGGTTGACTGAGGCGGTAAGCATTTTGAAAGATGTTAAGGGTATTGGCGTGATAGAACTTACCGAGCGGGATGTTATCCGCCACAGGCTTGTGCGCGATATTATTGATGCTTACGCTAAGAAAAGTGATACTCCATAGCGGTCAAGAAATCGATTTTGCTTGAATGAGGGAGGGTTTTCCTTTACCTTCAACTATGCATTTCTGGACACCCTACGCATTCGTCCGTATTGTTTCCTTTTTTATTGTCGGTATCGTACTGGGTATCTACCAGCCTGATTTTATTCCGCAGCACATCGCCATGATGGCCTTGATGGTATTGGTAGCAGTTTACCTACTCCTTACGTGGATCATGAAAGGAGAGGGTAAGTCGTTACTTGCCGGAACAATTGGTTTGTTGGCTATAGGCGTGAGCGGTTATGTAAATACTCTTGTGCATACTGATTCGCAAAGGCCCGACCACTTGTTGCATGTGACTGAGTCCATTGATAAGTACTACGCGGTTGTTTCCGGTTATGCGGAAAAGAAAGAAAAGTCCTGGAAGGCAGAGGCAAAGGTTCAACAAGTGTATTACCAAGGCTCATGGCATGAGTGCTCGGGTAAAGTGCTGCTTTATTTTTCACGTAACGATTTTGAAGAGCCCTTCCGGTATGGCGATAAACTTTTGATTAACGGCTCACCCCAAGACCTTCAGCCTCCGGCCAACCCCGGTGAGTTCAACTATAAGCGTTTCTTAACCTTTCGAAAAATTTACCATCAACATTTTATACGTGCTAACCAGGTGTTGCTTTTGCCCAATAATCCCGTAAACAATTTTGTGTCGATTTCGTATCGTGTGCGTGCATGGGCCGAGCGTGTACTCGAAAAATATATTTCAGGTGAACAGG
Organism: Cyclobacteriaceae bacterium; assembly: GCA_025808415.1. Lineage (NCBI taxonomy): Bacteria > Pseudomonadati > Bacteroidota > Cytophagia > Cytophagales > Cyclobacteriaceae > Cyclobacteriaceae bacterium. Next base: position 1,572,381 of record CP075525.1, read on the forward strand.
AGCGGACGGTGGCCGCAGCTTTGCTGTTGGGCGTGAAAGACGGTCTCGAAAATGAGCTTGTGCAAGCGTATGCATCATCGGGTGCCATGCATGTGTTGGCTGTATCGGGTTTACATGTAGGAATTATTTACCTTATTATTTCAGTACTTGTTAAGCCGCTTGATAGGGGCCGGTATGGCAAATGGCTATTGGCGTTGGTTGGTATAGGTGCGCTGTGGTCGTATGCATTTATCACGGGCTTGTCGCCCTCGGTGCTGCGTGCCGTTACCATGTTTTCGGTAATGGCCTTGTCCAAACCCTTGAATTATAAAACTAATATTTACAACACCTTGGGTGTTGCTGCTTTTATTTTGTTACTGTGGGAACCCTACCTGATTATGTCGGTAGGTTTTCAGCTTTCATTTTTAGCGGTTATTGGTATTGTGTACATGCAGCCTAAGCTTTACTGGCTGTGGTCGCCTAATCATTTGTTGTGGGATAAGGTTTGGCAGATAACCTGTGTTTCCATAGCTGCACAGCTGGCAACCTGCTCGTTAGGGTTGTTGTATTTTCATCAATTTCCGGTATACTTTCTGGTATCCAATTTATTTGTAATACCGGGTGCCATTATTTCTGTGGTGCTGGGTATACTGTTGCTACTCGTAAGTTTTTTTGACCCCATTGCAGCGGTTATTGGGTTTATTTTGGAATTTTTTCTGTGGGTTTTAAATAACCTGGTATTTTGGGTCGAGCAATTACCGTTTAGCTTAATCAATAACATATACATCACAACCTTTCAAACCTGGTTGCTGATGGGAATGCTTGTTTCTGCATTATTGCTGCTGCATTTCCGCAGGTTTGCTTTTGTGTTAATCATACTTTTCTGTGCCATCGCTTTAGGGCTGATGCAGTGGCATCATTACTATAGAGAAGTTAGGCCTGAGAAGTTTGTGGTTTATCATGTAGCAGGAAAAACCGCTATGGAGTGGAGTAGCCATGGAAAATCTTTTTTCCGTGCTGATTCAACTTTGTTGAATGATGCAGAACGAATCCGGTTTCATGTTCGGCCCAATCGGTTAATAAGCGGTATCCGGTATAGCAGTACAAAGTTACCTTTCATGCGTTCGTTTAAAGGTGGCTATCTGTTTGTATGGAGTGGCAAAATTATAGTTCAGCTTACAAGCGAATCGTTTTCGTTGCCGGAAGGTTTGAAAGTTGACTATATTGTGCTTAGTAATAACAGTATCCGGAATGTGAGAACACTTGACCAGGTTACCTGTAAAACTATTATCATTGACAGCAGCAATACCTTTTACGCGGCTTCAAAAATCTTAAATCAAGCAGCAACGTTAAACTTGCCTGTTCATTCGGTTTTGCACCAAGGTGCATTTGTTACTAAACTTTAATACACTATGGTTGAATATCATGTACGCGAACGAATAGCTTTTATCACACTGAACCGTCCGGAAAAACGAAACGCATTAAGTTTTGAATTGATTTCTGCATTGAAACAATCTTTTGATCAGGCTGAAAGCGATCATGAGGTAAAAGTGATCATCCTTCAGGCGAGAGGAGAAGCTTTTTGTGCCGGAGCAGACCTGGCTTATGTGCAGAAACTTCAGCATTTCTCTTACGAAGAAAACCTGAAGGACTCCAACCATTTGAAAGAGCTTTATTTGAAAATATATAACCACAGCAAAGTAATTATTGCTCAGGTACAAGGCCACGCACTGGCCGGTGGTTGTGGCCTGGCCACTGTTTGCGATTGGGTATTTGCCGTGCCCGAGGCACGGTTTGGTTATACCGAAGTGAAGATTGGTTTTATACCCGCCCTGGTGTCAGTATTTTTGCTTCGAAAAGTCGGAGAAGGCCGTGCACGTGAATTGTTGCTGGGTGGCGAACTTATTTCAGCGGAGCGGGCCCAGGCTTTCGGTCTGATCAATCGTGTTGTTCCGCCAGATAGCCTGGATCAGGAAGTGCGCGCTTTCGCTTCCAAGCTTATTGTTACCAATGCTGCTGCCAGCATGGCCCTTACAAAAAGGCTTATTTCAGATGTGGCGGGTAAATCAATGGATGAGGCTTTACGGCTTGCAGCCGAGCAAAATGCACACGCACGCGGTACGGAAGATTGTAAACGTGGCATTGCAGCATTTTTGAATAAAGAAAAAATCATCTGGTGAAATGCACAGAACCAGAAAATGGTACACTGATCTTACTTCATTCAGGTTTTAAACCTTCTAAATGCGTAACTCTGTATACTAAAATAAATGGATTATGAAAAAGGTGCTTTTTTCTTTGCTTTTGGTTGTAGTGTGTAGCGGACTGCTTGCACAAGGTTACGCAGGGGATACGTGGGCGCAGGTGAAATCGGCAGGTAAAGGAACCATTTCCTTTGCTTATGTTGAAACACCCAGTTTCGTGTATAAGGATGATGCAGGAAAGCTTACGGGCATTTGCGTTGATATTACCTCCGACTTTATTGAATGGGTAAATAAAACAAAGGGCGTTTCCCTTCAGTCAAAGTATGTGGGTGATGGTACAAATTTCAAAGGTATGTATGACAAAGTGAAGGTTTCAACAGGTGGGGTTTTTGGATTGGGAAATATTACCATTACGGAGGAGCGCAAGCGCGAAGTAAAATTCAGTCCACCCTTTATCACCAATTTCGCGATTTTAATTACCCAAAACAATGTGCCTACACTGGCTAAACTGGAAGATATTTCTGCCACTTTTTCCAAGCTTACAGCCTACACAGCAAAGGGCACACTCAACGAAAAGCGAATCCTCGAATTAAAAAAGTATTATCCTTCCATGAAAGTGGTTACATTGGATACAAGCCCGGAGGTTTACCAAAAAGTATTCAGTGACCCCAACGCCTTTTCTTACCTCGATCTTGCTTTTTACTTAAAGGCTGTGAGCGAACGTAAATCCGTAAAACGTCATCCGGTGGGCGATAAAGCTGCCGAGCAATTTGGTTTTATCATGCCCATGAACAGTGATTGGTTACCGTTGCTCGAAGAATTTTTTAAAGCCGAGGGCGGGTACACCAATTCGCAGCAGTACAAAAGTATTTTACAAAAGCACCTTGGCGAAACCGGTGTAAAGCTTTTGCAATCGGCCAGTAAGTAATAACTTAATATTTCAACAACAAATTAAAGCGGGCCAAAACGGCCCGCTTTTTCTTTTATATTGGGGGACGCTGGAAACACCCATCTCCATATTAAAACGCTATTGGAAGCACATGGCCTTTCGGCCCATGCAGGAAGAAATTATTTCTTCAGTTTTAAAACACCGGGATACCCTGGCGCTGCTCCCCACGGGTGGGGGCAAATCGGTTTGCTTTCAGGTTCCTGCTATGCTGTTGGAAGGAATATGCCTGGTTATTTCTCCGCTTATTGCCTTAATGAAAGACCAGGTAGAGGGATTAAAGCGAAGGGGTATTGAAGCGGTGGCCATTCATTCGGGCATGGGGCGCACTGAAATTGACAGGCTCCTGGATAACTGCATTCATGGCCATGTTAAATTTCTTTACGTTTCGCCTGAGCGACTCCAGACTGAACTTTTTCTGGCGCGTGCCAGGCAAATGAAGGTTGCCCTTATTGTGGTAGATGAGGCACATTGTATTTCGCAATGGGGTTATGATTTTCGTCCACCGTATTTACAAATTGTAACCTTGCGTAAGCTTTTACCCGATGTAACGGTTATTGCCCTTACCGCCACAGCAACCCAACAGGTTAAGGATGATATTGTTGAAAAACTTGCTTTCCGTAAAGGGCATGAAATTTTTCAGCGCACGTTTGCCCGCGATAATATTTCATTTGTTGTTCGTAAGGCCGAGCATAAAGAGAAAAAGCTTTTGGAGGTTTTGCAAAAGGTTGGCGGTTCAGCCATTGTTTACGTTCGGTCGCGAAAGGCTACTATTGAGTTGACTGAATTACTTACAAAGAAAAGTATTTCGGCAACGGTTTACCATGCAGGCTTGGGTTTTCAACAACGGGTCGCCCACCAGGATGATTGGATGAAAGGCCGGTGCCGGGTAATGGTGGCTACCAATGCTTTCGGTATGGGCATCGATAAACCCGATGTGCGCGTAGTCGTGCATATGGATTTGCCCGAAACGCTGGAAGCCTATTACCAGGAGGCTGGCCGGGCCGGCCGCGATGGTGCTCGTGCTTATGCGGTTGTTAGCTGGCACGATTCGGACCGCGATTCATTAGTGGCGAAAGTAAACCAGGCGCACCCTGAACTATATCTTCTCAAAAAAATATACCAGGCATTGGCAAACTATTTTCAGTTGGCGGAAGGAAGCGGAGAAGGCGAGAGTTATGAATTTAATATCCACAACTTTTGCGAACGCTTCAGTCTTCAGGCTTATGAAGTTTATGGAGCATTAAAAAAATTGGAAGAAGAGGGGTTGATCCAGTTTAATGAAAGTTTTTATAGCCCTTCTCGCTTAACCTTCCTGGCTGACCGTGCCAGGCTGTATGAGTTTCAGGTGGCTAATGAAAAGTTTGACCCGCTTATTAAAATGTTGCTAAGGCTTTATGGCGCACAATTGTTTACCGATTTTGTGAAGATTACCGAAAGCCAATTGGCAAAGGGCCTTCGTATTTCGATTGATGAACTTAAGGCTGAGCTTAAACACTTACATGCATTACAGGTGCTGGTCTACCAACCTGTTATGGATAGTCCGCAAGTTACTTTTATCCTTCCCCGACAGGATGCAGACCGCCTTCCGCTGAATATTGAACGGCTCAAGGCACGAAAAAAATTAGCCGAAGAAAAAATGAACGCCATGATAGACTTTGTTACGGCTACGCATCGGTGCCGCATGCAACTGATACTGGATTATTTTGATGAGCAAAGTTGGGAGACATGCGGCAAATGCGATGTATGTGTGGCCAATCGAAAGCGGGAAAATCTATTAGAGACCAGTGAACTAGAACATGAGATTTTAACCATATTGGCTGCAGGGCCGCTGACCAGTGAGGAATTGGAAGTAAAAGTAAACCCAAAAGACAGCGAAATGTTTATTGATATTATACGCGAGCTGGTTGACCGCGGAGAACTTGAGTATGATGATGTATGGAAGCTGCGCCTGAAAAATTAATACACTCAATATGTTTAATCCTGAAAACCAATTTTGCTTGTTAAGGTTATATTGCCATGTTGTATGCATCTTAAAGCTTATCCACCGGGTGAAAAACTAAAATCCGTTATTAAACGGCACTGTATTTACGAGGTGCAGTTTGAAAAGGATCAGTTTCATATACAGCCAATATTACCATTGGTGGTTCCAACGCTTGAATTTTTGTATGGCGATCAGTTCAAGACCGTCCGGTACAGCGATAGCAAAGCTGAGAAAGTCCCTTACCATGGTGTGTTGGGTCCGATAACCCAACGAAAAATTTACCTGGAAATGACCGGCAACATTGGTGTTTTATGCACCGAGTTTTACCCGGCTGCTTTTTATTCGGTGTTTAAAGTACCCATGAACGAACTTACCGACTTATCGGTTGCAGGCGATGTTATACTGGGCAAGCAGATCCATGAAGTTTCAGCCCGGATACTAGAAGCTGAAAGTGATTACGAACGTATTGTCATTGTGGAGAAGTTTGTTTCTGCACACCTTGAAGTTGCCCACAAACCTTCGGTAGTAGATGCCGCCCTTAACGAAATGCACCATTACAAAGGATTATGCTCCGTGCATCTGCTGTCAAAACATCTTAACATCAGCGAACGCCACTTAGAAAACTCATTTAAAAAACAAGTGGGTGTAACTCCCAAACTCTATAACCGCATACTGCGTTTTAACCGCATATTTGCTTTGCTTCAAAATGGTGCCCGTGAAAAATCCTGGCACGACATCATGCACGAATGCGGGTATTACGACCAATCCCACTTTATCCGCGATTTTAAATTTTTTACCGGCACTACGCCTGCTCAATATTTTGCCAAGCCTACCGATTTCGAGAAATTTTTTCTGGGCAGCTAAGAGAGTGTTGCATATAAGATTATTCATTAATTGAAAGCCAATCAACAGTATCAACTATTACTGTTCGGATTTTTACAATGTGTTCCCGCATACGAGGCATTACATTTGGAAAAAGCTACAGAAACTTTAAACCCTATGAACAAGAATTACTTTTCTCTATTAATTGTGTGTGGGGTTATTTTGCCATTACTGCTTTCCTCCTGTAACGATGATGAGAAACCATCTTTTGATGTAAACCTGCTATCAGGTGGAGCAATAAAAACATGGAGGCTAGCCGAGCAGAAGGTTCTAGAAGACGTAGAGTGCTTAGGCACGTGTGAACTGGCCTACAATAAAATACGCTTTAAGTCCGATAAAACTGGTGAGTTTTCAACCTTTACCTGTTTGCAAGAGCCGTGCTCAAACGGTACCACGGCCCAAACTGGAGGCTCATTTAACTGGAGCGTAAACGGCAAGCAACTAACCCTTGATGGCTTTCTGGTAGAAATTATTTCCCTTACGGAAAGCACCTTAAAATGGAAACTGAATTTGTTTGGTTTTGCTGTAGAAGAAACGTACACGTTGGTGTCAAACGATCCGTTTCTTACCCGTGCACAAATGATAGCCGGCAGTTCATCCAAAACCTGGAAGTACCAGAAACGCACGGTTAATGGATTTGATTCGCCATTAACACCGTGCCAGATCAATACCCGGATTACCAATTTCACTAACGGCACGTATACCATAACCTATACAGAGGAAGGATGCCCGGCCAACGTAGAAGGTATTTGGCGCTTTGAAGAAGATGAGACCCGTTACATATCCGAACGCCCTGGGGTAAGCCTGATTAATTTCGATTTGCTCGAACTTACCGAAGACACGTTGGTTATCGGGTACGAATCAAGCGGCAATTATATTATTTTACACCAGGTGAAGGCCTGATGATTTTTGATTTTGAGTTGTTTAGTTGAGGGGCATAGGTCGCGGCATTTTGTCGCGACCGCCTTTTTTTATTTTAGAAAGGGTGTTAATCGTTTTAAATAGAAAGATGGAATCGGCTCACCAGCTTCATAACCCGATAATAGTTTTTTGTATTTCTTAACTGTGTAAGGATAAAGCATAGTGTTTTCTATCAATAAATAGAATCCTGTAAGAATTAAACCTGATGTGCCTGCAACAATAAGAATGAAGCCGGTATCATCGTTCATGCTGGGATCATTAAGCGTCAAAATAGTTCCAATACCAATGGCTACGCTGGAGACACCTAAAAGCATAAAATAGTTCTTTTTCCTTTTTTCGTAGGGATAACGTTTACTGGTGAATAATGCGGCAAGGGCTGTTGTAGTGTCGTCATAAGCTGCTACCCATATTTTCTCATGCTTGGTAAATTTAAGTTCAGTTGTCTCAAGCTCCTGTGCGAAGGCTGATGCTGAAGCTAGCAGCACCAGTATGCATAAATAATTGATTTTTAAATTCATAGCGAGAATACTTTGATTTATAAGTGCTTACACAACTAATCATCGCAGAACCGATAACGGATACCGGCCATAAGTTGGGTTAAAATTTCAGTGGTACCATCATAGAAAATCGGGCCGAAGGCCCCTTGCCCTTATTGGTGTTGCGGGCTGTAACCCCGAAAACCTTTAGCCATTATCCATAAATTTTTAATAACAATCGTTGTTGGTGACCTGCCCGCATGGCCGCTGCACAACACCAACAACGGCATAAGTTGGGCAGGGTAGAATACCTGTGAGTCGCGGCTTCTTGCCGCGACTGCCTTTTTAGCGCAAAAAGGGAGTGAGCCTTTTGGTATAAAACCGTGGTAACGGTTGCCCTGCGGCATGAAGGCCCACCAATTTATTGTATTTTTTTACGGTATAAGGATGTAACATCAAAGCATTTCCACCCAAAGTAATACCCGACCACATAACGCCTGAAAAACCCAAAAGTAAAGGTACAAAACTCATGTCCATGTCCTGTTCTATTGCAACGCCCGATCCTGTAGGTGAGTTGTGTGATGACAGCATTAAGCCTGTGCCCAACACCACCACAGAGGCGCCTAATACATAATATCCGGTTTCCTGTTCTTTGCGAATTTGATGGCGTTTATTCAAAAACAATGTAGCAAGCGCTTTGGTGGTATCATCATAAGCCGCTATCCATATTTTTTCCGTTTTTGTAAGCTTTATGTTGGGTTTCTCTTCTTGTGCAAAAGCAACACTTGCCAGTGTAGAAGTTAGTACGGTAAAAAAAATAGTTTTTGTGTTCATAGGTTGTCAGCGTTTTTACCTAACAATTCAAAGTGAAATGTTTTAAAACAATATCCATAGCCCAAGGATCAGGTTACTCAAATACAGCAAAAATGTTTAACCAAATTTAAAACTTTCACTACCGCACTTCATGGCAACCATTTCAAAAAACATACATATTTAAAATGGTAGTTTTTTACTAATAACTATTGACTGGTTGTACTAGCTACGGTGCGCATTTTATACTACTGCCCTTTAAATTTTGCTGCATTTGCAGGTTGACTATTTACAGGCAGGTTGAAAACGGAGGGAAATATTACATGGTTAGGTGCGAGGTACGAGGTACGAACTGCGAATTAGGAACTACGAGGTACAAACTATGAACTACTAAACTTGAACTTTGAACTTTGAACTTCGAACTTCGAACTAAGAGATCTGCCATTAACGGACCAACAACTCCCGCGCGTTTTCTACCGCCACTTTTGAAGGCTTATCCCCGCCAATCATCTTGGCAATTTCTTCAACGCGTTCAGTATCATTTAACGCTTTAATAGTGCTAACCGTTTTTGCACGGGCATCATCTTTATATACGTAATAATGCTGATCGGCTTTGGCGGCAATTTGTGGTAAATGGCTAATGGAAATAAGCTGATGCTTTTTTGCCATGCCCTTCATAAGCTTACCCAACTTAATGGCAATTTCACCGGAAATACCGCTGTCAATTTCATCCAGCACCAGCGTGGGCATTTCGGTTTTTTCGGCCATTACATACTTTATACAAAACATGAGGCGCGAGAACTCGCCACCCGAAGCCACCTGGTTTAAGGGACGAGGTGCGATGCCTTTGTTTGCGCTAAAAAAGATTTCTATGTTATCTGTTCCGGTTATTGTTGGTGAGGTATGCTGATGTTCGATTTTGAGTGTGGCTTGTGGGATACCGAGCTCTTTTAACAGGGTTGTGATTTGCTTACACAAAGGTCCAAACACTTTTAACCGCGATTGGCTAAGTTTAGTAGCGTTGCTCTTCAGTACGTGTTTGGCCTGTTCAAAATCTTTCCTTGATTTTTCCAGGGTGTCATCCAGGTTTGCGGTGAGGTTGGCTTTTTGTTGCAGTTCGTGTTGCAGTTGTAACAGTTCATGTACAGTACTTACCCGGTGTTTTTTCAGTAAGCGGTAAAGCATGTCTACCCGTTCTTTAACATTTTGGGCATGTTCCGGATCAAAATCAATGTTGGCTTCGGCATGCTCGATTTCTTTTACAATATCATCCAGTTCAATTACCATGCTTTGGAGCCGTTGGAATAAGTCTTCATACGTTTTGGCATACCCGGCAACGGCTTGCAAATGCCCGCGGGCTTCGGCCAAGGCGAAACGGGTGGTAAATTCTGAACGTGAAAGTAAATCCAGCGAAGTGTTTAGCCTGCTTTTGATATCTTCGGCATGGTCCATGATTTTCAGTTCAGCTTCCAGTTTTTCCTGGTCTCCCTCTTCAAATCCTGCCTGCACCAGTTCTTCCAGTTGAAAATTTATAAAGTCTGCTTCTTGCTGAAGGGTATCGGCTTGTGCCTGAAGGTTTTCAAAAGCTTTTTTGGTTGTTTGGTAGGTGTTCCATGCAGCCGTATAATTTTCCCGCAGGTTTTCGTTACCGGCATAAGCATCTACCAATCTCAATTGAAAGGTTTGGTTGCCCAACTGCAAGGTTTCGTGTTGCGAGTGAACATCCATTAACTGGCTGCCGAGTCTTTTAAGTACTTCTACCGTTACGGGCGTGTCGTTTATAAAAGCACGCGACTTTCCTCCGGGGTTTATTTCCCTGCGAAGAACAGTATGGTCGTCATAATCCAGGTCTTCGGCCTTAAAAAATTCCTGCAGCTTATAGGCACCGATTTCAAACACACCTTCGGTGATGCATTTCTCGTTTTCATCCCACAGTACTTTGGTATCTGCCCGGTTGCCCATAAGCAACCCAATGGCACCCAGCATAATGGATTTTCCTGCTCCGGTTTCACCTGTAATTACATTCAGGTTTGCGGAAGGTGACAACTCCAGGTGCCGGATGAGGGCATAGTTTTTTATGGTAAGGTGTTTAAGCACAAGTTGGTTAAGTCCCGAAATATACGTGTTGCACTAACCTAGTTCCAATGGCAAAAGAAAAATTAGGGATTTAACCTGGTGTGCTGGTTCCTTAGTTTTTCAGGATTTTCTCATACCCGGCACGGTTGGTAGGGTCGATGGTGGTGAGTAAGTCGTAGGCTTCCTTACGTATGGGAAGTTGTCCGCTCGAAAAAATATTCGAAATCTCCTTTGCTTTGGCGTCAAGGAAGGAAATAATAACGATTGCGTTGGGGTTTATGTCGCGTGCTTTTTTTACATCCTTTAGTCCCTTCAAAATAATTTCACGGCTGGTGTCCGGATCTTTGTCAAATGTATCCAATCCCAGGCGGTGGTAGGTGTACTGGTTTTTGCGTACATCTGCAAACTGTGGGTTGATGAGGTTTTCAATGAGCCAGTACCGGTTACGGATACTGCCCACTGACTGCCAACCGGGACGGTTAGAGGATTGTGCATTATTTACCACCTGAAGAGCACGTTGAAAGTAAGGTGTTCCTCCAAGTTCACTAAACGTATCGTAGTCCATACCTATAATGGTGTAGGCGTAGAACGCCAACATGGAGGTGATGTTTGAGGTGTAGGTGTTATCGTTAAATTCCAGGGGTTGTGATTCGAGGTAATCAAACTCCCAATCGCGGTCGGCAAAGTTAAAAGTCAGGCTGTTATAGTTGGTGTTGTAAACCGGCCGGGCAGCCTGTACCTGTACGGAAGCGCTGAAAATACCAATTGCCGGCATATCATTAATGTTTATGAGCATGCTGCAGTTAATTTTCTCGTGTGCCAGGTAGCTATCGTTGGTCCATTTACGGGTATTTAAAAACTGTTGAAAGGCATTCTTCATATCCGTAAAAACAGACCGGTCGGTTGTTTGTACCCGCGGCCCGACATTAATGGTAACGATACAATTTAACTCCTGCGCCTGGAGTGCAAACAGATTACCTAAAGTGAATATGACGATGGCCAGATTACGCATGAAGTTTGTCGATAATCATATTTACGATATCCAACGCCAATTCCCTTTTGCTTTTTAAGCTGAAGGAAGTAACCTGTTGTTGGCGGTCCAGCACTGTTATTTTATTGGTATCGTGGCCGAAACCCGCACCTGTGTCGTTGAGTGAATTCAGCACGATCATATCGAAGTTTTTTGATTCGAGCTTTTTTAAAGCGTTGGCGGTTTCATTTTCGGTTTCCAGCGCAAAGCCAACCATAAATTGACCGGTTGATTTTTGTTTACCCAGGGCAGCGGCAATATCGTGTGTTTTGATCAGTTCAAGCGAGAGCGCTTCATCTTTCTTTTTTATTTTCTGATCTGCTTTTACGGCCGGTTTATAATCGGCTACGGCTGCTGCAAGTATGGCAATGTCGGCTTGTGGAAACAACTGATTACAGGCATTATACATTTCTTCGGCTGAAGTTACAGGGATAACGTTTATCCTTCCATGGTTAGTGTGTAAGGCCGTAGGTCCTGAAACCAGTTGAACGGTTGCACCCTTCTCGGCTAATGCTTCGGCAAGTGCATAACCCATTTTTCCGGTTGAGTGGTTGCCAATAAACCGCACGGGATCCAGTGCTTCGTGGGTAGGCCCGGCCGTAACCAAAGCCCGCTTACCTTTCAGCGGTAAGCGTTGTTCAAAAAAATCAATGAGGCTGCCAACAATTTCTTCCGGTTCAGCCATTCGTCCGGTGCCGGTTAAACCGCTGGCAAGTTCACCATGGGCAGGGTCTATAATAAAATTACCAATCTGTTTTAGCTTCTCCAGGTTGGTGCTTGTAGATTGATGTTGCAGCATATCCAGGTCCATGGCGGGTGCCAGGAATACCGGGCATCGTGCAGAAAGATAAACGGCCAGCAAGAGGTTATCGCACAGGCCATTTGCCATTTTAGCTATAGTATTTGCGCTGGCGGGTGCAATAATCATTACATCGGCCCACAGGCCTAATTCAACATGGTTGTTCCATTGGCCGGTGTTGTCTTTTATAAACTCCCACAGCACCGGGTTTTTGGATAGTGTTGAAAGCGTAAGGGGTGTTATAAAGTCTTTTGCGGAAGGGGTCATAATAACTTTTACTTCCGCCCCCGACTTGATCAATAACCGCACAAGAAATGCTGCTTTGTAAGCGGCAATGCTACCGGTAACTCCAAGCAGTATTTTCTTACCGTGCAGCATGGTGTGGTTGTTATTGTTCGCTACCTGCTTCGGTCTCTTCGCGGAACCTGTAGTTTAATTTTCCTTCCAGAAATTCTTCCGTAGCTGTGTTGGTAGGCTTGGGCATACGTTCGTAGAATTTTGAAATCTCGATTTGTTCCCGGTTTTCAAATACCTCTTCCAGGTTGTCAACCGTAGTGGCAAACTCAGCCAACTTGCTGTTTAGCTCTTCTTTGATGTTTACGGCAATCTGGCGGGCACGCTTTGAGATAATAACTACTGATTCATATAAGTTGCCAGTAGGTTCTGCAATTTTTTCAAGATCGCGTGTTACAATTGATGATTGGATAGCCATGGTTACGAATTTAAGTTTTTTAGTTTATTAAGTTTTTCCAGACTCTCTACGTACATCTTTTCAGCATCTTTTAAATAGGCGCTGCTCGGATAACGGTCAATAAAGTCGATATAGGTATTTACTACTTCCTGGTAGCGTTCGCGTTGCTTACTATAAATGCTTTGTTCGGCAAGTTTATATTGTGAGGCAATAATCAGGTAACGGGCTTCTTCCAGGTGTTTGGAATCGGGAAAGTTGTCCTGAAAATTCTTAAGCGCAACGATGGCAGCCTTGTACTGGCGCATGCGGTAATACTGCTTGGCATTATCAAAGCCTTTTTGGTCTAACCGGTCCTGGGTGGTGAAGATCACATCCAGGGCTTGGTCCCGGTACTTGCTGTTTGGATAGCGGTTTAAAAATTCCTGCATGGACGCCATGGCTTCAATACTACCGGTTTGGTCGAGGTTTGAACCGGGAGAAGACCTGAAGAGCGAGTAGGCGTACATATATCGTGCTTCCTCGGCCAGGGTGCTTCGACCGTAGGTTTCATAGAAGGTTTTAAACTGTTCGGAGGCCAACAAATAAAGCTTTTCGTGGAATTGACAATAGGCCAGGTAAAACTGGGCTTTTTCAGCTTCGGGTAAACCCCGGATTATGGGCATCACCTGCTCAAACAAAACGGAGGCTTTGTAGTAGTCCTTTTTATCGTAATACCTTGATGCGGCCTCATATTTCACGCGCCAATCAGGGTTTTTTTCAATTTTCCTGAATTTACTGCATGAAACCCCAACAAAAAGGACGAGTATGAAAAATATTCCGGTCGATCGTACCTGCATAAGCCCGCAAATATAGTACATCGTAATAAATCATTAAAACGATGTTTTTGTCTTGGGCGCTATGCGTTTTGGTTAAAAATTATCGCTTAACAATGAGTTTGCGGGTCATCACGCCTTCATTGTCGAGGTATAGAGTGTAGAAGTAAATACCGGCTGTAAATTCCTCGGCCCGGATTTTAACACGATTGTCCAGGTAAGGTAATTCATATTCCGACAGGGCACTTCCTAATATGTTGTGGATCAAAATCTTAGCCTTAACCTTATCGGTCAGGAGCCGGTAATCAATGTGGGCGAAGTCGCTCACCGGATTGGGGTATACATCGTGTATGGTTATAAAGCGGGAACTGTAAAGGTCGCTTTTTACAGGCTTCTCTTCTACGCTAAAGTTTATCTCAAGGCTGGAAGCATCAAGGTGATTCGATTTGTTAAGGATAACGTAACGAACTGTGCTAAATCCTGAAACAAGCCCTGCATCAAGGGCCAATACGAGGTTTTGGCTTTGCCCGGGCTCAAGGCGAAGGGTTAAATCATCGGGATGGCCTGCTTCGCAATTACCCTCCGGGCATATTAAACTCCGTTGGGTGCTTCCAATTTGTGAGTCATCTTTGCGGAGGATGAGCGTAATAGCCTTTCCGGATATGTTTTTGATTTGTATAGGGGCTTTGATCAAATCCCCGATATACCCCCGATGGTTCTCCAAATAGCCTGAAACCTCAAAGCTTTGTGCCCGAGCCGAAGCTGAAACCCAAAATAGAATAAAAGCCAGGAGTAGAGTCTTCTTCATAAACTTTATGAAGTTTTTCAAAATTTAGCTTTTTCCCGCTCATTTCATAGGAGAAAAGCGAATATTTATGTTCTGATAACAATAAATTAAAGCCGGGCTCGTTCCGCGGCAGGCATTTGCGGTGAGTTGGTTTTTTTAACCACCTCTTTTCGGGTGGGTCGCATTTCAATTTTCCACTGGAAACCATTCAGCAGAAGATCGTCTTTTTTGAGTTCGTGCGGAGGTATAAAATCTGCATCCGGCCTCACATAAAAGCTAAGGTTATTAACCCGGGCATCTTTAAAGCGGATGGTAATGTTGCTGCAGATGATTTTATTCATGCCCATCAGCAGGTTGGTTTTATCTTCCAGGGCAAAATATATACTCTCTCCGTTACCCTCCACTACCACACGATGCAACTGGTTTTTTTTGAAGTAGGCAGTCATCTTCCTGCCCTTAATCTGGTTAAAGTTCTTTAAGGTGTCGGTTGAGATAACAAAGGCATTAACCGTTAAAAATATTTTGCTTATCGTATTGTTTTCAATCAACATGCTGATGGTATCTGCAGTCATCTGGTTTCCGGCTGTCCATAAGGCCGGTGCTTTGTACAGGAACATAATTGAGTCTGATTGCCGATACTCCAGCGAGTCGGCCAATCCCTGAATATCTTTCTTGAAAATCTTTACGTTGTTGTACGCCAGCAATCTTTTTTTGGCCGGGTCATCACTATCAATGGAGACCAACGTATCGGCTGACATAAACAAGGTGTCTCCTTCTTCGGTTACTTTGGTAAGCCAGGCATTGGTAAACACTTTCGCAATATTTTTTCGTTTATCCAACCAGGCATCGTCACCATAAATAACCAGGTTCTCTTCTTTATGGGTCATCACCACGTTTCCTTTCACGGTGTAGAATTTACGCAGGTCATCCAACTTCAATTTATTTCCGGTTAGGGTGTATGACTGCGATTCGGCCTGGCCTTGCTTTATGTCCGACTGTTGCGACCGGGTATCGTATTCACCACCTTCGTAAACAAAGGTGTTGCCTTCCTTATCGGTCACAGTGGTTTCGGTGCGGAAGTAAATGATTTTTGTACGGGAGTTGTATTGCAGCGAATCCGATTTCATGTTGTAATCTGGGTTGGTAACCACAACGTTTCGTTTAAACGATGCAATGTTTGAGTTGACCTGGTAATAACCCTTGTTGCTGGTCAGTACATTAATGCTATCTACCAACCTGCCTTTGTTAAAGTAGTAAGCTTCATTCTTCAGCCGGTCGAAGTCGAGGTAGTCGGTATAAAGGGTGGCGGTGGCCAATTTGGTAAACACAACATTACTTCGAAGTTTTGCTATGCGTGTATTTCCATCGTACTCGGCCCGGTTAGAAGTAATGGTTACCGAGTCGCCCTCAATAATTTTCACCCTTCCGAAAGCTTCGACAATGTTCCTGGTCCTGAAAAAAAGTGCAGAGTCGCAATGGATGGTCGTTCGGCTTTGCTCAAAGATTACGTTGCCGATTACCCGATCGAACCGCTCACCGTCTTTTACCCCGCCAATCAGTTGGTCGGCCTGTTTAAGGGTAACCCGGTTTTGCGCCAAAACCCAATGGCACGAAACAAGGATTAACAGGAGCAAACTATAGCGCATACCGGCAAAATTAACCAAAAACTTAGGGCATGCTAAAAACCTCATGTTGGCTGCTGTATCTTTGGCGCGTGTTAGAGCAATTTCTGAACCATAATAGGCGGCATCAACTTTTTAACGAACAAAGCCGGGTAGTGGTGGCGGTAAGCGGTGGCATAGACTCTATGGTAATGGTGCAGTTGTTTCGGGAGACCGGTATTCCCATCGGTGTTGCCCATGCAAACTTCCGGTTACGCGGCAATGAGTCGGATGGTGATGAGCAGTTTGTAAGGTCGTATTGCGAGCAGCATGCGCTTCCTTTTTTTTCGAGGCGGTTCGATACGGCTGTTTATGCACAGCAAAACGGACTTTCTATTCAAATGGCCGCGCGTGAATTGCGATACGCCTGGTTTGAAGAACTGCTGGAGTCAGCAAATTATGATCTTGTAGCAACCGCCCACCATTTGAATGACTCATTCGAAACGATATTGCTCAATTGGGTAAATGGAAGTTCATTAAATGGGCTTTGTGGGATACCCGTAAAAAACGGTAAAATCATTCGCCCGCTTTTGTTTGCTACACGAAGCGATATTGAAAAGTATGCTAAAGAAAAGATGATTGCCTGGCGCGAAGATTCCAGTAATAGCACATCCGATTATCAGCGAAACTTTATCCGCCACAACATTATGCCCCTGTTGCATGAACTTAACCCATCGTTGGAACAAACCCTTCAGCGTGGGTTGGATAAACTGGCTGGGGAGAAGGATCTGCAGGATTGGGCTTTTGAAAAGTGGGCAAAAGGATACGCTGAGCATTTTGATGATAAAATCATTATCAAAAAAGAAGCTTTTGACCAGTTTCCTTCAGGGGGAGCTTCGATATTGTTCAGGCTGATTAATCATCTTGGTTTTAATTACGATGTTTGTGTTTCTGCAATTAACGCACTTCACGGTCAGGCAGGGAAGCGATTTATTGGTGCTGCACACGATTTGGTTATCGACCGCGATGCGCTGATACTTTTTCCGAAAGCTGATATTTGGAAGGAGGTAACTATTCAAAAAGGTCAGCCCAAGGCATTATTGGGTTCATGGGCCATGGAGGTGTTGGAAGAAGGCCAGTTGGTAATGGATACTAAATGGCAGGCTTTTTTTGATGCCGATAAAATTAAGTTTCCCCTGGTTTGGCGACTGTGGAAACCGGGGGATGTATTTTATCCTTTAGGCATGGATCACCGAAAGAAAGTAAGCGACCTGTTGATTGATGAAAAAGTTTCATTGGCTGATAAAAGCCGGGTTACCGTACTTGAATCGGGTGGGCAGGTTATTTGGGTAGTCGGGCATCGCATCGACAACCGCTTCAAAATAACTTCCGATACGCGCCAAACAATGCAGTTTACGGTATCGCCATATTTTGGGTGATATGTTTTTTCTTTGGCCGGTCGATTAATAAATTGCCACGCTTTTGAACCTCCGGTCTTTGGTGGTAGCAGCTAATGAATCAAAATAACTTAACCTTTATACGCATATGAAAGTAACTGTTGTAGGTGCCGGTAACGTAGGTGCAACCTGTGCCGATGTATTGGCATACCGTGAAATTGCCAATGAGATTGTTTTGGTAGATATCAAAGAAGGTATTGCCGAAGGAAAGTCGCTTGACATCTGGCAAAAGGCTCCCATCGATCTGTACGATTCGCGTACCGTGGGCTCAACCAATGATTACACCAAAACAGCCGGTTCGGATGTTGTAGTGATAACCTCCGGCTTGCCCCGCAAACCGGGCATGAGCCGCGATGACCTTATTGGTACCAATGCCGGCATTGTTAAATCCGTTACTGAAAATATCATCAAACATTCTCCCAATGCAATCATCATTGTAGTATCGAATCCATTGGATGTAATGACTTACCAGGCACACCTTTCCTCTAAACTACCGCGGACTAAAGTTTTTGGTATGGCGGGTATCTTGGATACCGCGCGATACCGCGCCTTTCTGGCAGAGGCCTTAAACATTTCGCCTAAGGATATTCAGGCGATGTTGTTGGGTGGACATGGCGATACCATGGTGCCACTTCCGCGTTATACCACAGTTGCCGGTATTCCGGTTACTGAACTGATCGACAGTGCTAAACTCAATGCAATTTTGGAGCGGACAAAAGTTGGAGGAGGCGAGCTGGTTAAGCTGATGGGCACTTCGGCCTGGTATGCGCCCGGTTCAGCGGCTGCGCAAATGGTAGAAGCCATTGTTCGCGATCAACGCAGGGTTTTCCCGGTGTGCGTACAACTGGATGGCGAATATGGAATTAAAGATTGCTACCTGGGCGTTCCGGTTGTGTTGGGTAAAAACGGAATTGAAAAAATTATTGAACTGGATTTGAACAACGATGAGAAAGCGCTGCTTGAAGCCAGCCGTAAAGCCGTGCGTGAAGTAATGGACGTGCTGGATAAATTGGGCTAATCTTTTTGGATTGAAATCCTACACAAATAAATAAAAATGCCGGATCATTGTCCGGCACTTTTATTTTGCGCTGTGCTACCGCATTAAGGTGATGAGTTTGGCGAGCGTAAGGGCATTGAAATTGTCGATAACAAGATCGGTGTCCATCATTTCATCGGGAGCATGGGTAGTAGTAATACCTATCACTTTCGAGCCTGAAGCTTTGCCTGCCTGTATACCCGACAGCGAATCTTCAATGACGATACATTGCTGGTTTGGCAGGTTTAGTGCCTTTGCTGATTTGAGATAAATTTCAGGATGGGGCTTGCCATGACTTACCATGCTTTCATCCAGAATGATATTAAAATATTTCCCGATACCGGTTCCTTTCAAAACAAAATCAACATTGGCACGGGGTGCGGAGGTGGCAATGGATCGGACGATGTGGTTTTGTTCAAGCATTTCAAGAAATGAAATGAGCCCCTCTACAGGCTTTATATGTGCAGCGTAGGCCTCGCGGAACATTTGCTCTTTTTCAAAGGCGTAAGCTTCCAGTTGTTGTTCGGTTAATTTACCAAATAAAGCCGTTATCCACTCGCGGTTGGTGCGCCCATAAATTCTAGTGCGCAGTTCTTCATCTGTTAACTGAAAGCCATACTTTTTGCAAAACTGGTTAATGGTTTCTTTGTGAAAGGGATTCGTGTCTACGATAACACCATCCATATCGAAAATAACAGCAAATGGTTTTGACATAATCAGGGTTTAATAGCCTTATAAATAATCTCTCCGTTGGGAAGTTTAAAGCGTTCGCGGGTTTCGGGCATTAAATCATCAATAAAATGATCTTTCACGGCCAGCAGCCCTGCGCGCTCTATACGTTTTGCATAATCTTTACCGTACTTCCTAACGTGGTCATCTTGCCCGAAGAATTTTTCGCGTTCTTTGGGTTCAGTAATTGAAGCATCTTCTAACGTAACATCGGGTATGGGGTTGAAAAACGGTACCTGCA
Organism: Cyclobacteriaceae bacterium; assembly: GCA_025808415.1. NCBI lineage: Bacteria > Pseudomonadati > Bacteroidota > Cytophagia > Cytophagales > Cyclobacteriaceae > Cyclobacteriaceae bacterium. The sequence continues at coordinate 1,591,839 of CP075525.1, forward strand.
CGATGGCGAAACCACCGGGTTTTAGCACACGGTTTATTTCACGCAGGGCCTGTATGTCATCGGTAACATGCTCCAGTACGTGGTTGCATAGTACTGCATCGAAATGGTTATCCTGAAAAGGCATTTGGTGAATGTCCATTTTTATTTTGGCCAGCGGTGATTCGATGTCGGCCGTGACATAACGTTTGCCGTGAAGTTTTTCAAAACGGTTAATGAAGCACGTTTCAGGTGCGATATGCAAAACATTTAATGGTTTCTCAAAGAAGCTGGTCTTTTCTTTCAGGTAAAGCCAAATAAGCCGGTGCCGCTCCAGCGCGAGGCAATTTGGGCAAAGGGCATTTTCGCGTGGCCTTATCCGTCCGTAAGGCAAAAATTTCCTGAATTTCTTTTCGCATACAGGGCACATTACTGTATTTCCTGTGTACGCAACAGTAAGTACCTTTTGGCCAAGCCCGGTAATGCGCTGCAGGTATTTACGTGGCACATTCCTGATTATAAAGGAGACCAGTTTTTTCATAAAAGGCGCTAAGATACTCCCTAATGAGTTTGCCTCAAGAAATTGCCCTTTTAAAACTTTTTTAACTTTCCATTCATCCAAGAGTAGATTTAGCCGTTAAGCCAGTCAAAAAACGTTTGTTCATGCATGCAGAAACTTTACCCGACATGGCGCTGATGCATTCCGATTCGCTGGTCGAGCGCGCCCGGCAAGGGGATAGGAATGCACAGGGTAAACTGGTGCAGCTATGGTATAAACGTATTTACAATTACTGCTTCAAGTTTTTTCTTGATCATGACCTGGCGATGGAGGCTTGTCAAAAAACCTTCATATCCATGTGTCGCAACGTTGAGGCTCTACAGGAGGTAACGCGGTTTAAAAGCTGGTTATATAAAATCACGGTAAACAGTTGCAGGGAAGAGGCACGAAAAGTAAAAAACTCGCGGTCACTCTCGTTCGACCATATGGTGAATGCTGATGCAGAGGATTCACCCGCATGGGAAAAAGCCGTGCGAAGAAATGAAAACCCTGAACGGCAATACCAGCAACAGGAACTGTCGGATTTGCTGCAGCAATGCCTGATGGAGTTAAGCGCAGAGCAACGGGAAGTAGTGATTATGAAAGAGTACGAAGGATTGAAGTTCAGGGAAATTGCCGAGGCACTGAATGTTCCTGAAAACACGGTGAAGTCGCGAATGTATTACGGACTGGATGCATTGAAAAAGATTTTGGAAAGAAGACAGATTACAAAAGAAACAATTGGTTATGAACTTTAAACCCGATGAAGCATTGCTGATGGCGTACCTGTATGGTGAGTTACAAGGAAAGGAAAGGGCAACTGTTGAGCGTTACCTGCAGGATCATCCTGATGCTTTGCGCGAACTTGAAGCACTGCGTGAAGTGCGGAGCATTATGGCGGGTATTTCCGATAAGGAAGTGATCGTGCCCCCGCTTGTATTGGACAATCAACGGTCGCACTATTTCTGGAACACTTCGTTTGGAAAAACCATGTTGGGCATTGCCGCATCGTTAACCCTGATCATGTTGGCAGGTAAGTTTACAGGCTTGAACATTTCTGTTGATAACAGCACACTAACGATCGGGTTTGGCAGTCGGATTGAGAACGCTGACCTGGAGAAGGCAACGGCTATGCCGGCACTTACTTCGAGCGATGTCCAGCAAATGATCAACCAATCGCTTTCGCAGCAAAACGAAGCATGGACTGCCCAATGGTCTGCCTCACATCACAAACTGGATGAATCCATCAGGAGAACAATAGCCTCGCGGTCTGACGAGCAACTGAACAAACTGATGCACCAGGTTTCCGAAGCATCGGATGAACAAATCAGGCAATTTGCCATGACTTTGCAGGCTGACAATGCCCGGATGATAAAGGATTACCTCACCTTAAATTCAACCGATCAGCGAAAATATATTGAGGAGTTGTTGGTTGATTTTGCCAGGTACCTTGAGCAACAAAACCGGAATGATCTACAGGTATTGCAAGCCAGGTTAAATTCAATTGAACAGAATACCGATTTATTTAAGTATGAAACCGAACAGATTTTGACCAGCATCATCTCTTCGGTTGATAATTCAAAATCGTTTACAACTAAAAATTAAAAAATCAATGAGAAAAATAGCAGGCAAAATAGTTTATGGTTTTGTGTTGATGGCCTTGCCCTTATTCGCACAAAAGATTGATGAGGCACGCATGGGGCGTGACATAGCGGTGGCAGAGAATGTATTGAAGACATTGATCCGTCAGCAATTTGATAAACAACGGATGTTCTTTGGGTTGGAAGTAGAGGGGAGCTACCAGGCCGGTTATGGGGTAACGTTTCGTCTCCCGGCCGATTTCACCACACCCATTGCCATGAGTTTCTCGGGCGATTTTGGTGATATGGTATGGATTGACGGTGAACGCCCCGGATCGTTTTCATATTCGGTAACCAGCCCTTCAAGCAAGGAGATTCGCGTGTTGGAACAGCAGGCCCGTGAAGAGGCGCAACGCGCACGTGAAGAAGATCAGCGTGTCAGGCTAAAAGGGAAAGCTTCCAGAACTTCTTCCCTTGATATGGACAGTGTCAGAAACGCTTATAATGAAAAGCTTTTGGTAGCTGTAAAAGATTTCCTGGTCGACTATGGCGATATGATCAGTCAGCTTGGCGCCAACGAGCGAATTGTAATCACTAACCGTGGCGATCGTCCTCGGGTATGGGTGAACCAGTTCTTCACAACGCCAAAACGCTCTTACCTCTCAGCTGAAATTGCAAAGACCGATATGGCTGCATTTAAGCAAGGTAAATTAACACGCGAACAGGCGCTGGGGAAAGTTAAAGTAGTGAACACCGAATCGGTAGACGCTGTTGAACCTGACCTGGAGTTGTTGTCGAGCATATTTAACCGTCTCTACCGGTCGGATTTGGCATCAACCTTTTTTACCGATGAGGGCATTTACTTCGAACGGTTAAAAGATTTTGGTGCCGTGTACTACATGCGTGTGTACAGCAGTAATCAAAGCCGTAATTCAGGTTTGTTCAACATGCCCACAGCAAAACTTAACGATGTTGATCAGGTTACGCGGGATAAAAAGGTAAAAGAAATGTACCCGGCATTCGAGAAGGAACTTAAAGAAAATATGGTAGAATATGGCCGCACGTTAAAAAGCATCGGTGAGAATGAATCGCTGGTGTTCAATGTTACGTTAACCAAATGCGAGGGTTGTGGCATTCCTTCATCGCTTGAACTTTCGGTGAAGGGTAGTGTGCTGAAAGACTATTCAGCAGGAAAGATCAGTAAAGACGCGGCCATTGGAAAAATTTCTGCAAAAAGGGGCCAGAACCAGTAACCTTGCTTTATACTGGTGAGTAGTTACACAATAGGGTAAGTTATTATTCGGGTGGTTTTTCAAACGAAGGCCACCCGATTATTTTTGTTAAAGATCTTATTACCAAAATCATGAAAAGAAATCTGATCATTGCGGGAGGTGTTATTGTTGTTTTTGTAATTGCTTTTATGATTTATAAGAGCAACAAGAAAGGTGATGCTGTTGATATTTTTGCTACGGTTCAACGCGGTACTTTCCGGGTGGAAATTGAAACCACCGGTGAGTTGGAGGCTAAAAACTCGGTGAAGATCCAGGCACCCACACAACTGCGGGAGTATCGGGTCAATAACCTCACCATCCAAAGTATTGTCAATGAAGGTACCGTGGTTCAGCGTGGTGACTGGATCGCTACTCTCGACCGTTCTGAATTTCAAGGCCGGATCAAGGATAAAGAGATTGAATTGGAAAAAGCCCAGGCAAACTTTGTTCAAACACAATTGGACACTACGCTTCAACTACGCCAATCACGCGATGAGTTGATCAATTTACGGTACGATGTAGATGAGAAAAAAATAATCCTTGAGCAATCCAAGTTTGAGCCTCCCGCAACGATCAAACAAAATGAAATCAATTTAGAGAAATCCCAACGCGCCCTTGAACAGGCATTGGAAAATTACAAGATCAGGAAACGCCAAAACATTGAAAAAATGCGTACGGTAAATGCCGAACTGCGTAAAGTGCAAAATGAGTACAATGGGATGATGACGCTCAACTCAGCCTTTAATATTGTAGCACCCGAACCCGGCATGGTTATTTACCGCAAGGGATGGGACAACAAACCGATAAAGGCAGGCTCACAAATCAGCACGTGGGACCCTGTGGTGGCCACACTTCCCGATTTAACAACCATGATGTCAAAGACCTATGTTAATGAAGTAGATGTACGAAAAGTTAAGCCGGGCCAAAAAGTGGAGATCGGTTTAGATGCCTACCCAGATAAAAAACTTTCGGGCCAGGTGGTTAATGTGGCCAACGTAGGGGAACAGCGTCCAAACAGTGATGCGAAAGTTTTCCAGGTTGATGTACAGATTGCCGGCACCGATCCTTCGCTACGCCCTGCCATGACTACCAGCAATAAAATTGTAACCCTTGTTTTGGATAGTGTACTGTTTATCCCCCTGGAGTGCCTGCACAGCCAGGCCGACTCCATTACATACGTTTTTAAACGGGAAGGAATTAACACAGTGAAACAGGAAATTATGCTGGGCGAAACCAATGCCAACGATGCGGTAGTGCTGGCCGGCTTGCAAGTGAACGATCGACTGTACCTTTCTTTGCCATCCTCACGGGGTGGTGATGTGCGCTTGTTGCCAGAGTTGAACGGCAAACGCAAGAAACAAGAACCGAAACAAGAGGAAGGACCAGGCGAACAAACAATTACACTACCCAATGGACAAGTAATTAAAGTATCTGCCAATGGAGCCGGTCAATTTCAAATGCAGGCTAACCCGCAAAATGGTCAGCAAGGCAGACAAGGAAAACGGGAGGGCCAACGCAGGGAAGGTGGCCAGCAGGAAAAATCAGCGCCAGGTACAGCGCCCAACCGTGAAAAGCAGTGAGTTATGAAGGAGCGGCTATTTGCTAACCTCTACATCGCCATTGATGCGGTAATCGCCAATAAAGTACGTTCGTTGCTCACGGCATTGGGCATCATTTTTGGCGTAGCAGCGGTTATTGCCATGCTGGCCATCGGTAACGGGGCGCAACAGGAAATACTGGAACAGATTAAACTGGTGGGCGTCAATAACATTGTTATCAAGCCCATTGTAGAACAAGAAGAACAAAAGATTGAGGAGGCTTCTGCTGAAAAAGAAAAGAAGAAATTCTCTCCGGGCCTTACCGTTCGTGATGTTCATAGTATCATGGAAACCATACCGGGCATCAGCAAAATGAGCCCGGAAATAATTTTAGAGTCGACTATTATTAAAAGCGGTATCCGCAGGTCGGCCAAGTTGGTGGGCGTGGAACCTGTCTATTTTGATATTTACAATTTTGAGTTGTCAGACGGTGCCATGTTCACACCCGAGCATCTTAAGATAGGGGCACCGGTGTGTATTATTGGTAACTCAATCAAAACAAAGTTTTTCCCAACCGAAAACCCGGTAGGGAAATCGATAAAAGTTGGACCTAACTGGTTAACCATAATTGGGGTAATGAAGGAGCGCTATGTTTCTGAAAGCAGTATTGCCAAGTTGGGCATCCGCGACTTCAATATGGATGTGTATGCCCCCTTACAAACCGTATTGATCCGTTATAAAAACCGCGACCTGGTAACCCAAAACTCAGTCAATCCCACACCGAATTTCAGTCGGGGAAGGATTATCATTATCGGTGGCGATGACTCCAAGGATGATTCAGGCCCGGCTGTCAACTACCATCAACTGGACCGGTTGGTAATCCAGGTAAATGAAACGAATATGCTTACGCCTACAGCAGAAATCTTGTCGCGTCTTTTGCAACGAAGGCACTATGGTGTGGTAGATTATGAAATTGAAATACCTGAGTTGTTATTGAAACAACAACAGCGCACCAACGATATTTTTAATTATGTACTTGGTGCGATAGCCGGCATTTCATTGTTGGTTGGTGGTATTGGTATTATGAACATTATGCTTGCTTCGGTATTGGAGCGCATCAAAGAAATCGGGTTGCGCCTGGCCATCGGTGCACAAAAGAATGACATTGTGCAACAATTTCTTTTTGAAGCCGTGATGATCAGCGTAAGCGGTGGCATTATAGGAGTTATGCTGGGCGTTACCTTAGCCATGCTGGTTTCTTCTTTTGCCAATATTCCAACCGTTATCAGTTTTACATCAATCATACTATCCTTTGGTGTGGCCGCCACCGTGGGCCTTATTTTTGGTATTGCCCCGGCACGCAAAGCAGCTATGCAGGATCCTATTACATCGTTACGTTATGAATAATACATTTCGAACCGGAATGCTGGCCTGGATGTTAACAGCCATATGCATACCAACTTTCGCACAACAAAAGTACACGCTGCAAGATGTGATCGAACTGGCCAAAAGCCAGTCGCCACTTTCGCGCCAGGCCGAAACGAGGCGTGAAAACCGGTATTGGCAGTATCGGTTTTTCAGGTCAAATTTTAATCCGCAGTTGCGTTTAAGTGGCACCCTACCTGCCTATACTAAAAGCGTTAGCCAGGCCCCGTTGGCGGATGGCTCCTTCCGGTATACCCAAGTGGAACAATCAAACAATAACCTTAACCTGGGCCTGGTACAACCGCTGTTTTTTACGGGGGGAACTGTTTCGGTGAATTCAAGTTTGCAATACTTCAATAATTACCTGGCTGAGTTTCCACAGCCGGGTGAACAGTGGGGCGGCACGGTGATGAACATTCAACTTACCCAGCCCATTTTTGCCTTCAACACACTTCGGTGGGACCGTAAAACTGAGCCCCTTCGTTATGAAGAATCGCGCAGGAGTTACGTGGAAGAAATGGAATTTATCTCACAAACAGCCGTTTCACGGTTTTTTGATGTGCTGGATGCACAGATAAACCTGCAAATAGCAGAGTTCAACCTGGCCAATAACGACACCATCTACAAAATTGAAGAGGGGCGGTACAACATAGGCACTACACCAAAGGATAAACTATTGCAGGCCGAGTTGCAGCTTCTGCGTTCACGTCAGGATGTTACCCAGGCCAAAATCAATTTACAGATTGCACGGTTGCAGATGCGAAGTTATTTAGGCCTACGTAACAATGAACAATTTGAATTAGTACTGCCCGAAGAAATTCCTCCGCTGTACCTCACTGTCGATCAGGCCATGCAACTGGCCAAAGAAAATCGGGCTGATTTTATTGCCTTTGAAAGGCGAAAGATCGAAGCCGACAGGGAAGTGGCGCAGGCACGTGGTCAACGTTTTCAAACCAACTTAACGGCAGCATTCGGATTGAACAATAACGGATTGGCCTTACCGGATATTTACCAAAACCCTACCCAGCAACAAACTTTTGCACTTTCATTGAATGTACCCATTATCGATTGGGGCCGAAACCAGGCCCGCATGCAAACCGCATTGGCCAACAAAAAACTGAACGACTATGTGATTGCCCAGGATGAGGTAAATTTTGAGCAGGAAATTATCACGCAAGTCGGGCAGTTTGATGTTTTGTTAAGCCAGATTGAAATCACTAAAAAATCGGATGAAGTAGCCAACGAACGCTATGTGGTTTCACAAAACCGTTATCTCATTGGTAAAATCGATATTACTAACCTGAATATTGCCCTTACTGAAAAGGATGCTGCCAAGCGCAGTTATGTGGGGGCCCTGCGTTCATTCTGGACATCGTACTATGACTTGCGCAGGTTAACCTTGTATGATTTTTCAAACAGGAGATTGCTTTATACCCATGAGTAGCGTATTGCACGCCTCTTCATTTTAAATTGCCCCTGCGAATCCTATCTTGGTCTTTTAAAAACCTATGAAGCGGATACTGCGTTATTTACTCTATTTTTTTGGGGCTCTTTTGGCACTGGTGGTATTTATCGCCCTGATAAGCATTGCGCCCGTTAACCGGAGCATTGACCGTTCGGATGAGTTGCTGACAATGCAGGAAAAAATAAAATCATTACCGCCAGTAGCCCAAAACATCTCATCCTTTTATGCAGGTTACGCCAAGGTAAACCTTACCCCATCATTTCCGGTGGCCACTGCAGGATACGGAAAGCGAAAAGGTAAACTGATTGAAAGTATCCGCGATTCGGTTTTTGTGCGCGCAATGGTATTGCATAATGGTGCCCAACGTGTAGCCATTGTTAGTGCCGATTTACTGATCATCCCACCTGCCGTTACCACTTTGTTAGAGCGGGAACTTCCGTTAATCGGTTTTTCCCTTAACAATACTTATTTGGGTGCTACCCATACCCATAACAGCATTGGTAATTGGGGGGAGGGCGCAGCAGCCTTTTTATACGGTGCTTATAATGAACAAGTGGTGCGGTTTATGGTGGATCAGATAAAAGAGGCCATAGCAACAGCAAACCGCACGGTAAGGCCGGCAGTACTTAAAGCCGGAACAATAGCCGTTCCCCATGCTGTTCGAAACAGGCTTATCAGCAACGGGCCCGTGGACTCCTTGCTTCGGGTGGTGGAGATACAACAGGATAATAACCGTAAACAAATCTTGCTAAGCTATACCGCACATGCTACCTGTTTGACTTCAAAAGATTTAAGCTTGTCGCGCGATTACCCCGGAGCCTTGGTGGATGCCCTGGAAGCACAAGGATATTCCTTTGCGATGTTTATGGCCGGAGCGGTGGGCAGCCATGCCTGCCGTATTCCGGAGGGTGAAGATTGCATCACTTGGATGGGCACTGAACTGGCCAATTATTTTCAAGAGCATAGAGATTCTTTATTATCAATAAGCAGTAGTGTTTTGGCTTTTTACCGGGTGCCGTTGTTGCTGCCCGGTCCGCAGCCCAAGCTTACGGGCTCGCTTAGCCTACGTCCCTGGCTTTTTCGCTACGCCTTCGGTGAATACCCGGTGTACTTAAATGCTTTGCGGATTGGAAATGTATTAATGATCGGCACACCCTGCGATTATTCCGGTGAGTTTAATCATCACCTCGATCAGTATGCCAATAAATATGGACTAAATGTTATGTTAACCAGTTTCAATGGCGGTTATATAGGGTATGTAACTCCCGATAAGTATTTTGATCAAAATCATTACGAGACGCGTTTAATGAACTGGTATGGCTATGGCAATGGCGAATATGTTACCTCGTGTATCGAAGCCCTCATTGACCACAACGGATACAATCACTTTTGAAGCATGCTGCACCCGGTAGCTATTATAACAGGTGCGGGCAGTGGAATGGGTTTGCATTTCGCGCAAACCTTGGCCCAAAATCAATTTAAAATTTGCCTGGTAGATATTAACCTTGATACAGTTACGGATTTATTGCCTGAGTACGGGCAGGTGATGCACTATAAAATGGATGTTCGTTCGGCAGAGGCATGGCAGGATTTGCTCCGAAAAGTAGTGGAGGCTTTCGGACAACTGAATTACCTGTTCAATTTTGCCGGCATTGTTCAACCCGGTTTTATATATAATGCCGACATAACCCTTATCGATAAACACATGGATATTAATGCCAAGGGTAGTATGTATGGTACCAAAGTGATTGGTGATTATATGAAGAAGCAGGGTGGCGGCCATATCATAAACATCGCTTCGCTTGCCGGTATCGCACCTATACCGGGCATAGGATTGTATAGTGCTTCAAAATTTGCTATCCGGGGTTTTTCGCTTGCGGCAGCCATGGAATATAAACCCTTTGGTGTTTCGGTTAGCGTGGTGTGCCCGGATTTGGTGAAAACACCCATGTATGATCTTGAACTTCAGTTTAAGGATGAAACAGCCCTTGTATTTTCCGGCACCCTGAAAGCTCTTGAACCTGCTGATATAACCCGTGAGCTTTTGAAGCTGATGAAAACAAAAAAGCGGGAGATATGCATTCCGGCATCACGCGGGCGACTGGCAAAGTTAGCGGCCCTGTGGCCATGGTTGGCCGATCGGGTTCGTGCTGCATTAACCCGTAAAGGATTGACCCAAATGAAAAAGCTTAAAGGCGGGTAAGTTCCGTTAAATCCTTTTTCATTAGAATATCTGTTTGAGGATCGGTACCCAATAAAAAAATGTGTGAGCCATAAGGAGTAAATCCCCAACGCTTATAAAAATGGATAGCCCGATCATTATGCTCCCATACACCTAACCATAAGGTTTGGTAGCCCAGGTCCTGCCCGAAAGTTATGGCATGGTGCAGTAGTGCCGAACCAACTTTTTTTTCAAGGTACGCTTTGAGTACATAAATCCGTTCCAGTTCCAGTGCGTGGGTAGGCTGCGGTTGATCAGGATGGCTCCCTAATCGTAGCTTCATGTAACCAATGGGTTGGTTTTCCTGCAAGGCTATGAAAAATTTATTATTGTAATCGTTTAGTTCTTTGATTACCTGCTCCAAAGAAAAATTTTCCGCAAGATATTCTTGCATGTCGGCCTCTGTGTTGAGGTGTGCAAATGTTTCCGAAAAAGTGGTTTTTCCAAGATGGGCCAAGGTGGTTGCATCATGCAAGGTTGCCGGATGGATTTCAATGGAGTTCACAACCCAAGATCAATTTTCCGTGCGCCAACTCCAGCCAATACTTCCCAGTAAAATCAACAACACCAACCACGATGAGGCCGTTGTAATTGGGTTTCCGGTTGTATAGGATTTTGGGGCAAACCGGAACTCAATAGTATGTTTGCCAGCCGGTATTTCCAGTGCGCGTAAAACAAAATTGGCGCGGATAATAGATGCCTCGTTTCCGTCAATGGTGGCTGACCAACCTATCGGATAATAGATTTCTGAAAACACCGCCAACCCGTTAGTATTGGTTGTGGCTTCATAGGTCATCCGGTTAGGTGTGTTTTCGATAAGCCGTATCGTGGCGCTGCTATCGGGTGTTAATCCGGAAACAGTAAATTTTGACACATCAATAACGGCCTGCGTTTTGGAATCAATGCCGCAGGTTTTCTGTATTTCTTCATTTGCTGAGTTCACCGGTACAATTTCCTGCACAAACCAACCTGGGCCGTTTGCCTCAGGGTTGGTGATTACGTTCTCGCGGTTTTGTCCGTACATGATGTACTTTGTGTTGAGCATGTTCAATACCGGGTATTTTGAGAAATCAAATCTGCCTTGTTGCGCTTCGCTGATAAAGGAAGTGAACTCTTTGGTAATGCATGAATCATACAAATCCTGGTAGCGTTTCAGCTTGGCGCCATGGTAGCCGCCAATGGAATTATGGTAATAGGAGGTAAGCGCATCACTCATGGGCCCGTTTATGTTCATCACACGGAAGTAGCTTTTGTCGTCCAGTACTTCCTGGTCGCCAGCGCTAAGTTGTATTCCGGCATTCTTGCTTTTGCGTTGATAATTGTCTTTTGAAAAGTATCGCCTGTCAACAACGGCAACATCCATCAACACAAAAAAGATAAGCATGCCATAAAAAGCTGAAGGCAACTTTTTGAACACTTCGAAATAGATCAGAATAAATGCGCCAGCAATAAAGGTCAGGGAACGAAAGGCATCTGCCCGAAGCAAACTTCTCCGTTCATCACGCAAGGCGTTTACAAACCAGGCGGGTAAACCGCTTTCGCCATCTTTCAAAAAGCTGAACATGCCTGCCGCGAGTATCAACACCAAGCAAAGTCCGCCACTGGCACCCAGGGCAATGAGAAGTTTCTTCTTGTTTTCATTTTTAAGCCCAGCGTCTATCAGGCGTTGAAGGCCGGTCATGCCTAACAACGGCATGGCAAACAGTGTGATGACAATAGCAAAAGTTACCGACCGGAATTTATTGTAACCGGGAAAGTAATCGAACATAAAATAATTAAACCCTGCAAAATTGCTACCCCATGTAAGCATGATAGCGATTACACTCAAGGGTACCAGCCACCACACGTATTTTCGGTCACTAAAAATGATGCCTGTAATAAACAGGAAGAATATAATTGCTCCAGCGTAATAAGGTGCGGATAGACTTTGTGGGCCCCAATAGGCGGGGTGGGCCATTTGCTGCGGATTATATTGAATGCCCTGTGTGTTCAACGCTTTTCGTACAGCACTGCCCTCATCGGCAAAAACATTTTGCATACTTGAGCCTCCGTAAAAGTTTGGCACCAACAAGGTCATTGGTTCCAAAATGCCATTACTGTATTCAAACGCGTAATCTTTCCGAAGGCCATCCGTGGGCTGTGTACCGGGTTTTGATAGCTCTGATTTTCCGCGAATAGAATATTTACTGTATTCGCTGATTGACCACAACGGGCCAAAGAATGAACCGACTGACAGAAGTGCTGCCGGTATAAGAATCGCTACATTTCTTACCAGATCTACGACTTTCTTTTCCTGAACAGCATAGATAAGTTGCACCAATCCATAGCCCAAAACAATCAGGGCAAGGTAGTAGGTTATCTGCAAATGGTTTTCGCGCAGGTGAAGTGCCAGTGCAGCGGTAGTTAAACCAAAACCTAAAATTCGTTTCCCGGTAAACGTTAGATGTATACCCGCCATAACTAACGGCATAAAAGCAATGGCGCCAATGCGGGCATTGTGCCCGGCAGCAAGGCCAACAATCATGTACGATGAAAGCCCGAAGGCGATGGCTCCGGCTATGGCCAGGTAAGGCTTTACACGAAAGGCCAGCAACAGAATGTAATAGCAGAGAAAGGCAAGGAAAATATTTCTAACCGGATGTGGCAAGCCTAATGCAAGCGCAATTTTTAAACCCGTAATAGCCTGGTAGCCCCATTCTACATTGATCAGGTAGGCAGGCATACCGCTGAACATATTAGGTGCCCACAAACCCTCTTCACCTGTTTTTTCCCGAAAATCACGCAGTGCCTTGGCTGCTCCTACCGATTGGGTTATGTCCTGTTGATTGATGGCTTTGTTTTCAAAGAAGACCGGGCCAAAAAAGAACACCGTAACAATTAGAAAGATAAGTACAGCAACTACATGAGGGAGAATGTGTTGCGCGAAGTTTAGTTTTTTCATACAAATGGATAGAGCCTGCAAAATAGAACGCTGGATGGATAATCCATACGATCAGGGAATTGAAATTTTACTGAGCCCGACCAACTGTTATGGTAGTAAGGTTTTTCAGGTAGCGCCTTCCGGTACGTTCATCCGTAGGCACTAGAATGGATATACTTTCATTAAGGTCTTGAATACTTTTACCATCTTTTTCAACAACAAAGTAAGCCTGGTCACCTACGGTTGAATTGAACAGTTCATTCCAGGAAAATACTACCGTATAGCCATCAATAGCTTTAAAAACAAGGTAGTATTCACTGTATTCCCGTGGGTTTTCACAATCTGGTGTTACGGTCGTCAGCACCTCACGAATCAAAACGCCTTTTACATTTTTTGCTGTACTTTTCTTTTCACCCAAGTGATTAGTGATTACAACATCGCCAATAGCAATAGCAGGGTGGTTGAGTAAACTGGTTTGATCAATTTGCATTTCGGTTTTTACCTTTCCTGAAACACTGAAGTTTTTTGTTTGTGTTTGCTGAGCGTATGTCATCAGTGACAGGCTCATGAGGATGATAGAGAATAGTTTTTGTTTCATAACATTAACCGCCAATAGTTGACATGGATTCAGATACAGGTTTATGCTTACTTCGTCTTCCTTCAGCTTCAAAACCGTCTTTAGGGCGGTGAGCAAAAGCGTTCAGTAATTGATTTTTTAGTTCTTCATCTGAACATCCTGTGCGGATCAGATCGCGAATATTCAGAACACCATCATCGTATAAACAGGTTTTAAGAGTGCCTTGCGCGGTAAGTCTGATGCGGTTACAGGTTCCGCAGAATGTTCGGCTGAACGCGGCAATAATACCAATGTTGCCGCGGTAGCCGGGTACAACATAATGATAAGCCGTGGAGAAATCCGGATCATTAACCCTTTGAAGCGCTGGATAATACTGCTGAATGTATTCAAATATTTTTTTGTAGGTCCATGTAAGATTTGGATAGTGATTACCCTCACCATTAAAGGGCATCTCTTCAATGAAACGCACCGAAACGTTTTTGCTTTTTGTCAGCTCGATTAAGGGAAGAATGTCATCAATATTTTTTCCTTCCATTACTACCGCATTAACCTTCACCGGAATATCATGAAGCAGTAATTGTTCGAAGGTATTCATTACGTTTTCAAATTCATCCCTACGGGTGATGGTATGAAAACGTGTTTTGTCGAGTGTATCAAGACTGAGGTTTACGGAGGCAATACCCAAAGCCTTAAGCTCTGTGATGTAGGGTGTGGTGAGTACTCCATTAGTCGTAAGATGAACATCATGAATACCCGGAATAGCTACAATCTTTCGGATCAGGTGCATCAGGTCGGTGCGTACAAAAGGTTCGCCTCCCGTTAACCGGATTTTGGTTATGCCCATCGAAGCCAACAGGTTTACCAGGCGTTCAATTTCCTCAAAAGTCAATAAGTCTTTTTTGGGCAGGTATTTAATGCCTTCTTCGGGCATGCAATAAAAGCAGCGCAGGTTACAGCGATCAGTAACCGCCAGGCGAAGGTAGTTGATTGCTCGTCCGTGATTATCGTATAATTTGGCATTACCCATGGTGGAAAGATATTAAATCGCCTTGTGAGTAGTACCGATTTTTTATATTTCGCGTTTAACAATCGTGTAAACGGATTAAAAGGCATTGACATGAAGTGTTCGGTTAAGACATTTGGCATCACCCGCGATATAGCCGGGGCTAAGGAAGTGGTTGTGGAATTACCGGAAGGATCAACAGTAGCGGACTTTAAGAACGAATTGTTTTCGCGATTTCCCCGGCTTTCAACTCTTACATCCTTATTTATTGCAGTAAACCAATCCTACGCTGAGGATGGCCAGGTGTTAAACGAAGAGGATGAAATTGCCCTAATCCCGCCTGTGGCCGGGGGGTAAAAATCCTTCTTTTGATTCTCCTTGCTTTTTCTTTGTCAAAATCCTACTTTCAATTTCCCCTTCTGGTTTCTTATTTCTAACTAAACCGTTTGAACGTATGATCAAAATCACACCAAAGCCTATCGACATTCAAAAAGTGATTGAAACCGCCTCCAGCCTGAGTGCCGGAGCTGTGAATGTGTTTATTGGAACTGTCCGTAATACAGCGCATGGCAAAAAAGTGCTGTGGCTGGAATACGAGGCGTACGAAGCTATGGCGGTTGCGGAGATAAGAAAAATCATTGACGAAGCCGCTCATCGATGGCCATTACTGGGATGGGCTGTTAGCCATCGTATAGGAACTTTGAAACCAGGCGAGGTTTCCGTAGCCATTGCCGTTTCCTCCCCACATCGCAGGGATTCTTTTGAAGCCTGCCAATTTATAATCGACACGCTTAAGGAAAAGGCTCCCATCTGGAAAAAAGAAATTTTCGAAGATGGGGAAGAGTGGGTTTCCGCCCAACCGAATATGGCTAAGGTTTATAGCTGACTTACCAACAGTATACCCGCAGTTACCAAACCAATTGCCATTAATAATCCGGTAAAGAAAATAATCATCAGATCGCGATTGATCGGATTGATGTGTGATTTAGTGGTTGTTTTCATAGCCAAACTATTTCAAGACTTTTCGAAGTTACTTTTTATGCCTGACCATGGTGGTGCTATGTAAGTATTTCTGCACGGCCATGGTTCTTCACTTGTTTAAACAACAATGGTGCTAAAAAGTATCCTTCATCTGATAAAAGTTTTTATTTCCCTCATTGTTAGTGGTTTAGCTTTTCACCTTTCAATAAGGCAATGAAAGATTTATGCATGAAGCAATGTTTTACTTTTTCATGCAATCGATGGAAATGTTTAAAGCAGGTTTACGGTTTGAGGTGTAAGGAATTTACAAAATGATCAAATTCCTGTTTTGAATTTATGTTTTTGAGCCAATTTGGCGTGCTTGCATTAATGATGTTTGCAGGGTGCTTGCACAAAAATTCTCGAGGACTTGATCCACCTGCGTTATAATAGTCTGACAATAAAGTTATTGCATGAGGTTCCCAAAGTGTAAGTAAGGGCTCAGGCTGTTTACCCGTTGAGTCCCAAAAGCAAGTGGCTATTTTTGACTTATCGCGATGGTTGATCAGGAACCTTAAGGTGTTTTCGTCTACTAAAGGCATGTCTACCGGAACCGTTAACCAGGCTGATTCCGGATCCTGTTGAAATACGCTCATAATTCCATTTAACGGTGAGTCAAGATCAAACCGGTCAACGATTGGATCGAAGTGATCGGGAATGCCCGTAGTATCCTTACACGACAGGTGAACTTTTCTACAGCATGTTGATAGTATGCTAATCAGGTAATCACGTTGTGGCTTTCCATGATAGTTGAGAAGGGATTTATCCGTCCCCATCCGGGAACTTTTACCTCCGGCCAATATTAGCCCGTTAATAATGCCTGGGTCATTCATGAAAATCCTTCCCGCAATGCGGGCAGGTATGTTTTTTTGATTGTGGATTATGGAGCAACTCAAAAAATCCTGAAGAAAGAATACCGGCAGGAAGCGCCAAAAACGCAACACCGGCAATGGCAAACAAGCCACCAAGTACTTTGCCGAGTGGTGTAATGGGTACTACATCACCGTACCCAACGGTTGTTAATGTGGCCATACCCCACCACATAGCTTCAGGTATTGAGCCGAATTTATCGGGTTGGGCTTCACGTTCTGCCAGGTGCATGAAGAAAGAAATGATGACCAGAATAAAAATGATAAAGATGAAACTGAGCACCAGTTGTTCTTTTCGCTCGGCAATAACCTTTTTAAAAATAATCATGGCTTGCATGTAGCGTGTAATCTTAAACATGCGGAAGAGCGCCATTAACCGGAAGATTCGTATAAACCGTAAATCAATGGGAAGGAATGTCAGGTAGAACGGCATAAAAGCCATCAGGTCCACCAGGGCCATAGGTGTTTTAATGTATTTCAACCTTCCGTGAATGCCATGCTTATATTTAGGATTTTCAACAATGGCATAGAGCCGTGCCACATATTCCAGCGTAAAGAAGATCACTGAATACTGTTCGAAGTGATCAAATATTTCCTGATACTGAGCCTCTATTTCTGGAATTGATTCCAGAATGATGGCCACAATGTTAAGGATAATGGTGGTGATTAAAATGGTTTCAAAGATACGTTCAAGTGTACCTCCGCGTTCTGTGGGCTCCAGCGTGAGGTAGAGCCTTCTTCGTAAGGTTGTCATGGTTTGCGTTTAAAGTCTTTTTTACCTCCGGTTTTTTCGAGAAGTTTTATTTCGCTGATGGTGATTTCATGCGACAACGCTTTGCACATGTCATAGATGGTAAGCGCGGCTATGCTTACTGCCGTCAGGGCTTCCATTTCCACTCCTGTTTTGCCCGTTATGGATGTATGGCTTTCAATAACAATAACCTCTTTACGGATGGCGATGGTAATTTTACAATCTTCAATACCAATGGGGTGGGAGAGCGGGATTAAATCAGCAGTTTTTTTTGCACCCATTACCCCGGCCAGTATGGCGGTTTGGAATACGGGGCCTTTTTTGGTTACAAGCTCACTATGTTTAATGAGGTTGATGATTTCAGCGCCCACGTGAACATGCGCCTGTGCCCGGGCAATTCGTTTGGTGATAACTTTTGGGGACACATCCACCATTTGTGGATTTCCGGAGTCGTCAGTGTGGGTTAATTTTTTACCTTTCATCAACGGTTGTTCAATCAAAGTTAGAAATTTATTTATGGTAAGCGTATCCGAAGCCGATCAAATCCTTAGCGGTACAAGTTATAAACTTTCAACATTAGCGTTGCCTGTTGAAAACGTAGTGAATAGGGTATTGGCAGAAACGGTGGTGGCCGATAGGGACTTTCCGCCCTTTGACAGGGTGGCTATGGATGGTATTGCGATTAACGCCAGGGCATTTGCACAAAAAAAAGCTTTCAAGATCGAATCCGTACAGGCTGCCGGTGTACCCAGGCTTTCGCTTCAGCACAGCGAGAATTGTATAGAGGTAATGACCGGTGCAACCGTTCCAGAGGGTACTGATGCCGTGATCCGATATGAAGATGTTGACATTGCCGAGGGCCATGCTTCCATCCGGCTTGATCATGTTTCCACCGGTATGAATATTCACTATCAAGGCAGCGATGTTCGTAAAGACGAGGTGGTGCTATCACCCGGGCAAGTACTATCACCGGCTGAAATTGCGCTGCTGGCATCGGTAGGTAAAACCGAAGTTCATGTTTATGAATTTCCACGAACAGCAATAATTTCATCCGGCAACGAATTGGTTGAAATCGGAACCGTTCCGGAACCGCATCAAATCAGGCGATCGAATGCTTATGCCCTGCAGGCAGCTATGCTTCAGTTGGGTTGGCAGGCACGCCTGTATCATTTGCCTGACGATCGGTTTACTATACACGAGCGCCTTCAGCATGTATTGTTGGGGCATGATGTTGTCATTTTATCCGGTGGTGTCTCGAAAGGAAAATTTGATTTTATCCCCGAAGCACTGAACGACCTGGGCATTCAAAAACTTTTTCACCAGGTTAGCCAAAAGCCGGGCAAGCCTTTTTGGTTTGGGAAATCAGCCTCGAACAAAATTGTATTTGCACTGCCGGGCAATCCGGTGTCAACTTTTTTGTGCTTTTACCGCTACATCAAACCGTGGATACACAATCAAATGCAGAATCCTGTGCGGGTTTCGAAAGCCAAACTGGCATCATCTTTTGAATTTAGCCCACCCTTAACCTATTATTTGCAAGTGCGGGTGGAAAATGAAAACGGCACATTAGTGGCCTACCCGATACCCGGAGGCGGCTCAGGCGATTTTGCCAACCTGGCGGGCGTATCCGGCTTTTTGGAGTTGCCATCTTCATTATCGCACTTCAGCGCTGGCGAGGTATTCGATTACTATTTTTTTCGTTAGGCAGGATTGATTTTTAGTGATTGGTATACCTGGGGAAGCGCCTCTTTATTATCCGCCAGAATGGCCAGTTTGTCACCTGCCTCCAAAACAGTGGATCCTCCGGGCCGAATGAATTTTCCATGCCGGTTGATCATGATAATGATGGCAGTTTTCGGGAACGATAATTGAACAATGGATTTACCAACCACAGGATTATTGCTGCCCAACTCCACTTCAAATAATTCTGATTTAAAGGAATCATTCAATTCAATCTCAAGGGGAGACCGTTTTTTGATTTTTTGCGGAACAGAAAGGTGCAACCACTTGGCAACTTGCGAAAGCGTAGTGCCCTGAAGCAACACAGAGGATACAGTAATAAAGAATACAAGATTAAAAATCATACTGGCCTGTTCTACTCCCGCCAACAATGGATAAGTAGCAAACACTATAGGCACGGCTCCACGCAACCCAACCCACGAAATAAATAGTTTCTCGCGGTAGTTCATTTTAAAAAATGCAAGACTTATAAATACACTAAGGGGCCTTGCAATAAACATCAGGAAAAGCGCCAGCAATATTCCTGGACCAACAACAGGAGGAATCTCCGAGGGAAAAACAAGAAGTCCCAAAGTAAGGAACATGATGATCTGCATAAGCCAGGCTACACCATCATAAAAACGGATTAAACTTTTTTTATGGATGAAGCTTGAGTTACCAAGAATTACGGCACTGATGTAAACTGCCAGGAAACCATTTCCCCCTATAAAATCTGTTATTGCAAAAGTGAACAATACAAGGGCGGTAACCAATACCGGATAAAGCCCGTCAACATCAAGATTTATCTTGTTTATAATGAAAGCCATGGCACGGCCCATCAGGTATCCTAACCCACCACCAATGAACATTTGCTTGATAAAAAACGGAATGAGCGTTACCAGGCTCTCATCTTTATGTTCATAAACCATAAGTAAGCTTACCGTAAGAAAGTAGGCCATCGGATCGTTACTGCCACTCTCCAGTTCCAGTGTCGGGCCAATGTTTCTTTTTAAGCCAATATTTTTACCTCGCAAAATGGAAAACACAGCTGCAGCATCGGTAGAAGAAACAATCGCGCCTAGCAGCATGCCTTCCAGTATAGTAAAACCCATAATGTAATGGGCAAAAAGGCCTAGCGTAATGGCTGTAATAAACACACCCGCTGTTGATAACACTATTCCTTTGAACAGCACAGGTTTAACACTTTCCCACTTGGTATCGAGACCTCCGGAGAAAAGAATGAAGTTTAAGGCAATGACACCTATAAACTGGGCCAGTTTGGGATCATTAAAGCTGATTTTACCTGGCCCGTCCGATCCGGCCAACATACCCATTAGCAAGAACATAATGAGTGCCGGAACACCTAACCGATAGGACGTTTTACTGGCCAGGATGC
This sequence comes from Cyclobacteriaceae bacterium, assembly GCA_025808415.1. Lineage (NCBI taxonomy): Bacteria > Pseudomonadati > Bacteroidota > Cytophagia > Cytophagales > Cyclobacteriaceae > Cyclobacteriaceae bacterium. The sequence continues at coordinate 1,612,108 of CP075525.1, forward strand.
TCAGAAACAACAGAATGGATCCGAGAAGCAATATGTTTTCTGCCGTAAGCTGCATAAGTGAATTAGATACTTTTCTGCGAGTTTAAAGATAGGAAATTGAAGGAGCTAAGGCTTAATTTGCCGTGGTTTTCTGCATTATGAAATAGCGGTTAACTTTGTCGTTCGTTTATTCAAAAACGCATTTAATAGTTCAATTTATGTTCGATAGTTTAAGTATAAAGCTGGAAAAAGCTTTTCAAACACTGAAAGGCCAGGGCAGGATTACCGAGATTAACGTTGCCGGTACCATTAAGGAAATTCGCAAGGCGTTGATTGATGCCGATGTAAATTATAAAGTAGCCAAGGAAGTAACAGACGAAATTAAAGAAAAGGCTTTGGGACAGAATGTTCTCACGGCCATTTCGCCCGGTCAGTTGCTGGTGAAAATCACTAACGATGAACTCACCGCCCTGATGGGCAGTGAAAGTGTGGATATAAACCTTTCGGGAAACCCATCCATAATTTTAATTGCCGGTTTGCAGGGTTCCGGTAAAACAACCTTTTCAGGGAAACTTGCCAACTACCTGAAGCGTCAAGGGCGCCAGGTTTTATTAACGGCCTGCGATATTTACCGCCCTGCGGCTATTAATCAGTTGAAAGTACTGGGTGAACAGATTGGTGTTGAAGTGTATGCCGAACCGGAAAATAAAGATGCGGTAAAAATTGCCAAAGCTGCCCTTGAACATGCTACGAAAAACAATCACCGCATTGTTATAGTCGATACAGCCGGTCGCCTGGCGATTGATGAAGAGATGATGAATGAGATTGCCCGGCTGAAGGATGCGCTCAATCCTTCAGAGACCTTATTTGTGGTTGACTCCATGACCGGCCAGGATGCAGTCAATACGGCCAAAGCTTTTAACGACCGTTTGAATTTTGATGGAGTAGTACTTACGAAATTGGATGGTGACTCCCGCGGTGGTGCGGCCTTATCTATCCGCAGGGTTGTTGAAAAGCCCATCAAGTTTATCAGCACGGGCGAAAAAATGGAAGCCCTTGACCGCTTCTATCCCGATCGTATGGCCGGGAGAATTTTGGGTATGGGCGATGTTGTTTCCTTGGTTGAAAAGGCGCAGAGCACCTTTGATGAAGAGGAAGCCAGGCGGTTAAATGCAAAACTCCGAAAAAACCAATTCGACTTAAGCGATTTTCTAACCCAACTGGAGCAGATCAAGAAGATGGGCAACATGAAAGACCTGTTGGGCATGATACCGGGCGTAGGTAAAGCCATGAAAGGCGTAGATATTGATGACAATGCCTTTAAGCCAATCGAGTCAATAATCCGGTCTATGACCCTGGAAGAACGGGCCAACCCGGATATTATAAACGGAAGCCGTAAAAACAGGATTGCAAAAGGCAGCGGCACATCGGTGCAGCAGGTTAATCAACTGCTCAAACAGTTTGGTGACATGCGCAAAATGATGAAGACCATGAATAAGATGGGTGGCGGCAAGCGGGCTTTATCGGCAATAAATCCTTTCGGAAGATAGAACAACGGGAATTTTTTGTAAGTTAGCCCACCGGTAAAACCTTATTTGCTTAAATAGCGTTCTACCATTAGTTTACAGGTCAAATTTGAAAGTGCCCCGGATATTCCGGGGCATTTTTTCTAATCCATGAACGTATTAACCAAATCTTAACATCATGAAAAAGTTGAAATTATTTGCCTTAGTAGCATTGATTCTGTTTGCGTTTGATGATCAGGCCATCGCTCAAAAGTTTCCTGGTCTTGATCCGAGCCCGGCTGATATCGTCTACTTCCGTCCCGATGGCCGAAATGCTGACCCTGTTGCTAAAGTTGTTTATAGTCGTCCGGCAAAAAAGGGACGCACCATGTTGGGCGGCACCGAACCGTATGGCCAGGTATGGCGAACGGGTGCTAACGAAACCACCGAAATTAAACTATATAAAGATGTAACCTTTGGGGATAAAAAACTTAAAGCCGGAACGTACTCGCTTTATACTATTCCTGATAAGAGTGAGTGGACAATAATCTTTAATTCAAAGTTGGATACCTGGGGCGCCTATGCATATGATGAAAGCAAAGACGTTGCCCGCATCAAAGTGCCTGCCGGAAAAACGGATTCGGAAGTTGAGAACTTCACCATTATGTTCGATGGCAAAGATGCCACAGCTGTAATGATACTGGCATGGGAAAACACTTTGGTTAAGATACCCTTGAAATATTAATTCAAAATAAAGTTGATTTGAAAGCCCTGTGTTCGCGGGGCTTTTTTTATTGCTTTCAAACCTGTAGTTTCATGAACCATAGCTGATGTTTATGAATGTTTTGGGCCGTTCCGACCGGGTTGACCTCCCGGGTTTAGGGTTGTTCAATATCCATGCAAAAATTGATACTGGTGCATACACCAGCAGCTTGCATTGCTCGCGTGCCGAAGTAGTGAAGGGTGTGCTTGAGTTTGTGTTGCTGGATGATGAACACCCGGAATTTACCGGTATGGTTTTCAGGTTCAGCGAGTTTGATCAGCGTGAAATAAAAAACTCATTTGGGGTGGCGGAACATCGCTATATTATCACCACTACTGTAAAAATTTTTGATGAAGAAATTGTTACCGAATTTTCATTGAGCGATCGAGATGCTTTACGGTTTCCTATCCTGCTGGGCCGTAAAATTTTGCGTAACCGTTTTTACATTGATGTCACAAAAAAAAATCTATCTTACCGGCATAAAAAGAAAAGGGTAATCCACAGTAAAAAGTAACCGGCCTTAGTAATTATGAATATTGCCATTCTTTCCCGTGATGCAAAATTGTACTCCACCAGGCGTATAAAAGAGGCCGGAGAGAAGCGAGGCCACCATGTGGAAATTATCGATCACATGAAATGTGTGCTCTTTATTGAAAAGAAAAACCCAGTAGTACTATACCAGGGAAAACGACTCGACTATTTTGATGCGGTGATTCCACGTATTGGTGCTTCGGTAACTTTTTATGGGGCGGCTGTGGTTCGCCAGTTTGAAATGATGAAAGTATTTACCGCCATTGAGTCACAGGCGCTTATTCGCTCACGCGATAAACTGAGGAGTTTACAAATACTTTCACGCGCAGGCCTTGGGCTGCCAAAAACAATTTTCATGGATTATTCGCGCGATACGGAAGGAATAATTGAAGCTGTGGGAGGGGCACCAGTGGTTATTAAACTATTGGAAGGCACCCAGGGCCTTGGTGTTGTTCTTGCAGAAAATAAAAAAGCTGCACAGTCGGTTATCGAAGCTTTCCATGGCTTACATGCCCGTATTATTGTGCAGGAGTTTATCAAAGAAGCACGAGGAACCGACATAAGGGCCTTTGTGGTGGATGGTGAAGTAGTAGGTGCCATGAAGCGTGAAGCCACGCGCGATGGGGAGTTTCGTTCCAATCTTCACCGGGGCGGAAAGGCAACAGTAGTAAAACTAACCCGGGCCGAAAAGGCAGCTGCAATTACAGCCGCTAAGAAAATGGGGTTAGGGATAGCAGGTGTGGACATGCTTCCTTCCAAGCGCGGCCCGCTTATTATTGAGGTGAATTCATCACCGGGGTTGGAAGGCATAGAGGGTGCTACTAAAGTGGATATTGGTGGAAAAATTATTCAATACCTGGAGAAGCATGCGGCCAAAAAGAAAATCCAGAAAGATAAAATCAATGCTTAGCCTTAAACCATAGCGATGAGAGTAGTTCATATTGCCGGCCATGAAATACGGGCGGGGGAGTTTAAGGAAATAAAAATCAACATCGCGAAGCTACCTTCTCAAACACTTATTGATACGCCCATGTATGTTTCGCGCGGCATGGAAGATGGACCGGTACTTGCCCTTATGGCCGGCATGCATGGTGATGAAATAAACGGGTTGGAAATTGTGCGAAGGATACTGGATGGAGGATTGCACCAACCAAAACGTGGTACGTTGGTGTGCATGCCCATCATCAATGTGTATGGGTTTCTTAATTTCTCACGCGATGTGCCCGATGGCAAGGACGTTAACCGTTCTTTCCCGGGAAGCAGAAACGGGTCGTTGGCGAGCCGGGTGGCCTATCATGTAACACACGATGTTATACCGTTTATCGATTACGGTGTGGATTTCCATACCGGGGGTGCGATGCGAACGAACTATCCGCAGGTTCGGGCGGTACTCAACAACGATAAAAACATGGCGCTTGCCAATGCATTTCATGCCCCCTTTACATTAGATGCCCCTTTTCGCCCAAGCTCGTTGCGCAAGGAGGCTTCCAAAAAAGGTAAGAATATTATTGTGTATGAAGGTGGTGAGTCACTTCGGTTTGATCAGCAAGCTATTGAAGAAGGTATTGCCGGCACTCTGCGTCTGATGCATCATTTAAAAATGATTGATTGGGCACCTGATCCCAAGGAAGAAAATCGGATTATCTGGAGTTCAACCTGGGTAAGGGCCAAACATGCCGGGTTATTTCATGCCAATGTGCAAAGCGGTCAATTGGTTAATAAAGGCGAATGGGTAGGTACCATTACCGATCCGTTTGGTTTGTTCAAAGAAAAGGTAGTTGCGCCTGAAAAAGCATACGTGATCGGGCTCAATAATATCCCTGTTGTGAATGCCGGTGATGCCCTCATGCACTTGGGCATGGATAACTTCTGCAAACTGGATATTAAAAGTAAAGACGGGGATTAATTTTGCAGGGTAAGCAGGTAAGCAACCCTGCAAAATTCAAGTAAGATCAAATATCAATACGCCCGGTCAACCGACCCTGAACCATAAACCTTCTTCGTGGCGTTTTTAGTATTCCCCTTGTGTTTTACTGAGCCACTGCCCACAACGGTTGCCACAATAGTGTCGGTAACGTTTAGCTCTGCCAAACCGCTTCCGCTTACTTTAATGGTAGCTTTTTCCAAAGGGCAATTAAAGGCATTTATTGCCCCGCTGCCGCTCACCACACCCTCTAATGTTGAAGCATAACCTTTAATGCCCATTTTACCTGCCCCACTTACTTCAGCTTTTACGACATCACCTTTAATATCCAGGTCCATGCTACCGGAACCACCAATAGAAAGGTTAAGGCTGGGTGCGGCCAGCGAATTTTCGGAAATAATTTTGCCGGCACCGTTAACCTGCAGTTCACCAACATTTTTCACGCTTACATAAAGCTTCATGGTGGGGTTTACTTTTATATCGTCAATCTTAGCCCAAATGCTTTTGTTGGTATTTTCTGGTTTGCGTTCTACGTTAACCATTAATATGCCATTCTCAACAAAAATGTTGGTGAGTTCATAAATTTCCGTGAGTGCTTCAACGTTCACTTCTTGTTTGTTGGTTTGTTTCAGGTAAACGGTGTAGTTGGAGTTGTTGTAAATAGCCTTAAACTCAGGAAGCTCCAGGGCTTTTTTGGTTACCTGCCCGATCGAACTTAAACTTATCGATAAGGCCAATAAAAGTGCTGACGTCCGTTTCATAGGTTGATAGTTGGTTTACACAATGGATTATACGTTACTTTTAAAGTCTCAAATTAGCCGATAATTCACAGTTACGGAAGTTGTTTAACGATGAAATCAGGTGGTTATCAGCGTTTTTTGCGAAATATCGCCTGAAAAATCAGGATAAAGATTATTCCACCAATACAAAGCATCAGCAGCACTTCAGGGGTTATTTGCTTTACGGCATGCATACAATAATCGTTACGGATTTGTAAAGGGTTGTTTTATAGCCTTATCCTGCATTGCAATTTAATATCATTGCGGATATTGCCATCAATACGGTCTGCCCCGCTGCCAATTGTTTGCCGATCGGTGTAGCGAATGTGAGCGTAACGGATCCAAAGGGTAAAACGTTTTGTAAAATCGTACTGTAGCAGGGCGTAGTTTCGAATACCCGTGCCCGAAAAGGCCGGCATTGAAAAGGCAAGCCAAACATCGCGTTCAAATACATATTGGCGGTTATCAAAATCATCCGAATCAAACAATGCGTAACGCATTGTTAGCGATAGCTTATTAAAATTTATGCTAATGTCCTGCAGGACAATCATTCCATACGTGGTAACCTGATTAATGGAGTACGAACTGAATTGTGCACGTGTTTTAAGGCTAAGGACCTGATTGATCCGGTAATCGGCATTTAGCCAGTAGTTGCGTTTAATGCCCGTGTCGGTTAAGTATAAGTTGTTGTCGCTGCCACTTCTGTTCCTGTCTTTTGATTCTTCGCGTAATTGCACAAACAAATGGATGTTGCGTGAGGGATGGTAATTAAACCGCAGTAAATATTCATATCCAGTGGAAGGTGAATAGCTTCTGTAGCGGAGCCACGGAAAGCGGAAAATATCCATGTAACCAGTCATGTTGTATTTCCTGTTCCACCGGTATCGCCAGCCCCAATATAGTCCACGTTCATTTTGAGGCATAGACCCTTCGGCAAAGGCATTCGAATAAAAACTATGGAAGTTGCGCTGGTAGTTTCGGTAGTGAAGGGAGATGTCGAGTTGGTTTGTTACACTACCCAGCAAACCTGCCGATAGACCTACGCCACCGGAAATAGTTTTACCAGCTTCGCTGAAAAAGGTAAAGTTATTCACGGTGTAGTTTAAAAAACCTCCCAGGTTTTGAAGTATTGAACCTGAGAAGGAAAATTGATTGTAAGGTTGGGAATTTCTATTTACCGGAAGATGATAGGACAGGCCATGATAGATCAATCCTGCATCCACTTTTTTGTTTTGATAGTTCAGGATAAACCCAAGTTGCTGTTCCTGGATGGTTTTTCTTCGATTTAGTTCTGCTATATTCCGGTGTAGCCCGGTGGTTTGAAAAGCGGAAGCCATTACGCCTTCTATAGTATCGCTTAAGATAGTGGCGTCACGCCAGGTATTAGAATAAAAGCCCGATACGAGAATATTCTTTGAAGCTTCGTAAGTAACAGCAGTGCCACGCAAATACCCTGTTTCGTTAATGGAAGTATAGGGAAGAAAACCAAGATTGCTTCGCCTGATGGTGGTGATCGTTTCGGCCCCTTTTCCAAAACCAAAATTGCTTCCCAATAAAAGCCCTTGTGCAAACTGTGCCTGGTAGTCGCCAACAATAAGGTTTTTTATTTTTCCCTTGTTCATAACCTGTGCATGAAACGAATTGTAATCGAAGCCGAATTGTTTTTGATTCGGAGTCCATAAAACCTGTTCACCGGCATCTTTCTCAACGGTAAAGCCAATACTATAATCTCCTGCACGACTGGATCGGAACCGCATATAGATTTTATTTGCATCGCCAAGGAAACGTTGTGGCTCAGTAGCTGCATCGGTGAAACCACGCCTGGTTTCAAGTGTGCGTTCGAAGCGAGCGATTAAATACGTATTTCCTTCCTTCAGCATTCGTTGCCAAAGCGAAGCATTGAGGGTTGTTGCAGGATCATATACTGCAACAAAGGGTATAATCCTGTAGATCGTGGGTAAATCAATACCGGGTATTGCCTGCAATTCATAAACCGAAAGAAATGGTCCATTTTCGTTTCGGTATGAAAGGAGGTTTTGTAGTTGCTCTTCTGATAAAATATTTACAAAACGAAGTTCTTCAGCTGTTGCCTTGTTCAGGTTTAAGGGGTTTGCCAGTAATAAGGCAAGGTTTTCATACAGGTCTTCATAGTTTAAATCCTGGTCCTGAAAACCGAAGAGCTCATCAACCAGGCGTTCCAGGTTAACATCCTTTCGTGGATATTCTTGTGCCACGGAAAGCAAAGGCATGCATAGGGGTATGATAAATCTCCAATTCATTTTTTATTAAATGTGTACCCGACCGAAGCCTGGTGGCTCAAGCTTAAGTGTTCGCTGTGCTGGATCGCATAATCCAGATTGAATTTGCTTGTTTTAAACCCTAACCCGAAAAAAGCTGCCTGCGGTTGAAGGTTAAAACCTGTACGTGCGCAGAATTTTTTATGGAATACGTATTCCATTCCTGTTTTCCAGTTGGTGGCATAATCAAGATCTTTCTCCAGTTCGGTGGCTATTATTACTTTATCGTTTGGCTTAAACGATAAGCCTGCAGTAAGTAATGTGGGTACCCGGTCATCGTCTATTGAAAGTTTCGGTTGGTTTATATTGGTAATGTAAGCGCCTACTGCCAGTGCAGGGGTAAGTTCAGCAATGCCACCAAAATTTATTGTAAATATGCCTTTCGTGCCGAAGCCTTCTGCCCTGTATTGGATATAATTTATTTTTAGTCCAAGTGCGGCCAGTCCAAGTTGGTTACTAAATCCTGCCGAAAGTAAACTTTCACTGTACAGATCATCCCCAAATCGAAATACCCCGCCACCAATTACACCAAACTTCACCGGCCATGTACACGTGGCAGCGGTGCGGTTTGCCCCCGGCAACAAAGGTCTTAGGTCATACGAAAATGCGGCAGTAGGATGTTCTGTTTTTGTCAAACCGGCCACATTGTTGAAGAGACTCCAGGTATCGAATAATGCAGCCGAGTTGTAGCCCATACCATTGGCCCGTGCACCCATAAGTGTTGAAACACTTTGTGAATATGTGCTGCTGAAATATAGCAGCGTAATGGAAAGGAGTAGGGGTTTCATGCACCGGCTAATGTGCTTAATTTAGTGAATGGAAAGCGATATGTCAACACAACGCACCGGTTTGAGTGTTGTATTACCTTTTTAACGGTATGCGTTTGTGCTCAAATAGCATCCAGGAAATATTCTTCGAACTGTCAACTTCGTGCGAAGGGCGAAATGCATGACGGTAAAAAATCGGGTGAGTGGATGTACTCTTAAAGAAGCATTACAGAGTAGGGGTGTGGTTTCGGTATGATACGAAAGGGCCGAAAGCGGAAATGGAAATACTAGGCCGTTAAAATTCCTTTTTAATATGAAAATAGAGCCCTGTGCTTCCTTGTGAGTTAAGGGTGTACTCAAAACGTAAAACGGCATCGTATGAGGTTACGATATCCACGCCAAGGCCAGTACCTGCAATGAACCGGTTGGAGAGTGAAGTATTTTGCCTGGGTGTGGCTTCTAAGTATGCCGGATAGTTTTCCGTATAACCTATATCGCCATACGTTTTCAGGTATACTGCTAAGGGTATATACTTAAATTGCTTAAGGCTTGTGCCGGGCATGCTGTAAATGCGGGAGAAGACCCGCTTTTTTAGTGTTGTTTTGTTTAGGAAATACCAAGGCCCCTCAATAACATTTACTTCATATCCCCTAACAAAAATCCGGTTGTAGCCCATTACGCCATAGTTATAATAAGGGATGTCGGTTTTGTTGCTCCAGTACGCAAAAGTGAAATTGGAGAAGAAGAAATTTTTCTTCAGGTCGATGTAGCGTGCATAGCTTACCCATGCATCAAGTTTTTCAAGATCATTGCTCAAGGCAAAACCTACTTTTTGAAGATGGAAAAGCAAATGATAGCCATTTAGCGGGTAGGCAATAACATCCCGGTGGTCGGAAATGAATTCGTAGCTCAATAAATCAAATTGCTGCACACGGTTTTCAATGCCCAGGTAATTTGGATTGCGTAAGTAAAGGGAATCGGTGATGGTCGTTTTGCGGAATACGTAGCCCAACCGGTGATGGTTGTAAAATGAATTTCTGTAGGTGTACGTTAAGCCAACACCTCGGGTATTGCGCAGTACCTTGTCGGTTTCAAGGAAGACCAGTTTATGATCTTCGGTACGGTAAGGAACATTCTTGGCATCAATAAAATCAGTTTGAAAGATGAGCCCTTGCTTTTGCCGTTTGTCGATGTAGGGAATCCGGTACAACAATTCAAACCTTCGGACATATCCAAATTGGGCTGTAAAAGTCAACGTTTCATTCCTTCCGCGCATATTGTACTGATAAAGCTTTAAACCATAGTTTACCCGTTTAAAGTCGTGATTATAGTTTTCCCACCATTCGTTGAAGTTTCGGTCGGAGAGTTGAAAAATGGGCACGGGAAAGGTGTACCAGCGCTCATTAACTTCAACCAGTAAATCGGCTATGCCCGGGTATACTTCTAAAAGGCGTATTTCAACGGCATTGAACAAGTGTAGGTTAAACAGTTTTTTCTCATCCCTTTCGAGCACTTTGGGCAGTTCCTGGCTGTAAATAGAATCGCCCGGTTTAAGGGTTAATTCGCGCAGTATTATCGCCTCACGCGTGCGCTTATTGCCCAGTACGAAAACGCGGTTAATGGAAAGGTAATAACCTGTACTATCGTGGATTTCCTTATCGCGGTTACGCCCGTTTTTTTTTATGGTGTCGGGTGCAATCTCAGTTGGGTCAACAAATAATTTCCCTGATGCTGATACGGATAAGAGCGTGGCTCCGAGTACAGCGAGAAATGTTTTCGTTAAAAGGGTGCACCGGATCAACTATTTTTTTCGTTTATAGCAGTATCTTTTGAACTTTGCTTGAAAGAAAACACCAACACAATAATACCTACTATTACCAGGGGTATACTGTAAAGTTGTCCGTAGTTTATGCCGTATGAATTAATTAAATCAATCTCAGAATCAACCTGGACCTCTTTCAGATACTCGTAAACAAAGCGAAGTGACCATAAGATTATCATAAATAAGCCAAAGATAAGCCCGGGTCTGAGTTTTTCCTTTTTTCTGTACCAGACCCAAAATAAGAACGCAAATAGTAATAGACACGAGATTGCCTCGTATAGCTGTGCCGGGTGTCGGGGCACGGCATGTACCCTTATAACGGCTGCGTATCGTCCATCATCTAATTTGGCAAGTCCGTAATCGGGATATTCGTCAATACTGAGGTGTTCTCGGATGGAGCTGGTATACAGTAATCTGTTTTGCAGCCTACCATTGATATACCTGTGCAGTTGTTCTTCATCTTGAAAAGATTTTTTAAACTCAACCAATATCTTCATTGGTTTATAAATGTATTTGTAGTCTTTAGCGTGTACGTTTACATAGCTTACTTTTTCAATTTCAGGTTCACGCTGTAGGTTCTCAGTGATGCTTCTTGTAAAAACCACTCCGTAATTGGTGTGGGTTTGCTTTCCGATAATCTCCGAATTGAAAAAGTTTCCCAGGCGTATCAATGCACCGGTTAGTGCAACCAGGATAACAATGCGATCAAGAACCTGCAAGTAGGATTGACCGGGCTTTTTCTTGCGTGCGTACAACCACAAAGCAAAAAGAATCCCGACTGCAGCACCATGACTGGCTAACCCACCTTCCCAGATTTTTAGTATATCGATTGGATTGGCGAAATAACGCTCGGGTTCATAAAACAATACATGCCCCAGGCGTGCGCCAATAATGGTGGCAATAACCATGTATATGGTAAGGGTATCAACATCTTTTTCGGGTTTGCCCTCTTTTTTATAGATGTAATAAAGGATTTGCTGGCTCAGCAAAAAACCAAGCGCAAAAAGCAAACCGTACCAGCGTAATGTTACAGGGCCAATGGAGAAAATCTCAGGACTGCCGTTCCAGATAATGTAGCTCAGTAAATTCATGGGCGCAAATATATACGGATTATGGTCTAATGTTCAAGATTATACTGTGAAGGTTGGATTAAAGGTTAAAGGTTGTCCAATGCCTCAAGTTCGGATTTAAATCCTGAGGAGAGGATGGGAAACCTGCACCATGTACGCGGGTCAACATTAAGTTCATCAAGGTGAAAGGATGGGGCAAAACGTTCACGCTTCCATTGGTTAGCGGTCCATAACCGGAAAAATTTTTTGATATGCCCCTTTAATAGATACTGATCGTTGAACCCATCTCTCATAGCCCGGTATACTTCTGCGGGTGACTTGCGGTCACGTATGGCGTGCATTTCAATTTCAGCAAGTACGGTGTAAGGCATCAGGTCTTCTTCATCGGTTTGATGGTTTTCCAACGGCCGCAGTTCAGCCGTTGGTTTAAGCTTATTGATCAATTGAAGGCCTGTATAACCTAACTCGGTTTCTGCCCAACGCAACCACTCTAAAATAGTCGGTTTACTTATGCCTGAAATAGGGGCCAGGCTTCCACTGGTATCGCCATCCATGGTGGCGTATCCAACATCTCCTTCGCTCCGGTTTGATGTGGTAAGCAAAATGCTGTTCGTAATATTCGCCAGCATCCATATTATGGGCGAGCGTGCGCGGGCCTGAATGTTCTGTAAGGCAATATCATCGGTTGCCCAATCCAATGACCGGTTTAAAGCATCTTCAATTTTAGCAGTGTAAGAATCAACTTCAGGTTGGATGCTCCAATTATAGAATTTGGCCCCGATTGATATGGCCAGTTCACGTGCTGCTTCAAAGGTATCTGAAGATGAGTTGTTGGTAGATTGATAGGCACAGGTTAACAACGCACCAACAGCTTGCTTTTGATCGGTTAGGTAATCTAGCCCAGTTAGGGAGCAAAATCTTTCCCACCCTAATTCACCACTACCCCTTCGAACCATTTCGGCTACCAGGGCAGCACACGTGGCCGAGTCGGCCCCGCCACTTAATGAAAGCACAAAACCTTTTGATTTACTTTTTCGAAGGTAATCAAACAGTGCTAAGGCTACAGCTTTTGTGAGTTCTTCATTTCTTTCCTTTACATCCATCAATGGAAACTGTTCAGTTTTGGATGTATCTTCAAAGTCGACCAGGCAAGTAATAATATTTACCGGTTTAAAGGAAAGTCTTTTGTTTTGTGCCAGTAATTTTCCTTTCTGTGCAATAAGGATGTCGCCATCGTAAATCATCCGGCCGGCTTCATTGCCCAGCAGGTTGCAAAAAATATAAACGCAATCAAAAAGTTGGGAGCCTTCAAGCGTAACCTCTTGCTCACGGTTCAGGCTTTTTCCCAGAGCAAAGTGGCTGGCACTTGGGTTTAAAATTAAGTCAATGCCACGCTCTTTAAATTGGTACCCGGGTCTTCTTTCTTTGCTCCATCCGTCTTCACAAATTTCAATACCAAAACGGATCCCTTCTGTTTCATAAACCAAATCGCCAGCCGGTATGATCTCGTTATTGCGGTAAAGTGTAACTACTTTTCCGGATGGCCATGGGGTAAACCAACGTGGCTCATAGTGAACACCGTCTTTCGGAAGATTTTGCTTTAGTGTAATACCAAGTATTTTCTTGTTGCCGATAACGCACGATCCATTATAGGTGATGCCCTCTATGCGAATGGGTAACCCAATGTTTACGGTAATATCGGTACAATGTTCCTTTATGGTCAGCAGTTCTTCAAATGCCTTAGCCGAAAGCCACTCGCTTAAAAAAGTATCTTCACAACCGTAACCTGTTATGCATAACTCGGGCAGGCATAAAATTTTTGCTCCCTTCTTTTGGGCTTCCTGTATGGCCACCAATATGTTGCCGGTATTGTTCTTCCAGTCGAACGGGGTTTGATTAAGTGTTGCGCCTGCTACTCTGATGCTCACGAAATAGTCTGGTAATAATTATTGATTACGTAGGGATAGTTCTGATAGTATATTTAGTTTCTCGCAAGTTTTGAGGGCGGCATCTTGCTCGGCTTTCTTTTTACTGTTTCCATAACCTATGCCCGTCACTTCGTTATTGACAAAAACGTTGGCGATAAATTCTTTATGCACTTTTCCCTTTTTGATGTCAACAATTTCAAAGCGTACTTCTTTACCCTCGCGTTGGCTCCATTCAATAACCCGGCTTTTGAAATTCGTTTGTGTACTAACAAGCTCGTCAAGATCATAGTTTGGTGAGATAAGCTTTTTAATCACAAATTTTTTCGTTGATGAATACCCCTTATCCAGGTAGATCGCACCAACAATTGCTTCCAGTGTATTGCCTAAGATAACCTGCTGCAGTTGGGCGTTCTTCTGATCGTACTGCACAATGGTGCCAATGCCAATTTTCCGGGCCAATAAGTTAAGCGATTCACGGTTCACAATGCGCGAGCGCATTTCCGTTAAAAATCCTTCGCTTTTGTATGGAAATTTCTTAAAAAGAAAATCGGCTACAGCCGCGCCTAGCACGGCATCGCCCAGGTATTCAAGCCGCTCATTATTTTCTTTAAACCCGTTGCCATTCTCTTTGAGGATAGAACTATGGCGTGTTGCCAACCGATATAATTCAAGGTTTTTAGGGGTAAAACCAGCGATGGAGTGAATAGCGCTGATAAGCTTTTTATCGGATGGTGATTTTTTGCTGGTTATTTTAAGTAAGCGCCACACGCGACCTGACCAATAAAATTATTCCCTAAGGTAATCAAAGGGATTTAAACGATCGATACGCAGGGATCAGACTTTCTTAAGAACTATGGAAGCGTTGTGGCCGCCAAAGCCGAATGTATTGCTGATGGCAATGTTTACCTGACGTTGTTGGGCCTTGTTCAGCGTAAGGTTTAACCGTTCGCTAAGGCCTTCATCGCGGGTATGGTTATTTATGGTAGGAGGCACAACTCCCTCAACAATGGCCATTAAGCAGGCAATGGCTTCAATGGCACCGGCTGCACCTAACAAGTGGCCGGTCATTGATTTTGTGGAGCTGATGTTCATGGAATACACATGTTCTCCAAATACTTTTTCAATGGCCCGTATTTCGCCAATGTCGCCAAGCGGTGTTGATGTGCCGTGTGTATTTACATAATCAACTACTTCGGGTTTAATGCCGGCATCTTCAAGTGCATTATCCATTACCTTGGTAATGCCTGCACCTTCCGGATGCGGGGCTGTTATGTGATAAGCATCGGCTGAAAGCCCACCGCCAATCACTTCGGCATAAATTTTTGCACCCCTTTTTTTGGCATGTTCATACTCTTCCAGGATGAGTGCCCCTGCACCTTCGCCCAAAACGAAACCATCCCGGTCTTTGTCGTATGGGCGTGAGGCTGTTTCAGGTGAATCATTTCTTTCTGAGAGGGCTTTCATGGCATTAAAACCCCCGACACCAGCTTCGCAAACGGCAGCCTCTGATCCACCGGATACAATCACATCAGCCTTACCAAGGCGTATGTAGGTAAAGGCGTCATAAATGGCGTTAGTGGAAGAAGCGCAGGCTGAAACCGTCACAAAGTTAGGTCCACGAAAACCGTATTTGATGGAAATGTGGCCCGCACTGAGGTCGGGTATCATTTTAGGGATAAAGAATGGATTAAAACGTGGTGTGCCATCGCCTTTGGCAAAAGATTTTACCTCTTCCTGAAAAGTAAGTAACCCTCCGATGCCTGACCCCCAAATTACACCTGCACGGTTGGGGTCTAACTCAGACAACGGAAGGTTTGAATCTTTTATGGCCTCGTCTGCCACCACCATGGCATATTGCGCAAAGGGATCCATTTTTCGGGCCTCTTTGCGGTCCATGAAATTGCCGATGTCGAAATTTTTTAATTCGCAGGCAAACTTGGTTTTAAACAGGGTAGCATCAAAACGTGTTATCGGTGCGGCTCCACTTTTACCGGCTTTCAGCCCGTCCCAATACTCGCGGAGGGTGTTGCCGATTGGTGTAAGTGCACCAAGCCCGGTGACTACTACTCGTTTTAAAGTCATAAGAGAAGAGGTGAAATGAGTAAAAAGCGCTTGTCAGATTACTTCTTAACGTTCTGCTCCAGGTACGATATAGCCTGGCCAACAGTTGAGATATTTTCGGCCTGATCGTCTGGAATAGAAATGTTAAATTCTTTTTCGAACTCCATGATAAGTTCTACGGTATCCAGTGAGTCAGCACCAAGGTCATTGGTAAAGCTTGCTTCAGGAGTAACTTCAGATTCTTCCACACCGAGTTTATCGATGATAATCTGTTTTACTTTTTGTGCGATTTCAGACATGTTTTTACAGTTTTAGGATTTAAAAATCTGTGCAAAGAAAGATATTTACGGCAATATTGTCAAACTTTTTTAATCTTGTCAGGTTGGGTCAAAATGCCGTTCAATTGATCTGAAAATGAAGAAAAGCAAGCTCATAATTGAGTACGATTACGACTTCCAACTGGCCGGCATCATTTCTACTTCCAAAGGGTACAAACTGGCCTGGGAAATAAACAAGAAGCTGGGGGTGCACCTGGTGCGCCAGCCCGATTTGGCGGTTGGGTATAAAAATGAGCCGGAAAAGTTCTACTCTTTTTATGCCTACGATACCCGTATCAATCGATTGAAACTGTTCAAAAACAAGCCTGTCGATTACGAAGCCGGAAAGTATTTCTTAGTGCCTGAATTTCCTCGTTTTGATTTTATAATTTTGACGGCCTCAGAAGAACCTGAGTTTTCAACTATGGTGCTACAAGGAATAAAGCAAATTCAATCTATTGAGTTAATCACACCAATTCCCATGGCATCGCTGAAATCAAAAAGTAATTTTATTTTTTAACTACGGCTTGCTACACAACCCCACATGAAAATGGAAATGATTTCCTATAACAAAACGAAAATTGTTGCTACTGTTGGACCAGCCTCCAACTCAAAAGAAATGCTTCGTGCTTTGGTAAAAGAAGGTGTGGATGTTTTTCGGTTAAACTTTTCACACGGCAATCACGAGGATCATCAAAAGGTTATTGATACAGTACGGGAAATCAATGCAGAGTTGGGCTCAACGGTTGCCTTGTTGTTGGATTTACAAGGCCCTAAAATAAGGGTGCAGGAAGTGGGCCCCGATGTTGAACTAGTGCGTGGTCAGGAATTCATTATCACTACCCGGCAACTCATTGGCAATAACGAAATTGCCAGCACTTCTTATCAACAGTTGCCAAAAGATGTAAAAGCCGGAGATGCCATACTTATTGATGATGGAAAGATTGAATTAAAGGTTCGGGAAGTTCGTGATATTGATGTTGTAACAGAAGTTATTTATGGTGGCCCGCTTAAATCCCGAAAAGGAATAAACCTGCCATTCACGAAAGTTTCTGCACCCTCACTTACAGAAAAAGATTTAAAAGACCTGGAGTTTGGCTTAAAAAATAACCTCGACTGGATTGCACTTTCTTTTGTCCGCAAGGCCCAGGATATAAAAATCCTTCGGGGCATTATTGAAAAGCATCAATCCACCACGCGTATTGTCGCCAAAATTGAGAAGCCTGAAGCACTGAGCAACATTGATGAAATTATTGCGGCCACAGACGCGGTAATGGTAGCGCGTGGCGATTTAGGTGTGGAAATCTGGTTAGAGGAAGTGCCTATGGTACAGAAAATGTTGATTGAAAAATGCAATGCAGCTTCCAAACCGGTAATTGTGGCTACGCAGATGATGGAAAGCATGATTGAAAACCCCCGACCAACACGTGCAGAAACCAACGATGTGGCCAATGCCGTACTGGATGGTGCGGATGCGGTGATGCTTTCTGCCGAAACGGCTGCGGGTAAATACCCTTTGGAGGTTGTTCGCAGCATGGTGCGCACCATTGCTTCCGTTGAAAAAAATGAACATTTGTATTACCGGTTCAGGGACGTTGACCCAAAGTCACCAATTTATATAAATGACAGCCTGGTATTGGCAGCCTGTAAGTTGGCCAAAGATGTTGGCGCAAAGGCTATAGTGGGCATGACCTCCTCTGGCTATACAGCGCTGCGGTCATCATCTTACAGGCCAAACACGAATATATTTGTGTTTACTGCAAATAAATCACTTATCAACACAATTAACCTGGTTTGGGGTGCACGCGGTTACCTGTACGATAAAGTTACCACCACCGATGAAACAATTGCCGATGTAGAAGCCACCCTCAAAAAGGAAGGCCATTTACAAAGCGGAGACATTTTTATTACCCTGGCCAGTATGCCCATTCAGGAACGGCTCCGAACAAACACGTTGAAGATCAATATCGTTAAGTAGTCATTAGTCATGGGTCAGTAGTCTGTATTTTTCTAATGACTAATGACCACTGACTAACTTTTTATTTCGAATAGTTCACACTCAGTACCGGCACCGGGCTGTGGTAGGCCACGCTTTCGGCAACACCAAGCGTATAGGAGGGCAGCCCCTGGCGCGTTCGGGTAACGAGGCTTGCCATACCATCTTTGGAATCACCAAGGTAATTGGCAATTCCCTTGTGCACATCATAATCGCAATGAATGGCACGGGTATATTTCAACTTGGCCGTATTTTTCTCAAACCAATCGAAACGTTCATTAATGTACCGGGAGTCTTTAAAATTTAACGGTGTATTCACATACAGCAGTTGTACAGAAGCGTTGAGGGCTTTTGCAACCTCAAGCAATTTAACAGAAGATTTTTCACTACCCGGTTCGAAGTTTGAGGCAAAAGTTATCTTTTTAAGATTTTTCAACGCGTGGTCTTTTTGAACACACAAAACGGGAACCTCGGCACCGCGGAGTACTTTTTGAGCGTTTGATCCGACAAAGGGATGGTTGGTTTCCTGTGCGCCATGTGAGCCCATGATGATTAAATCAGCTTTCCATTTTTTAGCTGTGAATAGGATAACCTGTGAAGCGGTGCCTACTTCAATAGCCGTTGTGACCGCGATATTTTTTAGCGCTTGATTTTCCTGTTCACGTTTAAGCGCGTTTTTACCTTTGGTAACAGCCGATTTTACTTCGGGATAATCCGCCAACCGGGCTGGTATTTTCTCCAGCCCCAGCGTGGTATACAGCACATGCATAAGAAGTACTTCAGCTTTGGTTGCTGCTGCTATAGCTGCACCAATCTTCAACGCATTTTTTGCACAAGGCGAAAAATCGGTGGGGATCAATATTCGTTTCATAACAATCTTTTTAGGTTTGTTGTGCACTATAAAAATCCACAATTATAGGGGGGCTTCAACTGACACTCGTCAGTAAATGAAATGACTATTATCAAACTAAAGCATAGGCAATAGGGAAAAGGGCCTTACGGCCGGGGCTCTACCAGAATCACTTTTTCTTTCTCTACTACTACGCTGCCGGGCAGATCGCCTTTTCGTTTACGCACGAATTTTTTAGGTGTATAAATAACCGGGCAAAGTGAATCAGTTTTTCGTTTGGAGTTGAAGGCTGCCAACTGAGCTGCTCGTTCCACAACATCTTTAGGGAATTTTTTACCTGCCTGAAACTTAATGACTACGTGCGAACCCGGAACATCTTTGGCGTGTAGCCACAAATCTTCTTTATAGGTAAAATGCAACGTCAATTCATCATTTTGTTTGGCATTTTTTCCCACCCAAATTTTAAAGCCATTATACTCGGTTTCGTGATAGGGTAGTGGCACTTGCTTTTTCACCGCTACTGCTGTCAACCCGGAAGAGTCCATGAATTTTCGTAATTCTTTCAGACTTTCAGCCTGTGCTATTTCCTCCGTATACTGACGCAAGGTTGTGCATTCAGCTTCCTTTTTTGCAAGGGCTTCTTTTAATTTCTGAACCTCGATATGGTGATTCCTGGATTTGCGGTAAAATACTTCAGCATTTTTCTGAGCATTGAGCTCCTTCTTTAGTTTTATTTCAATGGGTTTGTTTTCATGGTGAAAATCCGGAAGGACAATTTTATCCATTCCCATCTTTACAGTATGGAGATTGGCCATTAATAAATCGGCCCAGATTTTATAATGGTCATCGGCCTCTATTTCTTTTAGCTTAGCAGATGTTTTTGTTAAATAGGCTTCACCGTTTTTTAACTGTGTCCTAAGTTTGGTAAGCACCTGCTGTTTTTCGTGTTCAAAGCCGTGAAGGATAGAATGCTGTGTAAAGAATTCGTGCAGGGCTTCAAGTGGATTAGTAAACTGTTTTTGAACCTGACCAACCTCTAATAATGAAAGCACCAGTTGATCGTGAAACTTGGTAATGTAGTACGTTGGTTTATCGAGTTGTTGGCGTAAATCCTGTAGTTGATGCCATTGCTCATCTGCAGATAAGGTATTGAAGTTTTGTTGATCTAGGTGCTGCCAAACAACCTTACCAAAGGTAAAATAGTGTTGCTTTAGTCTGTCCGGATTTTTCAAAAATGCTTCCTTACTGAAGTCGATATGCTTATTCAGTGTGTTCAAATCAATCTCCTGATCAGCAGTAAGATGGTTTCTAAACGGATTTATCGCTTCATCGTTGAGAAACAAAATAAGGTTGGCCCGGTTTCCATGTAACTTAAAGAGGAGATTATAATGATCACTGAACTCCAATGAAAAGCAACGTTCGTTATCGTATTGTTGCATGCCGATAACTCTTTGCCCGATCAACTCACTGAATAAGTCAACGCTGTTTTTTCGGGCGCGGTTAAAATCGGTTGGAAAGGAGAGGCAACAGAAATCAGCGAGCAGGCTGGCTTTGATAAAGAAGGGCTTTGCGCGGGTTTCAAACCGAATGATCAACTCATCTTTATTCTGACTGAAACATTCAGACACCACACTGTCCTTGAGTTTGTTGCCAAGTTCAGCGGAAAGCTGCCGTAAAAAATAAAAGTTATTGTGCATCGTAAACTCAGGCGCTTCGAATGATTAGAAGCGATAGTAATGTTCTTACAAACTTAACCGTAAGCCATCAAAAGCCAAGTGAACATTGTCGGGCAACTCTTTTTCAATACTGGCGTGTAAACCCAGTTTATGACTGATGTGCGTAAAGTAGGTAGTCTTAGGTTTGATTTTCTCCACCATGGCCAAGGCTTCGTCCAGGTTAAAGTGCGAGATATGATACTCTCGTTGCAATGCATTCAATACCAGTATATCGGTTCCCACCAGGTGGTTGAATGTTTCATCCGGGATAGTTTTGGCATCGGTGATGTAACTGAAATTCCCGATCCTGAATCCATAAACCGGAAGCCTTAGGTGTAAAACCGGTAGTGGTGTAATGTTAATGTTCTGAACTTGAAAAGTTTCAGCCGTAATGGTATGCAACGTTACCTGGGGTAAGCCCGGGTAATTCTTTGGGCCGAAGATGTAAGCAAAGTCACTTTTCACCTGGCCCAGGGTTTCTTCTGTTCCGTACAGCGGCATGCTTTGCTGCTGCAGGAAATTAAAGGCCCGTACATCATCCAGCCCGGCTGTGTGATCGCGGTGGGCATGGGTGAATAATACCCCATCCAGCCGGGTTATGCCTTCGCGAAGCATTTGTTGCCGGAAATCCGGACCAGTATCAATTACCAGGCTTGTGCCTTCCACATCCAGATGGATGGAAGTGCGTAATCGTTTATCCCGAAAATCCAGTGAATTGCAAACCGCGCAGGAGCAACCAATTACAGGTACACCTTGTGAGGTTCCGGTTCCCAGGAATGTGATCTTCAAGCCTTAACTTCGGTTTGGGTGATTTCTTCGTACAACTTCAGGCTTTTCTCGGTAAAGCGGGTGGTGTCCAGTTCCAACGTCTTCAGGATGTCCAGCAGGGCATTGATTTTCCCTTCGGTGGTGTAGAACTTATTGACGATGATGATTTTCTGCTCGCGCAGCAGGCAGTATCCTGATTTGAAATTGCCTTTTTCATAGCGAAGCGTATAGTCCGACTCGGCAATCAAATCCTCCAGCTTGGTTAAAAAAGGAACAGTATATTTAATCATAGTGGTTGTTTTCGATGGGGCGAAGATAAATCATATTGGCAACTTAATTCAATAGTCAAAATTCATAATTCATAGTTCAGCCTTTGTAATTTTGACCGTGGATTTAACGCACAAAAGACTGCTTGTTATTGTTGGCCCCACTGCAGTTGGGAAAACCGAGGTGGCTATAAAGGTGGCTGAGCATTTCAAAACGGAAATTATATCGGCTGATTCACGGCAATTTTTTAAAGAACTCATTATTGGAACAGCAAAGCCTAATGCGGAAGAATTGAGCCGGGTAAAGCATCATTTTATAAACTCACACGCTATCACCGAAGAATATGACGCTGCCCGTTATGCCGGTGATGCCTTGACCTTCATTTATAAACTTTTTGAAAGACATGATTACCTGGTGGTTTGTGGTGGCTCAGGGCTTTATATAAAAGCACTGCTCGAAGGTTTTGATGATATTCCGGAAGTGCCGGATAACATCCGCGATGAAATTATTGCACACTATGAAACAGAAGGATTGGAGTGGTTGCAAACGAATCTTCAGGAACTTGACCCTGCCTATTGGCAAAAAGTGGATCAGCAAAATCCCGCCCGCCTGATGCGTGCGCTGGAGGTGGTGATGGCTACCGGTAAATCCATTTCATCATTTCAGACAAAACAAAAGCAGCAACTTCCTTTTCAGGTGATTAAAATTGGATTGGAGCTTGACCGGGAACTTCTGTACAAACGCATTGATGCCCGTATGGATGAAATGATTGCAAAAGGATTATTTGAAGAAGCAAAAGCTATGTACCCGTACCGTCACCACCAGGCGTTGCAAACGGTAGGGTATAAGGAGATATTTGATTTCCTGGATGGACAATACGATCGGGAAGAAGCAGTACGCTTATTGAAGCGCAACACCCGCAGGTATGCCAAGCGGCAGTTCACATGGTTTAAGCGCGATACGGAAATCACCTGGGTTAAACCCAATCAATGGGAATTGATTGTTGATGTGGTTAACAAGTAATCCTTATTGGTTAATATTGAAGCATGCCGGATAGACGCGTTTTAATCATTACTTATTACTGGCCTCCCAGTGGTGGCAGTGGTGTACAGCGCTGGCTTAAATTTGTCAAATACCTGCCTTCGTATGGTTGGCAGCCCTATGTATTTACGCCCGAAAACCCTTCGTTTGATATAAAGGATGAATCACTCCTCAACGATGTTCCTGCCGAAGCGGAAGTGATCAAGCTACCCATCTGGGAGCCTTACAAAATTTTTAATTGGTTAAGTTCGCATGTTTCGGGAGGAACTAAACAGCGTGTACCTGTTGATTCCATAGCGCCAAGCAAAAAAACTTTTTTTCAGCGCTTAAGCGGATGGATTCGCGCGAACCTGTTCATTCCCGATCCACGGATTTTTTGGATCCGGCCATCGGTCAAATTTTTGCACGACTTTCTCATGGAGCGAAAGATCACCACCATTATTACTACCGGCCCGCCACACAGCATGCACCTGATTGGCTTGCGGTTGAAGAGTAAAAATCCTGCTTTACATTGGATAGCCGATTTTCGCGACCCGTGGACGGAGTGGGGACTTTGGGAAAAACTTGGCGTGGGTAAGTTAGCCATGCAAAGGCACAGAAAACTGGAGCAAAAAGTTTTGTCTACCGCAGATGTGGTAGTGTCGGTAACGCCATATTACATCAAGCGCTTTGAAGCACTTTCTGGCAGACCGGCTGTATTGCTTACCAATGGTTTTGATGAAGATGATTTTATCAACATAAATTACAGCAGACCAAATAAGTTTACCATCCGACACATCGGTATTGTTAACGAACAGCGCGATCCGGTTCCCTTTATGGAGGCTTTTCAACAATTGTTGGATGAGCATACTGAATTCAGAGATCACGCGCTGGTTGAATTTGTCGGGGAAGTCTATCAACCCTTTAAGGACTATGTACACGATCACACCTCACTTCATAACCATGTTCACTTTACGGGAAATGTATCGCACCAAAAAGTAATGGAGTGTTATGGAAGCACCTCATTGTTGTTATTAATCCTTACGGGGTACCGCGATCCGCACGGCTTTTTTCCGGGTAAGTTGTTTGAATACATCGCCACCGGTGTACCGGTGCTGGGCATTGGGCCTGTTGTAGGCGATGCGGCTACTGTTTTACAACAAGCCGGCACGGGTGTTATGGCAGAAAGTAATGATGTGACGGGAATAAAAGCATCGTTGCTGAAATATTTTATGGAATGGAAATCCAATCCCAACCCAATTGTTACGAAAAGAAATGTATCGGCTTATTCGCGGAAGGTGATTACGGAGAGGTTAGTTTCATATTTAAAGTGAAATTATTCATGGCTGAAGAGCAGTGAATCTTCACCCTCTTTAAAACTCAACTTTTCCTTGAAGTGCATTCCAAGCTTTCCAAGTAATTTTATAGAGGCAACATTTTCCGGATGGGTAATGGCACAGAGTGCTGTTATGTTCAACTTGGTTTTCGCATAATCCATTGTGGCCTGTGCTATTTCTACTGCATAGCCCTTACCCGTATAGGCTGGCAGAAAGGCGTAGCCGATGTCCGGATGCTCAAGTGCATCTCTTTTAAGCAATCCGCACATGCCGATCAAAGTATCTGATTCTTTAAGACTCACACCCCAAAGTCCAAACCCGTTTTCACGATAGCTTTTAATGGGGCCTTCTTCCAGATAGGTCTTTGCCTGATCTACCGATCGGATGTTCCGGTCACCAATAAATTTCAGCCACCCGGGTGCATTTACCAGTTCAACAATAAAGGGTGCATCATCTGTTACTAATTCCCTTAACCATAATCTGTTTGTTCTAAGGATTACAGGCGAGGGCAACATGTTTGTTTTATTCAAGGTAGAATATCATTCGTGTTTTAGTGCTTTTGTGGCGAAAGGATAGCCACTAAACACCAAAGCATTTAAGTATCAGATGTTAATGAATCAAATAATAACCCTTTTCTTCTCTGCTACGGATTTGTAGATAGCCTCAACCACGCGGATATCTTTTAACCCTTCTTCTCCTGGAACCAACATGGCCTTACCTTGTTTAATCGCAAGGGCATCATCATCCATTTGTTTGGCCTGTTGGTTTGGTATGCTAGCGTTTAATTTTTTACCATCGCTGGTTACACCGTTAATGTCACTATACGATTGAAACGGAGAGAGCTTGTACCACCCCTTTTCGCAAGTTACTAACAGGTTGTTTATATTTTTCCCAAGACTGGTTTCGCCATGCGCGATCACACTTCCTGGAAATTCCAGGTCGAACACCATGGTTTCATCAACTTCGGTGTAAATGTGTGGCCGTTCGGTTGATTGGTTGGCGGTAACGGCTATGGGCTCCAGCCCGGTGCTATACCGGATTGCATTTATCGGGTATACGCCCATATCGTATGTTGCCCCACCGCCCATTTTTTTTATTTGCTTCCAGTGGTTGGTCCTTCCGTCAAAATAACCTGCGGCTGCATCGGCTTTCAGTACTTTGCCATAGGTTAAATTTTTCCGGTACTTAATAATTTGTTGTGTGTTGGGCTCGTGCTGCATGCGGTAGCCGATACTTAGTTTTACTTTGTTCTGCTTGCAGGCATCAATCATCTGCTGGCATTCGGTAACCGTCATGGCCATGGGTTTTTCACACCAAACGTGTTTGCCGATACGAGCCGCCCGAATAGTATATTCGGCATGCATGGAAGGCGGCAGCACTACATAGATGATGTCGATATCCTGATTGTTGGCAAGGCTTTCAAAATTCTGATAGTTATAAATATTCTTATCAGCAAGGTTATACTTTTTCTTCCATTGCTCAGCCTTTTCAGGCGTACCTGTAACAATACCTTTTAGTTCGCAGTGTTGGGTGAGTTGTAATGCGGGTGCCAGTAAATCGGTGCTGTAATAGCCTAGACCAACCAACGCAACACCTAACTTGGCTTTTGTTTGTGGGATGATGATGTTGGCAAAAGCATACCGACTGGCATACATGCCCGCGCTTGTGGCAAGTACGTGTTTAATAAATTTTCTGCGACTGTGCATTGGCTGAGAAGTTATGGATACTAAAGGTAGCCAATTTCCTTGCTCAATTCTATTTACTACCGATCAGATTAAGGGCTTTTGCAACAAGTTTATTCACCTCAGGAGAACTTTTGGAGATAAGCGTTAACGATCCAAAAAATAAAGTGATCAATGCAGAACGGTAAAAAATATCGAGAAATACATTTTGAAGTTGTGGTAGTACAAGGTTCAGGCCAAAGGCAAGAACGCTAATACCTAACACTTTTAATGTTGATACGGTGAATGGTTGAAGTTTGAACTTCCACCAGATGAAAAGAAATTTCACACCATTAAAAAGGAACAACGCAATGGCCGAACCAATGGCCGCGCCTGTCATTCCATATATTGGGATAAGAATAAGGTTAAGCGCAATTACCGTAATGGCCAGCACCAACACCACCACAATGTTAAAAGCGTAATATTTTGAGAGCACAATGATCTCACTGCTGGGACCAAAAAACATATCGATGAGTTTGCCGAGGCCAACCAGTAAAACAACATAAGCCCCCGCTTCAAAGATTTCGCCCTTTGGCACCAAAGCAAAAATATTCTGGATGTTGGCCCACACTCCAATCAACAATAAGGCTCCAATAATCAGTTGGTTCATCGATACTTTTTTATACAGATTATCAATTTCTTTCAGATCATTTTTCTCAAACGCTTCCGCGATAAGCGGCATGGTGGTTTGTAAAATGGCGCGCTTAGGTATTTCAATAACCGTAGCCATGTAAAACGCAGTGGTATAAATAGCGTTGGCGCTAAAGCCCAACAAACCGGCTACCATCAGGCTATCAACCTTGCCGATGATGACCATGCTGCTGGTACCGACAAAACTTAATGCACTGAATTGAAGTATTTCCCGTAACCGTTTTGATTGGAGAAAAGAAAAGTCGAAGTGAATTTTGAGTTGGCCGGCAATGCTGAGGTTGATAACCAGAATGAAAAGCACCACACCATAAATGGCCACATTGGCGATTAAGAAATTATGGAAACTGATAACCTTTGTAAAGTATAAGCTCACCAGTATGGCCTGTAACAACCGCACTACCACTTCGCGCAGTAAATTAGGAAATGCAACTTTTAACAACGATCGCGAATAAGTTTCCAGGAGTGTGGCAACCAGCATGAGAAATGTTAACCATAGCACCAGGTGCAGGTAGGGAGCAAGCAGCGTGGCTTGATCATTGAAAAAGGATAGTATATGTGATTCGGCAAGCGTGAAAATGATCCAGAAAATCCCAAATCCAATAAGGGATAAAGAAAGGATCATCGTAATGAATGATGATGTGCCCCCTTCACTTTTATTAAAATGCGGGTAAAAACGGGTGATGCTTTGTGCCAATCCCATTTGGGCAAATGGAACAAATAAGATGGCTGCATCTTGAATCGTGCGTAACAGACCTATTTGTTCAATATCCAGAAATTTTGGATAGAGATACAACAGGTTAATGTAACCGATCACTACTCCGGCATAGGAGATAATGGAGGTGTAAATACTTTGCCGGATAACAATGCCCATTACGAAATGAAGTGTTGATAATTTTGTGGTGATATTACCTGATGTTCGCTTTCCGGATACGCTTTGGTAAAAGTTAACGGAGCCCTCTCTTTCTTAACGGCTCCCCATTTAAATTCAAAGGTGTAGAGTTTACCATCCCGTTCTTCGATATAGTCTATTTCCTGTTGCTGCTTGGTTCTCCAAAAGAACCTGTTCGACCAGATGGATGCATAGGTTGTGTACTTTAACCGTTCAGTTAATATGAAATTTTCCCATAGTGCCCCAGCGTCTTTTCTTAGTTCCAGCGGTTGGAAATTGGCGATAATGGCATTTCGAACTCCATTATCATAGAAATAAATTTTTCGACTTTTCTTTAGTTCATTTCGAAGGTTTCTGCTGAAGGATGGAAGGCGATAAACAACCATAGTCTTTTCCAGCAGATCAATATACTTTGTTACCGTCTGAGGATCAGACCTGACGAGATCTGCTATTTCATTGTAGCTTACTTCTGAACCAACTTGAAGACTCAGCGCCTGAAGGATTTTTTCAATCACTTCTGGTTTTCTTACATCTTTAAATGAAAATAAATCTTTATATAAGTAACTATCCGTAAGATTTTTAAGTATTTCTTTTTCAGAACCAGGGTTGTTGATTACATCCGGGTACATCCCGTAAACCAAGCGTGTAGCCAGTAACCTGTTTTGTTCGATAAACGAAGTGTGGTCGATCAATTCTTCCATAGAAACCGGGTACATAATAAATTCCCATTTCCTGCCCGTTAGTGGCTCGTTGATTTCATTAGCAAGTTCCAATGCCGATGAACCCGAAACGATTAACTGTACTGATTTAAGTTGATCGATAATAAGCTTGAGGCTTAAACCAATATTTTTAACCCGTTGAGCTTCATCAATTATGACCAATTTGTGGTTGCCAATCAATGCCTTAAGTTCTGAGGAAGTCTTTTCAAAAAGTAAAGACCGCATATCGGGCTCATCGCAGTTAATGAACAAAGCCTTATCTGAAAAATTCCCTGAAATGCGTTTGAGCAGAGTGGTTTTACCGACTTGGCGTGGGCCAATAACGATCACTGCTTTTCCAGTACCCAAACGGGATTTAACCACATTTTCCAGCTTTCTGTTGATCATAATCGGTTAAAGTTATAACTTTTTTCGATTATAACCTGAAAAAGTAAATATTTATGACTTAAACCAAAAGACTGTATCGGTAATACCGGAAGTCGTAAATACTTTTTTCCAATCCTTGAGTTGTTCATGAATTGCCCGGTAACGCACCCGTTCGGCATTGTCGAGTATAAGCATGCCGCCTGGTTTCAGTTTAGGGATGGCATGTTGCGCACACTCAACCCTTGCGCGACCGTCTACAATAATAAAATCGAACGAAGCATCGGGGTATTGATCGATGTAGGAGTAGTAAGCGGTATAACACGTGGCTGGTGTGGGCGGCATCAAATAATTAGCATAATTATTTTTTGGATAGCCAGTCTTTTTTGATGGGTCGTTTGCCGGAAGGATATGTACATAATGCACATTATTCAACTTCTTATTTTTCAGTTCAGCTTCAATGTGTACAAACCATTGTTGATCATGCTCCAGGCTCACCAGTTCTTTCACACGTGGTGCAATAAATAAAGTGCTCCTTCCGCTTCCGAACTCAAAACCTCTCATGTCTTTTGTAAGTACTGCATCAAGTATGTCAATGGCTGCAGGGGTCATCCAGGGAATGGTTGCGTTTTTCCATTTCTTCAGCAACCGTTTATTGTAAAGTTTTAAGAAAGGTCGGAGCAGGCGGAAGTGCAGATACTTAAAGGGTTCGGTTTTTGGATAAAAATAATTAAGCCTGATGTAGTATGGTGAAGCAGCCAGTAAACTTGCACGTTCTGCGGTTGTCATCCGATGGTTTTTATTTGGCAATAATCTCACCTATTTTGCGGCAATCCAAAAAATTAATCGGTGTATTAATTTTGTTATGCGTGCTTCTCGCCATTCTGTTATGCTTGCCAATGCGGTCCACAAACCGTTTGATACACGTATTTTTCATAAAGAGGCATTGTCATTACTAAAAGCCGAATGGGAGGTAACGATTATTGTGCCGCATACCCATGATGAAGAAGTTCAAGGTGTTAAAATAGAGGCGGTGCCATTACCCCGAAAAGGGTGGGAGCAATTGATTAAATGCCCCTGGCATATTTTGCGAAAGGCATGTTCACACTCACGTAACGCGATTTACCATATCCATGATTCCGAATTATTGCTGGTGGGGTTGGTGTTGCGCTTTACGGGGCGAAAAGTTATTTATGATGCACATGAGGATACGCCACGGCAAATAGCGTATCAGCATTGGATACCCGGTTGGATAAAATTACCCTACAAAGGGTTTTACTATTTGTTGGAAAAAATTTGCGGATGGTTTTTTAATGCGATCATCGTGGCTGAGCCGGTTATCGCCCGCTATTACCCGAAGAAGAAAACTTATCTTGTTTGTAATTTTCCAATGGCACACGCTTTCGTTCGTGATGTCGTTGTTCCGTATTCCGACCGAGAAAATGTAATGGTATACGTGGGCTTGTTAAGCCGGGTGCGCGGTTTGGCCGAAATGCTGGAAGGCTACAGGTTAGCCAAGGAGAAAATTTCGGTAGTATTTAAACTTGGTGGAAAGTTTGCCCCGGTTACGCTTAAAGAAGAACTCTTTGCTACTTATGACGCAACGTATCTCGGTTGGGTCAACTACAAAATGTTGGTAGATGAACTGTATCAATCGAAAATAGGCATTATCATTCCCCGACCGGTCGAGCGCTATAAAACCAATTACCCGGTTAAACTATTTGAATACATGGCTGCCGGCTTGCCGGTTATCGCATCAAAGTATGGTGAAAGTGCTGCATTCGTGAAAGAAGCAAACTGTGGTGTACTGGTTGATCCGCTGAATACCCAGGAAATTGCGAATGCAATTTGCTGGTTGTTGGAAAATAAAAACGAAGCGGCCGCCATGGGCATGCGCGGAAAGAAATTAATTGTTGAAAAGTATAACTGGGAGAACGAAAGCAATGTGTTGTTGGGTATCTACGAGCGCCTGCAGCAATAAATCCAACCATCGGTTTCGTTGGCAAATGAGTTTTTGGGCATTAAAGCATAGCGTTCAACATTTTGTGGTGAAAGCGATTCAACAAATTTATCAATCGTAACATTAAAGCCTGCTTCTTCCAGTCGTTCTTTAAAGTCGCGTGCATAAATGCGTACATGGTCATGCTGACCAAAAGCCATTTCGCGCTGTTTCGGATCGGTTATGCTAAAGTCTTCATACGTTTTTTCAATCTTTTTTCCTTTGTAACTATCCATTATCGGTACGAGCAGAAGGGCCAGGCCATCGGGTTTTAGTACCCGCTTGATTTCCCGCATTGCTTTCCGGTCATCAGGTATGTGTTCCAAAACATGTGAACAGAATACAAGGTCGAAGGAATGATCGGCAAAAGATAAATTGGTAATATCTTCCTGTTGCATGGCTTTGGCCGGATTGATATCTACGCTCAGGTAATCCACATTGGGGTATGACTTAAAAACCTTGCTAATGATTTTTTCGGGGGCAAAGTGTAAAACGCGTATGGGTTTGTTGGCAGGCAACGTTTTTTTTAAGTAGAGATAATATAACCTGAAGCGTTCCAGCGAGTCGCACTTGGGGCACCGTGAGTTGGGCCTTTTTTCCAAACCATGATGCAAAAAACCGGGGCCTGTCCAGCCACAACACGGGCACTTTACATTTCTTTTCTTGTTTAACAACGGATAAACATAGGCCTGAAACAGGTCAGCTGATTTTTTAATGATTTTTTCCTGGAGTTTCATTCTCTTATGACGAAAGTACGTGCCAAGTTATTTACTTTCTGATTCGATCAGGGTTTTCCTTCGCAAATCCTTCCCATGATTTTGTTTTTGTGTTCACCTGTCCTTTTTGAAAGTGATGGCAAAGCGCCACGGCCAATGCATCGGTTGCATCGAGTAGCTTGGGTACTTCTTTAATCTGAAAAACCTGCATCAGCATGCGGGCAACCTGCTCCTTTGAGGCATTGCCATTACCGGTTACGGACTGTTTTACTTTTTTAGGCGCATACTCTACTATAGGGATTTCGCGCGAAAGCGCTGCGGACATAGCCACGCCCTGCGCGCGGCCCAGCTTTAGCATGGACTGTACATTTTTTCCGAAGAAGGGCGCTTCAAGGGCCATTTCATCGGGATGGAATTCTTCAATCAGGTGTATCACCTTGTCGAATATTTTTTTGAGTTTGATAGCGTGCTCACCTGTTTTGCCTAACTGGATAACACCAAACTGAACAAGCTTAACTTTACTGCCGGTAACACATATAATTCCGTAGCCGGTAATGGTTGTGCCGGGATCGAGGCCAAGGATTATTTTTTCACGCAAAGTTTTTGCCACGGGCACAAGATAGATCAATACCAGATAGATTTCAATCATTGGTATATGCTTATAAAAATTACAACTTGCAGGGTATGATCACGATCATTCTGATTCTGTTTCTCCTTTACCTAATCCTCATGATCTTTCTGTTGGAAGGCTGGAGAATAGCAACCCGGTCAACAGCAACGATTACCTCTACACCACTTATTTCAATAGTGATTGCTGTTAGAAATGAAGCGGATCAAATTCAAAATCTATTGGATGATATTGCCCGGCAAGAGTACCCATCGGATAAGGTTGAAGTCTGGGTTGTTAATGATCATTCTGAAGATGAAACCGTTGAGGTTGTTGATGAATGGGCGAAGCAATATCCTGACAGGCGGTTTCAAGTAATCAATTTACCGTCTGGTAAAGCAGGTAAAAAGGCGGCCATAACAGAAGGGGTGAATCAGGCAAGTGGTGAAATCATTCTGACTACCGATGGTGATTGCCGTGTCAGCCCCACCTGGCTTGCATCCGTGGCCAGCCAGTTCACCGAATCAGCACAATTATTGGTGGGGGCGGTCAGACTATATCCTGTAACAAGTGTTTTTGAGAAACTTCAAATGATGGAGTTTGCATCCCTGATCGGTACCGGGGCAGCGACACTGGGTTGGGGGACGCCAACGATGTGCAATGGAGCAAATCTGGCCTATCGTAAGAGTGCTTTTTTTGAGGTGGATGGATATTCCGGTAATGAACAAATACCTTCCGGTGATGATGAATTTCTTCTGCGAAAGATATTCAGGCGCTACCCGAACGGAATCCGGTTTAATGCAACTACTTCAGGAGTTGTAGATGCAAGTCCGTTAGCTACCTGGCCTGAGTTTTTTAACCAACGAGTTCGTTGGGCCGGTAAGTGGTGGGCGCACGGTGTTGGTGTTTCGGCTTTGTTGGCTTTGTTTATTTTCTCATTTCATGTTTCGGTAGTAGGGTTGGTGGTGCTGGGTTTTGTTGGCACCGTGGCCTGGCAGGATGTTATGCTGTTGCTTACCGTTAAAGCAATTGCTGAGGGAGTGTTCCTTTTCAGGGTACTTAAATTTCTTAGGGTTTCCTTTAACACCGCATCATTTTTTACGCTTCAGGTCGTTTATCCCCTGTATGTTATTTTCTTTGCCCTGACGGCCAATTTCTTACGTGCGGATTGGAGAGGAAGAAGGATTTAATTTGACTCAACAATAATTTTTAGCAGTAACTTTAGGCCATCTATGTCCGAAACCTCTCTAAAGAACCGATATGAAATAAAGGAACTGGAGCTTAATGCATTGCTCGAAGTTACCCAGGCCATCAATAATAATGTACCCGAAGATTTTCTATACAAGATTTACAACTTCACGTTACGATCAAACCTCAAGATAAAAAAGCTGGCCCTTTATGTGCTGGATGATGTGTGGAATTGCAAAGTAAATTTTGGCTCGGAACAGTCGTTTCAAAAGGTAAAGTTGCCCGATTGTTTTAAAGAGGTTCGTTCCATTTGTACGTTGCGCGACTTTGAAGATACGCCCTTCAGCATTTTTGATATTGTTGTGCCCGTAGCCCATAAGGATAAAACCCTGGCCTTGGTTTTTCTGGGCGATCATCAGCATGACGGAAATTACAGTGACGACAGCCTTAAGTTTATACAGGCGTTAAGCAACATTATTATTGTGGCCATCGAAAACAAGAAACTGGCCCGTAAACAATTGGAGCAGGAAGCCTTTCGGAAAGAACTTGAAATTGCCAGCGATGTGCAGCAATTTCTCTTCCCGGAAAAGTTGCCGAACACGGAATTCCTTAACGTGGAAGCGAGCTACCTGCCGCATGATGTTATTGGGGGGGATTATTATGACTATATCCCCATTAACAAAAACCAATTTCTTCTTTGCATTGCCGATGTCAGCGGCAAGGGTGTTCCTGCGGCCTTAATGATGTCAAACTTTCAGGCATCCCTTCGAACTTTGCTGCGACAAACGCCAAACTTGCGCGATATTGTTGAAGCCCTCAATTACCAGGTATTGGAGAATGCAAAAGGTGAAAAATTCATAACCTTTTTTGCGTGCATTTATGACATTAGCCTGAAAACATTGGTTTACATCAATTCCGGTCACAATCCACCTATTTTATGCGATCGCAAAAATGGCATCAAGTTATTGGAAGAGGGTTCAACCGTACTGGGCGCCATGCATCCGTTGCCATTCCTCAATGAAGGGTTTATAACCGACCTCGAACAGTTCAGGTTATTTTGTTATACCGATGGTTTGATCGAAACCATTAATGAGAAGGGTGAAGAGTTTGGCATGGAGCGATTAATGAAATATTTTCATCAGGATACTACGCGGATGAAAGATATGCGTACCATTCATGACGACATTATTATTGAACTTGATACCTTTAAAGGTGATAACGGATACCACGATGATATTACCATGGTATCGTGCCGTGTAGGATAATGCGCTATGTTTATCCATCGCACACCATTTTTTTTGCCTTGGCTTTACCCGAACCTGGTCTGGCGAATACCAACAAAACAAAAAGAGCTTTTTCTTACTTTAGATGATGGCCCCGTACCCGGCCCGACTGAATTTGCCTTGGATGTATTAAAGGAACACAAGGCTAATGCAACTTTTTTTTGTATCGGGGATAATGTGCAGAAACATCCCGATGTATTTAAAAGAATTTTACATGAGGGTCACGCGGTAGGCAATCATACATTCAATCATCTCAATGGCTGGCATACGCCCAAATCAGAATATGTTAAGAATGCCTTTTTGTGTGATGCAGCAATGGATTTGCCGCATAGCGGTAATGAAATGAAGAATGTGATCTTGTTTCGTCCACCTTATGGCAGGATAACCCGTTCACAAATCAAGGCATTATCAGCGTACAAAATTATTATGTGGGATGTGCTGTCTTTCGATTACACCGAATCAATAACACCCGAGGCTTGCCTGAAAAATTCCATCAAAGCCACTAGGCCTGGATCGGTTATCGTTTTTCATGATAGTTTGAAGGCTGAGAAGAATATGCGCTATGCCCTGCCACGCTTTATTGCGCACTTTACCGATAGGGGATATTCCTTTAATGTTATCCCACAATGAACAGAAAGCGAGTACTGGTTGCACCGCTGGACTGGGGGCTCGGGCATGCCACGCGATGCATACCTGTAATTCGAATTTTGCAGGAGTTGCAGTGCGAAGTATTTCTTGCCGGGGCAGGGCCATCATTGAAATTGTTGAAGCTCACTTTTCCATCATTTAAAGCTTTTGAACTTCCTGGATATAACCCGGTTTATCCTTCATCGGGTTCCATGATGTTTAAACTTTTGCTGCAGGGCGGGAAATTTATGCGAACCGTGATGGAGGAACACAGACAGGTTGAGCAACTTGTTAAAGAGAATAAGATCGAGCTTATTATTTCCGACAATCGGTATGGTTGCTATTCTCCTGAGGTTACTTCTGTATTTATAACCCATCAGGTTAACCTTTTGGCACCATCACGGTGGAAATGGCTTGGCTTGCTGGCGAATGCTGTTACTGCACGCTTTATTAAAAAATTCACCGTTACATGGGTACCCGATTTTCCCGGTTCAGTACTAAGCGGGAAGCTTTCAGCAACATTCGATAGACAAACTTGTTTCATTGGTCCTTTATCGCGGTTGGAAAAAGTTGAGACCACAGAAAGGAAGTACAACATACTGGCTTTGCTATCGGGGCCGGAACCGCAGCGCAGTAATTTTGAAGAATTGGTTACTCGCCAACTGGTGGCCTCAGGCCTTCGTGGTTTGATTGTGCGCGGGGTTGTAGATAGCAACAAAATTCAGGTGTCGAAGAATGTGGAGGTGGCAGATCACCTTACCGCTGAGGAATTGAGTTATGAAATGGCGCAGGCAGAAATTGTACTGTCACGATCGGGCTACAGCACAGTTATGGATTTAGCGAGATTGGCTAAGAAAGCTATTTTTGTACCTACACCGGGTCAAACCGAACAAGAATATCTGGCCAAAAAGTTTAAACAAGAGGGTATTGCTTTTAGTATGGAGCAAAAGGATTTTTTATTGAGTGATGCGTTGAAACAATCAGAAAATTTTAAAGGCTTTACGGAATATCCGTTCGATGATTCCTTACTTAAAAAACACCTGACCGATTTACTATCAACTAACGACCAACGACCAGTGACCATTGATTAAGGAGAATGGACTTTTACATCGACACCCACGCCCATATTTATCTGGAAGCGTTTGATGCCGATCGGGCAGCCATGCTTGCACGTGCAGGAACAGCAGGGGTAAAAAAAATACTGATGCCCAATATTGATCATACTTCCATAGACAGGATGCTGGAGGTAGAATTGAAAACGGGTGGAACCTGTCTGTCTATGATGGGTTTGCATCCATGCTCGGTCAAAAAGGATTTTGAAAAGGAACTTTACCAGGTCGAGCATTGGCTTTCGAAACGAAAATTCCTGGCCCTCGGTGAAATAGGCACTGATTTATATTGGGATAAAACATTTTGGGAACAACAAAAGGAGGCTTTCCGCATTCAGGTAAAATGGGCGAAAGATTATCAATTGCCTATAGTAATTCACAGCCGCAATAGCGTGGACCAAACCATTGCATTGGTTGGGGAACTTAAAGATGAAAAATTGACTGGTGTGTTTCATTGTTTCACAGGCACTGAAGAACAGGCCCGGCAAATTATAGATCTCGGATTTTATTTAGGAATAGGCGGGGTGGCCACTTTTAAGAATGCCGGGATGGATAGAGTGATCCCGGAATTACCGATGGAAAAAATGCTCCTTGAAACAGACAGTCCATACCTCGCCCCCGTTCCGCATCGGGGTAAACGCAACGAACCTTCCTACCTGCCGTTAGTGGCGGCAAAGGTGGCTCAGTTAAAAAACATATCTTTGGAAGAGGTTCAACAGGTAACGTCTGGTAACGCATCTGTACTATTTAAAGTGAATGAAAGTTAAGCAAATACAGGTCAGTGGTGCGCAATCGCCCGAAACGGTACGTGCCCGTGTGCTGATTATTTACACGGGTGGAACATTTGGCATGACACACGATGCTAGCGGTGCATTAATTCCATTTGATTTTTCTTCTATTGTAGAACACTTGCCCACCATCCGCAATCTTGGCCTGGCCTTTACGGTTTTTTCATTTGAAAAACCCATTGACTCGTCTAATGTAAGCCCTGAGCATTGGAAAGTATTGGCCGAAGTTATCCGCGATAATTATGCTGCGCATGATGGCTTTGTAATTTTGCATGGGACCGATACGATGGCTTACACCGCATCGGCACTAAGCTTTATGTTGGAGGGTTTAAGCAAACCGGTAATCCTAACCGGTGCACAACTGCCGATTATTGACCCGCGTTCCGATGCCCGCGAAAACCTTATAACAGCTTTGGAGATTGCAGCTGCCCGAAAGGATGGTAAAGCTATTGTTCCTGAAGTCTGTATTTACTTTGATTATGAATTGCTGCGCGGCAACCGGTCGAAGAAAGTGGAGAGCATGCAGTTTGATGCGTTTGATTCAGGCAACTACCCAGCGTTGGCAAAAGCAGGTGTAAAAATTGATTATAACTACGGTGCCATAAGGCAAGTGCATGGGCGAGAACTTGTGCTTCACACTCAACTGGATCCATCCATTGCAATTTTGAAATTGTTCCCGGGTATTTCTGAACGGGTTGTGCAATCAGTTTTTAACAATACCATGCTGAAGGCGGTGATCCTTGAAACATTTGGCGCTGGTAATGCCCCAACTACTACCTGGTTAATTGAAATGTTAAAGCACGCTATAAACAGGGGTATAATCATCGTTAATGTTTCGCAGTGCCCGGGGGGCATGGTGGTGCAAGGTAAGTATGAAACCAGCAAAGAATTAATGAAGGCTGGCGTGTTAAGCGGTGCCGACATGACTACCGAAGCTGCATTAACCAAATTAATGGTTTTACTGGGCAATTATGAAATTGAGAAAGCCAGGTTATTGGTTGAGCAAAACCTGGTAGGTGAACTTTCATCCTGACCTTTCGGCTTGGAAAGGGTATATTTTCTTGATTTATTTGCGTCCCATTTCAACCGGAGAGGTGTCCGAGTGGTTGAAGGAGCACGCCTGGAAAGTGTGTATACCGGAAACGGTATCGAGGGTTCGAATCCCTCTCTCTCCGCTTTATGGCCATATAAAGCCAATTTGAGGCATTTTGTTACTACTTATGTTACTATTTTTTAAAGAATGAAACAGTTTTCATAGCGGTATACAAAATAAAAAAGCCCTCGTAATGGAGGGCTTTCTTTTTAAGGCCATTTTTTTGCGGTACCACCACCATCCGCTTTGATGTGATAGGCAAATATAAAAAAAGCCGGGTGAACTTTAAGCCCGGCTTTTACATCTCCAAATCCTTTTGATGCGATTTTACATGACTCGTTTGAAAGCCTTGCCCCCAAAGAGCCATCAAAGAAGTGTGTGCTATGTCATTACTTCATAGGCCTCCGCTTTTTCAAAAAACATCGTATAACCTGGGCTAATAGCCCTAAGCTTCTCAAATTGCTCTGTGGTCAGATAATGAACCGGAAAATCAACTTCTGATCTTACATCCGACACCTTAACCATCCCATCTGGGAGGTGTTCAAAAACCTTTATACTTATTTCTAAATATCCCTCATCCATTGTGTGTAGCGTTTAAAACCTTATCTAAAGTTTCACCATCGAGTAAGGAATAATCAACGGTTAATACATCGGCTAAATCGTGTGTAATCTCTCGCTGCTTTGGCAGAAAATATTGCACTACATCCATTATCAACCGGGCTTTTTCCTTATTGGAAAGTTTCTTGAATATTTCCGGTAATTGCTCAATATGACTTTCAAGGAATAAGCCTAACTTTTGCCGGGCTACTCCCTGAATTTTATTTCCTGAACCTTTGGGTTTAAATCCATTGTGCCCAGGTGCAAACCTTCCGTTACTTTCTCTTTCCATAACTCCCATACTTTATGGTTTACCCTTTAGCAATTGGAAACGAAAACCGGTTTCAGTTTCAAAGCTGTGGCCTATGTCATCAGGTTTATGTTCTACCCAAAAACGGATAGTATCATGTTCCCTGATCGTAGCGAATGAATCAGCGCTAACAGTTGTTTTAAAACTGCCTCCGTCCATCCAGTAGGTTACCTTACCATTTGGTTCGTGCCTGAAAAAGTAAATCGGTTTTTTCGTTTCCATATTGTTTTAAATTAAGATGCTGCTAATGCTGCCAATGCGGTTGTAAAAGCGCCTGCCATAAAAGCGCCTGAGTGGTTTTGTTTCACATAAGACGCCAATCTGATTTCGCCAAGAATCGTAACAAGGTTTTTGGTGAAGTCGTCATCTTCATACCCGATTTCTATTCCGAATTCGGAACGAATACGAACGTTGAATTTTGAAAAGTCGCCTATCAGAAAATCACCGACATCTATGCCGTTTGATTCAATTACCCGAACGCCACTAATCAATTCACCGTTTGCCGAAACGAACGAAGGTGTTAAATAGTGTTCGTCTGCAGTTGACTTTGTTAAGTCCATGAGCGCGGCATCCACCGGGTTAATCATTATTGCGTTAGGCTGAAAATTAGCCTTTGCAATTTGAGCAATGCCCACACGGACAACATCGTGCCGGGTAGGTGAATCAATGCTACCGGTAAAACCTGAAGCGCTAAAGGGAACGGCTGCGCTCATAACACCAAGTATGTTAGGGCTAACACCATCACCATAGAGCAGATCGTCTTCTGTTTTTTGTAATACCCGCTCACGAAGGTCAACACCAATTTCGTTTTGTAGGCCATCCAGGTCATCGAGTGCTTCGCGTGAAGTCTTGATGAACGCGGTTAGCTTTTCTACCTTCTGGCTCTTCTCCACCCAATCGAAGTCAACTTGATTTTTACGGGTTCCTTGAACGGTCGGACCAACTGAACCCTCTAAGTTTTGTTGCTCTGCCCATTGCACGTACATTTTATCGGTGCGTGAAACGTTGGCAACATCCATAAGGTACAAGCGCCTGCGCTGTACTCTTGTTAGTCCACGTTCAGCGTCTGATAGCGAAAATGGTATTGCGTTAGAACCAACTGGTGTAACATTGCCGGTGGTAAACGTTCCGGCATCTTTCAGGACAATACGCTTTCGTTCGTTCTTTCCTAACTGAGCATTAAGTCCGACTTCTTTTAGTTTCTCTATGGCTACATTGCCAAAAGATTTTCTACCAGTTACCGTAAATGCACCGTCTTTTAGTGATCGGATTTCCTCTTGTAATTCGTCAATGACTTTTAAACGTTCGGACACTGTATCGCCAAGCTCGTTTATAGCTTCAATTGCTGTTTTCATTTGAAAAAATGTTTGTTGAAAAAATAATTTTGTGTCCTGCATGAATGCAGGCATTGACGCGGTGCCTTTTTCGTGCAAGTGCCCCCTGACGGCTTGCTGATACTTGGGTGCGTATAGGTAGGCAAGTGCTTACGCGGCTTGTCAATTTCGGGAGTGCCCTCTGGCGGCTCCGAAATCAGGGTAAAGATAAAAAAAATAGTAACGTTAATAGTAACTAAATGGCTCATACAATTGATATTATAGGTATTGTCGGAGACAAAGCTCTCCGAATATTATCCTTCTTTGTAGGGTTCATTATGGGGTTCATCTTTACCATTTTAGTTGTCTCGCGCGCGTATGGTTGTGCAGTTGTAAATGGTTGTAAGAGGTTGTAAATACAACCAAATACAACTAATACAACCTACAACTAATACAACCTTCACAACCCAGTATTTAGAATCTTTGATATAGCCTGTTGGCTAACATTGAATGTCTGGGCGATCTCGGCCTGTGTCTTTCCCTCTGCTGCCATCTTCATCATTTCGGAGGTGCGATCCTTCACATGCTGCCATTCAGGATCAACGCCTAAAAACTCCAATCGTAATGGGTTGACTTTTATCTCAACCGTTGCAACGGATCCCTTTGTATAGGCCATTTCAAAACTTCTGATTTTTAAGCCTTTGATATACCGGATAGCATCTCCCTGGGCTGACTTGCCGATTGAAAAAACACTATCGACAAGATTTGTTTTCATTTTAGAACCTTGTAAATCGTGTTTACTGATTACTTTAAAATCACCCTCTTTCAATGGCTTCCGTGAGTGGTCAATAATCAAAACAGAAAATCCCTTCTTTTTTAATTCATTGAGTAAGCCCATGAGCTTTACCGCTTCTTTGGTTGTTACTAAATCAACCATTGAAGCCAGTGCTGAAAGATTGTCCAGTATAATGATCTTTGACCCGATATGATTTGCAGCGTTTTCAATCTGATCAACTACAAACTCTACCGTTGAATCAATAAGTAATTTTTGTGCATCTTCATTGAAGGTGAAGCGCTTAAAGTTCTCGGGTAAACCTTCTGGGTAGCGCGTGTTAAACTGGTAATCGCTTAACTCGGTATCGAATAACGTAACGGGTTGTTTTGGTACCTCATTCTGAAAGCCCTGTATTGATTGCCCGGTTGCAATAGCACACCCGATTTGAACCGCTAAAATTGATTTACCGGCACCATCTTCAGCAAAGAAAAAGGCATTTTCACCCTCTGCCCATAGTGGTCCGAATAGCTTTTTTGGTCGTTCCATTGATGTTGGTTTTGTTAGCCGAAATAGATTTTTGATTTCAACGCATTTCGCTTTTGTAGTTGGTTTTTCCTCCACCATCGCACCATACCCCAATGCGCGAAGCTTGCGGGCTGCTTCTGAAAAATCACCATTACATTCCAGATAGGAGTAAAGCGCGCTGGGTGCATAAGCTTTTGATGGCTCAAATACTGTGGAGGATGTGAAGCAATAGAATAGCCTTAGTGATTCATTCCATGTAGCAGAGGTTGCGCCCTTCTTACCCGGCCTACAATAGTGATCATTATCACCAACCGATTTAATAAACTGCCAATCGTGCGCTTGTAACAATGCAGGCACATCTCCACGTTGATCGAAGTCATCCCAGGGAGTAAGCCCATCGGTATAAACCTTATTTTTTGGTGGGTTAACTTTAGGAAAGTATTCGTTTAATCTTCTGGCCGTTGTAATTAAAATTTCACGTTCTTCCTGTGTGATGTATGGGATGTTAATAATATCACCCTGAATGATTTTATAGCCCTCTGTGGGCGCTGTAACAAAATAACCCCCTTCGCCACGGGTTTCTATTAGCGCCTTTTTTCCATCGCTAGAAACGGCTATTTTTTGATTTCCTTCAATGACCTCACAACGGTAGATGAAATGAAATCCACCACTAATAGTAGTCTGCACGACTAACTTTTTATAGATGGTATTAAGAACATCACCACCCTCATCAAAATATTCTGTTAATAAATCGCGTGTTGTGTTCTTAGTATCAAAATCGAGTACCTCAATGTTTCCCGAAAGTTCACCACAAGCAATTGCAGCGCTGCCATTAAAAATAATATTATCAGGTAAGGCCTTCCAACTTTTTACGGTTGGCCGTTTGTCAGGCATGCTAACAGGGAAAACATGCAGACCACTTGATTTATATTCATCCCATTTTTTTCTATCTTTGTTGCGCAAATCTTCCATGTTTGTATTTTTCATTAAAGACCCGGACGGCCAAACTTTCCGGGTTTTTTATTTTTGCTTTAGTAGTAACATAAATAGTAACGTAATGCACTCAATAGGCAAAAAAAGGCCATTATTCGGAGATATAAATCTCCGCATCCATAAACCTGGAGTTTTCATGCATTTATAAACTGTTGAGGGGATACAAATACTTTTTTGCCGATGCGTGTTAGCTTCATTTTGCCTTGCTTCTCAGCACGCCAAACGGTAACACGTGAAAGATTTTTTTCTTTGCAGAACTCAGCGAGCGGGACAAGATCAGACTGCTTGCCTGCTTTTTGAATTTCTTCCGCTACGATTTTGCGAATGTTTTCTTCTAATGACATATTTCTTTGCGTTAAATCTTAACGCAAAAGAAACATAAGGGAACATGGGGGTAAAGGACACAATATGAGCGAAGTTGGTTGGTATTGTGTCCCCCTTACTTCAGTCGTTGTATTTTGATTTTACAAAACGTTGTCTGGATTTCTTATAAGCATAAAGAGAAATTTCATCATTACGAATCCATGAAATTAAATCGACTATAAACAAGTCAGGTACCCCTAACTCCTTTAATTCTTCAATACTATCATGTGCTAATCCAATTATATTAAATAGTCGAGAGAAAGGAGCTCCGGGAGTTTTAGGATTATCTATCCTTTTCAATAAATCCAAAATGTGTTTGGATATAGATATTAGTAAGACCTCATGGTCAACACTGAAAGTTTTTCGGCCATGAAATGTAATCTTTCCAATTTTGTTTTGTGTAAGGTACATTTTTAACCTTCGAAGTTCTTTTTCTTCTTCGGGCGTTTGTGCTCTTTGAGAAACTCCCTCACAGACCGTCAGAATATGGTCAATGCAAACGAAAATTTCATTCGTTATGGGGGGTAATTTTTTGGCCTTATATCCATTATAAAACCTTCTTAATTCTTCTTCATCTTTGAAACGGGGGGAATACTTTTTCATGCTACTTTCATTAATCCCATTTCCTTCATTGTTTTTTCAAGCTTCTCCATAGCTTGCCGAACCCGTTGCACCCTTAACTTATGGTTAGGGCTTCCGGCATAGTGTTCGGTCACGCTCTTAGGCGAGTGTCCCAGTTCATCCCGTGCGATCTCATTACCCAAGCCCAGGTCATTCAGTAACCTAGCGTAAAACCTCCGCCCTGAATGGAAGGCGATTTCATCAAACTTTCTTTTTGTTTCCTCCACCACATTGTGCCCGACTTGTCGTAATACCGTCACCTCCTCATCCAGTCCGGCACGCTCTAATAATGGTTTAAGTGCGCTGGAAAGGTTTTGCCGTGAATAGGGTATGCCTTTAAAGTACTTGTGGAAAAGTTCTTCGTTGTACTTGTGTAGTGTGGTGTAAACAGGTTTTTTGGTTTTAGTCTGTAATCGCTCATAATAGAAGCCCTTAATTTTACCCTTTCCAAGTGTCTGCAGGTCTGAAATCCTTAAGCCACTAAAACAGGCCAACAAGAATACATCCTTTGCCACGGCTTCAATTTCGGTAATGGGCTTAGTGTTCATTACTGCTTTCACTTCAGGCCATTCTAAGCGCACCTTATTAGCGTTTGAGGTGCTGTAGGGGAGTTCATAACCTGATAGGTCGGTAATATTTACCCGTGCATGTTTGGCCACGTTTACGAGCGCCCTAATGCGTTTATATTGTGAATTGTTGGCAACACCTCTATTGGTCATCCAGTCGGCAAAGTCATCGAGGACATGGGTATTTAACCGGTCAAAGGTTAGCGAGGGCTGAAAGCCCAGTATATTCTCCTTAAGCGTTGCAACGGCTTTTTTTTGTCCGGGTGAATACTTGTCTGCACTTAGGTAGTCATTGCACCAATCCAGTAGTTTTTTGCTCTGTGGCTTCTTAGGATCGTTTAAGTGTGTAAGTATGTTTTCCAATGTAGGTGCATGACCTTGCTGCATAAGGTCTTTATAGGTGGCCTGAAGCTTCTTTTCAAGTTCCAATAACCTAGCTGGCTTATTTGTCGGCTGTTTCTTCTTAGGGTTCCATTCAGCCTTTAAAAGCTTCACACCGGTGTAATATGAGTACTGTTTATCTGAGTTCTGTTTCGAGCGGATGTAAACAGGGATTTTACCGGATTTATCCTTGCGTGCCTTCCAAAAAAAGTAAGTGATTTTGAACTCGGTTTTCATGGTGTTACTATTTTGTTACTACAAATGTTACTACTTTTTGAAACAATAGCAAACAAAAAGAAACAAAAAAAGGCCAAAATAGGCCTATTTCATTGCTTTAAATTACATGGATTTTCAACATTCGGAGACCTCTCTCTCCGCTAAGCCAAACAAAATTCAGCCGATGCGCTGAAGTTCTATCCCCTTAAAATCTCGTAAAAAGTAAAGCCACATCAACCGGTATTT
The DNA here is from genome assembly GCA_025808415.1 of Cyclobacteriaceae bacterium. Classification (NCBI taxonomy): domain Bacteria; kingdom Pseudomonadati; phylum Bacteroidota; class Cytophagia; order Cytophagales; family Cyclobacteriaceae; species Cyclobacteriaceae bacterium. The sequence continues at coordinate 1,656,463 of CP075525.1, forward strand.
GCTTAGTTTAAGGTGGTTTTCAATTAGTTAGATTGATAAGTTTAGGAGAGGTTAAAATGTGACTTTATTTGGCAAAAACCATTAATCACCTAAATCGATAGAAGTTTTAGCCGCCAGCATAAAATTTTTTTAAAAAATATCGATAAATCGACAAAACGTTTAATTTTGGCCTTTCCAATAGTCTAATAAACCTGAAACTATGAAAAAACAACTCGCTATTCTTATGTTCTTAGGGGTACTGGCGACCTCTACTTTTGCCCAATCTGATTCTGCAGCGGCTGAACAACCGCAGCCTCAACCACGCACCGAAGCCTCTACACCTGAGCCGGCAGCAGAGAGTGAGTCAATGCACCAGATTTTGAAGCAAAAATTTATTGATGGTGATGTAAAGTTCATGACCCCTGTATTGATCTGTTTGATACTAGGTCTGGCTTTCTCCATTGAAAGAATTATTACGCTTAACCTGGCTACATCCAATAACACCAAACTCCTGGGACAGATTGAAGATGCACTTGCTAAAGGTGGAGTTAATGCTGCCCTTGATGTAACGCGCAACACACGCGGCCCGGTAGCGTCCATCTTCACGCAAGGATTATTACGCTATTCAGAAGGAATCGATATGGTTGAAAAGTCAATTGTGTCATATGGTGGCGTAGAAATGGGTAAGCTTGAAAAGGGCCTTATCTGGATTTCTTTGTTTATCGCACTTGGCCCTATGCTCGGTTTCTTCGGAACGGTGGTAGGGATGGTGCAAGCCTTCTCGGACATTGAGGCGGCCGGTGATATTTCCCCCAACATTGTTGCCGGTGGTATGAAAGTGGCCTTGACCACAACTGTGGGTGGTCTTATTGTAGGTATGGTGCTTCAGGTTTTCTACAACTACCTTGTATCTAAAATTGATTCTTTGGTTAACGGCATGGAAGATGCCTCCATTACCCTTGTTGATATTCTTGTGAAACACAAATTGGTTACCCAAAAGTAATTGAGATGAAAGGTTTTTTATTGATTGCGGTTGCCATTGTGCTGGTTATTCTGGCCATAGTTTCTGTTGATGCAGGACTTTACACAGGCTATGCATTGTTTGCCATTGCATTGCTGTCGGCCATAGTGCTTCCTTTGGTAAACGTTCTTAAATCCCCAGGGGATTTAAAGAAGGCATTATTCGCTATTGTTGGAATGGTTGTGCTTTTTGGTATTTCCTATGCACTTGCGGGTTCAGAGGTTTCTGCAGATCACGCAGCCAAGGGTATCACACCAAACGTTTCGAAATTAGTGGGTGCCGGTTTGATTATGTTTTATTTAACATCTGCCATAGCAGTGCTAGGCCTGATTTATTCTGAAATCAATAAAGCAATTAAGTAATGCCAAGAGCAACACCCGATATACCGAATGCTTCTATGGCCGACATTGCCTTTTTGTTGTTGGTATTCTTTCTTGTGACCACAACAGTTGCCAATGATCGTGGTCTTGCTATACAGCTGCCCCCGCCACCGGAAGCACTTCCCCCCGACATGGATATAAAGATCCAAGAGCGGAATTTGTTTAAGATCCAGGTTAATTCGTTCGATAACGTTTTGGTAGAGGGTAACCCCTTTTATGGAACACCAAATGAACTGCGCGACATGATAAAGGAATTTGTGCTGAATTATGGCGCTGACCCAAATTCATCCGATAACCCTGAAAAAGCGATCGTTTCGTATAAGACCGACCGCGGTACCAGCCATAAGAAGTTCATTGAAATATTGGATGCTGCTCAGGCTGCTTATTACCAGATTTATGCAGACCGTGCTGAAGTATCCGTGAAAAAATGGCTTGACCTTTCATCTGACTTGGCTAATCCGGAAAATAAAAGGTTGTACGATATTGGCCGCGGACGAAGGCCGGACGGGACAGTGGAGATCCCCATGAATTTATCAATTGCTGAACCTACTAAAGCTGGAGGGAAATAATATGTCGAAGTTTAAGAAAAAGGCTAACGTAAAGCAGGATATCCCTACATCCTCAATGCCCGATGTAGTGTTCATGTTGCTTTTCTTTTTCATGGTTACTACGCAAATGCGCGAAACTAACATTAACGTTAAGCAACAACTTCCGGAAGCTACACAACTAAAAAAGCTTGCGCGTAAATCATTGGTAGCATATATGTACATAGGTGAGCCTAAGAAGACAGAAGAGTGGGGCAAGGAACCTAAAATACAGGTGAATGATGTTTTTATCGAACCTAAAGATGTTATTCAATGGGTAAACCAAGAAAAAGCCAAGCTTCAGGAATTTGAACGTGACCAAATGACCGTTTCGATGAAAGTAGATGTTGATGCAAAGCGAGGCATCATTGCTGACGTGGAAACGGAATTGCGAAAAGCCAATGCACGGTTGCTCCTCTATTCTACTTTACAAAGACGCACCGATAATTAATCTTGTTTTTTCATAGTTGAAAAACCCCGTTCCGCAAAAGAATGGGGTTTTTTATTACCTTACCCGTATACTGAAGCATTATGACCATTGAGTTGAACAATCCAAAAACAGTACGCGCCTGGTACATGTACGATTGGGCAAATTCTGTTTATTCACTGGTAATAACCTCATCCATCTTCCCGATTTATTATAAGGCAGTAGCGGTTTCAGGTGATGGTGATAATGTCAGGTTTTTTGGGTTTACCATTAAAAATTCGGTATTGTATTCTTATGCGCTTTCGTTTTCCTTTCTGGTAGTGGCTGCCATGCTGCCTTTATTATCGGGTGTTGCAGATTATACCGGGCGCAAGAAATTTTTCATGAAAGTATTTGTCGCAATTGGTAGCCTGTCGTGTATGGGATTATACTTTTTTAAGGACATCAATACATTGGAATGGGGGATTTTCTGTTCCATTATGGCGAGTATTGGGTTTTCCGGAAGCCTTGTGTTTTACAATGCTTTTTTACCCGAAATCGTTACAGAAGACCGGTACGATATGGTAAGTGCCAAAGGCTTTTCGATGGGTTATTATGGCAGCGTTATCCTTATGGTTATCTGCATGGTCCTGATTTTGAATTATGCAGCTTTTGGTTTTAGTACAGAGGGTTTTGCAACCCGGTTCTCTTTTCTTTTGGTGGGTACCTGGTGGATGGGTTTCTCGATGATTACGTTTGCGGTGCTGCCTGAAAATCCACACGGAAAAAATCCAGGTAGTAAAATCTGGACAAAAGGATATTACGAAGTGGTGAAGGTATGGCAGAGTTTGAAGGAATCACCCGATATGAAACGTTTCCTGACTTCGTTTTTCTTTTACAACATGGGTGTGCAAACAGTTATGTACCTGGCCACGTTATTCGGTACCGATGTACTTCACCTGGATACCGGAAAACTTATCGCCACCATATTGCTCATCCAGTTAGTGGCTTCATTGGGAGCGTGGCTATTTGCACGGGTATCAAAAGCACGGGGAAACAAAGCCGCGTTGGCTATTATGATTGTTATTTGGGTGATAGTTTGCCTGGCGGCTTATGTGATAGCAAACGAAATACAGTTTTATGTTCTGGCTGCCGTGGTGGGCATGATCATGGGGGGGATCCAGTCCTTGTCGCGGGCTACCTATTCCAAACTTATACCTGAAAACACAATCGATCACGCATCGTACTTTAGCTTTTATGATGTTACCTACAATCTTTCTATAGTGTTAGGAACATTTTCGTACGGATTGATTAACCACATAACCGGCAGTATGCGCAACAGTGCATTGGCATTGGCCCTGTATTTTATCATTGGGCTTATTGTACTGAGCCGGATCAAAGCCCGCGATGTATCAGCACCTACAACTTAATAGCGGAGGTGCTTAACTGTCATGCCGTTATTGATGAGTTGACGCAAAGAGTCGATCCCGATTTTTAAATGTTGGTTAACGAAGTTGGTGGTAACCACATGATCGCTGACATCAGTCTTAACACCTTCGGGCACCATAGGCTGATCGGAAACCAGCAATAAGGCCCCAGCTGGTATTTTGTTATAAAATGCAGTTGAAAAAATAGTTGCCGTTTCCATGTCAATGGCCTGTGCCCGAATTTTCCTCAGGTAGGTTTTAAAATCTTCATCCCATTCCCAAACCCTGCGGTTGGTTGTGTATACTGTGCCCGTCCAATAATCCTGGTTGTAGTCACGAATAGTTGTTGAAATAGCTTTTTGAAGGGCAAACGAAGGAAGCGCAGGAACTTCGGGAGGGAAGTAATCGGTAGAGGTACCCTCGCCCCGTATAGCCGCAATGGGCAGGATTAAATCCCCGATATCGTTTTTCTTTTTAAGCCCACCACACTTTCCAAGAAAAAGGGCTGCTTTAGGTTTTATGGCACTCAGGCAATCCATTACCGTGGCGGCATTGGGACTACCCATACCAAAGTTTATAATGGTTATGCCCTCGGCTGTAGCATTGCGCATGGGTTTATCCAGGCCAACAATTGGCACGTTATGCCACTCGGCAAACATTTTAACGTAGTTATCAAAATTGGTTAGCAAAATGTATTCGCCAAATTTATCCAGCGGCTGACCGGTGTAGCGCGGCAACCAATTCTCTACAATTTCCTGTTTGGTCTTCATATCTTCGTTACTTTATGCTATGGTAAAACTCAACCTTCCTACGTTTAACTACAAGCTAAAAAAAGCTGATGGAAAAGTATGGATTTTTGACGGGATCCGGAAAAAGTTTGTAGTGCTGACACCCGAAGAGTGGGTCAGGCAACATTTTATAAACTACCTTACCCATGAGCTTTTGTATCCTAAGGCTTTGATAAAAATTGAAGGTGGACTGCGCTACAATCAACTTTCCAAGCGCAGCGATATTGTAATATTTAACAGGACTGGAAAACCCTGGATGGTTATTGAGTGCAAAGCACCCGAAATAGAAATAGACACACAAGTTGCACTACAAGTATCTGCTTATAATTTTACGCTTAAAGCTTCGTACGTAGTTATTACAAACGGATTGCGTCATCTCTGCTTTGAGATGGCCAGCGAAATAAAGTCTCTTCCGGAACTACCGGAATTTCCGGCTTAGAGGAATTTCTTTACGTCAGTGTAAGGCAGATTAAAGGCATCAGAAACACCTTTGTAAACCACTTCACCAAACATAACATTCAACCCGTTTCGCAGTTCCGTGCTTTCCTGGCAAGCTTTTTTCCAGCCCTGGTTGGCAAGACGGATGGCATAGGGAAGCGTTGCGTTGGTAAGTGCAAGGGTTGAGGTATACGGTACAGCACCCGGCATATTGGCCACACAATAGTGAACAACATCGTCAATGATGTAAGTTGGATCCTCATGCGTTGTGGGTGTACAGGTTTCAATACAACCTCCCTGATCAACAGCCACATCAACCAATACGGTACCGGGGCGCATGGTTTTTAGCATATCGCGGGTAACCAGTTTGGGAGCTTTGGCACCGGGTATAAGCACGGCACCTACAATCAGGTCGTGATCCTGTACCATTTCGCGTATGGTATATTCATTCGATACCACGGTATGTACGTTTTTCGGCATTACATCATCCAGGTAACGGAGGCGATTAAGGTTTACATCAGCAATAGTAACGTCAGCGCCCATACCGGCAGCAATTTTTGCGGCATTGGTTCCAACAACACCGCCACCTAAAATCAAAACTTTGGCTGGTTTAACCCCGGGTACACCGCCTAACAATATTCCACGACCTTTAAGTGGTTTCTCCAGGTACTTGGCACCTTCCTGTATCGACATCCGGCCCGCTACTTCCGACATGGGGATAAGCAGGGGCAAGCTTCCATCAATGCGTTCAACGGTTTCGTAAGCTAAACAAACCGCACCGCTATCGATCATCGCTTTGGTAAGCGGTTCGTACGAAGCAAAGTGGAAATAGGTGAAAACAAGCTGGTCTTTTTTGATCAGTTTATACTCTTGCTCAATGGGCTCCTTAACTTTAATGATCATTTCGGCCGTAGCGAAAACCTCAGCCGCAGTTTTAAGCAGTTTGCCACCGGCTTTTACGTAATCTTCATCACTAAAACCGCTGCCTGAACCGGCATTTGTTTCAATGTAAACCGTATGGCCGCGTTTAACCAATTCCTGCGTTCCTGCAGGTGTTAACGCTACCCGGTTTTCGTTGTTTTTTATCTCTTTTGGAACACCAATGGTCATAGTTGCAATCGTTTTAACAGGCTGCAAAGATAATCGGCTATTTGCAATAGTCAACGTGTTGATGGGTCAAGTCGGGTTGTCATTTGTACCCCGATTGGCTATTTTTGGGCATCGTCCAAAGCATTGGGAATTCCATCTTAAATAGGTATTTGTGAGCACAGTAAAGGAATCGAGGGTAAAGTATTCGCAAGCCAGGGTAAAGGAAATTTTAGCCGATTACCGGCTGGCATGCGAGAGCCGCGAAGCGAGTTTAATTGGCCGTAAAGAAGTGTTTATGGGCAAAGCCAAGTTTGGCATTTTTGGCGATGGTAAAGAGGTTGCCCAAATCGCCATGGCCAAGGTTTTCCGGGCTGGTGATTTCCGCTCGGGCTATTACCGTGATCAAACCTTTATGTTTGCCATTGGTGAGTTAACCACCCAGCAATACTTTGCACAGCTTTATGCCCATACCGATGTTGAAGCTGATCCGGCATCGGCAGGCCGGTTGATGAACGGCCACTTTGCCACCCGCATGCTGGATGAAAATGGGAATCTTAAGAACTTAACAGAACTTAAAAATAGTAGTGCCGACATATCACCTACCGCGGGCCAAATGCCACGGTTATTAGGTATGGCCTATGCTTCAAAGTTATTCAGGAACAACCCTGCACTAAAACCATACTCAAACCTTTCAACCAACGGGAACGAGATAGCATTTGGGACCATTGGCAATGCTTCCACTTCTGAAGGGATGTTCTTCGAGGCTATAAATGCAGCCGGGGTATTGCAAGTGCCCATGTTAATGTCGGTATGGGACGATGATTACGGGATTTCTGTTCCTCAAGAATATCACACCACAAAAAAAAGTATTTCCAAAGCGTTGGCGGGTTTTGCCCGTGATAATCAAAATCCCGGATTTGAGATCATTACCGTTAAGGGCTGGGATTACCCTGCATTGCTGGCAGCATATGAAAGGGCCGAGAAGATTTGCCGTTACGAACATGTTCCTGTACTGGTGCATGTGGAGGAAGTGACTCAACCCCAGGGACATTCAACTTCAGGTTCGCACGAGCGGTACAAAACAAAGGAGCGATTGGCCTGGGAAGCTGAGTTCGACTGCATTAAGCAAATGCGCAGGTGGATTGAAAATGAGGTGTTGGTGCTCCCGGAAGAAATTGACATCCTTGAAAAGGAAGCCAAGGAAAGTGCAAAGAAAGCCAGGGAAAAAGCCTGGAAAGCCTTCACAAACGACATCCTGAAGGATCATGCGACTTTGGTTGAAATACTGGAATCGTTATCTCATGAAAAGGACGTTGCCGAGATCAAAGGCGAACTTGTTAAGGCAATAAACCCCGGAAGGCTTGACCTGGTGAAAGCCGCTAAAAAAGTTTTGATTTTGCTTCGTGGCAAAGAAAGTGACGCCAAGCAAAACCTGCAGCAATGGCTAAAGGACCTTAAGGTTGATGTTGAGGATCGTTACAGTTCACACCTCTACAGTCAATCCGATTTTTCGGCCTTAAAAGTGGAGGAAGTAAAACCCGTATTTCGCGAAGATGCCCCACGGGTTGACGGGCGGGAAGTTTTACAAGCATGCTTTGATGCCGCTTTAACACGCGACCCACGTGTGTTTGCCTTAGGCGAAGATGTTGGCAAAATCGGTGATGTAAACCAGGGTTTTGCCGGCCTTCAGCAAAAGCATGGTGACTTGCGTGTTACCGATACAGGAATTCGCGAGTGCACCATCATCGGGCAAGGCATCGGGGCTGCTTTGCGGGGCCTGCGACCGATTGCCGAAATCCAATACCTCGATTACTTTGTTTATGCGCTGGCTACCCTTACTGATGACTTGGCGTGTCTGCAGTATCGTACCAAAGGCGGACAAAAAGCACCTTTGATTATCCGTACACGCGGCCACCGGTTAGAAGGGGTTTGGCATGCCGGTTCACCCATAGGAATGATATTGAACAGTTTGCGGGGTATCTACTTATTGGTTCCGCGCAACATGACGCAGGCAGCCGGGTTTTATAATACACTGTTAAAGGCTGATGACCCTGCCGTGGTAATTGAATGTTTAAATGGTTACAGGCTTAAGGAGTCATTGCCAGAAAATATTGGGGAGTTTACGGTGCCCCTGGGTGTTCCTGAAATTTTGCGGGAAGGGAGTGATGTAACCATCGTCACATACGGTTCTATGTGCCGCATTGTGCTGGAGGCCGCTGAGATGTTGGGAGGAGTTGGTATTTCCTGCGAGGTAATAGATGTACAAACCTTACTTCCGTTTGATCTTCATCACACCATTGTTGAATCTATCAAAAAAACCAATCGGGTAGTTTTTGCAGATGAGGATGTACCCGGTGGTGCCAGTGCCTATATGCTTCAAAAAGTGTTGGAAGAACAAAATGCCTACCACTACTTGGATGCAAAGCCATTAACAATTACTGGGAAGGAACATCGGCCGGCATATGCTTCCGATGGTGATTACTTTTCAAAGCCAAATACCGAGGAAGTGTTCGATAGGGTTTATGAAATGATGCAGGATACTTATCCCGATCGTTTCCCCTCTATTTACTGATTTCAATTAACCCTAATCTGCTGGAGCGTAAATTCGGGGGTTCGAATAGAGTCTTTGTTAAGCGCCCTATCTTTAACGATAATATCAAGTTTAAGAGTTCTTATACTAAATAAAGGTGTAAACCCAGTTGAAGTCATAGCATAACGCAATGTGCCTTCCAACGGGCCTGATTTGTCAGAAAGTACAGGGAATCTTCCATTTAAAGTTGTGCAAAGCTGATCTTCCCAAGAGAATTCAGTAAAAGGCCCACCGGAGCTCTGAAAAAACCGTACAGATATATTATAGTAATTTGGATTTCGTTTGAAATAAACCGTGTCCTTCACCACATAGTATCTGTTGCCCACATTATCCCGTAAGGTATCAGTAATGTTATAGGAGGCATCAATGGCATTTGCTGCAGGGGGGGCTATAAGCAGGTATGAGGTAGTGTAATCCCGACATTCGAGGTTGGCTGCACTAAAAGGGGGAAGTGAGCCAAACCCTGGTTTGTTACGCGTGCGGTGTGTTACAAGCTTACCCGTGGGTGGGGTTATAATCATCGGGATCGTGCTTGGCAAGGGTGGTCTGTTTACCGCTTGAATCACGGTGCCAACTGCTTTAATCTTGTTGTTGGCTTCATCCTCAAAATAAAAATTACGTTCGTGATAGGGGTCGTCCCTAAAGTCAGTGCTCAAGCCCATGTCACCGTTTCCATCCCTGAAGTCGATGTATAAGATAAGTGAATCGGCATCGGATGGATCGGGGGTAACTTTAAATTCAATTTTATTAAAACTGATTTTTGGGGCAATGCCAAATTCTGGCGGGTCAAAGCATGAACTAACGGTTACCGCCAAAAAACAAAATAAAACCAATCCCTTAATCGCCTTCATGCTGTACTTTTATGCCTGACAAGATACACAACGCTTGGAAAATATTAAAAGTTTAAACCTTAACCTTTATACTGTAAACGCAACAAACTTTGATGTTATTGCGTTGCAATTCTTTCATTACCAGGCAGAAAACAACCCGGTTTATCGCAACTACCTGCACCATTTGAAAGTCGATCATGCCAAAATCGAATCTATAAATTCGATCCCGTTTCTACCCATTTCTTTTTTTAAAAGCAACACCATTAAAACCGGAAACTGGGAAAGTCAAACCCTATTTGAAAGCAGCGCCACCACTGGCCAGGTAACCAGTAAACATGAAGTAAAGAACTTGTCATTTTATTTACACCATGCTGCCAGGTGTTTTGAATTTTTTTTTGGGTCACTAACAGGCTATCATTTCTTTGCTTTGCTGCCCTCATACCTGGAGCGAAATAATTCTTCGCTGGTGGCCATGATGGATTACTTTATCAAGCAAAGTGGCTCTCCGTTTTCAGGTTTTTATTTGTCAGATTTAGACAAACTCAAAGCCGATATTGAAAAGGCGAAGAAGGATGAGTCAAAGAAAATCGTTGTTTGGGGAGTAAGTTTTGCGTTACTTGATTTGGCAGAAAGTGGCCCACCCGATTTAAGCATGTGCCTGGTATTTGAAACCGGGGGCATGAAGGGCAGAAGGAGGGAAGTGACCCGCCTCGAATTGCATACGATGTTAAAACAGGCTTTTAAGGTTTCCGCTATCTATTCAGAGTATGGCATGACTGAACTTTTTTCGCAGGCTTATACAAGGGGAGGTTCAACTTTTTTTACCCCCCCCTGGATGAAGGTGATGGTACGGGAGGTTGGCGATCCATTTACCTGGGTAAAGGATGGAAAACCTGGCGGTTTAAACATTGTTGATTTGGCCAACGTTGATACGTTAAGTTTTATTGAAACAGAGGATGCTGGCCAACTTATTTCGAATGGATTTGAGGTGCAGGGGCGTTTGGATAATACTGATATTCGCGGCTGCAACCTGATGGTCGAGTAGTTGGTTTTTATCGCCAAACGGCATAAAAAAAGCGCTGGATTTGTTTTCTTACGAAACTGTTTTATTTTTGACATTACTAAACGCCACTTCGAATGAAAAAACTTATCATTTTCCTTCTTTTAGCCGGATTTATTTCTGCTTGTAGCCAGTACACTTGTCCTACTTACAGCAAAGCTAAAGAGCCTGTCAAAAAAAGCGTTGCTGAGCAAAAAATCTAATATTTAGAGGTATTTCTTTACATCCTCCTCAGTAATTGTATCGGCTGACATGATGATAAGCCGCTCAATTACGTTCCTTAATTCCCTGATATTTCCGGTCCATCCGTGTGCCTGTAGCATGTTTAATGCTTTCTGGTCAATTCTTTTAACCTTGTTTCCTTGTTCCTCGGCTATGTCGGTCAGGAATTTATTGGCCAATGCGGGTATGTCTTCTGTTCGGTCGCTTAGCGAGGGTACTTTTATAACTATAACACTCAATCGATGATACAAGTCCTCCCGGAATCGTCCCTCAGCGATTTCTTTTTTCAGGTCTTTATTGGTTGCCGCAATCACCCGCACATTAACGGTTATCTCTTTTTCGCCACCCACGCGGGTTATCTTATTTTCCTGCAAAGCCCGCAGCACTTTCGCCTGGGCTGATAGACTCATATCACCTATTTCGTCCAGGAAAAGCGTGCCGCTTTCAGCCTGTTCAAATTTGCCGATGCGTTGTTTAACGGCCGATGTAAATGATCCTTTCTCATGCCCGAACAACTCACTTTCAATGAGTTCGGAAGGGATAGCCGCACAGTTTACTTCCACCAGAATGCTTTCGCTCCGTTTGCTTTTTTCATGAAGTTGCCGTGCCACCAGTTCTTTACCGCTTCCATTGGGTCCGGTAATCAACACGCGCGCATCGGTGGGCGCTACCTTGTCGATCATTTCTTTAACCTGAAGGATAGCAGGCGACTCACCAACCATTTCAGAGCCTTTCCCGATTTTTTTCTTCAAGGTACGGTTTTCTTCTTTGAGTGAATTTCGTTCCAGTACGTTGCGCAGGTGAATGAGAATGGTTTCAATGCTTTCAAAGGGCTTTTGGATAAAGAAGTAAGCCCCACGCTTGATGCTTTCCAAAGCAGTTTCTTTAGTGCCGTGTGCGGAGATCATAATGAAGGGTGTTGGGATGCCTTCTTTTTTTACCCGCTCAAGTAGTTCTATGCCATCCAGCTTCGGCATTTTTATGTCGCAGAAGGCAACATCAAAATGATCGTGTTGCAATTTTTTCAAGGCTTCTTCACCATCTTTCGCTTCTTCAACTTCGTGCTTTTCCTCTTCTAAAATTTCGCGTAACGAAGTCCGGATGGCCGCCATGTCATCCACTACCAGTATTTTCCCCATGATTAAATAAATTGAACTTAAATAAAACAAAAACCTTCCACGCATTAAAGCGACAGAAGGTTTAATTAAAAAATGCAGGTCTGTAAGCCGGGTTCTGTATCCGGAAGGTTTCCCATCCGGTTCTTATCATTTATCTAGCCCTGACGATATCGTCAGGATCAATCGATCTACCCACCCCGATATCCTGACGGATGGTCAGGATCGAATCAGGTTTCTGATCGGGGCCTATTTGATCTTTCAACTCGTAAGGTTTGCCTGGCTACCAAAGTTACCTTTGGTACGGTGGGCTCTTACCCCGCCTTTTCACTATCACCGTGACGGAAGCCCGTCAAGGCTACTTGTTTCTGTGGCACTTTCTGTTACTGGCGTTTACCGTCAGCACCCCCGGTTTTCCCGGGGTACGATTCCTGAAGTTGCCCGGACTTTCCTTCCTGATGTTTGCCATCAAGACGATAAGACAACCTGCATGCGCAAAGGTAACCAAATCGGGCGAAGATGAGTTCTAGTGAATATCTTTTCCGGTGAGTTTAAATTCATATTGGTCGGCCAGTTGGGCGACTTCCTGAATCATAAATTTAACTTCATCTTCGCTAACGGCATCGGCCAGGCATGATGCTTCAATTTTAAGGTGATTTTCGTCAATAATAAATTTACTGTAATCGAAGGCAGCACTTTGTTTTAGTAATTCCACCAGGTCAACCCCTGCTATGGAATCACTTACTTTTGAACTGAACACAGCCCGTAATTTTCCGGAGACCTTACTTTTTTCCGTTACGGCCAAAACTGTTTGAAAGCGATCGTCTTTTAACGGCACAACGATAATGCATTTTGATTCATCGTAATCGGTAAACGTACCACCGATGTGATCGGCATATTGTTTAATAACAGCGGAGAGTTTCATAAATTCGAAAGGTTTAGGTTCGGAAGTTAAAAAAAAGCATAATCCATTAAGAGAACTGCCTTTAATTTTTTTATTGAAGGCCTAAGGGGCGAAAAGTTATCGAAGAGCCGGAGAATCTAAGTGCGGGGGCCGGTAGCTTAACCATATTAACCATAAATAAAATTGTGTTAACTACTTTTGAACGTGATTTAAGGTGTGATACGTCAAAATCGAGCCCCAGGTAGAACTGGCGTGTAGCATGGTATCCCGCTGCCGTATTTTCGTGGTTTGTTGCATACACCATACCCTCTGCCCCATAACCTACCGCCAGGTTAAGCCATTTCGGAAACTTCATAAACTTATCTATGTCGATGGATAGCCAATAGGTTTGCCCGTTGTAATCTTTGAAAATTTCGGTAACCAGGCTATTGCCTAATATGTTGTCGGGCCTTAGTGCCGGATAGCTTGTTCGTTGAAATGAATACTTGGGGTGAATGCGCACCTCATTCCATAGTTTATTCTGGCCTAAGAAGAAGCTTGCCCCGGCCGCGTTGGCAAACAGATCGCCTGTTGAGGCACCATAATCGGCAGAGAAGCCATCGAATATCTCAATGGGTAAAAGAATGAGAAAGCCAGTAACCGATCCCCATAAGTCGGATTTAATTTTATTGACACCGCACCCTTGCAGGCTTTTCGATGTACCGGCACTTAAGTGGAAGGCCGAAAAAAAATGACCGGCCTTATCCAGTTGTTTCCATTGATTGTTGTCGTTGAAGAATGAAAATGATTGACGTGGGGAATCCTTGTACCACAATTCGTTTAACCCGATAAGGGTTGCGGTGTACCCAGTGCCGGAGATGATTACAAGCGACCTGAGTTTCTTTTTATCAGTTGTTGAAAGCGTATCCGATGGTTGTGCACAAACATTTAGTGAAGCGAACAAAACTAACAACCATACAGTCTTAACCACCATCATCTTCTTCTTTTAATGCCTCATCGTTCTGATCCGGATATTCGGGCACCGGCCTCCTGTTCTTATCGCGGTTGGACTTCAACAGGTCTTTTAATTCATTAAAACTTTGGGTATGCATAAGGCTTACCCCCGTGGTAATGGCATTTTGGGCATTTAGTGTGTTTACCAACGGGTTTACATTGGTGCGGCTGTACATTTTTACCTTAAATTTTCCATCGGCTGAGAGCAGGTAGTCAACAGTCCAGTCGCCAATGGCCATGGCCAAATCGTTTCGGTTATCCACACCTCCGGTAGGTTGTGCCTGGTTACCCAAAGTACCATCGCGGGTAACGCGAAGCCTTCCGTTCATAAACGTGTAAGACATACGCAATTGAAAGGCATTGAATGCTTCCTGATCCATGCTGCCCAGGTCCACATCAATTTCAAGATTTTCATCTACCTGGCTTAGCCATGAACTAAGCTGATTAGAGAACAACTCACTAACGCTGTTCACCAACGATCCGCTGGTATTGAAAGATTCGGGAGGTGAAAACCTGCGCAGCACTATCAAACTAAAAACCTGGCGTTTCAATTCCTGTTCATCAAGCCTGCTTTTAAAGGCTATAAATTCTATGTCCAGCGATACGGGCGGCCTTCCTTCAACGGGAATTGATTTTGGTAAGTCCTTACCAACAATATCAAAATTGATTTGAGGTGACAGCATAGGCCCCTCAAGTTTGAGCACCACCTGCACAGGGTATTTACGCCTTACCTGCGGCATGGCCGCCAACGATTGATCGGCCAGAATAGGGGCCAGTGATGCTAATTGATTGTAACTGGCATCAATCTTTAAGGTGCCCTGGTATGGATCGCCATACCAGGCTATGGAGCTGCCGGGCTGTATGCGGAATTCTTTATTGATGATGTCATACAATGTGAAGTTGTACCATCCTTCGGTAAACTCAAATGGGCCGAACATATTAAACTCGCCCTTGGTATCCAGTTGTAATTTGATTTTTCCATTTCCGCGGCCGCGGATAATATCACCGGCTTTCAGGTCGAAAATTATCTCGCAATATGCATCGGGTGTAACGTCCAGGTTAAAGTCAATGGTAACTCCGGTAAGTTTTACTTTCTTTCCGGCTTCAGTTTGTTGTGAAGCGAGATACGTTGAATCTTTAAAGCTTACAAAGTTGATATATTCTTTTTGCTCAACAGAAGTTCCGCTTGTAAGCGGAATGTAAACACGCGTGTTTTTGCGCGTGGTGGCTGTGGCCGATATGGTTAGGTTATCCAGGGGCCCTGTAAATGCCACCCGACCGGAAGCATACGCCTGGCCATAAAACAGATCGTTATCCTTGGCCGATGTATTCAGCACCTGAAAATCATCGAACTGGCCGTTCATGGCAATTTGCATGTTGGCAAAGTTGGTATGCGTTATGGCCCCGCTTAATTTACCTCTGTTTCGGTTAATATCCGTAAGGTCTATGTCTTTGAAGTAAATTGAATTTCGGGAAAAGCCAAGAATGCCCGTGAACTGGTATACCGTGTTCAGGTAGTTAATCATCATTGCTCCGTTCTCAAGCCTTCCTTCTCCGTTTAATATGGGTTCATCAAGTGCCCCGGTAACACGGTAGTTACCGCTTAGGGTTCCCTGGAATTGGCTGAACAGATCATCGATGAAGGGTTCAAAAATTTTGAGGTTGGCTTTGTTAAAATTGGCGGTAATGTTCAACGGGCTCTGGTTGTCCGATGGATTGTAATGTCCTTTGCAGTTGACTATCCTGGTTTCCAACCGGTCAATTAAAAATTCAAGATTAAATTTTCCCCCCAGGGGATCCCATATGTTGTTTCCGGTAATGCTGCCCACCAAAAAGTCATCAACTTTCAAGTCATTGATAAAAAGGGTATTCTGGATATTCTGCAAGCCATAAAAGTTGGTAAGGGTAACTTCAGCATCCAACCTTCCGCTCAGTTTTCGAAGGATGAGGGGGTTGATGTTGGTAAGGTCGAAATTTTTAACGTTGAACAGTAAACTCTTTAACGAATCGGCAGACAGGTTCCCATTGACGCTGATGGACTGGTCGAGTTGCATGATTCCCAGGTTTTTGAAGGCCCACTCTTTGCCCATAATGGCAACTGAGTTTTCAGGCAATATGGTCCATCTTTTATCAAGTACACTTATGGTGGACGGAAGCAGTCTTATGTAAGTGCTGTCTTTAAAATCAACAATGCTGTTAATATCAATCCGATTGGTTGTTTCCTGTTGGGCGATGCTCAACTCAACATCAACGTGGTTCCTGTCCCAAATAATTTCGCTGTACAGGTTTTTGGTTTTTATCCGGCCAATTTCCTGGGTGGGCGAATGGAGGAAGACCATGGCCAAGGCCTTTGTACTATCAGCAACTTTTGAGGCGTTTATTTCAAACTCTGTTTTGTAAAAATTATTCTGGCCATAGCGTATGGAATCAATAAGCGTAAAAGCCTGGATAGAGGAAGTTGATCCACTCGCGTACCGGCCATCGATAAACGTATTTTTACTAATGGAAAGGTCAATATCCAAAAGGTCCATTATCGGGGCTATGTTTTTTATTTTAAACTCAAAATCTGCAGCATACCTGCCCGGGCTTTTCTTCTTTTGTTTGTAATAAGCCAGGGTGGCTTCTGGTTTATTCTCAACATTCAGCCTGAATTCTTTAACAAGGTTACCCATGTCAGTGATCATGGCCGTAAGGAAAAAATCGCCAGTTACTTCGGCATCTATCAGGGTGGATTCTAATTTTAGCTTACGCGTGTTCTTTAGTTTATCGGCCTGGAAAGAAATGTCGGGTAATTTTAATGACTGGCTATCGTAGCGGATAAAGAAGTTCTCAAGTTTTAGTTTTCCAAGCAAGCTGTCAATGGCAAGTCCTTTCAAATCAATATTCAGGTCGGCCCGCAGGAACAGCTCCTTGGGGCTGAGGTTTAGGTTATGCAGGTAGGCTGTATCCAGCGCACCGGTTATTTTTATTTCATTCCGGTTGTTTCGTAAATCAACCGATCCTTCGGCATTAAACTCAAGGTTAGGGTCGTTTATCTTTAATTGTCCATTAAAGAACTGCGAAGCAAAGCGTGCTTTTGTGGTGATGTTCGTGTAGTTGTAGTTCCTTATCCCAAAGGATTGTATTGTTCCGTCCAGGGTGAAGTCTGCGGTTTCCTGGGTTAAACCTTTTCCGCTGATTTTTCCATTAACTGTAACTTTTTGAAAATTCAGGGTATCGCCAAGGTATTGACCAAGGTTAAAATTGGTGAGCGAAAGTTTACCGGCATACCGGGTTTGATCGATTGATTCTTCATTAATCTTAAGGTTTATATCGGATGCAATGCTGCCAATGGAACTAACAAAGTTTCCGTTGGCTACAAAGTCGGTAGGGTAACCCAAAAACTGCCCTCGAAAATTCAAAACGCCAAGCGGTTTAAGCCTTGCCGTTAATTTGTCGCTGAACAAAAAGGCGAGGTCGTTAAAGTTGAGTTGTGATTCGCGGAGGTTTAATAGAATAAACGTTTCATTGATGTCGGGAAGCCCATCCATTTCAAGGGCACCCTGCAGGTTTGTTTCACCCACCTGCACATGCATGTTGGTTAACCTGAACCGATTAATCCTTCCGTTAAATGCCCCATTCACAGAAATGGGTGCCACCAGTTCGGAGGGCAGGGGGGCAAAGAAGCCCAGGTCATTCGGGTGAATAATCGTGTTCGAAAAGTTTGCGTGTATGTTAACTTTGCTTACAAAGTCGCCAAGGTCTTGTTGGCTTCCGTAGCGGAAAATAATGGTGTCGGATAGAATGCTTTGCCCCACATTGGCTTTAAGCCCGATAAACTCCAGCGATTGTTGCGAAATGCGAAAGAATGTTGAAAACTGATGGATAGAAAAATCTAACCGATCTTCTTTTGCGGTGAGGCTGCGAAGGTTGAATTGTATGGTGTCGCCCTGAATGAGGAAACGTTGAAGTTCCATGTCGGGTATATTAACTGAAAAGTGGTTCGGATCGAAGCCACTGCTTAAACTATCGCTATCGGTGTTGTAAGTAAAATGACTATTACGAAGCAAGGCTTCCCCAATGTTGATCAGGGTGCTGCCCCCTCCGCCCGAGGATCCCGACATTTTATTGATCCGGTCAACAAAGATGTTAATGTTAAGGTCGCGTGTCGAATCGGAGTCTGTAATTTTAATGAGGTTCACATCAGCACCTTCCACCATCACAGCATCCAGGCTTATGTTGCCACCTTTTAGCAAATCTGAAAACCGGTAATTGATCAACAGTTTTTTTACGCCAATCATGGTGTTGTTTTCCGGATCAACTATCGATACTTCTTCCAGGTAAAGGCGGTCAAACCAATGCAGTTCCATTCGCTTTATGGTAGTGCTAAAACCGGTCGACTCGGAGAATGATTTCAGGTACCGTTTGGTTATCCGGCTTTGCACAGCCGGTATTTGAATGATGAAAAAGCCTGTTATGGTAAGAAGCAGTATGCCGTATAAGCTATAAAGCATAATGCTTTTAAGCCAGAACAATACACGAATTTTGATAACTTGCAGGTTCATGTTTCAACCCATGGGTCCCGTCATACTTGCTATTGAATCATCGTGCGATGAAACATCTGCCGCTGTAATTAGAAACGGCAAGGTACTCAATAATATTATTGCCTCACAGGCGGTGCACCACAAATATGGCGGTGTTGTACCTGAGTTAGCTTCGCGCGCGCACCAACGTAATATCGTTGCCGTTGTACAGGAATCACTTACTGCTGCAGATGTTGCAATGACCGAACTGGATGCCATTGCGTTTACACGTGGGCCGGGCTTAATGGGTTCATTGTTGGTTGGTGTTTCTTTTGCCAAGGGGTTAGCCCTTGCCTTAAACAAACCGCTGATTGAAGTAAACCACATGCAGGCACATGTGTTATCGCATTTTATTGATGACCCAAAGCCAACCTTTCCTTTTCTGTGCCTTACCATTAGTGGCGGGCATACACAAATTATCCGGGTTAACGATTTTTTGGATATGGAGGTGATCGGTGAAACCCAGGACGATGCCGTGGGTGAAGCCTTCGATAAGGCTGCCAAAATTATGGGACTTCCATATCCGGGCGGGCCATTGATCGATCGGTATGCACAATCGGGTAATGAACTAGCGTTTACATTTTCAAAAACAATAATGCCCGACCTTGATTTTTCTTTTAGCGGTATAAAAACATCCTTCCTGTATTTTATCCGTGATGCCAAAAAGGAGAATCCCTCTTTTGTAGAGAATAATTTGCCCGACCTCTGTGCCAGCATCCAACATCATTTGGTCGGTATGTTGCTGGAAAAGCTGATTATGGCCAGCCATAAAACCGGGATACGGGAGATCGCCATAGCCGGTGGCGTGTCGGCTAACAGTGCCTTGCGAAAAACATTGCTGGCCCAAGCCGCAAGTAGAAATTGGAATGTATTTATTCCGGCTTTTGAATATTGCACCGACAATGCAGCAATGATTGCCATGGCTGCCCATTATAAATTTTTACGCGATGAGTTTAGCACGTTGGATGTTGCACCCCTGGCCAGAATGTTGTTGTAAATTATGAGAGATATTTTTAAATCAGGCGACACAAAAACCTATACGCACACCGTTACCCCAAACGATGTAGCCGCCTTTCATGGCGAAATCGTTCATCCGGTGTGCTCGACTTTTGCGCTGGCACGCGACATTGAATGGTCAACCCGGCAGTTTGTGCTGGAAATGCGCGATGATGATGAGGAAGGGATCGGGACATTTTTGAGCATTGAGCATAAGGCACCGGCCTTTGTGGGTGAAACAGTGAACATTGAAGCAGCCGTTGAAAATATAACTGGCCATGAACTAATATGCTCGTATATTGCCAGGGTGGGTAATCGTGTAATTGCTGTTGGAAAAACCGGGCAAAAGATTTTAAAGCGCGAAAAATTAAATCAGTTGCTATCCAAAAAGTAAACCGTGGCCAAACGATTTTCAAACGATATTAACATCCGCAACAAACGGGCAGGCTTTGAGTACGAACTGTTGGACAAGTATATTGCCGGGCTTGTATTAAAGGGCACTGAGATAAAATCCATAAAGGAAGGTAAAGTGAACCTGCAGGATGGCTATTGTTACTTTAATAATGGCGAGTTGTTTGTAAAGGCAGTTACCATAACTCCATATGCCCAGGGCACACACTATAACCATGAAGCGGCACGCGAACGAAAATTGCTGTTAAAACGGTCGGAGCTTAAAAAACTTGAGGGAAAGGTGGAGGAGAGGGGGCTTACCCTGGTACCCGTACGCCTCTTTATCAACGATCGTGGATTTGCTAAATTGGAAATTGCCCTGGCGCGTGGAAAGAAAATTCATGATAAGCGCGACAGCATAAAAGAACGTGATGTCAAGCGGGAACTTAGTCGTATTAAATTTTAAATGGTGAGTAACGAACAAATTGATTTTGGGGTTAGCCGGTTAAGCCTGGTGCCCATGCGCGCTGAACCTTCCGATAAATCGGAGCAGGTAAGCCAGTTGTTGTTTGGCGACCACTACGAAATACATGAAATAAGCAAAGACCGCAACTGGCTTCGCATACACATGTACTACGATCAATGCGAAGGGTGGATCAATGTGCATCAACATCATGCCATTACACGCGACTATTACGATTACATTAACCGAGCAGATTTTAAAATTTCAACCGATTTAACGTCAAGCATACTTTACAATAAAAGTCCGTTACCTATTTTACTTGGCAGCATCATTCCTATATCAGGTTCGGAATTATTCAGGATGGAAGAACAGTTTGCGTTTAATGGCGACTCTAAAAGTCTCGGTGTAAAACGCGAGGTTGATTTTTTACGAACCATTGCGCTGAAATACCTGAATGCACCGTATCAATGGGGCGGCAAAAGCCCCTTTGGAATTGATGCCCCGGGGTTGGTACAAATGGCTTTTAAAATAAATGGCTACCGTCTGGGGCGTAGCATTGATGAGCAAATGCGACAGGGCAAAGCCGTTGAAAGCCTGGCCAATGCTTTACCTGGCGACCTTATGTTTTTTACCGCTAACTCCACTCGCGATCAGCATGTTGGATTGTTGATTGATCGGGAGAAAATTCTCCATGCCTCTGGTAAAGTGCGGTTGGATTACGTAAACGAAGAAGGCATATTAAACCTCGACACAAAAGTCTATACCCATACATTGGTATCGATAAGAAGGGTAATGGCTGAGTAGTTTTACCGTGAGGTGCTGTGGTGCATCTTGCATACTAAGCCGATAGCCCTTAACTTACCTGCATGAATAGCAGGGTTTTGGTATTAAATCAGGATTACAGCCCATTGATGGTTTGCTCCGTTCAGCGCGCTTTTTTGCTGGTATACCTGAACAAAAGCGAAATGATACGTCCGGCAAATGGGCATAAATTGCATTCGGTTAGCCAGAGTTTTCCTATGCCATCGGTAATCCGGCTTAACCGGTATGTACGCGCCCCTTACAAGGGTGTGGCACTTACCCGACAAAATATTTTTAAACGCGATAACTTCGAGTGCCAGTATTGCGGTACACGAAAGGACCTCACATTAGATCACATTATTCCAAGTTCAAAAGGCGGGCAGCACACCTGGGTAAACCTGGTGACTGCCTGTAAAAGATGTAACGCAAAGAAAGGCGACTATACCCCCGAGGAGGCTGGTATGCCGCTACACAAAAAACCACACAAGCCTACTTACTCACTTTTTTTACGCGAATTATCCGACCACCATGGAAATGAGTGGGATGAGTTTTTGGGTTAAAACCTGAGCGTAAACACCGTCATTACATCCGGGGCAGATTCAACATTAATGGAGCCGTTGTGCATTTGCATGATTTGCCGCGATAAACTCAGGCCAATACCCGAGCCGGTTTTTTTAGTTGTGTAAAAAGGAACAAAAATTTTATCGATAGCTTCCTTTATAATGCCAGCACCATTATCGATCACCAGAATTTTAACAGAGCTTTCATCGTATTCGCCACGCAATTCAAGGGTTGGCTTTTCGGTTTCCGATAGGGCTTCAACAGCATTCTTTAAAAGGTTAATCAACACTTGTTCTATCATCTCTTCATCGGCCTGAATGGTCAGGTAATCAGATGAACAGGAGTATGTGAATTGGATATTATGTTTTTTGATATCCGGCTTCATCAGCGTAGCCACCTTCTCGATCAAGTCTTTCAATCGTATGGATTTCAATTTTGGTTTCGGCAGTGAAGTGTATTCGCGGTAGGCATCAATAAATTTGATCAATCCTTTACTCCGGTTTTCAATGGTTTCCAATCCTTCTTTTAAATCGGTTGCGCCTTCGGCTTTTAGTTCGTAATGTCCATCACGTTCTTGTAAATCATAGCGCAACACATCCTTTAGGGTTGATGTAAGCGATGAAATAGGTGTTATGGAGTTCATGATCTCGTGCCGTAGTACACGCGTAAGGTTTTGCCAGGCTTCCAGTTCCTGCTTTTGCAATTCAGGTTGGATGTTCTGCAAGGTTATCAGGCGAACATCGTTGCCACGTATGCGAAGTTCAGTTGCCTGTATGGTTAAATAGAGTTCGTTGTTTCCTTTATACAGGTTGCTTTTGCCGGCCTCTGTTTCTACAATCGCCTGGTAAAGTTTATGGTTCCTCTCGTTCAATTCGTGGATGCTGTTTATCGCCTGCACATTCATGAACTTTCGGGCGTTGGTATTAATCAATTGAATATTCCCTTCGGCATCATAGGATAAAATACCCGTGCGAACCTGCTGCACAACAGTATTGAGGTATTGCCAGTGTTCTTCTTTTTCTGAACGTGCTTTTCGGAATGCCTCCAGCACTTCATTAAAGGCAATGTTCAGGTCCTTAAAGCTTTTTCCAAGTTTATGATCGGCCGTGAAACCCGAAATGAAATCGGAGTATTTTACCGATTCAAGAAAGCGGGTCAGTTTTCGGTTGGTTTGGCTTACGAAGCGAAAAAGTTCGGCTAGTTGAAGAACGATGATAAGGCAGGTTAGTATTGCGGCAAACAACATATTATCGTTGCCGAGCATGTAAATGAACAGGGCAATCGATAAGCCGATTAGGAGAACACGAAAAAATACACGTGACCGGAAGTCGCTTAGCATGCTAATTTGAAAATTTGAAAGTGGGTTATTAACCTTAATGTAGTCATGTTCAAACCTTCAAATTGACTCATTGATAAATTTTTAAAGACCATGTTTTTCTAATCTTCTGTACAGTGAGGAGCGCGTTAAGCCCAACTCCGAAGCAGCTTGCGTGATGTTACCATTGTGTTTCTTCAAAACTTTCCTGATCAACAACTTCTCCACATCTTCGAGGTTGTATTGTTCCAGGCTTAGTTGCCCATCTTCTTTTGCTGCGGAAGCCGTCAGGTTAAAATCCTCGGGTTGTAATACGGGGTTATTACTAAGTATTATTGCCCGTTCAATGGCATGCTGCAACTCACGGATGTTACCCGGCCACGGATGTTTGTGCATGCGCACGGCAGCTGCATCGCTTATTTTGCTTACACTCTTGCTGTATTTTTCGGCATAGTGTTTTACAAAATGGTTTGCCAGCAAGGGTATATCTTCAAGCCTTTCGCGTAGGGGAGGTATCTCTATTTCGATAGTGTTGATGCGGTATAGCAAGTCTTGCCTGAACCGGTTTTCTTTTACCATTTCATACAAGGGCATATTGGTGGCGCAAATCAACCGTATGTCAATGGGTGTTTCTTTATTTGCCCCTACACGGCTTACCCTTCGGTTTTGTAGCACGGTAAGTAGTTTTGCCTGCAAGGGCATGGAAAGGTTTCCGATCTCATCTAAAAAAAGTGTGCCTCCGTTGGCTAACTCAAAACGTCCCGGCCTATCCTCTTTGGCATCAGTAAACGAACCCTTTTTATGGCCAAATAACTCGCTTTCAAAAAGTGTTTCCGTAATGGAACCTAAATCCACGCTTACAAAGTTTTCGCGTGCACGCGATGAGTTGCGGTGAATGGCGCGGGCGATCAACTCTTTGCCTGTGCCGTTTTCACCTAAAATCAAAACATTGGCATCGGTCACGGCCACGCGGTCAATCGTTTGGAAAATCCGCTGCATGGCCTGGCTTTGGCCGATGATTTCACTGAACCGGTTGTTTAGTTCTTTATTGATTTCCTGGTTTTTTATTTTCAGCGTCTCTACCTGGTCGCGCGATTCGCGCAAGCGCATGGACGAGTAAAGTGTTGCCAACAGTTTTTCATTCTCCCAGGGCTTAAGTACAAAATCAGTGGCACCGGCTTTAATTGCTTTCACAGCCATTTGCACATCGCCATAGGCTGTTATAAGCACGACCACGGCCGATGGATCGATCTCGAGTATTTTCTCCAACCAATAATAACCCTCGCTGCCGCTGCTTACATCTTTGGTAAAATTCATGTCCAGCAGGATAACATCGTAATCTTCATGGTTCATCAAGGAAGGAATCGCCTCCGGGTTTTTCTCTATGTCTACTTGTATGAAGTGGCGCTTTAAAAACATCTTAGCTGCTTTTAAGAGGTCTTCGTTATCATCTACGATTAAAATCTTTCCTTGCTTCTGTTCCATAGTCGATCGGTTATGTCCGTAAACGGGCTGTTAGTGGCAAAGTTGGTACCGAAAGCCAGCATCGTGGCTTACACAACAAAAAACGGGCATTGGGTTTTAAAAGTACTAAAATTTATGTCCGTAACCGGACGGTTACGTTCACATTTGGACGAGATAACCTGGTTTTGACCGTTTAAATTGAGTTCCATTGCAGTAAAAGCCTGTTGGCACGCTTGTTGGCATCCGGGATGTCGAGCAACCACTTTTTAATTTTTAGTTAATGGATCGACAGTTAAAAAAGAAGAATTGGACCTTTAAGCGCGTAGCTACCGTAGGCGGTATTGGCATTTTCGTAGTATTTGTGGCCTACCAGGTATTGTTTGCCGACAGGCGTTCGCGCTTGAAAGTTGAAAGGGAAAAAATCACTATAGCCACCGTAAGCCGAGGAGTATTTCAGGAGTTCATTCCACAAACCGGAACAGTTGAACCAAGCCGCACGGTTTACCTGGATGCTGTAGAAGGGGGAACCATAAAACGCGTGGTGGCCGAAAGCGGTGCCATGTTAAAGCCTGGTGACATTGTTTTGGAATTAAGCAACCTTAACCGTGAGATCAGCGTCCTTGACCAGGAATCAAACCTGACGCAAAGTATTAACCGTATACGCGAAACCCGTTTGCAAATTACCCAAAATGCCTTGCGCCAGCAGGAAAGTTTGATAACCATTGACAATGCCCTGGCTACATTGAAACCCCAGTATGAACGACAAAAGCAGTTGTTTGAGAAAAAGCTGATTTCAAAACAGGATTTTGAACGCACCGAGGCCGACTATTTCGCAAACCTGAAGCGCAAAGAAATAACCTACCAGGCGTACAAGTTGGATTCGCTTGACAGGCTAAGGCAGATTGTGCAACTGGATCAAAGTGAGCGAAAACTTTTACAAAGCCTTGAAAACGTTGGTAAAATACTGGATAACCTGGTGGTGAAAGCACCCATTGAAGGGCAGCTTACACGCCCCCAGTTAGATGTTGGGCAAAGTGTAAACCCGGGCCAGCGTTTGGGGCAGGTAGATGTGGTGGGAAGTTATAAAGTACGCGTAGAGATTGACGAGATTTATTTGCCGAGAATTTCCGAAGGCCTGCGTGCCACAACCAATTATGCCGGCAAAGATTATGGGCTTGTGATTACCTATGTATACCCCAATGTGCTGAACGGACGCTTTCCGGTCGACATGAATTTTACAGGCGAAACACCTTCGGGTATTCGCAGGGGGTTGTCGTTACGGTTACGCATTGAGTTGGGCCAATCTTCAGAAGAATTATTACTTCCGGTTGGCGGTTTTTATAAAGATACAGGAGGAAATTGGGTGTATGTTTTGGATGCTGACGGTAACCGGGCTGTGAAAAGGAGCGTCAGACTGGGCAGAAAGAATACCGAGCATTTTGAAGTACTGGAGGGGCTTAAGCCTGGCGATAGGGTAATAACCTCATCGTATGAGAATTTTGGTAATAATGAAGTGCTGGTCTTAAATTAATTCAAAGTTCAATATTCAAAATTCAGAATGGGTTAGATACAAACGAAATTAATCTTGAACTTTGAACCTTGAACCTTGAATCAAAATGTAACCTTTTAGATAAATAAAGAGTATTAGAAACGTAAAACCAATTCCTTATATAAAACATCCTTAAATCGAAAATTGCCATAACCATGATAAAACTAAAAAACCTTGAAAAGGTGTACACTACTGAAGAAGTAGAAACAACTGCACTAAACAATATTAACCTGGAGATTAAAGATGGTGAATTTGTAGCCATCATGGGACCTTCCGGTTGCGGAAAATCAACTTTGCTTAACATTCTTGGTTTGCTTGATAACCCATCAAATGGTGAGTACCATTTTGGCGAACACGAGGTATCAAAATATTCCGAGCGCCAGCGTGCCCAATTGCGTAAGGGTTCAATCGGTTTTGTGTTTCAAAGCTTTAACCTGATTGACGAGCTTACCGTGTTCGAAAACGTTGAACTTCCTTTGCTATACATGAAAGTACCTTCTACCGAGCGCAAGCAACGGGTTGAGGAAGTGTTGGAGCGCATGAACATCATGCACCGCAGAAACCACTTCCCGCAGCAACTTTCTGGTGGTCAGCAACAACGTGTGGCTATTTCGCGTGCCATTGTTGCCAAACCCAAAGTAATACTGGCCGATGAACCTACCGGTAACCTGGATTCAGCCAATGGTGAAGAAGTGATGAAGCTTCTTTCTCAACTGAATGAAGAGGGCACAACCATTATTATGGTTACGCACTCACCTTACGATGCCAACTATGCGCACCGCATTGTAAACTTGTTCGATGGTAAGGTAGTAACAGAAAATATTAAGGAGCAATTCCACATTTAAAGCTGTACTGCTTAAAGCAAGAAACCCTGGCGATAGTGTCAGGGTTTTTTGTTTGTGCATAAGTGTAAATGTGAACAGTTTGCTGTTCATATTTGAACAATATCTTCAATTAAAACACGCCTGTCTTTACTGATCCGTTAAAAATATAGTTGGCATTTTTATTGGGTAAGGTGCAACCTGTTGTTATAATTTGAAGTCTTAAGCAGTAACCAACCCTTTCGTTCATGTTAAAAAACTATTTACTGATTACCTTTCGCAGTATGATGAAGAGCAAAGTTTATATCTTCATCAATATAGTGGGAATGGCCATTGCTATTGCCTGCTGTATTACGGCCTGGTACAATTACGATTTCAATGCCAGTTTTGATGATCATCACAAGAACACACATGAAATTTATCGGGTAAACATGGTCCGGGATTTTCAAGGAATGACTACTGAATATGGCATCGTACCCGTTCCTCTTGGCGAGATTGTTCGCCAGAATAGTAAGGATATAACCGCCAGTACAAGGTATTCCAATTCGTATGCCGACTTAAGAATTGATGATGAGATTTTCGGGTCAAGCATATCTTATGTTGATCCTGAATTTTTCTCCCTCTTTACTTTTGAGTTCATTAAAGGTTCTCCATCGGCAATACAAGGGAAAACCAACCTTGTTATAAGCGATGAACTGGCGCTGAGGTTGTTTAACTCAACCGATGTGCTGGGCAGGCCTGTTACCCATATACTGCAGGAAGGTAAGTTGCGTGAATTTGAAGTTGGTGCAGTATTTAAACTACCTCCAACCAATTCAAGTTTCAATGATGAGGCTTTTGCCTTATATGAAAATTACTGGGATGCAGCGCCCGAATTGGAGCAAGGTCAGAGCTGGCGTTTCCGTAATACGCTGTTTTTGCAGCTCGATAATCCTGCTCGAATAGCTTCAATTGAAGCTCAATTATTGCCTTTTGTTGAAAATAACAATAAGATTCGTGAAGACTTTATTATAAAAAGTTATAAGCTGGATCCTTTTGTAGGCATGGCCGTTAGGGATACCTATGCCGAAAGACCGGGAACCTGGACACGCGAGGCATCACCAATTGCTGCCGTTATTGGGTGTGCCGTTATGGCCATTTTTGTTTTACTTATTGCATGTTTCAACCTCACCAATACTTCAATAGCAATTTCATCACGCAGGCTTAAGGAGATTGGTATTCGTAAAGTTATGGGCAGTATGCGCGGCCAACTGGTGTTTCAGTTTATTGGTGAAACCATGTTGGTTTGTTTTGTTTCCCTGATGCTTGGGATGGCGATTGCCGAATGGCTATTGATACCTGCTTTCAATTCGCTATGGCCTTACATGAAGCTTACAACCGATTATTTCGGCAAACCCGATTTTCTTTTTGTCATGATCGGCATACTTTTCTTTACCGGTTTACTGGCCGGGAGTTACCCTGCTTTTTACATCAGTAAGTTTCAGCCGACATCCATCCTGAAAGGAAAATTGAAATTTGGCGGAACTAATTACTTCACACGCATTTTATTATCGCTTCAGTTTGCTATATCACTCATAGGTATTGTTTGCAGTATCGCATTTACAGAAAATGCGCAGTACCAACGTGAGTTCGATCTTGGCTTTAACCAAAAGGAAGTACTGTTTACCTGGGTGAACAGCGAGGCAGAATACAATGCTCTGCGGAATGTTATGACGCAAAATCCCGATGTGATTTCTATTTCAGGATCTGAACATCATTTTTTTTCCAACTATTACAACGATCCAATCAAACATGAAGGAACAGAGATTGAAGTGGATATCATTAATGTGGGCGATGGGTATCTGAAAACTGCAGGTCTTACCCTTGTTGAAGGCAGGGACTTTATGGTCGATTCTGAAACCGATCGTAAAGAGTCAGTAATTATTACACAACGTCTTGCTTCAAAGTTTGGTTGGGATAAGCCCATCGGGAAAGAAATTGTTTGGATGGATACCGTAAAGTTCTATGTAATTGGTGTTGTAAAAGATGTTTATACCAACGGCTTATGGCGCGAATTGGAGCCCTTGATGATTCGCACCAGTGGGCCTGAAAAGTACAAGCACTTGCTGGTCAGTGCGCCTGCCGATAAGATTGTATCTGTAAACGAATACATGGAAGCCAAATGGAAAGAAGTTTTTCCTTACCGAAAATTTGGCAGTCGCTACATGTCCGATTCAAATGTGGAAGCCATTACCGTAAATACAAATATTGTTAAGATGTTCATTTTTCTGGGTTTAGTAGCCGTGCTTCTTTCCATTACGGGTTTGTTTACACTGGTCTCGCTCAATATTATTAAAAAGATGAAAGAGATTGGGGTGCGCAAAGTTTTAGGGGCCTCTGTCTCCAATATCTCCCGGGTTATCAATACGGAGTTTGCTATCATATTGTTGGTTGCCTGCGTGTTGGGCGCAGCCGGTGGTTTCTGGATGTCCGATATGCTCATGGGCAGCATCTGGAAGTTTTACCAGAAGGCTACAGTTACAGCTATGTTGGTTTCCTCGTTGATTGTTTTGTCCGCTTCGGCCTTAACGGTGGCGTTGAAAACCTATAACACGGCACGCATGAACCCGGTGAATGTGTTGCGGGATGAGTAATGAAAATGCCAATAAACTTTAAGTTTCAGGCATTGAACCTGTAACCTATAGTCAGTGTGTACGTCTAAGTCATACCTTCCTGCACCTGTTCGTAACTTTTTGTAATTCTCTTAACCTGCTTTGGTATGCTTAAAAACTACTTCACTATTGCTATTCGAAATATTCTTAAACACAGGATATTCTCCTTCATCAACATTTTTGGTTTGGCCGTGGCGATGTCGATATGCATGGCGATTATGATGCTGGTGGCCGACCAGATGATGTACGACCGTTACAATCCTGATCGGGATAGGATTTACCGGATCACTACCCGTATGGTTGATAAAAACAATAAGCTGGAGATAGGCAACCCATATGCAACGGCAACCTTACCGGTAAGGGATGAGTTGTTGAATAATTTCACGGGTGTTGAAAAGGCCGTTCGTATTATGCGTGGCTTTGGCAACAACTGGCTGGAGTTGGAGCCTAGCTTTGATGTCAATGTTCCTATCAGCGGTTATTTTGTCGATGCCGAGATGCTTGAAGTATTCAAGTATGAATTATTGTACGGTGATTCAAAATCGGCCCTGGTCAATCCTTATTCGGTGGTGCTTACAAAAAAGGCTGCAGAGAAATTATTTAAGGAAGAAAATCCGTTAGGTCAAAGTTTTAAAGTTGGTGAGCTGGGAATTTATACAGTTACCGGTGTACTTAAGGATAATGGTAACAAATCGCATATTGCTGTAGAGGCATTTGCCAGCATCAGTACCGTGCCAGGCCTGGTTGCAGAGGGTAAATTAGGTAAGGACCTGGATAACTGGTACAATTTCACCATGGGTTGGGTGTATGTTGTGCTTGAAAGGGGCAAAACCCCTCACGATATTCAACTCGCCCTCGATAAAATTTATGTTGATCATTTTACTGAACTACCAAATGCTGATACTCAACCTGTTAAATTCAGTACCCAGCCTTTAATGAGCATTACACCGGGCGAAATGCTTAACAACCCCATCGGTCCTTTTATGCCCTGGATGATCATTTACTTTTTGATGGGCCTGGCTGGCATTGTACTCCTTACTTCATGCTTCAATTTCACCAATCTTTCCATTGCTCGCTCACTCGGTCGTGCACGGGAAATTGGTGTTCGCAAAGTAACAGGCGCAGCACGGTGGCAGATTTTTATTCAGTTTGTCAACGAATCTGTAGTGGTTGCCTTGTTTGCTTTGGTAATGGCGTTCGGTATTCTTATGTTCATAAAACCGCACATGCTCGACCTGGCCTTTGCCCGTGCCCTGCGGTGGGACCTTGAAGGAAATTATTTTGTTTACATAGTCTTCTTGTTGTTTGCAATTGTTGTTGGTGTACTGGCTGGGTTATTTCCTGCCGGTGTACTATCCGGCTTTCAACCCATACAGGTATTAAAGAACCTTGGTAATACGCGACTCATGTCAAAAATGGGGTTGCGTAAGGCACTGTTAGTAGTTCAGTTTACCTTCTCCATGATTTTTATCATCAGCGTTATTGTGCTGTTTAATCAATTGCAACTTTTTGTAAATATCGACAATGGCTTTGACTCAAAAGATAAAATAATTGTACGCACAGGTGAGGCCGATAAGGACAGGGTTAAGCATGAATTGCTCAAATATCCTGAAGTGTTAACTGTATCAGCCGCTTCGCACATACCGGCAGCCGGCATCGTGTATGGTCACGGTTTTAAAAAGCAGTTAACGGATAGTGATTGGCTAACCATGAATTATTTTTCAGTAGATGAAGACTATCTGCACAATATGGATATTGAGCTGGTTGCCGGAAGGTTTTATGATGGGCAGGCAGGCGAATCGAACAGGAATTTTATTGTAATCAATGAGGAAGCTGTGCGGGCTTTTCATTATGGTTCTAATTACGAGGCATTGGGGCAAGTTATTATCAACCAGCCCGACTCAACCGAAAAACAGATTATTGGCGTGGTTAAAGATTATAATCATGAAATGTTCGCAGAAAAACTTGGTCCATTGGCGTTGATGTTCAATCCGGCAGAGTACAGTATTCTTCAGGTTGGTTATACCGGAAACTATCTTCAGGCAAAGGAAAAGGTAGAGAAAGTTTGGGCTTCACTTTACCCGGAATTGAAATCCGACATCAGGGCTTTTGACGAGGAAATGAATTCATTGTATGACATTGTGTTTGGTACACTTGTGAAGGTTTTGGGTTTTATAACCTTCTTGGCAATTGTTATTTCCTGCCTGGGCTTATTGGGTATGGCTACGTATACGGTTGAAACGCGTAAGAAGGAAATTGCTTTGCGAAAAGTATTGGGTAGCAGTAATCAATCGTTGGTACTTATTCTCTCCAAGGGTTATCTGTCTATATTATTGTTGGCGATGGCGTTGGCCATACCGGTAGCCTATTTTATCAACAACCTTTGGTTACAAAATTTTGCTTTTCATGTTTCCGTGGATTTGCTTACGATCGCCTTAAGCGTGTTTGTGCTCTTGCTATTTGGTGGTATTACCATCGGCTCGCAAACATTGCAGGCAGCCTTTATTAATCCGGTTGAAAATTTGAAGAATGAATGAGGAAGCAACCAATCACTTTTATCGTGCATCTGACTATCAACCCATCATTAACCTTAATCGAATATGCTTCGTAATTATTTCACCATTGCCATCCGTAATATCCGTAAGTATAAATTCTTTTCGGCTATTAACATTGCAGGCCTTACTGTAGGCGTAACCGCTTGTTTGTTTATTTTCATTTACGTAAAGGATGAACTGAGTTTTGATCAGTTTCATAAGCAAGCCAGTCAGATATATCGTGTTGGTTTAAGGGGTAAAATGGCCGGGCAGGAATTTAATGTGAGTGCATCCTGCTATCCTGTTGGCTCCACCATGAAAGAAGAAATTCCAGGCATTACAGACTTCATCAGGATATGGCCGGCATCGAACACGGTTGTGTTTAGTTACGAGGATAAATCCTTTAGTGAGAAGAAGATATTTTATGTTGATTCGAATTTTTTTTCCTTCTTTAGTTTTGAACTGCTGGAGGGTGATGTCAATTCTACGCTTACCGAGCCAAATTCGGTCGTGCTAACCGAAGACTTGGCAAAGAAATATTTTAACAATGAAAGTGCCCTTGGCAAGATGCTCACCATCGGGCCGGATAAAAAATCATTTAAAGTAACCGGTGTAGCTAAAGGGGCTCCTCTAAACTCCCATTTTCAGTTTAGTGCACTGCTGTCGTTGAGCACGGTGGAAAATCAGATTTATAAAGGATGGACAGGGAACTCAATGTTCACCTATGTAATGCTCGATCAGAACACCAATCCTGCAACGGTCGATACCCGGTTGGAAGAGATAGTTATCAAGCATGTAGGACCTGAAATTGAGCAACTCGGTCTCACGTATGATCAATTCAAAGCGCAGGGTGGTGAGTATAGTTACTTTGTGTACCCTCTGGTTGATACACATTTACGCAGCAAATTGGAAGGTGACCCGGAACCTGCCGGAGATATGAAGTATGTGTACATTTTTGCTGCTGTTGGTTTGTTTATTTTAATTATCGCGTGCATCAATTTTATGAATTTATCCACCGCACGTTCGGCCGGAAGGGCCAAGGAAGTGGGCTTGCGTAAAACATTAGGTTCTGTCCGTAATCAATTAATCGGTCAGTTTTTAGCTGAATCGTTTGTGTATAGTTTTATTGCCATGGCACTTGCCTGTGCACTGGCCTGGCTGCTGTTGCCCTCTTTCAATACCTTGGCGGGTAAGTCCTTGACTTTTGCATCCTTTTTGGGAGCTGATTTTTTTCTGATGGCGTTGGCCTTGATGGTTGTTGTGGGTTTACTGGCGGGCAGTTACCCGGCACTTTATCTTACCTCCTTCAATCCGGTAGAAGTTTTAAAAGGTAAGTTGCGATCAGGCATGAAAACCAAGGGGGTTCGCAGTTTATTGGTAGTTGTGCAGTTTAGTGTTTCCATTTTTTTAATCGCTGCAACACTGGTGGTTTTTCAACAACTTGATTTTATGCAGGAGCGAAACCTGGGCATTGACAAAAACCGGGTGATCACTATACAAAATTTGCGTAACATCGGTGAGTCCCGTAAAGCATTTAAAGACAGGTTGGATCAACTTTCAGGTATTACAGCCTCATCGTACACCAACAATCTTTTTCCGGGAATAAATAATATAAATGTATTCAGGATAGCCGGCTCCGAACAAGATCGTTTGCTTGCTTCGTATTTTGCCGATTGGGATCATCAGGAGGTAATGCGATTCACGATAAAAGACGGCAGGTTTTTTTCACGCGACCTGGCTTCGGATTCATCGGCTTGCCTCATAAATGAATCGGCCGTTCGTGAGTTGGGTTGGACTTTGGACAATGCTATTGGTTCGGAGATCCTCGATTTCACCGGTGATAAGCCAAAACAGATAAAAGTGATTGGCGTTATTGAAGATTTTAACTATGAATCTTTAAAAAGCCATGTGCGCCCATTGGTAATTCAACTAACCGACATCTCCCGTCAACTAATGGTTCGGTATGAAGGAAGCCCGGCAGAGGCAACAGCAAAAATTGAAACACTTTGGAAAGAATTTGCACCGGGTATTCCTTTGGAATACAGTTTTCTCGATCAGGATTTTGATGCACTTTTCAGGGCAGAGATGCGCATGCGCGATCTGTTTACCGTGTTCTCTTCCCTGGCCATATTCATAGCTTGTTTGGGATTGTTTGCCCTGGCTGCTTTTCTTACTGAACAGCGCACTAAAGAAATCGGTATCCGCAAGGCCATGGGTGCTTCGGTTTCGCGTTTGGTGCTTACGTTATCAAAAGAGTTTATGGTGCTGGTTGCCATTTCTTTTGTACTGGCTGTTGTTCCGGCCTGGTATTTTATGGGGCAGTGGCTGGCCGGTTTCGCTTACCGGATTGACCTGAACGTTTTGGTATTTGTGCTGGCTGGTTTTATAGCGTTTGTTGTGGCTTCTCTAACCATCGGTTTCCAGGCCCTAAAGGCCGCCCATGCCAATGCAGCCACATCATTGCGGTACGAATAGCAACATTAGTATTGAGAATCGTAACCTATTTATTATGAATGGTTTACCAATTCCAATATTAAATTATTGTTAAGACGGTTAACCTGTTGGCAACATTCGCTACCTTCAAAGCACAATCGATAATTTTTATGAACAAGACGAAAGCATTGAAAAAGGATTTGAAGAATAAGTTTGCGGGTACCCTTAATGAAGTGGTAACCGTTGAAGACCCCCAACCTTCCAAGAAGGTTAAAAAGTTGATCAGCAAATCCTCTAAAAAACTTGCCTCAGCCGTGGTAAAAGATACTAAGGAAGCGAAAAAGAAGGCCCTTAAGGCAGAAAAGAAAGCAGCTAAGGCAGCGAAAGAGGCTTCAAAATCCATCAACGGTATAAAATCCAAAAAGGAAAAGAAAGCCAAGGAAGTTGAGGTTATTGGATAACCCTAAAAGAAACTTAAAATTTTGAATCCCACAGGCTATGCCTTTGGGATTTTTCTTTTTTGCAGGTATTCTAAAATCGAAACATTCATCAGTATCAACAGCATGCCGTAAAAGGTATCTTCAAACGGAATTGTACCCATGCGAAAATCAATCTGTTCAGCTGGGTTATACCATACAACCTGTTCTTCAATAAAACTACCGGTTAGTATTCCGTTCACGATAAAGAAAGGTATAAGTATAAACAAGTAGGCAAAATAAAAGCGTCCGAGATAATCGGGCTTAATGAAAACGGTCAGTATGATCAGATAGGCTGCCAACAGAAAAAAGGTCACGGCTGTATACCATTTGTCGTAATGGATAGCTCCAAGAATAACTAAAGCGGCCACCAGTATCCAGGTTATTTTTGTTTGATACGGTCCGAAGTAATCTTTCTTTATCAGGTAGTTCAATGCATGGTAGGTGAACACACAGGCATAGGGAATGCAAATAAAGAACAGAACTTCTTCCAGCGGTAAACTTCCAATATAGATTCCGGTAAGATACCGTGGGTTAAATCCCCAAACTCCCATTTGTGTAAACCACTCATCCCACACAATAAAAAACAGAGCCGGAATCAGAATAGCAATCCACAGATGTTTCCATTTTTTATAAAAAGGTGCGTGAGAATAGAAGCTATAAATAAATGGTAAGCTTATAGAAAGCAAATCTAACGACAAATAGAGGTAGCGCTCGTTGAACACCTTTATTGGGTTTCTTGCCTTTCTGTTTTTAATACAAATTTTTTAGGCTCGTATTTTTTCGGAGCATAAAGAAATCCAAAAGCTTCGCAACCTTCTTTGGTGTGTTTGGCATGGTGAACGTAGTGTGCATTGATCATCCGTTGCAAGTATTTGCTGCGCTTGGCCGGGCGCCAGCGTATACGTTGATGAACAATAATATCGTGAAAGATGAGGTAAAATATTCCGTAACATAAAATGCCCAACGCCACGGAAAACAGATACGGGTTTGAGGTAGTTGATGAATACCAGAATAAAGCAATGGATGGTAAACTGAACACTACGGCAAACCAATCATTTTTTTCAAGAGCATGATCATGTACCGTGTGATGTGATTTGTGCCAAATCCACAATACACCATGCATGATGTATTTATGGGTGAACCATGCCACAAACTCCCAGAACAAAAAAGTGGCAATGACAATAAGGGAACAAATAATAATTAATGAAACACTCATGCCGGCTCTGCTAGCGTATCGTTAAAATATTTCTCTAATACCTGATAACGGTGCTCAAAAATACGATTTACCTCGCGCCCTACAAATAACCAATTGGCCAGTCGGCCCAAGAGACCAAGTGGTATGGCGTAATTAACCTCATCCGTCATTTCCACTCCGCCATCAACTTCCTTAAAATGATGCTGGTGATGCCACAGAGCATACGGACCGAAACGCTGCTCATCTACAAAATAATAAGGCTCCTGAACATGGGTGATTTCAGTCATCCAGTTCATGGGTATTCCGGGCAGGCCGTAAACAATGTATCGGATTACCTGACCGGGATACATTTTGGGTCCGCCCGACATGTACAGGATCTTAAAACCCATGTGGTCCGGGGTGATTTTGGAAAGGTTGGCCGGGCTGGAAAAGAAATCCCATGCCTCTTGTAAAGAAATGGGTAAAAACTGAGTTCGTTTCAGATTGTAAATTTTCATCACTACAGGAACACCTAAACCCGTACAATGTTTCTGATCATGCCGGGAAAAATAAGGCCATGAAAGGGAAGAACAGCGTACCAGTAAATGCGTCCCCAAAGGCCGAGCGGTCGAAATGTTGCCGTTTGAACTAAAGTATTTTCCTGAATTTTGAACTCCAGCCAGGCTTCTCCGGGCAATTTCATTTCGGCATAGAGCAGTAGCCTTCCGTTTTTCTTATCGGTCAGCAATACCCGCCAAAAGTCAAGGGCATCACCAGCTTTTAAATCGGTGGCATTTCTTCGTCCCCGCCTTAACCCCACGCCTCCAAAAAGTTTATCAACAAATCCGCGTATGCCCCACATCCAGTTACCATAATACCACCCCTGATCTCCTCCGATTTTCCAGATGTTCTCTATAACCTCTTCTTTAGGCCGGTTAAACGTTATGGTTCGCTTATCACTAAAGCAACCGAAAGTGGGTACTTCAATGTAGTTCAGAAAGTTTTGATCGATGGCATCGGTAGGTACCGCATCTTTCCAACTTGAAATGACCAGCCGTTGCTGAATGCGATCGAGTGTTAAGCGTAACGTTTCTTCGTAGTTAAGCAATTTTACAGGAACAATTGCCTGGATGCGATTGTCGGAACAGATAACTTCATTTTTCAAACTACTCACGAGGCTTTTGGCCAGCGTGAAGGATGTTGATGTAACAAAATAAAGCCAGTGGGAAGAGAGCTGCGGTGATAACACCGGCACCGGAATGATCCAACGTTTCAATCCGCGTACACGCGCATAGCCCATCAGCATTTCTTTGTAGGTAACTATGTCTGGTCCGCCAATATCAAATGACTGTCCGAATGTTTCTTCTTTTAAAATCACACCAATCAGGTACTCAATAACATTGCGAATACCAATCGGCTGGCAACGACTTTTCAACCACTTGGGTGCAATCATTACTGGTAGCTTCTCCACCAGGTCGCGGATGATTTCGAATGAGGCACTTCCGGAACCAATAATAATCGCAGCACGCAATACGGTTAAACGGGCAGTCGACTGACTTAAAATATCTTCTACATTTTTTCTGGAGCTCAGGTGTTTAGAGAGAGAGGGATCGTTTACAATTCCGCTGAGGTAAATAATTTGTTTGGCTGTGGTTTGGTTGATGTAGCCCACAAATGTTTCCGCTGATTTCTGTTCGAGTGCCAGAAAATCTTCGGACGTACTCATGGAATGAACAAGGTAGTAGGCCAGGTCAATCTCTTTGGGCAGCTGCTTTAACGTATCCGGATTATTCAGGTCAGCTTCCACTACCGTTAGATGTTGCTGATGCTCTTCCGAAAAATCTTCGAAATCGAACCTGCGCTTATCGCGAACGAGGCAAATGATATGATGCCCTTGTTCGAGCAATACAGGCAGTAAACGCCTGCCGATATAACCGGTTGACCCGGTAAGTAAGATGGTTAACGATTTCATAGGGGTGTGCTCCTTATCAATACTTTTTCACAACCTTTCCAAAACCCTGTGAAGGATCCGCGAGGCTCCGGAACTTCCGGAAACATCCACGCTGGCTCATCTTTATGACCAGGAAAGTGTTGGGTTGTCGGGTGCTGTTTACTGATAATTTCCGGAAATCCCTCTAAGCCGGGCAGGTTGGTCACTTCGCCAACATAAACCTGAAGGTCATTTGTTTTTTCTTTCAAGGAAAGGATAAAGTTTAAAACGTTATCCGATACAGGAAATGAATTAAAATGAGAGGGTTCAAGCACTAGTAGCCGGTTAGCATTTGTATGGGTGCGCCACTGTGGATCGAGGGTATACGAAGTGTACAGGAAAAGTGGTTTTGTATAATCAAGCGATACGGATGTCGGTTTTGGCAGGATAGTTTTAAGTGTAAGTTCAGCTGTTTCTTGTAAAGCAGCTGGGGTGTTCATTTGCATTATTTCTTCGTATGAAAAATCCATGAAGGTATGCTGCTGTTCCGTCCGGCTGTAGGTATTCACGTTGTTTTGGTCAAAGTAATATTTTTTTGAGCTGAATGTACCAGCCACCCACTGCCAGCTAAGCGCATTGCTGGCCAGATCGCCATCCAATAAATGATAATATAACCAGCGTGAAGGGACCAACCAATGTGCCCTAGCTATATTACACGCCAACGATGCGATGTACATGCGCGCATGGTTATGCATATAGCCGGAAGAATAAAGTGATTTAAGCTGCTCATCGATTACGTGAATTCCTGTGGTTGCTTCCACCAGTGCCTTTGGCAAGAGGTAATGCGCAATAGGTGTTTGTTTATTCTTAAAGTCGGTGAATATTTTATCGCCCTGCGCAAACCAGATGCGTTGAAAATATTCCCGCCAGCATAATTCATAAATAAATGATTTGGCATCGGGTAAGGAAATACGTGATAGTATCCGGTCTTTCAGGTAGGGTAGTGTAATAAAACCACGACTAATGTAAGGCGATAGCTTGCTGACAGCACCATCGAGGTAGTTTCGGGTTTGACCATACGCCACCAGATCGAGCCGGTCAATGTCGTTGTTTAATTCCTCCAGAGATTTTGCGGGCGTAATCATGTTGAAATAATTTTTTTATCCCGAAGGTAATTAAGCGTTAACGGTACGGCTTCCTGTATATTTTTATAAGCAACAACATCGCAGAGGGTACACCAATGGTCTCCTCCATCCAGCCAGGCCACGGCCTTCAGGTGAGCATACGCCAGGCAATCTTTTAAGACTACAAAATCGTTGTAAACTGTTACCTGGTTTTTCAATCGCGAAATTTTATCTATAGCGTGACCAGACTTTTTCCCTAACAGATTAATTAATCGGTGTTGATCGCGGGTCAGATATTGCAATATGAATTCAGGGTTTTTTCTGACCAGTTCCAGTGTTAAGGTATTTTTGTAGAGGGCAACGATAAACCGCTTGGGTTTCATCGATACAGGTGTAACATACGAACAGATGTTCATATTCGCCTGATCACCGGCCTTGCTCGCGATGCTGTACACGGGTTGATCTACGCGGTTCCAGGGTTTTTTGCGAAGGCTTTTCACTATACTGATTTAAGAAAGTTGTCGGCCGCATGGAAAAGTTTTTTTCGCTTGGATGAATCCATTTTTTCCAAAAGCTTTACCATCATGCTCATCCTTGGGTTTTTAGCGAATAATTCTTTATGGGTATCAATAAATTTCCAGTATAGACCATCCCATACGTTGCACCATTCTCCTTTTTTATAATGACTCATCTTCAGGATGTAATTTGATCCGCTGATGTAAGGTTTGGTGGCCATCAACCCGCCATCCGCAAATTGACTCATGCCATATACATTGGGTACCATAACCCAGTCGTAAGCATCGATAAACAGTTCCATAAACCATTTATAAATATCATCCGGGTGAAATCCGCAGAGTAACATAAAATTTCCTAGAATCATTAATCGCTCAATGTGATTGGCATACCCGGTTTTAAGTATGCGCTTAATTACAGCATCAACCGGCTCAATGCCCGTTGTACCGGTGTAGAATGATGTTGGAATTTTTCGATGATGGTTAAAGTAGTTGGTGGTTCGTTCACGAACGCCTTCACGGATGTAGACTGACCGGATGAATTCCCGCCAACCTAATATTTGTCGGACAAATCCTTCAACCGAATTAAGCGGAATTCCTTTTCTGGTGTAAGCTTTTATTGCCTTATCTAAAATGTCTTCAGGCTGAAGTAAACCAATATTCAAACTGGGGGTCAACACAGAATGGAAGAGAAAGGAGTCTTCTTTATCGATGGCATCCTGGTAATCACCGAACTGGCTAAAGTAATCAGCAATAAATTTATCGAGCGTTTGCTCGGCTTGCTCAAAGTTTATGGGGTAGTTGAAATCCTCAACTGATCCATAGTGTTCAGAAAAATTCTTTTGGACATAGTTTTTGGCTTCAACAACAAATGAATTTTCGAGTAACTTATGTCGGGCAGGGATTGATATAGCCGATGGTAATCGCTTTCGATTCAATACATCGTAGGTCCATGATCCACCTTCGGGAGTACCTTTATCAATTAAAGTGTTGTTTTGTTTTCTTAATTCAATGTAAAAATCGGTTTGAAAGTAGCGTTTCTTTTTGCTAAAGAAGGTATGAATAAAATCTTCGGAGCAAATAAAGTTAGGAGAGGGGTATTGAATCAATTTTATTCCGCACTTCCCTGCGAAACGTTTTAACCTGCGCTCCAATAAGTAATCAACGGTATCGGTGTAGTGAATAGAGGTGACACCTGTTTTGCTCAGTTTGTTGAATAACTTTAAAAGTGTTTTTCCTTTTTCGTTTTCGATGTACGAGATGTTGATACCCTTCTTCTCCAACTGCTTTTCATAGCTTTTCATGGAGGCCCGTTGAAGAACCAGCTTTTGTTTATGAAACGGATAGTGCGTAAAGAACAGATCTTCTTCAATAAGTATGGCGTTCCATCCTTTTTTCAGGGCAGGATTTGTTTTAAACAATTGATGGGGGAAAATCAAGGAAACATCCATGATAGATCAAACACGCCAGACGCTGTAAGGTTATGCGCGATGGCTCAGATTCAGTATTTTGTTGGGGTTTTTGAATTCCGGCAACGGTCACTGCAGTATTTTACTTCACTCCATACCTTCTCCCATTTTTTGCGCCAGGTAAAAGGACGGTTGCACACAACACAAATTTTTTCCGGCAGGTCATATTTTTTTACTCCTCGCATGAACTATGTGTTAAGCGCCTCTTTGTATACGGTTAATACCCGATCGCGTGCGAAGGCATGCTCTACTATCGGTTTAGGATAATCCTTTGTGCCAAATTCCGGTACCCATTTTTTGATATACTTGTTTTCCGGATCGAATTTTTCTGTCTGGATGTAAGGGTTGAAAACGCGAAAGTAAGGCGCAGCATCACAGCCTGAGCCCGCAGCCCATTGCCAGCCGCCATTGTTGGCTGCCAAATCAAAGTCGAGAAGTTTTTTGGCAAAGTACGCTTCCCCCCATCGCCAGTCGATCAGTAAATGTTTAGTGAGAAAGCTGGCTACAATCATGCGTACACGGTTGTGCATAAAACCTGTGGCGTTAAGTTCACGCATGCCGGCATCAACAATGGGGTAACCCGTTTTGCCCTCACACCAGGCTTTAAATTCTTCAGGATTGTTGCGCCACTCAATTCTATCATAGGCCGGCTTAAATGCTTTTTCAACAGTTGGAAAGTGCCATAGTATCATATGGTAGAAATCGCGCCAGATCAATTCATTTAACCATTTTTCATTTTTCTTCAGGGCTACCTGAACCAGTTTGCGAATGCTTATGGTACCAAATCGAAGATGAACACTCAGGCGTGAGGTACTTTCAATAGCAGGCAAATCACGCTGCAGGTGGTATTTCTCAATGATGCTTTGCCGGATTTTTCGTTCCGGAAAAGTCAGCCCGGATGGCTTAAATCCAATGTCTTTAAGTGTCGGGAACGGAAGCGTTTTGATTTTTTTAAAATGATCAAAATAGTCTTCGTTTTTATAGCTGCGGTAGTGTTCTGGCTTTAATGTGGCCTTCCATTTTTTACTGTATGGTGTATAGACTGTATAAGGCTTGCCATCATCTTTAATGATTTCAGCTTTTTCGAAGATAACCTGGTCTTTGAATGTTTTAAATTCGATGTTCTTTAACCCGAGGATTTTCTTCACGCCATCATCACGATGGCGGGCATAGGGCTCGTAATCGTTGTTGGTGTAAACCGATTTGGGTTTGAGTGACTTAAAAATTTCTTCGGGTATACCATGAAGCACCAGCAGGGAAGAACCGATTGCCTCCAGTTCTTCCTTGATCAGGTGAAGCGATTGATGAATAAACTCCACCCGTGCATCGACTTCATCATCCAGTTTATAAAGGATGGTAGTATCAAAAATAAAAACAGGCAGTATGGAGCTGTTTTCTTTTAAGGCATGGTATAGACCGGCATTGTCGTGAAGCCGCAAATCCCTGCGCATCCAGAAAAGGCAAGTATTTGCATCAACAGCCTGAATACCGGCATCATTTACGAAGCGCTTCAATTTCCTTTTCCAGTTTATCAATAGCTTCCATCTTAACCGCGTATAATTTCAGGTCGCCTGAGCGTTGAATGTGCATCGCCTCTTCCAGTAATTTTTTACGCTTATTTTCTAGATTACTGATAGGATCTTTTTTTAAAAAGGAGAACATGGGTACTTCAATTTGAATTATAACAAGCAGACCGTGTGGATGTTCAAAATGGCAAGGCTGTTACCAGCGCATTCAGTTCAGGGTGATTGACAATCAGTTTGAACCAATGCGTGAATTCTTGCGGATGGGATTTCATTCGGGCTTTTAACGCAGAAAGACTGATATACTTCCAGTCTTGTGCTTCTTCAGGGTTAAGCACGGGCTCGCCATCGTATGTGGCGATTAACACATGATCCAACTCATTCTCTATCAGTCCGCCATCCAGTTCAATTCTATAAATAAAGGAATAGGCTTTTTCAGGTTGAAGATTAAGGCCCATTTCTTCCCTGAGCCTGCGTTGGGCTGCTTCTTCAATCTCCTCGCCAGCCCGGGGATGACTGCAACACGTATTCGTCCATAAACCTGCGCTGTGGTATTTACAATCGGCCCTTCTTTGAATCAGCATTTCACCTTTCGTGTTGAATACGAGTACAGAAAAAGCACGATGTAAAACACCTTTTATATGGGCTTCCATTTTTTCCATGGCACCCAATTCATTGTCATGCTCGTCAACCAAAATAACGTACTCTTCCATCAGATCAGATTCAGTTGATGCTTAACATACGAATAAGCCAGTAGCCTTGCCTTGTGCCGGTTACGAATGCGTATCCTGCTCTCCAATACACGCTCGCAGGGGGTGTTTTTTATTTTATTGAAAAGGGCTGTATAATAAACGTAGGCCACATACACCCCGAAGCGAGAGGAGCGGGGCAGGAGCTTAATGCCTTTTAAGCCTTCTTCAAAATCTATCTTGATGCTTTCTTCAATTTCAGTTTTTTTGGCATCATCAAATTTATCAAAATCTAAT
This sequence comes from Cyclobacteriaceae bacterium, assembly GCA_025808415.1. NCBI lineage: Bacteria > Pseudomonadati > Bacteroidota > Cytophagia > Cytophagales > Cyclobacteriaceae > Cyclobacteriaceae bacterium. The sequence goes on from CP075525.1 coordinate 1,700,026, forward strand.
CCTGGAAAATAGGTACGCCCCATATGCAGGTAGTCGGCATTCAGGTCGCGGAGGAAATTTATTTTTTGAAATGCAGAGCCCAGGCTCATAGCCATGGGTTTGAGTTTTTTGTATTGTTCTTGATCACCTTTTACAAAAACACGCAAACACATTAACCCCACTACCTCAGCCGAACCCAGAATGTATTCCTTCAAGCCCTGTTGGTCGTAGGTTTTTAAGCTCAGGTCCATTTCCATGCTGCGCAAAAACAAATCGATGGATGAACGATCGATGGAATATTTTCGTACCGTTTCCTGAAAACTGTGAAGGATGGGATTCAGGCTGATACCTTCTTCAATGGCTTTATAGGTTTCTTCTTTAAAGCGAATGAACAGTTCCTGCTTATTGTATTCGTGAAAGGTGTCTACAATCTCATCAGCAAATCTTACAAACCCATATATAGCATAAATGGGATCGCGTAATTCTTTCTTCAAGCAGAGTATACCAAGCGAAAAAGAGGTACTGTAAGCCCGGGTGGTTAACCGGCTGCATCGAATAGCGACTTTGTCGTAAAGTTCTTTCATCCCGTGGTAAAGTTACTCAATACTAAAGGTTTATACTTTTTTATCCCGTTTAATCAACTCTCCAGCCACCACTTGTCCTGAAATCAGGGAGGGTGGCACACCCGGGCCCGGAACGGTTAATTGTCCTGTATAAAACAGGTTATTTATTTTTTTGTTTACGATGCTGGGTTTAAGATTTGCCGTTTGGAGCAAGGTGTTGGCTAATCCATAGGCATTTCCTTTAAAGGAATTATAATCAGCCATAAAATCATTATGGGCATAGCTACGCTTAAATACAATACTGTCGCGAATGGATTGTCCGGTCATTTTCTCAAACCGATCCATCACCATGTTAAAGTAGTGCTCGCGTGTAGTATCATCATCTTTAAGGCCCGGTGCTACCGGTATAAGAATGAAAACATTTTCATGACCGGCAGGTGCAACGGTCGCATCTGTTTTGGATGGACAACTGATATAAAACTGAGGACTGCTGGGCCACTGCGGATTTTCGTAAATCTCTTCTGAATGTTTGCCGAAATCCTGATCGAAGAATAAGGTGTGATGAAGTACACCATCAAGTTTTTTGTTGAGCCCCAGGTAGAAGATAAGACTTGAAGGTGCCATTACTCTGTTATCCCAATATGAGGCATCGTAACGTCTGAAGGATTCCGGGATCAGGGTTTGTTCTACGTGATGATAATCCGCACCGGCAATAATGTAGTCGAATGGTCTTAATTGGTTATTAACCATTACACCTTTTGCCTTCACAGCATTTAATTCCAATTGTTGAACAGCACTGTTGAATTCAAATGTTACCCCAAGCTCAGTAGCCAGTTGTACCATGCCTTCAATAATTTTATGCATGCCACCTTGCGGATACCAGGTACCTAAGGCCATATCCGCATAGTTCATTAAGCTGTATAGCGCGGGAGTTTTTTCAGGGGTTGCTCCCAGAAACAATACGGGGAACTCCAGTAACTGGATTAACTTCTTTTCTTTAAAATATTTTCTGACGTATGTGGATATGGATTGAAAGACATGGAGTTTAAAAACTCCGGTCATTAATTTGGGATCGGCCAATTCTAAAAGTGACAGACCAGGCTTATAGACCAGTTCATTTATCCCGATTTCATATTTGTATTTTCCTTCCTCCAGGAATTTCAAGAGGTTTTTACTGCTGCCGGGTTCAAGCCGGTCGAACATCTTGCAAAGTGCATCAATGCCGGAAGGAATATCGAGTTGTTCCTCGGCCGAATAATAAATCCGATAGGATGGATCCAACCTTTCTAGGGTATAATAGTCGGAAGGTTTTTTGCCGAAGGACGCAAAGAACTTTTCAAATACATCGGGCATCCAGTACCAACTGGGTCCCATATCAAAAGTAAATCCCTGGGCTTCAAATTTCCTGGCGCGCCCGCCCGGGGTACTGTTTTTTTCAAAAACTGTTACTGAGTAACCGGCTTTGGCAAGATGACACGCAGAGGATAATCCGGCAAAACCTGAACCTATGACAGCAACTTTTTTCATGTGTTTTTACCGGACAAATCTTTATTCCAACTACTCAAGATAATCAATATCCGGCCAACTTGTTTTGAATTTCTTTACGCGCATGAAAAATCCGATTCTTCACGGTACCAATCGGTATGTTAAGGTGATCGGCAATCTCATGGTACTTGTAACCGGAGGTGTGCATCTTAAACGGAACAAGCAATTCATCGCGTAAACTGTTAACCTTGTTCCAGATGTCTTTATACTCGAAGTTTGAGCCCGGAGAGTTGAAGGTGTGTGTGTCTTCTACGTTCAGGAAGTACAACTCTTTTGTATCATCATGCGATGTTCTGGCACGCTGATTTTTCCGGTAGTTATTAATGAACGTGTTACGCATGATGGTGAACAGCCATCCTTTCAGGTTAGTGTTTTCACGAAACTTGGTGCGGTACGTGAGCGCCTTGAGAATGGTGTCCTGCACCAGGTCGTGCGACTCTTCTTTATCGTTTGTGAACCTGCGGGTGAACGATTTTAATGTGGGGCGTAGGCTGGCAATCTGGTAATCGAATTCTAGTGCTGTCATGGCTCTTGCTGTTTGTTTAACAAATTTAAGTAAAAGTTGAACAAAAACAAGATATATACGCTAATTCATATAAAAATGTTTAACTAATATTATAAAATATTAAACATTATTACTTCAGGAGATAGATAGCAATTGCTTGAGATCCAGCACGTTTCGGAAGATTTCAATGTTTTTGAAATTATTTCTTTCTAAATGCCTGGTTTGATACCCAGAAACGAGAACTTTCTTGCCTGGGAAAGCAGTAGCCAGTTGTCTGAGGTATTCTTCCACCTTTGTTCCGAAGGGTGAACTAATGATGCTGGTGATTATGATGTCGGGTTGGTGCGTTTCTGTAACACTAAGTATGTCTTTAAACGGAACGCTTTGGCCAAGGTAAATGGTTTTAAAGCCAGCTTTGCGAACAACATAATGATAGAATAAAAGCCCCAACTCGTGCCATTCATTTTCGGGCAAATAAAGCAATACCCGTTTGGGAATGGTTGGGGTTAGCGGCAGCCCATCCAAGGCAACAATTAATTTTTGCCGGATTAAGTGTGAAATAAAATGCTCTTGGGCAGGCGTTACGTTTTCGGTTTGCCAAAGCACCCCTATCTTTTCCATAAAGGGGTAAATGATTTCGGTAACGGTGCGCTCAAAACCAAATCGTAAAATAAATCCCGACAAAAGCTTTTCGAATTTTTCCTCATCCAGATCAACCATGGCAACAATAAGTTGATCGATGAAAATTACAGTATCGGATTTTTGTTCACTTAACTCCAGGATTTTGCCGTTTATTTCGTCCGTGGTCATGTCGGCAATGTGGGAGATTTTAATACCGTTGGTATTGAGTAGCGATACATTGATGATCTTCTTCAAGTCATCATCGGAGTAGAGCCTGATGTTGGTACCGGTACGCTGCGGCTCAACAATATGGTGCCGTTTTTCCCAAATGCGTATGGTATGGGCTTTTATGCCAGAAAGCTTTTCGAGTTCTTTAATAGAGTATTGGCCCATGTAGTTCAATTTCAAAGGTAAACACACAAATGAGTATAATGTTTAGCACGGCTCGTTTTTTAAGGGTTACGGATTGTCTTTCTTTGCGGAAATGACCCCGTCTCAATTTGCACCGGCCGATTTTTGGTTCAGCCAACAAGGCTGGAAGCCATTTTCATTTCAGTATGAGGCCTGGCAAGCTTATTTAAGAGGTAAAAGCGGGTTAGTAAATGCACCAACCGGTAGTGGTAAAACCTATTCGCTTTTGGTGCCCATACTGCTTGAGTTCCTGACGAAGCATCCACACCAAACAAAAGGGGAAAATGGATTGCAGGCCGTTTGGATAACACCCATTCGTGCGTTGGCAAAGGAAATTGAACTGTCAGCTACCCGTGCCATAGCGGGATTGGGCATGAAATGGAAAGTAGCGGTACGCTCGGGCGATACTTCGGGTAAGGAACGCGAGCGACAGAAATCAAAACCTCCGGAGTTTCTCATCATCACGCCAGAAAGTCTGCACCTGCTGCTGGCTCAAAAAAACTACGTTGATTTTTTTAAAGATTTAAAAGTAGTAGTAGCTGATGAGTGGCACGAGTTGATGGGCTCTAAACGTGGGGTGCAGGTAGAGCTGGCACTTTCCCGTTTACGAACGATATCACCATCATTAAAGGTATGGGGCATTTCAGCAACCATCGGCAATATGGAGCAGGCCCTGGAGATATTAATCCCTCACGCTAATTCCCCCCTTGCAATTGGGGGGAGCAAGGGGGGCTATATTCGGGCGGACATCAAAAAGCGGGTTGAAGTCATTTCTGTTTTGCCCGACTCCGTAGAAACCATGCCCTGGGCCGGGCACCTGGGTATTCAATTACTTAACAAGGTGATAGAAATTGTAAAGGGCAGCACCAGCACACTCATCTTCACCAACACACGTTCCTTCGCGGAGATTTGGTATCAGAAAATGCTGGACAAAGCGCCTGAGCTTTCCGGGCTTATCGCCATGCATCACGGGTCCATCAGTAAGGAAATGCGCAACTGGGTGGAAGATCAGTTGTACGATGGTAAGTTAAAAGCTGTGGTGTGCACTTCCAGTTTGGATTTGGGGGTTGACTTCCGTCCGGTGGAAAGGGTAATACAAGTGGGCAGTCCGAAAGGTGTTGCTCGTTTCCTGCAGCGTGCTGGAAGAAGCGGTCACCAGCCGGGTGCAGTGAGCCGGATTTATTTTGTTCCTACACATTCATTGGAGTTGATGGAAGCCGCTGCGTTGCGCGAAGCAATCGACAAAGGAATTGTGGAAGAGCGCATTCCCTACATTCGCTCGTTTGATGTGCTGATGCAATATTTGGTTACTCTGGCTGTGTCGGATGGTTTTTATCCCGATGAAATTTTAAAAGAGATACGATCGACTTTTAGTTATAGCAGTATCAGTGATGAAGAGTGGGAGTGGATGCTCAACTTTATTACCACCGGTGGCGACTCGTTGCAGGCTTATGATGAATACCGCAAAGTGATTATTGAAAAGGATGGACGCTACAAAGTAGAAGACCGAAGGATTGCCCAACGCCACCGGCTCTCCATTGGCACCATTGTGGGCGACACATCACTTCATGTAAAGTATGTTACCGGAAAATACCTTGGCACCATTGAAGAGTATTTTATCTCGCGGTTAAATCCGGGGGATACGTTTTGGTTTGCCGGCCAGGTGCTTGAACTGGTGCGCATCAAAGACATGGAAGCGCAGGTGCGCAAGAGCAAGCGCAAATCGGGATTGGTTCCTTCGTGGCAGGGTGGAAGGATGCCGCTGTCCTCGCAACTGAGTGAACTCATTCGTAATAAGCTTAACGAAGTAGTGGAAGGAAACGAACACGATGAAGAGCTAATGTTTTTAAAACCTTTGTTTGATTTACAAAAATCACGATCACACCTGCCGGGCAAACGTGATTTTCTTATTGAGTATTTTGAAACTGGTGAAGGGCATCATGTGGTGATGTATCCGTTTGAAGGTCGGGCCGTGCATGAAGGCATGGCCGCATTAGTGGCGTTTCGCATCGCGAAGATCAAGCCCATCACCTTTTCTATTGCCATGAACGATTATGGTTTTGAACTTTTAAGCGACCAGGAAATTCCGATTGAAGAAGCCGTGGAAACCAACGTGCTGGGTACCGAAGAATTGATGAAGGACATTCAGGCCAGCATCAATTCCACGGAAATGGCGCGCAGAAAATTCCGCGATATTGCCGCCATTGCCGGATTGGTGTTTAAAGGTTATCCGGGTAAACCGATAAAAGACCGCCACCTGCAATCTTCCTCCCAACTTTTCTTTGAAGTGTTTCACGAGTATGAAGCTCATAATTTATTATTCCGGCAAGCCTATGAAGAGGTAATGGATTTTCAGCTGGAAGAAGCACGGTTGCGCAAAGCCCTCGACCGGATCAATCATCAGAAAATAATCATCACCCAACCCGATAAACCCACACCATTTGCTTTCCCCATCATGGTGGATAGGCTGAGCCGTGATAAGTTAACCAGTGAGCAGTTGAAGGACAGGATCCAAAAGATGTCGGTAGCTTATAAAGAATAGATTATTGAGTACATTCGGTATGAAGAGCAGTTAAACGTTAAAGAAATGGCCACCAACAAAACCACCGAAACAACTATAAATGTCATTGACTTTATTCATGAATTTACCAACACCGAGCAAAAGAAAAAGGATAGCCTGGAGTTGTTAAAATTGATGCAAAACATCTCCGGCCATAGACCAAAAATGTGGGGGCCAAGTATTATTGGATTTGGAAAGTATCATTACAAATATGAGAGTGGACATGAGGGTGAAGCTCCGCTGATCGGATTCTCACCCAGAAAGGCGGCTATTTCACTGTATGTATTCACCGGGCTAAAGGAACACGAACATCTATTAACAGACTTGGGCAAATACAAAATGGGAAAGGCCTGTATTTACATTAATAAGCTTTCAGATATTGATGAGCAGAAGTTAACAAAGCTGATGAAGGAGACCATCCGGGATATACAAAAGAAGTATAAGGCACTAACCTGAATGCCCAGCAAATTATGAAAGGCAAAATACTCAATGGCCTGCTCATACTCACCTCCCTTTTCGGTTACCTGGAATGGGGTAAAGACAACTCGGTTTTTTTATTTCAGGCTGAGGTCGAAGTGATTTCAAAGTTATTTTCAGATCCGGTTTCTGCAGCCCATCCATTTACTATACTTCCCTTAGTGGGGCAAGCACTACTACTCATTACGTTATTTCAAAAGCGTCCGGGTAAAGTATTGACCTATACCGGTATGGCTGGCATTGGCGTGTTATTGATTTTTATGTTTGTGATCGGGATAATCGGATTTAACTATCGGATATTATTCTCAACCATCCCGTTTTTGATCGTTTCCTTTTTAACCGTGCACCATCTCAGAAGAAGTTGACCCGAAAGGATGGATAATTTTATTTTACTTTTTGGTTAAGCTACCGCTTCTCAATCGATTGAATTGATCTTCCAGAGAGGCCTTTCTGGCAATTCCAATTTTGCTAGTGATTCTATTCACCACTCCTTACAATAATTAATTACCTTACATCATATTAGAAAGTAGTGTATGAAAGGACTTTTAATCGACATGGATGGTGTGATCTATGGTGGAGATAAATTGTTGCCGGGTGCCGATACGTTTATCAACAATCTGGTCAAACAAGATATACCTTTTGCCTTTATGACCAACAACAGTCAGCGTACCAGCCTGGAAGTGGTTCGCAAACTGAAACGCCTCGGTATTGTAGTATCTGAAAAGCACATCTATACCAGCGCTATGGCCACGGCCTCATTTATTGCAAGTCAGGCGCCAAAAGGAACTGTGTATGTATTGGGTGAGGGTGGATTGTTATCCAGTTTGCATGATCAGGGTTTGGTGATGGTAGATACCGAACCTGACTTTGTGGTGCTGGGTGAGGGAAGAAATTTCACCCTCGAGATGGTGCAACGTGCGGTGGATATGATACTGGAAGGCGCAAAACTGATTGCCACCAACCGCGACCCCTCACCTAAACAAAAGGGCTGGAACAATTTGGGCATAGCGGCTACGGCCGCCATGATAGAAGAAGCCACAGGGAAAAAAGCCTTTGTTACCGGCAAGCCCAGCCCGGTAATGATGCGGTCTGCGCGCAAGTTTATTGGATTGGAGACTGCGAATACTACCGTGATCGGTGATACTATGGAAACCGATATCCGCGGAGGCGTACAGATGGGTTACAAAACCATTCTTGTATTATCAGGTATTTCAAAGAAGGAAGACCTTAACAACTATGCCTTTAAGCCCGACCTGGTGATTAATAACATTGGCGAGTTAACACTGCCACTGAGTTGGTGGAATTAGAGATCTCCTTCCATTTGCCAACAGATTTATTATTTTTATAATCTGTTAATTCCAATAGTCATATACGTTCAACAACATGAGTAATAACTTATTTACTAAGTCATTTGCTACTGCGGTAGTGATGCTTTTAGTTTTCGCTTGTCAGCCGACCAAAGAAGGCAACAACAAGACCATTCAGCTTTTCAACGGCACAGATCTTACCGGCTGGCACGTTGATGTTCCGGCTATGGACACCAGTGATATCCAATCTCCGTTTGTTGTACGTGAGGGCATGTTGGTAAGCTTAGGCGAACCCCGTGGGCATTTGATCACTGATAGTGTGTTTGAAAATTACAGGTTGGAAGTTGAATACCGTTTTTCAGGAGAGCCTGGTAATTGCGGTGTGCTGGTGCATGTTTCAAAACCACGCGCATTGTACAGCATGTTTCCGCAGTCTGTAGAAGTGCAGATGATGCACGAGAACGCTGGTGATTTTTGGGTTATTGTGGAGGATATCACCGTGCCGGATATGGAAGCCAGGCGCGGCCCAAAGGAGACTTGGGGCATTATAGAAGGAAAGGCAAGGCGCATAGTTAACCTAACCGATGGATCGGAGCGCCCGCTAGGCGAGTGGAACACCATGATCATTGAGTGCACGGGAAATGAAATAAAAGTGTGGGTGAATGGGGATTTGGTAAACCACGGTACAAATTGCACCGCCAGTAAAGGACAGATTGCCTTGCAGGCCGAAGGATCCGAGGTGGAGTTCAGAAAGCTTGAGTTGACTTCGTTGGATTAATCTTTTTTGATCTACTTTCGCCCCTTTAAATCTCCAACCCCATGAAACTTACTGCCCGCAACACGCACCGCGATATTGCATACTTCTACCTGGGCCTGATCATTGCCTTTTCTTTTTCTGGAATATTTCTAAACCATCGCCAGGCTTGGCACCCCAGAAGGTACAAAGCAGAAATCAAGGAAATTACCATAGCTCCAGTTCACAAGGATTCTGTTAACGATTCCTTCATTGCTTCGTTCACGCAGCAACAAAACATTGCAGATAACCTGCGCAGGTTTACCCTCAATGGAAATAACTTACGCATCTCTTATGTTAATCGCGATGTGGATGTGGACATTACTACAGGGGCAGGGTCTATTGTTCATTATAGGATTACCCCCGTGCTGGGGCAGATGACTATTCTGCATGTGGATACCAGCAAGTGGTGGATATACTATTCCGATGTTTTTGGTGTGGCCATGCTCGTGATTGCCGGCACCGGGATGTTTATTGTGAAGGGTGAAAACAGTTTCAGGCGTAGGGGCTGGAAGTTAGCATTGGTGGGAATAATTTTTCCGTTGATTTTTTTATTTCTGCTGAGCTGAAAGAAAGTACCGGACGCACTCACTCAAATACTTCTGAGGATAACAACCCTTCGGCTGTCATTGTAAAGCTGAACAAAACCAAACTGTTGACATACATAATCAAAGGTTGTGGAATGGAAAACACAAACATGGGTTATATCCCTAAGGTAGTGCCAGGTTGAGAGGTTCAGGGTTTCGTTCCATAGGGCTGTCATCACCACCAGCACGCCACCTGGTTCAAGCAGCTTTTTGATGTGTACTATTTCTTTGGCCGGGTTGTGGAAATGTTCAAAGCATTCGGTACTAAAAATAAAATCAAATTTTCCACTGGGCAGTTCCCGAAAAAATAACGGGTCATAGTTTTTGCAGTAAAGCGAATGGTTTTGCTCCAATAATTTTGATAATACAGGTTCAGGGCCGCACCCATAATCAAGTCCGTGTTGTTGGCCTTTTAGGTAAGGCAAAGCAGGTGTAATGGCCTGGTAAAGAAAGGTAACATAGCCATGGTTTTCAATCGTGTTGTTGTGGAAGCGGTAACGTTCTCGTTCTTCCGTTTCGGTGGGATATTGTTTTGTAAAAACCATGTGGCAATGGGTACAACGAAAATAAGTCCGCTTGTCAGCTTCTGCTACAGGCACGTGGTTTTGGGCTTGGTTACATAACGGGCAATGCATAGTACCAACAAATGTATAGGGTTAGTATCAATACGGCCACAGGCTTTGCAAACTACCACATTACATTATATTCGCGCTGATTTAATCGTTACCCCATATGCGTTATTGGCTTTGTATACTCATTGTTTTCCCATCCCTTTCCCATGGCTTTCAGGTACAAGATAGTGTACGTGTGTTGGATGAAGTACCTATCCGGGCAAACCGTATTCAAACCGGTTTCAATGAAACATCGGCCAACGTTTTTATTGTAACCGCAAACGATATCCGCCAGACGCCTTCCCTTAGTGTAAGCGATGTGTTGCATTATGTGGCCGGGGTTGACATCCGGCAACGGGGGGCGCACGGTGTGCAGGCTGATGCCGGCATCCGGGGCAGTACGTTCGACCAGGTTTTGATTCTAGTAAACGGCATAAAAATCAGCGATCCGCAAACCGGCCACCATTCCCTTAACCTGCCGGTGGATATTGACAACGTAGAGCGAATTGAAATTTTAAAAGGGCCTGCCGCCCGAGTGTTCGGCCAAAATGCATTTGCCGGTGCCATTAACATTGTTACTAAAAACCCTGAAGAAAACTTTATCAAGATTCAAGCGACTGCAGGCGATTTCGGACTGGGCGGCTTTCGGTTGGGAGCTTCATTAAAAAGCAACGGTGTATCACATTACTTTTCAACAAGCCGCGATTTTTCCGATGGGTATAAATACAATACCGACTATGTGATCGCCAATTACTTTTACCAGGGCTCTTGGAGCAATACCCTGGGCAGTTGGAATGTTTTGGCAGGCCTTAGCGACCGGAGCTTTGGCGCCAACGGTTTTTATGCCAGCCCGGCTTTTCAGGATCAGTTTGAGTCGGTACAAACCAGCCTGATGGCCGTTTCATTGCAAACCCAACCACGCGAAAATGTTTCGCTTAACCACCGCCTATATTGGCGGAGGAATGAGGATGAGTACATTTTTGTGCGCAGCAATCCTTCATTATATCGCAACCTTCATGTAAACAGTACAGTTGGTTATGAAGCAAATGCAGTAATTAAAAGCAAAGCGGGTAGTACAGGATTAGGCATTGATGCCAACCACCTGAGCCTGAGCAGTAATAACCTGGGTGACCGTGAACGTTCAGTATTGACCGTGTTTGCCGAGCATCGCTTTGAGGCTGGCCGTTTCGACATAACACCCGGGGTGCAGTACAACTATTATTCTGATTTTGGTTCCAATATTTTTCCCGGTGTCGATGCAGGCTTTCTGCTTAACCGGCACGTAAAAGCATATGGTAATTTTGGATATACTTACCGGGTGCCAACCTATACTGATCTATATTATTCCGATCCGGTGAATATGGGCAATCCGGATTTAAAACCCGAGTATGCATTTAGCTATGAGGCCGGCTTAAAATTTATTGAACTTCACTGGCTTAGTGGGCAGGTATCATACTTTGAGCGACAAGGCAAACGCATAATCGATTGGACAAAGGAAGCTGAAACTGATCCGTGGCGCCCCGATAACCTGATTGGTGTAAACATGAATGGCTGGGATATAAACTTTACAATTCGCCCTGCGCGCCAATTGCGTTTAATTAATAAACTGGATTTAGCATACACAAAAATAAATGCCGATAAAGTTGATGATGGTTCTTTCTCTCGCTATGCGCTCGAAAACCTAAGGCACCAGGTTATTGCCTCTTTCGTGCTGAACTATGGCCCCCAAATAAAACACACGGTTCAGTACCGATTCTGCGACCGCGTTACCATGGACGATTATTCGCTGGTGGATTCGCGCTTGTCATGGGAGAGGAAGCAGTGGGGAGCCTTTGTTGATGTGACCAATATTTTTGATGTTACCTATCGTGAAACCAACCTGGTTACCATGCCGGGCCGATGGTTCAAGACCGGTATATCCTATCAACTTGGCCGCCAATAGTTGAGTTAACGCGGTTTTATCTATTTTCAATTTCGTAACTTGAGCAGTAAAAAAACTGCCTTTGAAAATTTTACTTGTTGAGGACGAACAATATGTAGCCTCTTTTATCCGAAAAGGATTAGAAGAAAATGGCTACCAGGTTGCACAGGCATTTGATGGTGCTACCGGTTTAACCATGGCGCTAAGCGATACTTATGATGTTATTATCCTGGATATTGTAATGCCCGGCATGAATGGCCTTGAAGTTTGCAAGAAACTGCGCAATGAACACGGCAACCAAACTCCCGTATTGATGCTAACCGCATTGGGCACTACCGATGATATTGTGGATGGACTGACCATTGGTGCCGATGATTACCTGACCAAGCCTTTCAAGTTTAAGGAGTTAATGGCCCGTGTGCAGGCCCTGGTCCGTAGGAAAACCGTGGTGAATAAAATCCTTTCGGTTAGCGACTTGAAACTTGATTCAGATGCCAAAGAAGTTTTTCGCGCGGGCAAACTAATTGACCTTACAGCACGTGAATTCCGGTTGTTGGAATACCTGTTGCTTAACAAAAACAGGGTTGTTTCCCGTACGGATATCCTCGAGAATGTGTGGGATATTAACCACGATCTGGGTACAAACGTGGTGGACGTTTATATTAACTACCTAAGAAAAAAAATCGACCATGAATTTTCACCACCCCTCATCAAAACCATTGTAGGCATGGGCTATACGATTAAAGACGCAGACCGTGAAAATCAGGCATAGGTTTTCGATATTTTTTGGCATCACATCTTCATTGGTGCTGCTGGCGTTTGGTATTTCCGTTTACTATTTCTCAGCACAATACCGGCAAAAGGAATTTAACATACGCCTGATGAAGCGTGTTGATATTACCGAAAAAATGTTCCTGGAACGCGAAAGCTTTACGGAAGAATCGTATGAACTCATACGCGAACAGTTTTTGAATATACTTCCGGAAGAAACCGAGGAAGTTGTTCAGGTAAAAGCAGGTTGGCGTGACTCATTGAGATATCCCTACCCACAAGAATTCATTGATCAATTAGAAAGTGAAGGAGTTGCGTATTATTCCAATGAAAACCGGCAAGGCGCGGGGCGCATATTCCAACTTTCAGGCGGGAGTTATGCCGTGCTGATTGTTGCGGTTGACCTGGTTGGGATTAATGTATTAAAAAACTTACGAACGATTTTGATTACCGGACTCATTATTGGGGTTGTGATTATGATACTCACAAGCTATTACCTGTCGAACAGGATATTGGCACCTATTTCGGCCAAAATAAAAAAGGCCAATACCATTAGTGTAAGCAACCTGCACGAGCGGTTACGTGTGTTCAATCCCGAAGATGAGATCGGACAGTTGGCCCTGGCATTTAACCGTTTGCTCGACCGGTTGGATGAAGCGTTCCATTCGCAGAAATTGTTTGTGGCCAATGCATCCCATGAAATCCGTAATCCGCTTACGGTAATAATTGGGGAAGCAGACCTTGCCCTGGATAAGGACCGGCCGGTACAGGAGTATCAGGAGTCACTGAAAACCATTCAATCTGAAGCCGACCGGTTGAACCTGTTGGTCAATAACCTGCTGCAACTTTCAACAGTAAGCTATAATGCAGCCGACTTTAAACTTGAGATCATTCCGCTCTCCAGGTTGTTACTGGAATCAAAAAAGAAATTTGATTTACTGAACCCAGAAAACCAGGTTCGGTTCAACTTTGACATTCATGCCGATTTGGTAAACCTGGGCTTAAGCGGCAACATGAACTTGTTGCAAACGGCATTCATAAATATTTTGGACAATGCCAGTAAATTTTCGGGCAATGCCCCCGTTACGGTAGATATTTTATACCAGGATGATCATGTAATTATTTCTGTTCGCGATCAAGGTGTTGGTATTGCCCCTGCTGACATACCTAAAATAAGGCAGCCGTTTTTCCGGGCTGAGAATGTGCGCAAAATACGGGGAACAGGTATCGGTATTCCGCTCACGGTAAAAATCATTGAACTGCACAGCGGTAGATTCGAGGTTGAGTCTGAATTGAATAAGGGCACTGTTGTTCGGATCGTTCTGCCGGTAATTCAAAAATCCTAAAGGTTACGATCTCCAATTGGTGATCATTAAAGTGCTCATCTACAGATAAATAGCCTTGCATTACACCCGGACTATATGCATATCTAATTGGATTTTAATCTGATTTTAATGTCATTCTAATCTTAGCTTAATGAATTTCTGCGACCTTACAGGGTACAAAAATTTTATAGACGATGAATTTAAATGGTTATGACAGGAGGGGACTTTTTTCGTCACTGCGTTATGATTTTCCGGCAAGCCTGGTAGTTTTTTTTGTGGCTTTACCATTATGCCTGGGCATTGCCTTGGCCAGTGGGGCGCCACTTTTTGCCGGGGTAATTGCTGGTGTTGTTGGTGGTATTGTGGTTGCCTCCATCAGCAATTCGCAATTGGGTGTTAGCGGCCCGGCTGCCGGACTAACTGTAATTGTTTTAACGGCTATTCAACAACTTGGCTCTTTCGAGGTATTCCTGGTAGCGGTGGTACTGGCCGGCCTTATCCAAATTGGTTTAGGTTTTGCGCGGGCTGGTATCATCGGCTACTACTTTCCAACCTCCGTCATTAAGGGTATGCTAACAGCTATCGGTATTATTATCATCCTTAAACAAATACCGCATGCGTTTGGCTACGATGCAGACTACGAAGGCGATTTTGCTTTTGAACAAACCGATGGCCACAATACATTTTCAGAGTTGCTTTATATGGCAGATGCCGTAACGCCTGCGGCAATATTGATCAGCACCATTAGTCTTTCCATTATCCTGTTGTGGGATTTGTACCTGACAAAGAGGCACCAGTTTTTTAAACTTGTTCCGGGCCCGTTGGTAGCTGTAGTGGTTGGTATTCTTTATCAGTCGATCACTCAGGCATTTCTGCCGGCATGGTCATTAAGTAATGATCACCTGGTTTCTGTACCGGTGGCCACCAATATTAAAAGTTTTTTAGGACAGTTTTCATTGCCTGACTTTTCAGCAGTGGTTAATCAAGAGGTGTGGGTGGTTGCATTCACCCTTGCTGTTGTGGCCAGTATTGAATCGTTGCTTTCTGTTGAAGCTACCGATAAGTTGGATCCTTACAAACGCACAACAAACACAAACCGTGAATTAATTGCACAAGGCAGCGGTAATATGATTTCAGGCCTCATTGGAGGGCTGCCTGTGACGCAGGTTATTCTCCGTAGTTCGGCCAACATTCAATCGGGTGGTAAAACAAAAATGTCGGCCATTATGCACGGTTTTTTGCTTTTGCTATGTGTTGTGGCCATTCCGCGTATACTCAACCTGATACCATTATCGGTATTGGCAGCCGTGTTGCTGGTGGTGGGCTATAAACTGGCTAAGCCGTCTGTTTTTAAAGATGTGGCCCGGTTAGGATGGAGCCAGTTTCTTCCATTCATCGCTACTGTTTTAGGTGTGGTATTTACCGATTTATTGAAGGGCATTGGAATTGGTATGGTAGTGGCCGTGATTATCATCCTTAGAAACAGCTATAAGAATTCGCATTTTATCCATAAAAGAAAAACTGATGATGGAGATGAAATAAGAATGACGTTGGCCGAGGAAGTGGTTTTCCTGAATAAGGGAAGCATAAGAAAGGAATTGAGCCGTGTTAAGGAGGGCACAAAAGTAACTATCGATATGAGCCGCTCCGTGCATATTGACTATGATGTGATGGAAATTATTGAAGACTTCAAGAGCCAGGCAAAATCCAAGAACATTAATGTTGAAGTAATTACTAATATTCATAAGCCTGTAGCAAAAAACGGTGGCCATGGTAAAGAAATGGTAAAAGAATTCGAGTTGGACAGTCACTGATTTCCGCTATGAAAAAAGTTACCTATTTTATTCCTGTTGATTTTTCGGAGTGTTCGTATAATGCACTTCTGTAAGCTCCCCCGAAAATAGGACAGTTTTGAATTAGACAAAAGGTCTAACTTTAAACTGTTAAAAATGAAAAGAACACGATTTACCGAAGCCCAGATTTTCACTATTCTCAAGGAGTTTGATGCTGGCAAAAACATCCAGGACATTGCCCGTTCGCACGGAGTGTCCAAAGCCACTATTTATAATTGGAAGGCTAAGTACGGAGGTATGGAGATGAACGAACTTAAGCGCGTTAAGGAGCTTGAGGAAGAAAATCGGAAGCTCAAGCAGATGTATGGTGACCTGGCGCTGGACAACAAGATGCTCAAAGACGTTTTGGGAAAAAAGTTCTAAGGCCCGCTGAGAAGCGAACCCGTGTAGATTATCTGAGAACGACTTTTCAAGTCAGCCTCGGTCGGGCCTGTGAAGTGATGGATCTCTCACGTTCGGTTTACTACTATCGAAGTAAGACGGACGATCATGCGGTGATTGATAAACTCCAGAACTTAGCTGAGAAACGGCCTACCGAAGGATTTTGGAAAATGTATTTCAGGATAAGGAAAGAAGGATTGTTGTGGAACCACAAACGCATCCATCGGGTGTATAAATTATTGAAGTTGAATATGAAACGAAAAGGAAAAAGGAGATTACCAGCACGCGTTCTTCAGCCCCTGGAGGCTGTTAGCCACATCAATGCAAGCTGGTCGATGGACTTTATGAGTGATTCCCTTCTATCGGGTCGCAAGTTCAGAGTACTCAACTTGCTGGACGACTTTAACCGTGAGGCCCTTGCTATTGAAGTTGATACTTCGCTACGGGCTGAGCGAGTGATACGGGTACTTGAACAAGTCATTCAATGGAGAGGAAAACCACAGCGAATCAGGGTTGATAATGGCCCCGAATTCATCTCAAGCAAACTCGGCCTATGGTGCGAAGAACGCAACATCCAGCTTCAGTTTATTCAACCGGGCAAGCCTTCACAGAATGCATACATCGAGCGTTTCAATGGAAGCTTCCGAAGAGATGTTCTCGATGCGTACTTATTTGAATCCCTTATCCAGGTAAGAATCCTAGCTGATGAGTGGATGAATGATTACAACTATGACCGTCCACATGATGCGCTCGAAGGGCGCAGTCCTGCGGACATGCTGGCCGTGGATTTATGGGAAACTCGAAACGAGTTTCCCACAAACCCACAACCGGTTACAACAATAACAATGAATAAATTTCCTAATTTAGAGTTGTCCTAAAAATGGGGAGCTTACACTTCAATATGCGATTATGCTGGCCAGTCATGCCGAAGGAAAAGTTGTGCTTGGCCACGTTGTTAATCCCCCTGAAATACCTGGATCGGCAAACCCGACTTCGGGCTGGGGTGCTCATCGGTTAAGCAAGCGTGTTCAGGAAAAAATGAAATCCCTACATGAAATTATTTCGCTGGAAGGAATTGATGTAGAGGAAATAATAGAAGAGGGTGACGTAAAAGAATGTTTATTGAAGCAAATTGAAAAGCTTAAACCTACGCTTATTGTGCTTGGCCGAAATACGGACCGGCAACCCGGAAGAGAAAGTTTATTGACAAGCCTAACCCAAAGCACCAAGGTGCCAATCCTGGTTGTTCCACGGTCGCATAACCCAAAAATCCCTAACCGGGCCGTGTTGGCAACGGATATGAAGTCGTTCAACCTTCGCGAGTTTGAGCCATTTATCGAGGTAATTAAGAAAAGCGCACAAGGATTATCCGTATTGAACATACGGGGAGGGTATTCAAGCGATAAAGATATTGCAGAATGGGTGAATAAGTTTAATACTGTTTACGCTATGGAGGCAAAGGTATTAAACCCACAAGATGATGACGTGGTGAAAAGCATGGTGAAATGTGTAAACACCAACAATATCGACCTGCTCTGTACAATTAACCGTAACCCGGGCTTGCTTGATAAACTGTTCAGTACGCCATCAACAAGCTTAATTGCCACGCAAGTTGAAGTACCTGTTTTGCTGATTCGTGACTAAAACAGGTTACGGAAATATTCAATGATGTTATTTCGGATGGTTGGATTTGCGCCTGAGGCAAGGGCTACCGAAATAATCAATCCTATGGTGGCGTAAAGGAAGTCACGCCCAATAACTTTTAATGCTTTATTTTTATGTTTAAAACCTTTCTTCTTACGCGCTAAGCTAACGGCCATCTCGCGCCCGCCAATCGTACCTAAAAACACCCATGTTGTACTCATGGGTATGGTACTTACAAACAGCTTATAGATCAGTAGCAGTACATAGGTAAAATCGATGAGGGTGGCTGCGCGAACATCCGAAATACGAACTTTTTCGCTAACCACTTCCTGTATTTTATCGCCCCGCAAATAGAACAGGACACCTAAGCCAAAAAATATAGTTCCAACAAAAATTATGAACTGCCAAAGTTCCAACTGTCGGGGTAAAAACACGGCAATGTTGGCGCCATCCTGCATCAGCCAGACCGACCACAGCGAACCGCTCACCACCCATTGGGTAATGGTCCATCCGAAATGGGCTTTTCGCTTTTTGAAATTTTTACGGATATAATCAAAACCCAGGTACCAGATCAGGAACGATACGACAAATGCAAGTATGTAACCCGAAACACTTTTCCAAACTACTGAAGTAATGCCGCTGGTATCGGCACTGAAAACACTGAGCAATAGAAACGTAGTAGAAACCGGCATGCGCAGGCGGGTGAGTATTAGCAGCACTACCGGGGCAATTATCTGGAAGTAGGAGAATTGTTCGTCAAACGGATATTTCGTATTGCCCTCACTGTCCAGTAAGCGTTGGTAGGTTACATCGCCCTTAAAGTAAACAAAGCTGAAGGTAAGCGTGGCCAGCAGGATTAACCCGGTGAAAAGCCAGAGGATATACCACTTTTTATCCTTGTTACTTTCTATGAAAGTACCTAAAGATTGTATGCTATCGTTAGCTACCGCTGCGTAGGCCGCAAACAAAAAACCAAACCACATAGCTGTTTTGCCATTGAAAGTGGCAAATGCGGCAACAAGAAAGGCCAACCCGATAAAAATAAGAAAGGTACGCTCTTTAGTGGCCCACTCCAGAAGGTTAAGGTATGGAACGTCACTGACATTCTTCCTTCTTTTTAGTGTCGCTTCAGGTTTAAGCATGGGGTGTTTAGCCACGGTTGTAAGGGGGTAAAGTTGTCCTGAAAAACATTCTCCAATATTACGGCAATGTTAAATATTTTATTAGGGCGGTATACTCCAAGCACCTTAATTATTTGGCTGGGTTGCTCATTTAGTTGTAGTGGATTTGCTAAAAAGCCAGGGGAGCAATTGGGGTTCTTTAAAGGCTGGCACCCAGCTATCGTGGCCAACTTTTTTGTACTCGGTATAGCGCGGTTTTGCACCAGCCTTTTTCAACGCAGCAACCATGGTGCGGCTTTGTTCGGGCAATACGATTTCATCTTTTTGTCCATGAAAAACCCAAAACGGTATGTGGCTGATCTTTTGGGCCTGGTTCCAGTCACCTCCCCCGCAAATGGGGACGGCCGCAGCAAATGTATCCGGGAAACGGGTAACCAGGTACCAGGTGCCAAACCCACCCATGGATAAGCCCATGAGGTAAATCCGTGAAGCATCAATCGGTTCATGTTTGACCAGCGAATCAATCAGGGCCATCACTAATGCGGCTGGTTCTTCTACTTTGCCATACCAGTCTTGCGGTGCCCAACGCTTACCTACTGGGCATTGGGGCACCGCTACATAAGCAGGGAACTTAGTTCGGTTTGCAGCGTTTAGAAAAAGTTCGGTAATGTATTTCAGGTTTTGCTCATTATCGTTTCCGCGCTCACCTGAGCCATGAAGGAAAATCACCAATGGATACTTTTTATCACGGGCAGCATTTTCCGGAAACAATAAACGGTAAGGAAGTGTATCTTGCTCCGTTTGAAATTCATATTTTTTGAATTCGGATAAATCCTGCGTAAAGGCTGGGCACGCAACGAAGACAAAAATAAGTGTGAACAATCGTGTCATAGATCAGGTAAATGAAAGGTTAAGTTAATGCTTTTATTTTTGCATGATAGGTTATGGACATTACCATTTTTAACGAAACGTTTGAACTTCTTCCACAGCGTGCTGTATGGTGGAAAAAACACAATATGATATTGCTGGCCGATATGCATTTGGGAAAAGTTAATCATTTCCGAAAGGCCGGCATCCCTGTGCCTGTAAAGGCCAACGAAAAAAACTGGGAGGTATTGATTGATCTGGTGCAAACCCTGAAACCTCAACGGGTTGTATGCATTGGTGATCTTTTTCACAGCCACTATAATTATGATTGGGAATTGGTTGGTGAATTTACAAGGGCTTTTCACCACGTTTCGTTTGAATTGGTTACCGGCAATCATGATGTACTAACCCACCAGCAATATAACCGGTGCAACATAGTCCTCCACGGTGAGGGTTTACGGGTCGATCGGTTTTTGTTTTCACATTTCCCATTGGCCGAACCGCTACCTGGTGTTTATGTTATTTCAGGTCATATCCACCCGGGCGTACAGCTATTAGGCCGTGGAAAGCAAAGAATTATGCTGCCTTGTTATTACTTTGGCGAACATCAGGGTTACTTGCCTGCCTTTGGGATGTTTACGGGGCTTTCGCGCATTCAACCCAAAATGGAGGACCGGATATTTGCCATTGCTGACAATACCGTGATAAAGATTTAATCCATGCTAGAAAAGGCTTTACGATATTTTTTCTTTCTGTTGGTAGCGTGTTGCGCTAAGCTTGTAAACGGACAAGACACTGCACGCATCTCGTTGCTGTTTCTTGGAGATATTATGCAACACGAAACACAAATCAACGCAGCACTTAATTCAAAAACCGGTAAGCATGAGTATGCAGCGTGCTTTCAATTCCTTAAACCTTACTTTCAATCGGTTGACCTTACCATAGGCAATCTTGAACTTACCCTTGCAGGTAAACCGTATACAGGCTATCCTCAATTCAGCGCTCCTGATGAACTGGCGGTAGCGTTAAAAGAGATTGGTATTGATGTACTGGTAACAGCCAATAACCATAGCGTTGACCGCAGGAAAAGAGGACTTGAGCGAACAATTCGTGTTTTGGATAGCCTTCAATTTATGCACACCGGAACGTTTGCCGATACCGTAGAGCGGATGAACGATTATCCATTGTTGATCCATAAGAATGGTTTCAGGCTGGCACTTCTCAACTATACCTATGGCACCAATGGTATACCCGTATCAAAACCGAATATTGTAAACCTCATTGATACTGTGCTGATAAAGAAAGACCTGGCTCGTGCCCGCGAACTTCAACCCGATGCCAGTATTGTTTTTATGCATTGGGGCAATGAATATGAACGCCAGCCCACCAAACAACAGCGGCAGTTGGCTGAATTTTGCTTTACGCACGGAGCGCAGTTGGTAATTGGTGCACACCCGCATGTACTGCAGCCTATGGAGTGGCGAGGAGATGAAAATAAACTAGTAGCTTACTCACTCGGAAACTTTGTTTCCGGTCAGCGGCCGCGTTACCGCGATGGGGGAGCCATGTTGCAAGTTGAATTAAAAAAAATAATAAACACAAATTTGTCCACTACAGTAATCGATACAGCGTATTACCGCTTGCAATGGGTTTACCGCACCACTGATGCACAACGGAAATTCTATGTTTTACCGGTAGCTACGTTTGAAAGTGATCCGACTAATTTTATTAAAGATGAATCGTCAAAACTCGCCTTTAAAACATTTATCGATGATTCCAGAAAACTTTTAACACAGTATAACAAGGGAGTTGTTGAATTGCGTACAATTCCTGCGGATACGGTTACATCCTATACCCTTCGTGTATTTGAAGCTGCGAATACCGGTGAAGTCTATTCTATTTTAGAAAAGGCAGGTTCATTTCCGCATGGTTTGCATAGTGAAATAAATGAAATGGGGCTTACGGTTTTTTATACCGGTAAATTTTCATCGTGGGAAAAAGCCATGCGGTATCGTCAAACCCTGGAGGCAGTGTGGCCGAACTGCAGCGTTGTAAAGTGTGTGAATGGATTACCTGTCGAATAGGTTATCGCCTTCTTTTCTTTTTTGGGCCAGGGCCGCCTCCTGAACTAAATATCAATCCAATTGAAAACTCAAGGCCTGTGAGGTCAATTTTGGCATCCGGATAATCAACCGGTGTGGTGGCTATGGTATTTCCTGTACCCCCGGTGTAGTTTCCTGTAAGTGGAAAAGCAGACTGCCCCACCAGGTAGTTACATTCTAACGATACGCCAACCTGGCTGTTCACGTAAAGCGTTAGTTCGGCACCGGCATGGTAACCAAAGCCCGGTTTGTTGGTATACTGCAAATTGGCATTAACAACTTCCAATCCGTAAAATTCACGCATGGCCCGATCCATATTCCCGTACAATATTTTTTGGTCAAAGCCATAGAAAAAAAATCCTCCCCCCTTAATGTCAAATTGAACAGCATTCCCTTTTAGCTCAAAAACAATTTCGGCAGGGATAAAAATCGTAAAGTTAGGGCCCACTAATGGGTGTTTTGTTTCGAAGGGAAGGTCTTTAACATTTAAGCCTGACATTCTGTAAAGTGATGCCCCCGTTTCAACAGCTATGAAGTTGTTAAGATTAAAACCAATACCACGAATTGAAAACGGACTGATGGGCGTAGAGAAGTATCCGTTTTTTGGAATGAAATAGGAAAATGAGAGTCCGAAATCCTGCGCCTTCAATGTCAACGAGAACAACAGGACTGTAACGGTGCAGAAGATTCGATTCATGGCTTTATTTTTTAGCGTTGTACTCACTGTATAATTTCTGAAGGTAAGCTTTTGCGAAAAATAATTCCTCTTCTTGTGCAATTCCTTCCTTTCGTATGTACTGCTTTCCCGGGTTATCAAAAATGATGTACCGCTCATGGTCCAGGTAGCCATAACCATCATTGAAAATGTAAACAGCAAAATCTTTTACAGGTGAGCCGAGCAAGTTTTTACTGAAAATAAAATCGGGCGAAGGTTTGCCAAGTTGTGCCAGAAGGGTGTTGGCAATATCGGATTGATTACCCATGGTATGAACAACGGTATCTTTTTGAACAACTCCGCCTATCCAAAGCATGGGTATCCTGAATTTTTCTTTGGTTTCATAACGTTTATTTCCAGGAAACCGATGTCCATGGTCAGCCGTGATGATGATAAGCGTATTTTTCCACCATGGTTTTTGTTTGGCATTGGCAATAAAGTTACCCAGCCATTTGTCGGTGTAGTGGCATGAATTTAAAAAGCGCGCTTCATCATCTGCGCCTTCAAAAACCGGTTCCATGGGCACATCAAAGGGTTCATGGCTGCTTAGCGTAAGTACGGTTTTAAAAAATGGCGTGGATTGCGTTGTATCTATTTCATGCAACGTTTGTTTAAATACATATTCGTCATGTACGCCCCATTTGGTTGTGTATAAATCGTCATCAAAATCGTCTACCGATGTAATGTGACGATAGCGCCCAGCGGTTAAAAAGGAGTTGTAGTTGGCAAAGTCAGCATCGCCCCCGTAAACAAATGAGTTTTTGTAGCCCAGTTCTTCCAGTTTCACGCTTAGGTACGGAAGGCGTTGTGTTTTTTGCGGGTACTTGATTATAGAACCTTTTGGTTGGGCTGGAAAGGCACTTAAAATACTAACCAATCCCTTATCGGTACGGTCACCGTTGGCATAAAGCTGGTCAAATAGTATTCCTTCCCGGCAAAGTTCGTTTAACCTTGGTGCAACCCCGGGCATTCCTCCGAGTGGCTCAATAACGTCTGCGGTGAAACTTTCCAGTATTATCAACAGGATATTCGGCTGAGCTAGTGTAAGTACATGGTACGTTGAATCCTGTCTGGGATAGAGCCTTGAAAAATATTCTTCCGTTTGTTGTTTGTCAAAAAAATCTTCCGGGTACTTAATGGCATTGTCATTTTTCAGGCTGTATAAAAAATTCCACACCACATTTATGCCGGCATGATTGGCAAACATTTTTGTTTTATGGAAATAAACCATGCCAACATTCATGGTGGCCGTACTTAAACTTCCACGAATAGGAAAAAACAAAAGACCGGTTGTTAGAAAAATAACAAGTGCACTCTGGGGTTTGCCGGGCCTGAGATCTGCCAGTGAGAGGGCAATGGTTTTAAAGTACAGCCGGATAAAAATGAATACCAATGCACTGAAAATCATCAGCAGTTTAATGGTTACCCACAGGCTGGCCATACCGGCTGCTTCGGAGCCCATGTAAAAAAATGGAGTAATGTTCATACGAAAGCCCCAGTGCCGGTATAACTCCAGGTCAATCAATATTATCAGACCGGAAAAGACCAGAAAACCAAAGGTAACGCTGTGCATTGCACCAGCAATCCACCGTTTTTGAGTAAAAACCGAAGTTGTTAATAGCAATCCGCAAAGCATGGCAATGTATCCCGTAGTGCTCAGGTCCATTTTTAATCCATAAGCAAGGGCTTTGATTATTTCGCTAACGGTAAGTTGTGCGCTATAGTTGTAGTTGTATACCAGGAACAGAAGCCGGGCGACAGAAAAAAATGCCATCCAATAAAGGATAATCAGAAACAATATTTTGAGTCGTGCCCGCATGCCTGGTAACCCGTTTATCCTTAAACGGGTGCCCAAAGATAAGTTGGCTTAGTTTTCAATTAAAATATACTTAACATTAAGCTCACGAAAATGTAATCGCAATGAAAAAAGTAACGCTGTACACTTGGGCTATGCTAACAATGCTGTTGGTCAGTAACTGCGGATCGGGTGTAGGTCCAGCCGACATGGTGGTGTTGGGGGGAAAGATATACACGGTAAATGAAGCGCAACCCGAAGTAGAGGCTGTTGCAGTTAATGGTGACAAAATTGCATTTGCGGGAAGTGAGCAGGATGTGCAGAAGTACATTGGAAAGAACACCAGAGTCGTTAACCTGGAAGGGAAAACAATGTTCCCGGGTTTTATAGAAGGCCATGGGCATTTTATGGGCGTGGGTTACAATGAACTGAACCTGGACCTGATGTATGTAAAAAGTTATGATGAGCTGATTGAAAAAGTGAAGGAGGCTGCCGGGAAGGCGCAACCCGGTCAATGGATTTTGGGCCGAGGCTGGCACCAGGATAAGTGGGATGTGAAGCCTGAGAAAATGATCAAAGGATTTCAAACGCACCATAAGCTTAGCGAGGTTTCGCCAAACAACCCGGTGTTTTTACGCCACGCCAGCGGCCATGCTGCCATGGCCAATGCAAAAGCCATGGAGGTTGCCGGTGTTAACCAATTATCCAAAGAGATTATTCAGGATATAGCGGAAGATGGTGGTGAAATAATCCGTGATGAATGGGGAAATCCAACAGGCATATTCAACGAGCGGGCCATGGGTTTGATTTCCCGATTTATACCTGACGATGAGGAGGGTAGGGATGCGCAGGCGTTGGAACTGGCCGTGAAAGCATGTTGGCGAAACGGCATCACCAGTTTTCACGATGCTGGTGTAACACGTGAGAATATAACCTTGTTCAAAAAGTTCAAGGAGGAAGGCAAGCTTGGTGTGCGTTTATATGCCATGCTAACCGGCTGGGATCGTGATCTGGTGTATGAGTGGTTCAGGAAAGGTCCGGAAATTGATGCCGCTAACCTGTTAACCATACGTTCGGTCAAACTCAACTGCGATGGTGCCCTCGGTTCACGTGGTGCATGGTTGCTTGAACCATATACAGATCGGCCGGATTTTTTTGGCATGGCTACATACCCGATGGATACTGTACTGGTTATCTCCCGCCAGGCATTGAAATCCGGTTTTCAGGTTTGTTCACATGCTATCGGGGATCGCGCCAACCAGGAAATCCTTGATCGTTACGAAATAGCGTTGAAAGAAAACCCATCGGTAAAAGATCACCGTTTCCGGATTGAACACGCACAACATCTACACCCCAATGATATTCCCCGTTTCGGAAAACTGGGAGTAATACCTGCTATGCAGGCCATTCATATGTCAAGCGATAGACCTTGGGCAATTGAGCGCTTAGGTGAAAAGCGGATTAAAGAGGGTGCTTACATGTGGCAGTCGCTGTTGCAGTCGGGGGCCATAATTGTTAACGGAACAGATGCCCCCGTGGAACCCCTCAACCCCATACCTAGCTTTTATGCTTCGGTATCGCGTAAAACGCTTAAAGGCGAACCTGAAGGAGGTTATGAACCTGAGGAGAAGATGACCCGTGCGCAGGCGTTGCGCTCCTATACCCTGGATGCTGCGTATGGTGCTTTTGAGGAGAAAATAAAGGGCTCGATTGAAAAGGGTAAACTTGCTGATTTTGTGATCTTATCAAAAGATATTATGCAGTGTTCAGAGCAGGATATCCTTAAGTCAGAGGTAAGCATGACCATTTTTGGAGGCAAGGTGGTATACGAAAAGAAAAACTGAAGGAAATAAAAAAATCCTGGCGGAAGTTGCCAGGATTTTGGGTTATAGGTTTGGTTGAATTAGTCGCGGATGTATTTCTCAGCTTTTTTCCTGAGCATTTCCCGGTCAGCGGTAATGGAGGGGTCACTGTAAATGTGTTGTGAGAGCTCACCAACAACGGCTTTCTTGTAGCCGAGTTTTTCGGCAATCGTTTCACAAAAAACAATTTCACTCCTGAAAACCTGGCCGTCCATTTTCATCATTTGAATGAGGTAGTACAGGTGTTCAAATTTTTCATCGTTGGTCATTGCAGAAAGGTCCGAAATGGGCTTCGGTTTATTGATCATTTCCTGAACCTCTTCGGCAGTCAATCCGTTAGCTTTGCCAACCATGTGTATTAACTTAGCCTCCCGCTCTTCAATTTTACTGTCGCTGGCAGCTAGATTGATAAGGGTATTAAGTTCTGCTTTC
Organism: Cyclobacteriaceae bacterium; assembly: GCA_025808415.1. NCBI lineage: Bacteria > Pseudomonadati > Bacteroidota > Cytophagia > Cytophagales > Cyclobacteriaceae > Cyclobacteriaceae bacterium. The sequence goes on from CP075525.1 coordinate 1,726,774, forward strand.
GTGTTAAATGACATAGGTTTGTTTTTATAAAATCGTTGAAATATAGCTAAAATTACAATGTTTTGATACACTTGCAAAAAAATCAGACGGTTTTATAAGTTCGTGCAACCTTTGATTCTACCGGTGGTCTTTCGAATAAATTCAGCGTTATGAATAAAGTATTGGCTTTTCTCTTGTTGTTTTCTTTTGGGTCATATGTGTTTGCACAGGAAACTGAAACACGGGATGTTGGTTCGTTTAGGGGAATTAAATCGGCAACCGGTATTGACGTTTACCTGAAAAAGGGCTCAAAGGAAAGCGTGCGGGTGGAAGTATCCGGTACGGGCATCAAGAATGTGATAACGCAGGTGTCGGGCGATTACCTGAAAATCCATATGGATGAAGGTAGGTATAACCGTAGCCGTACGGTAAAGGTTTATGTTACGTATGTCGAGCTCACAAAACTTTCATGCAGTTCTGCCTCCAGTATTTATGCTGATGGAATTATCAAAGCAAGGTCCCTTGATTTGAGTGCGTCCAGTGCCGGCTCTATTGATGTTGGGGTAGAGGTTGAAGCGTTAACTGCCAGCGCGTCAAGTGCAGCTGAAATCGAGTTGCGCGGAAAGGCAAAACGGGTTGAGTTGGAAGCCAGCAGTGCAGCAAAAATTAATGGCTATGATTTGGAGGCTGATGAAGCCGATGTGAGTGCCAGCAGTGCAGGTTCAATACGCATTTCAGTGGGGCAAAAAATTGATGCCCGTGCCAGCAGTGGTGCCGATATCCGGTACCGGGGCAATCCAGTAAAAACAAACACCAATTCCAGCAGTGGGGGCTCAGTAAAAAAATCGAGTTAACAAAAAATCCCGGCCACCTGGCCGGGATTTTTTGTTACTTTGTATATGAGCGTTTACCTGATTGGTTCGAAAAGCTTTTGGACAATCCTAACCGTAATTTTTCTTCGGTACATTGTACTGGCATCAATAGCTTTTTTGATTTTTTATGTAGTTAAAAAACATGCCTGGAGTTTTCGGAAAATCCAGCAGCGTTTTCCGGTACGCCACGACTACCTTCGGGAGGTTGGCTATTCTATGCTTACGGCCATTATTTTTGCCGGGGTTGGGTTTACGGTGTTTCTTACCCCATTAGCCGGGTACACACAGGTTTACTTTAACGTTAGCGAATATGGATGGGGGTATTTTCTGCTCAGTATCATCCTTATCATTTTTTTACATGACACTTATTTTTATTGGATGCATCGGATGATCCATCATAAGTCGGTTTATAAATATGTTCATCGGGTTCATCACTTGTCCACTAATCCTTCTCCGTGGGCAGCCATGGCCTTTCATCCGCTGGAGGCAGTTTTGGAGGCGGGTATTATTGTTGTGGTAGCCTTTGCATTCCCGGTTCATCCTTTGGCCCTGGGTATATTCCTGTTGTTTATGATGGTTTATAATGTCTATGGTCATCTTGGCTATGAGCTATACCCAAAAGGCTTTTCAAAAAGCCGTATCGGCCGTTGGGTCAATACCTCTGTAAACCACAACATGCACCATCTGTACTTCAAAGGAAATTACGGGCTGTACTTTTTGTTTTGGGACCGATGGTTGGGCACCCTGCATCAGGGCTATGACGAGCACTTCGATGAAGTAACGATGCGCAAAAATCCATGAAAGTACTGCCTGTTTAATTGTATTGAAAGGTTGTTTTTTATCCAATTCTTCAAAATTTTGTTAAAATTTTCATGATGTAGGGTTAAATCCGTACCATTTTTTCAAAAATGGTATACCTTTGGCCCCAAATTATACCTAATAACAACCACTATGGCGCAATTACGATTTGAAGCTTTAAAGCGTTTAAATGACATACCCCGGATGCATATGGACCTTCCATCGCCCAGGGTATCCGATTTTTTTGGCGAAAATGTGTTCAGCATGGATCAGATGCGGGCATCACTTTCCCCTGCTGTTTATAAAAAAGTAAGCCAGGCAATTAAATACCATGAAAAAATTGATGAAGATACGGCTGATGCAGTTGCTTCAGCCGTAAAGAGCTGGGCGCTTAACAAAGGAGCCACTCACTTCACGCACTGGTTTCAACCATTAACCGGTGGTACTGCCGAAAAACATGACTCTTTCTTCGATGCATTGGCAGGTATTGAAAAATTTAAAGGTAGTGAATTGGTTCAACAGGAGCCGGATGCTTCATCGTTTCCAAGTGGTGGTATTCGCACCACCTTTGAAGCGCGCGGTTACACGGCATGGGACCCGACTTCTCCCATGTTTTTATATGGAAAAACCCTTTGTATCCCCACGGTATTTGTTTCCTATACCGGTGAAACGCTGGATGCCAAGGGGCCGCTTTTAAAAGCGCTTAAAGCGGTTGATGTGGCCGCAACCAAGGTTAGCCAGTTTTTTGATAAAGACGTTCAATCCGTTAAAGCATCATTGGGTTGCGAGCAAGAGTATTTTGTTGTTGATAAGGGTTTATATATGGCGCGCCCCGATTTGGTAATGGGTGGCCGTTCGGTGTTTGGCCATGCCCCTGCACGCGGGCAACAAATGGAAGACCACTATTTTGCTTCCATACCTTCGCGGGTTTATGACTTCATGAAGGAGTTTGAATACGAAGCCTGGAAGTTGGGTATCCCTGTTCGTACAAGGCACAATGAAGTTGCCCCAAGCCAGTTTGAGGTGGCACCACTATTTGAAGAGGTTAACGTAGCTAACGATCACAACCAATTATTAATGGATGTGATGTGGCGTGTAGCCGAACGCCATAGCCTAAAGGTGTTGTTCCATGAAAAGCCGTTTGCCGGATTGAATGGAACGGGTAAACACAATAACTGGTCGCTAATTACCGATACGGGTGTAAATTTATTTGCCCCGTCAAGCAGTGCGCGCGATAACCTCATGTTCCTTACTTTTTTTGTGAATACCATCAAAGCCGTTCACGAACATGCCGACCTTTTAAGGGCGAGCATCGCAACGGCAGGTAACGATCACCGCCTTGGAGCCAATGAGGCCCCTCCGGCTATCATGTCTGTATTCATTGGTTCGCAAATGTCGGCTGTGTTAGATGAACTGGAGAAGAAGGGCAATGTAAAAATTGAGAAAGGCGATAACATGTACATGAAGCTTGGTATCGATCAAATTCCGGAAATCATTTTGGATGCCACCGACCGAAACCGCACTTCTCCTTTCGCCTTTACCGGTAATAAATTTGAGTTCCGTGCAGTAGGTGGCAGTGATAACTGTGCTGTACCGATGACAGCCCTAAATTTGATCGTAGCAGACCAGCTTACAAAATTTCACGAGGCAGTAACCAAAGAGATTGAAAAGGGTACAGAGAAGCGCCTGGCTATTGTTAATGTATTGCGTAAATACATTAAGGAGTCGAGGGATATACGTTTTGAAGGCGATGGTTATTCTGAGGCTTGGGTAAAAGAGGCGGCTAAACGAAAGCTTAGCAACATCAAGAATACCCCACGTGCATTGGATGCGTACCTTACAGAAAAAACTGTGGATATGTACCAACGCCACGGGGTTTTGACAAAGGCTGAATTGGAAGCACGCAATGAAATCAGGTTAGAGGCCTATATGAAGCGTATTCAAATAGAGGCCCGGGTAATGGGTGATTTGGCCATGAACCACATTGTCCCTACCGCAATTGCCTACCAGAATAAGTTAATTGCGAATGCCAATGGCTTAAAAGGTCTTGGTATTGATAACAAAGCGGTTATTCAAACCATTAAAGAAATAACCGAACTCATCAGCATCATTAAGAGTAGTGTTCGGCAAATGATTGAAGAGCGAAAAAGGCTCAATAAAATTACCGATACACACAAACGGGCAATAGGTTATTGTGACCACATCAAGGAAAAATATTTTGATAAAATCCGAGAAGCGGTGGATGATCTTGAATTATTAATTGATGATGAAGACTGGCCACTTGTAAAATACAGGGAACTTTTGTTCCTTCGCTAAGTATTAACCTAAACCTAAACGAAAAAGCGGAATTCCTAATTTATTAGGTTTTCCGCTTTTTTTATGTTCGTTGCTCAGAAGTAATTGTTCAAAATCTTAGTTTTAATCCCTATGAATAAAATATTTGTTGGTTTGAGCCTGTTTGTTACGTTAACAGCGCTTGCCCAAAAAAAAGTGGTATCTGAAGTTAACAAGCTTATTAAGCCTACTGAGTTGGAGGCGCACCTTGGTTTTTTGGCTGCCGATGAAATGCGCGGCCGGGATACAGGCTCGCCCGAACTAAAAATTGCCGGGAACTACATAGCCACATGGTTTCATCAGCATGGCCTTAAAACACTGCCCGATGCACCAGCATTTTTTCAACCGGTAAACCTGGAGCGATCAACACCGGCCAATGCGGGTTCAGTTACCCTTGGTAGTGATTCATTCCTCTTTAAAGAAAGCATGATCATTTTGAGTGGGGCAAACACAACCTGGAACGGTGAGTTTGTTTATGTGGGGTATGGTGCGCCCGAAGACCTTGAAAAAGTTGATATAAAAGGTAAAATGGTGCTGGCATTGGCTGGATCGAAAGAGGCTGATAACATCAATAAAGTATTTTCTGTAAGCAGTGCCAAGTATGCTTCGGTAATTGAACGTGGAGGTGAAGGACTGGTGGAACTTTTAACATTTTCACAAATCCCATTCCCAACCCTGGTAAATTTTTTTACCGGAGGGCCACGCTGGGGGTTACAGGTTAAAGGTTCAACACAACCCCACGTTTGGTTAAAACCTGCTGACGTAAAGAATATCGCTTATAAGGATAGTGAACGTATCGTGGGCAATCTGTCTATTGCAGGCCAAAAGCGAGAGGTAATTCCAGGAAGGAATGTGGCCGGGTTAATTTCAGGCACTGATCCCAAACTTAAAGATGAGTATATAATCGTAACTGCCCACTATGATCACATTGGTGTTGGAAAGCCGACCGGTAATCAAGATTCAATTTTTAATGGTGCCCGCGATAATGCGATTGGCACCGTAGCACTTTTACAGGTTGCCAAATACCTGGGCCAACATCCACCCAAACGTTCGATACTGTTGGTGGCTGTGACTTCAGAGGAAAAGGGTTTATTGGGTAGCCGTTGGTATGTTGATCATCCGTTGGTGCCCCTGGAGAAACATGTATTGAATATTAACTGCGATGGCGTGGGCTATAATGACAAGTCCATTATTACCAGTATAAGTTTAGGCAGGACTTCAGCTGATGCGAAAATACTTACAGCCGCAAAAGCATTTGGGCTTGGTGTTGGTGGTGATCCTGATCCTAAAGAAGGTTTTTATGAACGCTCCGACCAGGTTTCCTTTGCTACCAAGGGAATTCCGGCCATTAAGCTTCAGCCCGGCCTGGCAAAAATGGATGATGAAATACGAAAATATTACCACCGCCAGGCCGATGAAGTAAGCACACTTGACTTTGATTACCTTACCAAATTCTACAAAACCTTCGTATATGCCGTATCATTGTTAGGCAATGAGCAAACACCTCCATTCTGGAACACGGGCGATAAATACGAGGAAGCCGGTAAAAAACTTTATAATCGCAATTAATTAAACCAATCCCTTACGTTATGATGAATTTTAAAAAACACACTTTACTGTATACCCTGCTTTTTATTTCCGTAGGAGCATGGGCACAGAAAAATCCGGTGGCCGAAGTTACCAGGCTTATCACTACGCCCGAAGTAGAGGCACATTTAACATTTCTTGCTTCCGATGAAATGCGTGGCCGCGATACCGGGTCGCCTGAGTTGGAAATTGCTGCCAATTATATAGCCTCACAGTTCAAAATTTTCGGATTAAAAACAGCACCGGGCCTGCCCGGTTACTTTCAACCTGTTGGGCTTGAAAATGCCCACCCGGCCAAAACAGGTGAGTTGTTGTTTGGCGGGAGTACCTTTAAGTTTAAAGATGATTTTATCCTTTTTGAAGGTGGCAATCAGGCGTGGAACGGGGAGTTTGTTTATGCAGGCTATGGTTCGGCAGATGAACTGAAGCAAGCAAATGTTAAAGACAAAATGGTAATTGCGCTGGCCGGTACGAAAGATTCCGGAGGTAACCCCATGGCCATTTTCAGTGCGGCTGGAGGAAAGTTTCAGGATGCGAAAAATGAAGGTGCCTCAGGGCTTATCGAAATTTTTGCTTCTCCGCAAGTGCCATGGCCTGCCTTGGTAAACTATTTTGCCAACAATGTTTCTACACGCGTAAAATCATCGGGTAACGGTAATGCTACGCATATATGGCTGAAGGACAGTGATGCCGATGCCTTGAAAAAAATTAAAAATGGTTCATTGTCCGGATCGCTAAAGATTGAGGGTGTTAAAGTTGAGCCGGTTCCTACTAAAAATGTTATCGGTATGATTGAAGGAACTGATCCTAAACTGAAGAATGAATTTTTGGTGGTGTCAGCTCATTATGATCATGTTGGTGTGCAGAAAAATGCACAGCCCGGAAAGGATTCAATTTTTAACGGTGCCCGCGATAATGCTATTGGTGTGGTAGGTTTGCTGGCTACTGCGAAGTATCTGGCCCAGTATCAGCCCAAGCGCTCTGTATTGTTTATAGCACTAACGGGGGAGGAGAAGGGGTTGCTGGGCAGCAAGTATTACGCAGAGAATCCTGTTGTGCCATTGAATAAAACCGTTTTCAATTTCAATTGCGATGGGGCCGGGTATAATGATGTTACCATTGCCACTATTATTGGAATGGAGCGCACCACAGCAGAGGCTGACCTGGCGAAAGCGTGTTCAGCTTTTGGTATAAAGGCTACCATTGATCCTGTGCCGGAACAAAATCTTTTTGAACGATCGGATAACTACAACTTTGCGGTGAAGGGTGTTCCGGCCATTACCTTTGCCCCGGGCACAAAAGCTTTTGATGCCGAGTTGTTAAAGTACTACCATCAACCGGCAGATGAAGTATCGTCACTTGATTTTACTTACCTGATTAAGTATTTCAGGGCGTATGTATATGCAAATGTGTTGTTGGCAAATAACCCTGCTGCCCCTACGTGGAAACCCGGTGATAAATTTGAAGCGGAGTCAAAAAAGCTTTACGGAAAGTAATTTAATACAACTCAATTTTCTTTTATCTGTTAACCTGATTTCTTTTATCTGTCAACCTGAGCTTGTCGAAGGATTCTTCACTGAACCCGGTTTCGGCAAGCTCAACCTGACAGAGGGAGGGAGGTATTAATGAATATTCAGCATTTTCTTGTACTGAGTTGTATTGGTTAAGATCTCAGTGGCTTTTTTAATATCCTGATCGTGTTTAAAACTCACCTCTATTATTCCCCGCTCATAAAAATAGCGGGAGATAATATCTTCTTCCAATAATGCTTTCACCTGATCCTTGTAAAGCATAAGTTCGTTCTTTTTATTTTCTTCAATCCTCGCCTTTATCTGGTCAAGCTGGCCTTTCAATTCAGGATAATAGCGTTCGCGTTTGGCTTCTTCACCAAGTTTGTTAAGCTGCTTATCGATTACCGATTCGTAAGTGTATTTTTTGCCTTTCATCCAACCTACAAATTGCTGGTATTCTTCTGCCGTTAATGAAAAGTTACGGGCATCCGGTTGGTTTGTTCGGTTGAAGGCATATTGGGTTGCAAAATCAAAAATATACCCTTGCTGAAATAATGTTTGGGCCACGGCATGTACTTCTTCTTGTGCCACCTGAATGTCAGGCTCAATGCCCCCACCATCATAAACGGTTCTGCCGTTGGTGGTCTTGAAAGCGTTTTTCAACGAATCGGGAATGGAGGCTACGCTTCCATCTTCACGCCTATGGGTATAGTCCAGTACCTGTATGCAACGGCCAGTGGGGGTATAATACTTTGCGGTAGTAATTTTTACCTGTGCGTTATACGAAAGTGGCCGTGGCACCTGCACCAAACCTTTTCCGAACGATCGTTCACCAATAACGATGCCCCGGTCATAATCCTGTAAAGTTCCGGCAACAATTTCTGAGGCGGATGCGCTTCCGCGGTTAATCAACACAACAACCGGTATTTCCAGGTCAGCCGGGTTATCCAGTGTACTGTACGTAGCATTTTGGTCGGCAATCTTACCCTTTGTACTGACTACCTTTTTTCCTTTGGGTAAAAATACATTACAAACATTTACAGCCTCCATAAGCAAGCCTCCAGGGTTATCGCGTAAATCCAAAACAACACCTTTTGGATTTTTTTCTTTAAGCTTCATAAAAGCAGCGCGCACATTTTTACCGGCATCGGGTGTGAATTCGGTAAGTTTGATGTAGGCAATATTGTTATCCAGCATACCCGAATAGGGTACGTTGTTCATTTTTATTTTTTCCCGTTTAAATTCAAGTTTAATCGGATCGGCATGGCCCATCCGTTTTACAGTAAGGGTTACCGGCTCACCAACCTGGCCGCGCATCAGGTTACCAGCTTCGCGCCTGGATATTTTACTGAGTTCGACCTGATTGATTTTAAGTACTTCGTCACCGATTTTTAATCCGCCTTTTTGTGCCGCAAAGCCTTCCATAATCATGGTTACCACGGTTCGGTCGTTAAAGTCGCGGGTAATAGCACCAATTCCTCCATATTGTCCGGTATTCATGGTGCGAAAATCTTCTACCTGATCTTCAGGAATGTAGTTGGTGTACGGGTCGAGCGATTCCAGCATGGCATCAATCCCGGTTTTTACCAAATGGTTGGGGTTTACATCGTCAACATACAAGGCATTTACCTCTTTAAACAAAGTGGCAAAAATGTCCAGGTTCTTGGCAATTTCGAAATAGCGGTCAGCTGGAGGTGTAAAGGCTAAAGCCACTGCGCCTACAACAGTAATGGCCAGTAAAAATTTAAATTTCTTTTTCACGTGTTGCATAAATCAAGTTAACGCAATGAGTGATTGGTTAGATACACTCATTTTAGTGATCGGAAAATTACGGATTTGAAAGGTCAGGTAACGGTGGATGTAATGTAATATTTATTGATTTAGTTTAAAAGCCCCAGGCGGTAGCATAAATCCCCATTTTTACCGTTAAATGTTTTCATTACTTTAGTTTTACCCTAACCCCACATGTATGAATAGAATCCTCCTTTCAGGTGTCCTTATTTGGGCAGTCATTTCCTGTACAGAAAAAGCAAAGTTCGAAACAAAAAAGGGTGAAAGCGGTGGCTATACGTACGAGTACGTCACTAATGACCCGCTTCAAGCCCGCATTTACACCCTAAAGAATGGCTTAAAGGTTTACCTGAGCCAGTATAATGCAGCCCCGAGAATTTACACCCAAATAGCGGTGAAAGCAGGTGGAAAGAATGATCCGCCCGATGCAACGGGGTTAGCTCATTATCTGGAGCATATTATGTTTAAAGGAAGCGATGAGTTCGGGACATTGGATTGGGCGAAAGAGAAGGTTATGCTGGATAGCATTGAGCGTATGTTCGAGCACTACCGCACGCTTACTGATTCGATGGAGCGGGTAAATTATTATAAGAAGATTGATCAATACTCCAATGATGCCGCAAAACTGGCCATTGCCAATGAATATGATAAAATGATTACAGAGTTAGGTGGACGAGGTTTGAATGCCTATACCACGGAAGACCGCACTGTTTATATCAATGATATACCCGCTAACCAGTTGGACAATTGGTTGCAGATAGAAGCCAGTCGCTTCCGTACCATAGTGCCCCGGCTCTTCCATACCGAGCTGGAAGCCGTGTATGAAGAAAAGAACGGAGGTCTGGATGACGATTATTGGAAAAGTTTTGAAGCCATGTTTGGGGCGGCTTTTAAGAAGCATCCCTACGGTACACAAACGGTTATTGGCACCATTGACCACCTGAAGAATCCCTCTATTACAGAAATCAAAAATTATTTTACAAAATATTACCGGCCAAACAATGTGGCCATTTGTTTAAGCGGTGACCTGGACTATGACAAAACCATTGCGCTGATTGATAAGTATTTTTCAGACTGGGAAGCTAATGAATCGCTTGAGCCGTGGAATGTTATAGAGGAAGATCCGATAACATCACCTACTGAAGTCGAAATTACAGGCCCTGATGCTGAGTGGATTTATCTGGCGTACCGCTTCCCTGACCGTAAATCCAAAGAGTATCAATTGCTCCGTTTAACCGATATGATCCTGGCAAACTCAAAAGCAGGTTTGATCGATATTAACCTGAAACAAAAACAACGGGTAATTGAGCCAGGTTCATTTTTGTACGACATCAATGACTACAACCTGCATGTTTTTAATGGTAAACCAAAGGAAGGCCAAACACTTGATCAGGTCCGTGATCTTTTTCTTGAGCAGATTGAATTGGTGAAGAAAGGCGATTTTGAAGATTGGCTGCTCGATGCGGTGGTGAACGATTTAAAAAAGAATAAGATCCGTGGGTACGAAAACAACTATGTACGTTCAGATGAAATGGTAACAGCTTTTACCAATGGAATTGATTGGGCAACTTATGTTGGAGAGATTGAAGCGCTCCGTAAGTTCTCAAAGGAGGACGTGATAAAGTTTGCCAACCAACACTATGGCAACAACTATATATTGATAAAGAAGATAACCGGAAAAGATCCGAATGAAAAAAAGGTGGTGAAACCTGCCATTACCAAAGTAACGCTGAATAAGGAAGACCGGTCACCATTTCACGAAGCCATTACGAAAAAGCCTGTGGAGAAATTACAGCCTGTCTTCCTTGATTATGAAAAAGATGTACGAAAACTTTCTTTACGACAGGATGTTCCGGTGTTATACAATCAGAATAAAGAAAATGACTTGTTCAGGTTGTATTATCTATTGGATGCCGGTACGAATAATGATCCGAAGTTTCGGGTGGCGGTTGAATACCTTGAGTTTTTAGGTACCGATAAATTATCAGCAGAAGATGTTAAAAAGGAGTTGTATAAAATTGGATGTGGGTTTAGTGTTTTTGCTGCGGAAGATCAGACCTATATCACCCTGGAAGGTCTTTCAGAGAACATGGATAAGGCCATTGCGATTATGGAAGATTTGCTAACCAACGCGAAGGCCGATGAGCAAGCCCTTAAAAATATGATTGATGATATTTTCAAGAAGCGCGATGACACCAAGAAGGATAAATATGCCATCATGTTTGATGGCCTTATGAACTACGGTCTATATGGGGCAAATTCTCCTTTTACCAATGTGCTAAGCAACAGCGACCTGCGTAAACTTCAGCCCGATGAATTGGTTAACATCATCAAGGGTTTTACAAAAATGAAGCACAAAGTGTTGTACTATGGTCCACTGGATGAGCAAACATTGCTGGCTTCACTTGAAAAGTTGCACGTGTTGCCTGAAACCTTAAATAACGTTCCGCCTGCGCGTGATTTTGTTATGGTGGATGTAACCGATCCCTCGGTTTACTGGACACATTACGATATGGTGCAAACCGAAGCGGTATTCATGATCAAAGGCGATAAGTTCGATAAGGCTAAGATGCCCTATAGCCGCTTGTATAATGAGTACATGGGCTCGCAGGTATTTCGTGAGTTGCGCGAAGCACAGGGTTTGGCCTATGGAACATTTACTTCTTACCAAACGGCATCAAAGGCCTCTGATACAGATTCATTCTTTGGCTATATCGGCACGCAGGCCGACAAACAGGCGGAGTCATTAAATGCTTTGCGTTCTATTATTTATACCATGCCTGAAACCGAAGATGGTTTTAAGGAAACGAAAGAAGCCGTATTAAGTGTGATTGAAAGTGAACGCATTATTAAGCAAAGCGTTTTGTTTAACTACCTCACTGCTGAAAAACGTGGGTTAAATTATGATATCCGCAGGGATATTTATGAGCAGGTGAAAACTATGACCTTAGCGGATATTAAAAAATTCCAGGAAGAAAACATTAAAAACAAAAAGTACAACCTGGTGTTGATCACAAGCCGGGACAAAGTTAACCTGAAAGATTTGGCGAAGTATGGCAAAGTGAAGGAGCTTTCGCTGGATGAGATTTTTGGGTATGAAAAGGAGCATAAGATAAACCTGGAAGCTCCAAATCAATAGGAATTAAATAGCTGTCCTATACCTTCCATTTTTAATACCTCCAAGGTCTTAAAGACCTTGGAGGTATATGGTTGATTTTCTCCTAAAATTTATCTGGTATTTGGATTACGCGCAGCACCACTTCGTGAGGGTCACCGTCTTTATCCAGTAAGCTGAATTTTACAGAAGGGTTATCGCGGTTAAGTTGGGTTTCCACATTTACAATCTGGTTATCCTGTAAATGCTTTTCCAATTCTTTTTGAAGGATGAACAATGCATTTGCAAAATCTACCTCAAGGGGACTGGGGTTGTAGGTTGATGTTTTCATGGGGTTTTGATTCAAAATTCAAGGTTCAAAATTCAAATCGTTTTTTATGGCTATGACAACGTGCTTGCCATAATCTAAGGTTGTTAATTTTGAATCCCGAATTGTTTACCACCGGATCAGGGCAGAGGCCCACGTAAAGCCACTGCCGAATGCGGCTAAACAAATTACGTCATTTTCTTTGATTTTACCTTCTGCCCAAGCCTCACTCATGGCAATGGGTATGGATGCTGCAGTTGTATTTCCATAGCGCATAATGTTATTGTAAACCTGGCTATCGGAGAGCTGCATCTTCTCCTGGATATATTGGCTTATCCGCAGGTTGGCCTGGTGTGGCACCAACAAGGCAATGTCTTCTTTAGTCATGTTGTTGGTAGCCAATGCTTCTTTAATAACCTCCATAAAACGCACTACGGCATGCTTGAAAACCTGGTTCCCGTTCATCACAACCTTGTAATGTGCTGTGTCTAAAATCTGTTCAGGCTGGCGTTCCTCCCGTGGCCTGCTGCTGCCCGGATCGCGCACGTAGAGTTCTTCGGCAAAGCGCCCATCGGAATGCAGGTGGGTTGAAAGTATTCCGGGTTTTTCAGAAGGTTGGAGAATCGCTGCCCCGGCACCATCGCCAAAAATTACCGCGGTATTCCTGCCGCGTGTGGTTACATCCAGGGCGGTAGATTGTATTTCTGCACCAACCACCAATATGGTTTTGTACATGCCGGTTTTTATAAATTGATCGGCCACGGAAAGTGCGTAAATGAACCCCGAACAAGCGTTGCGGATATCCAATGCACCTATGCTTTCCAGCCCAAGTTCACGTTGTAAAAGAACACCTGAGCCTGGAAAGAAATAATCGGGGGTTATGGTGGCGAATACGATAAAGTCTATATCCTTTTCGGTAAGCTTTGCGCGTTCAAGGGCCATGCGGGTGGCCTTGGCGGCCATGTTGGCTACAGTATCGATAGCCGGGTTGATCCATCTTCTTTCATTAATACCGGTCCGTTCAATGATCCACTCGTTATTGGTGTCCATTTGTGTAGACAGGAATTCATTGGTAATTATCGTTTCAGGAACATGATGGCCTAAGCCAACAATTTTAGAATGCTGCATAAATAGCCGGTTAAACGCGGCCGAAGTTAAGGAAATGTTATGTAAACCTAATAGGCGTTAGGGGGGAAAGTTACGGGGTGCGTGCTGCATGTTTCGGCTTGAAAGCACAAAGCTCAAAACCTTGTGGCTTGAAGCTATTACGACCCGAACCAAACTTCAACTCTAATACGCACTAAACCCCTTTTCAATAAAGGCAAAGAATCCATGTTTAAATTCAGCAAATACTTTGGCAAAAGCTGACACTTCTTCAATGATACCGGCATGATCCTTAAAGTATTCTGTATCGGATTCGTTTAGCTCCTGCAGCATTATGGCCAGTTGTTTTTCGTGGTCTTTCAGTTTTTTGCGTAAAAGATCAACCAATTCGCCATTGTAGTAGGTAATCAGATGCTGGTAATGATCAACTTGTTTCTTGAACTCAACATGGTCCATTTTTGGGGCGTGTTGATCGAGCAGGTTTTGGAAAAATTCTAATTCCCGTTTCCAAAGTTCAGTGGCTGAAATCCACTCAACACTTTCGCGGTGCATGGCAATTAAACTGGGTTGTAATATGTACTTTCCGGTTGCTCCTGTTACTGAAATCATGGCTGTATAATTTTAGTTATCGATTAACTAAAAGTGTATTCATTCCAGCACTATCGGTATGATGACAGTCAGTTTAATAACCTGATATAAATCATTAAAGGTGAAGTAGTATCCTAATGGAACAAATCACTGTCAAGTTAAGTTGAGACTATCGAATTTATGAACCCTTCAGGTTTCGGCAAGCTCTACCTGACATAGAATTTCTACTTTTTTTCTACCGCTTTCACATTATCCTCCGGTATGCGATCGATTAACTTATTGTATGGATCGATGCCGGCCTTTACCGGTCTCTTATCTACTATAAATTCCAATGTGTGTTCCCCCGGTGCCAGCCAATGTTTCTTTAAGTACAGCGGTGTTTTCTGTGTCATACCTTTATCATTCTTACCGTCCTCAGCAAAAATACCGACCTCAACCAGGTCTTTTCCCTGGCCTTCGCCTACATCACGCCCTGCACTGTCGTAGTAAATCTTCTTTGTTTGCACGGTAAGATTAACCTTGAATTTATTTTCAGCAAGCTCTTCATACTGCGCCTTGGTTACCCTGTTCTCGTACAGTGTAATTTTTTCGAATGAATCCACCAGGTAGTACTGCAAAGAATCGGGTGTTACTTCTTTAATATAGCTATACCATTCGTTGGATGTTGCGAAGGGAGGTTTCTGCCGGAAGGCAGCAGCGTCAATAAACTTTTTGAAACCCCGGTTTAGTTGTTCTTCACCAATGTAATCCTGAAGGGCATACAAAACCAATGATCCTTTGTCGTACCACACGTATGCACGCGAATCATTGTTTAATAAGGTTTCTTCAAACTTGCTCTCACTACTACGTCCGCGCAGATAACGGTCAAGCGAATACTTTAACCGGTTTTGCATCACATCTTTTCCATATTCATGATCCAGTACCATCAAGGCAGCGTATTCGGCCATAGATTCAGAAATTTGATTGGCACCTCGTGTAAAGCTGGGTGTAACCTGATGACCCCACCACTGGTGGGCCACTTCATGAGCCGTTACATAAAAGACGTAATCAGTTTTATTGGGGTCGCTGAAATCGGCAGCCCAGCCGAAACTTTCGGAGTAGGGAACAGTGTTGGGAAAAGACTGTGCAAAGCCTGCATACCGCGGGAATTCAAGTATACGCATTTGCGTGTATTGATACGGACTAAAATTTTTGGAGAAATAATCCAGTGATGCTTTTACTGATTTAACAAACCGGTCGAGGTTATAGGTGTGGGTTGGATGGTGGAATATTTCAATGTTCACTTCTTCATCATCAGCACCTTTCCACTGATCGCGCAACACAACATAACGTGCCGAAGAAATGTTGAAGAACAGATCCATTTCTGAATCCATTTTATAGTGATAGTATTTCCTGCCGTTTTCTTCCCATTCTTTTTCCAGGTAACCCGGGGCAACTGCCAGTTGATTAGCAGAAGTGCTTACCGTAGCCTCAAAGGTTACGTAATCGGCATCGTTGTTAAATAGCAGTGTACTTAAACCGTATGGATCGTTCTGTGGCGGGGCAGCGTAATCTTTCTTAGGCAGCCCATGTTTTTTGCGCTCTTTGTCACTGTTAATCGGATCGCCCGGATAGCCAAAGGAAGGGAAAATGCCAAGGTCAAAGAACGTACCATTGTGAACAATTTCCCGGCTAAGCCCATTGTTGGTAAATCCTTTATAACGGGCATCCATGGATATATCCATGATAGCGGTGTCACCGGGTTGCATGGTTTTTGGCAGCAGGTACATATAAAACCGGTGGATCTTATCTTCCAACGCAAGGGTTAAGTCCTGGTTATCAATTTGCAATTTTTGAATAGTGGTATGATTGATCGGGCTACCGATATTGAGAACAAGCGAGTCGATGGGTTGTGTTGTTTTGTTAACGATTATAAATCTTCCCGAAGCTTTGGCGTAACGATCATCCGGGAATACCTCAATGTTTACTTTTACATCTGTAATTTTGGGTTGCGCAACAAATTCATATTTTTTGTATTTCTTTTCGAACTCAACCCCGATCTTGATCCGTTCTTTGTTTGTACGATAAGTGTTGAGTACACTTACGTTGTAATAAATAAATGTGCCCGATCCCAACCATAGTAGGGTAAAAAATGTAAGCGAAACAGCCGATGTCTTTGAAAACTGCTGTTTCATCAGTTTAATCCGCGCTTTAGAACCAGTTTCTGATCCGCGGTTCCAAAACAAATTTCCAATGATGAGGAAAATGATGCCCAGGCTTAGCCAATACACGTTAAACCATGTTACCGGTTCAAGAAAATGACCGAAGCCATTCATGTCGGATACACGATAGCCTGGCGTGTAGCTGTAAAAGAAAAGATTGTAATCCAACTCTGCAAAATTTCTCAACCCAAACATGGCCACCCAAATACCAATTGACACCACATGCCCCATGAATTTATTGTTGACTAAAATGTGCACGATAAAAGCAAGCATTACCAGCTGCAGGTATTCGGGTAGTTCAATCAGGTACAAATCAGTAAAATACATACTGAACTGAAAATTGAAGTAGCCTTTAATTACTTGATTGAGTACGCCACAAATCAACACCAGGTTAACCAGCACAAAACTTACCAAAGCCAGTGAAAGAAACTTTGATCCATATACAACCCAGTTGGGAATGGGCAACGCATCCGAAATATTTGAATAGTGTACCGCTTTATCGCGGTGAACAACTTCCCCTGTATAAAAGATGATGATAATAAAAACGAAAACGATATAATTGAAATCTTTGACCTCCAGCATATAATAGGTAAGAGGCAGGGAAGGGGTGCCAAACGTTATATCGCCAAACCATCCGTCTAAAAATAGAAACAACACACCGGCCAGCAGTATGGCAATGAAATAAAAGTCTTTGGTGATATTCCTGAATTCGAGGAAGGCAAGCCGGAAGAGTTTTTTGATGAATATGGATTGTGAGTATGATTTTTGAACCATCGGCAAATCGGCCAGGGAGCGCATTTTTTTTTTCATCGGGCACCTCTGTTTTCTTAGGGCTACCTGATGAAACTTCCAATAAGCCTTTGAAGGAAAACCGGAAATATGTAAAGGCAAACAATGCTAAACTAAAACCAATCCAGACCATACGATTGATCAGGAAGTTTCCTTGCAAGGGTATTAACAAGGTATTCTGTTCATACGGTGTCCAGTATTTCGTGGCGTTCTGGTACGTTGTAAAGGCAAATGGATCAAGTATGTCTACCAGGTTTTTATTGTCCAGGTCTTGTGCTAACGTTACTGCGAGCAGGTAGCCAATGAAGAGTAAAACGCTGGCCACGTAGGTTGATAAAATTTTTCGTGTAAGCGCCACCAAGGCAAAAAATATGGTTCCGGAAAAGAAAATATTTGGTAGTGTAATAACCAGAAGTGGATACAGGTAATGTGACAAAACGAAAGGCCCTGAACGTTCGGGTTCAATTTCACCGCTTAACAGCCCAAGTGGTTCACCAACCCACCATCCAAAAATAAATCCGGTACACACCATGAATAAGATCAGGAACGATCCCAGGTAGCGCCCCATGAAATAAGCTTTTTCACTAATGGGGTAGGTGAAAAAGTAATCCTTTGTCTGATATTCCAAATCGCGATAGATGGGTACGCCCATTATGGCCGATGCCATGAGAATTTGAAAAATGCTCATAAGTGCGAGCATAGTAGCAATGGCGTGTGGTGAATTGACAAACGTTTTTTCCGAGGCTGGCCCGCTTCCGTAAATACCTACTGTAAACGCAAACAAAAACAGTATACCAAAGTAAGCCCATGTAGCGGGGCGCTTTAAACGGTATTTTAGTTCGAACAAAAATATTGAAAGAAACATGTTTGAATTGTTTTAGTGAAGGGATGATTAAATGGTAACGACATCCACCCGCTCCGAAATTTTGGAGAAGTAAACATCCTCAAGCCCGGCTTCAACGGGTTTGAAACTTTCATCGGGTTGTACATCACTCACAACATGTATCTGGGTTTTGCCTGCTTTTAATTGCGTGGAAATTACCTGGAATGAATTGCGGTACACATTTATTTCACTCTTTTCAATCGACTTTGACCAGATTTTTCCTTGCATGGAGTCCACTAAGGTGTTGGGGTTTCCTTGTGCAATCACTTCACCCAGGCAAATAATGGCCATATCGTTACAGAGGTTGGTAACATCTTCTACGATGTGTGTTGAAAGAATAACGATAGTATTCTCACCAATCTCACTTAATAAATTATAAAACCGGTTGCGTTCAGCAGGATCAAGCCCTGCAGTTGGCTCATCAACAATAATAAGTTTGGGATTGCCGATGAGTGCCTGGGCAACACCAAAGCGCTGTTTCATCCCTCCTGAAAAGGTACCCAGATTTTTACTTTTAACATGCGCCAGGTTAACCCGATCCAGTAACGTGGATACAATTTCTCTCCGCTGTTTTTTATCCACTATACCTTTAAGATCAGCTATGTGATCGAGCATTGTTTCAGCTGTAACTTTTGGATATACCCCAAACTCTTGTGGCAGGTAGCCCAGTATTTTTCTTACTTCATGTTTGTCTCTTAAAACATCCAGGTTGCCCAAGGTTATGGAGCCTGAGTCGGCATCCTGCAGCGTGGCGATGGTGCGCATTAGTGATGATTTGCCGGCACCATTGGGGCCTAGTAAACCATACATACCCTGATTGATGGTGAGCGAAACATTTTTGAGTGCCTGCACTCCATTGGAGTACGTTTTACTGAGGTTTTGGATGACAAGCTGCATGTGGGGTTGGTTAATTATAGAGTATGAGACGTTGAAGATAGGCCAAATGTTGCGTTGCGCCAAAGAAAACCGAAGACCCTTATTGCCTACAGTATAAGGTTAGCGGCACATCAAAAAATGTGTCCGAATCCAAAGAAGAACTGTCCGCCTTCACGGCTTTGGGCATAGTCAAGACGAATAACTGTTGATTGATTCCAGTTGATTCTTCCGCCCATCCCGGGTGCGCCTACCCACTTTTTAAAATTCATATCCGAAGGTTTATCCCAAACACTACCGAAATCGAAAAATGGTGTAACGCCAATGGCAAAGTGTTGATTTAAAAACCTGAAATCATAAAATCGAGATCGCAACTCAAGGTTTATCAAGGCTACTGTTGGCGCTAAAAAGCGGGCTTCACGATAGCCGCGAATGGAACGTGAACCGCCAAGTACTAAAATTCCACCAGCTTCTGCCTGGCTTGACAAGTCCCACATCTCGATGAAATTGACATTGGGACCAAAAATGTAACCAACAGCGGCCAGGCCAGCGAAAGTAAGACGGCTTTTATTGTTTCTCCACCGTTTTAAAGTTTGGATGTATTGACCCTGGATCATCATTTTGTTGAAATTGAATTGAGAGCCCATCCACGGTGCAGAATACTCGTGCGAGTACTGCAGAAAAACTCCGTTGGATGGATCGGGCTCAAAATCGCGGGTATCGTAAATTAATGCCCCGGCAAGCATGCTCGTAAACTTATAGTTCGTGCTGTTGGTAAATCCTGAAAGGTTGAATTTGTCCCATGTACCGTCAGCTTTTTGTTTGTCTACCAGTGTTGGATTATTTATGGCATCAATTTTTCCACCCTCCAATGTATAGGCTTCCTCTGCTTTAAGACCATTGTATGAAGAAAACGAGGTAAATAATGCTTCATACCCAAACATCAATCTTAATTTACCCTCCAGCATAACACGCTCCCCCAAAATATTATAGAGTTGCTCTCTTTGTTGCATATGGTTATAGTGAAAGTCTGTGTAGTAATTGCCATCGGTCCCTAATTCGGCCAACGCGAGGTTCTCTTCGTAATCTTTCACCTTTTCAAAACCCCGGCTTTCACCGGTTCGCTTGTCTTTGAATTGCAAAGCATTTAATGACGAGCGGCCTATGCCCCAGTACTGGGCATTGGGGTCTTCCCATAGCACGGCATCGGCACGAACTCTCCATTTTGAATTAAAAATATACGGTGCATCATAGTTGAGCGCGTATCTTATCCTTCCGTTTTGAAACACAAACAATTCAGCATTTAAGCGATGGCGATACGGTGTATAATCAAAAAACGGATCGTCTTTAGTTTTATTCCAAAAAATGAAAGCATTACCACCTACACCGAAACCACGAATCGGATCAAACTCAAACCGTGGTAATCCCGTCACAAAGGTTCCTTCTTTTTTATCTTCTAACTCAAAGGCCGGGATTTTTTTAGAGTCATGAATAACAAATGGCAGCTCATTTTTTACTCCTGATGTGTCGTTATGTTGAGCTTCTGTGATTGCGCTGCATAGAATAATACTCAATAGAAGTATAATTTTTTTCATGGCTATGGGTTTTAGGGTTTATAAGGCGAAGAATAGTGTGGCTATTCCGAAATAGATAAGCAAGCCTGTAATATCAACCACCGTGGTAATGGCCGGACTGGCGGCTACGGCCGGATCGCCACCGAAGCGTTTAACCAGGAGCGGTAAGCCGGCACCAATTACCGTTGCCGTAACTACCTGCAGGGCCAGGGCTATCGAAATCATAAAGGCAATGTTCATCAGCGAGTACGCAGCCGGTATCTCCGTTTCCCAGCTTAGAAATAATACTTTGGCAAACGCGATAATTCCTAAACAGCCGGCAAGCAAAAGCGAAATTTTGGTTTCCTTCCAAAGTATCTTAAACCAATTACGAATGGTGATTTGCCCGAGTGCCAACGCGCGTACCACTACCGTGGCCGCCTGACTTCCTGCGTTGCCGCCTGTGTCGGCAACCATTGGCATGTACAATGCCAGTATGAGTAATTTCTCCAAAGCGTTTTCGTAGCTGTGAATGATTATGCCTGATAGTATGCCTACCGCTGCCAGTGAAACAATCCACACCACACGTTTTTTAAAATGCCTGAAGGTGCTTGTGCCGATGTAATCAAATTCTTCGTTGGCTTGCACAATGCCCATAAATTTTTGCATGTCTTCCGAATGCTCGGCACGGATTATATCAATGGCTTCATCGTGTGTAACAATCCCCACCAGTTGGTTTTGCCGGTTTAGGATAGGGATTGCCACCAGGTTGTATTTCTCGATTTGCCGGGCCACATTTTCCCGATCATCATCTACATATGCGCAGGCAAATTCTTTATGCAAGGCATTTTCAACTTTTATATACGGCTCCAGCATAATCAGGTCTTTAAGGGTAATAAAACCCAGTAGCTGCTGGTCGTCATCCACTACATATATATAGTAGATGGTTTTTTTGGAAGGCGCATTGCTGCGTACTTTTTCGATCGCTTCGGCAACCGTCATCTCACTTTGCACGGTTGCGAAATCCGTACTCATAATTCCACCGGCCGTTTCTGGCGGATAAGCGCTGAGTTTAATAACATCTTCGCGTACGGATTTCGGTAAGTAGGGGAGCAAAGCCGACTGTTCTTTTTGTGCAAGGTGCTGGAAGAAGTCCGCCCGGTTATCCGAGGGCATAAACTCTACTACCTGTGCAAACCTTTTATGCGATACCGTCTTAAACAGGTCAAGTTGTTTAACCATCGGAAATTCTGAAAATATCCTGCCTTGCTGATCAAGTGAAAACCGATCCAATACGGTGAACACAAAAGTTTTATCAATGGCTTGCAGTATTTCGCCCACTTCTACCACCGGCATTTTTTTTCATTACCGGAACCATCTCAATAATTTGATCGATGTGTTCGAACTCCGTTGCCAGTTTGTTTAATTCCTGAATATTCATCGGTTAATCGTTTTGCCGTCCATTTATTTCCCAGCTTACTTCCGTAACACCGTATTCTAAGGTGAGCACACCGGCCAGTTTCTCCATCTCTGCATCGTGCTTGCTGGTGGCAAATATTTCCGCTTCTACATAAGTGTAGGCCGGATTGCCGTTATCGCTGCTTTTAAGCGAACGCAATTGCAGGTGTTCATCTTTTTTAAGTATATTGAGAATCAGCACACGCAAATGGTTTTCAACCTGTTCTTTGCAGCGTATTTTAAAGGAGTAGTAGAACACACCTTGTACTCTTTTTCGAAGGGGAGCCTGCTCAGTTTCAGTCCCAATGGGCGCAAGGCAAGGTGTGTGAGCATGACTGCCCCCGCAACGATGGCCGACTCGGCAAAGAGCCCAACCCCGGCCAGTGCACCAACAGCAGCCGAGCACCAGATGGTGGCTGCGGTATTCAGCCCCTGGATGCTCATGCCGTCTTTCATAATTACACCGGCACCCAGAAAGCCTATGCCGGTTACAATCTGGCCGATGATGCGCGTAGCATCGCCTTTGTACACGCCATCATCAAACGAAGTGATTGAGAAGCTGATGAGTGTAAAAGCTGCTGACCCCAGCGATACCAGCGTATTGGTTCGCAGCCCTGCACTTTTCTGGCGCCACTGGCGCTCAAAACCAATGGCAGCACCCAATACGATGGCAAGTGTAAGGCGTAAGATGAAATCAAGTAAGGTCATGTTACTTTCAGTTTGTGCAAATCATTTCTTTCCTGCACACCCTGAAAGGGTCCGGCAGGTTAAGAAAAGTGTTTGCGGCTGTTACTTCGGGGACCTGAATCCATTTTTTATTGAACTTTTATCGGAACAAAACTAAAACAGCCTCACGCAAGAGGCTGTTAGAGACCTTTTAGAAAAAGATTAGAAATTTATTAGAGGCAGTTTACTGCCCTGTTAAATCAAAAAGCTGCCCATAAACAATGGGTGTAATGCCAGGTGCGGTTAAGGAAAAATTTCAACGCATTAAATTGTTCTTAAATGTATAGCTGGCTGTTTGGTACCAGGTGATGGCTTCAGTAACCACGCTTTCATCAAGTGCTTGCGGACGAGGATTAAGATTTTCATCCAGTACAAACGTTTCAACTTTTTGTTGGGGTGAAAGTATAACGAGGTTATTGCCTTTTATAAAGCCGAGGTTCTGGTACGTGCTGATGAATGCACGTTCGCGACCAGGCTCAAGTTTAAAGATGTCGTACCCTAAAAATTTTGTAGTGTACGAAAAATTCAAGAGTCCCAGAAGGGTTGGACAAACATCAATCTGGCTCATAAGCCGGTTCATTACCGCAGGCTCGATGTAGCCGGGTGAGTATACCAGCATGGGTATGTGATATTTGTTTACCGGTAATTCGGTTTTTCCGGCACTGGAGGCACAATGGTCTGCAACGATGACAAACAATGTGTTGTTAAACCATTTCTTGGCAGAGGCCTCTTTGATAAATTTTCCAATGGCATAGTCGGTGTACTTTACCGCCCCTTTCCGGTTGGTGTGGGATGGTATGTCAATCCGTCCCTCCGGATATGTAAAAGGCCTGTGGTTAGAGGTTGTCATGATATGGGCAAAAACCGGGTGCTCATCCGTAGTTTCATCAATTTCCCTGAGGGCAAGTGTAAAAAGATTCTCATCGGCCACGCCCCAGATATTTTCATAATCGATTTCTTCACTGCGCAACGATGACCGGTCAATGGCCTGATAACCGTTATGCTGAAAGAAATAATTCATGTTATCAAAATAGCCGTAACCACCGTAAATGAATTTACTTTTATAGCCCTTTTCATTGAACACCCTGCCCAACGAGAATAAGTTTTCATTATTGGGCCTACGTACAATAGACTGCCCCGGTACCGGGGGTACAGCAAGGGATAATGCCTCAAGGCCTCTTACCGTGCGTGTTCCTGTTGCATATAGGTTAGTAAAAACCAGGCTATGCTGTGCGAGCGAGTCCAGAAAGGGTGTCATGTTTTCATTGTTCCCGAAAAGTTTCATGAAATCAGCACTCAGGCTTTCCACACTAATAAGTACAACATTCATCCGCTTTTCTGGCAATGGACTGATAATGGTGCGTATTAATCCCAAACTATCGGCCGGTGAAAATTCAGCTTCCGGAGTTTTGATAAGTTCGTGAAACAATTTAAAATCCTTCTCCTTGTTAATGTGCTTGTAAAACCTTTCGTAATCCAATTCATTGTTGCGATAAGCCGCAAACAGTTCGTACATTCCGTTACCTGCCAACTCATTGGCATAGGCATTTGTACTGAAGTGATGCTGTGTGCTGGAAACGGAAATAAAAATTACAGTAAGGATAGTGATATAGAGCGCCATTAATTTTGTCCTCTTTAAAAAGGAGAGGTTATCGTTCTGGTAGGAATTTATTTTAGGCTTTAGGGCGATGATAATAACGAGTGCTGCCCCGATAACGGCCGAAAGTATCCAATATACTGGGTAAGATTGCTCAATGTTGCCGATTACTTCTGTTGTATAAACCAGGTAGTCTACCGCAATAAAGTTGAAACGGGTATTGAATTCGTCCCAAAAGAGCCATTCGGCAGCAGCGTTAAAGAGTAATATTGTTGTAAAAATGAAGAAGAGAATGTAAATCAAATAGCGATGCCATGGTTTATTAAAGATAGTACGCGGTACAAACCAAAAGTAAAGGGCAAGAGGAATGCAGAAGTAAGCAGCATTAACAACATCGTAGAATAAACCAATTGTAAATACCCCCAGCAGGTTACTGATTGTAAAGTCAAAATCTGTTGCAGACTTGCCGAGTAAGAGTATCCGGGTAACGGTAGAAATGAAGATCAGCAGTAATGCTACCATAAGAATTAATCCTGTTCGTTGTTTTTTTACTGCTTTTATAGAGTTGGTGTACATAAATTTTATAGAAGAAATGTGCTATGATTTATAAACTTTAATAGCCGGTAGCTATTTTTTACTTATTTCCCGGAAAGAAAAACCCGGAGATTGCCTTTGGCGCACCTTTCAGTTGAAGAGAAAATTTACGTTGTAAAGCTGTCCTAAATTTTGTCGTAGAGCTTACGAAATAAAATAATTTCTAGGTTGCTTCAGATAATTGAACCCTAACCGAAAGGTCAGGATTGAATCAAATGCGAAAAACTTCATAGCGCTGGAAAATACGGTGGTGGTAGTGGATCAGAAATTCCCAGTGAAATGGATTAATGAGTGAATGGGAATGTAAACTTGACAAGACAACAGGTGTCAGATTGAGGTCAGCAATTTTAAAACGGAAGGATTTCTTATACTGTTTATCACTTTTATTGGAGTCTTCTTCAGTTTTTTCGGCAAAAGCCAGGATATGATCTGAGTGCAACGGGTTATTTTTTGACTCAATGCTGGAATGCAAAAGGGTGCCATCAAGAAGGGTGTTTGAATTTGATGCGCAGGTAAGACCGGCACAGGTCATTATTATGGCCATGAAAACAAAGCCTTTCAGGGTATGCATATAATGAGTTGCACTACTTTAATTCGAAGTAAGTGAGAAAATGCTGAATAGCAAAACAAGGAATGTTTAACAGAAGTTCTTTCCAGGGTAAATAGAAACCTTTGCACTACAGCCATTGATGAAACCTACGGATGAACCATGCTTTTACGCCTTGTGTAAGCACACAATATGATAAAAGTATCGCAATTAGCCAGGTGAAATAGCTTAATGGCAACGGTTGCATTTTGAGCGCACCGGCAAGCGGGGAAAACGGAAGAAAAATTCCAACGGCCATTATGAAAAGGGTAGCCCACAGCACGGGCGTTGCTGCCCGGCTTTGAATGAAGGGGATCTTTTCAGTGCGGATCATGTGAACAATCAGGGTTTGTGATAGTAATCCTTCCACGAACCAACCCGATTGAAATAAGCTCTGGTGTTCGGGCGTGCTGGCGTGAAAAACAAAAAACAAAACTGCAAAAGCGGCATAATCGAAAACCGAGCTCACCGGCCCGATAAAAACCATGAAGCGTGCAATACCGGAAGAATCCCACTTCCTGGGCTTTTTAATGAACTCCTCATCCATCGTATCCCACGGGATAGACGCCTGCGAGAAATCGTAAAGTAAATTCTGCACAAGAATCTGTACAGGAAGCATGGGCAAGAAGGGCAGCAAAGCACTGGCCCCCAACACACTGAACATGTTGCCAAAGTTGCTGCTGGCGGCCATCTTAATGTATTTGATAATATTACCGAATGTCCTTCTTCCGTAGATCACACCTTTGCGAAGAACCATCAGGTCTTTCTCCAGCAAAATGATGTCGGCACTTTCTTTCGCTATGTCAACCGCGGTGTCGATGCTAATACCCACATCGGCATCGCGCAGGCTGGGTGCGTCATTAATGCCATCGCCCATGAAGCCAACTGTATGACCTTTTGCCTGCAGCGCCTTTACAATTCTCGACTTTTGCATGGGCGTGAGTTTGGCAAAAATAGTTACATCCTCAATTTTCGATTTCAGTTCCTCTTCCGTCATCTCTTCAAGGTCGCTGCCCAGCAACATATTGGTTACAGGGATGCCCACATCCCGGCAGATTTTTTTGGAAATCGTGGCGTTATCACCGGTTAGTACTTTAATGGTTACGCCCAATTCCTGAAGTGCAGCAATAGAAGGCCCGGCTGATGGTTTGGCCGGGTCGAGAAATCCGATAAAGCCGGCAAATGTCATGTTACTTTCGTCCGCTACCGAGTAGGTAGGTGGTCCGGCATTAAACTCACGGATGGCCACCAGCAATACGCGCAGCCCTTCTTCATTCAATTTTTGTGAAGTAGCCAATACCGTTTGACGCATCTGTTCATCCATCGGCAAAATTTCATCCCGTTCAATATGAAGTTGCCGGTCTTCGCCCGGGTCAAATGCATGGGTACAAACCGCCAACATTTCTTCTACAGCACCTTTGCAGATCAACAGGTGCTTCCGGTCTTTTTTCTCAAGGATGACCGACATCCTCCTGCGCGAAAAGTCAAAAGGGATTTCATCGATTTTTTTATAATCTTCCTGTGGGTTGAAGATTTCATGGAGTTCTTCACGCTTGTCAAGTATGGCAATATCCATCAGGTTTTTTAAACTGGTTTGGTGGAAGCTGTTGAGATAGGCCCACTTCAACACTTCATCATCGTCTTCGCCAAAAACGTTCAGGTGTTTGGTCAGTACAATCTTATCCAGTGTAAGCGTTCCCGTTTTGTCGGTACACAACACATTCATCGCCCCGATGTTCTGGATGGCATTGAGCCGCTTCACGATTACCTTTTCCCGGCTCATGTTTATAGCTCCCTTTGCCAGGTTGGTGGTTACGATCATGGGCAGCATTTCGGGTGTTAACCCAACCGCCACTGCGATGGCAAACAACAGCGCTTCCACCCAGTTTCCTTTGGAAAGCCCATTGACAAGGAAAACGATGGGAACCATTACCAGCATAAACCGCACGAGCAGCATGCTTACGTTGACTACTCCTTTTTCAAAACTGGTTTCGACAGCTCTACCGGTAATGGCTTTGCTGATAGAACCAAAGTACGTTTGATTGCCGGTAGTCACTACGATAGCCGTGGCCGATCCGCTCACCACGTTAGTGCCCATAAAGCAAAGGTTACTTAATTCAAGAATGGATTTCTTTTCTGCACCGTTAACGGGCCGATCGTTTTTTTCAACGGGCAGCGATTCACCTGTTAGTACCGATTCGCTGATAAACAGGTCTTTGGAGTGGATGATGCGGCAATCGGCTGGTACCATATCCCCTGCCGAAAGGGCAACAATATCTCCGGGTACAAGCTCACGGATATCTATTTCTGTTTTACCGGTATTTTTGCGGATAACCGTGGCGGTGGTTTTGACCATGCGTTTCAACTTTTCGGCTGCACGGTTGCTCCTGAATTCCTGGAAGAACCTGGTGAGGGAACTGAGCAGGATCATGATCAACACCACGATTATGGTTTTGTAATCCTGTTGTTCTTCGGGAACCAAAACCACATCCATAAAAAAAGTTACGGTAGCGATGGTAAATAATATAGCATTGAACGGGCTTATAAAAGCGTGCAGCAATTGCACCAGCCATGAAGGAGCTTTTTCGTGGATGATTGTATTGTGACCAATGACTTTTAGTTTTTCTTCTGCCAGTTCCCTGGTAAGCCCATCCACATCGCTTTGAAGAAAACTGAACAACAGATGGTTTTCGATATGGGCAATACTTTTTAGCGGGATGAATTTCTTGTCATCCGAGGAGGACTGTGTGGTTGTTTTGAGGATGCTGTCTCTGACGCTATGTTCCAAGTGTTACCCCTTAATTGGTGCTTTTCTAGTGTCAATCAATTTTTGAAATAAAACTGTCTTCCTTTTGGGGAAATTTGCTCGACCTTAAATCCATATTGAAGTATTTCCTTTTGTGATTCAAAAAAGAGTGATCTATTGAAACCGGCAATCTACTTAACATCATCAAAAAGGCAGTTTAATGGATTGACAGCCACTTTTCTTAGTATATTTACGCGGTGCATCGTATTTACTCATTATAACTTTCTTTTGAATTTGAAGATAATAAATATAGGTTTCTGAACCCGATGGTTTATCCAAGATGGTTAGCGAACTGATTTTTCGCAAGGCAATTGTTTTGGAAGAGCAGAATAAGTAGGAGATCAGTGCAGATTTAATTATGATGCATCTCAACTGCAAATATGGTTCCCGAACCACGTTCAGATTCCACCACTATTTTACCTTTGTGAAGCTGTATAATTTTTTGGGTCAGGTAAAGTCCGATGCCGTTACCTTCCGCTACCGTTTTATTTTCTCCACGGTAAAACGGGGTAAAGATTTTTTCTAAGTCGTGTGAAGAAATTCCAACACCTTTATCCGAAAATTTTAATACGATCGAATTATTTTTGAAGTAAACGGAAACATTGCTTTGTTTATCAGTTGAAAATTTACAGCCGTTTTCAAAGAGGTTGGCAAAGGCAGTTTTTAAAAGGTACTCGTTTCCGGGCAATGTGATTTCATCCTCGTTGCCGCTTTCCGAAAAATGAATATCAATTTTATAATGCGGATTAGCCAGTTGAACTTGTTGCCGGGCATCCAACAGGATTTCATCAATGCGAATTTGTTTAAAGGAAATTTCAGAAGGGTCGTAACTGGCTTTGGCCAGGTCAAGCAAACTGTTTGATAAACGCGCTAATTTTTTGGCATCGCCTAACGCATTTTGAAAGGCCGATTTATACTCATGTGCAGTACGCTCACCGGTAGTTGCCAACTCCAACTCGGCAATAATAGCGGCCAGGGGCGTTCGCAGTTCATGCGAAATATTGGAAACGAAATGTTTTTGGGCATCAAATGAATTTTCCAGGCGGCTCAGCATTTCGTTGAACGTATTTGCCAATTGAGCCAGCTCGTCTGTGTTTCCGTTGCTGCTCAACCGTAAGTCCAGGTTTGTCGCGGAGATTTTGCGCGCCTTTTCGGTCATTTCCTTAACGGGTTCAAAGGCTTTTTTGGAAAAGAAGCGGCCTGCTATATAGATGAATAATATGGCGATGATGAAAACAACAATACTGTCACGCAGCAAGCCAGTAAGTTTGCTGTACCCATATTGGTCGTACGCAGCAGCGGTGATGATGTAGATTTTTTCTTCATATTCAAAGCGCAAGCCGATAACCTGCCAGTTTTGCTGATAAAATTGTATTTCGCCCTTGTTGAAAATTTCGTTAATCATGTCGGGTGTTTCTTTAACAAAGTCGATGTCTACCGCATCATGATAAAGTAGATTAAAGTCTTTATCATAAATAGCTACTTCAACTTCATTGAGTATCTGGCGGTTGCTGCGGTAAATATTTTGTAAGGTTGTAGCATCTGTCTTGGCGCTCAAAAACAGGTTGGCTTTGGTTATTGCTTCCCGTTTCAATACGACATAAAATTCCTGTTCACGGGTTTCCTTAGCCGAATAGTAAATAACGGAAGCATAGGCCAACAGGATGCCGGCCGTAATGGCGGTAAACAATAACGTGAGTCGTGTTCTGATCTGCATTATTCAGCCTTCAGTATAAAGCCCATGCCCGACTTGGTATGAATAAGTTTTTTATCGAATTCCTTATCAATCTTTTTTCGCAGATAATTAATGTACACATCAATAAAATTTGTACCTGTATCAAAATGTGTATTCCATACCTTCTCGGCAATTTCTGTTCGCGACAAAACCCGCTCAGGGTTTGAAAGCATGAAATGCAGCAGGTTGAATTCCTTGGGGGTAAGGCTGATTTCTGTTTGGTCCCGCTTTACGATTTTGGTGTGGAGGTTCATTTCAAGATCGGCATAGGTTAAAACGTGGGTCGCATTACCGGTTGTTTTGCTGTTTCGCTTTAGCAACGCACGAATACGCACTAATAATTCACGCATTTCAAAAGGTTTTACCAGGTAATCATCCGCCCCGGCATCGAAACCCTCCACTTTGTCATCGGTAGTTCCTAAGGCTGTTAGCATGATAATCGGCACGTGTGGCTTAAGCCGGTTTATTTCTTTGCACACTTCGAGCCCGCTTAATTTTGGAAGGATAATGTCTGTTATCACCAGGTCATAATCGTGTTGTGACACGAGTTTTTTTCCCGCAAGGCCATCGTAAGCCACAGTGGTTTCAAAGCCCTGTTCGTCCAGCCCTCTTTTTATAAGTTCTGAAACCCGCGCATCATCCTCTATGACCAGAATTTTCATGGGTGCAAAGGTATTCAATGCAACCATCACAGAAAATGCAGGTCAGGGATATACCTGAAGCTGCAGCAGAATCTCTGAACCTGGTTTTTACCCGTTAAACTACCACATTCACAATCTTGCCGGGCACCACAATAACTTTTTTGGGTGGCTTGCCTTCGGTCCATTTGGTTACGGCCTCCGATGCCAGTACCAGTTTTTCAATGTCTTCCTTCGGCATGTCAAGGGCGAATTCCATTTTGGTGCGCACCTTGCCGTTGATGGAAATGGGATACTCGAACGAACTTTCTTTCAGGTACTCATCATTAACGGCAGGGAACTTCGCTTTCAAAATGGAATTCGTATGGCCCAGTTTTTCCCACAGCTCTTCGGTAATGTGCGGGGCGTAAGGGGCGAGGGCAATGACCAGGGGTTGCAGGATTTCTTTCTTATTGCACTTCAACGAGCCCAACTCATTTACACAAATCATGAACTCACTCACGGTGGTGTTAAACGAAAAGTTGTTGATGTCCTGTTCAACTTTCTTTAACGTTTTATGAAGTACTTTTAATTCATCGCGTGCAGGGGTTGCATCGCTCACATTCCAGTTACCTTGTGCATCATGGAACAGGTTCCAGAACTTACGCAAAAATTTAAAGACACCATCAATGCCGTTGGTGTTCCAGGGTTTACTTAACTCCAAGGGCCCCAGGAACATTTCGTATAAACGCAAAGTATCGGCACCATAGTTGGAAATAATGTCGTCAGGGTTAACAACGTTGTGCTTCGACTTTGACATTTTCTCTACTTCTGAACCACAGATGTATTTTCCGTTTTCCAGGATGAACTCCGCATTTGCAAAATCGGTTCGCCAATTTTTAAAGCCTTCAATGTCGAGCACATCGTTATCCACAAGGGTTACATCTGCATGTAAAGCGGTTGTTTCGTACCCGTTTTTCAGGTTCTTTGAAACGAACTTATTTGTGCCATTTATTCTGTAAACAAACTTTGACATGCCTTGTATATGCCCCTGATTAATCAACTTTTTAAAAGGCTCCTCTTTACTAACATAGCCTAAATCTTTTAAGGCCTTGCACCAGAAGCGCGAGTACAGCAAATGCCCGGTGGCGTGTTCACTGCCGCCCATGTACAGGTCAACATCCTGCCAGTATTGCTCAGCTTCCCGAGAGCAGAAGGCATCATCATTCTGCGGATCCATATACCGGAACCAATACCAGCTTGAACCTGCCCAGCCGGGCATGGTGGTAAGTTCATACGCATGGCCGTTGTAGTTCCAGTTCTTTGCCCTGGCCAACGGTGGCTCACCGGTTTCGGTTGGTTTATATTCGTCAATTTCAGGCAGGGTAACGGGCAAATCTTTTTCCGCTACCAGTTTTGGAATGCCATCTTTAAAGTAAACAGGAAAGGGCTCGCCCCAATAGCGCTGCCTGCCGAAAATGGCATCGCGCATGCGGTAGTTCACTTTGCCCTTACCAATTCCTTTTTCTTCCACAAACTTAATCCCGGCTTCAATGGCTTCATTAACGGTAAGCCCGTTCATGAAACCGGAGTTGATGATTTGTGCATCCCAGCTAACAAAGGCTTCTTTTTCAACGCTGGGGCCTTCAACCACCTGCACAATGGGTAAACCAAAGTGTTTCGCAAACCGATGGTCGCGTTCATCATGACCGGGAACCGCCATAACAGCACCTGTACCGTAACCGGCCAAAACATAATCCGAAATCCAGACAGGAATGCGCTCGTTGTTAAACGGATTGATGGCGTATGCGCCCGTAAAGGCACCGCTTACGCGTTTCACTTCGCTCATGCGCTCGCGTTCGCTGCGGTTTTTTGCTACTTCAACATAGGCGTTTACTTCGTTGCGTTGCGCCTCGGTAGTGATTTTATCCACGAGTTCATGTTCGGGCGCCAGCACTAAAAATGTAGCGCCAAAAATAGTATCGATGCGCGTTGTGAATACTTCAATCCTGAAGGTTGAATGTTGAATATTGAATTCCAACTGTGCGCCTTTGCTCTTTCCAATCCAGTTGCGTTGCATTTCTTTCAAAGGCTCCGGCCAGTCGATCGCATCCAATCCGGCAAGCAACCGTTCGGCATAGGCCGAAATACGCATACTCCATTGCAGCATTTTTATACGTTCAACCGGGTAGCCGCCACGCTCGCTCACACCATCTTTCACTTCATCGTTTGAAAGTACGGTGCCTAACGCGGCACACCAGTTTACCATGGTTTCGCTTTGGTAAGCTATTCGGTAATGTTGCAGAAAGCTCTCCTTTTCTTTTTCATTAAAGCTATTCCATTCATCGGCCGTAATAATAGGTGTATCGTCATCGCACGCTGCTTGAATACGCTGATTACCGTTATTCTCTAATTCAGCAACCAATGTATTGATGTGTTCTGTCTTTCCTTCTATTGACAATTGGCCATTGGCTATCGGCTTTTTGTTGTACCACGCATTAAACAACTGCATGAAGATCCATTGTGTCCATTTGTAGTACTTAGGGTCGCAGGTTTGTACTTCACGGCTCCAGTCGTAAGAGAAACCGATTTGCCTGAGTTGACGCTTATAGGTTTCGATATTCCTGGCGGTGGTAATGGCGGGATGCTGACCAGTTTGGATGGCGTATTGTTCTGCCGGAAGGCCAAAGGCATCAAAGCCCATGGGGTGCAGCACATTGAAACCTTTTAAGCGCTTGTACCGCGATACAATATCAGTGGCAATATAGCCGAGGGGGTGCCCCACATGAAGTCCGGCCCCTGAGGGGTAGGGGAACATATCCAGCACATAGTACTTTGGCTTTGAGGGGTCAGTTTCTACTGTATAGATTCCGCCCTTTTCCCATTTATCCTGCCATTTTTGCTCAATGCGTCTGATCTCTTCTTTGCTGTATTCGGCCATTACAATGCTTTACTTTTGTTAGAACCCGCAAAAATAAGCCAATCCATTAAATAGCACCATTTAGCATCTTAAAAATACAGGAGGTGTAATTTATGGGCTGACTGATATACTAAAGGCTTATGCGATGTTTATGGATCATTCTTTTCGGGGCTGCAAGCCTGGGTTCATGGGCACAGCAGGTATTACGGGGTAAAGTAGTTGATAGCCTCCGGCTTGAGCCTGTGGCTTTTGCCAACCTCATCCTGGATGATGGCGTAAGTGGGACCACCACAAGCATTGATGGGCACTATGAACTGCGGTTACCCGCGGGTTACTCCGGTAATATCCTGCTTTCGCATGTAAGCTATAAACGCAGGCAAGTTACTATTGAATTTCTGCAGCAAAATGCAGTTGTAAGGTTGGTGCCCGGCTTAACGGTACTGCAGGAACTTGTTTTTGTTGCCGGTGAAAACCCGGCCTTGCGCATTGTTCGCGAAGCGGTTAAAAACAGGAAATTACACGATCCGGATAACCTTGAATCGTACGCGTATCATTCCTATAACAAATTTGTGATCAAGCCCAGCGAAGTTGATTCAGCTTACCTTATAAAATTAAATGGGTTTCGCGCTAAGGCGGATACCACAACGTTAACCAAATCCGAAAAGGAGTTTCTTCAGTTTGAGAGCCTTGCTGAAAAAATGCACCTTTTCATGACCGAATCAGTAACCGAGAAAAAGGTTATCAACCCAAATCGCGATAAAGAAACACTGCTCGCTTTTCGTGCTTCGGGTTTTAAAAGCCCGCTGTTTGCCAATGTGGCCACCGACTATCAGCCATTTTCTTTTTATAAGGACATCATCTCTTTGCTGGGAAAAGATTTTTTAAACCCGATCAGTAAAAACTCTGAAACCCGCTATAATTTTTACTTAACCGACACCACATTTTTTGAAGCCGATACCGTTTACATCATTCAATACGAACCTAAAAAAGGAAAATTGATCAACGGTTTGAAAGGCATGGTTTCAATCAGCACCGATGGCTATGCAATAAAAAATGTAATTGCCGCTTCGGCCGATACGCTAGCCTTAACCGGAATATTGATACAACAGCATTACAATAAGGTGGATGGTAAATGGTTTCCTGATCAACTCAACACCGACATTTATTTTAATGATCTGAAAATAGCCGACCGGTATATGATGGCGCAACACCGCAGTTTTATTCGCGATGTTAAAATCAATCCTGAGTTAAAACGCTCTTCATTTGGCGATATAAAAGTGGATTTAACCATTCCGCAACCCCAGCTTAATGATGAGTTGCTCAACCGGTATAGGAACGCACCTATCGACATGAAGGAAGCCAGGACTTACACCACGCTTGATTCGGCCATGGCACGTATAAAGTGGATAGATAAATTTTTAAATGCTGCGGCCACACAGGCCTGGCCATTAGGTTACTTCGAAGCGGATCTGACAAAACTTATGCGCGTAAATGTTCATGAAGGATTGCGTTTGGGTACCGGTTTATATACCTCACCCATGTTTTCAACATGGTTGAGACTGGGTGGGTATGTAGCCTACGGATTTAAAGATAGGGAAGTTAAGTATGGTGCTGATGTGCGCTTTACGCTGAATGCCAACAAAGATGTTTATCTGCAGGCGGCTTACAGAAATGATATTTACGAAACCGGTTATTCGCACGAAACCGAAAACCAGAATTTGCTTGTGCCGGCCGATCGTTTTCGCAAGCTCTTAAGTTCGCGCTATGATCAAACAGAGGCCTTTCGGTTGGAAGCTGGTGCAAAATTGTTGCCCAGGCTCAACGCGTTGATCTACTCAAGCCGTGTTGAAATTAATCCAACCTATAACTACGAGCTTACTTTTAAAGGAGAAAACCTGGCAGTTTTTAATCTCTCCGAAGCAGGGGTAACCTTACGGTATGCAGGCCGTGAAAACTTTACCCGGCTGGCCGGTAAGAAAATTTTTCTAGGAAGGGAGTGGCCATTTATTTCGGTAACCTATGCCCGCACAAATTCTTTATTTGGCGCGCAGGATTTTGCCTACAATCGTTACGAATGGGTTTCACGGTTTCAGCTAAAGCACCGCCCAAAGGGCATAACACGGTTGGCGGTATACGCGGGTATGATAGATGGTATAGCACCCTACGGACAACTCTATACCGGCCGTGGTGCACGTGAAGTTACCGGAGCCTATGTTGATGGGTTCTTTCAAACCATGGACCTGTATGAATTCACCGCATCACAATATGCTTCTGTATTCTTTCATCATAATTTTGGTAGCTTCTTGTTTGATACCCAGTATAGCAAGCCCGAACTTGTGTTGTATCAGCATGCGGGCATTGGCCTCTTAAAGTACAGGCAATCCCACAACTTACCTGACTTTGCTTTAACTGATTTTCGTAAAGGTTTCTATGAATCTGGTGTTGGTTTGAACAACCTTATTCGTTGGAAGTATGCCAACGTAGCTTATTATGGGTTAGGAGGAAGTGTGTTTTATCGTTATGGACCCTATCAATTGGACCAGCCATCTAAAAATTTCGTGTTCCGGCTTACTTTCAATATTGTTTTTTAACCATTCTGGCAAGTTTTCACGGTAAGCCAAAAACAGTTCAGTATAAGGTTCCTACAATTCATCCGGTAAACACAACAATCGGGTAACTCTTTTTCGAAATGCTTTATAAGGCCAACCATTTTTACTCCACAAAGCAAAAAAATGGACCAGCCCGTGAAAAGAATACTTATCCTCGTTTTTGTTCTGGTTACCGGAACCTTAGCAGCGCAAACAAAAATTTCCGGAACCGTAGTTGATGCGAAGGGCGAACCGGTGCCCGGAGCAAACGTATTGTTATTGGATACCTACGATGGCGCAACATCGGGCACTGACGGCAAGTTTTTGTTTACCACTGCCGAGCTAGGCCTGCAAACCCTGGCGGTGAAATTTATTGGTTACAAAGAATTTCGTTTACAGATTGATTTAAGTAAACCGCAAAACAATTTATCGGTAACCCTTAAGGAGGAAGTTAACCAACTGGAGGCAGTAACCATTACCGCAGGTGCCTTTGCTGCCAGTGACGAGTCGCGCAGGACGATTTTTAAAGCATTGGATATTGCGACCACGGCAGGCGCCACAGCCGACATTGCAGGGGCACTGAATACCTTGCCGGGCACGCAAAAAGTGGGCGAAGAAGGAAGGCTTTTTGTGCGCGGTGGCGATGGCAACGAAGCCCGCACCTTTATTGATGGTATACTGGTGCTGGATGCCTATGGTCCCGCTGCACCAAACACGCCCACACGTCAGCGTTTTCTTCCCTTCATGTTTAAAGGAACAAGCTTCAGCACCGGGGGCTATTCGGCAGAGTATGGCCAGGCGCTTTCTTCAGCTTTGGTGCTCGACTCAAAAGATGAGGAGCAACTTTCGCGCACCGATATAGGAATACTTTCGGTAGGTGCCGATGTAGCCCATACACAAGCCTGGGAAAGGGCATCGTGGGCGGGCAAAGTTAGCTACACTAATATCAGGCCGTATTTCGGGTTGATCAACCAGGAGGTTGATTGGGATAAAGCACCCGTTTCATGGGGAGCCAGTTCAGCTTACCGGCAACGTGTGGGGCCGGCCGGTATGTTTAAAGTTTACGGAAATTTTAACCATTCAAACTTTTCACTCTACCAGCATGATATTGATGACCCTTCAGTAAAAACACTCCTCGACCTGACCAACAAGTTTCGCTACCTCAACGGGTCGTACAAAACAGCACTGAACAAAAAGTGGATGGTGCGCAGTGGCGTTTCCTATACACTAACAGCCAATGATATGAAACGCGGTGACCTTGGATTGAATGATTTTGATGAAGGCATACACGCCAAGGTGGCTTTTGACGGCTCATTGTCCGACAAGGTTGAACTGCGCACCGGTGCCGAAATGATCAAACGCAGTTACCAGGCCGGTGTGGATACTTCATTAGTGGTGCTTGGATTTAATGAAATTATTACAGCAGCCTTTACTGAAGCCGATGTGTACACGAGCAACAAATTTGTTACCCGAGTAGGCGGAAGGTTTGAGCACAATAGTTTACTCAACCGGGCATCGGTTGACCCTCGGATTTCGCTCGCATACAAAACCGGAAAAAAAGGACAGGTTTCATTGGCCTATGGTCAATTCCGGCAATCGCCTAAAAATGAATGGTTGCGGTGGAACACTGGCCTCGAAGCCGAAAAAGCCGATCACTACATTCTCAATTACCAGGTCATTGACAACCGAAGAACATTTCGGGTAGAAACGTATTACAAAACCTACCGCGATTTGGTAAAGTTTAATAATGGCAACCCGACCGAGCTTACCAACGATGGCAGTGGTTTTGCCCGCGGTGTTGAATTTTTCTGGCGCGATAACCAAACCTTTCGCAACATCGACTACTGGGTTTCCTATTCTTTTTTGGATACTGAGCGTAACTACCTGAATACACCCTACGCAGTTACCCCTTCATTTGCCTCGGCACATAACTTCTCCTTGGTGTACAAGCATTTTATTTCAAAAATCAAATCGCAAATCGGATTTACGTATTCCTTCACCAGCGGCAGGCCATACAACAACCCGAACGAAGATGATTTCAACGGAAGTAAAACCAAAAGCTATCAGGATTTAAGCGGCAACATCAGTTACCTGCCCAAACCTAACCTGATTGTTTATTTCTCTTGCACCAACCTGTTGGGCCGCGATAATATTTTCGGTTACGAGTATAGCCATACACCCAATAGTGAGGGTATTTTTAACAACCGCCCCATACGGCAAGCCGCGCCTCGCTTCGTATTCCTGGGCGTATTTATTACCCTTTCAAAAAACAAAACCATTAACCAACTACCAAGTCTTTAACACTAACCCATTACACGTATGAAAACGATCAACATTATTCCACTCGCATTGTTAGCATTGGCCTTATTGGCATTTAATTCTGCTGCCAACGACCGCTACACCGAATCCATGAAAAAAAATATACAGGTGGTTTATACTGCTAACACCATCGATGAACTTCAAGCAGCTGTTAATGCCTTTGAGCGCATCGCAGATGCGGAGAAAACCAAGTGGGAACCCTTTTATTATGCAGGCTTTGGCTATGTAATGATGGCCAGCCGCGAAAAGGAAGTACAGAAAAAGGATCCCTACCTTGACCTGGCACTAAAAGCCATTGATAAAGCTAAGACCATAACCAGTACCGAATCGGAAATTGTTGCCTTAGAAGGTTTTGTTCATATGATCCGCGTTACGGTTGATCCTGCTTCGCGCGGCCAGCAATACTCAGGCTTGGCCATGCAAAATTTCGGCAAGGCCATTGCCTTGAACCCCGAGAACCCGAGGGCGCTTAGCCTGATGGCACAAATGCAATACGGCACGGCTCAGTTTTTTGGTGCGTCAACGGCCGAAGCTTGTGGGACCTTGAACAGAGCATTAGAGAAATTTGAAACATACAAGTCGGCCAATCCGCTTGCGCCAGTTTGGGGTAAGCAAATAGCTGAAGGAATGAAAGCGCAGTGTGAATAGACCAAAATATAAGCTATTAGTTTCGAGCTGAAAGCTTCTAGCTACAAGACACAAGCTTGAGGCTTGCAGCTAAAAGCTCGAAACTCATAGCTTCAGATAATATACTTTTTCCTAACTACCCAAACAACCATGATTAAACTCCTAACGTACACCCACATACTTGCCGGAATAATTTCGCTTATTGTTGCGCCCCTTGCCATGCTTGTTCGAAAAGGTAGTAAGGCACACCGGCTTTGGGGGAAGATTTTCTTTTGGTGCATGACCTGGATTTGCTTCTCAGCGATTATTCTTTCTACCGTAAAGTGGATCCCCTTCTTGTTGCTGATAGCAGTATTTAGTTACTACTCGGTCTATGTTGGTTATCGCGCATTGTATCGTAAGCAAATTCATCAGGGCAAAGGTGTTACATGGTTTGATTGGATGGCAGGATCACTGGCTGGATTGTTTAATCTATCATTTTTTGTTTGGGGTATGCATCATGTAGTTACAGGCCAAGCAGCCTTCGGATTGTTATCTGCTGGTTTTGGATCGGGCGGTTTGATTATGGTGTACAATGAAGCGAAAAGCTATATAAAACCTCCGGACGACAAGTTCAGTTGGTTTTATCGGCATATTGGAAGCATGCTGGGTGGGTTTATTGCCTCGGTTACAGCTTTTTCAGCACAAGTCATGCATTTTATGCCAGGTGTAATACAGTGGCTATGGCCCAGCCTGGTAGGGGTTCCATTAATTATTTATTGGGTGCGGACATACCGGAAGAAACTAGCCACCGGCATGTCATTCCACGAAGCGTTATCGTAAGAGAAAGACCTTTTCACGAATAATGCTTTTCTTTACTTCTATAAATTAACCATTAGGTATGGTTTACGGATTTATTTTACTAATCAGCATTATTTCGGTGATTGTACTGTTCCTCATCCGAAGGTTAAAATCAGAAAAGTTGAGGGAATACCTATCAACCACTATAGTATTAATTATAGTGGGTTGCGTAATGTCGGTTTTTGCGTGCCGTTCATGCGCGCATGCGTTTGATAAGTTCATAAAACTGGCTTCATTTTTCTCAATCTTGTGGATTGCCCTATGGGTAGGGAATGCCCTAACGGCCGATTTTTTAAATGAAAAAATTTCGTGGACAGTCTACCCGGTAAGGCGTTTATTGGTGGGCTTGGCAGCTACCATACTTTTTACTGTAGTGGCGGTTTATATTATTGTTCAATTTTATCGCCTGGCCCTTGATTACCACATACGCGATGTTTCCGAAATGATTTATTCCAGCCTTGTTATTACATTTCTTATTTCCATGTTTATGCATGGCAGGGCCTTTTTGATTAATTGGAAGGAAACTGCTTTGGCGGCTGAGAAGCTAAAATATGAAAGCATGACAGCCCGTTATGAAAGCCTGAAAAGCCAGGTTAACCCACACTTTTTGTTTAACAGCTTTAACGCGCTTACAAACCTGATTTACGAAGATAAAGACCTCGCTGCCAAATTTGTAAAACAACTATCGGAAGTTTATCGCTATGTGCTGGACACACGCGATCGGGAATTGGTATCCAAAGAAGATGAGTTAAAGTTTCTCGACTCGTATCTTTTTCTTCAAAAGATCAGGTTTGGTGATAACCTCCGCATTTCCATTGAACTTGATCACGTGAAAACCGATTTTCCGCCCCTCGTATTACAAATGCTTATTGAGAACGCCATCAAACATAATGTTATCTCCACCGATCAGCCATTGACAGTGCGTATATTCTCGTTAAACAACTTTATAGTTGTAGAAAATACCCTGCAAAAAAAGAAAGTGCTGGCCGAAGAATCGGCAGGTGTTGGCCTTAGCAATATACAGTTGCGGTATGAGTTCCTGACCAATCAAAAAGTTGAGGTGGAGGAATCAACCGAAAAATTTGTAGTCAGAATTCCAATGATTGAGCGGGCAGCCACATGAATGTATTGATTATTGAAGATGAAATGCATGCCGCCAGGCGATTGGAAAGCCTTATCCGCGAGGTTGTTCCGGATGTTGTCGTTTCAGGTACTGCCGATTCGGTTAAGCGCTCCGTAAAATGGTTGAACAACCATCCTGCCCCGGACCTGATCTTTATGGATATTCAACTGGGCGATGGATTGAGTTTTGAAATCTTTGAAATGATTGACATCCAATCGCCTGTGATTTTTACCACCGCTTACGATGAGTACGCACTTAAAGCTTTTAAGGTGAATAGTATTGATTATATCCTCAAACCAGTTGACAAAACCG
The DNA here is from genome assembly GCA_025808415.1 of Cyclobacteriaceae bacterium. Taxonomy (NCBI): domain Bacteria; kingdom Pseudomonadati; phylum Bacteroidota; class Cytophagia; order Cytophagales; family Cyclobacteriaceae; species Cyclobacteriaceae bacterium. Next base: position 1,767,907 of record CP075525.1, read on the forward strand.
GGCTTAAGGCCGCTTTAACGAAGTTTGACAGGCTCACACATAAGCAGCCTGGCACACCGCAAAAGATTACGGAGAGTATTGGTAAGGTAGTGGAACTGCTTTCGCGGAAATATAAAGAGCGGTTTGTGGTTAAGGTTGGGGAGCACTTACGCACCATCGAAGTAAAAGATGTTGATTACTTTTTTAGTGCCGATAAGGCAACCTTTTGCCATACGCAGGACGGCAGGAACCACATTATCGATTTCACCCTTGATCAGCTCGAAGGGATGGTTGACCCCACCAGGTTCTTTCGTATTAACCGCAAATATTTAGTGGGTGCAGGTGCGATCAGGGATATCGTAAACTATAGCAACAGCCGGCTAAAATTGGTTCTTCCCGGGGCAAAAGCTGAAGACTGCATCGTGGCAAGGGAGCGGGTACAGGAATTCAGGCAATGGCTCGACCGCTAAAGGCTAGGGTAGGATTATTGTTTGCTTAAAATCTTCTTCAGGTTGTCGATATCACTTTGTTTAATAGGCTTGGTGATATACTGGATCACATTTTTGTATTTAAATGCTTGGTCTTTATCGTGCTTGTTATTGGAACTGGTCAACACCACAATCCTTGATTTTTCCCGGATGCGGTCATCCATTTTTTCAAAACTTTCCAAAAAGCCGAAGCCATCAATGTTGGGCATGTTCAGGTCGAGGAAGATGACATCGGGTGGAGCCCCACTCGCCTCACTTGAAAGGGAGTCGATGGCCTCTTGTGCTGATTTATAGGCAATTAGGTTATTCGTAAAGCCAAATACCTCCAGGAAACGCCTCTGGATAAAAAGATCGATCTCGCTGTCGTCAATCAATACGGTTGTATCTACTATGCCGCTCACGATTTGTACGGATTAAAGCCGTTCATATAAACTTAATACAAAACCGGGATAATGCCGAAGAAATGCCCTTAAAATTGTTCTTTTTTAGGTTTTTATGGCACCGAAAAATGTGTTAAAATTGACCTTCTAAACTCAACCGAAACTATGAATTACAAAAACTCCCTGTATCTCTTTTTCTGTTTTGCCCTCATACTCGGGCTTAGTGCTTGCGGTTCTTCAGGGGACAAAAAGAATAATTCCGATGAATTTAAGGAAGCCGAAGAAGGCTTGCGGTCTTCCATCGAAGATGTTGTCTATAATATTCCGTCACCTACCGAAATCCCTTACCTGATCCAGCAAACAGGCGCTGAGTTTAACCAAGGTTTGTTAAACGCGCGCAGCAAAGTGGATCAGTATACTAACCGTTCGGATAAAGCATCCCTCAACCTGGGTGTCTACACAGCTGATATAGGCTACCTCACTTCGTATGACAAAACACAAGAAGCGATTGAATACCTGAATGCCTGTAAAACCCTGGCGGATTACCTGGGGGTTATCGGTACGTTTGATATTGAAATTCTGAAACGGTTCGAGGCCAACATTTCCAATAAGGATTCCCTGGCGAAACTGTTGGATGAATCCATTAAAGAAACAGAAAAATTCCTGCGTGATGATACGCGCAACAAGCAGGCCGCATTGGTGGTGGCCGGCAGTTTTGTAGAAGGCCTCCATATTTCAACCGGCCTGGTAAATACCTATCCAAAGGATTTATTGCCAACCGATACCCGCAACGTTATCCTTACCCCGGTAATCCAGGTTATCCTTAACCAAAAGAAATCTGTGTCTGAATTGCTTAAAATGCTTTCGGCCATTGAACAAACTGACCCCGTTAGCGGTATGGTACGTGACCTGAAAGAACTTGAAGATGCCTACAACTCTTTGGATATCGAAGAAAAAATAAGGAACAACCGTGCAGACATGGTCCTGAGTGATAAGAACCTTGAAACGATATCGGCTGTTGTGGCCAAAATGAGGAAGTCGATAGTTGAGTAAAAGAATTAACAGATAAAAAAGGACTGGGCATGACCAGTCCTTTTTTTTTGTATTTGCTACAGGTTCTTTACCTATCTTTAAATAACCTAATGTTAGCCACTCATGAGTGAAGTAATTCTGAAATCGCTGTTACGCCTTTTTGCCGTTGTTGCCCGTCAGGATGAAGTAACCCGACAGGAACGCGAACAAGTGCGGCAGTTTCTGCTGGAGCATCTGAATGAATCGAAAATAGATTTTTACCTCAGCCTGTTCGATGAGTACGTAAAAACAGTCGGCAACATTGAAGGAACTGATGAGGCCTATAACATTAAACGTATATGTGCTGAAATTAACCAGGGGTTAGCGCAAAAGCAGAAATACATAGTGGTACTTGAACTGGTTCGGTTAGTGTTGGCCGATGACACCATAACCCCGCGCGAAGATGAATTATTGAAAGTGATTTGTGAGGCCTTTAATGTTACTGTTGAAAACCTAAGTTCAATCAAAACTTTTTTGGCTGGCAAAGAAAGCAAACACCTGGATCATCCGGCATTACTGATTGTTGATGCGAATGATGATACAGCCTTTAAGCAAGCCTTGCACATTAAACGAAAAAACCTGAAGGGCTTTATTGAGTTTTTGTACTTGCGGCAGGCCGAACTTTACCTGGTAAAATACATCGGACAAACCGATGTTTATTTTAATGGTGTACCGTTCCGGTCGGCCGCTATTCAGGTTTTTGGTGTTGGCAGTACCCTGCGTTGGGATAAAGACGAACCCATTTATTATGGCGATATACTGGGCCGTTTTAAGCGGTTGAACGTAAGTGAACGCATTTCTTTTGAAGGGACTGATCTCCATTTCAGGTTTAAAAATGGAGGCATTGGCCTTCAGGAAATTAACCTGGCTGAGCAATCAGGTAACCTGGTTGCCTTGATGGGTGCCAGCGGTTCGGGCAAGTCAACGTTGCTTCACGTGCTTAACGGATCAGAAAAACCTACAAAGGGTAAGGTGCTCATTAATGGAATCGATATTCATAAGGAGCCGGAAAAAATTGAGGGGGTAATTGGTTTTGTTCCGCAAGACGACCTACTGATTGAAGATTTAACGGTTTACCAGAACCTGTATTTTGCCGCCAAGCTTTGCTTCAGCGACCTGGACGAAACGGCAATCGATAACCTGGTTATGAAGACGCTGGAAGACCTGGGCCTCGCTGAGCGAAAAGATTTAAAGGTAGGCTCACCCCTTCAAAAGACCATTAGCGGTGGCCAGCGAAAACGCCTCAACATCGGGTTGGAGTTATTGCGTGAACCGGCCATTTTGTTTTGTGACGAACCCACCAGTGGTTTGTCTTCGCGCGATTCCGAAAACATCATTGACCTGTTAAAGGAACTTTCTTTAAAAGGAAAACTTGTATTTGCCGTTATTCACCAACCTTCATCCGATATTTTCAAAAAGTTTGATCGCCTGCTGATACTTGATACCGGAGGCTACCAGATTTATTACGGTAATCCGGTAGATGCCATAGTTTATTTTAAGCGCGCTATTGATATGATCAACAGCGAAATGGGTGAATGTCATGAGTGCGGTAATGTAAACCCCGAACAGATTTTTAACATTATCGAAACCAAAGTCATTAACGAATACGGGCAATTTACCAACGAAAGAAAAATTGGTCCGGAGCAGTGGTTTAAATTATACAAGCTTTACCAGAAAATTGGCAATCAGGCTATTGAAACAGTAAAGACTCCCGTAAAGTCAACCTTGCGGATACCTGGCCGGTTAAAGCAAGCCAAATTATTTTCCTTGCGCGACCTGCAGGCCAAAATACACAACAAGCAATACATGATAATTAACTTGTTGGAGGCGCCTGTGCTGGCATTTATCCTGGCTTTTATTGTCAGGTTTTACAACATTGACGACAAACTCCTTTCTGGGTATGCATTCGCCAAAAACCTGAACATGCCGGCTTATCTTTTTATGAGCGTGATTGTGGCCCTGTTTATGGGCTTAACAGTAAGTGCAGAAGAAATTATCCGCGATAGGAAAATACTTAAACGCGAGGCATTTCTCCATCTGAGCCGCAGCAGTTACCTGTTGTCGAAGATTGGGATTTTGTTTCTGCTCTCGGCTATACAAACATTCACGTTTGTGGTTGTCGGTAATTCTATTTTGGAAATACGCGGTATGCTGCTGGAACATTGGCTCATCCTGTTTACGGTTTCTTGTTTTGCCAATGTGCTTGGGCTTAATATTTCTTCAGCCTTTAATTCTGCTGTTACCATTTACATATTAATACCCTTGCTAATCATACCCCAACTAATACTGAGTGGGGTTGTAGTGAAGTTCGACAAACTGAACCCTGTTATCGGCAACACGGCCACCGTTCCTTTTGTGGGCGATATCATGGCTTCGCGTTGGGCTTTTGAAGCAGGCATGGTAACCCAATTTAAGGATAACCGTTACGAACAGGAATTTTATTACCTCGATAAAGTAATGGCCGATGCGGATTACAAAAAAATTTATTACATACCCGAACTGGAAACACGGCTGCAATTCTGCTTAAATAACTTAAATAGCCGCGAAGATGAACTTAAGCGCAAGTTAGATAATGACCTTACTTTATTGCGAAACGAAATAAGGCGGGAGGCTGAATTGGTGGGGCGCGACCATTACGAATGGATAGACGATATTGCCGTAAACCGTTTTGATTCGGCTACTTATAGCGAAGCCATTGGCTTTTTGGGTAACCTGAGGCGGCTTTATATAAACCGGTACAACAAAGCCGATGGGGAGAAGGAGAAGAAAATTATGTCCATGACGGATACCCCTGAAAAAGAAAGGGAGTATACCAGGCTCCGCGACAATTACCGGAATGAAGCCATAGCCGATTTTGTGAAAAACCTTACCGAAACACACCGTATAATCGAAAAGGATGGAAAACTGATCCAGAAAATTTATCCCATCTATAAAGACCCGGACCCGGATCACTTCATCGATTTTGATGCCCAGTTTTATATGCCCAAAAAACATTTCTTAAACCGAAACATCGATACATTGTTTTTCAATACCGGGGTTATCTGGTCGATGTCCGTTGTGCTTATGATTGCCCTGTATTTTGACCTGCTCAGGCGGGTAATTGACGGAATAGGCAACTTATCTAACCCCCTTAACCGGAGAATGTAGGTTTTTTTATTGATCAAATTCAATAACTTTGGCCTAAGTTTAAGCCCATGATTGTCCTTCTGCTTATTTTGCTGCTGCTTATCCTGATCAGGATATTTTAAGCATGTTTTTCACCCTTTCCAAAATACTGGGTTACTTGACATCACCCTTGGTTTGGGTATGTATACTTTTTCTGATAGCCGTTTTAATCCGGAAAAACCAATGCAAAAAATGGTTATTCCGGATAGCCTTAATCATGCTCCTGTTCTTTTCCAACGACTTTATAGCCAATGAAGTGATGATGGCCTGGGAAGTGCCTGCCACACCGTTTCATAAAATCACTAAGAACTATTCATATGGAATTTTACTCACGGGCGTAACCAGCACCGATACACAACCCGATGACCGGGTTTACTTTCATCGTGGGGCCGACCGGGTAGTTCACACGGTTGAGTTGTTTAAACGCGGGGTTATCAGCCATGTGATAATTGCCGGGGGTAGTGGAAGGTTGGTTACCGAGGGCAGGAAGGAGGCCGATGATATTTATAAAGCGCTTTTGCTCATGGGCGTTGATTCAACGGCCCTGCTCATCGAAAATGAATCGCGCAATACGTATGAGTCGGCAGTGAATGTAAAAAAGATGCTTGGCCCGGAATATGAAAACCTTCTTTTGATCACATCGGCCTACCATATGCGCAGGTCGAGAGGTTGTTTTGAAAAGGCCGGGCTTTCGGTTGATGTTTTTTCGACAGATTTTTATACGCACCCCCGTACGTTTACACCCGATGTGCTCTTCGTTCCGAAGGTAGATGCACTGCTTGCCTGGCAACGGATGATCAGGGAATGGATTGGTATCGTGGCCTATAAATGGGCAGGCTATATGTAATGCACGGTTGTTATTTAACGTATAGCAGCTAGGGTGAGGGAAACAGGATTTAATTATTTGCCTATGGGTTGTTTCCAACCCGAAAGCGCCTCTTGGTTAAGGTATTCGTTCAGGCTTTCCAGGTTAGGGAAAATGAGTACCTTGGCAGGAAGTTCATCCGGTTCGGTTGAACTGAACATTACCTCAACAAAAAAACCTTTCACAAGGTAAAGAGAGTAGTAACAGGAGTTACGTGCCTGGTTACCTATAAGGGTACCTTTTTTACGCAGGTAAGCAAGTTGCTGCCTGGATGAAAAACGTTTAAAAAAGAATTTAGTGAACATGGTGGATGGCTAAAATGGCAATACAACAACAAAGCCGAGGCCACTAAATAAACAGCTAAACCAGCCTGATTTGCCTAACTACAGTTAAACCTGGTCTTGAATTGGGAACATATTGTACAGTTTTGGTTAGGTATACAACGAAAGAAGGCTGCACTAGGCAGCCTTCTTTTATTGTTTTCAATTTTAGTTTGAGGTTAAGGTTAAGGTTAAGGTAACGGTAAACCAGTTGCCGGGTACCGGCTTATATTGGTAAGCGGTATGGTTGAACCAAATTTATCGTTAATGGCCTGAATGAAAACGCGTGATAAGAAAGCGTAGCCACGGGTGTTCATGTGTGCCCCATCTTCAGAGTAAATACCGGTTGGCGGATTGATGTTTGGCGTAATGGTTACACCATTATAAATTGCCAGTTGGGTTGTAATGAGTGTATTGAGTGCGGCATCTACGTTGGCCAAAGCAAGTTTATCAGAGAATGTAGTAACTACCCCCTGAATAGCAGTATTATATGCAGTTCTTGCATTATTTATGGCGGTAATTTCAGATGGAATCAATACATAACGATCACCAACGGGTTCAGAAACACCTAACACTCCAAAAGTTCCTGCAGTGCCAAGAATCGACCCGGTTGACAATGGAATAATATCGGTATTTGATGAATGTCGCGCTCTCGCGTAAGGAATTAAACCCGCAGCCGGACCGACCATGTAAGGTGAGAGGTCAGTTAATGTTTCGTCATTCAATAAAATTTTGTTGCCTGCTCCAGCGGTGAAAGTTAATCTACGTTTATTTGCTTCATCGGCTGTGATAATTGTGCTGGCCACCATGGCATCCAAAAAGCCATTGTAATTGGTCGCCAACACATTTAAGTCTGTAACCTGGGCAGCCGATAATGTTATCGGATTATAAGCAACTGATGTAAAGTGAGGCATTTTGAAGATATCCGGGAAATTTCCAATCACGCCTTTGATGCCCGTATTGGTTGCGTCTGTAAATAAACCGATTGCAGGATGTCCGAATACAGCTCCTATTCGGGTGCCAAAGTCAGCAGCACTTGTTAATGGAGCCAAGGCATCGTCACCACCGAATGCAGCATTAAGGAAAAAATCATCCAATCCAAGCCATACCAAAACAAATGATCCTTTAGCTGTTCTGGCATCAGAAACCATAGTTGTCGTGCCTGGAATAGCAGCGAAGCGTGCATAAAAAGGACTGAATCTTGGATCGATCCCCGCTAAAGCCCAATTTCCGGTTTCAGGAATCAATGCTTGTCCAACGGTAACTGCAGGCACGCTAAAATTATTCAAGGCTGCTTTATTACCACCAAACATAAATCCGGGGTTAACACCTGGGGCAGGATTAGGAACAGCTTCAAGATTTCCTGTAACATAAGCTTGTGGCGTTGGCCTTGGTGGGTTTCCTTGTAAGCGCATTCTACCCAAAACCGGGTTGGTGGGGTTAGAAAGAAAAGGTTGGGTAACAAACAAATTCCAACCTAGTGTAGCGTTTATATTGGGCTGATTAAAGGTTGCTGTTCCTCCCGCGCAAGCCAATTGCGTGTTTATTATTGCCGCCAGGGAATTATTCTGTCCATCAGTAAACAGCGCGCCACCTTGCATACCGGCAACAAATGAGTTACCTATGGCCACAAACTTGGTAAAGTTTGCGCTACCGGCTGCACCGTTGCACGGATCGGGAGATATGTTCGTTAAATCTGGCTCCGGATCGGTAAGCTCAATTACTGCTTGCTCACACGCCCCCAAAAACATCAGGGACAAGAGGAGGGTAAGGGTTAAACTATTTATCTTTTTCATAATGTTCTTAATTTTTAAATGGCCTGGATTCTTTATTCTATCTGAAGAACTCATCAAACGTTAATGACAAATAAATTTGCTGCCCTACGAAAGGGGCACCAAAGTTTGTGCGGTAGTCACCACCCAACAGGTTGGTACCCCCAAGTTTAGCAATGGTTTTAATGGAAGGTATTCTGTAGCTAACCTGCGCATCCAATACACCAAATTCAGGCACATCCCAATCACCAAAGGAAGACTCCCAACGGAAACCCTGTTGCCAACGGTAATTAACGTTGAAGCCAAGGTTTTTGGTGAGCTTACGGTTACCAAAACCAACGTTTACTTTGTTTTCTGGCGTGTTGAATCCCGAACGGAAATCTTCGGAATCACCGGGGGCTTTGAAAGTGGCGTAATTGTACGATCCGTTTACGCTGTAACCTTTGGGCAAGTTGTATGTAACCCCTAAACCAACACCATAGGAATCGACCGTTTCAGGGTTGTTAGAGTACAATGAGAAAAGCTTGCCCGGATTAGAAGTAACATTTTGATGGGTTGTTTGAAATTTGGCAGCAACAATTTCATCACCAATAAAGTCTGTATACTTTGTGTAGTACGCATTTAAATCCACTAAGAAGGTGTTAGAGTAAAGTCCTTTGTAGCCAATTTCGAACGATGTTAACCGCTCGGGTTGAACATAAGGGATGTTGGCTGTAACCAATAAGTTAGAATTACCTCCTGATGTTGAACCATCAGGATTCAAAACACCTCCCGATTGTCTAAATGCGTTATAAGAAGATTGTGTCCATGCCCCTCCGTTATGAACCCCATAGCGTCCGGCATTGGCTTCAGTACTTCCAAGTAATGTACCACCGGTTGCCGGGAAATATATAAACTGTGCTTGTGTATCAGGGTTACGGAAACCGGTTTGGTATGATGCCCTGATGTTGTGGGTTTCATTGAAGGTATAAACGGCAGATACGCGAGGGGTAATACGGCCATCGAAGTTTTCATTTTTATCATACCGCAATGAACCGGTTAAGCGTAGTGACTCGCCAAGGGTTTTAGCCAATTGGCCGTACACACCGTATTCAAAAATTTTAACCCGCTCATTTTTGCCATCACCTTCAGGGTCTTCGTTAAATACCGTTCCGTCACTGAATAAGTCGTACTGGCGAACGTTTCCACCAACCATAAAATCTACCACTTCTATTTGTTTGAATTGGTAATTGAATTCGCCATGGTACAGGCGTGAATTATCTACAAAAGAAGAACCGGGAGGTGTTCGTTGAAATAAATTAGTGCGCACTTGGTTAACTAAATCGTTAAAGGCCTGGGTGCCAACGGCAGGGCGATCACGGTCAGCATAAGCTCGGGCTGCTGCATGTGCAGCTTCCATATTACCTGCCTGTACCCCAGGCCAGTATCCCTGCATAGCCAATACATAGGTTTGTGCATATTCAGGCGCCCATTTCGTGGCGGTAGGGCTATAGTATTCATTCATAAAGCCACCTTGCGCACTCATGTTCCAGGAGTCGCCATCACGTGTTTCGGTCCTGTACCCACGAACGAAAAAGTTATCGCCTTTTAATTCCAGTTTGTGGAAGTTTTGGGTAAAGTCACGTAAGGCATATTTTTCTGTTCCCTGGTAAATGGAGCTACCGCCACCAAAACGATAGTTGTAAAGAAGTTCAAGGTTATCGTTAATGCGGTAGTGTAAGGCAGCATCGTATTTCATGCTACGCGCATCGTTATTATCCAAAATGTCTTGCTCACGGAAACCAGTCCTGCGCAAATCCAAGGGGCCACCAAAGTTAGCTGGTACGGGCACCGGTATAGGTGTTTCATCCCCGTAGAGATTCAATCCATCAAAGTTTGGTGTCCCGCTTAAGTTAATGGTTGAATTAGGCCGCAAGCGATCGGTTTGGTAGTCGTTGCCCGTCCAGTCGGTAGCTTGCAGCAGGGAGAAATTAACTTTGAAAGCAAATTTGTTATTGAATGCTTTTGCATAGCGGAACCCAAAGTTATACATCGGGTTGCTGCCGCCTGCATCTGAATTTGTCATGCCTCCTTTAAACATGGCGCTAAGGCCCTGGTATTCAAACGGGCTTTTGCTTTTCATCATTAAAATACCATTGAAAGCGTTTGGGCCATAAAGAGCAGAGGCTGCACCGGGCACCAACTCCATACTTTCGGCATCCAGTTCACTCATGGCTACAATGTTTCCTGTCGGGAAGTTTAATAGTGGTGCAGAAGTGTCCATCCCATCCACCAATTGCACAAAACGTACGTTGGCAATGGAGGCAAATCCACGCGTATTGACCTGCGTGAAATTTAGACTACCGGAAGCGACCTGAACACCTTTAACATTTTGAAGCGCATCAAAGAAATCGGGTGCAGAAGTTTGCTGGATGGCTAAGAGATCCACTTTTTCAATGGTTACCGGAGATTTAATAATGCTCTCTTCTACGCGCGAAGCGGAGATAACCACTTCCTGTCCTAAGAGAAAGCTCTCCTGCATTGAAATGCTTAAACCTGAGGTGTTAGCATCGGTGATTTCAATTTCTTGCGAGGTGTAACCGATAAATGAAAAAACTAAAGTTAACGGGGGTGCCTGGCTCACCGAAAGATTAAACTCACCCCGGGTGTTGGTAATGGTACCTTGTACCCGGCCTTTCACCACGATGTTAACCCCCGCCAGGGCATCACCTGAAACAGCATCCTTTACGGTTCCGGATATGGTGGTTTGTGCGTAAGCAATCGTGGTGGCCAACAGCAGGGTTAGTGCCAGCCCCATCGAACGTTTGTAAAACTTCTCCATACAGTTTTGTTTAAAATGGTTGGTTTTTGGAATAATTGTTTGTGTTCTCTATTAATGACAATACGAACATTCGTACTTCCCTGAAAAGTACAAAATATTCTTAAAAAACAAAGAAAACGATTGCGAAATCGTTGAAGTAACTCTTGAAGTATTACCTGCTTACTTACTGTTTTGTTTAAGGTGGGCCACCAGCCTGTCGCACAGGGCGTGGGTCTCGTTGGCTATATAGTCATCGCCTGTGGCTGTTAAAATGCTTTGTGCAAGTCCGCCCAGGCAATCGATATAGAACCGCTTCATTTCATCAACGGGCATATCCTTCGTCCAGAGGTCAATACGAAGGGTGTTTTTTTGTTTTTCATCCCAAAGTGAAATGCTGATGGCTTTTGTTTCTGTAGGGGCCGCATCGGGTTTGTCGGAGGCGTCCCAGCGGATGATATCTGGCACGTTGTTGCTGTCAAGTTCTACCGTGAAGTTTATATTGGTTTTGCGCATAGCTCTAATTTGAAGATTCGTTGATTGGTTAATTTGAAAATGCTCACACAGGGTGCAAGATACATTTTCAAATTTTCAAATTAGCCCATTTTTCAAATCAGTATTTCAGGAATATCACCATCTACAATGAGTTTTCCTTCCGTAGCATTTTTTATCTGTTCAACGGTAACTCCGGGTGCCCGTTCAAGAAGTTTGAAGCCTCCCTGCGGCAGCACATCCAGAACGGCTAAGTCGGTAACTATTTTCTTAACACACTTTAATCCCGTTATGGGCAATGTGCATTTCTTCAACAGTTTTGATGCACCTTCTTTGCTGCAATGTTGCATGGCTACGATAATGTTGCTGGCCGAAGCAACAAGGTCCATAGCACCCCCCATGCCCTTTACCATTTTGCCCGGAACTTTCCAGTTAGCTATGTCGCCATTTTCAGATACTTCCATGGCCCCGAGTATGGTAAGATGAATGTGGCCGCCCCGTATCATAGCAAAGCTTTCGGCTGAACTGAATAGCGATGAGCCGGGCATCATGGTAATGGTTTGTTTGCCGGCATTAATCAGGTCTGCATCTACTTTATCTTCGGTGGGAAAGGGACCTATGCCTAATAATCCGTTTTCGGATTGCAGCACAACGTTCAGGTTATTGGGAATGTAATTGGCTACCAATGTGGGAATGCCAATGCCTAAGTTGATGTACATGCCATCTTTGACTTCCTGCGCGATGCGTTTTGCTATACCGTTTTTATCTAACATAGACTAATTCGTTGATGAGTTAATTCGGTTATTCTTTGATGTTGCAATAATTTTTGATAGCACCTTTTTAATGCTAAGAATTTGAGCTAACAGTTCCTCACAGTCAGGGTAATTTTCAGATTGATGACAGATTTCCAGCCAATACTCAGTTTCGTCTGCTTCTTTTGCAGCGATTTTTACTTTGTGAATAAAATCCGCCTTTGACTCGGCATCCTGTGCTTCACGCACATTTGCACCAATTGATGTGCCGCAACGGATTAATTGTTTAGCAACAATAAATTTCCGGTCAGCCTCAAGTTTCTCTGTAAATCTTACGATGTTAAGTGCGAATTGAAACGTTAGCGTGACAATCAGATTTTCTTTTAATTCAGGATTATATTTCTTTTTGCTAACATCCATAGTTTCATTGACATTACGGAATTAACTCATCAACAAATTACCGAATCGTTCTCTGTTCAATCCGCTTCTCATAATTCTTTCCCTGAAAAATCCGCTGCACATAAATGCCGGGTGTGTGTATTTGGTTTGGATCCAGTTCGCCAACCGGCACCAGTTCCTCCACTTCGGCTATGGTAATTTTGCCAGCCGCGGCCATCATGGGGTTAAAGTTTCTTGACGTTCCGCGGTAAACCAGGTTGCCGGTCGTATCGCCTTTCCAGGCTTTAATTAAAGCAAAATCAGCACGCAGCCAATGTTCCATCAGGTACATTTTGCCATAAAATTCCCGCACTTCTTTTCCTTCGGCTACTTCGGTCCCTACACCGGCTGGTGTATAAAAGGCGGGTATACCGGCACCGCCAGCGCGTATGCGTTCGGCCAGGGTGCCCTGCGGAATTAAGTCAACTTCTAATTCACCCGATAACAATTGTCTTTCGAATTCGGCATTCTCGCCAACGTAGGAGGAAATCATTTTTTTTACTTGCCGGGTTTTCAGTAGCTGCCCAATCCCGAAATCGTCAACCCCGGCATTGTTCGAAATACAGGTTAGTCCTTTCACGCCTTTGCGCAGCAAAGCGGAAATGGAATTTTCAGGGATACCCGAAAGACCGAACCCGCCCAGCATCAAAACTGCATTGTCGGGTATGTCATGTATGGCCTCATCGGCATTGGCTACAACTTTATGGATCATAAACTGGGAAAATGTTTAGGCCAAATCTCCCGATTCGACCATGATTTCACAAATACTTTTTGAGCAGTTTTAACGCGTCTTCTTTGTCGCGATGAAGTTGCTGTTTCAAATCGTCCAAATCGTTGAATTTGGCATCGTGCCGGATTAGGTTTAAAAAGCGAATAGTGAGTGATTCGCCATAGATGTCTTTATCAAAATCAAAAATATTTACTTCAATGGATTTGTGTGAGCCGCCAACGGTGGGGCGGTGCCCAATGTACAACATGCCCCCAAAAATTTCGTGGCCATAAGTTACCTGTACCGCATATATTCCTTCTGCCGGAACGAGTTTGTAGTGCGTATCAATATCAATATTCGCTGTGGGAAAACCCATCAACCTGCCTAGGCGGTCGCCTTTAATTACCCTTCCCGATAAGCTATAAGGCCTGCCCAGAAAATGTGTTGCGGTTTCAAGGTCGCCACTCTCAAGGGCTTTTCTGATTTTGGTAGAACTTACGGCAACGTGGTCAACATCCTGCTGGGGTATTTCTTCCACATCAAAGCCATAGCGGGGCCCGTTTTTTTTCAGTTCTTCAAAGCTGCCTTCGCGGTTGTGCCCAAACCGGTGATCGTATCCGATTACTAATTTTTTTGTTCCGATAGTGTTTACCAAAATACGGGTAATAAAATCTTCTGACGAGAGTTCGGAAAATTCTTTTGTAAACGGGATCCGGATAAGGTGCTGAATCCCTTCTTCACGTAACAGTTCGGCTTTCTCTTCAAATGTATTGAGTAACTTCAAACTGGTGTCCTCCGGATACAGCACCAATCGTGGGTGTGGCCAAAAGGTTAATACCACAGTTTCGCCTTGTATTTTTTCGGCCACTTCTTTAACACGCGACAGTATTTTTTGATGGCCTACGTGTACACCATCAAAGGTTCCACTGGTAACAACTGCGTTGTGCAGCCGGGTAAAATCTTCAAGGGTATGATAAATTTTCATGGATTAACCTCTTCAACCCCAACACTGTCACTTAGTTTATAAGGACCGATACGGGTGCGGCAAAGTTGTGAAAGATAAGCGCCAACACCAAGCGAATTACCCAGGTCGCGTACAAGGCTACGTATGTAGGTACCTTTGGAACAAACAATCCGGAAGGTGACGGCTGGTTGTTGGTAGGCTATTATTTCAAACTCAGCAACCTCGACCTCCCGTGGTTTCAGCTCAGGTTCTTTTCCTTTTCGCGCAAGGGCGTACGCTCTTTTGCCACCAATTTTTATGGCCGAATGGGCAGGGGGTATTTGTGTAAGTTTACCGGTAAATTTTTTTGCGTGTTGCTGAACATCTGCCAAGGTAATATGGCCGATTTCCTTGGCTTCCGATACTGGTGTTTCCAGGTCGTGCGAGGGTGTTGTTTGCCCCAGCACAAGCGTGCCCGTATATTCTTTCTCCAATCCCATAAACTCCTCAATGCGCTTGGTCATTTTACCCGTGCAGATAATAAGCAGGCCTGTGGCCAGTGGATCGAGGGTTCCGGCATGCCCTATCTTTTTCATTTTTAAAATGTAGCGCAACTTATTGACCACGTCAAAAGAGGTCCAGCGGAGGGGCTTATTGATCAGAAGGATACGATCGTGCGTGTCAGGGGGGGTTTCCATTATACAATCGCCAGATCAATGCCCATGTAGTAGAGTATCAGGATGACTAATCCTACAATAATCCTGTAGTAACCAAATACCTTAAATCCATGCCTGGTAAGTAACGCGATGAATGATTTTATAGCGATAAGGGCAACGATAAACGCCACAACATTACCAACAATCAACAGGTTAACTTCGTGCGTTGTAAAAGCCTGGCCGGTTTTGTAAAAGGAGTACATTTTGTATGCCGTTGCAGCAAACATGGTTGGTACGGCCAAAAAGAATGAGAATTCTGCAGCTGTTTTTTTATTTAACTTTTGCGTTAATCCGCCAATAATGGTGGCTGCGGATCGTGATACACCGGGTACCATGGCAAGGCATTGAAAGAAACCTATCTTGAGCGCCACCGGGTAGGTTATTTGCTGATCGATGTTTTTTTCATTGACTTCGAAAACCTTATCAACAAAAAGAAAAATAACACCGCCAATGATAAGCATAAACCCAACAACTTCAACCCGTTCAAGCAGGGCATCAATATAATCATCTAATAAAAAGCCGATAATAGCGGCCGGCACAAAGGCAAATGCAAGCTTGTAATAAAAGTCGAGCGACTGCAGGAATTTTTTCCAATACAGCACCACTACGGACAAGATTGCGCCAAACTGTATGGCAACTGTAAATACCTTGGTAAAGGGATGCGAAGAAATGCCCATTAAAGAAGAGCCAATGATAATATGCCCCGTAGAAGATACGGGTAAAAATTCGGTTAAGCCTTCAATAATGGCAAGGAAGACAGATTCAAGTATTGACATGTTGTGCGATACAGCTGACTGTTCGGGGGCTGCTTATTTCTTTTCTTCAGCGCGATGCATGATGGCAAAAATCTCGATGGCAAAACCAGCTAACACAATAAGCGGCCCTAAGGTCAAGCCGAAAAAGCCAAAACCATAATCGGCCTTGTCTATCGACATAATGGTAAAGCCAATAACCAGGGTTAAAAGGCCAATAACCATAAGTTGGTAATTCTTTTTAGTAAAGGGTAGTTTGCTTTCCATGTAATTGTTAGTAGAGTTCATCAAGTGACATTTTTAAATACTTGCGTATGGAGAAGTATGTGCTGCTGGCCGCTACAAACATACCAGTCAATAGCAGTAAACCAACCAAAAAAAATAATCGTTCGGTGTTCAACAGTACTGCCAAATCTTCAATTTGCCGGTTGGCATAATTAATTAATGCCCATAGTCCGGCAGAGGCCAATAAACCAGCCACTAAACCGTACATAAGGGCGCGCAAAAGAAATGGACGTTGAATAAACCACCGTTTTGCCCCAACCAGTTGCATGCTGCGGATGAGAAACCGTTGTGAGAAAAGCGCGAGCCTGATGGTGTTGTTAATCAGCAACACAACGGCAATGAGTAACAACACTACTATACCTACAAGCAGTAAACCAAGTTTCGTAACGTTGCGGTTGATTGATTCAATGAGGCTTTCAACATAAAAAACCTGGAACACGCCACTCATTTTTTCCAACTCAGCTTGTATGGTTTTCATTTTTTCGGCTTCATGATAGGCTGGGTCAATGGTTACCAGCAGGGCATCGTGCAGCGGGTTTTCACCCAATAACTTGGTAAAGTCTTCACCGGTTTCAGCTATAAATTTTGTGGCTGCATCAGCCTTGGAAACAAACGTAATGGATTCATTTTTACTGACGAACGGCAAGGCTTCAATATTCTTTTCCACCTGTAGCCGTTGTGGTTCAGTAAGCCCGTTTTTGAGGTACACCTGAACCCGTATGCTTTCGCGCACCAAACGTTCCAACTCTTGCGAATAAATGATAAGCATACCAAAAAGACCGGTAACAAAAAGAGCTAATGTTATGCTGGCGATAACACCTGCGTACGGATAATTACCCAGTTTTTTCTTCGCATATATCTTTTGCATGGCGGCCAAAGTTAGGAAATAAAAAAGCCTCTGGAAATTACCCAGAGGCTTTTTATTCAAGCGCCTCAAATCAATCTGCTCGGTGCTCTTTCAATTTTTTTATCAGTTTGGCATCTCGGATAGGCACTAATAGAGTGGGGGTATCAACCTGTTCGTCAAGCAAGTAATAACTTGTTTTGTAATACAGGAATACGGTTCGTTTATTCTCGGCAATGAATTCCAGTATTTCGTACAAATTATTTTCGAATGAACCGTAGAGCACAAGCTTTCCGCCACGGAAGATGTAGTGGAAATTGTACTTTTTATTAGTTGATTCAATGTCGACTTCAATGGAAGACGTAACAAAGGCTTTCGCGATAAACTCAACCTGTTCCTGTTCTTTTTTTCGGGCGGCCGATTCTTCTTCCGATTCGGGGGAAAAAACTTCCAGCTTAGGACGCTCGGCAGGACTTGCTTCAGTGTTTTGGGCTAAAGGGCTTGCGGCTACGTTGGCCGATTTCTTTTCTTCAATCTGTTCTTCCTTGCTGATGGGTTGTTTGTCAGGTTGGGGATCTTCCGGTAAATCAATTTCTTCGGTGCCTTCCTCAATCTCTTCGGAAATGGCAACCATGTTATCGGTAACTTCGCTGTCAGTTACATACCAGTACACCGCAGTTGTTACCAGGCCGGCAACAATAATAGACGATGCTATTTTAGTGAACAGGGCAGTTTGGCCACCCATACCAGGCGATACCGGAACATTGTTCAGCATGGTTTTAAGTTCAAGCAAACGTTTATTCCGGATGCCTTCAACCAATTGTTGCTGAAATTGCAGTTCGCTTTTTAGTTGAGGGTCGGCCTCAAGCTTTTGTTCAAACGCGGCCTTATCGCTTTCGCTCATGCGATTCGACAGGTAGTCGTCAAGTAATTCCAAATCCTTTTCTAACGCCATGTTCTTAATCTAAAAAATCATGCTCTGAATACTGAGCCTTCACCAATTCATCCAGTTTCTTTTTACACTTATATTTTTTTGTCTTAGCGGTATCGGTATTGGCGAAGCCAAGTTTTTCTGCGATATCCTGCATGGACATTTCCTCAAAGTAATAATACATCAAAACCTTTTTACAGGTATCGCCCAATTGGTCAATACAACGGGCAATAATCTTATTTCGTTCCTCAGTTTCAGTATCGATCGTTACCGATACATCTTTTTCCTCACGGGAGAGGCGCTTTTTCCGGTCAAGTTCTTTCCGCCATAAATTCTGACATATACTGTAAATATATGTACTGATTTTGGAGGTCATGACCAGGTTTCCCGAAGTGGCCTTTTGCCAGAAGACAACGAGGGCATCCTGATAAATATCCCGGGCTTCCTCCTCGGTTCCACTATTGGTAATGACCAGTTTGGTCATCATCCGGTAGTACTTCTTATAAAGCGTTTCAAGAGCCTTTTCATCGCCTTTACAGATGCGTTCAAAGATCTCCTTTTCTTCCATTACTGAGCTCGACCTGTATACCATTAGGTGTTCGGGTGGTAACCTTTTAACAAAGGTTGGGTTCTTTTTTATCGATTAGAAGTTTTTGACGTGGTTAAGATACCTTTTTCCACGTTTGGGTGCGCCATACCGGTCCCCAATAACCCCGTACTTTAAGGTCGTTCGATTCCAACCACAATTTGCAGCGGTAAACTTTGCCGGCTTCGGGATCTAAAATATGGCCATCGGAGTACTCACTGCCGCTCTTTTTCATTCCACGGATGATTTCCATGCCGAGTATCTTCTTTTTGAACCGGTCGTCATCTTCAGGACATTTGTCACAAATCGGGTCGGGATCGTTTCCGGGTTTTGGGAAAATTTTGATCACCTTGCCATACACCAGCCCATTTTGTTCAAAAATCTCCACGATCGACTTGGTTTCACCGGTCTTATCGTCAATTGATTTCCACCTGCCGAGAATGGATTGTTGGGCTGATAAGGAAACGGAAATCCACAGGAGTGTAACTGTCAACAATACTTTTTTCATATTTCGAAGTCTTTAGGTGCTAAAATAAAAAACCCTGACGGTTTCGTCAGGGTTTTGAAATCTTGAACTAAAAAATTACTCAGCGATTTCTGTATTCTCTACCGGAGTAACGCTTACAACCTCTGTTTGAGGCTTATTTTCGTTCAACGAAGCTTGTGTTGAAGTGGATGGTGCCAGGAGTGGGGCTATAACCAGTGCCACAACCGACATTAGTTTCAGCAAGATGTTCAGCGAAGGCCCTGAAGTGTCTTTGAACGGATCACCCACGGTGTCACCCACTACAGCGGCTTTGTGTGGCTCGGATTTTTTGTAATACTTCTGCCCGTTTATTTCTACACCTTCTTCAAAGCTCTTCTTTGCGTTGTCCCATGCGCCACCGGCATTCGATTGGAAAATAGCCATCAACACGCCCGATACGGTTACACCGGCAAGCATACCGCCTAATGCTTCCACACCAAACCCCGGAAGGAAGGCAATGAGTACAGGTGCGATAACGGCCATAAGTCCGGGTACTACCATTTGGCGAATGGCAGCTTGTGTGGATATTTCAACGCATTTACCGTACTCTGCTTTGCCATCTGCTTCGTTAAAAGTTTTTTGATCTTCGACTGACCACTCTTCTTTCGCTTTATCACCATTTCGTTTCATCACCTCCAAAGCTGCCTTAAGTGCAGGTATGGTGGTAAATTGTCTTCTTACTTCTTCGATCATTGACATGGCTGCGCGGCCTACGGCTCCCATAGCCAATGCTGAGAACACGAATGGAAGCATACCACCAATAAACAACCCAGCCATTACGTTAGCTTTGGAAACGTCAATTGAGCCAAGTTTGGCCGTTGTCATAAAGGCACCAAACAAGGCAAGTGCCGTAAGCGCTGCAGAGGCAATGGCAAAACCTTTACCAATGGCGGCTGTAGTGTTGCCAACAGCATCCAACTTGTCGGTGCGTGAGCGAACTTCTTTTGGTAGCTCAGCCATTTCAGCAATGCCACCGGCATTATCGGAAATGGGTCCATAAGCATCAACGGCCAATTGGATACCAAGATTTGAAAGCATGCCCACAGCTGCTATAGCAATTCCATAAAGACCACCGAAATAGAATGCGCCAATAATGGAGAGCGCAATGATGATGATCGGGAGTGCGGTGGACATCATACCTACACCAAGACCTGAAATAATATTGGTTGCTGCACCGGTTGAAGATTGTCTTACAATGGATAGTACTGGCTTTTTGCCCATACCGGTATAGTATTCGGTAATCAGACCTACCAAAAGCCCGGCTATGAGGCCGATAACAGTGGCCCAGAAAACACCCATGGCAGTCATGGTCCGAACAATGTTATTACCATTTCCATCGGTGTACAAAGGATCAGTAAAGGTCCATTGCGCGGGGAGCATATAGGTGATGATAAAATATGACGCGGCAATCATTAAACCTGACGAAACAAATTCGCCCATATTTAAGGCGCGCTGCGGATCACCACCTTCTTTAACACGAACGAAGAAAGTTCCGAGGAATGACATCACAATACCTACACCGGCTAATACCAATGGCAACAATACAGCGGAAAGTCCATTGAAGTTATCAACAAAACCGGGAACCATAAAGGCGGCTCCAAGCACCATAGTACCGATGATAGAGCCTACGTATGATTCAAAAAGGTCAGCCCCCATACCGGCAACATCCCCTACATTATCGCCCACGTTATCGGCAATAGTAGCCGGGTTTAACGGGTGATCTTCTGGTATACCAGCTTCAACTTTACCAACGAGGTCAGCACCCACATCAGCTGCTTTTGTATAGATACCACCACCTACACGTGCAAAGAGGGCAATGGATGATGCACCAAACGAAAAACCAGTAATGATCGTAATAACTTGTGTAAGATTTGCCTGGGTGTCAATCCCAAACATGCTTGAGTATATGATGAACAGCGTACTAAGGCCCAGGACCCCCAGGCCAACAACCCCCATGCCCATAACGGAACCTCCGGCAAAAGCAACTTCAAGTGCGCGTCCAAGGCTTGTGCGTGCTGCATTGGTTGTACGCACGTTAGCTTTTGTGGCAACACGCATTCCAATAAAGCCTGCTAAGGCCGAACAAAATGCACCCAATACGAATGATACAGCTACCAGGGGAGATGATGTTTCAGTATTGGCCGTTACACCAAGAAGAACAGCAACACACAGTACAAATACTGCCAGTACTTTATACTCGGCTTTTAAAAATGCCATTGCGCCTTCAGCAATATGGCCTGCAATTTTTTTCATTTTATCTGTGCCGGCATCCTGTTTATTAACCCAGGCGCTTTTCCACAAAACAAAGATGATCCCCAGCACACCAAATACCGGAAGGTAATAGAGTAAATTTTCCATGTTACGAATTAAGGTTATCGATTCAGTTTATTTTCTACTTTCTGTCAGCGTTCTTTATGCCTGTTGTGAAACGAGTACAGGCTTATTTCTATAATCTGCCTTTAAAAAGCAGCGCAAAGATAGAATAACTGATAAAACCTGCAAAAACGATCAGAATTAACAGAATTTGAGGTTTTGAATGACTTGGTCAGCCGTGGTTGAATAGCTCCCGAAGGGCATTCCATAATTGTTTCTTTTTAGCCTCATCAAATGCCCTCAATGAGTCGGCCTCAAGCACATGCACACCGTTCCAATTACTTACCTGATACGGTGTGTTTACCTGCGCGATTTTACTTCCAAATGATAAAACAACAGGTGGATTAAAGACCAGTAACTCGGCCATATCTGCTTTCTCTTTTACAAGTATTTGTACTTGTGCCATTTTAAGTTTTACAGCGCCAAGAATTTTGCTTAACAATTCAATTTCGTTTGGACTGAGGGATGACCACTCTTGCGGGACCAGTATAATTACTCGTCCTGGAATTTTATACAGGTCTTCTGTAAAGGTCTGTTCAATGGCCTCCCGTTGTAAACTCATCATTCAATGTTGAATATAGATTTCAATTCGTGGGCATCCTGAGGTTTCATACGACCGGCCAGTATAAGGCGTAATTGTCTTCTTCGAAGGGCGCCATTGTAAAACTCTTTATCCTTTTCAGTTTCAGGTTCAATTTCCGGCACATCAATCGGGCGGCCACTTTGATCAACAGCAACAAAAGTAAAATACGCACTATTGCTCTCCATCTTTTTTCCGGACGGAATATCCTCGGCATCTACATCAATGCGTACTTCCATGGATGAATTAAACGCGCGGGTCACGTTGGCTTTAAGTGTGACCACATTACCCAAAAGAATGGGATGTTTAAACGAAATGTTATCAACAGAGGCTGTTACAACAATTCGGTTCGAATGTTTTTGCGCAGCAATGGCTGAAACAATATCCATCCAGTGCATGAGTCTTCCGCCCATCAAATTATTTAAGGTGTTTGTATCATTGGGAAGCACCAACTCAGTCATGCTCACAAACGATTCACGGGGAAATTTCTTTTTTCTTGGCATCTTATTTTGAGTAATGACTAATGATTAATGATTAATGATTAATGACTATTTTTTCCAACCTTGCTCACCCAATAGCGGCACAAAACTAAAGTAATCAAACTCTTCTTTTATCAGCTGACCATTGTTTTTGTGTATCTTCACCATCACTTGCTTTTCGCGATTACCTACGGGTATTACTAAAATCCCATCTTCGGCTAATTGGTTAATCAGTGCATCCGGAACAACAGGTGCGCCTGCCGTAACAATAATCTTATCGAAGGGAGCCTTTGCAGGAAGGCCTTTTGATCCATCGCCATAAAAGAAGTATGGTTTATACCCCAGTTTTGGCAGAAATGACTTTGCTGTTTCGTAAAGCTTTTTGTTGTATTCAATCGTATAAACTTTCGCACCAAGTTCCAGTAAAATGCAGGCCTGATAACCCGAACCCGTTCCAATCTCCAATACTTTATCGCCAGGTTTTATTTCCAGTTTTTCCGTTTGGAAGGCTACCGTATACGGCTGGGATATGGTTTGACCTTCCCCAATGGGGAAGGCTTTGTCCTGGTAAGCGTGCTCCAGCAGGGCATTATCAAAAAAAACGTGCCTGGGAACCTTGCTTATAGCAGCTAAAACATGCTCGTCTTTTATACCCTTGTTTTGGATAATTTTAACCAGCTTATTTCGCAGTCCGCGCTGCTTGTAATTATCCTCCAACATTTCGTTTTTGCGCAAAAAAGGGCATTTTTTGCCCATAAACAAAGTTTCAGAAAATCTTTAGGAAAATTGAAACCAACCCGCGTACTTTAGGGTTCTCTCATGCACAGTGAATAAGCTTTTTGCCATAGCGTTCACGTGTATTTACCTGCTCCTGACAGTGGGTGTGGCCAAAACCACACACTACTGCATGGGGCGGGCAAAATCCGCGGAAATCTTCAGTTTTGAGGCCCAAAAATGCGCCTGTAGTGGCTTTACCCCCGAAAATTCAGGATGTTGTCAAGATGAGCATGAAATCATCAAAGTTGATGATAATCAGTCATTTACGGTTTCATTAGTTTTGGATGCTCCTGCGCTGTTCTCCATCAGAACAGTGAATGATCAGTTAGAATTTGTATCTATAATCGATAGAACGAGTGTATATACTCACATAGACGATTATATTCCTCCACCCGAAGCCTTATTCAAGGTTAATTGCAGTTTTCTTTTTTACGATGGTCACGATTTGATAGTTTAAGCTACCATCAAGGTGGTTTGTTGCACTTCTACAGTATCATTTTGTTCAACTATCAAATCGTAAACATTTTATGAAATCAAACATCATTATCATATTTCTTCTGATCGGCTCTGTCGTTGCTTTTGCACAATCAAAATCGAAAGTTATTACGGCAAATATTAAAGTCTACGGAAACTGCGGTATGTGCAAAGAGCGCATTGAAGCAGCGCTCGATTACAAAGGCATCAAGACTGCAAAGTGGGATGCTAAAACTAAAAATCTTTCAGTAGTCTATAGTCCGTCCAAAATAACCGAACAGAAAATCCATGAGTTGGTAGCAGCCGTTGGTCATGATACGGATAAAGTAAAGGCGAAGGATACCATTTATGCTGATCTGCCTTTTTGTTGCTTATATCGTGATCACGATCACGAAGGAATGGACGACAATTAAGGGTTATGTTCAGAAATTCAAATTTTAGAATCGCTATAATGTTGGCGGTTGTGCTGTATTCCATTTCGGTGAATGCGCAGAAGCTGATGGGTGTTGTGGTGGAGAAGAACGCTAATGGTGTTGATGAGCCATTGGCAGGTGCCAATATTGTTTGGATGGGTTCTACAACGGGTACTACCTCCGGTAGCAATGGAGTATTCATGATCGATCGGGTGGAAGGTACATCAAAACTGGTGGTGAGCTATGTGGGTTATAAATCCGATACGTTGACCATTACCAATCAAACCCGCATTAAAGTTACACTCGTTTCTGATGAGTACTTGCAGGAGGTTACCGTAGTGGGCTGGAGACCTTCTTCGGGAATAGATCATGCGCGAGGCATCAATACGGTTATCATGACGGAGAAAGAATTGTTCAAAGCTGCATGTTGTAACCTGTCTGAAAGTTTTGAAACCAATCCATCCGTTGATGTGGCCTTTACGGACGCCATTACCGGAACGCGACAAATTCAAATGCTCGGTTTATCAGGACCCAACACCATGATATCCATTGAAAATATGCCGGGGGTGCGGGGCCTGGCTTCAAGCCAGGGTATTCAATTCATTCCGGGTACATGGATCAATTCGATACAGGTAACCAAAGGGGTGGGCTCGGTAATTAATGGATACGAAAGTATTGCCGGCCAGATCAATGTTGAGATGAAGAAGCCTGAGGAGAGCGAAAGACTGTACATTAATGGATATGTTAACAATGCTGCCCGATCGGAATTAAATGTAAATTATACGGCACACACCAGCGATAAATGGGCGACAACATTTTTGCTTCATGGCAGCACGCGTCCATTTGAGATGGACAGCAACGATGACTCATTTTTGGATTTTCCCACCGGATCGCAACTTAATTTTATAAACCGATGGGTGTATAACAACAATAAAGGGTTATTAGGGCAATTTGGTATTAAAGTATTAACCGACACCAAACAAGGCGGCCAAACTGATTTTAATCCCGAACAGGATAAGCTAACAACGAACCGTTACGGATTTGAAATTAATACTCAACGCTATGAAGCCTGGGGAAAGTTAGGTTATCAGTTTACCGGTAAGCCTTATAAAAGCATAGGCTTGCAACTTTCGGCCACGCGGCATGATCACGATAGCTATTATGGTTTCAATATCCATGCTGCGGATGAAAAGTCTCTTTATGTCAACCTGATTTATCAGTCTATTATCGGTTCAACCTACCATAAGTTTAAAACCGGTATTAGTTTTTTGTACGATGATTTTAAAGAATCTTTGGCTAATCCTGTCTTGGCGATCAATTATAATGGTAGCCTGTTAAATGACATTACTTTTAACCGTACCGAAATGGTGCCCGGAATTTTTGCGGAGTATAGCTATGATGGCAATGGAAAATTTTCGGCCATTGTGGGGGCCCGTGCTGACTATCACAGTTTGTTTGGTACGTTGTTTAATCCCCGCATCCATTTAAAATATGATGCTACTGAAACAACTACATTACGCTTATCGGCAGGTAAAGGTGTTCGGGTTGCAAATATCCTTACCGAAAATACAGGTATACTGGCCTCTTCCCGTCAGCTTGTTTTTTCAGGACTGCAGTCTGGCAAGGCATATGGTTTTAAGCCCGACCAGGCCTGGAATTTTGGGATAACCCTATCGCAGGATTTTACCTTGGATTATCGCCCCGGTGCGATCACCATGGATTACTTCTTTACGGATTTTGAAAACCAGGTTGTTCTTGACCTTGATAACACGGCACGAGAAGCAAGATTTTTCGGACTTAATGGTAAATCATTTTCGCACAGTTTTCAATTTCAGGTTGACTATGAGTTGATGCGCAGGTTTGATTTACGTATGGCTTATCGCTGGCTGAACGTACAAACTGATTATACAGAAGGCAGGTTAGCGCGGCCGCTCATTCCGGAGCACCGCGCATTTGTAAACCTGGCGTATGAAACAAAAAATAAGTGGAAGTTTGACTACACCGTGCAATGGATGGGGAAACAACGCATACCTGATACTTCACAGAATATTTCCGACTATCAACTTCCAGCATACTCGCCCGATTACTTTTTAATGAATGCGCAAATCACAAAAGACATTAAAGATAAATGGAGTGTTTATCTGGGCGTGGAAAACCTGAACAATTATACACTGGATAATCCCATTATAGCTGCTGACCAACCGTTCAGTCAGTATTTTGATACTTCCCTGGTGTGGGGCCCGATTTTTGGAACCATGGCGTATGCAGGCTTTCGGTTCAGGATCAAATAAAATACAGACGCATGCCTGAAAATTTTATCAGGCATGCGTTTCTAAAACCCAACAAGAATAAATGGGGCCCAATAGTAGGGGGCACTATAAGTTGAATTAATCATTTTTAACTTTGCCTGCTGTAGCTTTTTGCTGTAATCGCCAGATGGTTTTTCAAGCAGCATTTTGTAAAAGTCGGTCATTAGTTGTGCGGTCGACTCATCCGCCACGCTCCAAAACGACACCATTATATTTTTAGCCCCAGCATATACCAGCGCGCGCGATAACCCAATAACGCCTTCACCTTTTGAAATTTTACCCAGCCCGGTTTGGCAGGCGGACAGTGTAACCAGGTTAGCATTTAAGTGAAGGTTGTAGATTTCGCCCGAGAACAGTTTTCCATCTTCGGCCTCCGAATCGCCACGAAGGTATATGCGCGAAAGTTCAGGGTTATTCTCATCCACAATACCGTGTGTGGCAAGGTGCACCACCGAAAAGTTTTTCAGGTTTCCTCCCTTCAGGTTGGTTTCTGTTGCCCGGTTATTCAACAATACTTCGGTGGCTATGTTCTTGCTTGCAAAAAGTTGTTGTATGGTATTTATCTCTTCTTTTGTTGCCGGTAAATCGTTAAGGTATTCGTTTGCGGGAAACGTTACTGGCGCACAAAGCAGTGCAGATTTAATAGTGGTTGACTGACTTTTTTTCTGAAGTAATAAGCCAGCAGAAAATTCATAACGGATACTGTGTCGTTTTACCAGGTAGGGCAATGAAGCGTATGGTGCCTTGGTGTCTTTTACATTTTTTGTTAGCAGAACTTCAAAAGGTATTACACTTAACCTGCCCGTGGGAAGAATGACAAAGTCGTTGATGGATGAGGGTATGCGCCTGGGTATTAACAACCGGTATAGTTTGCGCGCAGTGGGTATATACACCTCTTCGCCCATATAGAACAAAGCGTTGCGCAAACCTGTAATGCTGCGGTCATAATCGGAAGGCAATGCTTTATCCGTTATCCGGAAGTTTTTTTTGGTAAGCGTAAGTATGTATAGCCTGGCTGCATTTCGTTTACTGTCATCAATAAAGTAACTGATTACAGCTGTCTTTTCAGGGATGGTACTTTGTATTTCACTAATGGTGGGTGCCGTTGTGTTATATTTTAGATTATAATATTCGGGATACTGTTTTTCGAGGTTTTGTACAAAAGCCTGATAGCTTTGGTTGAGATGAAAAGCTGTTTCACGAAGGTACTTTTCTTCCTCCTCGGATGGTTTTTGCGCCAGCTTTTGCGATACGAGCGCCAACGCTGTTTTAAGGCTCATCTCCTCCTGCAGCAATTCATCGGGAACACTGGCAAAGGATTTGGCGTTTGTGTCGGCTATGGCATCCAGCAATACAGCCGATTTACTTTTTTCGGCAAAGTAAAAAGCCAGTTGACGGTAATTTTTGCGTTTTCTAAAGGCAATGTCACTTAATGTATACGCTATCCGAACACCATCGGCATATACTTCATTGGCAATGGCGCCAAGGGCAATCTTATCCGATTCGTTGGAGGCTTGTTTGCGTAAGCGGTCAATCAGGGAATCACATTCTTGAAGAGTTTTTAAGCCAAGGTCAAGGTCTCTTTGTTTTAATGTTTTTCCAAAATGACGGGCTTCAAGGGTTTGAGCTTTGTACATCATGGAGTACAGCAACTGGTTACCGTTGTAAAAATTTTCGCCACCCGGATTTGTTCCAACGTCTTCCGAATTATAATCGGCAACGTTGGCAATCAATGCCTGCTGATAACTTTTTAAAGCTTCGTTGTAACGATCATTCGATTGGTGGATGTTGCCAATGCGGTTATACATGGCGGCAACATCCGGATGTTTGGTACCGTGCGAGGCTATGTACATGGCCAAAGCTTTTTCGTAAAACTCCATGGCTGTTTTCTTGTCGTCCAATTTGGTATAGGTATAGCCCAGGCTTGATAGCACGAAAGCTTTAGAGGCATTTGGTTGTGGATTTATTTTTTCCCAAGTGGCCAGGGCGGCTTCGTAGTAGTTGATGGCATCACCGTAGAGTTCAATTTGTGCATAAGCAAAGCCAAGGTTTGAGTTGGCAACGGCAAGCTTTGGGTGGTCTTTTCGATACAGCTTTTCATAGATGGCTAAAGCTGCTTCATAATACTCGATGGCCTTATCAGGATTCGGGATATTATTGGCAAAGCCAAGGTTATTGTAGGATGATGCGATTAATTCATGTTCGTCAGGCAAAACACTTTGGCGCAACGTTAAGGCCATTTGAAGTTGCTCTTCGGCTTGCTGGTACTTGCCTGTGCCGATATAAGCCAGTCCCAGGTTTGATAAAGCTTTCGCTGTTTCAAGGGGTTGGTTCATGCGTTGCAGGATGGCGGTCGCTTCAGCCAGTTGTTCAATTGCTAAATCGTATCGCCCCTGGTTTACATATAAAAAGCCAATGGTTGATTGTGTAATGGCACTTAACAGTGCTGAATTTTTTGATTGATTGGTCTTTGACAGGATATCGCGAAGTACTTTATCGGCATCTTCAAACTTGCCCAAACCAATCAACGCTTCTGCCTTTCGGTTGGAAAGAATAATATTCGTGTCAGTATCCTTTGTGCTGGTTTGTTCGATTTTCTGGATAGCATCCTGGTAGCGCGATTCAACAAGGAGGGCATCAACTTCATTAACCAGTACCTGATTTGTTTTTTGGGCTTGCGTTGCCAGGCTAAGCAGCAACAAACTATATAATACGAATTTCCTTGCCATGGTCAGAACCGGTAAAAATAACTAAGTGTCATAACGTCTTCACGGGTCAGTCCATCGGGGTTTACATCACGTTGGGTAATTTTTTTACCGGCCAGCAAACGAACACCCGATTTCACGTTAAAGCTGTAACCTGCTGTAACAATGCCCGAAAGGGCCATGCCTAAGGTACCCTCTAATTTTATGCGTTCCTCCGTATTGGTATTAAGGATTTCGTCTTTCGTTATCCGCCAAATAGGAAGCAACCCGATTGAAAAGTTGAACTGAGAAAAACGAAAGTTACGTTCGGCACGGAACATAACATCGGTGCCGCGTTTTAATTCGTAACACAAATTATTTTTACGCACATAATCCGGCCCGCCTTCGTACACGGGTATCCATTCAGACCATTTGAATTGGTTTCCGATTTTATTAAATGGATGTTGAATGCCTGTAGCAAACAGCCACTTTCTGTTTACTAACGATATACCGGCAATGGCATCGTAAGTGCCCAGGCTGGTTTGATAATACATGGGTAAAGGAAGGCCAAATTTATCGTCTTTGAGGTTGGCGTTGTTTGAAGGTATCTTGCCTCCAAGGGTGATGCCGATATCAAATTCTTCCGATGAATACAAATTCCGGGTTAAGCAATAGGAGATGTCGCCCATACCGCCTGTGCTCCCAAAATTTCCTTTAACGGCCTGGTAAGGAAGTTTAACCTGGAAAAAAGTCTTGTTATCAATAATGTTAAAGCTCATGTCCAGGTTGGCTACATACACAACCGGAGATAGGGTAGTGGTGCCACGGTAAAAACTTAACTCCATAGAACGAAGTTTTAACGGCACCTTTTTATTGAAAGGCTGGTCGGGTTTCATGGCACCCATGGTACAGAACCCTGCGTCACTGCATCCTTGTGCCCAACCGTTAGCGGTTAAGCCTGCAAGCAGTGTGAGTAGAATTAGTTTTCTCATAGGTTCATTTTTTAAATTTGCATTAGTCTGCACGCTGCCCACTTATGGCTACTGCGTCTATTTCATTCCAACCTTCTACGGCTGGTGAGTTTAACGCCAACCGAACGGCATCAACCAGGTAGGTAGTTTCCCTAAAATAGATTGTGAATATCCGGGCTGCAGCCGGTAAATCGGTGCGGGCTGGTTTGGAATAAACTTTCTCCCATTTTTTGGTATCGGCATGCCGTATATAAATAGTGTCGATAGCCCCAGGGTTGTAGGTTTCGTAGATTTCAATGGTGTGGACCGTTTGAACGGGGTTGAACCCAAGCACGAGGTATTCGCGCTGGTTGTCTTGTGTTAAAGGCGACCATGCTTTGGGAAGGTCGCCATAGTTGGGGTATACATCATTTTCTCCCAGTGCTTCAACGGCTGTGTAGCCGGGTACCGCGGTGTAATGCGAGCTGAAGTCAATTACCGAACTGGCGAATTGCCGGTTTTTGATTCCCTTAAATTCTTCTACGTTCGAGCATCGGCTGAAAGTTAAACTGATGAAAAGCAGGAGGAGGGTCTTTTTCATCTGGATGGATTAGGATATGGTGGTTCAAGGTACAAACCTCACCAGAAAATTCCTATCATAAAAAAGCCTGCAGGTTAGTGCAGGCTTTTGGTAAATCTAAATATTATGTATTGCAGTAGCGTACTACATTCCCAGCGACTGGTTTTCGATTGAGGCCAGCTCAATAATTTTTTCGTAATCTGCCGGAGAAAGGTCGCTGTAAAAATAGTGTACCGGATTGATCATTACTCCGTGCAGCATTACTTCGTAGTGCAGGTGTGGTGCAGTTGAAAGCCCGGTGTTACCAACATAACCGATCAAATCACCACGTTTGATTTTCTGGCCTTGCCGCACTGCAAAATCATGCATGTGTGCGTAGCGTGTTTTATAGCCAAAACCGTGATCGATAACAATCATTTTACCGTAGCCGCTGAACTTTACGTTCACTTCTTCAATTACACCATCAGCCGTGGCATAAATGGGTGTGCCTATCGGTGCGGCAAAGTCCACCCCGGTATGCATTTTTTTAACCTTATAAACAGGATGGATACGCATACCAAAACCCGATGCCAAGGCAACAAGTTGTTTGTTGGCTATGGGCTGGATTGCGGGAATGGCTGCAAAAAGTTTTTCTTTATTTTCAGCCAGTTCAATTACCTCATCTTGTGATTTTGATTCGATGTAAATTTTCCTGCGCAGCTTATCTATTTTTTCATGGAGACTAACGATAGCTTCTTTATGAAGCATATTTTTCTCTTTTATTTCAGCATAACGTTCGGCACCACCAACACCGGCATTCCGAACTGATTTATCAATGGGTTCAGCCCCTAACACAACACGATAGATATTATCATCGCGGTGTTCCATGCCGTCTAATGTTGTACTTAACCGTTCTACTTCTTCGTTCAACCTTTCGTAATAGTATTCCAATTCCTTCACTTCATTTTTCAGCAGGAGCTCTTTGGGTGATTCGAAGTAGGTACTGAACATGAGGTAAATGCCCGCGGCCATGAGCAGGGTAAGAAAAAATAACCCTAACGCATTCAAAATTATGTCGCTGGTTTTGGTCCTGACACGCTCGTACTTGCAGGTTTCGGTGTCGTAGTAGTATTTGATTTTCATAAAAACTTGCAATTATAGTGAATGCGGCCTGAACGGTTTTATGACCTCCTCATTGCATTCGATGAACGGTCCTTCCAGCAGATCAATGCAATATGGGATCGCTGGGAAAATAACATTCAGGCACTGCCGGATTGCCTTAGGCTTACCCGGAAGGTTCAAAATTAAGCATTTTCCCCGAATTCCTGCGGTTTGCCTTGAAAGGATGGCCGTAGGCACGTATTTGAGGCTTTCCTGGCGCATAAGCTCGCCAAAGCCTGGCATCATTTTATGGCACACCGCCTCGGTTGCTTCCGGGGTCACGTCACGCTTGGCGGGTCCGGTTCCTCCGCTGGTAACAACCAAACAACATCCTTTATTATCGGCCATGTCGACAATGGTTTGTTCGATCAGGTGTTGTTCATCGGGTATCACTGCGTAAACTTTTTGCCATGGACTCTTTATATATTCATGAAGCGCGGCCTCAATTTCTTTTCCGGGTATATCTTCATAAATACCCTTACTGGCCCGGTCGCTAACGTTGATAATACCGATAATTATTGGTTGTGTGTTCATTGCTAAATAATCATAGTATTTGTTCGGTCTTTACTTTAAGGCCTAACTTTTCCGACCTTCCTTTTTTAAATACCTGCCTTCCTTTATTGATTCCTTTCCGGATATTTTTTTGTTGTTCGACTGGCAGGGTAATAACCTCTTTGCATTCTGATGAGCAACAGCCGTTGAATTTTTCAGCGCAAGCTTTGCATTGGATAAACAACAAGTGGCAACCATCATTTTTACAATTGGTGTGGTCATCGCAGGGTGAGCCACACTGGTGGCATGTACTGATGATTTCATTGGAGATACGTTCGCCAAGGCGCTCATCGAAAACGAAATTCTTACCGATGAATTTATTCTCCAATGCTTGTTCTTTTACCTGGCGAGCATACTCAATAATGCCTCCGTTTAACTGATATACATTTTTAAATCCGCGGTGCTTCATCCAGGCGCTTGCTTTTTCGCACCGAATTCCTCCCGTGCAATACATGATTACCTTTTTTTCTTTTTTGTCTTCCAGCATTTTTTCAACAACCGGAAGCGCTTCGCGGAAAGTATCAGCATCCGGACAGATGGCGTTTTTGAAATGCCCTACTTCGCTTTCATAATGATTGCGCATGTCTACCACAATGGTGTCCGGATCTTCGGTAAGTTTATTAAAGTCGGGTGCGTTGAGGTGTATACCACTGTTGGTTACGTCAAATGAACTGTCGTCAAGTCCATCGGCAACAATTTTTTTGCGTACCAATATCTTCAGTTTGAAAAATGATTTGCCATTGTCTTCAACGGCAATGTTCAACCGTATTCCGTTTAGCCATGGTGTGGCGTACAGCAACGATTTGAACGCATTAAATTTTATAGTAGGTACACTTATCTGGCCATTGATGCCTTCGTGGGCCACATAAATTCTACCCCAAACATCAACTGAAGCAAAATCAAGGTAGAGTTTATCCCGAAAGGCTTTGGGGTCTTCAATGTGATGATATTTATAAAAGGACAGCGTAGTCCTTTCGGGGTTGGGAGTAAGGTAAAGCCGCTCCTTGAGGACTTTTCCTTCAATTCGGTTAAATAATTGCATGGTTATTAGTGTCTTTCGCAGGAAAACCTAATAGACTGCAAATATAGCGTAATCGCTGGAGCCCGTAAAATCTAAAGTGTTTGACCTGGTAATCAGTTCTGCCGGGGCTTTAATTCTCCACGTACCAATTGATTGTACTCATCGCATGTTAGAAGTCCGTGTTTATCGCAATACATGCACGACTTGTATTCGTTACCAAAGGTGCCCTTTTTTACAATTACAGTCGTGCCTTTACACACGGGGCATATCACTTTTCCGGAAGGGCCGCAATCAATGTCATAACTTTGTGAAAGCACTTGTTTGGCTTTGGATGCTTCTTTTGAGCGCTCGGTTAAAACTTCGGCTTCTGCTTTTTTCAGTATGTCAACAGCTTCGGCATAATGCTGGCCGGTTGTACCTTTCAATTGAATGTATTTGCTTAGCCAATCGGCACTTTGCTTGTATTTATTTAAATAGTATGAGTTTTTACCAAAATAAAAAGTAAGATCGGACGGGACACCTTTTATATTGTTGATGACGTATAGAAATTTTTCATCGGCCTGTTCGTAACGTCCTTCATTCAGGTCTTCAATTCCTTCGTCCATAGTTCGTAATAACGTAGCCCTTCTTGCTTGTTCCTGATCTGCCCGCAGTTGTTGAACAGCATTTTTATCGCCCTGCTGGGCATAGGATGTGACCATTGAAAGAAAAAGCAAAAGCAGGAGACTGTGCCTCATAGTTATTTTATCCAAATCTGTTGTTGTCAACCCCCAACCATTGTAAAGGGGCTTTATAAAAAATATCTTCTTTAATGGATGGGTCGAGATTCATGTCTTCAATAAACTTGCCAATTTCCAAATCGCCAAGTGGAAAAGGATAATCGGAACCTAACACTACTTTATCGGGGCCAACCATCTTCAATACGTACTCCAGCATTATCGGGTCGTGGGTTATGCTGTCAACCCAAAACCGGCCCAGGTAGTTGCGCGGGTTTACAGGATTATCAATGGCCACCAAATCGGGTCGGC
Source organism: Cyclobacteriaceae bacterium (assembly GCA_025808415.1). Lineage (NCBI taxonomy): Bacteria > Pseudomonadati > Bacteroidota > Cytophagia > Cytophagales > Cyclobacteriaceae > Cyclobacteriaceae bacterium. Next base: position 1,802,078 of record CP075525.1, read on the forward strand.
AGTTAAAGCCATGTTCAATGCGACCAAGCGTTGCCAGAAACGAGCCACCGGCATGTGAGAACATGACCCTTAGTTTTGGCAGCCTATCAAAAATTCCGCTAAAAATCATAGAACAAATGGCCCGGGTCGTTTCAGCCGGCATGCCTACCAGCCAGGGCAACCAGTAGCGTTGCATGTTTTTTTGGCCCATCATATTCCAAGGGTGCACCATTATGCACATGCTTAGCCGTTCGCAGGCTTCAAAAATGGGGAAGAAGCGTTCTTCATTTAAGTTGAGGTCGTTTATGTTTGAACCGATTTGAATTCCCTGCAAGCCGATTTTCTTACAGCGTTCCAATTCTTGTATGGCCAGTTCGGTGTCTTGCATGGGCACAGTGGCCAGCCCTAAATAATGTTTTGGATATTTTTCAATGAGTTCTACCAGGTGGTCGTTCAGGAATTGCGAAAGGTCCAGGCAATCTAAGGGCTTGGCCCAATAGGAAAACATAACAGGTATTGTACACACTACCTGGACCTGCGTATTAAATTGGGCATACTCATCAATTCTTAATTTCGGGTTCCATGCATTTTCTTTTATTTCCCTAAAGAACTGGTTACCCCGCATCATTTTGGCAAAACCTTTTTTGTGGTGTTGCAAATAAATAAAATCGCCATACCCGAATTTATCCGTCCAGTTGGGTAGCTTTTTGGGAATGATGTGCGTATGGGTATCGATTTTAAGCATGGACTGAATTAACAATCCTGCAATATCGGGGATTTTTGAGTTAGTCTGAAGGTGGATAGAAAAGTTTATTGATCATCCCATGGTACACTTTCCTTAAGTGTATGTTCATCATAACGCAACCCATACTGTTCCAACACATCTTGCGGTACACCATCCCAACGGTTAGGCGTATTGCCTGCATAGCCAAGATCTTTTAACCCCATCTGGCTGGTGAAAAATCCGGTGGCGGTTAAATCGCGTAACAAGTTAAAAAATGCTACTCCCTGTTTCATTTCCGGTTTTGCTTTTTCGGGGTAGGCAATCTCATCTACAAGTGCAAGCTGTTGTTCGGATGAAGAATCAATAAATATTTTGTTATGTCGCTTGAGGCACTTAACATCAAGCCACTTGAGTCCACCGCGAAGCGGCAGTTGATGGCGCTGCATATCCTTTACAATAAATTCAATAAAATCATGAACGCCTGCATCGGTAGCGCTGCCACTGGTTTCATCTTTTGGTATGATGATATCGATCAATACTTTGATGGTACTCATCTCATGGTCGTCAAAGAATTTGTCAGCCAACAGTTTTTCATCGCGCACCTGTTCAAAGGGGTGCCTGTCTATTCCGGATGTTTTTACTGGAATTGATGCTGTTTCTTTTTTATCAGTGTCGCACGACTGCAGCAGCACACCGGATGATATGGCCGTTAAGGCTATTGCTTTGAGAGACTCTCTTCTCTTCATATGTTCTGTTGTTTAAACTGCTCAATAATATAATCGGATGCTCTCCAGGATAATGCGAGTATGGTCCATGTTGGATTTTTATCAGCCTGTGAAACAAATGGTCCGCCATCCACCACAAAAAGATTTTTACAATTGTGGGCCTGGTTGAATTTGTTTACCACCGAACGTTTAGGATCATTCCCCATGCGTGTTGTGCCTACTTCGTGAATGATTCTTCCGGGTGTTTCCAGTCCGTAATTTGTTTCAGGTCCGGCAACTCCCCACGTAATAACAGCACCCATGTTGTGCATCAGTTCCTGAAAGGTTTCCTGCATGTGTTTGGCCTGTTTTATTTCGTGGTCGCTCCATTTATAATGGAATCGTAAAACAGGAATGCCGTATTTATCGACCACACCATTCGGGTCAATTTCGCAATAGTTACTTTCCAGGGCGATTGCTTCACCCCGGCCGGCCATGCCCACCGATGCGCCCCAGTAATAGCGGTAGTCATCTTTCAACGCTGTACCATACCCCCCACCTGTTTTCTGGTTTCCGTTTCTATCGGGAAAGCGACCGTTCAATCCCTGAATACCAAAACCAAATCCGTAACCGGGCATGCCCATGCCGCCCCAGTATTCAATGTGGTACCCTCTTGGAAAATCCAGTTTCTTATTGTCTAACCACCAGGGCGTGTAAACATGCATACCACCCACACCATCTTCGTTATAGCGTTTCCGGCCAAACAGTTTAGGAAGCACACCGCCAATGGCAGCACCGGTTGAGTCGTGCAGGTATTTTCCAACTACGTTGCTTGAGTTGGCTAATCCGTTGGGATGCGCTTTTGATTTTGAATTTAATAACAATCGGGCTGACTCGCATGCGCTGGCTGCCAACACCACTACCTTTGCTTTTACCTGGTATTCCTGAAAATCATCTTTCGCCACGTATGAAACGCCAGTGGCTTTTCCGTTTTCATTGGTTAGTACTTCGCGCACCATGGCGTTAACGATCACATCAAGGTTGTTGGTTTTTGTGGCCGGCTTAATCAGGCACGATGACGATGAGAAATCGCCATATACCGTACAACCTCTGTTACATTGTGCGCAATAGAAACATGCACCACGATCGTCATTAATTTTTTTGGTAAGAATGGATAGGCGCGAGGGGATAACCGGAATACTCTGTTTGGTTGCCGCCTCCTTGATCATGAGTTCGTGAAGCCTGGGCTTTGGTGGTGGTAGAAATTTTCCATCAGGCTCATTAGGAATTCCTTCTTTGCTTCCAAAAACACCGATCAGGTCATCGACTTTGTCATAATAGGGGGCAACATCATCATAACCGATTGGCCAGTCTTCACCAAGGCCATCATGACTTTTGCCTTTGAAATCTTTCGGACCAAAACGAAGTGAAATTCTTCCCCAGTGGTTGGTTCTTCCGCCCAACATACGCGATCGAAACCAATCGAATTGTGTGCCGGGTACACGGGTGTACGGTTCGCCTTCCATTTCCCACCCGCCATAGGCAGCATCAAAATCGCCAAAAGGGCGAAAGGTTGTACCGGCACCTCTGCGCAACGATTCCCAAGGCCATTTTAACTGTGTTACATTTTTTGCAGGATCGTACCAGGGACCGGCCTCAAGCACAACTACCTTTAGTCCTGCCTGGCTCAATACATAAGCGGCCATTCCGCCACCCGCACCGGAACCTACGATACAGACATCATACACGGTACTGTTCTCTTTGATCTGAAAAGGCATGAAGTGAATTTTTTATATTCGATAAATGTAGAATTTTCTTTTAAGTTTAAAAACCGGTTTTTGTATGAAGGAAATTTTCATGAAAAGATTTTTCATAGCAGCTTCATTACTCATAGTTTATGGTTGTTCGCGACCTGAATTAAAACCATTTGGTGCAGTGCCTTCAGCAAGTCAGTTGAAGTGGCATGAACTGGAGTACTATATGTTTATCCATTTCGGTCCGAATACTTTTACCAATGTGGAGTGGGGGCATGGCAACGAAAACCCTGAAGTTTTTAACCCCACACAACTCGATTGCAGGCAATGGGCGGCTACCGCAAAACAAGCAGGAATGAAAGGTATCATCATCACGGCCAAACACCACGATGGCTTTTGTTTGTGGCCGAGTAGATTCAGCACGCATACTGTTCGTGAAAGTGCGTGGAAAAATGGAGAGGGTGATGTACTCAGGGAATTGTCGGAAGCTTGTCGGGAGTATGGATTGATGTTTGGTGTTTACCTGTCTCCCTGGGATCGCAACCATCCCGATTACGGTACTCCAGAATACAATCAGGTTTTTGTGAACATGTTAGAAGAAGTGCTTACCAATTATGGTGAAGTGTTTGAACAATGGTTTGATGGCGCAAACGGGGAGGGGCCTCATGGTAAGAAGCAGGAATACGATTGGCCCTTGTTTAACAGTACGGTGTATAAGCATCAACCAAATGCAATCATTTTTAGTGATGCTGGGCCGGGCTGTCGTTGGGTTGGAAATGAAAATGGTTTTGCAGGACTTACCAATTGGAATACACTAAACGTTGATAAGGTCTATCCGGGTTACCCCGATTTTCATGAACTTACATCAGGGCACGAAGATGGAACGCATTGGGTGCCTGCCGAATGTGATGTGTCGATACGACCAGGATGGTTTTACAGTCCGGATACTGATGACAAAGTAAAATCATTGGAAGAGTTGGTTGAGATATACTACGGCTCAGTGGGCCGCGGTTCAAATTTATTACTGAATGTGCCGGTGGACAGGAGAGGACTGATTCCGTATGCTGATTCGGTACGGCTGATGGAATTGGCTGAGGTGATCAATAAATCTTTTAAAGAAAATTTGGCTGTGCATGCCTATGTACGTTCATCATCTTCTCTCGGAAATTACAAGGCAGGCAATCTCATTGACAATAATCCCCGCACATACTGGGCTTCTGCTGACTTGTTATCTGAAATCGAACTGACATTTAGTGAAGCAATAACCTTTAACAGGATTGTTCTTCAGGAAGGAATTGAATACGGGCAGCGGGTGAAAGAATTTGCAGTGGATGTATGGAGAAATGATCGTTATGAAGAGCTTGATCGACAAACAACTCTTGGTTACAAAAGAATCTTAAGCTTCGATGATCTTACCACAACCAAAGTCAGGGTAAGAATCACCAAAGCAAAAGCTCCACCTGTGTTGGATGGAATTCAACTCTTTAAAGTTGAGTAACAATAATTATTCACCTCTCCTGCGTTTTACCCTTCTGTCAGTTCTGGTTTGTTTACGGTCAATCCGGTCGCCCCGCCTTTCAACGCGGTTGTCAACCCGGCCGTAACCATTGGGGTTGCGCTTCTCAATACGTTCCTGGCGATTTTGGTTTACGTTTTCACGCTTTTGCAAATTCTTCTGGCGTATGTTTTGGTCAGACTGAGCCATAACAGTGTTGGCTGTTATTAGAAATAGTGCAAAAAGGCTGATTAAAATCCTGGTTTTCATTTTAGTTGTGTTTTAACGCTGTCTTTGATTGAACTCACCCGAAAAGGTTTAATCAGCGATATTTTTTTTCTTTGGTACCGGATCATACCCACTCGTTCCCCAGGGATGGCATCGTGCTATACGCTTCATACCCATCCATGTGCCTTTCAATGCACCCCATTCCTGTATAGCCTCTATTGTATATTGAGAACATGAAGGCGTATGACGGCAATGCGGACCCAGAAACGGAGAAATGCTGAGCTGGTAAAAACGGATGGGGAGGATGAAAATTTTTTTTAGCATTTTTTAGTTGCAAGTTTCGAGCCGTGAGCTACAAGTTTGCTGTATCAATATTCACAAACTCGCAGCTCGTAACTCGAAGCTATTCAATAGTATATGTTATCTCTCCATCTTTCCCATCCATCAATTGTACACCCAGCGCTTTTAAATCATCCCTGATTTTATCCGACAAGGCATAGTTCCGGTCGGTGCGGGCTTTTTTACGGAGTTCAATCATCACCCGGATAACACCGTCCAGCAGTTTCTGGTTCTGGTTGCCCTCTTCCTGTAAACCCAATACATCTTCCATAAAGGTAATGTAGGCCGACTTGAATTTTTGGAAGGTGTCAACATCAACATCAGTTAATTTATAATTGCCTGATTTGATGTCGTTGATTCGGGATGACATTTCAAACAATACCGCAAGTGTTTTTGCTGTATTGAAATCATCGCTCATGTTGCGATAAGCTTCATCGATGAGCTTTAGCAACTCTTCATCTTGTTTCCCACCCCCACCCGGATGTTCAAGTTTTTTAATGGTACTCAATGCGTTGCTTAATTTCTTATAGCCTTTCTCTGCGGCCTGCAACGCTTCGTTCGAAAAATCAAGGGTGCTTGAGTAATGCGATTGCAACATAAAAAACCGTACGGCCATGGGACTGTAGGCTTTTGCCAGCAGGGGGTGAGTGCCCGTGAAAAGTTCGCGCGGTAAAAAGGAGTTTCCTTTCGACTTACTCATCTTCTCACCGTTTACGGTAAGCATGTTGGCGTGCATCCAGTAGCGCACCGGTGCTTTGCCGTAGGCGCCTATACTTTGCGCAATTTCACATTCGTGGTGTGGGAATTTTAAATCCATACCGCCACCGTGAATATCAAATTGTTCTCCGAGGTATTTTGTGCCCATAGCCGAGCACTCCAGATGCCAGCCGGGTATGCCCTCACCCCAGGGTGATGGCCAACGCTGGATGTGGTTGGGAGACACTGCTTTCCAGATGGCAAAGTCAACGGCATGTCGTTTTTCATCCTGCCTGTCCAGTTCACGTGTGCCTTCCAGCAGTTCATCAATGTTGCGGCCGCTAAGTTCTCCGTACTTATACTTTTCCATGAACTTGCGCACATCAAAGTACACCGAGCCGTTTACTTCGTATGCATAACCGTTGGCTAAAATTTTCTTCACCATCTCAATCTGCTCAACAATGTGCCCGGTTGCAGTGGGCTCAATAGAGGGCGGAAGGATGTTGAATATCCGGCATACTTCATGGAAACTGAAGGTGTACTTTTGAACAATTTCCATAGGCTCCAGTTGTTCAAGCTTGGCGCTTTCTTCAATGCGGTCAACGCCTTCACCGGCATCGTTGGTCAGGTGACCAGCATCGGTAATGTTGCGCACGTAGCGGACTTTGTAGCCGATGTGTGTTAAGTACCGGTACACTACATCAAAGGCTGAAAAGGTGCGCAGGTTGCCCAGGTGTACTTCATTATATACGGTTGGTCCGCAGGAATACAGTCCCACAAAAGGCGATTTCAACGGAGTGAATACTTCTTTTTTGCCCGAAAGCGAATTGGTTATGGAAACCGGGTATTTTTCAAATAAACTCATAATACAAAAGTCGGAGCGAAACTACTAAAAAGTGAATAGTAGATGGTTGTTGGTTGTTGGTTTTTCGTAATAAACTTTACTGCTCAACAAACTCGGGAACATGGATGGTTGTTCCCAGTTGCTCATTGATTTTCGGGATGAGGTACCGACATAGTTCGGGTGAGTGAAGTTCTTCGTGTTGGTGCATAAAAAAGTACATCGAATCTATACCCTGATCAGACCAGGATTTCATTCGATTGATCCACTCATCACAGCGCGTGTAATCTGTTGGATGGAGCCCATTGCCGACAAAGCGGATAAATGCCGATGGGGTGGTTAGGCGCATGTGCACGCAATCCCTTCGGCCGGAGGCATCGGTAATAATGGTGCCTGATTGGTTCCGTTCGAGCATGGTGAAAACAGCATCGAAGGCTTCCGGGTTAGCGAACCAGTCTTTATGACGTAACTCGGTATAGAGTTCAATGTCTTTGGGAAGGGACTGGATAAAAGTTTCCAGGATCTCCAGTGTTTTTGGTCCCATCCCGGGGTGCGGCATCAGGAAAACCGGGCCAAGGTTTTTTCCGAAACCGGAGATGCCATCCAGGAAACGATCCGTAAGTTCATCCACATCTTTCAGCCGTTTGATGTGCGTAATCTGGTCAACAAACTTGGGGCAGAATTTAAAGTCATTGCCTACTTTGCTTTTCCATCCGCTGGTTTGCTTGCGTGTGGGCATGCGGTAGAAGGTGGCATTTAACTCAATGCAGTTGAATTGTCGCGCATAGTGTTCAAGAAAATCACCAGCCTTGGTTCCTTTCGGATAAATTTCCCCAACCCAGTCGGGCCGGCCCCACTTGGCACAGCCTACAAAAACAGTGGGCTTGGATTTTTTTGCTTGCTTTTTAAGAAGCGCAGTAGTTTCAGGCCTGTCGGGTGGGAGGGTGAAATCTATTTTTTCTAACTCATCAGATGAAACACGGCCGAATTCCATTGTTCAATTTTCAATTAGCCAATGTATCAATTAGCCCATGGGTCTCCAAATTGGCTAATTGAAAAATTGAATCATTGTTTTCTCATCCTCTCCATCTCTTTTTGTATTTCCTTCTCTTCCCATTCATCTCCAAACACGAAATTTTTCCTGAACAGACTAAGGCCGTGGAAGAAAATACCGATGCCCCAGCCAAGCCATACCCATTGTACCCACCAATGCCCGGGATTAGAGTACCAGTTGATAAAGGTTAAAAACAAGCAAATGGTTATGTAGCTTAACAGGTGACTGTAAAATTCTTTTTTGCGTTTTACGCGTTTGCGTGCTTCGCGGTAGAGTTTGTCATCGTTGTTGTTCATGTGAATGGAGTTTTTGTGTATGAATATTTTTAATCCACGATTGATGGTTCTTTATAAAGATAAAGACTCCAACACCAGTTACCGTAACGGAGGCAGTAACCACCATGACAGCGAAAGGTAAGCCCGGTATACGTACAATGATTTCCGATGCAAAGGCTGCGTACAGCCCGATGACGGAATAGTACATCCATGTTAAGTGGCGCACCAACCATCTGCCTGATGATTGCCGGTTAATCAACGGTAATATTCCCATCAATAGCGTTAACATACTCACTAATGCTGCAACATGAAAGGGGCCAAACCGCCCGAATAGCCGGTACAGTCCGAAGGCTGTGCCGTTTAGTATGAGCATCGAAGCAATATACCCATAGCCGGTACTACGATGCGACCGTGTTCCTTTCGTGCTGAAGAGAACGATTGTTCCTGTGATTAGTGCAAGGATTGCACTGAATAAATGGATCAATCCGGTTGGGCTGTGAACCAATGAATTGCCGGCCATGAAAGCCAGTTTTTGCATTTCCTGCTTTAAGGCTTCAGGTGCGGTACCCTGGGCTTTTGCCAGCACCGTTCCCAGAAAAGTGATGACGATGATAATTAATGATTTCATTGATAGTATCTATTTTTGTTGGTGCTAAGAAACTTATCCATCTGTTCAAAAAACCACTTCGGGTCATCGTACATAATGAAGTGTTTCGCAGTATCGGTTAACTGGATAGTTACATTTTTCACATGTTGATATTGATCGGAGAAGTTCTTTAACGCGCTTTCATGTGTTACACCATAGTCTTTGTAGGCAATCCATGCACCTAAAACGGTTACCGGTACATTAATGGCGGCAACATCATTTCGCAAGTCGATGGTTTGAAGTTCATACATGGCCTGCGCCACGGTAGGCGCGTGCGATTCAAGTCCCCAGCGGCCAATTAATTCAAGTTTATCGGGTGAAGATGCCATGGTGCTCAGGTAATACTGCTGACTTTGCTTTATTTGTTCAGGTGTTGCGTTCTTCATCATGTCGCGCATACTGGCGGCCATGGGTTTTATGGTCTCAACCGTAGCCGCAGGATTTTGAATGGCCGGCAGAAAGGGGAGCGCATCAACAATGAAATTGGGTCCGACTAAATCCGGTTCTACCGCGCTGATCCACAGACTTAAAAAACCGCCCAAGCTATGACCAACCAGAATCGGCTTCTTTAGTTTGTTGTCTTTGATGTATCCAATCAATTCATCGCGCATGGTTTTCAGGTACTCAGCCGTTTCAATAGCTGGTGTTCCTGCAAAACCCGGAAGCGAAATCACGTGCAAGGTGTAGGTGCTTTTGTACCGGGCTATGGTTTCATTCCAAACGTCACCCGGGCAGGTCAGTCCGGGAATAAGGATGATGTGCTGTTTTCCTTTTCCAACTTTTTCAACTTTAAACGATGGACTGGCGGTTGCTTCTGATTGAAGCAAGCAGAGGGCGATTATACAGGTAATCAAGCCTGCTACGAGATAGATTTTTTTTGTTATGGTTCTCATATTAAACTGGTTTATTTTATAAACTAAATGAATAAAAAAATTATGGTTTGATGTATTGCTTCAAGGCGTTTACGTATTCTTCAAAAGCTTTCATTCCTTTTTTTGTAATCATACATGTAGTCAGCGGTTTTTTTCCTTTGAAGGATTTTTCAATAACTATATAACCTGCTTCCGAAAGTTTATCCAATTGCACGCTCAGGTTGCCTGCGGTTGAATTTGTTTTCTCTTTTAGAAACGTAAACTCTGCCGACTCCACGCTCATAAGTATTGACATAATACCCAGGCGTAATTGTGAATGCAGCAGTGGATCAAGTTCTTTAAACATTGTTCTCCCGCTGATTTTTCAGTATGTACCCCGGAATTAGATAGCCCAGCATAACAGCAAGGCCTCCAATCAGAATTTGTTCGGTAGGATTAACCAGGTAACATGCAATGCCTGCTAACCAAAAGGTTATGCCGCCAAGTATGAGTGGCCTGAATCGAATAATGATTCCCGAAAGAAAAGTGGCCGAACCAATGGGCATCATAACAATGGCGTTAATCATCCAGTTTAACTTCGCTCCAAAAAACCAAACCGGCAAAATACTGATGGCCATGGTAATCCAGAGCCACTTATTTATCTCGGCAAGATGTGTTGTAGCGCCTTTTTGCTTTTGTTGCTTATTGGCATAGATCACGGTGGCAATCCAGGCCGGTACAACAAGTATCCAGACATAGGGTGCGTATTGAGGAAAACTTGAAAATTTAAAAATCAAATACATGCCGAAATTACAGATGGCAATGACCCAGCCCCATAGCAAAAAGTAAAAGCTGCTCCGTCCGATGTTGCCTTTAACCTGGTTGATCATGTTGGCAATCAGTTCCAGGCTTTCCTGCGGATTCAGGTTGTCGTTTTTGGTTTCCATATACGGCATTAACGGCACAAACATAAAATAGTTTATAATATAAACTAAATATTGAATTTTTATTTGATTTTAGGCCAAAATCGAATTTTTCCGGTAATATAAATGCATTTGGTTGAGCCTGTAGAATACGCTACTTTCGGAAAGTACAATCTAAACCTATCCCTATCATGACCCGGATTTTTACCTTCTTCCTGTTGTGCTCATCGTTTCTGCTTTACTCCCAACCGGAGGTGCAGCGGCTTGAAAAACTTAAAACGGAAGCCGTTGCCGAAGTTGAAAAACTTGCCCCGCTTGGCCAGCAAATCAATGATATGCTTTTCAGCTTTGCGGAGTTAGGCTTTCAGGAGTTTGAAACCTTTAATTACCTCACCACGCTGCTGGAGAAAAACGGATTTAAAGTGCAGAAGGGGATAGCCGGTGTGCCTACCGCATGGATTGCCACATGGGGCTCGGGTAAACCTTTGATTGCATTAGGCTCGGATGTGGATTGCATTCCTAAAGCTTCGCAGAAGCCGGGTGTTGCGTACCATGATCCGCTGGTGGAAGGTGCACCCGGCCATGGTGAAGGGCATAACTCCGGTCAAGCCGTTAACATCATTGCTGCACTGGCACTCAAAAAAATAATGGAGCGCGAAAAAATTTCAGGGACATTAATGTTGTGGCCCGGTATTGCCGAAGAGTTGGTGGGCACAAAGGCTTATTACGTTCGTGCCGGCTATTTCAAAGATGTTGACGCCTGCATTTTCACCCACGTTGGCAATAACCTTGGCGTTTCGTATGGCGATTCGGGTATGAACGGATTGGTTTCCGTTCGGTTTAATTTTGAAGGATCTGCCGCTCATGCCGCGGGCGCACCGTGGCGTGGACGAAGTGCACTCGATGCGGTGGAGTTAATGAACATAGGCTGGAACTTCAGGCGCGAGCACCTTGAACTTACCCAGCGATCGCACTATGTTATTTCCGATGGAGGCGACCAACCGAATGTTGTTCCCTCTAAAGCATCGGTATGGTATTATTTCCGCGAGCGTACCTATCCGGATATCAAAAAATTGTTCGACACCGGTGTAAAGATTGCTGAAGGTGCCGCCATGATGACCGACACCAGGTTTACCTACGAAATTCTTGGCTCGGCATGGCCCGGTCATTTTAACAAACCGCTTGCCGAAGCGATGTACGAAAACATCAAGAAAGTTGGTTTACCCCAGTGGTCGGCCGAAGACCAACTGCTGGCCAAAGCAGTGCAGTTGGAAATGAAAGCACCAAAGGTGGAAGGTCTCGCGGTAAAACTCGATACGCTTGGTCTTCCGAGCCCAACCGGTACAATCAACGTAATGGGTCGCCAACTTATGGCCATGGGCGGGGGTTCCGATGATATTGCCGACATCAGTTGGTCGTTGCCTACCATTGTGCTTCGCTATCCTTCCAATATCCCAGGCTTGCCGGGTCATCATTGGAGTAATGCCATTACCATGGCCACGCCCATTGCACACAAGGGGATTTTATACGGAGCCCGGGCCGAAGCCATGACATTACTCGATATGTTATTGAAGCCTGAAATAATAGCCAATGCCTGGACATACTACCGCACTGAACAGACCAAGGAAATCCAGTACACTCCGTTGGTGGGCGAGAAAGACAATCCGGCTATTTACCTGAACCAGAAAATCATGGAGGAGTACAAACCCAAGCTCAAGCCGCTGTATTACAATCCGACAAAATATAAAACCTATCTTGAGCAATTGGGTATTCAATACCCTACCTTGCGGCCTGATCAAAAGGAAGCCATTCAAAAGTTAGAGTCGAAGAAATAGCATGTTTACCGGAATTATTGAAGCCATAGGCAAAGTTGAACGTATTGTTACCGATCAAACCAACAAACATTTTTGTATCAGTAGTCCGATCTCCCATGAATTGAAAACTGATCAAAGTGTTTCACATAATGGTGTGTGCCTTACGGTAACAAAGGCGGAGGATGGTAAACATTGGGTTACCGCAGTGGATGAGACATTAATGAAATCGACATTGGGTATTTTGAAGGAGGGAAGCCATGTTAACCTTGAGCGATGCATGGTGGCCAATGGCCGCTTCGATGGCCACATTGTTCAGGGGCATGTTGACCAGGTGGGTACTTGCGTGCGCGTTCAGGAAGTTGGGGGCAGTTGGTTGTTTGACTTTGAGTATGACCCATCACCTGGAAACATGACGGTTGAAAAGGGATCCATAAGCATTGATGGGGTAAGCCTAACATGTTTTAACGCCAAAGAAAATGGTTTTCGGGTTACCATTATACCCTACACGTTCGAACACACAACCTTTGGGACATTAAAAGCAGGTGAGCGGGTAAACCTTGAATTTGACATTATCGGCAAGTATGTGAAACGCTTGTTGGGCAAATAAAAAGATTCCGCGGCATGCAACGTTTTCAAAACCTCAGTCGTCTATGGGTTAAAACCGCATTATGAAGCATTTAATCACCCTGCTTATTCTCATTACCGGCCTTTCAGCAACCGCACAAAAGTCTACTGAAACAATTGGGTCCTTCACCAAAATCGATGTTTTTGGCCCGTTTGAAGTTGAGCTTATAAAAGCCGACCGGGAGTCTTTGGAATTGGATTATCGGGGTATTGATCCGGAACATATTGTGACCGAGGTTAACCGAGGCGAATTAAAACTGAAGTTACGCAATAAGCATTATATGAATGAGTGGAAAGATGATTTCCCACGATCAAAATATATAAGGGCGAAAGTTTACTATACTGAGCTTACGGATTTGCGCGCCCAGGCCGGAGCAGAAATATTTTCACAGGGTACCCTAAAATCCAGAAACCTGGCACTCGACTGCAGCATGGGTGCTGTGATGCAACTGGATGTTGTTTCCAAGAACTTGTATACGAAGGCCAATATGGGTGCCGAAGTAAACCTAACCGGTCAGGCCGAAACCTTTGAGGTAAAAGCCAACATGGGCGCAGTGTTGAAGGCTTCGCAGTTGCTCAGTAAAATAGTATATGTGAATGCCAACATGGGTGCTGAGGTAAAAGTGAAAGCGCTGGATGAAATTGAAGTGAGTGCCGGATTTGGGGCTACGGTAGATTATACGGGCAATCCTAATGTGCGACACACCAATAGGAATTTCGGGGCAGAAGTAAGGAGGTACTAGGTAACCACCTTACACATTTAACGCCAAACGTTGACTGACCGATTTGAAGACTTTGTACATAAGCAGTCCACCAATCAGTCCTATAACAGTTCCAGCTAAAACATCACCGGGATAATGTACGCCCAGGTAAATGCGGGTATAACTGATCACCGCTGCCCATAAAAACAACCACCCAATTAAACGGTTATCTTTTCTTAGCAACAGGAAAGTAAGCATGGCAATTCCAAAGGTGTTCGCGGCATGACTGGATGCAAAACCAAACTTTCCTCCTTTATAATTATTCACGGTGTGTATTTTGTCCTTAAGCAACGGTTCATGCGTGGGACGCAAACGCTCAAAAGCCGGTTTCATAAGGCCACTCGTAATACGGTCGGTTAAGCCGATACACAGCATGATGCAAATAAGCGGAACCCAGATTTTGGTAGTAAATTTTTTATAGAGCAAATAAATAATCAGAGTATATGCCGGAAGTGATGTTGCGGTTTTAGAGAGATAGTACATAACAGGGTCAAGCCAGGGAGCATGTAACCCATTTAAAAAGAAAAATACCTGCGTATCTAATTGTGCTATGGCATCCATGAATGTTTCTAAGTCATGCAAAATTAGTTAATTATGCCGGTAAATCAGGTTTCATGACAGATCAGGCTCCGCATAGCATTATGATGATACGCCCGGCAGCGTTTGGGTTCAATGCCCAAACGGCATCTTCAAATGCTTTTCAAAACCCGCTTCACGACCGTACTGAAGTTATTCAACAACGAGCGCTTGATGAATTTAACCGGATGGTGGATTTGTTGGAATCGCACGACATTGCTGTGCATGTTTTTGACGATTCAGCGGAGCTGATAAAACCGGATGCACTTTTTCCGAACAATTGGATTTCGTTTCATGCCGATGGTAAGGTTATCCTGTACCCGATGCTTGCCGAAAACCGCAGGTTAGAGCGCAGGACCGATATTATTCAATCCTTACAGCAAAAATTTTTGGTGAATGAGATAATCGACCTTACCGATGAAGAACGCAATAATCGTTTTTTGGAAGGCACAGGCAGCCTGGTGTTAGACTATGTAAACTGTATTGCTTATGCCAATCGTTCTGCCCGTACTGACGAAGCCCTGGTGTTGCAAGCCTGTGAACGGTTGGGGTATAAGCCGCTGATCTTTGATGCCATCGATAAGCATGGTAAGCCAATCTATCATACTAACGTGGTGATGTGTGTGGGTTCAAAATTTGCCGTGGTTGGCCTGGATGCTATTCAAAATGAGAATGACCAGGAGATTTTATTGCGCAGCTTTAAAGAGACTGGGCATAAAGTTGTTGCGATAAGTTATGAACAGATGGCGGCATTTGCCGGGAATATGATTGAGGTTAAAAGCAGGGGAGGAGAGTCCTATGTACTGCTTTCGGAAAGGGCATTTCATTCGCTTTTACCTGGCCAGATCGATGCGATCTCCCGTTTTTCGGAAATGATACCTATCCCGATTGACACCATTGAAACCTATGGTGGGGGTAGTGTGCGGTGTATGGTGGCAGGGATATTTAACCCTCCGCGTTAATTTTGGTCCAACTCCTTAATGCGGGCATTAATCCAGGCTTCCGCTTCTTTAGTTTCGGTACAAAAATGAACCAGTGCCCCGGCTTTTTCAATGGCGGCTTTTATCCGTTCACGGTAATCTTCATTGTGTTGGGCAGGATCGTAAATTCCAACGATCCAGGTAAGCCCAATGCGTACAGACTCAGGGATAATGGTAGTGACCATCCACATTTGATCTTCTTGCTTAATGGATCCTTGTTTGCGCAAGTCTGAGATCCAGTAGGGTGTGTTGTAGGTACGGAGCACATCCTGCGATTTTAAAAAAAGCTCGCGATAAGCTTCGCTGATGACTTGTTTCTTCCAGCGTATGCCCGCTGTGTTTAGCCGTGCATTGTAATAAATCTGACCGTACTCACTGTCGTAACAAATCTGTCCCTCCACATCGTCTGGCTTGGCGAATTCCAGCGTAAACGTAGTTCCTCTATTCAGCTCACTGGTTACCGAAATTTTTCCGCCCATGGCATCAACCTGCGATTTTACTAAATACAATCCCAACCCCTTTCCATCGGTATGGGTGTGGAAGCGTTTATACATAGTGAATAAGTCTTTGCCAAATTGATCCAGGTTCATGCCTAACCCATTGTCGGAAAATTTAAGGGTCACACATTCATGATCGGATTGAGTGTTGATGGAAAGTTCTAAGTTCCGGGTATGCGCCCGGTATTTAATGGCATTGCTCATCAGGTTGAAAAGTATACTGTTGAGCATGGGGCGTATGGTGTAAATAAAGGGTGCTTTCGAAAAATCAGCGTTAATACTGGTGCCTTGCGGAAACTGATGTTCCAGCCCTTGCCGTACCCGATCAAACTCCTGTTCGAAACTTACTTTTTCTTTGATTTTGTAAATATCGTTGCGGATATCGATGATTTTGTTCAGGTCTTTAATGATAACATCAAGCTCCAACGAAGATTTTTTAAGTAAGTCCAGCAATTCGCGTTGCTCCTCCGTCATCCCCTCCGATTTGAGGAACAACAGGTTTTCAAGCCCTATCAATCGGGCAACAGGGGCGCGCAGGTTGTGTGAAATGGTATAGGAAAACTGGCGGAGTTCGTTATTGTATTTAGATAGTTCTTCGTTTGTGTCGATCAGTTCTTTGTTCTTTTTTGCCACCAGGTCTTCCAGGTGCTCATTGTGCAGGTGTAATTGTTGTTTTTGGTTTTGGATCACCTGGTAAGCTTCTTCCAGTTTTTCCTGGTTGGTGTGAAGCTCTTCGGCTTGCGAAACCATTTCTTCATTTTGAGTTTCAATCTCGTTGTTGAGTTGCTGAAGCTTTAAGTTTTGTTCGCTTAGTTGTTTATTGATCGCATCTTTCTCCTGGAGTAGTTTAAAATTTTCATTGTCGGATTTGTCCACCGAACGCTTGAGCATATACGATGCCGAAGTGACCATAAGGAAGTTGACCGTAAAAATAATATTATAGTAGATGAATAGATCCTTCCTGCGATACATCTCTACCTCCCTTCCAAAAAGCTCAATAATAAAGTCGAAGCCCAACACACACGCCATGCAAATGAAAAGGGCCAGAAACATCCATCGTTTTTCTTTTAACGTGTCAAACACAAACATGGGCATAATGCATGTTGCCAGTGCAATAATGCGGGAAGGAAAATAGGACGTTGCATTTAATAACGGTGTTGCTTCGGCTGAACTGGCCGCTATCAGACCCACTATATAAATTGGTACTATTGTGGATATAACCAATCGACTTATTATGTAAAACCCCGCTCGATTGAGAAGCGGGATGATGGAAAATAAAATGAGGATGTAAAGGATACGCTGGATGCCAACGGTAAAGCCAACAAGCAGCGTTAAGGAGATAATAATAATGCTGGTAAGGATAAAAAGGACCAATGAAATCCTGTTGGACAGGATGATGCTCCTGTGCAAGTAATGATCTACTTTATCAGAAACACCCAAATTGGATAGAACCTTCCAAAACTTCATAAACGTTTTACTAACGCCCAATATACCCCCTTTTGTTAAATAGAATATGTGTAATTTCACCCTTATTTGTCTATAGTATGGAAAAATTTGATTTAGTGGTGATCGGTGCCGGGCCTTCCGGCTATGCGGCTGCCATGCGCGCCATTGATTTTAAGAAGAAGGTATTGCTGGTGGAAAAGAACAGGGTAGGTGGAGCCGGTGTAACCAATGGGGCCTTATCTTCTAAAACCTGGTGGGAACTTTCGCGCGAAGCTTCATCTTTTCGCAAAAACCTGAAACGCTATAATATTAAAGCACCCAGTATCGATTATAAAGAGATACAGGCCGAGGTTCAACGCGCAGTGGCCGAACGTAAGGATATGCTAAAAGAGCATATGGAGTTACTTAAAGGTTCCGGCCATTTTACTTTCAAGCGGGGAGTGGCTAAATTGATAAGCCAGCATCATGTTCAAATTATTACTGAAGATAAAAGTGAAGTGGTTGAGACTGACTACATTATTTTGGCCACCGGTAGCCGTCCACGTTATTTACCCGAATTGCCTATCGATGAAAAAATTGTAATGACCAGCGAGGGCATTGAAGGGATGGAGGACTTTCCCGAAAGTATGGTTATTGTTGGTGCTGGGGTTATCGGTTGTGAGTATGCCACTATCTTTTCGGGTTTTGGAAAAACCAAGGTGCACCTGATTGACAAGGGCGACCGAATACTTCCCTTTGAAGATGAAGATGTAGTGCGGGTGATTGAACGTAATATGGAAAACAATGGTGTGCTCATCCACCGGAATTCACACCTGGTTCGTATGGAAATAAAAAACGGCCGGGTTGAATACGAACTTGAGTATAATGATAAACACCGCGAAATCTTTAACGTTGAAAAGGCCCTGGTTTCGGTTGGTCGCGTTCCGAACTACGAATTGTTGTGGGATCACGATAAAGTGGATATCCATATTTCAAAACGCGGCATTGAGGATAATGATACCCAAACCAATGTGTCGAATATTTATGCCGTTGGGGATATAACAGCCGATATTTCCCTGGTGAATGTTGGCGAGTTGGAAGGGCGCTATGCCGTAGAAAAGATTTTTGGTAATCCAAACCGTAAGCTGGTTTACGAAAATATAAGCACCATTATGTTTTTAAGCCCCGAGGTAGCCGGAGTAGGGCTAAACGAAACACAAGCCCGCGAAAAGGGTATCGATTACCGGGTAGTTACGTTAGATTATAGTTGTATTCCTCGGGCCATTGCCAAACGCAATACCCAGGGATTTATTAAATTATTAGTTACCAACGATGACTACATGAAAATTCTCGGCATGAAAGTGGTTGGTAATCATGCATCCAGTGCGATACAGGCAGTGGCACTTTTAATTAGTATGGACAAGGGAATTGAAGAATTAGCAGAATGTGTACATCCGCATCCTTCCATTACTGAAGGGATTCAGGAATGTGTTCGCATGTTATTGGGTAAATCACTCTTTAAACCCAGCGTTCTTACCGGAAAAGTTACCTGCCGCACCAGTACGGCTGGTGTTTACGAGAACATGCACTTTTAATAACCGATATATGCAGGTAATCGGAATATCAATAAAATATATCCTGGCGGGTTTGCTGTTGCTTGGTGCGTGTGGTGTATGGGCCCAGCAAAAAGGACAAGTAGAAAAAAAGCGATCGAAGAAAGTTGTTTACGAAGAAATAGACCTTGAAGAGATGATCAAACGTTATTTCGGTAAAAGCCCTGCCGCCTATAATTCGTTGGAAGGTATCTATTCCGTTTCGGCCATAATTACCAAAACCAGTAAACCTTTTTTAGCCAGTCACGATCGTACAAAAGTTATTGACCGTAAAGATAATTATGCACGTGTTGCCATTTTGAAAGACTGGCCTGGGTCCAAGCGCGATTTTATTGAAGTTTCGATGAGTTATCACGTGGCTAACAAGTACCCCATAGTAGGTGAGTTTTCCTTCCTAACAGACGACCGTGGATTTACCTACAGGCACTTAGAACCCGATGGAACAAAAATAACCTTTACCATGCTGCACAACCAATCCGACCTGATGGAGGGCAGTTATACATTTATGGAAAAGCGCAAGACCATCAGCTATAAATTGTCGTACCTTAAAATTTATCCAAGGGCACAACAAGAAAGCGTACGGAATTGATGATCAATAGTACGTAACAACTTCGTCTATTTTTTTACGCTCCAGTTTTGGCACAAAGGTTTCATCTGCCGGATAGCCAACCGGAACTAACAAGAATGGTCTTTCATTTTCAGGTCGGTTTAAAATTTTGGTTAAGAAATTCATGGGGCTTGGCGTGTGGGTAAGCGCTACCAACCCTGCGTGATGAATGGCAGCCAGTAAAAATCCGCAAGCCAGTCCGACAGACTCGTTTACATAATAGTTGTTGGTTTTCGCGCCATCGGGTTTAAGGTCGTATGCCTTTTTGAAAACAACAATTAAATAAGGTGCAATTTCAAGGAAGGGTTTTTGCCAATCGGTTTGCAGGGGCCTAATGGCTTGCAGCCATTCATCGCTCATGCGGTTGTGGTAGCTTTCATACTCTTCTTTTTCAGCTTCGGTGCGGATTTGCTTTTTTATTTCTGGGTCAGACACAACACAGAAGCTCCAGGGTTGCTTATGCGCACCCGATGGTGCGGTGTTGGCAGTGCGAACAATATTATCAATGATTTCACGCGGTAACGATGTTGGTGAAAAGTCGCGCACCGTTCTACGTTTATTCATAGCATGATAAAAATCAATGCTCCGTTTAAGCATTTCCGGTTCCGGATAGGTTATTGGATTATACCGGATAAAGGGGAAGCCATCAATAACTTTTGCATCAGTTGTGTTCATTCGGACAAGTTAAAACTCCTGAAGGATAGTTAATAAAGAATTAACCGGCTGTAAGCTACGCGACAACGGGTTGAATTACCGATGCCTTTCTTTTAGTATGTGTTCTACTTCCGTAAGGGAAGCGTTTTTTGCCGCAAGCAATACCAGGAAATGATACATTAGATCGGCTGCTTCATTCAGGAATTTACTTTTATCCTGATCCTTGGCTTCGATCACCAGTTCTACAGCTTCTTCGCCAACTTTTTGGACCACCTTGTTTATTCCAGATTCAAACAACGAGGTAGTATAGGAGCCGCTTTTTGGATTTGCTTTTCTGTCCTGAATAAGTTTCTCCAATGATTTTAACGTCCACGAATCATTTCTTTCATTAAAGCATGTATCCGTACCGGTATGACATACAGGTCCCCTGGGTTTGGCTTTAATTAAGAGTGTGTCCTTGTCACAATCCACCTTTATCGTGACAAGTTCCAGGTAGTTGCCTGAGGTTTCTCCCTTTGTCCATAATTGTTGCTTCGAACGGCTAAAAAATGATACACGTTTTTCAGCCAAGGTTTTTTGATAAGCCTCTTTGTTCATGTACCCCAACATGAGTACCATGTTGGTTTCATTGTCCTGGATAATACAGGGTATAAGTCCGTTGCCTTTATCAAAGTTAATATCAGTCATAAGCGTACCGGTATGTGGTGGTTATGTAAAAATGATTTCAGATCAGGAATTTTTATTTCGTCAAAGTGAAAAACGCTGGCGGCCAGGGCAGCCTCAGCTTTTCCAAATGTAAATACATCTGCAAAATGCCCCATGGTACCCGCACCACCCGATGCAATCACGGGAATGGTGAGCAGTTCATGAAGTTTTTCCAGCGGATCGATGGCAAATCCATTTTTGGTTCCATCGTGGTTCATGCTGGTGAATAAGATTTCGCCAGCCCCTCGATCTTGCCCTTCTTTAGCCCAGGAGAAAAGTTTCTTTTCTGTTGGATTTTTTCCGCCATGGGTATGAACGATCCACGCATTGTCAACTTTGCGCGCATCAATGGCCAACACAATGCATTGCGAACCAAAAGCTTTTGATAATTGATTGATAAGATTGGGATTTTTAACGGCTGATGAATTTATGCTGACTTTATCTGCGCCAGCTTCCAATAGAGGCGCAACATCTTCTACC
Source organism: Cyclobacteriaceae bacterium (assembly GCA_025808415.1). NCBI lineage: Bacteria > Pseudomonadati > Bacteroidota > Cytophagia > Cytophagales > Cyclobacteriaceae > Cyclobacteriaceae bacterium. The sequence continues at coordinate 1,823,323 of CP075525.1, forward strand.
GAACTTATACCACCCCCTACAGTAAAGGGTATATTGATATGCCGCGCGATTTCCTTTACCAGGTGTGTAAATGTTTTGCGTTCTTCCTGCGTGGCCGAAATATCCAGAAACACCAGTTCATCAGCGCCTTGTTCGGCATAAGCTGCTGCCAACGCCACCGGATCACCGGCATCACGTAAGTCAACAAAGTTCACGCCCTTAACGGTGCGACCGTCTTTTATATCTAAGCACGGTATGATGCGTTTGGTTAGCATGGTGTTCGTTGTTGGTTGTTGGTTATTCGTTGTTAGTTGTTCGTTGTTAGAGTTTTATGGCTCATTATCCAAATTGTATAATTCCTGTAATGATATTTTTCCTTCATAAATGGCTTTGCCCACTATGGTTCCAAATACACCAATGGATTTTAATGCTTTCAAATCAGCAAGTGAACTCACGCCACCACTGGCAATTAATTTTAACGTAGGAAATTCAGAAAGTAGCTTTTTATAGAGGGTGATGTTTGGCCCGGCAAGCATACCATCAGTGCTGATGTCGGTACAGGTTACATACTGAATACCCAGACGTTGGTAGTTTGAAACAAAATCCCAAATGGATAGGGCAGAGGTCTCCGTCCAACCTTGTACGGCAATCATTTCGTTTCGTACATCAGCACTGAGGATAATCTTGGCAGCTCCGAATTCATCAATCCAGATGCTCACCTTTTCGGGTTCTTTAACAGCAATACTTCCCAGGTTCACTTGATTTACACCGGCTTCAAACAGTTGCCGGATTTCGGCTTTTGTTTTTATACCACCACCAAAGTCGACTTGAAGTGTTGTGGCTGAACAAATATCATCTATTGTTTTCCAATTGATTACTTTGCCCTGTTTAGCACCATCCAGATCAACCATGTGAAGATTTTTCAACCCGGCATCTTCAAAAGCTTTAGCCATGTCCACAGGTCTTTTATGGTAGATTTTTTTCTGGTCGTAATCACCCTGTGAAAGTCTTACACACTTTCCGTCAATAATATCGATGGCCGGAATGATCTTCATAGATCCAGGAAACTTTTAAGGATTTGTTCTCCCGCCTTAGCCGATTTCTCGGGGTGAAATTGCACAGCATAAAAATTATCTTTTTTCATGGCCGCGCTGAAGGGCAGCGTGTAGTTGCAAATGGCTGTAGTGAAAGCATTTACGGGCACATAATAGCTGTGTACAAAATATACACGGCTGTTTTCTGCTGTACGATCAGGCCACGAATTGGTAAGTGTAAGTTGATTCCACCCCATGTGCGGAACCTTATTTTCTTTTGTTGGGATAAACTGTTTCACGGTTTCATCAAAAATACCGAGGCAGGTGGTGTTATTTTCTTCCGATGCCTTACACATCAGTTGCATACCAAGGCAGATACCCAATACGGGTTGTTTGAGATTTTTAATTACCTCATCCAGTTTTTTATCCTTCAGGTAATTCATCGTTGTGCTGGCTTCCCCAACGCCCGGAAAAATAACCTTGTCAGCCGACTGAATTTTTTCAACGTTGTCTGTTACTTCAAAGTCAATGGCTAATCGCTCCAATGCATAAGACACAGATTGGATATTGCCAGCGTTGTATTTTAGTAGTACTGTGTGCATAAGTACGAATTGGGAATTACGAAGTACGAAGTTTTGAACGCGCTGTTTTAATCGATTGAACTGTAATTGCAGTTAGTTCATTGGCCTCTTTTATAAGTTCATTAATTTCAATTGACAGATCTTGGTTAAAATGAAGAATCAGCTCAAGGAAATACACTGACTCATCAATCTCTTCTTCGACAATCTTAAGTTTATTGATAAAATCTGCTGAGGATTTTCCGCGTAATGCAGCGCGATAATTGGCCCCTGTGGAACTTGAGCTTCTAATTAATTGATTGGAATAGGCACGATTAGCAGTTGTGCCAGGTAGCTTTTGTATAAGCTCAGCACAATGAATGGCAAATTCCTTAAACCGCTTTTTTAAATCTTGCATTTCAATTTAATTTTCAACTTATTCTCCAATCTCGTACTTCCAACCTCGTACCTCTAACCTTGTACCTCTAACCTCATAATACCCCCTTTGTACTCGGTAATTCACTTCCTTCTTTTTTCACCGCCATTTTAATTGCTTTTGCAAAGGCTTTAAAAATAGCTTCAATCTTATGATGCTCATTTGTTCCTTCAGCTTTTATATTCAGGTTGCATTTGGCTGTATCGGAAAATGATTTGAAGAAATGTAAAAACATTTCCGTAGGCATTTCACCGATTTTTTCACGTTTAAATTCCGTTTCCCAGACCAGCCATGGCCTTCCCCCAAAATCAATGGCTACTTGTGCCAGGCAATCGTCCATCGGTAACAAAAAACCATAGCGTTCGATACCACGCTTGTCACCCAGTGCTTTTAAGAAAGTTTCACCCAATGCCAAAGCAGTATCTTCAATAGTATGATGCTCATCGATGTGTAAATCTCCTTTAACAGCAATAGAAAGATCAAGACTACCATGCCGTGCCAGTTGATCCAGCATGTGATCGAAAAAGGCAAGGCCAGTTTGTATCGATGATTTGCCTGAGCCATCCAGGTTAAGCACAATGCTGATGTCTGTTTCTTTGGTTCTTCTTTTTACACTGGCTTTTCGGTTGGGCTTGCTCAATAATGTATAAATATCCGCCCATGATGTGGTAATCAGATCGCAGTATGGTTCAAGGCTTGCGTCCTTTAATTTTTGTTCTAATGAACCATTGTTGATCAGAATTGCCTTGCTGTTAAGATTTTTTGCCAGTTCCACATCGGTAAGCCTGTCACCAATCACGAACGAATTTTTCAGGTCATAATCAGACGATAAAAATTCCTGTAACATGCCGATACCCGGTTTGCGGGTCGGTTTGTTTTCATGGGGGAAGGAGCGGTCGATAAATATTTTAGAAAAGGTAATGCCTTCATTTTCCAACGTCTTCAGCATTTTAGTGTGTGCAGGCCAGAACGTTTGTTCAGGGAATTTTTCCGTTCCCAAGCCGTCCTGATTCGTGACCATCACCAATTCAAAATCACTTTCGCTGACGATTTTACTTAGCCATGAAATTACACCGGGATAAAACTCCAGTTTTTCCAAACTGTCAATTTGTTCATCGGGTGGCTCGATAATGAGTGTGCCATCACGGTCTATAAATAATACACGCTTCATAGTGTCTTTAGTGTTTCAATGAGTTTACTATTTTCTTCCGGTGTGCCCACCGTAATGCGAAGGCAATCATCACACAATACCACCGAGGAGCGATCGCGTACAATGATGCTATAATCAATCAGTTGATGGTATACTTTTTTTGCATGCTTTATTTTAACCAACACAAAGTTAGCATCGGTAGGGTACACGTTCAGCACATTTGGGATCGCTTGTAATTGTTGAATTAGAAATGAACGTTGCTCCAGAATTTCTTTTACCTGTCTGTCCTTTTCCTTTACAGATGAAATTTCTTTTAACGCAGTATTTTGCGTGAGTATATTGATGTTGTACGGGTACTTTATTTTATTCAGTACCGAAATGATTTCTTCTGAGGCAAATGCCATCCCTAGCCTTAGCCCTGCTAATCCCCATGCTTTGGAGAAGGTTTGGAGGACAACCAGATTAGGGTATTTGCTGAGGGAAGGAAGGAATCCCTCCGCGTTAGCGAAATCAATATAAGCTTCGTCAACTACTACGATACCTTTAAAGCTTGCCATGAGTGTGTAAATCTTTTCTTTTGATAACAAATTGCCCGAAGGATTATTCGGTGAGCACAGGAAAATAATCTTAACGGAACTATCAATGTTATTTTGAAGCCTTTCAAGATCCAGGTCGAAATCAACCGTTAGTTTTAGTTTCTTAACGTTCACATCATTCACACCGGCACAAACGGCATACATTCCGTAAGTTGGTTCTGTAATCAATATTGAATCTTGACCGGGCTCACAAAACGCACGGATAATCAGGTCGATGGCCTCATCGCTTCCATTGCCTAAAAATATCTTTGATGGGTTAATGTTTTTGATTTCACCAATTCTATCCTTTAGTTTTCTCTGAAGCGGATCAGGATAGCGATTATAGGCTGAAGGAAACGGATTTTCATTGGCATCCAGGTAAACCTCTGCTGTTCCCTTAAACTCATCGCGCGCGGTGGAGTAGGGTTTAAGGGTTCGAATGTTTTTGCGAACTAATGAAAGTATATCCATGATATATGTTTACGATCAACTAATAACTAACAACTATCAACGAATGGAATTAAGTCTAAAACGTACAGCCTGCTTATGCGCTTGCAGTTCCTCGGCTTCGGCCATTACTTCTACAACAGGGCCTAAATTTTTTATACCCATTTCCGATATTTTTTGAAACGTGACATACTTCACAAAACTTTCCACCGATACTCCCGCATACGCTTTGGCGTAACCATTGGTGGGAAGGGTGTGGTTGGTACCCGATGCATAGTCTCCGGCTGCTTCTGGTGTGTAATTTCCGATAAAGACAGAGCCCGCATTGATAATTTTTTCGGCTAGCACATCCGCATTTTTGGTATTGATGATCAGGTGCTCCGGTGCATAGGAGTTGATAAAATCGAGCGCTTCTGTTTCGGAATAAATAATAATTGTGCGACTGTTTAACAGTGCCTGTTCAGCAACAGCTTTTCGTGGGAGCACTGCCAGCTGATTTTTTAATTCATCATTAATTTTCTCCAGTAATGCTTCATTAGGTAATACCAGCATCACCTGGCTGTCTGCTCCATGTTCAGCCTGCGATAATAGATCTGCTGCGACAAAGGAAGGTGTAGCCGTTTCATCGGCCCATACCAATACCTCACTGGGACCGGCCGGCATATCGATGGCCACGCCATCCTGATTTACCAATTGTTTGGCTTTGGTAACATACTGATTACCCGGACCAAAAATTTTATACACGTTGGGGATGCTTTCCGTACCATATGCTAATGCACCGATTGCTTGTGCGCCTCCGGCTTTAAATATTTTAGTTACACCTGTTAGCTGTGCTGCAAATAAAATGGCGGGGTGAATGTTTCCATGTTTATCGGGGGGTGAGCAGAGTATAACTTCTGTGCATCCGGCTAACCTGGCCGGAATGGCTAACATCAAAACCGTAGAGAACAGAGGTGCAGTTCCTCCGGGAATGTAGATACCAACTTTTTCAATGGCTATAGCTTTACGCCAGCACTGTACACCGGGCATGGTTTCCGTAATTACTGCTTCGCGCAGTTGAGTCCTATGAAATTTTTCGATGTTGGATGCGGCTGTTTCAATAGCATTCTTTAAGGCAGGCTCAAGGGAATGTGCAGCAAGTTTAATTTCTTCTTCGGTAACCTGAAGGGTGCTGATCTCCACCTGGTCGTACTGTTTGGTAAATTCCTTTAAAGCAAAATCTCCGTTCTTTTTTACACGCACCAAAATATTTTTGACAGAACTCTCCAGAAACTCCAACTGCAGTTGCGGGCGTTCGCAAAGTTGTGACCAGGTGTGGCGGGAAGGGTTGGTGTATCGTTTCATTTTTGTTGGTTGTTCGTTGTTGGTTGTTGGTTGTTCGTACTTCGTACCTCGTATTTCGTACTTCCTAACTACTTAATCATTTTCTCAATCGGTATTACCAATATACCCTGAGCGCCCAGCGCTTTCAGTTGATCAATCTTTTCCCAAAAGTCGTTTTCATCCACAACGGAATGTAATGAACTCCAGCCTTCTTTGCCTAAGGGTAGTATCGTTGGACTTTTCATACCCGGAATTACATTCGTGATGGCTTCAATCGATTCATTCGGGCAATTCAATAATATATACTTGTTGTTTCGTGCTTGTTGAACGGCTTCAATTCGGAAAAGCAGTTTGTCGAGGATATCTTGTTTAGATTTTTCCAACTGAATTCTGGAAATCAGAGCTGCCTCTGACTTCATCACCAGTTCCACTTCCTTTAAACCATTGCTCAACAATGTACTGCCGGTGCTTACAATATCGCAGATGGCATCGGCCAACCCGATGCCGGGAGCAATTTCAACTGAGCCGCTGATTTCGTGAATGCCTGCCTTGATGTTGTTTTTCTTCAGGTAATCGCTGACGATGTTGGGGTAGGAGGTGGCGATATTTTTTCCTTCAAACCAGGTGAGTCCGGTATAGCTTTCGGAGCGCGGTATAGCAAGTGCTAATCGGCATTTTGAAAAATCCAACCGCTTAATGATGTTGCCCTTCTTTTGTTTTTCGATGAATACATTTTCACCGATAATACCGGCATCGGCTACACCATCTTCAATGTATTGGGGTATGTCGTCATCGCGAAGGAAGAGGACTTCAATCGGAAAATTACCGGCCTGTGTTTTCAGTTGATCTTTTCCATTGCTGATGTTTAGTCCGCAATCTTTCAGAAGTTTTAGTGATTCTTCCTGCAAGCGACCAGATTTTTGAATAGCGATTCGTAGTATGTTGTTCATTTTAATTTATTTATTAAACCTCACCCCGCCCTTCGGGCACCCCTCTCCTGTTAGGAGAGGGGAATAAAAAAAGGCCTGCCGTTATCGCGGCAAGCCTTTTCTCAAAGTCTTTATAGTTTAGTTAAAACATAAACCTGCCACGCAACGTGCTGTTAACATGATGGTGGTGATGATTGTTTATGATTAACGTGTTGTTCATTTCGTGAGCAAATAAAGATAACTATTGTGAGTTGGCCAAACTTCTTTTGATTTTTCTTGAGACTACCCATAATCCAAGGCTGAAGATCAGGAAGAACGTGCCGAATCCCGCGAAAAAAGTACTCAGCATATACCGTTCGGTGAATGAGTCGATTACTGCAACATCGGGGTTTTCAGGGTTTACCAGTAACGGAACCTGATCGCCTACCCTGTAATCGGGTGGAGAGGAGTACATGGTGCTTTCATAGCGCTTCACCTCGTTCTTCCAGGTATACTCCACTACCGGGGCTTGGGAACCGCTCTCATTTTCTCTGAATGAAACCACTATTCCTGTTACGCTGTCTGCATTACCGGTGTAACTGTTAAAGTAAACCAGCAAACCGATGGCTATGGCATAAAACGCGAAGGTGAAAATGAGGAAGAATACCATAAGGGCACGCATACCAAAGACAATACAGCCACCACCCTGAGTTTTTACCAGCGTAATCTGCTCAGCAATGTTAGGGGGTGCATTTTTCGCTTCCGGATGCTCCAGTTCAATGGCCTGAATCAACTTCTCGGCATCATCGGGGGCAATCTGAAATTTCTCCATCAAAAGTTCTTTAGCCCTTACCCGTTGGCTACGTTGTAAAAGACCGATAACTTGTTGTTTGATTTCGAGGTTAATACTCATGGTTTAGCATGAAATTAATGATTTTTGGGAAAGAAATGAGACAAACAATGATGAAACCGTTTGGGGCTGCTTTAATTATGTGGGTTGTGCTGGTGGCTTGTTCCGATAGTAAGGAAACCCGCCAGCAACGCTTTTTGCTCAAAGGCAATGAACTTTTGGTAAAGCAAAACTACCCGTTGGCCCATAAAAATTATGAAGAAGCCCTGCGCCTTGATTCGTGTTATGCCGATGCACTGAATAACCTGGGCACTGTATATTTCCGGCAAAAGCAATATGCCGAAGCGCTTCAGTATTACAGCACGGCCATTGGTTGCAAGCCGGGTTTTTTAAACGCCCATTTTAACCGGGCGAATACATTTTATGAATTGGGTAAACCCGATGATGCCTTACGTGACATCCAGTATATAAAGCGTGAAAAGCCGGATACCCTTACTGTGTATTTTTTAGAAGGATTGGTTTACACCAAGAAGCGCGATTATGCAGCCGCACTGGCATCATTTGATCGGGCGCTTGCCATGGATTCGTTAAATGCCGAATTGTGGGTGAATATCGGGACAGTGCATTATTACGCCCATAACTTTGAAGCGTCACGGGCCGCCTTGGTTAAGGCCTATGCCCTTGATGATACTGAGGCAAATGCTTACAATACACTAGCCTTGTTGAGCGCTGCGGAAGAAAAGTTTGATGAGGCAATGAATTGGATTACCAAAGCACTGGATTTGAAACCCCGCGATGCTTTCTTTTTGAATAACCGTGGATTTATATACCTGTTGCAGGATAATCGTGAAGCCGCCCTGGAGGATATTAATAAAAGTATAACCCTCGATCCGTACAATGGCTGGGCCTATCGCAATAAAGGTATTTATTACTTAAAGTCGGATGATGCTACGGCTGCGCTGCGTGTTTTAAAACAGGCAGTAGACCTTGACCCCTTTATCGATGAAGTTTTCTATTACCTGGCCGAAGCCTACCTGAAAACAGGCGACCGGACCAATGCCTGTGTGGCCTGGAGCGAATCGAAAGCGCGGGGCGAAAACGTAAAAGTTGATTTGAACCCCTGTATCAATAAATAGAATTTTGTAATATTGATTATCCTTAACTTATATAATTATGTCAAAATCAATGGATCGTAAAAAGGAGACCAAGAAAGCTCCCAAGAAAACCTTAAAAGAAAAGCGTGCAGAAAAGCGCGCTAAGAAGAACGGTTAATGCTTGAGCCCACCTACACGGTGGGCTTTTTAGTGTAGCACAAACCGAAAATTCCCTTTATCTTCATCATGCAAACCATTAAGCATGAAAAATATTTTAGTGATTGTTTTGGTGTTCACCATTGTTTCGGGTTGTACAAAAAAAACTGAAACTGAGGATACCTGGATGCAACTCTTCAACGGTAAAGACCTTGCCGGGTGGATACCCAAGATTTCCGGCTACGAAACCGATGTAAATTTCAACAACACCTTCCGCGTGGAAGATGGAATCCTAAAAGTTTCGTATAGCGAGTACGATTCCTTCCGCAGGGAGTTCGGTCATTTATTCTATAAAGATGAATTTTCGCATTACCGGCTGCGCATCGAGTATCGCTTTACGGGTGAACAGGTGCCGGGTGGTCCGCGGTGGGCTATCATGAACAGCGGAGTGATGGTACATGGCCAACGTCCTGAAACGATGGGTATTGATCAGGACTTTCCGGTATCATTGGAAGCGCAGTTTCTGGCGGGCACACCCGAGTGGAAACGATCTACCGGTAACCTCTGCACACCCGGTACACACGTATACCTGGCCGATACCCTAACCAAACAACATTGTATTAACTCCACCAGTAAAACCTATATGCTAAACGAATGGGTAACCGCGGAAGTAATTGCCTATGGCGATAGCCTGCTTCATCATGTTATTAATGGCGACACGGTGATCACCTATACCCGCCCGGTAATTGGTGATGATAGTTACAAAACTGCTAACGATGGCGCTCCGCTAAAACGTGGAACTATTTCATTGCAAAGCGAAAGCCACCCGGTGGAGTTTAGGAAAGTGGAGTTGATGGTATTACGTAAATAAATATTTCAGAGATATTTATTATGGTGTTTTTTATAAGTAAAGCTAGCATCTTCATCATTATCCTGTGCATCCTGAATTTTATAATTGGGAATTTTTGCTATGCCCAAAACCCAGGTCAGTACGATCCAAGTTTCAATCTAATAGATGATGGTACTTATGGTGATGGAAAGGGTTTTAGTTCAGTTTGGAATACAGAGGTCAAGTCTATTGCTGTTCAACCGGATGGTAAGGTAGTAGCTATAGGCGATTTTACGACATACAATGGCGAGCCGAGCCGAGGAATTGTTAGGATAAATAGTGACGGTTCTATTGATAAATCTTTTAACGTAGGTTCTGGATTCAACTTGAGTCCAATGTGTATTAAAATCCTGATGGATGGAAAAATTTTGGTTGGTGGTAATTTTACTTCTTACAATGGAGTATACAGACCAAAAATTATCCGATTGAATTCAGACGGAACACCGGATATTTCTTTTAACCCAGGAAGCGGTGCAGATAATGGAGGTTACATTCTATCTGTTGACCTATTTGAGAGTAAGATCATCGTTGGAGGTTTCTTTAATTCTTTCAATGGAGTCGCAAGAAATCATATTTGTAAACTAAATGAAGATGGCACAATTGATGAAACTTTTGATCCGGGTTACGGTTTTGATGCGGCCGTATATGCGGTTTTAGTGCACGATGATGGTAAGATACTCGCTGGTGGGGGATTTGAGGATATTAATGGTATTGAGCGGAGAAAAATTGTGCGCTTGAATAGCAATGGAACAGTTGACTTGGGATTTGATCCTGGATTGAATATAGAAACTGCTGTTAGGGATATGGTACTCACAGGCGAAGGTAAAATAGTGGTAGGAATGTTGAACGGAGTGAGACGGTTGAATACGGATGGATCGCTAGATACTGGATACCTTAATGAAGCTGAGTTTGATGGCTACATCCATAAATTATTATTGCTTTCTGACCAAAGATTGGTTGTTGGCGGTGAGTTCGATTCGATTGATGGCATTTCATGTAAAAAATTGGCAGTGTTAAATACAGATGGAACTATAGACACTTCATTCGATTTAACGAAAGGATTTGATAATTCGGTTTATGCAATCGGCCAGCAGGTCGATGGAGATTTGATGGTAGGTGGAACGTTTAGCCTTTTTGATGAAACTAGAGTAGGAAGGATTGCAAGGCTACGATTGAATGCAACCTTGGATGATTATTTTAATATTGGAACTGGCTTCGCTGGCTATGCATCTATTGGCCAAATATGCATTCAGCGTGATGATAAGATAGTAGCTTCAGGCCAATTCACTTCGTTTAACGGAGTAAAAGTAAATAATATCATCAGGCTAAACTCAGATGGTTCATTAGATCCAAGTTTTAATCCTGGAGCTGGTTTGGATTTGCCTCCCTATTGTATGGTCCTGCAAGAAGATGAGAAGATTCTCGTAGCAGGACTTTTTAATTCCTATAATGGCTATCCGAGGAAAGGCATTGCCCGGTTGAATCCTGACGGGTCGTTGGATGAAACTTTTAACCCTGGTTCAGGATTTGATTATGTTGTGCAATGTATGGTTGTTCAACCGGATGGAAAGGTTATAGTAGGGGGGTACTTCACTGAATATAATGGAGCACCTGTCAATCGTATTGCCAGACTTAACACTGATGGTACCCTTGATTTAAGTTTTAATCCGGGTGAGGGCTCCAATGATGGTGTAAGACTACTTGGCTTGCTTAAAGATGGTAAAATTATTGCAGCCGGGTCTTTTACTGAATTTGATGGTCACCCAAGGAAACAACTTGTCAGGCTGACTTCTAACGGAAACATTGACTTAAGTTTTAGTGTTGATCAGGGTTTTAATGGATACCTGCATGATATGATAGTTGAAGATGATGGTAAAATAATAGTTAGCGGCTACTTTGATCGGTTTAATAATATAAGCAGGCACGGTGTTGCAAAGCTCAATGCAAATGGAACCCTTAATAGTTTTGATTTGAGGTTACCGATTCAGCAATCTTTTGTGCCGATTATATTTAGACAAAGCGACAATAAGTTGCTTATATACGTTCTTTCATCGAATATTTTTTTGAGTAGGTATAATTTAAATGGGGGGCTCGATAATTCTTATGATATGAGCGCGAGGTTTAACGGAACCATTGAAGCAATTGCGGAACAATCTGATGGTAAACTCATAATTGGGGGATCTTTTTCAAAGATTGATAATATATGGCGGAATAAAATAGCCCGTATTATTGGCTGTCTTGACCCAGAAGCCACGATTACTCAATCAGGAAATGAATTACACGCAGGTATAAGAGGTGATTTGCAGTACCAATGGATTGATTGTAATACAAATGATGTAATTCAGGATGAAAAAATGGCAAGTTTTACCCCTTCATCGAGTGGATCATACACTGTTAAGGTTTCTGATGGAGCCTGTTTCAAAGTGGCAGATTGCTATAATTTTTCTATTACCTCTGTTTTAGGCGAAACGATCGATGATTTTATTTTGGTTTACCCAAACCCATCACACGGAGAATTTAAAATAGTATTTTCTAACAGCCGGAATTATCCAGTGGAAATCACTATAAATAGTATCCAAGGCGCTCATTTTTTTAAGCAAGTATATGATTCGGTGTTTGATAGAGGCAATATCACAATTAGCTTGCCATCGGCTGAATGGCCAAAGGGTGTTTACGTTGTGAAAATATCTGACACTGTTACTAGTCGATTCAAAAAAATAATTATCCGTTGATGCTGAAAAGAATATATTGCTGATGCATGTATATTTCATTTACTCCCCTTACCACTAAGCCATTGTTGGTCTTCTTGACCAACAATGTATATGTGAAGGAAGTGTTTTGTTGGAAAAGAACACAAACAAAGGCTAACTTGTATCTAATACAATTACAATAGGGATATGAGGCATATCGTTCAGGTAATAGTTCTTTTCGTCACCATCTCATTTTGCTCAGGCTAAACCCTTCATAGCTATACCAGTGATGGATACACGCTTTATTATGAACAATACGGCAGCGGCCCCGCGTTGTATATTTTGTCTGGCGGACCGGGCGAGTATCCAAACCAAAGCTACCGCCAGTTGGCTGATAGCCTGAAGAACTGGTACACCTGCATTATTGTACATCAGCGCGGCTCGGGTAAATCGCGTAACATACCCATTAATGAAAATACCATTTCCATAACCCGCTACACCGATGATCTTGAACGCTTGCGCCAGCACCGTGGCGATAAACAAATTACCCTGTTGGGTGTGTCGTGGGGCGGGTTATTAGCGATGAATTACACCGCAACGTATTCAAAATTTGTTTCGCAAATCATTCTCGTGTGTTCTGCACCGCCATCCTACAAGCTCTGGCATTTTTTGTATGATAACCAGTTTGCAAGGCGTTCCTTGGCTGAGGTGGATTCACTAGACCACCTTCAACAAATCTTTTCCGCAAAAACGGAACGCGAACTTGATTCGTTGAAGCGTGCTGACCCGTTGAATAAAGAAGTAGTGGCCTACAAAGAATTTATTCTCATACACGTTCGGGCTATGTATTACGATAGGCGCAAAGTTTCCCGAGCGATGTACGAGCAGTTGTTTTATGAGTTTAATTTTCAACCTATTCCCTTTATCGACAAGGAAGTGTTGGAAACAAAATTCGACATCACCAATAAGCTCAGGAAACTGAAAACCCCGGCCCTGATTATCTATGGCCGCCAGGATGATCAGGGCGAGTCGACCTTTTACATGCAGAAGGAGTGCTTTCGAAACCATGAAATGCATGTTATTGAGCAATGCGGACATGAAATTATAGAAGAGCAGCCCGAGGAGTTTTATAGGATATTGTTGGGGTATCAGAGAAGGATGAAGTCAAACAGGAATTAAATATGCAGCTTTCATTTACACCCTTAACAGGAGATAAGCTCATTGAGATTAAAGCCATCTACGACTGGTATATCAAAAACTCCACAGCCACATTTCATACAGAACCGATCGCGTTAGATCAGCTTCAGGAGTTTATTTTTATTGGTCACCCACTCTACAAATCATTTTTGATTTACGCAGATGGTGCGTTAGCCGGCTATTGCTTTTTAACCTACCATAAAAAACGCCCGGCCTATGACCGTACGGCCGAGATCAGCATTTACCTGAAGCCTGAGTTTATGGGCAAAGGAATTGGTAAAACAGCACTGGCGCATCTGGAGCAGGTAGCAAAAGAATTAGGGTTGAAAAATCTGGTGGGGGTGATTACCGGTGATAATACATCAAGCATGGCCCTGTTTGAAAAGGCTGGTTTTGTAAAATGCGCCCACTTTATAAATGTAGGGGAGAAATTCGGGAAGGTGCTGGATGTGGTGGCGTATCAGAAGGAGATTGGTTAATACTTTTGTTCAGCGCTGTAAATTAAAGTCAGCTAATAATTTTCAAACACCGCTCTGGTATCCTATTTTTAGTGCCATTAAAACCCATTGACACATGACCGGATTAATTATCAGTATTGTTATTGTTGTAGTGATTGTGATTTACGTCATCAGCATTTACAACAACCTTGTTAAACTCAGAATCAGAAGGGAAAATGCCTTTGCAGATATTGACGTGCAACTGAAACAGCGTCACGACCTTATCCCCCAACTTGTTAACACCGTTAAAGGCTACATGAAGCACGAAGAAGGTGTGCTCACCAAAGTAACAGAAGCCCGGAGCCGGGCTATGAGTGCTACGGGTATCGATAATAAAATCATGGCAGAACAGCAGTTATCCACGGCCATGGCTGGTTTACGTATTCAAATAGAGGCTTACCCTGATTTGAAAGCCAATACCAACTTCATGCACCTGCAAACTGAAATTTCTGATATCGAAAATAAACTGGCTGCTGTGCGCAGGTTCTTCAATTCAGCAACCAAAGAACTCAATACCGCTATTCAGGTTTTCCCTAATGTAATCTTTGCCGGTATGTTTGGCTTTAAAACAGCTGCTATGTTCGAATTAGGTGACGAACGTGCCGCAGCCACCAAAGCTCCTGACATCAACTTCAATTAACCTATGGCGGGTTATGTTGGAATTCAGGCACAGATAAGCCGGAATAACCGGATGTCAGTGTTTTACCTGATTGCCTTTCCGGCCCTGGTGCTGGGTTGCGTTTATGCTTTCTTGTATTTTGTGTCTGGCGATGAATACCGTGGGCCCGATGTGGATCAGGTTAACAATGCTTTTATAAGTGTGGCCCCGATTGTTTCCGGTATTGTACTCGTCTGGTTTTTAATAGCCTTTGCCTTTCATAACAAGATGATTGACTCCGCCACCGGTGCTCATACGCTGGCACGAAAGGATAACATGCGCGTGTATAACCTGGTGGAAAACCTTTGCATGACGGAAGGCATGACCATGCCGAAAGTTCACATTATTGAAGATCCGGCATTGAACGCATTTGCCAGCGGACTGTCGGAGAAAAGTTATACTGTTACGCTTACGCGTGGCATCATCGATAAACTAAATGATCAGGAGTTGGAAGGCGTAATCGCCCACGAGTTAATGCACATCCGTAACCGCGATGTTCGGTTATTAGTGATCACGATCATTTTTGTAGGCATTTTTTCATTTGTTGTTCAGATACTGTTCCGCAATATGTTGTATGGTGGCTCACGCAGTAGTAAAAAGGATAATAAGGGAGCTATTGTTGCTTTGGTAATTGCAGCAGTCGCTTATTTTCTGGCGTTGCTTTTTCGTTTTGGTCTATCGCGTAAGCGCGAATACATGGCCGATGCCGGAGCTGCAGAAATGACACGTAACCCACAGGCGCTTGCCTCTGCGTTGCGCAAAGTATCCGGAAACTATGAAGTAAAAGCCGTTAAGAATGATGACGTGAAAGAAATGTTTATTCACAACCATCCGGATAAATCATCCGGTTTCATGGGCGGACTTGAAGGATTATTCGCCACTCATCCGCCTATTGAAAAGCGGATAAAGGTGTTGGAGCAATTCTGATTAACCTACTAGTAAAAACTTAAGCCCTGCTGATATCAACACCAGGAAAAGAAAACTCACAATATATTGATTGTTGAGTTTTAGTGAGCCTAAATGTGATCCTGTATAGCCGCCTATTATCACCATGGGTATTAGGTATACAATTTCAACCGGAAGGTTTTTAAACGCCATGTAGTTGCCGGTGAGTCCAAGGATAGAATTGCAGAGTATAAACAATGCTGCCACGCCTGAGGCATTACGCAGGGTAGTAAAACCAAACATGATAATAATGGGGGAAAGAAAAATTCCACCGCCCACACCCAATAAGCCCGAAGTAAAACCGATTATAGCACCTAACACCAATGCAGTTGCCGGATGGATTTCGCGAACATTTTCTGTAGGCTTGATAAATTGCCGGAGGAGTAGGAGCGCACCGGAAGCAATAAGAAAAATACCTGCGAGTTTTTTAAACCAGTAAGGATCAAGATTCAGATATCCCCCTAAAAAAGCCAGGGGTATTGAAGTAATGGAAACCAGAACGAATAATTTTTTATCAAAGTACCCGGCTTTGATAAATTTATAGGAGGCGATCAGCGAAACAATAATGTTAAGGGTAAGCGAGATGGGCTTGATGGATTCTACCGGATAGGCCAATAAGGCCATAACAGCGAGGTAACCCGAGGCGCCTGCATGCCCTACAGATGAATACAGGAAAGCAATAATTAGAAAGAGAATACCACTGATGATAAGAAGGTTGATGTCCATGCGGGTGACAAGTTAAGAACCAAAATTTAAACTCAGTAAATTGACCAACAATACAACTTTTGAAGATTTAGATACATCCTTTACTTTACGTATTCCCTTGCTCACTAAACACTTGTTTTATGCTCAAAAACTATATGAAGATTGCTTTTCGTGCCCTATGGCGTAGTAGAGCACATTCAATTATAAATGTAGCCGGCCTTAGCCTGGGTATTGCCTGCTGTATTTTAATTGTACTTTTTGTAAAGGATGAGTGGACCTTCGACAGATTTCATGAAAAATCGGAACGCATTTACCGTGGGTATGTAAAGGAAAGCTATGGTGAGAATCAGGAATTTTTCAATACCGTTACACCCTTTCCGCTCGGCCCTACACTAAAAGAAAATCTTCCGGAAATAGAACATCAGGTGCGCTTTAACCCTTTTGGTACACAGGTGAAGGTGGGAGAGAATCAATTTTCAGAGCGTGCTACCATTGTAGGCGAACATTTCTTTGATGTGTTTGATTTCAGGATTTTAAAAGGCGAACAATCTAATGTGCTTGGGGGTAGTAATAATGTAATCATAACAGAACAGATTGCTGAGAAGTACTTCGGAGAGGATGATCCGATTAACCAGGTTATAACCATTCAAATCAGCGAAAAGCCTGAGGAATTTTTTGTTAAGGCGGTGGTTGAAAACCCACCGATTAACTCCAGCCTCCAGTTTACAATTCTTATTTCCGATCTTAATTATCCCAAAATGTTCAATGAGCAGGTGCTCACTTCATCGTGGTTTAATGTAAATCCGGAAACGTATGTGTTGCTAAAGCCCGGAGTTAAGGTAGCTGATGTATTGGAAAAATTTCCACCGATTTTCAAAACAGCGCTTGGTGAGGATGATTATAAAGAAAGCAATTATACAGTAGGCTTGCAGCCCCTTACCAGCATTCACCTCGACACCAGTTTTCCCACCGGCATTGCTCCGGTAAGCAATCCGCGTTATGCATATATATTAAGCGCGGTAGCCCTGTTGATACTTTTTGTCGCGTGTATCAATTTTGTTACCCTGTCTGTTGGCCGGTCGCTTAAGCGCGCAAAGGAAGTAGGCATACGAAAGGTAGCGGGTGCTCTTCGAAGCCAACTGGTCGTTCAATTTATTAGTGAGGCTGTATTGATCACGCTGGTATCACTTGCTTTGGGTTTTATTTTAGCCTTAGTGAGCTTACCGGTATTTAATACACTGGCAGCAAAAGAGCTTTCGCTTGGTTTAGATGTGTTCACGTTGTCAGTAGCAACTGTGTTGGTGGTAATTATTGGATTGATAGCTGGAAGCTATCCGGCCTTTGTACTTTCCAATTTTCGACCGGTTACGATTCTCAAAGGCAGTGTGCAGGGAATAAGCAGCCGTCAAGGGCTTCGTAAGGCGTTGGTCGGTATTCAACTTGTGCTAACTGTTTTTCTGATTTCCAGCACATTAATCATGCGCAATCAACTCAATTATCTTCAGGATAAGAATCTGGGATTTAACCGTGTACAACTTGCCGTTATACAACTCAATGTACCGCGTGAGGGTCGGTTAACAGAACGCGTTCAGCGTGGATTTGAAATGGTGCAGCAGTTCAAGGGTGAACTGTCAAAAGTTCCCGATGTGGCTGGGGTATGCGGCACATCTCATGATTTTGCAAATGGTAACTGGACAGGCGTAGGGTACACTGATCTGGATGGCGTGTATCGCAATTTTAATCTGAATACTGTTGAACCTGAATACTTCACGGTATTACAAATGGAATTTGCTGCCGGAAGAAATTTCGATAATAACTCAACTGCTGATGTACGAAGAGGAGTAATTGTAAACGAGGCTTTCGCTAAAGAACTAAAATGGGATGATGCTATCGGTAAAAAAATTCCTGGTAGAAATTTTGGAGACCATGAGGTTATAGGCGTGGTGAAAGATTTTAACTATGCTTCGCTGTATACCCGGGTTGAGCCATTGGTACTTGTCATGGATCCTTCAATTATTTTTCCAGGTGTTGAAAATATTTCCATAAGTAATTCACCGATTCCAAAATTATTAATCCGGTTGAAGCCCGGTAATATGGCGCAAACCATTGATCAGGTTAAGGAGGTTTGGAATAAGCTTACCGGCAGCCAGGAATTCTCTTTTACATTTGTTGATCAGGCAATTGCAGCGCAGTATGCCAGTGATCAGAATCTGGGTAAAATTATCCGTATCGCTACCCTGTTGGCTATACTTATTGGAAGCCTTGGGTTATACGGACTGGCTTCGTTGGCCATGCAGAGCCGCACAAAAGAAATTGGTATCCGTAAAGTATTAGGCGCAACAGAACGTTCCTTGTTGCTGCTCTTGTCAAGAGATTATGTTTTGTTGGTAATGGCTTCCATGCTGATCTCCATTCCCATAACCTGGTTAGTCATGCGCGATTGGCTTGCGGGATTTGAATACCGTGTAGCCATTGGTGTTGATGTATTTCTTCTTTCCGGATGTATTGCGCTTGGCATAGCACTTCTTACGATCAGCTACCAGGCTTTTCGCACGGCCTGGACACAGCCCGCAGAGACCTTAAAATACGAATAGTTTGCCTGACCCGCTTTAGTGAGTAAATTGAAAGCGTGAAAGCGTTTGAACAAACCATTACCGTTCAGCAACATGATATTGATGGACTTAACCATGTAAATAATGTGGTGTACCTTCAATGGGTACAAGATGTTGCCACGGCTCACTGGCAAAGTTTAGCCTCAGCGGAAATTCAGAAAAAGTATTCCTGGGTGGTTTTGAAACATGAGATAGAATACTTTTCTCCTGCTTTAATGAATGATGTTTTAATAGTAAAGACATGGGTTGAAAAATCGGAAGGTGTCCGCTCCGAAAGGCATGTTGAGTTTTACAATCAAAAAACCAATAAGCTTTTGGTTCGGGCGAAAACCAACTGGTGCTTGCTCGATGCCAATACTATGCGACCTCGAAGAATTGAGGAGGATATTCTTCAGTTATTTCATTAAGAATTACTTTTTGGAAGGTGGAAAATCCTTCAGTACACGGGTGATACCACGTTGAATATTTTTCTTTGATAAGTCGGGCGGATCTTCCAGGTATCCTTCGGCATGACTTTGCCAGATTACTTCGCTGCGTTGCCGGTCAACAACATGAATCAGCAATGTTCCCCTGGTAAGGATCACTTCTTCAGGTTGCAGAAAAGTTGTCCGGTAGTAATACGGATCATCCTGCACACCATGGTAGTAGATTGCCTTTTCATTTTCAATTGTAATGTGAAAATCCACCAACAGATCTGGATCATTATCATTATACTGTATTCCCTTCTTTTGCATTGTTGAGATGATAGACTCCTTTACATGACTTTGGACAACGCTATCATCCAGGTAGGCAGGGCCTGTAAACGTAAACGCACAACCTTCCAGCCAGCAAAAAGTTTTGTATTGGCTAAAGTCTATGCTGGTATCGTATTCTGTTCGAACAGTATCGCAGCTAAACGCTCCAATGATGAAGATAAAGAAGACTAACTTTTTCATTTTTTATAGGAGTTTCCATTTAGTCCTGAATTTTAAATCCGTTAAGTACGCGTATTTACCTTACCGCAGAGGCGCAATGACGCAAAGTAAGTGCGATTTCTTTGCGACTTAGCGTCATTGCGGTTTCTAAGATCTACCGAATCCTAAATGCTTGTTAAAGCTAACCCGGTAAATAAAAAATGGCTACGGGTTTTATCACGTAGCCATCTGATTTATGTCAGGAAGTACTTAGGCCAGTTCGCGTAAATCTACTGGTACTACTTTAGAAACACCCTTCTCTACCATGGTGATTCCGTAAATCACATCCGTAGAAGTCATGGTGCGCTTGTTGTGGGTAACGATCACAAACTGTGAGTCCTTGCTGAAGCTGCGAATGATGTTATTGAATTTATCAATGTTGGCATCATCCAGCGGAGCATCCACTTCATCGAAAATACAGAAGGGCGCAGGCTTCAATAAATACATGGAGAATAGAAGGGCTGTTGCTGTAAGGGTTTTTTCTCCACCTGAAAGCTGGTTAATGGTTAACGGACGCTTGCCTTTCGGTTTCGCGATAATGTCAATTTCTGATTCCAGCGGACTATTCGGATCGGCTAGTTTCAAATCACAATCATCTTCTTCATTGAACAGTGAACGGAATACCCGCTTGAAGTGATCGCGAATCTGGTTGAAAGCCTCCATAAATGTAATGCTGGCGGCACCTTCAATTTCCTGAATAGTATTTAACAACGATTCTTTGGCTTTCGCGAGATCTTCCTTCTGAGCGATGATGAAGTCGTTGCGCTCTTTAATTTCTGTGTAAGCTTCCATGGCCATGGGGTTGATAGGTCCCATGTTATCCAGGCGTTCGCGAATGCGCGAAACATCGTTGCGCAGTTTCTCCTCACTCAACGTTGCCAGTGCTTCATTTTCTTCCGGAGTGGTTTGCTGAGTAACGGAATCGAGGTCAATATTAAATTCAACCGAGAGACGTTCCTTCACCGAGTTCAGGTGAAGTTTACTTTCGCTGAGTTGGTTTTGCAACTCCATCAACAGGTTATCAATCGTATTGCGGGTATGTTGTACTTCACGCAAATCTTTTTCAACCTGATCGATGTTGCCGCGTGCTTCGTAATATTCTTTTTCAGCCTCACTCAATCCTTTTTCCATCTCATCCTTTTCGGCATACATGCCAATGAGTTCTGTGTCGTTGGTTTGGGTGGTTTCAATGATGTGCTTAACCTCGTCTTCGTTTTTTCTCAGTTCTTCAACGTTGAGTTCAATGCGCACACTGCTTTGCTCCATTGACTCTTTCTTAAAGCCGATTTCCTGATCAATGCTCTTGACACGGTTTTCCTGCTGATGGAAGAAAATATTCTGTTCATTAAACGCTGCTGATTTTTGACTGAGCAACTCATTCTGAGCGGCAAGTCTTCCGGTGATCTCGGCAAAGCGCTCCTCTTGTGTTAATACAGCATGGTTAAGCTCAGCAGCTTTTGGCTTGAGTTCATCAAGCTCTTTTAACAGTGAATCAATTTTTTCAAGGATATCCTCCCTGCGCAAATCCGAATTGCTGAGCATTTGAGAGAACTGTTCACGCTTGGTGCGGAAGGAAACGTACTCTTCGTTAACCTGACGAATACCATTTTGCAGTTCTTCAATCTCCTGGCGGATTTTCGTATTCCTTAATTTCTCAAGATCGCTTTGACGTTGAACGAGACTTTCACGGGTTTCATTCAATTTGCCGGTAAGCTCCTTAATTTCTTTCTCCAGTTTCTCGAGGTTCTTAGCCCTTCCGATTTTCTTTCCTTCAAACAACCCAACTGAACCACCCGAAAGACTGAATCTGCGTTTGGTAAGTTTGCCACTTTTGGTGATGAAGGTGTTGTCATCGTCAGTAGGTATTCCTTTAATATCGCCTTCGTAAACATAAACCCGATCAAGGATGTACGACATGAGTTTGCGATACTTCGGATCGAACTCAATAATTTGTGTAGCGGGGAAAGCATTGTCGTAAATGCGGGTAGGGGTGGGGTCAAATTTTTCGAAGGAATCAAGAATGAAAAAGTTGGCCTTGCCTTTAGAAGCATCACTTAAAATATTGATGGCCTCATATGCTTCCGCCTCATGCTCTACAATATAGTAGTTGAGGTAATTCTCTAAATAATTTTCAATCGGAACGCGATACTCTTCCGGACAGGTTAAAATATCGGAGAGTAGCGGAGCGTTTTTGGCGATTTTCTTTTTTAAGAATTTGATGGCTTCCGGAAAACCTTCCAGATTTTCAACTAATGATTTTGTCAGGTTGTATTCATTCTGGCGCGCATCTAATTTTCGGCCAATGGAGGTCATCTCTTCGCGTATCATTTCTATGGTTTTTTCCATGGAATGAATCCGGCTTAGGTTGTCTTCCTCTTCTTTTCGTAAATTTTCAAGAGCTGTATTTCTGATATTGATCTCTTGCTGAAGTTCAACCAGTTTGTTTTCAAACTCAACAAGGCTTGCACTTTGCTTATTGGTATCCGTGGCTGTACGATCAAGTTCCTGTTTGAAGGAGCTTACTTGTATTTCCCGAATCTCAACTGCTTTATTGGTTTGGAAGCTTTCTTCCTGTTTCTCGCGTTGCACCTGGCGAAGTGCATCTACTTCAGACTGCAGGGTGGCGGTAGCATTTTTCTGCTCTTCGTATTCTGACTTAAGAAGGTCAAGTTTCTGCGTTATCTCGGCAAGAATCTGACCGGCTGACTCTTTTTCGTTTTCCAGACTCTGAATGCTGAAACGTGCCCGCTCGTTGCTCTTCTTATCCTGTTCAATTTGTTCACGCAGGTTAGATGCACGGTCGTTGAGGTATTTTAATCGCTCATTCTTGATTTGCTTCTCACTTTCGTAGTGCCTGATTTTGGCCACGAATTCATTAATCGCTTTTTGCCGAGCGGAAAGTGTTTTCTCTTTTGTAATCAACTCCGCTTTTGCCTGTTCAATTTGTGCCTCTTTTTCTGCGGTATCGCTGGTCAGTGCAAGCTTGCGATCGTTTTCTTCCTGTATCTGCTTTTGCAGACTATCATACTTTTGTTTTTGCTGGCTTACGACAACCTTGGCCAGGGTAACACTTTTCTCCTTATATTCTTCCTTAATCTTATAATAATTCTCCGTTTGCTTGGCCTGCTTTTCCAGGCTCTTCATGTTTTTTTCTATTTCGAAAAGCAAATCCTCAACCCGTTCAAGATCGGCATCAGTATCTTCAAGTTTCTTAAGCGTTTCTTTTTTGCGTTTTTTGAATTTTGAGATACCGGCAGCTTCTTCAAAAAGCATTCTGCGTGAGTGATCTTTATCGTTCAGCAGATCATCCACCATGCCCAACTCTATAATAGCATAGCTGTTGGAAGCAATGCCCGTATCCATGAATAGATTGGTAATGTCCTTTAGCCTGCAGGTTACCCCGTTTAGCAGGTATTCACTCTCACCCGTGCGGTACAAGCGCCTGGTTATGGTTACCTGCGAGTATTCTGTCGGGAGTATATTTTTTGTGTTGTTGATGGTAAGCGAAACTTCGGCCATCTGAAGTGGGGAGCGCCCGCTGGTACCGTTAAAGATAACGTTCTCCATTTTTTCAGAGCGCAAAGCACTGGTTTTCTGCTCGCCCAGCACCCAGCGTATAGAGTCTACCACGTTGGATTTACCACAGCCGTTTGGCCCTACAATCCCGGTAATACCCTCATCAAAATTGATAACTATTTTATCGGCAAAACTCTTAAAACCTTTGATCTCCAGTTTGGCTAATTGCATGAATAAATATCGCTTATTGTGGTTGTTGAAAAAATGAAGGCAGCAAAGATAAAATGAAAACCACATAAGCCAAGCAAGCCTGCCACAGGATGTTTGGATTGCGGTAAAACCCGTTAGAATGGTATAAATTCAAATATTTTGGATACATTTGCTACGTATGGATAACCTGCAATTCTGGCTTTATGTAATCATCGGGGTGATATACCTGATTACCCAAGTTAGAAAGAAAGCCAGGGAACAGGCCCCACCACCAAAGCGCCCTGCCCAGCGACAACAGCCTGCTGCGCCTCAGTTTAAACCGGAGCCACAACAGTCTTCCCCAAAGCCTATATCGTTCGAAGATTTGCTTCGGGAGATTACAGAAGCAAAAAAACCGAAGCAAGAAGGGCCGCCAACATACGCGCCCTACAAGCAACCCGAATATGTGGATTATGATGATGACTTGGAGGATGAAGAGGACGAGTACAAACCTGTAATACCCGATTACCGGAAAACTGATCCGATATACCAGAAATACGAAGAAGCCAAGATTCATGATTATTCACGAGACTCCCTGGAGGAATCACTCAAGTTGGAAAATGTAAGTATGAAATACGGGAGGTTTACCGAGTTTGAGTCAGGGCAGCAGGGCGGTTCTGTTTTGCAAGGCTATGTTGATGATTTACGCGACCCGGAAGGGTTTAGAAAGGCCATAATCATGAGCGAAATATTAAACCGGAAGCATTTTTAAAACTTAAAAAATTGATTTTTTGCTTTAAATAGTACATGGATTGGGGATGAGTTTCTTTAGTAACACTACTTTTTTGCAGTAAGATCAATTAATCTGATCTTTACGATTAGCCTTAAAGGGCATTTTTTGGTTACATTAATTTTTTGGAAACTATATATACTAAGTTGATTTTTCTTATTTTCACTTGAGATGAACTATACTAAGGTATTACTATTCAGTACTTTGCTTGCATTATTCCTGCTTTCAGGCAAAGTTCCTGCCCAGGTTGCAGGCTGTGATGAAATTAACGTTGAGACAAAATTGTCACAACCATCCACGGGTAAAACAAACGGAAAAATTGAATTTATCTTCCGGGAAAAATCGAAAACCTATAAAATCTATTTGATTAACAAGGATCCAAAAGATGCCAAAAATCCCATGAAGGGTTTGGAAATTCGTGATTTGAAGGCTGGTTTTTATGATTTTGTCATCGTGGATGATAGGGGATGTACCAAACAGCTCACCGTAACCCTTAAAGGAATTTAAACTCATCAGGATGCGCCAGGCCAACTATTTTTTAATCGTTCTTCTTCTCTCACTGGTTTCCAGTATTGCGTATGCCCAACCTGCAACGGTAGTCGTTGATCAAGTCAGAAATGCTTGCGGTGGATCTTTTAACGGATCGGTTCGGATAACAGTAACCAGTGGAACCCCGCCATTTTCTTATTTCATACTTGGCTTAGGCTTCGGTGACACGCATTTTGGCCCGCTGAACACAGGTGTGCCGGCAACAGTTACTGGCCTTCGCCCGGACAACTATGTGTTGGTTGTTTCTGATGGCGACCCCGCTCCAAATTTCAATTTCTTTTTTGCCATCGCTTCATCACCAGTAATCACTGGTTCTGTCGATCCCGGATTTCCTATAAATAACAGCAGTTGTAACACCCCGGATGGCCAGATCAATGTTACAATAAGTGGTGGTTCGGGTTCCTACAACTACTCATGGACTGGCCCCGGTGCTTTCACGGCCAACACTGAAGACATTAGCGGGCTTGCAGGCGGCAATTACAACCTTACAGTAACGGACAATGGTTCAAATTGTACGTTCTCGTTGGGCCCAATAGCAGTAACTGATCCTCAACCAGCCTTACAAAATATTAGTAATCCAGGCACTCAACTGATTTGTGTGGGTAATGGCGCTACGGTTAGCCTGGCGGGCTCAGAGTCGGGGGTCGTTTATGAAGTGCTTGTTAACGGTTCATCAGTGGGCATTCCTACGGTTATCGGAACCGGTGGACCGATCAATATTCCGGTGCCGGTGGGCTCATTTTCCGATGGCGATATTTTAAATGTCGAGGCACGCCTGGGTGTTTGTACCCCACGCATCATGAATGGGTTTATCACAGCGGATATTGTGGCATTGGTGCTGACCAATTCAGTCACAAACAACACCAGTTGCGTAGCTTTTAATGGGGCAATTGATTTGACCGTAACGGGAAGCGCGGGAGCCTTTACTTATTCATGGACAGGCCCAAGTGGCTTTACCGCTAACACACAAGACATATCGAACCTTGAGCAAGGTACATACACCGTACAGGTAACCGATGTGCCAAGCGGATGCATTGAAACGGCTAACATTGTAGTAGGTGATGATCGGCCTGTGCTAACGCTCACTTCTGTGGTTACTGATAATACACGGTGTGTCGCTCCTTTCAACGGTGCAATCAATTTAACCGTGGCAGGTTCTGCAGGCCCTTTCACCTATGCATGGACCGGGCCGAGCGGCTTCACCGCCAATACCGAAGACATCACAGCCCTCGAAGATGGGGCTTACCAGGTTACTGTTACCGATGTGCCTAGCGGGTGCGTTGTTATTGGTAACATTGTTGTTGGTGATGCTTCACCTACGCTAACGCTTACCAGCGTGGTTACTGACAACACACGCTGTATTGCCCCGTTTAACGGAGCAATTAATCTTACCGTGGCGGGTTCAGCAGGCCCCTTTACTTTTGCATGGAATGGGCCTTCGGGCTTTACCGCCAATACTGAAGATATTACTGCTTTAGTGGATGGTGTTTATACTGTGTTGGTTACAGACAATGCCAGCGGCTGTACCGCTACTACCAACATAACGGTAAATAATGCTGCACCAACTTTAGTACTAACAACTACCAAAACCGATAATACCCGGTGTGTAGCTCCTTTTAATGGTACCATTGATCTTACTGTGGCGGGTTCTGTCGGGCCATTTACATTTGATTGGTCTGGCCCTGGCGGCCCTTATTCAACTGAGGATCTTGCCAACTTACAAAATGGTGTTTACACTGTTATTGTTACCGATGTACCCAGCGGATGTACCGCTACAACCAATGTTACAATCAATAACGTTGTACCTACGCTTACGTTAACCACGGTTGTAACAAACAACAGCCGGTGCGTTCCTCCATTCAATGGTGCAATAGACCTGACTGTTGCGGGCTCAACTGGCCCTTTTACTTTTTTGTGGACGGGCACGGGTGGGCCATATGCTATGGAAGACCTCGCTAATCTTCAGCCGGGTGTCTATAATGTCTTGGTAACGGATAACGCAAGTGGTTGTACAGCAACTACCAATGCCATTGTTGGAAATAATACGCCTACTCTTACCTTAACCACGGTTACAACTGATAACAGCCGTTGCATTGCACCTTTTAACGGCTCCATTGATTTAACAGTAGCTGGTTCAGCAGGGCCGTTCACCTATTCATGGACCGGCCCCGGTGGACCTTATTCAACAGAAGATCTTTCTAACTTACAGGATGGTAACTATTCTGTTTTGGTAACGGATGTGCCCAGTGGGTGTTCAGCAATTGCTAACGTAACGATTAACAACATTGCACCTACGTTAACATTAACAACAGTTGCTACCAATAACAGCCGCTGTGTTGCACCCTTTAATGGATCCATTGATTTAACGGTTGCCGGTTCGGCTGGGCCATTTACTTACTCATGGACAGGCCCGGGCGGTCCCTATTCAACAGAAGATCTTTCTAACCTACAGAGTGGGTTGTACATCGTTATTGTAACTGATGTAACCAGCGGATGTTCCGCAACTACCAATGTTAATATTGTCAACACTGCCCCAACGTTAACATTGAGCAGTGTGGTAACAGATAATAGTCGATGCGTTGTACCCTTTAACGGAGCAATTAATCTTACCGTGGCAGGATCAGCGGGTCCATACACATTTGCATGGACAGGCCCATCAGGTTTTACAGCCAGCACAGAAGATATTTCTGCCCTTCAGGATGGAAATTATTCAGTATTGGTTACGGACGTCCCCAGTGGTTGTACCGCCACATTGAATGTTTCTGTTGGTAATGCTGCACCAACCTTAACACTTACCAGTGCAGTAACTCCAAATGATCAGTGCGGAACACCTACAGGTTCTATCGACATCACGGTAGCAGGTTCGGTTGGCCCATTTACCTTTAGCTGGACAGGCCCTTCTGGTTTTACGGCCAGCACAGAAGATATTTCGGGTTTGATTGGGGGCAACTACACCATTACGGTAACCGACAACATCAGTGGCTGCGAAGTTATTTCGGTAATTAATGTACCGGATGTAACTTCAACGTTAACGATTACCTCTGTTGTAACAGACAACACAAGGTGTTTGCCGGCCTTTAATGGTGCCATTAACATTACCGTTGGTGGTTCTGCAGGTCCTTTTACGTTCTCATGGACGGGGCCAAATGGATTCACGGCAAACACGGAAGATATTTCAGCATTGGAAAATGGTGATTACGATGTTACCGTAACGGAAACGGCTACAAGTTGTACAGTAAGTGCCACAATAACCGTTGGCGACAATCGTCCGGTTTTTGTTTTGACAACCACTTCTGTTGACAATAATCAATGCGCAGTTCCTTTTAATGGATCTATTGACCTGACGGTTGCAGGCTCGCCAGGCCCTTTTACATTTGCATGGACCGGCCCTAGTGGATTTACGGCATCAACAGAAGATATTAATGCCCTTGAACCCGGAACTTATACTGTAACGGTTACGCACAATGTTTCGGGTTGCTTTGAAGTAGCCAGTGTTGTCATTTTAAATAATGCGCCTACGCTAACCTTAACCAGCAGCACAACTGATAATAGTCGTTGTACTGCGCCCTTTAATGGTTCTATAAATATTACTGTTGGTGGTTCAACCGGTCCGTTTAGTTTTAGTTGGACGGGGCCTAGCGGTTTTACTGCATCTACCGAAGATATCACCAATGTTGCGGATGGGCTATATACAGTTGTGGTAACTGATGGGCCTACCGGTTGTAATATTACTTCTAACATTACTGTCGGTAACAATACGGTATTACCAACCCTTACATCAATTGTTGTAGATAATGATCGTTGCAATGCACCGTTCAATGGTGCAATATTGATCAATGTTGTGCCCGCAGGTTCATATTCCTTCAGTTGGATTGGCCCTGGTGGTTTTACTTCATCGGCTGAAGATATAACGGCATTGGCACCAGGAGTTTACCAAGTTACGGCAACCCACAATACTACCGGTTGTGCAGTTATTCAATCGTTCACGGTCGGCAATAACGCTCCCGTTGTTACCGTAACGGCCGATGCCATCAGTGATAATTCATCCTGCACTGCACCGTTTAATGGAGCCATTTTAATTTCAGCTTCACCGGTTGGAACGTATACCTTCTCCTGGACAGGCCCTAATGGATTTACCTCTACCAGTGAAGATCTGACCGGTCTTGAGCATGGCGACTACATGGTAACGGCTACAAACACAACGCTTGGTTGTGCAGTAAGTGCAGTATTTACAGTTGGCGATAACACACCAACGATTTCCATTACTTCTCAAACTATTATTGATAATTCGAATTGCCAACCTCCGTTTAACGGATCGATTGCTATAACGGCAGGAGGAACCCCCGGACCTTATACTTTTAACTGGACCGGGCCGCTTGGCTTTACAGCTACAGGACCAGCTATAACCGATGTTCGCTCAGGAAATTATACAGTTACAATAGAGGATCAGAACAACGGTTGTAGTGATGTATATGTGCTGACGGTTGGTGATTTAACGCCACCTGTTTTGGTAACGCTTGACGCTTCTACACCAAACACAACGTGTCAGGCACCTTTCACAGGTTCATTGAATATTACCGCCTCCGGTACTCCCGGGCCTTTTGATTATTTTTGGACGGGCCCAGGTGGATTTACTTCAACCGATGAAGATATTACAGCACTTGTTCATGGTGACTATGACGTTACCGTAACGGACACAGGAATTGGTTGTCAGGCAACTGTTACATTTACTGTTTTAGATAACACACCACCAGTTTTGGTGTCTGTTGATAATATCACCAGCAACACGAACTGTATTGCACCATTCAATGGATCAATAACAGTAAGTGGTGGTGGTACAGCCGGACCGTTTGATTTTTCATGGACGGGCCCCAATGGTTTTGTTGGAACAGGTGCAACCATAACAGCGCTTGAACCGGGTGATTACGATGTTACCGTAACTGATCAGGTTTTGGGATGTCAAACAGTGAGTACTATTAATGTTCCTAATGCAGCTCCGGTTATTGCCATCACACAAACCATCACGCCAAATTCAAATTGCTTAGCGCCATTCAACGGAGCGATTCAGCTCACTTCCGTTACGGGTACTCCCGGTGGGTATGATTTCTCGTGGGCGGGCCCCGGTGGCTTCACTGCCTCAACACAAGACATCAATAATCTGGATGCCGGTGATTATACAGTAACCATAACCGATCAGAATATTGGCTGTTCCAATGTATTTGTTCTCAACGTTCCCCAAAATGCAACTACGGTTTCTATCTCACTGGTAAGTGCAACAGCCAACGATAGGTGTACCGGACCTTTCAACGGAGCACTTAATGTAACCATTGGTGGAACCCCTGGCCCTTATACAATTTCCTGGACCGGGCCTTCAGGGTTTACAGCTTCTACGGAAGACATCTCTGCTCTGGTGCATGGTAGTTATACAATAACAGTTACTGATGTTTTATTGGGCTGCACCAACGTGGCATCTTTTACAGTACCTAATGCGACTATTGGTTGTGGTGGTTTAAATTGCTTTGCCTACACCATTACTGTGGTGGATGCCTTAACACAACGTCCTTCGTGTAGCAACCAAAACGATGGCCAGATTACGTTGGATATTACCGGGCTTACTGCGGGCAACTACATCATTCAACTTATCGGAACATCCGGTACGCTAACCCAGGTTGGTCCTTCCGGTATTTACACGTTTAACGGATTATCACCGGATTCATACCAGTACAGAATTGAAGATGCGGTAGGTAACGTTTGTCAGCAACCCTATACCTTGGATGTTCAGGTAACGG
Source organism: Cyclobacteriaceae bacterium (assembly GCA_025808415.1). Classification (NCBI taxonomy): domain Bacteria; kingdom Pseudomonadati; phylum Bacteroidota; class Cytophagia; order Cytophagales; family Cyclobacteriaceae; species Cyclobacteriaceae bacterium. The sequence continues at coordinate 1,853,811 of CP075525.1, forward strand.
TGCAGGCAACAGCCACTAACTTTGTTGATGCATCTTGTTTCGGCCAACCTACCGGTCAGGCCGTGTTTACGGTTATTTCCGGAGGTACTTCTCCTTTTCAATATTCCATTGATGGAATAAATTGGATAACTTTTTTGTCGGGTCAAACCATTACAACGTTACCTCCAAATGGTACTTACCCGGTGATCATCCGCGATAACCCGGCCGATCAGTGCCCGGCAACCGTTATGGTTACCATCAATAATCTTAATCCGGCCATTACAGCGGCATTAACAGCTTCACCGGCTACGTGTAACAATAATGATGGATCAATTACCATAAATACATTGCCTGCCGGTGGCGATGGTGGGCCGTATACTTTCCAATTTGGTTTAGCCGGGGCTGAAGTTCCGGTGGGCTTACCTGCCGGAAATGTTTTCAATAACCTTTCAGCCGGAACGTATAATTTCATTGTAACCGATAACAGTGGTTGTTCTCAGGTATTCACCCGCACGGTGGCGTTTCCAGGTTTTGTTAATGTTGCTCCTCCGGTTGTCAATGCCCCGGATTGTGTATCGGGTGGTACAAACGGCAGTATAATTTTAACCTTGCTTGACGTAGGCACTTATGAGTATGCAGTGACCACCGATCCGGTATTTGTTCCGGCTGTTTCGGATTATACATCAACGGGAGGGTTAACGGTTATTATTCCAAACCTGGTTAATGGAAATTATTTTGTTTGGTTGCGCTCATTGGGTTCGCAATGTCCTACAAAACTTGGCCCGATTACGGTGCAAGGTGTATTCCAAACCGGCTTTACAGCAACAGCAGCGAATGAGGTTTGCTTTGGTGATGGAGGCTCGATAGCTATTAGCAATATTTTTGGTGCCCCGGCATTGAATTACACCTATGAGTTGGTAACCGGAGGGGTTCCGGTTACCGGAACAATTACTTTCCTGGAAGCGCTCGATACGTATACTGTTACCGGCCTCGCTCCCGGAAGTTATCAATTGCGGTTGATACAGGATCAAACAAGCATCAATGGCTGTAGTGTAGCTACGTTGTTCCAATCCTTGAATATTTCAGGACCTTCAGCGGCACTAGGGTTCCAGGCTGTTGAACACATTAAAGAATCTTATCCTGACCTGCCTACCGGATCAATGCTGGTAGTGTTGCAAGAGAGTGGTGAAGTTGATTATGAACTGAAGATTGAACTGACCACACCGGTAGTTCCCGGTCAGTTTATCATTCGCGATTTTGCTGTTGTTACGCGCAACCCCGGCAACCTTCGCATGCAGGCTCAATACAATAATCTATATGCCGGTATTTACACCTTAACGGTGCGCGATGCTTTGGGATGTATTGTAACAACCGAAATAGAAATACCGGTTGATACGGACATATTTATCCCGAATGTGTTTACGCCAAATGGCGATGGTATTAACGATACTTTTGCGATCCGTAACCTGCCGGGCTCTGGCGCCAAGCTTATTGTATCCAACCGATGGGGTAACCAGGTGTATTCTTCAAACAATTACACGAATGATACGGCCTGGGATGGAGGAAGTGAAAGTGATGGTATATATTATTATCGTCTGCAGGCTAACGGACAGGTGTTTACCGGTTGGGTAGAAATATTAAGAGGGGTTAAACCTTAATTAATGGAACTCAAAAAGGCCATGGTATCGATACCGTCAGCATAGTCCCACAGTTCCGGTTGTTGGGTTTTACCAAAGGGAATTGTTGCGGGAAATTTTTCACCAACTACGCATTGAAGTTTAGAAGCGCTGGCCTCCAGCGCTTTTTTTAATGAGTTATCATCACTATACTGTTCGTAATACAATACGGCAATTGGCGAAACCAGTTTATCGCTCTCCTGCAAAAGGATAAAACCTGTGTCTAAAAAAGGAAGCTGGTTTACCAGTAGAATTGATTTTTGATAATCATAATTGTTGGCGTACTTATGATGTTGGATTACCGGTCCGAAACTTTTCCATGCTTCCAGTAAGGGCTTAAAGTCGTAAACTACGGGAATATATAGTTTGGATACATTCCGGCAACCTAAGCCAAAGTAATCAAATACATCGTATCCTAAGTTTATAAAGTCATTTTTGGTTTCAGTACCGGAGAGTATGGCGCACGATGTCCTGTTTCTTCGGATCAGGTGGGGCACATTCCGAAAGTAATATTCAAAATGACGGGCCGTATTATCACTACCGGTAGCAATTACCGCATCATAACCTTTAAGTGTTTCCGTTTGAATTGTAATATGGCTTTCAAAACCAGGCGCTATGCCGATAAGCCGTTCGATCAGGTAGCGGTTTAGTTTTGAATCTTTAGAACTCAGTTTTATAAGTGCTTTATGGCCGCTTAGCAATACACACAACAGATCGTGAAAGCCCACCAAAGGAATATTGCCCGCCATAATGAGCGCAATTGTTTTGGGATTACTGTTTTGGAGGTTGTAGTCCTGAAGCCATTGTTTTAACTTCTTGTGGTCCAGGTAATTTACAATGCCTTTTATAGCCTTACGAATACTGGCTTGGGTAAACCAGGGGTTTTCCTGGCCAGCTTCCATAACAAGTTGATCTACCGTATTCTCGTTCAGGTTTTGAAGGTGATGACCTAATGCGGTGAAGGCATTGATTCGTTGATCCGGGGTCATGAAAGAAAACTTTTAAAGTATTTACGTTGTTTGACGGATGGTTGAAGCAGATTACTTTTGCAACACTTGTAACGCGCGAAATTACTGAAAGCATGGCAATTAAAATTACTGACGAATGCATCAATTGCGGGGCCTGTGAACCCGAATGCCCGAACACGGCTATTTATGAAGGAGGCCGCGAATGGAACTGGGCTGGCGGAACCAAGCTCACGGAGGTTAAACTGGAGGATGGATCAGTGCAGGATGCCAAAATTTTACAAAAGCCCGTGTCAGATGAATTTTATTATATCGTTTCGGGCAAGTGCACCGAATGCACCGGGTTTCATGAAGAGCCGCAATGTGCGGCCGTTTGCCCAGTGGATTGTTGCGTGCCCGACCCGGATCACGTAGAATCAAAAGAGGTATTGGCTGCCCGTAAAGCTTACCTGCACCAGGAGTAAGGTCACCGCATCTTAGCCCGTTTTATCAGGTAAGTTTGCAGGATGGTATTTACATCTTGCCGGATATCCGCTTTAACGAAATCAATTTTGTACTGGTGGCAGCGTAACTTCAGGGTGTCATAGAAGTTTTTAGCCTCGTGCTGGTAGGAGAGCCGTATGTCACCGGGGTTTAGCTTCAGTTTTGCATTGCTCTCCAGGTCTATAAATTCAATGGGTTTGTCTTCAAATTGAAAAGTCAGCTCAGTGTCGTAATCCATTACATGAAAAACAATCACTTCGTGTTTATTGTGTTTCAGGTGTTGTAAGGCTTTAAAAAGTTCATCGGTATTATCCGGGTCACCATCAAACATATCGCTGAATAGCACCACCAATGAACGTTTATGGATTTTTTCAGCCGCTTCATGGAGCACCCTGGCAATTTCGGTTTGCACCTTCATGGGTTGTTGTTCCATAAGGCCATGCAATATTAACAGAAGCTTTTCAAGGTGCGACCGGGATGATTTAATAGGTGTAAGCGTGTCAATTTTATCGGAAAACAAACACAGCCCCACGGCATCGCGCTGCAGGTTTAGCATATAAGCCATAGCCGCAGCAGCAATAGCGCTGAACCTGATTTTAGCCTTTGTCTCGGCAGGGTAGAACATGGAGGGAGAAGTATCTATGGCAATAAGACAGCGGAGGTTGGTCTCCTCTTCATATTGTTTGGAAAATAACCGATCCGTACGTGCATAGGCTTTCCAATCGATATGCCGGGTACTTTCCCCTTCGTTATAAAGCCTGTGTTCGGCAAATTCAACAGAAAAACCGTGGTAGGGCGACTTGTGAAGACCGGTAATAAAGCCCTCTACCAATTGCCTCGCCAAAAGTTCAAGGTTGGCTGATTGCCTGATATCCTGTAAGTTAACTTTCATTTTACGGGCATGGTTATCTTAAAAAATGGGGCTTGCAAGCCCTTCTGTACGGTATTGCCTTATTGTGAACAAGTCTGAATAGTAAACAGTATTTGCAATGACTATTCAAAATACTATATTAACACAATAAAATTACCCTAACCTAACCTAAAACTTGCAGGATTGTGGAAGAGAACAAGACGAACGGCAGGGATGAGATATACTCGGCCAAAGTGAAAGCTGGTAAGCGTACTTATTTTTTTGATGTAAAGTCGACACGCTCAAACGACTTCTACCTGACGATTACCGAAAGTAAGAAACGATTTAAAGAAGACGGTTTTACCTACGAAAAACACAAGATTTTCCTGTACAAGGAAGATTTCAATAAGTTTATGGAAGCCTTGACCAATACCGTAAACCACGTAAAACAGGAGCTTATGCCCGAAGTTGATTTCGACCAGTTCGACCAACATCACCCTGCTGACGAGCACCATGAAGAAGCGGCAACCGCCCCGGTTGCCAAATCCTCAGCCGATAGCGATCTTAAATGGGACTAACTACCCTTAACCTATAGAGTAAAGCCTTCCTTAGCGAGGGCTTTTTTATTGTGTTCTGTTTCCGTTCCTGCTCAACCGAGTATATTTGCGGCCTGTTTTTAACTAATCTTTTCAACCCATGGGATTGCAATGTGGTATAGTGGGCTTGCCCAACGTAGGAAAATCAACACTCTTTAATGCCCTGTCCAACAACAAAGCCGAAGCGGCAAATTTCCCCTTTTGTACTATTGAGCCTAACGTGGGCGTGATCTCCGTTCCTGATCCCAGGTTACGGATATTGGAGGGGTTAGTGAACCCGCAAAAGGTAGTTCCTACTACCATTGAGTTTGTGGATATTGCCGGCTTGGTAAAAGGAGCCAGTAAGGGCGAGGGGCTTGGGAACCAGTTTCTGGCCAACATACGTGAAGTAGATGCCATTGTGCATGTGGTGCGTTGCTTTGATAATGACAACATTGTTCATGTTGATGGAAAGGTAAATCCAATAGCCGATAAAGAGATCATTGACACCGAGTTACAGTTAAAGGATTTAGAATCAGTTGAGAAGAAAATCTCCCGTTCGGAGAAGATTGCGAAGAGCGGTGATGCCAAGGCCAAAAAGGAATTGGCCGTTCTGCAAGCATACCGCGATGCCTTACTGGCCGGTCAGAACGCACGGGCAGTGCAGGTGCCTGAAGAGGATAAGAAAGCCATTGAGGATTTACAGTTATTAACCGCTAAGCCGGTTGTTTATGTTGCCAATGTAGATGAAGCTTCGGTGCTTACAGGCAACAAGCATGTGGAGGCCCTGAGGAATCTGGTGAAAAGTGAAAATGCAGAAGTGGTGGTTATCAGCGCAGCCATTGAGGCTCAAATAGCGGAGTTAGAAACGGAAGAAGACCGCATTACATTTTTGAAGGAATACGGTTTGGAAGAATCCGGATTGAACAAATTGATCAGGGCCTCGTACAGCCTGCTGAACCTGATAACCTATTTTACAGCCGGGGAGAAGGAAGTACGCGCCTGGACTATAAAAAGGGGGTGGAAAGCACCTGCGGCTGCCGGGGTAATCCATACCGATTTTGAAAAAGGCTTCATCAAAGCTGAGGTAATTAAGCTTCCTGATTATCAGCACTATAAGTCTGAGCACGCCTGCCGCGAAGCCGGTAAGATGGCCATAGAGGGCAAAGAGTACGTGGTGGAGGATGGCGATATCATGCATTTTCGGTTCAATGTCTAATTATTCCTTACATACCCTTTTTGAATTTTTGATTTTTTCGTAGTTTTATAAACCGCTCATTATCAGGTTACAGCGGGGCTTTAGGTTTAGGTATTTTTTAACCCTTTTTTATTTTTTAAAGCTTGAGAACCAGGATCATTTTTTCATTGAAGAACAGGGGAGCCTATGTTCCGTTTCACCATCAGTACTTGCTGGCGCAATTCATAAAAGGGTTGTTAATGTTTGGGCCTGATAAATCATACCAGGCGTACACCCAGTTTAATTTCTCCGGGTTAAAAGGGCAGACTAAGATCAGCCGCAAAGGTTTACATTACTATTCGTCTAAAGTTACCCTGGTTTTTGCGTGTGCCGATCGGGAATTTCTGAGCTATTTTACAGCCCAGCTTTTTGAGCAAAAGGATATTATGATTGGCAGCCTTCACCTGGTGCCTGATTCCATAGAAGAGGAACCCCCGGTTGAGATTCAGACAGAGGCTAAATTTTTATGCATTTCACCCATTGTTCCGGTGCCTGCTGCATTCAATAATGAGCAGGGTAAAAAGTTTATCATGCCTGAGAGCGATGAATTCTCTGACTTACTCTATGACTCCACCATTAGCCGGATGGAAGCCACAGGTAAGTATACGCCTGAACAACTAACCTCATTTTATAAATTTCAATTGGTGCCCGATCCCGGTTATTTACAGCGCCTGCAGGCAGCCGGAAAAAAATTTGCACGTATTTATCCCCTCTACGATAGCGATGTAAAATTCGAAGTAAGGGGCTACACCTTCCCTTTTACGTTGTATGCTGCACCGGAAGTACAGCGTTTTGTCTATGAAAACGGATTGGGGTATTTCTGCCACAAAGGCTTTGGTATGCTGGATGTAGCCGGCAATGACTCTATCAAGCGTGAGCAGCAGCGTGATGCGATTTATGCTTAGCAGTTATTGCTGAAAATAGTTTTTTCGTAGCGTCAATACAGACCGTGAACAGGCCTGCTTCTGTGTCGCATGAATGGATAATCATTATTCTTATGGCGTAGTCAGCAAGGTTATGTTGCCTACTTCCAATTGTGTTGATTTTAGCACAATTGCATCCTCTTTCGATCCTTGTAATCATTATTTATGATACTATTTGTTACAGATATTATGTATATTTAAATACTCTTTGTTACAAATCGATGAATTTTAACAGAAAAGCCTATCAAAGCCTGTTGGAATGGAAGAAACGCAGTTCACGTAAGCCTCTATTATTGCGAGGAGCCCGGCAAGTAGGTATGCAGGCCAACGCTTCATCGATAATCCCAAAACCATCTACTTCTTCCCCGGTGAAACCCTTAGCCTCACCACCACCATCGATCGCGCCACTTCACCGCTGAGTAGATATCGCTGGTACAAAGCCGGTGTGGCTTTAGCTCCAAGCTTTACTGAAACGGGCCATACCTACACCAAATCAAACTTCCAGGCAGCCGATGCGAGCCTCGCACACTACTACGAAATCCAAAACCCGAATGCACCTGGCCTCACCCTGCGCAGCCAAAACATTAATGTTCAACTCGCTCCGGTCGACACCAGCTACCACCGCCTCGTACTCTGCCTCGAATACGACTCGCTCAACGTAACACTCAGAAACTGGAAATTCAGCGTGGACTGGAGCGAAGTGGTGCAACAATGCCTGGCCAATGCCGCCAAAGAAGACTCTATATTAATAGACTTCGCCATCTCCCGTGTTATCGACTCCGTGGCTACACAATTCTACACGCGCCAAAGCACCAACTGCATGGTCAATGCCACCGAAGCGCTGAGCTATACCTACAACACCGGTGAACACCACTACACACTTTATTATTACGACCAGGCCGGAAACCTCGTGCAAACTGTGCCGCCCAAAGGCGTAGTGCCGCTTGATCAAACCGGAATTAACCAGGTGTTGAGCGGTCAAGCCGTTTACCCGAACCATCAATTGATTACACACTACCGGTTCAACTCGCTCAACCAAAGCACGTGGCAAAACACACCCGATGCCGCCACATCACAATTCTGGTATAATCAAAGGGGTCAGCTCCGCCTGTCGCAAAATGCGCAACAACTTATTGACGGTAAATATTCCTACACCCGCTACGACAACCAGGGCCGCATTGTGGAAGTAGGCGAACTGTACAGCGCGGCACCGCCTCAATCATTTACAGCCTTGCTGGAAGACCAGGCATTCCCAAATGCCGCTACCTATACACTGAAAGATGTAACCAAAACGTTCTACGACTTTCCGCACCCCAATCTGCCGCAATTCCCGCAGCAATTTTTGCGCAACCGCGTGGCGTGGGTGGAAGTGCACGAGAAAGACGCACCTTCGGTTGTAGCTACCTACTACAGTTACGATATTCACGATAACGTGAAATCTCTGCTGCAGCAAATACCGGGCATGGGCCAAAAACGCACCGACTACGTGTACGACCTGGTGAGCGGAAAAGTAAACTACGTACTCTACCAGTATGGCGAACCCGACCAGTTTATACACAAGTACAGCTACGATGCCGACAACCGCATTACACGCGTTGAAACTTCGGTGGATGGATACCTGTGGGACAGGGAGGCCGAATACTATTATTACCTGCACGGCCCGCTGGCGCGGGTATGGCTCGGGCCCCATACCGGTGTGCAGGGCCTCGACTACTATTACACCCTGCAAGGCTGGATAAAAGGGGTGAACATGCCCTACGCCAGTGACTTGGGCAATGACGGTTACGGCACCAGCAAAACCGGGCGCGATGTGTTTGCCTATACGCTGGGCTATTACGATGGCGACTTCAAGCCTCGCAACCCCAACGAGGTGCTGGCCGATACACGCGATCAGGTGTGGACAAGACATAATTCGTTATTGGTGAACTCCGGCTATTGCCAACTTCCGCGCGTATATTATTGGCGATGACGAAGGCCAGTTTAATTATGATGCCATTGGTAATTTGGTGTTGGACCAGGAAAAAGGCTTGCGCATTGCGTGGACTCCTTACGGCAAAGTACGCAGCGTAACCAAAGGCGATGGCAGCAAGCTGGAGTTCCGGTACGATGGGGCGGGTAACCGCATAGAGAAAAAGATGCTGAACAGCAACAACACCGGAAAAGTAACGCGCTATGTGCGCGATGCCAGTGGTAACATTATGGGAATATATGCGGCAACCATAACGGCAGGTGTTGAAGATGCATTGGAAATGGCCGAACAACCCATTTACGGCAGCTCGCGCCTGGGCCAGTACCGGGGCGGGCGTGCACACGCCATGCAAACTCTTGGCCTTAAACACTACGAACTCACCAACCACCTGGGCAACGTACTCAGCGTAGTTACCGACAACATCAACATCTCGCCCGACTGCGCCTTTGCCAAAATTGTAGCCGCTACCGACTACTACGCCTTTGGCAGCGAAAATGCCCGGCCGCACCTATTCCTCCCCAGCTGGAGCCTACCGCTATGGATTTAACGGCAAAGAGAAAGACACCGAAAACACCTGGGGCGATACCAGCTACGACTACGGCTTTAGAATTTATAACCCGCGGTATGGTAGGTTTTTGAGTGTGGATCCGCTCACACAATCTTACCCGTGGTATACACCATACCAGTTTGCGGGGAATAAACCAATATGGGCAATTGATCTCGATGGATTGGAGGAAAAAATTGTAATTAAAGATAGGCTTGGGAAAATTAGAACGGTGACAAACAAAGATGATATTTTCTTAACGTACCTAATTCATAGTTCACCTTCTCCTAACCAATATTTTGAATCTGGATGGAGTGAATATGTTAGGGAAGATAATAAGTTTGTGCAATCCTCGAATCCGCCCAGTTATGGACTTTTAACGATTGAAGAAAGAAGGGATGGATCAACTATATTAAACTACGACCCGTCATGGAGGAAACCCAAAACGAGATTCGAAAGAGGATTATCTGATGTAAAGAAAGGCGGTTATCATGGTTTTCTTCTGCTAAAGGACTTCGCTCTAAGCGATGACGAAGAATCGAGGATTGCTAGAAAGTATGTTTTTGGTATTGTAGGTGCAGCGACTGGTATAGGAGGTATTGCTGAAGGTGGAGTTGCTCTATTACTTGGAGTCACGGATATCGGATTGGCAGCAAATGACATTTTTAGCGCAACAGTAGATGTTACTGATGGTCTTAATTTGGATGTTGACTTAATAAAGAGTCAACTGACAAGGCAGTTAGGGCCAAAAGCAGGGGAATATTTTGAGAATGGGAAAATTGTGATTGGCGTGGCAAATTTGGCAGGATCAACAATTTCTTTAGGGAAATCTGTAGGATCATCATTAACTTTTAAAGATGAAGCTACAGCGACAGAGTTTTTAAGGCTTTTTGGCTCATCTCTATACCTGTCTGACGATGTGGCCGAAAAGTATAATGTGCGCAACAAATCCTCTGGAAGTGACAAAGAATAATGATAAAATTCAGATAACCTATCCGCTATGGATGTTACTAGGTAGAAATATTCCGCCAATGCTAGCTTTTGTTGGAGTTAGATACTTTGATGTGTATGGACTAATATTACTTGATGTATTGTTTTTAGTGACTTGGATAATTATTTTCTATTTGATAGGACAATATCGTTACACTAGAGTTTTGATCGATGATAAGAAGATTGAGATTCAATTCATTATGAGCTTGTATTTAAAAAATAAAATTATTTTGTATAAAGAGATTCTGTCCCCGCAGAGTCTCCTCCAAGGGACTCTGCGGAAACGGGAGGGACTCTGCGGAACAGGAGTAGGATTAATAAAAATTATAACACCTGGTTCTCCTATTAAGTATCGTGTGAGCAAGTAAGCACGAGGCTGCAGATTATGCGGTAGCAGCTCATATATTATCTTTACTGAGAGATGAGTGTACGTAAAGCCATAACTGAAAAGAGTGGTATTTTCTTTATCACGATAACGTGCCGAGGCTGGCATCACTTATTTTCAATTACCGATGGCTATTCTGTGGTCTATCAATGGTTTGATTACCTGAAAGGGAAGGGGCATTTTATTTTAGGCTTTGTCATTATGCCTAATCATTTTCATGCCTTGATTGGATTTCGAAATACTGGAAAATCGATAAATTCCATCGTTGGTAACGGGAAGCGCTTTATGGCCTATGAACTTGTTAGGCGTTTGGAGGAAAGAAAGGAGGCTAATCTGCTATTGGAACTCGCCTTGCATGTTAACACTACTGAAAGAAAAAGAGGAAAGCTCCACGATGTATTTGAACCCTCATTCGACTGGAAGGAATGTTACACAGATGACTTCATTGAGCAAAAGTTGAGGTATATACACGAAAATCCATGCCGTGGAAAGTGGAACCTGGTCAGGCAACCATGGGATTACCCTCATAGTTCGGCTAAATTTTATACTTTCGGTGAACAAGGAATTTATGAGGTACTGAATTATGCGGAGTTGAAAGATAAGGATCTGACTGCGCCTTCCGCAGAGTCCCCTTCGGGAGACTCTGCGGGGACTTAAAGCCGTATAAAGATCCTACGAAAGTTGAGCGTGATGCAACTACATTTGTAATTCCAACTAAATACTTAAAGAAATAAACATCATGTGGATAATTTTCGCTCTAATCATTCTATTGCTTTTTCATGTTAAGAGCTATTATGCATTTAGATTTATTGTAATGGATGACCTTAGTGAATTCAATTCTGATTTTGTGGATTTTACTTTCGGAACCAAACATAGCTCTTATAAGCCTCAGTCGAGAAGTGCATGGTTTATTTTGAAAAAATCAAAATTTCTACATGCGGAACGCGCAAAAAATATTTCAAATATTCTATTAGCCTTATTTTATGTGCTCATTTTATGTTTAATATTCTTGTAGTAGTTATCAGATTAAACCTATTGATTGGAAATTCTATTGAGCCATGAATAAATGAGATCATGACAAAGCGCTATAAAAGGGAAATCACAGCAGGTATAGCAGGATTGCTAATTATTCTATTCTCAATCTTGTCAATCTCCATTGATATGCCATTTATTGGTAGAGTATTCTCATTTATAATAATTTTTCCAATGGCAATGGCTTATGAAGAATCTGATGCTACACGTGTATTAATAATTACGCCCCATCAGAGTCACTCGCAGAGGACTCTGATGTTAAGAACACAAGTGAAAATGTTTAAATGAATAGAAACAAATTACTTCTCCGCAGAGTCTCCCGTAGGGGACTCTGCGGCAGCAAGTCTATTATTATCTTCTGTCCCCGCAGAGTCTCCTGCAAGGGACTCTGCGGAATAGGAGGAATTATAACACCAGTGTCACCCTCAGGAGACTCTTGATATTAAGTAAGACGAATAAAAATATTTAAATAAAAAACGTGAGCAGCAGTGTGATGCTATTTCGCCTAACGCGGATTTTCAAAAAACATCATATAGCCAATAAGCAGGTCAGCTACAGGCTTGAACGAACGGTAGTAAACAAATACTTCATAAAAATTCTGTCCCCGCAGAGTCTCCCGAAGGGGACTCTGCGGGATAGGAGGAATAAGAATTAAAATTATAACACCAGAGTCACCCTCAGGAGACTCTGATGTTAAGTAAGACGTATAAAAATATTTAAATAAAAAACGTGAACAGCAGTGTGATGCCATCTACGCCTAACGAGGATTTTCAAAAAAGGTCATATAACCAATTAGCAGGTCGGCCGCAGGTTGGAACGAACGGTAGTAAACAAATACTTCATAAAAATTTTCTGTTTGGAAATGACTTCCTTCAAAGAACAGCGGTGGTTGTGTCTTTGATCTCAACACATACTGGTAGTCGTACCACCCTTGTTTGAGTAATAGCGTTGTTGAGTATTCTTTTTTCAGGCTGTCATAACGCATAAGGTTTTCGTTCGTAAAGCCCCATTGCGTGAGGGCACCTGTTACATACACATCACCATCAACTGGCTGAGGCGAGACCAGGGTAAATGCCACATTTATATAGTTGGATGCACTTACCCTTCGGTAGTCGTAATTGTCGAGCAGGAAGTTTCCGTTGTAGTCGGGGTATTGTGAATACGCTTCGGTTGAGCGGTTTTTATCTTTGTCGATATAGGCTATCCACGGCACACGGTTCTTATCCATGTAGGCCACATTTCTTCCGGGGTAGTTCAGCGATCGTAAATCAAAAAAACGAAACTCGTTGCCTCCCCTGAACAAACTCTTGTCATCGAAAAAACGGTACTCAAGTTCCTGGATGTTTTCGCGCAAAAAGCTGGGTTTAATTTCCTGCACCAGGTTGTCCCACCGTTGGTTTTGGCGCACGGTTACGTTAACGGTTTCAATGGGGTTGATCAATTCAATGTTTTTGTAATTGAGCGTGAAATTAAGTTGCTGGCTACGGATGGCGGCACTGCCTGAGCTGATCAGGTTGCCATCGCGCAAAAAGCTTATGCGTGGATCGAACACCATAAACCTTTTGCTTAGGACAATATCATTTTTGTCCGATCCACGGTAAACCACAACCACATAATTCCCCGGAAGTTTTACAGCAGGCATAGGGGCCCAATAGTGCACATAGGGGAGCCAGGTGTCAAGCGAAAATTCAAAGTTGTTGATCGGGAATTCGTTGTAATCGGTAAGAAAGTCCAGGTCCATTAGTACAGACTTTGTCCAGTTTTGATTGCAGTGTACAATCCTGAAGTAGTAATTATCGCGTTCGGTGTGCAGGTCATCGAACTCCAAAATCAGGTTCCATTGGCCAATGCGCGTAACGGCAGGAAATTGCTGGCTCATAGGGTCTGCCTCGGCCCTGAAAAGGCGAACAGTCTTTATATTTTTCTCATACACCTGGTCGTCCAGGTTCAATCTTTTTTGCCCGCTTTGACTAGTTGAACCCCCATAAGGAACCGGGGCACAAGCACTGAACACGAATAGGATCCAAACTACTTTTTTCATCGTTCTAAAACTAAAATTTTAATCTTTACGGCTCCAACTTATTTCTGTATAGGGGTGTCTAAACATGCAAAACGGCCGTTATATCGGGTACATGCTCAATGAACAGGAGCTTATTGAAGGGTGCCGGAAGGGTAGCAGGGCCTCACAGCAGGCTTTGTACGATCGTTATTGCAAAAAATTGATGGTGGTGTGTCTTCGGTATTCCAAGTCAAGTGCTGAGGCCGAAGACATTTTACAAGAGGGCTTTGTTAAGGTTTTTCAAGGGTTAGACGGTTTTAGGCAAGACGCTAAACTTGAAACGTGGATGACGAGGATTATGGTGAACACGGCCCTCAACCACCATCGCAAAAAGCTTTACCTCTTTCCGATGGTAGATATTGAAAAGACAGATCTCCCGGAAGACGAAATGGGTGTATCAAATTTACATTTCACCGAACTGCTCACCATGATCCAATCGCTTCCGCAAGGATGCCAGGTTGTGTTTAACCTTTTTGCCATAGAAGGTTATAGCCATAAAGAAATTGCAGACATGCTCGGTATTTCAGAGGGAACCTCAAAGTCGCAGTATGCGCGCGCCCGTGGTTTATTACAAGAAAAGCTGAAGAAGGAATCATCACAGTATAGAGTATATGGAGAAGGGAAATTTTGAGAAGGCGTGGAAAGAAGCTTTTGATGGGGCTGAAGTGGCACCATCCGATGCGGTGTGGGCAAACGTTGAACTTGGCCTGGAAAAATCTGCCGGTGGAAGAATGAGGCAGCGATTATTGTTTTATAAAGTATTGGCTGCGGCTTCACTTGTTTTTGCCATGGGCATTGGCGGGGCATATTATCTGGCTATTCAACATAACCCGCCTGCATCAGGCAGAAGGGCCATTAATCAAAGTAGCGTGAATGAACCTGGGGGCAAGGGTGCTCAAACAACCATTGTACAGGCTGACAACAGCACGGAGTTGAATGAAGCAACTGATAAGAATACAGTGAATTCAAAGGAAGATACTTCCTTAAAAATGGATGTACAAGCTGAGATCAGGAATGCCGCCTTAACAAATAACAAGTACCCAACTTTGGACGATAAGTACGGTAGCAGTAAATCAACCCATGTTTTAGCCGTGGATACCAAACCTACAGTTGATGGCAGTTCGAATGGTTTGTTTGAAAACGGATTTTACACCCGTATAGCAGACCGTTTTACCGAAAGGCCGTTGCCCTTGTTGGTGAAGAACCTTGAACCTAAGTTGGTTGTCAACAAACCCTATTCTGAACCTGACCTTGGGATGCAGTTATTGGCACAATTAAATGCTGAAGAAAAGAAGTATGCAGCCACTGATAAGCGCAGGAACACAGAAAACATCTGGACCTCCCTCGGGGTAGGTGCAGGAAGTTTTAACCCCAACACAAACTCATCGGTTTCTGTAAATAACAGTCTTTCATCAGGCTCCAACCAAAGCCCCTCCGCGAATGCGGGCCCATCCGCAGGCTCAAGTTATTCCCTCGGCCTGCAGGTTGGGGGTCGCATCGCTGACCGCTTTGTGCTGCAGGGCGGACTGAGTTACCTTTCCCAAAATGCATCCTACGTTTCCACCGTGGTATCCGGTGCCAATTACAGGGAAGCATCGCTGAATGATTTCTCCAATAACCAATCGCTTTCTTACGCCAGCACCCCTTATGGGGTTAATAGTAACCTGCAGTTTATAAGCTTACCGGTGCAGGCAGGTTATCTCGTTATCGACAGGGATTTTTCTATTCAACTTAACGGAGGCGTATCTACGGATTTTTTTATTTTGAACACGCTTACACCGGATGCTCCCGGTATCAATAAAACCACCCAGGGAGCGGGAGCGGACTCACCCTATCGAAACGTAAATTTCAGTGGGTTGGCCGGTACCGAATTTAGTTATAAATTTTCGGATCACTACCGAATCGCCATCAATCCAGGCATGCGTTACGCGTTAAACTCGATCTACAAAAGCGATGCAAATGCTGAAGTAGCACCGATTACGTTCGATGTGTCCTTGCGTTTCAGGTATATTTTCCGATAGCCTTACAACCCGGTGAAACAGATTGTGGTCTAACGAAAAAAGCCTGCTCCCATGAACACCATTACCGTTAAAAACTCCCGCCTGTTGGCGTTGCTTATTTTAACAGCACTTTTAGGATTAAGTATTTTACTGGAAGGTTGTAACAATAAATGCACGGAATCGGTAGCCTATACGTATTATGAACCGGTTTATGCACCCTTTGCCACTATTGGATGCGGTGTAACTAACACGCTGACCTAAACCGCATTGTTGTACAAATGGGTTTCGGGTTGTGGTGATATATAAGTATTTATTATGGTATATATAGTAATTATAAATAACAACTAATAAATGGGTTTGCCGATTTTTGCGGCCGTAAAACCCATTTATCTATGACACGAATAACAGTTGCGAAAGGCGATGGTGTCGGCCCGGAAATTATGGATGCCACACTCGCCATCATTAAGGCTGCCGGTGCAAATATTGAGATTGATGAAATTGAAGTTGGTGAAAAAGTATACCTGTCGGGTAATACTTCCGGCATAGCAAAAGAATCGTGGGATATTATACGCAGGAATAAAATATTCCTGAAAGCTCCTATTACTACTCCTCAAGGCGGTGGATACAAAAGCCTTAATGTAACTACCCGGAAATTTCTGGGCTTGTATGCCAATATCCGCCCTTGCATTAGCCTGCATCCTTTCGTTAAGACCAAGCATCCTATAATGGATGTTGTTATCGTGCGCGAGAATGAAGAAGATTTGTACGCAGGTATTGAGCACCAGCAAACCGATGAAGTGGTACAATGTTTAAAACTGATCAGTCGTCCTGGTTGTGAGAAAATTGTACATTACGCCTTTGAATATGCAAAACAATATGGCCGTAAAAAAGTAACCTGCTTTACAAAGGACAATATCATGAAGCAAACCGATGGGTTGTTTCACCAGGTGTTTGATGAAATCGCCAAAGAATACCCGGAAATTGAAAATGAACATTGGATCATCGATATAGGGGCTGCAAAAATGGCCGATACGCCAGAGGCTTTTGATGTGATCGTAATGCCTAACCTTTATGGGGATGTTCTTTCCGATGTAGCCGCGCAAATTGCGGGTTCAGTGGGCTTGGCTGGTTCAGCAAATATTGGTGAGCAATGCGCCATGTTCGAAGCGATCCACGGTTCTGCGCCACGGAGGGCGGGTCAGAATATGGCTAATCCGTCAGGGCTCCTGCAAGGTGCTATTATGATGTTAAATCACATCGGCCAAACCGATGTTGCGGAGAAAGTACAAAACGCCTGGTTAAAAACTATTGAAGACGGCATTCATACCTACGATATCTACAAGGAAGAGACTAGCAAGAAAAAAGTAGGCACCAACGAGTTTGCCGATGCCGTAATCGCTAACCTCGGCAAAAAGCCATCGCAATTGAAGGCGGTTACCTATGCAAAAAATGCAACACTGAACCTTAAGAAATATAGCCGTAAAGCTCCGGCTAAGAAGGAACTTGTTGGTGTTGATTTATTCGTTCACTGGAGCGGTACTTCGGCTGATGAGTTGGCAAAAATCATCCAACCCGTTCAATTAGCAGATGTAACGTTATCCATGATTACCAACCGCGGCATAAAGGTTTGGCCCGAAGGTTTTGAGGAAACCTTTTGTACCGACCATTGGCGTTGCCGGTTCAAACCCAAAGATGGTTTACTGAAGAAAAATGATATTATCCAATTGTTGCAGCGCGCAACGGATGCTAATATCGATATTGTCAAAACAGAAAATCTTTATCACTTCGATGGTAAAGCAGCTTATTCATTAGGGCAAGGCCAATAATCTTAACTCTTTTGAGTAATGGTTCCGGAGTTTCGGGAAAGAAACCTGGTTATTGCCACCATGCACGGCAAGGATCGCGTAATGCGGTCCTTGCTGGAGCAAACGCTGGGTGTAAGGGTTCATGTAACCACAAAACTGAATACCGATCTGCTCGGAACTTTTAGCGGAGAGGTTGCAAGGATAGGAACCCCTGAAGAAGTAGCCAGGCGTAAGTGCGAATGGGCCATGGAAGAAACGGGTTTTGATTTGGCCGTGGCCAGTGAAGGAAGTTTCGGTCCACATCCCTATCTGTTCGGGGTACCTGTTAACGAAGAGCTGGTCTACTTTTTCGATCGCGCTTTGGATATTCACTGCATCGGCAAATCCATTTCACCCGAAACTAATTTTTTACACGCTGAAATTACCAACACCGATGCTTTGCTCGACTTTGCAAAGGCAGTACACTTTCCTACCCATGCCATAATCCTAAAAAACGATCTCTATAAGCCAACAACAATACAGAAAGGCATTCAGGATTATCATTACCTGATGGATGCCTTTAACCAAATGAAGGATCGCTACGGCAGGGTGTACGCAGAAACGGATATGCGGGCTATGTTTAATCCCTCGCGCATGAACGTTATTGAAAAGGCTACGGAAGCCATGCTTAACGTACTGCTCAACCGATGCCCGTCATGTCATGCTGTACATTTCAAACTTACCGACTTAGAGCGTGGGTTGCCATGCTCGCAGTGCGCTTCACCCACACAAAGTATTTTGGCGCATCATTATGCCTGCAAGGTATGTGGTTTTAAAGAGCGAAAACTTTTTCCGAAAAACAGAGAGGTTGAAGATCCTATGTATTGTGATCATTGTAACCCCTAAACTGATTTAGAGCGCTCATCTAATTCAAGGGCAATTTTTTCCCATTGGCTGTTGGCTTCATCAAGCGCTGTTGCTACTTTATCAAAGGCAACCTGCACATCGTTAAGTTTTTCATAATTGCTGAAGACCTCTGGTCGTGTCATTTGCTCTTCCAACTTATTTTTTTCGGCCGTAAGCTGTTCAATCTTTTGCTCAACTTTATCCAGCTCGCGTTGAAGCGGTTTTAAGGACTGACCGTTAGATGGTTTAGCGCTTGCAACAGGTTGTTCTTGTTTTTTTTCAGGTTTGCCCGGCTTAGGGGCGTCATGCTGGATTTTATTTTCCGCTTCTCTTCTTTTTTTCCAATAGTCATACTCTTCGTAAGTACCGGGATATTGCTTTATTTGGTAATCTTCAATGTACCAGATTTTATTGGCCACCTGGCTTATAAAGTGACGGTTGTGCGATACGACTACAAATGTTCCCTGGTATTGCTGAAGGGCCTGGATGAGGATATTTTCTGAAATGAAATCCAGGTGGTTGGTAGGTTCATCCAGCATAAGGAAGTTAGCTTCGGATATCAATGTTTTGGCAAGTGCTACCCGTGATTTTTCCCCACCGGATAACACCTTTATTTTTTTGAATTGATCTTCATCCGAAAAAAGAAAGCAGCCCAGCACATTACGAAGTTGCTGCTCTGTTTTGCCCGACCCTGCCTGTTTTAGTTCATCCAGCATTTCGTTTTCAAGGTGTAGCGATTCCAGTTGGTGTTGGGCAAAAAATCCCTGGATGACATTGTACCCTAAAGTACGGTTGCCTTCTATGGGTTCAGTTCCGGCAATTATACGGAGCAAGGTTGATTTACCTTTTCCGTTAGCACCGATCAGCGCTATTTTATCACCGCGCTCAATGGAGATGGAAGTATTTTTTAGTATTTGAAGCTGGCCATAAGCCTTGGATAGGTTGTCCAGCGTAACAATATAGCGACCCGGTTGCTGGTTAAAGGTGAACCTGAAATTTACCGTAGCGGTATCGTTCACCACTTCTTCAATTTTCTCCATCCGGTCGAGCGCTTTTACCCGCGATTGCACCTGGCGCGCCTTAGTGGCTTTTGCCCGAAAGCGTTCAATAAAGCGCTCGGTCTGTCGTATTTTTTGTTGCTGGTTTTCGTAAGCGTTTTGCTGTATCTCTTCGCGTAATTCTTTTTCTTCTAAATAAAAGGAATAGTTGCCTTCATAGGTGATCAGTTGCTGCTGGGTAACATCAACAATTTTTGTTACCACATTATCTAAAAATCGTCTGTCGTGCGATACGATGATTACTGCACCATCATAATTCCTTAAGTATTCTTCCACCCATTCGATAGAAGGTAAATCAAGGTGGTTGGTGGGCTCATCCAGCATCAATAACGCGGGCTTCTCCAATAAAAGTTTGGCCAGCATTACCCGCATTCGCCAACCCCCTGAAAACTCTTTTAAGGGCCGGTGTAAATCGGCTGTGGTAAAGCCAATCCCTTCCAGCACTTCTTCCGCTTTGGCTTGTAATCCGTAACCACCAAGGTGGTCGTACGTTTCTTGCAGTTTCGAAAGTTTTTCTACCAGGGCTTCCTTATATTCTGTTTCCAGCTTGTGAATGAGTACCTCCATTTGCCTTTCCATATCCACCACTTCTTTAAAAGCCCCCATGGCAACCGTAAGGATGGAATCATCCGTTTGGTAGGAGAGCAGGTCTTGGTTGAGGAATCCCAGGGAGCATTCGTTGCTTTTGCTAATGCTACCTGAATCGGGGGTTAATTCACCGTTAATCAGCTTCAATAAGGTTGATTTTCCCCGGCCATTTAGCCCAATAAGCCCTATTTTGTCTTTCGGCTTAATGAACATATTGGCGTTTTCGTAGAGGGCGCGCCCTCCTATAAAGTATGAAAGGTTAGTTATCGATAGCATTTAACCGCAAAGATAATTTTTGTACGGGTTAAACTTCATGGAAACCTAAATCACTTGGAAAGACCACCCCAAAAAATTTGGTTTCTATTCATTGCGTTTAGGCTTATCTTCCGGCTTAAACTTATGATTATGCGGATAGCAAAATTTGTATTTCCTGTTGCTTTATTAGCCGTTGCCTTGTTGCAATGCAACAGTGGCTCAAAACCTGCTGTTGTGGAGCTTCCGGTGGGTGATGACGGAAGTGTGGAGGCGTTAACAGAATACTCCAAAACGTTGCCCCTGGAAAAAATAAAAATGCCGGCTGGTTTTAAGATTGATGTTTTTGCTGAAGTTGAGAATGCCCGTTCCATGGTTATGAGCCCTTCTGGTGTTCTATACATTGGTAACCGTAATGGCGATAAAGTTTATGCGGTTAAAGACACCGATGGTGATTTTAAGGCCGATAAAAAATGGGTGATTGCTTCTGGCTTGAACATGCCTAATGGTGTAGCTTTTAAAGATGGTGATTTATACGTGGCGGAAGTGAGTCGTATACTGAAGTATGTGGGTATAGAATCCAAACTGGCTAATCCGCCCGCACCTAGTGTTGTAAATGATACCTATCCGGATAAGACCCATCACGGCTGGAAGTACATTGCTTTTGGTCCTGATGGGAAACTCTATGTTCCGGTAGGGGCACCGTGCAACATCTGCGAATCAAAAGAAGAAATTTTTGCTACGATTACCCGAATTAATGCTGATGGCAGCGGCAGGGAAATTTTTGCACAGGGCGTTCGTAATACCGTGGGCTTTACCTGGCATCCCGACACAAAAGAAATGTGGTTTACCGATAATGGCCGCGACATGATGGGTGATGATATACCACCCTGCGAATTGAACTATGCACCAAAGCCCGGTATGCACTTCGGGTATCCTTACTGCCATGGCGGTACGATTAAAGACCCTGAATTTGGCAGCAAAAGACCCTGCAGCGACTTCACTGTGCCTGCGCAAAACCTGGGGCCACACACTGCCCCGTTAGGCTTGAAATTTTATACTGGCTCTATGTTCCCGGATCAATATAAAAACCAACTCTTTATTGCTGAACACGGTTCGTGGAACCGCTCAAAAAAAATCGGCTATCGTGTTACACTGGTGAATGTGCAAGGAAACACCAAATCCACCAGCTACAGTACTTTCGCCAGTGGCTGGCTGGATGATGAAACCCAAAAGGCCTGGGGCAGGCCGGTTGATGTGCTGGTTTTAAATGACGGTTCTATGTTGGTATCGGACGACCAGGCCAATGTAGTGTACCGAATTTCTTATTCGAAGTAGGGTAGGATAAACTTCAGTTTTAATGCATCCGGTATTAATTGAATCAGGAAACTTCACGATCTATTCCTACGGCTTCATGATTGCCGTTGGTGTTGTCTTTGCTGTTTCCTATCTGACCATTCGAGGAAGGAAGGAGGTAAACCTAACGTTTGACCAGGCCAATAATTTATTCTTGTTTATCTTTTTGGCAGCTGTTGTGGGTGGAAAGGTTTTCCTGCTGTTTGAGAACCCTTCTTTATACCTGTCTGATCCAAAAAAATTATTTACCGGAAGTGGCTTTGTTTTTTATGGTTCGTTCCTGTTTGCTGTACCTACAATGTTCTGGTACTTTAAGCGCAACAAATTACCGGTATACCAAATGCTCGACATTATGGCGGTGGTAACCTGCCTGGTGCATATGTTTGGACGGGTAGGGTGCTTTATGGCCGGTTGTTGTTATGGTAAACCTACAACCGGCACGTTTGGTGTCACCTTTACCGATCCTGCTTGCCAGGCCAACCCGTTGAATACCCCCTTGTTTCCTACCCAGCTCATGGAAGCTGGTTTTATTCTTCTGGTAATGATCGGACTACTGCTTCTCCGATCGAGAAAGCAGTTTCACGGACAATTATTTTTGGTATACCTGATGCTCTATGCCCTTGGAAGATTTGGTTTGGAGTATTTCCGTGGTGATCAGGCCAGGGGGTTTGTGATTGATGATTATGTTTCAAACTCACAGTTTATTGCGTTGTGCATACTGGTAGTTGTAGGAATTGTGTACCAAAAGTGGTCTAAAAGAAATAAGGTGGTGGTGATAAGAAAAAAAAAGGGCTAACCGGTTTTTGTTAGCCTTTATTTAAGCTGTGAGAACGATCTAAAAATCATCTGCTATATCATCGATTTTTTTCTTCTTATCTTCTTCCATCATGCGCCTGATAATCGCGGAGGAATAAAGCAATTCAAGCGTGGTTTTGGAAGCAGGCCTGAATTTGAGGGTGAGGTTTTTGCCCATCCACGTATAGCTTTCGTTACGCACATCGTAAATGGGTTTTCCTAATGCGCTTTCCATCCCTTTCATCAGACGGGTATCTTTTGCTGTGATCACCGAGATTTCATAAATAAGGTCTTTGTAGGTTTTAACTTCAATCTTGTTTACGGCCACTTCGCCAATGGAAGCGTTTTCAGGATCGATTACCTCATACAATTTAGCTGGGTAATGGCCTTTTTCTTTAAAGTCCTTTTTGAATTTTGAGCCCGCCACCGAATCAATGTGCATGCCCATTTTAATGTTCTTGAAGCCGTTTCGCTTATCCAGTTCGGTCAGGTCATCTTGGGTAAAACCGAAAAGGGGTGATAAAAATAAAAAAGGGATAATACAAGCGTGTTTCATGGTTTGGATTCAATAAACTGGATTGGAATAATAATCTTGGTTTTATCCCATAGAAGCAAAAGGTCGGCCACATTGTTTCGCTGATCAAGCACCATGCTAAAAGCTTCATACGTTGTATTGCCTGTATCCGTAACCGGTACTTTAAAGCGCAGCAAATCGAGTTTGCTATTATAATTATAGGAGCCCCACAAGCCGTTTTCTTTGTTCAGGATAATGGTCCATTCATCCGGTCCGGGTATTGAAAAAATAGAATAGGTTCCTGCGGGCACCAGGTTTCCCCCGAAATAGATATCACGCGTTGTTGTTATTTCGGTAGCTTCATTGGCACCGGTTCGCCAAACTTCATTGTAGGGCACCAGTTTTCCAAATACTTCGCGGCCACGCTTGTGCGGTTGACAATAGGTAATTTTAATGTAGGTATCCTTATACCTGGCTGAAATTATTGCGGTTGGACTTGAGCGCGGTTTAATAGCTTGCTGTGCTTCAGTTACCTGAGCCGTAAACGTGATGAAAAGAATAATTAAAATGCTATACGTTGTTTGAACCATTAAGCAACATTAACTTGGGCGAATATACTATAAAAGTGTTACCCGAATAATTACTACATCGTAACAGCAAAACTACCTATGAACCGACCTGCTTTTGACGATATTTTTATGGAGCTGGCAGTAAACCTTGCCAAGCGGTCGCATTGCATTAAACGTCATGTAGGTGCTGTGCTGACTAAAGATACACGCATAATTTCAATCGGGTATAACGGGCCGCCTTCGGGTACGCACAATTGCGATGAGGAGTGGCCCGAAGAAGGTTGCCCACGTGATTCAAAGGGGGGCTGTTCATTGGCCATTCATGCTGAGCAAAATGCCATTTTATATGCGGTTAAGAATAAAACTGCTGTTGAGGGCTCAACCCTATACGTAACCTTATCGCCTTGCCTGGCGTGTGCGCGCATTATTTACTCTATGGGCATTACACGGGTTATTTACCTGAACTCCTATGCCGAACATAAAGGCCTGGAATCGGATGAAGGGGTTGATTTCCTTCACCGGTTTGGTGTGGTAGCCGAAAAGTACCACGGCCAACTCACCAACGTAACACACATGATTTGAAATTATTTTTGTGCCAGCACCTTTTCCAGGTCGGTGATGAGCTTAGCAGGAACCGCCTTAGCACTCTTTTCTTTTAGAGACTTCAATGCCGACAATGCCAACGTGCAATTCTGTAACAGGCCTACCGGGTTTTTATCATACCGGTAACTTCCCAGGCACCAGGCAATGTCAGCTTGCAATTGAGGCTCGGCATTAAGCGCCTGAAACTTTTCAATTACTTGTTCGCTTACTTTCTCAAGCGAAAGGGATGAAGTGGCTTTAGCTTTGCTGCGGGGAGCAGCAGCTTTTTTAGCGGGAGGTTGAGTTGATTTCTTTTCACTTGCTTTAGCCATGTCAATCATATTTAGTTAAAAGATGAAATATTTTCACTCAAAATTACGGCTGCTATACAAGGTGGTGCAAGCTATAGGCCCATTAAATTTCCGCAACCGTGTGAATGGAACTTAAACAGATGGAATGATGACCCTCTAAAATGACGAAAGGGAAGTAATTCTGAATTACTTCCCTTCGCAAAGTTTTTAGGGGTTACCTAATTACTTCTTCTTCTTGGCAGCTTTCTTAGCTGTTTTCTTCTTAGCTGCCTTTTTCGCTTTCTTTGCCATAGCGTTAAATGTTTAAGGTTAAAAAGTTGTGAAAAGTTATAACAAAAAATTAATACGCAAAAATTTTTAAGCAAAAATTTTTGGACGTGTGATTTTTTTTGCAGTCAAAAACTTTTCGGTAGTGACGTGATATGTCATTCAAATGATGTTCACTTCCGGCACCAAATCAATGTCAAATTTTTCGCGAACGGAAGTACGGACACGCGTAGCCAGCAAAAAAATTTCTTCACCTGTAGCGTGATTATAGTTTACTAAAACGAGTGGTTGATGGGCATGCACACCGGCATCACCAAATCGTTTTCCTTTCCATCCGCAGTGTTCAATGAGCCAGGCCGCAGGCACTTTAACTAATTGATTTTCAGTTGAATAACCAGGTAGTTCTGAATACGTTTTTTTTAATGATTGATAGTGTGAATCGGTAATAACGGGATTCTTGAAAAAACTTCCTGCATTACCAATTGCAGATGGATCGGGAAGTTTTTTTCTACGAATTGCAATCACTGCTTCGCTGATGGACTGAATTGTTGGCGTAGTGATGTGCATGCTATCAAGGGTCTGCTTGATTGCCCCATATTCAATGTTTAACCGATGATTTTTTTTACTTAAGGTTAAAGTAACACTTGAAATAAAAAATTTTTCCCGTAACTCTTTTTTGAAGACACTTTCGCGGTAGCCGAACATACATTCGCGGTTCGAAAATGTTTTCAGGTCACCGGTTTTCAGATCAATTCCACTAACAGTATCGACTACTTCACAGAGTTCTACACCGTAGGCACCAATGTTTTGCATGGGGGCAGCACCCACGGTACCGGGTATGAGCGATAGATTTTCAATGCCACCCCAATCGTGCTGTACACAATGCGCTACAAATGGGTGCCACGGTTCACCGGATGATACCTCAAGGGTTATTGTTTCATCCGTCTCTTTTTGTACCGCTATCCCTTTAAGGTTGTTGTGTATAATTATGCCTTTGAAATCTTGCGTTAGCAGCAGGTTACTTCCTCCGCCAATAATCAAATGCTTTTCATTCTTGAATAAATCGGTATGGATGAGTTCGTGAAGTTCAGCGAGCGTATTTATAGTAACAAAATGAAGCGCCACCGCGTGGATACCAAAAGTATTATAGGGCTTAAGATCAATATTGTTGCGGATTGCAAGCATAATAGGTTTACCCGCGAAGGTGCACAAAAAACCTCAGGTATACCAAGTCGCAGTGTAGATGAAAGTTTGGGCTGCCTGAATTACTGGAGTCCGGTTATGTCCTTTGCATCAATTTTTATCAGGCAAATCCTGGGGAAGCGCCCGGCAAGGTAGGTTGTGCCGCATACCGCTAATCCACCATCTTCTGTACTGATGACTTGTGAGATCTCGAAGGGATTGGAGAATCCAAGGTACTTACTGGATAAGAATGTGCCGTTGGCTTCATCGTAGAAATACAAACCAATTTGCTTAGAGCGCGTGTTGCTTCCATAAACCAACACATTTTTTGAATTGATGGTGGCACGGAGAATACGAACTTTGGCATTTGGTTCAAGTTCGGGCAAGGTATTGCCACCCAAATCAACACTGGAGGATATTCCGGTTGGGTTCAGGTTTACATTCGGTAGTAAATAGTTATCGCCAAAGTTAAACCTGGCACCGGCAAACTTAGTGGTGGAAAGTGGCTGTATGGCGCTAAAGCCACCATCGTCCTGTATGCCCTGTACGACACCCCGGGGATCGTTTTGGGAGAGGTCGGTAAAGACAAGCGAAAAGGTATAGTTATAAAAACCATTGAAGTAGAAGAGGCCACCGGGGATGCGCCCGGCATCAAACGGATATTGCCGGCCAGTGCGAATGAAATGATTGATAATGGGTTCTTCCACTTTGTCGCCCGCCCCTATGGTAAATGCTTTCGACTGGCTAACAGCCCCGCTTGCATTGACCACGGCAATAACCGATTGTTTGGTGAGATGATCGTAGGACAGTAGCACGAAATTGTTACCGTCAATGCCTGCGGCACACGGGTAGTAAAGATCGCCAGCGGCTGCGGTAAAACTTACGGCCTCAAGGTCTGCATCAGTTTGCGCCAATTGCACCTGTAAAGTGAGCGGATCCATGCAAAAGAAGTAATAGGAATTGTTGAAAGCCGCCAGTTGTGCAATGGGGTTAACCACGTTGTTATCAACCTCTATTTCTTTTACAAAGTTGCCTTCTTTGTCGGCCTTCATCAGGTAAATACCGGTAAAATTGGAATCAGCCAACCTGCGCCCTCCCAAAATAAGGTATCCGCCATCGGGTGTTTGTGCCATATCAATGGGAAAGTAGTTTGTTGTAAACAGGTTGTTGTCGTAAATCTTGGTAAACGACTTTTGATCAAATTCAGGATTGGTTTCTTCCACGCAGGAAGTAACGATCAGCAATCCGGTAAGCAGGAGGGGGAGTAGGAACTTTGTCATCGTTGATCCAATGTTTTAAATCCGCTGGCCAGGTAACGCATGGGGAACAGGCACCCAAAGGAGAAAGCCAGGTTATTGAGTTTAATATCATCCATTGCCTCACCAATGCCCGACAGCCTGTCGCTGCCGAAGCGGTTTTCGGTTGAATTCAGCAAGCTCATACCTTTCCGATATTGAATGTCAAGGTTTAACCGAACATTGCCCAGGTTGTAATTGGCGCCAATGCCACCTAACAAGCCCCAATGATTTTTCGCAAAGAGATCTTTAGCGCCTATAATCACGGGGTCGTTTGTGAATTTATTAATCCCGCCCGATGCATAATCGGTGCCAGATACTTCTACCGATTTATTGGCGTTTATGAGGAAACCGTAATAAATACCTACCTGCACGTAAGGACGTAACCGGTTTCCAATAATGTCGTATTTGAAAATCAACGGAAGTTCAGCGTGATCAACTTTTTGTTCGTTGTTGTACAGCAATTCTAACCGGTTGGTTGCATTTTCAGGATCAGTCCACTCATAATTATTGGAGTAGGTAAAGATGGAATGCCGGTAAGCGGGCTGCAGGCTGAATGAAAATCCTTTATAGTAAAAGCTGACCTCAAGGGTAACCTGGCTTCCCAAGGCGTTGTATGAATCGTACGCTTTATCGGTAAGGGAAGCAGGATAATTGCCTGGAGATAAAGCTGAATATCGCTTCTCGATGGTCACATCGGATAGGTTTACTCCGGCTTTAAGGCCAAGCCACCATTGTTTGTCCAAAAAATTCCCGCCCGGGGTATTTGGTGCCCGGCTGTTGAAGGACTGCGGGTTTTTCTTTTTTGAAGGCTGACCGAAGGCTAACGCGGTAAGCAGAAGAAGTAAACCGAGGGGGTAGAGTTTTTTCATGCGCTAATGTATCACAACTAGTTTTTTCGTTTGTTCGAACGAACCCATATTCATTTTATAAATATACAATCCTGCAGGTATTCCTGTCAGGTCTACCGCAATACTGTGTTCACCAGGTTCAAAGTTTTGCTTTACCAGTTGTTTTGTTGGTTTGCCGGTTCGATCGTAAAGCATTACTTGCACCATACCCTCGGCATTTGTCCTGAAGGTAAAGGCGGTTTGCCCCTTTGCTGGGTTTGGATAGCAATCACCAAGGTTGAAGCGCTGGTTTACAAATGGTTCTGTACTGGAAATAACCTGTACGGCAAGTGGAAGGGGCTGATAAAATCCACCCTCTTCACGGGGGCCATCTATAAAATTACCGAAGAAGATGTCGTTGGTGATTTTTTGTTCATCCACCAGCATCCAGTCTTTTAACAGGTTAGCATACACCTGCCGGTAGTCGTATTGCATTTCAATGTTATCACGAGTCATGTCGGGCACATTGCCAATAACACCCGGGTTTACGCCACGGCCAAATACGAAAATGGGGCCACCGGTTCCGTGGTCAGTTCCATAACTTCCGTTTGAATGGACCCTTCGGCCAAATTCAGATGTGGTAACGGTAAGTACCCTTGATTCCAATCCACGGGCTTTCAAATCGTCTTGGAAAGCCTTCATAGCCGTTGATATGTGGTACATCAAGGCAGCATGTATACCCATGGTGGGGTCATAGCTTTCCACTTGCGAAGCATGTGTATCGAAACCGCCAATCTTAACCATAAAAACCTTGGTTTTGCACCCTCCCGCAAGGAGGCGGGCAATAAGCCTTAATTGTGGTGAGAGATGGTTGCGCTTGCTTCCTGTAGGGGCATTAAAGGGATAAATTTCCGGATAGGTTACAGTTGTGTTTCCACCGGCCTGAAAGACTTCGTACAAGCGCTTGGCATAGTCATCGGTTTTCTTTTCCAAACCAAGTATCCAATTCATTTCTTTTCCGTACGGAGAATTATCGAGGAATTCCGGGGGTTTTCCGCGCGGGTCGATGTCTTTGTCCTGAAAGCCTTCCAGTTCTTCTACCAGGTTGGCAAAACCAACCGGATCATTTAATGACAAAGAAGTGGGTATGTTGTTTTCCTGGTGGAAGATCAGGGAAACATCGCTCCCCATTTCAATGCCCAACGGGTCAAGCATGTCATTGTTGGGGAAGTCGGCAGGGTATTGCAACGGGGCGTACTCCTGCTGCAGGTAACGGCCCACCCAACCGGAAGAAAAGTAATCATCGGAACCTCCCCCCATAAACCAGATATCGCGGCCGCGGAAGTGAGAGCCGTTGTTGTTGCGATAGGAAACACCTTGCACAAAGGCAACCTTGCCCTGGTCGTACAGGCCTTTCATGGCCTGCATGTCGGGGTGAAGGCCCACCTGCCTGTTGGCCGGCAATGTGCTGTCCAGGGGAATGTATTTGCGTAAACTATTACTCTTGGGGATGGCAATGTTGGCCCTTCGGCTATAGTATTGGTCGTATTGTTCAACCGGAATCAACGAGTTTAATCCATCATTACCACCGTGAAGTTGAAGGATGATCAATACCCGGTCGCTGTCGCCTTGTTGTGCCAACCGTGAAAGCGGGTTGTTGGCCATTACCTTTAACGGAATGCCATTAATGGCAAAGGGCAAGCTTAGGGCTAGGGGTATTTTCTTTAGGAAATTTCTGCGCTTCATGTTAGTGGAGTTGGTATTCGGGAGATTGCATCATGGCATTAAATAAATTTTCAAGTTGGCGCCTCACGGTTTCTGGATCAAACCCATTGGTCCAGCGTATGGTCCATGCGCCTTCGGGGTTATCATCAATTTTAGGATTCTCCAGGAAGGACACCAGGAAATAATTTAACCGTTCAGCGGTAATGGTAGCAGTATCATCGGCTGCGGTGTCAAACGTCAGGTTATTACTAATCGGCAACAACAAGCGCGCAAGTTCAATGATCAGGCTGCGGGCATTGGAGGCAATG
The DNA here is from genome assembly GCA_025808415.1 of Cyclobacteriaceae bacterium. Lineage (NCBI taxonomy): Bacteria > Pseudomonadati > Bacteroidota > Cytophagia > Cytophagales > Cyclobacteriaceae > Cyclobacteriaceae bacterium. The sequence goes on from CP075525.1 coordinate 1,883,800, forward strand.
GCAGGGCTAAAGTTGGTTTGAACGAAATTTACAACATCAACCTTTAGCATGCCGCCTTCCATTTGTGAAATCAACTTACGAATAAACTCATACCGGTTGGCCAGGTAGTTTACGGTAATCCAGCTACGGTAATAAATTGGAAACTGGTGGTATGCATCATAGCCGGCCACATCGAAGGGTTGGTAAAACGACATGCCCTGGTTATCGGCTAAACCGATGATCTCACCAGTTTTTTGGTAAAACTCATTTGCGGAAACGGTAATGTCAGGTATCGGATAGTTGAAAAACCGTAGTGATCCTACAATCAGATCAATAGGGGATTTAATAATGCAGCCAAAGTTATCGTCTTCCACTCCGGCAGCAGCTTCATAAAAATGCTGGCTGCGCAACAGGTTTTCAACAACGGGTTGCAACTTAAAGCCATTTGCCCTGAAGGTATTGGCCATTTCAGCAATAATGGTGTTGTGCAGCGTTGCCGGTATATCGTGATAAACATAGTACCGGTAGATTTTTCGGCAGATGTGGCGAAGCGTTTCTTCCTGCTCGTAGATCATGTCAATCAGTTGGCTGATTTCATCCAGTGCGCTTTCTAATGTTGGGTTTGCTCCGTTCAGCAAGGTTGGGTCGGGCTGGATGATATACGGTTGCCCGGTATTGACATCAATAAAACTATCGCTGAATTGCTTTATGCCGTTATCGTGACTGGAGGCATTGGTGTTGCTTCCCCGAACGCGGCCCCGAGGAAGGTTGGTATCCGGATCGATGTTTGAAAACGTATTATCAAAATCGAATCCTGACAATACACGTGCTGCGGCCTGAACATCCTGTTCTTTGTATAAAATGTAATCGCCAGGGCCAGGTGTGGGCGGGAGTGAACCTTCTAACCCTCTGCCAATTGAATACAACTCAAACAGTTCACGCGCGTAGTTCTCGTTTGGGCTTCCCTTCACATTTAAGTTACCATCAAGTAAACGAAGCATCGCGTTGTCAACACTTACTTTTTTGGTCAATTCGCGGAAATTCACTTCCGGCAAGGCAGTTGCATCCAGTGCAAACTGCCGGTATAACATATTTTGGAAGTACAGTGCGCGGCTGCTGGCAATTTTTTCCTGAATGGCGGTGAAATGGGTATGTAAAAACATGACCAACTTTTCACGCGCAGAATACGCAAGGCTAAGGGCGGGCGGTACGCCAATACTTAGCATTTGCCCAACAAACCATCGCTTAAAGTATTCTTCGTATTGAAATTCCATTTTCTCCGGATCGGTGACACCGGTAATTACCCACTGACTGTTTGTATCCGGATCTACCGGAACAGAAGGGGCCGGCAGTGCCTGACGAAACAAAAGATTAGTAGCTTGCAAAGGTGTTAATACAGCAAACGCTTCAATTTGCTGTTTTGTCGGGCCGAAGGAAGCGCGCCTTAGCAGGTGCGCTGCGCGGTTAAAACCAAGAGGGCCGGAGTATTCGGGTAGTGGCATAGCGTAAAATGATCAATAGCGACAACTTTATCCTTTAAAATTCTAAAATAAACTCATTTCACAGATAAAGTGCTTATACAGCCGACTATTGTAGCTATTTTCCTGCAATTTTAATTTACCAGCATTTTATGTTAAGGTTAATTGTCGGTGCCCAGTAAATTTGAAACATGAAGATCATTGAATGTCCGCGTGATGCCATGCAGGGCCTCGCGGAATTTATCCCAACGGAACAAAAAATCCGATACATCAATCAACTGCTTGAAGTAGGTTTTGATACAATTGATTTCGGGAGCTTTGTTTCCGCGAAAGCCATACCCCAGTTGCGCGATACGGTGGATGTGTTGAACGCGCTAAACTGGAAAACGAGCCCAACAAAACTTTTAGCGATTGTGGCAAACACACGTGGTGCCGAAGAAGCCTGTAAGCATGAGGCGATTACCTACCTGGGTTTCCCGCTTTCCATCTCCGAAACGTTTCAACAGCGAAACACCAACAAGTCGATTGCGGAAGCCTTGAATACGGTTGCTGAAGTCCAGGAACTTTGCGGGCAGTCGGGCAAGCAATTGGTTTCTTACATCAGCATGGGGTTTGGCAACCCTTATGGAGATCCGTACGATGTTAAAACGGTGGAGCAGTTTGTAGACATTTTAGTCACGTTAGGAATCCGGATAATTTCGCTGGCCGATACCATAGGCGTATCAAATCCTGAAAACATTACATTTCTATTTACCAGTATCATAAAAAAATTCCCTGAAATTGAGTTAGGTGCTCACTTACATTCAAACCCAACATCGACCTTCGAAAAAGTAGAAGCAGCTTTTAAAGCCGGTTGTAAGCGGTTTGATGGGGCCATTAAAGGTTTTGGCGGTTGCCCGATGGCGAAAGACGAATTGGTAGGCAACCTGGCAACCGAAACCATAGTGGAATGCCTTGCCCGTTATGGGGCTGCCCCTGTTATAAACCAGCAAGCCTTTCAAAAAAGCCTGCTGATGGCCCATGAAATATTTCCAAAGCACTGAAAATATTACGTTGTTGGGCATTTGGGATACCAACCCGCTACTTTTGTTCTCAAAAGATCAAATCGTTATGAGAAGGATTATTGTAGTGGCCGGGTTGCTTGGTTTTTCGTTGCTCAGTTTAGCACAAAACGCGAAAGAATATACCCAAAAGGGGCGCGAGCTTTTAGAAAAGGAAGAACATGTTGAGGCGCTTCTAAACTTAAATAAGGCTATAGAACTCGATCCGAATTATGCATCGGCTTATTATTTCCGTGGAAACATAAAGGCGCAATTTGATGATCGCCACGGAGCCATGAAAGATTATAATACAGCACTCGAAAAGAATCCCAAACTAACGGAAGCGTTTTTTGCCCGGGGCAATGTGAAGATGAAGTTGCAGGATTATTATGGCGCCATTGACGATTATTCTGCAGCCATTGCACTAAATGAAAATTTTGTGGAGGCATACTATAACCGTGGCAAGGCAAAACAATATTTGCAGGCCTATCAGGATGCCATTAACGATTGTTCGAAAATCATTGCTATTAATAAGAGGAATGTTGATGCATACTACATGCGCGGTTTGTTACGCATTGAGTTCGGTGACTTGAAAAACGGCTGCCTCGACTTGAGTAAAGCCGGTGAATTAGGCGATTTAAAAGCCTACGAACTCATTAAAGAAAAGTGCAACCAGAAAAACCAGGAAAAGGACTAACGATTAAGGGCATACAGTTTACCGGGCAACGATTTAACCACCCCGTTGAACTCTAACCCCAATAATACCGAAGCCAACTGACTAACGGGTAGATTTGATTTCCAACTAAGCTCATCAATCATGAGCGGGCTTTTTTCCAGCAACAGGTTCAGGATGGTTTTCTCTTCATCCGAGTAGCCATCCAAGGCAAGTGAAGTGACCTTTTTTGGCCGCGTCACCTTGGTTGCCTCCCAATTCATAATGTATTCCAGGTCTTTTACGGAGGTGATGAGGTGTGCTTTATTCGTTTTAATAAGGTTGTTGCACCCGACCGAATAGGTTACACCAACACTGCCGGGAAAGGCAAAGACGTCTTTATTATAGCCATTCGCTATCTCGGCTGTTATCAATGCACCTCCTTTTTCGGCAGCTTCAATAACTACCAGGGCATCGGATAACCCCGCAATAATGCGGTTGCGTTCAGGAAAATTGTGCGCATCGGGTTTTGTCCCAAAGGGGTTCTCAGTAATCAATCCCCCATGTTCAAGCATGCGTTGTGCGGTTTCTTTGTGAGCGGCCGGATAAATAATGTCTATGCCACTGCCCATCACCCCTACAGTGGGCAAATTATTTTTTAAAGCTTGTTTGTGCGCTTGAATATCAATGCCGTACGCCAGGCCACTTACGATCAAAACACCGTGTGGCACCAAGCCGGCTACCAGTTTTTCAACCTGTTCTTTGCCGTAGGCAGTTGCTTGACGAGTGCCTACGATACCAACTGTTTTTGCGTTTTCAAAATCAATGTTGCCTTTTACGTACAACATAGACGGTGCATCGGGAATATGCTTAAGGCGTAAGGGATATTTTTTATCGATATAGAAAATAATTTCAACAGATTCTTTTTCAGCGCGCCTGATCTCCTTTTCAGCTTTTTCGAATGGGCTTCCTTTGATTATCGTTTCAGCAATCACCGGCCCAATGCCCGGTATTTTAAGGAGCTTTCCTTTAGGGGTTTTAAATACTTTTTCGGCTGAGCCGCAATAGCTGATAAGCTGGCGAATGGTGTAATCGCCAATACCCGAAATAAAATGAAGGGCTACTAAGGCAACTCTGTTTTGATCCATCATTTCAGAAGAATGCTAATTTGTTCTGAAATCCTGGTAACAGGCTCATTACCGGATTAAAAATTCAGGTTAATGCAATTGGTCGCGAAGTTCGACAAGGAACCTTCGAACACTCTTAAGCGAATCGATGAGCTCGATTTTGTCTTTTACCGAGTTGCTATCGTTGCGAAGCATTTCCTTGGCGCCTTGCAGGGTAAAGCCCTTTTCCTTTACCAGGTGGTAAATGGTGCGAACGCTCTCAATATCTTCTTTGGTAAACTGACGATTGCCTTTGCGGTTCTTTTTTGGTTTGATCAAATCAAACTCTGACTCCCAAAAGCGGATGAGGGAAGGGGCTACGTTGAAAATTTCGGCTACTTCTCCAATAGAGTAGTAGAGTTTTTCGATTTCTTTTTCCTTATACGCCATGCGATGAAGCAAAGTAAACAATTAATCCTTTACGGCCAACACCCCTTACCGGGAAAAATATTTTAGTGTATAACGAGTTTATAGACCATTACGGAATGGCCGCCTCCTTTGCCGGTTTTACCTTGTGCGGTTACCAGAAGGTACTTGTCGTCAGCTGTGATTTCCATGCCCACCGGAAATGAATCGGCAGCAATCTCGGCTACTTTCTTCATGGTTTGCCTGTCAACAACTACGATTTTACTATCGTCATTGACACATGCAAAAACATAACTCCCTTCCGATGAGGCAACAATGGTGCGGGCACCGGGCCCAACATAACAACTTTTCCAGGCTTCTTTTGGTGCTGTATTCCTGCCGGGGTTCTCCATCCGGTCTTGTATAAAATCCTGAAGGTTTATTTTTTGCACATAACCGGTGGAGTTACTGCTGATGATGAGATCATCGCCCGAGATAATCAAATGGCGGATATTGTAATAAGGGCTATAGCTTACTCCCAGGTATTGAAAGTTGTTGTCCATATCAAATACTGCAATGCCACCGTCACCGCCCATTCGTCCAACCAATAAATATTTGGAATCGGGTGTAAATACGGTGCCTCGGAGGCAGTAACCGCAGTTATTATCCCGGTCCACTTTTATGCCCGGTTGAAATTTAACCTCTAATCGTTTATCAACAATGGCATGGTTTACGTACCTGAATTCAAAAGGATCATCGCCACGGGTGTCGATAATCCCTAAGGTATTATCGCCCCAATGGGTAACGGCAACAAACCGGCTGTCGGGCGATGCTGCGATCATTTTCGGAAGTATGCCGGTGGGCATTACCCTTATGATATCATCTGTATCTGTATCAATAATGGCCACTGCCGAGGGGCTCTCAGCATTGGCGTCATAACTTCTGCGGTAATAGGTTACCCAAAGGTATTTACCATTGTGCGAGAAGCAGCTTTCAACGGGTTTGCCGCTAAAAATATTGAAATCGCTTTTGCGGTAACGGTATTGATAATCGAAAACGGTATGCTCTCCATTTTTAAACAAGTGTTGGTTGGAGGCATTGAAAACGTGACGTATAACTTTTATTTTTTCAAAGGTTTGGATATCGTATACAACGGTCTCGTTGCCTTCCAAAGATTGTACGTAGAATTTTTTTTTATCGGGTAAATAGTTGACTGATTTAGGAGAGTTAATACTTCGGTCAAATCGATCATTCGGATTCTTTGTTGTGGCAACCCGATGCTGGTACCGTGCCACCAATTCCAGGGCAACCGGTGCATTGTATGGAAGTGATGTAATCCCCAATGTATTGTAAACAGCCTCTTCTTTTTTATCCGTTTGCCCGAAGCATTCAATAGTCACGATCAGCAACGAAAGGGTAAACAATAATTTTCTCAACATAGTCATGTTATGCAAGCTGGTTAGTTCATTATGTCGGGTGTAAAACTAATCGAGAAAAGCTATAAGGGAAAATTCGTACCGGGGCGTTAGTTGCCGGAAGGTTTGTATTTAGGATGTTGTACGATTTTTTGATACTCCTGATGGCTTAGGTCGCGTTGAAAGAAATTGATGGGATTCACCTGCACACCGTTATGGAGAACTTCATAGTGAAGGTGGTAGGCATCGCTCTGCCCGGTTGTGCCAACATACCCTACTAATTGTCCACGCTTAACTTCCTGACCTTGTTTCAATTCATATTTAAGCAGGTGGGCGTACCGCGTTTCATAGCCAAAGCCGTGGTCGATATAAATTACCAGGCCATAGGTTTCTGAATAATCGGCCCGCGATACCACACCGTTACCTGTGGCAAAAACCGGGGCTCCTTTGGGGGCAGTCATGTCTAGTCCGCGGTGGTCGCGCCAAATCCGTAACAACGGGTGGAAGCGGTTTCCAAACGTAGTATGAAGGTGCACCAGGTCTTTTCTGTGTATGGGCAATATGGCCGGACGCGATGCCCGTTTGCTCAGCTGGATGTCTGCCTTCAGGTTAAGCTCATCAAAGGATTGTAGCTCAACCTGTACCTGGTGTTTCAATTTCTCTAAACGCTCGTAGCTTTCTTTCACCAGGGCATGATCGGCAACGTCATTCAGTTTTCGCTCAATACCCCCTACACCCGCTTCGCGAATGCTGGGCGACAGCGGACTAAGGTCAAGCAAAGTCCTGTAATATTGGTCATCTTTCCGATTGAATTCTGAGAGCGATGAATAAGCATCATCAATCTCATCCTGCAACGTGGTCCATTCTGCTAACAATGTATTGTTCTCCTGCATCAGGTATTGTTCCTGTAAAGAGGAGTACTGGTGGATATACCAACCTGTTGCCGGAATGGCCACAAGTGTTGACAACAGAAAATAAACGGCTATCTGCTTTAGTAACTTTTTACCGCCAGGAAGTATCCTTTCGTATTGGCAGGTTTCAGGGTTATAGCGATAGTAGAGATTTGCCATATTAATCCAACGCCTGGTTTTTTTGTTTGGCTAATAGACGCAACACAGCATATTCAGCACTTCCCAATCCTTCCATTAAAAAGTCGATGGGGTCAACATGTTTGTAATTTTTCAATACTTCAAAATGCAAATGGGGCGATACGGCACCGCCAGTCATGCCTACCGTTCCGATTACTGTGCCTTTCTGAACGGATTGACCTGATTTTACTTTTACTTCACCCAGGTGGGCATAGCGCGTTGTATAGCCATTGCCATGATCGATTTCAATAACGTTGCCCATGCCCATCTGCAGCTCGCTTAAACGAATTTCGCTTACTTTGCCCGAGGCACTGGCGTAAACTTCAGTACCGCGCGGGGCAACAAAGTCAAGTCCCTTGTGAAAGTACCTGGCTTTATGAAAGGGATGTGTACGCTCGCCATAACCGGACACAAGTCTTGTTAATTCTTTATTCTCGATGGGTTGTAAGGATGGTATGTTGGAGAGTAATAAAAGATCGTCCGATTTAATCGTTAATTTATCGCCCAGTAGAAAGTTGGTGTAGCGTGATTTATACAAAAGGTTTTCGGCCTGTGCTTTGGTTTTGTTAAAAAGTTCGTCAAAGTCAAGAGCATGGTTTTTTGAACGGCTGGAAGTAAGTGAACCAAGCAGCGTTGGTGGTGTTAATTCTTTGGCCAGTTTTTCGTGCACCAGGGTCTCCGTTTTCTTTAGTTTGGTAAGGGACTCGTGCACTTGATTTAATTCTTGTTTCAGAACTGTCCGGTGAACTTTCAATACATTATTTTCTTTTAACAAGGCTTGTTCAGTTTGTGTAGTAAAAAGTGCACTATGCACAAACAGAAAAGCGATTATGAGTGAGCCGGTAAGTAGCGTAAAGGCAAACAACTTGCCCAGGATAGTTGTGAGTTGAAAAGGTACCGGTTCATACCGGCAAGTAGTGGGGTTGTATCGGTATTTCAGGTGACGCATCAGGGTTTTAAAAAAATCACTGAAATAGGCATGATGTCATGTGTTGCCGTTTAATTTTGTGCCTTGGCTTAGTTTAGGCCTTAATGGCGGCCAAATATAGTAAAATATAGATACTTAGAGCGGAAACCCTTCATGGATTCAGGATCGATTCGAAAGCAGTTTTTAGAGTTTTTTGAGCGCAAAGCACACCTTATTGTGCCCTCGGCACCCCTTGTTTTAAAAAATGACCCAACGTTGTTGTTCACCAACTCGGGCATGGTGCAGTTTAAGGACTACTTCTTAGGGCATGGTATCCCGAAAAGCAAGCGTATAGCCGATACACAGAAATGCCTTCGCGTAAGTGGTAAGCACAACGACCTGGAAGAAGTTGGCATTGATACGTACCACCACACCATGTTTGAAATGTTGGGTAACTGGTCGTTTGGCGATTACTTTAAGAAGGAAGCCATTGAATGGGCATGGGAGTTGCTCACTGAAGTATACAAACTTCCAAAAGAAAGATTATACGTTTCCGTTTTTGGTGGTGATTCAACCGATAACCTTCCGGTAGATGAAGAAGCAAAGAAATTGTGGAGTAGAATAGTAGATGAAAACCGGATCATCTTAGGCAAGAAAAAAGATAATTTTTGGGAGATGGGCGAGACCGGCCCGTGCGGTCCGTGTTCCGAGATCCATATTGATTTACGACCGGCAGAAGAAATAAGTAAAATCCCCGGTAAGGAATTGGTTAACCATGATCATCCGCAAGTGGTTGAAATCTGGAACCTGGTGTTTATGGAGTTTAACCGAAAGGCAGATGGTTCGTTGGAAAAACTTCCTGCACAACATGTTGATACCGGTATGGGTTTCGAACGTTTGTGCATGGCCATACAGGGTAAAACTTCCAACTACGATACCGATGTGTTTGCCCCGTTGATCAATTTTATTGCAGTGGCATCAAACGTAACCTACAAGCAGAACGAGAAAACGGACATTGCCCTGCGTGTTATGGCTGACCACATACGCGCGGTGGCTTTTGCGATTGCTGATGGTCAGTTGCCCGCAAATGCTGGTGCCGGGTACGTAATTCGCAGAATTCTGCGAAGGGCCGTACGCTACGGCTATACTTTTTTAAATTTTCATGAACCATCCCTTTACAAACTGGTTCCTATCCTTTCCGGGCAATTGAAAGATGTATTCCCTGAATTGGAAGCGCAAAAAGATTATGTGGGGAGAGTAATCCACGAGGAGGAGGTTTCGTTTTTGAAAACGTTGGAGCGTGGATTGAAACGTTTTGAATCAGTTGAATCGCAATTCAAGAATAACATCGTGCCTGGCGAACTGGCCTTTGAACTCTACGATACCTTTGGATTTCCTTTTGACCTAACCTCCTTGATTGCCCGTGAAAAGGGTTTTTCGGTTGATGAAAAGGGTTTCCAGGCAGCGATGCAAAAGCAAAAGGAACGCTCAAAGGCCGATGCATCAAAAGAAACCGGGGATTGGATTTTAGTGGGTGATGATGAGAAAACCGAATTTATAGGTTACGATTTTCTGAAAGCCGATGTGCGCATAGTTAAGTACAGGAAGTTAGTTCAGAAGAGTAAAGAACTCTATCAACTGGTTTTTGATCGCACACCATTTTATGCCGAAAGCGGTGGCCAGGTAGGGGATACGGGTTACATTCAGGCAGGTAACGATAAAATCAGCATTACCGATACTAAAAAGGAAAATGAGTTGATCGTTCATTTTGTTGATAAGCTCCCAACTGACTTAACAGCTTTATTTCATGCGGTTGTTAACGAGAAGAAACGCAAGCTTACCATGAGTAACCATTCGGTTACGCATTTGCTTCATGCAGCGTTGCGTGAAGTACTGGGTAAGCATGTTGAACAGAAAGGATCGTTGGTGAATGAAAAAATTACCCGCTTCGACTTCTCACATTTTACAGCCATGACACCCGAAGAAATCCGGCAAGTAGAAGATCGGGTAAACGAAAAAATCCGTGAAGACATACATGCTGATATTAAACTGAATGTGCCGGTTGAGGAAGCAAAAAAGCTTGGCGCTATGGCATTGTTTGGCGAAAAGTATGGTGATTATGTACGTGTAGTAACTTTCGACCCTTCCTTTTCGGTCGAGCTTTGTGGTGGTACCCACGTTCCTTCCTCCGGAAATATTGGCTTGTTCAAAATTATTTCTGAAAGTTCGGTGGCTGCCGGTGTGCGCAGGATCGAAGCGATTACGGCAGAAACGGCCGAACACTATGTGCGCCAGGAGCTTTCGGTTCTGGAGGAGGTACGCTCGCTCTTGAAAAACCCTAAGGACTTGATCGCTTCCGTTAAAAACCTGGCTGAAGAAAAACATGCTTTAGAAAAAAAGCTTGAGGCCATTCACCAGGAGTATGCGAATAACCTTAAGGATCAACTGGCTAAGAAAGCTTTAAAGTCAAACGGGGCACACACTATTATTGAAAAGGTATCGGTACCCAATGCCGATGCCCTGAAAAACATAGCCTATGCCCTGCGCAATCAATTTGATGATCTGCTGTTGATATTGGCTGCCGATGTGGAGGGTAAACCGCAGGTATCGGTAATGATCGGTGAAAAGTTGATGGCCTTAAAAAAATATCATGCCGGTGAAATGGTTAAAGTATTGGCGAAAGAGATTGACGGAGGAGGAGGAGGACAACCCTTCTTTGCAACTGCAGGGGGCAAAAATCTTCTTGGCCTTGATGCCGTCCTTACCAGGGCCAAGGAACTGATTTCAAATTCATAACCGCATTCGTTATTTCGACCATCGAAAAATATACAGCAGTTATCGGCCTGGAGGTTCACGCGCAACTTCTCACTACCAGCAAAATTTTTGCGTCTGATTATACCACCTACGGAAGTGCCCCCAATACCAACATCAGTGCCATTACGCTGGCACATCCGGGAACGCTCCCCAGGCTTAACCGAAAGGTTGTTGAGTTGGCCGTTCGGATGGGCCTGGCGTGTCATTCGCAAATCACGCAATTCATGATCTTCGATCGTAAGAATTATTTCTACCCCGATTTGCCCAAGGGCTACCAGTTAACGCAAGACCGTACTCCTATTTGCAAAGGTGGTTATGTTAAAATTAGAATTAACGGTGAGGAGAGGAACATTCAGTTAAACCGCATACACCTTGAAGAGGATGCGGGTAAATCCATGCACATAGAAGGCACTGAAGATACCTATGTGGACTTCAACCGTGCGGGTGTTCCGTTGATTGAGATCGTAACGGATCCGGTACTCCGGAGTTCTGCAGAAGCGTATGCGTTCCTTACAGAAGTTCGAAAACTGGTTCGCTACCTCGATGTTTGCGATGGCAACATGGAAGAAGGTTCGTTACGTTGCGATGCGAATGTATCGGTGATGTTAAAAAATGCAACTGCATTTGGTAAAAAAGTGGAGATCAAGAACATGAACTCCATACGCCATGTACAGCGTGCTATTGATTCGGAAATAGCCCGCCAAATTTCAGCATTGGAGGCAGGCACCCCGGTTATTTCAGAAACACGCTTATTTAATGCCGATACGGGCGCTACCTATAGTATGCGTGCCAAGGAAGAGCTGAATGATTACCGTTATTTTCCTGATCCTGACTTAAGCCCCGTGGCGATATCCGAAAACTGGCTTTCAGAAATAAAGGCTTCCATGCCCGCCTTGCCGGATGAACTTGTACGGAAATTCACCACGGAATACAAACTACCCCTGTACGATGCGGAGGTGCTTACGGACACGAAAGAAGTGGCCCAATATTTTGAAGAGGTGTGCCGCCATGTTTCAAATTATAAGGCCGTTTCCAACTGGATCATGGGGCCCGTAAAATCGGCTTTGAATGATCTTTCATTAGCGGTAAACGAATTTCCCGTAACTGCTGTTACCTTAGCCGAACTTATTCAATTGGTAGAATCGGGTAAGCTCAGTTTTTCAGTTGCTTCTCAGCGGGTTTTGCCTGAATTGTTAAAAAACGTTGGCAACTCGCCACTTGAAGTGGCACAGCAATTGAATGTTCTGCAATCCAGTGATCAAGATTCTATTTTACCGGTTATCGAAGGTGTTGTGGCTGACTTTCCGGATAAAGTACAGGAGTACAAGCGCGGTAAAAAGGGAATATTAGCTATGTTTATGGGCGAAGTGATAAAACGCAGTAAGGGTAAGGCCGACCCGAAAGTGGCCAATCAATTACTACTAAAGAAACTTGAAGAAAAATGAAGCGATTAAACGTTAGTGTGAGTTTTGTATTGATCAGTGTGTTGGTGTTGATGGGTTGTTCGTCAAACGGGCAACAATCCAAAAACGATGGCGTTTGGGAAGTTACCTTGAAAGGTAAGGTAGGCTTTCCCCAACAAGGGGGTACCATTTCCATCATGGAAATCACTAAAGCAGGTACGGGTTGGCAGGATACTATTAAGCTGAAAGGCAATTATACATTTTCGAAAAAAGTAAAGCTTAAAGAGCCGGGGTATTATAAAATTAACTTCTATAACCGTCAGGTGGTGGATGTTATCCTCCATAAAAACGATTTGGAAGTAAATGTTGATGGCAACGAAGCTACAGGCTTTTTTGAAGTGAAGGGGTCACCTGAAATCGAGTTTATCCGCAATGCCCAAACAATAATTAATGGCGTGCAGAACACACCAGAGGCACAAAAGCTTATCGCAGAGTTCAACAAAGCCCAGGTTGCCAATGATGAAAAGACTATACTGGCTATACAAAAGGAGTATCAGAAATTATTGACCAATGCCAGCGATAAAGTTGCTGCACTGGTTAAAGGCAGCGCACCATCGTTAGGTGTAATTAATGTTTTACAGGGCCAGCTACTGGATAAGGATGCTTACTTCGATGTGTATGTGGCCACGGCAGAAAAGCTTCGCAAAGAATGGCCTACCTACACCCATGCAAAAGATTTTATAGACATGGTGGATAAAATGAAAACACTTGCCATCGGGCAAGTGGCGCCCGAAATTTCTTTGCCCAACCCCGAAGGCAAGGTTGTTCCACTTTCATCCTTGCGTGGCAAGTATGTGTTGGTAGATTTCTGGGCGAAGTGGTGTGGCCCTTGCCGTAAAGAAAACCCCAATATTGTCAGGGCTTATAATCAGTACAAAGACAAAGGCTTTACCGTATATGGTGTTTCATTGGACCGTACCAAAGACGATTGGTTGCAAGGCATTCGTGAAGATGGTTTAACCTGGACACACGTTTCGGATTTAAAATTCTGGCAATCAGAAGCCGCAAAAACCTATAACATTACGGCTATTCCTTTTTCGCTTTTGCTTGATCCGGATGGTAAGATCATAGCCAAAAACCTTCGTGGCCAGGCATTGGATGATAAACTGGAGGAAGTTTTGGGTGGGAAGTAAGAAAACTATGCACTTCCCGGGTGTTCTTGTTTACATGGAATTCGTAAAGCAGTAGGCAATAATATTAGCACCCATCTGCAAAGCCTCCTGGTGTTTTTCGGCAGGGGTGTTGTGCACGCGCCTGTCTTCCCAGCCATTGCCAAGGTCGCTTTCATAGGAATAATAAAGCACCAGGCGACCTTCATAAATTAACCCAAAGCCCTGGGCAGGCTTGCCGTCATGCTCATGTATTTTTGGTAAACCCTTGGGAAATTTGAATTTCTGATGGTAGATGGGATGATCAAACGACAATTCCTTAAGTTCTAGTTCTGGAAATACTTTTTTCAACTCCAGCCGGATGTACTTATCCAATCCGTAGTTATCGTCAACGTGCAGAAACCCGCCACCCATCAGGTAGTTGCGAAGGTTCGTGGCTTCCGCATCGGAAAAAACTACGTTGCCATGGCCTGTCATGTAAATGTAAGGGTAGAGGTAAAGGTCTTTGCTGCCAACCTCTACAATGTCTTCTTCGGGGGCTAGCATAGTACCAAGCTCAGTATTACAAAAGGCTATCAGATTAGGTAATGCAGTTTTGTTGGCATACCAGTCACCGCCACCGTTGTACTTAAGTTTGGCAATTTTAAGGGTTTGCCCGCTGCCTGGCGTTGCCGAAAAAATAATTAAGAAAAGAACAATTAACCTCATCGGTTTGGGGATTTAACATTCAGGCCAATCATAATGCCGGCCCGTATTCCAAATTTAAAAACTTCATCAAATACAAAGGTATTATACGAGGGACCGAAATAAGCATCGATAGATATTTTCTTCTTATAGAAATTTTGCTTGCCGATAACAAGTCCGCCACCAAATGTGGCATCAAAACCATCCAGTTGCTGGTAGCGTACAAACGGTGCAATGTATACACCTTGTGGGGCCGATGTGGAAGAAAGATAGTACCGGTATTCAGGAGTTACGCCAAAGCCAACCTCATTAATAAATACGGCAACCTGGATACTTTTTTCCGGGCTTAGTACGCTTTCGAATGCCCCGGAGAAAGTTTGTGCGATGGGACTCAAAAGGTTTACCTTAAAAAGCTTTGCCCGGAAGAATGTAGAGTCTGCAAGTGCAATGGGTTTCTTTTGGGCCAATGCGGAAAAGTAAATCGATAGCACGATTAACGTGGTAAGTAGAACTTTCATGTTGAAATAAAAAGGGGGCAACTAAATGCTGCCCCCTATATTACATTAAAAAATTTGATCTCGTTAAAACTTGAAACCAAAGTTGATGCCGGTACGCAATCCGAAGCCATCAAATGCATCGGTGTCAAAAGTTGTGTTACCCGACTGACCAGAAACTTTCCCTGAATAATAAGCAGGACCAAGGAACAGATCTAAAGTGATCTTATCTTTAAATACCCATTGCTTACCAATTACCACGCCACCACCAAACGCTGAAAAATCAGCTTCACTGTCGGAGACATCTTTATCAGAAATATTGAACTTCTGGTACCTGATAAAAGGCGCAACATAAACACCCTCCGGTGCAGGGGAGTCGGACAGGTAGAAACGGTACTCGGGGGTGATACCAAAACCGCTAAACTTGGTCAGGTCATTCGACCAGCCGGTGTAAAAGAATCCAAGCTGAAAACTTCCGTTCTCATTAATGGCCCTTTCATACGATACGTTAATGGTCTTCACGATTGGGCTCAAGATGTTGATTTTTACAACATTTTGCGCTTGCAAGCCACCGGAAACACCGATGAAACATGCCACTAAAACAATTAATAGTGTTTTTTTCATAAAGGGATTTGGTTTTTAGTTAGTTAAAGTTAAAACAATTGTTTCGCACGCCAAAATAATGCCAAATTTCAATTAAACCCTTTGTCCCGCATGTTGTCTAAGGGTTGTTTTTCGTTGATAAATTTAACCTATGCTTATGAAAACAATTTCGATGTTTAAGAGGGCAATGACTATAATGGTTGTTGCTGTGCTTGGTGGTGTTGTATCCTGTTCCGATGAATCAACCCAACTCCAACAAGAAGCTGCCGATGTTGCAGAAGATGCCATTACCGACTACTATTTTGAAGATGCTGATGACATGGCCGGTCTGGCAATCATTTCCGATAGCGGCACGGATGATGGAGGAAGAGTGGCGAGTGGCGCCAGAAATGTTAACGTTAATGACCAGCGCTTTACCTGTGCTACTGTTACCATCACCCTGGATGAGGACTCAACCCCTAATACCCCAAAAGGTGAAATTGTGATCGATTTTGGGAATGGTTGCACTGATGTTATTGGCAATGAACGAAAAGGGAAGATTCATGTTCGCTTTACTGGCCGCAGGTTTTGTGCCAATACCACGGTGGTTACCACGTTCGAAAACTATTCTGTGAACGGAATTAAGTTGTCGGGTACGCGCACATTAACGGTGCTTACGCCCTGCGCTAATATTAATTCAGCTAAGTTTCGCATCCGGTTGGAAAACGGCAAAGCAATATGGCCTGACGGTACAGAAGCAACCCGTGCACATTGCCTTGAACGGGAGTGGAAGAGGAACCAGAATAACCTGCTTTTGGATGAACTGGTCATTACCCAATGTGCGGATGAAAATATTACGGCTTCGGGCAATAACCGTAGAGGAAGGGCTTACACCATGTCCATTGTTGAGCCGGTCATTTATAAACGCGGCTGCCCTATAGCGGTAAGTGGCATTAAGCAATTCACGGATGTGGCAACCAATAAAGTGATCACTGTTAACTATGGTGACGGTTCCTGTGACCGGGTTATCACCATAACCGTTGATGGAAATTCAAGAAACGTGAACGTAAACAAAAGAGGGTAAGTAGGGTTGGTTTTTAGTGAAAAGTCCTGGTCCTTATCTTAAGGGGTCGGGACTTTTTCTTTTATTTGCTTTTCAAAACTACACCATGCGAAACTACCTTGATTTAATGCAGGATATACTTGAAAACGGAAGCCTTAAAACCGACCGGACCGGAACGGGCACGTATTCGGTTTTTGGCAGGCAGCTTCGTTTCAACCTGGCCGAAGGTTTTCCGCTGGTAACTACCAAAAAACTGCATCTTCGCTCTATTATTTATGAATTGTTGTGGTTTTTGAATGGCGACACCAACATCAAGTACCTTAAAGACAATGGTGTATCGATTTGGGATGAGTGGGCGGATGAAAATGGAGACCTTGGCCCTGTATATGGACACCAGTGGAGAAGCTGGCCTGCTCCTGATGGAACGACCATCGACCAGGTTTCCAAAGTAGTAGAGCAAATAAAAACCAAACCCGATTCGCGCAGGCATATTGTTTCAGCATGGAATCCGGCAGAAGTGGATAAAATGGCCCTTCCGCCATGCCATGCTTTGTTCCAGTTTTATGTGGCCGATGGCAAGTTATCGTGTCAACTCTACCAGCGCAGTGCCGATTATTTTTTGGGTGTCCCTTTTAACATTGCTTCCTATGCCTTGCTTACATATATGGTTGCACAACAATGCAACCTTGAGCCTGGCGAATTTGTTTGGACCGGGGGTGATGTTCATCTCTACACCAATCATGTAGAACAGGCAAAGTTGCAGTTAACCCGTGAACCTTATCCATTGCCGCAACTAAAAATCAACAGAAAGCCTGAATCATTATTTGACTATACGTTTGAAGATTTTGAGATTGTCAATTATCAGTCGCACCCGGGCATTAAAGCGCCCATAGCGGTTTAGATAATGCAGTAGATAATTATCTAAAAAATACCTGTTGCTGTAACATTTATACCGCACCCGCGACAAATCCCGTATTCTTACCCAGTATGCACGAAAAAAGCAGTGTTTTTGACATGATTGGCCCGGTAATGATCGGCCCGTCAAGTTCACACACGGCCGGGGTAGTCCGGATTGCCCGCACTGCCCGTAAGCTTTTGGGTAGCCAGCCCGAGCAGGCCGAGATAATATTTTATAACTCCTTTGCCCGCACCTATGAAGGCCACGGAAGCGATCGGGCCATCATTGCCGGGTTGCTTGATTTTAAAACCGATGATAAACGAATTAAGGATGCCTTGGACCTGGCCGGTAAAATGGGACTTAAATATCAGTTTAAATCGGTTGGTAATGCTTCAACCATGCACCCGAATACCATACGGGTATCCATTAAGAGTAGCGAGCGTGAAATTGAGGTGCTGGGCGAAAGCAAAGGTGGGGGAATTATTAATATTGCCGAGGTGGATGGATTTAAGGCTGATTTTAGTGCCAGTCTTCACACCCTGGTAATTTTTGCCGATGACGTAAAAGGCAGCATTGCCTTTATTGCCAGCATACTTTCACACGATGATTGCAACATTGCCACCATGTCGGTTTCCAGGCGCGGTAAACATGATCAGGCCTGTTTGGTTATTGAAATGGACTCTGGTATTAAGCCTGTAACATTGGACTACCTGCGGAGTCTAACCTGGGTGAAAGAAGTAATTTATATTCCGGATATTGATTTGTAGTGATTATGAAAAAAATCTTGTTGTTGGCATGTGTGTGCCTGTTCCTTTCTGCTTCGGCACAAGACAAAAAAGTTTGGACGCTCCGCGAATTGATCGACTATGCTGTGGCCAATAACCTTACCGTAAAGCGAAGCACCTATGGGGTAGAAACGGGGGAGATCAACTATCGCCAATCCAAAATGGCCATGTTGCCAACCTTGAATGCGGGTGGAAATTACGGGTATAACTGGGGGCGTACCATCGACCCGGTAACCAACCTCTTTACCGAACAACGCGTGAACTCAATAAACATGAACGCCAGTAGCTCACTGCTGTTGTGGAATGGCTTTCGGTTGTTTTACAGTATGAAGCAAAATGAAACGGAACTTGATGCCGTTAACGAAGACCTGATGCGTGCCCGAAACGATGTTATCCTTAACGTCATTACCCTTTACTTGAACATCGTTTTTAATAAAGAGTTGTATAACAATGCCCAGCTTCAGCTTCGGTCATCCGAAGAGCAATTGAAACAAACCCGAAAACTTGTTGAAGCGGGTTCCCTTCCGCGGGCAAATGTATTGCAACTGGAATCGCAGGCGGCCAGCAATGAGTTAACGGTGGTACAACGCGAGAATGCCTTGAATCTTTCTTTACTTCAGTTGAAGCAAGCCTTGCAACTTCCCGGATCCACACCGTTGGATGTTGAAACCCTTGAGGTGAGCATTGATGATAATTTGTTGCTCAATAAAACCGCGGATGAAATTTTTGATATTGCCGTACAAACAATGCCTGAAATTAAAGCCGCGCAGTTGCGGAAAAGAAGTTCACTGTATGCGTTGCGCTCTACAAAAGGTAATCTGTATCCAAGGTTAACCCTAAACGGCAACATCACCACCCTGTATTCAGACCAGCGCAGGCAATTTCAACCCGATGGCGGTTTTTCAATCGATACCCGTGAGATTGGTTATGTATCCGGTTCGTTAACACCTGTATTTGCCGATGTGGTTACGCCAACCGGGCAAATTATCCTCCCATCGCGTTCCACACAGTTTGATAACAATCTTGGTAAGAGCCTGGGATTCAACCTTCAAATACCCATCTTTAATGGTTTGCAGGCACGTTCGGCCGTTCAGCGGGCGGCCATAAGCAGGGATTTAGCCGACATATCATTTCTGGAAGCAAGCAATACGTTGCGACAGGCTGTTGAAACAGCTTATAACGATGCGGTAGCTGCATCAAAAACTTATTCCGCGGCACAGCGCCAGGTGCAGGCAGCTGATGAAGCGTACCGGATGAACAAACAACGATTTAACCTGGGGGCAATTAATTTTGTTGAATACCAGGTTTCCGAAAACGATTTGTTCCGCGCACAATCCGATTATTTGCGCGCTAAATATGATTTCATATTCCGAAAAAAGGTATTGGATTTTTACCAGGGCCTTCCACTTGAATTTTAACCACTTTTTACACTTACAATAATGGCAAAGCAGAAAAAAAAGTCGAATAAATTAATTTATATACTTATTGCGGCAGTGGTAGTGCTGCTGCTGTTCATTGCAATTGGCCGCTCACAAGGCTGGATTGGTAAACCGAAAGACCTTGAAGTGGAGCTAACCAAAGCCAAGCGCACCACCATTATTGAAAAGGTTAGCGCCTCCGGCACCGTTCAGCCTGTTACGGAAGTTAAACTGGCACCCGAAGTTTCAGGCGAAATCCGGGAATTGATGGTAGAGGATGGTGATTCGGTTTCCAGGGGTACGTTGCTGGTAAAGATCCGCCCGGATACCTGGCTTTCGCAATTGGAGCGGGCAGAGGCTTCGCTTAACCAACAGCGCGCTAACATGGTTGCATCGGAAGCCGCCCTGTCGCGTGCAGAGGCCACGTACATTCGCGCTAAACAGGATTTTGAGCGGCAGGAAAAATTATGGGGCGAAAAAGTTATTGCAGAAGCGGATTGGCAACTGGCACAACAAAATTTTAAAGTTGCCGAGAACGATTTGAAATCAGCAAGGCAATCGCTAGAAGCAGCAAAATTTATCGTAAGGAGCAGTGAAGCTACCGTAAACGAAGCGCGGGAAAACGTGAGGCTTACCAGTGTGGTAGCGCCCATGGATGGGTTTGTTTCGAAACTGAATGTAAAAAAGGGTGAGCGCGTAGTGGGTACAGCCCAAATGCAAGGAACGGAAATGTTGCGCATAGCCGATTTGAGCACCATGGAAGTCCGGGTAAATGTGAACGAAAACGATATTGTGCGTGTGCACATTGGCGATACGGCCATTATCGATGTAGATGCTTATGCAAACACCAATAAGCAGTTCAGGGGAATTGTTACGCACATTGCCAATACAGCCAAGGACAAAGTTTCTTCCGATGCGATCACAGAGTTTGAAGTTAGGATATTGATCCTCAATTCTTCTTACAAGGATTTAGTCGAGTCTGGCAAGCGATACCCTTTCCGGCCCGGCATGACAGCCAGCGTGGAAATACTGGCCACGCGAAAGGAGAATGTTATTTCGGTTCCGCTAGCAGCGGTCACTACCCGCCTCCCGGAAGATAAAAAGAAATCAACCGGCACATCACAACCAGCAGGAAATCAACCATCATCAGAGAAGAAGCAGGATAAAATTGTTGTTTTCGTAAATGAAGGAGGTGTTGCTAAAATGGTTGAAGTAAAAACGGGTATCAGTGATTACGACAACATTGAAATAACTTCTGGTATTACCGATTCAACCGAAGTGATAACCGGTCCCTTTCTGATGGTATCAAAGCGGTTAAAGGAAGGCGATAGAATCCGCCAGGCACAAAAAAAGGAATCAACGAAGAAGGAAGATAAATCCGAATAATCAGCTCATTTCCGTATTGTCATTTAACTCCCGGATGGACACCCTTCCGGGAGTTTTTTATACCTTTCAGATAAAAAATTATGGTACAGCATCCCTGGCATGAAGTTTCCATTGGTGTAAATCCGCCTGAACAGGTAAACGGGATCATTGAAATCCCGCGCGGGTCGCGCGCCAAATATGAGATTGATAAGGAAAGCGGTTTGATTAAACTCGACCGTGTTCTTTACGCATCT
Organism: Cyclobacteriaceae bacterium; assembly: GCA_025808415.1. Classification (NCBI taxonomy): domain Bacteria; kingdom Pseudomonadati; phylum Bacteroidota; class Cytophagia; order Cytophagales; family Cyclobacteriaceae; species Cyclobacteriaceae bacterium. Next base: position 1,904,799 of record CP075525.1, read on the forward strand.
ATGTATTACCCGTTGAATTACGGATTTATCCCGCAAACATTGGGCGAAGACAATGACCCCTTGGATATTGTTGTGCTTACCCAGGTATCTGTAGTTCCACGCTGTATGATTCCTTCTAAAGTGATTGGCGTGATGCGGATGATTGACCGTGGCGAAGCAGATGACAAAATTATAGCAGTTGCCGAACAAGATGCCAGCGTTAGCCACATTCGTGATGTAAGTGAATTGCCCGATTTTTTTCGCGTAGAGCTCAAACATTTTTTTGAAAATTATAAAACACTTGAAAACAAAAAGGTAGTAGTGGATGAATTCCTGAGCAGGGCACACGCCTTACCGATCATTGAACGAAGCATCACTTACTATAAGGAAGTTTACAAGAAGTGAAGATTATTTCTTCGCAAGTTGCCGGAAACTCATGGATCGCGGACTTAGCCAGGTTTTGTTTGAAATAGCATGCCGGTAGTACCTGACAAGGTTTGCGTATAGCTTTGTATAGGCATTGATCGAGGGGACAAAGAACAGAAGAAGCCCTGCTAGGCTAATCAGTAAATGACTGATAAAAAGGTTATCAACAACCATATAGGCCTGCATTAACGAACGCGTTATCCCGCTAAAATGTTTACTGATGTAAACATGCTTTGAAATCAGCACCTCCGATTTGGTCAATGCTTTGGTTACCGGATTAATCCGCGATGCCCCACCGTGGTTATGGGTTATGCTGATTTCCGTAAGCAAAGCAAGCTGTCCACCTGTATTCCTTACGCGCTTGCACAAATCGGCATCTTCAAAATACATCCAGTAATCTTCGCACCATCCGCCCAGTTGATTGAAGTTGGTTCGCTTTATAAAAATGGCTGAACCGGAAACCCATTCGGGTGACAAGGCCTTTTCGCCCGACTGCAATTGGATTTGCGGTAAATGATTGTGGGTTAGCCGATAAACAGAACGGAACAGGCTGGTTAATGTGCCCGGACGTACAAACAACCCATAGGGCTTGGTGTCTTTTCCTTTGTCGTTAAGTTGGTGACAGGTGAGTATAGTGAGGTCTGGGTTTTTCAAAGCCGTGACCATTAGCTTTTTAAGGGCATGCAGGTTCGCAATGGTATCTGGATTTAGGAAAAGAAGAAATGTTCCGGTTGACTGCGCAGCGCCTACATTGCAGCCATTGGCAAAGCCATTGTTGCCCGTATTTTCAACAAACGTAAAATGTTGAAACTCGTACTCAAAAGAACCAAGCTGGCCATCATTACTTTGATTGTCAACAATAATAACTTCCCATGTAAAGGGGGCATCACTAAGGCAACTTAACGATTCGAGACATTGGCGAAGGCGCTTCCACCCGCGAAAGTTGACGATAACAATAGAAAGGTCCACGATTTGCTTATGGTTTGGTGGCCCGTAAAACAGCCCTGCGAAGGTAAGGTGGCTTTACTATGTTTTGTTTGCCGTAATAGTAAAGCATGTATCCGTCAGAAAACCGAGTAGTGAAGCCATGGTTTTTTAACAAGTCCTCCAGTTGTGTAGCATCATCCTGGCTATGGTAGGTGCACAACGCTATTTTTAACTTTTGGTGCCGTTGTATAAGACCGGCAGCCCCACGGATAAGACTGTGCTCGGCCCCCTCAACGTCAGCTTTTATAAAATCAACAACTTTATCACCACTGAAATAATCATCCAGTGTAATGCTGTTGCCGCCCGTCTTATCCGAAATAAATTTCTGCACAATTGTCACCTTTTCTTTCCAGGGGGCAAAAGTTGCCTTCAAGGCCTTCACCCAACCCGGTTCGGGTTCGAACAAATAAATATGTTTCGCTTTGTTTACCACACTCAATGAAAAGTTTCCCTCGGCTGCACCAACATCGGCAATAATATCATTTTCCGATACCGTAAAATCGCTGGTTAAGTAACGGTGTGGCGATTGAATATCTTGTTCTAACCGAAGGCTGTTGAAATAACGTTGTGCTTTCTTTTTTTGCGAACCGTTTTTGTAGTACAGGTTTCCACCTTCCCATGGGGTAAAAAATAATTTTTGCGCATCATCATACGAAATCGGAATATCTTCCGGATTGTATTTTCCGGTAAATTCATATGGGAATACGGCCATATCATGATGTTTCAGAAACTCGAGCACCTGCTTTTGCTCATCCTTAATTTTGTTTTGCGGAATTGCGGAAAGGTAAGCGATAACACTATCCTTTAGCCGCTGAAGTCGTTTCTTTTTGCTAACCGTTATGCGTTCAAATAGGGAAGCTTTCATACATTAATTAGATCTTTGAAAGGTATTAAATTCCTGCTTTACTAATGGGTTTCAGTTGCCCCGTTTTTACAAAATATTTTTCAAGCACCAGAAGGGAAAGCAAGTCTTCGCGCTTTTTGTTGCGGAACTGGTTGATATAGTCGTGTGCATTTTTTAGGATTTCCAGTGCTTTGTCTGTATTGTTAATGTAATAGGTTAGCCGTTCTTCCAGGTCCGAATAATCATCCTTAATAGCCACATAATGATAATCCGGGATTAATGTGCCCTCCATAAACCATGTCTCGTACGTTGGACGGGGCATTACCGCCAATGAATTGGAAGACATTACCCATTTCAGGTTAGTGGCTACATCATTGCCTTCTATGCAAAGAATGAACTTATACGCTAATTGTTCATCAATAGTCATCCTGCCTTTTAACCATTCATCAGGCCCCAGCCCGCCACCCACTTTACCCAGGTTGCACAGGGGCGAGTTGAAATGTATTTGAAGGAACTTCAGCCGGTGTTGTCGGTTTTCGGAAGCGCTGCCGGTTACGCCACGCCAAACCATCATATTTTTTTTGTTCACAAAGGGCATGTCGTACTTCACGAACATAAAATGCCGCGACTTTTCAAGTTTAAGGATGACTGAATTTTTATTTTCCCCCTGCACCGGGCGGCTCTTGGTAATGGAGGGTTCATCCGGAACATGGGTTATATCGCCAAACAGGAAACTTGCCTTTAACTGATGGTTGAAAAAGCGGGTAAATTCAACCGCATCAAAATAATAAACACGCTTTCGCTTCGGCATTTTCAAGGCTTCAAGCTTAATGGCATTATTACCGAGCGTAACGTTATCAGTAAGTTTGTTGTAGTAGTTAAGCCGATAGTTTATGTAGTTGAGGTCGTAGGAATCGATCGATTTAAGTTTTTGCCTCATGACAAGCCGGCAAAGAAATTTGGGGTACAGTTCGCGCCAGATGCACCCTGCGTAATAAAAGAGTTTGATGTTTTTATGCGATAAGAATAGTTTCTTTAATGCGAACATGAGCAGTTATTAACTAACAAAAATAGTGAAGAAATATGCGCCAAAGAATTTGAAGCTGATTTTGTTCTCAACTGATTCATAGTATATTGGAATACAAATTCAGTAATTTTACAAAACTAACCTTTGCTGCTTATTCATGAAAAACGTCTTAGCCGTAATCGTAAATTTCGGATCGGAGCAGAAAAAATACCTTCAACAAGTGGTCACTGCACTCAAAGAAATTAAAGCCTTTAAAATCACTGTTTTTGTCAATTCGAATATTTCCCTTCCAGATATTACCGGTATTGACCGTGTAAACGTAATTGAGCGATACACAAAGTGGGATATTTCCAACTTGTTCTTCAAGATTGATAAACGCTTTTGGAACGGAAAGGTATTTGATTACAAGCTACTTCCGATGACCTGCCGTCAGGTCATCGACCAGGAATCGGAAAATTTTGATTATTTCATTTTTACTGAGAATGATCACCTGTGGCGTGAGGATCACATCAGTAGTTTTATCGAGTATGAACGTATTCTTCCGGAAAACAGGATAGCCGGATTGATTCAGTATGAAGAATTTGATGATGCATCGGGTTTTTATTACCCGGCTTATCACGGCAATTATGACTGGGATTTTGATTCCGTAGAAGAATATTCCGGAAAGAAGTTTGCGCATTTCACTAACCTGAATCAATCGTGTTTTATAATTTCTAAAGAACAACTCCATCGGATTAAACTGATGCACGGAAACTTTGCCCGGTTTTATGGTAACGATCACTACAGAACCATACCCAAGGTCAATACGGACATTTATCAGCATTGCGGCATGAAAAAAGTAATTTGTATTTCGGAGTTTGAAAAAAACATTATCCACCACCTTCCCAATATCTACACCACGGGTAAACTTGGAAGAAACAAGCTTGGTTCGGACCAGGCACGGATGCAAGCCGCCCTGCATCGCCTCTTGCAATAGTTTACCGGTGATAAAGGGATTGCATGAATGCAGCGATTTCCATCATCCAGGCAATGCCAACATGAACGACAACACCGCCCCATATACTTTTTGTTTCATAAGCGAACACACCCAGGATGTAGCCGCCAAAAATTGAGCTGATGGCTTCGGGCATAGGTTTTCCAAAGTGTAGCGAACAATACAAACAGGCCATAGGCAAAATGGCCGAGCGGCCGAGACAGGCCAGCATGCCCAGTACGAGAAACCCCCTGTAAAAAAATTCGATCGTTACAAAGTTAAGGGCATAGGCCAGTTCATAACCGGCAACGGTTAACCATTCGGGAATGCCGAGGTAGCTAGGTGCTGTTGTGGTGATGTACATCGGGTATTGTTTTTGAAACCCGGGCAAAAATGACGCTGCAACAATAACCGGAAGCATAGTTGCCAGAATAATAAGATAAGGCTTCAGTACAGCGGATGAGCCCTGCGAAAGGCCGTAAAAGTTTTTGGACTGTATATCCTTAAGTTTATAAAAGATATACAGGGGCAACATAATGTACAGTAACCCAGCCAGGTTATTGATTACTTTAAAACCCCACAGAAAAACCCGGGCATCCAGCAATTTAAATATATAGGTTTCAACCAGCAGCAGGCTGCGGTCTGCGCTTAATAAAGCCAGGGCCAGCACACTTCTTATCCAGAACTGACTGTTAAGTTTTATGGAATCAGTTTTAAATGCTTTCAGTATTAATACAGGAATGAAATAAGCACCAGCATGAGTAATAAAGAAGAGGGAGAATTTCAGTATGCCCTGTTGCCGGTCAATTACGTTGTCTTCAAAATCGAAGTAATAATTAAGCACAATGCTTAGTGCCAGAAACGTGGCTATGTACAAATAGGCGCGAGGTTTAAAATCGGATTTTAGATGGTTTAGAAGATACTGCCAGAGTTTTTTCATCACCAGTTGATCAGGTGCGTGTACACTTTGTGAATGGGCAACCCCATCACATTAAAATACGACCCGACAATTCTCTCAATGGCAATCATGCCGATAAAATCCTGTGCGCCATAGGCACCCGCTTTGTCGTAAGGTTTGTAATGATCGACATAGTACTCGATTTCCTCGCGGGAAAGTTTTTTAAAAGTTACTTCAGTGGTATCGTCAAAGCTCTCTTCTTTTTCAGCCGACAGGATACAAACACCCGTCATTACCCGGTGCGTTTTTCGGCTTAGTTTTTCCAACATGCCAATGGCCTCGATACGGTTTTCGGGTTTATTTAGGATTTGGTTTTCAAGGATCACCACGGTATCGGCCGTCACCACAATTTGATGTTGGATTGCCCCCCGGAAGTATTCGGCTTTTTTTAAAGCCAGGTAACGGGCAACTTGCTCAACGGGCAACGTTGGCGGAAACGATTCGTCAACCTCGGGCTTTTCAATGGTGAACTGAAAGCCTGCTTCCTTCATCAGGTATTGCCTGCGCGGAGAGCTAGAAGCGAGAATAAGCGGGTGTTTGAAATTCATCTTCTTTTATCGAGCTGAACATAAAACCACAAATAACTTTGGGGTAAAAGTAAGTTGATTTTTGCGGCATGGTGGCCCCACTGGCGCAAACTTTCTTTACATCTTCAATGGAAACTTCGTTGGTAATAATGGCCAGCTGGGCTTCACTGGTCAATACTTTTTTCAGACAGTCGGAAAAACTCCTGTCGAAGGATATGTTTTTGCTTTGGCGTTGCTCCTTGCCCGGAATACCCAACGCTTTTTCAATAATAAAATAGTGCATAACGGTAAGGTCCAATCGTTTTACCACTTCAGGGAAATGCCAGGTCATGGAGTCAATTACTTCGGGTTTTAGCCTAACCTTGTAATTATTTTCACGAAACATTAACCCAAAGGCCCAGGGTTTACCAATTATTATTTCATTTAATGTATCGGCATCTTCAATGGGCTTAATCATAAAGTTCGGCTCCAGCTTTTTAAGGATGACCTCCTCATTAAAATCAGGTAATCCGCTGATTAACCGGTGGGTGGGCAGAATGTGCAGGTCGTCCGCTTCGGTGTTGGTGAGGTACATGAGGTGAAAGTTGTAGCCTTCATTACCCGAATGATGCGGCTGAGTGCTCCTCATTTTGGTTTTATACAGCAACGATCCTTCGTACCGGTGGTGGCCATCAGCCAAAATGATGTTTTTGCCTTTAATGACATCAATAAATTTCTGGATTACCGTGGCATCATGGATGAAGGCCAATACATCGCGTACACCCTGGTAGTCTTCCGTTTCGTAAATGGGTGTTTGGATGGCTTCGTCCATATATGCCTCTAAAACATGATCTGCATCAGTATACAGGCCATGCGTTGGGCTAACGTGGAGTTGCGTCTCTTCCAGTAATTCAACACGATCGTTCACGGCATTGGGTATTGTATTTTCATGGCGCAGGATCACTTGTTCATTCCAATCATAGGTTCGGATGTGGCAAACAAATCCCTTACGACAATACTCTTTGTTACTTCCCGGCAGTTTAAAGTACTGGTAATAAACATAGATGCCCGGCAGTTTATCCTGTTTAATTATTCCCTCTTGCTTCCATTGGTCCAATAATTCGCGGGCATGATGGGCAGATCCCAAGGGGACCGATAAATGAATGCTGTTATACGGGTTTTGATATAGGGTTTTACGTTGTTTTTCAGAGACCACATCAAACAACGGTGAGACAAGGGATTCAATAGTTTGTGCCAGTTCCTGGTTGTACCGCCAGGCACGTACCGGTTTTATTTCAGCCATGGATATGTTTCTTCAAAGATCAGTTGACTGGTTTTACAGCCTGTTTTTTTTCCATTTACTTACCGAGCCGTTTCCAATATTTATCGTGTCGGTTGAAACGGGTTTTTGTTCAAGTATTGATGATAATGCTGCGGCCAGTAGTTCTTCCTCCTGCAAAGGATTTGAAGAGAGAACTTCCGGCTTGAAATAGTTTTCAACAAACTTGGTATCGAATTGCCCGCTTCGGAAAGCAGGGTGCTGCATAACATACCGGCAAAAGCCTAATGTGGTTTCAAGTCCGGTTATCTCATATTCATCAATAGCTCGTATCATTTTGTCCATGGCCAGCTCGCGGGTTTCGGCATGGCAAATCAGTTTGGCAATCATGGGGTCGTAGTAGAATGGGATTGCCATGCCTTGCTCAAAACCATCATCCACGCGTATACCATTGCCTTGCGGCCGCTGGTAAGTTTTTAATGTTCCGATATCCGGCAGAAAATTATTGGTAGGGTCTTCTGCATAAACGCGCACTTCAACGGCATGCCCATGCATGGTCAGGTCACCTTGTTTAAAGGGGAGTTTATTTCCTTCGGCAATACTGAGTTGAAGTTTTACCAGGTCAATGCCGGTAATCATTTCTGTTACCGGATGTTCCACCTGTAGCCGCGTATTCATTTCGAGAAAATAAAAATTCAGTTTTTCATCCATAATGAATTCAACCGTTCCTGCACCATAATAATCACACGACTTGGCTACGTTTACAGCAGCCTCGCCCATCGCCTTACGGATTTCGGGTGTTAAAATCGAAGACGGGGCTTCCTCTACTACTTTTTGATGCCTTCGCTGGATGGAACATTCCCGCTCAAACAGGTGCACAACATTACCCTGCTTATCGCCAAATATCTGAAACTCGATGTGCCGTGGCTGGGTAATGTATTTTTCAATGAAAACGGATCCGTCACCAAACGATGAGGTTGCTTCGCTTACTGCGCGGTCCATTTGCTCCACGAAATCCTCCTCACGGTCAACAATGCGCATACCTTTTCCGCCACCACCTGCCGCTGCTTTAATTAAAATCGGGTAGCCAACTTCCTTTGCAATTTTCTTTGCTTTATCTACATCACCAATCGGCTCGGCCGTACCGGGCACCAGGGGTACTTTAAATTTTGAAACCGCTTCTTTGGCGGCCAGTTTATTTCCCATAACCTCAATAGACTTGGGCGATGGGCCAACAAAGATCAGCCCGGCATCTTCTACCTGCTGGGCAAAGTCCTCATTTTCCGACAGAAACCCATAGCCGGGATGGATTGCATCCGCCTGGGTTTCCCGCGCAGCCTCAAGCAGTTTATCGATGCGCAAATACGATTCGTTTGAGGGAGGAGGACCTATGCAAACCGCTTCATCTGCAAACCTTACATGCAAAGCCTGGCGGTCGGCCTCGCTATAAACGGCAACTGTTTTAATGCCCAGCTCGCGGGCGCTGCGCATAATCCTTAAGGCAATTTCACCACGGTTGGCAACCAGTAATTTCTTGATCTTCGTCATTCAAAAAGGCTTAAAATACAATGCTAATCAATAATTGCCGTTAGGCCAACCCGAAAGAGTGGTGCAGCCAAAGCCCAACTTAATCACTTGTTCCTGAGCTTTTTTCGTTATTTTTGCCGCAATTTTTAACCAAGAACACGCAATGGTCGATTTATTTGAAAAGCTTAAGATGGAGGCTGGTCCGCTGGCCAAATATTCACATTTACCTGACGATTATTTCTTTTTCCCCAAGCTGGAGGGCGACATCGGCCCACATATGAAGTTTAACGGTAAGGAAGTATTGAACTGGAGTTTGAACAATTACCTCGGGCTGGCTAACCACCCCGAAGTGCGCAAGGTGGATGCCGAAGCAGCGGCCCAGTATGGAATGGGTCACCCGATGGGCGCCCGTATGATGTCGGGTAATTCGGTGCACCACATTGCTCTGGAGAAGCAATTGGCCGAGTTTATTGGTAAACAGGATGTGATGTTGCTCAACTATGGCTACCAGGGTGTGGTATCCATTATTGATGCCATTGTTGACCGTAAAGATGTGATCGTGTACGATGCTGAATCTCACGCCTGTATTATTGACGGTGTTCGCCTGCATATGGGCAAGCGCTTTGTGTACCAGCATAACGATATGGAAAGCCTGGACAAGCAATTGCAGCGTGCCACCAAACTGGCCACTGAAACTGGGGGAGGTATTCTGGTTATCACCGAGGGTGTTTTTGGTATGTCGGGTAAGCAGGGTAACCTGAAAGGTGTTGTTGAGCTTAAGAAGAAATATAATTTCAGACTATTTGTTGATGATGCACACGGCTTCGGAACTATGGGTAAAACCGGTGCCGGAACAGGCGAGGAGCAAGGCGTACAAGATCAGATTGACTTGTATTTTTCAACCTTTGCCAAATCAATGGCGAGCATAGGCGCCTTTGTGGGAGGCGATGCTCGCATTATCAAGTTTTTGCGTTACTCCATGCGTTCGCAGATCTACGCCAAGAGCTTGCCTATGCCATTGGTGATTGGTGCCATTAAACGATTGGAGTTGTTGCGTACCCGCCCCGAACTAAAGGATAACCTTTGGAAGATTGTAAACGCCATGCAAAATGGGTTAAAAGAGCGTGGCTTTAACATTGGGACCACCACTTCTCCGGTTACCCCGGTACTCTTTAAAGGCGGTGTTGGCGAGGCGGCCAACATGGCCATGGACCTGCGTGAAAATTTTAATATTTTTTGTTCGGTAGTTATCTATCCCGTTGTGCCTAAGGATGTTATCATGTTCCGGATAATCCCCACCGCAGCCCACACCATGGAAGATGTGGAGCGCACCTTAAAGGCCTTTTCGGTGCTAAAGGACAAGTTGGATAGCGGTTTTTACCGAAACGAAGAACTGGTTGCCGTAACTAAGGTTTAATAAAAAAATGCCTTTTTGGGTTGATTTTTAAGGTTTTTCTTTAAATTGGCATTAGAAATCAAACATTTTTAATCTTAAACAATAGAAAAATGCAAAAATTCAACGACCTCAAAAACCTCATTGCTTCATTGGAAGGCGATGCTGACAAGTTCTATGCAAAGGGCAACAGCGCTGCAGGTACGCGTCTACGGAAAGGCATGCAGGAATTGAAAAACCTGGCCCAGCAAATCAGGTCTGAGGTTCAGGATCTAAAGAATAAAGCTTAGTAACCTGGTTACTTTGTAAAGATTGTTGGAAAGGATAACCCTATGGTTATCCTTTTCTGTTTTTAAGGCCAGGTTTACACTCTCGTTTAAAATTGGTTTACCCAAAGCGTAAATTTCCCAATTCCGCCTGAAAGCTCCCTTAGTTAGTCACGTTCGATAGCGTTGATATGCAGGTGAGATTGTTACCCTTTTCTGAGCTCAGCATATGCTGCACTTATTTTTTGCTGGAGCCCGCGCGAAGCCGGCAACAAAGGCATACGTACATAGTTTTCACAAATTCCTATTTCCTTCAGCAATTGTTTCACACCAACAGGATTGGCCTCTTCGTACATGGGGCCGTTGATCTCCAGCAAGGAAAACTGGTGCTGACTGGCTTTTGCATAGTTACCGGCAAAGGCGAATTCTTTCATTTTCTTGAAGGGGATGGGCAAGGCATTGGCCAAAACAGAGATCACGCCTTTGCCACCAATCGCGTAGAGCGGAACAGTTAACAAATCATCTCCTGATATCAGCAAGAAATCCTGCGGCATCGATTTGGCAATGCGCATACACTGCTCCAGGTTGCCCGAGGCTTCCTTTACACCAATTATTTTTTTATGTCTTGCTAGCCGAAGGGTTGTTTCCGCAGTAATATTCGATGCGGTTCTTCCGGGAACATTGTACAGTATTATTGGAAGAGGTGAAGCATCAGCAATCATACTAAAATGCTGGTAAATTCCTTCTTGCGAGGGCTTGTTGTAATACGGACTTACCGAAAGGATGGCATCAACGCCTTTTAAATCGGTGCTGCGAATCGTATCCAATACAGCCTGCGTGTTATTGCCACCAATGCCATACACGATAGGAAGTTTAGCGGTATTGCTCTTCTTCACAAAGTTCAGCACTTCCTGCTTTTCAGCAGATGAAACGGTCACCGATTCGCCTGTTGTGCCCATTACCACGTAATAATCAACGCCTTTGGCGGTATGGGTTAACAGTTTTTTTAATGACTTGTAATCAATTGCGCCCGTTGAATCGAAGGGTGTTACAAGCGCAACACCGGTTCCGTATAACTTTTTCATATTACTTCAGTTGTGTTGAATATTTGTACATGCTATCGATCAGGTTTCTGGTCGTGGAGGTTTCACTAAGCATGAATTCGAAAAACGATTTGTTGTTTTCCCAATATCCACCGATACGGCAGCGGGCTTTGCTGCGTGCCAGTATATTCAGCATCATGGGGTTTGGTTTGGTATCGAGGTAGTAGAGGTAGTCGAACGGGGTGTTAAAGAATTTTACGGCTGTTTCAGAAGTAAACGCTCCCCAAAAAGAAATTTCTTTTTGAGTGAAGAAATCGAACAGAAATTCGTAGTTATCCTTGTTGGGAGGCAGGTAGGCCATCACTTTCACCTTTTTTCCATCGCGTTCAAGCCGGTGGATAAAGTCTTTGATCTCATCGTGCTTTTTCTTGTCTTCAATGCTGAACAGCACACCTACCGATTGCACCTGGGTGTAGGGGATGGAGGTCCGAACGGTTTTGTTCCTTTTGAGTTGTGATTTGGTGCGGATGTTCAGAAAACTCATTTTCATGCCCCTTACAATTTTCCGCCCGAAAGTAAAACATTAAAATCAGCTTCTGAAATAATCGGTACACCAAGCTTTTCGGCTTTTTCGCGCTTGGCCGGCCCCATGTTATCGCCCGCCAGCAGGTAATCCAGCTTGCCCGAAATGGACGATAGCACTTTTCCGCCATTTTTAAGGATGATATCCTTTAGGTCATCGCGCTCATATTTCTCAAATACACCCGAAATCACAAAGGATTTTCCTTCTAACACATGGCTGTCGAGTACTACTTCCTTAATCACCGCTTCAAGATTCAGCCCGGCTTGACGCAACCGTTCAATTTCTTCCCGGTTTTCCGGATGGCTGAAAAAAAGGATTACGCTTTGCGCGATTTTTTCTCCCACTTCAGGGGCTTCCAGTAATTGCTCATACGTGGCATCCATTAACCGGTCGATGGTTTTGAAATGACGGGCCAGTTTTTCGGCTACGGTTTTGCCAACGTACCGTATGCCAATGGCAAACAACACATTTTCAAAAGGCGCCTGTTTGGATTCGCGTATGCCTTTCAGCATGTTCTCGGCTGACTTATCCTTTACCTTGTCTAACCGAAGCAAATCTTCTTTCGTAAGAAAATACAAATCGGATGGCCTGCGCACCAGGTTAAGCTCATAAAGCTGTCGGATGGTTTGCTCCCCCAGCGAATCAATATCCATAGCCTTGCGCTGAATGAAATGTTCGATGCGCCCTTTTATTTGTGGCGCACAGCCGTTTATGTTCGGACAATAATGCGCGGCTTCACCTTCCTGCCTCACCAGTGGCGTGTTGCATTCCGGGCAACGTGTTATGTAGTGTATGGGTTGGGTTTTTCCTTTGCGTTTGGTGTGGTCAACCCCGGTTACTTTGGGAATAATCTCTCCGCCTTTTTCTACGAATACATAATCGCCAATGTGTAAGTCGAGGCGATTGATTTCGTTGGCATTGTGCAGGGAGGCGCGCTTTACCGTTGTGCCGGATAGAAATACGGGTTCCAACTCGGCAACCGGTGTAATAGCGCCAGTACGACCCACCTGGTAGGTTACTCCATTTAGTCGCGTGCTGATGCTTTGCGCTTTGTATTTGTAGGCAATGGCCCACCGCGGACTTTTTGCTGTGAAGCCCAGGCGTTCCTGTTGTTCGAGGCTGTTTACCTTGATGACTACACCATCTGTTTCCAGCGGCAACTCTCCTCTGCGATTTTCCCAATGATCAATGTAATCGAATACCTGTTTTATTGATTTACACTTTTTATAGGTATCCGAAACATTAAAACCCCATTTCTCAAGGTTATGGATTCCTGCTTCATGCGTTTCAATGCCGAGATCTTCCCCCAACAGGTAATACGCGAAGCAATCCAGTTTACGCTGTGCCACAATGGAGGAGTCCTGCATTTTCATCGTACCCGATGCCGTGTTGCGCGCATTGGCGTAACGTTCTTCGCCAATGTCTTCCCGTTCTTTATTGAGTTGTGTGAAAACATCTTTCGGTAGAAAAACTTCACCACGCACTTCAAAGCTCTGAGGGATATTTTTTCCACTTACCTTGAGCGGAATGTTACGGATGGTTTTAACATTTGCAGTCACGTCATCACCGCGCACGCCATCGCCACGCGTAACCCCGCGAACCAGCAAACCATTTTCATAAATCAAGCTGATGGAAACGCCATCAAACTTCAGTTCACAGAAATATTCATACGGATCGCCATCCAATCCTTTTGCCACCCGACTGTCAAAATCTGTAAGCTCCTCCTGCGAATACGTATTCCCCAACGAAAGCATTGGGTATTTATGGTATACCGTTTGGAATTCCTTAGTAATGGTGCCGCCAACCCGTTGAGTGGGGGAGTCGGGCTGTTTTAGTTCCGGAAATTCATTTTCTAAAGCAATAAGTTTTTCCAGCAATTGATCAAACTCATAATCACTTATTTCAGTCTTGTGTTTCTGATAGTATAGATCGTTATGATAGTTTATTGCTTGTACAAGTTCATGTATTTCGTTTTGGGCTTGCTCCCTTGTCATTTTTTGTATCGAAAATGGGTAATAAAATAAAGCTACTTCCGTGTCGGATCTTGATACGCTTTAAATGCCGCACTCATATCCACTACATTGTTCTTTCGGTCAATGTCAGCCATACGCAAGGATGGATCAATTTCGAGTTTTGCAATGCCCTTGGCAGGTTTGTTTATTTTAAGCGTGTAGGTTGGGTTAACCCACGGCCAGGTTTCAAGTTCTACTCGCGCCAGGGTTGTATCTTCTGCCGGTTTATTTCCCAAGGTTTCATTTAGGGGGATGTAGAACAGTTCTTTTGAACCATCGGCATATGTTATCATCAAATCAACGGGCATTGGAAATTCTCCAATCCGTTCAAGGGTTACAAAAGTAGCTTCATTATCTGCCACAACATTTTTGATGCCGTAGTCAATTCGTTTGGTTGTATTTACCCAATAGGTCATATACCATTTTAGTTGGAGCCCGCTTGTTTTTTCCATTATGCGGATAAAATCATTGGGTTCAGGATGTTTAAATTTCCATGCGTTGTAATACCTTCTCATCCCTTTGTAAAAGTTTGCATCACCGATAATGTATTTCAGTTGATGCAGGAAAACAGTTCCCATGTTATACGCTGATATTCCGTAAGCCCGATTTGTGGTGAAGTGATCGGCATGTTGATTCATCGGTTCCTGAAGGCCACTTCTTACCAGCGAGAAATATCCGTTATAACTTCCACCGTGTGGATTTTTTTCATCGAACAACAGCGCCATCGATTCATTGGTGGCAAAATCGGCAAAGCCTTCATCAAACCACGCGTATAACGATTCGTTTGAAGCGAGTACGGCCTGGTACCAACTGTGGGCTACTTCATGCGCCATTACGCCAACCAGGCTGTTCAATGATCGTTCACCGGTAATGAGTGTGCACATCGGGTATTCCATACCGCCATCACCACCTTGAAGAACCGAGTAGACTTCGTACGGATACTTGCCGAAGGTTTTGTTCATAAACTCAAAATGCTTTACGGTATAGTCCTTAAGCTTTTTCCAGTTTTCTGTGGTCTTCTCACCGGGTTGATAGAAAAAATGCACTTCGGTCCCGTCAGGTACCTGGGCTATTTCGTGTACATAATCCGGATCGGCTGTCCACGCAAAGTCAATTACATTTTTAGCCAGGAAGTGCCAGGTAAGTTCGCCAGCCGGGCGCGTTACTTTTACACCAGGCTTTTCATAACCATACCCAACTTTGTCGGCATTTTGAAGTTTACCCGTTCCACCGATAATGAAGGAAGGATCAAGCGTAATCTTTACATCGAAATCGCCCCACACACCATGAAATTCACGGGCCACATATTGGTAAGCGTGCCATCCCTGAAAATCATATTCAGCCATTTTCGGATACCACTGCGTCATGGAATAGGCTATACCTTCACGGCTGTTTCTTCCCGATCTTCTGATTTGTATCGGAACCTGGGATTCAAACTTCATATCAAATGTCGCTTTGCCTTTTGGCAGAATAGGTTTGGCTAGGGTTACTTCCAGGATTGTTCCTTCAACATGAAAATTTATATCTTTTCCATCCTGCTTCAGGCTTTGGATGCGCTGATAACCGATTTCTTCATCCTTTAATTTTGATATGCGGTCAGTAACACGTCCGTCAGGATCCAGAATGTTTCTTGACCGTACGTCCATCATACTACCCGGTTGAAAGGCATTAAAGTAAAGATGGTAATAAACCTTGCTTAGCGTGTCTGGTGAGTTATTGTAGTAAACCAATTTTTGTGTACCGGTAACTTTATGGGTTTTTACGTCCAGCCGAACGTCCATTGTATATTCCGCGCGTTGTTGCCAGCGGAAGTCCTGGGCCATGGTTGCTGTTATTGAAATGACAAAGAGGAGAAATAAGGATAAGCGAATCATAGTAAGCGTGGTTTGGCCGCAAAATATCCAAACCCGCTGATTCTACAAAGGTGATTTTTTCCGACTCAGATCGAAAAACCAGGTGAAGGAAGCGGTGATAAAGCTACTGTTTTCAAGGGTAAGGGTTTCGCCCGGTAGCGCCTTAGGAATATTGAATACATAGCTGGCTGTAAAGTTCCAGTGATTATTTCTGATCGAAAGCGGTGCCGAGACGGCATAGTTCATTAAACCAAAAACACGTTTAGTTTCAATGGTATACCAAGGCAGCCCCTGACGAACACGCAGGGCTGCAGCAATCCATTCCTGTCGCGTGGTTGGGAATTTGATTTCAGAAAACGTTTGATCACCGAAGAGAATAAATACAGTAGGGAAAAATGAAATGCGATCTAGTTTAAAGATGTTCCTCTTCTCTAATGTTACACCTATCGAGGGCATGAGGCGATGAACGGAGTAGTCGCCAAAGAAGAACGAATAATCTAACCTGAAGTTGACTGGTTTCAGATCATAGAAAGGGGTAATGGTTATTGCATTGTTGTAGGGGATATAGTCATCTTCAAGATTGTAAAAGTAGTGGTCGTAACTGGCGATGAGGGAAAATCGCTTGGAAAAGGAGTGCATGTATCCTCCCGTAAAAATGGTGAGGTAATATTTGGGTTCAAAGTCTTTACTCCAGAAGGAGGAAAGGTCCGCAAACAAACCCGTTTTGTGATAATAGGATACCCCAGGCGACAATCCAAATTGTTCAATGCCCAGGGTTCGACCCGTCCAAAGTACATTACTGTTGTAGGTCAGGCGCACGGCAAGTTGAGAAGTACTGTTAAATTCTTCCATGTTCATCAGACTATCAATCAGTCTGAAGATGTTCAGTGAATCGCTGAAGGTGAGCGTGGAATCTGGTTTGGATAATAAAGCAGTAGTGTCCTGCGCGAAAAGTTTACACGAGGACACTGAAATGATTAGGGTTAAAAACCATTGCCCGCTACAGCGCATGCATATGTGGGTCAGTTATTGCGTTGGCGCAGGCGTTGTTCGTTTCGGTCCTGTGCTTGTTGTTTTCGTTGCTCTTGTAACTGGCGTTGTTGTATTTGTTGCATCAATAATCTTCTAAAATCATCTTCAGCCGTTCGCAACGCCATAAGTTTTTGAGCCGGTATTACGTTAAGAATGCGCGTTGAGTATTCTTTCTCCAGGTCGAGTTCCTGCTGTTTTAGTTTAAAGCCCAACTCGACCAGTTCTCGTTCATGCTCCTCTTTAGGTCTGTTTATCTCCGGGTTACGTTTGGCTTGTTCAAATCGTTGGTTTAACTCTAATCGTTTATTGGAAAATTCACGATAGATGGGCCAGAAGCGTTCTGCCTCTTCCGGTGTTAACCCTAATCGATCTGTAATAAAGGCAATGCGTGCAGCCCTTATTTTTTCCTGCGCTTTCGGATCCATTTTCCCTGCGTCACCATCTTGTGCCCACAGCGGGAGGGCAACCCACACCATCAGAAAAATTTTAAATATTTTTTTCATAACACACCGTTAAAAATTTCAAAGTTCTAAGTCTTGAAGTTCATTTACATCATCGGTATCAAAATCAAAGCTGAAGTAAACTTCTTGCTCAATGGCTTCAGCACTTGCGTCATCAAAATCATAGCTATCCAAAAGTTCATCGGTGGAGAGCGCATTGCTTTCCAGGTAGGCTACCAGTTCTTCAGTGCTCACGGAAGCCAGAATTTTTTCCACTTTATCAACCTTTGGCCTGAAAACAAAAATGGCTGCCAGGGCAAATACCAGCATGGGTAGTGCGTATCGCAGCGAGTACCTCAGCCAGGGCTGTTGTTGGGGCGCAGGGTTTTCAGTCGCTACACGTGCCTGAATCTGAAGGGGCAGCTTATCGAAATAGCCTTCGGGTACTTCAAAAATGTTCGTTTTAGGTATGTTTTCGAGCTTTTTCATTATCGGTGCTTAGACATATATATAGAGGAAACGTTTAATCTGCGGTTAAGAAATCTTCAATTTTCTTCACCGCATGGTGATAGCTGGCTTTCAGGGCTCCAACGCTGGTTTCGGTGATTTTTGCTATTTCTTCATACGGAAGATCATCAAAGTATTTCATGTTAAAAACCAGCCGTTGTTTTTCGGGTAGTTTTAGCAGGGCTTTTTGAAGTTTTAACTGTATTTCATCCCCGGAGATGTGCGCTGCGCTGTCGAGTTTACCCGATAACTCAGCCGTTACATCACCGATGGGCAGGAAAAACCTTTTCTTTTTCCTGTTTAAAAAACTCAGGCATTCGTTGGTGGCGATGCGGTAGATCCAGGTGAAAAGTTGGGAGTCTTCCCTGAATGTATCTATGTAGCGGTGGATTTTGATAAACACTTCCTGGGTGAGATCATCGGCATCATCGTGGTCGATAACCATTTTACGCACGTGCCAGTACACCCGCTGCTGATAGGTGCGTACCAGCATGTTAAAGCCATAGTTCCGGGTTTCCGGGTTACGGATTTTCGACAGGAGTTCGTTGTCTTCCAAAGAAGGCAGGGTTAAAGGCTTACGTTAGACAAAGATACTTTTGAAAGGTTTAACCGTAATTATGCAATAGGATATTCTATTGCATAATTTGACGAATGAAAATCAACAACTTACACGTAAAGACTTTAGACCTTTTGGTGATTTTCATTGTCAAGATTAAACCCTGACAATGCTGATGGCACCGTCAGCATTCGTCAGTTATTTATGTCGTAACCTATTCCTAATGCATAATCTGGGTTAATGGTAACCATTATGGTTTAAAGGCTTCAATGGAATCGACAAGAAGTTCAAACTGCTCTTTTGAGTGAGCCGGAAAGTTGGCGAATCGCAGGTGTTGCTTTTTGAATGAACCGTAACCTTCACCCGGAAATAATCCTTTTGATTGCAGATAATCTGAAAGTTGACTGGTGTATTCTCCGCAATCGGCAATAATTACTGTTTTGGATTGAATGGTTTTGTCCGACACAAATGGTTGTAGTACGGGGTGTTGTTCTAAGGCTTGGTAAAGTATGGCTGCTTTATAATCTGTTTCTCTGCGGATGGTAGTAATACCCCTGCGCAACATATCCTGAACTACTTTTCCCAACAGGTAGATGCCTAACACATTTGGTGTTTCGGGTGTTTGATTCTTTTGTGCAAGTTCAAGCAACCCTGGTAAGTTGTGGTAGGAACCAATGGAGATTCCTTTTGAACGAAGTGCTTCTGCTTTTTCTTTACACCGATGGTTGACAATCCAAACCCCAAGCCCTGCCGGCAATCCAAATCCTTTTTGTACCGAGAAGAATAATGTATCGATTTTGGTGAAATCAAATTCAGGATAGGGCAGAGACGAAACGGCATCCACAGCCACTAACGCCTCTGGTTGCACTAGTTTAAATTCATTGATAAAAGATACAGGCAAGGAAACACCGGTACTGGTTTCATTCTGTGTAAGTGCAATCAGTTCAGTTGCAGGTAGTGCCTCTGGTTTTGAAAAAGCATAACCTTCTTTCGTTTCAGTTTTTTGAGGATTACGGTTTAGTTGTTGTGCGATTTCATAAAAGCGTTTTGAAAAAGCTCCGTTAACAAAATGATGCGAAGAATCTTCTACCAGGTTTTCAATAATCCTTTCCCATACTTCTGTTGCTGATGATGTGAATACAATCGTGAAATCTTCCGGTATACCGATAAGTTCTTTTAATCCTTCGGCAGTTTCTTTATAGATGGATTCAAAGGTTTTGCTTCGATGGGATAGGGAGGGTATACCATCGCGGAAAGCCTTGCGCATATGGTCTTCTACCGTAAAAAAAAGTTGTGAGGGACCGGGTGTAAAATTTATTGTTGGTTTCATAGTTTGTTAAGCCTGCTGATTACTAAAAAATAAGTAGTTAATCAATGTTTCGCAGTGGCTATCTTTTATTTTCCTTTGATGCAAGAATCCACTCGAATTTGGGACACGTTTGCTGAACCTAACATTTTTACAATACCGAGTGAAGCTTACAACCAAAATCAGGCCTCATGCTGACGGTTACCGTCAGTACCTCGCCCAAAAAGCAGGATAACAGAAGAAGGTTGCGGTTGTTGGCAGCTCAAAACTTGTCTTTTATGAGGTTCAGAAACTCCTCACCAAATTCGGTGGATTTTTTATTTTAATTAATCTCTCCACCGCAATACTTGCAGTAAATCGCATCGCTATCGTGCCCTTCTTTCAGACAATGCGGGCATACCTGTGTGGTTATCTTTTCCTTCGTTTTTAATTTTATCATTTCCGAAGAAACAATGCCTGTGGGCACAGCAATAATACCATAGCCCATAATCATAATGATGGATGCCAGTGTTTGCCCCAGTGTAGTATGCGGTGCTATATCGCCATAGCCAACGGTTGTCATGGTAACAATGGCCCAATAAATACTTATCGGTATGCTGGTAAAACCATTTTCGGGCCCCTCTATCAGGAATATTAATGTACCAAATATGATCACTGCGGTCATCACCGTAGTCAGGAATACGATGATTTTATACTGACTTGCTTTTAAGGCTGTGGTAAGGTTCTGACTCTCACCAATAAATCGGGCTAACTTGAAAATTCTAAAGATCCGGAGTAAGCGTAAACTTCTGATAACAAGCAGGGATTGAGCACCCACAAAGAAGATCGTCAGATAGGTTGGTAAAACTGAAAGTAAGTCGACAATGCCAAAAAAGGAGAAAATGTATTTTCGTTTGTGCAGCACCACCCATATACGGGCCAGATACTCAAGCGTAAATATTCCGGTAAAGAACCACTCCAGTCCAAGCAGCCAGTTACCCCATCCGATTTTTATGTCATGAACACTCTCCAGCAATACAACAACAACACTGAGAATAATGCTTACTAATAATATGATGTCGAAGTATCTTCCTTCGGGTGTGTCCGACTCGAAGATGACCTCGTAGATTTTGAGTTTTAGACCAGTTAGTCTGTATTTTTCTTCCATAAGGGCTAATATAGCACCCTGAATTTTATGGTGTGTGCAATACTGCGAAGTTCTTTAATTACATCTTTGCTGTATGCTTTATCGATATCGGTGATCACATACCCGATTTGTTCATTTGTTTTCAGGTATTGCCCTGCAATATTGATGTTGTGATCGGCCAATACCTTGTTGATCTGCGCCAGTATACCCGGAACGTTTTCGTGAATGTGAATAAGTCTGTGGGCATTTTCAAGTGTTGGTAAAACCAGGTTTGGAAAGTTTACACTGTTGGAAGTGCTTCCGGTGTTTATATAATCCATGAATTTACCCGGAACAAAATTGCCAATGTTCTCCTGTGCTTCCACCGTGCTTCCTCCGATGTGCGGTGTAAGTATTGTATTCGGTAAACCCCTTAATTCGGAAATAAACTCTTCTTCGTTGTTAGGTTCAACAGGAAATACATCAATAGCGCAACCGCCAACATTTCCATTAAGAATATTCGCTTTTAGTGCCGCGATATCCACTACGTGGCCCCGGCTCAGGTTTATGAAGATAACGCCTTTTTTCATCCAACCGAATTCGCGTTCACCGATCAGGTTTTTGTTTGCAGCACGGCCGTCAACATGCAGGGAAACAACATCGGCCTGCTCCAAAACTTCTTTCATGGTTTTACAACGGGTGGCATTGCCCAGTGAAAGTTTTTCTTCAATATCATAATAGAGAACCTTCATTCCCATTGATTCAGCCAACACAGAAAGTTGTGCACCAATATTCCCGTAACCGATTAACCCAAGTTTTTTTCCGCGTATCTCATAACTTCCGGCAGCGGATTTATCCCATTTACCCTGGTGCATTTTGTTTGACTTCTCTACAATCTTTCGGATAAGGATGATCATCTCCGCTACCACCAGCTCTACCACCGAGCGTGTGTTGCTGAAGGGTGCATTAAACACAGCAACACCTTTTTGTGTGGCTGCCTTTAAATCGATTTGATTGGTGCCGATACAAAAGGCTCCTATGGTCATTAGCCGGTTGGCCTGCTCCAATACTTTTTCAGTAACTTGGGTTTTGGAACGGATACCCAGTACCGATACATTTTTGATTTTTTTGCACAACTCTTCTTCTGACAGTGCTGCCGGATAGGTTTCCACAGTAAAGCCTTCTGCCCGCATTAATTCCACCGCCACCGGATGCACATTTTCCAAAAGCAAAACGTGTATTCGGTTTTTGGGGTAGGAGATAGCCGTGTTTAATTTATTGAGGTATAGAAATTCATCCAGGCTGGGGGTTATGTGATCAGCCTTTTCCATAATATTTTCGCGCTCAACATTCTCAGTAAACGCAAAGAACTTATTGGCAAGACCGGCATGTTTTATTTCATAGTCGGTATAGCCATCGCCAATTACATAAACATCTCCTGGTAAGTTGAGTCGTTTTAATTGTTCAACTTTTCCATTGTTGGCGGAGAGTGGATTTTCTTTATCAAAACCAATAACTTCCCCTTTCTCATCAAAATGAAAACGATTCGCTAAGATGTTCTCAGGCTTGATGCCAAACTCGGTGACTACAGGATCGATAAACATGTGAAAGCCATTGCTGATCACATAGATATTATCGGCATATTTTTTAAAGAATTCGCGGTTACGTTTAAAAGATTCGGAAACCTGTGCTTTTAAACGCTCTGCTAATTGCAATAAGTGCGATTTGTTTGGTGCCAGAAGTTCTACACGTTTTTCCAGTGATTCACGAAAAGAGATGGAACCATCCATGCCCTGGTTGGTGATTTCACGGATCATCTTTTTTCTTTCTTCTCCTTCCGGATGATCCCTTAAGCTGATTTCAGCCAAGAGGTCGAAGGCTTCTATTTTGGTAAAGGTGCTATCGAAATCGATTACGATGTACTTGTTGAGTTTCATTGGGCGCTTGAAAACTCAAATATATAAACCGTAAGAAGATATTGTTTAAATACTTTGAAAGACTACAGACTAATGAACGTTAGCCTCAATGAAAGTTTTCATATAATCTTTAATCATAGCCCTCACTTTTCGGAACTCATTCAGTATTTCCTGTTCGGAACCTGTGGCTTTGGCCGGATCGGGGAAGTTATGATGAAAGGATTTAACGGTTGCGGGAAAGTAGGGACAGTTTTCCTTTGCGTTGTCACAAACGGTAATCACATAATCGAACGACTCGTTTGCGTATTCATTAACATTATTGGAAGTGTGATGGGATATATCAATGCCATCTTCTTTCATGGTAGCAATGGCGCGGGGATTTACACCATGGGTTTCAATTCCGGCACTTCGTACTTCAACCTGTTTGCCACCGAAATACTCCAGATAACCGTGTGCTATCTGGCTACGACATGAGTTACCCGTACAGAGGACTAAAATTCTCTTCTTCATAAAATCATAACGTGTAGCGTATCTAAAAATCTTTTTAGGATTTTGTGCTTTCGTGGCATGAAAAATTTTCTTTGCCACAATAGCACTAAAACACCAATTTCTTCACTGCGTAAGTATTAGTTAGTAACGGTTCAGCAACAATTCGATTCTGGTCCGCAGCAAGCGGCTTTTTTCTCTTCAGCCAACTCCTTAACCCGATCTGCTCCTGGTTTTTCTCCATACACGGTAATGCTAAGGATGCCCAATGCTCCGTCTTTGTATTTTATCAGTTCATCTTTGTTCAGGTATGCTGAAAGTATCTCCTCCGGAATGGTAATCTTTCTTTCCTTCTGAATAACTAAGTTTTCAAATCCGGCATCTTTAGCCAGTTGAAGATATTTTTCCTGAGGAACGGCCCCGGCTACACATCCGGCATACATCTCGGCACTTTTTTGAAGACCTGAAGGTAATTCTCCCTGAAGAACAATATCTGAAACACTAAAGTGGCCACCGGGTTTTATTACCCGGAACATTTCTGCGAAAGCTTGTTTTTTGTTGGGCACCAGGTTGAGTACGCAATTGCTCACGACCACATCGGCAACATTCGCTGTAACGGGTATCCGTTCAATATCGCCATGCCGGAACTCTACATTATTGAATCCCAACTTTTCTGCGTTGATGCGGGCCTTATCAATCATCTTCTCCGTAAAATCAATACCAATCACTTTCCCTTTTTCTCCGGTTAAGCTTCTGGCAACAAAGGCATCGTTGCCGGCTCCTGATCCTAAATCAATAACCGTATCACCTTCTTTAATCAGGGCAAACTCAGTTGGTAAGCCGCAGCCTAATCCTAAGTCAGCATCGGCAACGTAACCTTTTAGTTTGGTGTAGTCTTCTGCCATGATAGCGTAATCAATGGTGGAACAACTACCACCGGCACCACAACAGCTCGTTGCGTTTTCGGTATAGCTCTGATCGGCAATCTGACCATATTTTTCTTTAACCAGTTGTTTAAGATTTTCGGATGTTGTGCTGGTATTCATAATGGTATAAAGTTAAAGTGTATTATCGTAATATTGCGATTCAACGAGGCAAAAAATTTTAGCAGCAGTCTTGGCCTTTGTAGCTTTCAAATAAATCAACTAATACTTTGCGGGCTTTGTTCCACATCTTTTCATCAATGCAGTAGCACACACTGGTGCCGCTGATGTTTCCTTTAATAATGCCTGCATCTTTGAGTTCCTTTAGATGTTGCGATACTGTAGACTGGGAGAGGGGGAGTTCATCTACAATATCACCGCAAATGCAACTCTTTGTATTGACCAGGTGCTTGAGGATAGCGATACGGGCAGGATGTGCCAGTGCTTTGGCCAGTTCGGCAGTTTCAATTTCGGCTTTGCTGAAGCCTGTGGTTTTGGTTAATCCCATGCTTGATTAATCGTAATATTACGATTTAAGTTTCGTTGCCTCACGAAATTTTACAATTTATTTTTTCCGGGCGACCGCTCGCTCGGCTGCGCTAACGATGTTTTCAGGCGAAAGACCATATTTCTTTAATAATTGAGTGGGTGTACCACTCTCCCCAAACGAATCGTTTACCGCTACCATTTCAAGGGGAACCGGGAAATGCCGACCTAAAACCTGGGCAATGCTGTCGCCTAAACCGCCATTGATCTGATGTTCCTCACAGGTAACAACGCACTTTGTTTTCTGTACGGATTCCAGAACGGCCTCTACATCCAATGGTTTAATAGTGTGAATGTTAATGACTTCTGCACGGATTCCTTTTTCGGCCAATGCAGCTTCAGCTTCAATAGCCTGCCACACCATGTGGCCACAGGCAAAAATGCTTACATCGGTTCCGTCAATCAGTTTATCGGCTTTGCCTATTGTAAATGGCCTATCGGCCGCCATAAAAATAGGCCACGAAGGGCGGCCAAAGCGCAGGTAGGCAGGCCCATGATGATCGCCAAGTGCCAAAGTAGCGGCCTTGGTTTGATTATAATCGCACGGAACAATCACCGTCATGCCCGGCAGCATTTTCATCATGCCAATGTCTTCCAGTATTTGGTGTGTTGCACCATCTTCACCCAAGGTTACACCCGCGTGAGATGCACATATCTTAACGTTTTTGTGTGAATAGGCTATTGACTGACGAATCTGGTCATAAACCCGTCCGGTAGAAAAGTTGGCAAACGTTCCGGTAAAGGGAATTTTGCCGCCAATGGTCATGCCGGCTGCAAGCCCCATCATGTTTGCTTCGGCAATGCCCACTTGAAAAAATCTTTCAGGGAATTCCTTTTTAAAGGCATCCATTTTTAACGAGCCTGTAAGGTCGGCACAAAGGCCAACCACATTGGGATTTTTACGGCCTAGTTCCAGCAACCCGATACCAAAGCCTGAGCGGGTATCTTTTTTTTCGGTAAAGGTAAATTTGGTCATGATGGTTATTGGTGGTTGAAAAGACAAGTATAACACCTCTTTTTTGAAGGTTAAAATTTGTTAACGGGTAGTTAATCTTCAAACTTTTGAAACACTCCTCCGTTCCAAGGTGCATACCAATCGTTATATGTCGAAGACAGATAAGAAACTCCTGTTTTGGTTTTTGGTTAGTTTACTCATTGCCATCATACCCTGGTTTATTGCCGGGTAAAAAAATACACCGCCTTTTGGCGGTGTATGCAGGGCCTTAACCCTCTAAAGAATTATGGTGATTTGCCGCTATACTTTCAGGCTGCTTTTTAACGAATTGATGGCTGTTTTCCCATCATCTACCAGTACATCAACACGCTTGTTGTAAGCCTTTTTTACATCAAGCATTGAATCCGTCATCTGATCCTTCAGTTCGTTTGTTTTTCCCATCAGTTTTTTGATGGTTTTCTTGCCGCTATTGGGGGCGAGCAGGAGTCCAGTCAGAATGCCTACCGATGCACCGGCCAAAACGCCAATCGCTACTTTAGTTGTTGTATTCATACCTTAAGGTTTAATGTAGTTTTACCATTCTGATACTTTCAGAACAATCCGGTAATCACGCGTATGACTACATTAGGGCAACAGGCCTGGTGGGATAATCGTTCAGGATATGATAAAAATCATGGATTCATTCAGGTAACTCAGCATAATCCACAATGTTTTTTTTGTAGAAAAGTGTAAGAAAGGTGTAAAGCAAGTTACCCTTGTCTTTGGCTTTATTACGTTCAAAGAAGTGATCAATATCTTTAAAGCCAGTAATGTCTTCAAACTCTGAATGGGAAAGCATTTTAAAGCCCATTGACCAATCGTGAAAAATGCGACTTGGTGAATTGCCCTCCATAATGGTGATTACCCGATGGTGGCGCTTGTCACGACATATGTTTGCGTAAACCCCGGTAACATCTTCTTTTTTGCCTTCTAATATTTGAATGAACTTACCATTGAGGTACAAGAGCATACCGGTAATGTGATGTTGTTTGTTGTACAACCTTGATTCTTTCAAAAGCTGAATCAGTTCTTCCGGGGTAAGTGGGTTGGTGGCATGGCTCGTATAAACAAGGTGATACATTGCCTTAAGTTAGTAAAAAAGTTGATGCTAAAGACTGCCTTCAGTGTTCTGTTAAACCTATACCTAGCTAATCAGAACCTTATATCGGTAAGGTATAATTAAATGTTGTGGCTACTTTTCCCTGCATCTTGATGCCTGAAAGCATAAGCTATCACCCCCTAACGGTATTTTTCCTGTTTTGTCCAGAATGCCATCGAGGCGGAGATTGGCTATGTGTGGACCTTCACTATCCAGCGTGATCAAGGTAATATGATCGAATGCATTTTGGCTTAATGGATTTTGCCCACCACTGGTTGTGGCCACCATAATATAGTCCTTGTCATTTTTCACGGTGTGTGAATATTCATGAAAATGACCGTTGATCACAGTATAATTGCGATTTCCCAAAGCCGTTTCAATACGGGATAGATTTCCATCACCTTCTCTTTTCCATACCGGCTTGTGCATAAACAGGAACGTCCATCGCACCTTGGGATTATCGGCAATAACTTTTTCAAAGTAGGCTGATTGTTCAGCACCAATTTCTCCTGTAGCACGTTCGGTCATTTTGAAGTAATCCATTTGCCGGGCCAATTCCGGATTTGGCCCTTCCAACACTTCAATAGCCTTGGCCCTGGCAACAAAAATCTCCTGCATTCTGCTTTCGCTGTAATCCTCTGAATCTAAAACCAGGAACAGTACATCGTTGTAAATGAAGTGATAGTAGCGCTTGCCATATCTTTTCTCCCAATAGCTTCGCATGGTGAGGTTGGTGATATCATGATTGCCGACCACGTGGAAGAAGGGTGATTTGAGTTTGTTGGCCCGATTATCAAAATGATCGAATTGTTGTTTAAGTACAACCGTATCTTCTGTGCCACCGTCTACTAAATCGCCAACGCTGAGAATAAAATCAGGTCTTATTAAATTCAGTTGTTCAACGGCTATTTCAAATATTCCTTCCCGTTCACCACTGTGTAAATCGCCAATAACGGCAAAGCTGAAATCATCCGTTTGCTTACCGACCGGCTTATAAGTCCATGGGTATGTACCGCCCGGGTTCATTTCGTGTTTAAAGGGTTCCGGGCTTTTGGCACAAGAAAGCAGCACAATCAGCGCAAAAATCCAATGGCGTCTCATAGGAATATTATTTTATATAGTTGCAAAATAGGACTCTACTGGAAATAATTAGGGATGTTTTATTTTTACATTATGGTGACACGCAGAAAATTTATCCAATCAACTGCTACCCTGGCAACAGGCGCAGCGCTGGTTCAACCGTTATTCAGTTTTACCCCTTTCGTAACAATACCGTGTTTTGATTTACACACCCACCCGGGTATTTTTTTTGCCAAAGGCAGTGAGCAGTATCCGGGTGATGCCGCGTTTAAGAAGACGTTATCAGAGATGAAAGATGGCAATGTGGCCGGAGCATTTTTTTCGCTGGTGGCCGATGCGCGCATCATTAAAGTAGGCCCGGATGGCGTCCGGCCTTTTGGAAATTTTGCAAAAGGCGAGGCCTGGATAGATTACAAACGCCAGCTTGGTTTGGTGAGGGAGGCAATTCAGACTTCCACGTCCGTTGTGTTGGCAACGGAAAAGAGTACGTTTGATAAAAATCCAGGAAAGGTATCGGCCTTCATTTCAATTGAAGGTGGCGATTACCTGGAGGGCGATGCCGGCCGCCTGGAAGAAATGTATAACGATGGCATCCGGTCCATTCAACTGGTTCACTACCACCCAAACGAGTTGGGCGATTTACAAACCGAATCCCCGCAGCACAACGGTCTTTCGCTAGCGGGTGTTGAAGCGGTAAAACGAATGAACAAACTCGGTATGCTCATTGATGTGGCGCATGCCAGTTATGAAACAACCAAAGCGGTTGCCGAAGTCACAACGCATCCCATCATGCTGTCGCACAGTATGCTTCATAACGGCAGTCAGCACCCCGTAGCCAAGCGAATGGTATCGGTTGATCATGCACGTGTTGTAGCCGGCACCGATGGTGTTATCGGTGTGTGGCCCAGCGGATTGAATGCGGACCTCGCTGATTTTGTTGACAACACCCTGCGACTGGTTGACGTGGTTGGTATTGATCACGTTGGGCTGGGTACTGACATGGATGCCAACTTCAGGCCTGTACTCTCCAGCTACCTGCAGGTGGGCGAGTGGCTTAACGGTCTGCAAGCGAAGGGGCTCAGTGATAAAGATGTTGCCAAAATTGCCGGTGGCAATGCCAGGCGTATTTTGAATAAAGTGCTTCGCAGCTAGCGCCTCATCCTAATTCCTTCAAAGCTTTAACAAACACATCCAGTTCCTGGGTGGTGGTGTAGATGTTCGGGGTTATCCGGCATCCGTGCACGTTGGCTCCATCAATAGCCACGGTAAATATCTTGTAGTTATCCATCAGTGTCTTGGCCAGATCTTGTGGCTTCATTCCCTTAACACCCACATTGGCAATACCGCACGAGCGCCCAGGATCAGCCGGTGTGTTAAAAACAATGTGCGGTAAATCGCGAACTTTACTAGTCCAGTAGTTTTGCAAATACCGAAGCCTTGCTTCCTTTCTTTCTGCCCCTATTTTTTCGTAGTAATCAATGGCATTATTAATGGCCAATATGGTGTGGACGGGGTGCGTTCCTACATTGTTGAGCCGGTAAATGTCATCCGCTTTGTCATCGAAAGGTGCAAACACCGGCCATATGGAATTGATGTGTTCTTTCTTTACATACAGGATTCCTGCTCCGAGTGGTACACTTAACCACTTATGCAAACTTGATCCATAAAAATCACAGCCCAAATCCGGAATAGAAAATTTGATGTGCGCAAAGGCATGCGCTCCGTCCACCATCACCTTTACATTTTTTCGATGGGCCATGTCACAGATCTTACGGATAGGAAGTATTTGCCCGGTGATGTTGATCATGTGGCAAACCATCAGCAATTTTGTTTTTGGCGTAATGACCTTTTCATAAAGCTGCACTATCTCTTCATCACTTTTTGGATGATTAGGTACTGAAATTGTTTTCAGTACAACACCGTAGCGTTTTTGAACTTGCTTGAACATGCCCAGCATGGAGCCATAATCCTGTTCGGCCATCACTGCCTCATCGCCTTTTTTCCAATCCTGCCCGCCTATAATCATATCCAGCGATTCGGTTGTGTTACGGGTAATGATCAATTCCTCAGGTGAGCATCCGGCAATACTGGCCAGGCGAGCTGCGGCTTTGCGTTTGTTCTCCCATTGTACCGTACGCATGTAGTACGATCCCTGGTAATTGATTTCCCGAATATGATCAATATGGTTTTCTAATGTTTCCTGTGGCAGAAAACAATAGTATCCGTTTTCAAGGTTGATGTAATCCGGCTTAAGCCGGTAGCCATCGCGAACGGTTTCCCAAAAGTCCTCATCGCTGGCCACAGCTTCAGCGGGCAAGTGGCTTACCTTGTTAATAATTTTATCCATGGCCTTTAATGTTGGTAGGCTGCTACTTACGGCCACCAATGAAATGCTTTTTAAAAATGTTCGTTTGTCCATAATCAAGATTAATCCGGTTTAATGACAATTTCTTGTGTTTCTTTTTTGGTATCGATAAATGGCGATGCCGCTTGATGGAGCCGCACAGCTTTCCGCGCCAATGCAAAGGCAATAATCAGGGAAACAAATGACCATACCCAAATACCGGGAACGAAGGAAATAAAAAGAAAGTAATCGTAAATACCATGGAAAAGTGTGGCCACCACTAAGGCTACCGTACCATAATAAAACTCGCGGGTATTTGTGAACTTTGCTTTGCCTAACCAATAGCCCATCAGCACGGCAAAGAGGGCATGTGCCGGTATGGCCGAAAACATCCGAACAATGGCAGTACCTCCACCCCCCTGTAAAACGTAAATGATATTCTCGGCTGTAGCAAAGCCCATGCCCACCATTACGGAATATACGATACCATCAAGTGGTTCATTGAAGTTATTGTTTCGATACAGAATTCCTCTAACAAAAATAAATTTGCTGAACTCTTCCAGGAAGGCCACTACGCCAAAAGCATATACCGCCTGGTTGGTAAGGTTCTTTTCGCTAATGTGAATGAGTGAATCCACCGGAAGGGCTATGGCCAGGTTAACGCCTAAACTAAGCGCCCCATAAAAGAAACTCAGTAATAGCAATTGTATTGGCTCAGGTTCATGTTTGTCATGCGTATACATGTAAATGGCAATGGCAATGCCGGGCGTTAGTGCAATGGTGACAAGAAAGAAGGTATGCACAATCGTTAGTAATTAAAAGTTAGCGAAGCAATTTTAAAGAAACCATCCATTCACTGAACCGCTTATTGTTGTCATTCAAATCAAATGCATTGGCGTAACCGATAGAAAAAGTTGATTCCATCAGGGAGAAAATTACGATTTTAAAATCAACCTGCGAACCAACATTGATAAAACGATTGTCGGAAGCTGTTCGGTCACCCGTTACTATGCCGGATGAAAACAGGGTGAACTGCATCCAATTGGAATACAGGTTAAGGCCACCGAATTCGCGAAAGCGGATAGGCGGCAGTACAAATTCCACCATGCTTTTAGTAAAAGACTTGGCGATGATAAACTTGCTTGCTTCAAAGCCTAAACCCGGAAACGAAAAAATATTACGGTATCGCCTGGCGCTTTGGTAGTCGATATAGTTATTGCCGAAGGCTGCGAAGCCAAAGCGTGTAAAAGGATTGAACGAATCGCTAAATGAGTGACCCGCGGAAGTTCGCCACCAAAGCGAGAAATGATTGATAGGCAATTGAAAGCCCAGGTCAAGCGATGCAATAGCACTGCTGTAGGCTTTTCCATTGGATACTGCCGAAATGGACCGTGCCATAGCCTTAATGCCTTTTTCTGCATCAACAGCCCCAAGCGAGCCACGCAGGTTGGTGTATAACAAGGTACCATCGAAATTTACGAACAGGTTATTGTCAAACCCCTTTGTTTCGATCTGCTGGAACTCGGGCGATTTTTCCAGCCCATAGAATCCGCCAAGGCCAACAGTCAAATCAAGTCTACGGGGCAAATCCCACAGTAGCGTTCGGGTAAAATCCACGCGTCCCATGGTACCTTTTCGGGAGGTGCGCATAGGGCCAAAAAGATCGTAAAAACTGGTGGGGTTGTAAGCGAAGTTGAAATTGAGCCGACCGATTTTGCCAGTAACCGCAAAATGAAACTGCTCGTCTTTATCAATAACAAGATTGGTGGTGTCGGCTTCGGTGGCCAGGCCGTTGCGCCACGCTTGTGGTGTGTACGCTGCGGTAATTTCAATTTCCCTGAAGCTTAGCGGATCGCCAAGGTTTACGGTATAACCGGCACCAACAAAGTTTTTATAACCGGTAAGGATTGGGTAGGCCGAATTTAAACGGATTAATTTGCCGGGTTGATAGCGGCCTTCTTTCGTAACAAGTTCTTCGATTTTTATTTGTTGGGGATTTGCAATAGGAAGCTCCCATGTTTGAAGCACGGGATGTTTGGCAATGGTTTCATTTCCTAAAAATTCGATTGACGGAACATCTTCCAGTGGATTGTTGGGCACGAATACAGGCTGAAAGCCATCACTGGTAAAATTAAAAGCAAAGAGCTTTTCATCTGAAATTTTGATAGGTCGAAACAAGCCGGTAATGGCGTTGCTCATGGCGCTTATCCGCAGCGAGTCGGTTAAGTCAACTTTAAAAATATTGCTCACCCCTGTGTAATACGATGACCCATACAGGTATTTTCCGTCATCGGTGAAGCGAAACCCTTGTGGTGATGATACTTCGAAATTAAACACGGTGTCAACTGAAACTTTGTTGAGCATCAGGCTGTCGAGGTTGTAAATCAGCAGGGATTGATTGCCCTTGTAGTCCGACACCGCTGCGCTGAGTTTTTTTCCGTCAGGCGATACATCAATATCAAAAATGTCATGGCCGTAGGGTAGGGTATACTTTTGTTGCCATAAGCTGTAGGGTGCCTGTGTCTCTTCAGGGTTTTCTTTCGGAATCCTTACAATGGTGGAGAAACCGTTTAAATGTTTAATGCCCCAAATGGATTTATCGGTTTTATTGAGGGCGAGGTCACCGGTTCGAAAATCTTTTTGAAGACGGGTAACCTTTTTTGTTTTGATGTTATAGCTGTTAAGGTCGCGCCAGGCATCATTGTCTGTAGTGAAGTAAAGTATGTCAGCGTCTTCATCAAAGGCAACAGACGAAACATAAAACAAAGCTGCCCCTTTTATATCGGTAAGATTTTCCATCCTGCCATTTTGCAAGTTCAAGGCTGCCAGGTGCGGTGCCTGGCCCGGATAATTTACGGCCATGTATACCTTATTTCTTTTACGATCGTAGTAGGGATACGAAACCGATCCGATTGTTTTGGTGGTTACCGGTTGGGCTTCTGTAATGGGAAATTCTTTCAGGCGTTCTATATTGGATTCTTGCCAGGTGCGTTCAAACTCAATCCAGTTCCTCCATCCTTCATTCAGCGATTGACCAAATACATGTTTAAAATTTGCTGAGTACGATCTGCGGCTGCCGTCTTTCCGTTTTACCCAATCGATAATTTTATCGGGTCCATATTCATAGGCCAGGTAGCCCATAAAACGTGTACCATATAAATAAGAATTGGTTTTTCCCTGGAAGTCAGTAGTGGTTCCTTCCGACTCGAGACCTTGTGCCGTATAAATGCGGTCGTTTTGTAAAACTTTTGTGCGGAAAACCATCTCATCGTAACTGCCCATAGCCAGGCCTACACCACCGCTCATCCATGTTTCAACATACGAGGCAATACCTTCATGATACCACCGTGGAGCGTAGCGCCTGGGGCTGGTGAGGTAACTGTAGAAGGCGGATATTGGATTGGAATTGGTGGGCAACACTTTTCCAAAAAAAAATTTCTGGTAAAACCGATCACTGCTGCTGGAATTGTCAAGCGCCACAACATGTACCAATTCGTGGTTCATTAAGCTGAAAACACGTTCGCCAGCCGGGCTGGTTTCAAAGGTGTAACTGAAGGGTGATAGCCCCATGCTTATGGCATTGCGTGGAACAGCCGTGGCCCCGCCATTTCCAAAATCACCGAAGTCTTGAATAAGCACGGTTATTTTTTCAGTGGGCTCGTACTCGAAAAGTTTTCGGTGGTAGTTCAGGGCATTGTGAAAGCATCTGCCAGCATGCGGTAGTACATATTTATGGCCAAAGTCGTACGAAACCAACCGCATGTCTTTGGTTTCAATCATGTTTAATTGAGCCCACGCAGGGCTTATGATTGAAAGAATGAGCAGGTAGGTTAATTTTCTAAGCATGCCACAAAAAATCATCTTGAAAAAAAAGAGATAACTTTACTGTTATCTCTTTTTTATGGGTTAACCTTTTGGTTATTCGAAATTAGCCGATGCCATTTTTTCAAGCTGCGAGAATTGGGATGATCGCATTAACTCGGTAAAGGTTTGATTTTTCATGAGGTCAGCAAATGCCGGATTCTTCGCCAGGTCGGCAAACTGGGCATTACGTGCCAGGTCAGCAAATTGAGGTGACTTGGCCACTTCCAAAAATTGAGGTGATTTCATCAAGTCAGCAAACTGTGCATTTTTAGCTAAGTCAACAAAGGCTGGTGACTTTGCCAGTTCCATAAACTGGGCATTCTTACCAAGTTCCACAAACACCGGGTTCTTGGCCAGGTCAGCAAAGGCAGGATTTTTCGCCAGGTCAACAAACTGCGCATTTTTTGCCAGCGCAACAAAAGCCGGGTTTTTGGCCAATTCCTGGAAGCTGGAATTTTTTGCGAGTTCAGCGAAGGCTGGATTTTTTGCGAGCTCTGAAAACTGGCTGGAACGTGCCAGGTCCATCATAGCGGGATTTTTTGCGAGTTCAGCGAAGGCTGGATTTTTAGCCACATCCATAAATTGCGATGACTTCATAAGTTCAGCAAATGAAGGTGACTTTGCTAACTCGGCAAAAGCGGGTGACTTTGCCAGCTCCATGAACTCCGCGTTTTTCGCCAGTTCGGCAAAGGCCGGATTTTTTGCCAGGTCCGTAAAGGTTGATGATTTGGCCAGGTCAAGAAACTGTGCATTTTTTGCCAGGTCGGTAAAGGCTGGGCTTTTTGCCAGATCAAGAAACTGTGCATTCTTCGCCAATTCAGTAAACTCGGGCGATTTCATCAACTCGCGAAAGTTGCGGTCGTTCATCATGCGTTGGAACTGATCGTTCTGCAACAATTGCTGTACATCGGTTCCTTCCAGGTCAACCTCAGCGGTTGCATTTTCGCTTTTGTACTTCTTGGCCTTTTTAACTCCGCCAATGCCGGAGCCTTCAGCATCTTCGGCCGAGAAGTTGAAGGTGCCACCGGCCATGTAGTATCCTGCGGCTGCAATAATGGCTACAGCCACCACGCCAAGGAATACTTTCTTTGACTTTTCCATAGACTTTGATTGTTTAGGTTTATTGAGAGATGAGGATAATAAATGTAAAAAGATTTCATTTCCCATCCTAAAGTTGGGAGGGGTTGTAGCTGCCTGAAATGTTCTAAAAGTGGATTTAGTTGGTTTTAAACCCCATTTTTTTTAGAAAAGAGTAATACCGCGGATCGGATTCAAGTCCCCTTAACCAGGGGTTTCCAAGCAGTGTACCCAAACCGCCATCGCGTTGTTGGTAAGCTTTTTCAAGCCATTCAAAAGCGCGGTCGTTTTCATTTCGATATCCGTAAACTTCGGCAACCTGAAAGGCACTTACATTACCATAGTTTTTGATAAATGTTTGCAGGAGCGAATCTGCCTTATTCATGCTTTGTTTTGATGCAGCCAACGCAAGGCCATGTAGTCTCCAGTCTTCAATTCTTTCCAGGTTCAATTCACGAATGGCATCGTCAACTTTGTTTTGCAACAGGTAACTTAAACCCAACCTGTAATGGGCTGTTGGAAATCCAGGATTCAGATCAAGTGCTTGCTGAAGTATTTCGCTTGCCTGACGGGGTTGGTTGTTGTGCATCATCGTCATGCCCAGGTTAATCCGGATAATGGGACGCAGCGGATCAAGTTCGAGCGCTTTTTTGTAGAGGGCAGTGGCTTCATCGAACCGCCCGAGGGCAAGGGCCAGGTTAGCCATACCGTTAATGGCACCGATGTTGGCGGGGTCAAGCGAAAGGGCTTTTTTAAATTCGGCATCGGCATCGGCCCAGTCCCAATCGTAGGATGTTTTTATATAGGCCAATGCATAATGCCCAAGGGCTACATTATCATCCAGGTTTATTGCCTTGAGTGCAGCTTCACGTGCTTTATCGAAACCTGTTGCTGCATCGATATAACCGTTGTTGGCCTGCGAAGCATAAGCAATGGAAAGCGATGCCCAAATGGTTGGGTTGTTTTCTTCCAAGGCCAGTGCCTGATTAAACCGATCAATTGCACGCTCTACATTATCCCGGTCACGTTTGGCGAAGAAATATTTGCCTTGCAGGTATAGGTTGAAGGCTTCGGAATTTGCAGGTGCAACATGAAGTTCATGCCCTAAAAGGGTAATTTTTAATTCCTGAACAACGGCATTCGCAATTTCATCCTGCACTTTAAAGATGTCATCCAGGTTACGGTCATACGTTTTTGACCAAATGTGGCTCCCATCCTTAACTTTTATAAGCTGTGCTGTTATCCTGATTTTCGTATCCGACTTTCGTACACTGCCCTCTAATATATTTTCAACGCCAAGTTTTTTTCCGATTTCACGTATATCTTCATTTTTACCTTTAAACGAAAAGGCCGATGTGCGGGAGATAACTTTAAGATTTGGAATTTTGGCCAGTAAGTTGAGTAACTCTTCGCTTAGGCCGTCAGAGAAATATTCCTGGTCGTTTTCCGCGCTTAAATCGGCAAACGGAAGTACGGCAATTGATTTTTCAACTGTTGTGGTAGTTGTGTCGTTCCCAAATTTGAAATAGAAAAACAAAGCACATAGCAAGGCAAGCATGGGTACTGCAAGAAACAGATATCTTTTCCGCAAGGGCTGTTTTGTCTCTTCTTCTGCAAATGCATTGGTCTCAGGTGAAACTTTCTCGCTGCCGGGGTTTGTCATGCGGATACCGGCCACTAACTTTTTTATGGTGTTCGCAACTTTGTTTATCTGGTCGCGATAAAAGGTATGGTTGAGATTTTCCTTGGGCTCATCTTCTTGTGCACGAAGTGGCCTGTTTACACCGGGTGTCCTGTAAATGAAATCAATGGCACGAAGGGTTCCGCCAAGTTCCTGCTCCAGTAAGGCATGGTCCTGGTCGTCCAGTTCATGGATGCGGATGGGTAAAATTCGGCTGTTTACATTTCCGTTTGCCAGCCGAATATACATGCCGAACTGATCGTTGGTGGCCAGTTCATTGAATGCGCAGAACTCATGCTTCCATGCAAAACTTTTGGTATCGCAATAGGTTTGTGAAAGTATGGGGATAAAGATCAGGCATTTTAATTTACCTTCCAGGCTTTTATCAACATGCTGGGTTTCCAGCAAACCATCTTGCGGGTTCTCGTCAAAATAAATTGACAGGTCTTCTTTAAAAGTGGCCGAGATTTCTTTTTTAAGATTGTTAACAAACTCGCTTACCCACCCATCGTATTTGTTGTCTTTATGACGGTAAGAGATGAAGATGTCGTATTCGTAACCGGGGATAATAGAAGGCATGTTTCAAATATAATAGAAACACCAGGGTAAACATGCCGCACTAATCCTAAAAAACGGGTAGTGGTTTGCTTAACCTGGTGCTTGCTTAAAATGCCCGAACAATTCGTTCAGCAATCGTATTCAACACTTCAACAAAATCTTTCCATTGCTTTTCTGGTTTTTTATCCCTAAACTGTAAATTACTTACAGCCACTAAAAGACCTCACCTATGCCCTCTATCCTTTCTGGCTTCGAATACGATATTTTCGTTAGTTACAGGCACAATGACAATAAGTATGACGGATGGGTAACCGAGTTTGTTGAAAAACTCAATCAGGAACTGGACGCTACCTTAAAAGATAAGCTGTCCATTTTTTTTGATAAAAATCCTAAGGAAGGCTTGCAAGAGACCCATCATGTTGATCAGTCTATCAACTCCAAGATTAAGTCCCTTATTTTTATTCCCATCATATCACAAACCTATTGTGATACGAAATCCTTCGCCTGGAATCAGGAATTTAAAGTTTTCAAACGGGAATCGGAGAGCGATTCCATTGGAAGAATGGTTAAGTTACCGAATGGCAATGTGGGGTCGCGCATTTTGCCTATTAAAATTCATGAGATAGAAACGGAAGACACTAAATTGCTCGAGTCGGAATTAAATGGGGTTTTGCGCTCCATTGATTTTATTTACCGCGATGCCGGTGTAAATCGCCCGTTACGACCGGTAGATGATGAAATCGGAACAGCCAGCGGCAAAGTGCTGTATAGAAACCAGATCAATAAACTGGCCAATGCCATAAAGGAAATTGTTCAGGGAATTAAACAAAATGAACGCAAAGCGGTCACTCCTGTTTCGGCACATGATCTTACCGCCCGTCAAATTATCCCCACAACATTCACCACATCCTTGCCTTCGGCTATAAAAGTTCAGGTGATAGACCGCCAACGCCCGAGTATATACCTGGCCTGGACGTCATCGGATTTAAAAGAGCAGCGCGAGGAGATGGCTATCATATTACAGAAGGCCGGCTTTAATGTATTGCCCGCAACGGATTGCCCCGCGGATGACGAAACATTTAAGAAAAAAGTAGCCGAAGACCTGGCCAAATGCTCTTGTTCCCTGCATATGCTCAGCGGTGAATATGGAAGACGATTTGAATCAGATGATGAAGTTTCTTTCCCAAAGTATCAGTTTCTGGAGGCCAAAAAGTGTATTGATTCATCAGGTGAATTTAACACATTCATCTGGCTCTATCCGGATGCCGGATCTATTAAGCCTGCCCAGCAGAGCTTTATAAAATACATCCGTAACAACATTACCCGAAACATGATGTTCTCGAACAGCCAGGGGCCCATGCAATTGGTTGATGATATAAGGGTGGTGATGATGAAGCAGGACGTAACCGTTTATGACTCAAAGGATACCGATATATTCTTCATCTTTAATCAGCAGGATGAAGTGGAAGCAAAAATAATAACCGATCAGCTTAGCAATGAGTACCCGGTGGAAATCATGAATATTATGCCGGATGGTGAGGATCAATACCGCGAAATCAGTACACAACAAATTCCCAGGAGCAAGCTTGCGGTTGTTTATTTTAAATATGCAGCCGACTGGGCGCTGCCCTTTATTAAACAAGTCTGGAAACAAGTGGGAGGAGCTTCATCACCAACACCTTTATTTTTGGTAGGGGAGGATGATCCCAAGAGTAACCTCGCCCGAAATTTCAAAGCGCCTAAAGTAGTTTCTACCATTGTGCCCAAAGACAAAGTGCCGGCTGAAGTAAAGAAAGTTTATACTACGGTGATTGATCTGAAATAATTGAAGGGATATGGAAACTCTAAACTCTAAACTCTAAACTCTTCAATCCTAAATGTTCGAAGAATACCAGATTTGCCCCTACACCGGCCTTCGTTCTTTTACAGAAGAGGAGTCACTATATTTTAAAGGCAGAGAAGAAAACATCGAATCGGCAACCGAGCAGTTGCAGCGCAATAAGTTTTTAATGCTCACCGGTGCTTCAGGTGATGGTAAGTCTTCGTTGGTTTATGCAGGTATCATCCCAAATGCACGTGCCGGATTTTTAAAATCAAAATATACCCAGTGGTGCGTGGCGGATTTTCGTCCAGAGCGGTCACCATTCAAGAATCTCTGTAAGTCGGTAGCCAATCAACTGGATATAGCCAATGTAAACACGGTTGAATCAGAATTGCAGCATGGCTTTTCGGCATTGGTCGATTTGTACAGAAACTCGAAGCGATATACCGATCCGGATTCTGTTGCATGGCAGCAAGCTGATGAAGCCGGCAGGGCAGCGTTGAAGCGTGATTCGGCAAACCTGATTATTCTGGTCGATCAGTTTGAGGAATTCTTCACCAATCCCGAAAATTATCACCGTGGTGCGCCTTCGCGTGATTCCAACCTGGTACTCAATATATTGCTCGAAACAGCCCGTATAGCGCTGGAGGAAAATCTCCCAATATATATAGTGTTCACCATGCGCTCTGACTTTATCGGTCAGTGTGCGGCTTTCAGGGGTTTGCCCGAGTATATCGGGTTTTCGCAATTCTTTGTTCCGCGATTGAATCGCTCCCAGCTTCAGCAGGTTATTGAAGAACCCGCCACGCTAAGTGGTAATAGAATTACCCGCAGGTTAACCGAGCGCCTGATTCATGATCTTACGGAGGGCGTGGATCAACTTCCTATTTTACAACATGCCCTGAACCAGATCTGGGTGGCCGCCAACAACGGCAACGAAGAAATGGACTTGATCCATTATGCCATGGTGGGTGGTATGCCGGTGAATGAGTTGCCTGATGAGCATGTTGATCGCTTTAAAAAATGGTTTGAATCGTTAACCCCTGAAATTAAAGATTGCTATCATGAACCGAACCTTCAGAATGTACTGGATACGCACACCAATAAACTCTATGAGCAGGCCGCACAGTACTATCAAACCAAAACGGGGCAAGTTATTTCCGATGACGATGCAAAGGCTATTATAAAAGTTGCGTTTACCTGCCTCACAAAAATTGACCAGAGCCGTGCTGTTCGTAACCGGATGACACTGGCTGAGATAACCAACATTCTTGGCGATAAGCGATACACATCGAAGGAGGTTGGTGTTGTACTGAATATATTCCGCGAGCCCGGCAATACTTTTATTCGTCCGTTTATTACCGATGATCCGGATACCCAAACCTTGCGGGATGATGATGTGCTTGACATTACCCATGAAAGTTTAATTCGTAACTGGGAGTACCTGGAACAGTGGGCGAAAGAAGAGTTTGATAACTACACGGTGTCGCTTGATTTTGAGCAACAGCTAAGCCGCTGGGTGGAAAGCAAAAAATCAAATGGCTTTTTATTATCCATCGGGCAACTTACCTATTTT
This sequence comes from Cyclobacteriaceae bacterium, assembly GCA_025808415.1. NCBI lineage: Bacteria > Pseudomonadati > Bacteroidota > Cytophagia > Cytophagales > Cyclobacteriaceae > Cyclobacteriaceae bacterium. Next base: position 1,945,367 of record CP075525.1, read on the forward strand.
GAAAACTGGTACAACAAGGTGAAGCCCAATGTGTACTGGATTGCCCGCTACCTGCCCGAAGACATTGCGCAGAACAAGAAACTGACCCGGGCGAGGCAGGTGCTGAGCAACTCGCAGGAATTCTTGCAACGAAGCGCACGTAAGCATGCGGTTACCCGCACTGTAATGCGCTATGGGGCGCGAAGAATTGCCGCGGTATTGGGCGTACTCATTGTGTTAACACTCAGTTCGTTTGCTGTACGCGATTATTTCAAAAGGCAAAACAGCTATGTGCTAAAGTCCATTTATGAACAAACACTGACCTTGGCGGCTAACCCCAAGGTAAACTACTTTGACCGGATTAACCTGATTGTGGAGCAGTTGAAGCAGGGAATAACAACAATCCCGAAAGTAGTTTCTTCCATTAACGATCCGGTTGAGCGCGAGCACATTGCTGCAGGGATTTCAACTATGCTTATCTTTTACGGTGGTGATGAGCCGAAGAAGGAAATTTTCGAAAGCCTTGCCCTTACCGATAGCCTGCTGAGCCAGTTTGATTACTCGACACTTTCAACTGCGGAACTCTCTAAAATACTCAGACGGATAGTTGAATTCCGGGTAACGCTGGAGTTTGCTTACCAGCACAACCCGGATGAACAGATTGACGCCTGGCGAAAACAAAATGCCAAGCGTTCGGCCGATTGGGTGAATTACATTTTATCCAAACAACCTGCTGATTTCCACGACATCCAGAATTTTAACCTGGCGTTGGAAAATGCGCTCATTCACAAGGTTGATGAAAAGCAGGTTGCAGAATGGCTAGCTGTTTTATCGCCATTTGAAAGCAATGAACAGTCTTCCTGGGTTAAATCAAACTACGATAGGGAAAAATTCCTGGTGCGTGGAGCGCAGGATTACGGCTTCCGGCATAACGGCTTGTACCAGGTGCTGGCCTATCTATATGCAGCTTCAGGGAATTCACCCAAATCACTGCAGTGTATGGATACCCTGCTGCGTTACAGCCAGCAGAACTTTCAGCTGGATTATGCGACAGGAGCTGACAATGCAGCGAACATTGCAGCCATGTACTTCAGGTATGGAAAAACAGGTGATGAACTGGGCCAGTTTGTGCAAGGCTATTGCCGGAAGAAAGGCATCAGCGAAGAGAATTTTTATGACCGGATGATTGGTCGTACCCTTCAATATTATCTTGGTGCACCGTCAAACCTTCACTTGCTACCGTTTTTTGATGTAAACTCCAACCTCATTCTGCAGTTTCCCGGAAGGAGCTACCTCACCCGGTATTTTCAAAAACTCCGCACCGTCATTGAATCAACAATCAAAGACCGGAATCAGCAGTACTATCAACTGGCGCTCTCCTATAAAAATGAGGGTATCATGAAATCGTTTAACAAAGAAAGCCCGCTTGCGGGTGAACTTCCTGTAACCGGTTATTTCGATAAGGCCGTTGACTACTTTACAAAGATTGATGCCGGCTACCTTAATCAATCCGAAACTATGCTGGGTGTGTCGGGCGCTGACCAGCTTGTTGTGCCGCGCAAATACCTTTTTGTATACCCCGATATTCGCTACCCGTTCCATCCCCAGGAGCCCCGTAGCTTCATGTTTTTTTATTACAGCGATGTGTGGATGAGCTATATTCTTGACCGTAACCTGTTCAGCCAGTTTTACCCGACTGCCAGCGAGTTGGGTTATCTGACCACCTGGTTCAAAGATTACAACCAGAAAATATGGGCACCCATTTATTTTGTAGCGAAACCTATACGGACTGAAGTTTTTGCAAAGCTGGAGGCCGAAATTTCAAAACACAACTATGCCGGAGCGGCCGACCTCAATTGGATGCATTTGTATGCCGGCCGTGATGCCGAGCTGGCGGGCGATACCACCGGCATGCTGCGCTACTACCGCAACTTAAAACCGGCTACGTTCCTGAACCTGTTGCGTTCAAAGGAATTTCCGGGCCAGGCTAACGGCCAATCGCTTCGGCTGATCGCGTATGCCGTAAAAGCCTTTGCCAAACACGGCTACTTTGATGAAGGCTACAACCTGTTGAGTGCATTTAAAAAACCATTGAACCGTTCATCGGTCTATGCACTGGCATCGGTGTTATTGCAACTGGAGAAAGGCGATGAAGCGCGTTCACAACAGTTGCTGGATTCGGCCATGGTGGAGTTGCATCGTGTGGGAAGCATTACCACAGGCCAGCCTCACCGGCAGGTGGTGGCTTACGCCTTAACATTGCGTGATCCTGTATTGAACTCAGAAGAAGCCAATCGTCTTATCAAAAACCTGTTTGGAAAATCCAATGCGCAACAACGCGTAACGGCCGCGCACGGGTTTCATGGAAAGTTGTATGAAGGCAGGCAATATTTTCCACCGCTGATCAGCGATACGGACCAGGCCATTTTTAATTGGTACCTGTTGTATGGCTATCGGCTTGGCTTAAACACCTTGCCCGAATCGTGGAAACAAGTTGACCGGAACATACCGAGGCCACAAACTGAATTTATAATTTACATAGATGAAAACATCTGAGTTAACCCTGGTTTGCCCGTACACCGGCCTCCGGTCGTTTACCGAAGAGGAGAGTCTTTATTTTAAAGGCCGCGACTACCAGGTTGACCAGATAACTGCCTTGTTAGAGCAGAACAAGTTTCTGATGGTTACCGGTGCCTCGGGTGAAGGTAAATCATCCTTGATTTATGCCGGGTTAATTCCCAATGCCCGTGCCGGCTTTTTTAAAGCGAAGTACACCAACTGGGTGGTGGCTGATTTCAGGCCTGAGCGAAGCCCGGTAAGGAATATGGCTGTAGCGCTGGCCGACAAGTTCGACAAGAGCACAGCAACTGTTGAAACCGAATTGAAGCGGGGCTTTTCATCACTGATTGACCTGTACACCAATTCCGAGTTTTATACCGATGAGGAAGATTCCGCCTGGAAAAACCTTTCGGATGCAGACAAACGCGACCGCAAACGAAATGCCGCCAACCTGATGGTGATTGTTGACCAGTTTGAAGAATTTTTCACCAATCCGGAAAATTACCACAACGAGGTTCCATCACAGGATTCGCAGGTGGTGGTTAATCTGATTCTGGAAACGGCACGTATTGCCATGAAGCGCAACCTGCCGGTGTACATTGTGTGCACCATGCGGTCTGATTACATCGGGCAGTGCTCGGCCTTCCGCGGGCTGCCGGAGTATATTGGCTTCTCACAATTCTTTGTGCCGCGATTGAAACGCAAAGACCTGAAGCAGGTTATTGAAGAACCAGCTATCTTAAGTGGTAATCGCATCTCGCAACGACTGATCGAGCGGTTGGTTTTTGATATTGCTGAGGGAGTAGATCAGTTACCCATACTTCAGCATGCGCTGAGCCAGGTGTGGCGCGCAGCCAATAACGGACAGGAAGAGATGGACCTCATTCATTATGCCATGGTAGGCGGTATGCCTGCCGGTGAGTTGCCCGATGAGGAGCAGGAGCGATTTGAGTCGTGGTTTTCGGCTTTGCCCGAGAATCAGAAAAAGTTTTACCAGGCAACCGGGCTGAACAAGATCATCGAAATACATGCGAGCACGTTGTACGAAAATGCATGGGAGTTTTATAATCAAAAGCATCCCGATAAACCGTTAAGCCAGCACGATGCCAAACGCATTATTGTGAATGCGTTTTGCTGCCTTACCAAAATTGATAACAGCCGGGCTGTGCGCAACCGGATGACGCTCGGTGAGATTACGGAGATTATCAATACGCCTGAGTTTACAGCCGATGTGGTTGGTGATGTGATTAATATTTTCCGGCAGGAGGGTAACTCGTTTATCCGGCCGTTCATCACCGATGATCCCACCAGTCAGACCTTAGCTACCGAAACGGTGCTGGACATCACGCATGAAAGCCTGATACGCAACTGGAGCAAACTCACCCGGTGGGCCGAAAAAGAATTTGAGTTTTACTCCACTTATCTGGACTTCCGCAAGCAGCTTAACCGATGGAAACAAAGTGGAAAGAGCAGCGGTTTCCTGTTGCCCATCGGTCCGCTTACCTATTTTGAAAACTGGTATAACACCTGTAAACCCAATGTGGCCTGGCTCCGGAGGTACTCCGATATTCAGGATGACAAGAAGCAAGCCACAACTGAAGCAAAAGAGACCCTGACTGATATTCAATCGTTCCTGAAACGGAGCGCGAGAAAAGTGATGGTGACCCGTGCATTTATGAAGTATGGCCCCCAGCGCATCGCTACGGTTATGGCCGTTATCATTATGCTGGTACTGAGCGGGTTTTATTGGTACGATGCCGAGCAAAAAAAGAATGAGCGGGTAATTGAGCGGGTGCGTAGTGAAGCCATGACCCTGATGAAGAGCGAAGAGGTAAACCTGCAGGCAAAGGCTTTTCATCTGTTAATGGAAGAACGGTACAATTCAGGTTCGCTGATGCCCTACTTGCAGACACTTGATTTGAAAAACCGGTTTAGCCTTGCAATAGAAACCTACAACGTGCTGATGTACATCGACAAGCGGCTGGAGGGCGATTTGAAAACCAATCTGCTGAAATTTATTGATGAAAGTTCCGCAGCGTTAGTTAACTCAGCGGAGCCTGAAAACGTATTGCTGGAGCGCAACAAGTTTATCATTATCCTTTCACGCGACTGGTACTATACTCCTGATAATTTCAAATTTCAGTTATTGCAAAAGGCGCTGGAACTGAACAACAACCTGGTGCTTCGGTTTTACAAAGAGCCTTCCTTATTTAAACCAGCCGTTCCTTTCGAACTGAACGTGGCCATTCAGTACTGGCTTACCCTGGCCAATCCAACTCAGGAAAAGATCACAACACTTGCACAGGCTATTTCACCATTCAGTAATCCGCAGGCAAAAACTGTCTTTGATGTGTATTACCCGAAAGGCAGCTTTGAACCCAATGGCCGCCAGCCCAATGATTTTAACAACGGGTATCATACGATAGCCTCGTTACATGCCGCCCTGGGCGATATTGACGGCCTGGAAAAGTGCTTCAATACATTGTTGCAGGAGGGTCAGCGAAGTTACTTCGAACTGGGCCGCATGTTTAACAACCATCAGCATATTCTGGCCATTCTTTACCAGTTCGGACACCGCAGCAAAGCTGACCGGGTGCTGAACTGGATCGAAAAAAATACCGATGACAATCCACGCCTTACGATTTACCGGAATATGATTCTCAGGGGTGGGTACATCAGTCCCATGTATGTAGAGGCGAATATTGAAAAGACTTCTTTCCGATCGTACCGGGGCTACCTCTACCCGAACTTGTATTTCATGGATCGCGCCCTCTTTGATCAGATCATGGAAGATTATGAAAAAGTGATCCGCGCCATCAAGGATCCCAATGAACGGGAATTTCAACTGGCGTTTAACGGCAAGCGAAAAGCCTTATACAGACACAAATACTGGTACGACCGGCAGATGCCGGTTGATGAAAAACAATTGGATGCCTGGCTGGAAGAGGCCTGGACACATTATAAAAATGTTAATCCTGCTCACCTGGAAGGCAAGGTTTCAACCACATTGCCTTATTATTCCGATGGTGTGCGCACCACCGATGTTACCCGCAGGGAGCAATTTGTTTATCCTGATTACCGTGACGGGTGGTTCAGTGCTAACTACCATTCTGATTATTTTTTTAACTGGCTAAAGCGAACAGGCAGAATGTCGGAGCATTTCAGGTCGGCTGAGGATATGGAGTTATTGCATGCCTGGATAACCAGGCCCTTCGATTTTAGTCCGGTCCGGCCACCACTTACCCTGCGTAACCATTATCCGCTTTCTGATCAGGTGCTGAAGGATGCCTTAAGCTTTGCCGCTCAGCATCCGCAGGGAAAATCATTCGATAAAAATTTACCGCTGATGATACTGGCCAATCGAGCCTTCGACCGGGGTGATCAAACTGTGGGTGTGGAGTATTACCGGCAGATGAGCTTCGGCACTATAGAAAGCTCCCAGAATAGGTATGAGTACATTGAGAAGATATTCTTCCTGAATATGCTCAAGGAACTCTCCATAAATTTAATTATGGCTGGTTACCGTGAAGATGCCGAAAAGGTTATCCGGCAGTTTATAACAAACGAAGAGCGTATATTCTCCTACATTTTTATTGCAGAAAAGTTGTTCAAACAAAATGCTGATCCGGAGACCTTTGTTTACCTGGATTCTGCATTTACGTATGCAAACCGGATTGATTTTACTCCGCTGGCCAACGGGCTTGACAGCCGTGTTAACCTGATCTTAGTACTCTCCCGCATCGGGAGCAATACAATCAACAATGAAGCAATAGAAATTTTACGCGAAATACCCGAAGGCGCCAAGTTTGACGCCATTTTTGCCCGGGTTACCGGGGTGGCGTATGAAGGGAATTTCTTCCGGGCACGCATGTCTATACCCAATACCCTTACCGAATTTGAAGACCTGATATGCCGTACCCAGATTTTGTATGAAGCCTGTAAAAAGAGAGATGCCCTTGCAGGTGATACCCGTTGGGCAGCCATGGATCGGTTTATAGAATGGGAAACGTACTATATTAATTACTCAGGAATTCAGCTATGAGTCGTTATAATCCATATTACTACCTGCTTTTTGTGCTACTGATTTTCGGTGCATTTGCCTCCATGGCACAGAATGATTACGGCATTAAAATTCTGGGAGGCGCAGCTTTTGTGTTTGGTCTGTTGTTCCTGATCCAGCTAATGGGTGAGCTAAGGTCAAAGCACAAAACGGAAGTCGTTACCGTTGCTGAATTACTAGGCTTAACCGTTATAGCGGTTATTCTTTCCATGCGTGTATTCTATATACGCTTTCCGCTTGTGGAAGCAGTGTTTGGTCTGGCTGGTCTGATTCTTTTAGCAGCGTATTCGTTAAGGTTATTTCGAACGTGGCAAAATCTGCAATCAAAAAATCGTGCGCTGGCTATTCTTTTGGTGATGTTCCATGGCAGCATACTGTGTTATGTTGCGTCCATGACGTTCGTTCCTTTTATACCCGCACTGGCTGAGCCATTGGGTGGTGCTGGATTATTATTGCTGCTGTTGTTTTTGGTTATGGGATGGCTAAAGCGGGAAATGTTGGTGGAAGGCGAGAAATTATCAGCATTTACTTTTGTTTCACGTGTTAGGGATCGCTCTATTGTACTAATCGCTCTATTTCTTTTGTTTACCGCCTATATGGGATTAACCAAAATTGATTTTATTCCTAAAATGTATTCTGATGAGTTTCCGCAAAAGTATTTTGAACTGGTAAATCAGGCTGAATCAGGGGAGGAGAAACCGGTTGATGGTAAGTACAAGCATGAGGAGTTTAAAGAAATGTATGATAAGTTTATTGAGCGTCATGTAAGTTCCGATAAAAAGTGAAACGCACGTGTCTGAATCCATACAACTTCTCGAGAAATTAGTTAGTTCCGGTCGCTACCTGGAAGCACGCCAGCTTACTACTAAATTGAAAGGTTCTCAAGATGTCAATCAGGTTCGGGTAGATCAATTGCTTGCGTTAAGTCTTTCCAAGTCTGGCTCACCGGAGTCAGCGCTGGAGCATCTGGAACCGGTCTATAAGCAACATGCCGATGATCCGGAGACAGCAGGGATCATGGGAGGTATCTATAAAGATTTATTCAAAAAACATCAGGATTCAAAGTATGCCATTCTCTCCCGCGACACGTACTTAAAAAACTTTCAGACTACTAAGAATTATTATCCTGGCATTAATGCCGCTACCATGTCGGCCATTGCGGGCAGGGCAGCGCAGGGGCGGGAGATTGCTTCTCAGGTGATTGCATTGCTTAATCCGGAGTCTACCGACTTTTGGGAATTGGCCACGTTGGGCGAGGCTCACCTGTTAACCAAGAACAGAACACAGTCGGTTGAGTTTTTTATTAAAGCACGGCAATTGGCCGGAACGGATTGGGGGAAAGTTACCAGCGTTTACAATCAGCTTTGGTTGCTGAACCATTATGCACCGGTACCCAAAGAAATTCAAAAGGTATTCAGTCCGCCTGCTGTGGTGGCCTTTGTAGGTCATATGATTGATCATCCGGAGCGGACCGTGCCCAGGTTCCCTGCGTCTATTGAAAGCAACGTTAAGGAGGCAATCAAAGGTGCCATCAAAACATTGAATGCCAGCATAGGTTATTGTTCGTTGGCTTGCGGTGGCGACATTCTGTTTGCAGAAGCCATGGAAGAGGCAGGTGGAGAGGTGCAATTGTTTCTTCCATTTGCCAAGGATGATTTTGTAAACATCAGTGTGCGTTTTGCCGGTGACCACTGGGTTGAACGGTTTGAACGCTTGATGAATAAATTTCCGGTTACCTATGTTACGGAAGAACAGTATGGTGGATTTGATGACCTCTTTAGTTTTCAAAGCCGGATAATTTTTGGCACTGCTGTTTTGCGCAGTGCATCGTACCACCAGGAGCCTACCTTGTTAACCGTTCTTTCGGATACAGATTTAAGGAGAAAGGAAGGCGGTACGCGTGATACCGTACGGGTGTGGCCTTTTGCGGATAAGTATATCAATGTTAACCCCGATCAGTTTGTTGCCCCGGAAACGGTGGCAGCGCCCGTTTCAAGTGATTTTCCAACAATAGAAAAGAAAATTGCCCGCCCGGTGTTGTACCTGGTGCTTGCCGATTTGTCGCAACTACCCGTACTGGAAAGAGAACGGGTGAATAAAGTTGTACAAACAAAGCTGGCAGACGAGCTAATACCCTATAAAGCCTTTGAGCAAAAGCCAGATTCAATCTTCATTTCTTTTGATGCGGAAACCAGTGCCATCGATTTTGTCCAGTTGATTATGGTACAACAGCCGAAAGTTGATCATCCCATTAAATTAAGCCTTCATGCCGGCCCGGTTTATCTGGAGGATGATGGACAGAGGAATGCTAAAATGGTGGAGGGTGAAAATATAACGTTGATACAGGAGATGAACCGCCTTTCACCCCGTGGAGGAATTGTGGCCAGCGATCACTTTGCTTCGCTGCTGGCGTTGAATGCCAAAAAGTTTAAGCTGGAATATGCGGGTATGCTTCAGGGCAGTTCGGCTTCAAAAGCAAGGGGTATTTATAATGTCACTATTAAGATTTGAAATCAGTTTGGCTGAATCTATCACGAATTCTTTCTGAGTATCCGTTTCAAGTCCTAAATAAAGATTAAATCTTCTCGGTCTGTGTCCCACAGACCGAAAGTGCGAATAAGTATGTGGTTCGTGAGGACACGAACCATGGGTATATGAGTTTTAGGAGATGAAGCAGATACTCACATTATTCTTTCAGAAATGATAATGCTGCCTCAACAGATTGGTTCGGTGTTTCTTCCATAGGCACATGTCCTGCATGATCAAAAATGATGAGTCGGGAGTGCTCAATGGCCTGATGAAACCGATGGGCATGCTCGACCGGAATCCATGCATCCTTTTTGCCCCATAAAATCAGGGTGGGTGTTTTTATAAAGGGAATACTATCCTGAAGATCCCTTCCGGAGTTACGCAGGCGTTTTAGCGTTGCTTCACGATTTCCTTCCCGCAACATTAATTCATAGTACCGTTCAATGGTTTCTGATTTTGCTTTTGTTTTATCGCCATACACGTGTTGGAGATTACTTTTGAAAAGGAAATAGGGTGTTATTTTGGTGGAGACTTTTCCAACAGCATCATTTGATAGAAGTGTGAAGATAAACGGACGCTTGGTTGGTTTTATAGTGGAGTCGGATGTTATTTTCCAAAAGCCTGCAGCATCAACCAGTATAAGTTTTTTTATGCGATCAGGTTGATGAAGGGCCATCTTCCAGGCTACATTTCCGCCCATGGAATTGCCTGCTACATAAAATGTATCGATCATCAATTTATCAGCCAGGTTAAAGATCAGTTTAGCATAGTAATCGGTAGTATAGTCCTCTGCCTTTGTTGGCCCGGTAAGTCCGTGCCCAGGCAAATCCATGGAAATGGTAGTAAAGGATTTGCTCAATTCATTTTCCCAACCCTGCCAGGTATGCAGCGAAGCAAAACTTCCATGAATAAGAAAAATGGCAGGCCCTTCACCGCGTTTCCGAAGGTGAAGTTTTACATCGTCAATCTCCAAATATGCTGATTCCGGAGTGAAGTATTTTTCTTCCAGTGCTTCAACAGGTATATCTGCTTTGTAATTGAAAGCAAGAAAAAGGAAAATGGTAACGAAAACGATCAGAATGCCATAGCCTAGCCATTTAGATAATTTCTTCAAGTTGATTAGAGATTTATTTGGTGATGGTTATTTCATCAAGGGTTTTTCCGCTTACATCAAGTTGTTTCAGGTTGAGTTTTTTTCCATCCGTTTCAATCATCGTAAAGGAATGTTTATCGGATATGAGTTTAACCGTATAAGGCACCCAATTTTCCGGAGATCCTTTTTTCCATAACTCCGGTTTATCACTGATGTCCTTATCGTATAAGCCTGCACCGCCTGCCCCTGTAACAATGTAAATGATTCCGTTTGCTCGTGTATTGTTAATTCCATCAAATGTATTATCCAAGGAAAATTTTCCATCTACACTTCCGGCATCGGTAACGACATAGCGATTATTGGTCTCATCCACCTTGGGTGAAAATTTTAAGGGCACAGTTCGTTGATAGTTGTGAACATGGCCGGTAAGCACCAGGTCAACACCAAGTTCTTCACAAATGGGTGCAATCAAACGCATCACCTGGTAATCATAATGCGTTGGGCTACCATTAAATGCAGGGTGGTGGTAGGCAATAATTTTCCAGTCGGCTTTGCTGTTTTTGATATCATTTCTAAACCATTCCATTACTTCAGGGTCGAGCGGATTGACATAGGTATTGGCATCCAGGCAGGTAATATGAACGTTTCCGTGATCAAAAGAATAATTGGAAATAACCGGGTAACGCGGACTGGTATTCTTTTTAAAAGCCTTTATCAACTCCGTGTTTCCTTCCGGTTGTATAACGTTGGCAGGCACGGGCGCATTTCTGGGCAAATCATTGTAATAAAAGAAGGCCAGGCCATCGGGATGTTTGTTAAAATCAGCGCTATAGATATCATGATTGCCCAGTATGGTATAGAAAGGGATGGAGTTCATTAAGGGGGCTCCTTTGTCAGGTGAGGCTTCGGGTGAAGTATAAAAAGGAAAATACCGATGCCTGTACTCCAGCTCACGACCGTAGGAGTACACCTGATCTCCCGTAATCAATACGAACTGTGGTTTATGCTGATAAACCTGGTAGGCTATCTGTGCCTGCTGCGGTGAGCCCGTTCCACAATCGCCAAAAACAGCAAACCGTGTTTGTGTTTTTTTGGTGCGCGCGTCAAATTGTCCTTTATAAATGGATTTGTTGTTGAGGATAACTTCGTAGGAATAAGTCTCATCAAATTTCAATCCGGCAAGTTCGGCCCTGTATAGAAAAGATGTTTTGTTAAGCAGTTGAAGTCTATCGGCTGTTACTTTTACTTTCAGGGGCTTGGCAGAAGCGGTGGACAACGATTGGCACAGCACGGTAAAACTTCCCGGCACACTATCGGTTTGCCAGATCAGCACTTTTTGTTCCTTTGTTAAATTAGGTGAATTGCCAGGTTGAAGATAGGGGGGTACCAAAAAGGTTTGGGCACTGATTGTTGCGCTGCAGCAGACCAGCCACAAGGCAATCATACTTCTATGTGCTTTTGCTATTTTGTCCTGCATTTCTGTGTAATTTCTTCTTTAAAAATTTTATCACTCTTCAGCACAGCAAAGAACTCATCCAGGTATTTGCTTAAACCGGTTATTTCTTTTGCGTTCAGTTGTTTTTCAAATCCACTGACTACGGTTTTTATGGAAGGTTCCAGTTGCAGGTATTCTCTTCGCGCGTATTCAAAAAGTTCAGGGTTTCTGCAAAAGCCACGATAAACCCGTTCACGTACAGTTGATGTGCCCACAAGTTCACTCACCTGGCCGTATGGGGCATTCACCACCCCCGACATATCGAAGTCATAAGGAAGTGGTATGTATCCACCGGATTTCAGTTGCATAACTTTAACATTGTGTTGCTGTACGGCAGACCAATCGGAATTGGAAATCATGTATTGAAAGAAATCCTGTTTTACCGAGGCAGTATCCGATAGCTGCAACGGATGGATTTTGAGTTCATCCATTATTTTGGCTTTGTGACGTTTTGCTACAAGGTCGTCATCTTCAATAAAGAAAGCGTTGAGGTTATAAGTTTTGGCTTGTTTCCCCTTCCCATCCACTAAGGTTAAGTCCACCAGGCGGGTGTTGAAATGATAGGGGGATATAACCTCATAAAGTTTGTAGCACATAAATTCTTTAATGATCAGGTCGCTGTAGGATTTCGGGCTTTGGCAGGGCACTACCAGTTTAAGGTTTTTATTTCCTGCAAAAGGAGTTTTATCGCTATCGCCCTTTTTCATTTTAACGCGTAAGGGAGGGAAGGTGCAGTTTGCCCGCCTGAAATTTCCACGTGCCCGCAACCCGATTTCTACCGAATCCCATTGGCCTGTGTTGCTTTTATAGTTCATGTAAGTGGCTGTGTATATTGAATCGCCTTTAATCTTTTTTATTTCTTTGATGGAAAAATTAAGGCGCACTGTAAGGGCTTCCTGATCTTGAAACAGGGATGTCAGGCTTTCTTTTTGCGCAAGCGAAGAGAGGCTCATCACGAAAAAGAAAAACAGGAGCAAAATACGATGTTGCATAACTAAAAATAATACATTTTAATTTCTACACGGTTCCGGCCAAAATCAATGCGCTCGATGGAAATTTTTTGAATGTCCAACCCGGTGCGTTTACGTAATTCCAGTATAAGCTTGGGGTGATGTTCCGATTGAATGTATTCCAGCCCTTCATACTCCACTGTTTTTGTTTTTTGATTCCGCATCAACACGTTTCCATCAACAGCAAAAACGGCTGTAAGGATTAGCCCATTCACCATCATAATTTCAGGGTACGATCCACGCATAATCGAATTGATCAGTCCCAGGGCCATAATTATGAACAGATAAGTCATGTCTTTGGCCGATAAGGTTTCCGTTCGAAAGCGCAATAATGAAAAAGCTGCCAATAAACCAAAGGCGCTACCAAGCGAGTTGAAAGCTTTTGCTTTTTCCAGCATAAACGTAAGCAGGAATACAATAAAATTGAGAAGAAAGAAGGTAAAGAATAAGTTCCGCTTGAGGTATGTGCGGTAGTAAATGAACCGTATAAGTACAACCATGGAAATGATGTTGATAAGTAACCGAACAAGGAAGTATTCGGAGAATAGTTGAAGGTTATCCATAGTTAAATATACGGATATGTTCTGAAGACAGAAAAGCAGAGAGAGCCCAGTTTAATGGGTTTTGTAAAGATTAAAAACTATGCGTGAGTGGGTAGGACCATCTACTCACTTATCGTGGGATCAAATAATCCCCAACCGTTTCTTCCAACTGCGCCAATGCCTTTTTCAATTCCTCATCATTGGGTGCAACACCATGCCACTTGTGCGAATTCATCATAAAGTCAACACCATAACCCATTTCAGTATGCATGAGGTTGAGTATGGGCTTGCCTTTCCCGGTAAGACTTTTCGCTTTCTCTAATCCAGCAATAGTTTCTTCTAAATTATTACCGTTAAATTCCAGCACCTCCCAACCAAAAGCTTCCCACTTGGCTTTCAGGTTTTTCAGGTCCAGGATTTCTTTTACGGGGCCGTCAATCTGTTGGCCGTTGTAGTCGATGGTGGCAATCAGGTTATCCACTTTATGATGGGCGGCATACATGGCAGCTTCCCACACCTGGCCTTCCTGTTGTTCGCCATCACCCATCAATACATAAACCAAATGGTTGTCATGGTTAAGTTTTTTTGTTTGGGCAGCACCAATGGCAACCGATAAACCCTGGCCTAATGATCCGGAGGCAACACGAATGCCCGGCAGACCTTCATGGGTGGCCGGGTGACCCTGAAGGCGCGTATTTAAAAGGCGGAAAGTGGAAAGTTCTTTCGTATCGAAGTAGCCTGCCCGTGCCAGGGTTGCGTACCAAACCGGTGAAATATGACCATTGGACAAGAAGAAGATATCTTCACCTGTTCCGTCCATATGGAAATCCTTATTACGTTTTAGTACATGAAAGTAGAGTGCTACAAAGAATTCAGTACAGCCTAACGAACCACCCGGGTGCCCCGATTGGCAGGCGTGAACCATGCGCACAATGTCTCTGCGTATTTGAGAAGTTAATTTTTGAAGGTGCTTGATGTCGGGTTGGGGCATGCGTTGACGGGGTTAAAAACGGTGTGAATATAGTGTGCCCCGTCACTTCATCCAAAATCTTTTAAACTTTGATGGTCTCGCCTCAAAATTCAAAAATCGTCATTCAACATTCAGTATTCAGACTTCAGAATGTTGATCCTACTTTTTCCTTTTAACCGTCTTCTTTGCTGTTGATTTTTTTGCCACGGCTTTCTTCTTGGGTGCCGTTTTTTTAGCTGGCTTGGTGGGAGGGGTACCTATACCTTTTAGTATTTGGTCGGTATGGTTCTTTGTGTCAACCTTTTCTATGATTTCATCAATAACCCCTTTTTCATCGATAATGAAAGTAACCCTTGCGGTACCCATATATTTTCTTCCATACATCGATTTTTCTACCCATGTTCCGTATTTGGTGTGCAGGGTTTTATCGACATCGGCCAGCAGGCGAAAGGGGAGTTTTTCTTTGGCGATAAATTTCTGGTGCGATTTCTCATTATCGGTGCTCACGCCCAAAACTTCGTAACCTTGTTTTTGCAAGGCTTTGTAGTTGTCGCGCAGGTTGCAGGCTTCAGCGGTACATCCCGGGGTTTGATCTTTCGGGTAGAAATAGAGTACTACTTTTTTGCCTTTGAAATCAGAAAGCTTTACGGATTTTCCATCCTGATCATTGACATTGAAATCAGAAGCTTTGGAGCCTGCAGAGAGTGCCATGGTTAAGGTATTTTTTGGGTGTATGTCTTTTTGTTTCCTGCTTGATCGGTAACTGTCAATTCAAAGTCGCCTTTTAATAATTCCTTGGAATTCAAACGCTCCGAAACAATAATACCGGTTTTAGCATCATAATTCAGTAACAACCATTTTCCATTAATGTTTGCTTCGTACGATGCAATACCGGAAAGGTTATCGCTGATGCGGAACCTTACAGCTTGACTATTTACATAAATACGGTTTATTGATGGCGGTACGGTGTCGGTTAAAATGGTGAAATCCCCTGTCTCGCGTGGGTAGAAAGTAAGCTTGCCCTGCGACCATTCGCCCCCTTCGTAGGAGTAGGATTTACCCCGCACCCGGTAAACCCCAGTTGCTTTTTGGTTAGGATATGTTTTAGCAGGTTTTAAGGTAACCGAAATACCACGGCTAAAAGCAGCCAATGGGCCAAGCGAATAAATTTCCATACTGTCGTTCCGTATTTCATGGCGGGCAATAAAATACAGTGTATCGTAAAGTGCCCGATCAGGAAAGCGGATATCCATTCGGTCGCTGTAGTATTTGTACTCCGTTCCGGAAGGCACCATGGCCTTAAAACCGGGTACGATAGACTTGTCGCATAGAATAATTGAATCCGGAAGGGCTTTTCTTAAGTCAATTAAATAAACATCGCGTGTGCTGTTGTAATAGGCCGGTTCAAGCCCAACGGCTGTTCCTTTTAAATAAAGCGAAGCCGGCTGGTTTTCCGGATCGCAGGATTTTGAAGCGATGACCATGGTGTTGTCTTCAATTTCCCAGGTTAGGTCTGACTTGGCCGATTCAAGTGTAATGATCTCCTTTACAGGTTCACTTGGCTTAAGCCTGAAACGCACGGTGCTGGTGTTGCCGTGAAAATCTTTCATTACAATTTTTATGTGCGATTGTTTTGTCGGGTTAACCTTCAGTTTTCCATTGCCCGGTGAGGCTGAATAAAAGCGAAGGTTGTTGCCATCTTCCTGGTAAAGCCGGTAAAACCGTGTGCCTTCGTTCGTTAATTTTTTAAAATCCATTACGGTGTAAATGGTTCTTCCCTGGGTAAGGTTTAGCTGCTCTATATTTTGCCTGAAGATGAGTACGCTATCAACATACACTTCAATAGTATTTACCCCGCATTTAAACCGGGCATTATCGACTACATCGTGTGCCAACAGTTCAAAACCGATAGTACCTGAAGCTAAAATAGGTTGCGACAATAAATAATCAGACCCTGAGCGTTGCAGATAAAATTCAAACCTGCCGAACCGGTCGTTGATGCGCGAGTTAATGTCCAGTGTTTTAAAAGCAATTTTTGTGGCAACGGGTGGTGTGTTGTCACGTACTTCGTTAAAGCCATACTTGAGCGGATTGAGCGCCAGGTTGTTTGGATCGCGCACATCGAAATGTAAATGCGGCCCTCCAGATGAACCGGAGTTTCCTGCAAAGGCAATGGTGTCGCCTTTTTTTACCGGAAACTGCCCTTCGCGAAAATATAAATCGATGGAAGAGGATTTGCGCCTGTAGCGCTCTTTTAAAATATAATCGCCTACGGCATCGCTGAACCGATCAAGGTGGCCATACACGGTAGTGTTCCCATCCGGATGCTTCACATACAGTACATTTCCGAAGCCTGTTGGGCTTACCCCACCTCGCGATATGTATCCGTTTTGTACGGCTATAACCGGCCAGCCTATTTCATTATTGGTGCGAATGTCAAGCCCGGTGTGAAAATGTGTGCTGCGCAGTTCGCCCATCGTTCCTGATAATGAGGCCGGATTGCCCGGTCGTATCGGGAAAACGTATTGACCACCCTTTACTACTTCAATATCGGGTTCGCTGAACTGCGCGAAGCCTGTGGTTGACCGTAGCAGCAAACCAACGATACAAAAAACAGCAGAAACGGTGCGCCAATTACCTATGACTGGTGTTTCCTTACTTAACTTCAAATTCAAGTAATTTTTCATTTTCGATAAAGGCCGTTAACACATTGCCAACCGACACGGGGCCTACTCCTTTAGGGGTTCCGCTAAAAATTAAATCTCCGGTTCGCAGTGTAAAAAATTTAGATAAGTATGCTACAATATAATCGAAACTAAAAAGCATTAAGCTGGTGTTTCCCTGTTGCCTCACAACGCCATCAACCTGTAAACTGAAATTAATATCCTGAAGGTTCCTGAATTCGCTTACGGGAATAAATTTATCCGATATTGGGGCAGAGCCATTGAAGCCTTTGGCGATGTCCCACGGTAAACCTTTTTCTTTTGCTTTTTGCTGCAGGTCGCGCGCGGTAAAGTCTATGCCAATACCGATGGAATCGTAATACTTGCCGGCAAATTTTTCCTGTATGTTCTTGCCTTCTTTACAGATGCGCAGCACCAGTTCAACTTCGTGATGGATATCGTTTGAAAAATCGGGGTAATAAAAAGGTGCATTGTTGCGCAGTATGGCCGTATCGGGTTTGGTAAAAATCACGGGTTCGTCAGGGCGCTCGTTGTTTAGTTCCTGAATATGCTCTACATAATTGCGTCCGATGGCGAAAATTCTCATAACACTTTATTTAGGATACAAAGCTATTAACAATCTGATTGTGAATGTGTATTTTTGATTCAAATTTACAACGTATGATCAGAAATGTAATTGTTCTTTTGATAGGCGGCCTTATCGTTTATGCGTGCGCTACTGTTCCGGTCACAGGCCGCAGTCAATTAAGTCTTATCTCTAATGCGGAAATTATTCCGATGGCCAATCAACAGTATCGTGAAGTGATCACGCAGGGTCCATTATCCAGAAATGCTGAGCAAACAGCCATGATTAGGCGTGTGGGCGTAAATATCCAGAAAGCTGTAGAACAATACATGGCCGAAAAGAATCTTTCTTCCCAACTAAACGGATTTGCCTGGGAGTTCAATTTAATTGAAGACCCAACCGTGAACGCCTGGTGCATGCCCGGTGGCAAGGTTGCTTTTTATACAGGCATATTGCCCATTTGCAAAGATGAAGTTGGCGTGGCGGTGGTTATGGGTCATGAAGTTGCCCATGCTATTGCCAATCATGGTCGTGAACGGATGAGTCAGCAAATGGTAGCGCAGGTAGGTGTTCAATCACTTGGTGCCTTAATGGGACAGAACCCAACGCTGGGCAATGAACTTTTCATGCAGGCTGTAGGTGCAGGAACGAGTATTGGCATGCTCAAGTTTAGCCGCCAGCATGAATCTGAAGCCGATAAGATGGGATTGATCTTTATGGCGATGGCGGGTTATGATCCTAACGAGGCACCAAAATTCTGGGAACGTATGAGTGCACTCAGTGGTGGGCAGGCTCCTCCGGAGTTTTTGTCGACACACCCCTCACATGAAACGCGTGTGCGTGATTTGAACAGCTGGATACCCGAAGCCATGCAGTATTATAAGAAATGACGAATGCAGAATTACGAATATCAAATGTTGAATTTTGAATGTTGAACTTAAGCACTGTTATTATGAACCCTGCCATGAAGTTTTTGATGATATTCAATTTAACGGCAGGTGTGGTTTACGGACAAAGTTTTGACGGGGCATGGAAGCTCATTTCACAAAATGGTAAACCCGTTGCCGATGAATGCATTAAAATTTACAGTGAAAAGTATTTCATGTTTGCCCTATACGACAAAGAAGGAAAATTTATAAAAGCTGGTGGTGGAAATTATAGTACAGACAAGAAAAATTATACAGAAGTGCTGGACTTCTATACCACCGACAGCACTAAAGTTCGGCAACCGGTTACCTATTCTTATTCTTTGAAGAAGGGTGAACTTACCATTGAAGCGCCAATGCACGGCATGGTATTGAAGGAAACCTGGAGAAAAGTGGATGTTGTAGCCTTGCCATTAAGTGGTGCATGGCGCTTTGGTGCACGTGTTGACGACAACGGTGTAGCGGGTGAGCGCAGGGGAGGTATATCGCCCCGACAAACCATAAAAATACTTTCCGGCAACCATTTTCAATGGGCGGCTTTCAATTATGAAACCAAACAATTTATGGGCACCGGTGGTGGAACCTATAAACTTGAAGATGGTAAGTATACCGAAACCATCAGCTTCTTTTCCCGCGACAATTCCCGTGCAGGAATGTCGTTAACGTTTGATTGCCGCTTAGAGGGTACTGATTGGTACCATAAGGGCAAAGGCACTACGGGTAATCCGGTTAGTGAAGTGTGGGAGAGGATTAAGTGAATGAGCGTATTTGCACCTGATTTGCTTCGTTAAGGTGTATTCTCATCCTTCTTGTTGTAATCGCGATAGAGCGTATATAGCTGCTGAAGCGTAGTCGCGATGTCTTTAGACTCCAATATTATACGAACCTGTAAAAGTCCAATCCTGTTTCCGATACTATCCTTTTGCAGGGCAATGATTTGTTCATCGATGGTTTGATTGATTGAGTTGATTAATTTTTGATGTAACGATGATAGTGCTTCAGCGTGAGTAAATCTTGATGAACCAATGTCTTCACACACCAGCGCGGTATACTCAGTCAGTCCCTTTTCAATTTCCTGAAGCTGCTGCAGGAAATTTTTTGATGGCGTGGTGTGGTAGTTCTTCAGGTGTTCTGTGCAGCTTTCGCTGATCAGCAACGTACTTTGATACAGATCCTGCATATGATCAAACATGAGGATATACAAACGGCTAGCGGGTAAATTATGCCTGGGCATTTTCCTTACATACTTAATTATTTTATGCTGGATGATGTTGGCTTCTGCTCTGAGTTCCTGCATGCGAAGCATCGTCTTCACTGCAGTTTTTCTTTTTTCTTTCGCCAGTGAATCAACGCTGGTGGTGTATACCTTCATTAATACTTTAAGGTTTCTGATCGTCACCTCATTACTTTCGTCAACAGCCTGTTTCAGGTCTTTGAGCTGGCTTGAAAAAATCTTCTTATTGGCCAATTCTTTTTTACCTTTTCGCGCAAACACTACATGACTTCTAATCAAAACAAAAGCACTCAAAGCTGTTACTACTAGTATGCCTATTGGGCCAGTCTTGAAGAGAATAAGGGCAACAAGTCCGCTGGCTGTAAAGGCAATCAGGGCTGTTATCAGCCATCCGGCAATTACATTCATTACTCCGGCAACCCTGTACACGGCACTCTCGCGACCCCACGCTTTATCAGCAAAGGAACTGCCCATAGCTACCATAAACGTGACGAATGTTGTTGAGAGCGGCAACTTTTGGGATGTGCCGTACGCAATGAGCACACTGGATACCAGCAGGTTTACAGATCCGCGCACCAGATCAAAAGACGGTTGATCCTTTTCGTTTATGGGTGTTACTTCTTGCGCTGCAAATCTTTTCTCCAATGATTTTGACCATGACCTTGGTAACACTAGGTCACATGCTCTGCCGGTAAGCAAGCCTGCTCCAACCAATATGCGTGACAGTGCGTTAGGTCGGAACTTCTCTTCACCTTCATCTTGACGGCCGAGAGATATTTCCGTCTCAGTAACTTTTCGACTTTTGGCATTGGTCCAAAGCGTAATAACCATTACAATGCCAGCAGCCAATAAGATCCATGCCGGTGTCACTACTTCTTTTGCCAAGCCAACCATATGAAACTGATCAGCCGGAATGCCGGATGCCGACCAGTTATTAAAAGCCGTCATACCTGCAACGGCAACACCAATAAAATTTACCAGGTCATTACCGGCAAAGGCCATAGCGAGCGCGAAGGTTCCCAGCAGCACAACTACTTTCAGGGGGTTGATGCGCGTGTACCACATGATGAACTGGATCAGCATACTGAAAAATGCAAAACTGCTGAGCAGGAGGGAGAAGGTATGTTTTGTGATCCATTCCACCTGTACATCCGTAATCAATGCGCTTCCCTTTGCTCCCTTGATCAGCAGGAAGTAGAGTATGGTAGTGATCGATAGTCCGCAAAATATTGCGCCATATTTTTTGACTGACTTTTTCAACGAGAAGGTAAAGGCTAATCGTGCGATGTGCTGAATAAAGGAGCCTAGAATAAATGCAAGGAATATAGAAAGGAAAATGCCGCTGATAATGGTTATCGCGCTGGAGAAATTCAGGATGTTACTAAGAGGTATGTCCTGCCATGCTAAACCCTGCATTAATGAATGTAGTACCCCGATGGCAAAAGCTGCACCAAGAATTTCAAATACCAACGAAACAGTTGTTGACGTAGGTAACCCGATGTTGTTATAGAAATCCAACAGGATAATATCCGTTAGCATAACGGCCAGAAAAAGGTACATCACCTGGTCGAATGTGAAAAAGGAAGGGTTAAAAAGTCCATTTTTCGCGACTTCCATCATGCCACTAGAAAATGCGGATCCGATAAGAATACCGGCACTGGCTACCAGTAAAATGGTGCGCATGGGTGCCGCCTTAGATCCGATGGCGGAATTGAGAAAATTAACGGCATCGTTGCTAACCCCTACAATCAGATCAACAATTGCGGTAATGAAAAGCAGGATAATCAGAATCTGATAGAATTCCATACCGCATTCAGTGAATCAACAATAAGTTATTACAGGGCATATCCTGAGGAACTGAACAAATAACTTTGCCAAGTTCAGGGGAGATAAGAATATCTAAAATCAAGAAGACTGGCAGGGAGGTGTTATTTGGAAAAACAAAAGTAGAGCAAATTCGAATTGAAAACATAGGGTTACACAAGGAAAATTATTTGCTTATCTGAGAAGGAAAAATAAAAATGCATGAAATCGACCAACCTGTTGATTAATTCCATGATCTTTGTGGAAGTTCATTTTTGCCTATGCTTACCCTTATTATTGTAGTCTTTGTTCTAGGCTATCTGGGTATTGCATTTGAACATTCCTTAAAAATCAACAAAACTGCCATTGCCATTGTAACCGGTGTTCTTTGCTGGACATTGTTTATGATCAGTTCTCCGGAAGAGGGGTTATTGCAAAGTCAAGCTTATCAAAAGTTTCTTACAATTTCCGGTGTGGAACACGCCCCCTCAAATGATGCCTCACCCGAAGAACTCCACCGTGAATTTGTAACCTTCTCCCTCTCCGAACATCTGGCCGAAATCTCCCAGATACTGTTCTTCCTGTTAGGCGCCATGACCATTGTTGAATTGGTGGATGCCCATCATGGGTTCAGGTTGATTACCGACAGGATCAAAACACGAAATCCTAAAACCCTGCTTTGGTTGGTGTGTTGGTTAGCGTTCTTTCTTTCTTCTATTCTTGATAATCTCACAACCACCATCGTGATGGTCTCACTGTTGCGGAAATTGATCCCTGACAAGGAGACAAAACTTTTTTTTGCCAGTATGGTGGTTATTGCAGCTAATGCAGGTGGTGCGTGGACTCCCATAGGGGATGTAACTACTACCATGTTGTGGATTGGAGGACAGATTACTGCTTTGAATATTATGAAAATGCTCTTTGTGCCGAGTGTAATCTGCTTGATGGCTCCATTGCTATTTCTAGGTTTTACGATGAAGCGTTCATTCAATGCCTTAGCGGAAACCCAACATGCTGTTGATGGATCACCCACATCACATGGAAAAGTAATGCTCTTTGCAGGCGTGGGTGCTTTGATTTCTGTTCCTGTTTTCAAAACCTTAACACACATGCCTCCCTATGCTGGCATTTTGCTTGGATTAGGTATACTCTGGATCGTGTCGGAATTACTTAATCCTGAGAAAGACGAGGCTAATCGTAAACACTATACGGTGGCCGGTGCCCTTCAACGAATAGATGTTCCCAGTGTGTTGTTTTTTCTTGGAATTTTACTTGCCGTAGGTGCACTGGAAACGATGCAGGTATTACAACACTTTGCTCAAACACTTGAGCAAACGTTTGGTGACCAGCGGATCATCGTTACATTAATCGGTTTACTATCGGCCATTGTTGATAATGTGCCACTGGTGGCGGCAACCATGGGCATGTACGATCTTTCTGTCTATCCCCCGGACCATATGGTTTGGGAGTATCTTGCTTATTGTGCCGGAACAGGTGGAAGTCTTTTGATTATCGGCTCAGCTGCGGGTGTGGCTGTAATGGGAATGGAAAAGGTAGATTTCATCTGGTACATTAAAAAGATCAGCTTACTGGCCCTCATAGGATATGCTGCCGGTGCTGCTGCCTATATCCTAATGGAAAGCTATCTATGATTCATTTAATATTTTAACCCTACGGAACGATGATGAACTTAGTTTTGCTGTTGGCCGGATTTGTAATCCTGATTAAGGGAGCAGACTTCCTGGTAGCCGGAGCATCATCAATAGCAAAGAAGTATGGAATATCAAACCTGGCCATCGGATTAACCGTGGTGGCCTTTGGCACTTCCATGCCGGAATTGATTGTGAGCCTTCTGGCGGCTATAAACGGACAAAATGATGCCTCCTTCGGTAATGTGATTGGCAGCAATAACTTCAATCTCCTTTTTATTCTTGGTCTTGCAGGTACCATTTATCCACTGGTGGTGCAAAAGAGTACCGTAAAGTTTGAGATACCCATATCGTTGCTGGCGGCAGGTGTGTTATTTTTTCTGGTGAATGACGAACTCACCCGGAATGAAACTAGTAATTCGCTTGGTCGTATTGACAGTGTGGTGTTGCTGCTGTTCTTTGTAGCCTTCATGGGCTACGTTTACAAAACCATGAAAAATTCAACGGGTGAGGACACTGAGACCAATGCGAAGACTTATGGAATGCTGGCGGCAACAGGCATGGTAATACTAGGGCTGGGTATGTTGATCGGTGGGGGCAAGCTTGTTGTAGACAGTGCTATCGACATTGCACATTACTTTGGGTTGAGTGAGAAGTTAGTCGGCCTAACGATTCTGGCTGCCGGAACATCTTTACCTGAATTGGCCACATCGGCAGTAGCCGCTTTTAAGCGTAACACCGACATCGCCATCGGAAACGTAATCGGATCCAACATCTTCAATGTATTTTTCATTTTGGGTACAACCGGATTGATCTCTCCAATACCCTTTAATACAGCATTGAACTTTGATATCTATGTGCTGCTGGGTTCTACCATCGTGTTGATGATTTTCATGTTTACATTAAACCGTTCCAAACTCGACCGGTGGGAGGCTGTTATTCTATTGCTAGCTTACATCACCTATACCACATACCTGATTAGTGTTGATTAAATTATTTTCCTTTGTTACCGTTAGGAAAATCAATCTTGGGCTACTGAATAACCTCATTAAAAAACAGAACAGCGCCCCCTTTCGGATGACGCTGTCTGCGGTTTACAGGTAGTTTCTTTTTAGCCGAAGTTGAATACGCCCATCATATTCAGCAATACAGCGAGGATAAGTAGCGGACACACGAAGCGGATGAAAAATATGTAGGCTTGTTGTGCCCAAATGGTTTTTCTGAAAGTTTCCGAACCTTCTCCGAGTTCGTTTACCAGATCTTTTACATTCATTTTCCAACCTGCATACACGCAGGTCGTAAATGCCACGACTATAATGAAGAATGTGCCGAAGTAATAATCGAGGATAGACAGGAAACCGCGGTTCTGGTTGCCGATCTTATCAGCAAATGCAGTAGCGGAGGT
Organism: Cyclobacteriaceae bacterium; assembly: GCA_025808415.1. NCBI lineage: Bacteria > Pseudomonadati > Bacteroidota > Cytophagia > Cytophagales > Cyclobacteriaceae > Cyclobacteriaceae bacterium. Next base: position 1,969,870 of record CP075525.1, read on the forward strand.
TTCCGAACGAAAGACAAAGGCTACATGTTCATCGCGGGGTTCTGTACCCGTGAATTCGGTGTTAGTCTCTTCCTTCAGTTCAGTTTCCCATCGATTAACATTCTCTTGTTTTACAGTTCCTGTCAGTACAACATGGTAGTTACCGTTTATCGGTTTAACGGTTGTCGATACTGCATTTACATCCAATCCCCGCAGGGTCATGTTAGAGAAGTACTCCGAACCCCCGGATGATAGGGCTGCGGGAACGCCCACGAAGAAGGCCAGGATGCCGATGAAGATGGAGGCTTTTTTGCGTTTCCATTTTTTCTCATCGATAAAGTAGGAGGCTGGCACTTCAAGCATGGAGATGGTGGAGGTAATGGCAGCTACCATGAGGATCAGGAAAAACACTGCCCCCACAATAGCGCCACCGGGAATTGCGCGGAACACTTCGGGCAAAACCTGGAACACAAGTGTGGGGCCGGCTTCGGGAGATTTTCCAAACGCAAACACGGCCGGGAAGATCATCAATCCGGCAAGCAATGCCACGGTGGTGTCCATAAGCCCAACCCACACGGCACTACTAACAATGTTGGTTTGTTTGGAGAGGTACGAACCGTAGGTTACCATAATTCCCCAGCCTATACTCAGCGAGAAGAACGCCTGACCTAAGGCTGCAAGAATAGTGTTGGCGGTGATTTTGGAGAAGTCGGGGGTAAGATAGAATACAACACCTTGCCATGCGCCATCGAGCGTTACGCTGCGTAACGCTACAACGAGAATGAGAACAAGCAAGGCCGGCATGAGAACTTTAGTAGCTTTTTCAATTCCTCCGGAAATTCCCCCCAACACAATGGAGATGGTAATGGCAATCACCACGCCCAACAGCGGTATGGTGTAGAGCGGATTGGCTGCGAAAGAAGCAAAGGAAGAGGTTGAACCGGTAAGCGATTTAAACACATAACCGATGGTCCACCCGGCAATTACGCTGTAGTAAGAAAGTACAAAAAAACTGACCAACAGCGCGAGTATGGCACCGAAGCCAAGCCACACCGGGCCAGCGCCTGTGTCGCGAAAGGCACCGATGGTGCTTTTTCGGGTGAGCCGCCCCAGCCCTATTTCCGTGAACAACAAGGGTACGCCTATTAGCAGAACAATGCCCAGGTAAACGAATACAAAGGCGCCACCGCCATGTTCGCCAGTAAGGTAGGGAAAGCGCCAGATGTTGCCGAGGCCAATGGCCGAACCTGCGGCCGACATTATAAAACCAAAACGAGAGCCCCACTGGCCCCGGTTTTCAGTGGATGGTATAGACATATTTACAACTTGGTGTCAGGAATATTGAATAACTACTATTAAAAATTAGCTACCGCGATCATGAGTCCGATAAAGGAGGCTAGCATAATGAGCGGGAACCAATAGCGTGCAAAGAATTCGATTACATTTTTCATACGTAAATGATGATTTCAGAAGGTGAAATAAAAGTGAATGGCCCTACCCGTTTAGTTGGGGAGCAGTATACTTCTGAAAAGTTCAGGGTGCCTGAGCCGAGAGAGTATTAAAAATAGGATGACGGTAAATAAATCCGTGCAGCGATATGACGGATTGAACTGAAGAAATCAGTAATCGTGATAAGCGGAAATTTGTTGAAGCTTTTAATGCAGAGTCGGTGAATTTCTTCACCGCAGTATCTGTTGAAGCGGAGGCAGTGGTAAGGTTCTGGAAAACCACCTTGCCGGATGCAGCTTTGAAGCCCTGTTTGCCCTGACCAGTCTGTACAGGGGTAATGACAGACCATGCCAAGAGGCAGAGCGCGAGGAAAAGGGTGTTGAATTTTCTGATCATGAAAAAAGCAAGCGCACAAAGGTAAAGCAAATGTTAGCGAGAATTTTCAAGATAGCGGGAGAATAATTTTCAACCTATTTTAATCTGAAGCCAACGCCAGCGTTAACGTTAATGGCTGCTATTTTTCCATTATCCACATACACCGATGATTTCGCTGAGAGGTAATCGGTATTCAGCATAAGGCACCAGTTTTTTGAAAAACTATAGGTATACACTGCTCCAAAGGAATAACCGATAGACCAGCTTTGAGCTTCGGCTCTAAAATCTTCAATTTTATATTCAAAAGCCGAGTACACGCTGCCAATCATTGCCTTTACGTGAAGATGAGATTTTTCAGTAATGGGAATTCTGTATAGTGGACCAATCAGTAAAGTGCCATAACTTGATATTGCATCTTCCTGCAGGCTTTTACTTAAATGGGCTCCGCCAGACCACAGTGCGGAGATGCCAATATTTTTTCCAAAAGTGTACCCAAAGTTTACCAGATTTAAATTCAACCCCGTACCGCCATCGCCCTTGTCTTTAATATCGGCTAACGGAAATGCTGGACCAAGGGTAATACCGATGTAACCCTTTTTATCCTCCATAGTTTGAGAAAGTGATTTCAAAGCTACTAACAGTGCCAGGATACTTAAGAACATTTTCATACTAATAACTTATGTTTTGTTGAGTGCATCTTAATCCAAATCTGTAAGCTTTCGTTTTACTATCCACCGGAAAATCCGGGTTTTTCTTATAGTCAAAGTATGATATTGTCTTCCGTTGAAGTATTAAAATTACATTCATAAAAAGATGTGATGCCAGTATGTCTCGTCAATTTACATCAGGGCTTAGTTGATTTCTGTCTAACACGGCCACTTAAAATAATCATGGCCAAAAAAAGTAGTAAAACAAAGATGAAGGCAATGCGCAAGGTTTGCCAATCGGCAATAAAACCAATAATAGGCGGCCCCACCAGAAAACCGGAATAACCTACGGTGGTAACCATAGCCAACCCAACACCGGGCGGAAGATCAGGTGCGTTTCCGGCAAGGCTGTAGGCAATAGGTACAACTACGGAAAGTCCAATACCCACCAGAAAGAAACCGGTAATGACAAAGAGGGGATTGTTTAGAATGATAGCGATGCTGAGGCCTGCCATTGCAATAACACCGCAGATGAGGATAAGACGTTGATCACCCAGTTGGGACCGTGCGTTATCACCGGCCAGTCGACCGATCGTCATGGCTAAAGCAAAAGCCGCCAGGCCAAGAGGTGCCAGTGCGGCATCGGCATGAGAAACTTTTTCAAGGTAAATGGTGCTCCAGTCTGCCATGGCACCTTCGCCCAGCATGCTGCAAAAAGCAATAATGCCAATACTGATCATAGCCACATTGGGCAGACGAAAGGCAGGGCCTTCCTGTTTAGCCATTGGTTTATCATGGATAAGATAATACTGCATGAAAAAAGAAATAACGACACTAATAAGCGTGATTGTGCCCAGGTGTGTGAACAACGGTGTGTTTAGTTTGGAGAACAACGAGCCCATGCCTGCACCCAGCATCATGCCGATACTGAACAGGGCATGGAAGGAAGTCATGATGGGTTTACCCAGTTCCTTTTCCACCATTACGGCCTGGGCATTCATAGATACATCCAGCATGCCTGCTGAAATGCCCATCAGAAAAAACAGAATTACCAGTCCGGCAAGGTTAAACGCCCAGGGAACAAATGGCACAAGCAGGCAGTAGAAGAAGACAGAGAATAACGTGATCCTTCGACTACCAAATCGTATTATAAACCAACCGGTAAACGGCATGGCGCCAATGGCCCCGATGGATGAAGCGAGCAGTACAAATCCTAAGGTACCGTTATCAATGGCGAATTGTTCCTGCACACGGGGCAATCGTGAATACAGGTTGGCATGAATAAATCCATTGAGGAAGAAGATGATCTTGACGGCAATACGTGGGTAGTTCACACTATCAGCAGCGGGTATGGGATAATAATTTCAGCTATTTGTTCTTAAGCTCACGGAGTTTGATCTCCGTGAGTTTTCGTTTTGTATCCAACGGGAAATCTCCGTTCATCATCCAGTCGTAGTAGGAGGGTTCCTGTTTTAGAACGTCTAATACTTTTTTGTTCTTGTGTTTTCCAAAGTTAAAGATTTCATCTCCTTTTTCATTTTTGATCATTCGCCCGGCCAGGTCAACCAATCCTGAACCGGTGAGCTGCGCCAGCGACTCCATATCATTTTTAATGTGGCCGATGGTCTGGCCAAGGCCATCAACCACGGGCTGCCCGTCATACTTTTCAATTTGTGCCAACAGCACATCCAGTGTGGCTTGTGTATCAGCTTCTGCCGTATGCGATTCCTGAAGTTCCTTATCTAAATAGAATTTATAGGCAGCTGATAGTGTCCTTTTTTCCATGAAGTGAAAAATACGTTGGGCATCAATTATTTTTTTTCGGCTGTAATCAAACTCAACACCGGCCCTCAGAAACTCTTCTACTAAAATCGGAATATCGAACTTCAGAACGTTGAACCCGGCCAGGTCGGCACCTTCAAAGAACTTTGCATAATCTTTGGCCACATCTTTAAAAGTAGGCTTGTACTGAACATCCTCATCTTTTAAGCCGTGAAACTTTGTCGATTCAGCGGGTATGGGAATGGTTGGGTTAAGTATGGTTGCTTTCTTTTGGATTTCGCCATTGGGCAAAACTTTTATAACGGCAATTTCAATAATGCGGTCGGTGGTAATGTTGGTGCCTGTGGTTTCAAGATCGAAAACACAAAGTGAGTTACGGAGATTCAATTGCATGCGTTGGTAGTTAAGCTGGTTACGGTTGGCCGTCAGCCCTTAAAGCGGAAAGCTTGGAATGGCCTGGTAAAATTGTTCAGCGGTTATCCCTATTCGTTTTAGTAGTTCTTTCGCCCCGCTTATGTTTTGGAAATTCACGCTGCCGTAAATATTCACCGGTACTTTTTCCTTTCCGGTTGTCAGGAAGTGTTTACCGGCTTCGGATGTGTGCGGATGTATTTTGTACCCTGTGCTCAGTACATCAGTCCTGGGTTTGGCACCCACGACAAACGCAATGGGGTCGTTTTCGCAATAAAAAAGCAAGCCCGCTTTTGGCAGGTTGTCGGCAAATTTATCGAATAACATCACATAATCTTCTTCTGAAGGGAACTCATCAGTTTTTGTCCATAGTATGTTGCTGATCAGGCCAATATGGTGTTTGTAGTCGAGCATGGTGTGCTCATTGCCTTCAATAATAATTATGGGTGCATGGGTAATGCGCGCTGTTTCCGTGATGCCGTGGGCAGGTGCGCTCATTACGTAATCGAAAGAGCGTTTGTAATAGTTGAGCACATGTACCAACAGGGCGGTTAGTGTTGTTGTTCCCCGGCTTCCCGTAATGACAATTCGCTGCTTATCAAGAGATTGCTGTAGTATGGATGCTGGTTGAACGTTCATGCTTAGATATTCTGTTGGTGCTTACGAATGTAACGGAAATTGTTGTTTTGCAAAAGTAATCAAGTTGACGGGTAATGTCACGGCTTGTCAGTTGTTATCGTTTATACTTGAACATGTTTTGGGATTTTAGTTTGTGCACAACTTGTTAATGAGGGTGTGCAATCAGGTTTCTTTTCTATTGAACGAATGTTATTAACCGGATTACGTGTTTGCTTACGTTTGTCACCTTGTAAAAAAGCAACACGTCCAACAACCACGGTATGGAGCAAAACCGATCAACGCCAATGCGGACAGGAAGTAAAACCATAATGCCTTCCGGTAAGGGGGGCAAACTTTTGGTGCGCGATATCTCCGAAAGCTTGGGCAAGCTTCCGCCCCAGGCACTTGATCTGGAAGAGGCTGTGTTAGGCGCGCTCATGTTAGAAAAGGGTGCGCTTAACGCAGTTGTTGAATTTTTGAAGCCGGAACATTTCTACTCCGAGCAACACCAGGAAATTTATCGCGCCATTATCGATCTATTTAAAGGATCGGAACCGGTGGACATGCGCACGGTTGTAAACCAGTTGCGCAAAAACGGCAAGATCGAGTTGGTTGGTGGGGCGTATTACATAGCTGAACTTACATCAAAGGTAAGTTCTGCCGCCAATATTGAGTATCACGCACGCGTGGTTATTGAATTGGCCATAAAGCGCGACCTTATTCAAATTGCTTCGCAAATCCATCACGATGCGTATGAAGATACCACAGATGTATTTGAGCTTTTAGACAAGACCGAGCAATCCATTTTTGAAATATCGGATTCAAACCTGCGCAAGAACTACGATAACATGAAGAACCTGATGTACCGTGCGATACAGGAGCTTCAAAAACTAAAAGAGCACAAAGATGGGTTAACCGGTGTGCCTTCAGGATTTACTGCGTTAGACCGGATGACTTCCGGCTGGCAAAATTCTGACCTCGTCATTATTGCCGCGCGGCCCGGTATGGGTAAAACGGCTTTCGTGGTTTCGGCCATGCGCAATGCTGCGGTTGACTTTAAAAGACCGGTGGCTATTTTTTCGTTGGAAATGGCTTCTGTTCAATTGGTTAATCGTATGATTTCTGCCGAAGCAGAACTAGAAGGCGAAAAAATCCGCAAAGGCCAATTGGCAGAATTTGAATGGGCACAGCTCGTACATAAAACCAACCGGTTATCATCGGCCCCTATTTTTATTGATGATACGCCTGCACTTTCAATCCTGGAACTGCGCGCCAAATCAAGGAGGCTAAAGGCTGAGCACGGTATACAATTGATAATTGTTGACTACCTGCAATTAATGCGGGGTGATGCAGGCGGTAACCGCGAACAGGAAATTGCTTCTATCTCACGTGCGTTGAAAGGCATTGCTAAAGAACTGAACGTTCCAGTACTCGCGCTTTCGCAATTAAGCCGTGGGGTGGAAACCCGTGGTGGTGATAAACGCCCACAACTTTCCGACTTGCGCGAATCAGGTTCTATTGAACAAGATGCGGACATGGTAATATTTCTCTACCGCCCCGAATACTATAAGATTACCGTGGATGAAGAAGGCATGCCTACGCAAGGTATGGGAGAAGTAATCATAGCCAAACACCGTAACGGCTCAACCGGCACAGCCAAGCTCAAGTTTATTGGCAAGTACACCAAGTTTGCCGACTTCGATTCACCCACACCACATGAGAATCCATTTAGCGGAATGATCACCCGCGAAAGCCGTATCAATCAAATCAAGCCTGAAGACGAGCCGCCTGTTTCGGGCAACGAAGAAGATATGCCGTTTTGATAAATCATCTGCGCTAAGGTATCAGTGGAAAAAAAGCTTAACGGTTAAACCGATTTTTGATTTGCTAATCGGACTTCATGGGTCATCCGCTAACAAATTGTAAGCAGCCTGCAACTCTTTTAATGTACCCATATCATTCTGTTTACGGGCCAAACCAATCCCTTGCCCATAAAGATTAAGCGCTTCATTTATGTTTCCTGATTCTTCCATCATCAGTCCTGCCTGGTAATACGTAGGCAAGTAGTCGGGGTGGTTGATCAAAAGTTGCCGGAATAACTTCAGGGCTTCAATCGGGTTGTTTTTTTTATACTCAAGCGCCAGGGCGTAAAGTGAAAAAGAATCGTTAGGATCTTCTTCCACATACTTCAAAAGTTGCTCAATTCGCGTCAAATTCATTTTATTTTGGGTTTTTGCCCTTCCAAATTTCGGATTTTATGCTTTATCTTGAGGCCCGTTTGAGAATTCTTGTACAGTTTAATTTTGAGGCAGCACGATGAAGATCCTGGTTTGTATTTCACACGTTCCCGACACCACTTCCAAAATCAACTTTGTAGACAATAACACCAAATTCGACACGAATGGTGTGCAGTTTATTATTGGCCCGTACGATGACTATGCCCTGGCACGTGCCGTTGAACTAAAAGAAAGTTCAGGCGCTAGCATTACCGTGCTAAACGTTGGCCTGGCCGATACGGAACCTACCTTGCGAAAAGCGTTGGCCATTGGTGCAGATGATGCAATACGCGTTAATGCTGATCCTACTGATTCATTCTTTGTAGCCTCCCAGATAGCAGAGCAAGCCAAAGCAGGCGGTTATGACTTGATTCTGATGGGGCGCGAATCGATCGATTACAACAGTGGTGCCGTGCATGGTATTGTAGGTGAAATGTTGGGTATGCCCTCGGTTTCTCCTGTGATGAAGCTGGATATTGAAGGCAACACAGCAAAGCTTGCGCGCGAGATTGAAGGTGGCAAAGAATACCTTGAAGTTAACTTACCGTTTGTTGCAGGTTGTCAGGAGCCGATAGCCGAATGGAAAATCCCGAACATGCGCGGTATCATGTCCGCGCGTACCAAACCCCTAAAAGTAGTTGAACCTTCAACCGTTGATAGCGGTGTGAAACTTCAGAAGTTTGAATTGCCACCGGCAAAAGGTTCGGTTAAGATGATTCCTGCCGATAACGTTCAGGAGTTGGTTAACTTGCTAAGGAATGAAGCCAAAGTGTTGTAAAATAGATTTTGAATCTTGAACCTTTAAATATGAATATACTGGTATTTGTTGAAAGTGCGGAAGGTAAAGTAAAAAAGAACTCGCTGGAAGCGGTTGCGTTTGCTCATGCTATGGCTATGGGTGGTTCGGTTACGGCATTGGCCTTGGGAAGTGCGGAAAGTGCCGAACTTGAAAGCCTTGGAAAATATGGCGCCACTAAAGTACTCCACGCGGCTGATGATAAACTTAATCAAGGTGTAATTCAGGCGTATGCCACCGTTATTGCAAAAGCATTTCAGGATGAGAACGCAGATGTTCTGGTGCTGGCCGACTCGTCATTGGGCACACCGGTGGGCGCAAGGGTAGCAGCCAAACTTGGCGCCAGCCTGGCATCCAATGTAGTGGAGCTTCCAAACCTGGCTTCAGGTTTTGTGGTAAAGCGCAGCATTTATACCGGCAAAGCTTTTGCCCAGGTGGAACTTACAAAACCAAAAAAGGTAATCGGTATAAAAAAGAACGCGGCTGAGTTGAAAGAAGTTGGAAGCCCGGTTTCGGTAACTCCCTACACGGTTTCACTATCCGATGCCGACTTTTCTACTAAAATTACTTCTTCCGAAAAAGCAACCGGTGAGGTGCTGCTTCCCGAAGCCAACATTGTTGTCTCTGGCGGGCGTGGCATGAAAGGCCCTGAACATTGGGGAGGTATTGAAGAACTGGCCAAAACCCTTGGTGCCGCAACCGGGTGTAGCAAGCCGGTATCGGATATGGGCTGGAGACCACACCATGAGCACGTGGGGCAAACCGGTGTAAAAGTAGCCCCTCAGTTATATATAGCGGTTGGTATCTCAGGCGCTATTCAACACCTGGCGGGAGTAAATTCATCAAAATGCATTGTGGTTATAAACAAAGATGCCGAGGCACCATTCTTTAAAGCTGCCGATTATGGTATTGTTGCTGATGCTTTCGATATTTTACCTAAATTGAACGAAGCGATTAAAGCAGCCAAATAGTTGTGAAGAAAATCAAACTGGAAATACTCGGTCTCTCGTCAAGCCAATCCCAATCGGGATCGTTTGCCCTGGTGTTGGGTGAGACAGAAGGTAACAGGCGCTTGCCCATCATCATCGGAATGTTCGAGGCACAGGCCATCGCCATTGAAATAGAAAAGATTATTCCTAACAGGCCTATGACGCACGACTTGTTTAAGTCGTTTGCCAATAACTTCCATTTTACCGTTGAAGAAATTATTATCTCTGATCTGAAAGAAGGGGTTTTCTTTGCCAAGATTGTGTGTTCCGATGGTTTGAAACGCTCTGAAATTGATGCCCGACCTTCGGATGCAATTGCTATAGGTCTTCGTTTCGATTCGCCTATTTTTACTTACGAAAACATTCTGGCGGAGGCCGGCATAGTACTTACCGATGAGCAGGACGAAGAGGAGCCCAAGGTTGAACAAAAGGCCAAGGTTAGAAAAGATCCTGTATCACGAAAGGCCGAAGACCTTAAAAACTATTCCGTAGACAAGCTTAATGAAATCCTGAAGGAGGCCATTGATAAAGAAGATTACGAGCGGGCTGCCAAAATCCGCGATGAGTTGAGCAAACGGAATTAATCCTTAACCCGATTACGAAATGGATTACCTGCGCGGATTGATTGGCATTGGTGTGATCATCGCCATTGCTTTTGCCTTTTCTCTTTACCGAAAAAAAGTCGATTGGAAGCTGGTGGCGTCAGGGGTTGTGCTCCAGGTGGTAATTGCCCTGCTTATTTCTAAGGTACCCATCGTGCAACAAGGCTTTAGCGCATTGGGCAATGGTTTTGTTACGTTCCTCAGTTTTGCCGGTAAGGGCGCACAATTTTTATTCGGTGATCTAGCTTTTAACAGTGACAGCCAGGAAGGTACGCGCCACGGCCTTGGCTTTTTGTTTGCCTTCCAGGCACTGCCCATGGTAATTTTTTTCTCCTCGGTTACGGCCGGGTTGTATTACCTTGGTGTGCTTCAAAAAATTGTCTATGGCTTTGCCTGGATCATGACCAAGACCATGCGGCTTTCCGGGGCCGAGAGTTTATCAGCGGCCGGTAATATCTTCCTCGGGCAAACAGAAGCACCATTGTTAGTCCGCCCGTTCATTGCCCGGATGACGCAATCTGAATTACATTGTTTAATGACTGGCGGAATGGCTACCATTGCGGGAAGTGTAATGGGTGCTTATATAACTTTTTTAGGAGGCGGAAACCCGCAAGAGTATGGCAAGTTTGCTACGTATTTATTATCAGCCTCAATTATGAATGCCCCTGCTGCCATTGTTATGGCAAAAATTTTCCTCCCCGAAAATGAGCCTGAAAAAATTGACCGGCAGTTGAACGTAAGCAAAGATTCCATCGGTGTTAATGTAATTGATGCTTTTGCAACAGGTGCTTCCGAAGGGGTTAAACTGGCGCTAAATATTGGCGGCATGTTGTTGGCATTTATTGCCATTATTTATGCCATTAACTGGATTTTGGTTGATGGTTTTGGTGTGTGGACAGGGTTAAACACTTGGGTGCAAACCACCACGAATGGATCGTTTAACGGTTTTTCTTTACAATATATTTTTGGCCAGGTGTTTAGGGTTTTTGCTTTTATAATGGGGGTAGATTGGTCCGAAACGATTCATGTGGGCAGCCTACTTGGACAGAAATTGGTAATTAATGAATTTGTTGCATACCTGGGGCTTGCCGAAATGAAATCAATGAGCGTGTTGAGCGACAAATCCGTAATCATTTCAACCTATGCCCTTTGTGGGTTTGCTAACTTCAGTTCTATTGCCATACAAATTGGTGGCATCGGCAGCATGGCACCCAACCGCCAGGCCGATTTGTCGCGGTTGGGTTTACGCGCCCTTATGGCCGCATCTTTGGCCACTATGATGACCGCTACCATAGCAGGCGCTTTATTTAGTTGATTATGCCTTTGTCACGGCAGGAACAATTGCTGTTGGAACATTTTGCCCACTACATTTCAGGGCACAAAAAATCTGTACTTGAAAAGGTACTTGCAGAACGCACCCGCCAGGTAACGGTTGTGCTGGAGGATATTTTTCAATCGCAGAATGCCAGTGCTGCCGTGCGCACGTGTGAATGTATGGGCATACAGGATATCCACATTATAGAGAATACCACAAGGTATGAAGTGAACAAATACGTTTTAAAGGGTTCATACAAATGGGAGAATCTTATCCGCTACAAACGCAAAGGAATAAACAACACCGAAGCCTGTTTTGCAGCCTTGAAAGAGCGCGGGTATACGTTGTATGCTACTGACCCGGCAGAGGATAATATGTCGGTTTATGATGTTGATCCCTGCAGCGGAAAAGTTGCTTTTATTTTCGGGAATGAGTTGGAAGGTCTTTCGCCATATGCTTTAGCCAGTGCCGATCACCGGGTTCGCATTCCTATGTACGGTTTTACAGAAAGTTTGAATATATCGGCCAGCGTTGCCATCTGCCTGAGTTCGGCCATCGCTAAGTTGAAGATGGGGCAAGAGACGTTTGGGTTAAGCGTTGAAGAAAAAGACCAGCTACGGCTTGCCTGGTACAGGAAGATGGTAAAACGATCAGAAATAATCGAAAAAGAGTTTCTGCGTACAAATCCGTAACTTGTGCCCGGTTGGTTTTAATTCCTCTCAAAAATGAAGTGGGTAAAGCGTGTGCTCTTTGGGGCAAGTACAGCAGTAATCTTGGTGTTCGTAGCCGCTAACGTATGGGTTGTCAAAAGCACGGAAACCCGGGTATTTGATAACGCAGACCAGGTAATGGATCACCGGGTAGCTTTGGTATTGGGCACCAGCCATAAACTTGTTGGAGGCGGTGCCAATCCCTTTTTCGATCATCGGATGGATCGGGCTGCAGAGCTATATAAGCTCGGAAAAATCGATCATTTCATAGTAAGTGGCGATAACCGCACGAAATATTACAATGAACCCGTAGCCATGCGCAGGGCTTTAGTGACCCGGGGTGTGCCGTCATCGGCTATCACCCTCGACTATGCCGGTTTGCGAACGCTTGATTCAGTGGTGCGCAGTAAGGAAATTTTTGGGCAGGAAAAGATTTTAATTATTACGCAATCGTTTCATAGTTACCGGGCGTTGTTCATCAGCGATTATTATGGTATTGACGCTATTGCTATGGGCGCACAAGAACCTGAACTTGAGTCAGCATTAAAAGTAAGGATTCGCGAATATTTTGCCAGGGCCAAGGCCGTGCTTGATTTATATGTGTTAAAAACCAATCCCCAGCATTTGGGCGAAAAGGAAGAAATTAATATTACTTCCTGACGCAACTCATCATGCTATCGCACAGTTTAATTCATTATTTTTGAGGTCAATCGCTACGTGTGTACAGTATAATTGTGCATTTCCATAAGTATTTGTCGTGTATATTGGCTTTTGCCTTAATCCTGACTGCTGCCCACGCCCAGGAAACTGTTGTTAAGGGAAAGATAACGGATGTGCTTACCGGTGATCCAATTCCATTTGTTAATGTTGTGTTCAAAGGAACCAGCATTGGCACCACAACCGATTTCGATGGAAATTATTTGCTGCACACCAATTCACCCACCGACTCACTGGTGGCCAGTTACATCGGCTACAGGAGTCGATCAAAAGCTGTAAAGAAAGGAATTTCTCAAACGGTTAACTTTCAGCTGGAAGAAGAAGTTACTCGATTGCGCGATATTGTTATTCTTTCAGGTGAAAATCCTGCATTCCCTATCCTTCGGAAGGTCGTTGAACAAAAAGGCGTAAACGACAAACGTACCCTCAGCGCTTACGAGTTCGATTCGTATACTAAAATTGAGATTGACGTTGATAACATCACTGAAAAGTTCAGGCAAAAAAAGATCATATCACGAATCACCCAGGTGTTGGATAGTATTGAACGCATTGCCGGTGAAGATGGCAAGCCTGTGCTTCCGATATTCATTTCCGAAAGTATTTCAAAATATTACTACCGCACAAATCCCGAATTAAAGTTTGAGAACATAAAAGAGACAAAAATAAGCGGGGTGGGTTTTGAAGATGGATCATTAATGGCACAATTGGTCGGGGCCTCTTTTCAGGAATATAACTTCTATAAAAATTGGCTTAACATTCTTGATAAGGATTTTGTGTCGCCCATAGCCGATGGCTGGAAACTGTATTATGAATATGATTTGATGGATAGCCTGTATATCGGTGATGATTATTGCTACCGTATTGACTTCTTCCCAAAAAGCCCGCAAGCACTTGCCTTTACCGGCACAATGTGGATTACCAAAGCTGAATTTGCTGTGAAACAGATTGAAGCAACGATTGGCAAGCAGGCCAACCTTAACTTTATTGAGAAAATACGCATACAGCAAGAGCTCAGTAAAACGGAGGGCGGGGCATGGTTACCGGTGAAAAACCGAATGCTGGTAGATGTAGGCGAAGTGCGCGATCAGTGGGCGGGTTTATTGGCTAAGTTTTATTCATCTAATAAAAATATTGTGGTAAATAAACCCAAAGAGCCAAAGTTTTACGAGAAGCAAATTTTGTTGGATGAAGGCTATATACTGAACCAACATGATGAAGACCACTGGAACAACCTACGACACGACCCGTTAACGGAAACCGAAAAGAATGTTTACCGAATGATCGACACCCTTCAGAATATTCCGGTTGTCAGAACGTACATTGATATCGCCAAAATTTTGGTTAATGGTTATAAAAAAGTTGGCAAGATTGATATAGGGCCTTACCTGAGCTTGATGGCCTTCAACAATATTGAGGGCGTTCGCGTTCAAACCGGTTTTAGGACCAATTATCTTTTTAGCAAGAAATGGGTTTTTGGAGGGCAGTTGGCATATGGCTTTAATGATGAAGCGATAAAGTATTCGGCATTTGCCCAACATATTCTTGATCGTAAAAGATGGACTACCGTAAGCGTGCGCGCCCGCAGTGATTTGGGCAGGGTGGGTATTGATGATGAAAACCTGGCAGACAATTATCTTTTTTTGGCTGCCACACGTTTTGGTATTTATCGGAGGGGCTACTACTTCGATGAAACACGTTTTAATTTTCAGCGCGAGGTTGTTAAAGGTTATTCACAACGCATGGCTGTCCGCTACACCACCTTTAAACCTGTATTTGATTTTGCGTACTATGCTAACCCGGGCGATATATCATCGTTACAGCAGAATTTTCAGACGGCTGAGGTTATTATAGAATCCCGTTTTGCACGCGATGAAATGTTTATCCAATACGATAATGAACGGGTAAGCCTTGGTGCCCAAAAGTGGCCAATCCTAACGCTACGTTATACACGTGGACTTAAGGGAGTTGGCGGAAGCGACTTTGAATACGATAAGTATCGGTTCTCAGTTTTGAAAAAGTTACCCATGGGACCATTGGGGTCTGGCAGGGTAACGCTAACCGGTGAATACATCAATGGAGTATTGCCTTACCCGCTCCTGGCTTTTCACATCGGTAATGAAACACCATTTTATACCGATGTCATTTACAGCCTGATGAACTTTGGGGAGTTTTTTAGCGATCGTTTTGTGTCCATGCAATACCGGCAGAATTTTGAAGGATTCATCCTGAACAGGATTCCGGTAATGCGAAAATTAAAATGGAGGTTGACCGGGCTGGCCAATGTGATTTACGGTGATTTACAACCCGATAACCTTACCCTGAGTGAACCCTTGCCCTTTCCTGCAGGCAATAATAACCTTAGTTTCAACAGACCTTACGTTGAACTGGGGTATGGTGTTGAGAATATTTTTCGGTTTATCCGGGTTGATTTTGTACACCGACTTACCTATTTGGAAAACGACCGTGCCCGTAAATTTGGGGTATTGTTTACCGCTCAGTTTAAACTGTAGTGGTTGGCCTTTCCTTATATTTGCGCAGGTTTTTAAAAGCAAAACATGACTATCAAAATTAGTTTGCCCGATGGGAGCGTTCGTGAGTTTCCATCAGGTATTAAAGGCATTGATGTTGCAAAGAGCATTAGTGAGGGGTTGGCTCGGAATGCCCTGGCCATTGAAGTTGACGGAGAAATCCGTGACCTGTCAAAAGAAATCGATAAAGATTCATCCGTAAAAATTCTGACGTGGAGTGACAGCGGTGGCAAATATGCTTTCTGGCATTCATCGGCCCACCTGATGGCCGAGGCACTTGAAGCGCTCCATCCGGGGGTAAAATTCGGCATCGGCCCACCCATTGAAAACGGATTTTATTATGACGTTGATCTGGGCGGTGAGGCTTTTGGCGATGATAACCTTGCAGCACTTGAAGTGAAAATGAAGGAACTGGCAAAGAAGGAAAGTGTTTTCAGTAGGAGAGCGGTGAGCAAGGCAGAGGCATTGGATTTTTTTACCAAAAAGAATGATCCGTATAAACTGGAGTTGATAAACGAACTGGCGGATGGAACCATTACTTTTTATGAGCAAGGCAACTTCACCGATTTATGCAGAGGACCTCATATCCCGCATACGGGTTTCATTAAAGCCATCAAGTTGTTAAACGTTGCCGGTGCATATTGGCGTGGTAATGAGAAGAATAAGATGCTTACCCGCATCTATGGTATAACATTTCCAAAACAAAAAGAACTGGAAGAGTACCTGCATCTTTTGGAGGAAGCGAAAAAGCGTGACCACCGAAAGCTGGGTAAGGAATTGGAATTATTTACATTTTCAGAGAAAGTGGGTATGGGGTTGCCGCTGTGGTTGCCAAAGGGTACTATCCTTCGTGAGCGGCTTGAACAGTTCATGCGCAGGGCACAGGTAAAGGCCGGTTACGATCCGGTAGTTACCCCTCATATCGGAAGCAAAAACCTGTATGTTACATCGGGGCACTATGAAAAGTATGGTAAAGACTCATTCCAGCCCATTCATACACCAGATGAAGGGGAGGAGTTTTTGCTCAAGCCTATGAATTGCCCGCACCACTGCGAGATTTACAATTCCAGGCCGCGATCCTACAAAGATCTTCCCATCCGGTTGGCCGAATTTGGTACTGTTTACCGGTATGAACAAAGTGGTGAGTTGCATGGGCTTACCCGGGTAAGGGGTTTTACTCAGGACGATGCCCATATTTTTTGCCGGCCCGACCAGGTTAAAGAAGAGTTCATCAAAGTGATCGACCTGGTGCTTCATGTTTTTAAATCGCTTGGGTTCGAGAACTATACCGCACAGGTTTCCCTCCGCGATCCGGGAAATAAGCAAAAGTACATTGGCGAAGATGCCTTATGGGACAGGGCCGAACGTGAAATACAGGAAGCAGCCGATGAGCGGGGATTAAAAACAGTAGCGGTCAAAGGTGAAGCAGCATTTTATGGCCCAAAGCTTGATTTCATGGTCAAAGATGCTTTGGGGCGTAGCTGGCAGTTGGGTACCATTCAGGTTGATTATCAATTACCCCAGCGTTTTGAACTTGAGTACGTGGGTTCGGATAATCAACGTCACCGGCCCGTAATGATCCACCGGGCTCCTTTTGGCTCGCTTGAACGCTTTGTCGCTGTTTTGATTGAACATTGTGGCGGTAATTTCCCCTTATGGCTTTCGCCCGATCAGGTTGCCGTATTGCCCATATCCGAGCGGTTCAATGATTACGCAGCGAGTGTATTCAATACCCTTAAGGCTTTGGATATCAGGGGTTTTTTGGATGACCGTGACGAAAAAATCGGCAGGAAAATCCGCGATGCTGAAGTTAAAAAGATACCCTACATGCTGATCGTTGGTGAGAAAGAAGCAGCCGAACAGAAAGTAGCCGTTCGCATCCATGGAAGGGGCGATGCCGGTACTATCCCTTTTGGCCAGTTTGTAGAGGAGTTTAAGGCTTCAGCGGCAGCACCTGAGAACTGATCGCCAAGTTTTGATTTCTGAATAATATGGCGATATTTGCAGCCTATTTTTAAATAAAATAGGCTCATTGAGCAAAAAATGTTGTAGAATTTAAACCAGAGGAAGTATTATAAACCAGACAAACAGACCCTTTCGCAGGGGGCCAAGCAGACCAGAAGAGCCCTACCGCATTAATGAAAGGATTACCGCACCCAGGGTGAGGTTAGTAGGCGAAAATGTACGAATTGATGTTTATCCTGTTAAAGAGGCATTAAAAATAGCCCAAGAGCAGGGTTTGGATTTGGTAGAAATATCACCTAATGCTGACCCGCCTGTTTGTAAGGTTACCGACTACTCAAAGTTTAAGTACGAGCAAAAGAAGAAGCAAAAGGAAATAAAGGCCAAGGCCATAAAAGTGGTAGTAAAGGAAATCCGCTTTGGCCCTAATACCGATGACCACGATTTTAAATTTAAGTTGAACCACGCGGTTAACTTTTTAAAAGAAGGGTCGAAAGTTAAGGCTACGGTATTTTTCCCCGGCCGCACAATTGTTTACAAGGAGCGTGGCGAAATTTTGCTGCTAAAATTTGCCCAAGGCCTTGAGGAACACGGTAAAGTAGAACAAATGCCCAAGTTGGAAGGAAAGCGGATGTCGCTGTTGGTTCAACCTAAGGGTAAAGGAAAATAAAAGTTTGATTTAAACTATTCGATACAATGCCTAAAGTAAAAACCAAATCGGGCGCAAAGAAGCGTTTTAAGATTACCGGAACCGGTAAAGTTAAGCGTAAGCGTGCGTTCAAAAACCACATCCTTACTAAGAAGGAAACCAAGCAAAAGAGAAGATTAAGTAACAAAGCTGTAGTGCGTGCCGAAGACATGAAGAACGTGAAATTCATGCTTCCTTACGCAGTATAAGTTTTCGTATTCATAATCGGTTTAGTCCCGAAAAGTTCGGGACAACATGTTTAACCCGGTTTTTGGCGCCTAAGCAATCTTGAAACAGAAGGTTCGCCACCAACCAAAAATGTAAAGTAAAATGCCAAGATCAGTCAACAATGTTGCATCCCGCGCTAAACGTAAGCGCATCCTGAAACTCGCCAAAGGTTTCTTTGGCAGAAAGAAAAATGTTTGGACTGTAGCTAAGAATGCCGTAGAAAAAGGTCTCGTATATGCCTACCGCGACCGTAAATCCAAGAAAAGAGAATACCGTGCCATCTGGATCACCCGTATCAATGCCGGTGTTCGCGAACACGGGTTATCGTATTCTCAATTTATGGGTAAATTGAAAATAGCCGGAATTAACCTGAACAGGAAGGTATTGGCCGACCTGGCCATGAACCACCGCGAAGCGTTTGATGCCGTGGTTAAGAAGGTTAAATAAACCAAAACATAAGGGGCGAAAGCCCCTTTATTATTGTTTCACAGTCCTTATGACGCGGAATAAGAAGATATTCCTTGGTTTTGCAATTGTTTTTTTTGCGTTGCTATTTTATGCCAGTTACGATATAGCCACGCGAACCACCTTTCCGGGGGCCAAACCCCAGCTAAAAGAACGAATTGAGCAGGAATTCATAAAACCGGATTCCGTTAAGAATGATACCACAGATATTAAATAGGGGTTAAAACTTAAACCCGGGTTGCTTTTTTAATTTTTTCTTTTAATTTTACAATCGATTAAAGCCAACTGTAGACTTTGAAAATCCCCCTTGTCGTGAACATGTCGGGGATTTTCATTTTTTAGACCATTCGATTCAACTTGTCCTGCTTTTCGGCATCCTTATCCCTTCATTAAACCGATTGACGATTACGCGATTGTTGGTTTATGAGCTTCCCTTATGTTTGTTACAGATTAAAGCCAACTATAGACAAGATTAACCCCTGGGGTCAAGGACTCCGGGGGTTTTTCGTTTTTGTAAACAAGGCAGCCACATCTATACTACTTTACACTTAACCGGAAAAAGGTAATCTTAGCAGAAATTTAACCTGCTTACGGGAGTTGCTAATTGCCTCAATAATCCTTTACCTCATTGGCACCGTGCTGATCAGCATTTGGGCTGCACAAAAGGTAAAAACCTCAAATGATTTTATGCTGGCGGGAAGAAGCTTGCCTATCGTGCTGAGTACTTCTGCGTTGTTTGCTACCTGGTTTGGCTCCGAAACGATCTTCGGAGCGTCATCGGAATTTTTGAAAGGCGGATTATTTTCTGTTATAGAGGATCCTTTTGGCGCAGCGCTTTGCCTGGTTTTGTTTGGAATGTTTTTCGCCCGTAAGCTCTATGCCATGAACTTGCTTACGCTTTGCGATTACTTTCGCTACCGGTTTGACAGAAAGACTGAATTTGTGTCCAGTATTTTTATGGTACCCTCTTACTTTGGTTACATCGCAGCGCAATTGGTAGCGTTGGGTTTGATTTTAAATGTGGTAGCAGGCCTTCCGGTTTGGCAAGGTATTGTAGCAAGCTCCATTGTGGTTACCGCATACACGTTCATCGGGGGCATGTGGGCTATATCCATAACTGATTTTATTCAAAGCATTATTATTGTTGTAGGGCTTGGTGTGCTAGCTTATATACTATCGTCAAAAGCAGGTGGGGTATTAAACGTAATTCAATCTGCTCCTGTATCAACCTTTAAATTTTTTCCCGAGCCGAACACGGTTTCAGTTGTTTCGTATTTGGCTGCGTGGTCGGTTTTAGGGCTCGGTTCCATCCCTTCGCAAGATGTTTTTCAGCGCTCCATGTCATCAGGATCAGCTTCCGTTGCCGTGCGATCATGTTATTATGCAGCAGGTTTATACCTTACTGTGGCCATGCTACCCTTGTTCATTAGTCTTTGTATCCAATTCCTTTATCCGGAAAGCCTTGATGGTGATACGCAGCTCACCCTTCCTTCAATGGTGTTGCAGCATGCAGCTATGCCCGTTCAGATTCTATTTTTTGGGTCTTTGCTTTCTGCGATCATGAGTACCACCAGTTCTGCCATGTTGGCCCCGGCTGCGGTGGTTACGGAGAACATCCTGAAACCTATGATGAAAAACAAGCCAACTGACTTACATTTTTTAATGATAACCAGGTTGACACTTATTGCAGTCAGTGTAATCGCTACAGCTATGGCCTGTTTAAAGTCGAATATTTATGAGTTGGTTGGTGGGGCTTCAATTTTAAGCCTTGTTTCGCTATTCATTCCTATGGCTGCGGGCATGTATTGGAAACGGAGCAGTTCTGTTGGTGCTGTGCTGGCGATGATGCTGGGGATGGCCGCGTGGATATATTTTGAATATTATCCAGTAGACATTCCGTCACTAGTGCCGGCCGTTATGGTTAGTTTATTTGCCATGATTGTCGGAAGCCTTTTATGGCCTACAAAAAAGTTTTAAAGGACTTCGAAAAATCAAGAAACATCTAGCAAGGGGTCAATCTCTTTTGCCCAGGCAAGAATACCCCCTTTAAGGTTATAGAGATTTTTGAAGCCATGATTCTTTTCAAGCCATTGAATGATATTTCCGCTTCTTCCGCCACTTCGGCAGTGTATAACTACCTGCTTGGAGGTTTGAATGCGGTCAATATTATGCGGTACGTCTGCCATCGGAATATGTTCACCGCCAATATTAGCTTGCTCGAATTCATACAATTCACGCACATCAATCAATTGAAAATCAGCCTGCGAGTCGAGTAAGGCTTTAAGCTCTTGTACGGTAACTTCTTTCATGCCCAAAGATTTGTTTTTCTGCTGATTTAATCCACAAAAATCATCATAATCAACCAATGTTTTTATTTTGGTGCGGGTATTTCGGTTTGGTATGTTTATGAATTGCCTGTCCAGCGTTAGGCTGTCAAAAAGAAATAATTTGTTAATAAGCGTTTCACCAATATTGGTTATTAATTTGATGGTTTCATTGGCCATTAGGCTTCCTATTGTGCCGGGCAGCACGCCCAATACCCCGGCTTGTTCGCAGTTTGGTACTTCATAGGGTTGTGGCGGTTCAGGAAACAAGTCGCGATAATTTGCCGAAAACATACCATGACTAACCTGAACATTAAAAACACTAAGTTGCCCCTCGTATTGCAGAATCGATCCATACACCAAGGGCTTATTGGTGAGCACACAAGCATCGTTTACCAGGTAACGTGTGGGGAAATTATCGGAGCCGTCCAATACAATATCGTAGTGCGTAATAATTTCAAGGGCGTTTTTGGAGGTGAGCTTTTCGGTATAAGCAACGACCTCTGCAAACGGATTTAGTTTTTCAAGATGGTATTTGGCTGACCGTGCTTTATTATAGCCGATGTTTTCGACAGTAAAGAGCACCTGGCGCTGAAGGTTTGATTCCTGGACATTATCAAAATCCACTATTCCGATTTTTCCAACACCGGCTGCGGCCAGGTAGAGTAAGGCTGGGCAGCCTAATCCTCCGGCTCCAATTACCAGTACAGACGACTGTTTTAGTTTTTCTTGATTTTCTTTTCCAAAATCTTTCAAAACTAGGTGCCGGCTATAGCGTGTTAGTTCTTCTGGTGTTAACTTGTTCACGAACCAAAAATACAAAACGCTATGAGAAAGAATTTTTCTACCGGTGCCAAATGGGAGGATATTGTTGGTTATTCACGTGCAGTATTGGTGGGTAATCAACTGGAGGTAACCGGAACGGTTGCGGTAAATGAAAATGGTTTGCTGGTTGGTAAAGATAACCTGTACGAGCAAACCCGGTTTATCCTTCAAAAAATTGAAAGGGTTATTATAGAGGCGGGCTTTACGCTGAATGATGTGGTGCGCACCCGGATTTTTGTTACTGATATTTCGCGGTGGGAAGAAGTTGGACGTGCCCACCGCGAGTTTTTTCATTCCATCAAGCCTGCCACCACAATGGTTGAAGTGAAGGCACTGATTTCTCCGGAGTATTTGGTGGAGATTGAAGCTTCGGTTACCCGCGATAAAGGCTAACATGGCAAACTAATTGCTTTCAAAGCCTAAACCCTAACCCCATGAAAGCCCTAATCTTCAGTATAATACTAACCCTTTCGCTGTCGGCTTATGCGCAAGTTGATGATATTAAATCCGCTTCTAAGAGCAATACTGAGCGTTCTTCTCGTTCGTCTGGGGGCTCTGGCGGAAATGATGTTGGCTTTGGTGGTGGCAGCTTTTTCATGGTTGATTTTCTTTTTAGTGGCGTTGCACAGTGGCAAGGGTTCAAACTCCGTGATGACCGTGCGAGGTATCCCGCTATGGTTTCATTGGATGTGATGCTGCAAGGGGCTATTAAGCCATCAAGTTATTATGTGTTGTGGCCACGCATACGTGGCAACTGGGGCTTGTTCTCAACAGATTTTCGTATGAACTATTTGATTGAAGAGGACATTGAAGGTTTTAAGCATATACGTACTAACGATTGGCAGATTTTACAACTGAACCTTATTACCAGCAGGTTTATAACCCTGCGGGCAGGTACGGGTGTTATGACCGAGGCTTTTGAGGCCAAACGATCTTTTAATGAGTCTGCTTTTTACCTGGCAGCCCATGCACCTGATCAAAGCAAAACAATCGGGTTTGAGTATCGCTTTTCAAAAGACTGGAGCACTGGGGCAAACCCAAGACGCGAATTCAGCGTTCAATACCAACATCAGGTGTTTCGCGCTGGAGTCCTGCACGGAAATCTTTCCGTTGGGGCGGTCTATCAAAAATACTATAACACCATTGAAATCTGGGGTGTCCAGGCGGGCATCGTCTGCAGGATTTTCAAACCGGTTATCCGCAACGGTTGGGAAGAATAGCAATATCTATCCTTCAATTTTCTTGAAAGCTAACGTAGCAATGGTTTCGCCAATGGCAAGTGATGAAGTGGCGGCCGGAGAGGGTGCATTACAAACATTGATTACTTGCCTTTCCTCCAGTATCATAAAATCATCCACCAAGCCACCGTTTCGATCGCAAGCCTGTGCACGAACACCAGCTCCGCCATCCGCTAAATCGTTTTCCTGTATTTCCGGAATCAATTTTTGAAGGGCCCTGGTAAATGCAGATTTGGAGAATGAACGGTACATTTCACCAAGACCGGTACGCCAATATTTAAAGGCCACCTTTTGGAATCCCGGCCAGGCCAATGATTCGGCCAACTCACCCAAATGGATTTGTGATTTTTTATACCCTTCACGCCTGAAGGCAAGCACTGCGTTTGGTCCTGCTTCTACACCTCCACGCATCATGCGCGTAAAGTGAACACCCAGAAATGGAAAATTTGGATCGGGAACGGGGTAGATCAGGTTTTTAACAAGGTATTCCTTCTCTTTTACCAGTTTGTAATATTCTCCACGAAAGGGGATGATTTTCAGGTTAACCTTTGAGGTCATGCGGGCCACTTTATCCGAGTACAGTCCCGCACAATTAATCAGCAATTTTCCCTGGTATGATTTTCTTTCACTTTCAACATGAACATGCGATGCCTCAGCACGAATTTCCAATACCTTTTCACTCAGTTTAATTTCTCCACCTGCTTTGCGGATCAACTCACCCAGTTTCTCAGCCACAACAAGATAATCCACAATACCGGTTTGAGGAACGAATATCCCGGCTACACCGTGAACATGGGGCTCGCGTTCTTTTAGTTCTTCAGGGTTGAGCAACGCAAGATTTTTAAGGCCGTTTTGCCGGCCACGTTGAAACAGGTTATTCAATAAAGGCACCTGGTCATTTTCTGTTGCCACCACAATCTTTCCGCACAATTCAAAGGGTATGCTGTTTTCTTTGCAAAAGTTTACCAGCAGGTTGTAGCCATGTATGCAATTAGTGGCTTTCAGGCTACCGGGTTTGTAGTATAGCCCGGAATGGATTACCCCGCTGTTATTGCCGGTTTGGTGCCGTGCAAGCGAAGTTTCCTTCTCCAACACAATAATTTTTATCGACTGATTATTTTTTATCAGTTGATAAGCTGTGGCCAGGCCAACAATACCACCACCAACAATAATTACATCGTACTTCACAGTAATAAATTTCCAGCGAAACTAAAGAAGATAGCCCTGCCTTCAAAGCAGGTTTAAGCTTTGATAGGCTTTACCCGAACGTTCAGGTTTTCTTCAACAATAACGAAATGATTTTTTGGGATAAGCGTCCAATGATCTCCATCGGTTAGTTTTTCCGAAACGATCAGCACAGCTTCATCGTCATCTTTAGGGGCCTCCATTCGTGTAATACCATCCTCTACAACATATCGGCTACCTTCGGAATGGTAAAGGGTTAACGGTTCTTCCTTATCATCCGTAACGTAACGTGTAGCAACAATAAAGTGCCCGTTGGTTACTACCATGTTTAAATAAGCTTCTTCGGTAATGCCGTGCTTCATCATCAGGCTTTTAAGGCGTTGAAAAGTATATTCAAAAGCCTCTGTTACTGATTCGGCCGTAACGGTTTTGTGTTCGGTCAAAAGCCTGTTCACCAAGGTGGCAAAAAGATGTTCAGAATCGGTTTGCCCTTTTATCCAGTTATACAACGAATCGGTTAGCCCAGCCCGCAAGTCGCGTTTAATTTTTGAAAAATGCTCAACACCACCATTATGCGCCATTAATAATTCATGGTATTGAAACGGGTGGCAGTTGGCCTCCGATACTTCCCCAACACTTGCTGCCCGTACATGGGCTACCATGCAATTGGACTGGATTTTAGGTGCCATGTTGCGCAGGTTGCGGTTGCTCCAGGCAGGGTTCAACGAAACAAACGTGGCAGGTTCTGCGCTTATGGCCGGTGTGTACCAGCCAATACCAAAACCGTCACCGTTCAAGGGTTCTTCCAGTTCTTTGGCATTGATGCTTTGATTGATGAGGGAATTGTTGGGTTTGTACAGCAGCTCATCCAGCAGGATTGGCGTGCCTTTATAAGCCATTAGGCGACACATAAAGTATACGTTTCAGGGAAAGATAGCAGGTTTTAGGGTGCAAAAGGAGTTAGCGGATTCACAAAAATTGACAAGTTGTGGAAATAGAGCGCAGATGTCAGAAAATTGGGAAATTTTGAGATTTACAGCATCGGGAATAGTTCTATTTTTGCTCGCCTTTGGGCATTTCCGGCCTGTGCTGAATCCATAAACTCCGTACATTGCCGGTATGTTTTATGAGTAATTTTTTAGCAGAATTCTCGATCCTATGAAAAACAAAAAAAGACGCTTTCGGTTTCGGCTCACAATAGGTAATAAAATACTGGCAGGTTTCCTGGCCGTCATGGTATTGTTTGTCATCAATGCCACCATCATTTTCCTAACCGGTAACCAAATTGATAACGTGGTGAGTAAATCGGCAGAAGTCGTACGGCCTTCAAAAGATGCCATCAACGAGTTTGTGTTAACCGTTGAGCGGTATCAGAAACTGATTACCAGTTGGGTGTACCTGCAAACCAACGATGAAAATAAAAATGCCCTGAAGTTATTGGTAAGCCACGAATACCCTGCCCTGAAGGAGCGTATTGAAGCATTAAAGAACACCTGGGAAATCGACAGCCAAAAAGTTTTGGTAGACACGGTTTTTGCCAGTTTTGAACGCGTGCAGCGTTATGCTGAAGATCAAATTACCTCTCAATTGATTTCGTTTGAAAGCTATGAAGACGGAATTACCAAGTTATTGGCTGAAGATGTTTTGGAAAGTACAATTAACCCACAGTTAGAGGAGATATTGGTGGACCTGAAAGGATTGGCCCACGCACAGACAACAATCAATACTATTTCCGATGCAGAACTGATTAACTCTTCAAAGAATTTGCGGAACATCACCCTTATCCTGGCGGGTATAACCATTTTATTAGGATTGGTTAGCGCTTATTTATTGATGCGGGCCATAACACGGCCGGTTAACTTCCTGAAAGATGTGGTGGTAAAACTTGGAAAAGGTGAATTGGTGGAAGACAAGCAAACCAAATTCAGCAACGATGAAATTGGCGAGATGGCCACCGCCATGGATAACCTTGTAAACGGCCTTAAGGCTACCACGCACTTTGCTGAGAATATCGGTAAGGGTAACTACAGCTCGGATTTTAAACCTTTAAGTGAGCATGATGTGTTGGGCAATGCCCTAATTAACATGCGCAACAACCTTGCGCGTGTAGCGGAGGATGATGCCAAAAGAAACTGGGCAACGGAAGGACTGGCTAAATTTGGGGAGATATTGCGCACCAATACCAACGACCTGGAGAAACTTGCGGACGAGATCATATCCAACCTGGTTAAATACCTCAAATCAAATCAAGGTGCCCTCTATATAATGGATGATGAGTCTGGCGATGAGCCTACTATGTCCATGAAGGCATGTTATGCCTGGGATAAAAAGAAATTTATCGATCATAAAATCCACAAAGGTGAAGGACTGGCTGGTCAGGCCTGGCAGGAGGGTGATACGGTGTATTTAACTGAAGTTCCTCAGAATTACATTAAGATTTCTTCGGGCTTAGGTGATGCCAACCCCACCGCTATCCTTATTGTTCCATTAAAAGTGAACGAACAGATTTTTGGGGTCGTGGAGATTGCATCGTTCAACACCTTTGCTGATTATGAAATGGAGTTTGTGCAGAAAATTGCAGAGAGCATTGCTTCAACAATTTCATCGGTGAAGATCAATGCCCGTACCCAGCGTTTGTTGGAGGAATCGCAGGAGATGACTGAGCAAATGCGCGCGCAGGAAGAAGAGATGCGCCAGAATATGGAAGAATTGCAGGCCACCCAGGAAGAGATGCAGCGCAACCAATCTGAAACGGAAGGTACTATGCAAGCCCTGAATACTTCCCTGGCCATGGCCGAATATGACGTGGAAGGAAAATTGGTCAAGATCAACACAAATTATCTATCCATCCTTGGGTATTCACAAAACGAAGTTGTAGGGGAGCACCACCGGATATTTGTTAGCAAGGAAGAAAAGAATAGCGAGGAGTACCGTCAGTTTTGGCGCGATCTTGAAGCAGGTAAAGCCCGCAAAGGAGTATTTAAGCGGCTGAGCAGAAAGGGAGACGCGGTAAACATCCGGTCATATTTCTCTCCGGTAAAAGGACGGGCTGGAGAAATACTTCGTATTATGGAAATTTCAGTAGAGGCGTGAAAATTAAAATAACATTAGTGAATTTTTAAAAACCTCTTAAAAGCAAAAAAGTCCCGCGCCCCGGGACTTTTTTGTTTACCTAAACCTAAACCTATGAGAAGAATTACTCTACTCACAGGTTTTAACGATTTGTTAAGTCAAAGGTTACAATAATTTTTAGTTGTCGGGAAAATTTTTGTGTGGATGGTTCTAATTCTGTTTAAGTTTATCCTGAAAAACTTTTTTAAATTTTTCAAGCTTAGGCTGTATAACGTACGAGCAATACGGGGCATTGCCATTAAGGTTGTAATAATTTTGGTGGTAATCTTCAGCCGGATAAAATGCCGTATAGGGGCTTATCTCCGTAACAATTGGATTTGGGAATGCACCTGAGGCATCCAATTTCTTTTTATAAAGCTCTGAAAGTCTTTTTTGTTCGTCATTATGGTAAAAGATTGCTGAGCGGTATTGTGTTCCCACATCTGCACCCTGGCGGTTAAGGGTGGTAGGGTCATGCGTTCCCCAGAAGATTTCCAATAATTCTTCAAACGAAATCGTGGTTGGGTCGAAGGTGATTTGGGTAACTTCTGCATGGCCGGTCAGGCCGGAAGTAACCTCGCGATACGTTGGGTTTTTAACGTTGCCACCCGAGTAGCCCGAAACAACTTTCTCAACGCCTTTTACCCGCTGAAATACGGCTTCGGTACACCAAAAACATCCGCTGCCAAAGGTGGCCACGGCTAATTCGCCTTTCATATTTTCTGGTTTATTTTTTTCATTTTGCTGGGCGCACGAAACGCCCCACAGCGCAAAGGAAATATACAACAATGCGTTTCTCATGGTACAGTAAACCCGAACAAGCGTAAAATGGTTTTACAATCCGGCAGTTTTGTCTGCCGGCTTACATACTCAAGTGTCTCCCACATTCAAAGTAGGTAATGGTTCCTAATAATTTTGGTAGAATGAGCGAATTGATGGAATTAACTGATCATAGATAGGGCTGGCGAAAGAAAGGAACAGGGATTGCGGATCGGGGGGTTGGATTTCCCTTCGCTTGCACAAATCGATTTGCGCCTGTGAAAGTGCACGCTCATCGCCATTGAAGCGCCCCCAGGTGGTAAACCATTCGTAACGTCCTGGAAATTTGCGATGCGTTAAGACACTACCGGATCTTGCATCAACAATGATCATGCTCAACAAACCCTCGGATATGACTTCCTTTCGTACCGTGACAAGCTTAGCCGTTACCGTGTTGTATACGGGCACGGTTTTCCCGTCAACTTTTGCTTCACCTACTTTTACGCTATCCTTTTTTACGGTTTCCTCGCGTTCGCGAACTGTTGTATTACCGACACTGAAATCATCAAATTGGAGACGCATAATCTGATCGGTGCGTGCCAGCCGCATACTTTGTGCAGCCTGAGGTGTAAAGAATTGTACAAA
This sequence comes from Cyclobacteriaceae bacterium, assembly GCA_025808415.1. NCBI lineage: Bacteria > Pseudomonadati > Bacteroidota > Cytophagia > Cytophagales > Cyclobacteriaceae > Cyclobacteriaceae bacterium. Next base: position 1,998,494 of record CP075525.1, read on the forward strand.
GCCCCGCTCGGGATAATTCCGGTTAAGAAATTCTTCTACCTTATCCTGAAAGAATCCTCCGCTAAGGTTGTACCGGGTAGGTACGGCCACTTGCTCAACCACTACAAAAGTAGTAGCCTCGAATTTTGATTTATCAAGATACTCCACTACATCTTTATATCCCGGAACGTATTGGTTGGCTTCACTAAATTGGAAGTAAGCCCGTTTGGATTCTTCGCGTGTTCCTTTCATGAGCGAGGCAATGCCCGCCTGATAAAGTTCTTCGGCTGCTTTTTCTTTCAGGGGACCAATCTCGGTGTAGAAGTTTTTAGGGTTAGGAATCACCTTCAAGGCTCCGGGTGATTGGCGGATTGCTTCATACATGTTGTTGATCCGGCCATAAGAATTAAGGGCGCTTTGCCATTTGGTATTTGAATTGGAGGCGATTTGATTTTTGGCATCCGTTTCCAGCCAATCCACTGCCGCAGGGTAGCTGTTGCGCAAAGTTTCCTTTGACTTGGCGTGATCAGGATTTTGGCGCAACCGGCCAATGGCTTGCATTACGGCATCGTAATAATCACCTCGCTGGTAGGCTTTTTTTCCCGATGAGCAAGCACTAAGAATTAAAAGTACAAACAGGCTGGATAGGTAGAATATGCGCATAGAAATTACAATTTTCTGCAATCTTACAAATAAGGTGCCTGAATTCAGCTACCGTTTCGGAAAGAAATATACCACTATATCGTCTATAGTGTCGCGGAAGTTGCCCCACGAATGCCCTTGGTTGGTTTCGGTATATTGGTAGGTGCAGGTATTTTTTTCCAGAATCGATTTCATTTTAAGTGCACCTTCTTTGGCATCGTGAATCGTACCGGTTGTCATATAGATTTTTACCGGAGGGTTTTGGGCCTGATCGCAGAAAGCATAGATCTCCTGCTTAAACCAGAACGCTGGCGACTGGATACCAGCCAGTCCAAAGATTTCTGGCTTTGAAAAGGCAAAGTAAGCAGCGGTTAATCCACCCATTGAAGTACCTAATATTCCACGCTGGGCAGGTTCTTTCGATACGCTTAGGTTGCTTTCCATAAGGGGTATAAACTCTTGCGTAATGAAGTTAAGGTATTTGTTGCTCATGGAAAGTTCCGTCATCCTTCTGTTGTTCGAACGGTTTGCTGGTTCGCGATGATCAATAAAGACTACACATATGGGTTCAATTTTATTATCGGCCAGAAGGTTATCTAATATAACTGTCATGTTGCCCATGCGTTCATGCAGGTACTCGTATCCATCGGTTACGTAAAGGATGGGATAGGTTTTGCCGGTATTGTAGTTATGCGGAAGGTAAGTTGAGTACGTTACCTGATACCCTAGTATTTTACTGTCGAATAGGGCATCCTTATGAAGTCTTCCCCGAGGTATATTTTCCCGATAAACCGTAATCGGATCAGGTTGCCAACCGGGCATACGCAGTTCTGAATTCGGGCTGCCACCACCTACGCCCGACCATTGATGGTGAGGATTGGCCGGATCAAGAATCCAATCTTTTTCATTGATGAGTATTTTATAATCGATGCGCGCGTTTTTTGGAAATGAAGCTTTTAATATCCAGATATTGGTGTTGGGAATCTGAGCACCTTTATTCGGAAAAGTTTTGTCATACCCCCAGCCGTTAAAATCACCCATCCATGAAATGGATTTGGCATCGCCACGGAAGAGAAATGCCACAGAGTCTTCAGCCACCAACGGAATTTTGCTTTCATTCATTAACTTTTGCCAGCGTGCATCTGCCTCCTGAGGCAGTGTATAAAAATTTCTGATTGTTTCGGTGTAGGCAGAATAATCCTGCGCCCAACTGAATAGGGGATTGCAGAAAACTATGACAATAAGAAATCTCATACTTTCTCTTTGATTACTATCTCATCATGATCTTCAACTAATAAATTGAGCAATCCAGCGATGATCATGGAAACTCCTCCTGACACTAAAATGTAAATGGACTCTCCGTTAAAGAGGTGTGTTAGCATAAAGCCCAACAACGTTCCGGCAACAATTTGCGGAATGACAATGAAGAAATTGAACACACCCATATAGTAGCCCATCTTTTCGGCTGGTAAAGAACCGGAAAGCATGGCGTAGGGTATCGAAAGTATACTAGCCCAGGCAATACCAACACCGATCATGGAAAACCACAGCCAGAATGGATCAGCAATAAAATAGAAGGATATGAGCCCACCGCCACCACAAAAAAGTGCTAGCATGTGTGTTATTCTACGGCTGGTATACTTTGCCAATACCGGTAGTAGTAACGCTGCCAATGCTGCAATACCGTTATACGTACCAAATAAATTTCCAACCAGGGAGGCGCCATCATTGTAGGCAACTGATGTTGGGTCGGATGATTTATAGATATGACTGGTTACTGCTGATGTGGTGTAAATCCACATCGCAAAAAGTGCGAACCATGAGAAAAACTGAACATATGCCAGTTGAATCATTGTCTTTGGCATAGAATTAAAATCCTTGACAATATTCACCAGACCGAGATAGGACCGACCTTGTTTAATGTAAAGGGTTGCGAGCAGATGCACCAATCCAAAAATTCCGAATCCCAATGAAAGAACATAAAGTTCTTTTTCAATGCCTGTTGAGTACACAACTGCAGCGACAACAGCTGCCAACACTAACAGTATTGTACCGAGTTTAGAAAATTTGGCAGCATAGAATTCTTCATTATCAATTTTCTTACGTTCCCTGTTTCGTAGTTTTTCTTCTACGCCAGGCTCAGGTGGATACTCCTTCGTGCTGAACACCGTCCACATCACGGTTAGAAAAAGCATAAAGGCGCCCAGGTAAAAGGAATATTTCACAGAGTCAGGAATGACTCCCGGTTCATCGGCCACATTAGAAATGCCAAACCAGTTTGTAAATATCCAGGGTAGGAAAGAGGCTATGATAGCGCCAATGCCAATGAAAAAGCTCTGCATGGCAAAGCCTGTTGTTCGTTGTGCCGGAGGGAGCATATCACCAACAAATGCCCTGAATGGCTCCATACTTATGTTAATTGAAGCGTCCATAATCCACAGCACTCCAACGGCCATCCATAACGCAGGGGAGTTAGGCATAAGGCAAAGCGCAATGGAAGCCAGAACAGCGCCTATGGCAAAGAAGGGTCTTCTGCGGCCCCATTTGTGATGCCATGTACGATCGCTATAATAACCAATTATGGGTTGTACGATTAAACCAGTAACAGGAGCCGCTAACCAATACAATGCAAGATTCTTCGGATCAGAGCCGAGTGTTTCAAATATTCTGCTGGTGTTTGCATTCTGTAGCGCAAAACCAAACTGAATACCCATAAACCCAAAGCTCATGTTCCATATTTGCCAAAAGCTTAGTCTTGGTCTTATAACGGGTGCTGTTGATGATGACATGCTTTTACTTTTTTAATGGGCTTACTATCTATAAATAACAAGAGTTCTACCATTGAATAACGGCTTGTTTTTGATCATACACAACCGTAAGATAAGGTAAGTTTTTTACCGATGGTCCATCGGGCATAGTATTAACCGGATCGTAATTGGCCATGGGCTGAACAAAGCGATAATCTTTCTTTTGCAGGGATTGTGAAACGCCATTTAAAGAAGGTGAGTGAAGTCCGTCAAATCCATGAAAGAAAATATTAATCGACTTGTAACCAGGTAAATATTTTCCTTCAGCCGCGTGGATTATAAATTTTCCTTCAGCGTGCAGATATTCCATTTTACGTGTACAGAATTCGCCTTGCTGATAGGCAAAAGTTTCACCATCGTCTTCATACCATACAAAACTGTTGTCGTGGTTACCCTTGTACACATGGATTTCCAAAACCTCTCCACGATCAGCAACGGTTGAACCTGCTTTTTCACGCATGGGTATAATAGATGAACCCTTCACATAAACCGGAAGTTTGTCCAACGGGCAATCGGCTACGATGATGCTGTTGCCCGAATGTTGTTCATCGGTAAGAAGCTCGTACCAGTTACCTTCCGGCAGATAAACCTTCACAAGATCTTTGTTGCTTTCCACGGGCGCTACTAAGAGTGCCGGGCCAAACAGGTATTGATTGTGAAAACGATGATCATAAATATGATTGTCAAATGGATAGTCAATGGCAAGTGAACGGTTTACCGGCATACCCCTTTTTGATGCATCGTAAAAGAGTGAATACAAATAGGGGAGCAGCCTGTACCGTAGTTTGATGTAGTTGCGTGAAATTTCTTCCACCCGTTCACCAAATGTCCACGGTTCTGAATCGCGGGTATTGATCATGGTATGTCCACGAAAGAAAGGGGAGAAGGCGCCAATGGAAATCCAGCGTGCAAAAAGTTTTTCATCAGTGTTTCCAACAAAGCCACCCACGTCATATCCCGCAAACGCAATTCCGGTTAAGCCCATACTATTCACCAAACGAACACCCAGCATCATATGTTCATCATAGGCAACATTGTCGCCTGTCCAAACGGCCGAGTATCGCTGGATGCCGGAAAAGGCGGATCGGGTAAGGTTGAATGGACGCTTGCCTTTCAGTAATTCTTTGGTGCCTTCATAAGTGCTACGTGCCATTTGAAAGCCGTAGATGTTTCGCCCCCTCCGCATGGTGGATTTGTTACCTTCAAAATCCATTTCAATGTTCTCCGGCAGGCTATGGCCCCAGGTGGCAATTTCGTTCATGTCGTTCCAAAAGCCTTCTATTCCTAAATCAACATAATCTTTGAATTGTTCTTTCCACCAATTGCGTGTTTTGGGGTTGGTAAAATCCGGAAAGTGACACCACCCCGGCCACACCATGCCGGTGTAATTTTCACCATCGGGGAACTTGATAAATACATCCTTGGCTTTTCCGTCTTCATACGTATGATAGCCTTCTTCCACTTTTATTCCCGGATCGCACATCACCACCACCCGGAAGCCAAGTTGTTTTAACTTTTGCAACAGCCCTTTTGGGTCAGGAAAATCTTTGTTACTCCAGGTAAATATTTTGTACTGATCCATATAGTGGATGTCGAACACAATCGCATCGGCCGGAATGTCTTTCTCGCGGAATGTATTGGCGAGGGTCATCACTTCCTTATCGGGATAATAGCTGTAGCGGCATTGTTGGTAGCCGATGCTCCATAATGGAGGCAATTCCATACGGCCAGTGAGATGGGTGTAGTGCTTAATGACTTCACCCACACTGGCGCCATGTATGAAGTAGTAATTCATTTCGCCACTATCTGCGGCAAAGCTGGAGAACCGATTGTTGGACGCACCAAAATTGAAAAATGTTTTATGGGTATTGTCGAGAAAAATTCCGTAGATGAGGTTACTATGCAACCCGATATAAAAAGGGGTGGAGCAATACAATGGATCTGCCCCTGTGTGGTAAGCATAGGCATCCGTATTCCAGTTGGTATAACCTTGTCCTTTGCGATCAAGCGGTCCGGTTTTTTCACCTAAGCCAATAAAGCGTTCGCCTTCCTGGAGTTTTTTGTACGTGGTCACTTGTTCACCGTTCCATGCCGTACCTAAATCATCGTCTTCATTAATAACCTGTCCCTGTATGGTTAAAAAAGTAATCTTTACCGGGCTTTTAATAATCCGTACCTGAAGCGCTGAAGTAGTAAGCAATATTTCGTCAGGCGAATCATTAATTTCTATTTTGGCTTCTTGCGGAGTGGTCACTACTGCATAGGAGAAATCTTCAAAGAACGTTTCGCGTGTGGCTGTTACCCGTGCGATGTTTTCAGTGTAGAATCGGACCGAGAATTTAGCGCCTTCGGTTTGAAGTAAAACACCATCTGCGGTTTTTTCAAAGCTTAAAAGGTTGCCAACCTGTTGGCTAAGTACCGATTTGAATTTAGACATAGGGAGATTTGCAATAAAATTTCCCTTAAAGTAAGGGGAATTCAATAATAACTAATCAGTATAGTTATCAAAATTCCAAAAATCAATATGAGAGTTTAAAGTGCTGAGTGAGTTGCTATTGCTTACGTAGGGAAGACTCACGAACAATTAACCTGGTTTTTAGCACTTTTGTTTCCGGCAAGATATCATGTTCATCCTTATCCTGCTTTTCAATCTGCCTAATCAAAAGCTTGGCGGCTTCTTGCCCCATTTCAAACCCGGGTTGATCAACCGAGGAAAGAGGTGGATCCATTAATGAGCTGAAAAACCAATTGCTAAAGCCCACCAGTGCAATGTCTTTCGGCATTTTTAAGCCCTTTTCTTTAATCGCCTGCATGGCACCCATCGCAGCAGGGTCGTTCGTGGCAAATATGCCATCGGGAGGGTTCTTTAAGGCCAGCAGTTTTTCAGTCGCTTTTTTTCCTTCCTCAATGGTGCCTGAAGGGCAAGTTGCTATCAATTCTTTACTGAATGCCATGCCGTTTTCTTTCAACGCTTCTTTATATCCTTCCAGTCTTTGTTTACTAATGTCGAGGTTTGGTGGGCCTTCAATATGTGCAATCCGTTTACACCCCTGGTCGATCAGGTGTAATGTGGCATCTTTCGCCCCGGTGAAATCATCTACCACTATTTTGCTGGCATGGTCGGTATTGTAAACGCGATCAAAAAAAACTATTGGTACACCCTTGGCCAACATCGATTCAATGTGCTCAAAATTCGTGGTTTCGCGTGAAACCGACATGAGCATGCCGTCAACGCGGCTGTTGAACAACGCCTTGATATCCGATATTTCGCGTGTTTGTGATTCATTCGATTGAGCCAGTATTACATTGTACCCAGCGCTATAGGCTACATCTTCAATTCCACTAATAATGGTTGAAAAGAAAAAGTGGACGATTTCAGGAATGATCACCCCAAGAGTATTGGTTTTACTTTGGCGGAGACTGAGGGCTACAATATTGGGTTGGTAGTTGAGTTTCTCGGCCAGTTCGTTTACAGCTTTTTTGGTATCGGGGCTAATATCAGGGTGATCTTTTAATGCCCGTGAAACCGTTGAAGGTGAAATGCCCAACTCCCGTGCAATGTCTTTAATCGTTACTTGATTGTACTTCATGCCAATACGTTCTGTTCGGTTAGCTATTAATCTCGGGAAACAAGTTACAATAAATTTTCGCAATCGTTTGCAGTCATACTATTTGCTTTGAAAGTTCACCAGTTACCCGAGTTTGTTCATTGATTTTATTACAACCTTTAAACCTAAAACATTTAAAAACTAAAGCTAATATTAAGGCAAAATTTATTTTTCACTTTTACCACACTACAGTGACTGCATGTATTTTTGATTTAGACGGAGTGATTGTTGATACTGCCCATTATCATTTTATGGCGTGGCAACGCCTGGCAAGGGAACTGGGTATTGAACTAACACCACATGATAACGAACGTTTGAAAGGTGTTGGCAGGATTGAGTCGCTGAATATCATCCTTGAAATCGGGGGCATTTCTTTGCCGGATGATGAAAAGGAAAGATTGGCTGCGAAAAAGAATACCTGGTTTGTTGAGTATATCCAGGCCATGAAGAAGGAGGAGATTTTTCCGGGGGCAAAGGCCTTATTTGACTCGCTCCATGCACACAACATAAAAGTGGGTTTGGCTTCCAGCAGTAAAAATGCCCGAACGGTTTTGCACAAGCTTGAAATTGAAAGCATTTTTGAAGCTATAGTTGACGGCACAATGATTACCAACTCAAAACCCGATCCGGAGATTTTTCTAAAAGCTTCATCTTTGCTAAAAGTTTATCCGGCCGAGTGCATAGTGATTGAGGATGCCGAAGCTGGTGTTGAAGCTGCCTTGCGAGCAGGCATGCGGTGCGTTGGTATAGGCAAACCTCAGCAATTAAGCAAAGCCAACTTCGTAGTTGATCATATTCAAAAACTATCTTACAATATTCTAAAAAACCTTTAAACAATATGAAGGATTACTTCAAACATCACCCGTGGCATATCATTGAAGATGGATTTGATCCACACTATAACAAAATTGCTGAAAGCGTCTTTAGTATTGGTAACGGGCGCATGGGGCAGCGTGCCAACTTTGAAGAACAGTACAGTGGTGAATCTTTGCAGGGAAGTTATGTGGCTGGGGTATACTATCCGGATAAAACCCGGGTAGGGTGGTGGAAGAATGGTTACCCGGAATATTTTGCCAAAGTACTTAATGCACCAAGCTGGATCAGCGTTCACGTTACTGTAGCCAATCAACAATTGGACCTGGCCAAATGTAAAGTAGAGAACTTCAAGCGCGTGCTCGACATGCAAACGGGCTTACTGTCGCGGTCGTTTACGGTAACTTTTCCGGATGGAAAAAGGATGCAAGTCAACACACAACGATTTTGCAGTATGGCTAACGGTGAGTTGGGCGCAATACGGTATGCCCTGAAACCGCTGAATTTCTCAGCCAAAGCCACCCTTTCGCTTTTTGTAGATGCTGACGTTAAGAATACCGATTCAAACTATGATGAAAAATTCTGGGATGAAGTCTATAAAAAGGCAGAAGAAAAGAAATGCATTGTAGTAGCCGAAACTAAGAAGACATATTATCATGTTGCCACTGGTATGCAGTATGTGATAAAGGAGAACGATCAGGAGGTTCAATTGAAAATTAAAACTGAAACACGTGACAAATTTGCGGGCAACATCACAGAAGTTGAATTGCATGAAGGTAAAGTGCTTACAGTCTATAAATACGCAGCCGTTTTATCTTCCGAGAATCACCAGAAGGAGCATTTAATAGAACAATGCTCCCAAGTTTTAGATGAGTCGGTTTTCAAAGGATTTGAAAAATTGTTTGAAGAGCATAGTAAAGTTTGGGAACACAAATGGAATGAATGCGACATTACTATTGATGGAGATGTAGCCGCGCAGCAAGGTATCCGCTTTAATATATTTCAATTGAGCCAAACCTATACCGGTGAGGATCCACGCCTGAACATTGGTCCTAAAGGTTTTACGGGAGAGAAATACGGAGGAAGCACTTATTGGGATACTGAGGCGTATTGTTTGCCATTTTATCTGGGCACGGCTGAACAACATGTTGCGCGTAACCTTTTGGTCTATCGTTATAAGCATTTACAAAAAGCCATTGAGAATGCGGCCAAGTTAGGCTTTAAAGATGGTGCTGCACTCTATCCCATGGTAACGATGAATGGGGAGGAGTGTCACAACGAATGGGAGATTACCTTTGAAGAGATTCATCGCAACGGTGCTATAGCCTATGCTATTTTCGATTATATCCGATATACGGGAGACGAGGAGTATCTGATCGAATATGGTCTGGAAGTGCTGATTGGTATTTCCCGTTTCTGGGCGCAACGTGTAAACTGGTCGGAAGAGCGGAAGAAATTTGTGATGTTGGGTGTAACCGGACCGAACGAATATGAAAATAATGTCAACAATAATTGGTACACCAATTACATAGCCTGCTGGACATTAGGCTACACGCAAGAAGCCATTAACTATGTTAAAGCCAGGGATGAGCGTGCGTTCAATGAGCTTACATCGCGTGTAAAATTTTCTGAAGCTGAGTCTGTGCAGTGGAAGAAAATTGTTGACAACATGTATTATCCCGAAGATAAGACCCGTGGAATCTTTCTTCAGCAGGATGGATTTTTAGATAAGGAGCTATTGACGGTCTATGATTTGGGCAAAGAAAACCGACCGATTAATCAGAAGTGGTCGTGGGACAGAATTCTGCGATCATGTTTTATCAAACAAGCCGATGTTCTTCAGGGGCTATACTTTTTTGAAGATCAGTTTGACCTTGCAACCATAAAGCGCAATTTTGATTTTTACGAACCCATGACAGTTCACGAATCATCGTTATCACCTTGCGTTCATTCCATATTGGCAGCTTTATTGGGATACAAAGAAAAAGCTTATGAAATGTACTTGCGTACTGCAAGGCTAGACCTTGATGATTACAATAACGACACTGAGGATGGCTGTCACATCACCAGTATGGCCGGTACCTGGCTAAGCGTCATCAAAGGATTTGGAGGCATGCGGATAAAGGATGGACAACTTCATTTTAATCCCTTCATTCCCGACCAATGGCAATCCTATTCATTTCGAATCGAGTTCCGGGGGAGAGTGTTGAAGATAAAGATTACAAAAGATAAGGTTGAGGCATTACTTTTGGAGGGCGCTGAACTTACCATCCATTTAAAAGAGAAAGTTAATACGCTTAAAAAGGACTCAAGCGTTGTTGAAATGTTATAAGGTTAAGGGTGCTTAGGGAGCCTTAGACGACTTAAGTTCTACAAGTCGATGATCTTCAAATTAGAGCTAAATACGTTGAGGGTTAAACAAAACGCGCATTAAAAGGTCAATTAGCCGCCAAGTTTACTAGATTAAATTTTATCGAAAACGTTTGCGATGACGATTCCGAAATAAAAAAGCTGTTTTTTTGAGCTTTAGCGTTGTTAATGCGGGTTGTTCCTCACTATCTTTAATGAACTTAACCTATTCATAATATTTTGTTTACATCTTTAAACCAATTGTATAGTATGAAAAGAAAACTTTACAGTCTATTTCTGCTTCTGTTGGCCATCCCATTATTTAACGCTTGCGATAATGGTTTCGCTGATACTGAAATTTTTGATTCACCCCCAATTATGAGCTTCGAGAGCCCTGGGGCGCTTTTCCTTGATGGAACCGACATCATTATTAACCTAACGGATGGTGCTAACGAGGGTGTGTCAAGGTCGCCCCTTCAGACGTTCTCCTATAAATTATTGGAAAATGACTCAATAACAGTTGTCGAGGAGGCTACTGTTTCGGTTTCAGGATTATCTGCCCAAGTTAAACGGCCATTTACCTCTGATCTCGTAGTAAATAACTTCTATTGGCTGATTTCGACAGCAACCGATACAAAAGGTAATTTCACACGTGATGTTCGTAGGTTCCAGGTTCGACAAAACTTCGATCTTGTAGGGCTAATTGGTTCAGCAACTCCTGGAGGCTGGGGGGCCGATACCCCAATGACGAGGAATTCCGCTAATCCCGCCCTCTGGGAAATTGAGACGGTTACGCTTACTGCTAACGAAGCCAAGTTCAGGGCAAATGGAGGTTGGGCGATTAACTGGGGCGCAAGTGCTTTTCCATCAGGTACTGGTACTCAAGACGGACCAAACATCCCTATTGCTGAAGCAGGAGTTTACAAAGTGTCTATAAACATTATCTCGGGTAATTACTCCTTTGTTAAAAAATAATTCACTCAACCTAACTTAACCTAAACTGAACATGAATAATTTTTACCTATTCATACGGAGTTGTTTCATGGCCATTTTATTGGTCGGCAGCTTTTCTTCATACGCGCAACAGCGCGTTACGGGTAGGGTCACATCATCTGATGACAATTCACCAATACCCGGTGTAAACGTTCTCGAAAAAGGAACCAGTAATGGTACTGCAACCGATGCAAATGGAAACTACTCTTTAAACGTTTCTGCCAATGCTACGTTAGTATTTTCTTTTGTTGGCTATGCTTCTTCCGAAGTGGCCGTTGGTGGTCGCTCGCAAGTAGATGTTTCACTGACCTCAGACGTAATGTCATTGTCTGAAGTGGTTGTGATTGGTTATGGCTCACAGGAGAAAAAGGAAATCAACAGTGCCGTGGCCAGTATCAGTCCAAAAGAATTTAACCGTGGTAACGTTACTACGCCTACTCAGTTACTCCAGGGAAAAGTAGCGGGTCTTTCGGTAGTGCGTCCGGGAGGCGACCCTAACCAATCGCAAACCCTACGCTTAAGAGGTGTTACAACCTTCGGTGCCAGTTCAGAGCCGCTTATAGTTTTGGACGGTGTAGTGGGTGTTTCGCTGGATAACGTTGACCCCAACGATGTGGCATCAATTGACGTTTTAAAGGACGGATCTGCTGCCGCCATTTACGGTGCACGTGCTTCCGGTGGTGTGATTCTGATTACCACAAAAAGTGGTAAAGGTGGCAGAGGAACCTACACTAATATTGACTATAACGGGTTTGTATCGATTGATAATATTGCTAACAATATTACAGTATTGTCTCCAGAGGAATTTGTTGCCCGTGGCGGACAAGACTTTGGCTCGCGCACAAACTGGTTGAATGAACTTACTCAAACAGGTGTATCTTATACGAATAACGTAAATATTACCGGTGCCAGTGGAGGTACTACTTACTCTGCTTCGGTTAATTATCGTAACAACCAAGGTATTGTAAAGGGCGTTGACTTTCAGCGTTGGAATACACGTTTAAATTTTGGTCAGGAAGCTTTGGATGGAAAACTCCGTTTTAATGTTAACCTGGCATATAATGACAGAAAGCAAGAATCTATTAACATGGCAGCTTTTCGATATGCGGTTATCTACAACCCAACCGCACCTATTTTTGACAATGAAAACTCTGCGGCCGATGGTGGTTATTTCCAACAAAATTTATTCGATTTTTATAATCCTGTAGCACTAAGCAAACAGCAGCAATTTGTTGGAGAAAGAACAAATTCATTAACGAATTACCGGATTGATTACGATATAATTGAAAATCTTACCGCTTCCATTAACTATTCAAGAAACAGGGAAACGGGAATCGATGGGGCGTTCTATAGCATTTATGATTGGTTAGAGGGTTTTGGAACTCGTGGTTCGGCCAGACGTTCAGTGTTTGATAATAAGAACGACCTGTTCGAAATTACGGCCAAATACAACCGTAAGTTCGGGAACGATTTGAACGCTGAATTTTTAGGGGGTTGGGCTTCTCAAAAGAGAAGTTATGAGGGTTTTAACCAACGTGTAAACCGGTTTTTATATGACTTCCAAAGTTTCAGGAACCTTGCCTGGGGATCAACCCGAGACGGTGTTAACACACAAGCTGATGGATATTATTCTGAAGACGTTTTATTGTCTGGTTTTGGACGTGTGAACTTAAATTACAAAGGCAGCTACTTCTTTTCAGCAAGTTTGCGCTCTGAATCATGGAGCGGTTTCGGTTCACAGGAAAAGACAGGTCTTTTCCCTGCCGCCAGTGGTGGTGTAACGATTTCTGATTTGGTCGATCTCGGGCCTGTAAGTAATTTGAAAGCCCGTATCTCTTATGGAAAAACGGGTTCACTTCCGCCATTCTCTGATCTGGCTTTGCCGGTATTGGTTCCCGGGGGTATTGTAGACCTTGATGGAAATCCGTTAACGACAAACGATCGATTTGTAACAGCTCGCCAAGCCCGCGATCCAAACCCAACATTAAAGTGGGAAGAGAAGACCGAAATAAACTATGGTATTGATTTCGGTTTCTTTGGTAATCGACTAACCGGTTCAGTTGAGTACTATACGCGTAGTATAGATGACCTTCTGTTTGAAGTAGATATTCCACAAGGCGCACCAAATCCATTTGATGCTTCACAACCTGCCAATGTTGTGGGTCGTGCATGGGCAAACATTGGTAAGATAAAGTCATCAGGGTTTGAATTTTCAGTATCCTATAATGAGTTGAACATTGGCCCGGTAAAGTGGACTCCAAATTTGAATTTTACACTTTACACCAGGCCAACTATTGAGCAGTTTAGTGTAGGTGATTTGGGCTTTTCTGAAATTCGTTTATCCACACCGGGCTCTCCTGGACAAAACAACAACCCTATTGTTTGGAACCGTCCTGGCCAAACACTGGGTGAAATGTACGCCCCTGTTTATGGCGGAACAGATGAAAATGGAAATTATGTCGATAACGAAGGGCGGCCAATAAATGCATCCTACCCATTAAATTTGTGGCAACCCGTTGGTAACGGCCTTCCTGACGGTGAACTTGGTTTTACCAACACGTTTGTTTATAAAAACTTTGATTTAAACTTTTTGTTACGTAGTGTGTTCGGTCATACATTGTATAATAGCTATCGTGGGTTCTATGAAAACCGGGATGCGGCTTCCAATACTTGGAACAGCGTAACTACTTCCAAAACACCTTTCGTTACACAGCCCCCAACATTCTCTTCCCTTTATGTTGAAGATGCATCGTTCATCCGCTTGGACAATATTACACTGGGTTATAACCTGAACAAGGTGGGTAACATTTTCTCCAATGTGAGGATTTATGCAACCGGTCAGAATTTATTTACTATAACTAACTATACCGGAATTGACCCTGAAGTAAGGTATACCGATGCTGAACAGGGTGGCTTGAATGCATCTTTGGCACCCGGTATTGAGAGGAGAAACACGTACTTTACCACTCGTACGTTTACATTTGGCGTTAATTTGACTATTAAATAATAATGGAGATGAGAAAGGAAAAATTAAACTTAAAAGTAGCCTTTGTAGCTTTGGTTCTAGTTGCAGTTGTGGGGTGCGAGGCTCCTGATCAGAATGTATTCAGCGCTATACCTGAGTCTGTTCAACGGACAACGACAGATCCAATTGCCTTGGCCGCGGTAGCACAAAGTGCTTACGTACCGTTAATCGGTACCTGGGGAGGGCATAACTCCCTATGGTCGCTTCATGAAATTTCATCCGATGAAATGGTTATAGCCCAAAAGGGTGCCGACTGGGAAGATGGTGGTCAGTGGATACGCGTTCACCGTCATCAGTACCTGCCTACAGAGGAATCTATAGGTAATGGCTGGGCATATTGCTATTCGTCAATCGCTACAATAAATAACTTGTTGAAGACCTTGGGAACTAACCCATTGTTACGTTCTGAATTTGAAGCGCTAAGAGCTATGGTTTATTTATGGTTGCTTGATGCTTATGGGAATGTACCCATTATTACAGAAACGACAACAGATACAACCCCTGATACAAAGACTCGTCAGGAAGTGTTCAACTTTGTAGAGACAAGTATCTTAACCAATTTGGATAATCTGCGTAAAGCACGCACGTATGGTACTATGAATTGGTATGTGGCTCAATGTGTGTTGGCCAAACTGTATCTTAATGCCGGTATTTATACTGGTACTCCTCGATGGGCCGATGCTGCTGCCGCTGCGCAAGAAGTAATTTCAAGTGGTGTTTATTCATTGGAGACAAATTTCTTCCGGAATTTCCAAGCAAATAATGCAGGTTCAGTTGAGAATATATTCATTCTTAACTATGATGAAGTTAACGCTGGTGGGTTTAACCTTGCACAAATGACAGGCCACTACTTAACGCAAGAAACCTTCAATTTACAGCAACAACCGTGGAACGGTTATGCAAGCCTAGAAGAATTTTATAATTCGTTTTCTGACGGTGATGCGCGTAAAGGAAGTTTTCTGGTTGGCCCGCAATTTAGTGCTGTCGGTGTTCGACTTATTGATGGAAGTGCAGAACCAACCGATCCAGACGGCCCTCCTTTAACGTTTACTCCTGAAATCAATATGCTTGCGCCAAACAGTTTCCGTCAGGCAGGTGCACGTGTAGGCAAATTTGAGTTTCAAACGGGTGCTGCGCCAAATTTAAGTAACGATTTCCCGATTTTCCGTTATGCTGATGTGCTGTTAATGCGCGCTGAAGCGTTATGGAGGCAAACCCCTGGTAGTGCTGAAGCCTTGTCGTTAGTTAATCAGGTTCGAGCCCGTGCAGGTGTTGCTCCGTTGGCAGCGCTTACGGCAGATGATTTGTTGGCGGAACGGGGTCGCGAAATGTTCGCGGAGGGTTATCGCAGGTCAGACTTAATCCGCTTTGGCAAGTATAATGCCGCTTGGTGGGAGAAACCTGTTTCCGATCCATCCAAGAATATTTTCCCGATACCACAAAACCAGATTCTAGTAAATACAGGTTTAGTTCAAAATCCTGGATATTGATTTTTCTGTTATTCAATTAAAAAGGCGCATTATCCATGCGCCTTTTTAATTTCTTAGCGATTAATTTTCGGTTTTATTCTTGGTTTGAGTTTGTCTTTCTCTGATGAAGCGCTTCATCCTTCTAGTTGTAATTGCACTTTCTGTAATGAGGTGTGGCAGGCCTGTTGAATTGCCTGTTTTTGAAGAAGTGTCTTCCCTGCACTCAGGAATTAAATTTTCCAATGATCTTAATTACGATGAAAAATTAAACGCCTATACCTATCGCAATTTTTATAATGGCGCAGGTGTGGCTGTTGGCGATATCAACAATGATGGATTAATCGATATCTATTTTTGCGGAAACCAGGTTGATAATAAGTTGTACCTCAACAAGGGGAATTTTGAATTTGAAGATATTACCGAAAGGGCAGGTGTAGCTTGTTCTGGAGTTTGGTCAACTGGCGTTAGCATGGTTGATATTAATGGTGATGGTTTATTGGATATTTTTGTTTGTAAATCCGGTCCCTTACGGAATGGTATCAGGCATAATGAACTGTTCATCAACAATGGTGATCTTACATTTACGGAATCTTCAGAAGCCTGGGGCGTAGCCGATGAAGGCTTGTCGCTTCATGCAGTATTTTTTGATTATGACCTGGACGGAGACCTTGACTTTTACCTGCTTAATAATTCAAATCGTTCAGTGGGTATTTTTGACCTTCGGGAAGGACAACGGCAAATTCCTGATCCACAAGGAGGTAATAAATTTTACCGTAACGAGGGTGACCATTTTATAGAGATAACCAAAGAGGCCGGAATTTACAGCAGTGCCATTGGATTTGGCTTGGGTGTTTCTGTGGCCGATGTTAATAAAGATGGTTGGCCTGACTTATTTGTTTCTAATGATTTCTTTGAGCGAGATTATTTGTATATAAACAACAAAGATGGAACCTTTTCGGAGCAACTGGAGGAAGTTATTTCGGAAATCAGTATGGGCTCCATGGGTGCTGATATTGCAGATTTAGATAATGACGGTTTTCCGGAAATTTTTGTTACCGAAATGCTTCCTGCCACCCTTCAACGGGTACGAACAAAAGCTATTTTTGAAGATTGGAATAAGTATTTAGCAAGCGTTAAAAGTGGGTACTATCATCAGTTTTCGCGAAATGTTTTGCAACGCAATATGGGGTATATTCCAGGCTCGATTGATAAGGTTTTTTTCTCTGAGATTGGCCGGTATTCAAAAGTACATGCAACTGATTGGAGTTGGGGAGCTTTGTTATTCGATTATAACAACGATGGCCTAAAGGACATTTTTGTAGCCAATGGTATAGCCAAAGATCTGACCGATCAAGACTATATAAATTTTTATTCCAACACCATGGTGGATGCTGCGCGCCTGAAAAAGGACAGTACGCTAATGACCAGTTTATTGAATCAATTGCCATCACAAAAGTTAACGAATTTTTTGTATAGAAATGATGGTGCTTTTCAATTTGAAAGTGTGGCAAACCAAGAAGGTCTTTCAGCTTTAACTTTTTCAAATGGTGCTGCTTATGGGGATTTTGATAATGATGGGGCGATCGATTTGGTGATTAATAATATTAATGATCCGGCACGTATTTATAAGAATAAGAGTCGATCTTTTGATAAGAAAGGAACCTCAAATTACCTAGCCATTGAACTTCGTGGTGCACGATTAAATACCTCTGGTATCGGGGCACAAGTTACTGTATTTAAGGGCGACAATAAGTATTATGTAGAGCAAGCCCCTGTAAGGGGATACTTATCTTCAGTGTCCCATATTTTGCACCTTGGTCTGGGGCGTGCTGAGCATATAGATTCATTAATCGTTGTTTGGCCAGGGGGACAGAAACAATTGGTTAATGGAGTAAATGTGAACCAGCGTATTTTGCTTCACCAAGACTCTTTAAAAACTATACTTAATATGGTAAGGCCTGAAATCGGTAAGGCATATATGGTTAAAACGGATGGCTTGCTAGACCATTCTCATCAGGAAATGGATTTTGTTGATTTTGACAGAAATAGACTGTTGTTTGAAATGATAAACGATGGTGTGGCACTAGCTTTAGGCGATGTTAACAATGATGGGCTAACCGACTTGTTTATTGGGGGTGCAGCTAATTTTTCAGGGGGCCTATACGTTCAGCAAACCGATGGTAGATTTTTGTCCTCAGGTCAACTTGTTTTTGAACAAGATAAGCATGCTGAGGATACGGATGCGATTTTTCTTGACGCCAACGGTGATGGTTACCAAGATATTTATGTGTGTAGTGGAGGTAAAAGATATGCTGCAGGTTCATTTTGGTTAACAGACAGGCTTTACTTAAATGATCGGATGGGAAATTTTATGCGAGCAGCCTCAATTGAGATCAATGGCGATAAAATGGAAAGTACCTCCTTCGTAAGGTCCTCAGACTTTAACAATGATGGCTTACCGGATTTATTGATTGGTATTCGCGCTGATCCGTTTAAATATGGAGTGAACACGAATGCTTATCTTCTACTGAATCAGGGAAATGGATTGTTTCTTGATGTAACAAAAACCATGGCTCCTGAATTTTATTCCCTGGGAATGTTAAGTGATGCAGCTGTTATTGATTTTGATGCTGATGGTGATCTGGATATACTGTTTGCTGCAGAGTGGTCAACTTTACAGTATTTCCGGAATGAAAATGGAAAATTTATAAATTCTACAAGAGATGTTGGACTTCATAAGTTTTCAGGGAAATGGCATTCGCTTGCAGGTGTGGATGTTAATCACGATGGCTTTCCTGATATTGTTGCCGGGAATACAGGTTTAAACGGCATGTATACTGGTGATAAAAATTCGCCCTTGATAATGTATATAAATGATTTTGATAACAATGGCGACACGGAGCAAATAATATGTAAACAGATTGATGGTAAGGATTTTCCTTTGGCTCTTTATCCTGACATCACCAAGCAGATGCCCATGCTTAAAAAAAAATTTACCGATTTTGACAGTTATAAATTGGCCAGTGTCCAGGAGCTATTTTCAGGGAATCTCATTCGGGCCTCAATAAAGTCCCAAATAAATTATTCTTTCTCTACCGTGTTTATCAATGAAAGGGGTGCAAAGTTCAGCTCTGTTGAATTGCCATGGCAAGCGCAATTGACTCCTTTATACTCTATTTTGCCACTGGATTTAAATGGTGATGGCCATACGGATTTGCTGCTTGGAGGAAATCAAACGAAGATAAAGCCTGAGTGGGGATCAATCAATAGTACTTTTGGGATTACCTTACTTGGTAAAGGAGACGGTACTTTTGTGCACTTACCTAACCAAAAATCGGGTTTCCATTTGCGCGGAGAAATCCGTTCCGTTAAAGCAATTGCTATTGGATCCGACTCATATGTTTTAGTTTTACGCAATAATGATTCAGTATTAACCTTTAAAATCAATAAGCCTTGATGAATTTTTTTAAAATTTCGTGCTTGCTTCTATTGTTATCCATCCTGGTTTCATGTAAACAATCACCCTACGATAAGCTTGTTGATAGGGAAATGGCAAGCGGTATTCGTTATGATTCAATTTTCCTCGGTATCAAGTTTGGTATGAGTCAAAAGGATTTTTATACGCACTGTTGGGAGTTGAATAAACAAGGACTTATACTTCAGGGGCCAAGTAATTTATCGGTACAATACCGATTAGATACCACGTTAATGCGTTCAGATACGTACATGTGGTTTTACCCTGATTTTCAGGATGGTGAATTAAACCGTATGCCAGTTGAATTTTCATACCTGGCGTGGGCACCCTGGAATCCCATGCTTTCGTCTGATAGTTTGCTAATGGATGTAAAACAATTGCTGGAGCGTTGGTATGGTTCGGAATTTATTTACTTGGAGAATAAGGATAAGACAAAAAAACTTTGGGTCATGGTTATGGGCAACAGGCGTATCAGGCTTTTCATAAAGAACGCCTCAACTGTTGGTGCTGATATTACCGATCTATATAGAGTCAAGAATGAAAACTGATTTGCGCTTAGTAGGCCATATAATTTTGCCTTTATCCATCGGGGTATGGCTTTTTGGTTGCAACCCAAAAGCAAAAACCGATGAACGGTTATTTGATTTTTTGCCCCCTGA
This sequence comes from Cyclobacteriaceae bacterium, assembly GCA_025808415.1. Lineage (NCBI taxonomy): Bacteria > Pseudomonadati > Bacteroidota > Cytophagia > Cytophagales > Cyclobacteriaceae > Cyclobacteriaceae bacterium. The sequence continues at coordinate 2,018,313 of CP075525.1, forward strand.
GCGAACGGGTATTAAATTCAGGAATGACCTTGTGTTCGATGAAGCCTTCAATATTTTTACGTATCGTAATTTTTATAATGGTGGTGGTGTTGGTATTGGTGACTTTAATAAAGATGGGCTCCCTGATATTTATTTCACTTGTAATCAAGGTCAGAATAAATTATACCTGAATAAAGGTGATTTTCGTTTTGAAGATATAACAGAACAAGCGGGGGTTGGTGGTTCGAGGGCGTGGTCTACAGGAGTTGCGGTAGCTGACATAAATGGCGATGGCTTACTTGATATTTATGTTTGTAATTCAGGGGACATTAAAGGAGATAATAAGCAAAATGAGCTTTTTATCAACAACGGTGATCTTACATTCTCTGAACAAGCTGAGCGCTATGGTTTGGCTGATCAGGGCTTTTCAACACACGCTGTTTTTTTTGATTATGATAACGATGGAGACCTGGACCTCTATCTTTTAAACAATTCATACCAAGCCATTGGTAGTTTTAACCTGATGCAAAATATCAGGCATGTTCGTGATTCGGTTGGGGGAGACAAACTATTCCGGAATGATGGTGATCGATTTACTGATGTCAGTGAAGCTGCAGGTATTTATGGAAGCATAATTGGTTTCGGATTGGGCATAACCGTGGGTGATGTAAATAATGATGGGTGGATGGATATCTTCATAAGCAATGATTTTTTTGAGCGTGATTATTTGTATATCAATAACCATGATGGAACTTTTAAAGAAGTTCTTGAATCGGCCATGCCATCCATAAGTGCAGCGTCTATGGGAGCTGATGTAGCCGATATCAACAACGATGGTTGGCTTGACATCTTTGTAACCGATATGCTTCCAGAAGACGATTATCGACTCAAGCAAATCACTACTTTCGATAACTGGGATCGTTTTACGTATGGGCATTCAAACGGTTATCATTACCAGCTTACCCGAAATATGCTTCATTTGAACAATGGTAATCAAACTTTTAGCGATATAAGCCGATTAGCAGGTGTTGAAGCAACTGATTGGAGTTGGGGGGCTTTGATTTTTGATGTAGACAATGATGGATCTAAGGATATTTTTGTAGCGAATGGAATCCATCAGGATATTACAGACCTTGATTACCTGAGTTTTATCGCTGATGAAAAAACCATTAAAAGAATTGTAAGTAAGCAAGGGGTAGATTATAAGGCCTTAATTGAGCCTATTCCTATCCATCCGGTACCTAATTATTTATTTCAAAATAAAGGAAACCTTCAATTTGTTAATAAGGCGGGCAAATGGGGGCTTGCAGAAAAGACCCATAGTAATGGCGCTGCTTATGCAGACTTGAACAATGATGGTGCTTTAGACCTTGTAATTAATAACGTTAATAATTATGCTTTCATATATGAAAATAAGCAACTTCAGGTAAGCCCTTCCAACAATTTCATCAAGTTTGAATTAACGGGAATAGGAAAAAATACTTCTGCCATTGGTGCCCGCGTTGAAGTAAAGGCTGGTGATAACCTATTCATAGTGGAGCAAATGCCTAACCGTGGCTTTCAATCATCGGTTGATCAGAAACTTATTGTTGGGGTAGGGAGCCACCAGTTGCTTGATTCGGTTAAGGTATACTGGCCATCGGGAAGGCTAACTTCTCTGGCAACCGTCAAATCCAATCAGGAGCTTAAGCTCAATGAAAAGGATGGTTTGGAAATTCGGGCCAAGGCCATGTTCAATGGTCCCGCAGTATTTTCAAAACTTGAGCGTAAACCCTTTTTCGAGTACACCCATCGTGAAAACCCTTTTGTAGATTTTGATCGTGACCGGCTGACTTATCATATGCTATCAACCCAGGGCCCAGCCTTGGCAGTTGGCGATGTAAATGGTGACGGCCGGGAAGATGTTTTTTTGGGTGGCGCCCGAGGCTATGCCGCTGCCTTATATATGCAGCAAACAAGTGGAGAGTTTCAGCGAGCAACTGCACCTGCTTTTAATGACGATGCTGCTTCGGAAGATGTTCAGGCTATTTTCTTTGATTTTGACAATGATGGTGATTTGGATCTTTTTGTGGCCAGTGGCGGGAATGAATTTACCGTAGGTGCACCAGAATTGGTAGATCGGATTTACAAGAATGACGGTTCAGGTAATTTTGTGCGCACACCGCAACGCGGTTTATCTACTCAAGCACGAATTACCGGAACGGCAAAAGCAGGTGATTTTGATGGTGATGGATATCTTGACTTATTTGTTGGTGTTCGCGCTGATCCATTTGCATATGGAATCCCACCTTCTGGTTTTATTTATCGCAATGACGGACAGGGAAATTATGAGGACGTAACCCAAGCGGTTGCGCCCATGCTTTCGGGATTAGGGCATATAACGGATGCATGTTGGACAGACTATGATAAAGATGGTGATTTAGATCTGCTAGTGGTGGGGGAGTGGATGCACCCAGTATTGCTTGAAAATAGTAAAGGTTATTTCAGAGATCGAAGTACAGAAGTGGGTTTCGATAAGTATTCAGGCTGGTGGAATACTGTTCAAGAAGCGGACTTAAACTCAGATGGATACACAGATTTTGTTTTGGGCAATCATGGTTTAAATAGCAGGTTCAAAGGTTCTGATCATACACCTTTGTATCTGTTTACAAATGATTTTGATGGAAATGGAACCCTTGAGCACATCTATGCCCGCGATGTTGGAGGAAAAATATTACCCTTTACGCTAAAGCATGAAATTGTAGCACAGATGCCAAGCCTGAAAAAAAAGTACCTCAAGTACGAAAGTTATAATAAGCATACTGTTCAGGATATTTTTACACCCACCCAATTAAAGGATGCTCATGTTCTAACGGCTAACTTTTTAAGTTCGTCAATAATGCTTAACAACGGTGGTAAAAAATTTAAAATTCAAGCACTTCCTATAGAAGCGCAAATTACCCCGGTATACTCTATTCTTGCTGATGACTTTGATAAAGATGGTAATACCGATTTATTACTGGGGGGTAACTTGTATGAGGCGAAACCTGAAGCTGGCCGTTATGACGCAAGCTACGGAACCTTCCTGAAAGGCTCAGGTGATGGTAATTTTGTGAATATCCCCTCGCGATTATGTGGATTCTCCGTTACAGGAGCCATTCGCAAGATGCAACGTATACAAATAGCCGGAAAACCCTACTTACTAATTGCCCGAAATAATGATTCCGTTGTGTTCTTCAAACTGAGTCCATGAGAGTATTCATTTTGAGTATTTTTATTTTAACTATAGGTTGCCAGGAGAAGTCGAAAGATACGTTATTTAAGTTCCTTTCACCTATTCAAACAGGAGTCCACTTTTCCAATAATCTTTCCAATAAAAAACTCGACATCATTCAGTACATGTATTACTACAATGGTGGTGGAGTGGCGGCCGGTGATTTTAATAACGATGGCCTGATAGATTTGTATTTTACGGCCAATGAAGAACTTAATAGGCTTTACCTGAACAAAGGAAATTTAAAATTCGAAGACATTACACATGCAGCCGGTGTTGCCGGGGAAGGTGATTGGACAACCGGGGTTACTTTAGTAGATATTAATAATGATGGATACCTTGATATTTATGTTTGCCAGGTAGGTGGTTATAAAGGGCTTCAAGGCCATAACCTATTGTATATTAACAACGGTGATTTAACGTTTACTGAGCAAGCAGTTGAATATGGCTTGGATTTTACAGGTTTCTCCACACAAGCTGTTTTTTTTGACTACGATAATGATGGGGACATGGATATGTACCTGCTTAACCATTCCATTCATACCATCCACAGTTATGGGTCATCTGAATTGCGTAAAGAATTAAATGCTACCTCCGGTGATAAACTCTTCCGAAACCTGGCTGAAAATGGAATAAAGAAGTTTGAAGATGTAACAATAGAATCCAAAATCTATTCATCCCATATTGGTTATGGATTAGGTGTTTCAATCTCCGACATCAATCAGGATGGTTGGCTGGATATTTATGTGGCCAACGACTTTCATGAAAATGATTACCTCTACCTAAATAATGGTAATGGCACCTTTACCGAATGCCTTGAAAAATTCATTGCTCATACCAGCAGGTATTCAATGGGTTGTGATATTGCCGATATTAATGGTGACGGGTTACCTGATATTGTTACGCTGGATATGCTGCCGGAGGATCCTCAAATACTGATGAAATCTGCTGCTGAAGATACGCAGGAGGTTTCGGATATAAAGCAAGGTTATGGTTATGGGCACCAGTATGTACGCAATAGTTTACAGGTTAACAGAGGTGATCATTTTATGGAGATTGCCCAATATGCAGGTATACACGCTACCGATTGGAGTTGGGGTGCATTGATGGGCGATTTTACAAATGACGGTAAAACCGAATTGTTTATATCAACCGGTATATATAAACGACCAAACGACCTGGATTACATTCAATATACGGCTGACCTTGCTAATCTGCGGTATCAGAATCTTGATAGTGACAGTTTAGAGCGTGAGATGATTAAGCGGCTTCCTACCTTACGCATTCCCAACTTTATCTTTAAGCAAAGTGATGATTTAAAATTTGAAAACCTGGCGCAACAATGGGGCTTGAATTTGCCATCATATTCAAATGGCATAACGTATGCCGATTTGGATAACGATGGAGATCTTGAGTTGATTATCAACAATGTGAATCAACCTGCCTTTATCTATGAGAATAAAACAAATGAAAAGTTTTCAAACAATTTTTTGAAAGTTGAATTACGTTCGCCAAAGAATTATTTCGGTATTGGTTCTCGTGTAAATGTTTATGCCAAGGGTAAAGTCTTTATGCGTGAAGCGATATTGTCACGGGGATTCCAATCAGCTGTTTCCCCGGTTATTCATTTTGGTTTAGGAGATATTGATAAAATTGATAGCGTTGAAATTTATTGGAGAGGTAATGCTGTTCAAGTTGAAAAAGAAATTACAGTAAACAGTACAGTAACGTTTCATGAAAACGCTGATTTGTCGATCAGAAAGTCTGAAAAAAGTAGTGTCAATGTCCAGCTTCGTGAAGCATCTGTTATAATACCTTTCAGGCATAACGAGAATGATTACAAAGATTATCTGGCTGAGCCCCTTATTCCGTATTTATTGTCACGCGAAGGACCTGCAGTTGCGGTAGCTGATGTGAACGGTGATGGTTTCGATGATATCTTTATTGGTGGGAGCAAACATCAGGCCGCAGCTCTTTATATTCAAAAGCTTAATGGTTCGTTCAGCTTGATAAACCTCGATGTCTTTGAAAAAGATAAACTTCATGAAGATGTGGATGCTGTTTTTGCAGATGTAAATAATGACGGTTTTCCTGACTTATATGTGGTGAGCGGAGGAAATGAATATCCTGAAGGGCATAAATTATTAGCCGATCGATTGTATATAAATGATGGTAAAGGAAAGTTTTCTAAAGCTGCTGATTTATTGCCTTCCGTTTATTTTAACGGTTCTTGTGTGAAACCTGCTGATTTTAATAATGATGGATTTATTGACTTCTTTATAGGAGCGCGTAATACTCCCTTTAAATATGGGGTTGCTCCAACAAGCTATATTTTGGTTAATGATGGCCGGGGAAAGTTCTCAGTACATACGGAACTTGAAACGGGTTTGGTTACCGATGCCGCCTGGCACGATGTAAACAATGATGGTATCTTGGATATTATTGTAGTGGGTGACTGGATGCCGATTTCTGTTTTCATTAATTCTATCAATAAATTTATTGCGAAAGAAATATCCGGGTTCACGAAAACTCATGGATGGTGGAAGTCAATAAAAGTGGCCGATTTGAATGGGGACAAACGTGCCGAAATAATTGCAGGAAATGTTGGTGATAACCTAAGGTTAAAACCATCTTCAACCCAGCCGATAACGTTGCTAGTGAATGATTTTGACAGCAACGGTACTGTCGACCCGGTATTGTTTTATTATCTGGGTAAGCGGAATATTCCCTTTCATACAAAAATGCAACTGGGCAAGCAGTTGCCCTCACTCAATAAAAAATTTAACAATTATTTGAGTTTCTCTACTATATCAGGCCCAGCCGACATGTTTACCGATGATAAATTGCAAGAGGCTGAAGTTAAATACGCTTATACGTTTAAGACATCAGTATTTTCTCCTGCCAAGGATAACAGTTACGAGCGTTGTAAAATCGATAATCTTCTCCAGTTAAGTATGGTTAATGATTTGTTCGTTGAAGATTTTGATAGGGATGGATTCGAGGATGTATTACTTGTTGGCAATTCGAAAAGCAATACCATTGGCTTGGGTAATCAATCCGCACAAGCGGCAGTTTTACTCCGCGGTGGAGCAGATGGATTTAAAGCCCAATTCATTAGCTTTCTATCCAAGGATGATTATTTTTATGAATTTACAAAGGTACGATCAATTACCATCGGAGGTAAGAAACATATTGTGCTTGTTGGGCCAAACCAACCGGTTAAAGTGTATTCACTTGAATTTAATCCCTGATTTTATGCGGTTCCTAATTTGTAAGATCGTTTTGTGTTATTCCTGCTTCAGTATTGATGCTCAATCACAAAATCAAAGTACCTGGCAAGTTCCAGCAACCAACATCAATCCATCACATTACTATGGCGTAACCGTGGCCAATGGCATGGTGGGCATAGTTTCATCACCCAATCCATTGCGTGTGCAGGATGTAGTGTTAAATGGAGTTTACGACCATTATCAACGTGGGCGAGTATCAAACATTCTGAAGTCATTTAACCATGTTAATATGAATCTCGATGTGGATGGCCAGCGCATAAATGCCAAGTCCATTAGTAATTATCAGCAAACATTGGACATGAAAAAGGCTGCACTTATTACCACTTTCGATGTGGCTGATAAAGTAAGCGTAAAGCATACTATGATGGCGCTGAGACACTTGCCATACACAGCACTAAGCATCGTTTCTATCTCGGCAAAGAAGGATGTAGGCATTACACCGATGAGCGTAATTGAAGCACCCGATCATCTGGCTAACGTAAGGAATTACTACAGCGAAATCGATAGACCACATGTAAAAATCCCCTTGCTCACATCGGTGGCAAAAAGTCCGTCTGGAAAACATACCGTAGCCGCCAGCAACAGCTTTGTTTTTCCAGAACCTCATGGCAACGAACCTCAATTGATCCACGAGGATTGGGATTACAACATGCACTTAGCCAAATTTCATAAGAAAATAAAAGCGGGGGAGACGTATACCTTCAGCATTGTCTCATCAACTGTTTCCACCGCGCACTATAAGGATCCTCATAATGAAGCCGAGCGATTAAGCGTGTATGCCATGCTGGAGGGTACCGATCGCTTACTGATGCGCCATGAGGCTGAATGGGAAAAACTTTGGAAGAGTGATATTATTATTGATGGTGATGAGCAGGCACAACGCGATGTTCGCTTTGCTTTGTATCATTTGTACTCTTTTGCGCGCGAGGGCACAGCCTATAGTTTGTCGCCCATGGGGTTGAGTGGTTTGGGCTATAACGGTCACGTTTTTTGGGATACAGAATTATGGATGTACCCGCCTTTATTGGTCATGCAGCCAGAAATGGCCCGCTCGCTTTTAGAGTATCGTTTCGAGCGATTGGAGGCAGCCCGACAAAACGCATTTTCACACGGTTATAAGGGTGCCATGTTTCCTTGGGAATCATCTGCCGATGGAACAGAAGATACGCCTGTATGGGCGCTTACGGGTCCTTTTCAGCATCATATTACGGGCTGCATTGGTTGGGCTTTCTGGAAATACTACCAGGTAACAAAAGACCGAAAGTTTCTGGCCGAACGGGCCTACCCGGTGCTTAAAGAGGTGGCCGATTTTTGGGCCAGCAGGGTGGAACGCAAAGGTCCGGGGAAGTACGAAATCAATAACGTTATTGGGGCCAATGAATGGGAAGAGAATATTGATAATAATGCCTTTACCAATGGTATGGCTATTACTGTTTTGAAATATGCTACCCAGGCTGCAACCTTATTGGGTATTAAGCCTGATCCCGACTGGATGCTGGTGGCCAATAATATACCCATTCTTAAATTTGCTGATGGCACCACACGAGAGAACGCTACCTATAACGGTGTAGATATTAAACAAGCTGATGTTAACCTCCTTGCTTTTCCATTGGATGTAATCACTTCACGTGATCAAATTGAACAGGATTTGAGATATTATGAACCACGAATGGCTAAAGACGGACCGGCCATGGGCAATTCTGTTTTGGCTACCCTGTATGCCAGGTTAGGCAACATGGACAAGGCACATGAACTGTTTATTAAGTCGTACAAACCGAATGAAGTTCCCCCGTTTGGCGTCTTGGCTGAAACTGCCGGAGGAACCAATCCATATTTTGCAACAGGAGCAGGTGGTATGCTTCAGGCGGTTATTTTTGGTTTTGGCGGCCTGTCGATTACTGATCAGGGAATACAGCAAACCAAGGCTAAGCTGCCTTCCAAATGGCGCACGCTGGAGTTAAAAGGAGTTGGCGTAAGCCGCATGAACTACTCTGTGAAATAGCTAATTTTGTACGGTCAATTGAAAGGAAAATGAGGAAGTTGATTTTAGTGATACTCACTGGCGGTATGCTGGTGTGCTGTAGCAGAAAGGAAAATGTAGATTTTGATCCGGGTGCTGTTGATCCCAATCATTTGCACCGTACCATGAAAAAGATTACCGATATCATTGTTCATGATATCTTCTCACCCCCAGTTGCCAGTCGGATTTACGCCTACAGCAGTATTGCTGCCTATGAAGCTGCAATACCGGGTAATCCTCAATTCATAAGTCTGGCGGGTCAGTTAAACGGGCTCGAGGCTCTTCCACAACCTGATTCTGCCAAAAAATATTGTTTTGAGTTATCCTCCGTTCATGCGTTGTCGCTTGTCGGAAAGGCTTTGATATTTTCTGAGGCAGACATGGAGACTTTTCATCAGCAAACACTTATAGCGTTTAAGAATTCAGGCATGCCGGATGATATGTACAAGAATTCATTGGCTTATGGTGAAGCTGTGGCAAAGCATATTTTGGATTGGTCTGGTAAAGACAATTATAAGCAGACGCGAACCTTTGAAAAATATACGGTATTGTTAAATGACCCTTCCAGGTGGAAGCCCACACCACCTGCTTACATGGAGGGTATTGAACCAAGCTGGACGAAAATCCGACCCTTTGTTCTGGATTCATCTACTCAGTATATACCGGCTCCTCCCACGCAATTCAGTACCGATCCGAAAAGTAAATTTTATCAGGAAGCAATGGAAGTTTACGATGCGGTAAATAGTGCTAACAGTGAGTACCAGGAAATTGCTAATTTTTGGGATTGCAATCCCTTTAAAATGAATGTGCGCGGGCATGTTATGTTTGCCACTAAAAAAATTTCACCAGGCGGCCATTGGATTAACATTACACGCATTAGTTGTACCAGTACCGGTAAAGATTTTTTCGAAACGGCTGAGGCCTATGCCACCGTATCGCTCGCTCTTGCTGATGGATTTATTTCGTGTTGGGATGAAAAGTACCGGAGCAAATTGGTTAGGCCAGAGACTTACATAAACCAATTTATTGACGAGAACTGGCTACCCCTGTTACAAACACCTCCCTTTCCTGAACATACCAGTGGCCATAGCGTAATATCAAGCGCTGCCTCCGTGGTACTCACAAAACTAATCGGTGAGAATTTTAATTTTATAGACTCAACCGAATTGGAATTTGGACTGCCTCCCAGAAGTTTCACTTCTTTCAAGCATGCTTCGGATGAGGCCTCAGTGAGCCGTTTATATGGAGGCATTCACTACCGCCCAGCTATTGATGAGGGGATTAAGCAGGGAACAAAAGTAGGGCAGTGGGTCATAGCGAATATCCGCACCCGGAAGGAAAATGGGCTTGTGTTTGAATAGTGTAACTACTTGATTTTGAGGTGTATATTTTTGGTCATTTATACCAATCGGCCAATAGATTTTTCAACTATAAATTGATACTTTAGGCAACCGGTTGTTACCTAATGTCAGTTCATGGCGACCTTTAAACCCTCACTCTCTTTCTGGCAAATCATTAATATGAATGTCGGTTTTTTTGGCATTCAATATAGCTTTGGCTTACAACAGAGTGCCGTTAATCCTATCTATGATTTTTTAGGTGCGGCCCCGGATGAAATCCCGTTGCTCAACCTGGCTGGTCCGGTTACAGGTTTGTTAGTACAGCCAATCATTGGTGCTTTAAGCGATAAAACCTGGCATCCGCGCTGGGGCAGGCGACATCCTTATTTCTTTATCGGTGCATTGCTGTGCAGCATCACCTTGTTGATTTATCCATTCAGCAGTTCGTTGTGGATGGCGGCCGGCTTGTTATGGATTTTAGATGCTGGTAACAATACCGCCATGGAACCTTATCGCGCATTTATTGCAGATAAGTTGCCGGAGGACCAACAGCGCATTGGATTCCAGGCGCAAAGTTTTTTCACGGGGTTAGGTCAAACCCTTGCCAACTTCTCTCTGTTTGCTTTTCCTTTAGTTATCGTTGGTAAAACCGGTGCGATTCCGAACTGGGTATTCGCTTCTTTTTTCCTGGGAGCTTTTTGTTCTATCACTTCCGTTTGTTGGAGCATTCGCACCACTCCTGAAATTCCACCATCGCCTGAAGCGTTGGATGAAATCCGATCGAAACCGTTAAGTCTTTTTGGTTCATTTAAGGATATTGCTGCGGCAATAAAGGAAATGCCCCTGGTAATGTGGCAATTAGCCCTTGTTTATTTATTTCAGTGGTATGCCTTGTTTTGTTATTGGCAGAATTCATCTAAAAGCATTGCACTTTCCATTTTTAAGGCAACACCATCTGCTGATCCGGAAGGCTATGAACAGGCCGTTAGTTTAACCGGGCTGGTTAATGGATGGTATAATATTGTTACTTTTCTCACGGCTTTCGGTCTTGCCTGGCTCGCAAAAAAATACAGCCCAAAGGTGGTTCATTTCTTATGCCTTACCCTCGCGGCTGCAGGCTTCATTTGGTTTCCATTTATTACAAATAAAATGCTCTTGTTTGTTGCTATTACAGGTTTTGGTGTTGGCTGGGCCAGTATGATGGGCATACCTTACCTGATGGTGGTGAGTTCAATACCGAAAGAACGCTATGGTGTGTATATGGGTATCGTGAATATGATGATTGTTATCCCTATGATTTTGCAAAACCTAACTTTTGGATTTGTAATCAAGCATTTCCTTAGCAATGATTCGCGCTATGCTATTTTATTTGCCGGGATATTACTGGTATTGGCGGCAATTGCTGTATTGTTTATAAAGGTGAAGCCGGTATCGCAAAATGAATTAGAATTTAAAGGAGGGATAGGACATTAGCCATGAAAGCATTTCGAATACTAACAGTTGCATCCATCCTCTATTTAATTTCAGTTGAGATACTAAGGGTATATTTCATCATGCCCTTTCCTGGAAGCCAGCAACGCGAAACGATTGGTATCGCTTACTTTTTGAATGGCCATATGCTGCTGCTTCGCCTGATCGGTGGTGTGGTTTTGTTGGGCAGCCTTGCATTTTTATTGAGACAATTATCCTGGGGTTGGAAAATTTTTCTTTCAGCGGGCTTGGCAGCTTATGCTACTGTTTTTTACATGTTCAACTTCAGGTTTCTGGCCGATAAAATGTTTTTGAAACCAAGGCAACTTACTTTTTCCATCCTTATTGACAATAAGGTTAATCAATCAAGCCTGGTTTTGGGGGTTCAGTTGAACGGAGAAGCTAAGGCATACCCAATAGAAATTATTGGGTATCATCACCAGGTGCGTGATAGCATTGGTGGTTTACCGGTAATGATAACGTATTGTACGGTATGCCGAACTGGTAGGGTTTTTGACCCGGTTGTTGACGGAGCGCTTGAGCATTTTAGGTTGGTAGGCATGGATCATTTCAATGCCATGTTCGAAGATGCTACCACTAAAAGTTGGTGGAGGCAAGCTACCGGTGTTGCTGTAGCCGGCCCATTAACCGGTAAAGTGCTTACCGAATATCAGTCGCAGCAAATGACGTTGCAGGCATGGCTTGCCCTTTACCCTGCTTCCAAAATTATGCAACCCGACAGTTCATTCACCGATAAGTATAAAAAGCTGGAAGGCTTTGACCGAGGCACTATTGCAAGCCACCTTGAATACCGCGATTCACTTTCCTGGAAAGATAAATCGTGGGTATTGGGCGTTAAGATCAGCGATAGGGCTCGCGCGTATGATTGGAATGACCTTATACAAATGTCCACAATCAATGACACATTAAAAGGTGTACCCATTTTAATTCATCTTCAACCTGACTCCTCATCGTTCCATGTATGGAAACGTGACTCATTGGTATTTTATACTGAGGCGGGTTCAGCTTTTATCAAGGATAAACAAACTAAATCAGAATGGAATACGCATGGTGAATGTGTTTCAGGAAGTTTAAAGGGCAGGCAGCTTGAGCCCCTTCAAGCCTACCAGGAATTCTGGCACTCGTGGAGAACATTCAATAAAAATACCTCTCGATATTTAATTAAAGATTTGAGCAATTAAAAGGAGTAAGAAATATGTCAGTTAATACAAATCAACTTTGGGGTATTGATTTAGGCGGTACAAAAGTTGAAGGCATTATTATGAACTCTTCGGCAAGTGCCGAATCTGTTTTTCGCGACCGAGTGCCTACCGAAGCCCATGTTGGCTATGAACATGTGCTTCATCAAATTAAGAAATTGGTGGATATGATGGTGGTAAAAGCCGGGTATAAACCTGATAAAATTGGTATCGGTACACCGGGCACTATGGATACGCACACAGGGCTTTTTAAGAACAGTAACTCAACTGTTTTAAATTTCAAACCACTTAAACAGGACCTTGAAAAATTATTGGGAATGCAGGTGCTTACCGCTAACGATGCAAACTGTTTTGCGCTTGCCGAAACCCGGTTGGGTGTAGTAAAAGAAAGATTCCCGACAGCCGAAGTTGTATTTGGTGTTATTATGGGTACGGGTTGTGGAGGTGGTATCGTGGTAAACAACAAAGTAATAAACGGGCTACAAGGTATAGCAGGCGAATGGGGCCATAATTTTTTAGATGAATCAGGAGGAAAATGTTATTGCGGCAAAACCGGATGCGTTGAGAATGTTATTGCTGGTCCTGCCTTGGAACGTTTTTATCGCGAGCAAAGCGGCAATTCCCTTAAGTTAAAAGAAATATTTTCCCGTGCCCAGGATAAAGCGGACGGTGCAGCGGTTAAAACCATCAACCGCTTACATGAAATGTTTGGTAAAGCATTGAGTGTGGTGATCAATATCCTAGATCCGGATGTAATTGTTGTAGGTGGTGGCGTGGGCAACATACCTTCCATTTATTCGGATGGAATTAGCTACCTTAAGCAAAATGTTTTTAACGACCGCCTCGATACACCGGTAGTAAAGCCTTTGCTGGGCGATAGTGCGGGTGTATTCGGTGCAGCTTTCCTAACTGAAAACTAATACCTTATGAAGCGAATTGCAGTGCTTGGCCCGATACCCCGCGATCATATTGTAACCCATAACGGTGACCTGATCCAAAAATGGGGTTGTATTACACACCCCGTAATTGCCTTGTCCATAATGGCCGGTGATCAACTGGAAATTTTTCCGGTGGCACACGTGCGCAAGGTTGACCTGGACAATGTGAAAGAAGTTTTTGCAGGCTATAAGGGCATCAACATGAAATGCATAACCACTAAAAACGATCAGGGCGACATTATTAGTTTGAAGTTTCTTGATATGAATAACCGGGTAGAGCGTCAAACCGGTTTTATGGATCCTATTTTGCCTGATGATGTGAAGGACATCCTGAATTGCGATGTGTTTGTGTTTGTACCCATCAGCGACTACGAAATTTCGATCGATACCTTGAAGTTTATTAAAAGTAAAAGTAAGGGTACTATTATTTTCGATGCTCATGGCCCTACCACAGCGTGTTTGTTTAATGGTGAGCGACAGCGCAAGTTCTGGATTGACCGTGACCAGTGGCTTCCGTATATCGATGTTTTAAAAATGAACCTGGAAGAGGCTCATGCTTCATGGTTTAAAAAAGAATACGAAACCAGTGATTATACCGATACTTCGCATCTGGACCGTGCGGAGTTGTTGAAATTTGCAACTCATTGTCTTAACCAAGGCGTGCGATGTGTATACATCACGGCTGATTCAACCGGCTGTTTGGTTTACTTTAAGGAAAAGGGAAAGGTTGTTGAAACGATGGTTCCGGCTGTGAAAGTTAAGGAAGTAATAGATACAACAGGTTGTGGCGATTCTTTTGCCGGTGGGGTTGGGTATGGTTTACTTGAAAACCCTCTCGGTTATATTACTGCTTCGCAATATGGAAATATCCTGGGTGCACTTCGCACGCAAGGCAAAACTTTTTCTGTTTTTAAATCACTACCCGAAGTACAATCGATTATGAAGGCTACGTATGGTTAGTGCTTAAAAAAACGAAGCATGTTGTTCAGTTATGCTTTAACTTCATCCCTCTTTTCCCAGAAAGTAAGGAAGAAGAGTATAGCTACCCCCAGTGCGAGTGATGAAGGCATAATCCAAAAGGTAAAGGCACCGTCTAACCAGCCTGCTTGTGACGAGCCGTCCAGGTTGATTTTGTCACCCCACCATCCCAATATGTAGTTGCCAATCAGCATACCTGCGCCATAAGTCAATAGGGCAAATAGTCCTTGTGCACTGGCCCGTATATCTTTGGGCGCTTTGCGGTCAACATATAACTGGCCGGTAACAAAAAAGAAATCGTAACAGATGCCATGAAGGGCAATACCTACAATCAGCAAAGCTGAAGATTCGGGAAAACTTGCAAACAAAAAGTAACGCAAAGTCCACGCAAGCATGCCCACCAATAACATCCACTTAACCCCTAACCGAACGATAAAGAAAGGCACAAGGAGCATGAACAAAACTTCGCTTACTTGCCCAATCGTCATAAACGAAGCAGACTTTTCACCAAAGGCCATGGCAGAAATAAAATCGTTGGTGCGTGCATAATAGAACGCCAACGGGATACAAATGAGAAAACTGCAAAGCGCAAAAATTCCAAAGTTCCGTTGCCCCATCAGTTTAATAGCATCCAATCCCAGCGCTTTACTAATGCTAAAGGCCTGACCTTTGGCTTGAGGGGGTGCCGCAGGCAAGGTGAAACTATATAAACCATAAATAACCGACATGATGGAACACATCTTTAAGGGTATGTTAGTAGCCTGCGCATTGGCAACACCGGTAAGTGCTTTAATAAGGGGTATATCAAGCCAGCCTAAAACCGTTTGGGCTACCACTAACCCAGCCACAATCCAACCGATGGTTCCCCACACACGAATAGCCGGAAATTGTTTGTCGGGGTTAGCAATGTTTGCGAAAGCAATGGCATTTACCAGGGCCAGGGTTGGCATAAAGAGCATAAAGTAGGCGAACATAATCCAGATGAATGTTCCCGGGTCGGTAACCGATGCTGCGTACCACAGTAGCGCCCCTCCAACCAAATGGCAAAAGGCGTTAACCTTTTCGGCATTTATGTAGCGGTCGGCTATCAAGCCAACAAACAAGGGTGCCAGCAACCCCGCCCAGTTGTGGGTAGCGTATGCACTGCCGATAATGGTGTTGATGCCCTCAGTTCCCTTAAATACTTCCAGCAGGTAACTGCCCATGGTAACAAAAAAACCTCCCCAGATGAAAAACTGGAAGAACATCATTACACTAAGCCTTAATTGAAGATTGGTTTGAGTAGTCATGTTTTGGTTTGGTTTGAGCACCTAAAATTGCACGAATAAATCGATTGCGCAAGCCCTTTAAATAATTGCAAACGTTTGCGTAAAATCAGTATTAATGTTTTACGATCTTTTGGATATATTGCTTAACAACCTAAAAATTGACCAACGGTGAAAAGAAAATTACGCATGGGCATGGTGGGCGGTGGCCTTGATGGTTTTATCGGGGCTGTGCACCGGAAAGCTGCCGCTATGGATGGCCAAATTGAATTAGTATGTGGAGTGTTTAGCAGCGATCCGCAAAAATCAAAAGCAACCGGAGATTCACTTTACCTGGATTCTTCGCGTATTTATTCGAGCTATGATGAAATGATTAAAGCAGAGAAAAAACTGCCGGCCGATCAGCGCATGGATTTTGTATCCATTGTAACGCCCAATCATATGCACTTTGCTCCTGCCAAAGCAGCACTGGAAAATGGTTTCCACGTGATTATCGATAAGCCAATGACGCTTTCGCTGGCCGAAGCAAAAAAACTAAAGCAAGTTGCTGATAAATCTGGATTGGTGTTCGCATTAACGCATACCTATACTGGTTACCCGATGATCAAGGAAGCACGGCAATTGATCAAGTCTGGCAAATTGGGCAAAGTCCGCAAGGTTTATGTAGAGTATATACAAGGTTGGCTGCATGCACCCCTTGAGAAGACCGGCCAAAAGCAAGCCACCTGGCGGTCTGATCCTAAAAAATCCGGGCTGGGTGGTGCGCTTGGCGATATCGGTACGCATGCGGCTAATCTTGCCGAATATGTAACCGGTGCAACTATTACTGAGCTTTGTGCTGAACTGAATTCCGTTGTGCCCGGCCGGTTGCTTGATGATGACGACATGATGTTCTTACATTTCGATAATGGTGCGCATGGCACATTGTTGGCCACACAAATTGCTGCCGGTGAAGAAAATAATCTGTCCATTCGCGTGTATGGTGAAAAAGGCGGGCTTGAATGGCGACAAGAAGAGCCTAACACACTGTTATTAAAATGGCCCGATAAAGCCAAAGAAATATACCGTTCAGCTATGGGGTATACCTGTGATAGTTCAAAGCAAAATACCAGAACGCCATCAGGCCATCCGGAGGGATACCTGGAAGCATTTGCCAACCTTTACGTAGCCTTTGCCAAGGCCGTTCGCGATTTTAAACCTGGAAAAAGAATAGATCCTGAAAAATACGACTTCCCTGATGTGGATGATGGAGTGAAAGGGATGGCCTTTATTGAGGCTGCCATTAAATCATCAAAGGGAAAACAAAAGTGGGTTAAAATCTAAGAGCATAGATGAAGAACATTAAAGGACCAGCTATTTTTCTTGCCCAGTTTATGGGTGCCGAACCACCGTTTGATGATATGAAGTCTATTTGCAAATGGGCTGCATCGTTGGGGTATGTTGGCGTGCAAATACCTACGTGGGATGAACGTTGCATTGACCTGAAACGCGTGGCCGAAAGCAAAACATATGCTGATGAGTACCGAGAGATGATTGAAGATTGCGGTGTGCAAATTACAGAACTAAGTACGCACCTGCAGGGCCAACTGGTTGCGGTGCATCCGGCATATGATGTGATGTTCGATGGCTTTGCACCCAAAAACATTAAAGGCAACTATAAAGCACGAACAGCATGGGCTGTTGACCAATTGAAGTTAGCAGCAAAAGCAAGTAAAAACCTTGGGTTAAAAGCGCATGCTACATTTTCGGGTGCCCTGCTCTGGCATACGGTGTACCCTTGGCCGCAACGTCCGGCCGGATTAGTAGAAGCTGGATTTAAAGAGTTGGCAAAACGTTGGTTGCCAATACTCAATGCTTTTGATAAAGCCGGTGTAGATGTATGTTACGAAATCCACCCGGGTGAAGACCTACACGATGGTATAACGTTTGAACGATTCCTGAACGAAACGGGCAACCATCCGCGTGCGAATTTGCTTTTCGATCCCAGCCACTTTGTGCTTCAACAACTTGATTACCTTCAGTACATTGATTTCTATCATCCCTACATAAAAATGTTCCATGTAAAGGATGCAGAATTTAATGCTACCGGTAAAAGTGGTGTTTATGGTGGTTTTCAGGATTGGATAAACCGTCCTGGGCGCTTCCGTTCATTGGGCGATGGCCAGGTTGATTTCAAAGGCATTTTTTCTAAACTGGCACAGTACAATTATGATGGTTGGGCTGTGTTGGAGTGGGAGTGCTGTATAAAGCATCCGGAGCAGGGAGCAAAGGAAGGTGCACCCTTTATTCGGGAACATATAATAAGGGTAACGGATAAAACCTTTGATGATTTTGCTTCGGTTGGAACTGATGTTAAATTGAATAAAAAAATATTAGGCATATGACAAAGAAAATTTTGGTGATGGCACTATTTATTTCCGGGTTAGCATCTTGTGGCGGAAATAAAACTACAGATCAAGCCCAGGATGAGCCCGTTCAACTCTCCACCAACCAATTGGCCGCCATCGGTAAAATCCTGGTGGATGAGTCCGATTGTAAAACCTGCCATCATCCAACCAATAAAATAATTGGGCCTGCCCACAAAGAAGTTGCCGAGAAGTATGAGTTCACCGATGCGAACATTAAATACCTGGCCAAACGAATTATTGAAGGTGGCAGTGGCGTTTGGGGTGAGGTGCCCATGAATGGTCATCCTGACATGAAGCAGGAAGATGCTGAGAAAATGGCGATTTATGTCCTTTCGCTGGATGGTGAAGAAAGAAAATAATTAAATAAACATGGTTCACCCGGTGTTTGAAAACGAGTATGTCATTTGTGAACTGGATGATGCCTTGCCTGTTTTGAAGCACCGTTGGAAAACCGAGCCTTCGGGTGAGGTTTTTCGAAGTAACTTAATAGCCATTCAACAGCGCTACATTGAATTGGCCAAAGCCTATGATAACCTGGCCTGGCTGGCCGACACCCAAATGTTGGGTGAAGTAGATCAGGAAACAGAAGATTGGTTTGTTCAGGTTTGGGACGACCTGCTTTTTGTAAAAGCAGGTGTAAAATATCATGGTGTCATCTTAGGGGATGATCTTTTTGCCGATTACCCGATGGAGAAATTCAAGTTGAATGCTGAGGAAAAGTTTGCTGCGCACGGTGTTCAACTGGCCGTTTTTTCCGATGAGGATGAGGCGTATGAATGGATTAGAACGCGATAACTATAAACACATGAAACGGAGAACTTTTATTCAACAATCTGCTTTTGCTGCTACAGGTGGAATTTTGCTTCCGTCTTTAATCAGTTGTAAAACACCTGCCCATGAAAAACCCATTGGTATTCAGCTTTATACCTTGAAGGATATAATACTGAAGGATGTTAAAGGAACGTTGCAACAAGTAGCTAAGATTGGATTTAAGGAGTTGGAGTTGTATGGGCATAATGATGGAAAGGTTTTTAATATGCCCTACGCAGAATTTAAGGCTATGGCTTCGGACCTGGGCTTGAAAATTGTAAGCGGACATTACATGACCGGGCAGGCTTTCCCCACTATGAAGGGTACCCTGGTTAATGAATGGGAACGAGCGGTTGATGATGCAGCAAAAGCCGGGCAACAGTATATGGTTATAGCCTGGCTTCATCCGGAGGAGCGTAAAACAATGGACGGTTACAAGCGCGTTATTGATTTAATGAATAACGCAAATGAAACATGTCGGAAAGCGGGCATAACATTGGGTTATCATAACCACGAGTTTGAGTTTATTCCGGTTGATGGGGAGGTACCTTATACCGTGATGGTTGCGGGAATGGATCCTTCTATAATTCTCGAACTGGATATTTACTGGAGTACTTTTGCAGAGGTTGATGCGCTGGAGTTATTCCGTAAGAACAAAGGCAGGATACACCTTTGGCATGTAAAAGATATGGACAAAACCGATCGAAAATTGCAAACCGATGTAGGCTCAGGCTCAATTGACTATAAATCGATATTTGCCGCAGCCGACCAATCCGGTATGAAGCATTTCTTTCTGGAACAGGAATATTTTACCAAGCCGCAAATAGAGGCTATAAGCCAGGGCTTCAAGCATTTAAGTATAATTATCAGTTAGTTGTCAGCAATAACAAGTTTCCTGGTTATAAAACCGCGAGCTGTGTTTATACGAAGCAAGTATAGTCCTGAAGGGTATTGATTGGTCTCAATTTCTTCAATAGCAAATCCTTCCATTTGTTTTTTGTAAACGAGCTGGCCGTTAGGGTTGTACAATTTAATTATTACCGGTCCTGGTATTGTTTCATCTGCGGTAACAAATACTCGCCCATTGGCCGGGTTTGGAAAAACCTGTATGGTTTTGTTGTATAAGGCAGGTTCCTCCAAACCAACTATCAATTCAGGTTCTGGTGTGGGTTGCTGAACGGTGGTGAAAATATAAAATGTACCGGGGCTTAATGAAATTTGCTGCTGACGATCGGTGACCTCATATGGTAACCCACTAAAATAATCATACCACGTTCCGGTTTTGCTAAAGTTTGCACTAGCACTTCGTGCAGAAGTAGAAAAATTTCCAAGGATGGCAACATCCATGGATGGATGTGTAATGTTTATCCTTCGGGTATCACCACTCTGTTGCCAAAGTATAGTTCCGCTTGTAAAAACTGAACGATTGGTATTGACTAATTTAAAAATAGCGCTCATGGCTTTGTACAAGCGTTGACGATCGGCATTCTCGTAGTAACCCAATCCAGCCGTACCCCATGGAAGCGGTCTATTATCCAACCGACAAGAGGGTAAGATTGTGCCGTTTGTGCACGTATTAATGCTCTTGTCGTATCCAAGTTCCTGAAATTGCCATAACATTTTTGGCCCCGGAAGAGTATAGAAGAACGCAGCACCAAGTTTTATCCTGTCCAGCATAGTTTTTACCGAACGAATATTGTATCCGCCAGTTTGTTGGCCGGAAGTTCGGAGTTCGTATGCAAGTCTTTCTTCATCGTGGCTTTCCATGTAGGTAACCCGTGTTCTGGAATCAGCACCGGATATAACCGTGCTGGTGTTACCTTTTAGTAAAGCTGCGTATTGCTCGTCCAGCCTTCTCCATAGTAACATCCCTTCATTGGCCAGGACATTTTCCTCTGCGTCTCCGCCAAAGTGCTCGAGAATTATATATGCATTGGGTTTGTAGCTCCAAATCTTTGAAGAAATCCTTTTCCAGATATCAATCCGGCTTTGGTCATAGACATTCCATTCACTTACATTACTTGAAAATCGTTGTGTAAAGCCTTTTGACAGATCGAAGCGATAACCATCAATGTGGTATTCCTCAATCCAAAACCGGATAACACTATCGGCAAACTGTTGTGTGTAAATACTTTCATGATTGAAATCGTACCCAACATTAAACGGATGGCGTGCCACAACATTGAACCATGGATTATTTTCAGCGGGCTGGCCGCCATTGGAATAGAGCTGAACCAAAGGACATTGTCCAAAAGCATGATTAAGTGCAATATCAAGGATAATAGCAATACCTTCCTGATGGGCCTTGTCTACCAGATACTTTAAATCATTTTTGGTTCCATAAAATTTGTCAGGTGCAAAAAAATAGGAGGGGTTGTACCCCCAACTTAAGTTACCTTCAAATTCCATGATAGGCATTAACTCAATTGCATTTATTCCCAGCTTTTTCAGGTACGATAAGCTGTCGGCAAGGTCGCGGTATTTCCGTGTACCAATAAAATCGCGAAGTAATAATTCGTAAATAATCAGTTGGTCCTTAGGGGGTGCTTGCCACGTCATTTCATTGGGTGACCAGGTATAAGCAGTTTGGTTGGTTTGAAGAACGCTGGCAATACCGTACTCTGTTTTGGTATAAATTGGCAGATTGGGGTACGTGCTATTAGGAATAAAGGGGTCATTCCATGGATCGGCCACTTTTTCCGCATAAGGATCTCCGATTTTAACGTTACCATCAACCCAATACTGAAACACATATTGTTGACCCGGTGTAAGCCCATTTAGCGTAAGCCAAAAGAATTTGGCATCCGGTGTCTTTTTCATAAAGTATGCATCGTTAGCTTGCCAATTGTTAAAATCCCCGGCTACATATACAAAGTTTTTTTCTAATGGTGTTTCTAATACGAGTGTAACACTTGATGGATTTGATGGATTGTAATTTATTCCGCGTTTAGCGCCTGCAGGCAAGGCTTGAATAACTGTCGGTGGTTGATTAAATACCGTTAGGGTTTCCTCTAAAAATTGGTCTGTTCCTTCAATTGTTGCAGTAACACGAACAATTTTTTGCCCGGATCCTGTTGGGATGAAATTTACGGAAATCGAATTTGTATTTAATACTGGAGATCCGATATCAACAAAACCACTTCCTTCGTTTACAGAAACTTTAATAGAAGATGCAGTGGAGCATATGGAGGCAGAGACGGGTATTGCATTACCGGCTGGAATAAAAATTTCTCGTTGTTGAGGTTGTGTAAGCGCAATAGGTTTATTTAACCGAATAAAAATGTCGGGAGATGTTTGTTTTGAACCATTTGCATTTCGAAAAACTACGGCTAGCCAATAGATAGGAGCATTAGCCGGGGAAAGTGTGTTGAAATAGCTCCGCAGCGTTGGCCCAAGTACAAGTGTCCACTTATTAGGTTGTCCCGGAACCTGAGTCATCAGCCCCACACCATTATCCTGACCCCAACTGCCTTTAACGGCAGTCCAGTCACCACCAGTAGGCGTGTTTGTATTATTAATAACAACACCAGCATGGGCATATACCTTGGTTTCTCCCTCCAGCGAAGTACCGGAGGCATCAAATGTAATGGTAACTTCTTGGTCGGGCGATGGACTTTGGCAAGGGCTTAATATGACTAATTGAGCAACTGCTGAAAATACGGATGCTGAAAACAGTGTAAAAAGTAAAATTCGCCTCATTTCAATTCAATTAAAATCTCGTTAAATATAATGTCTGTGCCTCTTATTTCATTAGAAAAATTACGCAAACGTTTGTTTTGACATAAACGATACTCATCGCAACAACGTGTACATAGTCAAACAAAAAAAGCCAGAAACAATTCTGTTCTGGCTTTCAAGTTAAAGAGATAACTGTTTAAGTAGCCCAGGTCTTACCAACCTCACTCAAAGGCATACAGCCATTGTAATATCCAGGCACTGCTTCATAGCGCAGTACTTCAGTTGCCCCTGGTTTACTGCTGAAGAATCCGAGCATGGTAAGCTCCTTCATCATCATAACAAATGGCCGTTGTTCCGGTTTTTCCTCTATTGCTTTTTGGTGTGCCTCAAGCACATATTCTTTTTGTTTTTCACTGCCTAATTTAAGAAAGCCAGAAAAGTTTGTGAACTCATCAAGTGCAGCAATAAACTTTTCCCGATCGGCTTGCTTGTAGGCTTTATAAACCATTTCCTCAATAAAGGCCGGCACCCCAGCTTCTTTAGCGCCAGGTGTATCGGTTTTGGGAATAATAATTTCGGCTACTGCGGTTACTACAAAGGCCTGATCAGCGGTAAAAAATTCAGGTGTCCAGTCAATACCAGGTTTTGCCTGACAACCTTTTAATATACCCATAATGGCCGGTGTTGAAACTACACCGCCCATCAATAATGCTGTCCGTTTAATTACTTCTCGTCTGTTCATAGGTCAATCGATTAAAGATTTTGCTTTTTGAATTCCTCCACCGCATAATTCACGGCACGTGCTGTAAAGGCCATATAGGTTAACGAGGGGTTAACGCACGAAGCGGAAGTCATAAAGGAACCATCAGTAACAAAAACATTTTTGCAGGCATGTACCTGGTTCCATTTGTTCAGTACCGAAGTTTTTGGGTCTTTACCCATACGTGCTGTGCCCATTTCATGAATGCCTAAGCCAAGACCGTGTTGAGAAGGATTGTCGTATGAGCGGACATTCTTAAAACCTGCCGCATCCAACATTTCAGCGGCATCGTTGGCCATGTCTTTGCGCATTTTGAAATCATTCTCTTTAAATTCTGTATCGAACAGCAGGGTGGGTAATCCGTACTTATCCTTCTTATCCGGATTTATGGTAACGAGGTTTGTTGGGTCGGGCAATACTTCACCAAAGCCACCCATGCCTATGCTCCATTTACCGGGTGTCGTTACGGCCTCCTTCAATTGTTCACCAATGCTCATTTCGGCAACAAGCCTGGACCATCCGCTGCGCCCGGCACCGCCCTGGTAGCCAAAGCCGCGCAGGTAGTCGCGCTTATCTTTGCCAATGTTGCGGAAGCGTGGTATGTAAATTCCGTTGGCCCTTCTTCCATAGTAGTATTGATCTTCGAAGCCTTCAACTTCTGCGCTTGCACCAACACCCAAGTGGTGATCCATAATGTTTCGTCCTAATTGATCGCTGTCGTTGCCAAGGCCATTGGGGAACCGTTTAGATTTTGAATTCATTAAAATGAACGTAGAGCCCATGGTTGATGCACAAAGGAAAATTACTTTGGCATAGTATTCAACTTGTTCTCCGGTTTCTGCATCCAGCACTTTTACACCCGTTGCTTTTCCCTTCTGTTCATCATAAATCACTTCATAAACAATTGCGTTGGCGCGCAGGGTCATGTTTCCGGTTGCTGCGGCTGCCGGTAGTGTTGCTGAATTGCTGCTAAAGTATGCACCATACGGACAACCCCTACTGCAAAGGTTACGGTATTGGCACGTGCCGCGCTGTGGGCTCTTATCATGGGCGAGGGGACCGGCCAGGTTGGCCACACGGCCAATGGTAAGTATCCTTCCGAATTTTTCCATCATGGATTTCTTCAATTCCTTCTCTACGCAATTCAATTCCATGGCTTGAATGAATTTGCTATCCGGCAATATGTCCAGCCCCTCAGGCTGGCCACTAACGCCTACAAATGTTTCCACATAATCGTACCACGGCTCGATTTCTTTGTATCGAACGGGCCAGTCAATAGCTATTCCTTCTTTAAGATTAGCTTCAAAATCCAATGGTGCCCAGCGGTAACTCTGCCGTCCCCACATAATAGATCGGCCACCTACATGGTAGCCACGCATCCAGTCAAAGCGCTTTCCTTCTTTTTCCGTATATGGATTTTCAAGGTCGTTGACAAACCAATGCTTGGTGGACTGTCGCACAGTATAACCGGTTCGGTTTTGTACGCCTTGCTTTTCCAGGTCCTCGGCTGTTGGCCTGTCGGCAAAGGGCAACTGCCAGGGGTCTTTTGTTGCCGTTGGGTAATCGGGGTGCTTTACATCGCGGCCGCGTTCAAGCACTAAGGTTTTTAAACCTTTCTCTGTAAGTTCTTTGGCGGCCCAGCCACCACTAATGCCAGTGCCAACTACAATAGCATCAAATGTGTTTTGGTTTTGTGCGTCAATGTTGAGGTACATAAGGGTTCGATTTCGACTAAAAGTAAATATACTTGTTCGATCTGTTTATTGACATTTTTTCTAAGGGTAATTGAAAGGGTTTTTTGGTTTACGGTAAAATTTTATCGCAATCGTTTGCATGAAATTTTGTGCCTCCTCAGCGCAGCGGGTTCATATCATTCCTTATCTTTCAGAATGTACCGATTTACCCTTATTTTAGGCATACTAGCATTAGCAGGGTGCAGCCAAAAGAAAGAGGAACAACCACCCTTACCCGGCATGGACACAACCCCCAGAAAGATTATTGTTTATCAACTAATGGCCCGGTTGTTTGGCAACAAAGAAACCGTAAACAAACCGTATGGAACGCTTCTGGAAAATGGTGTAGGGAAGTTTGCAGATATAAATGACCGGGCGTTAGTGGCCCTTAAAGAATTGGGCATTACCCATGTTTGGTATACCGGTGTATTGGAGCATGCCGTGCTTACCGATTACACGCAATTCGGCATACCGCTTGACGATGCCGATGTGGTGAAGGGCAGGGCAGGGTCGCCTTATGCTATTAAAGACTATTATGATGTTAATCCCGACTTGGCCGTTTCAGTGCCCAACAGGATGAAGGAATTTGAACAATTGATAGAGCGTACCCACAAGCATGGTTTAAAAGTATTGATCGATTTCGTTCCCAACCATGTGGCACGTGCCTATAAATCCGATGCCAAACCTAAAGGCGTTGTTGACCTGGGCGAGTTTGATGATAAGAGGGTTCGCTTTAAACCCGACAACAACTTCTATTATTTACCAGGCCAATCCTTTGTGGTGCCCAGGGAGTATGAACCACTCGGTCCGAATAATGATTTTCCAACCAAGGATGGTAAGTTTGAAGAAACCCCGGCAAAGGTTACGGGTAACGATCAATTCACGGCAAGCCCCGGCCTGCATGAGTGGTTTGAAACCGTGAAACTCAACTACGGTGTTGACATAGAGAACGGAAGGCAATCTCACTTCAACCCCGTGCCCGATACATGGGTAAAGATGAAAGACATACTTGTTTTCTGGGCAAACAAAAAGGTAGATGGGTTTCGGTGCGATATGGCCGAAATGGTGCCCGTGGAATTCTGGCAATGGGCTATTCCCCAGGTAAAAGCGGTTAACCCTGAAATAGTTTTCATCGCTGAAATCTATAACCCAAACCAGTATCGTAATTATATCCACACCGGAAGATTCGATTACCTATATGATAAAGTTCAATTGTACGATACGCTTAGGTTATTGGTCAATGGCCAGCGGAGTACAAAAGACATTGAGGTGATCCAAAATGACCTGAGGGGTATCAATGCACAGATGCTTCATTTTTTGGAGAACCATGATGAGCAACGCATCGCATCAAAATATTTTGCCGGTAATCCCTGGAAGGCCATGCCGGCCATGGTAATCAGTGCGGCTATTGATCAGGCACCGGTCATGATCTACTTTGGCCAGGAAGTAGGGGAGCCCGGTGCCGGGGCCGAAGGTTTTCAGGGTGATGATGGCCGAACCACAATTTTCGATTACTGGGGTGTGCCTGAACACCAAAAGTGGATGAACGGTGGTGCTTTTGATGGGGCTTCATTAAGTGATGACCAACATCGGTTAAGAAATTTTTATTCATCGTTATTAAATTTAGCAGGCAAACATCCGGCTATTGTTTTGGGCGAGTATGCCGATATTACCTCGTACAACATTGACCTCAGAAATTTTAACGATGATGTTTTTGCCTGCATTCGTTATTATGATAAACATCGCTTATTGATTGTGGCCGCGTTTAATACGTCAACCCGCAGGATAAAAATTTCCATACCCGAAGCATTGGCAAATACGATTTCGCTGGATAAACAAGCTGAGTACCCGCTAAAGGAAATTTTATGGAACGCTGAAGGTGAACAACTGGACAATTTAACCTTGTCCCTTGATCTTCCTCCATTCAGTGCATTTATTTTTGAATTTTAAGTTGTGTGCAGATAAGCATATAAGTATTATGAACGTAGAAAAAATTGCTGGCCAGGTTAGGGTAATAATTGAAAATGTACAACCTGAAATTGATGGCGGACGCTATCCGGCCAAACGCACTGTTGGTGAGCGGGTGGATGTTACTGCCGATATTTTTGCCGATGGTCATGACCATGTTCGGGCAGACGTACTGTATAAGAAGGCTGGCGCCAGGGAATGGCAACGCACACCCATGACCGAGTTGGGAAATGATACCTGGAAGGCATCTTTCTATACCACCGAAAAGACTAACTATATTTTTACCGTTGAAGCCTGGATAGACCATTTAGAAACATGGCACGATGGACTAAAAAAGAAGGCCAAGGCCATGCTTAACGTTAAACTTGAACTGTTGGAGGGTGCCCTTTTATTGGAGAAAGTTGCCGGTAAAAAGGAAAGAGAACTCACTCAATTGGCCACCCGGTTCAGGGACGATAAAAAATATCTGGAGAATGTTGAGTATGTTCAAAGCGCTGAGTTTGGCGACCTGGTTCACCGTCATCCGCTTCGTGAATTTGAAAGCCGTTATAAAAAAGAATTAACGGTTATTGTCGAAACGAAAAAAGCGTTGTTCAGCACCTGGTACGAATTGTTCCCACGTTCGGCTGCTTCTGATGGCAAGCACGGCACTTTTAAAGACGTGATCAAATTGCTTCCGCGGGTATCGGCCATGGGGTTTGATGTGCTCTATCTTCCGCCTATCCACCCGATAGGAAAAATTAACCGTAAAGGAAAAAACAACAACGTAAGGGCAACTGAAGGTGAGCCGGGTTCGCCCTGGGCCATTGGTAGCGATGAGGGCGGTCACAAGGCGATACACCCACAGCTGGGCACACTTGACGATTACAAAAGGCTAATTGCCGAGGCCAGAAAAATCGGGATTGACATTGCGCTTGACTTGGCTTTTCAATGTGCACCTGACCATCCGTATGTCAAGGATCATCCGGAATGGTTCAAACAACGCCCCGATGGTTCAATTCAATACGCAGAAAACCCACCCAAAAAATACCAGGATATTTATCCTTTCAATTTTGAAGGCGATGACTGGAAGGGTTTGTGGGAGGAACTAAAATCGGTTATCGTGTATTGGGTGGAGCAAGGGGTAATGATTTTTCGCGTGGATAATCCGCACACCAAACCAATTCCTTTCTGGGAGTGGGCCATTGATGAAGTGCATAAAAACTATCCGGATGTTATCTTTCTGTCGGAAGCTTTTACCCGGCCACGCATTATGGCTTCGTTGGCTAAATCGGGTTTTACGCAATCGTACACTTACTTTACCTGGCGGGTTAGTAAGCAGGAGTTGACTGATTACATGAATGAATTGGTCTATGGGCCATCGCGCAATTATTTCAGGCCTAACTTCTGGCCTAACACGCCCGACATACTTCCTTACCACCTCCAGCACCAGGGCGAAAACATGTTTATAATTCGCCTGGCATTGGCTGCCACACTTTCATCGAATTACGGAATTTATGGTCCACCGTACGAATTTTATGAGAACAACCCCGTGCCCGGTAAAGAAGAGTACATGGATTCGGAGAAGTATGAAATCAGGCAGTACAACTGGAGGCGCACCAATCGAATGACGGACATTATTTCTATTGTAAACAAGGCACGAAAAGAACATGCTGCCTTGCAATCAACCTGGAACCTCCATTTCTGTTCAATTGCAAATGATGCCATGTTGGCGTACCTCAAATTTACAGATGACCTTAAGAGTATTATTCTGGTGATCGTTAACCTCGATCAGCACAATACGCAGCATGGTTATGTGCAACTTCCCACTCACTTATTAAACATGCGGGGCAAGATTAATGCAAAGTTGCACGACCTGATGACCGATGAACACTACACCTGGACGCAGGAGTGGAATTATGTGGAATTGAACCCGCATAAAATCCCATTTCATTTATTTAAAGTAGATATACACGAATCCTTTATGTAAGATGAGTGCACCAAAAATTAATGAATCGCTATGGTTTAAAGATGCCATTTTTTACGAGGTATCGGTACGTGCATTTTACGATAGTAACAACGATGGTATTGGCGACTTTAACGGGTTGGTGCAGAAACTTGATTACCTGGAAGACCTGGGTGTTAACACCCTCTGGCTTTTGCCATTTTACCCTTCACCATTAAAGGATGACGGTTACGATGTTACCGACCATTATGAAATCCATCCCGACTATGGTACCCTGTCTGATTTTAAATCATTTTTAAAAGAAGCCCATGCGCGTGGTATCCGGGTTATCACTGAACTTGTCCTTAACCATACTTCCGACCAGCATCCGTGGTTTAAGCGTGCACGCAAAGCTAAAGCCGGCTCACGCTACCGCGAATTTTATGTATGGAGCGATACACCTGATAAATACAAAGAAGCCCGGCTTATTGTACAGGATGATGAATCTTCCAACTGGACGTGGGATCCGGAAGCCAAAGCATATTACTGGCACCGCTTTTATCGTCATCAGCCAGAATTAAATTACGATAACCCCGAAGTGCAAATGGAGATGATCAAGGTCATCGACTTTTGGATGAAAATGGGTGTTGACGGATTCCGGTTACCTTCTGCACCTTTTTTGTTTGAGGAAGAGGGGACCAGTTGTGAAAACCTTCCGCAAACGCATACCTTTTTAAGGCGCATACGCGCGCACATCGACAAGCATTACAAAAACAGGATTTTGATTTCGGAGGCTAACCTCTGGCCTGAAGATGCGGCCTCGTATTTTGGCGATGGGCAAGAGTGCCACATGAATTTTAATTATCCGTTAATGCCACGGCTTTTCCTGGGGTTGCGAACGGAAGATAGCTATCCTATTGTAGATATCCTGGAGCAAACACCCGATACGCCCCCAAATAGTCAGTGGGCGTTGTTCTTGCGTAACCACGATGAACTGGGGTTGGAGATGGTAACCGAAGAGGAAAAGGATTACCTGTTTAAAGCCTACGCCAACGATCCGCACACCAAGTACAACCTGGGTATCCGCAGGCGGTTGGCACCGCTGTTGAACAACGATCGTAAAAAGATTGAATTGCTCCACACCATTTTGCTTTCATTGCCCGGATCACCCGTATTGTATTATGGCGATGAAATTGGCATGGGCGATAACATTTATTTAGGCGACCGCTTTGGCGTGCGTACACCCATGCAATGGAGTATGAACGTTAATGCAGGGTTTTCAAACGCTAACCCGCAAAAGCTTTACCTGCCGGTTATCACCGATCCGATTTACCGGTACGAGTCTGTAAATGTGGCCACACAGGATGAAAACCCATCTTCGTTGCTGTGGTGGGTGCGGCAGGTGATTGCCATGCGCAAACGCCTGAACGTTTTTGGTCGGGGTGAAATGAAATTCATTGAAAGCACCAATAGTAAAGTGCTTTGTTTTTTGCGCTCGTATGAAAAGCAACGCATAATTTTGGTGGCCAACCTGTCGCAGTTTTCGCAATTCACAACGCTTAACCTAACCGAATTTAAAGATTGTGATGTAACCGAAGTGTTCAGCCAAAACCGGTTTATGAACGTTGGTGAAGGTCAGTATTCAATAACCATAGGTGCTTATGGTTACTATTGGTTACAATTGGATACGGTTGACAAGAAAACCAAACCCGAAACCAGCGGTGAACTTCCACTCTTCGCAACGGATCTTTCATGGGAGAAGGTTTTTAATTCCTATAATGAGAAGCGCCAGTTCGAACGGAAAATACTTCCTCCCTTTATGAAAAAGTGCCGGTGGTTTGGCGGTAAAGCTAAAGTCATCAGCAAAATGGGTATCGAAAAAATGATACCCCTCAAAGTGAGCGGTCAAACTCACTACCTTACCCTGGTGGAAGTGCATTACGTACAGCGTTTGCCCGAGTTATATTTCATCCCGCTTACGTTTGCCCCGGCAGATACCGTTATTGACCGGGTGGAGTACCATGCTCAAAGTGTGATCTGCCGTGCTGAAATTCAGGACGAGGTGGGCTTTGTGATGGACAGCAGCTATGATAAACTATTCCGCGACCACTTGCTGATTAACATGGACAAAAAAGCGCGCATAAAATTTGACGATGGTGTGCTGGAGTTCAACTCAAGTGTATTTAATAAGATCAGCATAGACGGAGCAGTAGACTCAAAAGTGCTGAAGGCCGACCAAAGCAACACGGCCATCATTTATAACGAAAAGTACTTTTTTAAATTCTATCGCAAGCTGGAGCGTGAAATCAATCCAGACCTGGAAATTGTCCGCTTTCTTTCTGAAAATACAAGCTTTACCAATAGCCCTAAATATGCGGGCAGTATTGAATTTAAAGATGACGAAGATCGTGTTATTGTATTTGGCCTGTTGCAGGAGAAAGTGGAGAACCAGGGCGAGGCGTGGAGCATGACCATAGATTCGGTAGGGCGGTTTTATGAACGTGTAATCACAAAAGCTAAAAAAGAGAAATTGCCCAAGCTTATCAATAAATCAAGCATTGCCTTTGAAGAAGCCCCTGAACTCATACAGGAATTTATAGGGCGTGGTTTTTATGAACGTGTAGTGCGCCTGGGGCAGCGAACGGCCGAAATGCACCTGGCTTTGGCTTCCGATCAAAGCAATCCTGCTTTTGCACCTGAGCCATTCACGGCCAATTATCAACGATCATTGTATTCTTCGCTACGCAAGCTCGTGCGCGATAGGTTTAATTTATTGGAGTCATCGCTGGCAAAGCTTGATCCTGAAGTTCGCGAGCTGGCCATGAAAGTGTTGGCTATGGAAAATGAGGTGCTTGAGTGCTTCAAGGAAATTTATGAAGTACGTATTAATGCAATGAAAACACGCATCCATGGCGATTATCATTTGGGGCAGGTGCTGTTTACCGGTAAGGACTTTGTGATTATAGACTTTGAGGGCGAACCAG
The DNA here is from genome assembly GCA_025808415.1 of Cyclobacteriaceae bacterium. Lineage (NCBI taxonomy): Bacteria > Pseudomonadati > Bacteroidota > Cytophagia > Cytophagales > Cyclobacteriaceae > Cyclobacteriaceae bacterium. The sequence goes on from CP075525.1 coordinate 2,050,331, forward strand.
GTTTCTCTTTCAGCGAGCGCAGGTTAAAGAAAAACCCGCTGAAGGATGTTGCGGGCATGATGCGTTCATTTCAGTATGCAGCTTTTGGAAAAATTTTACTGAATGAAAATTACCGCGACCGTGACATGGAATTTTTGGAGTCGTGGGCCGAGCAGTGGCAGCATTATGTAAGTCGCTTTTATTTTGGTGCGTACCTGGAGCGTTTGGGCCTTGGTAAAGAACTTTCGTACGAGAATGAAGTGCTTATCAGGACGTTCCTGATTGAAAAAGCAATTTATGAACTGGGTTATGAATTAAACGGCCGCCCGGATTGGGTTGTTATTCCGCTGCGTGGAATCAGTTATCACATGAACCGGTACATGCAGGCTAAAGAAGAACGGGAAAGTAAGAAAAAGGGGAAGAAGTAATCAGTCATTGGTCATCAATTAGATTTATCGAACTTGAGGAATTAAATGTGTACAAGAAGGTAAAATAAATTGATTGTGGATATTTCGCTACTTGGAAAAATGCTAACAAATATATTCATTCAATTGGAAGAGTTTCTGAGCCTTCTGAGGAATACAGAGATTTCACCAATGACAACTGATCAATGACCAATGACGATTACTATGGGTAAAAAGAAAAAAATATCATCCGAAGCAAGTATTGCCGCAGATGTTTACACCCGGTTTACAGATTTTGACATACACCTGTTTAAAACCGGCAAGCATTTTAAGCTCTATGAAAAAATGGGGTCTTTTCCGGTTGATTTTAACGGTAAGAAAGGAACCTACTTTGCCGTGTGGGCACCCAATGCCCGAGCTGTCTCTGTGATTGGAAACTTTAATTACTGGAATAGCGAAAGCCATAAACTTTCTCCGCGGTGGGATGAATCCGGAATATGGGAAGGTTTCTTTCCCGGTGTACATAGTGGTGAGGCCTACAAGTATGCTGTCCACTCCAATACAGGTGATTTTCTGGAGAAGGCTGATCCCTTTGCCATGTTCGCTGAAACACCACCCAAAACAGCTTCTATTATTTGGGACACTGACTATAAATGGAAAGATGCTAAATGGCTTGACAAGCGGAAATCTGAAACCGGTAAGCCGAAACCCTATTCGGTTTATGAAGTGCACTTTGGCTCGTGGAGAAGAAAGTTCGAAGACGGAAACCGCTCATTGAGCTACCGCGAAATGGCCGATGAGTTGGTGGCGTATGTTACTGATCTTGGTTTTACACATGTAGAGTTCCTGCCCATTATGGAGCATCCGTTCTTTGGATCGTGGGGCTATCAGATCACCGGTTATTTTGCCCCATCAAGCCGCTTTGGTTCTCCTGAAGAATTTATGTACTTAGTCGATAGCCTCCACCAGGCCGGTATTGGTGTTATCCTTGATTGGGTGCCTTCACATTTTCCGGGCGATGAACATGGCTTGTATAAATTTGACGGCACACACCTGTACGAACATTCCGATCCCCGTAAGGGTTTTCATCCCGACTGGAAGAGTTATATTTTTAATTACGGCCGCAACGAAGTGCGTTCCATCCTCATCAGCAACGCTGTGTATTGGCTCGACCGCTATCATATTGACGGGCTTCGTGTAGATGCTGTAGCCAGCATGTTGTACCTGGATTACTCCCGTAAGGAAGGTGAATGGATACCGAACCAATATGGTGGTCGCGAAAATATTGAGTCCATTGTTTTCCTGAAAGAGTTTAATGAAGTTGCCTATTCACAATTTCCGGATATTGTAACCTTTGCCGAGGAATCAACGGCATGGCCAGGGGTTTCAAAACCAACCTATTTAGGCGGGCTCGGTTTTGGACAGAAGTGGATGATGGGCTGGATGCACGACACGCTAAAATATTTTAAGAACGATCCGATCCATCGCAGGTACCACCAGAATGAAATTACCTTTAGCATCATGTATGCCTTTACTGAAAACTTTATGTTACCATTATCGCACGATGAAGTGGTGCATGGTAAAGGTTCATTGTTAGGGCGTATGCCCGGTGATGAATGGCGGAGGTTTGCCAATTTGCGCTTGATGTTTTCGTACATGTATACACATCCTGGAACAAAACTTTTGTTCATGGGCGGGGAGTTTGGGCAATCGGCCGAGTGGAACCATGACCAGAGCCTGGACTGGCACTTGTTGCAATATCCTAATCATCAGGGTGTTTACCAGTTAATGAAAGATTTGAACGCGTTGTATAAAACAGAGGCCGCGCTTTATCATTATGCTTTTGACGACCGTGGGTTTGAATGGGTAGATTACTCCGACCATCAGAATAGCGTAATTATTTACCAGCGCAAATCCGATAAGAAAGAAGATTTATTGTTGGTAACCTGCAATTTCACACCCGAAACACGGAGCCATTACCGGGTAGGCGTGCCTTACCGGGGCCAGTGGCGGGAAATTTTTAATTCCGATGACATGAAGTATGGCGGAAGCGGTGTGTTAAACCAGGGGGCATTGTTTACCTCTCCCATAAAATACCACCAAAAAGATTATTCCCTATCGCTTACACTGCCACCGTTGGGTATATCCGTGCTAAAACTGGAAAAAGAAGAGGCAGAATTTGAACTGGAGTAATTACAATTAGCAATTAACAATAAGCAATCATTTAGTGTCACCAATCACGGATGAGTCATCAATTACCATTGATCATTGACTATTGACAGAACAAATGGAGAAGTACATCTGTATTCACGGACATTTTTATCAACCACCCCGCGAAAATGCCTGGCTTGAAGTAATTGAAGTCCAGGACTCCGCCCATCCGTACCACGATTGGAACGAACGCATTTCGGCTGAGTGTTATGCGCCCAATGCTGCCTCGCGGATTTTAGAAGGTGGCGTAATCAAAAATATTGTTAACAACTACAGTCGCATAAGTTTCAACTTTGGCCCCACGTTGCTCTCGTGGATGGAAGAGTATGACCGCGAAACCTACGAGGCCATCCTGCAGGCCGATAAGGAGAGTATCAAAACATTCAATGGACACGGTTCCGCACTGGCACAAGTATATAATCACATGATTATGCCCCTGGCCAATGAGCGCGATAAACGCACACAAATTGTTTGGGGCATCCGCGATTTTGAACATCGCTTTGGCCGATCGCCTGAAGGTATGTGGTTAGCCGAAACCGCGGTTGACACGCCAACCCTTGAAGCGTTGGCTGATTATAATATTAAGTTTACCATACTGGCACCCCGGCAGGCAAAAGCTTTCCGAAGAGTTGGAGATGAACGTTGGGATGAATTGAACGGTACGGGCATCAATCCGCGAAAGGCATACCAGGTTAACCTTCCTTCAGGTAAAAGCATCTCCGTATTTTTTTATGATGGTGACATTGCGCAGGGCGTAGCCTTTAATGGTTTGCTGAACGATGGCGAAAAATTCTCCCACCGGTTGCGAAACGCTTTCGATAAGGATGATGCCGAACCGCAATTGGTTCACATTGCTACCGATGGCGAGTCGTACGGGCACCACCACAAACATGGCGATATGGCGTTGGCGTTTTGCCTGGACCATATCCACCGGCTCAAGCACAATCACCTGATGAACTATGGTCAGTTTTTGGAACGATTCCCTCCGTTGTATGAGGTGCAAATCCATGAAAACAGTTCGTGGAGTTGTGCGCACGGGGTAGAGCGGTGGCGCAGTGACTGCGGTTGTAGCACAGGAGGTAACCCCACCTGGAGCCAAAAGTGGCGACAGCCTCTGCGTGAAGCCCTGGATTGGTTACGCGATGAGTTGATTAAAATTTATGAGTCAAAGGCGGCTGATGTATTGAAAGACCCCTGGAAGGCCCGGGATGAATACATTAATGTGATCCTGAAGCGCAACGATGAAAACATACGCAGGTTTTTAAAGGATCATTGCGCTAAAGATGTAGAGCAGAATAAAGTCTTCCGGCTGATGGAAATGCAACGTAATGCCTTGCTCATGTACACGAGTTGCGGATGGTTTTTTGACGAGATATCAGGAATTGAAACCATTCAGATATTGCAGTATGCGTGTCGTGCCATTCAACTGTTGCATCAAACAGCCGGGGCTGATTTTGAAGAGGAATTTATCCGGAAACTTGAAAAAGCACCAAGCAATATTGAATCGTTGGGCAATGCAGGCAATGTGTACAGGCGTTATGTATTGCCCTCTAAAACCAACCTTCAACGAGTGGGCATGCACTATGCAGTGGCCTCGTTGTTTGAAGATGATCCTGAGGAGACACCGGTATTTAATTACACTACGGCCAACGAATTCTTTTTGCGCAAGGAGGCCGGAGAGCAAATACTAACGCTCGGCATAACACGAGTACAGTCCAACGTAACCCGCTCCGAAAGGCGAATGGCATTTGCCGTGGTATATATGGGCAAGCATAATATTATTGGCAACCTGGCACTGGATATGGATCCGGTTGATTTTGAGAACATGAAGTTTCGGGTAGGAACCGCCTTCGATGAAGGCCGGTTGGGCGATGTATTGGGATACATGCAGACCTACTTTGGCCCGGATAAATATACCTTGTGGCAATTGTTCAAGGATGAAAAGCGCAAGGTGCTGGATATGATTACCCAGCAAAGTATGCGCGAGTTGGAGGAATCGTTGCGCAGGGTATATAACCGCGATTATCCGCTCGTGAATGCTTTATCAAACAACGATATACCGATACCGCGTGCGTACACCACTACGTTTGAATACATTCTTAATGCCGACCTGGTGAATTCATTTCAGCCGGAAAAAATCAATGTAAAAGAGATTGAGCGCATTATGGGCGAAATGGTGAAATGGGAACTAACCATTGAAGACCCGGATAAAATTGAACGCCTGGCAGGGGAGAGTATTTATAAAGAACTCAAGCGCATCAGTGCCGAGCGAAGTAACGTAAAACGCATTGAGCGGTTGAACAGGGTGTTTCCACTGCTGCAAAAATTCAAACTGGAACCCATTCTCTATAAAAGTCAAAACCTGTATTTCGAAATTTCCAAAGAAAATGGTTCTGAAAAACCAGAGTGGGTTGCACAGTTTAAATTACTAGGCGAGAATTTGAAGGTAAAGGTGGAGTAACGTGGGTGTTTGCGATGTGGCCGGAATAGGAGGGCTTGAAAATGGAGCGAAGCGGAATGTCAAGCCCGACCAGTTGCGACCTGTCGCCTGTGACAAATGTATATAATGAAACCGAGAAGTTAATGCTACACCGAACCCGGCCATAGCGCAAACACACTGTTGGCCGCTGTGCCGTTACTCAACTCTTTTCTATTTTCCTGTTTATAAAGTCCGTTATTTTTTTATTGTCCAGTTTGTACTCCTCAATTTTTGTCGAGTCCCAATATTTTTTTAAAATGAAGTCCACCTTTTCCTCAGCTTTTGCTGGCCAAGCTCCATATTTTGAGTGAAAAAATTGTCCGTCAAAGTAAACTGTATGAATAGGTGAGTCCCATTTGTTGCGAAAAACAACTATTGTTCCTTTGTCAAAAGGAACACTCTGCGCATTTCTTTTTCTTAACCTCAAATGATTTTGTTTTTATGAAGGAAGTCGCAAGGATACTATTCATGTATCTATTCTCCTTTAATGATGTCCACTTTGTAAATAATAAATTGTCAATTTGAGTGCTACTGAAAAACTTGTCCAAAGCGTAACTATGGCAATTTTGCGCTCCTGTCGTCCGTAACTTGTTCATGTTAATTGTGTCCGATGTCGAAGGAATATATGACGAGTCTCGTCTAAATTTTCTAGCTTCATCTAAGTCGTACTTTATTCTGGTTGTGTAATCGAGTTCGATAATTGAATCCATCCAATTTATTCTAAGAGTAGGGTTGTACTTATACTTAGTTTGAACAGTGTCAACTGAAAAATAAAGTTGTCGAGTCGATTTTATATTGTCCGCTACTATCTGTTGAGATGTCGCTTGTTGAATTGTCAGAATGAAAATTGTCCCAATTATTAATTTGTCCATGTGCCTAATTTTTTTTGACGGCATTGCGGCCAACAATTGGCTATATGTAATGCATATATTTTAGATATATCATCAAGCAACCGTAATCTTATTCCTTCCCAACGTCACCAATCCTTCTTCCTCCATTCTTTTTAAGAGCCGGGAAACTACCACGCGTGCTGTACCGAGCTCGTTGGCTAATTGTTCATGGGTAATATTCAGGGTGTTGCTTTTAGCCAGCTCAACTTTCTTATGAATGAAGTCCAGTAACCGTTCGTCTAGTTTTTTAAATGCAATGGCATTCACCACATCCAGCAATTCTTCAAAACGCTTGTGGTACAATCGGAAAATGTAATCGAGCCATTCCGGATATTCTTTGATCAGCAGGCTTACCTTATCAATCGGAATAAAAAGTATTTCGGTTTCTTCTTCGGCTACGGCTTTTACTTTGCTGGTGTCCTGGTGCATGCCACCCAAAAACGACATAATACAACTTTCGCCAGCCTTAATGTAATACAGTAAAATTTCGCGACCATCTTCATCGGTTCGCAGTACCCGAATACTTCCCTTGGTTACAATGGGTATGGATTTGATGTATGCGTTTTCATTTAATATTACTTCTCCTTCTTTAAAGGTTTTGCTCATGCCAAAGTCTTCCAGTTTTGCTTTTAGTTTTGGCGATGATTCTAACTCGTTAATTTCCATATTCGAAGCTATTTACATTTGGGGGAGACTTACCTGTGAGGCATATATTTTTTCGTGACTGCCCGGAACTCCAAGTTGTTCTTTTGTTTTGCAATAACAGATAAAGCCTTTGTAGGAAGTCAGGTACAGGAAAGTATTTGAAAAAATTCCTGTTTTCGATTCGATCACCAAAAGGCCTTCAGCTTTCCTTAAAATGTTCTGAAAATCCTGTACATCAATGCGGATAAAAGCCCCATTCATTTTCAAGGCTTGTTGATGTTGCATGGGGTAAATAGGTACCATAAGTGGGTATCAGTTTTTATAAGAATACAAAAATGAACTTGTCTATCGAAAGGGTGAAGGTAAGCACTAAATGCTTCTTTTGCCATCGGGTTGAAGGATCAACCGCAGAGAGTGGTTGTAGGCGGTTATGAAAAATATCAGGCGTGAACCTTTCCTTTTTCCTCCAGGTAATTCCACACCAGACTGCTTGCCCCTAAAATTGGTGCTGCCTGGTTCTGAAGTCCGGAGGGAAGAATTTTAACTTTTCCTCTAAACACCGGCATCAGGTTAGCCTCCATGTGTTTAATGGTAGGCTTGAAGATCAGGTCGCCTGCGAGCGAAAGGCCACCAAATAAAAAAATTGCTTCGGGATCGGTATGCACAACGGTTTCGGCAAGCTTGGTTCCGAGTATTCGGCCTGTATATTCAAAAGCTTCACGGGCAACAATGTCTCCACGGATTGCCGCCTCGGTAATCATTTTTGTGTTCAGGTTATCAAAGCTGATACCCCGAAGTTCGCTTGGCTCAAGGTGATCGGCAAGAAGTTTGTATACCGATCGCTTAATGCCCGTAGCCGAAACATAGGTTTCAAGGCAACCTCGTTTTCCGCAATTACAATACCGGCCTGCATAATTCACTGTAGTATGACCGAGTTCTCCGGCTATGCCATGTTTGCCATTAATGAGTTGTCCATTGCAGACAAAGCCACTACCTAACCCCGTTCCCAGTGTTATGACAACAAAATCTTTCATGTTTCGTGCTGCACCGTATACCATTTCACCCACTGCGGCTGCATTGGCATCGTTGGTAACCAGGGTTGGTACTCCAAAGGGTTTAGAAAGCATATCAGCCAAAGGAATAATTCCTTTCCATTTCAGGTTAGTGGCATGTTCAATGGTGCCTTTGTAGTAGTTGCCGTTTGCTGCACCAACACCAATACCCACTAACGAGTAATCGTTACCCAGGTTAGTTATAGATTCTTTTATGGCCTTAGCCAAATCATTAACCAGATCAAAAACTTCTTCATGTTCCTGTGTTTTAATCCGATCCTGAAACAATACATTTCCAGCACGGTCCACAATACCAAACTTGGTGTTTGTTCCTCCAATGTCAATACCGATGGTAATCTCCTTCATGACAGTACCGGTTTAAATGGAAAGTATTTTGGCGATCCGCATCATATCGTGATCAATATCATGGGGTCGGTTCATAACAGCATCAAAGGCATTAAAAACAATTTTGTTGTCGCGAATACCTACCATGGCATCTGTTTGCCCGGCCAGTACGCCTTCTACGGCAGCAACACCCATTCTGCTGGCCAACACACGATCGAAATATGTAGGTGACCCGCCACGCTGCAGGTGGCCGAGTATGGTTACTTTAATATCAAAGTACGAAGTACGTTCTGCCACCTTGCGGGCAATTTCGTTGGCTCCGCCAATTTTTGAACCCTCAGCGATCACTACAAGGTTTGATCGTTTATTGGTTATTTCGCCAGCGGTGAGCAATTCATAAACACGTTCAAATGAAGTTTCGCTTTCAGGTATGATAATAGCGCCAGCGCCACCCGCCACACCGCTGTACAAGGCAATGTATCCTGAATTTCGACCCATTACTTCAATAAAAAACAATCGGTTATGCGAAAGGGCAGTATCGCGTATTTTATCGATCGCCTCCACTGCAGTATTGGTTGCCGTGTCGAAGCCTATGGTATAATCGGTACCTGCAATATCGTTATCGATGGTTCCCGGTATACACAGTGAAGGCATTTTGAATTCGTTATACAAAGCATGCAAACCGGTAAACGTACCGTCACCGCCAATGGCAATCAATGCATCGATACCTACCTTGCGCAACTCATCGTAGGCTTTCTTTCTACCTTCTTTTGTTTTGAATTCTTCGCTTCGGGCTGTTTTTAAAATGGTTCCACCGCGCTGCAGTATGTTGCCCACTGAACGGGCGCCAAGTTTTACAACGTCACCTTCAATCATGCCCTCATATCCCTGCATGATCCCAAAAACTTCTTTGTTGTGAAAAATTCCGGTACGCACAACTGCGCGTATGGCGGCATTCATTCCGGGTGCGTCTCCTCCTGAGGTAAATACGCCAATTCGTTGAATAGATGATGACATTGAATATGCTAAAACATTCAAAAATAGTGCTTCAAATGGATTTTTTGCACGTTAAACCGCTATCTGGATTTCAATCGTTTGAAATGGTTTATGAGGCCGTTTGTAGATGCGTCATGCGTGGCGATCGCTCCCTCGGATGTTAATTCGGGAAGGATTTTCTTGGCCAACGCCTTGCCAAGTTCCACACCCCATTGGTCGAAACTGAAGATATTCCAAATACCACCTTGAACAAAAATCTTATGCTCATACATAGCAATGAGGCTACCTAAAGTGTGCGGTGTTATTTGCTTAACTAAAATACTATTGGTTGGTTTGTTTCCGTCAAACACCCGGTAGGGTAAATGAAATTTAACTTGGTCGTTGGTAAAACCGGCTTCACGCAACTCCACTTCAACTTCTTCAGCAGATTTTCCGCGCATGAGTGCTTCTGTTTGTGCAAAGTAATTGGAGAGTAGTTTATTATGGTGATCGCCTACTGCGTTATGCGTGTGTACGGGGGCTATGAAATCGCACGGGATTAATTTTGTTCCTTGGTGGATCAATTGGTAAAAAGCGTGCTGGCCATTTGTGCCGGGCTCTCCCCAGATAATGGGCCCAGTTTGGTAATTAACGGGCTGACCTGCACGATCGATTGATTTTCCGTTACTCTCCATGTTGCCTTGTTGAAAATAAGCAGCAAAGCGATGCAGGTACTGATCATAGGGAAGTATAGCTTCTGAAGCGGCACCGAAAAAATTGTTGTACCATATGCTCAACAAGCCGAGTATTACAGGGATATTTTTTTCGAAGGTCTCCGTGCGGAAATGATTATCCATTTCATGGGCCCCCTCCAGCAGTTTAACAAAGTTGTCGTAACCAATCGTACAAGAAATCGATAACCCGATAGATGACCACAATGAATAGCGACCGCCTACCCAATCCCAAAATACAAACATGTTGGCGGGGTCAATGCCAAATTCAGTTACTGCTTTTTTATTGGTCGATACGGCAACAAAGTGTTTCTCTACCGCACCCTTGCCCCCCGTTTTCTCCATAAACCATTGCCTGGCCGATTCGGCATTGGTCATGGTTTCTTGTGTTGTAAATGTTTTGGAAGCAATAATGAAAAGTGTTGTTTCAGGGTTTACTTTTTTCAACACTTCCGCGATATGGGTTCCGTCAACATTAGAAACAAAATGCGGTGTGATGGTAGACCAATAGGGGCGAAGTGCCTCCGTGACCATGTAGGGTCCGAGATCCGAGCCACCGATACCGATGTTTACAATATCGGTAATGGCTTTGCCGGAGTATCCTTTCCACGAACCATTCTGCAAAGCGGTGGAGAATTCCTTCATCTGTTCCAATACCCGGTTAACTTCGGGCATTACATCAACACCCTCTACCAACACGGGATGATTCGACCGGTTGCGTAAAGCCACATGGAGTACAGGCCGGTTTTCGGTTTGATTAATCTTAAGGCCTTTAAACATTGCTTCTATGGAAGCTGTTAACTCAACCTCATGGGCCAGGCTGGTTAAAAGTTGAAGGGTTTCTTCCAGAATAATATTTTTCGAGTAATCAATAAGAATATCATTGAATTGGAGGTGAAATTTTTCAAACCTTTCGGGGTCTTCGCTGAACAGATCGCGCATGTGCGTGGCCTGCATAGAAAGAAAGTGGATCTCCAGGTTTCGCCACGATTGCGTTTCAGTTGGGTTTACGTTAGGCAGCATGGAATACGGATTAAGGCACGCAATATATAACGAAAAAGCCCTGCACCGATACTAAATCTGGGCAGGGCTTTTGGCAAGCGTGAATATTTAATGCAACAGACTGCTGCCTTAATCTTTGTAGCGCGGGTGGGAGTCCTGACGATTCGCGTCAAAGCGAATGTCAGGATGCTGACCGAAAGCGTCAGCATTGAACCTGATTACCCAATATGGAATTATAAGCCCCACTTGGAAAAATAGTGATACAAAAAAAGCAGCGGACTGCTGCTTATTTAGTAGCGCGGGGGGGAGTCCTGACGATTCGCGTCAAAGCGAATGTCAGGATGCTGACCGAAAGCGTCAGCATTGAACCTGATTACCCAATATGGAATTATAAGCCCCACTTGGAAAAATAGTGATACAAAAAAAGCAGCGGACTGCTGCTTATTTAGTAGCGCGGGGGGGAGTCCTGACGATTCGCGTCAAAGCGAATGTCAGGATGCTGACCGAAAGCGTCAGCATTGAACCTGATTACCCAATATGGAATTATAAGCCCCACTTGGAAAAATAGTGATACAAAAAAAGCAGCGGACTGCTGCTTATTTAGTAGCGCGGGGGGGAGTCCTGACGATTCGCGTCAAAGCGAATGTCAGGATGCTGACCGAAAGCGTCAGCATTGAACCTGATTACCCAATATGGAATTATAAGCCCCACTTGGAAAAATAGTGATACAAAAAAAGCAGCGGACTGCTGCTTATTTAGTAGCGCGGGGGGAGTCCTGACGATTCGCGTCAAAGCGAATGTCAGGATGCTGACCGAAAGCGTCAGCATTGAACGTGGTTGCGACCATGGAATTTTAAGCCCCACTTGGAAAAATAGTGATACAAAAAAAGCAGCGGACTGCTGCTTATTTAGTAGCGCGGGGGGGAGTTGAACCCCCGACCTTTGGGTTATGAATCCAACGCTCTAACCACCTGAGCTACCGCGCCAATTAACCTCTCTTATAAATGATCGAACTCATCTTTGCCAATACAGCGATAAATCCAACGCTCTGATAACCTGAAGCTCCACTTGACAGGGGCGCAAACTTACAAAGATTGATCGTATTCTGCCAAAACTGATTTTTATTTTGCCCTTGCGGAATATTTCTTATAATTTCAAACACATATGCGAATCATGGCAAAAAAGAAACTCTTCACAGCCGATTATGAGATACATGCTTCTATTAAGATGCTGTACCCTTATATCCAAACAGCCAGCGGGTTATCGGAGTGGTTTGCTGATAATGTGACCATCAACAATATTGATAAAACATATAATTTCATTTGGGATCACGAAGAACATAAAGCCCGGCTTGCTTCCCACCGAACCAATCATTTTGCCCGCTTCGAGTTTCTGCCCGAAAATGAAGATGACGAGAAAGATCCTGCGTATTTTGAACTTCGGCTCGAATTCAATGAGCTTACGCAATCTGTTTTCCTTAAAGTTACCGACTATTCCGATTTTGATGACCTGCAAGAGCTAAATGATCTTTGGGATGGATTGGTTGAGGCCCTTCGGAAAACCGTAGGCGGGTAGTAGTTCAATTCCAATAATGCTTCAAGCCGTTATCTTTGGCGTGTTATTTGATCCTAAAAGGGTCATTTGATCCTGATGAAAAAATTAGACAAACTAATCCTGTCTTCCTTTCTGGGGCCATTCATCCTAACCTTTTTGGTGGTAGTTTTTATTCTGTTGATGCAGCACATGCTCAAATACTTTGATGACATCATCGGTAAGGGCTTGGGTTTTGATGTTATCGGTCAGTTGCTTTTTTATTTTGCCGTATTTATGACTCCCGTGGCACTGCCATTGGCTGTTTTGTTATCATCGTTAATGACATTCGGTGCGTTGGGTGAGCATTTTGAGTTAACCGCCATTAAAAGTGCCGGCATTTCTTTGTTACGTACCATTCAGCCCATTTTCTTTTTTGTGCTGGTGTTAACGGTATGTGCTTTCTACATAAACAATAACCTGGTCCCCAAGGCTGCACTCGAAGCCTACAGCTTACTCTATGATATCAAACAAAAAAAACCAGCCCTTGATTTACGAGAGGGTACCTTTTACAATGGCATCCCTGATATCAGTATAAAGGTCAACCATAAGTTTCCGGACAATATTACGTTGAAGGATGTTATCATTTACGACCATCGCAAGCACGATGGAAATAAAGACGTGACCATTGCCGACTCCGGGAAGATGTATACGATTTTAAATGAGCGTTACCTGAAATTGGAGTTGTTCAACGGTTACAACTATACAGAAGGGGCCAGTGCCGGTCAGGATGTTGTTGGCAAAAGTGTGGCTTATGGAACAGAGACTATCAGCCGTAGTAAATTCGCCAAAACACAAGTTGTTTTCGACTTATCTTCATTTGGGCTGATCCGTACCGAGAAAAAGTGGTTTCAGGGTAACCGTATTATGCGCAACCTGCGCGAGCTTGATTACGACCTGGATTCGCTCAACCGGGAAAAGATGAATTACCAGTTGAGCCACTATGCAGCGTACAGAAACTTCTTTAACTATTTTACCCGAAAAGATTCGGTGGCCTTACCGGTTGATTTACTGAGTTACAAAAATATGAAGGATTCGGCTTCGTTTAATGCTCCATTCAATTCATCTGACGATCCTGCACTTTCAGTTACACCAGCAGCCCTGCAGTCGCCTATAATTGCTGCGGATTCTTTAATTGATAAAACGATGGTGGAGCATGATTCAACAACCCGTGTGATAGAACCTCCAACACTTCTGCAACAAAAACGGGCGCGAAATCCGGAACGGGTAAAACAGGTTGAGCAGCAAAAGGAAGAATCAAAGCGGTTAGCGTTGGCGCAACAAAAGAAACGTATACTCACCGACTCAGCCCGTTTGGCTAAGGTAGATAGCATCATGTCCCTATCGGTCGAAAAAAGCGGGTACACCTCGGCTGTGAATAAAGCTCGAGTGGTAAAGTCCCAATTAGCGGGTTCTATAAGTACGCTTGAGTTCTACACCGTTGATGAGCGTGTTTTCAGGATACAATGGCATAAGATTTTGGCAAGTTCGTTGGCCTGTATTGCCATGTTCCTGATTGGTGCACCCTTGGGGGCCATAATAAAAAAGGGTGGTTTAGGGGTCCCGTTCCTGGTCTCTATCCTGTTTTTTATTGTGTATTACCTGCTTACCATGACTGGTGAAAAGTGGGCCAAACAGGGCATCGTTAGCGTAGAAGTTGGGGTATGGGCTGCTGATGTGATCCTGCTGTTTATCGGGCTGATATTTTTGCGGCAAGCACGGATTGATGCCCGCCTTTTTGAAGCTGATTTTTACAATGTTGTTTTCGATAAGGTTTCACGATGGCTTGAGCAATTTAGGTTGCGGGGAAAAGGAAAATGAAGGCATTTTTGGATAATTCAGGCCTATTCCCGTATCTTTGCCGCTTAAATCAAGAGTATAAAACGATGTATTTAACCGCGGAAACAAAAAAAGAGCTGTTTAAGAAGCACGGGGCTGCCAAGACTGATAAGGATACCGGATCTACGGAGTCCCAGATTGCCCTGTTTACCCACAGGATCAACCATTTGACCAGTCACCTGAAGGATCACAAGAAGGATTTTTCGACCCAAAACGGCTTGCTTAAGCTGGTGGGTAAAAGAAAGAGACTTTTGAATTACCTGCAAAACACCGATATAAACAGGTATCGTGCAATACTTGCAGAGTTAGATTTGAGGAAATAACATTCAATATTTAGCATAGGGGAATCTGAATCAAGGTTCCCTTTTTGCATTTTTAACCTTTTATTCCTGCGTGCCCTTTCGTGGCAAGCATTAACCCGATTTTTTATGACATTAACTGTAACATCAAAAAGCTGCAAACTCCCTGATGGACGGGAGATCACACTCGAAACAGGCAAAATGGCCCGTCAGGCCGATGGATCTGTAGTATTGAAAATGGGCAACACCATGCTGCTCGCAACTGTTGTTGCAAAAGAAGACGTAAACGAAGGTGTGGATTTCATGCCCTTGTCGGTAGACTATCAAGAGAAATTTGCCTCAACTGGTAAAATACCTGGTGGATTTTTGAAACGTGAAAGTAAATTATCCGATTACGAGATACTGATTAGCCGCCTGGTTGACAGGGCTTTGCGGCCGTTATTCCCAAGCGATTTTCATGCTGAAACTCAAGTAAATATTTTCCTTATCTCAGGGGATTCCAACGCCCTACCTGATTCATTGGCTGCTTTTGCTGCCTCCACTGCACTATCGATATCCGACATCCCATGGGGTGGACCCATATCCGAAGTTCGTGTGGCCCGCGTAGACGGAAAATTTGTGATCAACCCAACCCTTGCCGATAAGGAAAGGGCAGATATCGACCTGATTGTTGCTGCCTCCATTGACAATATCTTGATGGTTGAGGGTGAGATGAAAGAGGTAAGCGAAGATGAAATGCTTGAAGCATTGAAGTTGGCCCATGAGGCCATTAAAGTTCAATGCCAGGTGCAACTTGAACTGGCTAAAGAATTAGGCAAAACCGAAAAACGCACGTATTGCCATGAGGTAAACGATGAAGCACTTCGCGAAGAATTGAATTCGCTGCTGTACCCTAAAGTTTATGCTGTTGCCAAACAGCAGATCAAGAACAAGAAAGAAAGGGGCAAGGCATTCAAAAAAATCATTGAAGATTACTTGGCTTCTTTACCAGAAGATTCAGCCATCAATAAAGATTTGGTAAAGCGCTATTATCACGATATTGAGAAGAAAGCTGCCCGCGACCTTGTGCTTAATGAAGGAATTCGTTTAGATGGTCGTAACACTAAGGAGATCAGGCAAATACTTAGTGAAATTGATATTTTACCTTCGGCACATGGCTCAGCGCTTTTCACACGTGGTGAAACACAATCGCTTACCACCGTTACGTTGGGTACCAAGCTTGACGAGCAGATGATTGACGGGGCTATGTTTGAAGGATCGAACAAGTTTATACTGCATTATAATTTTCCGGGTTTCTCAACCGGTGAGGTAAAGCCGAACCGAGGTCCAGGAAGAAGGGAAGTTGGCCATGGTAACCTTGCTTTGCGCGGGTTGAAACAAGTTCTCCCGTCAGATGCTGAAAACCCGTACACTATCCGCGTGGTATCCGACATTCTTGAATCCAATGGGTCATCTTCAATGGCTACAGTTTGTGCCGGATCATTGGCTTTGATGGACTCCGGTATACCGGTAAAGGGACCTGTTTCAGGTATCGCCATGGGCATGATTTCCGATTCTAAAACCGGTAAGTATGCTATCCTATCCGACATTCTTGGTGATGAAGACCACCTTGGGGATATGGACTTTAAAACTACCGGCACCGAAAAAGGGCTTACCGCTTGCCAAATGGATTTAAAGGTTGATGGCCTGACCTACGATGTGCTCAAAGAAGCGCTTCTTCAGGCCAAGGAAGGCCGCCTTCATATTCTTAACGAAATGAAGAAGACCTTATCAGCCCCTAAGGCTGAACTTAAGCCACATACGCCTCGTGCTGAAACCGTAGTTATTGAAAAAGAAATGATCGGTGCAGTCATTGGTCCGGGCGGAAAGGTTGTTCAGGACATACAAAATACAACTGGTGCAACCGTGGTTATTGAAGAAGTTAACGGAAAGGGTATTGTTAATGTATTTGCTACCAGTAAAGAAATAATGGATGCCGCCTTAAGGCGCATAAAGGCCATTGTTGCCGTGCCTGAAATCGGGCAGGTATATGATGGTAAAGTTAAGTCCATTATGCCCTTTGGTGCCTTTGTAGAATTTATGCCAGGCAAAGATGGTTTGCTGCATATTTCGGAAATAAAGTGGGAACGCCTGGAAAGCATGGAAGGTGTAATGGAAGTCGGTGAGGAGGTTAAAGTGAAACTGGTTGAGGTTGATAAGAAAACGGGTAAGTTCAGGTTGTCACGTAAAGCATTGTTACCTAAGCCATCAAAACCCGAGGCCGCGAAAACTGAATAATTTCCCCGCTTGTTGACAGGAACTATCTTTGTGCTCTATATTGTTACACCACTTAACATTTAGGACCTGATGAGGCAGCTTAAGATCAGCAAGCAGATCACCAATCGCGAAAGCCAGTCTCTTGATAAGTACCTTCAGGAGATTGGTAAGGTTGATTTGCTTACCCCGGATGAAGAAGTTGATTTAGCCAAACGTATAAAGGCAGGTGATCAAATTGCCCTGGAGAAACTCACAAAGGCAAACCTTCGCTTTGTTGTATCGGTAGCCAAGCAATACCAAAACCAAGGTTTGTCCTTAGGCGATTTGATCAACGAAGGCAACCTAGGTTTGATCAAGGCTGCGCAACGCTTTGATGAAACGCGGGGCTTCAAGTTTATATCGTATGCCGTTTGGTGGATTCGCCAATCCATACTACAGGCCTTGGCCGAACAATCCCGTATCGTAAGGCTACCGTTGAACCGCGTGGGTTCGCTCAACAAAATTTCCAAAACATTTTCTGAGTTGGAGCAGAAGTATGAACGAGAGCCCTCTCCGGAAGAACTTGCTGAAGTATTGGATGTAACCACTGCTGAAGTTGTTGACACCATGAAGATTTCCGGGCGACACGTGTCCATGGATGCACCGTTTGTTCAAGGTGAAGAAAATAGTTTGCTTGATGTACTTGAAAACGACAGTGAAGAAACCCCTGATTCGGGATTGATGAACGATTCGCTCCGGAAGGAAGTTCAGCGTGCATTATCAACACTTACCCAACGCGAGGCAGATGTTATTACGCTTTATTTTGGGTTGAATGGTGAACACGCCATGACCCTCGAAGAGATTGGGGAGAAGTTTAACCTTACCCGCGAACGGGTACGCCAGATCAAAGAAAAGGCCATACGAAGACTTCGCCACACCTCAAGAAGTAAGGCTTTAAAACCTTACTTAGGTTAATAATACATAAAAGCATTTAATTTGAAGGGTCTCAAAGAAATGAGGGGGGCCTTTCTTTTAACCCTAAAAATTTATGTCAGAGAAAGTTAAAGTATTGATTATCGGTTCGGGGCCTGCAGGTTACACCGCTGCCATCTATGCTGCCCGTGCCGGGCTTAATCCTGTTTTGTATACGGGCGGCCAGCCCGGAGGGCAGTTGACTACGACAAACGATGTTGAGAATTTCCCCGGTTACCCGGATGGGATTAACGGTCCTCAAATGATGGTTGATTTACAAAAGCAAGCCGAACGTTTTGGTACGAAAATAAATTACGGACTGGTTACATCGGTTGACTTCTCCGGTTATCCGCACACGGTGACTATAGATGATAAAGATGTGGTTGAGGCAGAAACAGTGATTATTGCCACGGGCGCTACTGCAAAGTACCTGGGTATCCCCTCTGAAGAGAAATTTGCCAATCGTGGAGTTTCGGCTTGTGCAGTTTGTGATGGCTATTTTTATAGGGGAAAAGAAGTGGCCGTAGTAGGAGCAGGCGATTCGGCTGCCGAAGAATCAACCTATCTGGCGAAGTTGTGCACAAAAGTTCACTTGATTGTGAGACGTGATGAGATGCGCGCATCTAAAATCATGCAGGCACGTGTTAAAAATACACCCAACATAGAAATTCATTGGAATACCGAAACCGAAGAAATTTTAGGCGATGGTACCGGGGTTACTGGTGTT
Organism: Cyclobacteriaceae bacterium; assembly: GCA_025808415.1. NCBI lineage: Bacteria > Pseudomonadati > Bacteroidota > Cytophagia > Cytophagales > Cyclobacteriaceae > Cyclobacteriaceae bacterium. The sequence continues at coordinate 2,068,706 of CP075525.1, forward strand.
CGCGTGGTGAATAACAAAACCGGTGCAAAGAAAGAATTGCCAATACAAGGATTCTTTTTGGCGATCGGGCACAAGCCTAACACCGATATTTTTAAAGACTATATAGAAATGGATGAAACCGGCTACATAAAAGTGCAGCCCGGTAGTACAAGAACAAACGTTGAAGGCGTGTTCGCGGTAGGCGATGCAGCCGATAAAATATACCGGCAGGCAGTTACTGCAGCAGGAACAGGTTGCATGGGTGCACTGGATGCCGAAAAATTCCTGGCTGCGCGCGAGGCTGAATTGGTCAGTTAATTTAATTATAAATGAAACTTGATATCCTTGTACTGGCTGCACACCCCGATGATGCAGAATTGTGCTGTGCCGGTACAATAGCCAGGCATATCAGTCTCGGCCATAAAGTTGGCATTGTGGATTTTACACGAGGTGAATTGGGCACGCGTGGCACGCCCGAACTTCGCGAAAAGGAAGCTGCCAAAGCCTCTGAAATCCTAAAACTATCTGTCCGTGAAAATTTAGGCCTTGCCGATGGTTTTTTTCAAAATGATGAGTTGCACCAGCGAAAGGTTATAACTGCAATCCGTAAATACCAACCCGCAATTGTGTTGGCCAATGCCATTCACGACCGCCATTCCGATCATGGGAGGGCGGCTGCTTTAGCAGCAGATGCCTGCTTTTTGGCTGGGCTGGCCAAGATCGAAACCCATTCCCATGGGCTTCAACAAGCCCCCTGGAGACCGAAGGCAGTTTATCATTATATCCAAAGTCAGTTTATTGAGCCCGATTTTATCGTTGATATTTCAGATTTCTGGGAAGTAAAAATGGCTTCGTACCTGGCCTACAAAAGCCAGATGTACGATCCGCAAAGCACAGAACCTGAAACCTACATATCTAAACCAGAATTTCTTAAGCTCATTGAGGCACGCGCAATAGAGTTTGGTCATGCCATTGGTGTTAACTATGGCGAAGGCTTCACACTCCGCAGGTATCCTGGGGTGCGAAACCTTTTTGATCTGATATAAGATATAATAGTAGGTTTTTGTCAAGGAGCCAACCTGCTGATGGACCATGTGTTATTGGCTTTAGCATAAAGTATCCTGTCATGTAAGCGGCTTGGCCTGCCTTGCCAAAATTCAATCATTAATGGATCGACCGCATAACCGCCCCATTGCCTGGGGCGTGGTAGCGGATCCTGATGCTCAAATCGTTTCTCCATTTGTTTTACGCGTTCTTCCAATATTGCCCGGTTGGCAATAACATGGCTTTGTGGTGATGACCATGCCCCAATTTGCGAGGCACGGGGGCGACTTTTAAAATATTCGTCCGAGCGTTCGGCCTCAATACGCGAAACTGTGCCTTCAATCCGTACTTGCCGCTCCAGTTCAGGCCAGAAAAAGGTGAGGGCACATGCCGGGTGATTATCCAGGTGTTTTCCTTTATGGCTTTGGTAATTGGTGTAAAAAACAAATTTAGAATCCTCTACGCCCTTTAATAGCACAATTCTCGAAGAGGGGTTTCCATGTTCATTTACCGTGGCCAGGTGCATGGCTGTGGGCTCGGGAAGTTTAGCAGCCAGGGCTTCATTAAACCAGATGGAGAACTGTTCAATCGGATGCGGATGAACGGAATCAACATCAAGCGTGGCTTTGGTGTATTCGGTTCGGATGTTGGAAATACTGGACATTGGTCATTGCATAATTCACTCGAAAGTTCACCTAAAAGAATAAAATTTGCATCCTACCCTAACAAGTATTTTATTGAAGGCTTTTAGGGGCAAATACACGTGGAATTTTTCAATTATAAGAACAAAATCAAGCCTGAACGAGGGCGACTGTTAATTTCAGAACCCTTTCTGCCCGATCCTAATTTTGAACGAACCGTTGTATTGCTTTGCGAACACACCGAAGAAGGTTCCTTTGGTTTTGTGCTGAACAAACCATCCATTATGAAAGCCGGTGATGTGATGGACGAATTAAAAAATTTCGATCACGAAATATATGTTGGTGGCCCTGTTCAGCAGGACACCCTTCATTTTATTCACCGTACACAATCCATTGAAAATGGAGTTGAAATATTGAATGGGATTTATTGGGGCGGAACATTCGATCAGGTTTTGACACTTTCTGATACACACCAGTTGTTCCCTGCCGACATCAAATTCTTTTTAGGGTATAGCGGTTGGGATGCGGGGCAATTGGAGGAAGAACTGGAGCAGAATTCGTGGATCGTTTGCAACTTTGTTTCTGAAGACCTTCTCTTTGAAACTGAATCGGGAATGATGTGGCGAAAAGCCCTGGATAACATGGGCGGCCGGTTTTCCGTTTATGCTAACTACCCGGTTGATCCACGGCTCAATTAGACCAATTTTAGTACCTTTACTATCGGAACAGAAGAACTTGAAACACCATGGAATTGGAGAACGAAAAAACAGCGGAGTTGGAAGATGTGCGTGAGGCCGGGTTGGATGAAAGCCATGGCGGACAAACCATTTTGCATACGGAAGCCGACTTAACCGATCATGCGGAAGAAACGCACGATGACGATAGCGATCAGGCAGACTACAGCAAATTAACCAAAGCGCAACTCATTGACTTGGTCAAAGACCTGGTTAAAGAAACGGATGTTCAGCGTGCTGAACGGAGACTCAGGAACATCAAGCCTTTCATTGATGAACACCGTGACCAGGAGCGTACCCTTGCCTTGAACCGCTTTATTCTTGATGGCAGCAATGCTGACGACTTCGAATACCGGGGTGATGAACTGGATGCTGCTTTTGATTCCCTCTTTAAAGCTTTCCGCGATAAGCGCAACCAGCTTGTGCGCAGCCAGGAAGAGCAAAGAAATGAAAACCTGAGACGGAAGCAGGCTTTGCTTGAAAAGTTGCGTACCCTTACCGATTCGCAGGATGTGCAGGATCAATTTGATCAGTTTAAAGAACTTCAAAAGGAATGGAAATCCATTGGTGCAGTGCCTGGTACGCAAGCCAAAACTTTGTGGGCGAATTATCACGCTTTGGTAGACCGCTTTTATGATAACCAAAGTATTTATTTTGAACTTAAGGAACTTGATCGAAGAAAGAACCTTGAAGCCAAGCTCGACCTTTGCTTGCGCGCAGAAAAGTTAAAGGAGGTTGCGGAAATTCGAAATGCCGTTCGTGAATTGAACGAACTTCACCACGAGTTTAAGCATATCGGCCCAGTGCCCATTGAAGAAAAGGAAAATGTATGGCAGCGGTTTAAGGCTGCTTCTGATGCGGTGTATGCCCGCAGGGATGAATTTGTAAAAAACCTTAACCAGGAACTGGCTGCAAATTTTGCCATTAAGCAGGCCTTGGCCGATGAGGTTCAGCCTTTCGCTGCTTTTCATTCGGCCCGCATTAAGGAATGGAACCAAAAAACCAAAGACATACTGGAGTTGCAGAAAAAGTGGGAGGTTAAAGGGGGGTTACCACGCAGTAAAGCAAAAGACCTGAACAAAAAATTCTGGACGGCCTTTAAAACATTCTTCGCAAATAAAAATGCTTTCTTTAAGAAACTCGATGCCGAGCGGTCACAAAACCTTGAAAAGAAAAATCAATTGTTGCAGCGTGCATTGGATTTGAAAGAGAGCACCGACTGGGAAAAAGCCACGCAGGAACTGAAGGCTTTGCAACAACAATGGAAGGAGATTGGCCCGGTGCCGGAGAAGGTGAGGGAAAAAATCTACCAGGAGTTTAAGCAGGCCTGCGATTTCTTCTTTGATAACCGCAGGTCCGAGCAGGGCAAAAAGGACCATGAACAGGAGGATAACCTCAAAGCCAAGGAAGCTGTTTGTGCTCTCCTGGAAAAGCACGCGGAGGAGCGGACGGCCAATCCTGAACTTTTGAAAGAACTTGAACAACAGTTTAATGCTATCGGTTATGTGCCTAAAAAGTACATTGCAACTATCCGTGCACGTTACCATCAGGCCGCTGAAAAATTTGTAGCGGCCCTGGAAGGTGTTTCAGAGGATGAGAAGAGCAAGTTGGTGTTGGAAAACCAATTGCAGGATTTGAGGAACGATCCGATGGCCGATCAGAAAATTTACCATAAGGAGCAGGCCATTCGTAAGAAGATGCAGAGGGTAGAGAATGATATTGCGGTATGGCGCAATAACCTGGAGTTTTTTGCCCGGGCCAAGAATGGCGAAAAGGTTAGGGAAGAATTTAATGCCAAAATAGAGGAGGCCAGCGAGCACCTTAAACAATTAAAACAGCAAATCAAGCTGCTGCGCACAGTTTCTTAACCCGGCATTTGCAAAGAACAAATCAACCGCTATTTTTGCACCTCCTAATTAGTTATTGGTTGTTCGTTATTCGTTGTTGGTAGGTAGAGCGGATAACAAATAACGGGCAACGATTAACGAAAAAACGCCTCCTTACCTGCCTGCCGGCAGGCAGGGCTCAGCTGGTAGAGCAACTGACTTGTAATCAGTAGGTAAAACCAGAATTACTTCGCCTCCTTAGCTCAGCTGGTAGAGCAACTGACTTGTAATCAGTAGGTCGCTGGTTCGATTCCGGCAGGGGGCTCTTCTAAAAGCACTTATCAGTTAATGATGAGTGCTTTTTTTATTATTCCAGCGTTACAAAAAGTTGCGATTTTATTTTCCATACTCCTTCTATTTTTGACCAATGAGCGGAGTACTTTCCGCCAGTAACCGATTTTTCTCCCGATTCACTGTAGCCTTTCCAGGTTCCTGTTTCCCATGCCAGCCCAAGTTTATTGTTCACTTCTATTTCAATTGGCGTACGTACCCAATACATTTTAGGACCACTGGCTTTGCTTATATAGGTTTTTAGATTCTCCTTTCCTTGGATCAGTGTGCCATTACCGGTGGTGATCAATACATCATCTGTGAGCATGTTCAGATGTGCATCATCAAAATTTTTCAAAGAGGCATTGGAAACATCACGAAGTCTGAGAATTTCATCTTTGTCTTGTTGTGCCGTAGCTTCAAAACAAATGATTATTAGAAGCGAAATGATAAATAGTTTCAAAAGGCTTGATGCTCGAATGTAAATCATTACTTAAAATTTAACTGATAGCTAAAGGTAGCTATTTGATAATACCTAAGCTGACTTCATCTTACCCAAGCTGCTTCTTAAAAAACGCTATTGTTCTGCTCCAGGCCAGATCGGTGGCGGCTTTATCGAAGCGTGGTGTAGTGTCGTTTAAAAAGCCGTGATTCACATCGGGATAGAAATGAACTTCATATGATTTGTTATGTTCTTTCAATGCGGCCTCATAAGCCGGCCAGCCTTCGTTTACGCGCGTGTCCAAACCGGCATAGTGCAGTTGTAAGGGAGCTTTGATGTTTGGCACCAAATCAACCGGGGCCTGACCACCATAGTAGGGGACTGCTGCTAAGAGTCCGGGTACGCGTGCGGCCATCATGTTGGACACCCATCCGCCAAAACAAAAGCCCACCACACCCACTTTACCGGTGCAGTGTTCATTTTTTACCAACGCATCAAAGGCCGCTATAAAATCTTCCAGTATTTCGTTGCGGTCGCGCTTGGCTTGCATGGAACGGCCTTCATCATCGGTGCCCGGGTAGCCACCTAACGGGCTAAGGGCATCGGGTGCCAGCGATATAAATCCTTCCAGCGCAAAACGTCTGGCTACATCTTCGGTGTGCGGGTTAAGGCCACGGTTTTCGTGAACTACCACAATGCCGGGCAGTTTGCCCTTTGCTTCTTTGGGTCGCGAAAGCAATCCTTTAATTTTTCCTCCGCCTTTCGGGGAATCGTAAGTTATGTATTCGCTGATTAAACGTGGATCATTTGATTGTACTTGAATTTTATTGACATAGTCAGGCATCAGAAAACTTGAAAGCGTTGCTACGGTAAGTCCACCTACGGCATAAGTGGAAAGCTTATCTAAAAATTGCCTTCTGTCTATCCGGTTATGGGCGTAATCATCGTAAAGATCAAAAACCTCCTGGCGGATATCTTCTTTGTTGAGTTTTTTCATGATTATTAATTTCCAGCCTTAAGATAGTGTATTTATGTGATTGTGTTGTTGTAGCTTGTGTTTGTTAATTTTAAAGCGCTTACTGAATACCTATGTTTTCTAAATACTGGCTGGTTATTCGTGATGATACTAAACGAACCTTTGAAGTCTGCGGGCAGATATCCAATGAAAATGCGTTTACCAATAAAACCTATGGTATGCAGCAGGCGGGTATGAATGTAAGTTGCATGACCCCTCCGGTAACCGGTAAGGCGGCCAGCAAGGAAGCCATAAAAATCAGTGGCTATACGTGGGAGAATGGTTTATGGGATCGGTTAGAGAAGGAGTATATGCGCATTCGCATGCAGTACACGGACGATATGGAGTTTGAATAAACTCATCTTCAGGTACGGTAACCCATCAGGATTTAATCATCGTCAACAGCATTTTAAAAGGTTGCAAAGCATGAAGCGCATGCGGAACATTAGCTGGTAAAATTATCATTTCGCCTTTCATGACTACATTGGGCTTACCCGCAATGGAAATTTCTACTTCGTCATCTATAATGCAGGCCAGTTAGCCTCTATTTTTAATAAATAACTCCAGGTATTTATCAAATGAGAACAAACGGTTTCGATTTTGGCCCGTAGTTTCCTTTAGTATCTTAGCCTCTGTGAAATCGTTCACTAAATCATTGGCTGCCTTATAACTAACCTTGGTGACCTTTTGCACCTCACGCACATCAACAATAGGATGCTTAAATAAATGATTGAGTAATATGATGGCGTTGTTGCTCTTGCGGCCAAAGTTGATGTTAATCTTAATTTCTGTTTTCTCTTTTAGGATTAAAACCTTTTGTAATGTTTGAGTAGTTTGATGTGCAGTCTCTTCTACCCCTAGCAGAAAGTATTTTATCCATTGGATCATGTCGTGCTTCGTGCGTACGAAAGTGAGGTTATCGTAATACAAGCCTTTGTTTTTTTCGAAATACGTTGAGAGATAGAGCAGTGGCTTGGATAGTATTCCCTGATCAACCAGGAATAAAGTAATCAACAGGCGGCCAATTCTTCCGTTACCATCCAGAAATGGGTGAATGGTTTCGAACTGGTAGTGTGCAATAGCAATGCGTATGAGTGAAGGCACGTTAGCTTCTTCATTGTGAATGAAATTTTCTAAATCGCCCATCAGTTCATCAACGTATTGATGATGGGGGGGGACAAACTTTGCATCAGCAGGGCTGGTGCCGCCAATCCAGTTCTGGCTGTTGCGGTATTCACCCGGTTGTTTATGTTCACCGCGCACACTACCCAATAATATTTTGTGTGTATTACGGATTAGTCGTGATGAAATGGGCAGTGTTTCTAATTCTTTGATGGCTTTGTTCAACGCTTTGATGTAGTTCTGCACTTCCTTCCAATCATCACGTCTTTCAGGGGCGATATCCGCTTCACTTAATAAGGCTTCATCGATGCGGGTTTGCGTGCCTTCAATGCGACTGGAGATTACCGCTTCCTTGGTTACGTGCAGTTGAATGAAAAGATCGATGTTTGGTACCAGGCGTGCATACGAATTCAATTCGCCCAGCTTTAGAGCAGCCTTTTCCAACAAGCTGTTAATCTGGGGGTTGTTCCATATCCAGGCATCGTTTACCCGATTGGGAACGAAATATGTGTACCCAGTAGGGCTTTTCTCGTATTGGCCAGCCTTAAATTGCTCCAGTTCAATCATCCTACTAAAGTAACATACTTTTTTCGTTATTTTACTTTATCGATCGAAAGTAACATAACAAATTTCTTATTTTACTTTCAGTTAAATCGAGATTTCTACCACTTCCAAACTGACCTTGATGTTTGTGAATCTTCGCATGCAGTATACGGATAACATGGAGTTTGAGTAACTCCTGAAGTACGGCATCTATGAGGACTTAATCATCGTCAGCAGCATTTTAAAAGGCTGCAAAGCATGAAGCGCATGCGGAACATTAGCTGGTAAAATTATCATTTCGCCTTTCATGACTACATTGGGCTTACCTGCAACGGAAATTTCTGCTTCACCATCTACCAGGTAAACCAACGCTTCAAAGGGTGCTGTGTGTTCACTTAATCCTTGCCCCTTATCAAACGCAAATAAAGTTACTGTACCGGTTGACTTCTTAATAATAGTTTTACTTACAACAGCATCCGGTTGGTAGGTAATAAGTTCTTCGAGTGTAGTGACTTGCGCAGGTAAACTTTCCTTAACAGGTTCTTTCTTTTCGGACATGATGCTTATTTGATTGATAATTGCACAAAAGTACATCTTAAATACAGAGCCGTTTATGATTTAAATCAGGTAAGCCTGGAGAGCTAATCTTGAATGTCCGCTTGATTTCCAAATAAAAACCTCACCCCGTCCTCGTTCCTCGGACACCCCTCTCCTGAAGGAGAGGGGAATTGGTGAGGTGTTAATCTTGGTTATACTATATAATTTGAAGAAGTTAAATGTACATGAACAAAAGCTAATCTGTTTCTGTAAAAGGTGAAAATGTTACACCTTGTAGTATAATTTTAGGCTATGAAATGGCTTTGCAGGTTTTATTTGAAGTTGATAGGCTGGAGAACCGGCAGTACACTTGATCCTTCAGTTAAAAAATGTGTATTGGTTGCTGCGCCCCACACCAGCAACTGGGATTACCCGATTGCGCTGGCTACCCTGTACGCCAGCGGGGTAAAGGTTCGCTTTCTGGCTAAAGACAGTCTTTTTAAGTTTCCACTTGGTATACTCATGCATGCTACCGGAGGCATGCCGGTAGATCGCTCAAAACACAATAATTTGGTGGATGCACTGGTGCATAAATTTCACCAGCATGAAGAGCTTATTTTGATGATTGCTGTGGAAGGTACGCGCAGTTATGTGAAAGAATGGAAATCAGGATTTTACCACACAGCTGTTGGTGCTGGTGTACCTATTGCGATGGGATATCTCGATTATGGAAAAAAGGTTGCTGGCTTTGGCGACTTGTTTTACCCCACAGGCGACTATCAAAAGGATCTTCTGGAAATTCAGAATTTCTATCGAAAGTTTACCGCCCGTCATCCGGAGAAGTCGAGTCTTAATCAGTAATAGAAATCACACTTCAATTCTTCTGATTTTTGTAGGGTGACTAAGTTTAAAATCCAACGATCGGTTATTCATTCGGTAACGGGTGTTTACATAACCTTTTTTGTAGGCCTTTACCCGGGCATCAAATTCCAGCATACACCCTTTTGTGAGATCAATTTTTTCAAATGCTTTGGAATAGCTAAACCACACATGATCCGTAACAAGTTTATTCGTACCAGCATCAACTACATTACTTAATAATATGGTTTCCTCACTATAGCCTTTGAAATTCGTTTTTTTTCCCAGGCGACTAAACACCGCCCTGAATCTTTTTCGCTCACCTTCCTGGGTAGCCAGTTCTTTTCGCATATCAAAAAATGAAATGCCGTTCAGTCTTTGTAATGAACCGAACGGCATTTCGTTAAGGATTAAAAAGTTTAAAATCTAAATCCGACTCTGACAAAATAGTAAGCGCCATCTGAACCCATTTGTACCGAATCCATCAATCCTCCCTGATCGGTCCAGGCATCGAATTGTGGAGTGGGGTATTTATTTAGAAGATTATTTGCTCCAATGGTAAAATTCAATTTTGGAGTAATCTGATAAGAAACACTTATGTCAACTGTTGTAGCGGCATCATAGGTATCAGTTGCAACTGCCAGTAAAGCATCTGCTTCGGCTTCGTTGGTAGGAGGTGAGTCAACCCATTGAAAATCCTGAAGTATTACCTGGCTGAAGTGAGTAAGGAAAAGATTAGCTGATAATTTTCCGGCCGTATAACCAACTTGTGCGCCAAACTTATAGTCGGGTGCCGCTGCCTTTAAGTAGGCTTGCGAAAAGGGGCCGAAAAAAGTATAGGGGTTGAGGGTTCCGTTGTTGACCTTTTTAATGTCCAGGGAGTTGAAATTGCCAGAAAGCCCTGCTGTTAATTTACGGTTCTGAGAAAGTTGCAGTTGGTACGCCAGCACAATATCTACACCCATTGTCTTTGTATCCACGCCATTTGCAAAAAACTGTGCAGCATCAACACCTAACCCCAGTCCGGAAGCATCAAAGTTATCAGTCAGTATAATTCTGTTGTCTACACTAATTGAATATGCGTCAACTGTGGCTGTGAAGCCTCCGGTTTTGAATGTAAAACCTACACTACTGTTAAACGCGGTTTCTTCTTGCAACGGACCAATACCGAATGCTTTTGTTACAGTGCTTGTATTGGCTGATAGAAGGGATGGCACCGAGACACCAGCAACAATATTATTGAAAATCAGATTGTAATGAATCTGTGCCAGTGAAGGAGCACGAAAGCCGCTGGAAACAGATGCGCGAATAGAAAATTTTTCACCAATATTATAGCGTGAGGCAACTTTGAAGTTAAGTGTTTGACCAAAATCGCTGTAGTTCTCAAAGCGAAGTGCACCGCTGAGCAGAATGTCTTCAGTTATATTTAATTCTGCGTCAGCATAGAGACCAAAATTTGTACGCCCTCTGTCCACCACATTGGATGGACTGTATCCGGGAAATCCTTGTGCACCTCCTGGCAAATCATCACCATTTGGATCCTGGGCTGGTACTTGTATTGCTGGATTTGTAATGGCTACTCCGTTCTCGTCATAAATGGCGTAAGAACCCTCTTCACCTGCAAAAATAGTGAAGCGCTCAGCCCGGAATTCCATACCAAATGCGAGGTTAAAACCAGCCGCAACATTTTTATAATATTTGCTGAGGTCAAGGTTGGTAACATTCATGGATAAACTATGTCCACCGGCATCAAAATCAGTTGGCGAAGCCGCACCCAACGAGGCATTGTTGGTGCCTTTTATGTAGTAGTGGAAATTGTTACTTCCGAATGTATTGCTGAAATCGGTCTTCCATCCATTGTCCATGGTATGCCGTATGCCAGCGGAAGCAGCAATATCCCGAATGTCGGAAGTTATGTGAGGTGTAAATCCATTGGGGTATAGGCTTGGTACCGAACGATTATCTCCATCGGCAAAACTTTCACGTGAAAATGCATAGGCATCGGTTTTTCTCAAGTTTGAGCCACCGGAGAAATAGAATTCTGTGGTACTGCTGATGGGTATAGCTGAGTTGATCATGAAATTAAACCCATCTATGGCTGCTGTTCCATATCCTTTACGCCATGAAAAACCTGGGCGAAGTGTACGTTCACGCGTCATGTATTCAGTTGTGAAATTGGCATAACCTCCTTTTTCGCCAAGGGCGACACCATAGTTCAAATCAAATCTCAAGGTATTACCATCAAACTTACGGTCTTTACCGTCAAGCCTGTTTTTGCCTTCAACGTTCCAAAGCGTTTCACCTGTTTCGTCTTCCCAGCCCTCGCCAATGGCCGTGCTGTATGCACCATAGGTGAGTCCTCCGGAGACTTCATCATGGTTATCCTTTAAAACAATATTGATTACGCCAGCAATAGCATCTGATCCATATTGGGCCGAAGCACCGTCACGAAGTATTTCGATACGCTTGATGGCAGATGCCGGGATAGCATTCAAATCAGTACCAGAGTTTCCGCGGCCACGGGTTCCAAAAATATTTACAAGAGAAGACTGATGTCTGCGCTTTCCGTTAACAAGTACCAGTGTTTGATCAGGGCCAAGTCCACGCAGTGATGCCGGGTCAATATGATCAGCACCATCAGAGCCCGATTGTTTGGTAGCATTGAAAGACGGTGCAGCATACTGTAGTATCTGATTGATTTCCACTTTACCCATGGTATTCGCCAGGCTTGCAGCATCAATTACATCAATCGGAACTGGAGATTCTATAACCGTTCTGTTCTGGTTGCGGCTACCTACAATAACTACTTCTGATAATTGCTGTGAAAGCGGACTGAGTGTTATTGTGTAAGAATTTAGTGAAGTTACTTCAACCGATTGGGTAACGTAACCAACAAAGCTTATCTCCAGCACATCGCCAACGGAAGCCTGAAGACTAAATCTGCCGGAAGCATCCGAAGTGGTGCCTTGGCGGGTGCCCAGTATTATTACGGTTGCCCCCGCAATGGCATCACCCGATTCTGAATCGATAATGCTACCGGTAATAGTTTTTGTATTCTGAAACACATCCAGCGAATTTCCGGATGTTTGAAAGGCTGATACTATCAGCAATAAAATGAAGGTATGGCACAACCTGAAGGTGTGCCGGTTAGTAATGATCTCGTACATAGGGTATTGGTTTAGGTTTGAACAAGATATGCAATATCTTAACTTGTTCAAAGTAACTATATAGTCGTGTAATAAAATGCTGGTAAAACAAAAGTTGATAGAAAGCTGTAGTCAACTCGCTGAAAACCGTATTAGGCAGATTAAAGATGAGCTAAAACTTGTTCAGGCTTCTGCCAATCAGGAAACCAAAAGCAGTTCGGGTGATAAGTATGAAACCGGAAGAGCTATGGCTCAACTGGAAATTGAACGATTGACTGGTCAATTAGCGGAAGCAGAAAGGCTAAAGGACAAATTATTAAGTTTAAAGGATATTATTGGCGCTGATAAGATAGTGCCAGGAGGATTGGTAACAACAACCCATGGCAAATACTTTATTAGCGTAAGCCTTGGGCTTATCGAAGTTGACCGTGAAAAATATTTCTGCATCTCTGCAGATGCACCAATAGCCAAAGCGCTGATGGGTAAAGATGTAGGAGAGGAAGTCTCTTTTCAGGGTAAAACATTCTCTATTCTTTCTGTTGAGTGAATTTCCTGTCACCTGTTTATTACCTCAATTATGTATATTTAAGAACGATTTATAAAGTTTAAAAACTGAAAATATTTTAACTTTCAGAATGTTCATTTCTCCTAAACGTGTTATGATAAATTTATTTATAATAGAAGCCAGCTCAAAAATACAACCGTCATGCGATCCGCCACAGGCGGAGAAGCAATCCCAATTTCAACATAGAGAACGGGATTGCTTCCCTGCCCGTCCGGCAGGCGGGGGTCGTTCCTCCCTCGCAATGACGTACTCTTTATTTTTGAGATGGCTTCTGGTAATACTTATCGGAGGAATCGCTTATCCGGCATTAGCGCAAAAAACGGATTCCCGATATTTTGAAATGCGCACCTATCATTGTCATGAAGGGAAGCGCCCCGATTTAATAAAACGCTTTCAGGATCATACCGTGAAATTGTTTGAGAAAAGCGGCATCGAAAACATTGCTTACTTTTTGCCGGTAGATGAAAGTAATAATACATTAACTTTTATACTCGCGTATCCCAACCGCGAATCGCGGGATAGGTTATGGAATACCTTTGCCAATGATCCGGAATGGAAAGCTGTGTTTAAGCAATCGGAAGCTAACGGACCGCTGTTGACTAAGATTGATCAAACATTTATGACGCTGGCACCAGAGTTAAGTTCGGGTATTGCTAAGCTGCCCTCAGAAGAGCGCATCTTTGAGTTGCGAACTTACTTCCTTCATCCGGGAAGAGTGGATGCGATTAACGCCCGTTTTCGTGATCATACCCGTGCATTATTTGAGCGCCACGGTATGACCAATGTAGTTTACTGGTATACCGTTGAACCTGACAATGCTCAACCCAAACTGGTGTATCTGCTGGCCCATAAAGGTGTTGAAGAGGCAAAGAATTCCTTTGATAAATTTCGCGATGATCCGGATTGGAAAAGGGTGCGTGATGCATCCGAAGTTAGCGGACCTATTGTAGAGCGGATAGAATCAAAATATTTTAAAACGCTTCCATTTTCGCCACTTAAGTAGGGTGTAACCAATACGAGTTTACTATAAACGATTTGAGCTATGAAAAACGAAACTAACCGCAGACTGTTTATTCGTCATTTGGGTATGGCCACTTTGGGCGTTACCATGGTTCCTGCTTTAGCCACATCCTGTTCACCAAAATCAAAAGAAAATTCAACCGACATGTTTTTTAAAATATCCTTGGCAGAATGGTCGCTGCATAAAGCACTTTTTGCGAATGAACTGACTAACCTAGATTTTCCTGTTGTGGCGAAAAAGGACTACGGTATTTCAGCTGTAGAGTATGTCAATCAGTTTTTTAAAGACAAGGTGAAGGACCAGACTTATCTTGCAGAGTTAAAACAACGTTGTGACGACAATGGTGTAACCAGCCTGCTCATCATGTGCGATGGTGAAGGTTACCTGGGTGATCTGAATGAAGCCAAACGAAAGGAAGCGGTGGACAATCATAAAAAATGGGTAGAGGCTGCAAATTTTCTAGGTTGCCATTCTATTCGCGTGAATGCATTTGGTCAGGGAAGTGAGGCGGAAGTGGCTGTAGCAGCCACCGATGGATTGCGATCATTGTCTGAATTTGCCATCGATTTTGATATCAACGTGATTGTCGAGAATCATGGAAGCTATTCGTCAAACGGGCAATGGCTCACTACGGTAATTGCCGGTACAGGCATGCCCAATTGTGGTACACTTCCGGATTTTGGTAATTTCTGTTTGAAGCGAGCTGACGGAAGTGAATGGGGAGGAGCATGCCTGGAGTGGTATGATCGTTATAAGGGGATTGAAGAAATGATGACTTTTGCAAAAGGAGTGAGTGCGAAAAGTTATGATTTTGATGAAGCCGGTAATTGTATAGAAACTGACTATGACAGAATACTAAGAATTGTAAAGGCCAGCGGCTACACCGGTTACATTGGCATTGAATACGAGGGAAGTAAACTTTCCGAACCTGATGGAATACGAGCCACCAAGGCTTTGTTGGAAAGAGTGGGAAAAACTATCTAACTCTTCTCGGCTACACATTCAATCTCTACCAACGCGTCTTTGGGCAGGCGGCTTACCTCTACCGTAGTTCTTGCTGGTTTATGAGCACCAAAGAAGGCTTCATGCGCTTTGTTCATCTTTTCAAAATCGGCAAAGTTTTTTAAGAACACCGATGTTTTTATAATGTGTGAGCGGTCGCATCCCGCGGCTTTTAAAACAGTTTCAAGATTTAACAAGACCAGTTCAGTTTGTTCAGTAACCGTTTCGCCTTCAATGATCATGGTTTGCGGATTTAGCGGGGTTTGACCGGAGCAGAATACCAGGTTTCCGGATTGTATAGCATGGCTGTAGGGTCCAATGGCAGCGGGGGCGTTTTTAGTAAAAATCTTTTTCATTGTTTTTCGATTAGATGTAGTCAAATGCAGAGGCGTATAATGGTTTTGATTGTAAGGTACCGATTTCCTTTTCATCCAAATGCTTGTAGGATGTCATAATGTATACTCCGGAATCTTTCACAAATGAATTTAACAATCCCAGTTTACCATAGTCAACAATTGATTTTCTATACGGACAGTTTTCAGCCATCCAGAAAAGAGAGGAGTTTATTTTTTCGCGGTGAAGTAACCCTTCAAATAATCGAAGTAATGTTTTTTCATAACCCGGCTTAAAATGCAAACCTTCAAAGGCCAGGAATTCAAATCGCTTTGGATTAAATAGTTTGTTTATCAAGGGTAAACGCGGAAGAATATTCATGATAATTTTGCCCATGATACCCGGCATCTGATTGATAGCCCAATGCACCCGGTGATATTGGCAACCGGCAACTATTTCATCGTTTTCCCGGATAACAAAATAGTTGTTTTTCAGAAAGAGGTAATCTGTATGAAAAAGTGCGTGATCTTTATAGTGTTGCTGGAGTAGCGTTAATACTTCATGCTGTTTTTCCGTTGCACTAATCTGCTCCATGTCTTTTTGCTCTTTTGGAAAAAATCGGCTAAACGCTTGTACCTGTAAGAGTCCTAATTTTTCATAGCCGGCATTTTCAACCACCTTATACGAACGGATGTTTCCTTTCTCCACACAGCCAACATAGATTGTCTTTTCTGTTTCGTCTTCCCGCACAACCTCCATTACTTTACCGGCAAAGTGCTTGATTATCTTTTTACCCTGTATGGCTGCACCGGCAGCGAAGTACCGGATGATATAACAATTGTAGGGCTGACCCGCCACCAGCGGCTGTGTATGACAAAATACGGCTGTCCCTACAATGACATTATTTTGTTCAATGGCATACAGGTAAGGGTCTTTTAATAGTCGTATTAATTCGTTTGAATTTTTACGCTCGTATACCGTGCCTGCACTTCCCCAGTTAGTATGGTTAAAAAACGCAATACCTTCTTCAGGAATACCATGGTATTTCCAGATGGTTAAATCATTTTCCTGCAGAACAAGTTTGCGTTCCATAGAAGCAATATAATTCTATTCGGGAAATTCTGTGGTTCATATCAAATAAGGTCACTAAAAAAGCCGCCCCGATTTCTCAGGGCGGCCAACCTCAACAGAACCAATCATATGAAGATGATCTGTGTTCCCTCGCCTTCGGCCAGGGCATACATATCACCCACGGTTATGATTCCTTTTACTTCATCCAAAAAATCTTCTTGTTTCAGATGGAACATATCGGCTGCCAGTTTGCAGGCATAAATTTCTCCGCCACCGGCATCAATCATTTGAATAAACTCGGTAACATGAGGCATGTCCAGTTTATCCATTTCTTTTTTCATCATGTAGGATGCAAATGCCTCAAAGCCAGGCAAGCCTGCAAGGATGGTTGGCATTTCGGGCATAAAATTCGGATTGCCCACCGTTGCCGTATGTAAATGATCAGCTTTCTTTTTGGTGATCGCATCCAAACCAAAGAAGGTAAAAAACATTTTGGCTTCTATTCCTTCCATCAAAGCTCCGTTGGCCATGACCAACGCAGCATACACGTCTTCAAGTCTTCCTTTGGAACAAATAACTAATACTTTTTTTAGTTTTCCTTTATCCTTATTAACCGTAACATCAACTTGTTTTGCTACTGGTTTTTCCATTACGTCTGTCATAATTTTTTTAGTTTGAAGGCTTAAATTTTTAAATGCAACTGGCTGGTTTAGGTATACCGGCAAGCTTACTTGAAATTTTAAGTGGTCCGCCAGGGAACAAGGCATAAAATTGCTTGATATCCACAATACCGGAATTTCCTAATTTTCTAATGCTAAGTTGTACGCCCTCCTTTTGTTTGGCGCGCAGCCAGTTCAATACTTCAAAGTGCTTATCGGTTAATTCGATATTTACCTGTGCCGCCATTTCGCGGGCGAGTTCAGGTGTCCATTCATCCATGTTGGTGAGATACCCTTCGGCATTCACATCAACTGAAGTTCCTGCAAGTGTTAAGGTTTCCATATAATTGATTTTTAAGGTTTCTTTTATGCTTCTACAATTTTACCGGCCATGGACATGTTGGTGCTTACCGGAAGTTTTTTACCTGTAAGCAACATGTGCCAGTACACCCATTTAAAGGCCAGCTTTCCATAATGGTTGGCACGATTAACTTTCAATAAACTCATGGGGCCGATGCCGGCAAAGGGGAATTTTCCAGGCAAGGGTTCTGTAGTGTAGTTGAAATCGATCAGCGTTCCTTTACCATAACCGGTTTCTATAAAACAATTCGCGTGACCGTCAAATTTGGCTTCCAGCGGTTGCCCGTTGATGTAGCTTAAAATGTTATCGGTTAATATTTCAGCTTCGAAGTGTGCCACTGATCCGGCCTTTGATGTTGGCAGGTTGGTGGCATCACCGATAACAAAAATGTTTTCATGTTTTTTATGTTGTAAGGTGTGCTTGTCGGTAGGTATAAAATTCAAGCCATCCTCATCGCCCATGTTGCTGTTTTGAATAGCCTGATCGCCCTTGTTTACAGGAACGGAGATCAGTAAATCAAACGGAACTTCCTGTTCATCGTAGGAGACCAGCACTTTGCGTTCGATATCCACACGTTGTAAATAGAAGTCAGGAACTACGGTAATGTTCTTTTCTTCCATGAGCTTGCTAAGCAAGGCTGTAGTTTTTGGTTTCGTAAACGCACCGGACAGTGGGGTTACATAAGAGATGTTCACCTTATCACGTATACCTTTTTCAGTGAAGTAGGCATCGGCCAGGAAAGTAAACTCAAGTGGTGCCACCGGACATTTGATAATAGTTTCGGCAAGGTTAATCACCAGGTTTCCACCTTCCCAGTTTTCCAGTTTCTTTGCCAGCTTGGTGCTGCCTTCATAGGTGTAAAAATCAAAAATGTCTTTATACCATAGTTTATTTTTTAGCCCTTCTGTTTCTTCGGGTACCGGAGTTGTGCCGGTGGCAACAACCAGAACATCATAAGGAAGAATTGTCCCGTCCTGCAGAAATACCTGATTGCCTTCCGCGTTTATTTTTTCAACTTCGTTGATCAGGAAGTTTACACCCTTAGGTAGAAAATCTTTTTTGGATTTGATTACATCTTTGGGTTGGTAAATGCCAAACGGGATGAAAAGAAACCCAGGCTGATAGTAGTGATTCTCATCTTTATCGACAATGGTAATTTCCCAAACTTCTTTGTTCAGGTTGCGATAAAGTTTGTTGGCCATCATGGTACCTGCCGTGCCGGCCCCGAGTATCAAAATCTTTTTCATGGTTCTTGTTGATTGGTTACCTAAAAGTAACCTGAACCAATAGGAAGGGAAATGACGCCACTCAGTATGATGCGTGATTTAAATCATACAATATTGAGGCTCTGTAACTTAAGTAACCGTAGCATGCTTGTTATGTGTAACACAAGTTACACAATGGATCACTTGCCGGGAGGCATACTCGGACGAACTTCAATTTTACTGGGTAACGTACGAGGGTTCATCGTGAGTAAGCCGAGTACTAATTGACCGATGTCTTCGGGTTGAATTTTCCAGGCATCTGATGGTGAAGGAACATGATCATTAAAATATGTTGCCACTGAACCGGGCATTATCGTGCTGACTTTAATACCGTGTGCGCGAACATCCATCATAACAGCTTGAGTAAAGCCCACCAAACCAAATTTGCTGGCATTATAGGCGCTGCCCCCCGCAAAAAAATTGGTACCGGCCAGACTGGCCATGGTGATAATGTATCCCTTCGATTTTTTCAAAGCAGGTAGACTTGCTTTAATGCTGTAAAACACCCCAGTGAGGTTGGTGTCAATGGTTTCATGCCATTGTTCCGCACTCAATTCTTCAATGGAACCAAAGTGCCCGATGCCTGCATTGGCCACCAGCACATCCAACTGCCCCCAGTTTTCCAATAGTGTTTCAACGGCTGTTTGTTGTTCATTTAGTTTACGCACATCGGCAATCAAACCAAGGGCACGATCTTTCTTTATCGTATTGAGTTTACCGATTGCTTGATCGATAGAATGTTTATTACGACCTGTAATGGCCACATGCCATCCATTAGCTATTAACACTTCTGCAATGCCTAAGCCTATGCCTTTGCTTCCTCCGGTGATTAGTGCTGTTTTCATACCATTATTAATGATTTATAATCCTTTATAATCCTTAAAATTAGCAATTCACCAACTGAAAAATAGCGTTCACTTAGTAAGCTTGCTATTTTTGTGATTGACCCTGATGCATAGTTTTGAATGTGGTAATCCTATCACTCAGGTTTCTTCTTATGTTTCCGTAAAATAAATTGTAGTCGGCAATGTGATAGCGTTTTGAGCGGTATAACATGCTGCCAAAAAATTTTGGTTTGGTAATCCATAATAATCCCTGGTGGTTTTGGGCATCGCATAGGTTTGTATAAACCTTATTAAAGTTTCGTAATACCGATGCACGGTTGAGTGAAGCCGGAGCGTAGGTTGTATCAATTGACCAAGTTAGTGGATTGGTGCTGAGTGCTTGGGCAAATATTTCTTTATGCTTTGGTGGATAGTAGTTTCGCTCATAGGTATTCCACGACATCCAACATCCTGTTTGTGTTGCAGAGGTGCATGGCTGGAGCGTATCAAATAAATCAGTCTTCAAAGCAATTCCCACCAGGTAAGCTGCAACAAGTTGGCCGGCCAGGGGTTTGTTTTCGATATAGTCTTTAACAAGCCTGGCAGCATGCACGGTGCCTTGGCTATGTGAAGCCAGTATAAATGGTTTGCCTCGGTTATAATTAGCCAGGTAGTATTCAAATGCTTTCTTCACATCCTCATAGGCCAATTGTAGCGCTTGGTCTTTTAGTGTTGTATTATCAATTGTGAATACTTCCAGATGAGCCTGTCGGTAACGTGGTGCGTACACGTGTGTGCTTCCGTTAAAAACACTTGCCTGGTATCGGATGGTGGAGTTATCCACTTTTTCATTCAATTCAGCATTAAATACGTCACCTTGCCAAGGCCAGTTGGGGTTATGCTTTTGAGTATAGATGGTTGGGTGAACAAAAAACACATCGACATCCGGAAGAGGATCATCTTTGCTGAAATTGTTTTTGCCGGGCAAGCGGTCAGCTTCATCTTCCTTTTCGGGATGCGCTGCCCAAAATGAAAGCGATGCATAATCAGGCGCTGCAGGAATTTTGCCGGAATCATAAGGCGGATATGAATGTATTTTTTTACTGCACGATGTTGCTAATGCAACGAGGGTAATCAGGTAAAACAGCAGGCGCATAGGTAACTAACTGGATAATGAGAAAAATGTTTGCTTACCAAAATTTTGGGAAAAGAAGTCCGGTGTTTTGTTGATAGGCTGCAAATTCCGGATAGCGACTCAGTGATTTGTCTTTTTTGATCATGTTGGGAATAAACGCGCCAACAAAAAATGCCGTAATACCTATGAAGCCTATCCAACTTCCTGAAAGCAGGGCGAAGCCAATGTAGATCATTAGTTCACCGGCATAATTGGTGTTGCGACATCGGCTGAAGAAACCCCCTGTTATTAAGCCGGGTTTGAGCTTTAACGTGAAATACTTTTGTGCATCGCTGCTAAAGTGAAGCATTGTTCCGCAAACATTTAACGCCACTGCGAAGGCCTGTATGTGCGGTGGTGGATCGTAATAATTGCTGATCAGTACCCAAGGGGCAATCCAATAAAGGCCCAATACCAGGAAGACAAATAGCCCATACCAAACCGATACATTTTGTTCCCACTGTTTATCCGGAAAAATACGGCTCTTCATGAGCCACAAAAATCCATAACTGCCATGGAGTGAAAGGTATAACCAGGCACCTTGGTTGAAGTTTGAATAATAGAGCATTAAACCGCTGACAAAAAAAGCTGTGGTGCCTTTATGGAGGTTGATAGGATGTTTTAGAACCATTACTAATCCTTAAGTCAAGTCTATAAAAAAAGGCTGGTTAACCAGCCTTTGTAAATGTGTTACACCTTATTTTTTGGTATTAACATCAATCCATGGTATCGATTAGAGGAACCTTCGCCCAGCATTCCGATTTTGATGAGTTTCTTGGCAGAAAGATCAACCTTGGCCAGGTATGTGTTGCCATCTTCGTATCCATAAACAGTTGAGTAAATAGTGCCTTTCGAATCTTTAACCATATTTTGAATGGAATAGTCATACGGATCTTCTGAATCAAAACCATCCGGCACAAGCGAATCCACCAGTGTTGTGGTTCCTGATAATGTTGATTTGTAAATTTCCAATCCAGAGTTGGAAATGAGAAGTTCATTTGAATTGCTTCCATAGGTTAAACCCATACCACCCAGAAGGTCCTCGTTTGAGAAACGCACACTGTTGCTGATTGTGCCATTTGTATTTAAGGTAAGCAGCCCGGGACCATAGCCCACTGAGGAAGAAGATTTGAAGTATAAACTTGCCAAGATTTTATTGTCAGCGGTCATAACAAGGTCGGTAACACCATACCAATGGTCATCAGCATTTAAATTGATAATAGAGGCAGACAGGCTGTTAATATCTATTTCATAGATTATACCACCTCCGGATGTTGTTGTTGAGGCAAAAATTTTATTTGTGGGTGAATGGTAGATCATTCCCCGGATATTCGTAAGCGTGCCTCCGGTTGGTGAAGTAATGGTGGCTACTTCGGTTTTCGCACCTGTGGTTGCATCCACGATAAACAGTTTTCCTGAATTGCGTTCAACAACCACTAAAACTATGGGGGAAGCATCCTTGTCCTTACTGCAAGAATCAAGAAAAAGAGTGACCGAGGCCAGCAGGCACAATGAAAAAAGTGTAATGATTTTCGATTTCATGTTTTATGGTTTATTGTCAAAAGTAACCATTAATTGGTTAACGGCAATTCAAGGCGTGTGAATCTTTGAATGCAATTTCTCCTGCAGCTTGGTCATGTCATAATCGGTTATTAACCCAACCAGTTGGTGGTTATGGATAACCGGCAGGCAACTGATTTTTTTCTGGATCATAATTTCCATGGCGTAGAGAATCGTGCAGGAAGCATCTATGCAAACCGGGTCTTTGATCATTACATCGTGTGCGGTTGCTTCATTACCAGTTGGATTAGCGGCCCGGTAGTTTTCTATTCGTTTACGGGTTAGTATACCAATGACTTCTCCGTGGTTATCTTCTACCGGCATGTGCCTTATGTTCCTCCATTCCATTATCGTAAGCACTAATTCTATCGGGTCGGTGGATTGCGCAGTGATCAAGTCGGTAGTCATTACATTGCCTACAATATCGTATTGGATGTTGGCGTGTTGCCTGTCATTATCCGTTATGCCGGGCCATTGGTGCACGGGCAGGCTGGTTAATCTTCGATGATATAATGCAGCTGTTAACGCAACCATGGCTTCATCACGCCCCATTTCTTTTTTTAATGTTCGGAAACCATTCACCATCCAGCGGCTGCCGGTTTTTCCTGAAAGCGTTCGCTCCTCAATTACGTTCAAGTATCGTTTGATATCTTCATCTGAGATCCCGGCTTTTGTGAGGCCCTGTTTAGCCAATGGCAGTAGTATTTCGATAATTAGTTTCTGAACAGGAAAGATGGCTTTATCCCACGTCATACTGGTGTGGATGCCAAACCGTGCAGCTTTGTAAAAGTTGTCTTTGGCATCTTCAAAGTCCATTTCTTTCCAGATGGTTTTGAATTTTTGAGGCATGGCGTTCATCAAACCAACCCAAAAGGCCATGTTGGCAATTTCGTCCGGCACGGTTGGACCAGCGGGTAAGTACCTGTTTTCAATGCGTAAATGTGCTTTGCCGTTTGTTGTGCCAAAGCATGGCCTGTTCCATTTCCAAATGGTTCCGTTATGGATGCGTAACGCTTTTAAAGCCGGTAACCTGCCGGCAGTTAATTCTTCCAGCGAATCCCTTTCAATGTCCGACATGAAAATGAGGGGATAGCGTGAAATATCGTCCTTGTAAACTTCCGTAACGTTTTTAATCCATTGGTTGCCAAACGAAACACGTTGTTGTTTCTCGCGCAGGTGCGCTTGTCGCCTGCGCATGTCCACGCTTTGCTGGAATAATGTGATGCGGGTTTCTGCCCAAAGTTCGCGGCCAAAAAGGAGCGGGGAATTAGTCGCTATAGCCAGCACCGGACCGGCAATGGCTTGCGCCCAATTGTATTTGTCAACAAATTCTACTGGGTCAATCTGTAAGTGGGCCTGAAAACTTGTGTTGCAGGCTTCAAATAAAATATTGGTGTGCGCAAGCAGTAGCTCATCAACCCCGTTTATGTTCAATTCAAAATCCTGTCCGCGCAACCGTTTTACAATTTCACCAAGGGCATGGTATCGTGGGTTAGGGGTAAGATAATCCAATTCAACAGCCCGTAAATCAATGGAGGGCAGAATACCGGTAAGTATTATTGTGTCATCAAAAGCGTGGGCTGCCTCATCGGCCTTTTGCAGCATGGTGCGCAAAGTATTTTCGGTTTGACTAAAGCATTTTCCCTTAAGTTCCAGGGGATCAAGATTAATCTCGAGATTATACCGGGCCAGTTCAGTTGTGAAATGCGGATCGTTAAGCCGGGTAAGTATTTCAGGGCCGTTTCGTGAAGGCTTATGGTGTTTATTAACGATAAAAAATTCCTGCTCGGCACCAATCCGTGAAATGCCGCTTTCCAGCATGTCCTGCTCCAGCATTTTATCCAATGCCTGCACATCGTGCAGCAAGTGGCGCAGAAACTTCTTTCGTTCCTCTGATTGTTCGGCTATAGCAATCCTATGCTCGCCCATGGGGAGAATTTTTCGGAAGCTACTTTTCCATAAAGTATTTAGAAATGACTTTTGGCAGGTTGTAGCCTGTTAAACTTAACGCCTAAAGTGATTTCGGTCAGGAGTTTGAATTTATTGAGCCCTATGGCCAAATACGATTAATCTCATAAAGTGAAATACTTTTTACGTTAAGGCTGTCTTTCGTATCCGGATGTAAAGTAAGGCGGTTAAAAATTTCAGATGGAAACATCAGTTCTGTCATTACCGTAAGTCCGTTATCGATAAACAGTTCAACCGAGGAGTGGTCCACAAAAAGCTGAAGGGATTGTATGGCTCCTTCCATTTCGCGGGGTGCTGTGTGTGTGCCTCCAAATTTTTCCGAGAAGGAGTGGTTGCCGGCTTGGTTACGGTCTATTGAAAGCAGGTTTTTTTCTTTATCATAGCTAATCAGTAGTTTTTCGCCTGCTCCGTTAGCCAATTCAAGGGAGAATCTTTGTTTTATCCCCGGGTTAAAATCAATAATAACCTCATATAACCCGGTTTGGGTAGTAGCGTTTGATAAATCCAGCGGGGCAGAAATTTCTTTATTCTCCCAACGCTGTTCCTTACCGCGTAAGCCCTTCAGTTCTTCTACAGGAACGGATACCAGGCGAGTGCCCACGGGTGTTTGCGCAAGTTTAAGTTCGCGCGGTATAGTCATGGCGCTACGCCATACTGTGGTAGGAACAACATTCGCGTAATTCCAGTTGCTCATCCAGCCAATGAACAAGCGCCTGCCATCGCGCTTTGGAACATCCGACCAGGTAACGCCCGCGTAGTTGTCTGTACCGTAATCAATCCACAATATTTTCTCCTTCTGGTTTTCATTCACGAACACCTTACCATCGAATGATCCGATAAAATACTGGGTGCCACTGCCACCATTGGGCGCGCCATTGTTCAGGCTTACGAGCATTACCCATTTCTCTTTACCATTAACAACCAGTGGAAAGAGGTCGGGACATTCCCATACACCACCATGGCTTCCGTGATCGACCCCAAATTCGCTTACTTTTTCCCATTGCTTTAAATCAGGTGACCGAAAGAGTTGAACATGATCCAATACAGCCAAAATCATGATCCATTGCCCGGTGGGTTCATGCCAGAAAACTTTGGGATCACGAAAGTCCTTAATCCCCGGATTTTTGAGTACCGGATTCCTGTCGTATTTTTTCCACGTTCTCCCATTGTCAGTGCTGTAGGCAATGCCTTGTGTTTGGTAATCCATTCGGCCTTCCTTTTCCTGATCGGGGTGGTGGTAGGTATAGATGGCTACCAACGGGGGATTTTCTTTGGTGCCAAAACCGGAGGTATTGTTGCGATCAACCACGGCACTTCCGGAAAAAATGTAGCCCAATGAATCCGGATAAAGGGCAATGTCCAAATGTTGCCAACGGGTAAGATCAGTGCTAATGGCATGCCCCCAATGCATAGGGCCCCAAACGTTGCCATCGGGATAATATTGATAAAACAAATGATATTCACCGTTGTGGTAAACCATACCGTTGGGGTCGTTCATCCAATGAGCCATGGGGCTAAAATGGAATTGAGGCCTGTGTTGTTCGCGCATATATAGGTTATCGTTAACGAAGTTCGTTTTTGGTTGACAATTGATGATGAGCAGGATAAAGAAGAATGAATAGCAAATTACTTTCATCGGTTTAAAGTTATTTCCAATTCCAACATGTTCTGCAAATGGATTGTTCAAGATTTTTAGCTTCATCATCGGGCAATAATGGAAAGAAATTAATACCGGTAGCACGCTGAACACTGTCGATGCTGATCGCAAAATTTTTGACCGGCAGAGATGAGCCCTCGTTTTTCATAATAAAGCCAATACCTTTTTTTTCATGAGGTTTGTAAACCAAAATTACTTTATAAAATAATTCCGGTACCGATACCTGGTTCGGCCCAATCCTTTGAAGGTTATCGCGTAAAACGGGACCTGTAACAACATAAATGATCGAGTCGGATGCTGCCCACCACCGCACCTGATCTTCCAACCGCTTCCAAACGCCCCGGTTAAAGGAAGGTACTTGTGGGCTAATGTTGCTGAAATAAAATGATTCTTTCATAGCTGTTTCCGACCAACTCATATCGGCAGCAGGAGCAAGATGACCGCGGTCGTAACTGCTTTTGTAATAGTCTTTATCAAGTGCAGTAACTTCTGAAAGTTTGGGGTCGGCAATGAACTTGTCGGTTCGTTCAACTCCTTTTATGGTTTTTTCCCGGGTAAGCTCATAAGCAACCCATTGTGCATTTCTGTGGTGAGTATTGTAAACCAACGTAAAACCCGTGTGTTCAATTAGCTTGTCGCTGTGCGCCAGGAGTGGTAACTCCAACCGACCGGAAAAGCCAACCGGGGCCACCGTACCACTAGTGCTGCTTTCACTTTCATTTGCAGTTTGTGAACTGGACAGTGTAGTTTGGCACGAGCAGATTAAGAGCAAAGCGTATATACTTGCCCCATGCAGCAGAGTGCGTGTTAATAATTTGGTAACCTGTCGCATTTCGGTATTTCGGATATATTGCGCTTTTGATACAGTTATTTGTGGATAGTAAAGCTATAAAATTTACGTCATCAATTGCATGGGCATTTATCGCATCCGTTGGGATCAACATCGGCCTCGGTCAAGATTTATGGGCACAGACCGACACGCTTGTTAATCCGGACAAGCTTGACGAGTGGCGAGCAAGAATTAACCTTCCGAACCGTGGATACCTGGATGTAAATATGTATATCCAATGGTGGAACGTGGTTACGCTAGATTATGCAGGCCTTGAAAATAATCCAAGATATGACATGTTCATCCGCAGGGGCAGGTTGGGAACATCGGGAAGGATTCATCCGAAAGTTTTTTTTAATGCTTCGTTTGCCTATGATGGCGTTGGAAAAGACAGCATCTCCGCTGCTGCGGGCGTGCCTAATGCAGAGGACAACTCTACTTTTTTTCCACGCGATATTTTCATCACGTATGAGTTTCATAAATTATTGAACATTACCACAGGGTATTTCAGGCCACGCGCAGGCAAGGAATCGATCTACAGTTCATCGTTTAACATTTCACAGGAAAAATCTTGGGCGAGTTTCCAGCCCCGCATCCACATGGTGGGCCGGGGCATTGGCCGTGAAACCGGCCTTAATATCGGTGGGCTACTACCCACTACACACTAACCTATTTACAGTCGGGTTATGGTTTGCGAAAAGGAATAAGCCTCGGTGCCAATGCTACTTATCAAAAGGAGACTGAACTTTTCTCTGACAATAGTGTGATGGGTTTCGACATGCAAGTGAATTACGGTCCACTGGATTTTTTGGCCGAGTATAACTGGCTATACCGAAAAAACAGGCTGGATATTTCCAACCATGAATTTATCCCTACTACCGATCGTATGCTGACCCTAAAGGCAGGATGGAATTGGTTACGCGATAATGGCAGGATATGGCAGATTGTTACTATGTATAGCAATGAAATTGTTGATGCCGCTTTTAGCAATCAGGACTTAAATCCATATACCCGAGCGCAAAGTCAGTACCTGTGGGAGGCCGGTGTGAACTACCTGATTATGCGTGATAAGCTTAAACTTGGGCTTCACTATTTCAATGGGAATCGTTATCGGTTTGGCCCTACCGGAAACTATGAATATGTAAATGCCAGTGTTCAGTTCATGATGTAGAAATTCTAAGGTTTATTTTCTATTTTACACCTATGAAATTTCCCTTTTTCCTGGCATTAGCCCTGAGCGTTTTCTTTGAGGATACGGTTCCTTATAAACCCGATGCAGAGTTTGCTATCCGCCTCGATATGAAATTCAAAGTCCGCCCGCAAAGTTCAAGCACCACGGTTAATGTTTCGGAAACCATGGCGGAGTATAAAAAACGTACCAGCAACGACCAGCTTCCATTCCTTACGTTGTTTGTAACAATTAACGAGGTTAAGCTCGGTGAAACGCGTATGCGCATCCTGCGCGATGGAAGGATTATGATGAACAACAAGAAAATTGAATTGGGGAAGGAATTTAAATTAGAGGTTGGCTTTACCGATGATGCCAAGGACCGGGTGTCGGGTTACGAGCATATCATATATTTTGTTACCAGCGATAAGAAGGACGTTAACCGTATTGTCATTTCCATCGACCCTAATGGGGATTACTTCGTGAATGGCCAAAAGCGTGGAAGATTATGAGCCAGGCACCGCTCAAAAGGTTATAAGGCTAATCGTGTAAGCAGGCGGTAATTCTTCCAATCAACTCAACTTTTATCCGTTTATTAGCACAAAATTTTAATGCATGAGAAGCCTGGTGTTTTTGTTTTTTATTTTGCCAACCCTACTTTTTTCACAACCGCATCAACCTAATGCGGCCCAGCTAAAGCTATCCTTAAAAAAACTCAACTTTTTGGGCTCAGCCCTTTATGTTGCGGCTCACCCCGATGATGAAAATACACGCGTAATTGCGTGGCTTGCGAGCGAGCGGATGGCTGCTACCGCTTATCTTTCCATGACACGGGGTGACGGAGGTCAGAATTTGATTGGTCCGGAAATCCGTGATCAATTGGGATTGATCCGTACACAGGAACTTATCACTGCCCGAAAAATTGATGGCGGTGAACAATTCTTTACCCGGGCAAACGACTTTGGATACTCAAAGTCTGCCGATGAAACACTGGTGATTTGGAAAAAAGATGAAATACTTTCTGATGTAGTCAGGGTTTACCGGGCCTTTCAACCTGATGTGGTGATAACGCGTTTCCCACCCGATGAGCGTGCCGGGCACGGCCATCATACAGCTTCCGCTATGCTGGCGCAAGAAGCTTTTGATTTGTCGGGCTTAACTACAGCTTACCCCGATCAATTAACTGCACTTCCGGTTTGGAAACCGATACGTGTGTATACGAACACCGGCAGGTTTTTCAGTAATACGATTGATGAGAACACTCCGGGTGTAACTACACTTAACGTGGGCGGATATAATGCTTTACTGGGTGCTTCCTATGCGGAGATCGCAGCCGCCAGTCGCAGTCAGCATAAAAGCCAGGGGTTTGGTGCTTCAGGCAGAAGGGGAGATGCGCAGGAATTCTTTGAGTTGGCTAAAGGTGCTGCGGCAACCGCTGATATTTTTGATGGCGTGAATACATCATGGAGCCGGGTGAAAGGCGGCAATGCTGTTCAACCACTTGTCGAAAGGGCTATCCGTGAGTTTGATGCGGAGAAACCTTTCCGTTCAATACCGTTGCTGCTGCAAATCCGGAAGGCGATTGATAAAGTTGAGCCCGGTGTATGGAAAGAAAGGAAGTTGCGCGAAGTAGAACAATTAATTAAAGATTGTAGTGGATTTTTTATTGAAGTAGCGGCAGCAACATACTATGCTTCACCTGGACAAAACGTACTATTGAATTACGAAATCATCAATCGGTCGCCAATTGAAGTTGTCGTTCAGCGTTTAAGCTCTACTGACTTAAAATTTGATTCTGCTTTTGCAACACCGTTAAAGAATAATGTACCACTTCTGTTCAAATCAAGAAAAACAATTCACCCTGATAAATCTTATTCTGATCCCTATTGGTTACGTGAACCACATGAACTTGGTCGCTTTACGGTAAGTGATAAATCATTAATCGGTAAACCTGAAAATGATCCGGCTGTAATGGTTGATGTTCAGGTTGCCATCGAGGGTGAAAAACTTGTGTTCACTGTACCGGTTGTGTACAAGTGGACAGATCCGGTTAAAGGTGAACTTTATCGGCCATTTGAAATAGTGCCGCCAGTGTTTGTGAATTTGACTGATCCGGTTTTGATCTTTAAAGATAACTCACCCCGGCAGGTCAATGTGGTGGTAAAGTCATCAACTGATTTGATTAAGGGAGATTTATCGCTGCAACTTCCTGAAGGTTGGCGATCGGAACCATCATCAGTTTCTGTATCATTAAGCAAACAAGGCGAAGAGTCAACGCAATCCTTTACTATTTACCCTGCTTCCCGCGAAATGATCGGAACGGTCAGAGCCGTTATGACTATCGGTAACAAAGATTATGATTATGCACTGCAGACCATTCAGTATGATCACATTCCTGTTCAGACGTTATTGCCTAAAGCAGAAGCCCGGCTTGTACGGGTAGACATTAAACACCAAGGGAACACTATTGGCTATATCAAGGGGGCAGGTGATGACATACCAGTGGCATTGCGCAACATGGGGTATGAAGTAACAGAGTTTAAAAATGGTGAAGTCACCGCGGCAAACCTCGCGAAACTGGATGCGGTAGTGTTGGGTGTCCGGGCATTTAACACCAATGAGCGTCTGCGGTTTTTGATGCCTGAGCTTTTGAATTATGTGAAGAATGGCGGTACACTTGTGGTTCAATACAATACTAATTTTGATTTAGGTTCAATCTATTCCCCATATCCGCTAAAAATATCTCGTGAACGTGTAGCTGAAGAAGATGCTGAAGTGAGGATTCTCAAGCCTGATCATCCGGCTTTAAACTTTCCGAATAAAATTTCCACAGCCGACTTTGAGGGATGGGTACAGGAGCGCGGTTTGTATTTCCCGGATACATGGGATCAGAATTTTGAAACCTTGCTTTCGATGAATGATAAGGGTGAGAAGCCAAAGGACGGAAGTTTACTTATCGCCAAATATGGCGAGGGTTATTATGTTTATACCGGTTTATCATTCTTCCGCGAGTTGCCAGAAGGCGTCCCGGGCGCCTACAAACTTTTTGCTAATCTTGTTTCGCTGGGAAAAAGGCCTGCTGAACAACCAGCGACTTCCAGTAACAGCGCAAAGAAAAACAAGAAGAAAAAGTAACTTGTAATTTCAATATTGAAGTCTAAAATCTTATCTCATGAGTTCAGAAAATCCTCCTGTATTTAAAAAGTGGAGCCACTGGTACGGATTGTTGCTGGGAGCACTCGTGATACAGATTATCCTTTATCTCTGCCTAACCTTTTCCTATTCATGAGTTTGCTGGATTGGATTGTATTGTTCGGCTCAATCCTCGCGATTGTTTCCTATGGTGCGTGGAAAACCCGCGGTAATAAAACCATGGAAAGCTACCTGAAAGGTGATGGCACACTAAAATGGTGGATGATTGGTATTTCCATTATGGCTACACAAGCCAGTGCGATAACGTTTCTTTCAACGCCCGGGCAAGCCATTGAAGATGGTATGCGGTTTCTTCAATTCTATTTTGGATTGCCTATAGCCATGATTATCATTTCGGTAACCTTTGTGCCGATCTATTATAAGTTAAATGTTCTTACGGCATACGAATACCTTGAATCGAGATTTGACCTCAAGACCCGCTCACTAACAGCCGGTTTGTTTTTACTCCTCCGTGGTCTTTCGGCAGGCATTACCATTTTTGCGCCATCACTTGTGCTGTCAACCATTTTAGGTTGGCCGATTACGGCTACAACCTTATTGATTGGTGCAATGGTTATCATTTACAGTGTTTCGGGCGGATCGCGGGCGGTAAGTTTAACGCAGCGCATGCAACTTTCGGTAGTAATGGGTGGGATGATATTGGCGGGTATCCTGGCGTTTACATTATTACCTGATCATATTTCTTTTTCTGATACTGTTAACCTGGCAGGCGAGTTGGGTAAACTTAATCTTGTAGATCTGGAGTTCAATCCGAATGAGCGTTATAATATCTGGTCGGGGTTAATTGCGGGCACATTCTTATTCTTATCGTATTTCGGAACGGACCAATCGCAGGTTGGTCGTTACCTCGGTGGAAAGTCAATTGCGGAAAGCCGGTTGGGATTGATTTTTAACGGATTACTAAAAATTCCCATGCAGTTTGTTATTCTTTTTATCGGGGTTTTGGTTTTTGTCTTTTACTTATTTAACCAACCCCCGGTTTTTCATAATCAGGTTTTGAAGAATCGCGTTGTTGAAACTGCGCAAGGTGATAACCTGCGTGCATTGGAACAGGAGTATGACCAATTGTATGCCGAAAAACGTGTAGCGGTTGACCAACTTGTGCAGGCTATTCAGGCTGAAGATGAATTGGCAATCAAAACATCACGCGAGGCGGTGCTAAGTTTTGGCTTGAAAGAAAAGTCGATACGCGATTCGGTTAAAGCTACCATTAAAGAGGCAATTCCTTTGGCCAAAACCCAGGATCGTGATTACATCTTTTTAAATTTTGTGCTCAGTAATCTGCCGCATGGAATTATTGGTTTGTTGCTGGCGGTGATGTTTCTGGCAGCGATGTCCTCCATGGCAGGGGAGTTGAGTGCTTTATCCTCCACTACGGCTTCCGATATTTACAGGCGCTCCATAAATAGAAATGCATCACCCGAACATTACCTTAAAGCTTCACGAGGGTTTACCATTATTTGGGCTTTACTGGCTATGGTATTTGCTATGCTGGCCAGCTTTGCTGAAAACCTAATCCAGTTTGTGAATATTGTTGGGTCACTTTTTTACGGAACTATTCTGGGAATTTTTCTAACTGCCTTTTATGTAAAGCGTGTTCAGGGCACGGCTGTTTTCTGGGCTGCGCTATTGGCAGAAGTGGTCGTGTTGTATTGCTACTTTTTTACCGACCTGGCATTTTTATTATATAATATTATAGGTTGCGTGATTGTTGTGGTTGGAGCAATTCTGCTTCAGGGCATTATCAGCACGAAAAGCACACCGAAGTGCTGGTTTTAGCTGGAGCTTTCCAGGTTCCGGTACAGGTTATCATACTGGGGAACATGCTCAGTATAAACGAATGGCTCGGTTGGATTGTCAAGATCGACCTTGTATCGTACAATTTTGGAATTCAGTTTCCAGAGCAGTTCGTATTTCCTGAATGCTTTGTTGATTACTTTCTTATCCTTATCCGTTACAACAATTTCTTCTTGCGATAGCAATTCCTTGGTGGGTTCATCCAACGGAACGATTTTGAAGTTTCCATACTCGGCCATTAATCGTGCGCCAATATCTTTCGTCATGACGAATTTTGTCTTGCAATGATCCCCATCCAGGTAATACAGCACAACCGTACTCACGGGAGTATCGAAAATTGTTGAATTTGAATGCTGGATAACAAAGAATTCGGCCCTGTCCTGAAAAAATTTACCAAACAGGTAATCGTCAAGGAAAGGTCGTTCTTGTTCAAACGACTCGTTGAGTGTAAGTACTTTTAAGTCCTGCGGTAAGCGTTGCGGTTCAGGTAAATCAATTTTTGCTGATGTCTCTTCGGTTGACTGACGCGTTCTTTCTACACGCTGGCAGGAAAGTAAGCCGCAAAGAGCAATTAATAAAAGCAATTTGACGTTAATCATTGGTTAAAGGTAGAGCAACTTTTTGTGAAATTCCAATTCATAGTCGTGTCTATGTAGGTTTATCTTTCGGCTAGTTGTTGATCTAATGATTTTACAGGATTACCCGTGTTTGAAGGAATATGACTCATTGCATATTCGCTCAATGCCGTGATGGTAAGCGATGGATTTACCCCCAGGTTACACGGAACTATCGAGCCATCCAGAATGTAAAAGTTTTTGTAACCATGGACTTCGAAGCGTTCATTAACAACACCTTCTTTTACTGATTTACCCATCGGACATCCGCCTAAAATATGTGCTGTTGAAGCCAGACCAAACATGATTTCACTGAATGCATTCTGTGGCACGCCATTTACTTTAGCGGCATACTTGTATAACGCTTCCTGGCCAATCGGTATATAGCTGGGTACTTTATTGCCACTGCTATTCTTGAAGGCAAGTGAATGACCAAATAGCCCTCGCTTTAGTTTCATCTGCATAGCATTGGGTAACGATTGCATGATGAGGAAAACAATGGAGTTACGCGCAGTATTGGTTTGAAATAGGGAGCGGAGAAAATCCCACGGATGAAGAATGCAATTACCTATCATTTTTAAGGTGCGAACAACAGGATGGCCATTTCCTGCCGCCATAGTGGCCAGGCGAATCATAGCTCCCGATTTGTCTGGAAATTTACAAAGCTCTATGTGCGTATGCTCATCCGGGTTAAATACTGAACTGATGGCCAAGCCATGATTTAATTTTCGGTCGGCTGCTACTACACCCGATAGCATTTCGGAATTGGTCAGCAGGTTATCACCCAGTTTATCGGAAAGCAGGGGAAGGGTTTTGTAGACATGTTTCTGTTTCAGTAGCAAGTCAAGAGTACCTAACACTCCACCACTTACTACAACACCCTTTGCTGTGAATGTTGATTTCTTTTTTTTCCAGAAACCTGTACTGGATTGTGTATGCACCCGGTACGATTGGTCGGCTAGGACTTCAATTTTAGTTGTTTTTGTTTCTGCCAGCACTTTGGCACCAAACAAATTCTCAGCAAACCAGAGATAATTTTTATCCAATGTATTTTTAGCATTGTACCGGCAACCAACCATACAACCTGCACACTCTGTACACCCTTTACGCAATGGCCCCAAACCTTTGAAATATGGATCAACTTCTTTTTTTGAGTCCCCCAGGTAAACACCCACATAATCCACTCGTCCGTAGGTTGATTCCCTGCCCATTTCTTTTGCAACATCTTTTAAAACCAGGTCCTCGGTATTTTCCTTTTCATACTTTTCACTGCCCAGCATAAAAAGTGCTTTGTTGTAAAACGGAGCGAGTATGCTTTTCCAGTCTTTAAGGCCAGACCAGATCGGGTTTTTAAAAAATGCATCAGGAGGCATCATGTGCGTGTTGGCATACACTAGTGAACCACCGCCAACCCCAACACCGCTTAAAATAAATACCTCTTTAAAAAAGCTCAACCGTAAAAAACCAAACCAACGTAAAAATGGAAGCCACAAATATTTTTTCAGGTTCCAGTTGGATTTAGGGAAGTCCTTGGCCGACCAACGCTTGCCCTTTTCAATTACCAAAACTTTATAACCTTTTTCGGCCAGGCGCATAGCCGAAACGGAGCCTCCAAAACCGGAGCCAATAACAATGTAGTCGAAGTGAGAATCAGCCATTTTACAAGTAAACAAAAAAGGCAGCCGGTTAGACTGCCTTCTTGAATATTTATTTGACCGGTTTACTTTTTCTTAGCCGGAGTCTTTGGCATCTCGGCATTGATTTTCGCAATCAGGTCTTCGTTTAGTTTAACATAACCAAAATCACTTGGCGCTGCCTTAGCTTTATCCATAGAAAGTTGGGCTGTGGCCAATGCGCCCTTATAGTCGCCTAAAGCATGTTGAATTTTTGCTTTGGTGTGAATGTTCCAAAAGGCATTTGGATTGCCGGTGTCGATTCCTATGGTTATCCATTCCAATGCTTTCTTCAAATCTTTGCCGGTTTCAAAGTAATAGTTGGCAGCTGCTATGTAATTACCTGGATTTACCTTGGTGCCTGCTTCAATGGCTTTCATCACCTTGGCATCGTAGTCCACTGTAATACCAAATTTCACCGATGTGTTTTCCCAGGCTACCTGAATGTTGGCTTTGGTGTTGTCATCGGAAACATCCGTGATGTTTACGGTAAAGGTTTCTATGCGCTCGCTTAGCCTTTCAGGCTTCACAGTAAAACGTGCAGCGTCTTTAGACTTGTCGTAGGCTGCTGTGTTACCACCCATGGCCACATCACTGTAGAGGATTACTGTCCACTCACTGGCACCGGGGATGGTAAGGAGGAGGTAGTCACCCTTTTTAACGTCTTTTCCGTCAACTTTCACATCATCCGAAAAACTGATCACCGTACCTTGGTTGGCACCGGTTCTCCAGAGTTCTCCATAAGGCACCAGGAAGTCGCTGCCTGATCCGTAAATCTTTCTGCCCTTCATTTTAGGGCGCGCGTAGGTTACTTTAACATCCGTTAAACCAACAACGGTACTTACGGTAGCAGCCGGGCTTGCAGCAGGGGTTTGTATCTGGGCTTCAACAGCCAGGCAAGCCACCACTAATAAAAGGGGCAATACTTTTTTCATAGCACTCATTTTTAATAAGGGTTAAATCGTTTGAGGGAAGCAAAAATAGTGATTCTTTTGGTTTAAGAAAGGTTGATCGTATGAAGCTTGAACCATCCTTTTATACACGAAAAAATGTTGTTTCCGTGGCGAGATCCCTGATCGGAAAACTTCTCGTCACAACCAACGATGGTTCACAAACAAGTGGCATAATCGTTGAAACTGAGGCTTATTCGTGGAAGGAGCGGGGTTGCCACGCGTATGGCGGAAGAAAAACAGCTCGCAATGAAGTTATGTTTGAGGAAGGAGGAAGAGCGTACGTATACCTGTGTTATGGCGTGCATAACCTGTTTAATGTTGTTACCAATCAACGCGGTGTGGCGGATGCTGTATTGGTCCGTGCTATTGAGCCCGTAACCGGAGTGGAGGAGATGTATAGGCGCAGGGGGCAGGTAAGTCTTTATCAACTTACCTCCGGGCCGGGTAAATTGACCCGTGCATTAGGCATTGATCGCACCTATAATGGCAAAGGCTTATATGATGATGATGTTTGGATAGAAGATATCGGCATGAAGATCAACTCAAAGTATATTGAAGCAGGTAAACGTATTGGCAT
Organism: Cyclobacteriaceae bacterium; assembly: GCA_025808415.1. Classification (NCBI taxonomy): domain Bacteria; kingdom Pseudomonadati; phylum Bacteroidota; class Cytophagia; order Cytophagales; family Cyclobacteriaceae; species Cyclobacteriaceae bacterium. The sequence goes on from CP075525.1 coordinate 2,105,207, forward strand.
TGATTATGCAGGTGCCGATGCTAACTTGCCCTGGCGTTTTTGGGTGAGGGGGAATAAGTGGGTGAGCAGGATTCAAAATTTAAGATTTAAGATTTAAGATTTAAGGTGTGGTATTCATGAATAGGTTTTTTGGTTTTGTACTTTTCTGTTTAAGTTTTTCCGGGTTAGCACAATCGGCTTTTTCTCCATCTTCATTTTCGCTGGTTAATTCAGCTTTTGATGAGCAGAATCCTGTGATTAGTCCTGATGGTAAGACACTTTTTTTCACCCGAGGCAACCATCCTGAAAACATTGATGGAAAACGAGACCCTGGTGATATCTGGTTTTCGGTATGGATAGGCGATGGCTGGTCGGCTCCGGTGCATGCTGGCCCTGTGTTAAACAACCGTGGCTATAATGGCGTTGCCGGCTTCTCTAATGACGGGAGCCGGATGTTTTTGTTAAGCCATTATGATCCATCAGGGCTGGCACGTACGCAGGGAATTTCGGTTTCCACAAAAACTGGATCAGGGTGGTCAAGGCCTGAGAATATTTTTATTCCATACTTTCAAAACAAGTCTTCCTTACAGAGTGGCCATGTAGCAGCAGATGGAAGTTTGTTTGTTTATTCCGCAGAAACCTATGGCTCATATGGTGTAGAGGATTTGTACATCTCCGTACGCGGTGCCGATGGAAAATGGTCGGAGCCACGAAATCTTGGTGCAACAATCAACACCCAGTTTCAGGAACTTAGTCCGTCATTAAGCGAAGATGGCAGCATATTGTATTTTTCAAGTAATGGAAGAAGAGGGTTGGGTAGTTTCGATGTGTATTATAGCAAGCGCCTGGATGATTCTTTTTTACGTTGGTCCGAACCGGTAAACATCAATACCCCGATCAATTCAGAAGGCCGGGAATTATTTTTTCGAGCCTACGATTCGTTTGGATATTCCTTATACACCAGTACCAAGAATAGTGATGGCTATGGCGACATTCGTTACTACATTCCTGAACCAAAAGACAGTACAGTAATTTTAGTGGTCGTTCCGGATACGGTCATCAAAATGAGGGAGAAAAAATATGATGTACTTGCTGAAAATGAAATCCGCATCTTTGGAAAAGTATACGATGCTATCAACGATTCTCCTGTTCGTGCGAATTTGAAATTCACGGGTTCAGGAAAAGCATTTTCTTCACAAGCTCAGGGAGCACAGGGTTATTCTATAAACGTAATTTCTACAGAATCCTACTCACTGGAGGTTATTGCCGATGGGTACATCAGTTCATTGGAAAAACTTGATCTGCATACACTTGAGTTACGCGAGCTTGAAATGAATTTCAGGCTTCAGCCCATTGCCATTGGTGCCACAGTAAACCTGAAGAGTGTGTTGTTTGTACAAAGTAAACCCGCCTTGCTTCCGGATTCTTATCAGGAACTTGATTTGGTGGTAGCTTTTATGCAGACTAACCCAACGGTTGAAATTGAACTGGCAGGTCATACCGATAGTCGGGGATCATTTCGGCAACTTATGGAACTTTCTCAACAGCGGGTTAACCGGGTAAAAGATTATCTTGTTTCAAAAGGCATTGATAAAAAAAGAATTACCGGCAAGGGCTATGGCGGAAGCAAACCTGTGGCCAGTAACGATACCGAGGAAGGCAGGGTACTTAACCGCAGGGTGGAATTTATTATCAAGAAGAAATAAACTTTCTAGAAACCCGCTGCCTTATCATCGCCTCGTGGATCTGCTCCACCTTCTAGTTTTCCATCGGGTAATACCAGAATAGCGTCAACCCGGCCAATTGCTTTGCGCGATTTGAACGAATGCCCCATCGAAACCAATTTCAGACTATCCTTTTCTGAAAAGGTTTTGTACTCAGGAGCAATTTCATCCGGATACCACTGACTGTGTATCCGTTTAGCATTAACGGCTTCCTGCATGCCCATGCCATGCTCAATCACATTAAGAATAACCTGAAATACTGAGGTAATGATGGTACTTCCGCCAGGTGTTCCAACAACCATGAATAGCTTACCGTCTTTTTCAACAATGGTGGGTGTCATCGCGCTGAGCATGCGTTTATTAGGTTCTACTTTATTTGCTTCACCACCCAACACGCCAAACATGTTGGGTACACCGGGCTTGGCACTAAAGTCGTCCATTTCATTATTCAGGAAAAATCCTGAACCGGCCACCACCACATAATTGCCAAACCAGCCGTTAATAGTTGTGGTTACTGCAACAGCATTGCCATACTTATCAACTACTGAGAGATGAGTGGTCTCTTCTGATTCGTATCCTTCAATTAGGCCTGGTTTAACTTCTGTGCTGGGTGTGGCTTTCTTTGGATCATAGGATTGCATCCTGCTTTTGTTGTATTCGGCATCAATCATTTGCTGAACAGGCACTTCGTAAAAATCCGGGTCGCCCAGGTATTTGGATCGGTCGGCATAAACCCTGCGTTCTGCTTCCACCATCAGGTGAACGGTTTCGGGGCTATTGAAGCCCCATTGGCTGATGGGGTAGGGTTCAACTGATTTTAATAGCTGAACAAGACATACCCCGCCACTGGATGAGGGAGGCATGGAAATGATCTTGTAGTTTTTATAAGACGCAGTTACCGGCTCGCGCCAGGTAGATGAATAATTTTTTAAGTCTGCAGCAGTGATCAATCCTTTGCCACGTTTCATTTCCGCAATAATATCATCGGCTGTTTTTCCTTCGTAAAATCCCGCCCGTCCGTTGTCGCGTATGCGCTCGAGTGTTTTTCCCAAGTCCTTCCAGTAAATGGTGTCACCGGCACGCCATGTTTCGCGAAGAAGGAAATCAGGTTTAACCGTATTGTACTTCAATAATCGCTCTTGTAGTTCATTCAACCATTTTGCTTCCCGCTCAGTTAACGGAAAACCATTCTGTGCAAGATCAATGGCCGGCTGTACCAGTTCTGCCCAAGGTAACGACCCGTATTTTTTATGCGACTCCACCATGCCGTCCACTGAACCGGGAACGCCACACGCCAGGTGGCCGGCCGTGCTCAGGTTTTCAATTACGTTACCCTCTTTATCTAAATACATATGTGTAGTTGCGCCAGCCGGTGCTTTTTCACGGTAATCCAATGCCGCCACCTCACCATTTTTCAGTCGTACCACCATAAACCCACCGCCACCAATATTTCCGGCAGCTGGAAACACCACAGCCAAGGCTAGTTGTGTAGCAATGGCCGCATCCACTGCATTGCCTCCCTTTTTCAAAATTTCCAATCCAACTTTCGAAGCCAAGGGGTGAGCGGACACCACCATGGCCGAATCGGCAACCAGGCCTCTTAATGGCTCGCGACCTATCTCGGGTTTACATGCAGCGACTGCGACAACAATTAAAAGCAGGATTGTACGCTTTAGCATAAATATATTGGTTACGTTTTCTTAAATGTATTAATTAAATACCAACTTAAGTAAAGTTTAGCTGATGAGTTTACGAAAGGAAAAAGCTGCCCGCTTAAAGGTCCATATACTGGACAATACATTGAAGTTGATTGGCAAACGACCGTTTGAAGACTTATACGTAGATGATCTTTGTGCCCGTGTAAAAGTAAGTAAGGTTACTTTCTTCAAGTACTTTCCGCAAAAAGAAGATTTGTTGTTGTACTATTTCAGGGTTTGGTGCCTCGACAGGGCCGTGGAACTATTGGCCAAACCTAAAGAAGGACTGCAAGGCATCTATTACCTGAGCGATAAACTTAGTGAAGAGTGCGAAAAGCACCCAGGCATGATGCTTAGCTTGTTAGGTTACCTGGCCGATGCCAAACGGTCGCTAAAACCGTTTCCGGTTAAGGCTGAAGAGAAAGCTATTTTGTACCCGCAAATTAACACGATTCAATCATTGGAGATCCATTCCCTGGATCAGATGTTGGAGAAGTTTACGCTGGAAGCAATTTTCAGGCGTGAGTTTACCAAGTCATCATCAACAAGGGATATAACAAATTTGCTGTTGACGACCTTACTCGGCTCTATTGTTGCCGGTCATATCAATCAAATTAGCCCGCTTAAATTTTTCTTTCGAAAGAACCTTGACCTGATATTGAAAGGGCTTCAGTGATCATCCCCTCATTTTCACCTTTTTAACGCCCTGTTTTTCGGGTTGTATTTTTATTCGCCCCACTTGCCACTTCCTTTTATACACATGGTTTTTATACCAGGTATGATGGTACCTGGGTTTTACCGCTTTGGCACTGCTTGCCGATGGGCTGCAGGAAGAAAAAATAATAAAGAACAAAAGTGCCGGGAGGACGATTTTTTTCATGGTCAATTATGTTCTAAAAATAGTATTTTTAATTAAACACCTATTTGTTATGACCAAGACAAATCAAATTGGATTAGCCGCACAGGATATGCAGCTTTTGGCCAACGCGCTAAACGACCTGTTGGCAAACTACCAGATCTTTTATATGAACGCCCGGGCCTTTCACTGGAACATAAAAGGGGAGAAGTTTTTTGAACTGCACCTTAAATTTGAAGAAATTTATACCGATGCCCTGGTGAAGGTTGATGAAATAGCCGAGCGCATCTTAACCTTGGGTTACACACCTTTGCATACTTTTTCGGATTATATCCAACAATCGGAAATCAAAGAACATAAAAACATATCCGATGGCTTTAAGGCGGTTCAGGCAATAGTGGATGGCTATAAAGTATTACTCTTTAAGGAGCGTACACTATTGAGAATGTCAAGTGATGCAGATGATGAAGGCACCAATGCATTGATGAGCGATTATATTCGCGAACAGGAAAAACTGGTTTGGATGTATACTTCATTTTTGAAATAACACAATGAAGACGTACGATTCACTGGCCGGTGCAATAAAGGCCCGTCAGCAGCAAGGTTACGTACAGGATTTCAACCTGCACCCTGAATGGATTGAGTGCCCTTCGCTTAAGGTAAGGTTGGCACCGGAAGAATTTCATGTGGATGAAGTCCATCGTTTTGAAGGGATGACAAACCCGGATGACAGCGCAATACTTTTTGCTATTTCATCTACAACAGGCATGAAAGGTTTACTGGTTGATGCCTACGGTGTATATGCCGATGCATTAAGCCCGGTTATGGTTCGTAAGCTTACTATAGATGACCAAACCCATGGATAAGCCCGGCAATTTTCTAACACTAATTTTTGGAGAAACCATTGGCAAAGCTATCTTTGCACACTCTTTTAAGGACCGGTAGTTCAGCTGGTTAGAATGCCTGCCTGTCACGCAGGAGGTCGCGGGTTCGAGTCCCGTCCGGTCCGCTTAAAACCCTGTAAATCAAAAATTTACAGGGTTTTTTGTTTATGTACTTTTAGGTTAGTTTCGTTCTCTAATTCGGTATTACTGCTAACTTTGTCCCCTAAGATTTTATGCTATGCTGCTTGAATTTGAAAAACCTATTGCAGAACTGGAGGCCAAGTTAAATGATATGAAGCAATTGGCAGGTGATAATGACAAATCGGTAAACAATGCCATTCAGGCCTTAGAAAAAAAAATACTCGACCTTAAAAAGGAAACCTTTGAAAACCTTACCGGGTGGCAGCGGGTACAGCTTTCCCGTCATCCCGATAGGCCGTATACCTTAGACTACATTTATTCCATTACTACCGATTTTATTGAATTGCATGGCGACCGGAATGTTTCGGATGACAAAGCCATGGTGGGTGGCTTTGGCACAATCGATGGCCATACATTTATGTTGATCGGTCAGCAAAAAGGCAGGAATACCAAGCAGCGCCAAATCAGGAATTTTGGTATGGCCAACCCTGAAGGCTACCGCAAAGCCTTACGGCTTATGCGGATGGCTGAGAAGTTTAACAAGCCCATTATAACTTTTATTGATACCCCAGGGGCTTTCCCGGGCCTTGAAGCCGAGGAACGCGGACAAGGTGAAGCAATAGCCCGTAACCTGAAAGAAATGTTCACCCTTAAGGTACCCGTAATTTGTATTATTATTGGTGAAGGTGCTTCGGGTGGTGCACTGGGCATTGGTATTGGCGATCGCGTATACATGTTGGAGAATACCTGGTATTCCGTTATCTCGCCCGAATCATGTTCCTCCATTTTGTGGAGAAGTTGGGACTATAAAGAACAGGCTGCGGAAGTTTTAAAACTTACCGCTAAAGATATGCTGCAATTAAAAATGATTGATGGCATAATTAAGGAACCCTTGGGCGGGGCGCATACCGATGTTAAGTGGATGGCCGAAGAAATTAAAAAAATTATCCTTACAGCTACGAAAGAATTAAACAAGCTTCCGGCAGACCAACGCATTCAGCAACGCATTGATAAGTTTTGTGCGATGGGTGTTGTTAAGGAATGATTGTTAAAAATGCCTTAAGCTTCAAGCTTTTAGCTACAGGTTGTAGCTTACGGCTTGAAGCTTTTATTTTTATAAGATTTTTTAACATCATACTGATCGTGTAGAAAGATGAACCTTCATGTAATCCATACCGGATATTTTAAACTTGATGGCGGAGCTATGTTCGGTGTAGTCCCGAAGTCCATCTGGCAAAAAACAAATCCACCCGATGCCAACAATATGTGTGCATGGGCCATGCGCTGTTTACTTATTGAAGATGGCGACCAGTTGATCTTAATCGATAATGGTATAGGAGATAAACAAAATGAAAAATTCTTTAGTCATTACTACCTGCATGGCGATGAGTCGCTGATGAAATCAATCCATCAGGCTGGGTTCTCTGCTAATGACATCACCGATATGTTCCATACCCACCTCCACTTCGATCATTGTGGAGGAGGTGTGGAACGGATAAATGATAAATTTAAACTTACATTCCCCAAGGCACGCTATTGGTCAAATGCCGATCATTGGAAATGGGCTACCGAACCGAATGCACGCGAGAAGGCAAGTTTTCTTACAGAGAATATTTTGCCCATCAAAGAAAGCGGTCAGTTGGAGTTTGTTGACCAACACAACGAATCACCTTTTTCTCAATTTGATATTTTCTTCGCCTCCGGCCATACGGATAAAATGATGATCCCTATGATTCGTTATAAAGGAAAAACCATTTGCTATATGGCAGATCTGCTTCCTTCTGTTGGCCATTTACCATTACCTTATGTAATGGGTTATGATACACGACCGTTAATAACCCTTGAAGAAAAGAACAAATTTCTTCAGGAAGCAGCCGATTACGGTTATGTTTTATTTTTTGAACATGACCCGGTAAATGAATGCTGTACGGTTAGGCATACCGGTAAAGGAGTACGTGTTGATCAGGTATTTAAGCTTGCAGAATTATGAAGATAGGGCTGGCATTATCGGGAGGAGGAGCAAGGGGAATGGCTCACTTGGGTGTGATCAAAGCCTTGGAAGAATTTGGTCTTCGGTTTTATGAGGTATCGGGTACCAGTGCCGGAGCTATTGCCGGAGCGTTTTATTGCTACGGTTATACGCCCGATGAAACGCTGAGCCTTATCAGTCAGATGGGTTTTCTAAACTCCGTGCGGCCTGCCTGGGCGTGGACCGGTTTACTGAGCATGGACGGTTTTAAAGACATGATGCTTCGTTGCATGCCCGAAAATGATTTCGGCACGCTTAAAATTCCGCTTACCGTTGCCGCTACCGAAATACGCCTGGCTAAGATTGTCTACTTTAATGAAGGGGAGCTTATCCCGGCAGTGATTGCTTCATCCAGCATCCCAGCGTTGTTTAATCCGGTTCAGCAAAAGGATAATTTCTATGTGGATGGTGGCATTATGGATAATCTTCCCGTCAGGCCCCTTGTAGGCAAGTGCGACATGATTATTGGAAGCCATTGCAACCCGGTGCAACAACGGTTCGACCTGGGCAGCGTAAAAGATATAACCGAACGCAGTTTGCTCATTGCAATAAACGTTAATACGACCATTAGTAAAACACATTGTACATACGTTATTGAACCACCCGATTTAGGCAAGTTCAATACGTTCGACCTCGCGAAGGGTAAAGAAATTTTTGATATTGGCTATAAGTATACAAAGGCCAACTACAAAGCCATCGATTTTCAGATTAACGAAACACTTAAACATTGATGCTGGATTTTAAAGCACAGATACTACAGGGCATTCCGGATAAGTTACCCCCTGTTCGGGACTATGACACTTCAGCAAATCACGCGCCCAAACGAAAGGACATTCTCACTCAGGAAGAAAAGAAGTTAGCGGTACGCAATGCCTTACGGTATTTTCATCCCAAGCATCATGAAGTTTTAGCCCGGGAGTTTTATCAGGAACTGATTCAATATGGACGAATCTATATGTACAGGTTTCGTCCGCATTATGAAATGTATGCTCGTCCCTTAAGTGACTATCCGTTTCAATCACAACAGGCCGGAGCAATCATGCTTATGATCCAGAACAATCTTGATCCGGCTGTGGCACAACATCCGCATGAGTTGATTACCTATGGTGGCAATGGGGCCGTGTTTCAAAACTGGGCACAATACTTATTAACCATGAGGTACCTCGCCACCATGACGGACGAGCAAACGCTCCATGTGTATTCCGGTCATCCCATGGGTTTGTTTCCATCTTCAAAAGATGCACCTCGGGTTGTTGTTACCACTGGTATGATGATACCCAATTATTCGAAACAGGATGATTGGGAACGCTACAATGCTTTAGGCGTTACACAATACGGACAGATGACTGCAGGCTCATACATGTATATTGGTCCGCAAGGAATAGTGCACGGCACCACCATTGCAGTTTTGAATGCGGGAAGAATGATTGCCAAATCCGGTGAAAGCCTTGCAGGAAAACTGTTTGTTACATCGGGTTTGGGAGGTATGAGCGGAGCACAACCAAAAGCAGGAAACATTGCCGGTTGTATCACAGTGATTGCTGAGGTAAATGATAAGGCCACCGAAAAGCGCCATGCACAAGGTTGGGTTGATGAGGTGACTGAAAATCTTGATGAATTGGTCATCCGTGTGCGCAAAGCAAAGGAAAATGAAGAAGTAGTTTCCATTGCCTATCGGGGAAACATTGTAGACGTTTGGGAGAAGTTTGATGAGGAAAATATTTATATCGATTTAGGCTCCGATCAAACCTCCTTGCATAATCCCTGGGCGGGTGGATATTATCCGGTAGGACTGAGTTTCAATGAAGCCAATACGATGATGGCAGAAAATCCAGAGAAGTTTAAAGAGTGCGTTCAGCAATCCTTACGCAGACATGCCGATGCCATTAACAAGCATACGAAGAAAGGAACCTACTTCTTTGATTATGGGAATGCTTTTTTGCTTGAGGCTTCACGTGCCGGTGCAGATGTAATGGCTTCGGATGGAATAAATTTCAGGTATCCATCCTATGTTCAGGACATTATGGGACCTATGTGTTTTGATTATGGTTTTGGTCCGTTCAGGTGGGTATGTACCTCGGGTAAGGATGCTGATCTTGACTACACCGATAAACTTGCAAAGGAGACCCTGGAAGAAATTTTAAAAACAGCTCCCCGTGAAATCCAACCGCAGTTAACCGATAACTTAAATTGGATCAGCCAGGCCAAGCAAAATAAGTTAGTGGTAGGCTCTAAGGCGCGTATTCTTTATGCCGATGCTGCAGGAAGGATTAAGATAGCGGAAGTATTCAACAAAGCCGTTGCAGAAGGAAAGATCGGGCCGGTTGTTTTAGGTCGCGATCATCATGATGTTTCCGGAACCGACAGTCCGTTCCGCGAAACATCCAACATTTATGATGGATCAAAATTTACAGCCGACATGTCCATCCACAACGTTATTGGTGATGCATTCAGGGGAGCCACCTGGGTGTCCATACACAACGGTGGGGGCGTAGGTTGGGGCGAGGTTATCAATGGCGGTTTTGGTTTGGTGTTGGATGGAAGTGAAGATGCAGCAAGGAAGCTGCGAAACATGCTGTACTTTGATGTTAATAACGGTATTGCCCGCAGGGCTTGGGCTGGTAATGAGCATGCATTAACGACTATTCAGCTTGAAAATCAGAGTTTTAGTGGCCTTCAAGCCACTTTGCCCTACCCGGTTGATAAAAATCTTCTAAATCATATAGTTTAGTGGAGAATTGGTATAAATGTTGTCTAAAAAGAAAAGTCTTAAACCCTTAATTCATATGAAAAAAGTAAATTTAGTAGTAGCATTTATGGTATTGTTTTCTGCCACTGCGTTTTCACAAGCCCAGTTTGCCCTGGGTGTAAAAGGCGGCTTGAACTTTGCAAAGTTTGATGTTAACGATTTTGGTGGGAGTGTAAAGAACAAAACCGGTTTTCATGGTGGTGCTTTTGCGTTGATCAAACTTTCAAAGATTGGTATTCAACCCGAATTGATTTTCTCTCAACAGGGGTCAAAGTTTCGCTTCAATGCCGATGAGGGAGAAGGTAATTTTGATTACATCAACATACCGGTAATGTTGAAATTGTACACCATTGCAGGTATCAACTTACAGGTTGGTCCTCAGTTCGGATTCTTGAGCAAAGCAGAAATTGATGGCAACAATGTAAAGGACAGCTTTAAAGGTTCTGACCTTAGTCTGGGCATCGGTGCCGGTTGGGATTTGCCATTTGGTTTGACCATTGATGCACGCTACAATTTGGGGCTTTCAAAAATTGAAGATGATCCTTCTTTTGATGCGGTAAAAAACCAAGTGCTACAGGTATCCCTGGGTTACAAACTCATAAAGTTAGGCAAGTAGGAATTTGGTGATTAAAGTTTTTATTTACATCTTTAGTAATAACAAAACTTAAAAATCATGAAAAAAATAATTGCAGTTGCCAGTCTTGTTTGTATAACTTTTCTCAGTTATTCGCAAATTGAGGGTGGGGTTAAGTTTGGTGTTAATATTGCTAACCAAAAGATTGATGTTGAAGGTTTCAATTTTTCACCTGATTCAAAGCTCGCCTTTCATGTTGGAGGATATTTGAATTTGCCTTTTGGTGGCTCCTTCTCTGTTCAGCCTGAGCTATTGTTTAATAGCGTTGGTTTTAAGGTGGAAAGTGGTGGAGATACTTACAAGGAAACCTGGAACTATGTTGCAGTTCCAGTTATGTTGCGGTACAATATTAACGACATGATTAATCTTCATGTTGGTCCACAGTTTAGTTTTTTAATGAATGCTAAAGGTGAGTTCGATGGTAATTCTGAGGACATTGAGGATACTCAATCATTAGAAGTTGCTGCTGGATTTGGTTTAGGGATTAACTTGCCGATGGGTTTAAACCTTTCGGCTCGCTACGTACTAGGCCTCTCAAATGTATATGATTTGGATAATAATGATGGAAAAATCACGAATAATGTTTTCCAGATATCAGCAGGTTACAGATTGTTTGGTAAAAAATAAAGTGAGAGCCTGCTGCTTAAAATTTTTAGAAGAGCTGACTTAGTTCGGCTCTTCTAGTTTATTTCAATCAAATAATAATTCTTCTTCCCTTTCTGCGCCAGTATATACCTGTTGTGCAACAAAGATTGCTCTACTTCCTGATTAAAGTCGGTAATCTTTTGCTTGTTCAAACTAACCCCGCCACCCTGTATCATCTTTCGCGCTTCGCCTTTGGAAGCAAAAATCTGGTTGCCTGTAAGCTCAGAAAGCAAGTCGACAATACCCGGCTTTTTTTCCCAAACGGATCGGTTGATTGTTGCCTTGGGTACGCCTTCCATTATAGCCAATAAGGTTTCTTCATCCAGGCTTTCAAGGTCTTCAGTAGTTGAATTTCCAAACAAAATACCGGATGCTTTTACAGCCTGTTCATAGGCTGCTGCGGTGTGGACACGAACGGTTATATCTTTGGCCAGGGCTTGTTGCAGTGCCCGCAAATGTGGTGCGGAGGCATGTTGTTGTACCAACCCTTCAATTTCCGCTTTTGATTTTAGGGTAAATATTTTGATGTAATTGGCCGCGTCTTCATCGGATGTGTTGAGCCAAAACTGATAGAACGCATAAGGCGTTGTTTTTTTTGGATCAAGCCAAACGTTTCCGCCTTCTGTTTTTCCGAATTTGGTTCCGTCTGCTTTTTTAATGAGGGGAGTGGTTAAGGCATAAGCTTCTCCATTGGCTTTTCTCCTGATCAGTTCGGTACCGGTGACAATGTTACCCCACTGATCGGAACCGCCCATCTGTAATTTGCAATTTTTATGGGTGTACAGGTAGTAGAAGTCGTAGCCTTGTACTAACTGATAGCTGAATTCTGTGAACGATAAGCCCGATTCTAAACGGTTTTTTACCGAGTCTTTGGCCATCATGTAATTTACCGTGATGTGTTTGCCAACATCGCGGATAAAATCAAGAAACCGAAAATCTTTAAACCAATCGTAGTTGTTAACCATTTCAGCGCCTGATGTTCCCGCACTAAAGTCGAGGAATTTTTCAAGTTGTTTCTTTACACAGGTAACATTGTGGTGAAGTACCTCCTCAGAAAGCAGGTTTCGTTCAGCCGATTTACCGGATGGATCACCCACCATACCGGTTGCCCCGCCTACAAGGGCAAAGGGTTTATGCCCGCTTTGCTGGAAATGAACGAGTGTCATGATTTGCGCCAGGTGCCCGATATGCAGGGAGTCTGCCGTTGGATCAAAGCCAATGTAACCACCGGTTGGTTCTTTCAGGAGTTGCTCTTCGGTGCCCGGCATAATGTCGTGCAACATGCTCCGCCATCGTAATTCTTCTACAAAATTGTTCATGAAAGCCTTTGCTTTGGCTGCAAATATAACAGAGAGAAGTAAAGTAGGTATTTTAATTTAAGCGATCCGTGTCGATAGGTATGCCTTTATCGACAGACACTACTTCCGTAAAGGAACCGGTATTTAAATCAAAATACCAGCCGTATAATTTAGGGTAAGCACTTAACCGCCAGGCCTTTTTTATGATTTCAAGGTTGCTAAGATTTTTAACCTGCTGCGCAATGTTAAGTTCGGCTAGTCGCCTTTCTTTTTGTTCGTAAGCAAGTAGGTCCAATGTTTCCCGATGTTGTCCGTACAGTGTTCGAAGGTCTGCAAGCCACTCGCGAATAAAGGGTTTTTCTGTTCCCTTTATAACTTCACGAAGGCTACTGCAATGGCTGTAACCGCAAAGTATAATGACTTTTACACGGGCATTTTCCACCGCATCTTCAAGTAATGCCATCAGGCTCAAGTCGTCTTCTTTAACCAGGTTGCCCATGTTACGATAAACCAATACCTGGCCAGGTTCAGTGTTGGTAATTTCGCGGACGGGTATCAGACTATCGGAAGAACCAATCCACAAAATCTCCGGAACATGCATGGATGAAAGCCGCTCAAAATAACCCTTGTCAAGGGCGAGTTTTTCCAACACCCAGGCCTTGCTTTCCAATAATAGTCGTTCGCGTACGGTCATGCTTTAAAAAATGGATTTGCCGCAGTTACAGATTGGTTCAACTCTACCGAAATGTTCCGGCTTAGGGCCGATTGTTGGAATTCCTGTATGGTTTCCAGTATATCATGATCGATAAAGGTTGAACGCACGCCATCAATAATCACATGACTGTTGTTAGGGATTTCGCGCAAGGTGTTTCGAAGTAGCGCCTTGTTTAAAAACGAAACGTCTTTCGTAAGCCGTACGAGGTAACGGTTGCCTTCACGAACACAGAATAAAGCTTTGTGAAAGTTCGTTCGCAACACAAAAATAAGCCCAATGGTCAATCCAATAAAAATACCTTGCAACAAGTTGGTAAGCAAAATGGCCACAATGGTTATCGCAAATGGTATAAATTGTCCCCAACCCTTTTTGAACATGGTAACAATCAGCGATGGCTTTGTTAGTTTGTAACCGGTCATCAATAAGATGGCTGCCAGGCAAGCCAGTGGTATTTTGTTCAGTTGCCCTGGTATTGCAATCACCGTCATCAGTAGCAGCAGCCCATGAACCATGGCAGAGGTTTTTGTTTTCCCTCCTGAATTTACATTGGCCGAGCTTCTTACAATTACCGATGTAATGGGTAACCCGCCCATAAGCCCGCTAAGCATATTGCCAACACCTTGTGCTTTTAACTCGTGGTTCAAGGGGGTCAGGCGTTTATAGGGGTCAAGTTTATCAATGGCATCAATGCTTAATAACGTTTCCAGGCTTGCGACAACGGCAATAGTAACAGCCGCTACCCACACGTTTTGATTGAATAAGGCACTGAAATCCGGATACGTGAATTGATTAAAAAATGAAGCCAGATTTTCGGATACAGGTAATGAAACCAGGTGCCCCGAGGTTACATGAAAGCCAGGAATGGCTACGTTGAATAATTCATTTAACGCAACACCTAAGAATACAACCAACAGTGGGGCGGGTATTACTTTGGCAAACCGGGTATTGCGTATAAACGGCTTTTCCCATAGTATGAGAATACCAATCGATAGCAGGCAGATTATTGCAGCACCCGGTTGGATGACATTTAACGAATATATGAGTTCTGAAAATGTATTCCTTCCATCTTGTTGCAAAAAATCTTCATCGCCAATATAATCGGCATCATAGCCTACTGCATGCGGAATTTGTTTGAGGATAAGGATGAGCCCGATGGCGGCCAACATACCTTTGATTACAGACGAGGGAAAATAATTTCCGATAGTGCCTGCCCGTAAATAACCTAATACCACTTGCAGCACACCGGCCAGTACTACTGCAACCAGAAAAAATTTATAATCTCCAAGCTGGTGGATGGATGCCAATACGATGGTGGTTAACCCTGCAGCCGGCCCACTAATGCTCAAGGCCGATTTGCTGTAAAAGCCAACGGCTATCCCTCCCACGAAACCTGCAATAATACCTGAAAATAGTGGAGCTCCCGAAGCCAGCGCAATGCCAAGGCAAAGCGGCAACGCCACTAAAAATACGACTATTGAAGCCGGTATGTCACTCCTGAAATTATTCAGTGGATGTAAAGGGCCCATTGGTAAATTCTATGTACAATGTTATGAAAAAGGGACTATAACCACAGCACATTAGCTGAAGCTACAGTCCCTTTGGTTGGACCAAATTTCAGGTTATGTCAGTTCAACTCTCTTCGCATTGATTTGATAAATAGAAGATAACTGTGAAGATTTATCCAGGCTTACACCCAGGTCTTTAATAATTCCAGTATGCAGGCTGTACACCCATCCATGTACGATAGGAAGGTTTCGTTCACGCCAGGCATTTTGGATAATGGATGTTTTGGACAAATCAAAAACCTGCTCCATTACGTTTAACTCCACTAATCGGTCAAACCGTGCCTGATCATTTTCAATAGCATCAAGCTCTTTTGCGTGAATCCGGTAAACATCTTTTATATTTCGAAGCCAGTTATCGATTAAACCAAATTGCTGGCTGCCCATGGCCGCCAGTACACCACCACAACCGTAATGCCCGCAAACAATTACATGCCTTACTTTCAACACATTTACGGCATAGTCGAGTACGCTTAACATATTCATATCCGTATGCACTACCATATTGGCAATGTTGCGGTGTACGAAAATTTCT
Source organism: Cyclobacteriaceae bacterium (assembly GCA_025808415.1). Classification (NCBI taxonomy): domain Bacteria; kingdom Pseudomonadati; phylum Bacteroidota; class Cytophagia; order Cytophagales; family Cyclobacteriaceae; species Cyclobacteriaceae bacterium. The sequence goes on from CP075525.1 coordinate 2,120,655, forward strand.
CCGGGTTTGGTACGGGTAATTTCATTGGCTGGAACGCGACTGTCTGAACAACCTATCCACAACACCTGGGGCGATTGGCCCTTCGCCAAGTCGTTAAAGAAGTTTGGATCTTCCCCCAATCTTTCCTCAACCCATTTTTTGTTTCCTTCTAACAGCGATCTGTAAACATCCATAGTTTTTAAGTTAATTGTGGTGATTTCAAAAATACTCAATTTTGCCATTGCAGCAGAATTTTCTTTCTTGAGCCGTTAATACACTTTGCTATGAAACAGCCTGATTCGCTAAACCTTGTTGCCGATTTCCACAGAACCTTTAAACACCCGATTTTAGATGAGCCTGGAATACCCCCAGAGGAGCGTTGTAAACTTCGTGTGGCTTTGATTGCCGAAGAACTAAAGGAACTGGAAGTGGCTATACTTGAAAAGGATATTGTTGAAGTTGCCGATGCACTCTGTGATATCCAATATGTTCTTTCAGGCGCTATACTGGAATTTGGCTTGGCCGAAAAATTCAATGAATTGTTTGAGGAAGTTCAACGCTCAAACATGAGTAAAGCTTGCCTTACAGAAGATGAAGCCAGGGCTACGGTTAAACACTATAAAGCCAAGGATGGGACTGAGTGTTATTATAAGCAGGCGGGTAACAAGTGGCTTGTTTACCGTAAATCAGACAATAAAACGATCAAGTCAATCAACTATTCACCCGCAAACCTGGAGCGGATTTTACATCATACGTAAAATTCGATTTGAAAATCAACCTCATTATTTTTTACAGGCAGTGGATTAAGGGCAACAATGGAAGAATTGTTGAATGCCCGGATAAACTCAGTGCGGCTTATCCTGATTTTGCTTCGGCCGGGCTGAATTTTATGGTATTGCATCCGGCCCGATTTATTGGCTTCGGCCCGGTACACAAGGCTGGCTTGTATCGGAATAGGGGAGGGGATGTAGCGCATTACCGGTAAGTGTTTCCAAATTCCTTTTGAATAAATGCATTCTGCCGGGCATTATACTGTGCCAATAGGGAATATGCCCAGCCCGGTACATAGTTAAAGCGGCTGTTGTACTCCTCAATTTTATTGCACAATTCCTGTACATAAAACCTTATCTGGTCTGCGTTTTTGCAATCGGCTGGCCTTTCAAAATTCCTTACGGTAAAGGATTTCAGTTCAAGCTCTAGTTTTTTGCGTTCAAAGTCGCTCATTATTTTTGTGTATTAATGCACAATATATGTTATTTTTTATGTTAAAATCAATATTAATCGTGCAAAATTGCACAAATTTTTTATGCATGATAAAGTTGTTGTTCGTTTAATTGAATGCCGCAGCACACGGCAGATCGACCTGGATTAAATTAAAATTCCTGTTCAGGAATATAAATACCTGAAAAACAGCTGGTAAGTTGGACCTGTATTAAGTTTATTCAAGGGCATTGATAGTAACCCAATAGCGGTAGGCAACCAATGCTTGTTCCCACTTCTTTAGTTTGCTCAGGTTGCGCTGGCTAAACCTGGGCATAATGTATTTGTTGATTTTGGCAAGGCTTCTAAAAAATAGCTTCTTCATGGTGGCGTTATTTTACCGGCTTAAGTTCAATAGCGATTAATCATTATCTTTAACGCTTTAAGACCACGGCCTTTAACAATTCTACTTAAAGTTATGGAATCTTTGCAATCTGCTACTTTTTTGGACCTGTGGCACTATGCCATGATCGTTGGGGCGATTATTATGGTGACAGTGGGGTTGTTGATATACCTTGTTCACAGCCTGCGGGTTTCGTCCATCCGTGAATATCATCATAAATACGATTACCTGAACAAGCATGAAATAAGGAACTATAAAAAAGTATTCTATTGCTGGGGCGTGGCAGTTGCCTTTGCCATTAATACCTATGGTATGGGCGAAGTTACAGAGGTGGGTATATGGTTTGTCGTGAGGATGTTTATGGCGCTGGCCGGAGGTACATTAGTGGGCTATGTGGCGTATTTGGTATTGGAATATTACTACCCTACCAAACTTGATAAGAAACTTAAACGGTGGCGTTATGCACCACGGATTAACCCTAAAACAGGTAATAAGATGCGCTTGTTAAGCGAAGAAGAGGAGGATGTTCACCTCGATGCGGGAATGATTGCTGAGGAGAATGTGTTTTCAATTGACTACGATGTATGGATTGATGAGAAGAACGGAGACGTGAAGATTGAAAAATATGAAGGCAGGCTACAGGCACTTCAATGCAACAGTTGCGGGTTTTATACCATGCGTGTGGTTAAAGAAGAAGTGACGAAACAACCTGAAGGGTCAGAGCCCGGGGAGTTAGTGAAGAGCTACCAATGCACCTATTGTAAATCGGTGCGGGCTACCTCATTCCGGATATCCACCAAAGAAGCCGATGATTATAAGCGCGATAAGTTCAAGTTCCGCAAGAATAAAAACATTGACCTGGTTAAAGTAGAAGTGCACGCTGTGTCGGGTGAGCGTAAGCATTATGAATTCCAGAATATTGAGCAGGCCCAGAAATTTTTATCCGAATTTGAATCGGAGTAGGCTTTTAGCATATCATTTGCTACCACTTGCACGTATATAAACTAAAAATTGAGCGTATGATGAAGCGTTGGTTGTTGGCTTTAGGGATTTTTGTTGTGAGTTATGGATGGGCTGGCAACACACCTGACTCGGTATTTCAGGTTAAGCCGGTTTACGGCAAGCAAGCCAAAGTAGTGGTTTCGATATTGGAAACAGGGCATTACCGCAAGCTGCCGTTCAATGATTCCCTCTCTTCCGTGGTGCTCGATAGTTATATCTCCAGCCTGGATAACAATAAAATCTATTTTCAGAAGTCCGATATCAATTCGTTTGAAAAATACCGCTATACGCTTGATGACGCCACGCGTGCCGAACGGGTTGATCCTGCTTTTGAGATTTACAAAGTTTTTCAAAAGCGTTTTAAGGAGCGAATGGACTACGTACTGAAATACCTGGTAAAAAAAGACTATGACTATTCGCTGGATGAATATTATGAAACCAATCGCGAGCATGAACCCTGGCCGTCCAACGAAAAGGAGATGAATGAAATATGGACGAAGATCATCAAAAACCAGGCGTTGAGTTTAAAATTGGCAGGTAAGAACAAGGATGAAATCACCGATGCATTGGAAAAACGCTACGAACGGTTTATTAAATCAATGAGTCAAACCACGGCTGATGATATTGTTGGTAGTTATTTAAATGCCATTGCTGAATCATACGATCCGCATACCAACTATTTTTCACCCCGCACGGCCGATGTTTTTAAGCAGAACATGGCGCAGTCATTTGAGGGAATAGGTGCGCGCCTTCAATCTGACAACGATTATACCAAAGTGGCCGAGATTCTTCCCGGTGGACCTGCAGAAAAAAGCAAATTAATCCATGCCAACGACCGGATTGTTGGGGTAGCCCAAGGCGATGGTGAAATGGTGGATGTTATCGGCTGGCGATTGGACGAGGTTGTGAAACTGATTAAAGGACCAAAAGGAACCCGCGTACGGTTAAGCATATTGCCGGCTGAAACAGGGGTAACCGGTCCTCCCGTAGTGATTACACTTGTACGTGACAAAATAAAACTGGAAGACCTTACAGCGAAAAGGAAGGTTGTTGAATACACCAAAGATGGCAAGAACATGAAGTTGGGCGTAATTACCCTGCCCAGCTTTTATATGGATTGGGAGGCCTACCAGAAGGGAGATCCTGATTACAACAGTACCTCAGGCGATGTTAAAAAGCACATTAAGGCAATGCAAGCCGAGGGTATTGATGGCCTGGTGCTTGACCTGCGCAACAACGGTGGCGGCTCATTGAAAGAAGCGATTGACCTTACGGGTTTGTTCATAAAGGGTGGCCCGGTAGTTCAGGTTAAAAATTCCATGAAGCGCACAGAAGTCCTGAATGATGATGACCAATCTATTGTTTACAGTGGCCCCCTGGTGGTATTGATTAATCGCTTCAGCGCATCCGCTTCAGAAATTTTTGCCGGTGCCATACAGGATTACAACCGGGGCATTGTAGTGGGTGAATCTTCATACGGAAAGGGAACTGTACAAACCATGGTTGAGCTTGACCGCTATATTCAGGATAAAGACCCGGCCGGTTCATTAAAGTTAACCATTCAGAAATTTTATCGTGTTACCGGAAGCAGTACCCAGCACAAAGGTGTTATTCCCGACATAAAATTGCCAACGGCACTTGATCCGGAGCAGTTTGGTGAAAGCGCCAGCCCAGGTGCGTTGCCTTGGGATGAAATAAGAAGTGCATTGTACCAAAAAACTCCTTATGTGAACAGCAAAGTATTATCAAGCCTTAATAAATCATACCAGGACAGGCTAAGGAATGATAGTTTCTTAAGCGAGTTCGTAAATCAAACCGAAGAAACCCGAAGGAACATCAATCAAACAAAAGTTTCGCTGAATGAAAATGTGAGGCGAAAAGAGATGGAAGAGGCTGAACGTAAAGTGAGTTCTACACGGCAACCGGGCAACACAGCACTGGACAAAGAAGGCAAGCCTGTTACCAGCATGCTCAACATAAGCGATGAATACCTACGCGAGGGTTTACTGGTACTTACGGATTTGATTACCTCCAAAATCGGATAAAAAAAGCGGGTCTTGAACCCGCTTTTTTTATTTCAATATATTATCTGTTAGGGCAACTTCACAAACTCAGCAAATGGTTTTAATGTAACGGGTTCAATTCCGTTTTTCACCAGCAGGCTTTCAAAACTTTTTCCGTGTTTAGACTTAAGCCCTAAAAAGGTTTCTTTGGCTTTAGCAAAACGGCTTTCCAGTGCTTTCATGTTCTCCAGTTCGGCAGCGGATGGGCCAAAGAAGGAGCCAGCAACTTTTCCGTAAAGCTCACTTAAGTCTTCGCGCAATTGCGGATTGCCCGCACCCACATAATTATCGCCTGTTGTAATCAGTAATGTTTCCTTGAGCTTGAGCAATCCATTTTCGAAGGTTGCATTGCTTTTTGCGGCAGCGGGATTTTTGGATTTTAGTTTATCGCATGTGGCAAGCAACTCATCCAGTTCATAAACCAGGTAAGCCAGGTCTTCCGTCATGGCAAATAGCTGGCGTGTAGTTTTTTGTTGCAATTCCCTGTCGGCTACAGTTACTGATGAAGAAGGGGGGTATTGTATAACCAGGTCTGTGGTATAGGTATCTTTTCCCTTCTGTATAACTACTTTGTAAGTTCCTGCTGCGGCACGCGGAGAGGTGAAACCACCGAATACAAAGGTTTTACCTACTGCTGTTTTAGGGGCTTTTGTAGTGTAGTTCCATTCAATAACATTTATCCCTTTGGATTTTCCTGCCGTGAGTTCGGTTACCAGATTCCCATCCTTATCCTGGATTTCCAATGTCATTTTACCGATGGTATGCCGCTTTTTCAAGTAATAAATAATTTTGGCAGCCTGGCTTGCATTAGGGCCCACAAATTGGGTTTCTCCCGCTGTTCCGCCAAACCCATTGGACTCCGGTATGATGGAGGGCTTGCGTGAGAAGTAGTGGAGTTCTTTATTTAATGCCTCTTCGGTGAGTTCACGTAACGGGCTGATGTCATCGATAATGATTACCCCACGTCCGTGTGTTCCCAGGACCAGGTCGTTTGTTTTTTTATGCAAGTCAATAAAATGCACGGAAACCGCGGGAACATTATTGGTGAATTTCATCCAGGTCTTGCCGCCATCCAGGGTAATGTAAAGGCCAAGTTCTGTTCCAAGGAACAACAGATTTTCGTTTTTATAATCCTCTTGTATGTTCCGTACAAAGGATGTTACATCGGCACTGATAATCGACTTCCAGGTTGTGCCGAAATCTGTTGTTTTGTAGGCATAGGGTTTCATATCGCCTTGCTGATACCCCGTGAACACGGCATAGGCGTTTCCCTTACCAAATACGCTGGCTTCGATGTGCCAGCACGATGTGTTTTTAGGCAATCCGGGTATGTTCGGGGTAACGTTTTTCCAGGTTTTGCCACCATCGCGGGTAACTTGCACATTGCCGTCATCGGTACCGGCCCAGATTACATTTTCGTCAAGCGGTGATTCGGTAATGGTAAAAATGGTACAATGATTTTCGGCACCTGAGTTATCTTTTGAAAGCCCACCCGAATCACCTGCATTGATTTTGTTCTTGTCATTGGTGGTCAGGTCGGGCGATATCTTTACCCAGGTATCGCCCATGTCTTCTGAGCGGTGAACAAACTGACTTCCCATATAAAAGCGATCGGGTTGGTGTACACTTATCGCCATGGGAGCGTTCCAATTAAACCGAAGGCGAGGATCACCGGGGGCAGCCAGGGGTTGAATGGTTTTATGGAGGTTCTTAACCGGATCGTAACGCCAAACGTTCTGGGCACCTTGCATTTCGGAATAGATGATTTTTTTGGTTGGATGACGGAGAACACGATAGCCATCACCAACACCCACCACATTCCAGTCGCGTGCCTCTACGCCACCAGGTGATGATGATGGGCCATACCACGATCCGTTGTCTTGCAACCCGCCATAAACATGGTAGGGTTCTTCATCATCAACACTGATCTGGTAAAATTGCGATACCGGCAGGTTTTCCACTATTTCCATAGTAGTGCCGCCATCCCATGAGCGGTAAATACCACCATCGGTACCGGCATACATCCGGTCTGAATGATTGATGTCAAAAATGATGTCGTGAATATCCGCATGCATGGGGCCAAGGTTCTTAAATGTTTTACCCCCATCACGCGAAATAGACCCTGATAACCCGGCTTTAACCACTACATCAGGATTTTTAGGGTCAACAACAATTCTTGAAAAGTAAAAAGGGCGTACCACCAACCCAAAATCCCCGTTAATGTGTTTCCAGGATGCGCCTGAATCATCGCTTCGGTAAAGGCCTTTGTCTTTATCTTGTTCAGTCTCTAAGACAGCATATACAATGGCCGTATTGGAAGGGGCCAGGCCAATAGCAATTCGACCTAATTTTCCTTTTGGGAAACCATTGTGGATTTTATTCCAGGTTTTGCCTGCATCGGTGCTTTTGTAAAGCGCGCTATTGATGCCACCCGAGTTGAAAGACCAGGGGGTTCTGCGAAACTCCCAGAAGGATGCATAAACCACATTGGGATTGTTTGGGTCAATAACCAGGTCGCTGCAACCGGTAGTTTCATTTACATAGAGGATTTTTTGCCAAGTACTTCCACCGTCTGAAGATTTATAGAGCCCTCTTTCCTGGCTGTCGCTCCATAATGCACCCATTACGGCAACATATACTTCATTTGGATTTTTTGGGTTAACCTGTATGCCCGCGATCCTTTCGGATTTCTCTAACCCCACTAATTTCCAGGTGCTGCCACCATCCATCGATTTATACAGGCCATCACCTATTGAAACACTGTTTCGTGTCCAGGTTTCACCGGTACCAACCCACACGGTTTCAGGTTGTGAAGGATCAACGGCAACCGCTCCAATGGATTGGCAATAGTCGTCAAAAATTGAATTAAACGTTGCGCCACCGTTGTTACTCTTCCAAACCCCACCACCCGCGGTACCGGCATAGATTATCCGGTTATTGGTTGGATGGGGCTCCAGGTCTGTAATACGGCCGCTCATGATTGCGGGGCCTATATGCCGGGCTTTCAGGTCACCAAAAAGTTCTTTGCCGCGGGTAACTGCATCTTGTGCCGCTGTTTGCTGACTAATGACGATCAATAGGATTAATGCAATAGTGTTAGTTACTTGAAATATTTTTTTCATAGACCATAGAATGTGAATTGAGAAATAGTGTAAAGTGCAGTGTAAAAAAAAGGCTATGCAACGAGCATAGCCTTTTTACGATCTTTAATCATTAATTTCCGGATGGAAATTCAAAAGCTTTATTTTCCACTTTAGGGTTTAGCTCAATTTTTGTAATCACCAGGGGTTGCGAACCCATGCCTTTAACACCTTGTGCCATTGAAAAGGGGAAGAGCAGTCCATCCACTTCCTGGTAGTCGCTCATGGTAGTTTGTGTAACCATTCCTTTTCCTTGACCACTTTTAATTTCTTGTTCCACCATCAGGGTAACGTAATTATCAGTATCGATGTAGTAGAAAGCTATATTATCTTCTTTTTTACCATCAACTGAAAGTGGTTTTCTTGTCAGTTTCAGTTTGAATGTTTCTGATCCATCTACTGTCTCCTTACCAACAAGTTCAACTTTATAACCTTTGGCTTTGTAGTTAAGGAATGGGTCAGGGAAATCACCAATGTTTAATTTAAAATTTTCAGTAGTCTCGGCATCACTTTTTTCAGGCTTCATGGTCATGAAGTTGGTTGACCATAAAGACGTTCCATCATAAACGTTTTGCCATCCGGTCATTCCCTGCACGCTAAAAGAAGTATATTGTCTTCCATCAGCGAGGCTTACAATCTCAAGGGGGATTTCCATGCCTCCCTGATTAACTTTGGCGGTCATTTTAATTCCCTTCAGGTTTTGAAGTTTAGATTTTCCGCCCATAGCCTCAAAATATTTTTCCAGTATCTGGTCAACGTTTTGGGCCTGTAGGTTGGCGGCAAATAAGATTAAAAGGGTAAAGAGTAGTCTGCTTTTCATACGCGTTTTAGTTGTTTGTTAAAATTAGTCGGGGTTAACCTTTTGTGATTACAGTACTTAACAAATTTATAAGGTTTCCGTTTGAGACAATGTCATCCTCTTCCTGATTCCGCTAATTTCTGCAATTTAATAGCTATTTTTAGCCGAAATGATGGTTAATCCAAGCCTTGCCTTTGTATGAGTGAAGAACTGCTAAAAGCTGTTATTCAACTTTTTGCCATTGTAGCCCGCGAACGGATTACGGATGACGAGCGCAACAACATCAAGGAATTCCTGGGGTTGCACCTGAACCGCGATGCCATAAAATACTACCTCAATTTGTTCGATGAGTTTTGTAAGAACCACAAGATCGATTCGGAGCAGGACCTGAGTTCATTGGATGAAGACACCGTTCAGTTTGTAGATGACTGGGCGAAGATCATGCAGATCAGCAAGCAGGTAAACCAGGCGCTTACCATGCAACAAAAGTTAGTGCTGATCATTAAAATTATTGAGTTGATTTATGCTGACGGTGAAATCTCTGAGCGCCAGGAAAATCTTGTATACTACATTGGCCAGGCGCTTAAAGTACCCCGGCAGGATATTAATGAACTGCGCAATTTTGTGGCCGGCCAGGATATAGATGAGCTGGCATCAAAGAATGTACTGGTGATTGATGAGGGGTATGACGATGTACCTTACCCCGGGCCGCGTATTGTAGAAAAAAACCTTACGGGGCTTATTGCAATCCTTAAATTATCCGATTCGTACTTCATCAAATACCTGGGTATTTCGGTTGTATACCTGAACAGCATTTTATTAAAAAGCCGCAAGATTGATGTTTTTCCTACCGGCAGCACCATTCGTGGGGATAAGATTGACCCCATTTACTATAGCGACATCATCGGCAAATTCCTGGTAGGGGCGAACCAGCAAAAGTTAACCTTTACCTGCGATCATATATTTTATCATTTTAAATCCGGTAAAGCCGGTCTTCAAAATATCAATATTGCCGAAAATGGCGGTAAGCTTATTGGTATTATGGGGGCCAGTGGCTCGGGCAAGTCAACCTTGCTTAACGTTTTAAACGGAACCGAAAAACCTTCCAGTGGTCGGGTGCGCATCAATGGCATTGATATTCATGAAAATCCGGAGAAAGTACAGGGCGTGATCGGGTACATTCCGCAGGATGATTTGCTGATGGAAGACCTTACCGTGTTTGAAAACCTGTACTATGCCGCGCGCCTTTGTTTCGGCCAAACCGCTAAAGAAGAATGTGCGGAGAAAGTTGAAAAGCTTTTGGTGCAATTGGGTTTAAGCGAAATAAGAAACCTGAAGGTTGGTTCAGCTTTGCAAAAAACAATCAGTGGCGGCCAGCGCAAGCGGTTAAATATCGGGCTTGAATTGCTTCGCGAACCTACCATTTTATTTGTGGATGAGCCCACATCCGGCCTGTCATCGCGCGACAGCGAAAACATTATGGACCTGCTAAAGGAACTTGCCTTACGCGGTAAAATGGTGTTTGTGGTTATTCACCAGCCATCGTCCGACATCTTTAAGATGTTTGACACGTTGCTGATCCTGGATGTTGGAGGCTTTCAGATATATTATGGTAACCCGGTTGAAGCGGTTATTTACTTTCGTGATATCATCAATGCGGCCAATAAGACACAGGGTGCATGTCCGGAGTGTGGTAATATTAACCCCGAACAGGTTTTTAATATTATTGAAACCAAAGTTGTAAATGAGTACGGAAGGCTTACCAACACACGAAAAATTTCTGCCGGGCAATGGTATCAGTATTTTAAACAGAAGCTGAAAATACCGAAGGTTGAGCATGTAAACGATCCGTTGCCGATTACACAGAAAATAGCCAATCGGCTGCATCAATTTAAAATATTTGCTATCCGCGATACATTATCCAAGTTATCCAACACTCAATACCTGTATATTAATTTGCTTGAGGCTCCGGTGCTGGCATTCTTTATCAGCTTTATGGTAAAGTATTATAACGTGGTAACGCGTGAAAACGGGGCTTATACTTTTTATGAGAACCAGAATATTCCGGTTTTCTTTTTTATGAGTGTAGTGGTAGCCTTGTTTTTTGGATTGACGTTAAGTGCAGAAGAAATTTTTAAAGACCGTAAAATACTTAAGCGCGAGCAGTTTCTGCACCTTAGCCGTACGGGTTATCTTTTTTCAAAGATAGCAGTGCTGTTTACCATTTCTGCATTTCAAACTTTCTTGTTCATCCTTGTCGGGCATTTTGTGCTGGAGATACCCTTAACGGAGGTTCGGTATTGGCTGATCTTATTTAGTGTTGCTTGTTTTGCAAACGTGTTGGGGTTGAATATATCAGCTTCCTTTAATAGTGCTGTTACGATCTATATTTTAATACCCATATTGATAATACCTCAACTGCTGTTGAGCGGAGTAGTAATTGAGTTTGATAAGTTTAACCCCAGGGTTACCAAGCCTATTGGTGTGCCGCTTATGGGTAATATTATGGCCTCGCGTTGGGCATTTGAGGCATACATGGTTACCCAGTACAAGGATAACCCGTTTGAAAAACAATTTTATGAATTGGATAAAATAGTTGCGCAATCGGAGTATAAACGAATCTATTTAATACCCGAGCTGGAATCAAAATTATCGTATTGTATGGTTAACAGGGCGCAATGGCGAAATGTTAATCACCAGGGTATTAAAAATTCACTATTAATTCTGCAAAATGAAATTACCAACGAGCTGACCCAGATTGGCGGAAGTAGTTTTGACGATTTGAATAAACTGGCGGTGGGCCGGTTTGACTCAACAGTATACGTGAGCACGCAGCAATTTTTGTCAACCATTAAAAATGTTTACCTGTTGAGACAAAACAAAGCCATGAAAGAATTAGAGTTATTGAAGGAATCCATGACCGATACTCCTCAAAAACGTGCTGCCTACGACAAGATGAGGAACACGTATCAAAACAAATCAGTAGCCGATGCTGTAAGGAATATCAATACCATGCATCGGATTGTTGAATATGACGGAAAGCTTATCCAGAAGCTTTACCCCATATACATGGATGAGCACAAGCCGCGCTATTGGTTTGATTTTTCGGCCAACCTGTACCAACCTACCAAGCATTTTGCAGGGTACACTATAGATACACTGTACTTTAACATCGCGGTGATCTGGAGCATGACCTTAGCGTTCTATGTTCTGTTGTATTTCGATGGTTTGAGAAAGGTTATACAAATGATTGAGAACAGGCGATACCGCAGGGTGGACAAGAGTTGACCAGGAGGCTGAAGGGGTGCCGAAAGCGGGCGCACTTTATGCAATCTTGAGTGACATAAATCATTTGAATGGTTAAGGCCGGTTTGGTCATATTTTTTATTTTTGCGCGCACTAAAACACTTACAAAAATGAAAAATGATATGTTTAGGTATTTAACCCTTTTAGTTTTCGTGGTTATTGCGGCCTGCACCACAAAAAAGGAAGCTGAGGCTACTGTGGCTGATGAAGAGTGGCCGTTGATGGATGAATTTCACATGGTGATGGCGGAAAGTTTCCACCCCTTTAAAGATTCGGCCAACATTGCACCGGCCATTGCCCATGCGGCTGAAATGGCAGCGCTCGCAGAAAAATGGAGCAATGCAGAACTTCCGTCAAAAGTTAATAACGATGAGGTTAAAACTAATTTGCAAACCTTGAAAACCGAAACAGCTGCTTTTGCTGAGTTGGTTCAAGGTGGCGATGAAGCCGCCATTGGCGCAGCCCTTAAGGACCTGCACGATTTATTCCATAAGTTGCAGGATGCCTGGTACCATGGCGAACATGGAGGGCATGGACATAAGCATTAATTCCTTTAAACTTAACATAAGGCACCACGCGGGTATTCCCCGTGGTGCTTTATTATTTGTTACGTTGCAACAATGTTAAAAATTGCCTGGGGCCCGTCTTACGTTTTGCCACTTCCACCCAATCATCGGTTTCCGATGAGTAAATATGAAGTATTGCCTCAGCAGTTGTTATACGAAGGCACTGTTAAACCTGGAAATTTTTTTACCCCCGAACCCGTTGATGAACGCTGGATTGTACGCACACACGATGATGCTTACTGGAAGAAATTAGCTTCGCAAAGATTATCGCCACAGGAAATACGCAGGACTGGATTTCCGTTATCACCGGAGTTGGTGAAACGGGAGGTAACCATAATGCAAGGGACACTGCAATGCACACACTATGCGCTTCAATATGGTGTTGCCATGAACATTGCAGGTGGTACACATCATGCTTTTACAAACAAGGGTGAGGGATTTTGTTTGTTGAATGATATAGCCATTGCGTCAAACTATTTGCTCGACAATGAATTGGCAAAACAAATTCTGGTAGTAGACCTTGATGTTCACCAGGGAAACGGCACGGCACAAATATTCCGGAACGAACCCCGTGTTTTCACCTTTAGCATGCATGGCGCTAACAACTATCCACTGCTTAAAGAAAATTCAGACCTGGATATTGGTTTGCCCGATCGTACGAATGATGCTTTCTATTTGAAAACACTTGACACTAACCTTAAAAACTTGCTGGATACGGTTCAACCCGATTTCCTTTTCTTTCAATCGGGTGTGGATATTTTGGATACCGATAAGTTGGGAAAACTTTCTGTTACACGCGAAGGATGCAAACAACGCGACCGGATTGTATTGGAAGCTGCCAAACAAAATAACATTCCTCTGGTGGCGAGTATGGGCGGGGGATATTCCGAGAACTTTCGTGATATTATTGAGGCGCATGCCAACACCTACCGGTTAGCCCAGGAAATTTTCTTTTGAGCAATGCCTTTTACTTTTTCACATCCAGCCATTATTCTTCCGTTTGCCAAAATCAGGTCGGCTTATATTTCTATGTCGTGCCTGGTGGTGGGCAGCATGACTCCCGATTTTCAATATTTTCTTCAAATGAAATTGAAAGGTAAGATCAGCCACACCTGGCATGGCGCTTTCATGGTTGATCTTCCCATCGCTTTAATGCTGATATTTATTTTTCACCAAATCGTAAAAAGACCATTGATTGAAAATTTGCCAACCTATTTTCAATCACGCTTAATGGATTTGTACGCGTTGGATTTTACTCAGGCCTTCCGCAAAAACTATGTTGGCTATTTATTGTGTTTGCAGATAGGGATTTTATCGCATGTCTTTTGGGATAGCTTCACACATTCCAATGCCTACTTTGTCGATCATATGGAGTTTCTGACATGGAGGGTTGAGTATGAAGGCATACCCGACAAACCTCTTTACCGGTATGTTCAACACATCAGCACAGTGATTGGTGCTATCATTATCGGGGTATTTTTTCATTTCCTTCCAGCTCGTATCAATACTTTTTCAATCAATTGGCGTTACTGGTTTTTTGTGTTGTTGTTCTTTGCCGTTTCCTTTTTGATCCGCTGGGTATTCGGCTTCCGTTTTTTTGGTGACTTTGTTGTTGCATTCTTGAGTTGCATTTTTCTTGGATTCATTTTAGCAGGAATAGCCTTTCATCCGTCTGTAAAACGTTTGCTCAGTCAGTAGTTTTTTAACCTGTTTTGCTGTAAATACGCCTTTTATATGGAGTATATCAGCAGCCGTAAGACCCTATGGTCGGTTATCACCGCCTCTTCGGTAGGTACCTTAATCGAGTGGTACGATTTCTACATCTTTGGAAGTTTAGCGGTAATCCTATCTGAGCAATTCTTTCCACAAACAAATCCAACTGCAGCTTTCCTTTCTACCCTGGCAACTTTTGCGGCCGGCTTTATTGTGCGCCCTTTCGGTGCGTTAGTGTTTGGCCGGTTGGGAGATATCGTGGGAAGAAAATATACTTTTCTCGTCACGCTTACGCTGATGGGAGCCTCCACGTTTGCCATAGGGCTCGTGCCCGGGTATGCGAGCATCGGTGTAGCCGCACCTATATTGGTATTGATTCTTCGCCTGGTGCAAGGCCTGGCTTTAGGGGGTGAGTATGGCGGGGCTGCAACCTATGTTGCAGAGCATTCACCCGCTGCGAAACGGGGTTTCTACACCAGCTTCATCCAAACAACTGCTACACTGGGACTATTTGTTTCAATAGGTGTAATCTTAGCTGTGCGCGAGTGGGTGGGCATCGAAGACTTTACAAGCTGGGGGTGGCGTATTCCGTTTATTCTGTCGGCTGTATTGGTAGCCATTTCTATTTACATCCGCCTGCGCATGCAGGAGTCGCCATTGTTTGCTAAAATAAAATCTGAAGGAAAGCTCTCTAAAAATCCCATTAAGGAAAGTTTTACGAAAAAAGAGAACCTGATACTCGTGCTGCTTGCACTGTTTGGTGCCACTGCCGGCCAAGGTGTGGTTTGGTATACGGGGCAATTCTATGCTCTTACGTTTATTCAGAAAATCTGTAATGTTGAGTTTGTTCAATCCTATCACATCATTGCCATTGCCTTACTAATTGGAACTCCTTTGTTCATTTACTTTGGGTGGTGGTCGGATAAAGTCGGGAGGAAATATATTATGATGGCGGGCATGTTGCTAGCCGTTTTATTTTACAGGCCGATATACGGTAAAATGCACGCGTTGGCTGATCTTTCTGCCAAAACTGAAGTTGTGGAAAAGCTTCAATCCTCAACATCCTTTAGTATAAATGATCAGGATGACTCTGTAAAAGTTATTACACAAATCCGACACTACACCGATGGATATCAACTTTATGAAACTGTTAAGTATACTTCAGCAGGCGAAACACTGAGTGTAAGCAGGCAAATAATTTTAAATGAAGATGCGAAATGGTTAATGATTATTCTGGTTCTCATTCAGGTTGTTTTTGTAACGATGGTTTACGGGCCGATTGCTGCATTTTTGGTTGAGTTATTCCCAACACGAATACGGTATACTTCTATGTCGCTACCATATCACATAGGTAATGGCATTTTTGGTGGACTTACACCTTTTATTGCGGCCAGTTTATATGAACTCAGTAAATCTGAAAGTAATCCTTCCGGTGATGTACTGGCAGGATTGTGGTACCCGATCGGAATTGCGGTGGTTACTTTTATAATTGGTATGATCTTTCTCCCGAAAAAAATAAAAGGCGAGGTATTGGAGGATGTAAATTAGTCAAAATAATCAATGGTCATTAGTCATTTGAAACTAATGACCAATGACTGGTGCCAAATGACTGGTAAAGTATGGCTAAGAAATCACACTGGACGCAGGTAGGGAAACGCAAGTTGGAATTATCCAACCTGGATAAGGTTTTGTTTCCTGAAGATGGCATTGTGAAGGCCGAAGTAATTGCCTACTACCTGAAGATTGCCCCTACAATTTTAAATCACATCAAAGGTCGCGCATTAACACTGATCCGTTTTCCGGATGGTATTCATGGCGAAATGTTTTACCAGAAGAACCGACCGGAGTGGGCGCCCAAGTGGCTGGAGTTTGAGCGATTGGGGAAGGAGGAGAAAGACTATATTATTGCCACAGAACCGGCCTCGTTGGTTTGGTTGGCCAATCTTGCATCGCTTGAGTTGCACCAGCTGCATAGCCGCAGGCCGAATTTCGATTTTCCGGATTACATGGTGTTTGATCTGGATCCACCGGAAGGATATTCATTTGAAAAAATTGTTTCCCTTGCGTTCGACCTAAGGGCTCATGTCGAATCGTTTGGGTATACCGCTTTTGTTAAGACTACCGGTGGTAAGGGTGTTCATATTTGTTGTCCGCTTGAGCCGAAGTTTGATTTT
Source organism: Cyclobacteriaceae bacterium (assembly GCA_025808415.1). Taxonomy (NCBI): domain Bacteria; kingdom Pseudomonadati; phylum Bacteroidota; class Cytophagia; order Cytophagales; family Cyclobacteriaceae; species Cyclobacteriaceae bacterium. The sequence continues at coordinate 2,137,000 of CP075525.1, forward strand.
CATACAGTATTCGAATCAGCACAACTCATCGCTCAACCCTTTGCAGAGGCCAACGCAAAGGAAACAACCCTGCACATCAAAAAGGATGCTCGCAAAGGGCGTGTATTAATTGATATCTATCGTATCCGATCCGGACAAAGTATTGTATCTCCGTACAGTTTGCGCGGCAGGGTAGGTGCACCGGTTTCCATGCCATTACGGTGGGACGAACTGGAGAATCTAAAAAGTCCGCTGGAACATAACATTCACAACGTGATTGATAAAGTTTTGAATGATGGCGATGCCTGGGAAGGCATGGATGCTTTTGCGGTAGAACTGCACAACCATCGAAAGCGCGTGGTAGCAAAAGAGTTACCAGTTTCCAGGAAGAGAAAGACACCCGCCCAGCTTGAATCCTACGAAAAGAAACGCGACTTTAAGAAAACACCGGAACCCGATGCGCGCGTTGTTGAGGGAGGTGGAAACAATTTTGTGATCCACCGTCATCATGCTTCACACCTTCACTATGATTTGCGGTTAGAGCAGGATGGTGTATTGAAATCATGGGCGGTGCCGAAAGGAATGCCGCCACATCCGGGGGTAAAACGGTTGGCGGTACAAACCGAAGATCACCCGATGAAATACCTGACTTTTGATGGCAAAATCCCGAAAGGGCAGTATGGCGGTGGTGATATGTGGATTTACGCATTAGGCAAGTACACCATTACGAAAGAAAAGAAAGATGGATTTTATTTCAGGCTGAGCAGTAAAGAACTGACGGGGGAGTATCGCATTTACCAAATCAAGCAAAAAGAATTTCTGTTAGAGCGTGTTGATATTCCACAAATTGATTTTCTGAAGGATGAGATAGCGCCCATGCTTTCCGATAGCGCCACTATATTACCAGGTAATTCTGAGGACTACGTTTATGAAGTCAAGTGGGATGGTATTCGCGCCCTGATTGCGTTGGAAGATGGTCAACTTCGTATTCGAAGCCGAAACCAAAACGATATTACCAGGCAATTTCCCGAACTGCTGCTTGCCGATAAGGCCTTTCGTGCTACAAATGGATTGTTTGATGCCGAGATTGTTTGCCTTGATAAAAAAGGGAAGCCTGAATTCAAAAAAGTGATCAACCGCCTTATGGCTTCGGGTGAGACTAACATCAGCAAGCTTTCGAAATCAACTCCTGTTTATTGCTATATTTTTGATTGTCTGTATTTGGATGGAAGGAGCCTGATCAATGAGCCCTTAATGCAACGCAAAGTATGGTTGAAAGATGTGATCAAAAAGGAAACGCCTTACCGCGTGAGCGAATGGGTTGAAGATGGGGATGCCCTGCTGGAAGCTGCCAAAGTACACAACCTGGAAGGTGTAATGGCCAAGCGCAAGGATGGACGTTATTTTCCCGGCAGGCGAAGTGATTCGTGGTTGAAGATCAAGATCAGGAATACAACCGAATGCGTGGTGATTGGGTACAATGAGGGAAAGGGAAATCGTAAGGAAGCGTTTGGTGGTCTGCACCTGGCCCAATGGGAAGGTGATGAGTTGGTTTATCGCGGCAAAGTAGGAACCGGCTTTGACGATGCCACGATAAAAGAAATTTTCTCGCGCATTAAAAAATTGAAACAAATCAAGAAGCCTGTGGGGGGCAAGGTGCTCGATGAAAAAGTATCCACTTGGGTGGAACCTAAACTGATGCTTGAGGTGACTTATTCATCGTTAACACCCGACAAAAACTTCAGGGAACCGGTGTTTGTGCGGTTGCGGGAGGATTTGATGGTATAATAATACCTTTAATTATATTTGTTCATGTCATTCATAACATACCGTTATGAAACGCGTAATTAATATAATGCAAGGCGGTGTACAGTATCTTATCGGTGAGCCTACCGTACCGTTAAACTTGTGGGTTGATCATTTTTTAATTGCGAAAGGATGGCCTCAATTTTCTGAGAGACGTGTATTTCCAAATAACCATGTAGATATTTTTTTTAACCTGGGTGACTCCAATAATGGTAAACTATTCAGGAACCCAAACTCGTTTGAGTTTAAGGATTGTATTGTTTCAGGATTAAGGACGAGCTTTATGGAGATAAGGCCTTCCAGTTATTTTGAAGTTGTTGGCATACGATTTACACTATTCGGATTTTTCGACCTCTTTAAGATACCCGCTGTTGAAATTACAGATCAGAACTATACTCAATTTGATGTGCTTGGAAAGGAAGCACAAATACTGTACGCCAAACTCATGGATTGTAAATCAATACCCGATAAATTCAATGTGCTTGAACAATGGATGCAAGCCAAGGCCGACAGCAGGCCACCGGACATCAGAAATTGGGCCCGGATTGAACAAATACTTCGGGAACCGTTTGGCTCGGTTCAAACTAAGCTTGCCCAAGTAATGGGTTACTCACACAAACACATTGTATCATTATTTCGTGAAAGGGCAGGCCTAACGCCTAAAGCAGTACAAAAAATCTATCGGATGAATAGTGTTATTAAAAACCTTTCAACAAAAAATGCTTTAGACCTACCGGACTTGGCGTATGCGTTGGGATATAGCGATCAAAGCCACATGATTCGGGAAGTTAAGCGTTTTACCGGTTTTACACCCGTTCAGTTGCAGCACCAACACACCATTTCAACCGATAAGCTATTGCGCGAGGTGAGGTAATTTTTTTTCTATCCCGGAAAGCCGTAATCGTTGATTTTAGCTCGTAAAAAAATCAACGTTATGGACTATTCAGCAATCATCAACATCCACACTATTATTGGTTTTTCAGCTTTAGGCTCATTTTGGGTTGCGGCACTTAGTCGAAAGGGATCGTATATTCACCGTACAGCCGGCAAAGTGTTTATGCTTAGCATGTTGGTTATTCTCGCCAGCGTTATCCCCATGATCATGGTTAAGGCCAACGAAGGTGATATAGTTTTCTGTATCATTCTTGGCTACTTGTTTTCCATTGCGGCAGTGGCCACATACGTTACCTGGTTTGCCATCCAAAAAAAAGGAGCAAGGGAAGATTATCATTCTCCTGTATTTAAGATTACTGCTACCATATTATTTTTCTATGGTTTTGGTATATGTATTATAGGTATTAGTAATGGTTCATTGCTTCAAATTGCATTTTCATCTGTCGGCCTGGTACTGGGCGCAAGCATGTGGTGGAGTGTGTGGAGTAAAACTGTTCCTAAGAACTGGCACCTGTCGCAACATATGAATGGCGTAGCTGTGAACTTTGCCGCTGTGCATGGTTCATTCTTCCGCTTTGGGCTTACAGGTTTGCTGCCCATACCTGATTCGCCTGAACTAAATACATTTGCACAAACCAGTATGATTGTGCTTGCACTAATATTAAGGTTATGGCTTGGCAGGAGATTCCTGAAAGACAGGAAGTCAAACGAACTTGCAAATGCTCCGCTTTAAGCAGGTATTGGTGATTTGGATACCGCTAAAAATCGTCAATCAATGGTTCCGACAAAAACTTTTTGTAATTCGCTCTTCTATCGGATAGTTCAATCTTGCAGCATTTTTCAAATCATCACATGCTTCAGCCAATTTATTTAATTTGTAGTAAGCAATCGCCCGGTTATAATAAGCCACCCCGTAATCCGGCTGATAGGTGATCGCTGCGCTGTAATCCTCAATGGCTTCTGTGTATTTTTTTTGTGCTGCAAGAATGTTTCCGCGGTTAAGCCACGCTTTCACAAATCCTTCATCCAACTCAATAGCTTCGGTATAATCGCGGAAGGCACCAGCAAGGTCATGTAGTTTTTCTTTTGCCATTCCACGGTTAAGCCATATTTCCGGATTGGCACGGTCCAGTTTTATTGCCTGACTGTAATCGGCCAATGCACCGGCATAATCTTTTCGCAATAAGCGGTAATATGCCCGCTCAAGATAAGGATCAAGCATGAGCGGATCGGCTTCAATGGCTTCGGTTAATTGTCGCTCGGCTGTATTAAAGTCACCTTTTCGTGCTGAAAGAGATGCCAGGTTATGCTTGGCGATGGGATGATCTGGATTTATTGTCAAGGCTTTTTGAAAATCTTCATCAGTACTGGCCTCACCACAAGCCTGTTTGGCCATGGCACGATTGATATAATAATCTGCCTCGCTTGTGTTAAGCCTGATAGCGGAATCAAAGTATTGAATAGAGGCAGGGCAATTCATTAGTTGTGTTTCAATCAAGCCCAGGTAATTATACACTTGCGATTGAATGGCTCCCTGGGCCGTCAGTATCTGGTCGGTGCCCGGACTATGAGCCGACTGTCGATAGTAAATAGTATTGGTTTCACCAGGTGGTAGTCTTAATAATCTTTTAAAATCGTCTTGTGCAAGGATGTACTGATTTAGTTGAAAACGCAAGGCACCCCGACTTAACAGTACCTCAAACTGATCAGGGATAAACTCCAGGCTTATAGTATAATCGCGCAAAGCCATGTTAAAATCACTTAACCGCTCGCAAACAGCAGCGCGGGTGGCATAGGCTTCGGCAAAACCCGGATCTTCCGCAATGCTCTTTGTCAGCAGGCTTCTGGCTTCTTCAAAGTTGCCTGATCCCATCGCCAAAATGCCCTGGTTATAGAATTCTTCGGCCCGCTGCTTTTTTACCTGGGCCAAGCCGGAAAGGGAAATGAAAAGGCTAATGAGGGGGATTACAATTCGCATAGTCGAATAATGCAGGGCATAACCAAGTAACAACTTTTACCTGAAATAAATCGAACTTTTGGTTTGAGTAGTTGTTAAAAAGTCATGGAAAAGACAAAAAAATCAACCCGTAAAGCCAAAGCATCCCCTTCAGCTGCTGCGCTGATCGCTGCCTACCAGGAGTACCTGCTCATGCATGGAAAACAACCATCAACAGTTTATAAGTTCTGTACTGAACTGGGCCTTAAAGAAGCTGATTTCTATAAAGTTGCAGGGTCTTTTGAGGCACTTGAAAAACTTATTTGGTTGGACTACATCCAGAAAACTATAAGTCGGCTGGAGGGCGATGGTGATTATGTAAATTTCAGTGCCCGGGAAAAGCTATTGGCCTTTTATTTTACCTTGGCCGAAACGTTGAAGGCCAACCGAAGCTTTTGTGTGTTGTTGCTAAGCCGGCATTCCAGGTTGGAAGTAGTGCCCGGTTTTTTGAAACCTTTTAAGAATAAGTTTGAAGAGTTTGTCGGCCAGTTGTTGAATGATGGAAAATCGAAAGGCGAAGTAGCCGAACGGCCATATCTCGATAAGCGATACCCACAATTGTTTTGGGTACATTTGAGTCTGTTGCTGCTTTTTTGGAAAGATGACGACAGTGCAGACTTTGAAAAGACAGATGCTTTTATTGAGAAGTCGGTGAATCTTGCGTTTGATTTGATAGGGAAGGGAGCACTGGATTCTGCCATTGACTTCGGAAAATTTTTGTACCAGAGTAGGATGAATTAATCAGCAGGGCAGGCACGTGAAAGAATTCGATAAAATTCCCGTTACCAAGGTGCAACGGGCATCAAAGTTCATTGCTACAGGCGCGAAAATCGGTACTAACTACCTTAAGCATTACAGCAAAAAACTGGTTGATCCATCGGTTTCCCGAAATGAGCTTCATGAGGATAATGCCAAGGATATTTATAATTCACTGAGTGAATTGAAAGGCAGTGCCTTGAAAGTTGCCCAAATGCTTAGCATGGACAAGAACCTGCTCCCCAAGGCATATCAGCAAAAGTTTTCCATGGCACAGTACAGTGCGCCACCACTATCGTACCCGTTGGTGGTAAAAACATTCCAGCAATATTTTGGAAAAGGCCCTGACAAGATTTTTGAAGCGTTTACCCACAAAGCTGTAAATGCTGCCTCCATGGGGCAGGTGCATCAGGCTACCCTTAACGGGAAAAAGCTTGCCGTAAAAATCCAGTATCCCGGCATCGGCAACAGTGTTAAGTCAGACCTGGCCATGGTTAAGCCCATCGCGCTAAGTATGTTTAACCTTAATCCTGCCGAATACAATGAGTTTATCCAGGAGGTGGAGCAACGCATGATGGAGGAGACTGACTACACGTTGGAATTAAAACGTTCCATGGAGTTGTCGAAAAAAAGCAGCCATATTACCAACCTTGTATTCCCACAATACTATCCACAGTATTCTTCCGAACGCATACTCACAATGGATTGGATTGATGGAAAACCCTTAGGTGAAATAATCAAGGAAGGAATTCCCACAGAGGCTGGTCAAGCATTGGGTCAGGCCATGTGGGACTTTTATCATTTTCAGATGCACGATTTGCGCAGCGTTCATGCCGACCCTCACCCGGGCAATTTTATTGTCACGCCCAATTTTCAACTTGGCATTATCGACTTTGGCTGTGTTAAGGTAATACCCGATAAGTTCTATAAGCTTTACTTTAGATTATTAAATCGTGCACTGCTTTCAGATCAAAAAGAGTTAGAAAGGGTATTTTATGATCTTCATTTTATCTACCCGGATGATCCCGTAAAAGACAAGCAGTTCTTTATAAAACTTTTCACCCAGCTTGTTGAACTGCTTAGCCGCCCGTTTAATGCAGAGTATTTTGATTTCGCTGATTCTACTTACTTTGAAACGCTTTACAACTTTGGAGAGAAACTTTCAAACATGAAAGAACTGCGTGAATCGAAGAAGGCGAGAGGCGTACGCGATGCTTTGTACATTAACCGCACCTATTTTGGGTTGTACAATTTACTGCACGACCTGAAGGCGAATGTGCGTACAGTACCTGCGTAGCTTCAGCGATTTTGATTGTTGAGGAAGTAACTTACCCTTACGCGAAACATTGTTTCTAAACGGGGTTGACCAGCAATAAACTTGGTAATGTTAAGGGATGCAGCTGTTCGGTCACCAATCATTTTTCCAAGATCAAAGCGTAAAAAAAGAAAGTACGTATCCTCAACAAAAGTGTGGATATATTCCGGGTGAAGCGAAACCCAACCGGCCCAATCATCCACCACAAAAGTTGCCGGCATGCTTAAGCTGATCACCTTTAGTTTATCATTGAACGATGGGTCCTCCAGATCGGGCACGCCATCGCCACCGCCCAAGCTGTTGAGCCGGGCTGAAGAAAACTGAAAATTAACCTGCGGAAAAATGTGAAAGGCTGCATCGGGCCGGAAAGAAAAAATTACCCCGGGCTTAAATACCCAGGCACCCGTGCCACGTCCTAAAATTTCGTTGCCGGTAGGCGCGGTTACTTCAAGAAACGTTGAAACCTTCTGCAGCCCTAAGGCATCTTTCGTTTCAATGGGCACACCCATGTAGGTAAACTTCACATCGCCAATACCGGTGGTATTTTCGAAACCTGCAAAATCCCCGCTGAAAATTGAATGCACAATGGGAAAGGTAATACCCATTAAGTGCCGCTTTCCGGGCAGCCCGTAATAAAAGCCAGGCCTGAAGGCAAAAAACCTGTTTTCGGCAACAAAGTAATAGGAGTCAAAATCAATGTTAAGCCTGCTCTCCATGTTAGCCGGGTTATAGGGCTCACGCGAATCCATTGCCGATTGTGCATTTGAGCCAACAAATAATGCCAGGTTAGCGCTGATCAATAGCAACTGAAACTTCTTAAACCTCATATCCCTAAAGATAACAGTCATAATATGAATTTGTTAAATATATTCATTATCAATACTTTAGTGGTACTTATTTAATTTTTTAAACTAAGTATATATGAGAGCCATCTGGAAAGGCCATATCCGTTTTTCGCTGGTTACAATACCCGTTCGGATTTACAATGCCATTGATTCTGCCCAAACGATTAGCTTTAACCTGCTCTCCCGAAAAGGGCACAACCCGGTAGCCTATGAAAAGAAGGATAAGGTAACTGGGGAGGTTTTAAAAAATGAAGACATCATAAAGGGCTATCAATATGAACCAGGTCAATTTGTGATTATTGAGCAGGAAGATTTCGATAAAGTAAAATTGAAAAGCACCCGCATTATCGATATTGAGGGCTTTGTTCAGGCTGAAGAAGTTCATGCTACCTTATTTGAATCCCCTTATTACATCGGGCCCGATGGCGATGTGGCTGCCAAAAGTTATGGATTATTGTGCGAAACCTTGAAGCAGAGCGGGCGTGTTGGTGTTGGGCGTGTTGTTCTGCGCGACCGGGAAACGGTGGTACTGCTTGCCCCGCATGAAAATGGGTTGATGGTTTATCGGCTGAGGTATCCCAATGAAGTGAGAAGGATACAGGAAGTTCCGGGACTATTGGAAACAACCATTACCGATAAAGAACAACTTAAACTGGCCAAAACCCTGGTGGATTCCATGACACGCCAGTTCGTTGACATTGAAATGAAGGATCACTACACGGAAGAACTGAAGAAGATGATCCAGGCAAAAATAGAGGGCAAAGAAATTATTTCCGTTGCCGAAGAGGAGCCCGAGGTGGTGGATATCATGACAGCCTTGAAAGCCAGCATCGAACAGGCCAAAAAGAAACCCATGGAGAAAGCAAAGGGAAAACCCGAAGAACAGAAAAAGGTTTCGGCAAAGCGAAAGTCAGCATAGTTCCTCAAATGCCATGGGCCATTTGTACTTGATTGCCCATTCATGCTTACCTTTGTGGCATGGCTAAAGTGGTGAAATTTCCGGTGCCTGAACCCGTTAAATTTGGGCTGCAGAAAGCTCAGAAAAGAAAGCAAAATGAGCCGGAGGTGCATGGCCAGCTTAACTTGTTTCAGGGAGGTAGGGTTGTTAAGCTTGGTCAGCTTTCAACCTTTGAAGAAGCCTTGCTCTTAGACGAACAGGGCGACCGCCTAAACTCAAAAAATCTTTATCTGAAAGCCATTGAAGAGGGCGAGGCCCTGGCCGATGCTAATTGTAATTTAGGAATAATGGAATCCGTTGAGGGCAACCATACCCGTGCCATTGATTATTTTACCCGTGCACTAAAAGAAGATCCGCGGCATTCCGAATCGCACTACAACCTTGCCAACCTGTATGCCGAAGTTGGAAACTATAACCTGGCAAAAGTACATTACACCATTGCCATCGAACTTGAACCAAATTACCCCAACAGCTATTTTAACCTGGGGTTGACCCTTGCCGTAACCAAAGAATTTACTGCCGCTGTGGAAGCTTTGCGTAAATTTACAAAGCTGTCACCCGGTGATGACCACAAACAAGTGAACCAACTGATTGAGCAATTGACTTCACTGCTTTAAGCTTACACCAGGTAAAACGTGAGCAAGAATAAGATAAACCGGTAGGCTTCAAGCGCCAGAAACAGGCCCAATATTCCCAAAGCACACTTTACGATAAGCCGTTTTCCTTTTTGAGCATAAAACGTGCGGGATGCACGAAGTAGAAAATACAGGTTGGTTGATACGAAAACAATTGTAAGTGTGGTATCATTCAAATATCCTTCCCATCCCAAATGCCCCCACCGCAGTATATTGTTCACAATCCACAGTATGATAGATAGTACAATAGCGTTGACAAAGATGTTAAAACAAGCCAGTTCAACAGCCAGTGTAGTATGATCAGTGAAGTATCGATTCTTTTTCCGATAGATAATGCTCAGGGGCAACGATGCCAATATCACGAAAACCACAATCAACAATTTGGCAAGGGTAGTTGTTTTGGCATTGTACATTAATTCGAACGCTGCCAAACTCATACCTTCTTCGGCAAGCCTGTTCATTACCATACTTCTTGCCATGGCACTATGGAACAAGAAATACATTTGTGTGCGCAATGAAGAGCTGAACAATTGAAGTATGGGAAATAAAAAGTATATCAGGTTGAGAATAAAAAAGAGCTGTAGTGGACGAATGTAATTAACCCTCCGGCCCTCGGCATACTCTTTTGAAATAAACCCTGGGTTAACAACCGATAACCATAAGGATTTGATAAACTTATTATCCGCAAAGGTTACGGCAATAAGCACGTTACTTAAAAAGGTTCGCAACGTACGGTCCTTTGGGGTAATAATCTTTTCGCCACAAAAGTTGCAGTAATTACCTTCAAAAATATGACCGCAGCTTTTGCAGGTATGTTGGTGAAGCTCAGACAAGGTTTAGTGGCTTTAATTTCTTTATAATTTTTCCCGCCCTAGAAACAAACCCGGCTGATCCATAGGGCAAATGCTTTTCCAAAAGCAAAAGTAATTCATTTTTCAGTTCAGGTTTATCGGAAGCGATGTTGGCCAGCACGGTCATAGAAAATACACGTACGGCTATCGGTTCCCCGGTATTATCAAGGTACTGGAAACAGATTGCAGCGGCACGTCCTTGAAGCTTTTTAGGAATATCTACAAATTGAAGAAGCCTGATAGTATTCCGCTTTGCCGCGTTATGGATCGGGTTTTTGTCCAGGTTGCTGATTAATTTTTTCAGGTAAGGTTTTACCAATTTTGGATGACGCTCAGCACAAAACGTTAATACCCGCGAAGCGCGTTGCGAAATCTGGTAAGGTTCGGCCAGGAATATGTTAACTAAATCATCGAATTTTTTTGGGTTATTTCCAATAAACTGTACAAGGCTATCAACCTCGGATTTGTTACGGGCTTTGAAGATTTTTTGGAGGAGATTTAACCGGGCTTGCAAGGTATACTTGATGTAAGCTAAAAATACCTAAATCATTTGTTTCGCTCCTTAATCTCGGCAACAATTGATTTGGGCATTTCACGCCAGGAACAATTTTTACCCAGCCGAAGTAAAATTTGATCTTGAAAAGGAACTAAAGAGCGATCCTAACCTGAAGTCGAGAATTTTGAAAGCAAAGTACTGTGATAGCCTGACCGAAAATCAAATAATCGAACGTGTGCGCTTGTTTTTCGAGACTCGTTTCAAAACCAAAAAATAGGCTCAGGCGCTATGCCTGTACAAACGTGAACCAGCTTCCCACTCCGTCATTTGATCGATAAGTTCCCTTTCTTGTGGTGAAAAGTCAGCCTCTTTTGATTTGCGGAGGGACTGAAAATACTTTTCAAGACTGGAATAAAACTGCAGCCTGTATTTGAAGACAGCCTTGCTTCCAATGGCTTTTTTCAAGTCGCGCAAAGTTGAACGGTCATCAATCCATAACAAATACAACGAGTCGCTCTCTGCCGAGCCCGGCATAAACGGAAAGTTAGATTTATCAAGATTGCGTAACACTTCTTCCGTAAACCCCGGTTTACCGGAAATGTATACTGTTATCCATTCCATAGCGAATACTCCTTCTCTCATCTTTCACAGTATTTACGTACGGGCTTCCACCGGCAAACCAACGATAATAGGGTTGTGGTGTATTCGTGAAAAATTATTTGTAAGCTACTGTGATTCAAATTATTTTAACTTCGATGCTCTTATAACGAAACTCGTGTAATAAGGTTCGGAAAGTGGAGCGGTTGAGTATTTTTTTATTGCCCTTACATAAGCGCATGTTTACCCACTATAGCTTTACAAATTCTTATACTTATTCATGAAGAAGTCTACTAGACCCTTACCCGCCAGAGGGGGTTACCGGCCCAATGCAACGGTTCGGCTCGTTAGGGCTGGTCATGAATATTTTAACCTGCTCGATAAACTTATACACGAAGCACACGACTCCATACATTTGCAAACTTATATTTTTGAGCCTGATGAAACCGGAACGCGTGTAGCCAAGGCACTTATACAAGCCGCAAAACGTGGTGTAAAAGTGTATGTAATTGTCGATGGGTATGCCTCCCAAAAGCTTTCGAAAGATTTCATTCGGGTGCTGCGTGAAGCGGGTATTTACTTCAGGTTTTTTGCAGCCTATTTTAAAAGCAAACACTTCTACTTCGGACGAAGGCTCCACCACAAGGTTTTTGTTGTTGATGGCCGTTACAGTTTGGTCGGTGGAATAAATATAGGCAATCACTATAATGATACGGCCCATAATGTTGCCTGGATCGATTGGGCCGTTTATTGTGATGGCGATATCAGTGCAAGGCTGCGCAAGATTTGCGAAGCCCGCGTACAGGGAAAGGGAAGGAGATCATTCGTTCGGCATACGATGCTGGAAATACAACAAAAGAATAAGCCGGTTATATTGGCCAGGCCGCGCATCAATGATTGGGTTCGCAGAAAAAGAGAAATTACAAAAAGTTACCTGGAAATGTTCAGGCATGCTGAGGATTCGATTTACATGATGTCGAGTTATTTCCTTCCCGGCAACCTGCTGCTAAAAAATATTGCAGCGGCTGCTAAACGCGGTGTTAAAATAAAAGTTATTGTTGCCGGCATCTCCGATGTAGCGCTTGCCAAATATGCGGAGCGATACATGTATGGTTGGTTTTTACGGCACGGGGTAGAAATATGGGAATACCAACGAAAAGTTTTGCATGCTAAATTAAGTACCTACGATGGGCAGTGGGTTACTATTGGATCATACAACATTAATAACATTAGCGCGTACGCCAGTGTTGAGTTAAATATTGATATTTACAATGAAGGATTTGCACGCGATGTGGAAAGGCGGTTGAAACGAATAATGGAGTTGGAGTGTGTGCAGATAACGCCAGAATTGTATACTAAAAAGCAAACCCTTTGGGAGCGATTTTTACAGCGCAGTGCCTATGATATATTTCGGATACTGCTTTTCTTATTTACGTTTTATTTTAAGCAGCGAGACTGATTTGTTAGTTGCTTTTGGTTGTTAGTTGTTGGTTGCTCGATTGGTTAATTGCCCATTATCCTATTAATTAGTTCGCTTATTGTTTTGGAGTCCCAATTAGCAAACCTTCCACGTTGAATCACCATTAAGTTATCATCAGGATGGCTTAGGTAAAAATGAAAAACAAATTCATTGTCGGGAGTAGCCCAACCTGTAATTTGTCCAAAGCGCAAGTCGTTGAAGATTAGTTTACCATCCTTTTCCTTTAGGATATAGTAGCCCTGTGAAAATCGTATAAGGTGTTTCAAGGATTCATGCCCGGCCACCTCGTTTAGCAGATTTTTGTTTTGGGGGAAATAATAAAAATCAATCGTCTCCCGCTTGTCAAAAACCGACCGGTGCGAGACATAAAAACCGTTATCATCCTCAACAGCTACAAACCAAAGCCATGTGTTTAGTGGAGTAGGTGTGGTCATATAGCGTTTGAAGTCAATGCCTTGTTTTGATAATGCCGACTTTACGGTTGAGTCAATGATCTGTTTATTAATCTGCGCGTAGAGTACGTATATCGAACAGAGCATTATACTATACGTGGCCCATTTTATTCGGGAAGGATTATCGGTTTTGAGGATGAGCAGCGCCACATTTGCAATAATTAGCCACACAGAAAAAAACGGATCGGCCACAAATAAAAAATTAAACGACAATCGATCATGAGTAAAGGGCTCGAACCAGCCTGTGCCGTAGGCATTGCAGGCGTCTATGCCAATATGAATGAGCATTTGTACTGAAAAGAATAGCAACCACGAGCGAAAGGGCATGTTGGGTTGTCGGTACCACCGGTCGGTAAGCAAGGCTAAGCCAACCGCAGTTAGCCCTACAAATAAGAAAGAGTGCGTGAATCCGCGATGCGCCAACAGGTTTTCAGAAAAGCTCATCCAAAATGAAGCAACAAAATCTATATCGGGGAGGCTTTGGGCGACTGCCCCTAAAAGAAGTGCTCCTTTACCAATCCGTTTACCGGCAAGTGCTTCGCCTACTGCGGCACCCAGGGCAATATGGGTAATTGAATCCACGCTTAACGAAAATAGCAGTTATCAGGTAAGACCTTTATGATATTTATCAGGCGATTCGCTAATTCTTGCATCCTTCACTGTACTTTTGTGGCTTATATAATCGGGTAATCTGTGAATTTTCTCTCCGCTGAACTCATTTCAAAATCTTTCAATGATAAATGGCTCTTTAAAGACCTGTCCTTGGGTATAGCACAAGGCGAAAAACTTGCTTTTGTGGGTAACAATGGTGTGGGTAAATCAACCTTGCTCAAGATTTTAACAGGTGAACTCTCTCCGGACTCCGGCACGGTTGTGATCCGGGAGGGTATCAGGCTTGGTTACCTTACCCAACAGCCCGCGGTAAATGAAAACTTATTGGTGAAAGATATTCTTTTTAATGACCGCAACGATGTGGCTCGCGCTGTAAAGGAATATGAAGACTGCCTGCACCATCCGGAGGTTGCGCCCGAACGTATGCAAGCTGCCCTGGAGAAAATGGAAGAACTGAGTGCATGGGATTATGATTCAAAAGTGCAGGAAGTTACCGGTAAGTTGGGTGTCCCAGACATGGATAAGCCCTTTAAAGCATTATCGGGAGGACAGAAGAAGCGTATTTTCCTCGCCCAGCTTCTGCTAAACGAGCCTGATTTGATTATAATGGATGAACCCACCAATCACCTTGATCTTTCGGCAATCGAATGGTTGGAAAACTACCTTGCAGGTCAACAGATTACTTTGATCATGGTCACACACGACCGGTATTTCCTGGACGCAGTGGCTACCGAAATTGTTGAGCTTGACCGGCAACAATTGTTCCGCTATAAAGGCAATTACGCATACTTCCTGGAAAAAAAATCAGCACGTGAAGAAATGCTTAAAGCTGAAGTAGCCAAAGCCCGAAATTTATTAAAGAAGGAGCTTGAATGGATGAGGCGTCAGCCGAAAGCACGGGGCACAAAAGCAAAATACCGTATTGAGGCTTTTTACGAACTTAAAGAAAAGGCTTCGCAGGATTTACGAAAAGACCGATTGGAACTCGATATCAAGGAAACCCGGCAAGGTGGAAAGATATTGGAAGTCAACCATCTTTCGAAAGCTTACGATGGAAAGGCGATGGTCGATAATTTTTCATACGTATTTAAGAAACACGATCGAATTGGAGTGGTAGGAAATAACGGGGTGGGGAAGAGCACTTTCCTGAATTTAATTACCCAGCGCCTTAAGCCCGATGCCGGTGAAGTGCTGCCAGGTGTTACCACCAAGTTTGGCTACTTCACCCAGGACTCAATGAACCTGAACCCCGCAAACCGCGTGATTGAAGAAGTAAAATCGATTGCCGAGTTTATTACTTTATCAGACGGATCGCAGGTATCGGCATCGAAGTTTCTCGATAATTTTTTATTTCCTCCCGAAAAGCAATATACGTATGTGGAGAAGCTAAGCGGGGGAGAGAAAAAGAGATTGCAATTACTAAAGATGCTGGTGACCAATCCTAACTTTTTAATTTTGGATGAGCCCACCAATGATTTTGATATCGACACGTTAAATGTGCTGGAAGAATTTCTTGAAAAATTTACCGGATGTTTGTTGCTGATTTCGCATGACCGGTATTTTATGGATCACCTGGTCGATCAGCTTTTTGTATTTGAAGGCGGTGGCAAGATCAGGTTCTTCACTGGAAACTATACCGATTACCGCGATTGGGTAGATGAGCAAGAGTCCATAAAAACCCGTAAGTCATCGGAAAAGCGTGAAGGAGGAACTGAACAATCGGCCGTAAGAAAGATTTCCTATAAAGAGAGGCAGGAGTACGAGCAGTTGCAGTTGGAGATTGATTTACTGGAGGCGCAGAAGCGTGAATTGGAAGCTAAAATCAACTCAGGTATTTCCGATCATAGTAAATTAGTTGAACTGGGGCAGCAATTACAAACAACAACTGAATCAATAGAACAAAAGACAGCCCGGTGGCTGGAGTTGGCCGAGTTAGTTAATTAATTTTTAAGGTTATGATGGTTACCATTACAAGTATTAAGCTAAAATCTCACTGGAAGATTTTTGCATTTTCTTATAATACCATGAAGATTATTGGGCAACTGAAAGAACCAAATTTTTTGCAGAAGAAGCCGCGTGGTATCTGGACCTTGCACTATTCGATTACCTAATGGAAAAGTGAGAAGGATTAAAAGCCTTTGCAAAAAGAGGTGCCCATCTGCAAGTCATGAAGATAAGTAATGATTTGGCCGAAGAAATCAGAACACTAACTTACGAGACCGATGCTTTTCCAACCTGGAAAGAAACAAAGCAACTTTTAACTGTACGCTGCAAGGTTTTGCAATTCTGAAATCAGAGGGATGCATTAATCAAAAATGTAGCTGCAAAAGCAATGATTGCGTAGAGTTCCGGAAATACGGCCAGGATCAATGTTTTGCCGAATACATCGTGCCCACCCGCTATGGCATTAATACCGTTACCGCAAACTTTACCTTGCTGGATAGCACTGATTAATCCAACTCCGCCCATCATAATACCTGCGCCTAATATTGCCGCGCCTTGCAGCATGGTAATGCCATCGGTAAGGATGCCCGATGCATTGATGGTATAAAAACTGGCAAACCCGTACAATCCTTGCGTGCTGGGTAGTGCACTTAGCAACATGTAATTGCCAAAGGCATCGTCTTTGCGTTTTAATGCACCAATGGTGGATTGACCACCGATGCTTACACCAATGGCACTGCCTATCCCTGAAAGGAATACCATCAGGCCGAGTCCGAAATACGCTAATGTGATTTCCATAATAGTTGTTTTATGTTTTAACAGAATGAATTGATTGCTTACGAAATGCCCGGAAGGGTTTACCACCGCCTATAAAGCCGCTGTTCTTGTAAAATTCAACGAAGGTGAGGCGCATGGGATGCACGAAAGCACTTAATGTTGAGAGTAAAAAGTTAATGGTATGGCCAATGAGTAACACAACAATAAATAAAATGTAACCACCGTACGGGACGTCTTTCATGGATAGCGCAATGCTGTTAACCACCAAACCAAGTATAGCACTCGCCACCCCTAGGGCAAATAACCTTATGTAACTGAGCAGGTCACCCAATACGCCTGTAATATTGTAAAGATCGGCCAGGCCCATGCCCAATGATTTAAGCCATCCTTTTTCAGGGGCACCAAAAAGCACGATCCCACCCAGTGAAACCCATAATGTTACGTGGGTAATTGCAGGCATCAATTTCATCACATACATGTCGACCAGGCATAGCAGCAGAATAATCCACGCGATACGCGAAATGGAATGCACAAAGCCTTTAAATTTCCATTGCTTATAGGCCTGCACACCCATGCCAAAAATAATTTGGATAAAACCTATGGCCAGTGCAAGGTTAAAGAGTTGATCCTGGTTAAGAAATACTGAACTCAGTTGCGTTGCAGCAGGAAGGTTAATGAGTTCAATGCCGAAAAAAGTTCCGGATACAATACCTGCTACTATGGTTGCGAGCCCGAACAATTGTCCAAGGGTATAGTAATTTCTGTTGGCCTGGTTAACACGAAGTTTAAGTATTGTAGCCAACACCAGAATAATCAGGCCGTAGCCGGCATCTCCCAGGCATAATCCAAAGAAGAGAAGGAAAAAGGGTGCAAACAACACGGTTAAATCAAGTTCGTAGTAGTTTGGAAGTGAGAACAATGCACCAATAGGTTCAAAAAGCCTGGCAAAGCTGTTATTGCGAAGCAGAACTGGGGGTGCTTCGCCAGGTTGCGGTGCTGATTTCACGAATACTGTTTGTGAACGGTTCAGGAAAAGTATTAGTTTCTTTTCAACTTCTGCCGGGCACCATGCTTCAATCAACCAAAGACCACCATCGTGCACCGCGCTGGCTGACGTATTGGCCAGGTGATAACTAAGTTTGTCCTTTGCTTCAGCCAGGCGTTGATTCAAAACATTGCTCAGGCTGGAGGCATAATAATCCAGCTTTCGGTTAAGGTGCTTTACTTTTTCCTTTGCCTTGTGTTGCAGCTTAATAAGCTCATCCAGTGATTCTTCAGGCAAGGCAACAGGCGAAATGGGTAATTCCTGCCCGGGCTTTCGAAAGATTATGAAATAGAGGTTGCCACCAATTTTGTTTACCACCTGCAGGTGGTATTGATTTAACCATTTTTGTTCAAAATGGCGTTGTGGATATTCAAAAAATTTTACTTCAAAACCAGTGGTTGTTTCCAATCGTTTCAGTTCAGTACGATTGAAATTCCCCCACGGTTTAAGTAGTTTTATTTCAATAGCCAGTGCTTCTACCTCATTAGTGGTGCGCTCCAGTTCCTTTTCCATAGCCCCGATTTCTGACAATGTAGGTTCGGTTTCTGTAGGGCTGTATTCCAGAACTTTAACTTTACGTTGTTTAAATCTTCGGATGGCTTCTTCCGTTTCGCGAATAATGGAAGACAGTTCATGCGTTGTGGCATCTTCCTCGGTTTGCTGTGTGTGGATATGCACCAGCCCAAGGTCCATGAGTTTATCCATGAAGGCATCCTTATCCTGGTGATGCACGAGCAGGCCATATTTGATCATGGGTACAATCATAAGGCTACCTGTTTCTCCTTTCTTTGTTTTAAAATTTTTTGGGCTGCTTTGCTCAGGTTTTCCTCATCTTCCAGAAAGCGCTTAATTTTTCGGATGGCTTCCTGGTATTCGGGAATCTGAACTTTTTCGTACAGGTTAACTTTTTGGGTTGTTTTCTTTCGTGCCAGTTCAAGAATGTGGGTTGCCCGATGTGAAACTTCACGCAGTAAACTCAGTTCGGTCAGTTCTTTCAGGATGTGGATGCCATCTAAGAACCAATCGGGTTTATGGTACTGACTGATTTCCCGGACTTCAAATTCGAATGTATCCAGTACAGGAATTTTTACTCCTGCTATAGCCTTTTTTTTATAAATAGCCGATTTTATTGAAACCAGCCCTTCTTCAAATTCAACCCATAAGCGCGCAAGGTTTTTCACTTCTTCCTTCCTGAAGCTTAGTTTTTCTTCATACTCAACCGCGATTTTTTTTAGTCGCTTAATCTCCATCCGCAAAGCCGATTCTTTGCTTTTCAAAGTAGGCAAAGCTTTCTCCCTGATTTTGAGCTGTTCACCCAACTCGTAAAGTGCACTCTTGTTGTATTTAAAACTCAGGGCCATATTAAATTTTAGTTGGCCAATAACGTTCGGTAAGCTCTTGTTTAATGGCTACTTCTTCTTGCGAAAAATATGTACTGAAGAGTTCCCAACTAATGTCCAGCATTTTTTCAATGTCGATGTTCACATCAATGGCCAACAGTTTTTTACTGTATTCTCTGGCATAATTCAAACAACGTTTATCGTAATCACTCAGGTCAAAACCATTTTCAAGTTTGGTGCGTGCGTTTGCGGCATCGGAGTACAGGCGAACGGCAGCATTCATTACCTGTGGATGGTCTTCGCGGGTTTTCTTACCGATAACAAGTTGCTTAAGCCGGGAAAGGCTCCTGAACGGATCGACAATAGTTTTTCCGATTTCTGAGTCCCTGCGTAAAAACAATTGCCCCTCAGTGATATAACCGGTATTGTCCGGTATGGCATGGGTAATGTCTCCACCGGAAAGGGTTGTAACGGCAATGATGGTAATTGAGCCACCCTGCGGAAACTGCACGGCCTTTTCGTAGAGCCGTGCCAGGTCACTGTAAAGCGAAGCTGGCATATTGTCTTTTGATGAAATCTGGTCCATGTTGTTGCTTACAATACTGAGGGCATCGCAATACAACGTGAGGTCGGTAAGGAGGACCAATACTTTTTCGTTCCGGTCAACGGCAAAATATTCCGCGGCAGTTAAAGCCATATCGGGTATCAGCAGCCGTTCAATGCTGGGATCTTCTGTAGTGTTAATAAAGGAAACAATACGGTCCAGTGCCCCGGCATTTTCGAACACATTTTTGTAAAAGAGATAATCATCGTGCGTAAGGCCAATGCCACCCAATACAATTCGATCGGCCTTCGCGCGTAAGGCTACATCGGCCATTACCTGATTGTAAGGTTGTTCAGGATCGGCAAAGAAGGGTATCTTCTGTCCCGTTACAATGGTATTGTTCAGGTCGATACCGGCAATGCCGGTGCGGATTAGCTCAGAAGGTCTTTTTCTGCGTGTGGGGTTTACAGTGGGGCCACCCAGTGGTCGGTTTTCTCCTTCCACTTCCGGCCCATCATCAATCGGCTTACCGTATGCGTTGAAGAACCTCCCGGCCAATTCGGTTGAAACTTTTAATTGGGGCGGGCTTCCGGTAAACATTACTTCGGCATTGGTGGGTATGCCATCGGTGCCGGAGAAAACCTGGAGGGTAACCTTATCGCCAATAATCTTAACTACCTGCGCAAGCCTTCCGTGTACAACCGCCATTTCATCATAACCGGCCATGTTGCTGTGAAGCTCGCAGGTGGCTTTGTTGATGCGGGATACTTTATAGAATATCTTTTGAAAGGCTTTCGATTCCATCAGGAAATTCTTTTTTCATTAATTAATTTCTTGAACGACTTTAGTTTGGTATTAAATTCTTCACTTTCAAATTCGCTATAGTTCAATTGTTTGAGTATGTTGATGATCCGTTTGAAGTAAGCGGATACTTCTTCAAAGGTGTTGAATTTGAAATCCATACTGTTGATCTGTAATACCAGCTCCAGCATGTAGCGTTGCCGGGGCAGGGGTGTCATGGCATCGATGGCATCAAACGCATCTTGCTGAAGGATGATGAAGTCGATGATTTCCGCTTTCCAGAATTGCACATGGTAATCTAACGGCACGCCATCATCGCCTAAAATGTTTATCTGGTCGCGTACCTCGCGGCCGCGCAGTAAAATATCTTTTGCCTTGGTTACTTGTTGTGTCCATCGTGTAGAGATGTGCTCGTGTAAATAGCTCTGCATCTCCGGGTACTCCAGGTATTTGGAGTAACTCTCTGTGGGGTCAACTGCAGGATAGCGCTTTTGGTCGGCACGCTTTTGCGATAAGGCATAGAAACATCGGGCAGCTTTTTTTGTGGCTTCCGTTACCGGCTCCTTCAGGTTACCACCACTGGGCGATACAGTTCCCAGGAAAGTTATGGAGCCGGATTCGCCATTATTTAACGAAACATACCCTGCCCGAGCGTAGAAGTTGGCGATGACGGCAGTAAGGTCCATTGGAAAAGCATCCGGGCCGGGCAGTTCCTCCAGCCGGTTGCTCATCTCCCTCAACGCCTGTGCCCAGCGTGAAGTGGAGTCGGCTAATATCAAAACTTTTAAACCCATGTTCCGATAGTACTCCGCTATAGTCATGGCGGTGTACACAGAAGTCTCGCGTGCTGCCACCGGCATGTTGGATGTGTTGGCGATAATAATGGTGCGTTCCATGAGTTTACGCCCCGTATGCGGATCGTCCAGTTCGGGAAATTCGGTAAACACATCAACGATTTCGTTGGCGCGTTCGCCACACGCTGCATAAATAATTACATCGGCTGTAGCTTGCTTTGCAATAGCGTGCTGCAACACCGTTTTACCGGTACCAAAGGGCCCGGGTATAAATCCTGTTCCGCCCTCGGCCAGTGGAATAAGCGTGTCGATCACGCGCACTCCGGTTTCCAACAAGGCAAATGGCCTAACTTTTTCAGCATACGATCTTATCGGTCGCTTGATGGGCCATCGCTGTGCCATGGTAACTTCGATTTTTTTATTGGCACTGTTGACCAATACAGCAACAACATCGGTAACGGAATATTCCCCTTCAGGCACAATAGACTTGACAGTATATTGCCCGTCCACTTTAAAGGGTACCATAATGCGGTGGGTAACGGCATTTTCATTTACTTCACCTAGCCAGTCCGATGCTTGCACACGATCACCTGCTTTCGCCAAGGGTTTAAAAAACCATTGTATGTTACTGTTAAGTGCTGCACTGTATTGCCCGCGTTGTATAAACAATGATTCGAATTGGTCAAGATCATTTTGGAGGCCGTCATAGATTTTTGACAACATGCCGGGGCCGAGCGTTATCTCCAGCATTTCACCGGTAAACTCAACCAGGTTACCCACTTTCAGGCCCCGGGTGCTTTCAAAACACTGAACGAAAATATCGCCATGGATAATTTTGATCACTTCGCCCAGCAATCGCTCTTCGCCTACGGTTATAAAGCATATTTCATTTTGTGCAACCGGTTCATGGCTTGCAACAATTACCAGGTTGGCAATAATGCCCGTTACTTTTCCTGCTTTATGTTTTACATCGTTCATGCATTAAAAATTTTCAGGAACCCGGTAATTTTTGGTTACGGAATCCAGTAAGGCACCGAGCCGTTGCTGCCCGCTTAGTTCGGTGTCTGTAAAGTTGCGGTTAATCAATTGCAGTTTGATGGCATAAGCCAGCAGTCGCTCAATACCAAACGTTGTTGACGATATTTCACCCAGGTAGTGCCAGCGCATTTCATTGATGATCGATTCGCGCAAGGCAATGTCGGGGTTGTCGTAATGCCGAAGTACTTCCCTGAATTGAAAATCCCAGGCGTGTAAATCGATGGCGTCCGGTTTAACACTGCGCAGGTATTGGGCTTCATAATGATTGCCTAGAACTTCTTCTTCAGGATTTAATCCGAATTTATGGCAGTTCAACCAAATGAGCAGGTTCTTCAAATTCTGATCGAAGTATAACCACTTTTTTAAGAAAGCGTTAGGAACATGTTGTGACCAGCCGATGAAATAGGTGGTGGCCAGGTTGATTAATTTTTTTGCACTGGCGCGTTCCCAAAGTTTTCGGGTATCAGCTATAAAGTTTTGGAGAAATTCAGGTAGCCCATCCGGCATTTTTAATATGTTGGTTAAATCTTCTTGTGAAAAATTGCCGAAGGGATGCCAACGGGTATTGGTCTCTTTTATCAGTTTTACCAAATTTTCAATGTCGTATAGATAGAATAGCACACTGAACAATTCCTTATCGTGCGGTGTCAGTTCATCCCAAATGAATTCACGGAAGCGCAGTAAATCGTACACCGGATTTTTATCGGTTAGGTTAAGCTCGGGAAGCGAGGTGATGAGATAGTAATACCCCTGGCGCATGATCAGTCTTCTTTTCCGAACAATAATTTGTAAATGCGCGGCCGGGCGAACGAACTAAAGTAATGTTCAAAATCTTCATCAGTGAAGTTTACCTTAAAGCCCTGGTCAACGGCATCCACCTGGAAGCCATGCTTGATGGCTCCGTTAAATTCTATACTAATGCCTGTTTTCAATAAAGTGGCTGCGCGCTCCTCAAGGTATTGCCGATATTGCTGGTATTCATTTTCCGGTAACAGTATCCGCAGGCGCTCTTCACGGCCAACGTGTGTGAGCCAATAATCCATTAGTTTGCTAACCAGGGTTTGCATAAATGCGGTGTCTTGCACGGCCGTGGTTACAGTGTCGTGCGTTAATTTGTAGATGATGACATTGGTAATTTGTTGTTTGAGGTTAACCAACGCATTGCGTGCGGAGAGTTTCATTTCCGTTTCTGCCTTCAGTTTCATTTCCGTGGCTTTGCGTTCTGCATTGTCAATGATTTGTTTTGCTTTGGCTTCAGCATGGTCCACCAGGTCGCAGGCTTTTTGGGTAGCGTCATCGATGATTTCTTTCGCCTGTGCTTCTGCTTTTTCGATGCCTTCCCGGTAAATTTTTTCAGTCAGTTGCTGGATGCTCTCGTTCATGGCAGGCTGTTTTTTAAATGCTTATAAAGATAGTTCGATTGCCTTAAAGTGCCTTGTTAAATCGTTCATGACAAACCATTTTTTAATCATGAAAGGGCATGACGAAAGTCATTGAAAATGAAATTTTGATGACGGGATGATTCGCGTAACAATTTCTTAACAAGATTGGGTATTTTAGGTTAGCTTGGTAGTTTAAACCCGTAGTGCGAATGAACATCTTGACGCTGGATAAAATGCTGGGCATTGATTACCCGATTATTGTGGCGCCCATGTTTTTGATTTCCAATACCAGAATGGTGAAAGCAGCATTGGACAGTGGCGTTACAGCGGCATTCCCCGCCCTCAATTACCGAACCGATAAAGAATTGCGGGAGGCAATTGCTGAGATAAAGGCTTATACCGATAAACCGTTTGGTGTTAACCTTATCGTCAATAAATCGAACTACAAGTTTAAGACACAGTTAAAAACCGTGGCTGAATTGAAACCGGCTTTTGTAATTACTTCATTAGGCAATCCAAAGGAAACCATTGCGGTGTGTAAGCCATTGGGCATAAAAGTTTTTTGCGATGTAATTGATTTAGAGTATGCCCGAAAGGTTGAATCGCTTGGGGCGGATATGGTTATTGCCATCAATAACAGGGCAGGGGGGCACACCGGAAAAATTGCCCCTCAAGAACTTATTGATTTACTGAAGGCAAATATTTCGATACCGATTATTGCTGCCGGTGGAATTGCCACTGCACAACATGTGCAAGAGGCATTGGCTATGGGTGCTGCCGGGGTATCGGTAGGCACAATTTTTATCGCCTCGGAGGAGGCCGATGTTACACCGGAATATAAGCAAGCTTTGGTTGACTATGGTGAGAAAGACATCGTGCAGACCACCAAGCTTTCCGGATCGGCATTAACGGTTATCAATACTCCTTATGTTCAGCAGATAGGAACAAAAGCAACATGGTTTGAACGCATTATGCTTAAGAATAAATGGTTGAAAAAGTATGTTAAGATGTTCGTTGCCCTAAGGGGAATTAAAGCTATTGAAAATGCCGCTTCAAAAGCTACTTACAAAACCATTTGGTGTGCCGGGCCTTCAATTGAGTATGTGCATGCCATAAGGCCTATGCGCGATATTGTACGGGATTTGACCCTGCAAAACGAATAATACCTCACAAGACATTATTAATCAGCATTTTCCGATTACCTTTGGGGGTTTTTATTGATTAAAACGCGCAAATAGAGAGTGAGTATGGCTTTACAATCAACATCCAGGATTATTTTTAAGGTAATTTTTCTTGCGGCCTTTTTTTCAGGCTTTTTTTTCTTCGAGGTAACTGCCCAAACCACCTACTATGCGCGGCCGGGCGGAAATGGAAACTGGAATAACCCGGATACCTGGACAACGGTTAATTGTGCTTCGACCATTGCTGCAACTACAGTGCCCGGGCCAAATGACCATGTTATTATATGTGCCGGCCGCACGGTAACCTATAACTCAGCTAATACCACAATCTCCAACCTCACCATCGAACTTACCGGAGTTTTAACAATAAGCGGAGGGAATAACATTACCTTAAACTCTTTGGTATTGGATGGCACCGTAAACGGTACCGGGGGTGGAGATCTTCGAATTGGAAGAACAGCCGGGCAAACCCTGAGTGGTATTGGGTCATTTAGCGTGGCCAACACTAATGCTCACCTGAGAATTCAGAATAACGTCACTATACTCGTTGGGACAGATCTTAAATTCAATAGTACCGGACAATTTAACTTGAACAGACGAACTGCAACAAACAATGGCAGAATTTCCATTCTGAGTTCGTCTAATTTTATTAGGGGTACATTTATCAATAATTCATCCACGGCTTATTTGTTGTATACACCTCCGGCAAATTGGCCTAATAATGTTGTCCTAACAGCAACCGCCACAGGTAATACCGTTGAGTTTGGTTCCGCAACCGGTGGCCCATGGAATATGAACACGCAAAGCAGCTACCACCATTTGATCATTAGTGGGGCTGCAGTGAAAAGAATTAATGCGGCTACAACAACTATCCGTGGTAACCTTACCATTAGCAATGGCTCTACCTTTAATACCAACACAGGTGCACGAACCATTAATATTGCCGGCAACTGGAATAATAACCTGGGCGGATCATTTGTAGAAAACACCAGTACCGTTGTTTTCAATGGCAGTACCAACAATCAAACCTTAAACCCGCCTGCTGGGGCCCTGGGAGAAACCTTTTATGATCTGACAATCAATAACACGTTTGCGGGTGGTTCTGTTACCGCAACCGGAAATGTTACCATTACCAACACCCGCAACTTGCGGATGACTTCCGGAATTTTTGATGTTGGTGCAAATACGTTGAGCCAGGCCTCGGGCAGTGCCAATCTTATTGCCACTGGTGGTGACCTTCGCCTTGCCAAGTTATCAACAATATTGCCTGAGTTCACTGGCACGTATAACATTACCGGTGGCACCATAACCTTTAACGGCTCAGCAGCGCAAACTATCCGAAGTTTAAATACAGTTCCTAACAATTACCATAACATAGTCTTGGCTGGGCCAGGCATAAAAACCTTAGCGGGTAACATTACTGTTCGCGCCAACTGGACCAATACAGGCTCAACCCTGGCTGGCAATTTTACGGTAACATTTGCAGGCGCGGGTACTCAAACCATAACCAATACTGCCGGAGAATCATTTTATAGTGTTACAGTAAATACAACGGGACCTTTAACAATTGAGGGTAGCAGCAGCGTGACCATTACCAACACCCTTACCATGACAACCGGAAATATCAATTTAAACGGCCGAACGCTTACGCTGGGCAATGGCGCTGCTTCCTTTCTAACACGTACCAGTGGAACTGCTTATGGTGGCGTGTTCAGGCGATATTGGCCGGTAGGAACAATTGACTTAGCCGGACCTAGCCGCTATGGATTATTTCCGGTAGGTACGGATATCTATTACCGGCCTGTTGAGATTGTGGCTACCACCAATCCAACAACTGCGGGTTATGTTTCAGTGCAGCACATTGACGCCACCACCGCCACGGATGTAGCCTATACCGACAATGAAGGCGATGCTATCCAACGTATTACCGATATGCGCTCAGTTATTTCAACGACTACGCTTGCAGGGGGAATCTATAGTTTGAATGTTACCATGAGTGCGCTTTCTGCATCAGGAGCAACAACCGACCTGAAACTAGAAACATTAGCCGGACCTCCATATGGGGTTGGAACATCATTGGCCACTGGCGGAACAACCACCAGCCCGATAGGGAGAAGGACATTATTAACGGTAGCGAACCTGAATAACACGTTTGTAATAGGTACCAGAAATAAGAGCACAACACCGTTAGTGGCTACTTATTACTCCCGTTTAAGTGGAAGATGGACGATAGTTGCAGATCAAACATGGTCACTCACAGATGGTGGTGATCCTTGTGGCTGTACACCTATTGCTTCTTCGATAGTGTATATTAATCCTGGCCATACGGTAACAGTAGATGGATCTGCCACCGCAGACTTCATAAACATACTTAATGGCGCTACCCTAAACGGAACGGCAAACCTCACTGTTAACTATGACCTTACCACATTTGGGACTGGCCGTATTGCCCCAACCTCAGGCACCTGGAGCATAACCAGAAATTTGACTGTAGCCGGAACGAGCGCCTCATCTTCAGCGGCACCATTAACCATTGGTGGTAACCTAACCATCAATGCGGCCAATACATTAACGATGAGTAATACGATTTCCCTGGCTGGAAACCTAACCGTGCATGGCACGTTGGCTATGGGTACCAATGGGCTTACACTTAATGGGTCAGGTACCACAATTAGTGGAAACCTTGGAGCCTCCACGATAACCGGATCAGGAACGATTACCATAACAAATAACAAAACAATCACAACTGGCTCGAACTTAACGGTAGGGCCAGTTATCAATATCAACCCTGCTACACTGGTTACTAATCAGGGTACAATTACCCATTTGAATAACCTGACAGGCGTTAATAGCGCGAGCTCGGTATGGGGTAATGCTGCCAACGCTGTATTAAATACTACGGGTGATGTTTTGACAACCGGTACGTTGCTGGCATCCTCTTCGCCCAACACCGTTAACTACAATGGTAGCGGTGCGCAGATTGTAAAGGGTACTACCTACAATAACCTTTTTATCTCCAATGCTGGTATAAAAACAGCTGGTGCTGCAGTAACGGTTAACAATAACCTGTTGGTCCAAGATAATGCCCAGTTTGCACCGGGGCAAAATGTAACGATTAGCGCAGGCGGTGTTCTTACTATTCAGGACAATGCCATTTTTAACCAGAGCACAAATACCCTTACTGGCACTAATGCCGATTTGGTTATGACAGATAATTCAGAATATCGGATTGGCAGAACGGCTAACGGAACTTACCCTGAATTGACGGGCAACTATTCCTTAACCGGTGGTACTGTTGTGTTTAATCAAGCCGGAAATAATATTCAGTATTCCATCCGCGCAGTTGATTACTATAATCTTAACCTGGCGGCCACGTCCACCGGTGCGAATTCATACTTCGATTTTGAAGATGGCGTGTATATTGAAAATAATCTTACAGCTACTTTAGGAGGTGCTTCACGGATTCGAACAATTAATGGAGCACTGACCGTTAACAATGATTTTGTTTTTAACAGCTCTAGTACGGGTACATCAACGCTTTCCAACGATGTTACGGTTGGTACTTTTACCCTAACCGCGGGTATACTCACTGTTGGCGCGTTTACATTAGAAATCAATCAACCTGGCGGCTGGACACGCAATGGTGGAACGTTAACCCTAAATGTGAATACAAATGTTTTGTTTTCTGGTTCGGATGACCAGGTGATTGGCGGAACGGTTTCCACTACATTCACCAGGCTTGAAATCAATAATTCCGGTTCCACAGGTGTTATCCTAAACCAACCCATAACCGTAAACGGTGTGTTTACCTTAACCCAGGGAAACCTGGTCACCACCAACGCCAACCTTTTAACCATGGCTGCGGGCTCAAGTGTTTCGGGGGCATCAAACGACAGTTTTGTAGAGGGGCCTGTCGCCAAAGCGGGTAATACCAATTTTACTTTTCCGGTGGGTAAGGATGGCTATTATCGCCCGATCGGTATATCCAGTCTATCCGCAGTAGGAACTTTCCGTGCAGAATATTTTCACAATGACCCGAACGGGGCCGGGTATAATACTTCATTAAAAGATGTAAGCCTTTTCCGGGTAAACACAGGTGAGTATTGGTTGCTCGACCGAACAGCGGGAACACCCAATGCCTTTGTGACCTTAAGTTGGGATGATTACTCCGGAACAATTGCCAACCTGGCCACGCTTGCCGTTGCCCGATGGAATGGTAGCTCATGGAATAACCTGGGCAATGGAGCAACAACCGGAGGCGTTAGTCCGGCAACGGGCACAGTTCGTACATTGGGGTTGGTTTCTTCATTTAGCCCCTTTACAATCTCATCATTGGATGATACCAACCCGCTGCCGGTTGAATTGGAAAGCTTCACCGCTCAATTAAAACAAGGAGTTGTACTATTGGACTGGGTGACGGCCTCTGAACTTAACAATAATTTCTTTACAATTGAGCGCTCAAAAGACGGACAGTTGTATTCAGAACTGGCCCGTGTTGAAGGTTCAGGAACCACACATCAGCGAACTACTTATTCTGCTGTTGATCGTACCCCATTGAAAGGCGTTTCTTATTACCGCTTAAAACAAACCGACTTTGATGGTTCTTTTAAGTATGTTGGTATCGTGGCCATTAACAATACAGCCAACGATGCTGCTGCTCTTTCTGTATTCCCGAACCCTTCCCTGGGAAAGGAAGTGGTGATGAGTGCCACCGGGTTTGATAAGGCCGAGATTCTATTGTTCACGCTAACCGATACGTTTGGAAAGCAAGTGTACACGGTGACAGCCTTTACGGACGATGCTGGAATGGCTACTCAACTTTTGCCTGCAAGCACCCTGGCCAGGGGAATTTATATTGTCACACTCCGATCGGCCCGTGCAATCATAAGCAAACGTTTGGTTATTGATTAACGGCTATCGGTGCACTCAAACTACTATCTGGAATATTAAAAGCATTTACCAGGGGTACGGCATCCTGCCGGATTTCCCAGCATAGTTGATTGACTATCTTCCGAATGGCTTTTGTTTTTACGGCTTCCATGTACCCTTGTTCCAGGTACCAGCCTTTATACTTATCGAGTTGTGCCAGTGCATATAAGTCGCACAATTTTTTCAGCACGCTACGGCAGCCGTTATCTTCAGTTTTCTTAACAGTTAATTGGAATTGCTCCAGTACAATCCGTTCTACATACGCGAAAGCCACTTCTACCAAATGGTGCTGGCACACATTAAACGCATCGAATGAGTCCATACCGCTATCGATGTGTCGCTTTAGACGCTTGGCTGCAGAGGTTAGTATATCGCGCTCACGGTATTTAAAAGCATTGAGTTGAAATTCAGAATCCAGTAAATGATCATCATCGGTATTACGGACAATCAACGGGTTCATTTCGGTAATCGAGGTCTTTGCCTGGTCGGCAACATAATTGAGGATTGTAAATACATTCATGTTGCTGAATTCCTGCCTGAATTCGGTAAGCCTGCTTTTTGCTACCAGTTGCATCAGCACGGTATTGTCACCTTCGAAAGTGGTATAGATATCGGTATCGTTTTTCAGTGCATCAATCCTGTTTTCAGACAGGTAACCCTTTCCACCACAACATTCACGGCATTCTTGTAGAGTTTCAGTAGTGTGCCAGGTGGTGTAGGCTTTCAATCCCGCGGCAAGCGCTTCAATTTCCTGCATCTCTTTTTCGGTGCGTTGTAAAAACCGTTCAGTAAGGTATTGCAATGAAAAATGAAGGGCGTACGTTTTTGCCAACAAAGGCATTAGCCTGCGCTGGTGGGTGCGATAGTTCAGGATGGGTACTTCACTTCCACCTTCCGGCCCAAACTGCCTGCGCTGGTCGCCATACCGAACAGCAATGGTTAACCCTGATTTACACGCGGCTACTCCTGAACGTGGTATGCCAATGCGTCCGCCAACTAATGTACCCAACATAGTAAAGAACCTGCGGTTGTCGCTAGAGATAGGGCTGGTAAATTTTCCCTCTTCGCTTACTCCGGCAAACCGGTCGAGCATATTTTCTTTGGGGATAACCACATTGTTGAAATAGATGATGCCGTTATCAACACCATTCAGTCCCATTTTTCTGCCACAGTCTTCAATGGTTACACCTTTTTCCAGTTTTCCATTCTTATCCCGTAAGGGAACAACAAAGGCACTTACGCCATAATCCTTGCCATCAAGAATAAGTTTTGCAAATACGGTGGCCATCTGCCCGTGCAACGCAGCATTGCCAATGTATTCTTTGCGTGCGTATTCGTTTGGTGTATGAATGGTAAATGTTTTTGTGACGTGATTGTAGGTAGCCGTGGTTTCAATACCTTTTACATTCGATCCATGATTGGTTTCCGTCATGGCGAAACAACCGGGCAGTTCCAGCGAGCCGATGTCTTTCAAATATTTTTTATGATGCTTTTCGGTGCCCAGAAAATAAACGCTCATGCCCCACAAGCCGAACTGTACTCCAAACTTTACCACCAGGCTAAGGTCATGGTAGCTTAATGTTTCCATAATGGTAAAGTAGGCCTTCATGTCATCTTGCCCACCATACGTTTTTGGATAGGCCATTGCGCCATAGCCTTGTTCGGCTAGATACGTTAACCAGGTTAAAACTTGTGCCCGGTATTTACCCAAATCTCCCGGATCGATGTATTGAAATTCCGGATCGGAAATAAGTGTTTTTACTTTCCTAATAATTTCTGCCTGATCGCCATCCAGCAACCTGGCCAAGGTATCAATTTCGAAATTGTGTTTTGTTTCCTGTTGCGAAGTAATGGTTTCGTGTACATCCTTAAAATTGTACACCATTTCATGACTGATAAAACCTAAGGTAGCCTCGATGTTAGCCAACGATGGTTTTGCTTTTATCAACGTATCGGCAACACTTCCGTTTCCGTATAAGCCTGCCAGCCGAATACCCAGGTCCACAAGGCTATCTTTCGTGCCGGTTTGCCCGGCTACTTTTTTGATTTCTGCCCGCCAGTCCATCAATTGATCGGGTGATGGGGGAGATGAAGGATCAAGCTGGCTTAATAAAAATTTACGTTCATCATCATTAAGCCACGCCTGGCTGTTGATCAGTCCTTCCAGTGTTGAAACTTCACTGGGCGTAAGTACAGCATCGGACCAAACCGTATAAAGTAGGGGTAAAAAAACATACAGGTTGGGATTGTTTTTAAGAAAGGGTGAATCGACCATACAATAGCAACATTGGTGTTGGTTAAAGATAGGAAACAATCTGATCGGTTCAGTCAGGTTTTGGCATTGACCTTTTATAATGCCTTTACAGCAACAAAAACTCGGTAATTTTAAAAAAACCGGGTATTATCAAACGGTATATGAATTAGCGGTAAATTTATTTACCGAACCAAACCCAGGAGGACTAAAGCATGAAAAACAGCATTGAAAAAATCAACATTTGTTTACTGTTTGTTTCCGGAATTATTTTCCCGAATATGGTAAACGCACAATCCAATCCTTCGCCAAAAACGGCAACAGAAATGGTGAAGGCAGCAAAGGCGCAGATTGAAAACCTGACGCCACAACAAGTGCAGGAAGAGTTGGCAAAAGGTAATGCCATATTAATCGATATTCGGGAGGCTGAGGAGCTTAAGCAGAGTGGTAAAATTGCTGGTGCCGTGCATGCACCACGCGGTATGCTTGAATTTTATGCCGATCCTTCGATGCCATATTATAAACCCGAATTCGACAAGAGCAAGCGAATCATCCTGCATTGTGCTTCGGGTGGACGTTCAGCCCTGGCTACTGCCACCTTAAAGCAAATGGGTTACGAAAATGTTGCCCATATGGATGGTGGCTTTAAAGCATGGAAAGAATCAGGTAAACCTGTTGTTGAATAGTTGTCCTGATAAAACATCACTTCATTGCAGAGATCAGGTGTTGCAATTCTTCCACTGAATTTTGTTTAGCTGTTAATTTCTTGCGTTCAGGCGTCAGCGGTCCGCCTTTTAATTCGGCCAGTTGAAGGGATAGTTTGTACATCATTTCCTCCAAAGCCTCAAGGAGTATGGGTTTGTATTTTGGGTCAATGGTCATAATTTTTTCTGATAATCCGCAAACATACCTAAATGGGATCAGAAACGATTCAAATAACTGCGCTCCAGGGCCGTATGGCCCCGTATGTTCATCCAACGCTGTGCCCAATCCACACATGCCCTTGCCAGACCAAAGATTGGCCAAGGCGTTGTCTGAACATACTGAAAATAGAAGTAAGCAATCTATAGGTGGTATGATTCCGGACTATCGTATAATTTTTTTCTTTCAAAATAAATGAAAACGGTAATGTATAGCCAATTGGGTTGTTCATTATTGTACAACCAGCTATGCGTTTCTGGACACTGATTTGATATTCTCTGTTTCTATTGAGTGGAATTGATGGATTTCTTGTTGGCATCATTTTTCGTTTCCGGAGTACAAATTCTTCATGGCCACTTATGAAATTATACCTGACTCCACTCCTGATGGCTGTTTCACTTGCTGTAGCAGCTCAGCGTTCTGATGATTTGTTTAAGAAGATTGAATCGTTGGACAGCATCGTTTTTTCGGCTCTCAATACCTGTGACATTGAAAAATTTGGTTCCATGTTTACGAAAGACCTTGAGTTTTACCACGATAAAGGAGGTCTGACGGATTATACATACACTATTAATTCTATTAAAGGCAATTGTGATCGTAAACTCGGACTTACCCGAACATTGGTACCGGGTAGTATGGAAGTTTACCCGATAGGTGATTACGGTGCCGTTCAGCTAGGCTCGCATAGATTTTGCCATATGGAAAATGGAAAAGAAGATTGTGGAACATTCCGGTTTGTTCATGTGTGGAAGTTCGAGCATCAACAATGGAAAATTTCCCGTGTGATCAGCTACGATCATTGAAAGTTTACCAGCCGCCACCACCTCCGCCACCGCCACCACCTCCGGATGATCCGCTGGAGGACGATGAACTGGCAGAAATACTGATGGTACTTGCAGCCCTGACTGTACGATAGAACTCTTCCATCGCTGCTGATAAATTCTTATCCAATACGCCAAGTTGTTTATCCAGCATATTGGGTTTAATACCGTAGGCTTGCAGGAAGGGCAGGTTGTTTTTGAGCCAGTTAACATCATCTTCTGCAAATGACTTTTGTTTCATTAACCGTTTGGCAGTAGTGCCCTGCTCTCTTATATAATTAAGCACGGCCATTCCTTCTGAAGTTTTTACCCGCATGGTGTAATAGTAGTAGGTTAAAAGGTAGGGAGCGGCCGCAAACAAAACAAGGTTTACCGGCCTGGCCATGTCGAGGTAATTGAAAAGAATGAACACCCCAATGGAAAGCCCGGCACAAACCATTATCCAAAATATGTGCAGCCAGTTGGCCTGGTGGAACAATTCCCTTTCGTGAAGAAACATATGTCGTAAACTTTCTGCCAAGGCAGGAAACATTCCGGAACCAAGTATCGGTGCGAGTAGTATCCACCGCTCAGCACCTGAATGGAGTACAACGGTGAGCAGTATAGCAGCTAAATAAAGCAGGAACGGGCCAATAACTTTGCCATAATTGTTACGGATAAATTGTTCCATGTTATAGTGGGTTTCCATAAAGGAAATGAAATCGCTTAGCAGGCGTTGCACCTTATGTGATTTCCTCTTTGAAAATTCAAACGAAGTATCCTCCTTAAACAATAGTTTGAACAATTCTGCGTCCTCTTCATAAACAGGCTCAGTATTCTCTTTGGCACGAACAATACTCCTCCGTTTTGATGAACCCTCTTCAACTTCAAGATAACCTTTCATCGACAGATTGAATAAGGACGACAATAAAGCCTTCATACGGTGCTCCGTTATAATATACTTGCTGGCCAGCGTAGTAAGTAACGCTGGCGAATAATCATCGGGGTTAATATCACGGGGTTGTAGTTTCTGCTCTTCTGTTTTAACATGCCTTCGCGATCGCTCAAGCAAGAAAACCATTAATGCAATAATAATAATCCAACCTAAAGTGATTACGTAGTCATGCATACTGTTGGTGATAACCGCTGAAAATTTCAGGTTATGTTTCCATTTGGTTAGTATCGTTAATCCTGAACCGGGTGGAAGTGTGGTTACCGATTGAACGTGGTAGGTAGTATCATTCAGTAGACCGATTACACAACCCTCACATTGTTTGCTTCCGCGCTTTCCTGAATAGCCATCAAAGGAGATAAACCCTTTTGAAGGAATTATGATGGTGGCTTCAACAGTGTCGATAGGAAATTTCCAATCGTTACCCGTTACATTCCAGTAAACAAAGTGAAAATCTAACCGGGTATGGACTTCCCGTTCAACATTATACCGAATCAGGTATTGATGCACCCCGGGTTCTAAAAAAATATTTTCATGACCAATTCTTATTTTAAATTTTTTGCCCATGTTTTCTACCTGGTAATGTTCCGGTTGGTTATTACGCAACACGGTCAGCACTTCGTAACCTCCCAGATCTGCCTGAGGCAATAACTCTCTGTAAATTCCATGTATTATGTTTACACCTTTGGACTGAACGTTAATTTTCTCAGTTACCGTAAGGGTTCGGTCGTCATGTACCTGCAGCAGGCTTTTAAAAGAAAGGATACGTTCGGTATTTTCCCAACTACGGGTTGGGTTCGCATCGGTTTCCCAGTTCACTTGCAAGGTTAAATCATCACCTGGCTTTAGCCCACCGTGTACGGCCATACGATAAGAATTATCATTCTTTGATTCAACTGAACAGTTACAACCCAACTGACCATTTAGCGTGACGTTAAATGCAGATAGTTTTCCATCGGTAGCAATTACTTCAGCTTCAAGGTGATCCATGGCCAGGCTCCAATTACCTGTTACAGGCCATTGAAGCGGTTGGAACGAATTAGGTTTTCGGTAAACCCGGTAACGGATGACGTAGGTATGTTCACCCGGTTTTAACAGATCACTACTGCCGATTTGAATGGATAATGAGGTGTTGTTCCGGTCGATGACATAAGGTTCTTCTGATCCATTTCGTGTGCAGCCAAGCACCTGGTAGTTAAGATTGGTTTCATTTATGGAGAGTGTCCGGAAAATACCACGCTTGATGCTAATGCCCGATGAGTGTACCGTGATGGTTTCGGTCACATCAAGGGTATGGTTCGGTTGGAGTACAAGGGAACTTTTAAAATCTAAGACTCTTTCCTGGGCGGTGGCTACTATAGATACCGTTAAAGCCAGCCCGATTAAGAATATCATTACCGGGCAACTTGCGGGAAAACGATCAGGCATAGGTTACCCTAATGTACTTTAGCTTTTTTGATTTTCAAATTTCAGTACATCAATTGTGCATAATTTCCTGCCGCTGGACACGCGCCTTTCCGGTTTCTAATTTGAATTTATGGAATACCCACACCACAAACATATGGTTCTGGTTGAAGTGCGCAGAGCCGGTTTGTACAAACCTGTTCATATAACCGCTTTGCACCTGGATGTTTCCCCGTTGGATGCCCAGCATAAGAGATATACGGTTTTGATCAAAGGTGTTCCAGGTAATATCCTTTCCAAAGTTCAAGAGCACTTCGTCACTAATGGTAACATAGGGTATTGTTTTTTTTCCTTCCGTATAGCCTAAAGTTCGTTTAACACTCATAAAAAACCGAAGGCGGTTCGTAAAACTATAATCATTCGTCAGCTCACCGTCTTTAACATGCTGCCGAAAGCGGCCATCGTAGCGAACACGTTGCAGCAATGAATACCGCTCGCTGATCGGCAGATTAAATTGTACCTGCGCCCACGGCCTTTGCTCGTTTCGCTTTAGTACCGGGTTTGCCTGGCTCAAAGGTAACCACAGGTGACCGTAACCTGCGGTAATGGCTGTATGCTTGTAGTGCCTTGTTAGGCCGGTGCGCAATACCAGAAAACCCTCAGGCACGTAATGGAAATCGTTCCAGATGGAGTAGTTAGCGTTGATCCGTGTGGAAGTCATATAACCAAACCACACCTGGTTATTGTCGGTTACTTCGCGCGGTTGGGCGCACAGTGTTACTGCGCCTGAAAGCGCAAGTAAACAGACGGCAATTGATGTTGAAAATTTAATGCGGGGTAGCATGGTTTGTTCTTTTTTGTCAGTATCAAATTACAGCGTTCCTGAAAATCATGTGCTGACAATAAGCAATGCCCGGCTTGATAATTGTCAGCTAACCTTTCTACCAGATTGTTTGCAATCGTTTGATATTTTAAGGATTAGTGGTCAGTGCCTTTTTGATTTGGTTTTGCTATGCTTTACTTTCACTTATATGATGGCAAACCAAAAAAATGTATTGATGCTTTTACGCATCGTTATGGGTTTAATTTTTATCACCCACGGAGTAGCGCGTTTATACTATTGGTCGGTTCCGGGTTTTGGTAGTTTCCTGGAAAGCCAGGGTTTGCCGTTTGGGTTTTGGATAGCCATGGTTATTACCACAGGCGAAATACTAAGCGGTGCATTGTTGGCCTTCGGTTACTTTGTTCGGTATTGTGTTGCTTTTCATGCCATCATAATAGGCGCGGGTATTTTTATGGTACATCTTAAAAATGGTTGGTTTGTAGTGGGGCACGGAACCAACGGGGTAGAGTATAGTGTATTGATTCTGGTTGTATTAGCGGTACTGTTCGGTACCCAACCGCATAAATCGTTTAAATAGATTGGGTTTAATCCTGTTTTCTTCCTCACTAACTTTCTGATAAGTGGTGAGTAAAGCAACAGATGACAATGGTATATTGAAATTGAAATTGAGTTAGTCCTATGAAACAAGTGCTTACCCTTTTGTTGGTTTTTGTATTTCTATCCTGTAACCGGCAAAACCGTGAAGTAGAACGTTGGCAAAATCAGGCAGCTAATGTTACGATTATTCGTGATGACTTTGGCGTGCCACACATCTACGGAAAAACCGATGCAGATGCCATATTCGGGTTGTTGTATGCGCAGTGTGAAGATGATTTTCCGCGCGTGGAGCGAAACTATACCTGGGCTATTGGCCGGTTGGCCGAAGTGGAAGGAGAGGAGATGCTTTATAGTGATTTGCGCGCCAACCTTTTTATGACCAAAGAAGAAGCTATAGCCGAATATGAAAATAGCCCGGAGTGGTTAAAGAAACTTTGCCATGCTTTCGCGGATGGCATCAACTATTATTTGCACACCCACCCGGAAGTAAAACCGAAATTGCTCACCCGCTTTGAGCCGTGGATGCCCATGTATTTTAGTGAAGGAAGTATTGGCGGTGATATTGAGTCTATCTCCACAAGAAAAATCCAGGCATTTTATAAAAATCAATCGGTGGCATTAGCGGAAGCTGAAGAGCCTTTTATACTGGCCGATCCGCAGGGCTCAAACGGTTTTGCCATCGCTGGTAAATTAACAGAATCCGGTAATGCCATGTTGCTGATTAATCCGCATACATCATTCTTCTTCCGGGGCGAAGTGCACGTGGTGAGTGAAGAGGCCAGCCCGGACGACCCGGTCGGACGGGGCTTGAATGTGTATGGTGCCGTAACCTGGGGGCAGTTTTTTGTGTACCAGGGTTTCAACGAGAAAAATGGGTGGATGCACACCTCATCCTACACGGATGTGATGGATGAGTTTTTAGAAACCATTGAAGAGCAGGATGGTAAGTATTTCTATCGCTATGGCGATGAGTTGAAACCTGTTATAGAAAAGCAGGTATTGCTTCACTATAAAAGTGGTGATTCCCTTATTCAAAAAGAATTTCCTATTTACCGAACCCATCACGGCCCGGTTACCCATAAGCAGGATGATAAGTGGGTAGCCACCGCCATGATGTGGAGCCCATCGAAAGCGTTGCAGCAATCGTATAGCCGTACCAAAACAAATTCGCATACAGCGTTTAAGCAGGTAATGGAGTTGAAAACCAATTCATCGAACAATACGGTATATGCTGATGCCGATGGTAACATTGCATACTTCCAGGGAAATTTTATCCCAAAGCGCGATGTGCAATTTGATTACAGCAAACCTGTAGAGGGTAGCAACCCGGCAACCGACTGGAAAGGTTTGCACGAAGTAGATGAATGTATTCAATTGTTAAATCCGCCAAACGGCTGGATACAGAATTGTAACTCCACACCGTTTACCTCAGCGTTGGAGTTTAGTCCCAAGAAAGAAGATTATCCTTACTACATGGCCACCGAACCGGAAAACTTCCGGGGCATTCATGCCATTAGAGTACTCACCGGAAGGAGCGGATACACGTTGGATAAACTGATTGAAACTGCGTACGATCCGTACATTACCGGCTTTGAAAAATTGATACCGGGTTTGATAGCAGCCTTTGATCAATCGGGGAAGAAATATGCTGGGTTAAAACCGGCCATTGAAATGTTGCGGACGTGGGACCTGAAGGTAGCAAAGCAATCGGTGGGGATGACGCTGGCACATTTTTATGGAACCTTGTATTTGCAGAAAGGTCCACGGCCGGAAGGATTATCGCCTATGGAGGGCGTGAATTATTTCGGAACCGGTACACCCCATGAACAGCGTCTTGAAATTTTTGCCGAGGCAATACAAAAACTAAAGGATGATTTTGGTGATTGGAACAAGCCGTGGGGTGAGGTTAACCGCTTTCAGCGACTGGATGGATCAATCGTTCCAAAATTAGATGATAATGAACCGAGCATCGCCATTGGTATGGCGTCCGGTAATTGGGGGGCATTGGGTGCATATGCTTCTCGCCCCGGACCAAATACAAAAAAGTTATACGGAGTGCACGGCAACAGCTTTGTGGCAGTGGTGGAGTTTGGCGAACGAGTAAAGGCTAAAAGTATTTTAGCAGGCGGCCAGAGTGGTGACCCGTCATCGCCCCACTTTTTCGACCAGGCCCAGCGTTATGCCGATGTGCAGTTTAAAGATGTTGCCTTTTATAAGGAGGATGTAGAGAAGAGAGCCAAGAGAAAATACAAACCAGGATTGTAGTGTGCATGTTACGTTGGTCATGCTTCGACAAGCTAATGGTTCCTGACAAATTCATGCTTCGACAAGCTCAGCATGACAATTGATTCTTGTCACGCTTAGGCTGTCGAAATTGTCACCCTGAGCTTATGGAATTTGTCACCCTGAGCTTGTCGAAGGGTGTCAAAGGGTGAATAACTTACACTATCTTTATACAAACTGTTCAAGCGCGATAATGCCTAAAAATCACAATTATTTTGTTTATATCGTTGAGTGTGCTGACGGCATGTATTACACCGGTGTAACGAATAATCTTGAAAGACGGATTTGGGAACATAATGAAGGTGTTGACAACGGAAGTTTTACCTATAGCAGACGTCCGGTTGTGTTACGTTACTATGAATACTTTTCCGACATTAATAACGCAATCAGCTGGGAGAAGCAACTCAAAGGTTGGAGCCGTAAGAAGAAGGAGGCACTCTTTGAACAGGATTGGGCACGTATAAAAATTTTGGCAAAGTCGAAAGGAAAAAAGGACTCTTGAGTCATGCTTCGACAAGCTCAGCATGACAATTTAGATTTTGTCACCCTGAGCTTGTCGAAGGGTGTCTAATGATGACAATCGGTATAAAGATTATTATTAATCAGTAAGTAAACTAACATGAATCAAACCATCTTCATCCTTTTCCTTGCGGGACTACTCTTCTCCTGCACCCGTCAACTTCCCCCGGCCGATCTCATCATCACCAACACCACCATCTGGACGGGGGATGAAAACAATCCTTCTGCGCAAGCTATGGCCATTGCCGGTGATACCCTGGTGGCGGTGGGTACCACCGAAGCCATACTAAAATACAAAGGCGCATCAACTAAAGTCCTCGACTTGCAAGGCACTTTTGTTACACCCGGCTTCATCGATT
This sequence comes from Cyclobacteriaceae bacterium, assembly GCA_025808415.1. Lineage (NCBI taxonomy): Bacteria > Pseudomonadati > Bacteroidota > Cytophagia > Cytophagales > Cyclobacteriaceae > Cyclobacteriaceae bacterium. The sequence continues at coordinate 2,177,377 of CP075525.1, forward strand.
GTCATGTGCATTTTTTTGAGGGTGGGTTCAACCTCTCATCCGTACAATTGCGGGATGCACGCACCCCGCAAGAATTTATTTCGCGCATTAAAGCTTTTGCGGCAACCCAGCCGGAAGGCACGTGGATACTCGGTGGCGACTGGGACCATGAAAACTGGGGTGGAGAATTACCCACACGCCACTGGATCGATTCCATTACCCCGCATCACCCGGTGTTTGTTACCCGGCTTGACGGGCACATGTCGCTTGCCAACAGTGTGGCCCTGCACGCTGCAAAAATTGTTAATACCGTTAAGGACGTTCCGGGCGGCACCATCGTACGCGACAGCAAAGGGCAACTTACCGGGATTTTGAAAGACAATGCCGCTGACCTTATTTATCCACACATACCTGAACCCACACCACAACAAACCGATAATGCGCTGGAAGCCGCCATGCACCATGTTGCCTCTAAAGGTGTTACTTCCGTGCACCATATGGTAGGTTACATGGATGCCCTTGAACGTGCACACCAAAACAATAACTTGATTACGCGTATCTATGCCATGTACCCGCTAAGCCAATGGCAACAACTGAGTGAAAAAGTAAAACAACAGGGCAGGGGTGATGACTGGTTGAAGATTGGCGGCTTGAAAGGTTTTGTGGACGGATCACTTGGATCACACACGGCAGCATTTTTTGAACCCTTTACCGATGCCCCAACCGATAACGGGTTATGGGTAAATACACCGGAGCAACTCTACCACTGGATAAGCCATGCAGACAAAGCCGGACTGCAACTCATGGTTCATGCCATTGGTGACCGCGCCATTAATTCCTTGTTGAATATCTACGAACGTGTTGAAAAGGAAAATGGTGTTAAAGACAGGCGCTTCCGCATAGAACATGCTCAGCACATTGCACCCGCTGACATTCCGCGCTTTGCCCACCTTAACGTGATTGCGAGCATGCAGCCTTACCACGCTGTTGATGATGGCCGTTGGGCGGAGAAAGTAATTGGTGCTGAGCGAAGCAAAACCAGTTATGCGTTTAAAAGCTTGTTCGATGCCGGTGCAACCGTAGCCTTTGGTAGCGATTGGTTTGTGGCTCCGCCCACACCACTGGAAGGCATTTACGCAGCCGTAACCAGGCGCACGCTTGATGGCCTAAACCCAGAAGGTTGGGTTCCCAAACAGAAAATAACTGTAGCGCAAGCACTGGTGGCCTATACCCGTAACGCTGCCTATGCCTCGTTTGATGAACACCGTAAGGGCACGCTCATCACCGGTAAGCTGGCCGATTTTGTAGTGCTGGATAAAAACCCGTTTGCCATTGCCCCCGAACAAATAAAGGATATAAGGGTAATGCAAACTTATGTGGGTGGCAAGCCGGTGTTTACCCGCCCAAAGTAGGCTACGATAAAGTGGCACTTTGTACTATTTTTTGATGGAGATTTGTACTACTTCGGGCTGCAAAAAGTCGCAATGGAGCTAAATTGGTGAGTTCGTTTGGCTAAAATGTGTACATAGCCATTTTATGGTTTAAGGCTAATGCTATATGCGAAATATATTCAATAGCTATATTTGGGTGTTGCCGCCAATACGCAAAAAAATCTACGCAGACAACGTTTGACTGACTTACAAAGTCTCGTCTCCGCGGACGGTAACGGGACTTTTGACTAGGACTTTTTAAAAAGTTCCGTGTGCGCAGATACGCGGACAAAATGCCGGATAAAAAAAATAAACGGACTTCTGATATTTGACTTTCAATCCGTATACGCGGACGCGCGGGAGAGTTTCCGACTTCTAACACAGGACAAAAAAGACCTCAATTAAAATCCGGTGCCGCGCGCGACACGCACGAAATCCGACCCCCCACCGTATACAAGTGAACGCGCGTAAGCGCGAATTTTTTTAGGTTTGGTGAAGGATATTTTGAAAAATCGCTTTTAAAAATTTTTTAGACAGTTTTCCCGACACAGACAGGTAACCACAACAACGTTTCGTTTTATTTGGAGCCAGACGCGTCCAAACTAAATTATCGGTGGACTCTATCGAGTCCAAAACAAAATAACGGTGGACGCGTACTGGCGGCAACACAGTGTTTATGCCAGCTGCGGGTGACACTCTGATATGTAGTATTGTTTTATTAACTTCGTTCCGTAACGGTGGACAGAGACAGCTTCGAAAACCGCAGCCGTCATAAACACGAAACGTTAGCAACCATGCGCAAAGACGACCAAGCTAACGAATAACAACAACCGAAAAAGACTCAACACGCGGACAAATAAATCATTAATAGTTTACGCGGACAATGTAGCCCAAGAATCGCCCGCCCACATTTGGCACATTTGCAGGCCGCGCAAACCCACCCGACTCCAAAGCCTGCAAAAGAGCCAAATTACCTACCGCGCATGGGTCAGATAAGCCGATAAAATGTAAATTAGCCATCAATTTTCGACTAAGGACAAATAATGAGACTCATACCCCAATCCCCAAAAAAGGCATTAAAGGCATTATTAAAGCAGAAACCCCTAAGAAGTGAAATTGATAGCTTCAAATCTAACCTCATTACCCTATTAGATAAGATTAGTATCATCGAAAAACAGCCCAAAGACGAAAGCGAGGAACATCTAAAAAATAATATCAGGGATTTTTTGAGAGACACGTACTATAAGGACACAAATGCCATAAACACAAAACAGAAAAAGGATTTAGTTATTCATTTGGACAAAGGGACTGACTCAAACGTTGGAGTGATTATCGAAGCAAAAAGGCCAGCAAACATAAACGAAATGGTCACTGCTGACAGTCCAAACAAAAAAGCCCTTCACGAACTAATTCTGTACTATTTGGATGAACGGAATCAATCAGAGAATAATCAGCTAAAACAACTTATCATCACGAACATCCACGAGTGGTTTATAATTGATGCAAATTATTTTGACAAACACATTTATAGAAACACTCAAATAAAAAAGCTATACGAGACTAAGTTAAACGACAAAAAAGATAATCCATTCTTCTACGAAGAGGTTACCAAAATCATAAATAAGATTGAAGTAGATATTCCTTGTGTATACTTTGATATTCGTGAGTTTGAAACTGTTTTAAGAAATACGAAAAAAGAAGATGATAAAGAGTTGATTGCTCTTTACAAAATCCTTTCTCCACAACACCTTCTTAAACTTGCCTCTCCAAATGATAGCAATAGACTTGACGCAGGATTTTACAGGGAGTTATTACATATTATTGGACTTGAAGAAGTAAAGGACGGAGCGAAAATCATAATAACAAGGAAAAAGGAAAAGAGAAATGCCGCTTCATTAATTGAATTGACAATTGAAGCACTCAAAACAGAGGACACATTTCACAGGATACCAGACATAAGTATCTACGGAGATGATAAAGAAGAAAGAACATTTAACATTGCATTAGAACTTGCAATAACTTGGATTAATCGAGTTCTATTCCTAAAGCTACTTGAAGGACAATTGGTCAACTACCATCAAGGGAATGAAAAGGAATACAAATTCTTGAATCCCGAGATGATTAAAGACTTTGACGAACTTTTTAAGTTGTTTCATAAAGTTCTTGCGGTAAACATTTCAGACAGAACGGAAGCAGTACAAAATAAATATGGTAAAGTTCCATATTTAAATAGTTCATTGTTTGAAATAAGTGATTTAGAAGACCAAACAATTAAGATAAACTCACTTGGAAACGGTGACGAACTCGAAATATGGAATGGAACCAAATTAGAGTCATTTAAGAAATCAAAAAAGAATCTACCGACACTTGAATACTTGTTACGTTTCTTAGATGCTTATGACTTCGCAAGTGAGGGTACTGAAGACATTCAAGAGGACAATAAGCAAATTATAAATGCTTCAGTTTTAGGTAAAGTCTTTGAAAAAATCAATGGGTACAAAGACGGCTCAGTTTTTACTCCAGGATTTATCACAATGTACATGTGCAGACAATCTATTCGATTGGCTGTAGTGGATAAGTTTAACGCATCACTATCTGAAAAAGGAAAAAAGACATTCGACAAGTTTGACGATATAAAGAACTACACCTCACGCCTATTCAAAACACAAGAAGTACTAAGGGCAAATGAAATAATAAACTCAATTCATATTTGTGACCCAGCTGTTGGTTCCGGTCACTTTTTGGTTTCAGCACTAAACGAATTAATTGCAATTAAATCGGAGTTGGGTATACTATCAGATGAAAAAGGAAACGTTATAAGTGGCTATGAAATAGAAATCATAAATGATGAATTAATTATTACAGATACAAATGGTAACCCTGTTGAGTATAAAATTCAAAACGGTAAGCCTATAAATAAAGAAATACAAAGACTTCAAAAATCTCTTTTCCACGAAAAGCAAATCATAATTGAGAACTGTCTGTTTGGTGTTGACATAAATCCGAAATCGGTTCTCATATGCAGATTACGTTTATGGATTGAGCTATTAAAAAATGCTTATTACAAAGAAGCTAACTACACAGAGTTAGAGACTCTTCCGAACATTGATATAAACATAAAATGCGGAAATAGTTTAATTAGTCGCTTTGCTTTGGACTCTGATTTAAGTAAAGCATTGAAGAGTATAAAATACGACATAGAAGCATATCGAGGTTTTGTAAATGAATATAAAAACGCCAAAAATCGAGATACCAAAAAGGGCTTACAGAAAATAATTGACGGAATTAAAAACGATTTTAAAACAGAGATTACAAAATCAAGTAAGGACTATATCAATTGGTCTGCTGCAAAAGGTAAACTTGAAAAATTGACAGCCCAATTCAGTTTCTTTGAAATGGACGCGAAGCAAAAGAAGAAATTTAACGATGACGTAAAGGAAGCAAGTGAGAAACTAAAAAAATACGAAACGGTATTAAATGACATAAGAACGAATGCCATTTACAAGAATGCATTCGAATGGCGTTTTGAATTCCCTGAAGTGCTGAATAATAGTGGTGAATTTGAAGGCTTTGACGTTGTTATTGGAAATCCACCCTATGGTGTTTCAATCAAAGGTTCTCTAAGAGAAGCTGTAGTTGAAACACTAAATAAAGTTCCTGACTACGAGATTTACTATTTCTTTATAAATATTGCACGTAAAATTCTGAAACCTAATGGCATAAAATCATATATCATTCCGAACACGATATTGTTTAATGTCTTTGCCAAGTCTTACCGAGAAGAACTATTTAATCAATGGCAAATTCAAGAAATATTAGATTGTACAGAGTTCAACATCTTTGAAGGTTCAGCAACAGTTAGGTGTATAATTACAGTCCTAATCAACAAAGAATCAGATGATACGGTGTTTTATCGTCCTACTGCTAATGCTAATTCATTTGAGGAGTTGACAAGCAGAGAGCTTACATCAACGACAAAAGAAATACTATTAGCCAATAATCAAAATTGGGCTTTGGTGTTCAAATTGAATTCTGAAATTTTAGGAATAACCTCAAAAATTAGAAAGAAGAGTAAGCCACTAATTGATTTATTCCCAGAGATAAGTCAAGGTCTTATCGCATACGACAAATATCAGGGTCAAGACAAGGCGACAATTAAAAATAGAGTTTATCACAGCTTAACAAAAAAAGCAGGATGGAAAAAATGGTTATGGGGCGAAGACGTAACACCGTACAAAGTTAAATGGAATGAAAAGGAGTATATTAACTATTGTGACGGAATTGCCAATCCAAGAGAACCAAAATATTTTAAAGGGTCAAGAATTTTAGTTCGTGAAATAACAAATCCAAAAATATATGCAGGTTTCACAACAGAAGAGGCATATAATGACCCTGCAATTATTAATATCCTTGAGAACAAAAAAGGACCAGTGGACATTAAAGTATTATTAGCACTCCTCAACTCAAGACTTGCGACATTCTACCATTTCAATTCCTCACCTAAAGCGACCAAAGGTGCATTTCCAAAAATTTTAGTGGATGACATTCAAAATTTTCCCATCCCGACAATGACAGAAAAGCAACAGAATGAGTTAATAAAACTCGTTGATACTATTATTGAGTATAAACAGACTGACAAGGACAGTAAAACACTTGAATCCAAAATTGACAACCTTGTTTACACTCTTTACGGTCTATCGGACAGAGAAATTAAAACTGTTGAGACCAAAGATTAAACCACCAATCCGCGCACACATTGCCCGGCCACACAACCATCGCACAACCAAAGCCGGTCAATAAGTGCGCTCAATTTGGGTTGGTGGACAAATTGGTTTTCAAAATAGCTAACAAAATAATGTGGGACATGCGCACGGTTGCTAACAAAATGTTTATGCAATGCGGGGGTTTAGTGTAGGTATTAAAAGTATTTTCTTAATTTAGTTCTGTGTCGGGGGACAGAGACGTGCAGGTCGGGCTAAACATTTCGCTGCGCTACATTTTTTAGCCCTCCTATTCCCCGCACTGCATAAACACAAACGTTGTGCACAATGCTGCGGGACAGATTTAGCTACTTTGAACATTGGCACATTTGCTTGCCACACATTCCAACGCAACACCAAAGCAAGCAAAAGAGCCAAAAGTCAAAAAAAAATTAACTATATTTGTTAAGTCGGACAGCATGATAACAAAATGACTTAACCAGATACCGATATGCAAAAAATAGCATTTATACTTGCAGTAATATTTCTATTTGCGTTTAGCTGTGAAGAAAAAAAAGTAGATAAGCCTCAAATTTTTGAAGTGATTACGATAGGTAAAGGAGATTTGAACGGTACCCAAAATATTCCCAAGCAGAACCTTGTTATCACCAACCAAACCGAGTGGACTGATTTACTGAATGTTATGGAAACAGTCAGCAACATTACTGAAACCAATGTTGATTTTACCCGGTTTCATATAATTGCAGTTTTTGATGAGGTTAAAGGAAATGGCGGACACAGTATAGATATAACTGAGGTGGTTGAGGCGGAAGACAGCATTAATGTGAAGGTGGAAAACCTGAAAACTGGAGATGCAACGCTGATTATTACTCAGCCTTATCACATTGTAAAATTTACCAAATCATCTAAGCCTGTTGTATTCATTTAGCTCCAAATAAATAACTCAAGTAATTTCACCATCCATTTAAATAAGTTTGCTTATGCTTAACAGCATTGCTGCGATGCGCAGCTTATTCTTGTTTTCATTTATGGTCATAAGCATGACTATAGATGCCCAGAACAATTATTTCTATTATTACAAAGGACAAAAGATTAACCTGACGTTGGAGAAGAATTTTCTAAACATCATCCCTCGTGCTGACATTGAAAAATCTTCGATGGCTTTTTCAAACTTCAGAGTCTTTGATTCCGCATCGGACGATCCAAAGATCACAAAAATTGAGTTTCATTCTGAACCAACTGATGCATTTTTTTTTGAAGCGATACAATCCATAAAGCAAAATTCAGATATTGCTAATGTTGCCCTATATTTTAAGAAAGGTGAGAATAGTTCAATAGGAACTTCTGATATATTTTACATAAAGTTGAAAGACCGTCATGATTTTGACAAACTACAACAGGTAGCCGCGCAAAGAAATGTGAAAATTGAAAAGCAAGTTCCCAACATGCCCCTATGGTATCTTTTGTCGTTAAACCCTGATGCGAAAGAATATTCATTTGAGGCTGCCAATTTCTTTTATGAAACCGGTTTATTTGAAGATGTTGACCCAGCTTTTATCTTTGACTTTAAGTCAATCTGCACGAACGACCCCATGTTTGGCAGCCTTTGGGGACTGAACAACAGTTCAAATCCCAACATTGACATTAATGCCTGTCAGGCTTGGAGCATTTCTCTGGGTGCCGGAACAACCGTAGCTATTGTGGACACTGGTATCGCCAAAACACACAGCGATTTGGCAGCCAATATTTCTCCGATAAGTTTTAATTGTGAAACAGGGACTTCTCCGAGCGGCATCCCTCGCATTCATGGCACTCATGTCGCGGGCATTGTTGGGGCAGCCAAGAATAATTTGCATGTTGTTGGTGTAGCACCTCAATCAAAGTTAATGAGTATTAGTCATTCACTTGAGCCACTTGCTCGCCCCAATATGTCAGCAGAACTGGCCAGCGGAATAAGTTTTGCGTGGCAAAATGGCGCAGATGTCATCAATAATTCATGGGGAGATCAAGGTGGAATATTTTATTACCACTTTCATAGTGCTATACTTGAAAACTCCATCATAGATGCAATGACTTTGGGTCGTAATGGACGTGGGACAGTGGTGGTTTTTGGAGCAGGTAACCATGGTTATTATGGTCCGGTTATTAACTACCCTGCGAACTTTCATGACGATATATTAACAGTTGGTGCGATTACAGCTACAGGCGTTAGATCTATTTTCCAAGAGGGTTTTGCTTCAGGATATGGCTCTAAACTTGATGTTGTTGCGCCCGGTAGTGGCATTCGATCAACAGTCCCTGGCGATAGCACATCATCATTTAGCGGAACTTCAATGGCTTCCCCTCATGTTGCTGGTATTGCAGCTTTAATGCTTTCTGCTAACCCGAATTTAAGCAGATGCCAGGTAATAAATATTATTGAAGCTACTTCTCAAAAAGTAGGGAGTTATTCATACTCAGCAACAACCGGAAGACCGCATGGCACCTGGAACAACGAGATGGGTTACGGTTTAGTAGATGCCTTTGCAGCCGTACAAGCAGCACAAAACATGGTCTCTGGCCCAGCCGTGGTATGTACGAGCGGGGCACAGTTCACATTGAACAATGTCCCTCCAGGTTTAAACGTTACCTGGAGTGTTTCACCGGCCTATCTGACAACTAGTAGTTCAGGTACGGGTACAACGGCCTACCTCCAGGCTTATTCTGGTGTAAAAGGGCAGGCAACACTTACCTATCAGATATCAGGAGGCGGAACATCCGAATGTGGATTTAGTCTCCCCTATACGCGAACCAAATCCTTATGGATAGGTCTTCCCAATGGAGGTATCTCTGGTCCTTCAAGCGTATATCCTGGTCAGAATTATTTCTACTACAGCGCAACACCCCCACACGTAGATGTCAGCTCTGGTTATGCGTGGGAACTTTATGGAGCCATTTTTATGGGGCTGAATTATGACTTCTGCATTGCTAACTGGATTGAAAGCGGCATAGTTGCAATGACTTCCCAAAATGCGTGCGGCTTTGAACGAACAGAGCTGAACGTGGAAGTGACAACCGAGGGTGGCTGCAACCCTTGTCACATTGTTTATCCAAACCCTGCTGATGAAAGCTTCAATGTGTCGGTAACTGACTACGGGACAACTGAGCTCAGGCTTTATAACGATAAACAAGAACTTGTTTATTTAAGCAAACCGAATTCACCGACTACAGCGATCCCAGTAAACAATCTCCCGCAAGGAACCTATTATCTTAATATTATAAATAAAGAAGGAGTGTTACAAAGAAAGGTAATTGTGAAGCGTTAGAAGTAGGATTGAAAAAAACCACATCCAAATCCACACCAATGTCAGTGCCGCGCATGCCGACACACAGCCAAAGCACTGGCATCCGTGTGGTTAAGTAACGGTAGACTGCAGCACAGTGCACAACAACATGTTTATGCAATGTGGGGGTTCAGTGTAGCTATTAAGAGTAATTTCTTAATTTCGTTCAGTAACGTTAGACAGTTTGGAGATGGTCGGGCTTAACATTTCGCTGCGCTTCATTTTTAAGTCCTCCTATTCCCCGCACTGCATAAACACAAACGTTACCGCCAATGCCCCTCACCCCGCGGACAATGACGACCCAGACGACAAAGACTCGTTTCCGCAGACAAGTAAAAAATAACGACAGACCGAGAAACAATAAAACGGTAGACATCCACCTAACACCATAATGGTGGACAACAACGCTAACGGTTACGAATGCCCCCGCGCTGGCAACTTGGAGAGATTCTCACCCACCGCACATTTGGCACATGCCATTGCCGCGCAAATCCACCCCGCCACCAAAGCAATGGTAAGAGCCAAATTCCAACACACTAGTACTAAGATTGATTTTCATTTTTAAATTACACCTTTGGCGATTAGCTCTACTTTTTTATTTAGTAGCTTCTTAAGGTACTATTTACTCATTGTATATACAGCACCAATAGGTGTAGTTATTGCTGTAGTACTGAGTAGCTCTAATTTTAAGATTCCGTTATTGAAAGAAATAACTTTGAACCTATATGCACCATCCAAATTAAGTTCATTATTTGTTAATGAAGTAATGTTATCATTAATAACATTGCTTACAGTTGAGCCGCTTACGCATCGATAATTAATCAGATCGGTAAAATTATTTGCACCTCCTTTAAAATTAAGATCAATCCTTCGCATATTGCTTGCACCATTTGGCCAATTAACATCGCATGCATCAGTAATTGTTTTACCATTAAAAACTACTGAAGTTGTTTTGTACAAACCACTCAATTGTCCTATAGTAATTTCATTTGGATTTGAAGATTTAGTATCATCTTCATTATCACCACAAGAGATGATGCTGAATGAAAGCGGAAGAAGAAGAAGAAGAAGAAGACGAAAGAAATTAATTTTCGTATTTGTATTTTTCATATCGTATAATTCATTAATTTATTCTTATAATTAATTTGACAAGCCATGAGCATTATTGAGCAATTAATGCATACCCATTTTCAAGTATCCAATCCGCTAGAGAATCTCGATCTTTGAGTTCAACATTATCAATTCGAATTACGTAGCCTTCAAAAGCAAGTAATTCTCTAAATATCCCGATTAATTCCCTTTTAAATGAATCTGGTATCGCATCAAAATCAGAACGACTTATAGTAAATTCTCTCATAGCCATATTATTTAACATTATATGTTGGTTCTTTCTCTGCATATTCGCGCATTTCATTAAGGACTCCATCTGTTTCACCAGAAGTAATCCTATTTTTTAGCTTGCTAACAGTTTCAAAGGACGAAACAGCAACCTCCCAATCACTAGTCATCATGCACTTATATGCATGAACATACGATAGTTGCTTTAATAGATTTAGTCTATTTTCATTCATAAGTGTTATTTAAGATGTTTGTAAATTATAAATCCAAGAGGTAACCAAAACTTTCATTTATTTTTTTTAGTTACCTTTTAACTGCTAGACTTACTAACCATTTGAATTCTAAGAACTATTTCTTGAACCTAGAGACCTCAGCCATTCTTGAAGCCATTAAAGCGGGCAGTGAAAAAATACTGTTTCAGCTTTACGAAAGCTATCGGGATGAGTTTGTAAGTTGGGCAATAAGAAATCATCAGATTTCCATTGAGGAAGCAAAAGATGTATTTCAGGAAGCTATTGTAGGGTTATATAAAAATGTAAAAGGCGGAAAGGCTGATTCGCTGGAGTCATCCATTAAAACATATTTATTCGGTATTGGTAAAAATATTATCCTGAACCTATTAAAGCGGAAAGGAATTGAAAGTAAAGCCTATGAGCATTTTACTGAAACTCAAGAAACGGGAAATCTTGACTATTATGACCGTGAACATTTAGTGAGTCTGGTAAGCAGAATTTACCGTGCTTTGGGTTCGCCTTGTAAAGACGTTCTGGAATTGTACTACGAAAAGGGATTTGATATGGAGTCAGTTGCCATGCGGCTTGGTTATAAGAATGCCGATGTTGCAAAAAAGAAGAAATATGAATGCCTAAAGTCACTGGAAGACCGGATTAATATGAGCAGGCTAAAGGACATTTTAAATTAAAGCAGATGAATGAAAGTGATTTAATAGATGATTATTTAAAAGAAAGATTGACTACCGAACAAACGGCAGACTTTGAAGTACGTATGACAAACGACATAACGTTAAAAAGACAGGTTGCCATTCGCAAACTTATTATTGATAGTATTCATGAGGGCTATACAAGGGAACTAAAGGAGAAATTGATTCAATATGACACTAAGTTGGGTACTAAACAGAAATTTTCAATTAATTGGAGAATTGCAGCCTCGGTTGCATTTCTTCTTCTTACTAGCCTACTCACTTACAACATATTTTTGAAACCAAAGCCCAGTGATTTTGATTTTTATGAGCCAGGTTTACCTATCACCATGAACCACTCAAACCAAGTTCAACTCAATAATGCCATGAGTAAATTTAAAATGGGTGATTTTCAAGCTGCCGGAATAGTTTTTGAAAATTTACTTTCTCAAAAAAGCACCAATGACACTTTATTGTACTATTCAGGATTATGCGATTTCAGACTAAAGAACACAGATATGGCCTCAGACAAATTCGAACGGATTAAGCCAGAAAGTGAATTTTATGAAAAAGCACTTTACCGCTTGGCCATAACACACTGGACTAACAATAGGTCTATAGATGCGAAGGTGCTATTGGAAGAAGTGATTGCAACAACGAAAGATTCAACTTTAAAGGAAGAAGCCAAAAAAGCGTTAAATGCTATCCCTTAACCTTGCCATTAGTTCGATAAAAATAAAAACCCAGACTTAGTGCGAGGAGCGAAAATACTAAATACCAGCGCCAGTACGATGGCTTAAATAAAGGCAAAGTCTTTCCGCTTAATTGAAGTCCCGCCCAGTAATAAGGATTAGCGAGTTCATCCGATTTTTGATTAGAAAGAAACACAATTTTCGCCTCTTGCAATGAAAATGAAAGGTCATTTCCTTTATCTAACTGGCTATAGAATTCTTCCAAAATGCTGGCAGTGCTTTTATCGTCCACATCCCATAACGTCATCAATACACTCTCTGCACCTAAGCGATAAAATGCTCTTGCGAAACTTATAGTTCCCTCTGTATAGAGCGATGCTCCAACACCCGATGAACATCCATTTAACACTGCTAGTCTTGGTTTTAGCGGCACATGTACTAACGTTTCCATTGTAATACTATCATCAGCCAGATACATGGCTGAATTAAATGGGTGAAGCGTATCGGTTTTTACATGAGTAGCAATATGCAAAATGGATGTACTTTGATTATTGCTTGAAAATGATTCCTGAAAGTTTCCGGAATATTTCTCCGACCTTTTCCTAACTAATTCTCGTGAAAACGGAATCTCCGCCAGGCGTTTAGAATTTTTAAAATCTGGTGAAATGCCAACAAAAGACACACTTGTTTCATTATTTTTCTTCTTTAAATGCACCGGACTTAATACGGTTGAAATAGTATAACGCTTTAACAAATAGCTGAGTCTTTTAAAAGATTCAGTGTTTAAAGTATCTACAACCAGAGCATCCCAAGCGACATTCTGCAAATAACCATCCGGACAGATGATTAGTCTGTTGACTGAATTAGGAAGTTCTTTCAGAAGAGGCTCTAGCAATTCTTTATATAAAGTATAAGTTGTTTTTGCATGTTGCTGCGGACTCATTGAAAGGACGTTCCTATTTAATCGTCTAATAACTGCCTGTGTAGTCGGCTGGTGATTATGTTTTAGAAGTTTAACGTTATCCTTTAGAATAATTACAGCATAAATACTCTGATTAGCAACATAATAATCTATATAAGCTGATTTAGCATCAAGAATTTGCTGTTGAATAAAATCAATGGTAACTAAATCTGTAAGTGTTTTGTCTACTTCAATTGACTTTTTATATACAGTCTGCCTTTCTGGCAATTGTGGTAGTATAGTTCGAATTTGGGATTCTTCAATATTCGTTGTTCCTTTTAGATTATTTAATACAATATCATATTCCTTATAAAGTAAGTCAGTATTAATTTGTTGGTTTATTTGGGTATTTATGTCGTTCCGGTTTAAATAAGCATACTTGCCAGATGTTAATAACCCGAATGACTCAATCATGTAATTATTACTTCCGGTTCTATCAGCTAACTCGTAAATCATTGCCATCAAATTTTGATAAGCATTTGAACCATATAAATAACTCCAGTGCAGCGCTTCTATCTCATTGCTTGATTTTGAAATAACATATTGATAGAACTTCATCAGATAAACCCAATTATGGTAAGCATCCTTCAGTAAGGCAGTATCAGCAGCATTGATTGACATTCGTTGTAAAAGTGCTGTCTTCTGAGAAAGTAATGTTATGAAACGCTGGTCATTCAATGTGGGTTTTAAAGGTGGAACTTTTGAATAACTATTAGTACTATATTCAGGCATTAAAATATTTAGTCCAGTATTAATTTTTAAAATAGCTGAATCGTTTTCGTTTAACCTTTCATAACCTCTTGCGATAACCCAATTACGCAAAGCTAAATCAGCGGGTGAACCATATTTTTTAAAAGCTTCATAACTAACACCATAATAATGCATAGCCTTATCCATTGTCACTTTGCTCAAATTATCGCTATATTCATTATTATAAGAATTTCCAAGATTGTGATAGATGCGATTAAGCGACACTAAATCTTTTAACTTCTGCTTCTTAATCATTAAAAGTGCAGAATCATAGTAAAGCCTTGACATTCTCAAATTAGTATAGAATGAATCGCGCTTATTGATGAAGTAAGCAATCGAAGCAGGATGATAATAGTATCCAAATAGATTATAAATTCTTGCCAGCATGGAAAGGTTACTGACTGCATCAACTTTAGCTAGTCGTAAAGCTTTATTCACGTAAAAATAACAACTATCATTTTGGTTTGGCATTTCCTTATAGTATCGAGCTAAGTGCAAATAGTCTTCCGCTAAATACCTTTCCGGTAGTTTGGCTTGTGTTTTCACCTTCAAGGATTTTAAAATCTCTTGTTTAAACTCAGTTAACCGAAGAGAACTATAATGCGCTTCCGCTTTTGCTAAATGATTTTGTGCTAATAACACTGATAAATTTTCAAGACGTACACGTATTAAGTCCTGATTTTTATTAAGCATTTCAATAGCGAGATTTGGCCCTCCATACATTCTTACAATATCCGCCAGCTTAATCTGACAAAGGGCGTAATTAGAAATATCATTTTGTCTTCGGTACGTTTCAGACAATTTAATAAGTATGGGCACTGCCTTTTTAAACTCACCAACTTGATGATATTCAAGCGCTAATTTGAGTGAATCACTCCCATATACATTTGACCATGTAAGGACTATTAGAATAAAATTTAAGAGAAACCAACGCATAGACTAAAGACACTAGTTCTTAAATTTGCTCAACAAAGCGTGTATTTGCAAATTAATGAAGCACACATGCCTTAGCCGCACATGCCCATCCACAATCAAAGCTAAGGCAAGAGTGCTTCTTTGTGTTTCAAATAAAATTTAGGTACAAATTCGTGTAACCCGACAAATTTCTCCAAAGTTGCCGCCACGCTCGTGTACAGTGACTAAAAATTAAAGAAATGAATAAAAAACAAGACCCTATTGTTGGACAAATCAGACTCAAACGACAAAGAGAAGGGGCACAGGCGGTAACAAAAAGTTTATGCAATGCGGGGGTTCAGTGTAGCTATTAAAAGTAATTTCTTAATTTCGTTCAGTAACGTGGGACAGAGCGGAGCAGGTCGCGCTAAACATTCCGCTACGCTCCATTTTTTAGCGCTCCTATTCCCCCGCACTGCATAAACTCAAACGTTGGCAGCAAGGCATATGAAATTTCTAACAATAGTGTTTCTGTTTACAGTTTCGATTAACACTTTTGGACAACAGATTATATCCTATGAGCAAAAAGCATTTGACTATTACAGAAATAATATATTGACAGAACACCCCTTAAAAAAACGTGCTACATTTTATTCAAAAATTGAGACAGTAGAACAACTATTCAGTTTCCCGAGATGTCTAGAGAATATAAATATTGAAAAATGGAGTGAATACATTTCAATGAGTTCAAAGAATTCTAAAATAAAAGTTATTGACGCCACAGGTGACAAGAGATTTAAACACAAAAAAAATGGGAAAGGAAGTTATCCTAGAGTTTTTTTAATAGCTCCTTTCAGCAACGATGAAAATCAAATTATTGTGACAATCATTGAAGTACATCGATGGCATGGTAAAACATACCATATTGAAATGGATAAATATGGTCAAGTAATTAAATGGTGCAGTGGAGGATGGATGGTTTAATATGCCCAGCTGCCAACACCAGGTTTGTTTAATGGCGGGCGACCGTGTCGCCCGTAGTGTCAGCAAGTTTATTTATATTCGTGTAGGCGGACAAATCCGTTGGATTTATCCGCCACTAAACAAACCCAAAACGTTGGCGGTTATGCCTCCAGAACGTCCAAAAATCAAGAAAAATACGTAAAATAACATTTCCCAATACGGGAACTTTTGCGTACCTTTGACAAAAGATTAATACTTGAGAGTAATTGCTAAAAAGGTACTCCGAGAGTTTTGGACTAAACATTCGGACTGTGAACAACAACTTAAATCTTGGTATCGAGAAGCTGAAAAGAGTGAGTGGAAAAATACCAATGAAATCAAAAAGGAGTATCCAACAGCAAGTATTCTTGGGGACAATAGAGTAGTTTTCAACATAAAGGGGAACAACTACCGACTAATTGTTAAGATTAATTTCCATTATCAAATGATGTGGATTCGATTTGTCGGGACTCATAAAGAATATGACAGAATTGATGCGAATAAAATTTGACGACTATGAACTTAAAACCAATAAAAACTAAAAAGGACTACCAACAAGCATTGGACAGACTTGAGCTAATCTTTGACGCAAAAAAAGGAACAAAGGAAGGAGACGAACTTGAGATATTGGGTATTTTAATTGACCAATACGAAAATGAACATTTCCCAATTGACCTACCAGACCCAATTGAAGCGATAAAATTCAGAATGGAACAACTTGGTTATACTCAGACAGATTTAGCGAAAGTCGTTGGACTTAAGAGTAGAGCAAGTGAAATACTAAACAAAAAAAGAAAACTATCGTTGGACATGATTAGACAGCTTCATGAAAAATTAAATATTCCGACAGACGTTTTAATACAAGCCTACTAAAACGGCACAAACCGCCAACACCGGGTTTGTTTAATGGCGGGCGACACAGTCGCCCGTAGTGTCAGCAAGTTTATTTATATTCGTGTAGGCGGACAAATCCGTTGGATTTATCCGCCACTAAACAAACCCAACACGTTATGCACAATGCCGCGGACAGATTCGGTGCTTCGAACATTGGCACTTTTGCTTGCCGCACTTTCCCGCGCGACACCAAAGCAAGCAAAAGAGCCAAACGATATTTAAAAATTTATTAGATTTGACTTACAACCGAATGCCCGGTAACGCAGTCCATATTTATTATTACAATAATATTTAGCAATGAAAAGCACTGTATTATCCATTACAATTCTTGTTGTTTGCACACTCACAATATTTAATTCCAGTGGACAAAGTAACTTGTCGGTATCCGTTCCGGTCATTTGGAGCGAGGTTAAGGTAAAGGACAATTGGACACCACCAACGGCACCCAATTACAAAGAATATCATAGCGGTTCTGCAGTCGGATACGGAATCAATTTGTATTATTCGTTCCAACCAAAGCTTTTAACTAAGGACAAGCACTTTTTCATGAACATTGGTGCCGGATACTTCAAACAGAGATTTAATGTAACCCGACCTTTTGATTACAATTCACCTGTTCAACCAATATTTCGCACCGATCATTACTCTTATCATTGCTGGCAAGGATTAATTGGTTTGTCTTACAATTATCAGCTCAAAAAAGACTATTTTCTGATGGGAACTTTAACATACAACGCCCTTTATTCGTTTCGACAAGATTATGTTCCCACGTTTACCGCTGAGACACAAGTAAATCATGAGAAAATAAACTTTGGAAAAATAGTATCCTTAAATGTTGGTTTAAATAAATATTTGGGAGAAAGATTCTGGTTAGGGCTCCATGTCGTGGCTCCATTATACACTCGGTGGCGCAACGACAAAATTTTTAGGGACGACCCAACCACATATTATCACCCAAAATTTGGTCTTGGCACTTATTTAAGTGTATCATATCGCATTAGTAAGAACTCTCAACCATAAAATATTGCCCTATGAAAAAAATTATACTTTTACTGTCACTCCTGCTATTGTGTGCCTCCTTTGTAGATGCACAAGTAAAAACGAATTTTAATAATCCGGAGCAAATAGGATCTAGAGGAAAATATTCAAAGAGTTTCCGTGGTAAAAGTCCATACATAATTCCGGCAAGGGATATCAAATCTCTACTGGAAAGAGAAACTCAGGAGAATGCATCAGGCGAGGCAAAACCTTTCAGAATAGCCGAACCTGTAAATGTCGACATCGATGTGGTAAGAGAAGCTGAATGGCTAGTTGAAGGGGACTCAGCTTTTGCAAAGTTTACAATTTTGGCCTCGGGTGCAAAATCAATTAGTGCAAATTTTGATCAGTTTTATCTTCCGCCAGGAACGGAATTATTTGCGTATAGTGATAATGGTGAAATGATTACTGGTCCAATCACGGAAAATGAAAACAATGCAGAGTTATTTTGGGGAACTTGGGTCTATAAGGGTAGCAGGCTAACTATTGACCTTAGAGTTCTACTTGAGAACAAATCGTTGCTCAGGCTTCATATCTCAAGTATTGCTTACGGATACAAAGATATTTACAGAACCGAGGTTGGAGGCTTTGGTGAGTCTTCAGCATGCAACATAAATGTACTTTGCCCTTTAGGCAATGGCTGGGATCTTGAAAGAAATTCTGTTGCCTTGATTTTGAATGGAAACAGTTCTGCTTTATGTAGCGGGGCGTTGATTAACAACACGTGTAATTTAAATATACCATATCTCTTAACTGCCAATCATTGTTTTGAGGCGAACACCAATGTTGGACAGTGGAAATTCACCTTTCAGGCATGGAGTCCAGCATGTAATCCTTCGCAGAATGCTAATGGAATAACCTTTAATGGATCAGCTCTTAGAGCAAGAAGCGCAGGAAGTGATTTCTGTTTGGTTCAATTAAATCAAGTGCCGTCTGGGAATTCGGGTATTACTTATTCCGGATGGTCCCGAAATACCGTAGGAATACAAAATACAACAATTATCCACCATCCCGCAGGGGACGTTATGAAAATTTCTAGGGACGAGCAACCTCCAGTATTTGCTACTTTTCTTGGTTCACAATCATGGCAGTTGGTTTTAGATCAAGGAGCAACAAATGGTGGAAGTTCAGGCGGACCATACTATGATCAAAACCATAGAATTATCGCTCAACATCACGGCATTAATCAAAATAATGCTGACCAATGTCTCAACACAAATAAGTTCGGAGGTCGGTTTAATGTATCATGGGATGGAGATGGCACAAATGCAACAAGACTGAGTAACTGGCTTGATCCCTCTAACTCAGGCGCCATGACGACTGACTCAAGGCGGATTCCTTTTGTAACTGGACCAACTTTAATATGTACAAATGGTACGTTCTCATTACAGAACCAGCCGGCTGGATCAACAATTAACTGGACTTCCAGCAATCCAAACATACTTACAATTGATCCTAATACCGGAGTGGCTAATAGACAAAATAGTAACAGTGGCTCCATAGTAATTACTGCATCCGTTCAAATGCCGGGTGGATGCAACCCGGCATTATATACTTTATCAATCTGGGTTGGCAATCCTGGAGCTTCAATTACAACATTAATTTATCCTTCAGGTTTACGCGGTGTTAATCCTGTAAGCCTAGGTCCCGCCTCAATTTATCAATTTCGTTGCGACCCAGTTGGTGGGTTCCCGACATCTTGGACATGGGTCTTGCCATCAGGTTTTTCATTCTATAGTGGAAGTACCACATCCACTCCGTATATAATGACAAGTTCAACAAATGGTAGTTATACAATGTATTGTCAAGTCAATAATACTTGTGGATCCAGTTGGACAAATAGTCTTGGCATTAATATTAGTTCAAGTGGCGGAGGTACCCCACTTAGAGTAAGGGGTGATTCGCAACAGACTGATTCAGGGGAAATTAATATTGAAGAAACACAAATTAATAGTAGTGTTCCTTATCCAAATCCGGCATCAGAGACCCTTAATATCGAATTGGAAGGCACAAGTACTTTGACCATTTTAAGTATCGCTGGGCAAAAAATATTGTCGACTACAGGGACTGGAAAAATTACCATTCCAATAACAGAACTATCTAATGGGATTTACTTTTTAACTATTTCAAATGTAAAGGGTACCGCAAGACATAAATTCATAATTCAGCATTAAGAAAAGATACGGTACAAGGTACAAGCTACAAAATTTGTGTTCCCTGACAGATTTCTAAAATTTAATAACATGGGATTTAACAAAGATTGATTTTCCGAATAGCAGCACCAATGCCAAAGCCACGCGATTTCAGCCCACATCCAAAGCTTTGTCATCCGTGCTGCTTAGTGCGGACAATTGCGGCACAGGTGCATAACACTGTGCATATTTCATTGCGGGGTTCAGTGTTGCGTTATAGTTTTTGTTTCTTAATTTAGTTCGGTCCCGTGGGACAGTTTTGCAGCTGGTCGCGCTTGTCATGGCCGATGGCCATTTAACAAGCGCTCCTAACCCCGCAACGCAACATGCACTCACGTTAACGGCAAGCGGCCGGAAAAATGAGAACTTCTAATGACAATCATGAGACTTTTAACTTTTGGACTAATCTTCCTTTGCACATCATGTGGACTAATTCTTCAAAATACAGCAACCAAAAATTTTAAAGACCCAGTTACTAAGACTAAGGAGTATAAATCACTAAACAGGTTTCAGCAGGATTTTCTGTATCTAAAAACTATTTGTGAGAAATATTTTCCTCTAGCGGATAAATATTTCCCAAGAAATGAAAGAGTTCGGCTTGAGGAAATGATACTTAAAGAATTTAGTCGTTCGAATTTGACTGATTTAGAATTTCAATTATATCTGAAAAAATACCTTTCACACTTTGAAAACCAGCATACTTGGACAGGTTTAAAAGGAGTAACGATTACAGGTATTTATCCTTTTTTTCTATACAGTCAAGAATCAAATTGGTACGTTTCAAACCTCTCTACCCAACTGAACGCTGGTTTCCTTGGACAAAAGGTTTTATTAATCAATAATGTACCCATTAATGATTATGAAAAGCAACTATTCAATTTTGTTTCGGCAGAGAACGACATTTCAAAACGGAAATCTGTTTCATTTTGGTGGAATCGTCCTGCATCTCATGAGTTTTTAAAAGGTCAAAAAATAGACTCTTTAAAATTGGCACTTGACAATGGTGAAATTCTCAATGTCCCAAAAATTACCTCTGGACAAATTAATTTTCAACTATCCGATAAAGACTTTAAAAAGCATCCAATAACCACACCGAAAGACAGAATTTATGATTATCAAATTATAGATTCAATTGGCGTCACCTATTTCCAATTTCATCAATGTTATGACAAAATTGAAATTAAAGAGGGAATGAAATCTTATGTTAGACCTTGGTTAAGACCAATAGCAAGGCTTTATGTAAACATTCAAACAAGTAAAAAGAAGCCATCAAAAAGAATAAAAAAGTATTTTGACCCAGAAAGACCAATATTTAGTCAGTACGTCTCTCAAATGGTAAAAGAGTCAAATGAAAAAGGTGTAAATAAACTGATTCTTGATTTGAGAAATAATAGCGGTGGAAGCGAATTAATATGTCTTCAATTACTTTACCATTTAACGGACAAAGAAAATTTGAAAGACTTCGAACTGTATGTTCCTAATACTGACTTTTATAAGCATTATTTTAAGAATGACTATAAAGAAAAAATTGAGTTATTCACTAAAAAACAAGGAACTCAGCCGCCAAAAGACTCATTATTTTACGCTGGATACAATAACAGTAACGAAAAATTATTTGATAAAATAACAGACCCAAAGTCTCCATACTTCATACCTAAAGAAAGACCTGTTTTTAAAGGAAAGATTGTAGTCTTAGCTGACTTCACAACGCACAGCGCAGGTGCATTATTTACAACCTTAATCCAAGATAATAAAGTAGCTAAAGTAATTGGAACAGATGTGTCAAACAATCCGACAGGACCAACCACTTGGACACCATTTAAACTTCCAAATACAAAAATTGGAGCCTCAATTTCAAGCCAATATCTTGTTAGACCAGACAAATTGAAAGCTAACAAGTTTATTCCTGACATCTATATAGAGAAGAGTTATCAAGATTTATTAAACGGAAAAGACCCATTATTTGACAAAGCTTTAGAGATATTAAATGAGGACTAGGCCGCATGCCGTTAACACCGTGTTTATTTAATTGCGGGGTTTTGTGTCCTAATTCAAATTCGTTTCATAATTTAGTTCGCTGTAGGCGGACAGTTGCGGAGCAAGTCGGGCTTAACATTCCGCTACGCTCCATTTTTAAGCCCTCCTACTCCCGCAACTAAATAAACACAAAACGTTGCCAGCAAGCCCGCCACGACAAAAAAGTGACAAATAATTTGTAAATTTGGAATATGTATAAAGTAAAGGACTATATAAACATTGACAAGGAAATCCTTTCAGGAAACCCGGTTTTTAAAGGGACTAGAGTACCTATTCAGACATTGTTTGACCATTTGGAAAAAGGAATTTCGTTAGACGAATTTTTAAGTGATTTTCCTACTGTGACAAAGGAACAAGCTATAGCAGTAATCGAGATAGCAAGTAAAATTTTGACTTCTAAGAATATTGAACAGATTTATGAGACTGCTGCTTGACGAGAACTTACCTAAAAGACTGAAGAACGATTTAAATGAACACGAAATTTACACAGCAGCAGACAAGGGTTGGACTGGAATTACAAATGGAAAATTATTGGAGCTTTTAATTGAAAATAAGTTTGAAGCTCTATTGACGTTTGACAAGAATCTTCAATACCAACAGAATTTCAAAAAGTATACGATTGCGGTTATCGTTCTAAATGCCTCCGACAATAGTTATTTGACACTAAAGAATTTAGTTCCAAAGATTAAGGAGTTGTTGGAAAAGGAATTAAAATCAGGACCAACTGAAATAAAACAGTAGGCGGGCCAGCTGGCAACACCGTGTTTGTTTAATGGCGGGCGACACAGTCGCCCGTAGTGTCAGCAAGTTTATTTATATTCGTATAAGGCGGACAAATTCGTTGGATTTATCCGCCACTAAACAAACCCAAAACGTTGCCGGCAATTATTTTTATGAGAAAGTGTACCCAACTAATTTTTGGACTTCTAATAATAGTTTCGTGCACACCGACAAAGACTGAGAAGATAACATGGTTTGAGTCGGACTGGATTTTCGTTAGGGACACTTCAAAGTTTCAATTCGACCCAAGATACATTGGACTAAGATTTCGAAACGACACACTTATAACAATTTCAGACCTTTGGTTGACTCATGAAGGACGGTATTCAGTTAATGGAAATAAAATTCAGGTATTTGACGAGGACTCAACAGACTTTGAAATAATCAAATTAACAAAGGACTCATTAATTCTTTATGGTTACACCGACACATTAAAATACTACAATAGAATCTTAGAGTTTGACAATAACCTAAGGTTTCAAAAAATTACTCTTCAAGGCGGACAATGTTTTGGTGAATGCCCAGAGTTTTACCTAACAATAGACGACAAAGGGAATACAGAATTTAAAGGACTTGAAAACAGTAAGTTCCAGGGGACAAAGATTTACTCAATTGACGTTCAAGCAAAACATCAAATTGACAGTTTGTTTAAATGGTCAAATATTAACAACATCGACACGACTGACTATTATGGTTCCGATGACGATTGGAGTTTAGCAATCACATTCCAGTACGGGGACAATGAATTAAGAAGAATAAGAGGGACACATAGTTCAATGCCGCATCGGTTAAAAGGAATCATTCGGACTCTTTTAGACGACTTAAGGAAAAAAGGATTGGTGTAAAAAATAACAGCCGGCAACAAAATGTTTGCGCAATGGTGGGGTTTGGTGTAAGCTATAAGTTTATATCTTCGTTTCAACGTTTGGTCACGTGGGACAAATACGTTTTCAAAAGCCCACCACTGCGCAAACACAAACGTTGTGCACAATTGCCTTTAAATAAATAGAGTTATGTATAAAGAGAGACTTGAGAATTACAAGAAAATTGAAGGACTAAGAAAGTCCAAATTACTTGTTTATGTAACGGGGGACAGACCCGGAATGGAGACTCAGATTCATCCGGAGATTCTTGACTACTTTATAGACTGTAAGCTCCCCATTTTTAGGACAACTCTAAATTAGGAAATTTATTCATTGTTATTGTTGTAACCGGTTGTGGGTTTGTGGGAAACTCGTTTCGAGTTTCCCATAAATCCACGGCCAGCATGTCCGCAGGACTGCGCCCTTCGAGCGCATCATGTGGACGGTCATAGTTGTAATCATTCATCCACTCATCAGCTAGGATTCTTACCTGGATAAGGGATTCAAATAAGTACGCATCGAGAACATCTCTTCGGAAGCTTCCATTGAAACGCTCGATGTATGCATTCTGTGAAGGCTTGCCCGGTTGAATAAACTGAAGCTGGATGTTGCGTTCTTCGCACCATAGGCCGAGTTTGCTTGAGATGAATTCGGGGCCATTATCAACCCTGATTCGCTGTGGTTTTCCTCTCCATTGAATGACTTGTTCAAGTACCCGTATCACTCGCTCAGCCCGTAGCGAAGTATCAACTTCAATAGCAAGGGCCTCACGGTTAAAGTCGTCCAGCAAGTTGAGTACTCTGAACTTGCGACCCGATAGAAGGGAATCACTCATAAAGTCCATCGACCAGCTTGCATTGATGTGGCTAACAGCCTCCAGGGGCTGAAGAACGCGTGCTGGTAATCTCCTTTTTCCTTTTCGTTTCATATTCAACTTCAATAATTTATACACCCGATGGATGCGTTTGTGGTTCCACAACAATCCTTCTTTCCTTATCCTGAAATACATTTTCCAAAATCCTTCGGTAGGCCGTTTCTCAGCTAAGTTCTGGAGTTTATCAATCACCGCATGATCGTCCGTCTTACTTCGATAGTAGTAAACCGAACGTGAGAGATCCATCACTTCACAGGCCCGACCGAGGCTGACTTGAAAAGTCGTTCTCAGATAATCTACACGGGTTCGCTTCTCAGCGGGCCTTAGAACTTTTTTCCCAAAACGTCTTTGAGCATCTTGTTGTCCAGCGCCAGGTCACCATACATCTGCTTGAGCTTCCGATTTTCTTCCTCAAGCTCCTTAACGCGCTTAAGTTCGTTCATCTCCATACCTCCGTACTTAGCCTTCCAATTATAAATAGTGGCTTTGGACACTCCGTGCGAACGGGCAATGTCCTGGATGTTTTTGCCAGCATCAAACTCCTTGAGAATAGTGAAAATCTGGGCTTCGGTAAATCGTGTTCTTTTCATTTTTAACAGTTTAAAGTTAGACCTTTTGTCTAATTCAAAACTGTCCTATTTTCGGGGGAGCTTACACTACCAGTCGTGTTCAAAGGCGGTTTCAATTTGTGCTGCAGCTGTGCTGGTGCCGAAGATGAAATGCTCGGGAAATGAAAGGCTCATTGGTCGTTGTTCGCGTACGAGGCCTGCTCGGTTTCCCATTGTTCCCAGTAGCGGCTTAGCAGTTCAAGGTCATCGGTAAGGCAGGGGTAAAGAGTTTCTTGCCTAGGAATGTAAGGAAAACGCCCGTTGGCAAGTTCGTAAACGCTTAATCCACCGGTCCATTCAAAATGCCCGGGATCATACAGGTATCGCCAACGGCCGCCCCACCGCAACCCAAGTTGCTCACCAATAATGCCTATCCTCTTCCACAATGCTTTATTGTGCCATTCGGCCACACCGTTTACAATAGGCACCACATCAATGGCCAGGCCATACTGGTGTTTCGATTTACCAGCACCGCTGCGGGTATATTTTTTTCCCATGCTTTTGTATTCATCTTGCTTGGCATGGGTGCGAAAGGTTTCCACAATTTCAAGTTCAATCCCTTTTTGTTTGCACAGATAAATCAGCCTGGAAACTTTATCGCGGAAGTAGGGGTGAAGGGCATTCAGGTCGGTGATCATGGGCAGTCCGCCACGGTTTTTGCCGAAGGTATAATTGCCAACAGTTGACCAGTATTGCCAGCCCTTTTCTTCCATTTCCATCAGCAGGCGGATTTCTTCGCGTTTTAAAAAGGCCAGGTGCGCTTCGGCTTTTTGTATCGAATCGCGCAGGGCGGTTTCACGCGCAAGTTTTTCTTTTTCAATGCGGTTTATGATTTCAACCTCTGCGCGGCAATCGTAAGGTTCGAAAAGAGAACTTTGTGCCAGGCTGGCAAAGGAATCGGTAAGCAGGTAAAAAAGTAGTCCACCAATGAAAAAACGCATTGCTGCCATTGTTTAGAAAAGGCAAAGGTATGCGGTTGTTGCTATAAATCAAAAAGTTACGGGCAAATGAAAAAGCCGTGTCATTTCTGGTGACACGGCTAATCTTATATTGGTAGAACCCCGCTCAAAATCAGGCTCACTTGTCAGCCTGAGCCTGTCGAAGGCTGGTTTAACGATGGATTTACTCCGAATCTTCAGTCTTTAACTCGGCCAGTATGGCTTCATACCTGGATTTGATTTCGGCATTTTCGGCAATGGCTTTTTTTACCTTGTTGTAAACCGCTGCGCCAACATATTCGCTGGCCAGTGTTTTAAACGTTTCCTGGATTTTGGCCGTGCCCTCATCCCTGGCTTTGATAATTTCCTTTATCGCAGCTATTTCTTCTGCCGTGGCTTTGGCGGCCGTAAGTTTAGCTTCATCGTTAATGATTTTTGAAAGTTCATTATAGCGTGCGCCTGAAATGGCTTCGTTGTTCTTCACCATCCCCGATATTGTTTCCATAAGATCTTTCTTCATGTTGTCGATGGAATCCATAACAAAGGCATATTTCTTCAGCTCTTCATCCGTAACGGCATCCTGTGCCACGGCACCGTTACAGGCAATTAACACGAACGCTAACCATGCGGGTAAAAATTTCAAAGGCTTCTTCATCTCATCAGTGTTTTGGTAAAACTTCGGTTTTCTTGTTGTGCAGTATAGGACCTTTTGCCGTTTATGCCAAGCAAAATGTATGTAAATGGCCTTGCGGCAAGCGGTGCTGAAATGGCTTTTTTAGGGTATGCAACCGTTTGCGAAATTTCATTTTCCAACATTCTCTCCGTAATTTTCGCGCCTGTTTAAATCAACAACGTAACCTTATGATCGATGAATTGATTGCCACCCACACCTATCCGGTGCGGCATCAGGAAGCCCTGAATTGGGTAAAGGAAATAGCCGAACTTGTAAAACCGGACCAGGTGCGGTGGTGTGATGGCTCTGCCGGGGAGTACCAGGAATTGTGCGAGAAGCTTGTAAACAAGGGTACTTTTATACGGCTTAACCCGTCAAAACGACCCAACAGCTTTGCCTGCTTTTCCGATCCCAGCGATGTGGCACGTGTTGAAGACAGGACCTACATCTGCAGTAAGCGTAAGGAAAATGCAGGGCCCACGAACAATTGGGTTGATCCCAAACAAATGAAACAGACGCTTCAACCCTTGCTGGAGGGTTGCATGCAAGGCCGCACCATGTACATTATACCGTTCAGCATGGGGCCCATTGGTTCCGATATTTCACAACTTGGTTTGGAGATCACCGATTCGGAATATGTAGTGGTGAACATGCACTTAATGACCCGTGTAAGTTCAAAAGTTGTTGAGTTGTTGGGCGAAGACGAAGAATATGTGAAGTGCCTGCATACCGTAGGTGCCCCATTAAAGCCAGGTCAACAAGATGCCAAGTGGCCAACTAACCCTACGGTAAAGTATATTGTGCATTACCCTGAGGAGCGTTCCATTGTATCGTATGGTTCGGGCTATGGCGGAAATGCCTTGTTGGGTAAAAAATGTTTTGCACTTCGTATTGCTTCGGTAATGGGCAATGATGAAAACTGGCTTGCCGAACATATGTTGCTGATGGGCGTTCAAAGCCCTGATGGTAAAAAAGATTATGTGGCTGCAGCATTTCCCAGCGCATGCGGTAAAACCAATTTTGCCATGCTCATTCCCCCAAAAGAGTTTGAGGGCTGGAAAGTTACAACGGTTGGTGATGACATTGCCTGGATAAAGCCCGGCAAGGACGGCAAGTTGTACGCGATCAACCCCGAAGCGGGGTATTTTGGTGTAGCGCCCGGCACAAATGAAAAAACCAACCCGAATGCCATAGCCACCATCTCAAAGAATACCATTTTCACTAACGTAGCCATAACCGAAGATGGGGATGTGTGGTGGGAAGGTTTAACCAAAGAACCACCTAAAAACCTTACCGATTGGCGTGGCGAGAAGTGGGATCCATCTTCCGGAAAACCGGCTGCACATCCAAACAGCCGCTTTACGGTGGCCGCGCATCAAAACCCTGCCATCGATGCCAACTGGGAAAACCCGAAAGGTGTACCCATCAGTGCATTTGTGTTTGGTGGAAGAAGAAGTACCACCATTCCGTTGGTTTATCAATCGGCCAACTGGGCCTTTGGCGTTTACCTGGCCTCTACTATGGGCTCAGAAACAACAGCAGCTGCCTTTGGTGATGTGGGCAAAGTAAGGCGCGATCCGTTCGCGATGCTTCCCTTCTGCGGTTATCACATGGGCGATTATTTTAATCATTGGTTGCAGTTTGGTCGTGGGTTACCGGCACCACCCCGCATTTATGGAGTGAACTGGTTCCGCAAAGATGCCAACGGCAATTTTATCTGGCCGGGCTTTGGCGACAACATGCGGGTGTTGAAATGGATTGTCCAAAAGAGCAGGGGTGAAGTGAATGCGGTAGAAAGCCCGATTGGCTGGATGCCTACGTATGACGATATGGACTGGACAGGCCTGGATTTCACCGAAGATCAGTTTGAAAGTATCATGGCTATTGATCGGGAAGAATGGAAAGCTGAGTTGTTGCAGCATGCCGAATTGTTTGAGCGCATGTACGACAAGCTCCCCAAGGAATTTATTTTCATGCGAGAGCTACTGCTTTCAAACTTGTGGCGTTCGCCCGAAAAATGGAGACTGGAGCCGGAGCGTTTTTAAGCGGATGATATTTTTAGGATACTTTTTTTTGTAGTCTTTCTAAAGGCCGATGTTGTGCTGCAGGGCACATAATTTTTAAGAATTGAAATAAGGTGTATTGCTTTCTCGTTAAAGTCGTACACGATTATTTTCTATGGTTGTTAGAAGAGTTTGTTTGTTTCTCGTTGGTTTATGGCTTCACGTTTCGTGCTGTTATGCCCAACATAAAGCTTCATCGCTGTCGCTACTTTTTGGAAATGCCCCATGGGATTTCAAGATAGGATGGTATGAAATTGATATTGAATCGTTCGATGACCATGACGTAGCGCAATTTCCATTATCATTAGGGTTGAAATATACACACGCCCTTAACGAAGCAGTCCACTTCACGTTTAGGGCAAGTTGGCTATACGTAAACCTGCGGGAATATCAAATACGAAATGGATTTGTAAACTCAGCACAATCCATCCAAAACAAATATCAGGTTGCCCCAGGGATTAGCTTTATTTTTGCAACGGCAAATAGTGGAACATTTTATGGCGGCTTTGAGTTGCCATTATACTTTCACGGTAAGGTAGAGACCGAATTTATCAATAAAAAAACAACCGGCTCACTACCATTCGATTATCGAACCTACTCCGTTATTCCATCGGGCTTCACGGTTGGTGTTGCACCGCTTGTTGGGTTCAACTATCCTTTGGGCAAACGGCTTCTATGCCTTGCTGAATTCTCAGCACTCATCACCTATGGCAGAACGGGCGGCAAAACAATTACATATTCTTTGACTGACCCGGAAAACACAGGAACCACGCAAGATAAATTGATGGGGTTATTTTTTGAGCCACGTGTTTCAATAGGCATAGAGTATACGTTTTGATGGTTATTAAGAAGCGGTTTATGTTCTGCCAAAATACTTTGTAAAATGGATTAATAGGCATACTTTGGGTACCGCATTCGATTGAATTAACTTTTTTTCGATGAA
Organism: Cyclobacteriaceae bacterium; assembly: GCA_025808415.1. NCBI lineage: Bacteria > Pseudomonadati > Bacteroidota > Cytophagia > Cytophagales > Cyclobacteriaceae > Cyclobacteriaceae bacterium. The sequence continues at coordinate 2,207,289 of CP075525.1, forward strand.
CCTAAGCCAACGCCTTCAGCAAATCCGTAATGGATTTTCCTCAACCTTTTGGATTGCCAATACACTCGAGTTATTCGAACGCCTGGCCTATTACGGTTCGAAAGCAATCCTCACCGTTTACTTAGCAACCAAAGTTGGTCTTCATGAAGAAGCTGGTTTTTTAGCTGGTGTTTTTAACCTGGTGCTGTATTCGCTTCCTATTGTTGCCGGTGTTTTTGTTGATAAGTATGGATTTAAAAAAACGCTAACAGCATGCTTTATTTTTTTCTGCATCGGCTATTTTCTAATTGGCATGGCCGGTATGGAGTATGGCCAGGAAATAGTTACTGCAATTGGTAAGAAGAATTATGTTTTAGGTGTTCTGTTGTTAACGGCTGTTGGAGGTTCTTTAATAAAGCCCGCCATTGTTGGTACTGTAGCTAAAACATCTTCCTCCGATACACGTGCATTAGGTTTTTCGATTTATTATACACTAGTAAACCTGGGTGGGGCCATCGGCCCTATATTGGCGCTAAATGTACGCGAGCAATGGGGTATTGAATATGTGTTGATGATGTCCTCCGTTACTTCTTTCTTCCTGATTATTGGTACGCTGCTTTTTTTTAATGAGCCAATGGAACAAGGCCAGGCGGAAGAACAAAGAACATTCAAGAAAGTTTTTAGTGATATGGTTTTGGTTTTCGGCAACCTTAAATTCATGACATTTCTTTTGATCTTTTCCGGTTTTTGGATGATGTTCTGGCAGATTTTCTACTCTTTTCCATTCTATGTAACCGATGTATTAAAATTTGAACGCTTTGAACTGCTTGAAACAGTTGATGCCTTTACCATTATAATCTTAACTGTTCCGGTAACTGCATTGGTGGCAAAATGGAAACCCATTCGCGCCATGACGGTTGGTTTTACCATTGCCAGTCTTTCATGGATGGTAATCGGAACATGGGCCACTGTACCCATGACAATTTTTGGTATAGCACTGTTCGCTTTAGGTGAAGCTATACAGGCGCCACGATTTTACGAATATGTAAGTAAACTTGCGCCCCAAAGCCAGGTGGGTACTTTTATGGGATTCGCCTTTTTGCCCGTTGCCATTGGTTCGTTTACGGCCGGCATTATTGCGGATTGGTTACGGATTTCTTATTTGGAGACAAACCCGGCCATGATGTGGTACACGCTGGCGGGCATTGGGCTCATATCTACATTTTTAATGGTGATCTATAATATGATCGTATCACGAAACCAATCTCAAGCTTAACACTAATAAGATGGAAGACACCAAATCAAACTTCAAACCCTACATTTCCCCGGGAGATTTTATTCCGGAGTTCACCCTCAAAGCGGTAATACTCGGTTCTATTTTCGGAATAATTTTCGGAGCGGCAACCGTTTACCTTGGCCTTAAAGTGGGCCTTACCGTAAGTGCATCAATACCCATTGCCGTGCTGGCCATCTCCATCTTCAAAAAGTTAGGAAAAGCAACCATCCTTGAAAACAACATGGTGCAGACTATTGGCTCAGCCGGTGAGTCGGTTGCTGCTGGTGTTGTGTTTACCGTGCCTGCGTTACTGTTCCTGGCAGGAGGAGAAGCCTACTTTCAATACTTCCAGATTTTTGTACTCGCCTTAGTGGGTGGTGTACTGGGTGTTTTGTTTATGGTGCCGTTGCGAAGAGCCCTTATTGTAAAAGAGCATGGTAATCTTCCGTATCCGGAAGGAACCGCCTGCGCGGATGTGCTGATTGCCGGTGAGAAGGGTGGGGCACTGGCTAAAAATGTTTTCTATGGCCTGGGCATTGCCTTTTTGTACAAAGGATTGATGTCCATTCTTGGTCTTTGGAAGGAAGTTCCGCAATATGTATTCGGGCGTACATCCGCATTACCCAATGGAACGGTGAACGCTGAAATTACGCCTGAACTAATGGGCGTGGGTTACATCATAGGACCACGCATTGCCGGCATTATGGTGGCGGGCGGGGTATTATCCTGGCTGGTGCTGATTCCATTAATTACCCTGCTGGGCGATAACCTGACTTCGCCCATGGCGCCCGAAACAACCATGTTGATTTCTGAAATGTCGCCAGCACAAATCTGGAGTAAGTACATACGTTACATTGGCGCAGGCGCAGTAACCTTTGGCGGTATCATCACACTGATTAAAACACTGCCTACTATTATCACTGCGTTTAAAGATTCCTTTAAAGACCTGCGGTCGAGAAATACTGCAAATGCTGAAACACAAGTACGTACCGAAAAAGATGTTCCTTTAATTTTTGTGGTGATAGGTTCCATCGTATTGGTTTTATTGATGGCCATTTTACCGAATGTTCCTACCAACTTTCTTTCAGCTATTATGATCGTGGTGTTTGGGTTTTTCTTTGTTACCGTTGCTTCACGTATTGTAGGATTGATTGGTTCGTCATCAAGCCCGGTTTCAGGAATGACCATAGCCACACTCATGGCCACTTCATTAATTTTTATCGGCATCGGCTGGACGGGCGATTTCTATCAGCCCATTGCGCTGGTAGTGGGTTCAATTGTTTGTATTGCTGCGGCAAATGCCGGGGCAACCTCACAAGATTTGAAAACCGGATTTTTAGTAGGGGCTACGCCCATGAAGCAACAAATTGGATTACTGATTGGTGTTCTGGTGTCAACCGTAGCCATAGGTTTTACCTTACTTTTATTGAATGACACGTTAGGTATTGGTGTAGTTACGGAAGCACATCCAAATCCATTGCCAGCTCCTCAGGCTATGCTGATGGCAACTGTAATAAAAGGCTTGTTAAGTCAGAATTTACCGTGGGGACTTGTTATTGCCGGCATGGGGTTATCGGCTGTGGTGGAACTATGTGGTGTAAGTTCACTGGCGTTTGCTGTGGGGGCTTACCTGCCGTTATCAACGACATCACCCATTTTTGCCGGTGGACTAATCAAATTAATTGCCGATAAAATCACCAAGCGTAAAGGGGAGGAATCAGAAGTAAGTTCAGGAGCGTTGTTTAGTTCAGGCTTAATTGCCGGAGGTGCACTAACCGGAATTTTGGTGGCGGTATTATTAGGTACTAATGTAAATACTGCTGAAGGACCTCAATCTGTAATTGCCGTTATACATTATGCTGTGCATGGTATTATTCCGGAAGGAGGCGATTTGATTTCCATCATCATGTTCCTATTGCTGGGTTTGATTGTTTTTCGTTTTGCGAAAGCAAAGATTAATTCCTGAGCTGAGTTCGCTATCAATAAAAAAGTCCTGACTAGAAGTCAGGACTTTTTTATTGGATGAGGTTGTTTTGTTGGAAGTCAGAAAAAAAAATGTTGACGTCCTCGCGATACGCCACAGGTGGAGAATCATTCTCAACTTAGTGAACTCGGGCTTGTTACTAGTTAGAGATATCGATAATTTCCTTTAAAGCATTCAATGCTTTTGTTTCCGACTCGTCCACTTTTCCATCGGCATTGATAATGTCGTACATATCGGTGAAAACCTTATACTTTTGTGGGAATTTTATAGACGAGAAGTGATTGAACGTATCCCTGAATAAGGTTTTAAGTTGGTTCTTATCGAAATCATCAAATAAATTCAATTCCTCATTTAGCTTTTTATTGAAGTCCACATCTTCGGGGTACAAACGTTTCATTTTTTCTTTGATCACTTCCCGCTCGGCCTCATGAAATTCACCATCGGCATGAGCCATGTAGATGTAGAGGAACAGTACAAAGTCGGCAAAGTTTTTATGGATTACCATAATGGTTTGATTAATAGCTCCAAGTTACATTACAACCTGTTAAACCACAAATAAGGATAAAATAAAAGGTTCCATCCTATGGATGGAACCTTTATGATTTACGGAAGCGTGGATGGATTACATCATGCCGCCCATGCCGCCACCGTGTGGCATAGCAGGTGCTTCTTTTTCTTCCGGTATTTCTGATACAACTGCTTCAGTTGTTAACAGCAGGCCGGCAATAGAGGCAGCGTTTTCCAACGCGAGGCGCGACACCTTGGTAGGGTCAATGATACCTGCGCTGAAGAAATCTTCAAACTTATTGGTACGGGCATTGAAACCGAAGTCTTTCTTGCCTTCGCGCACCTTGTTCACAATCACTGAACCTTCCTGACCGGCATTTTCTGCGATGGTGCGGAGCGGTGATTCAAGCGCCAGGCGTATAATGTTTACACCGGTTGCCTGATCTTCATTTTCGGTTTCTACGGTTTTCAAGGCCTCGATGGCACGAACGTATGCCACACCACCACCAGGGATTACACCTTCCTGAACAGCAGCGCGGGTAGCGTGCAAGGCATCGTCAACACGGTCTTTCTTCTCTTTCATTTCAACTTCGGTTGAAGCACCGATGTAAAGGATAGCCACACCACCGCTAAGTTTAGCCAAGCGCTCTTGAAGTTTTTCTTTATCGTAGTCGGAAGTTGTTGTTTCGATTTGTGCTTTGATCTGGTTTACACGGCCGGTGATGTCAGCTTTCTTGCCGGCACCGTTAACAATGGTGGTATTGTCCTTGTCGATGTTAACTTTTTCGGCACGGCCCAGCATGTCCAGGGTGGCGTTCTCCAGTTTAAATCCGAGTTCTTCCGTGATAACTTTTCCACCAGTCAGGATAGCAATATCTTCCAACATAGCCTTCCTTCTGTCGCCAAAGCCCGGGGCTTTAACAGCGGCCACGCGCAGGGCACCACGGATTTTGTTCACCACCAGGGTAGCCAACGCTTCACCTTCAACTTCTTCGGCAATAATCAGCAAAGGCTTACCGGTTTGTGCAGTTTGTTCAAGGATAGGAAGCAGTTCCTTCATGCTGCTGATCTTTTTATCGTAGATCAGGATGTAAGGGCTGTCCAGGTCAGCTTCCATTTTCTCCGTGTTGGTTACGAAGTAAGGTGACAAGTAACCGCGGTCGAACTGCATACCTTCTACCGTTTTTACTTCGGTTTCTGTTCCTTTGGCTTCTTCAACGGTTATTACACCATCTTTACCAACCTTTTCCATGGCATCGGCAATCATTTTACCGATGGTTTCATCGTTGTTAGAGGAAATAGATGCTACTTGTTCAATTTCGCTTGAGTCTTTGATTTTCTTAGACTGTTTCTTCAAGCTGTCGATAACGGCCTGAACGGCCTTATCGATACCGCGCTTTAAATCCATAGGGTTAGCACCGGCAGCAACGTTTTTAATACCGTGGCTGAAAATAGATTGAGCCAAAACCGTAGCGGTAGTAGTACCGTCACCGGCTGCATCGGCAGTTTTAGAGGCAACTTCCTTCACCAACTGGGCACCCATGTTTTCAATGGGGTCTTTCAGTTCAATTTCTTTTGCAACGGAAACACCATCTTTTGTTACTGAAGGGGCACCGAATTTTTTATCCAGGATAACGTTACGTCCTTTAGGGCCTAGGGTAACTTTAACGGCATCAGCCAGTTTGTCAACGCCTTTTTTCAGTCTGTCGCGGGCGGATGTATCGAATGTAATTTCTTTAGCCATGATTCTATTTATGTTTTAAGTTGATTAAATGATTCCGAAAATGTCTGAGTTTCTCATGATGAGGTACTCTTTGCCATCGATGTTGATTTCGGTACCGGAATATTTTCCGTATAAAACCTGATCACCAACTTTTACGGTAACAGGCTTGTCTTTCAAGCCTTCACCCACGGCAATCACTTTGCCTTTTTGTGGCTTCTCTTTGGAGGAATCCGGAATATACAGTCCGGAAGAGGTTTTGGTTTCAGCTTCTGCGGGTTCAACTAATACCCGGTCTTCATTTGGTTTAAAGTTGATCTTTGCCATATAAGTAATGGATTTTAGGTTTAACAAATTTGTCAGTCAGCGCTTAACAGCTTTTATGCCATGCGCGTTGAGGGCGCGAATAACGGACAAAATTTCAATAATCAAGGCTTTTGGGCCGTTTTAACTTTGGTTTTGGCAGGCCCATTAAGGCCTTTTACTGACAAAATTGTCAGGGTTGTGCATTTCATTTGTCAGTATTGCACCCATTCTCTTCTGTACAATTGACATGGATTTGGCATTTCGGTAAATTTTAAGTCAAAAACCAAGATTATGGACCGTTTGTCAAAGGATTGGATCACTCAGGGGCTAATCGATTTTGAATACAAAAAGTACATTTTACTGGCCTACTTAAAGCGGGTAAAAGCCTCGTTTGCCCGGGTTGAACTTTACCCTGATATGGCCGACCTGGTGTTTCACTACAGGAACCTGCTGGCCATTAAAGAGAACAAAACGTTGTTAAAGGATTCTTTTCCGAAGGAGCTTTCGCTCGAAGAATTTAAAAAACTTGAGCTGAGCTATCGACAATTGATTGAAGATGATGCGATCATGAGCGAGTTGGAGTCCATCATTGAATTTTCTATTCCGCAGGTAAAGGATTCGTTGCAGGAGGGCTCGGTGATATTCGAGTATGTTGAGTCACAATGCGAGATTTCACCTGTTGGTGTTACACCGTTGTATGCCAAAGAGGGTTATTTGTTTGTTGCTCAGCCTCCGGAAAAGGAAACCCAGGTTTACCGTTATCAGGTAAGTATATTTGAAGATGCGCATGAACAACTGCGCAGTTTGAACACAGAGTTTATTGAATCGATTTCAAAAACACCTGTTGTTACCTATGAACAACTGAAGCTGGGCCTGATCAGGAAATTTCGCGATATGCCAAACCCGGCTACTTACCTGATTCTTTCCCGGATGAGGTTTCCGTTTCATGAAACATTTATGCCGGTGGCCAAGCGATTATTTGTAAAGCATATTTCGGCAGCGGCCTAATAAAAAAAACCTGCCGGGTATGCCGGCAGGTTTTTTGGAAAATTCTATGTTGAGGCTTATTCGTTATTGTCCTCCTGTTCCGTTGGAATTGCCGGTGTACTGGCCGGTGCGGCTTGTTCACCAGCTTTGTCCAAAATGTCATTACCCGACCGTGTTGAAGGGGTAACCAGGTTGGTTGAAAGCGTAAGGGAGAGGACCATAATGGTAACCACGAAACCCCATGTGAGGCGTTCCAACAAATCCCCTGTTTTCTTAACACCAATAATGTTGGCGGCACCTGAACCACCAAACTGGCTGGAGAGCCCTCCGCCTTTTGAATTCTGTGCCAGGATAACAACTACCAGCAGAAAGCTCACGAAAATGATTAACCCTACAATGAAACTGAACATAACTTATTTCCTTAAATCTTCAATTTGAGCCGCAAAGTAAGTCTTTTTTTGGGGAAACTTCCAAATAAGCTTTTTGTACACCTCAATGGCCTTGTCTTTTTTGCCTTGCCGGATTAATATCTCAGCCAGGGTTTCCGACACAATGTGGTCGCCAAATTCACCACTTTTTAAGGTTGATGCCAGGTCTTGATTTTCAATTGGCGCGGTAGGGGTAGCCGGGGCAAGTTGTGGTTTGGTTTTTATAAACTGATCAATAATTTCGATTTGTTCTTTTGTTTTTTCGCTCTCCGGTTGAACCTTTTTTCGGGTTGATTTTATCTCCTTTACGATCGGGTCAAGGTCAGCTGATTTTTTTGATTTCTTTTTTACCGGCCCTGGCCCGGTTGAAGGTGTTGGCTCATCTTTCTTTTCCAGTTCCCTGGCCAGTTGAACAATGCGTTCCTTTTTGGAAAGCTTTTTTTCGTTTCCTACGGTTTTTTCTTTCTTCTTATCCGGTTGAGGTATAGATTGAACAGGTTTTGCTGCTACCGGTAGGGCAACCCCATCCTGATCAAACAGTGCTTCAAAATTGTGCTTCAATTCCTGAAGCCTTTCAAGGTCGTGAATCACTTCATCGGCATAATCGGTAGAGGCCGTTGTAATTACCGGTTTGTGTATTGTAACCGGATTTTCGTGTTGGCCAGAGGATTTATTTAACTCATGTTCTTGATTGGCTTCGGTAACCGCAGTCATTATTTCCTTGAGCACAGACCGGTCGGTAGCATAAACAGCAGCGCGCTGCAATACGAGTTGCTGATCCGGTAATTGGTGGTCTTTAGAAACACGGGCGGCCAATGCTTCTAACAGCTGGCTGTAGGGATAATGGGCAACCAGGGTGTTTACCGCTTGCGCTTCTTCTTGCGAAGAACCGGAATAATGCTTAAGAAGGTTGGTGAATTGACTTTTTTCCACAGCGAAGGGGGCTATGGTAAAAGTAGGCAAATTTTACCAATTGGCAATTGAAGCGTTGAAGATGTCCAGGATGATCTGTTCAAAAATCTGGCGTATAAGCAAGTCTTCAATGTCGGGCAAATTCAAATCGTTGGGGAAGTCGCGGTAGAATGAAAATGACTTGTCCTTGAAGCTCATGGTGTCGTCAAGGGTGTTTACATAAGTAACGCGTACGGTAATGGTAAGTCGTGATGAAGCTGCTGCATCAATTTGGGATGGGTCACCGCTGGCCCGTGGGGCAATTTGGGTTATCTGGTAGCCGGTAACAATCCCTTCCATGTGCAATTCACCGTTTTCCTGCACCACACTGATGTTGGTGTTTTGGATCATGTAATCTTTCAGGCTGTTGGTGAATACCTGGCCCAGGTTAGCCGGGCCCAGATCGGTATTGTTAAAAAACTCTTGAATAGATATAGTTTTAGCGTTTGTGCCTGATCCGGTGAATGAATAGATACCGCACGAAGAAAACCCACTCATAAGCGTGGCGAGGCTAACGGCAGCCAAGAGAAGATTGAACCGGGTAATTAGTTTATTCTTCAAGATCGTACTGTTTGATTTTACGGTACAAGGTTCTTTCGGAAATTCCCAAATCGCGTGCCGCATATTTTCGCTTGTTGTTATTTTTTCGCAGCGCACGCATAATTAATTCTTTCTCCTTTTTCTCGATGGATAGTGAATCTTCCTCTGTTTCATGCGCAATATCCTGAACATCTTCCTGTTCTTGTTCGGGGTGCACGGCTGTGTGTACGGGGGGTATGTTCAGTACGACAGGCTCGGATGTTGACTCGATGCCTTCAAACAACGTGGGATGGTCTTTAACAAGTTGGGCAGCATTGCCTTGGTGGTTATACAATTCGAGCACTATCTTCTTCAGGTCCATCACATCCTTTTTCATATCAAACAGTACCTTGTAAAGGATGTCGCGCTCGGAAAATGATTCATTGTTTGAAATGCCGTTACGGTACAGGGTTGGCAAGCTACTTTCCTGCGGCAGGTAATGCAGCAGGTTTTCGGCTGAAATCTCCTTACTGTCCGTTGACAGCACAGAGATCTGCTCCACCAGGTTTTTCAGTTGCCGGATGTTTCCGGGGAAGCGGTACTTCAGCAATTGCTCCTTTCCATCTTCTGTAAGCGATACCGGCTTTACCTTATACTTTTCGGCAAAATCGGAGGCAAATTTCCTGAACAGGAGTTCAATATCCTTTCCCCGTTCACGCAAAGGCGGTACATAAATGGGTACAGTGCTTAGCCGGTAATACAGGTCCTCACGGAATTTTCCGTCTTCAACCCGTTGCTGAAGGTTAATGTTGGTGGCGGCCACTACGCGAACATCGGTTTTTTGAACCTTTGATGAGCCTACTTTAATGAACTCGCCATTCTCCAACACGCGCAGTAAACGGGCTTGTGTGCCCAGCGGCATCTCACCGATTTCATCCAAAAAAATGGTACCGCCATTGGTTACTTCAAAGTAACCCTTTCGGGCTTCGTGGGCCCCGGTAAAGGAGCCTTTTTCATGGCCGAACAATTCTGAATCAATTGTTCCTTCCGGTATGGACCCACAGTTTATGGCGATAAACTGACCATGCTTTCGAGAACTTAAATGGTGGATGATTTTCGAAAACGATTCCTTGCCACTTCCGCTCTCACCGGTAATCAGTACCGACATATCGGTAGGGGCAACCTGCATGGCTACCCGCACTGCGTTGTTCAGCAAGGGTGAGTTGCCAATAATCCCAAAACGCTGCTTTACACTTTGAATTTCTGCTTCTGAAAAACTCATCTTTATGAAATGGCTTTACCCAATAAGGTTGCTGCGGTACAGTTTTCGACCAACACATTTACGTACTGGCCTTTTTGAAAATTTTCCTTTGGAAAAACAATTACCTTGTTGGCACTGTTCCGGCCCTGCAGGTAATCGTTCGATTTTTTTGACGGTCCCTCAACCAGAACATTGAATATTTTCCCAACATCCTGTCGGTTCCGTATCAGCGAATGCTCATTTTGCTTTTGGATAATCTCCTGAAGTCTTCTCTTTTTCACATCCTCAGCAACATCATCAGCGAATTTTTTGGCCGCCAGGGTTCCGGGTCTTTCCGAATAAAAAAACATGTAGGCAAAGTCATATTGCACGTAATCCATAAGGGTTAACGTGTCCTGGTGTTCTTCCTCTGTTTCGGTACAAAAACCGGTTATCATATCCGATGATATTCCGCAATCGTTACCCAGTATTTCCCTTATGCGGTCAATTTTTGCGATGTACCATTGCCGGCTATACCCCCGGTTCATAACCTCCAGTATGCGGGTATTACCGCTTTGCACAGGCAGGTGGATGTATTTGCATATATTTTCATACCGGGCCATGGTATGCAGTACATCATCGGTTATGTCTTTCGGATGGGATGTGGAGAAACGCACGCGCAACTGCGGGTTTACCAGGGCTACCATTTCCAACAGTTGGGCAAAATTGATTACCTCGTTAATTCCTTTTTTCTCCAGCAAAGCTTTATTGTTCTCTTGGTGGCTCCATTTGTATGAATCTACATTTTGCCCCAGCAACGTTACCTCACGGTAACCACGGTTAAACAAATCGGTGGCTTCGGCTACTATGGAATACGGATCGCGGCTGCGTTCACGCCCACGGGTAAAGGGCACCACGCAAAACGAACACATGTTATCGCACCCCCGCATAATGGAAATAAATGCCGTTACCCCGTTTGAGTTCAGGCGAACGGGTGATATATCCGCGTAAGTCTCTTCGCGTGAAAGAAAGGTATTCACGGCCTTTTCGCCTTCATCTACCTGGCTGATCAGTTGGGGCAAGTCGCGGTAAGCATCGGGGCCGGCCACCAGGTCAACAATTTTCTCCTCATCCAGCAATTTGGATTTAAGCCGCTCGGCCATGCAGCCCAACACGCCCACCAGCATTTCGGGTTTCTGCTTTTTTAATGTGTTGATTTGGGTAAGCCTGTTGCGAACAGTTTGCTCGGCTTTTTCACGGATGGAACAGGTGTTCAGAAAAACAACATCTGCGTGGTGAATATCAGCCGTGGTATCGAAGCCTTCTTTTGCTAAAATAGAAGCCACGATTTCACTATCGGAAAAGTTCATCTGGCAACCATAGCTTTCGATGTAAATCTTGCGGTTTTTACCGGTATTCTGCTCTTTAGAAATATTAACAGTTTCGCAGGCTTCCGTACCATCCAAAACCCCTAAATCTTCAATAATTTGCTGCATCTCAATTAAAATCAGGGGACAAAAATACGATTTAATTGGTTCTGTGACATCTTGTCAGGGTATTTTACTTAAGTTGCCGTTGATGAGTTTTAATGTTTAACGTTTGCCATTTGCTTATGTCAATTATTAAATCAGTTAGAGGGTTCACACCGGTTTTTGGGAAAGATTGCTACATCGCGGATGGTGCCGTAGTGGTGGGTGAAGTTACTATAGGAGACCATTGCACGGTTTGGTTCAATGCGGTGGTTCGGGGCGATGTGCATTCCATTACCATTGGCAATAATACCAACATACAGGATGGCGCAGTATTGCATTGCACCTATCAGCGGGCAAAACTCACCATAGGAAATAACGTTTCCATTGCGCATAACGCAGTAGTACACGGCTGCACCATTGAAGATAATGTGTTGATCGGTATTGGGGCCATAATCCTGGACCATGCTGTGATTGGGTCAAATTCTGTAATTGCTGCGGGGGCAGTGGTGTTGCCCGGAACGATCGTTGAGCCTGAAAGTATTTATGCTGGCATTCCCGCCAAACGGGTAAAGGCCATTGGTGATGACATGCGTGCCGTTATTGAGCGTACCGCAAAAAATTACCCGATGTACGCAACCTGGTTTAAAGATTGATAAATATCAGTTCAACTATTCAGTACATGGGAAGTTTAAAATCCATATATTGAACTGAGAAAATAAAATATGAAGCGCAGGGGCAACAAGGGTTTTGACCCATTAGTAATAGCAGACTACAAAGCCAGAATGGAAAAGGCAGGGCGTGTGTTCCTGCTGGATGAAACAGACGACAACACCGATGAATACGCCCATTTTTATTTCATCGGGATGCATGAAGGGAACGAGGTAATTTTTGATGCAGTGATCTACACCTTGCGCTTGCACCATGAAAGTGAATTATTTGAACTTGCTGAACACCGGGCGGCCAGGCATTTCCCAAACTATAAAAAAATAACCTACGATGAGGATGAAAATGGTAACCTCGAACCGCTTGACGACCAGGAGGAAGAAATCGGGTTGTTCATGGCCGAGGTGATTATGGAATTGGAAGAGGATGGCACGGTTAAAGTAAAAGAGCATGTTGACCAGGATGTTCACGTGGATTTCGGGATAGCCCTGGATATAGGGCTGCATGTAGATAAAATTACGCCCAAAATCATCGACCAATTCATCTGTGATTTTAACGCTGATACACTGACGTTAGACCCCACTCTTTATTCCTTTCAAACCAAAGGAATAGAAACTTAGTGACCTCATTATTTCCCATTTTAGTGGCGCGGCCTTGTTGCCGGAAAGGCTTTTCCTATATATTTGCGCCTGCCTGCCGCTAGGCTGGGCCTAAATTAATTACTGATGAAGAACTTATCCCTTGTCTTAAACGTAGTGCTTTTAGTTGCTGTAGGCGTGTTGTACTACTTGCATTTTTCACCAAAATCAACTTCCTCATCCAGCTCAGAAGCTGCTTTTGATATTGGTGAGTTAAAGGTTGCCTATATCAATTCCGACTCGGTGTTGGAAAAATACGATTACCTGAAAGCAAGTGCCGAAATTCTGGAGGCTAAAACAAAAAAAGTTGAACAGGATTACATTAACCGTGCACAAAGCCTACAAAATGAAATTACTGCTTACCAGCGCAACATGAACAATATGACGGTAGGCCAGGTGCGTGCCGTAGAGGAAGACCTGGGCAAGAAACAACAGAACCTCCAGTTGTATGAACAGAGCATCCGCCAGGAGTTGATGAACGATCAGTCAAAACTTAACAAGGAGTTGTACGATCGTATCACTGCTTTTCTAAAAAATTACGGAAAGGAAAGAGGCCTTCATCTGGTACTGAAATTTGATACTACAAGCGATGTGTTGTTTGGGGTAGAAGCATTGGATATTACCCAGGATGTGATTGAAGGACTAAACGCAGCTTATGCCACTGAAAAAGGTCAGGCTAAAGAGCCGGCAAAGAAATAGCAACTACTCTATCGAGATCACTAACCGGCTTTGATTTGAATCAAAGCCGGTTTTTTATTTTATATTTGTTCATCGCTTATATGGCAAAATTTTTTCCTGTTTCCGTTCGCACACGAACTCAAGAACAAAAGCAGGTTGCCTTTATGCTGGCAACCGGTTTTTTTATGGGGGTATTCATTGCCACCTACCAGGTTACGGCCGATTCATTGTTCTTGAACAAACTTGGCGAACACCTTGACAAAGCGTTTCTGATTACGGGTATCCTAGGTATTCTTTCAACCGGTATTTTTTCCATCCTTCAGAATTACATACGCTTTTCTATGCTCACCCTGCTTGTGGTTGCGGGTGTCTTCTCATTCAGTTTAGGCGTTTACATTTTACTTAACTACGGCAATCCAGCATGGCAGAACCTACTGGTGTTTGCCATGTTTGCCTTTTCAGGGCCAATTATTGCGCTGTTGTTTTTAAGTTATTGGGGCACTTTCGGACGCCTCTTCAATTTCCGTCAATCAAAAAGCATTATCGGGTGGATTGACACCGGCCAACTTATTGCAGCCATCGGGGCATCTTTTATCATCCCCTTTACGGCCAGGCTTGTGCCCGAAACGTCAGACTATTTACTGGTTTGCTGCGTGGCCATTTTTATGGTAGGTGTTTTATTGGCCTTGATTTCTGGCCGGTTCGAACTTTCCAAAAATAACCCGCGCGAGTTTGATGCTGAAGTACGAAAGGAATCGAGCGTGCGCAGGATGTTTTCGGACAAGTACATACTGCTCATGTCAATGCTATTAGCGGTTTCCATGACGGCATTTGTGTTTAACCAGTTTTCTTTTCAGGAACTGGTGCGGGAACAATACCCCAACCAACGTGACCTTACCGATTTCAATGCCTTTTTTACAGGAGCCGTTTATGCGTTAAGCCTTATCATGCAAACATTTGTGAACAACCGTATTATCAGTAATTACGGCTTGCGCGTTTCCCTGTTTATACTTCCCATTGTATTAGGTGTTCTGTCCCTGGGGTCGATCATTGCCGGGACTTTTTTTGGGGTGGATAAAGTAAGTTCCCCCACGGGTTTCATTTTCTTCTTCCTGTTTGTGGCCATGAGCCGGTTGTTTAACTGGACGTTGCGCGAATCCCTGGAGAACCCCGTGTTTAAACTTTTCTTTATCCCGCTTGATAACCGCATCCGCTTTAACGTTCAGGCTCGCGTTGAAGGATTGGTCAATGAGAGTTCGAGGTTTATCGCGGGTCTCCTGATTTTTGGGCTTGCCTTTATACCGGCTTTCGAGGTCATTCATATTTCAGTGCTGTTGGTACTGTTGGCCATAGCCTACTTTTTTGTGGTTAACAGGCTCTATTCAGGCTATAAAGATAAGATTCGTCAAAAGCTGGAAAGCTCTGAATTTCAACAGGATAAACTTGAGAAAGGGTTTACCCAAATAACCCACAGGCTTGAAAGTATGATGGCAATTCCCGACAGCAGCAAAGCTGTTTTTTCCTATAAGCTATTGGAAAAGATTAACGCCAGTCAAACCACGGTTTGGATCAATGACCTGATAAAAAACCAGGATGACTCGGTGCGGCATTATGCCCAGGAAAAGATGAATGAAATGAAGGGGCTTTCGGTTTCCGATAAGTATGTCATCCGGCTGGACCAGAACAAAGTTGAACGGGAAGATAAAAGCATGCTGTCGGTGGCCGATTTGCAAATGATCATCGACAACAACGGGGATATCACCAAACAACGCATTCAGCGGTTGTCCCGTTCACAAAACCCAAGCGACCGGCAGTATGCTGCTGAACTGTTGTTGCATACATCGGCCGAGGAGTGTATATCGTTTCTAATCGAGCTATTATCTGACACCGAATCAAAGGTGAGGAATACCGCAATCAAGTCGGCCATCAAGAAAAACAATCCTGAAGTTATCAATGCATTAATTGAGAACATGAGCAACCCGGTGTACAGCAACCAGGCCATGAATGCATTGGTTTTGATTGGCCCTAAAACCTTGCCCGCTTTGGATGCGGCCTTTTTCCGCAGTGGACAAAGCACACACCTGATGCAACGCATTATACAAGCCGCGGGCAGGATAGGAGGACAGCGTGCACGCGACCTGTTGTGGAATAAAATAGATTACCCCAATAAGGTAGTTGTTTCCCAAGTGCTGCTTTCATTGGGAGAGTGTGGGTTTAAAGCGGGCATCTCCCAGGTAACGCGCATCAAGTACGCTATTGAAGCCGATATTGCCGATATACGATGGAACTTGAGTGCTGTACAGGAAATTGGATCAGAAGGGTTTAATATTAACATTGTCAACTCATTACGTTGGGAAATCCAAAATGACATTGAACACATATACATGCTGTTGGCCATGCTTTACGACACGCGGTCCATCCAACTTGTAAAGGAGAATATAGATAGCGGAACCCCGGAGGGCATAACCTATGCCGTTGAGTTGTTGGACGTATTCTTATCCGAACAACTAAAGCAAAGGGTTATCCCCATCCTGGATGATATTTCCGATAATGAGCGTATCGCTAAACTCGACCTGTTTTATCCCCGTGTAAAACTTGACTCCAGGTTAGTGCTTAAGTTCATCATCAACCGCGACTTTACCCAATCTAACCGGTGGACTAAGGCTTGCGTTCTCTATGAAATTGGTTTGCAGTGCATTGAGGATTTTAAGCTTGATCTGATCGCCCAAATGTTCAATCCCGATTTGCTGATTCGGGAAGTGGCGGCATGGTCGCTTTCGCAAATAAGTTCGGCAGAGTATAGGAAGAACGTGAAACGCTTACCACCTGAACAATGTAAGGCATTGGATGAAATAGTGCTCTCTGAACGGATGAGCCGCTTTAGCAAAGTGATGTTCTTTCAGCAGGTAGAAATTTTTGATGGTGTACCCGGCATCACCCTCAGTCATTTGGCCGATATAAGTACGGAGATCAATTTAAAGGAAGGGGATACCCTTGCTTTGGACGAAAAATTAAACAACAATTTTTATGTTTTAGCCAGGGGGGAAGTTGACTTCTATCAGCAAGGTGATTACAGGGCATCATTTGGCCGGGGACAGTTTATTGGTGAGTTGCTATCGTTACCCAATTTTGTAACGACCAACCTGATAAAAGCAAAATCGAACATTAGTTTGCTGGGCATCAATAAAGATCAGTTCTATGAGTTGCTCTCCGATGATGTGCGGTTAGCCGATAAGGTATTGGAATTCGTTTAAATTTGGCTGAAATAGGTTTTTTTACTACTTTTCGGTACCATTTTTTAACCTTAGTATACTTTTTTGATTTTTTAAACTAATTATTGAAGCGTGGTCTTAAGATTTCACCTCCAATTGGTTAACTTTCAAGTTGTTTGTAGCGCTGCATGCTGACGCAATCATCCCATACGGAAAGAAACCAGGCAGAGTACGATGTGTTGACTGAGATTCAACCGGATGGTTCCAATCCCTTTCCCGGATTGCGCCCTTTTACGGTAGATGAATGTCATCTCTACTTTGGCCGTGAGGGACAAGTTGATGATATTTTACTTAAGCTCTCCCGCAACAGGTTTGTTTGTGTAATGGGTTATTCCGGGAGCGGAAAATCTTCTTTAATGTCGTGTGGATTGGTACCCGTATTGTATGGCGGCTTTGTTACCCATTCAAGTCCGCATTGGCATGTTATCATTGCCCGGCCGGGAGCCTCACCGCTACAAAACCTCACCGATGCTGTTGTTGATTATCTGATCGCGCACAATAGGGTTGCTGAAGATGACCGTGCCGTTCACACAGCAATTATTAATTCAGTATTGCGCAGCGGGTCACATGGACTTATCGAAGTTTCAAAATATTTACAGCAGCACAAACTCGACAATGTATTTTTCATGGTCGACCAGTTTGAGGAGTTGTTTCGCTTTCACGAGACTGAGTCATCTGATGAAGTATTTGACGAGACTCAGCTCTACGTAAACCTTATTCTCAATGCTATCCATCAACAAGATACACCGGTATATATTGCTGTTACCATGCGGTCAGATTTTATTGCCAAGTGTTCTGCCTTCAGTGGATTAACAGAAATAATAAACGAAAGTAATTACCTGGTTCCGCAAATGACGCGGGATCAAAAACGTATGGCCATTGAGGGGCCTATTGCGGTTGGCGGTGGTCGTATATCACAACGCTTAGTGAAACGCCTTTTGGCCGATATGGGCCGCAATCAGGATCAGTTGCCCATCCTGCAGCACGCATTAATGCGCACCTGGGATTACTGGGTTGCCAATCGCGAACCCGGTGAACCGATGGACATCCGGCATTACAATGCCATTGGCAAAATAAGCCAGGCGTTATCCCTTCATGCCAATGAAATTTTTGATGAATTATCTCCGCGCCAAAAGGAGATTGCCGAAATACTTTTTAAAAGCGTAACTGAAAAAAGTGCCGATAACCGGGGTATGCGTAGGCCTGCCCGGTTAGGCTTGATTGCTGAAATATCCGATGCCGATGAAGATGAGATTGCCGAGGTGGTAGAACATTTTCGCAAACCAGGGCGATCATTCCTTATGCCTGCCCATACCATTTCGTTAAATGCCGATTCACAGGTTGAACTTTCTCATGAAAGCTTGATGCGTATTTGGAACCGATTGAACACCTGGGTAGAGGAGGAGTTTGAATCGGCCGCCATGTACAAGCGCATTTCGGAGGCGGCCGCGATGTACCAGATCGGAAAGACCAGTTTGTGGAGGCCTCCCGATTTGCAACTGGCCCTTAACTGGCAGAAGAAACAACGCCCTACACGCGAATGGGCGCAACGTTACGATGAAGCTTTTGAGCGGGCTATTGTATTTCTGGACACCAGCCGCATTACCTATGAAGCGGAGTTAAAAAACCAGGAGTTGCAGCAGAAGCGTATGCTGCAGCGGGCACGTGTTACCGCTATTGTTTTAGGTATAGCTGCCGTGATAGCATTGCTGTTCCTGGTGTTTGCTTACACGCAAAAGATTGCCGCAGATAACAGTGCTATTGAAGCAAAATTACAGGAAGCCAAAGCCATTGAGCAGGCCAATGCTGCTGAGTTAGCCAGGCAAGATGCAGAGGCGCAGCGACTAAAAGTTGAAGCAGCCAATAAAGAGTTGGAAGAAGCAAAAGGTGCCGTTGAAGACGCCTTGAAAATAGCAAAAATTGAAAGGGATAGGGCAGAAGCCTTATTGCTATTAGCACAGCAACGTACACAAGAAGCAATTACCGCAGGTGAACAGGAAAGGGCAGCCAGATTATTTGCCGAACAGGAGACAGCCCGCGCTGAAGCAAATTTTGAAGTAGCCAACCGATTATACTTTCTGGCTAAAGCCCAGGAGATGGCAGGTAAATCTGTTCAGGAAGATGACGACAAGGACCTGGCCGGCACATTGGCCATGCAGGCCTATCACTTTCATAAACGGTATGACGGTAAGCGTTATGATCCGTACATATACAATGCGTTGTACCATGCCTTAACCGTTTCATCCGGTTTAAGTTATAATGCCATTAAAGTACCTGGGCCTTCACGCAACCGGATGAATGCACTGGCGATTTCCGATAAGGGCACAACTTATTATGCGGCTGGGGCCGATGGAAGGATTTTTATGGGGGATTATGAAAAGCGCACCGGTAAGCCAACAGCTTATCAAAATCCTTTCCCCAACAAAGTGCTGGCCTTAAGTAAAGACGAACGCTACCTGGTTAATGGAACAGATTCCGCAACGGTCCAGGTATTTGATTTGCAAAAAGAAACTGCCAAACCGTTACTCGTCAGCAACCTTAAAGGCGCAACCAATGCGATTGAATTCCTTCCGGATAATTCAGGTTTTATTGTGAGCAAATCCGATAAAACACTTTCATTTGTCGATCATCAAACCGGAAAAGTACGAACCTTAGTTACAACACCATCAGAACTTAAGGCCATATCCATTAGCCCCGATAGCAAAAACCTGGTAGGAGCTTCGTGGACAGGCCAACTAGTTTTGGTCAATCTTGAGACCAATGCCATCGAAACACTGGTTAGCTATGAAGCATCGCAAATACTTTCCGTTAACTATAGCCCCGATGGAAAAATGGTTGCTTACGGAACTTTTGAAAAGAATGAGAAGCGTGGTTTGGTGAAGTTATACAACATAGGCCAGCGCAAGGAAGAAAGACAATTCACCGGCCATAAGGCAGGTGTTTATGATGTTGAGTTTAGCCCGGATGGGAAACTATTGGCCAGTGCCGGCAGTGACCGTTTGCTGCAGATGTGGGTGCTTGATTTCATTGAAGACCTTCCGGTTAAAATGGACAACAACAACGGGTTTATTTGGGACATAGCGTTCTCTAACGACTCAAAATATTTAATTGCCGCAGGACATGAATCGGAGATAAGGGTATGGCCAACCGATCCGCAATTGCTGGCTAACCAAATATGCCCGCAGTTAAAACGAAATATGACAGAAGAGGAGTGGAAGAAGTACGTAGGGGATGATATAAAATATGAATCGACCTGCGTTAACCTGCTCATCAAAGATTATTAGCCATGGCATGGGATTGATACGATTTATAGTTGGCTTTTTCATCATCAGTGTGTTTACCTGGCCTGCCTTTGCCCAGGAGGACCGCACCGATTGTGAGCGAACGCTTATCAATGCCATTGAAGAGTTTAATGCCGGAAGGTTTTACGGTGTTCCAATAATGCTAAAGCCCTGTATTGACCGTGGGTTCTCCCGGGAGCAAAGACAGCGTGCATTTTTATTATTGGCGCAAACCTATCTTTTGCTGGACGATCCGCTGGCTGCCGAAAATAGTTACCTTGAAGTACTTCGCGCCAACCCGGAGTTTGAAACGGACACCGCATTACACCCGATTGACCTGGTCTACCTGAGTAAAAAGTTTACAGCCGACCCAATCTTCTCTGTATTTGCCCGGGTAGGTGGGAATACCGCTCCGGTAAGGGTAATTGAAACGGTTAGCCCCTCAGGCCTTCCTGTTAACAACAACTATAATTTGCGCTTAGGCTTTCAGTTGGCTGGCGGTATTGATTTTAATTTTAATCGATTCCTGTCCATTGGCGCAGAGGGCGAGTGGCGTTTTACATCATACCGCAAGGTACAAACAAGGTTTAGTGACGATCTCCTGGATTTGACCTCTAACCAATCCTGGTTTACTATACCTGTCTTCGTTAAGTATTCTTACACAACGGGTAAATTGCGTCCCTATGGGTATGGTGGATTTGCTATCCACTTAATCACCTCCGATAACGCTAAGTTTGTTTCGCAAAAACGCGATCTCTCAGACCTTAATCCTTTAATCCTGCCCGAACGCGAAATCCCCAAACGATCGCTGATGGACTTCAGGAATACCCTTAATCGATCGCTACTGGTAGGGGGTGGCTTGCGGTATAAATATGGGCTTGATTATTTCTTTGTTGATGTTCGTTATTACCTGGGGTTGTCTAACCTCGTTGTGCCGACATCATCGGCAAGTTATTCAGGTGTTTTGGCTGAACTCGGTCATGCAGATGATATGTTCCGGATGGATAATTTTTCCATCAGCATTGGATATTATCATCCGTTTTACAACCCGCGTAAGTTGAAGCACGCACGCACCAAATCTATCCTGAGAGACATCAATAAATCTGCAAAATGAAAGTAAAGCAACAATGGGTGGGATGGTTAGTTATCGTGGGATCGCTTTCACTTTTTACCTGCGACACGAAGAATAATATCGATCCGGCATTTAAAAATTATTTTATCAAGTTTTATGGCGGTGATGGAAATCACGAAGCCATGGATTTTGTAGTGGGCAATGATGGTTCTGTCATTATCCTGGGCACAGTCACCTTTGGCCAATTGGTGCAAACAAAACGCATTTATCTTGTCAAGACTGATGTTGATGGCAAGGAAATTTGGAATAAAACGCTTGGTTCAGATTTTAATGAAGAGGCTGCCGATATTGAACCGATTATTGGTGGGCCTGATGCGGGAAATTACCTCGTGCTCTCCAATTTTGATGTGGCTGTTGATCGAAAGAACATAAGGCTCACGGTAATCAATTCGAATGGTGACAGTCTTAAAAGCTACACCTATTCTCAATACTTAAGCTTAAAAGGCCTATCGGTATCATCAATCCCTTCGGGCATCTTTTACCTGTCGGGACTGACAACCGATATTGATGCCGGTAGTGATAAAAATGTTTTGCTCAACACCCCACCACCCATTTTGGAAGATTATTTAATCGTCCGTTTGCGGAGTGATTATACTATCGAATTTGATGACCGGATAGGCGGCTCTTATGAAGGTTCAGCCGTAAAGGTTGTTCCATCGGGAAGTTCATTTGTTTATGCAGCCTATTCCGATGAGCTGACATCAGGTAACTTGCCCGATAATAATGAACATGAACATAATCTGATTTTCAGGTTATTCGCTGGCAATCCTTCAGCCGCTGCTGTGTCAATGTTTTCCGGAAGTCTCAACCTGGATGAAAAAATGGTTGCGTTTTCCGATAAACCATTGTTAAACACATTTTGTGCAATTGGAACACAATCCGATTTTAACGGGGCCAATCGCAAAGTCTATGCTACTGTGGTTTCGAGTTCGCTTAGTTCCATAATTGCAGAAGGCGTTATACTTAGTGGGGCCAACGAATACGAAGGTGCTGCAGTTACCGCAGCGTCAACTTCATACTTGATTTTAGCGAATGAAATAAACCCGGCCGGCAATCGCGATATTGTGTTTGCTAAAATGAGTACTGGATTGGTGCCGGAGTTTACGGTAAAGTTTGGGGCTGTTGATAATGACGATCGCGGAGCAGCGGTAGCGGAGTTGCCAACTGGCGACTTGCTGATTTTGGGTACTATGAAGTTGGCTGCAGAACAAGATAAAATCGCCTTGATTAAACTGCGTCCAAATGGTACATTTTAACGTAGTAAATATTTTGTTTTTAGGGTTACAATTTTGATAATGCGTTATTAATTGTCTACAGTCGGATTACTTTAACCTATGCCTCAATTCTACCGTGTTTTATTCGGAATTCTCTTCGTGGTTGGGGCTTTTTCCGCTTTTTCTCAGGCCAATGTTACCATTACGCCTGCTATTACCTCTGGCGGGGTGCCCATTTGTGTGGGTGGCGATGCTGTTAACCTTACCAGTATTGTAATTGCAGAAACGGATGCAGGAAATGCACTAGATGATGATGCTATAGGTGGCCCTTTCGGGGACTGGATTGATATTACTTTAACTCTTGGGATCCCGGCTGATTTTCAGTTTGTGCCAGGGGTCGGTTCTGTCTTCTCAACACCTGGAGTTGACGATGTGGTTATCAATTCATTTACAATTCTTGCCAATTCTATATCTATAACATTCAGCGCCTTTAATAATACCGGCACAGACAAATTTGATGCTATTATCATATCCGGACTTCAGGTACGTGCCGTTAGCGGCCCCGCCCAAACCTTGAACATCACACGAACTGGCGGCACTGCAAATATCCAGGGATTGGTTAATGGAACCATTGTGGGTACGATTACCAGCGCGTTGCCCCCGGCCGCTGCCCTTACCAGCAGTGATGCTGATAATACGATTTGTGCTGGTCAAACAGTAACCTTTACTGGTCTTCCAGCCGGCCAGGCTAACTATGAGTTCTTTCTAAATGGATTCACAGTTCAGAATGGACCCTCCGATACTTACGTTACCAGCTCGCTCACCAACGGGCAAAATATAAAAGTTAAAGTAACCAGTGCAGTTGGTTGCAGTGCTGAAAGCGCACCCATTGTAACCACAGTAAACCCGAACCCCACGCCATCGGTCAGTGGCCCCAACTCGGTATGTGCCAACCAGGCCGGGGTAGTGTACAGCACGTCCAACACCGTTGGGCACACCTATTCCTGGTCGGTTAGCGGTGGCACGATCGTAGGCCCCTCGACCAATAACAGTGTAACGGTGGACTGGGGCGTAGCCGGCCCGGGCACGGTACAGGTTACCGAAACGATCACGGCCACAAGCTGTTCAACGGTGACACCGTTATACAACGTAACGATCAACGCCAACCCATCGCCCTCGATTGCAGGGCCGACCACGGCCTGTGCCAACCAGGGGGGGCTGGTGTACAGCACGGCAAATGTTGTGGGCAATACGTATTCCTGGTCGGTAGTGGGGGGCAGCATCACCTCCGGTGCGGGCACGAACAGCATCACGGTAACGTGGGGGGCTGCCGGTGCAGGCACGGTACAGGTAACGCAGACGGTGACCGCCACCGGTTGCGCGACCACCACACCGTTGTACAACGTCACCGTCAACCCGAACCCCACGCCATCGGTCAGTGGCCCCAACTCGGTATGTGCCAACCAGGCCGGGGTAGTGTACAGCACGTCCAACACCGTTGGGCACACCTATTCCTGGTCGGTTAGCGGTGGCACGATCGTAGGCCCCTCGACCAATAACAGTGTAACGGTGGACTGGGGCGTAGCCGGCCCGGGCACGGTACAGGTTACCGAAACGATCACGGCCACAAGCTGTTCAACGGTGACACCGTTATACAACGTAACGATCAACGCCAACCCATCGCCCTCGATTGCAGGGCCGACCACGGCCTGTGCCAACCAGGGGGGGCTGGTGTACAGCACGGCAAATGTTGTGGGCAATACGTATTCCTGGTCGGTAGTGGGGGGCAGCATCACCTCCGGTGCGGGCACGAACAGCATCACGGTAACGTGGGGGGCTGCCGGTGCAGGCACGGTACAGGTAACGCAGACGGTGACCGCCACCGGTTGCGCGACCACCACACCGTTGTACAACGTCACCGTCAACCCGAACCCCACGCCATCGGTCAGTGGCCCCAACTCGGTATGTGCCAACCAGGCCGGGGTAGTGTACAGCACGTCCAACACCGTTGGGCACACCTATTCCTGGTCGGTTAGCGGTGGCACGATCGTAGGCCCCTCGACCAATAACAGTGTAACGGTGGACTGGGGCGTAGCCGGCCCGGGCACGGTACAGGTTACCGAAACGATCACGGCCACAAGCTGTTCAACGGTGACACCGTTATACAACGTAACGATCAACGCCAACCCATCGCCCTCGATTGCAGGGCCGACCACGGCCTGTGCCAACCAGGGGGGGCTGGTGTACAGCACGGCAAATGTTGTGGGCAATACGTATTCCTGGTCGGTAGTGGGGGGCAGCATCACCTCCGGTGCGGGCACGAACAGCATCACGGTAACGTGGGGGGCTGCCGGTGCAGGCACGGTACAGGTAACGCAGACGGTGACCGCCACCGGTTGCGCGACCACCACACCGTTGTACAACGTCACCGTCAACCCGAACCCCACGCCATCGGTCAGTGGCCCCAACTCGGTATGTGCCAACCAGGCCGGGGTAGTGTACAGCACGTCCAACACCGTTGGGCACACCTATTCCTGGTCGGTTAGCGGTGGCACGATCGTAGGCCCCTCGACCAATAACAGTGTAACGGTGGACTGGGGCGTAGCCGGCCCGGGCACGGTACAGGTTACCGAAACGATCACGGCCACAAGCTGTTCAACGGTGACACCGTTATACAACGTAACGATCAACGCCAACCCATCGCCCTCGATTGCAGGGCCGACCACGGCCTGTGCCAACCAGGGGGGGCTGGTGTACAGCACGGCAAATGTTGTGGGCAATACGTATTCCTGGTCGGTAGTGGGGGGCAGCATCACCTCCGGTGCGGGCACGAACAGCATCACGGTAACGTGGGGGGCTGCCGGTGCAGGCACGGTACAGGTAACGCAGACGGTGACCGCCACCGGTTGCGCGACCACCACACCGTTGTACAACGTCACCGTCAACCCGAACCCCACGCCATCGGTCAGTGGCCCCAACTCGGTATGTGCCAACCAGGCCGGGGTAGTGTACAGCACGTCCAACACCGTTGGGCACACCTATTCCTGGTCGGTTAGCGGTGGCACGATCGTAGGCCCCTCGACCAATAACAGTGTAACGGTGGACTGGGGCGTAGCCGGCCCGGGCACGGTACAGGTTACCGAAACGATCACGGCCACAAGCTGTTCAACGGTGACACCGTTATACAACGTAACGATCAACGCCAACCCATCGCCCTCGATTGCAGGGCCGACCACGGCCTGTGCCAACCAGGGGGGGCTGGTGTACAGCACGGCAAATGTTGTGGGCAATACGTATTCCTGGTCGGTAGTGGGGGGCAGCATCACCTCCGGTGCGGGCACGAACAGCATCACGGTAACGTGGGGGGCTGCCGGTGCAGGCACGGTACAGGTAACGCAGACGGTGACCGCCACCGGTTGCGCGACCACCACACCGTTGTACAACGTCACCGTCAACCCGAACCCCACGCCATCGATCAGTGGCCCCAACTCGGTATGTGCCAACCAAACCGGGGTGGTGTACAGCACTACAGATGAAACATCCAATACTTATTTATGGACAGTAACCGGAGGAACAATTGTTGGTGCTAACAACATAAGCACTGTTGTTGTCGATTGGGGTGTTGCAGGCGCAGGTACAGTGAGGGTAACGGAAACCAATTCGATTACTGGTTGCTCAACCATCACACCTTTTTACAACGTCACTAAAAACCCAAATCCAACACCTTCCATTACCGGCTCCTCACCAGTGTGCGAAAATCAGGGTGGTCAGGTTTATTCGACTCCCAACGTAATTGGAAATACTTATGCATGGTCAGTGGTAGGCGGAAGTATTTCCGCAGGTGCTGGCACTAACTCAATAACCGTTACTTGGGGCTCAGCCGGTTCGGGAAGTGTTCAGGTTACGCAAACCGTAACGGCCACAGGTTGCTCAACGGTTTCGCCTTTATTTAATGTTACGATTAATCCAGGTCCTGCCCCGGTAATTGGTGGGCCAAACTCGGTGTGTGCGAATCAATCTGGTGTTGTTTACAGCACTCCAAATATTGGGGGACATACTTATTCGTGGATTGTAACTGGGGGTACTATCGTTGGACCATCAACAAATAACAGCGTAACCATAAACTGGGGTATAGCGGGCTCGGGTACGTTACGCGTGACTGAAACCATAACGGCTACCGGTTGTTCAACACAAACAACAGACTATCCGGTAACGATAAACCCCAATCCCAGCCCTTCTATTTCAGGGCCAGCCGCTGCTTGTGCAAATCAAGCAGGTCTTCAATACACCACACCATCCGTTTCGGGTAATACTTATGTGTGGAATGTTACGGGAGGTACAATAACGGCAGGGGCGGGAACCAATACCATAACCGTTACCTGGGATGCTGCCGGAGCAGGAACAGTAAGGGTTCTTCAAACAGTAACCGCTACCGGTTGTTCTACACTTTCTCCGGCTTATGATGTTACGATAAATCCGAACCCAGCACCAACTATTTCAGGTCCTGCTGCAGTATGCGCCAATCAAGCTGGGGTTGTTTACAGCACACCACTTGTTGCAGGACGAACCTATAGTTGGGTAGTTACCGGTGGAGCCATTATTGGACCGGCCATCAATAATTCAGTTACGGTAGATTGGGGTGCAGCAGGTGCCGGTACCGTTCGTGTAACCGAGACTATTACTGCTACCGGCTGTTCAACGTTATCACCGGTGTATAACGTAACGATCAATCCTAATCCAACTCCTGTGATTTCAGGGCCTAATGTTGTCTGTGCAAACCAAAATGGCGTTGCTTACAGCACACCATCAACGGTTGGCCATACCTATGCATGGACTATTACAGGGGGTACTATTGCATCAGGCGCGGGCACTGCCAATATTACAGTTAATTGGGGTGCAGCAGGAACCGGTACTTTACGCGTGACCGAAACCATTACAGCAAGCGGGTGTTCAACGCTTACCCCTATTTTCAATGTAACCAAAAACCCATTGCCCACCGGAACAGTTACCGGGTCAACATCAGTATGCCAGGGGGCAAGCGCAACATATTCAACGGCCAACATACCCGATATTAGTTACAGTTGGGTAGTAACGGGTGGGGGAACAATTCTTTCAGGTGATGGTACACCTGATATTGTCGTTACGTGGGCAACAACAGGTGCAAAGCAAGTCAGGGTTATCCGTACCAATACAATAACGGGTTGCTCTTCGACAACGCCAAACTTAAATGTTACTGTAAACCCTAACCCAACTCCGGTTATTTCGGGTGTAAATAGTGTTTGCGCCAATCAATTGAATGTTACGTATTCTACGCCATCTGCCGGAGGTAGAACTTATAGTTGGAATGTTACGGGTGGAACTATAGCGAGCGGTGCAGGCACGGCAACCATCCAGGTAAACTGGGGTGGATCAGGGGTAGGCCTGGTTGAACTTACAGAAACCATAAATGCAACAAGTTGTACGACAATTGCCACACCACTTAATGTAGTTATCAATCCCAATCCAACACCCGTTATCAGCGGTGCTTCTTCTGTTTGCGAGAATACATTAGGAATAGTCTATTCTACCCCGAATGTTGTTGGTCATACCTATTCCTGGTCTGTGACCGGAGGATCAATTGCCTCCGGAGCAACCTCAAATGCGGTAACGGTGAATTGGGGTGCTGCAGGTGTTGGAACAGTTACCCTTACGGAAACCATAACAGCAACCGGTTGCTCAATAACCACACCGGCTTATCCAGTAACGATTGATCCCAAGCCAACTCCGGTAATTACCGGACCTAATACAGTTTGCGCAAACCAATCAGGGGTTATTTACTCAACACCTGCAAATGCCGGGAGGAGTTACTCCTGGACAGTAACCGGAGGAACAATAGCCTCTGGTGCAGGGACTGCAAGTATACAGGTTAACTGGGGCGCATCCGGAACAGGCACCGTACAACTTACCGAAACCATCGATGCAAGCTCTTGCTCAACAATTGCTGCTCCTTTAACAGTTATTATCAACCCTGTGCCAACGCCAGTGGTTAGCGGCACGTCAACGGTTTGTGCTAATCAGACAGGGTTGGTTTATTCATCACCCAACACTCCCGGAAATATCTATATCTGGTCAGTATTGGGAGGCACAATTGCAGGCGGTGCAGGTACGAATTCTATTACCGTTAATTGGGGCAGTGCAGGAGCAGGTTCCGTTACGCTTATTGAGTTTATTCCAACCACAGGTTGTGTTACCACATCCGCACCGTTATCGGTAACCATCAATCCAAACCCAACGCCTTTTATTACCGGTGCCAATACCGTTTGTGCCAACACACTGGGCAGTGTTTACAGCACCCCGAATGTTGTGGGTCATACCTACAGTTGGGTAGTTACCGGGGGTACGATTAATGGTTCATCTACTGGCAACAGTATCGTTGTTGATTGGGGGGCTACACCAGGTACCGGAACAGTTCAGCTAACGGAAACGATCACGGCTTCGGGCTGCGCGGTAACAACTTCTTTATTTAACGTTACTATAAACACGGCACCTTCCCCGGTAATTTCAGGACTTAACGCAGTATGCGCCAACCAAATAAGTGAGATCACAATATACTCTACGCCAAACACACCGGGTAATTTTTATAACTGGAGCGTATTAGGTGGAGCAATAGTTGGTGGCATTGGCACCCATGAAATTTATGTTCAATGGGGAGCGCCTGGAATCGGGGAGGTTGCAGTAACCGAGTTTGTTACTGCAACAGGATGTGCAGTAAGCGCCACGCCACTTACAGTAACGATAAATCCAAGACCTGCACCGGTAATCAGCGGAAACAATTTCGTATGTGCCAACGATCAGGATAAAGTTTACAGCACACCTTTAATTGCCGGCAGAAGTTATGCATGGGTTGTAACCGGAGGCGTTATTGATGGACCTTCGACCGGGAACAGTATTGTTGTTGATTGGGGCGGTGCAGGAACCGGTACTATTGAATTAACCGAAACCATTATTGCCACGGGCTGCTCCATAACAACCCCGGTATTTACCGTAAATATTAACCCCATTCCAACTCCGGTTATTGGTGGGTTGACATCTGTTTGCGCGAATGAAGCGGGAGTTACTTACACAACGCCCAATGTGCCTGGTAACGGTTATACATGGACTGTTGTTGGCGGAAGTATAGTCTCCGGGGCGGGCACCAGTTCCATCACCGTTAATTGGGGAGGTGCAGGGGTAGGCTCAGTAACGCTTACCGAGTTTATCCCGGCCAGCAGTTGTTCGGTTACTACACCGCCTTACGTGGTTAATATCAATCCCATACCAACACCTGTCATCAGTGGGTTAAATTCAGTCTGCGCTAATGCTACCAATGTGGTTTACAGTACTCCGCTTGTAGCAGGTAACACCTACAGTTGGTCAATAGCAGGGGGTACGATTGTTGGTTCGTCTACCGATAACACCGTTACAATTAATTGGGGCTCAGCCGGAACGGGCACACTTCAATTACTTGAAACAGTCGGCATATGTTCCGTTACAACTCCTTTTTACACTGTAGCAATTAATCCAAACCCGACTCCCGTTATCTCCGGATCAAACTCAGTATGTTCTAACCAAACAGGCGTTGTATACACTACACCAAATGTTATCGGTAATTCCTACTTGTGGGAAGTAGTAGGCGGTAGCATTGTTTCGGGGTCGGGTACTTCAACGATTCAGGTTACTTGGGCGGGTTCAGGTGTTGGTTCCGTTACACTTACTGAAACGATTACAGCAACGGGTTGTGCCATTACCACAGCCCCACTTTTGGTAACAATTTCCCCGAGCGCTTCGGTTAATGCTGGCAGTGATGCCGAAATATGTCAGGGTTCCACATTCAATTTTACGTCCCAGGTAACTCCTGCTACAGCATCGGATTTCAGTTCATTGCTTTGGACTACTACAGGCACAGGTACCCTTTCAAATCAAACCACCCTAACACCTACGTATGTGCCGGGTGTTGGTGAGTTTGGGCTTGTAACATTTACGTTAACAGCAACCGCAACCGGGGCTTGCCCCACTGTTGATGATCAAATGATTTTAACCATCACCCCTACACCTGTAGTAGATGCCGGTAGTGATGTTGAAATTTGCCAGGGGTCATTATTCCCATTCTCATCTCAAACGACAGGGGCATCAGCGGCTAATTTTAGTTCATTGGCCTGGAGCCATACGGGTACCGGTACATTATTTAACAGCACAACCTTAACCCCAACATATTTGCCAGGGCCCGCAGAGACTGGTTTGGTAACATTTACTTTACAAGCTAACAGCACAGGTAGTTGTGGTGCAGTTACCGATGTCATGGTTTTGACGATTACACCATCAGTAACCGTATCTGCGGGAAGCAATGCCGAAACCTGTGCCGGTGTCACCTTTAATTTTGCATCGCAAAGCACCCCGGCAACAGCAACCAATTTTCAATCCCTGCTCTGGACAACAACGGGGTCAGGTACTCTTGTGAACGAGACTACCCTAACGCCATCATACACACCGGCTGTCAGCGATTTGGGAAGTATCACCTTTACATTAACGGCTGTGGGTAATGGAAGCTGCCCCACAGTGCAAAGCCAGATGCAGTTGGCGATTACACCGGCACCGGTTGTAAGCGCTGGTAGCAACCAGGAAATCTGCGAAGGCCTTACCTTTAATTTCAATACGCAATCCTCACCGGCTACGGCTTCTAACTTCAGTTCAATCACCTGGACAACCAATGGAACAGGGACTATTTTTAATGGCAACACATTAACGCCAACCTATGTGCCTTCACCTGGTGAAACGGGTACGCTTACGTTTACACTCACCGCAACAGGAAACGGAAGCTGTGTTCCGGTAAACAGCACCATGAATCTTGTGATTACCCCGCGTCCGCTAATCCATGCAGGGGGCGATGCCGAAGTTTGCCAGACTACATCCTTTAATTTTGGAACGCGTGCAGTACCAGCAAGCGGCTCAAACTTTTTTAGCCTTACATGGACAACCACAGGAACCGGGACTTTATTTAATGCCAACACCCTTACACCAACCTACACGCCCGGAGTAGGGGAGTTTGGTCTCATTACTTTTACCCTGACAGCAACAGGAAACGGAAGTTGTACTTCCGTTCAGGATCAGATGAACTTAACCGTCACGCCTTCACCAGTTGTTGATGCGGGCAGTACAGAATCCATTTGCCAGGGTTCTATCTTTAGTTTTGCCAGCCAGAGCACTTTGGCTAGTGCTACACACTTCAGTTCAATATTATGGACAACCACTGGTACAGGAACCTTGTTTAATGCCAACACACTTACACCGATATACCAGCCAACAACCGGTGAGACGGGCACGCTCACGTTTACGTTAACCGCGAATGCAGCCGGTACTTGCACTGCGGTAAATGATGTTATGCAACTGATCATTACGCCTTCTGCCATTATCAATGCCGGTACCGATGCCGAGACCTGTGAAGGTGTGGCATTTGATTTTGCTACACAGTTTATTCCTGCATTCGGAATCAACTACAGCTCGCTGTTGTGGACAAGTACCGGTACTGGTACCATCGCAGGAGCGAATACTTTATCTCCAGTTTATACACCCGGTGTTGGTGAAACAGGTCTGGTAACCTTCACCTTAACGGCCTTTGGTAATGGCGTTTGCCCCAGCGTGCAGGATCAAATGGTATTGTCCATTACACCGGGTATAATCGTAGATGCCGGAAGCAATGAAGAAATTTGCCAAGGTGCAACCTTTAGCTTTGCCAGTCAAAGTGTAGGCGCCTCCGCATCCAATATTGCGAGTGTTTTCTGGTCCCATACAGGCTCAGGATCATTGTTCAATGCCAACACCCTCGCGCCAACCTACTTTGCATCACCTTCCGAAACCGGCCTTGTCACGTTTACGCTGACTGCTTTCAGTGCCGGAAGTTGCTCGAGCATTAACGATGCCATGCAATTAACGATTACGCCTGCACCGGTTTCCATAGCGGGTAGTAATGATGCCGTGTGCCAGGGAACACCCACGTTCGATTTTGCTTCACGTTCCATAACAGCATCGATTGCCAATGGAACCCTGGTATGGTCGCATAATGGTACAGGTAGTTTGAATGATCCGACCGTGTTGAACCCTGTTTATACAGTTGGTGCCGGAGATGTCAACAACATTGTAACCTTCACGTTAACCGTAACCAGTCCTTCGGCAGTTTGTGCAGTAGCCGCTAGTACATTTCAATTGCGCGTAAATCCGCAAGCGCTTGTTTTTGTGCCAAGTACTACGGTAGATGTATGCGAGCCCACCTCGATACCGTTGACGGGAACAGTAGGGGGTAGCGCAAATGCAGGTAGTTGGTCGTTGATTACCGGTGATGGGACCCTTTCCACAAGCAGCATTACAGGGCTTACTGTAGGTGCTTCTTACACAACTGCTTTAACCGA
This sequence comes from Cyclobacteriaceae bacterium, assembly GCA_025808415.1. Taxonomy (NCBI): domain Bacteria; kingdom Pseudomonadati; phylum Bacteroidota; class Cytophagia; order Cytophagales; family Cyclobacteriaceae; species Cyclobacteriaceae bacterium. The sequence goes on from CP075525.1 coordinate 2,239,957, forward strand.
TGTTGGAAATACAGTAACCTTCCGCTTAACAACCAATGATCCGGATGGTGCAGGACCTTGTGTGCCGGCCTTTATTGATGTTGATTTTACGGTGGATGAATCGGCCAAGGTAAATGCCGGTGTGGATTTCGCCATATGTGAGTACGATGATATTATACTCAATGGCTCGTTTAGCGGGTCAACAACATCCGTAACCTGGACAGGCGGAACAAACAATTTTGATATTGCCACAAATCCGATTACCGGATATTCGCTCTCTGCAGCCGAACGGGCAGCCACCAATTTATCGATTACGTTTACGTTAACCACCAACGACCCTCCGGGCGTTTGCCCGGCAGTATCCGATCAGGTAGTTGTAGCGGTAAGGGATACGTTGAACTTTGTGACAATTGTGGGACTTGATCCGGTGTATGCTGAAAACAGCGATCCTGTGAATATTTCAGGTGTTCCGGGTGGTGGAGTTTTCTCCGGCCCAGGTATATCAGGAAATACATTTTTTCCTTCAATTGCCAATCTTATTCCGGCAATGAACATCATTACCTACACCTACCAAGACCCTGTTACGGGTTGTTTTAGCTCGCCAAACAAACAAGTGATTGTTAATCCAATAACTGACGTAAACTTCAGGGTTCAGAATGAACAGGTTGATCCCTTGGGATTGGCAAATGGATATATTTGTGCTAATCAAGGTGACCTTGTTTTAATTGAAGATCCACTGGTTGTAATACCAAATCTTACTCCTCCCGAAGAGGCACTTTTCACAAGTCCTGATCTACCGCCCGGAAGAATTTATTTTGATGGCAGTGGTGTTCCTGCAAATCAAAAATTTAAGTTAAGAACAGATGGTCTTGCACCCGGTTTGTATACAATAGTCTATACATTCACCAATAGCTTTGGTGCGCCAAACCCTGTTGCAAGGATAATACGGGTTACGGCTGGACCAAAAGCCATTATTGATGTTACCAATTCTTGTATAACCTCTGACATCACATTTACTGAATCCTCCTTCATACCAGGAACAAACCCGTATGGAGCTACAATCTCTAATTACCTGTGGGAATTTGGCGATGGAAACGGCAGTACTCAACAAGAGCCAACCTATCAATACAATACCCCATTACAGTATGATGTTAAACTTCGCGTAACCACAAATGAGGGTTGTTTCCGGGATACACTTAAAACAATACGTGTAGGCCCAGTGCCTTTAATGGCCTTTAACTGGTCTGAGTTCTGTAACGGTAACGATACAAAATTTGTTGATAACTCAAATCCTGGCATAAGCACAATTGACTTTTATACTTGGGAATTCAATGATGGATTTACCGTAAGTGGCCCTGCTGGTTCACCCATACCGGGCGGCACGAATGGGGGAAGAACAACAGGTACTTTTACAAACCCAAATCACAGGTACGATAATTTCGGACAGTATGATGTAAGGCTGACGGTTGAAACCAATGATGGTTGTACTAACGATTTGGTGCGAAGAGTTTTTATTCAATCATATGGAACCCCATCGCCAACAACAGGTTATTTTGAAGACTTTGAACTTTCTGCGGGAACCTGGGTTGCTACCAAAGCAAATAACGGAACCCAGGTGGCCGACCTGATCATAACAGAGAATAGTTGGGTTTGGACTACACCCTCAGGTTTAATCATTAATTCAGCTTCCGGTGGTTCAATTAATGCCTGGTGGACAGGGTTGAATCCAGGCTCATCCACTACAAATTCTACTTATTATAATACTGAAAAATCAGCTGTAATTGGACCTTGTTTGAATCTCTCGAACATCGAACGACCAATGGTTTCGGTAGACTATTGGGCAGATTTGGAGGATCAGCGTGATGGCGCAGTTTTACAATATTCCGTTGATGGAGGTGTAAATTGGTTCGCTGTGGGTGACATCAGTGGGGCGGGATTGAATTGGTACAACCGAGGTGCTTTGGTTGGAAATCCGGGCTTGCAAAATATAGGACAATTTGGGTGGACTGGAATACAAAATAACTGGAAGACAGCACGTTTTAATCTGGATATGATTGATCCTGCCGATCGAGATGAAGTTATTTTCAGGATTGCTTTCGGCAGTGATGAGAATAACGGTACGCCAACACGTCCGTACGAAGGTTTCGCTTTCGATAATATATTTATCGGTGAAAAGCAACGAGAGGTACTGGTTGAATACTTTACCAATGCAGGCATAAACCCGGCCGCCAACAATTATTTGAATAACCTTTATTTCACCCAAACGGATGTATCTCTACCGGGTCCTCCGTTTGCCAAAAAGAAGTCCGATTTCTTTAAAATCCAGTACCACATTGCCAATCCATTAAGCGATGTGCTCAACCAGAATAATCCGGTTGATCCTGCGTCTCGCAGTTTATTTTACGGTGTGTCGCAACCCCCGGCTGCCATTATGGACGGTATTTTGGGCAATTACTATGGTACTGTGTTTAATGGAGATCAGGCAAAAATTACAGCCCGCGAAGCCGACAAACGAGCCCTGGAAGATCCGTTATTCCGAATTTCGTTAACGCAAAATGCTATCCCTACCGATTCAATTAGTGCCTTGCTAAGTTTTGAATACATCGGCACGGGCACATTCAATTCACCGGTTACCTTCCAACTGGCCTTGGTCGACAGCATTGTGGGTACCGGCCCCAACGCCAACATTCATGTGCTCAGGAAATTATTGCTTGGTACGGAAGGGCTCACGGTGAGCACGGCATGGTCTACCGGAACCTCACAAAGTGTTCCTGTTAAATCCATCATTGATGTACCTGTTGCGAATGGCAATAATTTATGGTTGGTGGCTTTTGTTCAGGATCGCACGACTAAACGAATCCATCAGTCGTATGTGGTGAGGTCGTTGCCTAAGACAACCTCTACTGTTGTTGGCCTGGGTGATGATCCGGTTCTAGCCCAAATCCGTGATATCATCGTATTCCCTAACCCGGCTTCGAAGAATGTAAACTTCGCGCTGGAAAATGGATTTAACCAACTGGCCAAAGCGGAAGGATACACCTGGAGTATAGTTGATCAGCGCGGAATCATTGTTCAGAGGGGTGAGCTTCAGGAAGACTTAACCTATCCGCAGGAAGTAGCTATTGATAGACTAGCCAATGGCATGTATATCATTATTTTCAATAAGAGCGATCGGATAGTGACGCAACGCAAGTTGGCGGTTATGAATAGCCACTAGGCTTTAAAGTGTGCTTTAAGCTCGTTTACCGTTTGGCGAAGTGCCTTGGTGAATTTTCTTAGCGAATCAATATTTTCTTCCGATGGTTCTGGTTCTGTCTTAAACGCTTCCTCCAGTATTACTGCCGTATCTTTCAGGGCATGTATACCCAACAAAGTTAATGAAGGCTTTATCTGGTGAACCAACCGCGAAGTCTTCAACCAATCGGCTTGCTGAAAGGTTTCCTCTATTTGATCAAGCGAACCAGGAATAGTTTGTATAAACGTTTGCACCATCTCGTCAATAAACGCTTTATTATTATTCGACACCTTTTTCAGGTAACTTAAATCATACAGCTTCTTTTCATTTTGTACGCTGGCTACAGGTACAATTTCATGGTTCAGCTTAAGTTCTTCAAAGAGTTTGTTGTATAAATCCTCGGGTGTAAAAGGTTTTGCCAAATAATGATTCATACCGGCTTCGCGGCACCGGTCAATATCGTTTTTGGTAGCATTGGCGGTTAGGGCAACTATGGGAATGGAATTGATCGGGGGCGCCATCATGCGAATGACTTTGGTGGCCTCATAGCCATCCATTACGGGCATTTGTATGTCCATCAAAACAACATCATATTCCTTACTCTTCAATTTCTCAATCGCTACCAACCCGTTTTCGGCTACATCAGTTTTACAATTCCAGCCCCGCAAAATGCTTTGGGCGTACAGGCGGTTAATATCATTATCTTCCACCAGCAGTACGTTTACGGGCTGCTGAAGGGTAGTGTGCTTTTGATGGTTACGCCTTGGGTGAGTAGAGGTGACCAGGCGTTTTGATTGTGAGGTAGCGTAGGGGATAACAATGGAAAAGACAGAGCCTACATGTTGTTTACTTTTTACACTAATACATCCTTTTTGAAGTTCTACCAGTTGTTTGGCAATGGTAAGGCCGAGGCCTGTACCGCCATAACGCCTGGTTACACTTTCATCGGCCTGGCTAAAGCTTTCGAATATGGTTTTTAACTTTTCTTCCGGTATGCCCACACCTGTATCGGTAACGGAAATTTCAATCCAACACTTGCCTTTTTGTTCACGTTGCACCGATGCATTTACTAAAATGGATCCAGTGTGTGTGAATTTTACGGCATTACTGATGAGGTTGATCAATATTTGGTTAAGCCTTACCGGGTCACCTAAGAGTATGCGGTTTGCTTTCTCTTCAAGGGTGTAGTCCAATAATATCTTTTTCTCCTCGGCCTGGTATTTAAAAGTGCTGATCAGCGAGGGTAACAGATCGGCCAGGTTAAAAGCAATTTTTTCAAATTTCAGTTTACCCGATTCAATGGCGGCCAAATCAAGGATGTCATTGATAATTACTTTCAGGTTCTCAGCCGAATGGAGAATGGCGTTCAGATAGGTTTGCCTTTCTTCTTGATTTTGTTCTTTGCTGAGCAAGCCTGCCATTCCGGCAATTCCATTTATGGGCGTGCGTATTTCATGACTGATGTTTGCTAAAAATTGTTCCTTGGCTTTTTGTAAACGCACCATTTCTTCCGCGTCCCTTTTACGTTGCGTAATGTCGCGGCAATCGAGTATTAACCCATTTAATTTGTCCTTGTGCTTCAGGTTAATGGAGTTAAACTCAAGGAAGCGGTAGGTTTTATCTTTGCATAGAAACTGAAACTCAACTTTTTGGTTGTAGGCTTTTCTTCGGCTTTTATGGAACTCGCCCCTGAATTCATTTAGCTTTTCCGGAAGGATGAAATCGAAAAAGTTCTTGCCGACCAAACTCCTGGCCCTGTACCCGAGTGTTTCCCGTACGGATGCATTGTGGTACAAGATGGTACCATCGAAATCAACAATGAAAATAATATCCGAACCGTCCTCAACGGCAGCCTGGTAAAATTTCCCCTTTTTGATGTAGTTGATCAGGTTCTTCATGTCAGATGCCTGCCTCTTCCATCTCTTTAAGGTAACGGTAGAGGGATGATTTTCCGATGTCGAGTTTCTTGGCTACTTCCAGCACGTTATTATCGTAACGGTTAAGGTAGTGCCGAATGATGCGGTACATGTACTCCTGCATACTCATTTCCTGGTTAAGCAAGTACTCGGGCCTTTTGGCATTGCCAAAGGTAAGGTTCCTGGGTTCAATGATGTTGTCCTCGCACATTACCGCGGCCAGTTCAATAACCGATTTAAGTTCGCGGATGTTACCCGGAAAGGGATATTCCAGCAACTTGGCCTGGGCTTCCTGCGAAAGCAAAAATTTTGGCAATTGGTTGTCTTTTGAAAACTGGTCGAGAAAATATTTGGCAATGAGTATTACATCGTTGCCGCGTTCGCGCAGGGGAGGAAGGTTTATGGGCATGCCCATAAGCCGGTAGTACAGGTCTTCGCGGAACTTGCCATTTTTCACTTCTTCGGCAAGGTCTTTATGGGTGGCCGTAATAATGCGCACATCCAGTTTAATCACCTGGTTGCCGCCAATACGTATTACTTCCCGCTCTTGCAACACCCGCAGTATTTTAGCCTGCAGCGAAGGATCCATTTCGCCAATCTCATCCAAAAACAACGTACCACCTTCTGCTTCTTCAAATTTTCCAATGCGCCTGGACACCGCACCGGTAAAGGAGCCTTTTTCATGGCCGAACAGCTCACTTTCCAGCAATTCACGCGGGATGGCCGCAATATTCACCGCTATAAAGGGTTTATTTTTTCGTTTGCTGTTATAGTGTATAGCCTTGGCTACCAGCTCTTTACCAGTTCCTGTTTCACCTGTTATAGAAACAGATATATTGGTGCCTACAGCTTTTTCGAGCAATTGAAACACACCTTTTAGCGCTATACTGTTTCCGATAATACTCTTTTCAAACTCGTACTTTTCGGTGATTTCCTTCTTCAGGTGATCGATTTCTTTTATCAGTGAGGATTTGTTGCGGGCGTGGTTAATGGAGTTTAACAGCCTGTCTTTAGTATCCTGATCTTTGGTGATGTAATCGTATGCACCTGATTTCAATAGCTCCACGGCAGTACCGATCTTCTCCTGGGCAGAGACTATGACCACGTTTATGTTCGGATCATAATTGCGGATTTGCTCCAACACGTTTTCTCCGGTCATATCCGGTAAGGAATAGTCGAGCGTTATGATTGATGGATTTTTGTGCAGGTTACTGATGCATTCTTTGCCTGTGGTATAGTATTCAACCTCAAAGTCGGGATTCAGGCCCAAAACATACTTCAGGAACTTGGTGTAGGCCACATCATCCTCTACTACAAAGATTTTAACAGGATCTTTCTCGTACATGTGTGTGTTGAATGGAGTAAGTTACAATAGTTTTTTTAACCCCTAAAAGTATAAAAACAGGCTTTTATTAGGCATTTTTGCATGGTCTTTTTTGGATTATGGTACCCGAACTCTATCAACTCGCTGCAACTGAGATGGAACTTGTTTACAAGTCGCCCATTTTGGTTTGCATATTGATAGCCGGTGCTGACGGAACGATTGACCGTAAAGAAATAAAAGAGGCCATAAAGTTTGCCGAAAAGAAAAAGAAAAAATCGTCTTCTTCAGTTTCTACCCTCATTCATGAAATTGCCACCGATTTTGAAGATAAACTAAAAATCCTTTTGCAGAATTATCCTTATGAATCCGCCCAACGAAATCCGATGATTGCCGAGGAGTTGATGCAACTCAATTCCATCTGGCCAAAGATTGACCGCACCTTTGCCGGAGAGTTTTATCAAACCTTGTTAGACATTGCTGCAAAAATCGCCACTTCCTCTGGTGGGGTTTTAGGGTATAATGCCGTGGGCGCAGAAGAAGCGCGATATGTAAACCTGGGCATGATCAACAATCCTGAAACAACTTGATTGCGGATGCCTAGATCGACAATTATTGGAAGCTCGGTTGTTCCGTTCCGCTTTGTTTTCTTTATGTGGTTGTGCTTTTTCCTGGAGCATAATTATCATTGGGCGATAAGCCAATACGGGATTCAACCCCGTACCCTTATTGGATTGATAGGCATATTTTTAGGCCCGCTTGCCCACGGTGACATCTACCACTTGGTGTCAAACACGTTGCCGTTACTTTTTCTCGGTGCCACGCTCTTTTACTTTTACGATCGCATAGCCAATGCAATATTCTTCCGCGCTTTTTTTTGGACCAATGCGTTGGTTTGGCTTTTTGCCAGGCCGGCTAACCATATCGGTGCCAGCGGCATTGTTTATGCGTTGGCCTTTTTCCTGATATTCTTCGGGCTGTTCAGGCGCGACTTTCTATCCATACTTATCTCGGTCATCACCATACTTCTTTACGGTGGAATTTTTTACGGAGTTTTGCCTGGCGATCCTCGCATTTCTTGGGAAGCTCATTTGGCAGGTGCCTTGGTTGGCATTACATCAGCGTTTACATTTAGTTCAAAAAAACGGGTGGGGTAATGGATGCTTCAGTAAAGAAAATAATGGCTGCATTAAAGGCCAGGAAATTTGATCCGGTTTATTTCCTTCAGGGAGAGGAGAGTTACTTCATTGACATTATTGCTGATCACATCGAACAACATGCATTGAGTGACGCTGAGAAAGGTTTTAATCAGGTAATCCTTTATGGCAAGGATGTTACCATGGCCACTGTGCTAACCAATGCCAGGCGATTTCCCATGATGGCCGAAAAGCAAGTTGTAATTGTTAAGGAAGCACAGGATATACAGGACTTAAATAAAGAGCTGGGAACCAAACTATTATTGGAGTATCTCAAACAACCGGTTCCGAGTACCATACTGGTATTTTGCCATAAGCATAAAAGCCTTGATAAGCGGAAAGAACTTGGAAAAAATATCGAGAAACTGGCAACCACTATTAGCGGGAAGAAACTTTACGATAATCAATTGCCCGACTTCTTAGCCGATTATGCCCGGGAAAAGCAGGTAAGCATAGATGGACAGGCGTTACAGGCGCTTTGCGAATTTGTAGGCAATGACTTAAACCGATTAACCAATGAGTTTGATAAAGTTACCATTGGTATGGCGCTTGGCGAACCCGTAACGGTAGATCATGTGCTGGCAAAAGTTGGTATTAGTAAAGAGTATAACATCTTTGAACTTCAAAAAGCCATAATACATCGTGATAGGCTGCAGGCGGCCCGCATCGTAAATTATTTTGAACGGAATACAAAAAAGAACCCGGTTATACCCGTAGTGGCTTTTCTTTACGCATTCTTTAGCAAACTACTCATCGCTTCCTCGGCTTCGGACAAAAGTGAGAAGGGATTGCTTAGTGTGTTGAAAATCAGTTCGTATGCTATACGTGATTATGCATTGGCTTTACGTTATTACCAGACATTAAAGATTGTTGAGAATATTTACCTTTTGAAAGAGGCCGACCTTAAATTGAAAGGTGTCAATACCGGCTCGGCAGATGAAGGTCAGTTGTTGCGCGAGTTGGTTTACCGACTGATGAATTAACTGAGCGGTGAATACAGCGTTGTTTTGATTCTTATCTTTTATTTTGTTTACCTTTGAGTCCGTGCACACGTCACGCATTTTTTTAACTTTTATTTTTGGTCTGCCGTTTGCAATATTTTTTACCGTTCGAAGTTCTAAACAAGAAACGACTGTTGTGGCAAGATTGAATTTGCTTGTAAGCGTTGTCTTATTAAGCTTTATTACCCATAGTGCTTTTGCGCAGGACCAACTTTCGAGGGGGCGATTGGATAACCTTTACAAAAAGGGACTTGAATTGGTTAACCTGTCTAACTACGGTGCTGCCCGCGAGGTGTTCACTCAGTATTTACAACAATCTGCCGGTCCGGATACCCGAAGGGCAGAGGCTGAGTACTACCTGGCATATTGTGCCTTAAACCTTGGGCATAGCGATGCCGAAAAACGCATTGAAGATTTTATTGACTCAAACCCGGCTAACCCAAGAAGCATTACCGCTTACCTGGACCTGGCAAATTTTTTCTATAACGAAAAAAACTATGCAAAAGCTTCAGCCAGCTATGCTAAAGTAAACATCTCGGCCCTCACACCTGACCAACGAACCGAGGCAAACTTTAAATGGGGCTACAGCCTTTTTAGCCAAAAAAAATTAGATGAGGCATTGACTAAGTTTAATGCAGTAAAAATCCAGAACAGCGAGTATGCGGCCGCAGCCAATTACTATGCAGGCTTCATTGAATTTGCCAACGGCAACTATGATGACGCTTACACCGACTTAAAACGGGCTGAATTAAATGCATCGTATGCCACCGTTGTCCCGCAATTACTGGCCAACGTACTGTACAAGCAAAAGCGTTACGATGATCTGATCCAGTATGAAATTGCTTTGAGGCCCCGTGCAACTACCATTACCAATTACTCGGAAATTTCCATGCTTGCGGCTGATGCCTACTACTTTAAGAAAGATTATAGCAGTGCGGTAGCCGCTTACGAAACCTACCTGAAAGAAAACAAATCTAAAGCACCGGCATCTTTACTTTACCGGGCAGGCCACGCATATTATTCATTAGGTCAGGATGATAAGGCAATCGAATACCTTAAGAATTCTGCCACCTCCAGTGATTCCGTAGGTTATTATGCATCGTATTACCTGGGCATATTATATCTCAAGCAAGGGAATAAACCATTTGCTTCAACATCGTTTGACAATGCCCGTAAGTATTTAAAAGATAAAGACCTGGTTGAAGAGAGCACCTTTCAGTATGCTAAGGTATCGTATGATTTGGGTAAGCCTGATCAGGCCATTGCAGAATTCGAACGTTTTCTCAAGGGCTTTCCTTCCAGCACATACACAACTGAAGTGAAGGAATTGCTAGCCCAGGCCTACGTTAACGGAAACAATTACAACAAAGCCATTGAATATATTGAGTCCTTGCCGCGCAGGTCGCAAGCGGTGGACCAGGCCTACCAGAAAGCAACCTTTTTGAAAGGATCAGAACTTTTTAATAAAGACGACTATGAAGGTGCTGAACAGTTTTTTGATAAATCGTTGCGCTACCCGATAGCAGCAAACTATACTGCATTAGCAAGCTTTTGGAGTGGCGAGGCTTACTCCCTCAATCGTAAATATGAGGAAGCTATAAAGCGTTATCAAAAAGTTGTTTCGCTGGGTACTGGGGCTGAACCCGAAACGCTGGCCAAAGCCCGCTACGGGTTGGCGTATGCTCATTTTAATCTTCAGCAATACGAACAGGCGCTCTTTAATTTTAAGGATTTTACGAATCGCTCCCCTAAAAGTGGGGCCATGTACGTAGATGGGCTGGTACGCCTGGCCGATTGCTATTATGTGCGTAAAGTTTATCCCGATGCACTTTCAACATACAACCGGGCACGGCAGCTTAATTCGCCCGATGATGATTATATCCTTTTTCAAACCGGTGTTATTAATGGCATACTAAGAAACTATACCGATGCACGAAACCAGTTTTCCGTATTAATATCCAGCTATCCCAAATCACAATACCGCGATGAGGCAATTTTTCAACGCGCACAATTTGAAATTGAACAAGGTAACTATGAAGCCGCTGCCAACGGACTTACACAGCTCATCAATGAAGGTGCAGGCAGCCGGTTTTTACCCTACGCTTATATGCGCAGGGCTGCATCCTATTTTAACATGAAACAGTACGACCGGACAGCAAACGATTATGCTGCCATACTTCAAAAATTTCCGCAACACCCCGTAGCACAGCAAGTGTTGCTTCCCTTGCAGGAGGCCCTGGGGCTTGCCGGCAGGAGTGGCGAGTTTGAAAATTATCTGGCCCTTTACAAAAAGGCTAACCCTGAAAGCAAGAACCTTGAAGTGGTTGAATTTGAAGCAGCCAAAACCCTTTACTTCGATCAGCAGTATGCACGCGCCATTACAGCCTTCAATGGCTTTTTGATTAACTACCCACAAAGTTCCCGCATTCAGGAAGCCCATTACTACCTGGCTGAATCGCATTACCGGCAACGTGAATTGGAGAAGGCCCTTTCCATTTACACAGCCCTTAGCAGTGACCCAACGTTTAGCATGCTCAACCGGGTGGTAGCGCGTATGGCTGAAATCGAGTTCAGGCTAGGGCGCTATGAAAAGGCCATTGTAAGCTACCGCAGAATGGAGCGACTGGCGGTAAATAAAAAGGATCAGTTCAATGCCTGGTCCGGCATGATGGATTCTTTTTTCTTGTTGGCGCAATATGATTCAGTGAATGCCTATGCGAATATCATTCTTGAAAAAGGTAATATAAATGCCGGTGCCCAAAACAAAGCCACCTTGTATTTGGGTAAATCGGCCATGGCCCGTGGACAGTATGATGTGGCCAAAGATGAGTTTATTAATACCCTCAACACGGCCCGCGATGAGTTTGGGGCAGAAGCTAAATACCGCCTCGGTGAAATATTTTTCCTGACCAAAGAATACAAGCAATGCTATGAAACATTAGTGGGCATTGATGCTGAGTTTGGTGCCTACGAAGAATGGGTTGGCCGTTCGTTTTTATTGCTGGCAGATAATTTCATCGCCATGAACAATGTCTTTCAGGCCAAAGCAACGCTGCAGTCACTCATTGACAAGTTTCCGCTACAGCATATAAAGGATGCTGCAAAGGAAAAGTTGAGAAAAATAAATGCTGACGAAGATTCACGTAAAAAACAAGTGGCCGCAGACACAGTTGGTAACAATTAGGCTGGTAAACCATGAAAGAACCTAAAATTTACAGTTACATTTTTACACTTCTGATACTGGTTAGTGTAGCACCGGCAGCAGTGGCCCAACAGGAAGATGATGTTCGGATGAAGCCCGTTGAGATTGAAATTGTAAAGGAGCGGGAAATAACCCTTCCACAGGCAAACCGATTGTTTGATAAAATTCCACCACGCCCGGTTGAACCGATCAAGCCCGAGATAACTTACAATTTCAGACCATTAACATTTACTACGCCTGAGTCCAATCCGGCCATCCGTCCGTTACGCTTAAAGCAAGAAGACTCGAAAGCGGTAAATGGAGGATTTGTAAGTGCAGGGTATGGTAATTATGCATCACCTTACCTCGAAGCATTTGTAAATTCAAAAGAGAACAAAAATAAACTGATTGGCGCGCATGCTTTCCTCAACAGTTCTGGTAAAGGGCCGGTGGATGGAAAAAATTCCGGTAGTGGTAATTCCGGCCTTTCCGTTTTTGCACAAACCTTCAGTAAGGAGTTTGCCTTTCAGGGTAATGCAGGTTTTGAAAACCTATCTACCCATTTTTATGGTTACCCCGAAGGTGAAAACGTGCTGCGTGATACCATCCGTCAATCGTACAATCTTTTTACTATAGGCCTGGGCATTACCAATGCCCGCAACACCGATTTTTCCTACAACCTTGGCGGGAACTTCAGTTTTTTAAACGATAAGTTCGAGGCTAGTGAGAGTACGGTAGACCTGAACTTTTCAAGTGCCTATAAAATCGGTAACGATAATGCCATTGAACTGAAGGCTTTTTATACCTTAATCAACCGGAAAGATGAGGGCATTGATAAGAAGGCACGCAATCTCTTTCAGGTTAACCCGTACTATTCATTCAGGACACAAGACAACCTGAAGCTACAGGTAGGAGCCGTGCTTGCCGTAGAGAATGATACCCTTGATGCCAAAAACCTGCACCTCTATCCTGATGTAAAGGTTACCTATCCCTTAACGCCATCGATTGATGTAGTGGGCACATTAACCGGAGGCATTGAACGCGTTTCCTTGCAGACCTTGATGCGCCAAAACCGATGGCTTAATGCCGCCATACCCATTTATCACACCAATAAGGTATTTGACTTTCAGGCTGCCTTGAATATGCGACTGAACAGTAATGTATTTGTAAACACCGGACTTTCTTTTGCCAGCCTGAAGAACCTGTACTTCTTCGTGAACAATGACGATAACCAGGCAAAATTTGATATGGTGTACGATGAAGGTGCCACAAAGCGCACCAATCTGTTTGCCTCCATGAACATGAATTACGGCAATACTGCACGGTTAAGCCTTCGTGGAGATTACTTTAGTTATAATACAGGTTCCCAAGCAGAAGCATGGCACCGGCCAGCGTATAGTTTAACCCTTGGCGGTCGGTACAACTTAAAAGGTAAGTTGGCCTTCAGTTCTGATATTTTGGCGTTGGGTGGCATTAAGGCACTTGACCCGGTAACGTTGCAAAGCGTTAAGCTCGATCCTGCCTTTGACCTTAACTTCAGGGTGGAGTATTTCGTGTCCGACAAGTTCTCTGTGTTTGTAGATTTGAACAACATAACCTCCAACGCGTACCAGGTGTATTTCAATTACCCGGTGCGTGCCTTTCAGGCTATGGGCGGTATAACCTGGAGTTTCTGATGAGCGAGTGCACACGTTTACACCTATTTGGATGCCTCAAAAATTCACTTAATTTTGTACATACCAACTTTTGAACCTTCATGGCAAGAAGAAAAAAGCAAAACGAAGAAGACATATCAAACGAAAATACGGGTAACGACTCCGATGATTCCTTCGGTCTTCCTGAAATAGAATACGAACCCATCCGCAGGGACGAGCCAACCGAAAGCACCTCCGCATCTTCAGGCGACAATGAGCCACAACCTCAACAAGAGGAGAATAGTTATACGGGGTTTGGACAAGACCAGCAGGAAGAGCCGGTTTCTGAGGAGCCTTATCGCTACACCCCATATCAGGAAGAATCATCCATATGGCCCAAAGTATTGGGCATACTGTTCGTTATCGTGCTGGCTTTAGGGGCTACATGGTATTTTGTTATTTACCAACCAAAACAAAAAGAGCGCATGGCAGCCGAGCAGGCTGAAGCAGCTGCCCGTGAAGCTGCCCGTAAAGCCAGGGAAGAAGAGGAAAACCGACTTCGTTTGCAACGCCAGGCCGCTGAACAGCGCAGGCTTGATTCATTGGCGGCTATTCCAAAGGAAGGTTCCATCGAAACACTATCGGAACGCACGGGCCGTTATTACGTTATCATTACCAGTGCACTGGACCGTGACCTGCTTATGGATTATGCAAAGAAGTTAAGTAATGAGGGTGTGAGCACTAAAATAATACCTCCATTTGGTAAGCATAAGGTTTCGCGCATGGCTGTTTCAGAAGGCGATACGTTTGATGCAGCCCAAACCAAGGCAAATGAACTGAAAGCCCAGTATGGTGATGGTGTGTGGGTACTTAAGTACTGATTTTTTACCCTTAAGGGAACGTATTTTTTAATTTAATCCTTTCTACTGACATCATGATGTTGCTACAAATCATGACTGAGACAAGCGGATCAGAATCCGTAAGCCAGTCATTATCGGTTATTGACCTTACCTTGAAGGGAGGTTTTATGATGGTGCCCATTGTAATACTCTCCTTTGTTGCCATATATATATTCTTTGAACGTTTCCTTACCATCCAGAAGGCCAACCAGGATCCGAATGCATTTATGCATAAAATAAAAGAACAGGTATTGAAAGGCGATATTAACGGAGCAAAACTTCTCTGCTCACAAACCGATTCGCCCATTGCGCGTATGATCGAGAAGGGCATCTCGCGCATTGGAAGCCCGCTAAAAAACATCGAAGCCTCTATTGAGAACGTTGGTAAGATTGAAATATTCAAATTGGAAAAGAACCTCTCAACACTCGCCACTATTTCAGGCGCAGCCCCAATGATGGGTTTCCTCGGAACGGTAATCGGTATGGTTAAGGCTTTCATTTCCATTTCACAACAAGAGGGGTCAGTGAGCCCCAAACTTCTTTCCGATGGTATTTATACAGCCATGATTACAACCGTAGCAGGATTGATTGTAGGCATTATTGCTTACCTGGCCTATAACTACCTGGTGTCGCGCGTGCAGAAAGTAATCCATAAAATGGAGTATACCTCAATTGATTTTGTTGACTTGTTACAAGAACCACGATGAAACTAAGTTCGAAAAACAAGGTTGAGCCGATGTTCAGTATGTCCTCCATGACAGACCTGATCTTTCTTTTGCTCGTGTTTTTCATGTTAACATCATCATTTGTTACGCCATCGGGACTTCCGGTAAACCTGCCTTCTACAAAGTCCAGTACTATTGAAATGCAAAAAGTTTCCGTTACAGTAACCAAGGACCTTCAGTATTACGTTAATGAAAAGAAAGTATCCAAGAGTTTACTGGAAGGCGAGTTGAAAAGCAAACTTACCGGAAAAGGCGGCTCCGTTGTATTGCATATTGACAAAGATGTGCCGTGGGGTGAAGCCATGTACGTTACCGGAATTGCCACAGCCCTTGAAGCAAAGGTAATAGCCGCTACAAAACCTAAATAGATTCCGAAAAGTGTATTCCGAGCAAAATCATATCACAGAAGAACAAGAAAAGCAAAACAAGCGAATAGCATTAGCTACTACTATTGGCGTGCACGGTTTGTTATTGCTTGCTTTCCTGTTTGTAGTCGCCTGGCGCGCACCAAATCCACCGCTTCCGGAATATGGAATAGAATTAAATTTCGGAACCGATGATGTTGGCTCGGGACCGGTACAGCCAACAGAACCAGCGGGCTCAACGCAACCTTCGCAAGATGAAGTAGAGCAAGCCAAGAATGATCAGCAACAAGTGGAAGAGAAACCCCAGGTAGAAGAATCAAAACCTCAGGAAGCTAAACCAATTGAGCAACCGGTTGTGACCAAACAGGAAAGCCCGGTAACGCTTAAAGAAGAAAAGAAAGTTGACCCTAAGCCGGTTGAAAAGCCTAAGGAAAGGGAACAAAAAGAAGTTGTAAAAACAGAAACGAAGCCCAAAGAAACGGTTACCGAAGCTAAGAGCGCCACCAAGACAACTGCGGATAAAACTACAACAGACAATAAAGAAGGTAAGCCGGTTAGTCATGGTGATGACGCCAACAAAACAGGCGATAAAGGTGACCCGAAAGGTAAAATTGATGCCGATGCACTTTATGGCAAACAAGGTGGTGGGGCAGGAGGTGCAGGACTTGATATTGAAGGATGGACTTGGGATTATATTCCAAAACCAACTATTCCAAGTAGTGAATCCGGGGGGCGTATTGTGTTTGAAATAAGAGTTGATGCTGCGGGTGAACTAGAAGGTTACAAAGTAATTGTAAATACTTTGCACACGAAAGAGGCTGAGTATGCTTGTCGAGAGGCCATTGAAAAGCTAACTTTTACGAAAAAAGATGGGGCAATCATACGTTCGACAACAACTGGTACAATTACCTTTCTTATCCGGTCGAACTGATTCAAGAATAGGAAGGGACATTTTAATTCACTATTGAATAAAATTATAGGTATATTCGTTTATGGACATCGTACAAAAAAAAATTCAGCTTATCGAGTGGCTTACCCGGGTAGAGGATGAAGAGCTCATTCGGATTATTGAACAAGTCCGAAAGGATTCAGTAAACGATACCTATAAAACTAGAACTCCATCTTCTTTAGCAGAAATTGAAAAGAAATTAGATCGGGCAGAAGCTGACATCGCGTCAGGACGTATCTATTCTCAGCGAGATATTGAGACTTATTTTAAACGAAAGGATTAAAATTTGATCGTTGCCCGAGTAATCTGGACGGAAGAGGCATTCGTGGATTTGGAATGTATTCATGAGTTTATAGCCCAGCACTCACCAAAAAACGCTCATCAAATTATCCAAAACATACTTTCCCGCACACATCAGCTTGAAGAGTTTCCGCAATCAGGGGCTATCGAGCAGACTTTGGTCAAAAGAAATCAAGAGTACAGATACCTTGTAGAAGGTAATTATAAAATTATTTATAGTTATCATGCCCAAATTCAAACGGTATACATTAAAGTAATATTTGATACACGAAGCGATCCGGAAGAATTGTTGAAAGTAACTTAAGAAACTCACATTTGGAATTTGGCGGTATCCCATGCAGTTTTGCGCCTGCATGACCTACCAGCAAACGCTCGATTTTCTATACGCCAGCTTACCGATGTTTCAACGGGTGGGGGCTGTTGCGTATAAAAAGGATCTTACCAACACCCTGGAACTTTGCCGCATGCTGGGTGATCCGCACCGTAAATTCAAGAGTATACATGTAGCCGGTACAAATGGAAAAGGAAGCACTTCCCATATGCTGGCATCTGTATTGCAATCTGCAGGATATAAAACCGGACTATACACATCACCTCATTTAAAATCCTTTACGGAGAGGATTAAGATTAACGGAGAGGAAGTGACAGAGCAATTTGTAATTGACTTTGTAGAACGGATTAAGCCACACATCGAAACACTCAGGCCTTCTTTTTTTGAGATCACGGTAGCCATGGCCTTTGATTATTTTGCCAGGCACCCGGTAGATATAGCCGTAATTGAAACCGGGTTAGGCGGCCGGCTGGATTCAACGAATGTTATCACACCAGTCGTTTCTGTGATTACCAACATCGGTTACGATCATATGGATTTATTGGGCAATACCCTGGAACAAATCGCCACGGAAAAAGCCGGTATAATTAAACAGGATGTTCCGGTAGTCATCAGCGAAACACAACCTGATCTTGCTGGTTTATTCAAGTCGGTTGCGCGTGCACATGCAGCAAGAATACATTTTGCCGATGAAGATATTACATGCAGGAGAACTTCTACGGGTGTAATGGAGTGTTCTGTAAACCATGTTAATGAATCCTTTAATCTTCCACTTCTTGGCAACTACCAACAGCGAAACGTTTCGGGTGTTTTAAAAGCCCTGCAGGTACTGCAAAGCCTTGGTTATTCGATTAGTCTTGATCAGATTAAGCATGGGCTTGAACATGTGGTTACACAAACCGGATTAAAGGGGCGCTGGCAGCAACTTGGTCAAGCTCCGCTTACCGTATGCGACACAGGGCATAATATTGATGGCGTTAAAATGATTGTAGAACAAATTGAAACACTCGACTACAGAAGATTGCATATGGTATGGGGAATGGTGAAAGATAAGGATCGCGAAGCCATCCTGAATGTATTGCCACGTGAGGCCTGTTATTATTTTTGCCAGGCCAATATACCACGTGCCTTAGATGCCCATACGCTGGCCAATGAAGCCATGGAGTTTATGCTTATGGGAGAAGTAGTGCCGGATGTTAACGAAGCCTTGAGCAAAGCAAGGTCGCGGGCATCGGCTGAAGATTTAATATTTATTGGTGGCAGCACCTTTGTGGTGGCAGCGTTAAATGAGCTTTAGGTAACATGAAAAGAAAGCAAGAACGGTTTAGGATAATTGAAGAGCGTGACAATGTGCTTGAGCCAACTAAACCGTTGTTCAGACAAATAAAAGGAAACTGGCTTACCGGCTATTTTAAAAACACAAATCCCATTTCCGTTGAGTTGGCTTGTGGCAGGGGAGAGTATACCGTAGGCCTTGCATCGCTTTTTCCGGACCGGAACTTTATTGGTGTTGACATAAAAGGCGAGCGTATCTGGAAGGGGAGTACAATAGCCGTTGAGAAGCAACTGGCCAACGTTGCTTTCCTTCGAACTCAAATCCTGCACATCGAGAATTTTTTTGACCGGGAAGAAATTGATGAACTCTGGCTTACTTTTCCGGATCCACGGCCGCGCAAGCGCGACATTAAGCGCAGGCTTACGAGCCCCCGGTTTCTTGAAATGTATAAGCGATTGGTTCGGCCTGGAGGAATTGTTCGTTTAAAAACCGACAACACAAGTCTCTTTCAATATACCCTTGAGGAGTTGGAGAACCGGTCGGACATTACTGACCTTGTGTATACCTTTGATCTGTACCAATCGGATTTACGGCCCGAATGTTTTGATATTAAAACACGGTATGAAGAAGCATTTGCCAGTCAGGGAGAAACCATAAAGTACCTTCGGTTCAGGTTTGCTTATACCTAGATCCAAAACCTATAACTACCCGGTGCATCGTTAGCGTAATTAAATCACTTTTAAAGGGTAACAATTCGGTAATACGCCATTGAAGCTGGCGTAATGGCATGACTTTACTTTTGCATGAAAGAACTTCTTTAAGGTTTAGGTTACCTGGAGGCCTTTAGTCTCCAGGTTTCTTTATATCCGCTGCATGAGTAAAAGAAAGAAGCGCGAGCTCGACATTGTAGTTTTATCCGACATCCACCTGGGCACTTACGGTTGCCATGCCGAAGAGCTTCTCCGCTACCTCAAAACCATCAAGCCAAAAAAGCTCATTCTTAATGGCGACATTATTGATATGTGGCAGTTCAGCAAGCACTACTGGCCCAAAGCTCACATGCAGGTGATAAAGCACATTACCGGGTTGCTCACCAAAGGCACTAAAATCATTTACCTGACCGGCAACCATGATGAGATGCTGCGCAAATTTGCCGGTTTTAAGTTGGGATCATTCCAGATTGAGAACAAGGTGGTACTGAAGCTAAATGGTAAGCGCGCCTGGATTTTCCATGGCGATGTATTTGATGTTACCATGAAATATTCAAAATGGCTGGCCAAACTCGGTGCAGTGGGGTATGATACCTTAATCCTTATCAACACGTTTGTAAACTGGTGCCTGACCCGCTTTGGTCGTCAAAAAATATCGTTATCGAAACGGGTGAAAGACAGTGTTAAAACCGCAGTAAAGTTTATCAACGATTTTGAGAAGACAGCAGCCGACATAGCCATTTCAAACGGCTACGACTATGTTGTTTGTGGCCACATCCATCAACCGGAAATCAGGAAAATTGAAACCGATAAAGGTGAAGTTATGTATTTAAATTCGGGCGACTGGATTGAAAATCTTACAGCTTTGGAGTATGACGGCACAAGCTGGAGTGTTTACCGCTACAAAAATGATGCACACGCCAAAGCCATGAAATTGCCTAAACGCCTGAGAAGTAAATTGGATAATGACGAAATTTTCCGAGACTTGGTAAACGAATTCCTGCTCGCCAAAAAGTGAAAATATTATATGCCATACAAGGAACCGGCAACGGCCATGTAGCCCGCGCGTTGGATGTCGTACCCATTTTAAAGGAATATGGGGATCTTGATATTTTTTTAAGTGGCGCACAGGCCGATATCAAACTGCCATTTCCGGTGAAGTATAAATCAAAAGGCCTGAGTTTTTTCTTTGGCAAATCAGGTGGTATCGATTTCCTTAAAACGTTCAAGCAAAACAGTTCGAAGGAAGTTTACCGCGAGATCAAAAAATTTCCGGCTGAAAAGTATGACCTGGTTATAAATGATTTCGAGCCAATATCGGCTTGGGCTGCCCGAAAAAAGAAAATCCCCTGCGTTGCCCTCAGTCACCAATCGGCTTTGCTTTCCAATAAAGTGCCACAACCCAAACATTTTGATCCGGTAGGGGAATGGATTTTGAACAATTATGCCCCGGCCGATGCTTCGGTAGGTTTTCATTTTGCCCGCTTCGATAAAGCCATCTACACACCAGTTATCCGGTCTTCTATCCGGCAGGCCAACATAAAAAAGGGTGAACATTATACGGTTTATCTTCCTGCTTATGACGACCGGAAGCTTGTGCCGTTGCTGGCGCGTGTGCCCAACGTTCGTTGGCACATTTTTTCAAAGCATGCGCATAAACCTTACCATATAGGGCAGCTTTCTGTTTACCCGGTGAATAATGAAGAATTTGTAGCCAGTATGGTTTCATCCAAAGGTATTTTGTGTGGTGCCGGATTTGAAACCCCTGCTGAAGCCTTGTTCTTAGGTAAGAAACTAATGGTGGTACCCATGAAGAAGCAGTACGAACAACACTACAATGCCGAAGCACTTCGCGATTTGGGTGTTCCCGTGCTTAAGAACATCAAAAAGAAGCGACTTCCGAAAATCGTAGAGTGGATTGAATCAAAACAAAAAATCGAAATCAATTACCCCGACTCCACCCAGGAAGCTATTGAACATGCCCTTCGGCTTGGCGGTTACTCGTTTTAGCCAGAGGCTGAATTAAAATATTTAATTCTGCGGTAATGCGATTGTAAACTCCTGTTAACGTTTGTGCCATACTTTTCCGAAACACTGTTGCTATGTCGGAAAAGAAACCGTTGCGGGTATTGGTGGTGGATGATGACCGGGATATTCTTGAGTTGTTGAAGTATAATTTGTGGAAGGAGGGGTATAAAGTAAAAGTGCTGGAAGAAAGCTCCAAGGCCATTAAGGCAGCAAAATCCTTTTCGCCCGATTTAATTGTACTTGATTTAATGATGCCGCACCCTAACGGTATTGAGCTTTGTCGTGAACTTAGAAAGATGAAGCAGTTTGAGGATACCTACATTTTTTTCCTTACCGCTAAATCAGAACCTTACTATCAGCAAGCCGCCCTGGATACCGGAGCCGATGACTACATCGAAAAAATTATGGGGCTGCGTTCACTTACGCATAAAATCGCTGCGGTACTTAAAAAGGATTATGTTATCCGTAAAGGCGAAGCCGAGCTTGCCGTAGGTAAAATTGTTCTAAAACGAAAGAAATTCCTGGTGCAGGTGGGTGAGCAGGATGTTGCTTTGAATAAACCGGAATTTGAAGTGCTTTTCTTTTTGGCTCAAAATCATGGGAAAGTTGTAAATAAAAGTTCACTGCTCCAGTTTTTGTGGGGCTCTGAATTGTTCCTTTCAGAATCATCGCTTGATCTTTATATCGATAGCCTGGAGCAAAAGCTGGGCAAGGGGTATATCCATCGAAACGATGAGGGGCAATACAGCTTCCGGGTTTAATCCTGGTCAAGCCTGTCTAAAACTGCTGACAGGGTATCGTAACTTTTGTAACCAGCCTTCTCTTCTGCAGAACCTTTCAGCGAAATACCAACTCGGGGCGTATTTCTAATAAACTCAACATCAGGCTCAACCCCAGTTTCAACGTCAAGTAATACCATAAAATGACTGGAAATCTCCCTGATTATACTTTTATCAGTACTGGCCGGTACCTGAAGAATTTTAATAACAGATTTAAAGTCGCGCAGCACAGCAGGTTGGTCGTAATACTGCTCTGCCTGCAACGCCAAAACGAGTGGAATATCTTTTGGCCTGAGCTTCAGCAACTCATGACAGGATAGTTCGATCATATCGGGCTGATAGTTCTCAAGCAAAGTATGGTATTCTTCAGGATTATCGATACCATAAATTTCAAGAACCACCTTCGGCCCCACAAACCACCCGCGCAGTTCCTGAAATTGAATTGGATTAATGTAGTCCGGTTTTCCTTCTACGCCATTGAAACCAAGCAGTTCCACGCCCATGCCGGCACAATACCGTGCATCACTCAGGTTGGTAATACTGCCTACTTTAACCGTTGTTTTTAAGCCCATGCTAAATCGGTATCTTTGGGGTTAGACTAAATAAGATTCCAGGACTGGTTACGTTTTATTCCAGGTCCTGAATTACTAAAAAACAACTGACACTTGAAACGGTTTATCACATATTTCATTGTATTGTTATTACTAATGGCCGCTTGCCATGACGGTGAAAACCTTCGGGCCAGGGATGAGGAATACTTTCCATTGCAAGTGGGCTCTTTTCAGGTTTATGCTGTAGAAGAAATACGCTATACGGCATTTAATCCACCGGAATCGCTTGCGTACGATCTGAAAGTGGAGATTGTCGATTCTTTTACCAACTCCGAAGGCGGTGTCACTTACATACAGCACCGCAGTACAAGAATGAATGAGGAAGATCCATGGGTTTTCAACGAAACATGGTCGGTTCGAAGGACCAGTCAGTTTGCTATTGCAACGGAGGGTAATACTTCGTACGTAAAGCTCATTTTTCCACTACAACGCGGGTCAAAGTGGAACGGAAACTTGTTTAATGGTTTAAGTGTGGATGAATATACATTACAAAGTAAAGGTGAAGTGTTTGCTGCAGGCAATGGGCTTACCTTTTCCCATGCGGCTGTGGTAACCCAGAATAATGAAAGCAATTTGGTATTTAAAGATGAACGGATTGAAGTGTATAGCCCAGGCCTTGGGCTGGTGTTTAAGGAAAGCAAAGTCTGGAGTTACAATTGTTCCGGTGGTACTTGTACCGGGCAGATAAACAGTGGAAAATACTTGAAGCAAGTGTTGAAAGAGCATGGATAGGCGCTTCGTTTTATGGATTTTTATTCTCAGCACATCGGTTGGATTTGCCCAGGTAAATCAATACATGGTTTTCTTCACGGACAAGACCGGCACACCCCATAGCATTAGTAATCCGGCAACTTACCTTTCGGCAAAAGCAATCCAGCGAAGGGTTACACAGCAAATTGCAATAGAAGAAAATGACCTTCCGGTAAATCCGGTCTATATTCAGGATATAAAAAATACAGGCGCATCTGTAATCTATAAATCGAAGTGGCTAAATGGGGTTTTGGTTTCATGTGATGAGACCCTTGTTCCGGTAATGGAAGCTTTGCCACAGGTACGTTCGGTTGAATACGTAGCACCGGGTGCGCACGCCTCTGCAGGAGGAAGAAAAAAATCAAAAAACGATACTGAATATTTAAAACAAGCTTCCACAGACACACAACTTTACATGCTTGGTATGGATGCCATGCATGCCGATGGATACAGAGGAGACGGCATTACCATAGCCGTATTTGATGGTGGTTTTCTTGGGGCCGATCAAACACCTCCTTTTGCGCACATATTTTCAGAAAATCGTTTCAACGCCTCAGCTTCGTATAATTTTATTCAACGAAATAATAACGTGTTTCTATATGATGATCATGGCACGCGGGTGTGGTCTGTCATCGCTGGTTATGCTGACGGATCATTTGTAGGGGGTGCGTATAAAGCAAATTTTCAGCTTTATGTCACGGAAGTTGTGCCAACGGAGTATAGGATAGAAGAGTACTATTGGCTGTTTGCTGCCGAACGTGCCGATAGCGCAGGGGTTGATATCATCAATTCTTCATTGGGTTATAATATAGGCTTTGATGATCCCTCCATGGATTATAGTAAAAGCGAGATGGATGGTAAAACAGCCGTGGTTACCAGGGCTGCACAATTCGCGTCAGATAAAGGTATGCTGGTGGTCGTTAGCGCAGGCAATGAAGGGCTTGATGCATCGTGGCGAATAATTACAGCACCAGCTGATGCAAAAGATGTGTTGGCCGTGGGGAGCATTAACAGTTTTATGGTTCGTTCGCCCACCAGTTCAATAGGGCCCACGGCCGATGAGCGCATAAAACCCGATGTGGTGGCTTTGGGTTCCGGAACATCAGTAGTGCGTGCAAACGGCACGATAACTACAGGATCGGGCACATCCTTTTCAGCTCCCCTGGTAACTTCCCTGGCTGCCGGTATATGGCAACATAAAACCACGCTTACGAATAAAGAGCTGCTTAGGGTTATTCGTGAATCCGCATCAATGGGTACAAATCCTGACAATTTTCTTGGCCATGGTTTGCCTGGCTATCTGGCTGCGCTCAATTATATCGAATTAGCCGGGCAGCAAGAGTTGATTGCTGTATTTCCGAATCCCGTAGTAAATAATTCTTTAAGTATCCGGCCCAAAAAACCTGAGGATTTTGATGCGACTGTTGTTTCCATTATGTCCACCCAAGGGCAACGCGTATTTGAACAAAAAGTCGAATTCGGTTGGTCGAACATTCAGTTCAATGCCGATATATCCGCCCTCTCTGCCGGTATTTATATTCTTCAGGTTGTCAACCGGCAAGCCCGCTACTCCTGGCGGATTGTAAAGTACTGAGTTGGTATCCAGCCTATCTGTATATTTGGGAAATTTTTGACTTCATGCCCAAACCCATAGTTGCCCCTTCCATCCTGGCATCCGACTTTGCCAACCTTGAACGCGAAATAAAAATGATCAATGAAAGCCAGGCGGATTGGATTCATGTTGACATCATGGATGGGGTTTTTGTTCCCAATATCTCCATGGGGCTTCCGGTAGTGGAAGCCGTAAAGCGGCATGCCCAAAAGCCTCTGGATGTTCACCTGATGATCGTTCAACCAGAGCGCTATGTTGAGACTTTTTATAAAGCCGGGGCGGCAGTTATTTCGGTGCACGTTGAGGCGTGCCCACATTTGCACCGTAACATCCAACAAATTAAATCGCTTGGGTGCCAGGCCGGTGTAGCCCTTAACCCGCATACACCAATATCCTCACTGGAGCTTATCATAAAAGATATTGATCTGGTTTGTGTGATGGCCGTAAACCCTGGTTTTGGCGGCCAAAAGTTTATTGAACATACTTACCATAAGGTAAGGCAGTTGCGCTCACTTATTGATGCAACCGGCTCACCCGCTAAAATTGAAATTGATGGCGGTGTAAACCTTCATAATGCTTCTGCGTTAGTAGCTGCAGGTGCCGATGTTTTGGTGGCCGGTAATTTTGTTTTCAGTTCTTCAGCACCTCAGGCAGTAATCAGCCAGTTGAAGGAGCTACCATAAAGCATTTCCGGCAAGGTTTTTGATTTTTTACGCAACAAATTCGAAGTCATCATGAAGAAGTGTGCTCTGCTATTTTCGGTGTTAATTTTCTTTTCCTGTTCCAGATCAGTAACGCGGATTGATCCGGATACACAAATTGATTTAAGTGGGCGATGGAATGATACCGATTCAAGGCGTGTTGCCGACCAAATGATACATGATTTGTTTAAGTCAGATACCTTTAGAAAATATACCGATGCCTTGGGCCGAAAACCGGTAATCATGATCAGCTCCATCCGTAACCGCACCAGTGAGCACATTGAGCCTGGAAATTACATCAGCAAATTTGAAATCGTTATCCATAACTCAGGCATGGCTGATTTAGTAGAATCCGGAGAGTTTCGTGATAAGGTGAGGAAGGAGCGTGCCGAACAGCAGGACTTTGCCGATCCGGCAACAGCCGCACGCTGGGGCAAGGAGTTGGGGGCCGATGTAATCCTATTTGGCGAAATGAATTCCGAAACGGATGTTTATAACAAGAAGCGTGTGGTGAACTATATTACTACGTTGTATTTAACCGATGTGGAGACCAACAGACGTATTTGGTATGGCCAACACGAAATTAAAAAGCTTGTAAAAAACTAATCTGCTCCTTGTATGCTGAAGGGTTTATCAGTCATCAGTATGTTGATGCTGCTTTCAGCATGTGCTTCCTTCTACGAAGGCACATACGAATATAACCGGCAGTTCGAGCAAGGTAACCTCGAGCAAGCACTAAAATCCCTTCGATCCAGTTCCTTGTATAACCGCAAGCATGCCCAATTTCTTGCACATGTAAACAATGGTCTTTTGCTTTCAGTAATGGGGCGGTATGAAGAGAGCAATGCTTACTTTGAAAAGGCTTACATTTTTGGTGAAGACTACCGCATAAATTATGCACGCGAAGCGGCATCTTACCTGACTAATCCTACCGTTACCATTTACAAGGGTGAAGACCATGAACATTTAATGCTGCTCTATTACAAGGCCCTGAATTTTGTAAAGATGGAACGTTATGAGGATGCGTTAGTGGAATGCCGCAGGTTAAACATTCGGTTAATGCAGTTGTCAGACCGGTACAACTCGCCCGAACGGTACAGACGAGATGCTTTTATTCATAATTTGATGGGAATTATTTATCAGGCAAACAAAGACTGGAATAATGCTTTTATTGCGTACCGCAATGCACTTGAGATTTATGAAGAGGACTATATGAGAATGTTTGGGGTTTATCCTCCTGATCAGTTAAAGTCTGACTTGTTGACGGCTGCATGGAATACTGGCTTTAAAGAGGAATATTCTTTTTATAAGGATAAGTTTGGTTGGGACGATTTTACAGTGAGTAAAAGTTCAGCTGATTTGATTTTTTTCTGGCACAATGGATTGGGACCGGTTAAGGATGAGTGGAGTATTAATTTTATGATCAGGCGGTCGGGTGATGCTTTTGTATTTTTTAATGAGCATCTCGGGCTGTCGTATACATTCCCGGTTGCCAATGATGATGATCGAAAGGCATTAAGTAGCCTTGAAATAGTCAGGGTGGCTTTTCCTCGATATGTCGAGCGACCACCGCTATACAGTTCAGCTGTAATTTTTAAAGACGATGCAGTATTTCCGTTGGAACTCACAGAAGACATTAACCGCATAGCTTTTAAATCGTTGCAGGAACGGATGTGGCTTGAGTTCAGCAAAGCGCTTATACGGGTGGCGTTAAAAAAGGCCGCAGCACATAGTGCACGAAAAGAAGATGAAGGTTTTGGGGCCCTTATCGGTATGGTTAACGCTATAACAGAAAAAGCCGATACCCGTAACTGGCAAACCTTGCCCCATAGCATTTTGTATACCCGCGTTCCGCTTGAAGAAGGAACCAATACAACGCGGTTTACCATGCGTCTTCCCAACGGTTCGGAAGAAGATCACTCCTTTACGTACCGTGCAAAAGCAGGGCAAACACTATTTCATACCTTTACATCGTTAGAAACAAGAGTTCGCGGTCGTTAAGAGTAGGATGCTGCCGATATTTCGCTATTTTTGATGTTTAAATTTCAGATAATGAGGGTTTTATGAACCTTATGTCCTTAAGCGAATAATCACCTGAACCGCAAGATTGCCATATCCCTTTTTAGTTTGTTCCTGAGCATGCCAGGTTATTTGCTTGCACAGAAGGATAAGGATGTAAGTATTCCGCTGGATCATTTTTATGTCGATCGGCAAGGTGCCGGGTTGTTCAGGAAACTGTTGAGCAAAGTAAATTTTGGATTAAGTACCGGGTATAGTTCCACCGTGTTCAAACATAATGTGGATGGGTTTGGCATCTATCAACCGGCCACCGATAATCCGTTTTTATTTAATCCGGCAGCCCCGGCCAATGGATTGAGCAATTGGTTTAATGCAGTGGCTGATTCTTCCTTAACATTTAATCCTGGCGACTTCCTGGTTAATTCCGACACAGCCAAGCTTGGGTTTAAGAGTAAGTCATTTACCATTCCTATACGCACTACGGCCCACGTGGAAATCAGGCAGCGCTATCGTGTTGGGGGAGGGTACTCCTTTGAGTACACCCGTGTACGGGATTTTATGCCCCAGAATTTCGATGGGGATATAAGACCTTATAGCCCTGAGTTTTCTTCCTTCTTCCTAAAAAAATATTTTCTGCTTTTAGGTGCATCAGTTTACCGCTACGATAACTATTTGCTTACAGTTGATGCTAACATTGGCGGATATTCGTTGGGAAAAAAATTCGATAAGGCCGTTATCGATAAAGGCATGTTTTTTAACCTGGGTGCGACCATTGAACGCGAAATGTCGGAGTATTTACGACTTTTTGTACGCCCATCCTTTGAGTTTAAGGGCTACAACCTGAACATTGCCGAAACCGGCACGAGTATCCGTCATAAAATAAATGCATTTTATTTTAATGTGGGGGCATCTTATCGGATACCCGAGCTACGCAGATGTTTTTTGAAAGAATGCCGCGCCCAAATAAACCATGCCCATGGTAACAGGGAGTATCGCAGCAGGGTGCATCCTGTTTACAAAAAGCAGAACCCCCATTATGGCGAAAACTATCCGAACCTGATCAAATATAAGGGCAAGAACAAGCGGAAACTGAACCCTTATTAACACCACAGGCCGGCTCACAAAAATGCCTGTTTAAGCATGAATTTAGCCGTCCGAAAAAGCCCATTTTTAGGATCATTTTGTTATCTTGCACCGCTCAAAAAATAGCCTCTAACGTGCTGATTTTGAGAGTATATTGACAACTAATCAAATACCCTGAACGTGGCTGAAGAAACCAGTGGTTTGCCTCCCGGCAGACAGAACATCATCCCCATAAATATTGAAGATGAAATGCGCGGTGCATACATCGATTATTCGATGTCTGTTATCGTGTCGAGGGCATTGCCCGATGTACGTGACGGTTTAAAACCGGTACATCGCAGGGTTTTATATGGCATGCTTGAACTGGGTGTAAACTATAACAAACCATATAAAAAATCAGCCCGGATAGTAGGGGAAGTGCTTGGTAAATACCACCCGCATGGCGATGGATCAGTCTACGATACCATGGTTCGCATGGCACAGGATTGGTCCATGCGGTACCCTTTAGTAGATGGCCAGGGAAACTTTGGATCCATTGATGGCGATGCCCCGGCAGCCATGCGTTATACCGAAGCACGCCTGCGCAGGGTTGCTGAGGAACTTCTGGCGGACATCAATAAAGATACCGTTGACTTTCAGCCCAACTTTGATGATTCCCTTACCGAACCTACTGTATTGCCCGGTAAGTTGCCTAACCTTTTGGTAAACGGTGCTTCTGGTATTGCCGTGGGCATGGCCACCAATATGGCCCCTCATAACTTACGCGAAGTAGCCGATGGCATCGTGGCCTACATCGACAATAATGATATTACCATTGAAGACTTAATGAAATTGATCACCGCCCCTGACTTTCCTACGGGAGGGACCATTTATGGTATTGGGGGCGTTCGGGAAGCTTATCGCACCGGACGAGGAAGGGTTGTGATCCGATCGAAAGCTGAGATTGTAACCCAGGCCAATGGAAGGGAACAAATCGTGGTCACGGAAATTCCGTACCAGGTTAATAAGGCTTTGATGATTGAAAAAACAGCCGCCCTGGTAAATGAAAAGAAAATCGAAGGCATATCCGATATCCGTGATGAATCAGACCGGGATGGTTATCGCATCGTTTACGATTTGAAAAAGGATGCGATCGCCAACATCGTACTGAATAATTTGTTCAAATACACACAGTTACAATCTAACTTCGGAATTAATAATGTAGCCCTTGTAAAGGGCAGGCCGCAAACGCTTAACTTAAAAGAGCTGATCAAGCATTTTGTTGACCACCGACACGAGGTGGTTATCAGGCGTACACAATTTGAGTTAAATGAAGCTGAAAAGCGTGCCCACATCCTGGAAGGATACCTGATTGCCCTGGACAACCTGGACGAAGTTATTGCCTTAATAAGGGCCTCAAAAGACCCGGATACCGCCAAGACCGAATTGATGAAACGTTTCGGTCTATCCGAAATCCAGTCGAAGGCAATCCTTGAGATGCGCTTGCAGCGATTAACCGGCCTGGAGCGCGACAAAATCCAGCAGGAGTATAAAGAAGTAATGGACCTTATAGGTCGTCTGAAAGAAATCCTTTCGAGCGAGCCTTTGCGCATGCAGATCATCAAAGACGAGCTTACCGAATTAAAGGAGCGATATGGTGATGACCGCAGAACGTCAATCGTTCATACTGAAGAAGATGACATTCTTCCCGAAGACATGATCCCGAACGAGGAGATGGTAATTACCATTTCCAACCAGGGCTACATCAAGCGCACCTCCCTGTCCGAATACCGTACACAAGGCAGGGGTGGTACCGGTTCACGCGGGGTAGCTACCAAAGAAGATGACTTTACCGAGCACTTGTTCATCGCCCATGCCCATAACTATTTGCTGATCTTTACGGAAGGCGGCAAGGTATACTGGAAAAAGGCATATGAAATACCGGAAGGGAATAAAACATCAAAAGGCCGGGCTATCCAGAACTTAATAAACATCGAACCGGGTGATATGGTTAAATCGGTAATTAACATTACCAGTCTGGAAGATCAGGATTATCTCAACAACAACTTTGTTATTCTGTGTACCGAAAAAGGTACCATTAAAAAAACCTCGCTTGAAGCTTACTCGAGGCCGCGGCAAGGCGGAATAAATGCCATTACCATTCACGAAGGCGATAAGCTTTTAACAGCCTCATTAACAAACGGTAAGAATCACATCATTATAGCCAAATCAGAAGGTAAGGCCGTACACTTTAGCGAAGAGGACGTGCGCCCAATGGGACGCACCGCTGCCGGTGTAAGGGGCGTCACGCTGGATTCCAATAACGATAAAGTTATCGGCATGGTTTGCATTACCCGGGAAGATGCTAATTTGCTGGTCGTTTCGGAAAAAGGGTATGGAAAACGTTCTTCGATAGATGATTACAGGGTTACCAAACGAGGTGGAAAAGGCGTTAAAACCATAAACATCACGGATAAAACTGGCAAGCTTGTTGCAATCAAGGAAGTTGTTGATGAAGACGACCTGATGATTATTAACCGTTCCGGAATTACCATTCGCATAAAAGTAAGCGAACTTCGTGTAATGGGCAGGGCCACACAAGGGGTTAGGCTTATAAAATTGAACGATGAAGACAGGATTTCATCCGTAGAGAAAATACAAAAAATGGCTGAAGAGCCTGACGAGAACTAAACCACGATTATAACCTAAAACAAAAATGAAAAAAGTAGTTATTCTTCTATTGATCGCCTTGCCATTGGCGATGTATGCACAGAAGCCCTTAAAGCCTAATTTAAATAAAGCATTGACCTCCTGGAAAGAAGGTAAACTTAAGGATGCCAAGGACATGATCGATGTTTGTGCAACTGATCCTAAGTTATCTTTAGATGCCAAAACCTGGTTTTACAAAGGCTTGATCTACGCATCGTTGGACACGACATCAAACAAAACGTTTAAGGCCCTTTCCGGGAACGCACTTCAGGAATCCCTTGATGCTTTTGCAAAGTCTGATGAACTGAACAAAAACTCAAAAAACGAACTGTTTTACCAGGATAATTCTTTCTTTCCCGTAACCAAATCAACTGCCATAAGCGCTTTAGGTGGCTATTACATTAACGAAGGTGCCAAGGCCTATCAGGATGATGATTATGAAGCAGCCCTGAAAGCGTTTGAAAAGTCTCAGAAGTTTCTTCCCAAAGACACTACCGCTTATTTCTACGCTGGTTATGTTGCTTATGCTTTGGAAGAATACGACAAAGCGTTGTCAAATTTCAACGAATACAATACCCTTGGAGGTAAATCTGCTGATGCCTATTCCATAATTATCAATATAGTTGGAGGGGTGAAAGAAGATAAGGAAAAAGCTTTGGCATTAACCCGTGAAGCCCGAAAGAAACACCCTAACCATAAAGACTTTCCATTGATGGAAATAGGGTACCTGATTGACCTTGATAAGACCCAAGAGGCTAAAGGGGGGCTTGAGCAGGCTGTAAAGAATGATCCAACCAATAAAACCTTGCATTTCTATCTGGGCTATGTTAATTCAAAGCTTGATAAGTTTGATGATGCCAAGAAAAATTTTGAAGCTGCTCTAAAAGTTGACCCAACCTATTTTGATGCACAGTATTACCTGGCACAACTTTACCTGATCGAAGCCGATAAGATCAAACGTGAAATGAATAACCTTGGAATTTCTGCTGCTGATAAGAAGAAAAAAGTTGAATTGGACGCAGAACTTGTAAGGCGCTATAAGGAAGCGTTACCCTATTGGGAAAAAGCCGAGAAGCTGAATCCTTCCGATACCGATGTTTTAGATAAATTAAGTATTATCTACTACTACCTTGGTGAAGATGCTAAAGCAGCACGAGTTGAAAAGCGTTTAAAAGAGCTGGGTATAGAATAATTCGTATTCTTTAAAGTAATTAAATTAAAAGCCGGAGTGAATTTTTCATTCCGGCTTTTTCTTTTGAATTTAGGTCAAACATAAAATCGGATGCGCAAACTATTACTTGTCATTCTAACGACTATTGGCCTGACCAAATCCGTGTATGCGCAAGAGTCCCTTCAAGGTGTAAGTTTCTCATCGCTGACCATCACCGATAATTTCTGGAAACCCCGGCTGCAAACCATTGCCACCAAAACCTTGAATGCCTGCATTGCACAAACGGAAATTAAAACTCCACGGATTCGAAATTTTGAGAAGATTGTGAATAAAACAGGCGAGAGACATGAAGGGATTTATTATGATGACAGTGATGTTTATAAAGCCCTTGAAGCGATTGCCTATTCACTTAACAATTTTCCGGATAAGAAACTTGAAGAAACAGCTGATCGCTGGATTGATGTAATCAGCAAGTCCCAGCTTCAGGATGGGTATTTGAACACCTATTACCAGCTCGGTGATCTTTCGCAACGCTGGACCGACATTGAAAAGCACGAGGACTATAATGCAGGACATTTGATCGAAGCTGCCGTTGCTTATTACCATGCAACCGGAAAGGACAAACTGCTTCAAACTGCCATACGGTTCGCCAATCATATTGACTCCACCTTTCGGCTGGGCAACAAACCCTGGTTCAGTGGACATCAGGAAATTGAGCTGGCATTGGTCAAACTCTATAATGTTACCAGAAATGATCGATACCTGAAGCTAAGTGAGTGGTACCTGCAGCAACGCGGCAAAGGGCATTATCCTTATGGCACGAATTGGATTACGCCCGATTACTGGCAGGATTTAAAGCCTGTACATGAGCAGACCGAAATTACTGGTCATGCCGTTCGTGCCATGTATCAATACACGGGTGCGGCAGATGTCGCAGTTGCCTTACGTCATAAACAATATGCTGAGGCTATGCGGGCAGTATGGGAAGATGTTGTCTTCAGAAATCTGTACATCACCGGTGGCATCGGATCATCAGGTCGCAATGAGGGTTTTTCAATCGACTATGATTTGCCAAATATGAATGCTTATTGTGAAACGTGTGCTTCCGTAGGCATGGTATTCTGGAACCAGCGCATGAACCGGTTAAACGGTGACAGTAAATTTATTGATGTGCTCGAGCGGAGTTTATATAACGGTTCACTATCCGGATTGTCCTTAACCGGTGACCGGTTCTTTTATGGTAACCCGTTGGCATCGTTTGGTACGCATACGCGAAAGGAATGGTTTGGCACTGCGTGTTGCCCATCTAACATTGCCCGATTAACCGCGTCAGTTGGTGATTATATATACGCCACTTCTACAACGGGTCTGTGGATCAACCTGTTTATTGCAAACAAAGCAAAACTTGCTGTAGGAAAACAATCCGTTTCAATTGAACTGGATACAAATTATCCTTGGGATGGAAAAGGAAAACTCACGGTGAACCCGGATAAGCAAGGCTCGTTTGATCTTCATGTTCGAATACCAGGTTGGGCGCAAAGCAAACCTGTTCCGGGTGACCTCTACAGCTTCAAGGAAAATAAAAACACAACGATTACGTTCCGGTTAAACGATAAAGTTATTTCTCCTGAAATCATATATGGATATGCTGTAATTAAGCGCACCTGGAAAAAGGGGGATGTAGTGGAGTGGGATTTTCCGATGGAAGTACAGGAGGTTGTAGCTCACGAACAAGTAAAGCAAAACACTGATCGTGTAGCACTACAGCGAGGGCCATTGATGTACTGTGTCGAAGGTGTTGATAATAACGGGGCGGCTTGGGATTTCATTGTTCCAGACAATACCCATTATACGTCCGAGTTTAAGCCGGATCTGCTGGGTGGTGTAGTTGTTATTACATTCGAAGCCCAGGCATTGAAGGGTGGATCATCCCCAGCCGATGTATTGCATTATCCCAAAACCATAACTGCTATTCCTTACTATGCTTGGAATAATCGTGGCGCCAATGAAATGCAGGTATGGCTTCCTAAGAAAGTCAAGGAAGTTAGAATTAACCCGGAGAATTAATGGATATGGAACTATCGATGCGAGTTTACATTATATTTTTGATGTGGATTGCATCAGCCTGCAGTAAGCAGAAGAATACAGATATTGGGATAACCTTTACCGATTTTGGTATGATTGACACAACAACTATTAAACAGTATTCGATCAGGAATAAGGCAGGTATGAAGGTTAGCGTACTAAACTATGGCGGAACCATTACAGAAATTTTAGTACCTGATCGAAACGGTAACTTTGAAAATATTGTACTTGGCTTTCCAACACTTGAAGGTTATCTAGGTGAAAACAATCCGTACTTTGGCGCATTGATCGGGCGCTATGCCAACCGTATTAGCAGCGCTGCGTTTAGCCTTGATGGACAACAGTACAAACTTCAGGCTAATAATAATGGCAACACGTTGCATGGTGGAAACAAAGGTTTCGACAAAGTGATATGGGATGTGAAGATTGAATCCGATAGTTCTTTGCGCATGATGTATGATAGCCCCGATGGGGAAGAGGGGTTTCCCGGCAATCTTCACGTAGAAGTTGTGTTCACATTAGGAAGTAAAAATTCTCTTACGCTTGATTATACGGCAACAACCGACAAGGCAACACCGGTCAATTTAACCAGCCATGCGTACTTTAACTTGTCAGCCGGAAAAAGTTCCACCATTCTGGACCATGAACTGCAGCTTTTCACAGAACGGATAACGGAAGTGGATGATTACCTTCTTCCAACAGGAAAATTCATGGAAGTATTTGGTACGGCTTTCGATTTTCTCAAAGCAAGGAGCATTGGTCGGGATATGGGGCAAGTACGCGGTGGTTATGATCATAACTTTGTATTGCTGGAAGCAGAAGAAACCGGGTTGTCGCGTCCCGCAGCTAAACTCTACGACCCTTTGAGCGGGAGAGAGATGCGTCTGTATACATCAGAACCCGGTCTGCAATTCTATTCAGGCAATTTTCTCGATGGCACTATTACCGGAAAGAACGGGCACGTTTATGTTAAGCATGCCGGATTATGTCTGGAGCCACAGCATTTTCCGGATTCGCCCAATCAACCACACTTTCCAAATACGATTTTACAACCGGGCGAAATTTATCGCCAGACAAGCCGCTTTGAATTTTTAATTCGATGAGAGTTACATGCTCATTCCTGTTGGTGCTGATCATACGAGTGGTTATTGCTCAACCCCTTGATGATTTGGTTGCGCAGGAGGGAAGGGTTACGATAATCAAATCAGGTTCACGATCATGGTTGGTAAAACTTCCGTTAGTCACATTTAGGGTTAACGACATTCTGCATCATTCAGAAGGTAAAGGTTTGTTGGAAGTAAATAGCTCCGATTTTCAGTATTCAGATCAAGGTCTTTCTTTTCGGATTACATTCACTAATCCAACCAAAGACACGCTTACCCTTACCAATGTTGTTCCTTTTGGTGAGCTCGACAAAGAAGCTGTTATTACCGGACTGGGCAAACATCCATTATCGCGAACGCATTTGTTCTTACCCAACCGGAATCCCGTAAACGTTATCGTGCCCGATAATGCCTGGAACCTTGGGTATTCAGCATCGAAACTTGATGCTGAATACCGGCTAGTTGGATTAGCCAGGCGTGATCCGGACTCATTTGTTAAGGCCAACCGAAAACGATTCGAAACCATTTTGCTACCGGGTGTAGGCTCGGTGTCGTATTTGATTTATGCCGATTTGTACAGGGGCGAATGGCAGGAGGGACTTCGTGAGGTATTTCAAAAACGCTACTTGTACGATTTAAGTGAGTTTAACGATGATCTTTATAAACGGACTGATTTACAGTGGATAAAAAAAACTTATGTCATGCATTTGATGATGGCGTGGGACAAAGACTACTATGACTACAAAACCGGACAATTTAACTGGCAGCAATTTCAAAAGCGCGGTCAGCAATGGTACGGTGGTGACGATGTTATTTGCCTGTGGCCCACATGGCCCACCTTGGGTTTGGACCAACGTAACCAGTTTGATCTGTACCGCGATCTGCCGGGTGGACTGGGCAAACTTCGTGTGTTAGCTGATTCACTTCGGGCGCATGGTACAAAGTTTTTCATCGCGTACAATCCATGGGATGAAAGCACCCGATCGGAAGGGCACTTGCTAGGATTGGCCGATCTTATAAAGGAAACTTCTGCGGATGGTGTTGTGCTTGATACCAAAGGCGAGTCGAGCAGGGAGTTGCAGGAAGCTGCTGATGCCGTGAAGCCGGGCGTGATTATGTACAGCGAAGGCATGGCGGTGCCGAAGGATATGCCGGGCATCATCAGTGGTCGCGTGCACAATGCGTTGTACTACCCTCCAATGCTCAACCTCAATAAATTTATCCGCCCCGACTTCTCCATCTTTCGGGTAGCCGAAGTGTTTAAGGAAAGAATAAAACGGGAGTACGCACTCGCTTTCTTCAACGGTTACGGAACGGAGATCAATCAATTTGCACCTGGTCATCCGGAGTGGGAAGAAGAGCAGTACAGGTTCCTGGGGCGTACTACGCGCATCTTGCGCGAGAATAATTCAGCCTTTACTTCATTTGACTGGACCCCTTTAGTGCCAACCCTTCGCGATAGTATTTGGGTTAACGCATGGCCAGCCCGCGACATCAGTATCTACACGGTATTCAGGCCGAAGAAAACCATCTACACCATTTTTAGCCTGAAGCCCGAAGGTTATAAAGGTGCTTTATTTGAAATTGATCAGGAAGCTGGGTATCACTACGTTGACCTGTGGCACCATGAAGAAATTATTCCGGTAGCTGTAAATAATAGGTTGCATGCACAAGTAAAGCTTGAAGCTTTTAACAGTTATGAACTGGGAACGAATAATGAAGGCGCGGTTGGTTGTGTTGCAAAATTACCCCAATTGCTGCGTGTATCTTATCGCAATAATTACCTTAGCATAGAAGCCGGTAAAGGAACTGAAATACGGTTGTGGGCGGGTAGCCCGGCTTATGGCAAAGATTACCACACGCTGGCCCGCGAGCAACATGAACTATTTCTTCCAGACCTTATCGGGCGGTATGAAGGTAAGGTGGTGATACAACTTTTTGATGGCGATGAATTAGCCGATGAGCGAATTATCGATATCAAGCCAGGCACACCGCGACTAATATCAAAGTCTCAGGTTACTGCATCTTCATCAGTTGTCAGCAAAGCACCAATAGGTATGGTGCGTATTCCGGCAGGAAAATTTATTTTCAAATCCATGCAAGGAGATGCTTTTATTCCGTACCCGGAAGAAGGAGAGGGGGAATACAGCATGAAATCTTTCTGGATGGACCGCACTCCGGTAACCAATTTACAATTCAGGCAGTTTCTTCAAGCTACTGGTTATCGTCCTGCTGATACTGCCAACTTCTTAAAGCACTGGATAAAAGGAAACATTCGTCCAGGCGAAGAAAACTTCCCGGTCGTTTACGTTTCCTACGAAGATGGTCAGGCATATGCTAAATGGGCCGGTAAGCGACTACCTACTGAATTGGAGTGGCAATACGCAGCGCAAACAGAAAAGGGCAACGAGTGGCCCTGGAAACAAACCAAACCGGTAAAGCGCACAACGCAATATGTTACCGAAACACTTACGGTATCGGCAATTGAAGGTATCAACCCGCGTAATGCCAACTTGGGTGATGGGAAATTATATGCTGTTGGCAAGTATCCGCGCGGAGCCAATCCGTATGGTTTGCTTGACTTATCAGGATGTGTTTGGCAACTCACCAACGACATCTACGAAAGCGGAAGTTACCGGTACATCATCATGAAGGGGGGAAGCTATTTCAAACCATCGTCAAGCTGGTGGTATGTGCAGGGCGGCCCACGTGAATTGCATTACCGGCAGGCATTGTTGCGCGTAAGTGAAGGTTTTGAACGTAACGCTACGGTTGGGTTCCGTTGTATAAAAGACTGACCTACACGTATAACGCTTCCTTTTGTTCAGCCACTTTCTCGCTTGAAATATACTCATCATACGTCATCAGCTTATCAATGCAGCCGTTGG
Source organism: Cyclobacteriaceae bacterium (assembly GCA_025808415.1). Classification (NCBI taxonomy): domain Bacteria; kingdom Pseudomonadati; phylum Bacteroidota; class Cytophagia; order Cytophagales; family Cyclobacteriaceae; species Cyclobacteriaceae bacterium. The sequence goes on from CP075525.1 coordinate 2,278,493, forward strand.
GAGTAAGTTCAATGATGCGATTCGCTACAGTTTGTGTAAACTCATGATCGTGCGAGGTGAACAGCACAGTACCCGGAAAGTCTTTTAAGGCATTGTTGAAAGCCGTGATAGATTCCAGGTCGAGGTGATTGGTGGGTTCATCCAATATCAGCACATTTGCACCGGTGAGCATCATGCGTGAAATCATGCAGCGCACTTTCTCGCCACCAGAAAGCACGGTGCATTTTTTAAAAACTTCCTCACCTGAAAAAAGCATCTTACCTAAAAAGCCGCGGATGTAGATCTCGTCACGGTTTTCTTCTTCAGCATATTGGCGCAACCAGTCGATCAGGTTATCATCGGATTGGAAATAGTTCTCGTTGTTCGATGGAAGATAGGCCGTGGTAATGGTTTGCCCGAACTTAAACGTACCGGCAGTGGCTTTGAGCTCACCCATTAAAATCTGAAACAGTGAAGTGATTGCCAGGCTGTCTTTGCTCAGGAAAGCAATTTTATCACCTTTGTTCACGTAAAAATCAAGGTTGGTGAACAGGGGCGAGTCGTTATTGGAATATCCGAGGCCAACGGCATGCAGTATCTGATCACCGGCTTCCCGGTTTTGTTTAAAGATAATGGCTGGATACCTGCGGGTAGAGGCCTGAATTTCATCCACGTTAATCTTTTCCAGCAATTTGCGTCTGCTGGTGGCTTGGCGCGATTTGGAAGCGTTGGCACTGAAGCGGGCTATAAACTCCTGCAATTCCTTACGCTTTTCTTCAGCTTTTTTGTTAGCAGCCGAACGCTGGGAGAGGGCCAACTGGCTGGATTGATACCAGAAGGAATAGTTGCCCGTATACAAGCGTATTGCCTGAAAGTCGATATCAACAATGTGGGTGCATACGGTATCAAGAAAGTGGCGATCGTGGGAAACCACAATAACGGTATTCTCAAATTCAAGTAAGAAGTCTTCCAGCCACGTTATCGTATTAATGTCCAGATCGTTAGTAGGCTCATCGAGAATTAAAATATCAGGGTTTCCATACAGCGCCTGCGCGAGAAGCACACGAACTTTTCCGGAACCATCCAGTTCTTTTACAAGCTTGAAATGATCTTCTTCTTTAATGCCTAAACCACTCAGCAGGGCAGCCGCATCCGATTGAGCATTCCATCCATTCAGCTCAGCAAACTCAGCTTCCAGGTCGGAGGCGCGCATGCCATCAGCCTCAGAAAAGTCGGGTTTGGCGTATAGGGCATCTTTTTCCTGCATGATGCTCCAAAGCTTTGCGTAGCCCATCATTACAGTATCCAAAACCGATATTTCATCAAACTCGTAGTGATTCTGCTTTAATACAGCCATACGCTTGCCTGGCTCCATGCTCACATTTCCGCGGGTAGGGTCGATGTCACCCGACAGTATTTTCAGAAAAGTGGATTTACCGGCACCATTGGCGCCAATTACACCGTAACAATTGCCTTGGGTGAAGCGAAGGCTTACTTCATCAAATAGAACACGTTTACCGAATTGTAGTGATAATTTGTTTACGGCCAGCATGGGTTTTTAAATAAGGCGCGAATATAAGTATTGCGCCTTAATAACAGCATATACAAAACCCTTTAGTTCCACCCCCCACCCATAGCTTTGTATAGATCGATATAAGCATGGAAAAATTGCTTTTGGGCATTGGTGTATTGCAACTCAGATTCCAACACGTTCCTGCGAATCATCAATACCTCCAGGTAATTGGCAAAACCGGTTAGAAATAAATCGTTGCCGATGTTAATAGCAGCTTTTAGTTCGGTCACCTCCGCAAGCTTAAAATTACTTACCTGCTGATAAGCTTGCATGGTGTTGTACAACGAACTAACCTCGCCAACACTTTGCAAAAGCACTTTTTGATAGTTATAAATTGCTATATTTTTCTCTGCGGCTTGCCACCGGTATTGATAGCTCAATTCTTTTCGGTTTAGCAAGGGCATGGTTAATGAGCCAAGGCCCATATAGGCCAAAGAAGCAGGATTAAACAAATAGCTCGTATTGAAGCCATTAAAGGCAACAAAACCTGTTGCGTTAAATGCTGGAAAGAAAGAAGCGCGTGCTGCCTGAAGGTCGGCTTCATTTGATCTGAGTTGTGCCATTGCCTCTTTTAAATCTGGGCGATTTTCCAATAAGGCTATAGGAATGCCGGTTTGCAGTTGGGCAAGTTGGTTGGTATTGATTAACGTGTCAGCGCGGAGAATCTCACCTGGAAACTTGCCGGTTAAACCATTGAGCATATTGGAAACAAAAATCAAGTGTTGGCTGCGTTCTGCCTCCAATGCGCGTGTTTGCAGCAACTGCACCTGGAATTGTTTTACAGCCAGTTCATTTATCTGCCCGCTTTGTTTTTGGATGTCTACAATTTCCATGGCACGTTCTTGTATACTAAGGTTTTGCCGAATGATTTTTAACTCATTATCAATTGACAACAATTCGTAATAGAGGCGCGCCACTCCCGAAACGAGTTGAGTTTGAACATAGTTCTTGTAGTAACCACTGGCTTTGAATCGCTCCAGGGCGGCCTTTTTACGGTTTCGCAATTTTCCTGCAAAACCAATTTCCCAACTGGCTTGCAAGCCTAAAAAGTAATCCGGAATGGGGTTTGGAATACGTTGTTCTGCTGATATGTTTTGCGACAGGTTGGTGTCAAAATTCCCAACACCATCAATCGTGTAATCACCAAACCTGGTTACCCCATACGAAGCTCCGGCTTGTACGGAAGGATAGAAGTTACGGATGTGGTAGCGCATGTTAGCGTGTGCTTGTTCCATACGTTGTCCGGCAATTTTCATATCCTGGTTATTTTTAATAGCCGTATCAATAAGGGCAACCAGGTAAGGGTCTTTGAAAAAACTCCGCCATTGTGGAACGTTTTGATTTTTTTGCAGCACACTATCAACATGAAAATAGGTTGACGGTACAACCGTTTCATTTTTTACCTGCAGTAGCCGGGGCAACGTGCAAGAACTGAGCCCCACTAAAATCGCAAGCCATAAGTAGCCGTTATACTGTAATTTTTTAATTTTATTTTTCATAGGAGTCAAGCTCAGATAATGGCCTTTCTTCAACCGATGTTTCAATAATGGTATTCCCCAATTTTTCTTTGATGGTAGCGAACAGGAAGTAGAGTCCGGGAATAATGATAATACCAAAAATGGTTCCGATTAACATACCTCCGGCTGCTGCCGTTCCGATGGAGCGATTGCCCAACTCACCGGGGCCTGTTGCAATCACTAATGGGATCAGTCCTGCAATAAACGCGAACGAAGTCATAAGGATTGGGCGAAAACGTGTTGCGGCACCTTCGATGGTGGCTTCCAATATACTGGCGCCTTGCTTGTGTTTTAAAATGGCGAACTCGATTATGAGGATGGCATTTTTACCCAATAGCCCCACCAGCATGATCAGTGACACTTGTGCGTAAATGTTGTTTTCCAACCCGAGCAATTGAAGGGATAGGAAAGCTCCGAAGATACCGGTAGGTAACGAAAGGATAACCGGCAGCGGTAATAGGAAACTTTCATATTGTGCCGAGAGCAATAAGTACACAAACACCAGGCAGATGATGAAAATATAGATGGCCTGGTTACCTGCTAAAATTTCCTCGCGCGTAATACCCGACCATTCATAGGTAAAACCTCTCGGCAATTCTTTAGCAACTTCTTCAATGGCCTTTATGGCCTGGCCGCTACTAAAACCTGCAGCCGCTTCACCGTTAATCATGGTGGCGTTAAACATGTTGTAACGTGTGATCATCTCAGGGCCATAAACCCGCTCAAGACGAATGAACGTTCCATACTGCACCATTTCGCCCCGGTTGTTCTTTACATAAAGTTTCAGTATGTCTTCCGGTTTGGCCCGGTACTCCGGACCGGCCTGCACCATCACTTTATACATCAATCCGAAGCGCACAAAATTGCTGGCGTAAAAACTACCCACCAATGTTTGTAATGTATTCATGGCATTGGCTACGCTTACATCTTTCTTGGCTGCCATTTTATAATCCACATGTATGAGGTATTGCGGAAAACTGGGGTCAAAACTGGTGAAGGCGTTGGCTACCTCGGGGCGGCTTTTTATTTTCTCTATGAAAGCCTGCGTAACTTCATTCATCCGGTTAAGGTTTCCGCTTCCGGTTTTATCGATCAGCCGCAGTTCAAAACCACTGGCGTTACCGAAGCCGGGTACCGTAGGAGGGGGGAAGAATTCAATTACCGCATCGTTGATGTGACTCGTTTTCTGTTGTAGTATTTTGATGAGGTCGGTTACGGATTCCTCACGTTCGTCCCAGGGCTTTAGGTTGATCATGGCCATGCCATAGGAGGAGCCTGCAGATTCAGTGATCAGGCTGTAGCCACCGAGTGTTGAAATGTTCTCAACAACATCAATTTCCTGGCTCACCCGGGTGATCTCGTCCAGCACTTTGCCGGTACGCTCAACGGTAGCACCTACTGGAGTAGTTACGTTAACATAAATCACACCCTGGTCTTCGGTTGGTATAAATCCGGAAGGAAGAAACTTATTCACACCCCAAATGCCCAACACAAATACCAGGGTAACCGTAATGGTAATTCTCTTTTTAGATGCATACCGCCTTACCAGTTCTTTATATCCTGATTCCAATTTTCCATAACCGAAATTGAATCGGTTGAAAAATGCCTGTAGCCATTTATTGGAACTGCCATGTGTTGGTTTAAGAATGATCGCGCAGAGGGCAGGCGTAAGCGTTAATGCATTGACACCCGAAATGAAAATAGCAATGGCCAAGGTTAACGAAAACTGTCGGTAAAAAATCCCTACCGGCCCTGACATAAACGCAACCGGAATAAAAACAGCAGACATAACCAGTGTAATGGCGATAATAGCCCCACCGATTTCATGCATGGAACGAAGGGTTGCTTTTTTTGCATCGATTTTGTCTTCCTGCATTTTGGCGTGAATGGCTTCTACTACCACAATGGCATTGTCCACCACAATACCTATGGCTAACACCATGGCAAACAACGTAAGCAGGTTGATCGAGAAATCAAGCAACTGCATAAAAGCAAACGTACCAATAATGGCCACCGGCACCGCCAGGGCGGGAATGAGGGTGGACCGGAAATCCTGAAGGAAAATAAACACAACAATAGAAACCAGTATAAAGGCTTCAATAAGTGTCTTCACCACTTCGGAAATGGATGCATCAAGGAAGCGCGAAACATCATAGGCAAAATTATATTTCATTTTTGGCGGGAAGGCCGAAGCTTCCAACTCGGCCATGCGCTTTTTGACATTTTGAATAACCTCTCGCGCATTTGATCCCGGGCGTTGCTTGATCATGATAGAGGCCGAGGGCTTTCCATCGGTCTTGGAATCCATGTGGTAACTGAACGAACCGAACTCCACTTCAGCCACATCTTTTAAACTCAAGAGCGAGCCATCCTGATTGGATTTAATTACAATGTTTTCGTATTGCTCAACATCAATAAACTTACCGGTGTATTTCAAAACATACTGTAAGGATTGCGCCAGCTTGTCGGAGCTTTCACCTGTCTTTCCCGGTGCAGCTTCTACATTTTGTGCGCGGATGGCTTCGATCACTTCATCGGTAGAAATGGAATACGCAGCAAGTTTTTCAGGGTGCAGCCATACGCGCATCGAGTAATCGCGCATGCCCATAATTTCGGCATAGCCTACACCATCAATACGCTTGAGTTCAGGAAGGATGTTGATATCGGCAAAATTGTAAACGAATTTTTCATCAGCAGCCTCATCATCGCTGAACAGGTTAAGGTATAACAACATGCTGTTCACTTCTTTTTCCGTTTGCACCCCGGCCTTGATTACTTCTTCCGGAAGTTCATCAAGCACGGTGCTTACACGGTTTTGCACGTTCACCGCGGCTACGTCCGGATCGGTGCCTACTTTAAAAAACACAGTAATCAGTGTTGTACCGTTGTTTGAAGACACCGATGACATATACGTCATGCCCGGTACACCATTAATAGCTCGTTCAATAGGGGTGGCCACGGCTTTCGCGCATACTTCAGCATTTGCACCGGTGTATTTTGCCGTTACAGTTACCGATGGCGGAACAATTTCAGGAAACTGCGTTACCGGTAAACTGGTAAGTGCCAGTAAACCCAACAAGGTTATCATTAACGATACCACCAGCGACAGGATAGGCCGTTGAATAAAAGTATCCAGCATGGCTTACTGATTTAAGGTGTTTTCCCTCAACAATTCATCGGCTGTTACAGCCCGAGGTTTTATGACCATACCTTCGCGCACATTCTGAATACCCTCATAAACAAATTGATCCGACTCGGTAAGTCCACTGCCTACTACGTAGAAGTCGCCAAGGCGCCCGATGGGCACGAAGCTCTTTAACCCAAGTGTTTGGTTGGCATTTAACAAGTAGACGTAGTTCTTATCCTGTATTTCAATACCTGATTTTTGTGGTAGGAGCAGGGCCCCGTTTCGGGTATCCTGCAACCGTATTTTACCGGTTGAACCGTGCTTTAACAATCGATTTGGATTTTGAAACTTGGCGCGCACGGCAATGGCCCCGGTGCCTACCTCAAACTCACTTTCCATGGTTTCAATAGTTCCTTTAAGCGGATAAAGTGTTCCGTCTGCCAGGATCAACTCAACGTTGGAAAGGTAAAACTCATTTCTGCTTTTTGCCTTGCTGAAATTCATCAGGTACTCCACCTCCGAAACGTTAAAATAAGCGTTGACCGTTTCAATATCCGACAGGGTGGTTAACAACGCGCCAGCCGAAATCAAACTTCCGATCTTAAATGGGATGCGGTCGATTATACCGTTGAACGGGGAGCGGATACTGGTATTGGCCAGGCGGATGGAAGCAGCCACTTCTTCAGCCTTTGCCTGTTCCACACGCGACCGGGCAATTTCAACTTTGGCTTCCGCCAGGTCCAGTTCGGTCTTTGTAATAACATTCTTATTTACCAGTAACCGGACGCGTTCCAGTTCAACCAAAGCCGATTTGGTTTCGGCCTCGGCACTGATCACGTTTGCCCTGGCACGGTTTAAATCTGCACGGTACTCATCCTCATTGATCTTGAAAAGAAGTTGACCTTTCTTAACTTCTTTACCTTCATCAACCAGTATTTCTTCCAGGTAGCCCTCAACACGCGCCCGCACTTCAATATTTTGAAACGCCTGGATATTGGCCACGTACTCAAGCGGGATACTTATATTGCGCTTGATGACCGTGGTTACCGGAAATTCCTCCGGTTCGGTTAATTCAGCCGATTGATCTTTTGACCGACACGAAACTGCCAGCAGGGCAGTGAGCACTATAAGCTTAAGAATGTGAAATGGATTACAGTACATGATTTGTTTTAAAAAAATTAATTGACCTTATGGATAGAACAGGTTAAACCCTGAAGGGGTTATATATTATATGGGTAAACCCTGGGAAGCGTAAAAGACTTACGCTTGAAATAAATCAAAAGAGCTTTCTGAGATGAAGTATGCGGAGGACTTCGCTAAAAGTAGTACAGGCTCCAAAATAGGTAACTTGTTGATAACCAGAATGCCTAAATGTAGTTTTTAAGAGACTAAAAGCATTGGCAGGCCAGTCGGCATGTATGCTGCCGCTTGGCGAGAAACTAACCCGGGAACGTTCTGATCGCTTTACTATAGGTGAGAACTCATCGAGTTCCTCCTGGTTGCCAGCCGGGATATCTCGTTTTTTTAATGCCTCCAATAAAAACTCAGCCAAGGATACCGGTTGATAAGTTGATTGGAGCACAAAATCGGGCTGATGATCCTCAAATAGTGCTGCATTGAGGAAAATCAATATGAAGAAATTAGTAAGGGAATTTCTTAAGAGAGCCTTCACTGTAGTAAAAAGTAGCTGCAAAAGTGCAGAAGGAAAAGACAATTTTCAAATGCGATTGTACGAATGGCAATTACATAGTTAATTCTGACAGAACATTGGCATCCGTTACAGCAACCACTCCGGGTCGGGTGCCGGGCCTGGTGGAGCAGGCGGGATGACTTCAACATTTATTAAACTTAACATAATATAAATTATATAACTATTGCTTGGCTAACTGGCTGACCCGCATTTATATAATCATATTATGTTAACCAACTGGCGCCTCCATCACACAATCTCTGCGGGCGCCATCTGGGGGTTTACGGTTCTGTATGAAGTACGGGAAGTTGCCGCGCTTGCCAACCCTGCCTTTGCCGGCAGGCAGGCGCACAGTTATATAATTTGACGTTATATTAAATATTCTGGAGCTAAAAAATGGAAAGTTGATATCGAAAGTGCCTGGCCAGGCAGACAGCGAATTTGTTCCTGTATCAAAAGACGTTTGCACCGTAAAAGACAAGCAAGGCTACAACATCACGTTTCACAAAAGCAACGACAAAATAACAGGCTTTACCTCGGTGCAGCCAAACGGAACCTTTAAAGCAACTAAAAAGAGTTGATAACTATCTGAGCAGATCAAAGTGAGGCAACAATAAGTTATCATATGGTAATTAGTCAAACCAACATAAAGTGTTTCCTTGTAAAAAAATATTTCATGTTGGTCACTCCTAATTCCGTTAATTCACTAAAACCGCCCGTTGCGTATTCGGCTAAGGCTTTGCTTGGTGATACCCAAATAACCTGCCATATCAGAGACCGGTATTTCGTTCAAATGCTTGACATGAGTGTTTACCAATTGTTTATAGCGATCTTCAGCCGTAATGGCCAGAGAATCGATCAATCGGTTTTGCAGCACAGTAACATAGCGGGCCAGAAAGAAATTCACAGTAGCGAGGTATTTTTCCTTTTTCATTTCCTGCTCAAGGTCTTGCCAGCGGCACACAGTAATGTCAGCATCGGCTACAGCCACAATAGAAAAATTAGTTCGGCTTGTGCCAAGAAGCGATGCGGGGTCTCCGTCAACATCACCGGGGAATGTAAAGCCAAGAATAAATTCGCGATCATTGATTGGGCGTACGGTTTTAAAAATGCCCTTATTGATATAGAAAAAGAAATCGTTGGTAGTATCAGGCGTCATAACAGACTCCAACCGCTGCACGTGCCGAGGCTTGCCAATTTTATGTAATGCAGTAAGCAAGTCAATCGAAAACTTGTTGTGATTGCGGTGGATATGGAATTCTGGCATCATGGATTTAAAAATAATCAATAAGTTAACACAGGTGCGTTTCGATCACTAAGTAACGATAACAGATAGATTGAAATTTACAAAAATGTGAAACGTAAAATAACTTCAACTCATGCTCAGAAATTATTTTCTTCTTTCGCTGCGAGGCATACTTCGCTATAAAATGCTATCAAGTACTAAAGGCTGCCTTGCAAAACCCACCTGAAAGTTCAAGGAGAGAGTAACCTGCAACAAAGCCTTACTTCAATATTCAAATAGACTTTTACCAATAATGAAAAATTACTTCTTTTTAGGTACTCGGTATGCTCGGATAGTATTAACTCATATACTGGTTCTTTTAGCATCAACACTTAGTAATTGCTCATCTGGTGATGAGCCTACGGCAAACAAACCTCGAAAAGTGAGATATGAAATCACCGGTAATTTCAGTGGAACACTTACGGTGGTTTATACCTCGTTAACCGGGGGCAGTCGGGTGGAAAACAATGTTCCAATGGGATGGTCTATGGAAATGGAATATCCCGCTTCTACTTCATCGATTGGCATTGGCGCCCAAGCATCAACTCTTGGATCACCCGGGCAAACTGCTGTGATCAAAATAGTTGTAGATGGCAAAGAAGTAAAATCTTCCTCAGCCACTGCAGGATCTCTGGGCGAAATGATAATACCGACTATCTCCTACTCTTTCTAGTCAATCAATTTATTCTATGAGTCAGCAATTAAAAGAATGGAAAGCTAAAGGTCAGTATTACCGGCATCGCGGCCATGCTGCATTCTACCGTATGGAAGGTAGTGGGCAGGCATTATTGATTTGCCACGGATACCCATATAATACTTATGACTTCAAAGAAATTTGGCCGTCCCTTACTTCTATGTTTCAGGTAATCGCCCCGGATATGTTGGGGATGGGTTTCTCTGACAAGCCGAGTAACTATGATTACAGCTTTGCGGATCATGCAAATTTTTATACTAAATTGTTGCACAAGCTTGGCATAAACAAAGTACATGTCTTGTCGCACGATCTGGGCAACAGCGTAGTTCAGGAATTACTGGCACGCCAACATTCGGGTACTAATTCATTTGAAATCCTTTCTGTAGCTTTTCTTAACGGAGGACTGTTCACTGATGTCTACAAGCCTCGCCTCATTCAGAAACTACTCTCTCAAACTCCCCCACCGATAGGAAAATTGATCAGCCGGTTGATGACAAAACGTAGTGTGAGCCGGGCAACAGCAGAAGTATTTGGTGCTACCACAAAACCTTCTGCTGAGTTATTGCACGATTTCTGGGAGATACTCAATTACAATAATGGCAAGTTACTGGCTTGGAAAATAGGGCGGTTAATTTTTGATAAAGAACCCCATCAATCACGATGGATAGCCGCTATGCAACAAACAAAAGTCCCGATGATATTCATCAATGGGCCTGCTGATCCCAACTCCGGCATTCACATGGCGAATCGGTATAAAGAGTTGATTCCGAATCCTCAAGTCATTTTGTTGCCGGAGGCTATTGGTCACTGGCCGCAGTTGGAAGCACCTGATGAAGTGTTGCGAGTATTCTTGCAATTCCATCAAAGAGTGCATACAGAAAGCAAATCACTGAAATAAATACATTAGACCGTAACATGAAGGAGCACTCCAACGTCATCAAAGCGAACTTGTGATTTATGAAGTTTTCGCAATCAAAAGATGACTATGTCCGTAAACTTCTTGGAAAGTATTTTAGGGATTTTTCATTTTCTCGATTGTCCGGTGGGGAATCTGCAGCTGAGCTCTATAAAATTAAAACGGAGTATAATCGAAATTATATTCTCAAAAAACAAAACCAAAGTTTAGAGAGTGAATACCTTAATTATAAATGGCTTCAAAATAAAGTGCCGGTTCCTGAAATCATTTTCTATACCCATGGAGACGGACAGGATTTTTTATGTATAACCGAGGTTCAGGGGAAATCACTGGATTTATTCATTGGATCGGTTGAGGCTGATGTGATTGTTAGTAGCTATGCCAGGGCGCTGAAACTACTTCACTCACAGAAAACAGACAATAAAGTAATTGTTTGTAATCTCGATAAAAGAATCGCTGAAGCGGAAAGGAATGTGAAAAATAACCTGGTAAACCCATCTCACTTTAAGTCTGAAAACCAACAGTACGAGCCTTATGAACTTTTTCTTCGGCTAGAAAAGAGTAAGCCATCAAGCGCAGAACTTGTATTTACACATGGCGACTATTGCTTGGATAATCTGATTTACAGTGATGGAATGCTAAGTGGTTTCGTTGATTTGGGAAACGGTGGAGTGGCCGATAAGTATCAGGACCTGGCCCTTGCTGTAAGAAGCATTCTTGACAATTTCACCCTTGACCATGTTGAGTTATTTTATAAAGTGTACGGCCTTCGAAACATCGACAAAAGCAAACTTGAATTCTATACATTGTTAGATGAATTTTTTTAGGAAATAATTCACCAATGAAAGAAAGTAAAAATGATGAAAGGCAAAAGCAATAAGACTAATGCGTCAACACCCGCGGCCCTGGTTTACCGCTTCTATTTTTATTGCTTTTACCACCCTAACATCAACAACCATCTTCAAGTCTCACTAACATACTGGCTGACACATTTTGGGGCCCATTCAGGGACGATAAATTATCATATCTTGAGAAAATTTTATCTGGTTAATCGAGCGTGAATTTGAGTATTGTAGCCGTGTTTGAATTATTTTGCACCCGATGCGCGCAGCGGATATCATGTTGGTGGTCATTAGTGGCCTTGGGGTTATCCACGGGCTACTGCTGGCTGTATTTCTCTGGGTATACCGGAAAGGGAACGCGCTCTCCAATAAATTGCTTAGTGCGCTGCTCTTTGTACTTTCCCTCCGGGTTGGTAAATCAGTGTTCCTGGCATTCACCGACCGAATTGACATCAAAATCATTTTTGCAGGCCTTGGCACCATCATGGCTATTGGGCCACTGTATTACCTTTTCATCCTCTCCTGCACACGTAAATCATTCCGGCTGGCTACCCGGCATGTTCTCCATTTCATCCCAGCTTTCATCGGCTTCGGTATCGGTTTGCTGTTGGAGGAACACCACACATCAACGCTACCGCTCGGCTTTTTCGTATCAATTTTTATTTTCTATTACCTCCATTTGCTAATCTACCTGCTGTGGAGTTACCGGTATGTTCTTCAACAAAAAGCCGCTGGCCTGAGCCCGGATACCTTTGTTTTACTGCGCCTGTTCTTTTACGGCCTTCTTATGATTTGGGTGGCCTACGTGCTCAACCTGCTGGACGATGTGATACCCTACGTGGTGGGACCTATCCTCTATTCTGTGGTGGCCTATGCCATCACGTTCATCGTCATCAGCCGAGGGTACCTTTCCAGGATTGACCATGTGAAGTACAAAACTACTCCCGTCTCGGAGGAGCAAAGCGAACAGCTCTATGCCAAAGTGCTGAAACTCATGGTGGAAGAAAAGCAATTCCAAAACACCGAGCTTACCCTGAAATCGCTGAGTGAATCGCTGCACGTAAGCCCACAGGTGCTGTCGCAGGTGATCAATCAAAAAAGTGGTAAGAACTTCAATGTTTTTGTGAATGCGTTCCGTATTGAGGAATCGAAACGCCTGCTCCACCAGGAAGCATTTAAAAACCAAACCATCGCTGCGATCGCTTATGAGGTCGGGTTTAACAGCCTTTCCAGTTTCAACACGGCTTTTAAAAAACACACGGGCGAAACACCCCTGACCTACCGCCAGCAAATGACAAAATGACCTTTCTGTCTTTCGAAATGATCATTTAAGAAGCCTTTGACACGACACCACCCCACTTTTGCCAAAAAAAAAGTTATGTCTTGCAAAAGAAAAATCATAAAGTGGTCACTAATCGCAGTGGCGGTATTGGTTGTATCCATCGTCTTGTTCGGGGTATGGTTCATCAGCTTGATTCCGTCAGTACCTGAATCGGATAGGAACATCAAGGCGACTACGCCTGCTGATCTCCCCTATCTCGCAGAAAACATCGTCCCGTACCGTGGCAAAATATTGGCGGTGGTTACCAGCACCGGCCAAATGGGCAACAGCGGCAAAAGCACGGGGTATGAATTAACCGAATTGTCGCGCGCCTATTATGTATTTCAGGCCAATGGTTTTGAAGTAGAAGTGGCCAGTCCGCTGGGTGGGGCACCGCCAGTGGTTATCGATGGTGATGACATGACGGGATATGATTTCGCCTTTTTGAATGACACGATCGCGCAAGCAAAGGTGAAGCAGACCATCGCGATGAAAGACGTGGACCCCACGGCTTATCTAGCGGTGTATTTTGTGGGTGGCAAAGGCACTATGTACGATTTTCCTGACAATGAATACATTCAAGCGCTTGTCAGAGAATATTATGAGTCTGGTAAAATAGTTAGCGCAGTATGTCATGGCCCTGCGGCTCTTGTTAACGTTAGGCTAAGTGACGGTGAATTGTTATTGGCGAATCGCCAAGTCAGCAGTTTTACCAACAGAGAAGAGCTTTTGCTGATTCCCGATGCTGCCGAAATATTTCCCTTTTTGTTGCAGGATAAACTCATTGAAAAGGGCGCACGCTTTAACGAGGGTTTTCTATACCTGAACAAAGTGAGCAAGGATGGAAATCTGGTAACGGGGCAAAATCCATGGTCGACCTGGACGGTAGCCGAGTCGGTCATCGAACAGATGGGTTACGTGCCCAAAAAGCGGGGCATCACTCCGGAGGAAAACACCATATCCATTCTGGAAACCCTGGAATCGGAAGGCTACCAGCAAGCGAAAGTCGCCATTGATCGGTTTTGTACCCACGATCCAGCATCGATCGACAGAAGGTTGCTGGCCATGCATGGCGTGGTAGCCGCCATGCAATTTGATGGGATGAAGGTAGTAAAGCTGGCGCGGTTGTTATCGTACAGCAACAGCTATATGTGAAAGTTACCAATACGTCTACGACAAATTTACCTCCAGACGCAAAAAGGAAAGCAGAAGTTAATGATGGCCTTTGAAGTTACCATATGGTAACTCTACTGTCATTCGGGAAAGGTAAATTGCCGTTTTTAAATAAGGTAATAGAATCTGAATTTGTAACTATTGCTGAGTCGAAAACATCTATCAATCCAAATTGAATTTTCAGAATAACAAAAAGTATGAATGAAAGAAGATACGATTTAGATTGGTTGAGAGTAATGGCCATATTGCTATTGCATTTATTTCACTCAGCAATGCCATTTGTTTCAGAATGGGGATGGCACATTAAAAATCCAGAAACGAGTAATTTGTTTTTGGAATTTAACTATTTCTTGTCCAAATGGAGAATGCCCATCTTGTTCTTTATTTCTGGGATAGGTACTGTATTTGTTCTTAATCAGTTTAGTGCGAATTACTATATTCAACAAAGAACCAAAAGATTAATAGTACCTCTTTTATTCGGTATGCTTGTTGTTGTTCCCCCTCAAATTTACTTCGAAAGAATTTCTAATGGAGTGCCTTACACGTCTTATTTTGATTTTTTTCCGTCAATTTTCACAACAGGTGCTTATCCGAGTGGCAATCTAAGTTGGCATCACCTTTGGTTTATTGTATACCTATTCATTTATTCATTAATTGCCATTCCACTTTTTTGGTATTTCAACTCAAGAAATGGAAAAATTACGCTTGACTATGTGGCAAAAATCCCGAAAGGTTTTGGCTTATATGCATTGGGTTTAATACTATTTATCGCGAGTTTTTTATACTTCTGGTTCACAGAAGAAACACATGCACTCATAGATGATTGGGCTGGTTTTACTCGTTATTTTCTATATTTTATTTTTGGTTGTTTGATAAGCACACATGCTACTTTTTGGAATACAATAGAAAATAATAGAAGGTTACATCTAAAATTGGCGTTTTTTAGTATCATATCCATAAACATCTTGCGTTGGAATGACATAGAGCCTGTATGGGGCTGGAATTTGCCCAATTTACTATTCTTGGCATTAATGGTTTTTAATGCTTGGTTTTGGGTTCTCGCAATATTGGGTTATGGAAAAAAATATCTCAATTTTAACAATAGAATTTTAAAATATGCAAATGAAGGCATATATCCGTTCTATATATTACACCAGACTTTTATCGTAATTATTGCATATTATGTTGTACAAGTAAAAAACGAAAGCATACTGAATAAATATCTATTTCTGACTTTTGTTTCGTTTATACTGACTATGGGAGTGTACGAATTTTTGGTTAAACCATATAACTGGGCAAGGTTCTTCTTCGGAATGAAACCAAAATAAAAAACATCAGCCAACAACGGTTTTGCAAAGGCGGGGGTTTAATGCATTCATTAACTTCACTGGCTTCTTTGATAACGAAAAATCATTATTACAAATATTGAAAATGTATTTTAGGATATACAATAGTTGGACTTTGACAATTGCAATTTCAAAGCAGTTTCCCGAAAAGTTATTTGAACTAGGACAATGGATATTGCTTATTGACGGACTTATTTACTTAGGAACAAATTAATTAGACCTATGCTTAAACTTGGCGGATACCTGAATATCCTATTTGCAATCTTACATATTGTTGGATTGCTTTGGGCTGAAAAAATGTTTGAACTTGTTGGTATAGCAGAGGGAATGGCTCTTGCTAAACAAGATATACATCCTCTGTATCCGTATTTTATTACGGTAGTAGTAGCAATTTTATTTTATATAATGGGTTTGTATGGGCTCTCGGCTGACAACAAGTATAAAAAACTGCCATTATTAAAACCAATGGTATTTTGTATTGGAGGGATTTATTTGTTACGTGGAATAGGTGAACTTATTTTTGATATAGGATGGCAAAAAGCAAGTCCATTATTAGAAAACACCTACTCACTAATAGCGATTTTCGTTGGACTTTTGTATTTAGTAGGAGGAATGAAAAAATGGAAAGTAAAACAGACAAAATAATAAACAACGACCCGCTAACATCGGTTTTGTGTTATGGAGGCTGAAGTGCTTCGTATGAACAGTATTGCTAGAAATCCCCCACAGCGCAAAGCCGAGAAGAATATTGCATTTTGTGAAGTAGTCGATCTGTATTATTTGGCTGAATCTGCGGAAGCAAAGAGCAGCAGTACAAAGCCTACCCAAATGTTTCATCCCGATTTTTAGCGGGAGAGTGTCGCTGCCCCAGCCTTGTGAGGAAGGAAGATTAAGTTCTGAAATGACCGCGCGTGAAGTCTAGTATTAATTTATTCCTGATGTAAGCTCCCCATTTTTAGGACAACTCTAAATTAGGAAATTTATTCATTGTTATTGTTGTAACCGGTTGTGGGTTTGTGGGAAACTCGTTTCGAGTTTCCCATAAATCCACGGCCAGCATGTCCGCAGGACTGCGCCCTTCGAGCGCATCATGTGGACGGTCATAGTTGTAATCATTCATCCACTCATCAGCTAGGATTCTTACCTGGATAAGGGATTCAAATAAGTACGCATCGAGAACATCTCTTCGGAAGCTTCCATTGAAACGCTCGATGTATGCATTCTGTGAAGGCTTGCCCGGTTGAATAAACTGAAGCTGGATGTTGCGTTCTTCGCACCATAGGCCGAGTTTGCTTGAGATGAATTCGGGGCCATTATCAACCCTGATTCGCTGTGGTTTTCCTCTCCATTGAATGACTTGTTCAAGTACCCGTATCACTCGCTCAGCCCGTAGCGAAGTATCAACTTCAATAGCAAGGGCCTCACGGTTAAAGTCGTCCAGCAAGTTGAGTACTCTGAACTTGCGACCCGATAGAAGGGAATCACTCATAAAGTCCATCGACCAGCTTGCATTGATGTGGCTAACAGCCTCCAGGGGCTGAAGAACGCGTGCTGGTAATCTCCTTTTTCCTTTTCGTTTCATATTCAACTTCAATAATTTATACACCCGATGGATGCGTTTGTGGTTCCACAACAATCCTTCTTTCCTTATCCTGAAATACATTTTCCAAAATCCTTCGGTAGGCCGTTTCTCAGCTAAGTTCTGGAGTTTATCAATCACCGCATGATCGTCCGTCTTACTTCGATAGTAGTAAACCGAACGTGAGAGATCCATCACTTCACAGGCCCGACCGAGGCTGACTTGAAAAGTCGTTCTCAGATAATCTACACGGGTTCGCTTCTCAGCGGGCCTTAGAACTTTTTTCCCAAAACGTCTTTGAGCATCTTGTTGTCCAGCGCCAGGTCACCATACATCTGCTTGAGCTTCCGATTTTCTTCCTCAAGCTCCTTAACGCGCTTAAGTTCGTTCATCTCCATACCTCCGTACTTAGCCTTCCAATTATAAATAGTGGCTTTGGACACTCCGTGCGAACGGGCAATGTCCTGGATGTTTTTGCCAGCATCAAACTCCTTGAGAATAGTGAAAATCTGGGCTTCGGTAAATCGTGTTCTTTTCATTTTTAACAGTTTAAAGTTAGACCTTTTGTCTAATTCAAAACTGTCCTATTTTCGGGGGAGCTTACACTGAGGTACAGCTAAAATCATATCAATTCCATTAAAAAGAAGTAAAAATGAACTTTTTACTCCGTTAGTAGTATATATAAACAAATATGTTTACAATATCTTATTTATACTTATTTGATTATCTTGCCTTATGAATAAGGAGCTTGAAATACTGAAAGGCATTCATCCAGGGATTATTTTGGATCGTAAAATCAAGGAGAGAAAGCTCTCAAAGGGCCGCTTTGCCCTCATGATTAATGAATACCCACAGACTTTAGGAGCAATAACTAATGGCAAGCGGAGTATGAATACCTCTCTCGCATTGAAGATTGAGCAGGAGCTTAATTTAACAGAGGGCTTCCTAATGACTCTGCAGGTCTTTTATGACATTAAACTAGAGAAAAGAAAAATTGAAAAGGCACGTCCTGATTTCTCCAAGTTAAGACGAGGATTATTTTGGGATACCGACATGGAAAAAATTGATTGGCAGCTACAAAAGCGAGCAGTTATTCAACGGGTTTTCGAAAGAGGAAATAGTAAAGAAAAAGAGGAAATAACTCGTTTCTATGGTGATTCAGAAATTAAGCAGTTCACTTAAGAAACCAGATCAAATGCATGCCTAAAGGATTGTTCTGGGATACTGTACCACCGTTGCTAAAAGATGCTTTAACTAAGATAATGGAAGATGGTCCATTTCAGCAGTTCAGACTAGCTGGTGGTACTTCTCTAAGCCTTCAGTTGGGTCACCGCATTTCTTTTGATATAGATTTATTCACAGACGTTGTATATGATTCAGTCGACTTTGACGGTATCGACAATTTCTTGAGAGGTTCTTTCACTTACGTTTCTGAACCTCAAGCAGGGGTAATTGGAATTGGTCGGTCGTATCTGATTGGAGAAAGTGAAGATGATACAGTTAAGCTTGACTTATACTATACCGATACATTTATACAGCCAGAGTTACTAGCAGCTCCAATCCGACTAGCTACTGTAGAAGAGATAATTGCAATGAAAATTGATATTGTTCAGCGAGTTGCCAGAAAAAAAGACTTCTGGGATTTACATGAATTACTGACACAGTATACTCCAAGCAAAATGATTGAACTGCATAAAACAAGGTATCCATACAATCATGATGAAGAGGTGATCCGAACAAATTTTACAAACTTCACAATTGCTGATGGGGACTTTGATCCTATCTGTCTAAAAGGGAAGCACTGGGAATTAATAAAGTACGATTTTGTTCAAGTTTTACAGCAACCTTAATTTCCCCTACAACATCAACACACATTGTCAAACCTCCCTATACCAACAGGCACAATAAAAGCCCTGAACCACGATGATTGACCAGCTTATCTCGTATTAAGTTTTCCCTAGCTTAATACAAAGTTATGCGGTATAGTGGCGTCTTTTTTTACCACCACAATTCCTCCTGAAATAACATACAAGTCTGTTTCCCGATTTTCAAGATGCGGGCCTCCTATGATCGTAACATTATTTCCAACTTTACAATTCTTGTCGAGAATGGCATTTTCAATATGACACTCCTCGCCAATGCCCATTAATATCTCACCCGGCCTTTCTGCAATTTCTTTTAGCGTTTCATACGAGTCACTTCCCATCATATATGTTCTGATAACGGTGCTTCCTTTTCCAATTCTTGATCTCACACCAATCACAGACCGATCTATTTTTGATGCATGTATGATGGCACCATCTGCAATAACAGAATCATTTATTAAGGTACCGGAAATTTTCGAGGTTGGTAGAATTCTTGGGTGGGTATAAATGCGTTTCCTATTGTCAAATAAATTAAAACTTGGAATGTGGTCGGTCAATCCCATGTTAGCATCAAAAAATGACCGAATGTTTCCGATGTCTGTCCAATATCCTTCAAACTGGTAGCTGAGCACTTTATGTTTGCCGATAGATTGCGGGATGATTTCCTTTCCAAAATCATTTGTACTTGGATCATTCATGAGCTCGATTAACAAATCTCTGTCAAACACATAGATGCCCATGGAAGCAAGATACAACCGCCCTTCTGATTGCATGTATTCGCTCACATCCGATTTCCATTTCAGTATTTCTTCAGCATTCGGTTTTTCAATAAAACTGGTGATCATGCTTTCATGGTCAGTTTTCATAATGCCGAACTCCACCCCTTCCTCTGCTTTCACCGGAAGTGTAGCAATGGTAATTCTGGCACCACTGTCAATATGCCGTTGTATCAGTAAATTGAAATCCATTTGATACAACTGATCTCCTGAAAGGATTAATACGTATTTGAACTCATGATTAATGAAATGGTGCATGCTCTGACGCACGGCATCCGCGGTGCCCTGAAACCAACTTTTGTTGGACATCGTTTGTTCAGCTGCCAGCAAGTCAACAAATGCACGGCTAAACAAACTAAAATTGTAGGTATTCTTGATGTGACGATTGAGTGAGGCCGAATTAAATTGTGTGAGCACGAACATCCTGCTGATATTCGAATTAATACAATTAGATAAGGGTATATCTACCAATCGGTATTTACCTGCAATAGGCACAGCAGGTTTAGATCGTTTCGCTGTAAGAGGATACAAACGCGATCCCTGGCCACCGCCAAGTATTATCGCTATCACGTCATCATTAATCATGATTCATTACTTTTTTATATAATGTTGCTGTTTGGAGGGCGATCGCCTTCCAGTCAAAATATTGTTCTACTCTTTTCCTTCCATTTTCTCCCATTGTTTTTCTTAATTTTTCATCGGCCATCAGTTTATTAATTCCTGCAGCCAGGTCGCGTGAAAATTTGTCTGGGTTCGATGCTTCGAAAGGTGCTGTGGTTTCTTGTTCGAGCGGTATTAGGATTCCCGTTTCACCATCCACCACTACTTCTTTTATACCACCCACACTACTTGCCACTACCGCTGTTTTACATGCCATCGCCTCAATGTTGATAATGCCAAACGGTTCATAGATGGAGGGGCAGCAGAACACGGCCGAATGCGAATACAATTGGATTGCTTCTTTTTTACTTACCATTTCAGCTATCCAGATTACATTACTCCTGTTTTTCTGAACCTCTTCCACGCTCTGTTTCATTTCACGGCCAATCTCTTCCGTGTCAGGTGCACCGGCACATAAAACTACCTGCGTATCACTATTGATATAGTTGATGGCATTAACCAGATGGATAATTCCCTTTTGCCTGGTGATGCGGCCTACAAAAAGTACATACGGCCTCGATTTATCGATACCGAATTTGTCCAGTGCAGATGTCTCATGGGTTACATTGTATTCTTCCAGGTCGATGCCATTATAAATTACGCTCACTTTGTTTTCATCTACATGAAAGTATTTCAATACATCCTGCTTAGTTTCCTGCGATACGGCTATGACCGCATCGGCCATTTCAATGGCAGTCTTTTCAATCCACGAAGATGCGTCATATCCCCTACCCAATTGTTCCCGTTTCCATGGCCGGAGTGGCTCAAGCGAGTGAGTGGTTACAATAAGCGGTGTTCCATAACAGAGTTTTGACAAGATGCCTGCAAACTGAGCATACCAGGTATGGCAGTGTACGATATCGGCATGCATCACGCCACTATTCATTTGAATACAGGTATTCAGGGTTTTAAAGATGGGGGCTAATTCTGGTTTTGTATTGTCCAGGGTCAATTGATCAGCTTTGAATCCTAAAATTCGTAATTGTTCTGCTTCATTATTTTGATCGCCAAAGCAACGCACTTCAACTTCCATTAAACGGGATAATTCACGCGCCAGGTATTCCACATGAACACCAGCACCTCCATATACATAGGGTGGGTATTCACGTGTGTAAAAAAGTACTTTCATGATATCTTAATTCAAGTGTTTATAATAAAACAATTTAACCCGTTCCACATTACTCAAAATCATTTTCCCGACCGCTTCTATGTGCGCTAATGCTAGTCATTTCAGAAATAGCATACAATGACTATGATCAGAAACCAGTCTGTTCAATGTCAGAATTACAAGGTGTTAATTATGAAGCTTCTTACTTCAAAAGAAAAGTACTCAAAATTGAATGCCTTTGCAATCGGATGGTAATTGTTATTTCTTAACCCATAACAATGGGGGTAATGATTTTATTCATAGGGTTGATTTAACATACAATTAAACATAGTGTTTATCATGCAATTACGTCATGTAAAATAGTATATCCGCAGACAACCATTTTTCTTGTATTATTGCGCTTTTGTTTTAAGGAATAACGTCTGCTGATGCATCCAAAAGTTAAGCGATTTGCTACAATAGCCTTGCTGGAGGGGATCTCCTATGTACTGTTACTGGCAATTGCCATGTCGCTCAAGTATTTTTTCGATTTTCCTTATGCTGTAAAAGTAGTTGGATGGGCACATGGCATTTTATTCATGCTGTACATGATCCTGTTGCTTCAATGCTGGATGCATTACCAGTGGAGCATAAAGCGGGTAGCATCCTATTTTATTGCTGCACTCCTTCCTATAGTGCCATTCGTTGTTGAGCGAAATCTTAAAAAGGAATACCTCTCAACGAGTTGAGGTTCAATTGCATTGAGATACTTACCTGCAATAAATGGCGGGCTTTTTAATACTCCAGGATAAACTTTGAAAGATTCTGATGGGCATCAAGCCCTAGTTTTTTGCGCAGTCGATAACGGGCAACTTCAACTCCGCGCAGGGAAATGCCCATAAGGTTTGCAATTTCTTTTGTATCCATTTTCAGTCTCAGGAAGGCACAAAGTTTTTGTTCACCGGGGGTGAGATCTAAAAACCGGCTCGTCAACCGCGAAAGAAAATCGCCATGAACACGGTCGAAGTGGTGTTCAAATTGTTTCCAGTCTTCCTGCACCCTAAGCGTTGTATCAATTTCCTTAATAATGCGGTCCAATGCCCGCTGTTTATCTTCTACTTTATCGGTGAGTTTAGCCTGACGGATCTCCTCCTTTATGTTTTCCATGAATTCATTTTTCACAACCAGGTTCATGGTGGACGCTGCCAGCAGGTTGTTAACATGATGGAGTTCCGTTTTTATCTGTTCTTCTTTCAATTCCTGCAACTCCTTTTGTTTTTGTGCCAGTTCTTTTTGTCTGAGTTGTTCCAACCGGGCTTGTTTACCCCGGTAGTATTGCCGTTGAATGCGGTATAGCTGATATAAAATAAAAAGGGTTAGGGCAGTGTAAACCATCCAGGCATAAATACTCTTGTAAAATGGAGGTGATACAATAACCTGTACAGGGCTGCTGGTGATAATTTCTCCGCGGGAATCAAATGTTTGCACCTGAAATGTATAAGTGCCCACGCGTAGATTGGTGTACTCTTTCAGGCTTGTGTTAACCCACTTACCAAATCCCTCATCAAAGCCACTTAGGTGATACCGGAATTGCTGATTGTTGACATCTTTAAACTTAAATGATTCCACCACAAATTGTAAAACACGTGTGCCCTCGGTAATACGTACAGGTTCAACTGAAACGGGCCTGTCTTGAAAAGGCATACGTGAATACAATATGCTATCTTCTGCCACACTATATACCCGGTTTATCAGGGGCTCGCTTAGAATTGAAACCCGATCTTCCAAATCGGCATTGTAGTGTATAAAGCCCTCGTTTGCGTTGAACAGTATTCCATTCCGTATATTCTTGGATACATTGAGCAAATCGTTGTTAAAAGATTGACGCAATTGAAATAGTGATGACGGAACATAACTGTAATTACCCGGGCTAACCTGTTTGAATAAACCCACTTTATTTTCGGAATAGAGGTAAACATTCTTCTGTTTGTCCTGAGCAAGCTGGTACACCCAATTTCCTCCTATTGTTTTAGAAAACACACGTTCTTCTTCAATGTTATCCGTTGACTGATCAAGCTTAAAAATTCCTTTGGATGAGCTGATGTATAATTCATCATCGATCTTACTTAAAATAATGTATTGTTGTATTGGAAGTTTGTGGCCATCTGAGACTTTAGTAACTGTTGCTTCGGTTAATGAGTCGGTTAGTGACAGCAGGTATAAACCCTTGTAATACTGCCCTACCCATATCCTGCCCTTCCTATCTTCTTCAAAAAACCGGCTGGATTCGTTAAATCCTTTTATTTTTTGTACTTCACGAAGTTCCCCTTTTGAATTAATCGCAAACAGCAGGAGGCCAGAGTAAGTACCTGCAATAGCATAGTTAGGATTTGCTTGTAGTTGCTTCACTTGCCACAATCCATCGCTGGTAATGATGCGTGTTGCCTTTCCGTTTTCAAGCAAAAACAACCCGGTGTGATGGCCCGCATATAATTTTTTATTGATCAGTTGCATTCCATAAGCAGGCCCTTCTGTTCCATTTAGGAAAGAACTTATCGAAGCATTTGCCGGTAAAAAATAAATTCCATTGGAAGTAGTGTAGTAGGTGCCCTCTTGCGCTTCAAAGGCCTCATAACCACTTCCCTGCAACCCGATGTTTTGATTGATTAATCGTAAGGGTGATTTTATGTCAATCAAGGCAATGCCATTCTGCATGCCTACCCACAGGTTACCACTCCTATCCTGAAAAACCCGCAAGCATGCATTTGACATTAACCCTTCTTCAGTAGTAATATTTTCAAGTTGATTGGTAAGGACATCATAAATGAATAATCCGGCCCGTTGGGTCGAGATTACGATGCGCCCGTCTGAAATTTGTGTTACATGGTTTACGTACTTGCCAGAAAGTGCCCTCGCCAGTTCAGGATACACATGTATAACACCAAATGAATCAAAAAACTCAACATTTCCTGAATTGTGTATGAACAGGTAGCCCAGTTCATTACGAATTATCCCTGCAATAACCTGGTTAGCTCGGTTGCTTCGGGCAATTGGAATAAGTTTGTGACCTTCAATCTCAAAAAGCTCACCGGATGTTGATTGAGTGAACAATTTATTACCGGCCAGAAATGAACGGTTAAATCCCGAAGGATTGCTGATGACCGAAACCCGGGCACCATCGAAAGAATATATCCCTTGAAACGTGCAGAAAAATACCCTGGAATCAAAAACAAAAACATCCCATACCTCATCAAAATCCCGCGAGCCTTGCGGGATCTTTTCAAGCAGGGAAACGTAATGCCAGTCATCTTCAAAAAAACCAAAGTCGCCCTGGGAGCCGACATAAAGGCGGTTTGCTTGCTCATCAAATGCAAGTGACCGTTGTTTTTTGCCTGTGTTGAGGGCATGCGTTTGCCATTGATTGCCATTGAACGACAACACCCCAAGGTTGTTTGCAACAAACAAATTCAAATCCCTGTTTTGGGCAAAGTCGATATTTTGAATGCCTGCCCCATAATCAGCCGGGGCAAAATTCTTGATCGGGTATTTGCCATTATTGGCAGCGTGAGATGGTAATGATATACATAAAATTGGAGTGAAGAGGAATGCACGGACCAAAACACGCCAAAAGTACCCTAAAAACCCCTTTTGATGGGTTATTGTATAGTCGATCATTATCAAATATATGCATTTGAAGCCCCTTGGAACACTAAAATTGAAACTTTGTAGTAGTCAGGCGAAAGCATTGATGTAGTCATTTTTTTTACTGACCAGGTTTTATTGTTCAATTTTCAAACGTTTTCGGTAGCGTAAACTGTCAATCGATTGTGCTACTGCCTTAAACGATAAACACAAACCTGTTATGAAGAGCTTCTACCTAATATTCGGCCTCTCTCTAATTGCCCACATCGCCATTTCACAACCTGTGCAGGTAACTGTTCTACAGGACAACGCAGGCATGAAGTTGCAGGTGAACGGGAAGGATTTTATAGTCAACGGCATGAACTGGGATTATTTTCCTATAGGTACAAACTTCAACTACAGCCTATGGAAACAACCCGATGACATTATAATGGCTGCCTTAGATGCTGAAATGCCGCTATTAAGAAATATGGGTGTTAACACGATACGCCAATATACCGGGGTGCCTGCCCGATGGATACGCTACATCTACGAAAAGTATGGGATATACACCATGCTCAATCATTCCTTTGGAAGGTATGGACTAACCCTGGACGGCACGTGGGTTGCCAATACCGAGTATGCCGATCCGCGTGTAAAGAAGCTTCTGATGGCTGAAGTAACCGAAATGGTGGAGAGTTACAAAAACACACCGGGCCTGCTGCTGTTCCTGCTGGGCAACGAAAACAACTACGGGTTATTCTGGGAAGGAGCTGAAACTGAAAATATTCCAATTAAGGACAGGAAATCTACTACACGGGCAACAGCCATGTACAAATTGTTTAATGAAGCTACAGTGGCCATGAAAAAAATAGACACCACCCATCCGGTAGCGATTTGCAATGGGGATTTGCTTTTCCTGGAAATCATAAAAGAGGAATGTAAGGACATAGACATTTTTGGAACAAACATGTATCGCGGTATTTCATTTGGTGATGCCTTTGCAAGAGTGCGCGATGAGCTGAACAAGCCTATTTTATTTACTGAGTTTGGTGCCGATGCTTACAATGCTATAGACAATGCTGAAGATCAACAGTCGCAAGCTTATTATATGGTAGGCAACTGGAAAGAAATTTATGGAAACGCTGCAGGTTTGGGAAAAGTTGGGAATTCGTTAGGCGGTTTCACCTTTCAATTTAGTGACGGGTGGTGGAAATATGGGCAAACAAAAAATCTTGATGTGCATGATACGAACGCTTCGTGGGCTAACGGAGGATACCAGAACGATTTTGTAGAGGGTGAAAACAACATGAATGAAGAGTGGTTTGGTATCTGCGCCAAAGGGAAGACTACACCACGAGGACTCTACACACTTTATCCGCGTGCCGCCTACTATGCATTAAAGGAAGCACATTCCATCGATCCTTACGCAGTAGGAATGACACTTGAGGGCATCGAAAATCATTTTTCATCTATCCAATTAATTGATGCCGTTCTTAAGGCGCGCAGCGATAAGGCTGCGTTAATCGGGGAGCAAAGCCAAAAATTACGCATCAGCGAGTTGCGTGCTGAATTTTCAACGTTTATGACCGGAGGAAAACTTGTAACCACACCCGATGTTCCCACCCCTGGTTACGCCACGTATCCCAATCAACTGGGCTTCGACCACATGGAATCATTTTTTGTTGGTGTTGAGGCTAATCCGGCATCGAATGTGCGGGCAAATGTTGTATTTAATGTGCTGGGCAATGTTGCACAAAATCCAATAAATGAAATATTCTACGAAAACAGGGGACGCCCCATCGAATTACAGACCCAACCCGGAAGCCAGGTTATCACTTCGCTGGATCGTGTAGCGGTTTACAGGGCCGAGTACTCGTGGAACCATAAGCTATTTGAACTGGAAGGTTTTTACCGAACAGGCCACTATCACTGGGGTTATGAAGGTGATTTTTTTGGGCTGTACCCAGAAGCCAATTATGGCCCCAATATCGACATCTATAATGGCCTTGCCCCACAAGGCATAGAAGTTACCGGAAAAAAAATGATAAAAGGGTTAAAGGTGGCCTTTGGTCGCGAACTGTGGTGGGGAGCAAACCCAGCCGTGTTGGTAAAATATCAACGTCAGGTGGGCAAGCTAAACCTTACCGGAATTTTCCACGAAGACCTTGATGATCCCGGAGTGGCCATCAGCTCGATTGCTGTACCGCAACCCCGCACCAGGAGGGTAACCTTGCAAGCTGAAACAAAATTGTTCGACAAACTAAAGATTGAAGTAGGCGGTATTTGGGGCGGCCAGCCGCTGGTGGGCAGAGGGTTTCAAGTAGTACGGGGCGAGGAAAATAACCAACAGGTTTATGATGATAAGGTTCAATCAACCGACACGTGGGGCGGCAAGGTTAAGCTCAGCTATGCTGCAGGGCGGATTAACTGGTATGTGCAAGCTGCCGCACAAGGATTAGTGGCTAATGGCGGTGGAGATTATACAAGAACCTTTACCGGCTGGACACTCAAAGATAGTGGAAGCGGAAACAAAAATAATTTCCTGACAGGCTTCACGTACACTTACGGTAAATGGCAAATCGCACCAAATTTTTTGTGGCAGAAACCGCTCATCGATCCAATACCATTAAATGCCCCCGCCCCTGCCCGATCAAGAAATATCCTGGACGATCCTTTCGTTGTGCGATCAAACCGTGAAACAGTAGCGGGCGAACTTCTTTTAACATTCGATCCAACTCCGGGCACATGGATGTACGAATGGGATAACGACCGGGCAGAAGATGCTCCTCTGGCGGCCAGTATTGGATTTGTCTTTCGTCACCTTCCTACCACGCAGGATGCAGCTGTTATTTTTCCGGGAACGGGTCGTGTACCCACGGCTGCAGTTAGCGCACCGCCTGGATTAGACCTGTGGGAAGTTAATGCACGCATCGTGTCTAAGATCAATCCTCAACTTGGTTTTATCGCACTGTTGTACGGTGGCAATGGTCAGGCCAATGGGCCCGACCCGAGAACCGTTGAGCGTTATGGTGGTGACATCAGGTTAATCTATAAGACCATCAAGCTTTCATCACACCTTAAAGTTAACGATTGGGGACCCTTCGACTATCATCGGGATTTCAACCTCACCTTCCCATTACAGGTGATGGCCGACATCTCCACCACGGTGGGAAAACAGGACTGGTTTATCCTGCCAAATACCACACTGGGTATGCGGTTTACCTGGCGTTCGTTGGATCAGTATTCACCCCGCTATAATCCAACCCAAACCGTGGATATCAGTGGTAATGTGGTACCCAATCCCACGGCCATTGGTTTTCCTAATGGTAATGAGTGGGAACTGCGGACTTATATACACATTAATGTTGGCAAGTAGATTATGGGAAATGAAATGAAAACAACGGTTATGAAAAACTTCAGGTATGCCCTTGGCGCCCTGTTAACATTTGTGGCATTCGGCTGCACAAGAGAAATCGAAGACCTTCCGCTGGCGAAGTTTAGTAAAACCAGCTATATCTTCAACGATACCTTTGTTGGGTTAGGCAGCAATTTTTATTTCCCCTATGCGGGAGCAAAACCCGATGTGTTTTCGGTTGATCAGCGCGAGAGTTACCTGGGAAATGCATCGATACGAATTGATGTACCCAACGCCAATGACCCCGGAGGAAATTTTGCGGGGGCTATTTTTAGAATTGACGGTGCAGGACGTGACCTTACAGAGTATAACGCCCTTACATTTTGGGCCAGGGCAAGTCAGTCAGCCACCATTGCTGAAGTTGGTTTCGGTCAGGATTTTTTAGGTGATACTTTCCGCGCCTTTGCAACCAACCTGAGTTTTACCACGCAATGGAAAAAA
This sequence comes from Cyclobacteriaceae bacterium, assembly GCA_025808415.1. Lineage (NCBI taxonomy): Bacteria > Pseudomonadati > Bacteroidota > Cytophagia > Cytophagales > Cyclobacteriaceae > Cyclobacteriaceae bacterium. Next base: position 2,307,403 of record CP075525.1, read on the forward strand.
TTTATTATTCCTTTGCCTGATCCTTCCCGGCTAACGCAAGAGCGAGGCGTATTTCAATTTGCCGCGGGCGGTATCGGACCTGCAGGGCAAGAAGTTGGCTATTCCTTTTGGATTGATGAATTACGGTTTGAAAAACTCGGAACGGTGGCGCATCCATTACCAAAAATACTCAACGGCAATAACCAGGTTACCGCATCATTTAATGGTGTCACTATTCCCGTTACCGGTACAAGTGTTACGTATAATGTAAATGGCCTTGATGTGCCGGTTTATGCAGCGCCCGCTTATTTCAATTTTGCATCTTCCAATCCATCGGTTGCAACAGTGAATAACCTTGGCGCAATAACGGTATTAAGTGCAGGCACAACAACGATCACCGGCTCCATCGGAACGGGCAGCAGTCAAATGAATGCTTTGGGTTCCCTCGTAATTAATTCGGCCGGCCCGTTTATTTCGGCACCTACCCCTCCAGCCAGAAACCCAGCTGATGTTGTATCCATTTTCAGTGATGCTTATAACAACGTACAGGTAGATAACTACAATGGCTTTTTTCAATTCGCCACCACCCAGGGCGGTGCCATAAACATTGCAGGCGATAATATCCTGAGTTATACCAGCCTGAATTTTGTCAGCATCAACATGTTCAACTCCCCAAATGTGGATGCTTCCGCCATGACACACATGCATGTAGATATAAACGTGCGTGAAGCTGTTAATCCGGGAGATTTCATCAGGATAGTGTTAATCAATAATAACGGGCCGACAGAAACATCAGCCAGCATAAACCTGGTTGATTACAAACCGTTGTTGCAGAACCAATGGGTAAGTTATGACATACCGCTCAATAATTTTGTTGGCTTGGGCGCACGGAATGATATCGATTTGATATTCTTTGTTTCAGATGCCACCATATCCAGCATTTATGTAGACAATGTGTACTTCTACAGATGACCGATAAACGAAAAAACTAAAACCAGAAAAAATGAAGATCGGTACCTATACTTCTTTTAATCAAATGCTGATTGTAACCGTTGGGTTGGCATTAGCATTTAGTTGTGATAACCAAAATGAACTCCCCGACAGGGGCTATACTTTAGTGTGGTCGGATGAATTTAACGGAAACAGCGGAGATCCGCCAAATCCAAATTTTTGGTCATATGACATTGGCCGGGGTATCAATGGATGGGGTAACAATGAATTGCAGTTTTACACCAACCGCCCTCAAAATATTTCGCTTGATGGCCGCGGTAACATGGTGATCACGGCCATTAAAGAATCCTACCAAGGCAGTGCATATACATCGGCACGAATTAAAACAAAGGGGTTAAAAGAATTTAAATATGGCCGTGTGGAGGCTCGTTTAAAAACTCCTTACAGCCAAGGCTTGTGGCCGGCCTTCTGGGTGCTCGGTAACAATATCGATGAGGTAAGCTGGCCGCAATGTGGTGAAATTGACATCATGGAACTAAGGGGACAGCAACCCAGCATCATTGCCGGTTCAATCCACGGCCCGGGATATTCAGCAGGTAACGCCATAGGAAAAAGTTTTCACCTGATCGATGCAAGGTTTGATACGGAGTATCATGTTTTTGCTGTTGAGTGGGGTCCCGATTTCATTGATTTCTTTGTTGACAAGAATCTTTACCAGCGACTATCCCCTGCAAATTTACCGAATGCCAGCGAATGGGTATTTGATAAACCATTTTTCATCCTGCTTAACGTAGCGGTGGGCGGAGATTATGTGGGGGCGCCTTCAACCAATTCGCGCTTTCCGCAAACCATGATTGTGGACTATGTTAGAGTGTATCAATAGGCTTAGATAAATAGAATTAACGTAAAACTAAATCAAGGATAATATGATGACCAAACTAAAAATCAATCATGTCTTGCTGGCCCTGTCGCTTAGCGCGATCACGGTCTTTATGGGTTGTAACGATGATGAAGAAATCCCAAAACCCATTGCAAGCTTCACCTTTACCATCGATGCAGTAACGGGTGGCATCGTCACGTTCACCAATACTTCGCAAAATGCAGATAGTTACGAATGGAATTTTGGAGACGGAACTTTTTCCACATTGGAAAATCCCCAAAAAACCTACATGGCAAATGGTAATTATAATGTGTCCCTCACCGCGACCAATCAAGGTGGTTCAGCTGTGGCCACGCAAACGGTCACCATCAACCTGATTGTGGACATGACAGATACAGAGGCTCCGGTAATTACCTTACTGGGCGCCACAAGTATTGAAATACCCATTGGGGCTACCTTTACTGACCCGGGCGCTACAGCCAATGATAATGTGGATGGAAACATCACCAGTAACATTGTAGTAACGGGTTCAGTAAATACTTTACAACCGGGTGCTTACACGCTTAAATACAATGTAAGTGATGCTGCCGGTAATGCTGCCACAGAAGTTTCACGCACGGTAACCGTTACATTCGATGACGGATTGCTAACCAATGGTGATTTTCAGAATGGCCCTGCCGGATGGATCGGTAATGGACTGGATGTACGCGAAGAAGGAGGTAATAAATACTCTTTCTCAAACGTTACTTCGGCCGGTAACCCATTTGATGTTAATGTAAGCCAGGTGCTCCCATTACAAATTGGAAATAAATATAAGCTTTCCTTTAATGCTTCTACTGATCGGCCAAGCGGACGTAAAATAATTGCTGGTATTGGACTAAACGAACCCCCCTGGACCAACGTTACCAATGAATTTACCATAACCACTACGGTTCAACGATTCAGTGCGGAATTTGTGGCCAATTTCAGTAGTTCAAACAGCAGAGTGCTTTTTGATTTGGGAGCAGAGATTGGTGTTGTTGTTCTTGATAATGTATCGCTTGAACTGGTTGCCGAAAATACTTCTGCTTTGCCACTCAATTTTGAGAATGGAAAAGAAGTGGCGTCAGTATTCAACGGTGCTTCTTTTGCAGTAGTGAACGATCCATCCAACGCTTCCAACAAAGTCGGAAAAATCACCAACTCAGGAGCACAATGGGAAGGCGTAACCTTCTTCCTCGGAACTGCCGTAAACTTTAGCACCAGCAAAGTAATCACTATGCGGTTCAATACAACTACAGCAGGGGTACCTGTTCTTATGAAATTTGAAAGTGGAACAGCTGATCCCGTAGAAGTAGCTGTAACCGCAGCGATCACAGGATGGCAGGATCTCACTTTTAACTTTACTTCGGCTACTGCCTCTTATAAACAAGTTACCCTATTCGTTGATGGTCCAGGCAATACATCAGGTGATTTCTACATCGATGACCTTGCACAACAAGCCGGTTCAGGAGGAACAAGTGGCTGTGCCGGGACACCTGTACCCGCAACAGCTTTCCCGGTAACGTTCGAAACATGTGAAACATTTTTAAGCACATTCACCGATGCGGGAAGCATTTCCACCGAGCTTGCCGCCAACCCATCAAAATCTGGAATCAACCTTTCCAATTACTCATTAAAAGTTGTGAAAGCTGCCGGCACGAACCGTTGGGCAGGATTTCAAAATACATTTGCCAGCAATATTGACCTCACCAAAACACTTAAGCTTAAGGTATATTCATCAAAAGCGAATGTTGTTATGAGGTTTGAAGTGAACGGCAATCCTCAAGATCCCGGGTCGGGCAATCCACCTCCTCAGTTCAAGACCATAGTACAAGCTAATACCTGGGTTGCTGTTGAAGTTAACTTCACAGGCATACCCCCCAGCAATACCGGAGTAAATCAATTGGTGATTAAACCCGATAACCCGGATGGCACGGATGGCCAAGTGACCAGCGCTACTGAGACGTATTATTTTGATGATCTAACACTAGAAGCCGGTGGGCCCGGTGGAACCGATGGAGCTTTCTTCCTGGAGAACTTTAATAATGCGAGTTCAATAGACAAATGGTCAAAACTTGCAAATGCCGACAACAACAGTAATGCTACGGTAACGTATAGCTCAACAGGCGGTGTAAACGGAACCGGTGCTATTCTATTAACCTTGAATGATCCGGCAGGTGGCGCATATATTTTCAGATATACAAACGCTGCCGTCAATTACAATGGAAAAACAAACATCCGGATAAAGTATGATGTTAAAGTCGTTACGCCTATTGTTAGTTCAGCATTGCACATGCAAACACAAACACCCCAACCGGGTGGTGGAGTAATTACAACGAATACATTTGATACCCAGGGATCAATAAATAGTTCAACATTTACAACGATTTCCCAGAATGTAAATTCAATCGATCCTGCCGGGACGTTATTTATCATTGATTTCAATTTTGCTACCGGTGGTGGAGGTTCAGGAGCGGTGTTGATTGATAACGTCAGGATAGAAGAACAATAGAGTATCAATCAAGTAAGTAATTTTCAACGAACCGGGTTAATTAACCCGGTTCGTTTTACGCTTTCATTGTATAAGGCTTACCTAATTATATGCAACGTGTTAGTGGCGATCAGCAGCTTAAGCACAAAGTAACCCTGGAAATGGTTACGCTTAACTCGGAGGTATTCTTGAAGATATTGAATTGTGACAGCATACGCCCGTTCTTCATGAGCATCATCAGCGACTCCAACCATTGGATGTTCATCGGAAGCAATGGCGGATTGTCTGCCGGAAGAAAGAATGCTGAGTATGCGCTGTTTCCGTATTACACCGATGACAAGATCATTGAATCTGCCGAACTCACCGGATCGAAAACCATTATCCGCGTGAAGCAGGGAAGTAAACAACAGGTATGGGAACCTTATTCGGTTCACTTTGCCAACCTCTACAACCTGCAGCGCAACCTCTACAAGAGCATTTACGGCAACAAAATCATTTTTGAAGAAATCAATCATGACCTGAACCTCACCTTTCAGTACCAATGGAGTAACAGCAATGCCTACGGATTTGTAAAAACCAGCAGGCTGATCAATCATTCGGAAGCAGAAGTTCATGTCTCGGTATTGGATGGCATCCAAAATATTCTGCCCTATGGCGTGGGCAGCGCTCTGCAAAACATGCGGAGCAACCTCGTGGATGCTTACAAAAGAAACGAACTGGATAAAACCAGCGGAGTGGGAATCTTTTCCCTCAGCGCCATTATTGTGGATAAGGCCGAACCCAGTGAAGCACTGAAAGCCAATATGGCCTGGTCTGTCGGACTGGAACATGCGAAGTGGCTCCTATCCTCCCTGCAACTCGAACATTTCAGAAAGGGATTGCCTGTCCATGAAGAAGAAGACATCAAAGCGGAAAAAGGTGCCTACTTCATTCAGGCTGATCTCGTGCTGGCGCCCAAAAGCGAAAAGGAATGGATGATTGTGGCAGATGTCAATCAGACTGTTTCACAAGTCATTGCCCTGTCGAAAACAATTCAAAGCGACAAGCACCTGGCATCCAGGATCCGTGAAGACATTGCGGCTGGTACCCAGCAACTCATCAGGCTCAATGCGGCTGCCGATGGCCTGCAACTGACCGCTGACGGACTGAAAGATACCCGGCACTTTGCCAACGTGATGTTCAACATCATGCGCGGAGGCATATTCGATAACCACTATCAGATCGAAAGGAACGACCTGGAGCAATATCTTGCCAATGCAAATCAGGAAGTCTGCAGGCGGCATAAACAAAGCATTCAAAAACTTCCAGGTAGTATTCCGCTCACCGACCTCACAGCATTCGCTTCAGCATCGGATGACCAGGATCTGAAACGCCTGTGCATGGAATACCTGCCGTTGAAATTCAGCAGAAGGCACGGTGATCCGAGCAGGCCGTGGAACCAGTTTTCCATCAACCTTGTCAATGAGGCTGACGGATCAAAAGTGCTGGACTATGCGGGTAACTGGCGGGACATCTTCCAGAACTGGGAGGCGCTGGCCCATTCCTATCCCGCCTTTATTGACGGCATGATCTTCAAATTTCTAAATGCCTCTACATTTGACGGATATAATCCCTACCGGATCACTAAGAACGGCATCGACTGGGAAAAAATCGAAGCGGATGATCCGTGGTCGTATATCGGCTACTGGGGCGACCACCAGATTATCTACCTGCTGAAGTTCCTGGAGTTTGCGGAAAACTATGAGCCGGGTAAACTGGCCAGGTATTTCCAGGAAAATATTTTCGTGTACGCCAATGTGCCTTACAAGATTAAGCCCTACAAAGACATCCTCAGCAATCCCAAAGACACGATTGACTTTGATCATACGTTAGACCATGCCATACAGGAACGCTGGTCATCGCTTGGTGCAGACAGTGCTTTGCTTCAAAACACGCAGGGAGAAATTCATCATGTCAACTTCATTGAAAAGATTCTTGCCACCGTGTTATCCAAGCTTTCCAACTTCATACCCGAAGGCGGCATCTGGATGAATACACAACGGCCTGAGTGGAATGATGCCAACAATGCCCTCGTAGGCAATGGTGTATCGGTGGTGACGCTGTGCTACCTGAGAAGGTTTATGGCATTCTTTAAAGAGTTGCTTGAACAGAGCACAATCAGGGAAGTAAAAGTTTCAGAAGAGTTGCATGCCTTCTATGACGAAATCAGGAATACGCTGTTAAAGAATAAGCATTTGCTGTCCGGATCAATCAGCGACAAGGACAGAAAAACGATTCTGGACGGATTAGGCATGGCCGGCAGCAATTACCGGCTGAGGATATACCAGCAGCCCTTCAGCGATCAGCGCAGCACATTATCCGTTAGTGATCTCCTGGCGTTTTCAACCGTATGCCTCGAATACCTGGAGCATACTATCCGGGCCAATAAAAGACAGGATAACCTGTATCACGCCTATAATTTAATGACAGTGGAAAACAGCCAGGAGGTTTCCATATCCTACCTCAGCGAAATGCTGGAAGGACAAGTGGCTGTGTTGAGCTCCGGTTATTTAACATCCAATCAAGTACTTCAAACATTAGACAGCCTGCGGGCGAGCAAACTCTACCAGGAGGATCAGTTCAGTTACCTGTTGTACCCCAACAAAAACCTGCCGGGCTTCCTTGTCAAGAATAACATCGCCCCATCGGATATTGCCGCATCGACATTGCTTACCAAACTGCTGAGTGACGGCAACACACGAATCGTTGAGCAGGATGTCGTTGGCGGTTACCACTTCAACGGGAATTTCAACCATGCATCAGGCTTACAAAAAGCGCTGGATGCACTGGAAGAAAAGTACCAGGCATCCCCTTCCGAAAAAGATCAGGTACTGAAAATTTTTGAAAAAGTTTTCTACCATAAAGCGTTCACAGGCCGGTCGGGTACATTCTTCGGCTATGAAGGTTTGGGGTCGATATACTGGCACATGGTTTCCAAACTCCAGCTGGCCGTGCAGGAATGTTGTGTCAAAGCCATCCGGGATAAGGAAGAGGATGCTGTGATTGGTAAATTGCTAACGCACTACTACGAGATCAACGAAGGTATTGGTGTTCATAAGTCCCCTTCGCTGTACGGAGCGTTTCCAACAGATCCGTACTCACATACACCGGCAACAAAAGGCGCCCAGCAGCCTGGTATGACCGGCCAGGTGAAAGAAGACATCATATCACGCTTTGGTGAGCTGGGGGTATTTGTGCTGAACGGCCAACTGTATTTTAATCCGGCCATGCTGCGGAAGAATGAATTCTTATCCGCTCCCAAAGTCTTTAGCTACATCAATGTGAAAGGTGAAGCTATTGCGTTGCCATTGAAAGAGAAATCTTTATGCTTTACGTACTGCCAGGTTCCGGTAATCTATCAACTTACCGATCAGCCCGGACTTGAAATAGTTTTTTCAGATGGCAGCATTGCTAAATCAGAGAGCCTCAGCCTGGATAAACTCACCAGCCAGAAAATTGCCCAAAGAACGGGTGACGTGGTGCGCCTTGTTGTTCACATGAACCAATCCATGCTCATGCCATGAAGAACAACCGGCACCTGGAAGAAAAAGTGGAAGCGCTGCTGGCGCAGATGACCCTGGATGAAAAGATCGGGCAGATGACACAGGTACGGCATTTTGATGACATTACCGTAGACGATATCAGAACGAAATTCATCGGGTCAGTCATCCATACACAGGGTCCGTTGCCCGGCAATACGGCAGCCGAGTGGCAGGCAAAATTTACCGAACTGCAACAGCAGGCTTTATCAACACGCGTGGGCATACCGCTGCTGTTTGGTGTAGATGCCGTGCATGGGCAGAACACCTATGAAGGCGCCACCATCTTTCCGCATAACATCGGCTTGGGCGCTACGCGCAATGCCGGACTGGTAGAGCAAGCCGCGGCCATCACCGCGGTTGAATCGAAAGCCACGGGATTCAACTGGGTGTTTTCACCCTGTGTGGCGATTCCGTTCAATGAAAAGTGGGGCCGTGTGTATGAAGCCTTCTCCGAAAGCACCGAACTCACGGCTGAATTAACCAGAGCTTCCGTCCGCGGGCACCAGGGAGCATCTGATGCTTTTACCGTGATGGCAACCGCCAAACATTTTATTGGTGACGGTGCTACTGATTTTGGTGTGGAAGGCGGCAATACTACACTGAGCCTGGATGAAATCAGGCAACGGCTCCTCCCGCCCTACAAAGTGGCTATTGACAATGGTATTTGTTCCGTGATGGCATCCTTCAATACGCTGGACGGAATACCGATGCATGCGCACAAAGCCATGATCACCGGATTGTTAAAAGAGGATTTGAATTTCGGTGGCATTGTCGTCTCCGACTGGAAAGCCTACTCCCGCTTTGGCGGTAACGACATCATCAATGCCGGCATCGACATGGTGATGGCCGTTGACGGTGACTTGGGCATGTTCCAGGAAGGTGTCAGGAACGGAGTGCTGAACGGTGAAATATCCCCGGAGAGAATTGATGATGCCGTGCGCAGGATTTTACGAATGAAATTCCGGATGGGTCTTTTTGATCATCCGTTTCCGGATGAAACGCTGATCAGCAAGATCGGCATTCAAGAACATCGTGATGTGGCGCGACAAGCCGTGCGGGAATCTTTGGTGCTGCTCAAAAATCACAACAACATACTGCCGCTGAAGAGAGATGCCAGGGTTGTGCTGGTGGGTGAATTTGCCGATAACTCCGGCTTGCAGTCCGGTGGCTGGACGGTGAACTGGCAGGGTACAACAGAAAATTACAAAGGCGCTACTACTATCCTGGATGGCTTCAAAAAATATTCAACCGGAGAAATACTATATGATAAAGATGGTCTTGCCACTATGGATCATGCCGATGTGGCTGTGATTGTTATTGGCGAAACACCTTACGCAGAGTTCTTTGGTGACATTGGCGGTGAGATGAACAAGTACCAGCTCACGCTGACAGAAGCTCATCAGCAACTTATTGATACCTATACAGCTAAAGGAATTAAAACCGTAGTGATCCTGATTTCCGGACGGCCGCTGGTAGTCACCAGGCAGATTAACCAGTGCGATGCTTTTGTGGCGGCATGGTTGCCGGGCTCTGAAGGGGATGGTATTGCTGAAGTCCTGTACGGTGCACATGACTTCAAGGGAAAGCTCCCCCACGCCTGGCCCAAATCGGAAGAAGATTATACCGGAAAGTATGGTCCGAATTATTGGGACATTACAACTGAACCGCTTTTTCCTTATGGATACGGATTGCACTATAACCGACCGCTATGAACCATGGATTTAAGACATCAATTACCATGAAAAAGATTTCCGCCATCATTTGTTTCGGGATAGCATTAGTGATTAGCTTTTCCTGCAGCAAAAAAGAAAAACAAGAACACGAAGACCAATTAACTAAACACCAAGCAGTGACAGCAAAACATATTTTAGGCAACCCAGCCTACCAGGCCATTTGCTATGAAGGGTACCGGGAAAAATCAAGAGAGATTCAACCCACCGTGGAGCAACTGACAGAAGACCTGAAAATTTTGTCCGCCATGGGAATCAGGATCATCCGCACATACAATGTGCAGTTTCCCCATGCATCAAACTTACTCAAGGCGATCAGCGAATTAAAGAAAGCCGATCCTGCATTTGAAATGTATGTCATGCTGGGTGCCTGGATAGATTGTAAAAATGCCTGGACCGGCATGGAGCCCGATCATAATATTGAAAGCGAACAAAACGAGGGTGAAATAGAACGTGCCGTAGCACTGACCAATCAGTATCCGGACATCGTTAAGATACTGGCCGTGGGGAATGAAGCCATGGTGAAGTGGGCCGCCAGTTATTACGTTCAGCCTTCCGTCATACTGAAGTGGGTTAACCACCTGCAGTCACTCAAAGCGTCAGGTAAACTTCCCAAAGAATTATGGATCACCTGCTCTGATGATTTTGCCTCCTGGGGTGGCGGAGATCCGGGCTATCACACAGAAGACCTGGCAAAGCTCGTCAAAGCAGTTGATTACATTTCCATGCACACCTATCCGTATCACAACACCCACTACAACCCTGATTTCTGGCGGGTACCGGCTGCTGAAGCAAAGCTTTCAGAAATTGAAAAAGTGGATGCCGCCATGCTAAGAGCCGTGGCATTTGCCAAATCGCAATATGATTCCGTTGCCAGGTATGTGAAAAGCCTGGGGGTGGAAAAACCCATTCACATCGGTGAAACAGGCTGGGCTACGATTTCCGATGGCTTCTATGGTCCTGAAGGATCAAGGGCAACAGATGAGTACAAGCAGGGACTCTATTATAAGCACATGCTGGAATGGACTAACTCGGCAGGCATATCGTGTTTTTACTTTGAAGCTTTTGATGAAATATGGAAAGATGCCGGTAATCCGAACGGCTCGGAAAATCACTTCGGACTATTTGATGTTACGGGTAAAGCAAAATATCCGATGTGGGAGCTGGTGGACACAGGGATTTTTAAAGGCCTCACGCGGGGTGGCCATCCGATCACTAAAACTTATGACGGAGATGTAAAGAAACTGATGAATGATGTCAAGGCGCCACCGGCAAAATGAAACATTCCATTCACTGATAATTCAGCAGCAATACAAATCATACTCGAGGATAACTAAAATTCTACTCCATGTCAGCCATTACAACTAAAGTTCCGTTCGGTCAGAAAGTAGCCTTCGGTTTAGGCATGCTTGCCAATCAGATGTTCCCAGCCGTGCTGGGAATTTTTATGGTGGTACTGGTACAAGACCTGGGCTTTCCCGGCTGGATGTGGGGAACGATTTATTTTTTCCCGAGAATATTTGATGCGTTTACGGATCCCATCATGGGCTTCATCTCCGACAACACCAAATCAAAATGGGGAAGACGAAGACAATATGTTTTTATCGGGGCGGTGGTGATGGGGCTTGCCTTTGTGGCCATGTGGCAATTGTACAGGGACAATGGAATTGAATACAATTTTATCTATTTCATGCTGTGGTCTTTCATCTTCTATCTGGGGCTTACCATTTTCAGTGTGCCCTATGTGGCGATGGGCTATGAAATGACCAGTGATTTTCATGAACGCACCAGCATTATGGGCGTTGCCCAGTGGATTGGTCAGTGGGCATGGGTGATCGCTCCCTGGTTCTGGGTGATTATGTACGACAAATCTTTTTTTGAATCTGCGGATGTGGCAACCCGAACATTAGCTGTGTGGGTGGGTATCCTGTTTGCGATGTGTGCCATGGTGCCGGCAATATTTATTACGAGTAAATCCACACTGAATGAAAACTACTCCCCCCTGAACCTGGCTAACATCGGGGCCAGTCTGAAGCAAATTCTTTCCGGCTTCAAAGAAGCGTTTAAACTTAAACCGTTCAGGCAACTTTGCATTGCGACCTTCCTGGTTTTTAATGCTTTCAACACCATTGCAGCATTTTCCTTCTTCATTATCGTCTACCATCTTTTTAACGGAGATGCCGGTGCCGCGGGCGTCTGGCCTACACTGTTTGGATGTCTGGGTGCACTGGGTACAACCTTTATTGTCATCCCGATTGTTACCCGGCTCTCCAAAAGAATTGGTAAGCGGAATGCCTTTATTGCCTCGCAGGGCGTGTCGATTGTAGGTTATATCCTGCTGTGGTTTCTCTTCATTCCGGGCAAACCGTATATGTTCATTTTTGCGTTGCCGCTCTTCTCGTTTGGTATCGGGAGCCTTTTCGTGCTGATGATGTCGATGACGGCTGATGTGATCGATATGGATGAACTGAATACCGGATTGCGAAGAGAAGGAACATTTGGTGCCATCTACTGGTGGATGGTGAAATTTGGTTTTGCCATTGCCGGTGGACTTAGCGGAGCCATCATGACGATTGTGGGATTTGATTCCGGTGCGGAAGTCCAGCCTGAAGGTGCCATTACTGGCTTAAGGGCGTTTTTCTCCGGCCTCCCGATTACAGGTACACTGATTGCCATGTTTGTCATGCGCAATTACAATGTAGACGAACAGCGCGCCAACGAGATACGCGCGGAGCTGAATAAGCGCAAGGAAGGCAAGAAGGAAAAATATACTTCGTACTATCAGAAGGAGAAATTTCTTTCCCTTAACACGATTCCGGCATTGTCGTCCGATGTTAACTTCACTGCTAAATCAACTGTTGAAATCAGGCAATTGTTTAATAACACCTTACAACGCGGATTATACGGCATATGCTTCAGCCCCTATCGTGAAGGACAGAATATCGGTGATATTTTATCAGAAGAGCAGATCCGGCAACGCATGGCGATCATCTCCCCCTACACGAAATGGGTGCGTTCATTCTCCTGCACGGAAGGAAATGAATTTATCCCGAAGGTGGCACGGGAAAAAGGACTGAAGGTGATGGCTGGTGCATGGATAGATGCGAATAAGGCAAATAATGAAAAGGAAATTGAAGGGTTGATCAGCCTGGCAGAAAAGGGCTATGTGGATATTGCCGTGGTGGGGAATGAAGTACTGCTGCGCAATGATTTATCATTACAGGAATTGCTGCAGTATATTCATCGCGTGAAAAAAGCGCTGCCCAATATTCCGGTAGGTTATGTTGATGCCTATTACCAGTTTAAGGAACAACCCGCGCTGGTGGATGCCTGCGATATGGTGCTGGCGAACTGCTATCCTTTCTGGGAAGGTTGTCATATCGACAAGGCTTCGGGGTACCTTAGACAAATGTACCTGGTGGCCAAAGAAGCTGCACGAGGCAAGCACGTAATTATCACGGAAACCGGCTGGCCGGATATGGGTTCAAGCAACGGTGCGGCACAACCTTCGGATGTCAATGCCATGCGGTACTTTATCAATACCCAAAACTGGGCACAGCAGGAGAACATCGAAATGTTCTACTTCTCATCCTTTGATGAATCGTGGAAAGTGCGGCACGAAGGCGATGTGGGCCAGCGCTGGGGTATATGGGATAAAAATGAAAATCTGAAATATACATAATTATGTCGACTAAGGCTGATAAAATTTTAGCACTGGCAGGTGTCTCGTTCGAAGGTGCCACTGTGGAATCATTACGACAACTGTTCAGAAAAGTGCTGAATGCCGGCATGTACGGCATCGGTTTCAGCGCGTATACCGAAGGACAAAAACCGGGCGATATCCTCAGCGAAGCGCAGATACGAAGAAGGATGGAAATCATCCGGCCGTATACCCAATGGGTCCGGTCATTTTCCTGCACGGAAGGAAACGAGCTCATTCCGAAAATAGCCAAAGAATACGGAATCAAAACATTGGTAGGCGCCTGGCTGGGTAAGGACGACAAGATCAACCAGGAGGAGATAGAGAATCTCATCAAACTGGCAAAGGAAGGCTATGTTGATATAGCCGCTGTCGGCAATGAGGTGATGCTTCGTGGCGACCTGACTGAAGATGAATTAATTGCTTTCATCAATCGCGTGAAGCAGGCCATACCCGGAATTCCGGTTGGTTACGTTGACGCCTATTTCGAATTTGATGTGAAGCCGAGGATCACTGCGGCATGCGATGTGGTCCTGGCCAACTGTTACCCGTACTGGGAAGGTTGCCATATCGACTATTCCCTGCTGTACATGAAAGAGATGTACAACAGGGCCACACGCGCTGCCAACGGAAAGCCGGTGATCATCAGCGAAACGGGCTGGCCAAGCCAGGGCAGCAACTTCGGAGCTGCCATGCCATCAGAGGAAAATTTCATCAAGTACTTCATCAACACCCAGAAGTGGTCAGCGGAGGATAACATTAAAGTTTTTTACTTCTCATCCTTTGATGAAGCCTGGAAAGTAGGTGCTGAAGGTGATGTGGGTGCCTACTGGGGTTTGTGGGATAAGGATGAAAAGTTGAAATTTTAGCTTTAAATAATTTTCCTCTCTAAGGCAGTTCGCACCAATGCAGCAGTATTTTTAACCTGTAATTTTGAAATCAGGTTCTTTCGGTGCGAATCCACCGTGCTGTCGCTCACAAATAGTTTTTCAGCTATCTCATGATTGGTTAAACCTTCGGCAATCAATTTAAGTACTTCGAGTTCTCTCCGGGTTAATAATAATCTGTTATGGTCGTGAATACTGTCACGCACATCGTCCCGACCCAGCCAGGTCTCCTTTCCTTCCATCACTTTCCGAATGGCTAATTCAATTTCATCCGCTGCGGAATTCTTTAACAGATAGCCACACGCGCCAGCTTCTTTCATGCCTTGCAAATAAGTAAGTTGATCCAGATTGGTAAGTGCAATGATTTTCATTTCCGGATTTCTTTTGAGCAGTGCGTTACATAGTTCCATTCCACTTTGATCGGGAAGATTAATATCCAGCAACACAACATCAGCTGTATTCTTCACAAAGTATCCCAGGCACGAAGCGGCATTCATGGCGTGACCGGCCACTTCCATTTCGGGTAGTTGCAGCAACATACTCCTGATGCCCTCTATCACCATGGGGTGGTCATCAACGATAAACACGCGGATCATGTGGCGGGGATTATGATGTGTACGGAAGTACCCTGACCCGCAGTGGACTGCACATCGAGTTTACCTTTCAAATACTCAACCCGCGAACGGATATTAGTCCAACCCGCGCCAATAGTATTACTTTCCTTTACAACATCGAAACCGGTTCCATTATCTTCTACTGTTATGGTGATCTGGTTCTCTTGACGTGCTACTTGCACCAGCACTTCAGTAGCCTTCGCATGGCGTGCAGCATTATTGAGCAATTCCTGCACGATCCTGAAAATAAAAATCTCTGTCTTTCCCTCCAGCCTTTTATCCATACCAATGGATTGAAAGTCAATTTTAAAAATTTGTGACTGCCGCAGATTGTCACAATAACTTTTCAAGGCTTCAGGAAGCCCATACTTCACCAACACTTCCGGCATCATGTTGTGCGCTACGCGCCTGAGCTCAGAGATAGAATGATCCAGCATATCCAGCGACCGCTCAAATACCAACTGGTTGTCTGTATCAAGAATGACATTTGATTTCATATTCGATAGTGAAAATTTTACACCTGATAACAGACCGCCCAGTCCATCGTGAAGGTCTCTGGCGAGCCGACCCCGCTCCTCCTCCTGTCCTTTGATGACGGCTTCACTGGCCAGTAATTGCCTTTCACTTTCCAGTTTTGCAATCTGTGCCGCCTGCACCTGCTTATCTTTCTCAAATATTTTTTTCTTTTGTTGGTACGTACGCCTGGCTAACAAAGCAATGATCGTCAAAGCCAATAGCGATACAACAAGTATGTAATTGAATAACCTGCTTTGCCGGATGGTAAGATCTTTAATGGCGGTCTCCTGCTGGAGTTCCATTATACGTTGCTCCTTTTGCCGTGATTCATATTTGGCCTCGACATTCTGGATGTTTTTGGTAACCGATTCGTTTAATAACAACGTTCGAATGGAATCGCTTTTTAAAGAATAATTTACATTCCCTTTGAAGTCTCTCTTGAAAAGTGCGATTTCTGCCAGCACCGCGTATGCATGACCGATATGACTCAGGTAATTATTGGTAATCGCCAACCGTAGCGACTGCCGGGCATTGCTTTCCGCTTCAGCGATTTGCCCCTCCGTATATAAGCAAGTTGCCAACCCCCGCAAAACAATTACTTCCGAGACTAAATCATTTAGTTTCCGTGCGAGCGCCAGTGCATCTTGATAGGATCGTTTGGCCTCCTGAAAATTACTCAGCCTGATGTACGCATCACCTAAGTGCATCGCTGAAATCAGCAATGCGTATTGGTGATCGATTTTCTTTGCCAACTTCTGAACCTCCTTGAGTAATTCAATTGACCTTTTAACCTGTCCGGTCTTGTTGAGTGGCATGGAAAGATTAACCGAAGCTGAAATTATTCCAACTACATTATTGATCTCCCGGCTAAGTTGTAGTGACTTTTCGCCATACTCAATAGATTTTGGAAACTGATACAGGTTAAAATAGATGGTGCAAAGGTTATCGTATATAGAACTCAATCTTCTTTTGTCGCCAAGTTTCTCATAGATTGGAACAATCTGTAAATATGTTTCAACTGCTTCCTCCTGTCGCTCCAGTTGCATGTACGAAGCGCCAACATTTCCCAGGCAGGCTGCCAGTCGTTCCGGGTCACCAAAGGCGCGGGCTATTTCAACCGATTTAAGATTTAAAGTAAGCGCAGTGTCATACCGACCCATCAGGTTATAGACATACGTGGCATTGGTGTAATAGCTTATGATCCCTCTTGTATAATTTAGATGCGCACTGAGTTCAAGTGCTTTTTCATAAAGCAACAATGCGGAGTCGGGGTTATTATTTTCATACTGCTGTCCGAGCTGAATGTATAGCTTGACTTGATTTGTGTCGGGCTTCGAATTTTTAAGCACACGCCATAAACTATCCCGATCAAGATAATCCTGAGCGCAGACATGGATAATCTGAAAAAGAAGAGCAAAGAATAGAATGAGTCGCAGTTGCATAGTAGATTCCTATACAAATCTAACCGATCCGTTCACATGGTAGTCGGGTAACAAACTGTCTTTTTTAAAAATCCCCTTTTTCGGGGAGAGATGAGATACACTATTGCTGCAATTTTATACTCTCAAATAGCAGTTGAAGCAAGAGGGATTAAACACTAAAACTGATATAAAAATGAAAACTAAAGCCACGCTCGTCACTATTGTCTGTTTAATGAGCGCCATTGCAGCTACTTCTCAGCCCTGTACAAAAGAAGACATTTTGAAGCAACCCGGTAACTGGATCCCAGGCATGAAAAGTTCAACCTACGGGGTTGCCGTAGCCGACCTGGCCAAACAACAAACAATCGTTAACAACATTATTCAGCCTATTCAAAAGAAGTACGTTTCTCCCAGGGGAGTTGACATTGTATTTGGTGGTGCTCATTTTGAGAATTCCAGGTTACCTCAAATTTCCAAGCCTGGAAATTATTACTACGCTTATTTTTATATCGCTGAACATCCCTGTGTTTATACCAAAGAAGCAATGGAAAACCGCGGAGCAAGCGCCTATTTATGGATTTGTGCGAATGATTTTTCCCTTGAATTCGGGCAGAGTTTTTTCGTACCAACAAAACCGAATGAAGAGAATCCCAAGACAGATGCTTTCAGATTAATTGATCAAAAGCCGGTGTTAAAGAATGGCATGTGGTACTGGCGGGATGGAAAAGGGAGTACCGGTGATCACCGTTGGGTAATTTCGCAGGATTCAAAATTACCCTTTGTGGTAATTAGCCGTAAAGAAATGGCTGAGCGTCTTAAAGTCTATTACCAAAAGAAAATTCAGGAAACAGAAGCTCAATTCAATCAAACTCTAAAATCGAACGAAGAAGCCTATCAGAACATAAAGAAATTCAATGAAAAAGAAGCTACTGCTTTCAGGGATCAAAGTAAGGTAGCGGCAGAAAGGCAACGAAGCATTGAACTAGGAATGTACGGCAAATCGCTGGCCGTAGTTGAGAGCATACTAAAATCACCCGACCATCCCGCCCTACAGGAGCCGGCCATCATCGATCACATAAAAGGCTTCAATGAATTTGAAGGTTTTGTGACCGAAGATCACAGCTATGCCATGTATGCTATACGGCCAAATCCCGTTTATTTCAACCCTCAGTTGCCCAAATCATCGCCCCAATTTTTCACCGTGCATTTCCGGATGCCTGAAACAGGCGATAACCTTTTGTCTGAGAAGGCAAAGGAAGATTTATTGAACGCAATTGACTTTACTTCACTCAAAACCATGCTCGGGAAATGAAACCATTTGCAAAACCTGTTTTCCCCTTGCTGCTTATACTATCCGTTTATGCCGCACAGGCGCAACTCCGCGAAACCTTCGATATCATTACCTTCACTCCTCCAAAGGGATGGCAAAGGGAAAGCACCAATAATGTTGTTTCGTTTGTCATCACCAATAACAAAACGGGTAATTGGAGCCGGCTTTCAGTTTACAAAAGTATCATCAGTAATCGTACCCCTGCCGCAGATTTTGATCATGAGTGGAATGAACTAGTTACCAAAGTCTACCAAGGCTCTACCAAACCTGTACCGGAAACATCTGTTGAAGACGGCTGGACAGCCCATTCAGGTGTAAGTCCGTTTACGTGGCAAGGTAAGTCGTCCCTTATTTTGCTTAATACCATTTCCGGCTATGGACGCGAAGTTGTGATTACCGTAACCATGAATTCGCAAACCTATATGAGCCATATTCAGGCATTTCTTAATTCCATCGATTTACAAAAGCCGTCACAGTCCCCGTCATCAACTGTACCAGCGCCAACCCTGACACAATCCGACCCAAAGCCCGTTACCAGTGGCGCCAACGGAAGCGGCATTACCAAATCCACCACATACTTTGATGATGGCTGGACAGCAAAAGCGATGGATGACTATGTTTTAGTAACCAAGGAAAACACAAAGTTTTATATCCACTACGGTTTTCCCATTCCACCCAATTCGCTGTCAAGTGAGTCGGGCACTACAAAGGAAAACTGGGATAAACTGATTACTCCGCGATATGATGTAATCAACCTTTGGCTAAATCCTGATGTAGGTTCATTTGGTGGATTATATAACTACTATGCCGAAGGAACAGCCATTGAGCGTAGCACTGGCAACCAGGTATTTATTGGCTTCCGCACGATCATTAACGGAGCCTATTTCTGTGTAGAAGCCGTTGCCCCCACCAAGGAGGAATACCTGAAGCATTTTCCAAGCATAGCCAGTTTGAAAGACATGCGCGGAAGTAATCGTTTTGCCGTAACCAAGCAGGATGTGGTTGGCGATTGGAGCGGTTCGGATGGTTCAGCTCTCCAATATTATAATGTGTATACGGGGCAGAGTGCGGGAATGCAATATTCGCAAGGCGGACAGGAGTTCTTCTTCAGAAGCACAGACGACTACAACGCTAACATTTCGGGTGCCATAGGAACCATGGGAGGCTCGCAGGTATTCTTTAATGACAAACACAAAGGGACATTTAACGTAACCGATTGGGAAATTACCTTCACCGGTTATGGTGGCAAAACACAAGTCTTCACCGCTTACTTTGAAGCGGTGCGAGGTGGCCGGATATTACACATGGCCAAGAAAGATGCCCCGGGTGTTCATTATCCTTTAGTAAAAGTGAAGTAAACAAATGCTCAACAGAATTAAACCAAACCATATGAAGAACATTAAGAAAGCAATCGTAGCAATGACCCTTACAAGTTTATTGCTCACTGGATGTGGCGGCTCATCAAAAAAGGAATCTGAAACCATAAAGTTAGGTGACATGGAAATCAAGGCTAATGAAATTACCACAACGGATGGAACCAAAGGCTTTAAAGGTGACATCGACAATACGAACCTGCAAACCATTTATGAGGGGCTTACGGTTGAAAAGATACATCTCGTTGATGGCAACGATAAAAAGATAAAAGGAGAAGAAGTGCCGCTCAACTCCAAATTCTCCATCGTGCTGGAGGGAATTAAAAACTACACACTTAAAGACGGTAAAGCCTACCCTAAACTCGGAATGATTTTAATGGGCGATACCGGACCCGTGGTGGGCGAAGATGATTTGCTGGCTTCGTACTCAGAAGGTATGTCGGTGGAAGATGCTTTGGTACTGCGGGCAACATTTACAGTAGGAGCACCCATGGAAGTTGGCAAGACGTACACGTGCCAGGTTAGTGTTACGGATAAAAATAATAATGGAACCTTTATTCAGACTACCTGGATGTTTACGGTGAAGTAAACAAACGGGTATTTTAACCAGATCATGAGAAGTTATTCGCAAATTGATAAGCAGATGTCAATAAGAACCACAAGAGTAGTTTTTCTGCTTGCATTGATTTTCCATTCCTTCGTGGCTTGCGCCCAGGGCATTCTATTGAATGGTATTACAGACTATGTTCAGGTTCCTGATAATCCTGCCTTACGTCCTTCCAGTTTAACCATCGAAGCACAAGTAAATTTCACATCGCTGGCCGGCATTTACCAGGCAATTGCAGGTAAAGGTTATAACACAGACGGAACCCTGAGAAATTCGTATGCTATATGGTATCAGGACGGCTCGCTGCGCGCAGGTATCGATCCATCAAACCTGGCGTATCGAATCCTTGCACCCTGGTCTCCCCTGATCAATCAGTGGTACCATGTGGCCTATACCTATGATCATATTTCAACTGCACAGAACCTCTATATTGATGGTGCTTTGGTTGCCAGTGGGTTTGCACCGCTTCCTATCTATGACAATGATCTGTTTGCTATTGGGGTTGATCGTGATTTCGGTGTCTTTCAGGGGTTTTTCAACGGGAGAATAAACGAAGTCAGGCTTTGGAATTTTCCCCGAACCCAGACCGATATTGCCGCAAACATGAATACCGCTCTTACCGGAAATGAGCCCGGTTTGGTAGCCTATTATAAATTGAATGAGGCCGGCCAGGGTGCGGGAATAACCGTGGCAAACAGCGCCACCGCTACCGGGGCAAGCGTAAACGGAATAACGGTTGGAACAACCTGCTCGCCAATCTTTTCCATATTGGCTCCTACAATTACTTCCTTTTCGCCTACCAGCGGACCCATCGGAACGATCGTTACGATAACGGGTACCAACTTCAGTGACATCCCAGCCAATAACCTTGTCAAATTTAATGGCCTAACCGCGTCTGTATCGGCTAGCACTACAACCAGCGTACTTACACAAGTGCCGGCAGGCACAACTAGCGGATTTATTGAAGTAACCGTTGGGTGCCATTCTACTTTAAGTGCATCGAACTTCACAGTTGTGCTGATCCCGCCAGTAATAAATCCTGTTCCGTTATTGACACAAATCGGAGGTATTGTAACCATAGATTTGATACCGCTTATAACAACTTCCAATACGCTTGATATTAGTTCGCTGCAAATCACTATCCCTACCGTTAGCGGTGCACCTACCTTCATTGATGCCACCGGCATTCTTACTATTAATTATACAGGTATTGGGTTTACAGGAACAGACCTCTTTACCTTACGAGCCTGTGATGTGTTGGGCACCTGCACCGATCAGCAATTTCAAGTGGAGGTGGTTGGCGATATCACGGTATACAATGCACTGTCGCCAAACAACGATGAAAAAAATGACTTCTTATACCTTGAATACATTGACTTATTGCCCGAAACAAAGGAAAACCGGGTAATCATTTATAACCGATGGGGCGATGTAGTCTGGGAAACTCAGGACTACAACAATACCACCCGGGCTTTTAGGGGCACATCTAAAAATGGAAGTGAACTTCCCTCAGGAACCTACCTATACAAAATAGTCTTTAAAAGGGGTACTGTTCGCACAGGGTTTCTTTCGTTGAAAAGGTAAACTGTTCAAAAAAAAACGGATATAAAAAACTCATAACTTTATTCCGCTCAATACATGATTAGTCATGCGCACAGTACCCGATGCATGCTCGTTACACAAAAGGTTGGTGATTATTTGTCGATTTCGGCAGTTCTTGTGTACTCGACCATTGCACAATAAATAAAACGCATTTTAATTTATTGCCGATAGTCGTTTATGATGATATATGTACGATAATCCTCCTAAAACAAAGGGCACTAACATAATCAACATTTGCGGATGGAAGCCACCTGTCATCAAACCAGAGTAAACAGCCCCGGTTAAATCGAAAAACATACCGGCATAGGCCCACTCTTTAATGCGGGGAAAACCAGGCACCAGTAAGGCGATGATGCCCAGCAATTTGGCAACACCAATAAAGGGCAACATGTACAGGGGGTACCCAAGTTGTTTAAAAACCTCTACCCATTCGGGTGCTGAAAGAATGTTGGGTATGGTAGACATCATCATGAAAGCGCAGAACAATACCGTAAAAATCCAGAACACGATGGTGGTACGCTTTGTGTCAGGCTTGGTCATATTTTGAAAAATTCATTTTATGGATACCGAAAGCTAAATACAGCCACAATAAACACCAAAATCATTTGGTTAAAATTTTTCTCACCGGTGCGGGCATTAATTTACTATAGTTAAGAACCGGTTAATCATTGTTTTGGCCGTATTCCGAATAGCAACAAATAGCCAATCATCCAAAACTCTCCAACCGTTGCCGGTATTGTTATCAAATCATCGCCTGGAAAGTTAATGTCTGCATAATTCAAGAAGGCACTGGCGACATAACCGGCTCCACCGAGTATCAGTACCCTACCCAACCAGACCGGCATCCGCTGGGATTGTACCACGATATACCCCATCGGGATAAGCCAAAGGCCAAAGAAGAGGCTTCCTACCCCCCAGGCGTTTTTAATAAGCTGATCGAAAATCTGAATCATGATCAATTTGTCTCCCACTATTGCATCAGCGTTTGCAACGTTAATAGCCCCACCCATTGCTATAGCACTTATCATGATTGCCCCCGCATTCATCATGCCCCAGGCGGCCAACGCCCACGAAGCGAAATGATTGATGTCTTTAAACAGCTTAAAGAAATAAACCGCAGCCAGGGCTTGTGAAACCAAAATTGCAAACTCCAGCAAAAGTCGCAGGCGGGCAAGGGTTTCATGTTCACTTAAATTGGCAGTTGTTTTTGATACATCACCGGATACAAAAACCTGCGGATGCACAACAAGAAAACCTACCACGCCAGAAACGGCCAAAACCAAATACCACATGCCTGTTATGCGGGCAGTAGCAACCAAATCCTTTTGCTGATCATTCATATTGATTATTTAAAGGTTAGAGACGATTCTGACCACCATAAAGTTACAGGTCATACGTCTATCTGAAGTTGAGGGGTATACATCTCGCCTATTAAAGAAATTAGAATCCATATCAATAATGCAATTATTTAAACCACAGAGTACACAAAGATCTGCACAAAGGACACAAAGCGTTACAATTCAGAATCTTCTTCTCTGTGAACTTTGTGCTTTCTTCGTGCCCTTAGTGGTTAACCTTATTTTTGAGATGGCTTCTACTTATTAGATTGAAGCTAAGCATCTGGCACTTCTATAACTTCTTCAACCCCTTCACTTGCGCTTTATTAGCCTCTACTATGCTAATTGCAAATCCGCCACCTGCAGCCGAACGTTGTGATAGTTTTGATTTATTAGTTACTGCAACTTTTCGTATGGTGTATGCCTGTGGATTGGTTTTGTAATGTGCATTTGCGGCATCGGCATAAATAGTAGCAAGGTAAGTCTTGCCATTTTCAAGGAAGCCAAATGAAATAGTCGATGTTCGTGGCGTTTCGCCATTTACATTACCAACATACCAATCCTTTTTTCCTTTTGCCTTGCGGGCAACGGTAATGTATTGTCCGGGTTCGGCTTCCAGATATTTGCTATCATCCCAATCTACTGCTACGTCCTTTATGAACTGAAACGCATCTAAAAACCTGCTGTAATTTTCAGGAAGGTCGGCTGCCATTTGCAATGGACTGTACATGGTTACATACAAGGCCAATTGGTTAGCCAATGTATTATTGCAATGCGAGTTATTATTGGGATTAAGTTTACTAATGTCCATTTCAAAAACTCCGGGCGTATAATCCATCGGGCCACCAATCAACCGTGTAAAAGGCAAGATGGTAACATGGTTTGGCTTTGATCCACCAAACGCCTGGAACTCCGTGCCGCGGGCAGATTCATTACCGATAAGGTTTGGATACGTGCGCGCAATACCGGTAGGTCGCACTGCCTCATGTGCGTTGATCATAATTTTATAATCGGCAGCTTTTTCGAGCACATACTGATAATGATTTACCGTCCATTGGTCATAATGGTGATATCCCTTCGGAAGGATTGGCCCGACATAACCTGTTTTAACGGCATCATAATAATTGTCTTTCATAAACTGAAAAGCCTTGTCCAGGTGGCGCTCATAATTGCGTGTCGATCCGGAAGTTTCGTGGTGCATCACCATATTCACTCCCTTTTGGCGGGCGTAATCACGAACTTCCGGCAGATTGAAATCCGGATACGGTGTTACAAAATCAAACACGTAGTCTTTTTCGTTTCCAAACCAATCTTCCCAACCAATATTCCAACCCTCTACCAATAGTCCATCAAAACCATGTTCGGCAGCAAAATCAATATAGCGTTTCACATTTGCGGTAGTTGCCCCGTGGGTACCATTTGGTTTTACAGTGGTGTAATCCGTAATGCCCAATTGTACAGACGGTAAATCGTTTGTGTAAGTCCATGAACTTTTTCCGGTAATCATCTCCCACCACACGCCCATATATTTCATGGGCTTAATCCACGAAGTGTCCTCAATCTTGCATGGTTCATTCAGGTTATACGTCATTGCAGAAGCCAAAATGGTGCGCGCATCGTCACTTACCATAATGGTGCGCCAGGGTGATTGTGCTGGGGCCTGTATATTTCCTTTATCGCCTGTGGCATCGGGCGTCAGCCACGATTGAAATATCATATTCGTATCATCCAGGTTAAGGTGCATACAGGAATAATTGATCAGCGCAGCTTCGTGCAGGTTAATGTACAGTCCATCATCGGTTTTCATCATCAAGGCAGTCTGCACTCCGGTTGGCGAAAACGGTGTTTGTGAGGCATTTGGTGTAACAGCGTCTTTACTCAGCTTGCGGATTTCGGAAAGGCGAGAGGTGGTATAATCATATTCCTGCGTATCGTAATCACCTGCAATCCAAAATGCGGTGTGGTCGCCCGTCATAGCAAACTGGGTTCGCTCTTCTTTAATAATGAAGTATGCCAAATTTGACTGAAGGGGAAATTCATAGCGAAATCCGAGTCCATCATCAAACAGCCGAAACCGGATGATCAGTTGTCGGTTAGTTTCCTTTTGGATTAGTGTAATGGCCAACTCATTGTAATGATTTCGGATGCTTTTAACCTCACCCCACACAGGCTGCCATGATGAATCATGTGTAGAAGTTTGTGCATTGCTTATGGAGAAATCATTCATTAGTGATTTCGAATCGTTTTTCAATTCCAATCCGAGGGAACTGGGTTTGATTACAGGTTTTCCTTTATAGGATAGTTGATACGTGGGGATGCCATTGCCCTGAAGTGAAAAGCTCATCACCAACTGATTGTTGGGTGAGCGGAGTTCCTGTGCATAAATTATTGCGGTAGAAAGAATAAGTAAGACTGTAAAAAAGGCCCGGTTCATTGTAATTACTGATTAAATGATCTTCTCAATACTATAAAGATATCCGCTTGAATACAACCCTTTTTAACCTGTTCGTCAACGGACGTTTGGTGTATGATTTTGATCATGGTTTGATGCCCCATAATCTGATAAATTCGAAATTGATTGCAATATGCACGGTGGCATGTGCCTTGGAGTGTTCATAATGCATGCTTATACTTTAAATCTATGTTTGGCAACTACCTCATCACCGCCCTGCGCAACTTTTATAAGTTCCGTTTCTACACACTTATCAATGTTATTGGTCTTACCATCGGCATAACCGTATGCCTGATCATTCTACTTTTTGTTCGCTTTGAATTAAGCTACGATCGGTTCAATGTTAATGCGGACAGGATTGTGCGCATTGACTGGGATCTTCAAATGGGAGAAACCCGTACCTACAATGCTGCAGTAACGCCACCCATGGCTGAAGTATTCGTGCGCGATTTTCCGGAAGTAGAAGCGGCCACACGATTCCGCTACAGCGGTTCATTTCAGTTTAAACGCGATGTGGAGAATATTGTAGAATGGCGGGTTGTCTATTCCGATAATGACTTGTTTAACATTTTTACCATTCCATTTATTTATGGCGATCCGTCTATGGCATTGAAAGACCCCCACTCGATGGTGATTACGGAGAAATGTGCCGAACAATTTTTTCCGGGTGAGAATGCACTCGGTAAAACCTTACTAAAAGACAATCAAACACTATACACCATAACCGGAGTTGTTAAAGACCTTCCGGAAAACAGTCATTTTCATTATCGAATGTTTTTGTCGATGGAAGGATTGCCGGAATCAAAAAACGGCAACTGGATTGGCGGGCCATTCAACACCTATCTTCTTTTGCGATCGGGCACGGATGTAAAAGACTTTGAAGAAAAAATTCAGGTAATGGTTGAAAAGTATGTACTACCGAATGCACAATCTTCATTGGGTTCGTCCTTCATGGACAGCTTTATCACTCAAGGTAATACGCTAACCTTGCGTGTCAGGCCGTTAACGGATATTCATCTTCACTCCAATCTACGAAATGAACTTGAAGGCAATGGTGATATTGACTATATATACCTTTTTACGGGCATTGCCGTGTTCACGCTTGTTATTGCCTGCATCAACTTTATGAACCTTGCAACGGCACGATCGGCCAGGCGCGCACGCGAGGTGGGTATTCGCAAAGTAATTGGATCGAGTCGTTTCTTTTTAGCGCTGCAGTTTATTGGTGAATCTACTATGCTAAGCCTGCTGGCATTTATACTGGCATTGGCACTAACCTCCATGCTGCTTCCAGTATTCAACGCGCTTACCGGAATGAACCTGGCGATTCCCATCACCAATATCTGGCTGGGTATTGTTTTGCTAATAGCTGCCATTGTGGTTGGCATTCTGTCTGGGCTTTACCCCGGCTTTGTGTTGTCTGCTTTTGAGCCAGCCCATGTACTCAAAGGAAAATTAACCGGTAGTGGTTCTTCCACGCTGCGAAGCGGACTGGTAGTGTTCCAGTTCATGGTCTCCATCTTCCTTATTATTGGTACTATTGCGTTGCATCTGCAAATGGATTACATGCGCCACAAAAAATTAGGCTTTAATAAAGAGCAGGTTGTTGTGCTACGTGATGTTGAAAATGTAGGTGCACAGTTAGAGGCCATCAGGAATGAACTGATGGATAATAACCTGATCAAATCGGGTTCGGTGTCTTCTTATCTCCCCGGTCCTGGTTCTGCACGAAATACACCACTCATGTGGAAGTTCGGATCGCTACCATTACCGGAAAACTCAGTGAATGGAGAAAAGTGGATGGTGGATTATGAATACATTCCAACACTTGGTTTAGAAATTATTGAAGGACGTAATTTTTCACCCGATCATCCCTCCGACTCCTCTGCGGTAATTCTAAATGAAACAGCCGTGGCCCGGTTTGCATTTCCAGATAGCCCGATTGGCCAAAAGATTTCCTTATTCCGTCAAAATGCTGATGGCTCGCAGGATCAATCGCACCTTGAGCATTGGGAAATAATTGGTGTGGTGAAAGATTTCAACTTTGAATCGTTGCGAAAGAACATCACCCCTCTTGGATTGTTTTTTGGCTCAAGCCGTCAATCCATCGCCTTTCGTTACGAAACCACTAATACACAAGAAGTGATCAACACTCTTGAAAAGAAATGGAAAGCCCTTGCTCCCGGAGAGCCGTTTCATTACAGTTTCCTGGATGAGAACTTCGAGAGCCTGTACAATACTGAGGCAAAGGTGGGGAAATTGTTCACGGCATTTACTGCACTGGCTATCATCATTGCCTGTCTTGGTTTGTTTGCCCTAACTGCTTACACGGCAGAACAACGCACCAAAGAAATAGGAATACGAAAAGTAATGGGAGCTACAGCACAAAACATTGTTTTGCTTTTATCTCTCGACTTCAGCAAATTAATTCTCATCGGCTTTGCGTTGGCGGTACCCATTGCCGCATATTCCATCAACTGGTATTTGCAGGAATATGCCTTTAGAAGTCAGATCACGTGGTGGATTTATGCAGGTGCAGGTATTATTACATTTTTACTGGCGTTGTTAACGATGGGCTACCAATCCATTGTGGCCGCCAGGACTAATCCTATTGAATCATTGAAAAGTGAATAGTGATTTATTTGCCTTTAGCTGCTTGCTCTAACGCTGCCTTCCGAAAAACTAAGCCTGAAACTGCAAACAACATAACAAAGAATGCATTCACTCCAATAATCTCACCAACTGAGCTGCCTGGATAATGTTGCATACCCGTTAGCAAGGCGATTACAGCGACCAAGATTACTGCTAGTGATGCAGCAAGCATGGTTCGTTCCATACCCCTTGATGTGAATCGGGAAAAGTAGGTACCGATAATAACTATGGCCACTACCCCTATGTACATTAGATTACCAGGATTTGGCCCACCACCAATTAATCCCACAGCCAGGTTCACCCAAATCAAAAGGAATGTTGAACCGATAGCCGAACCAAATGCCACCCGATTGATTAAGCCTGGTGAGTAATGGGTTAGTAGTACATAGCCAAGCCCGGTACTGAACAACAGAATACCCATAATGAGGAAGTCGCTAAAACTCCAGTTTACTTCATTGGTAAATTGCATGGCAACCAACGGCACCATTAAGATGAGTGCGGTGATTAAAGCAACCCCAAAGATGGATTGGGGAAATTTCAGTAATGCCTTCATATACTTTTATTGTTTTATTGATTCAAAAGTACTTTGTATTTCAAAGTAAAGCAATAATTTATAGAACTATTTTTACAGCTTCAAGGGATAAAACTGATGTTAGGCTTAAGAAAGCAACCCCGGTGAAGGACTTCCGGCCGGCCTGGATTTATCTTCCGGAAGGGGTACAAATTCGTGATTATCGGTTGGTGGCAGTATAATCCTGCCCTGCTTCCAATCTTCCTTAGCTTGCTCTATTCGCTCTTTGCGCGAGGAAACAAAATTCCACCAGATAAAACGTTCACCCAAAGGCTCACCACCTAACAACATTAGTGTACTCGGTTCTTTTGATACAATAACTGGATCAATGCCCTTATTGAATACCAGTAACTGCCCTGCCGAATAGGTTCTTCCCGAAACTTCAAGGCTTCCTTTGGCTATATAAACGCCCCGTTCCGAATGCTCTTTCGGCAGACCAAACCGTGCTTCTTGTTCGAGTGTGGCGTGCAGATAAAACAAGGGCGAGTGAGTTTTTACATTACTCTTTAATCCATATGCATTTCCGGCAATCAATCGCATCCATACACCGGTATCTGTAAAAACAGGTAATACTTCGGGTTTATAGTTAGTAAAAGCAGGATTTGCTTCTTCATCTTTCTCAGGCAAGGCTACCCAGGTCTGGATCATTTCCAACTCCCCTCCTGTCAATACTTTAGGGTCTTCAAAGCGTTCGGAATGCGCAATGCCACTGCCGGCTGTCATCCAGTTTACTTCGCCCGGTTCAATCATTTGCTCAACTCCCAGGCTATCACGGTGCATTACTTTTCCGCCAAACAGATAACTTACCGTTGACAAACCTATGTGTGGATGAGGCAAAACATCCATGTTCGAAGCTTCAGTGGGCTGTACATGAACTGGTCCGGCATGATCCATAAAAATAAATGGGCCAACCATACGCTTCTGGCGGAATGGAAGTATTCTTTTTACCTCCATACCGGGGGCCAAAGCAGTATTTCTTGCTTCTATAACTATTTCAATCATACTTAATGAGCACTACTTGCACTTTGCGATCATCTAAGATAGCACTAATATGATTGAAAGCGGAGCAATTATAAGAAGAGCATTATTGCTCTTGTTATGAATTTACAATGGTAGCAAACTTCACAACCTTAGTAACCTCATTGTTTGCATTTACTATTGGATTATAAATGGCATTTAACAGAACAGGCTTTCCATCGGCAGTAACACGTTCAAAAACTCCGGTCATAGGTTCACCTTTGGCCAAACGCGACCAGAAATCCTCATACTCCTTAGATTTTTTTATGGTGTCTGGAACAAAAATCTTATGATGCTTGCCTTGAATTTCCTTTAGGGAATAATTCATGGCTTTCAGGAAATTAGCATTGGCTTTAATAATTGTACCATTCGGTTTAAACTCAATAGTTATCATGGAATAATCAATTCCCTTTAAAAGCCCTTCACCCTCTGCCAACATCTCGCGCTCTATTGTTATGTCGGTAGCGAATTTGATAACCTTCGCTACGTCACCATTGGCATTTAGGATTGGGTTATAGATAGCATTCAACCAAATAGTTTTACCGGTGGAAGCTATCCGCTTAAAGGTACCCGTGATTGATTCGCCTGCAGCAAGCCGCAGCCAGAATGATTTGTAGTCAGGTGTTTCTTGTATCTCCTGCGGAACAAACATCCTGTGGTGCTTACCACTGATGTCAGCCAGCGAGTACTCAACCGTTTTAAGAAAGTTATGATTCGCACTTATAATGGTTCCATCTGGCTTGAACTCAATGGTTGCCATGGTGGAATCTATGCCATTTAATATTCCTTTATTCTCAGCTAATCGTTCCTGTTCCGCAGTAATATCTGTTGCAAATTTTACTTTCATCTCAGCCGTAGTCCGATTTAAATCTTCGCTTTGACGTTTCATCTCTTCCTGAGTAGCCTGCATCTCTTCCATATGCTGACGCATTTCTTCTTCCTGTGAACGCAACTCTTCAGCTTGTTGCTGGCTGTCATTCAGCAAGGCAATTGTCCGTTCGTTCTCTTTAACGTTTTTGATTGTAGCACCAATATTTTCCGCCAGCTTGTTAATAAAATCGATCTGGTGTGGCTGAAATTCCTTAAGCGATGCAAGTTCAACTATTCCAAACACCTTTTCGTTGATCATTAATGGCGAAATAAGTACTGAGCGAGGGGTGGCTTCTCCTAATCCAGAGGTTATGTTTACGTAGTCGGCAGGAATTTCCTTCATAAAAATTGCCTCCTTTTCCAGTAAGCATTGCCCGACAAGACCTTCACCAGGAAGGATTTCCTTTTGCAGGAATTTTTTTCTGTTATATGCGTAACAGGCAATCATCTTAAGGTGCTCCCGCTCCGTTCCCTCTCCTTCCAGTATGAATAAAGCCCCTTGGTTGGCACCAACATACTTTACCAAATTCAGAAGGATATCGTCTGCCAGATTTTCAAGAGTCAGGGATTGTTTGTTCCTCAGGATATCAGAAAATTTTGCCAACCCTGCATTTGACCAACTCCGTTTCTGCTCTTCTTCAGCAATTTCCAGCAGGTGTCCTTTCATGGAGGCCAAAGCAGCCCCTAACTCACTTTCCAGTAATCTCTCTGAAATGTCAAGATTGAAATTCCCCTTTTC
This sequence comes from Cyclobacteriaceae bacterium, assembly GCA_025808415.1. Lineage (NCBI taxonomy): Bacteria > Pseudomonadati > Bacteroidota > Cytophagia > Cytophagales > Cyclobacteriaceae > Cyclobacteriaceae bacterium. Next base: position 2,338,724 of record CP075525.1, read on the forward strand.
GATATTGTTTATAAATTCTGAAGCCTCTTTAATATAAGCTTGATAGGTATCATTCTGGTTATTTAGTACCGCTAATTGTTTACGGAGGTTACCTTTTAAAAATTGAATCTTCATAGAGTGTGTTTTAGCTTTTGGTATCGTATAAAAACCTACAGTATATTAAAATGTTTAACTTGGCGATGAAAATATTTTATGAGCGGCCAGGTTTTCATAGAAAACTTCAATCACTTCTATATAAGAGATACAAATGTTAAAACTTCATAAACAAACATTGAACACTATATGAAAGACGCTTTTATTATCGATGGAGTACGTACCCCTATTGCACGGTTTAGAGGCGGGTTGTCAGAAGTACGAGCTGATGACCTGGCTGCACTGACCATAAAAGCTTTGATCACACGACTACCTCACTTTGACCCCAGCACCATAGACGATGTAATTCTTGGCTGTAGTAACCAGGCCGGTGAAGACAATCGAAATGTCGCCCGTATGGCCTCCCTGCTGGCCGGCTTGCCGGTTTCTGTGCCGGGTGAAACCATCAATCGCTTATGTTCATCAGGTATGTCGGCTGTAATTCATGCAAATCGGGCTATAAAAGCAGGTGATGGCGAGGTGTTTATCGCAGGTGGTGTCGAACACATGACCCGTAGCCCATATGTACTTTCAAAAACTTCATTACCCTACGGCAGCGATGCCAAACTTTACGATAGCAGTTTTGGATGGCGCTTTATTAACCCTTTAATGAAGAAGCTTTACGGCACTGAAGCCATGGGCGAAACTGCCGAAAACCTGGTGGACATACATCGCATTTCCCGCAGCGATCAGGATTTATTTGCCTTTGGCAGTCAGCAAAAGGCAGCAAAGGCACGAGACACAAAACGGCTAGCTCAGGAAATTTTTGCTGTAGAAATTCCGCAACGCAAAGGTTCTCCACTATTCTTTTCAGAAGACGAATTTATAAAACCCGACACTACACTTGAAGCCTTGGCTAATCTTAAACCGGCCTTCCGTGAAAATGGTACCGTTACAGCCGGCAATTCATCCGGACTAAATGATGGCGCATGCGCTTTGTTGGTTGCCTCTGAAGATGCTGTAAAAAAATATTCCTTTAAACCTATGGCACGCATTGTTGCGTCACAGGTTGTAGGTGTTGAACCACGCATTATGGGCATTGGACCGGTGGAAGCTTCCAACAAAGCACTGAAGAAAGTCGGTCTAAAAATGAGCGATATTGATGTGATTGAACTGAATGAAGCATTTGCAGCTCAAAGTTTGGCCTGTATTCGCTCATGGGGTTTAACTGATGATGACCCACGTATCAATCCAAACGGTGGGGCAATTGCATTAGGTCATCCGCTGGGGATGTCGGGCGCTCGCATTTTACTTACTGCTGCCGTTGAACTTCAACAACAAAAGAAAAAATATGCACTATGTACTATGTGTGTCGGGTTGGGGCAAGGTTATGCAACTGTTATTGAAAGGATTTAACATGGGTTGTTAAAAAGCTTCTGCTACTGAAAAATAGAAGTACCCTCCCTCCCGGCCAAGGGCATAATCAACACGAATGTTCAGGCGTTCAGCAGGGTTCACTACAAACCGCAATCCTGATCCAATGGAATATTTAAGGGTATTAGCCTTAATGTCGTTGATGCTATTGAATACATCACCTAACCCAGCGAATGAAACCAGTCCTAATCGCCAAAATAAAGGATAACGATATTCGAGTTGTGAACCAATAAAATGCTGATCGCGAAAACGGTTTTTTGGATAACCCCGTAAAAGATCGTCACCACCTGCGGTAGACATATCCAGGAAGGGAACATCGCCAAAACTTAAGCGAAGCCTGCTTTGCAGGGCTAGTGTTTTATTTTTTCCAAGGGACCAATAGTGCTGGTAAATACCATTCAGGTTAAAGAAAGAGAACGTACTGCCCAGGGCACGTGTATATAAATAGGTAGAAAGTTCTGCTAACCTGCCGCTATGCGCATTAATCGCATTATCGCGGCTGTCTAAAACACCAACCATACCAATCGCTGATCCCGTCCCTCCTTTATAACCGGTAATTGTACCTTGTTCAAGGCTTCCGCCTGCTGTATAGGAAAATCCATATTCACGTTCAAAATGATAATCCAGACCAACAAACAATGAAGGTTTGATTTTTTTTAGCGCCAGGTTTTTAATGCTTACCAGGTTATAAGCATACTTTTCTTCCTGTGCTTTTAAAGTGGCGTTGCCAATCCCATAAAACCGGTCAGGAAAATTCCGGTAACGTAGCTCACCTTTAAACAGAAAGTTTTCATTGCGTGTAAAAATATTCCATAAGCCCCATACATCTAACTGATCGTTCTGTGTATAGTCGGCTAGAAACTGCACGTAAGAAATCCGTGTCAATTGTTCATATTCATATTTTGGCTCGACTTTAAAATAGTATACACCGGCTCCGCCAAAAGCCCAACGGGTATCAGGCGTGTAGTAAATCAAGGGTAACAGAAAAAAACCTTTCTTTTCTATGGCCACCGTATCGGTTAGCGGGCTGATGCCAAAAATTTTTCGCTGTCCGCTGCTGCTAAAGGATAGCATTAAAAACAGAAGCACAGATATTGCTTTCCAAAAAAACATAGGGTGCTGAAATATCAAACTGATAAAGTTTTAAAACTACCCTAATTTTTAACTGAAACAAGATTAAAAGTTTCCGAAATCAAAACATACCAAAGGTAATGCGATCCGCATACCGGCATCTCACCGATAATTTCGCATCGCGGGCAAATGATTATCCAAATCAATGGATATGTAAACTTTAAATAATCCGATGTCCGGTTGTTCCCGAAGGAAGCCGGACATCGGTAAGTTTATGGAGTATGGCCAGCTTTACCTGGATGTTCAGCATTAACCGCTATGGCACCTGACCTTTTTGGTAAAATCCATGAAAGTGCAATAGCCCCGGTTAGTATGGACAAGATTACCAGTAAAGAGACCTCAACCGGTATTGGGTAAAGTTCACTCAATAACATTTTACCTCCAACAAAAACCAGGATAATGGACAAACCATATTTAAGATAACTGAAGTACTGTTGGATACCTGCCATGGCAAAATAGAGTGACCGTAATCCTAAAATAGCAAACACATTGGAGGTATAAATGATAAACGAATCGTTTGATATGGCCAGGATAGCCGGAATAGAATCTACCGCAAAAACCACATCGGTTGCTTCAATAACCATCACCACCAAAAACAAAGGAGTAGCCCATAAGCGACCATCAATACGGGTAAAGAATTTATCGTTATGATAAGAACTGGTTACGGGTATTATCTTTCGTACAAAACGGAGCACTGGGTTTTTCTCAGGTTCAATTTTTTCATCTGTAGAAGATAACAACTTGATTCCGGTGTAAACCAAAAATGCCCCGAATAAATAAATAAGCCAGTGAAACCTGGAGATCAGTTCAATACCTGCAACAATAAAAATGATACGAAAGACCAAAGCACCTAATATTCCCCAAAACAACACTTTATGCTGATACTGCTGCGGCACATTGAAATAGGAGAATATTATCAGCATCACAAAAATATTGTCAACACTGAGTGATTTTTCGATCAGGTACCCGGTGAAAAATTCAACAGCGCGTTGCTGTCCAAACTGATAATACACTACCGCATTAAACAGTAAGGCGAGCACAATCCAAAAGAATGTCCAGCCCAGTGCCTCACGAACGCCAATCGTCCTGGTCTTCCGATGAAAAACGCCCAGGTCTAAAACAAGCATGGCCAGAACAAATACATTAAACGCAACCCAATATAAGGTGGTATGCTCCATCGAAAAATTCATAGTTGGTTCATTTGTTGTTTAGAGGAACGTACCCATTCACGCAACTGCTTGGACTCACTAACGGTTAACCATTGGAGGGATTTTCGGTACTCTTTAGTCCAAAGTCGCCTGTCAAAGGTTACACGTTGAAGAACTTGTTTACAATATTCTAGCATTGATGTTTTCATAATCGTATAAATTTTACGGTTAAAAAAATTTAGAATCGAATACGCAACGTTGGCGCATATTGATCGCGATACTGATCAAGCAACAGGTTCGGTATATCATTGTTGCTTACATCGATATAGCGCAGCTTTTTCAAATCCTGAATTTCTGGGGGCAATTCTTTTAGCCTGTTATTATTTAGGTATAGATACTCCAACGATCGCAACTGGTTGATTGAAGAAGGCAATTTGGTGAATTGGTCACCCTCAAGGTGCAGTTCGGATAACTTAGGCAACCTGGCCAACACGCGTATGTTGTTTAGCATATCAAAGCGCATATCATTATTGATATAGAGTACGTTAAGGTTTTTCAATTCGGCAAATGTCTCCGGCAGGTTTTTAATATGCGTATCAGACAATTCGAAGTACTCAATATGCGCTAACTGCCCTACTGATTCCGGCAATTCCTCAAGCCCCGGTATTTTCAAATGTAAGGCCCGTAGGTTTGGCAGTTGGGCAAGCAGTTGCAAGTCACGATCAAGATTTACTGGCTTGCTATACCGCAAATGAACATAGCGGAGAAAGGATAACGATTTTATCTCCTCAGGCAATTGTGTAAGCTCGCCATTTGATAAATCCAAATAAAAAAGCTTTTCCAGATTTTCAATCCTACCCGAAATAGACTTTATTGGGTTAAGGCTTAAGTCCAGATACCGGGTGTTGCGCAAAGCAAACAGTCCAGCTGGCATTTCGGTAAGCCCTTTATTACGCAACGACAACCACTGCACGCTGTCAGGAAAAAATAAGGCTTGTTCAAGCGAGGTATAGTTTTTTGCCGATTGCGCAGGCAATACAGATGATATGAATACGCCAACGGCACCAACTATGCCCGTAAGCATTTGATTAACTTTAATCATAAAATGAGATTTTAGAAGTGAATTAATTAGCTAACCCACCGGATGGGTGTATAAGCTGTCGAATTACCAGTGGTATAATCGAAGCTGTGGTTTCAAATCCTAAAGACCTGGAAAAGGATGGTGAGGGATTGAACGAACGGAAACTTCTCACTGATGCTGAAGTTAACCCTATTTGATTTTTCAGGTTTGGGAAATAAAATAACAATGAAGTTAGTGGTTGAGGAACGCTGACTCTCTGCCCTGGCCACTCCAAAATTCCGGGTTCGCGTAAAATCAAAAGCTTCCTGCTCGTAAGTTTCGTTGATGCAGGTAGCTGTGGCTGCTTGTAAATCAGCACCAAGGAATAAGAAGGCGCAAACAATTAAAAAAAGCTTTTTGATACGCATACTGTCGAAGATGATAGTAATGCTATTATAACGTTAAGCGCAAAAAAATGTTTTGGAAATCAACTGTTGCAGCCGGATTTACTGTTCCGTCTGGAGAATAGGAAGTAAAACAGATAAAAAAGCACAAAAAAGATCGGTATGGCGATAAAAAACCAAACCACTATCCCTCCAAACAATGCCCCCAAAAATTCTGAAATAACGGAGTTGGAGTCATCTTTAAAACGATCAATAAGTCCATCATACTCAAGCGATTTTGCTGGCAGGTCAAACAAGGCTATACCAACCTGCATAAAGGGCACGATCAAAAGCAGTTGAACGGGTGTAAGCGCATAGTTTACGGCCTGTATTACAACAACATTCAAACGAAATACAATAGCTGCAACAAAACACAATAGTGTAGTGCCTCCGTACACGGGGAAAACAGCCAGCACAGCGCCCAATGCACAGGTTATGGCCAACATACGTGGAGTGGTGCCTCGCTTTAAAGCCAACAGCATTACATTCTTTAATTTTGCTAATGTTCTTCTTACCACTGGACTAATCTAAACTCGCTTCCACACAAAACAACAATCCATATTTGGATAATGTTGTATTTTACTACACTAATCTACCCGTTATGAGAAATTCCCTGATTATCACCGGCATTATCTTATTATTAACCACCTGTTCCACGGCACCCGAATACGATGTTATTTTAATGGGTGGCACGATTTATAATGGGTCAGGCGAAGATCCATTTATTGCCGACATTGGCATAACAGGCAATTCCATTTCCTTCATAGGTGATTTATCGAAAGCGAAAGCAAAAACTCAACATGATGTTTCCGGATTGGCCGTTTCGCCCGGTTTTATAAACATGTTAAGTTGGGCCACCGAGTCGCTGATTATTGATGGAAACGCACAATCCGACATCCGTCAAGGAGTTACCCTTGAGGTGATGGGTGAAGGCTTCTCCATGGGCCCGCTCAACGACCAGATGAAAGAAGAGATGCGGAAAGACGTTAAACGATCAGGCCTCGACCATGAAATAGGTTGGACTACCCTGGGCGAATACCTGGAATTTCTGGAGCGAAGTGGTAGTGCAGTAAACGTTGCTTCTTTTGTTGGCGCAACCACGCTTCGCATCCATGAAATGGGGTATGCCAATCGTCCGCCCACCCCGGAAGAATTGGAACGCATGGAAGCATTGGCCCGGCAAGCTATGGAAGAAGGTGCACTGGGTATTGGCTCAAGCCTCATTTATGCACCGGCCAGTTATTCCTCTACCGAAGAGTTGATCGCCTTGTGTAAGGCTGCATCAGCTTACAAGGGCATGTATATTACCCATATGCGTAGCGAAGGCGATAATATTTTCAGTGCGGTAAACGAAACTATTCGCATTGCACGGGAAGCAAACATACCGGCTGAGATTTACCATTTGAAATTTGCTGGCCAGCGAAATTGGAACAAAATCGATTCGGTAATAAACATGATTGAAGCGGCCAGGCGCGAGGGGCTTCGCATCACTACTGACATGTATACTTACACAGCCGGTGCTACAGGCCTTGATGCCTCCATGCCCACCTGGTTGCAGGAAGGCGGCATAAACCAATGGATTGCCCGTATGAAAGATCCTAAAACCCGTTCAAAAGCTTTGCGCGAAATGCGCGAGCCTTCTGAGGCATGGGAAAATCTTTTGCTGTTGGCCGGTAATCCTGACAATGTATTGCTTGTTGGCTTCTCAAACGACTCGCTAAAGCGCTTTACCGGTATGACCCTGAAGCAAGTTGCTGACATCCATAAAAAAAGTGCAGAGGAAACGGCCATGGACCTGGTATGTGCCGATAGTACCCGGGTTGGCACAGTGTATTTTTTAATGAAGGAAGAAAATGTGAAACGCCAGATCGCTCTCCCCTACATGAGTTTTGGTTCGGATGCAGAGGCTCCGGCTACAGAGGGTCATTTTTTAAAATACAATCCCCATCCACGCGCTTATGGCAACTTTTCCCGGTTAATCGGCAAATATGTTCGCGAAGAAAAAGTCATCACCTTACAAGAGGCCATCCGTAAGCTTACCTTATTACCGGCTACTAATCTAAAAATTGAAAAACGGGGCTTGCTGCAACCTGGCTACTTTGCAGATATAGCCATCTTTGACCCTGCTAAAGTGCAAGACCATGCAACCTTTGAAAAACCACACCAATACAGCACCGGTATGGTGCATGTTTTTGTAAACGGTGTTCAAGTATTAAATGACGGTGAACACACCGGGGCCAAGCCTGGCCGGGTGGTGCGTGGCCCCGGATGGCAAGGAAAACAGAAATCGTTTTAACCGGGTTTGCTAACTTCGCGTCATTAATTGTTGATTGAAGTTGTAGGCCATGAATAAAAATCTTCTAAAAAACAGCAAATTCTGGAAGCGGATTATCATACTAGCTTTACTTGCTCCTGTTGTGCTGTTTTGTTCGGTCACGCTAATCCTTTTCTGGAAACAGGATGCCATTGTACAGCACTTGCTCTCAACGGTAAATGAAGACTTCAGGGGCAGGCTTGAAATTGAAGATAGCCACATCTCCCCCTTTGTTAATTTCCCTTACGTATCCATCGACCTGGATCATGTAACGGTTTATGAAAACAAATTGCAAGGCGCATTGCCAATACTGGACGTGGCTGATGTGTACGTAGGGTTTGATATTTTCACCCTTCTTCGTGGTTCCCTCGAAATAAAATCCGTGAAACTTTCAGATGGCGCAATCAACCTTGTTCAATTAGCGGACGGAAGTTTTAACATCGCCAATGCTCTATCCAGCACCAAAGAAGAGGAATCATCTGATACTGGCTTTGCTATGGACATTAAAACCATACAACTGCAAAACATAGACTTGCTTAAACTTAATGAAGAAACCGGGATACTGCTGGACGTTTTCATTGCGCATGCTAAATCAAAATTTAAAACAAGTGAGAATCGGATTATGGTTGGCATTGACAGTAAGTTTGAGCTAACCATCGTAAAAGAAGGCGACACTACGTTTGTCAAGCACAAGCACTTCCGCCTGAACACGCAACTTGATTATGTAGAGACTGAGAAAATTTTAACCATAAAGCCGTCAGAAGTACAACTTGAAAATGCGCTGTTCAAAATGTATGGCCAGGCCGATTTTGATGACGACTTGTATGTTGATATAGCCATTGAAGGACAAAAGCCAAACTTTGATTTATTCCTCGCCTTCGCGCCCGAAGAAATCACGCCCGTGTTTCAACGTTATGAAAATGCCGGTAAAATATTTTTTAAAGCATCTGTAAAAGGCAAAACCATAAACGGATATAACCCCATGGTGCTGGCCGAGTTTGGATGTGCAGAAGCATTTTTCAGCAATAAACGCTCCAGCAAAAGGTTGGATGACTTGTTTTTCAGGGGCTACTTCACAACCGGTGATTCAGGAAAAGTTTCTACCATGGAATTTGGCTTGATGGACTTTAGTGCAAGGCCTGAAGCCGGAACCTTTAGCGGCAATTTAGTGGTAAAAAATTTTGAGTCACCTGAAATTGACATGCAGATACGTTCTGATTTTGAACTTGACTTTTTAACAGATTTCTTAAACATAACCGATATCGAAGACCTGAGGGGCCACGTTGTGCTCACCATGAATTTTCATGATATCGTTGACCTGGCCAATCCCGAAAAAAGTATCGAGAAACTGAATGAATCTTACTTCACAGAATTGGAAGTAAGCAAACTTGGTTTTAAGTCCTCAGCCTTCCACTTGCCCTTTCGGGATATTGATATAAAAGCGTCCATGGATGGTCATAAAGCTATCATTGACCATTTTCGTATGAAGGTTGGCGAATCCGATCTTTCGATTGAAGCCAGCATAAGCGATTTACCGGCCATACTCCACCACACCGCTGACCCTGTAAGTGCCATATTGCTGATTAAATCAAACTTGTTAGATGTTAAGCAACTCACCTCAGGCGACACGTTGAAACATAAACCAGTAAATGAGCAAATCAGGGACCTGAGTATGAAATTCAAGTTCAACAGTTCTGCACGGGCATTTACGGAATCACCTAACTTACCGGTAGGCGAGTTTTTTATTGAGGATTTATATGCCAAGCTCACGCATTATCCTCATACGCTTCACGATTTTCATGCAGATGTATTTATTGATGATGAGAATTTCCGGATCATTGACTTTACCGGAATGATCGATAAAAGCGATTTCCACTTCAACGGAAAACTGAGCCATTACGATCTATGGTTTTTGCAACAACCACTTGGCGACACACGAATCGAATTTAACCTCAACTCGAAATTATTGCAACTGGAAGATCTGTTTTCATATGGCGGAGAGAACTACGTGCCCGAGGATTACCGGCATGAGGAATTCAAAGATTTAAAAATCCATGGACAGGCCGATTTGCATTTTAACAAAGGACTGGCGTCCTCCGATATATACATCGATAAACTTGAGGCGCAGATGAAGGTACACCCCATGCGCTTCGAGAAATTTAAGGGAAGAATTCATTATGAAGATGAGCACCTGGCGGTTGAAAATATGAGCGGTAAAGTTGGTAAAAGTGAATTTCTGGCAAACATGAATTACTACTTAGGTCAGGATAAGGCCATCAGAAAAAAAGACAATCACTTTTCGCTGCAGTCAGCTCATCTCGATTTTGACGAACTATTCAATTACAATCCGCCACCAGCGGGTAAACAACTTACTCCGGAAGACCACGAAGCCGTGTTCAATATATACGATCTTCCCTTTACGGATATGAACTTTGTTTTTGACATCAAGCATCTTAACTATCACCGATACTTGATCGATGATTTCTTTGGCCGTGCACGGACCCGGGAAGATCACTATATATTTATTGATACACTGTCATTACGGGCCGCAGGAGGAGCAATATCAATGAAAGGATATTTTAACGGATCTGACAGGAATAAAATTTACCTAAGTCCGGATATGCGAATAAAAAACGTTGACCTGGATAAATTACTCTTCAAATTTGAAAACTTTGGGCAGGAGCACCTGGTTTCCGAGAACCTGCATGGAAAGCTCAATGGCAGGCTCACAGGTAAAATCCATGTACACGCTGATATGGTTCCCATACTGGATGATTCAGAAATACAGTTGGATGTAGAAGTGACGCAAGGAAGATTAGAACGCTACGCTGCATTGGATGCTTTGGCCGACTATTTTAAAGACAAAAACCTTAACAGGATACGATTCGATACACTGCGAAATACATTTACGATCAATAACGGTACACTAACCATTCCCCGTATGACCATAAACTCAACCCTGGGGTTTATTGAACTTTCGGGCAAGCAGGATTTGAACATGAACATGGAATATTACTTAAGCATTCCCCTGAAACTGGTTACCCAAGTGGGCATGACAAAATTATTTGGAAAAAGGCAGGATAATGCTGACCAGGAAGATGAAATCCAATACCGTGATGAGTCGAAGAAGGTCAGGTTTATTAACCTTCGGTTAACCGGTACTCCTGACAATTACAAAATATCCCTGGGCAAGAACAAAAGTGATCAGTCCTGATTTTCGTTTTCATCCGTTCAGCACCTTGTTATTCATTTCGTAAACACAGTACAGGGTTTATCAATGATGCTTTAATAGCCTGGGAAGCAACCGTTAACCACGCTACTACCAAAGCTAGTAAACCTGCGGCTACAAAGTACCAGGCCTCCAGTTCAATATGAAAGGCGAATTGCTCCAACCATTTGGCCAGCAACCAATAACTTACTGGCAGGGCAAGCAGAATAGAGGTCAATACCATGCGTGTGAAATCACCCGATAAGAGCAGTACAATATTTGCCGAAGTAGATCCCAAAGCCTTTCGTATCCCAATTTCTTTTTGCCTCCGTTCAGCCGTAAAGGCGGCCAATCCAAACAGGCCCAGGCACGAAATAAGCACGGCAAATCCGGCAAAGTATCCCGATAAGGAAGCTACACGCTTTTCTGATTTATATAACCGTGCATAGTCTTCATCCTGAAAACGGTAATCGAAAGTAAAACCTGGATTAAACGATGAATAAAATTGTGTTAGCGATGATATGACCTCTTTCTCTCTACCTCCTTCAATCCTTATCATAACATTCCATGTGCTGCCCGGATTGAGCACAAAAAACAAAGGATTAACCTGTTCGTGCAGTGATGAAAAATGAAAATCCTTCACAACACCTATAATTTCCAGATCATACTGCCCCCACAGCCTGATTACTTTTCCAATGGGATCTTCAAGGTTCATTACCTTAATAGCAGCTTCATTGAAAATGATTTTTGCTGTATCTGCGCCATAATCTCTTGAAAAAAAACGACCTTCAGCCAATTGCACACCAAGCGTTTCGAGCAAATCATAATTCACCCTGACATTTTCAAATAAGATCAGGTCATCCGGATTCTTCCCCTCCCAGGTAAGTCCGCTGGTGTTGTTATTACGTCCCAGCAAACTATGGCCCATACTGGAAGCATTAAGAACACCCGGAATGTTTTTTACTTCATTCAAAAATGCATCCAGTGAGGTTTCAACTTTACCCTCAATGGGAAGTTTAATCAGGTTGTCTTTCTTATACCCAAGACTTTTCTGTTGAACAAACTCAATCTGTTTGTATATAACCAGTACTGAAACGATCAGTATTATCGAAAGAAAAAACTGGAATACCACCAAACCCTTACGCGCCCATAACTCACCCCACGATCCCTTCAGTTCACCTTTCAACACTGCTGCTGGTTTAAAACCCGAAAGAAAAATAGCCGGATAACTACCGGCAACCAACCCGGTTATGATTGTAATTGATATAACAACCAACATTACGGTAAGGTTATTGAATGACATCGCTATTTGTTTATCGGTGATTAAATTGAATTGAGGCAAAAACAACCACACTACGGCTAATGCTAAAAACAATGACAGCAACGCAGTAATCAAAGACTCACTCAGAAATTGTACAGCCAGTGAATATCGTTGCGCACCCACGGATTTTTTGATGCCTACTTCCTTTGCTTTTCGCGATGCGCGAGCTGTGGAAAGGTTCATAAAATTAATACAGGCTATAAGCAAGATGAATACAGCAATAATGGCAAATAACCGCACATACTCTATGCGCCCTCCGGCAGGCTTTCCGTTTTCATAACGACCATACAAATAGCGCTCGGAAAATGGTTTGAGGAACAGGGTTACGTTTGATTGCTCATTTCTTGCTTTTACAAAGTCCTTGATCTTTTCACTTACAGCAGTTGCATCGCTCCCCTCATGAAGAACAACATAGGTTGACGGCCCATTGCTTCCCCAACTACGAAGCCATTCCTGCTCGGCTTTACGCTCCTCATAGTTCATTACAAAGTCAAACTTAAAGGATGAAGTAGAGGGTATCGGCTCAAATATGCCACTTACAGTAAATACCTTTTCGTGTTGAAACTCCACCGTTTTACCTACAACATTTTCAGTAGTGTTAAAAAGCCTGAGTGCCAAATCTTTTGAAATAGCCATAGCATATTTGTCATTCAATACTGTATTGGCATCACCCTCAAGTAATGGAAATGAAAAAATATTGAAATAGTCCGAGCCCACATGGTATCCATCAGCCTTTACATTATGCTCACCAATACTTAGTGTATAAGGCTCTATCCACATGGTAGTGGCAGCATATTCTACTTCAGGAACTTCCTCTTTCAGGGTTTCAGCCAAGATACCCGGAGTAGACGTTGTGGTCATAATATTATAGGCATATTGCTGATGTTCCATAACCTGAAACAACCGGGATTCCTTTTTATGAAACTTATCCATAGTAAGTTCATCACGAACCCATAGAAATATTAATAATGTACACACCAGGCCTGCAGCAAGGCCTATGAGGTTAATCAGGAAGTATCCTTTACTGCGAAGAAAATTCCTATAAATAATGACCAGGTTGTGTTTAAGCATGGATGTAAATTTCAAAAGAGACCTATTCCAATTAAAAAGGTTGCTTAGGATTTACCATACCCTTTTTAAAAGGTTACATTCTTATATGCTATTTTATTGCAGTTGGCGAAACCCCAAACCGTCTTTTAAAGGCCGTAGAAAAGTGATTCGGGTTTTTGTAGCCAATGGCTCGGGCTACATCTACCACACGCATATTACCCTTCTGCAAAAGGCGCTTTGCAAATTCCATTCGTAATTCGGCAAGATATTCGAAAACACTTTTGTTAAAGGCCTTACGAAACAGGTACATGAGCTTATTTGGATTAATACCAAAGTACCTTGATAGCTTTTCCAGTGTATGATCTTCTAAAAAATGCTGTATCAGGTAATGTCGTATCGAACTGCAAACCTCACCATCTTTATCATTGAAGTGTCCACATTCCAGATCATTGTAGCTGACCGGCATTAAGGAATCCGCATGTGGGTGCAAAACCACAGTGCTACGAGGATTTTGTATAGTACTGTGTTTACCTGTATGCATCGTACGAATGGCTTATGGTGCATATGGACGAAATAAAGCGCTTAAGGTTACATCGAAATTTTAATTAATTAAGTCCATACCATTAAACAAAAAAGTGATTTCGCGTACTACCCACAAAATCATCAGCCGTGTATATGCCAAAAACAATCTTTTATGAAACATATAACCCTCATTGGCTTTGCTACAATTATTGGAATAACCGGATGTATGTTCCGCTCACCTGAGAAAACAACCGGTATTGATTTCTCGGATAAAGAGCTAATAAAAAGAGGTCAGCATTTAGTTACGGTTAGCGCATGCCATGATTGTCACTCGCCAAAAATAATGACACCTGAAGGGCCAGTTCCCGATCCTGAGAAATTATTGTCTGGCCACCCGAAGGATGAAAAACTCCCTGCAATACCGGCCGGCAGCCAGAATTGGATATTGTTCAGTCAAGGGTTAACTGGGTTTGTTGGATCATGGGGCATATCGTATGCTGCCAATTTAACACCAGACGATACGGGTATTGGAAACTGGAGTTTCGAGCAATTTAAAACCGCTATACGCAAAGGAAAATATAAAGGTCTTGAAGGAAGCAGAAGTTTATTACCGCCAATGCCTTGGGAAATGTACCGAAATTTTTCCGATGACGAGTTAAAAGCCATTTTCGCATACCTCCATTCACTGAAGCCTGTTGAAAACCTGGTGCCTTCCCCAATTGCGCCTAATGAAATGGATAAGATTGCTTTAAAGTAAGGTAAGGTTATGCAGACCATATCGTATTTATTTGTTACACCTTTAAATTTTATGGAGTTCAATGATCCTTCTTTCGATCTTCTTTGGCTTTATCATACTGATGACGGCATCATTCCTGTTGTTTTGGTTCCTCCAACTTCCGGGAGGAATTACCAAACGCAAGTGAAATAGCCTCAGCACCTGACGGGCGCGCCAGCAAAAGGTTAAGGTTTTGTTAACTTATTTTTAGTGATCAACAATAAGTTTCCACATAAAATTTTGATGGCAGTCGTAGCGAACCAATACAAATGGAACAGAGCACGGCTACACCAACGAAAATATGCTGAAAGCAACCATTTACATCCTAAAATTCGGTCTTGTGAATCTTGACCATATCCTTACACGCAACGGTTACTTCAAAACCATTAGCATCATTTAGCGTTTCATTAAGTGAAATTTGCGGTCAACTCATTACGGATAAGATAACGGAAAAATGAAACAAGCCTTTTATTGCATCATTTTAGTATTGCTCTCCATTTCTACTCTGGCATCCGATCCAGATCGTTTTTATTCTGTAGAAAACAATGGATCAGGTATCTTCACTGTTTCGTACCACAGTAGGCAATCCGATAAAATTAAGGTGAGCATTTACGATAGCAAGAACAGGGCTGTGTTTTCCGAGGTCATTGTAAACGTGAGCACGTTCTCCCGCCCGTATAATTTTAATGGCTTGCCCTACGGGAAATATACCCTGGTAATTGAAGATAGTACCGGTAAACACGAA
Source organism: Cyclobacteriaceae bacterium (assembly GCA_025808415.1). NCBI lineage: Bacteria > Pseudomonadati > Bacteroidota > Cytophagia > Cytophagales > Cyclobacteriaceae > Cyclobacteriaceae bacterium. The sequence goes on from CP075525.1 coordinate 2,353,947, forward strand.
GAAATACTTGAGTACCTGGTGAAAGAGAGAGGTCTGTTGCGTTTCCAAAAACAAGTTCCTGCCCGATAGTCAGCTGCTCTTAAACCTTACACAACTGAGCTTTCAATAATTTAGCCGCTTTGCGGTGTTAAATATTTATCTCAATTTTAATTGAGATGAATAATACCAGCTTTTCTTCCGGACCGATTCGCTCTTTGCATTACTTGCTTTTCCGAGCAAGGCGCCCTATGCGCCTGGTAAATTTCATCACCTTTTTCAGGATATTGGCCTTCCCCATTTTTATCTTTTTGCTTGTCCAGGGTAAATACGATTACTTTAAGTGGTTGCTGGTAATCAGCTTCTTAACTGATGCACTGGATGGATACCTTGCACGGAAATTCAACGTGACCAGTATTCTTGGTTCACGTCTTGATTCCATTGGCGATGACTTAACCGTATTGGCAGCAATAATCGGGCTGTTCTTTGTGCACCCTCAATTCCTAAAAGATCAGGGGCTAATTATTCTCTTTCTTTTTATCATTTACCTGGTACAACTGGTGTATGCATTAATCCGTTACCGCAAAATGACCAGCTTTCATACATTACTGGCTAAGGTTGCTGCCGTTTTTCAAGGCGTTTTTATGTGTACTATGTTTTTTATAGAACAACCCGTTTATAGGTTATTCTACGTTGCTGTTGCATTAACCGCCATCGAAATCATTGAAGAGATTATCATGATCGGCATATTGCCCACCTGGCGCGAAAATGTAAAGGGAATTTACTGGGCAGTGAAGATTATTCAAGATGAACAAAATAAATAACTACTTACTTTATGCTTGATGTAATCGTGATAGGCGGAGGTTTTTCCGGGCTGGCTGCGGCACAGGCTTTACTGAAGTCTCACAAATCATTTATGCTTTTGGAAGCACGCGACAGGTTGGGCGGAAGAACTCATACGCAAAGACTTGAGGATGGAAGCTATGTAGACCTTGGCGGGCAGTGGATTGGCCCCACACAAGACCGTATGTATGCACTTTGCAAACAACACAATGTTCAGTGGTACGAGACCTACAACGAAGGGAAAAATATTATTGATCTAAACCAGATCATTAAAACCTACACCGGCTTAATTCCAAAAATGGATGTTGCCTCACTAATCAATATTGATCTTTTGTTGAAGAAACTGGATCGTTTAGCAAAAGGCATTTCAGTGGAGCAACCGTGGAAGAACAAACACGCAGCAGCATGGGACGGCCTATCGCTTGAAGTATTTGTAAGGAAAAACTGCTACACAAAAAATTGTTATAAAGTTGTTCGGGCCGGTCTCGAAACGGTTTATGCCTGCGAGCTAAATGAAGTGTCATTGCTGCACGCATTGTTCTACATTCGCTCGGGCACCAATTTGAATACACTCTTAAGTATTAAAGATGGCGCACAGCAGCATCGTATTAAAGGTGGTATGCAGGAGTTGACCGATCGAATTGCTGAATCGTTGATGCATTCTATACGCTTGAATAGTGCAGTAAAGCAGATTATTCAACATGATAACTCGGTGACTGTCATAGGAGAAGGATTCTCCTATGAAGCCAGGCGGGCAATTGTAGCCATTCCCCCACCGCTTATCAAAGCAATTGATTTTCAACCATCGCTCCCATTACATAAATCTCAATTGCTGGATAAAATGTCGATGGGCATTGTTGGAAAGGTGTTAGGCATCTATGAAAAGCCATTCTGGCGCGATAAAGGTTTTAGCGGACAAGTAGTGGCCGATGAGCTAAGTCCATTTCAAACTTTTTTTGATTCCTCACCCGTTGACGGAGAATATGGAGTATTGCTGGCTTTCTGTATTGCCAACCGGGCACGTGATTTCTTTTCTAAAGAAGAAACAATGCGTAAGCAAATTGCCCTCAACTCCTTTGCGCGGTACTTCGGCAAGGAAGCTTCATACCCTAAGCACTATATCGATCATTGTTGGGCTGACGAGGCATGGAGCCGTGGATGCTATGCCGGCATTTATCCAACCGGGGCATGGACTAACTTTCAAGATGAATTATCCAAACCCTTTGGAAGGATACACTGGGCTGGCACCGAAACATCGGATATTTGGTATGGCTATATTGAAGGTGCTGTTCGGGCAGGCGAACGTGCAGCAAATGAAGTAGTTAAGCTAATTTGATAAATGAAAAGAATAATACTTGTTTTAGTAATTATTGCTGTTCTTTATAGTACCTGGACATTTATTGGTCGCGATGAACTGCCACTAAAGCCAGATTCTTACTTAGATCAGATTGAAGTTATCTCAGCAGACGACTCGTTGTGCCACAGAAATATTGTGGGTATTCAGCCTTACATGCTTCCCACCGATTACCAAAGCAAGGACCATTTTTATGGAAAGCTGAGGACATACTTTGATGAAGCCAGTAAGGCGGGGTATTTCAAGACCAATACCGTTGTACTTCTTCCGGAATACCTTGGAACCTGGCTGGTGGTGAGCCATGAAAAACAATCTGTTATTGAAGCCTCCTCCATCAATTTTGCCATGACTTTGATGGTTCTGAGCAATCCGATTCAATTCATACAAGCCTACAGAAAGGGGCAAAATGAAAAAGATGCATTTGCTGCTGCCCTGTTCAGAATGAAGGCACAAGCCATGGCTCACATTTATGCCGAGGTTTTTACGAAACTCTCCAGTGAGTATGCCGTCACTATAAATGCGGGTTCTATTGTTTTGCCCGGCCCGACTATTCGCAACACAAACCAGATCAATGTTGTTTTATCAAAGCCATTATATAATGCCAGTTTCATTTTCTATCCTGATGGTAAAATTGATCAAATCGTAACAAGAAAATCTTTCCCCATTAGCAGTGAACAACCCTTTGTAAGTGCCTATCCGGTAAATGAGTTGCAGGCTTACGATCTTTCAGTTGGTAAAACAGCTGTACTCGTTTGTGCCGACTCGTGGTATCCTGAAAGTTATGCACAGATTAGTGAACTGAAAGCTGATGTGGTATTGGTTAATTCCTATTGCTCCGGTGAAAATACTATGGCTATGGAGTGGAAAGGATATGATGGAGGTAATGAACCCGGTGATGTAATTGATGATGACATTGGCAAACTCACCGAACAGGAAGCTTGGATAAAGTACGCACTACCTGGCAGACTAAAAAGTTGCGGGGCAACGATTGGCGTAAATGTTTTCTTGCGAGGAGAATTGTGGGATTTAGGCAGTGATGGGCAGCCTTTTTTCATTAAGGATGGTCAATTACTTCCCGTGCAGAAATCTGATCAGGCTGGAATCTGGAATCTTTGCTTTTAACTTATGTGCGATACGTTTGTTGCCCTTCCGAAAGCCACACATGATGGTCAATTGCTGTTAGCCAAGAACTCTGATCGCGAACCTGATGAAGCGCAATCCATAATCTATTGTCCGCGAATGCTCCGGACAGAAGCCTCTGTTCATTGTACCTTCATTTCTATCCCGCAAGTTTCCGAGACCTACGAATGCATTTTATCAAAACCATTTCAGATGTGGGGTGCGGAAATGGGGGTCAATGAATATGGCGTAGCCATTGGCAACGAAGCGGTGTTTACCAAAGCAAAGTTTGAAAAGCATAATAATGGTCTCACGGGAATGGATTTACTACGGTTGGCCCTGGAGAGAAGTCAGTCGGCACGTGAAGCTGTTACCTGCATTACTTCACTTCTTGAGTTGTATGGTCAGAATGCATGTGGTGGCTATAAGAACAAGCGATTCTATTATCATAATAGTTTTTTGATTGCCGACAGTCAATCCGCATTTGTGTTGGAAACTGCAGGACGGGAATGGGTTGTACAAGAAGTAAAAGACATAAGAAGTATTTCAAACCGTTTGAGTATAGGAACTCGCTATGATCAGCTAAGTTCGGGTGCAATGGCATTCGCCAAAAAGAATAAATGGTGGAATGAGGAGGAAACATTTGATTTTCACCAAGTTTATTCAGATTGGTTTTACACGCGCATGGGCAGGGCCGCCAAACGTGAAGCCTGCACGGCAGAACTTGCCATTCGCAAAAGAGGAAAAATTACAGCAGCGGACTGTATGACTATTCTACAAACTCATAATACGGAGGAATCAACATTTAAACCTTCTAGAGCGAATACAGGTTCAATTTGCATGCATGCTACAGGACTACTAAATCCAAGCAGTACCACCGGAAGTATGGTTGCACAAATCAGGACTGAGGGGCCACCTACTGTATGGTTAACAGGCACTCCGCACCCCTGCTTATCCGTATATATACCATTCTTTTTTGGGACGAATGTTATCAGTAAGATTAAGCAGCCATCAGCAAAACCTGATGATTCACTCTGGTGGAAAGCCGAAATGCTTCACAAGTGGATAGGTAAGGATTATAAGCATAGAAAATCATTGATAAATGAGAATAGGCTTTCATTACAACAACAATTTATTTCCGATGAGCAGCAACTAATAAAGTCAAGTCCAACGGTTGCCGAGCTTGAGAATTTCAGTTCAGATTGCCTACAGAAGATCAATGAAGCATTGACCGAATGGTCATTACTCAGTTACTGATTTTTCATTGATACCACCAAGCAAAAAATACAATACTACTAGGGCAGTGAAAAAAGATGTTAGTAGGAAAACAGTGCTTGCCCCATAAGCCATCCACAACCAACCGGCAATTATGCTTGCCATCATGGTAAATACACTTTGAAATCCGGTATAAGTACCAATGGCCGTTGCTGTATCGCGGTTATGACTAATGTTAGTGATCCAGGCTTTTGCCACACTTTCAGTAGCAGCGGCAAACAATCCGTAAATGGTGAATAGTATGAGGAAGTGCACAAGCGTAGTACCGAAAGCCATGCCGGCATACACCAACAAAAAAAAGGTCAAGCCCATTATAAAAGTTTTTTTAAAACCAATCCGGTCACTAAGCCTGCCCATCGGGTAAGCCGTTAGTGCGTAAATGAGGTTATAAAAAATATAAACCCCGATAACTACAGTATCATCCATTCCGCTCTCCTTTACCTTGAGTAATAAAAAAACATCCGAACTGTTAATCAATGCAAAGGCCAGTAATCCAGCGACAAGTCGTTTGTACGAAGGTAAGCTTTCATTCCAATATCGGGCAAACGCAAATACTGATGTGCCTCTGAAATCAACTTTTGTAATGTGTTTACTTTTCTCTTTTAGTAAAGAGGTGAAACTAATTGCAATAACACCCGGAATGAAAGCAATCAGAAATAGTGCTTTGTAGTGCTGCGGGTAAATGTATAAGAATAGCAACGCCAATAGCGGACCAACTACAGCACCCAACGTATCCATAGCCCGATGAAGCCCAAACACCCTCCCCTTTGTTTCTGATGTAGCTTCATCCGAAAGCATGGCATCACGGGCACCGGTACGAATACCCTTACCCAGTCGATCCAACGTGCGGGCCATGAAGGAATCCAACCAACCGATACCTGAGCCAGGCCTTGGCCAAAATGGAGAATACAGAATCGGCTGCAGTAACCGCGTCAGGAATGGCAGCGATAACCACAACTTTGCTGCAGCTATGCAGGCAAGGCGATGAAATTATTTGTAATCGCATGGTATACGGAGGAACATATGCGTTCTTAAAAAATGTCGCTCCCCGGTTTGGTATTAAGACCAACTTTGTTGACATCACCAACATTGATCGTGTAGAAAAGGCCATAACACCGGCAACAAAAGTCATCTACTGTGAATCGGTAAGTAATCCTTTACTTGAGGTTACGGATATTAAGGCACTTTCCAAACTAAGTAATAAATATGGCCTAAAACTGATTGTGGACAACACCTTTACCCCATTGATTATTTCGCCTGCCAAGCTGGGAGCAGATATTGTTGTTCACAGTTTAACAAAGTTCATAAACGGAACCAGCGATACCGTGGCTGGTGCAATTTGCGCTTCGGATGAATTTATCCATAAACTAAGTGATGTGAACAATGGAATGATTATGTTATTGGGGCCAGTAATGGATAGCCTGCGTGCAGCTTCTGTACTGAAAAATCTACATAGCCTGCACGTTCGTATGCAACAACATAGTAAAAACGCACTCTACCTGGCCACTGAACTTTCAAAATCAGGCATGGAAGTCCGTTATCCCGGACTTACTGACCATCCGCAACATACCCTGATGAAAGCGACAATGAACCCTGAATTTGGTTACGGAGGTATGTTGGTGCTTAATGTTGGAACAAAACAAAATGCATACAAGCTTATGGAACGCATGCAGCAACAAAACCTGGGGTACCTGGCTGTCAGCCTTGGGTTTTATAAAACCTTATTCAGCGCTCCCGGAAGCAGCACTTCGTCTGAAATACCCGAAGGCGAGCGCGAGGCGATGGGACTTGGCGATGGCCTTATTCGTATGAGTATTGGATTGGATGCGAACATTGAAGACACACTGTACAAAATGAAAAAGTGCATTGACGAAATCAGGGCTGTTCCAGCCTAGGCTATTCAACGATCAAAATAATCATATTCTGTTGCTTAAAATTGATACTTTAGAGGTTTATTCCTCTCATGTCATCCTTTACCTTAGAAATTCAACTATCTGATTCTTATCTCGTGGCAAAAGGCTATGGAAGACGCAACACATTAGCTGAAGTTTTAGAAGGTACACGGCAAATTGCCATGGCTTTAAGTGAAACAAAAAGTAAATACTTATTAGTCGACTACTCCGAGGTTGTAACCAGGCTTCTTGCTACCGATGCCTTTAATATTGTTAGGATTTATGAATCCCGTGTTTCTGAATTTCAAGATATTGTAATGGCCGTTGTTATTAACCCGGCCGAAGAACAATTTGATGCTTTTTGGGAAAAAATTTGCCGCATACGCGGCTATCAGTTTAAAATTTTTACGGATCGGCAAGCAGCTGAAGATTGGCTAAAGGATAAAATTGATCAGCATTGAACAATTATGATGCGTATAGTCTATAGTCTCCTGGTAACCCTTATCATACCAACAGTTAAGGCGCAAACATGGGATTCGCTGAATACCAAAGGACTAAAACTTTACATTGAAGGTAACTATACGTTGGCTCAGGAAATAATAGAAAAAGCTTTGATCCGAGCTGAAGTTGATTCAGGAAAAATCAGTTCAGCCTACGCCAGCAGCCTCACAACGCTCGCGCAAATCAATAAGGCTACCGGTAATTATGGAAAAGCTGCTGATATGTTTCGTTTCACCATTTTTGTTGCCGACAAACAATACGATTTTGGCCATATCGACCGTATTCAAACACGGGTTGAGCTTGCCAATTTATTTTTAGAATCAGGACAATACGATAGCTGTGAAATTTACCTGAGAAAATGCCTTGATTTTATTCAGTTGGCATATACCAATAACCGTGAGTACTACAGCAACAACATATTGAATTTTATCCTGGCTTTTGCACACATTCAAAATTCTATGGCTTCCCTACATCGAAGAACCGGACAGCTTAAGAAGGCAATAACTGAATTGGAAGAAACCATTACCTTTTTAAAAGAAGCAATGGGGCAAGAAGTTTTGGGCCTGAACGAATACAAAACCATACTCAGTAACCTGTGTAATTATTATCTGGAGTATGGAGCGGTCGAAAAAGCGACCTTGCTGAATACAGAGTACATTTCCCTCATAAAAAATAAACAATCACTCTCCTACCTATATGCGCTTCAAAATCATGGAAATATCTTTCGAAGGCTTGAACAAACCGATTCAGCCATACATTCCTGGCAAAAGGCATTGGGAATGATTGAACACGGCCTCTACTATGGCAGCCAACTCCACATTTCAATATTAACTAACCTCGGTGAGGTATATAGTTATCTGGAGAATTATGAAGAGGCTCTTGGGCATTTGCGTGCAGCCAGGGCATTACTTGAAAAAACAGGTAGTATTAATCCAAGAATATACCAAACCACATTGCTTAATTTGGCACTAACTTATTTCTATAATTCCAATTTTAAAGAAGCAGACGCAGCATTCAACAGTCTAACAGACCACTTGCTTAAAGAAGTAAAACACAACTTCACCTACCTTAGCGAGAATGAAAAAATTTCATTTTACAGAAACCAACGGGATATCCTCCAGGAATATTTACTCTTCGCTTTAACCGTTTCGGGCACAATACCCGGACAAGACTTCCAAAATCCCGATATCACTAAAAGGCTCTTTGATCTTCAGCTTTCAACAAAGGGCATTATTCTGAATGCAAGCCATAAAATGAAAACAATCATTCTAAACGGGGATAACCAACAACTAAAGGCCGATTATCAACGGTGGGAATACTTAAAAAATGAACTTGCACAGTTGATTCGAAGCGAAACCCCATCTGCAAATCAAATAGCCGAACTCACAGTCTATGTAGAGGAAATGGAAATAAAACTTAGTCGCGCGTCAGCATCTTTCAAAAAGGGCTTCCTGGTTGAAGAAATTTCATGGAGGGATATTCAGAAAAAATTAAAACCAGGTGAAGCAGCCGTGGAAATGGTAAGCATGTACAACGGTTTGCTCTATGCCGCCCTTATTGTTACAAAAGAAACGGATGACCGGCCGCGCATGGCTATTGTGAAGGGTAGTGAGATAAGAAGACTTGAAAAAGAGTATGCACGACAATACATTAATGCCATAAACTTCAGGTACACCGATACCCTTTCGTATGCGGTTTATTGGAAACCCATAGCCGATGCTATTTCGCAAGCCCTTCCTAAAAATCAAAAATTGAAGCGTGTCTATTTTTCTCCGGATGGCATCTATAACCAGATAAACCTGAATACCTTTTATGACACAAAATCTGGAAAATACCTGATCGACCAGGTAGAAATCCACCAGCTCATCAATACCAAAGAACTCGTAGGCCCAAAACCCAAAGCAAATAAATCGGTAATGCAACGCGCTACGCTCTTTGGAAATCCGGCATTTTCCGTAATCACTTCCGAAACCAATCAATTGTTTACTGACCTTCCAGGAACTGAGAAAGAGGTTGATGCGATTTATACACTACTAAAAAACAAAGGATGGTCGGTCGATCGGTACAAAGGTTCTTCAGCAACGGAAACCCGGTTGAAGTCGATAAAAGAAAACGAAATTTTACACCTGGCCACACATGGTTTTTTTAGCGGCCATGATGGCCAATCAAATTCATTGGTATGGATGTTAATCAACTCGGGTGTTGTGCTTGCGGGTGCCAATCAGCCCGCATTGCTGGACCAGGACGATGGAATACTTACAGCCTATGAAGCCGTAAACCTGAATTTGGATAATACACTACTGGTAGTGCTATCAGCTTGCGAAACAGGGCTTGGTGAATATTACCCGGGCGAGGGCGTATACGGATTGCGCCTGGCTTTATCGGCAGCGGGTGCTTCCACCATAATTATGAGTTTATGGAAGGTGGATGATTTTGTTACGCAACAATTGATGATTGCCTTTTACAGGCGATGGTTGAAACATCCGGGCCACATGCGTGCTGCATTTCGGGCTGCCCAGCAGGAAATTAAAAAGACCCACCCAGATCCGTATTACTGGGGGGCCTTTGTGTTGACGGGGCGATAATCGATTACCCTAAATATGCTTTTAAGCTCTTGCTTCGCGAGCTATGCCTTAACCTGCGGGTTGCCTTTTCTTTGATCTGGCGTACACGTTCACGGGTAAGGTTAAACTTCTCTCCTATTTCTTCCAGGGTCATGGCCTGTTCGCCATTCAAACCAAAATAGTAAGCAATTACATCAGCTTCGCGTTGTGTAAGCGTAGCCAAAGCACGCTGTACTTCTTTGCGGAGTGAGTCCTGTATCAGGCTTGAGTCGGGTGTTTCTTCGCTGTTGTTTTCCAGCACATCCAACAGGTTGCTTTCTTCACCCTGGGCAAATGGGGCATCTACTGAAACATGTCGGCCGGATATACCCAGGTTATCGCGAACCTCTTGGGTGGTTATATCCAATACTTCGGCTAATTCTTCGGCCGAGGGCTCACGCTGAAACTTCTGTTCCAGTTCTGAGAATGTCCTCGAAATCTTATTTAAAGACCCTACACGGTTCAAGGGTAACCGTACAATACGCGATTGCTCGGCCAGGGCTTGCATGATAGACTGGCGAATCCACCAAACGGCATAAGAAATGAACTTAAACCCGCGTGTTTCATCAAAGCGTGTAGCCGCTTTTATAAGGCCTACGTTACCCTCATTAATAAGGTCGCCTAAGGTAAGGCCGTTGTTTTGATATTGTTTTGCCACAGAAACAACAAATCGCAGATTTGCTTTTGTCAGCTTTTCAAGGGCTACCTGGTCTCCAGCTTTTATACGCTTGGCAAGTTCCACTTCCTGCTCTGCCGTAATGAGGTCTACTTTTCCGATTTCCTGTAAATACTTATCGAGCGATTGACTTTCCCGATTCGTAATCTGTTTGCTGATTTTTAACTGTCTCATGAAGGAATGAACGATTTCGTGCAAAAATAGTTCAAAAAGGCCATTATATAAAGACAAACCCCAGAAAACACGGGCTGGCAAACAACGGCTACCGGAAACCAATCCTGGGCCTTAACAGGCTGTACTACCTTGCCATCCGTCAAAAACCAAAAAATCCGATAGATATTCTGAAGAATCAACAAGTTCCGGGCGCTTATTCTGACCAGATCAAACATTCTTCTTAAAATAAAGAATAAATGCCGTACCCTCATTTAGCCTGCTCTCTACCTTTAGTTTTCCACCCAATGTAGTTAGCTGGGTTTTTACCAGGTAAAGGCCAAGTCCCTTGCCCTCAACGTGGGTATGGAACCTTTTGTACAGCTTGAACAAATCCTGGTCGTATTTTCCAAGGTCTATACCCAATCCATTGTCCCTTACTTCAAGGCGAACGAAATCACGTTCCTCCATTGCGGTTATCTCAACTTCGAGTTTCCGATCGGGGTTACGGTATTTAATGGCGTTACTGATTACGTTATAAAGTATACTCTCCATGTAGGGCTGAAGGAACCTGACAGCGTTAACGGCATCAAGATTCAATTTTACATTGGCATTGGTAAGGGTCAATTCCGGTTGAAGCACATCGAGTACCCGCTCAACCGACTTCCTTAAATCAACCTGATCTAATTGCGCTGTATTAAGGTTTTCGATTTCCAATATCTGGTTGATGTCACGTATTACCTGGTCGAGGTCGCTTATGGCTTGCGTAATATGGTTCAGAATTTCTTCAGTCTCCTGCTTGCTTTGGCTTGCTTTAAGAATTGAACTGAGGCCTAAAATACGTGCCACTGGAGCTCTCAGGTTATGGGACACAATGTAGGAGAACTGCTTTAACCTGCTGTTGTGCTCTACCAATTCTGCATTGGCATTGCGCAACTCAAGTGTTTGTCGCTCAACCTCATGTTTAAGGTCTTTATTGATATTCTCAATAGTCAGGTTTTGTTCATGAATGGTTGTGTTTGCAGCGGTTAGTTCTTCGTTTTGCTGGAGCAGTGCATTCCGCTGCAGTTCAATTTCCTTTTGTTGCAGCGATAGTTGCTCGTTATGTGCCGATATCTCTTCATTCTGGGCAGATATTTCTTCATTCTGGGCAGATATTTCTTCATTCTGCGCTAAAATCTCTTTGGTTCGCTCAGCCACCAGTTTTTCAAGAATGACGTTCTGATCGGCCAATAGTTTGTTTCGCGCCAACTCTGATTCACGAAGTTGCTCGGCCACTTTTATTAACCGCAGCGATCGGTAAGCGCCATAGAAAACCATGGGCACCGTAATAAAAAAAATCAACAACTGGATGAGATATGCATTGCGCAGCGCAACATGGTACTCTTCTTCACTTTTGTCTTTTATGGAGTTTTCTAAACTAAAAACTGCATTTCGGAATTTCATATACTCAAGGTAAAGGGCGTACCCGCGATCTTCCGCCAGCACAGCTTTAAACTCAATCAATTTTTTTGAATCGATTAGTTGAAACATGCTATCGATAAGTTGAAAGTAGGAGTCAACTTTAACTTTAAAATTTACGAAGGAAGGCATGTCGAACCCTTGACGTTCCAAAACCGGTGCCATAGAAGTAAAAGCTTCTTCAACAGCCTGACGTGCCGAATCGGTTGAAAGTCTTAGCGCTCTACTTTCAGGAACCAGCGCTGTTCCACGAAGCCCCAGGTCGGCAAGGTGTAAATTCCTGATTATGCTTCCCGTTTTGATTTTCATTTGTTCTGCTTCATCCTGAATCTTGCGGTTATTTTCGATAGTAACGCTATTTTGATAGCTCAGGTAAATGCTGATTAACAGGAAAACAGCAATACCAGTCGCTACCGGATAAAGATTTCTTTTGCGCATAAAGTTTTCATCAGGAACCATACATGATTCTGGTGTAAGCCAAAGTAATTAAAATCTAAAGGATGGATCGAAATTTAAATAATAATGATGAAGAAGTAAAAGAAAAAATACAAACCATAATAAAGCCTCCTGATTTACCTATCGGTAGCAAAGCGTAAAGCAAAATCAAGGTCTACATGTTCACTTACTTTTACCATACCCATCATGCGCACGGGTGGTACCAAACCATAATCGGTAAGCAACACCCTTTGTTTTCCATAAATCAATAAGCTGCCCGGATTCTCAACCTTACAGTTTACGGTATAGCGTTTAACAACTTGGTTAATATTTATCGTAATTTCTGCTTTACCCTCTTGCCACACTTCGTTAGGTTGCCAGGTTGGCATAAGGGCTTGCAATTCCACCTGTATAAAAGGGTTTTCTTCTTCCAATAACATTTTTCGAAAGTCTTTGTTCATGATACCATTGCCTGAATCAAAAGCGCGGACCTTTAGATTAATTATTCCGCCTGATAAGCGTAGCACCCCATCCTTCATAGTAACACGGACAGGACGATCAATTGAAATTTCTTCGGTATATTCAAACTTAAAGGTATTAACATTGGTTGAACCAAAAACAGTGACCTTACTGGTGGGATGTATGAAGATACGATACTCCTGGGCACCAACTTCGTAACCCAATAGTACAAATGCCGTAATAAAAGCAAACACGGTAGTAAGGCGAAACATACAGGCATTAATAATTTGGCAATAAACGAATGTGCAGATTATTTAACAGCAAAAAAAGTTGCTTTGTATTCAACGATAACCTCATTCCCGGTTTTGATGGTGCCAAAAAGTGCTGTGGGTGGATCAACATTATAATCTGTCATTTTTATTGGTGTTTTACCTTCAAAGACTATACCATTGGATACTGGGGTTGCCCTTGCGGATAAAACAATTTCCTTACTGGTTCCGGCAATGCGCAGTATTCCGGTAATTTCTACACCCGAAGGTTTACTGGAAATAAGCCGGTTAAATGTAAATGTAATATTAGGGTGCCTGCCTGCATCAAGGGCTTTGTAGATATTTTTATCCATATTCTTGTCGTAGTACTCGCCATTCTCTTTGATACTACGAATAAATGAAGTTGCCGAATTGATCACCAGCGAATGGATTACTTTAATCGTCCCGTTTTGCAACTCGCCCTTTAGCTGTCCTGACAGTTGCTCGGCTTTGCATTGCCAGGGATGTAAAGATGATGTTCCGCTGATGATCAATTGACTGTCCCTGGCCGAAAGCACCATTTCCGTTTGCCCAAACACGGAAAAAGCAACAAAAAGAAAGCCACACAATAATCCATTTCTCATAAGCCCTTACTGCTTCTTGTAAATATCATCATTTTAACCTGACCGGAATTATCACATAAATCCAACGCTACAATTTTTCCATCAACCGCGTTTCGTCTAAAAAATTTTTTGCTATACCCAATGGCCGCATGATGTAGCGCTTCTTATCCACATGGCCTATTTGGCGCTTCAGTATATTGTCAAGCACCTGTATGGTTTTTACCATGTGTGTGCCCTTATTCAACATGACACATTCGGCCATTACGCCCATAGCGGCATCTGTCATTTCCGATCGGGTGGCAAAGCCGGTTTTATTCAATGATTCAAGCACCTGGGTTGCCCAGATAACCGGAGCATGGGCAGCTTCGCAAATCCATAAAATTTCTTCTTGTATTTCACTTAACCGTTCAAATCCAATTTCAACAGCCAGGTCGCCACGGGCAATCATTACCCCCATACTTTCATCGCGCATACCGGTAAGTAATAAACCCGGTAGATTTTGAATGGCCAACAAGCGCTCAATTTTTAAAATAATAGCAGGTAACTTGTTTTCGCTGCCGTGTTTGCGCAGTTCGTTCCTGAGCCGCTCCAGGTCATAGGGTGTGCCTACGAATGAATAACCAACCATATCGGCATGCTTGCAAATAAAAGGTATGCAGGATAAATCTGATGCCGTTAACGAATCAATGGATAATTCAGAATCAGGCAGGTTAATGCCTTTGTCAAGGCGTAAAAATGGTTTCTTGGTAGAGATACGAACAATTTGAATGATTGCTTTGCCTGCTCCTGCTTTTAAAACCTTAGCTTCAAATTTACCGTCATCGATAAATACGTGCTCACCCGGCTTAATCATAGAAACGATTTCAGCAGGTTCAACTTGAACAATCTTTTCATTCAAGGTTGCATCAATCAAATTACCAACAATGCACAATTGATCTTGCTCTTTTACTCTAAGTTTATCCTGCTGTTCGGCATTAAAGGTTATGGATTTTATCCTGATTTTGGGACCAGCAAGATCCATGTAGATTTTGCACGGAATACCGGTTTTTGCTACCGATTTTTTTAAGGTATTGATCATCTGCAGCCATGTATCAGGGCCATCATGTGCGCAGTTAATGCGGGCTACCGTCATGCCTGCCAATAAAATTTCTTCCATGTGCATACGGTCATGGGCCACCTCGGCCGATAAGGTAACCATAATGTGGGGCCTTCCGGCATAGGGATCAGCACCAAGCAGCAGTTCCCTTTTCTCCTGGCGTATTCTTCCGGCCGTTTCAAAGGTACAGGCGATGTCATCCCGTTGAACATAGGTTGGAGAGAGCCAACGCAAAACATTGCTGAGTTGTGACAATACATGACTCTCACAACTGGTAAGGGATGAAAGTCCTATCTGGTGCAGGTATTCCTGTACTTGCCTGATTTCGGCTGTGCGCAACACCAGGTAATGGATCAGGTTTACCGCGCTGATCCGGTTACTGATATGGATATTTTCCAGCGTTGTCCGAAAGGAGTCTTCAATATGTTTCATGTCGGCAGCCAGCGTTTCCAACTGGCCGACAATCCTTTCATGGTTTATCGCGCTTCGGTATATATTCATACCGAATACTATCGGTTTGGGCAAGCCTTTACTATGACTTACATCATGCAGCGGCATGATTTGCGACCCCACTTGCAGGCCTCTAACCGAATGGTTTCATAACCTTCCACAATTGGCTGAACTCTTTTAAATAAGACCTGACCAAACCGCCTTCGCGGGTAAGCAAAATATTCTCGTGATTATACCGGGCGGCACTGCGTGTCCAGTTGTAGCTTCCGGTTAGCAGCACCCGCTCATCGGCTACCATAAATTTATGGTGCATGTGGTATGGGGTATCATCTATGCGTATAGCAATTCCTTCTTCTGCCAACGCTTCAATGTCGGAACCTTCATCCAATAACTTATCATTATCGGTAACAATCTGTACGTTAACACCCTTTTTGTGCGCGGTAATAAGTGCCTCCGAAATCGAGTCATCACTAATGGTAAACACACATATTTTCAATTCCCGAATGGCTTGGTTTATCTGGTGGATTATGGCTGCCTGGCATGCTTCGCCAGGGCTAAAAAAAGCATCGGAAGAGTCAAGGCCGGTACTTGAAGCAGGTTGCAAAGCACTGTTGGCGTTTTTTATCCATTCAATTATAAACTGATAATTTTGGGCGTTAACGCGTGCGTTGGCCAACTCATAAATTTTACTTCTTAAAAAATTCAACTGGTGCTGATCCAACGGTTTGTCAGCTAAAATAGCTTTTAACGATCTGCGCTCCGATTTTGAAAAGAACTCATCTTCAATACTGGACTGCAGTTGTGCAATAATGTCTTCCATAAAAATGGCTGTGTTGGCTGATTTGATTTAAACTTAAAAAATTAATCCAAGGAATATGCGTGCCACCTGTTAATATTGCACCTTTAAATGCTAATGTTTACTTATGAAAATTGCAGAAATCCACACCAAAAAGGGCGTTATGAAAATCAAATTCTTTGAAAAAGATGCGCCCAATACCGTTAAGAATTTCATTGACCTGGCCGAGCATAACTTTTATGATGGGCTGACTTTCCATCGGGTAATCCCCAACTTTGTTATCCAGGGCGGATGTCCCAATGGAATAGGCAACGGTGGGCCGGGTTATCAAATCAAGTGCGAACTAACTGGCGACAACCAATACCACGACAGGGGTGTATTGTCGATGGCACATGCCGGCAGGAACACCGGTGGTTCACAATTTTTTATTTGCCACAGCCGCGACAACACCAGCCATCTCGATCGCCACCATACTTGCTTTGGCAAAGTATATGAAGGGCTTGACGTAATTGACCAGATCCGCCAGGGCGATGTTATGGAAAAGGTCGTTATCCGTGAAGTGGAATCTATATAAACTTATAGTATGGATTTGTTACTGCCGCCCGAATTGGTACGAAATGTGCTATCTTGAGTAACATTAAACTCTAATCCCCCAACGTATGAAAAACTTTATCCTCATCATGCTGGTATGTATTTCCAGCGCAGCAATGGCTCAAGGTTTTATAACTCCACTTGATGCCGATGACATGCCCATTTTTGCAAACAATAAAGAATGCATCGTTAAGCTTGCATCCGGAGAAGAAGTTACAGGTAAGTTTTTAGGTGGCACCATGGTAAACGGGTACCTAAGTAATTTCAACATCCGTTTGGATAACGGTGAAAAGGCCAAATTTAAACCAGAAGATGTTGAGCGGCTTTCTATCAAAGCTTCAAAAATGGCGAAGCTGGCCATGATGGCAGAATCAACCGGGTCGATAAAGGAAATGACCAATACCAACTTTGATGAAATTGTAAACCGCGAATACCTCATCTTCGAAACGGCCATGCGTCATAACAAAGCCAGCAAACTCAGGTTAATGCAATTGCTTAACCCCGGGTTCGACAGCCAAATAAAAGTGTTTGCCGACCCGAATGCCAAAGAAACTACAGGTGTGGGTGTTGCAGGGGTAAAACTTACCGGAGGAATCGACAAGTCGTATTTGTTTGTACAAAACAACGAAAAAGCCGTATTGGTAAAAAAAGGCAGCTACAAGAAAAACTTCGAAGAACTATATGCAAAATGCCCGGCCATGCTGCAGGCATTTGAAGGCGAAAAAATAAAGTGGGCCGATGTAGCCGGTCATGTTTTTGCTTTCGACCAGGTTTGTAAATAGCTATAGAGCACAATAGTTTACAGTTTAATTAACCGGCTTCGGCCGGTTTTTTATTGCGCGTTTGAATTTTTTACCTTTATCGCATGAAAAAAATCATTGCCCTATACTTTCTTATTTTTTCTTTCTCATTAATACAGGCGCAACGCCCTAAACCCGATGCCATTGAAACCGCTAAAGGCAGTTTAACCATTCAACCCATCCTGCACGCCACCCTTGTCCTAACCTGGAATGGAATTACCATCTATGTCGATCCCTACGGTGGTGCAAAAGCTTTTGAAGGATTAGCCGCACCAAACCTTATTCTGATCACCGACATCCATGGCGATCATCTGAATATGGAAACCTTAAAAACCATCGAAACGGCACGCGCTATCATTATCGCACCGCATGCGGTGCGAGAGCAACTCCCCGAAAACCTGGCCAATCAAACCATACCCCTTGCCAATGGTTCTTCCATTAAACAGTTTGATATTACCATTACCGCCATACCCATGTACAACTTGCCTGAAACGGATGATTCGCGCCATCCGCGAGGCCGCGGCAATGGTTACGTATTAAGCTTGGGCGAAAAACAAATCTATATTTCAGGAGATACGGAAGACATTGCTGAAATGCGAGCTTTGAAAAATATTGACCTTGCATTTGTTTGCATGAACCAACCCTTTACCATGACCATTGAGCAAGCCGCTAGTGCTGTGCTGGAATTTAAACCTAAAATCGTTTATCCCTTTCATTATCGTGGCCAAGGTGGGTTAAGTGATGTTGAAGCATTTAAAAAGCTAATTCAAAAAGGGAATTTGGCCATTGATGTAAGGCTTCGTAATTGGTACCCTGCTTATTAATACACGTTGCTGAACCAACAAAGCCGTTTACACGGTCATAACAAAGCCAGTTGAAATTCTGCTAAAATCTGCGGAGCTTTAATCCATTCATTATAGCTTCGTCATGCAAAAAAAGTGTTTTCTTTTTTTCCTTGTTGTGGTGTGGGGACATGCATGGTCCAACAGCATTCTTATCGCCATGGACGAAGCACAACGAAACCACCTCAAAGCCTATGGCATAGCTTATTTCATGCTGCAAAAGGATGTAACCGTAGATTGGTTATTGAACTATCGCGGTGGAAGTTTTTTGATAGAATACTCGCCCATGGCAGAAACTGAATGCAGGATCCGTGGCGTTTCCTATGAAATATTAAGTGCAGCATCCGTTAACCGCATATTGAATGAACTGGCAAGCCCGGCCGTAAACATGAATGCCGTTCGTTTGGAACGCGTGCCCCGTATTGCCGTGTACTCGCCTAAAAACGAATTTATATTGGATGAAACCGATGCCGTAATACTGGTACTGGATTATGCCGAAATACCTTACGACATAATTTATGATGAGGAAATCCATAACCAAGCACTTGCACGCTACGATTGGCTCCATCTCCACCACGAAGATTTTACCGGCCAACCGGGCCGGTCACGCTGGCGCGAATCATCCGTGATGGAATACAAAGCGCAAGAGCTAACAGCTGCTAAGCTAGGGTATACCAGTGTACCTGAAATGAAACTGGTTATGGCAAAAAAAATTAAAACCTTTGTAGCTTCAGGTGGCTACTTGTTTGCCATGTGCTCGGCAGCCGAATCCATTGATGTTGCCCTGGCCATGAACGGTTCGGAACTCTACGAACTTTCGGATGAAGAAATGCACGACACCTCCCGGCTGGATTACACCCAAACATTTGCCTTTGAAAATTTTAGCATTGAACCACCGTACAGCCGAAGATTCTCGGATATTAATGTTGGAAGGCGCGATTTCATGCCGAGCGGTGATTACTTTTCCCTATTTACATTCTCCGCTAAGTGGGACCTCATACCCTCACTACTTACACAAAACCACGCCAATGTTATCCGTGAATTTTCCGGACTCACCACGGCTTTCAATAAGGACCTGGTGAAACCTGAGGTGCTGCTGCTGGGTGAAAACAGAAAAGAAAGGAATGTACGGTATATGTTCAGTGAATTGGGAAAAGGCTTCTGGACATTTTACAGCGGGCACGACCCGGAAGGAATTCCCGGCCGGGGAAGGGCACCTACAGATTTAAACCTTTATCCAAATTCACCGGGTTATCGGTTGATTTTGAATAATGTATTATTTCCTTCGGCCCAAAAGAAAAAACAAAAAACTTAATTAGACTTAAAGCTGAAGTACTAAGAAGTAGATAAAATTAAATTAAGCAATATGAAAACCATATGCATGTTTATGCTAACGATACAAGTATCGTTAGCACAAATACCCACAACTGAAATTCAAATCAAAACAGCGGTACTTGCCGCCCCGGAAGATAAACGGGATGGAGCAATGGTTTATGGTTACAACCCCAAAGGTGAATTTGTAGTGCTTCGAAAAGGTACCAACGAATTTGTGTGCCTGGCGGATGATCCCAAAGCAAGCGGCTTAAATGTTTCGTGCTATCACAAAGACCTGGAACCGTTTATGGCACGAGGGCGCGAATTGAAAGCACAAGGAAAATCTTTCCAGGAAATCTTCAACATGCGTGAAGAAGAAGTGAAATCAGGAAAACTTTTTATGCCCAAACAACCTACCAACTTACAGGTGTTTACCGCCCCTGCCGAAAACTATAACTCACAAACCGGTGAGGTAACAAAAGGCACATTCCGTTATGTGGTCTATATTCCCTGGGCCACCGCAGAAAGCACGGGCTTACCGTTGAAGCCTGAAGCTCCCGGCATGCCGTGGATCATGGATCCGGGAACACACCGGGCACATATTATGATCAATCCACCCACTAAGGATTAGCAGCTACTTCCCTATTCCCATTTTGATGACCACTTTTTTGCCGTGCGTAATTTTTCAAGTGTACCATCATCAATAGCCTGTATCAGTTTCTGGTTCATCGGCCCTGAAGAGGTAAGGTGAAACTGACCGCACGAATCACAACGATATACGGCAACAGGGCCAGAATGCTTCCGATAATCAAAATGCACGTGTGCTTCTATGAGGGCTTCTACTGCTATATCCTCATTTAAATACGATCGCTTTCCTGAAGAACAAGTTGACATTTACCGTTAATGTAATTGAAAAGGCAATTACCCGTAAAAACCTGAAAACCTTTTAAAAAGTTTTTACAACTTTAAGCATAACCTAATCGTCCATGAAAAACTATCTACTCTTATTGTCGGGCTGGCTCATAACGGCTTTTATATTCGCCCAAAACCCACAGGATGTTTACAGGAAACTCGAAGAAATCGCCATCATCGATCAAAAAGTAATGATGCCCATGCGTGATGGCATTCGTTTAGCCACCGACATTTACCGGCCAAAGGGAAATGCGAAAGTGCCGATCGTTTTTTCAAGAACCCCCTACAACTTCAATACCTGGGTAGATGGTGAAATGCGCACGCGCACACTCGAAGCCGCCATGGAAGCCGTGCAGCGCGGCTATGCCTATGTTGTGCAAAACGAACGCGGCCGTTTTTTCTCTGAAGGCGAATGGGATATACTGGGCACACCGCTAACCGATGGGTATGATGCTTTTGAATGGATGAGCAAACAACCCTGGTCGAATGGAAAGGTTGGCGTAATAGGTTGTTCATCAACGGCCGAGTGGCAAATGGCCGTTGCCTCCCTTAATCACCCTGCACTGGCCGCTATGGTGGCGCAAGGTTATGGAGCAGGAGTAGGTAAGGTAGGCGAATATTACGAACAGGGAAACTGGTACCGTGGCGGAGCACAACAAATGTTGTTTACGGCATGGCTTTACGGGACACAAAACGATAAATTCAGGCCTGCCTTCCCGAAAGACATCACACAACAGGATTTGATCCGCGTGCAACGGTTTTACGATTTGGCCACCGAAATGCCACGTGTGGACTGGGCACAAGCGCTACAGCATTTACCCGTACAAGACATTATCAAAAATGTAAATGGCCAGGATGGTATATATGAACACATGATCAGGCGTAAGCCCAACGACCCGGCCTGGTTTGCCGGTGGACTGTATCACGACACCATGCCATTGGATGTTCCTACTTATTGGTTTGTGTCGTGGTACGATGTTGCCTCCAGTCCTAACCTGGCATTGTTCAACCATGCGCGTAATAATTCAAACAAAGCCATAGCCGACAACCAATACCTGGTTATTGCCCCTACCCTGCATTGTGCTTTTAAGCGTGCTTCAGAAAATACAATTGTAGGCGAACGCAGTGTGGGCGATGCACGATTAAACTATGATGACCTCACCTGGGGCTGGTTTGATATGTTGCTGAAAGGTGAGCAAAATGATTTCAAGAAAACCACTCCGCGTGTTCAGTACTACACCATGGGTAGCAACAAATGGCAAACATCAGAAACGTGGCCACCTAAAAATTCAGTGATGACAAATTACTTCCTGAGCAGCGAAGGAAAGGCCAACACCCGAAATGGTGATGGCAAACTGGTAACAAAAGTTCCCTCATCCGACAAGTCTGACACGTTCAAGTATGATCCGATGAATCCTGTTAAATCTCATGGTGGCAATGTGTGTTGCACAGGAAATGCTGTTCAGGGAGGCGCATTTGATCAGTCGGAAATGGAGTTGCGTGACGATATTCTGGTATACACATCCGAACCATTAAAAGAGGGAGTTGAGGTAAGTGGTTTCATTGAATCAACATTATACTTATCCTCTGATGTAAAGGACACCGATGTCACCATCAAGTTGATTGATGTGCATCCGGATGGCAAAGCCTATAACCTTGATGAAACTATTCAGCGTGTTCGTTACCGCGAAGGATACGAAAAGGAAGTGTTTATGGAGAAAGGAAAAGTATATGAAGTTAAGCTAACACCGATGAGCACCAGCAACTATTTTGCACAGGGCCACCGGATTCGGATTGAGGTCTCCAGCAGTAATTTTCCACGCTTCGAGAGAAACCTGAACACAGGTGGAAATAATTTTGATGAGGCGAAGGGTGTAGTGGCGACAAATTCAATCCATCACTCAAAGAAATATCCATCAGTAATCACATTACCGATTGTTAAGAAATAATTTTATCCTTTGCGTCCTTGCGTCCCTGCGGTTAAAATATGGCAATCATATGCTGACTAAAATACCGCTAAGGCGCTGAGACGCAAAGGTCTCTATCGACCTTCAGTTACCGTATCCCAAGAATCCTAAACGGAAACATCAGTATAGCCCCAATCAGTTGAAACAGCAGGCTTATGGATAAGCCTACTATCTTAAAGGGCAGCAGAATCAACCAAACCAAGGGAAAGATAAAGATGAGGAGAATGGCCAAAGGCCAGCAAAGGACAAACAGAATACACCAGAGGATGAGAGCGAGTAGCGTGCGCATACAAGAGTTTTTCTTACATCCGGATTCATAATCGAGCCATATCTATAAGTGTCTGAATAATAGAACTTTAAAATCGAGCAGTACCTAACACTATCCGTATCTGTACAGTTAAATGTTCAATGGTGTACAGTCGTGAGGTTCCGGATTTTTCTTTATTTTTAACCACCATGCCAAAACTTACCATTAATAACTTTGCTGAATTTGAGCAACACATCGGCAAAGAACTCGGGGTTTCCGATTATCATCAGATTACCCAGGAACAAATCAACCAGTTTGCCGAAGCCACCCTCGACAGGCAATGGATACACACCGATCCGGAGCGCGCTAAAACAGAAAGCCAGTTTAAAAGCACAATTGCACATGGATACCTCACGCTGTCACTGATCCCCTACCTTTGGGAGCAAGTTGCACAGGTTAACAATTTTACCATGCTGGTAAATTATGGTATTGAAAACCTGAAATTCAATCAGCCGGTTTTGGTAAATCAATACGTGCGACTGCATGTTGTACTTCAGGCACTTACCAATCTGCGCGGCATTACCAAAACCGAAATGAAGGTGACCCTTGAAATAAAAGACAATCCTAAACCGGCTTTTACAGCTACCATAGTTTTCTTGTACCATTTCAAATAGTATGACCTGCATTAACTGCCAGCAAGAAGTAACCGGAAAATTCTGTTCGAATTGCGGGCAACGAACAAACGTGAAGCGGATTACTTTCCGTGAAGGCTGGAACGACTTTTGGTCGCGCGTGTACGGATTTGACGGTATGTTTCCACGAACCATCCGCGACCTGACGTTACGCCCGGGCGTTGTTGCCCGGCATTATGTAAACGGAAACCGTGTGCTTTACTACGGCCCGGTGGGATATTTTTTCCTGATGCTCACGCTTTACATTCTAGTCATTTCATTTCTGCAGATCGACATGAACGAAATGGCGAAAGTGGTAAATCCATATGCTGAAATTAAGGAAGGAAGCGGGCAGGAACAGTTCAACCGGGGGCTTATGGGCTGGATTAAAGATAATCAACGCATTGTGTCGTTTATATTTGTTCCGTTCTATGTTTTTGGTGCCGCATTGTTTTTCCGAAAAAGTAAATTCAATTTACTGGAACACTCCATTTTGGTTTTTTACACCCAGGGGCACTTCCAGTGGATTTCCATTGCATTTTTGTTTCTCTTTAAATTTACGGGGCATTACTTCAACATTTTTATGTTTGCCGTCACCAGTGCCATTTATTACGCCTGGGCTTGCACCCAACTGTATCAAGCCTATCGGCCAGGCTGGGCTTTTGTACGAGGTGTTTTCGTACAATTATTTTTTTGGTTGTCACTCTTTCTGTTTACGGCCGTGGTTATGATTATTGCCTTTATGCTTAACCCCGATTTAATGGAAATGATACGCCCCAGCAACAATTAACTTTCCAACTACATTAAAAAGCCATTCTCCTCCTGTATTGGTGGAGGAATATCCGTTTCGCCAAGCATTTCACGCAGGTCAATTTCAATCGTACGCGCAATGGAGGTAATCGGTACATCATTGTAAGTCCCTTCAAATGGGTTTTCCGAGTAGTCGCCAATCTTTTCCATCAGAAAAAAAATCCAAATAATCAGAGCCGAGAAAGGTACGCTTAACCAAATCCAATACGATTCATTAAATACACCCAATAATCCAAAAGGCACAAGCAAACTAAAAACCAAAGTGGTCCATAGGGCGGTTGAAGCATATTGCCGCGGAAATGGAAAGTTTTTTATGCGCTCGCATTTCCCCTGCTCATCGTATAAACCACCAATCAATTCCTGCAACCTCAACTGCTCTATCTCGCTTATGTATCCCTTGTCTTTAAGTAGTTTTACCTTACTGCTTTGGGTGGCAAGCAATTGTGTAGCCATGTTGGTTTGCCGCTTATAGTGTTCAAGCTCATCGGCATGGATGAACGAAACAACCTCACGATCCAACTGGTTAAAGTATGCTTCGCATACCGTGGGTACATATACTCCGTTTAACCGCTCGTGGATATGCTCCCATTGACGGCTTAAACGAAGCTGATAACGCAAAGCTGTAAGCCAGGCAATGTGCCGGTAAATCAGTGCTTGTTTGATGGAGTACTCTTCATCTTTGTTTTCGGTTTTGATATAGGCGAGTACCAATGCAGCAAATGACCGGCTGTTATTCACGATGGCCCCCCAGATTTTGCGTGCTTCCCAGGTACGGTCGTAGGAACTGTTATTTTTAAAACCCAGGTAAAATGCTACGGCAGTACCCATAACACTAAGCGGTTGCCAGGGAATAACAATGCTCAACGGTGTGAACTTATGAAGAGCCGTGATGGCAGCAGCATAAATAAATCCATATAGGAATGGTTTTCTCGACCAGTTCACGGTCATCCAAAAACTATAATTTCTACGTACGTACATAAGCTAAAGTTGTAGTTCAATATAGGTGATAAAGATGTAAGTATTTGTTCAATTGTTGATTTTTCAAACCCGCCAAATGAGCAAAATTGCACATGATGAGTGATAACCCGCCCAACCTGACTGCACAACTGCTTAGCGAAAAGGAAGCCTTACAAAGGGCAACTGAATTAATCCGTCAAAATGAATTTCGCTTAAGAACACTGTTTAATTCCGCACATGATGCCATCTTTACAATGGATTACAAAACTTTTACGGATTGTAACGATGCTACCCTGCGGATTTTTCAATGTAAGAAAGAGGATATAGTTGGTCAAACACCTTACCGGTTCTCCCCTGCCTATCAGTCCGATGGCCGAACATCGGAGGAAGCTGCTATGGAAAAAATCAATGCCGTTTTGGCCGGAGAACCCCAGTTTTTTGAATGGAGGCACATCCGTCTTGATGGAACACCCTTTGAGGCAGAAGTTTCGCTTAACCGCCTCGACCTGGAAGGCGATGTGCAAATACTGGCCATTGTACGCGACATCAACGACCGCAAAAAAGCCGAAGCCGAAAACCAATTGCTGGCCTTGGTGGCCAATGCAACTACCAACATGGTGGTTATTGCCAATAGTGAAGGAAAAATCGAGTGGGTCAACCCATCATTTGAACGCACCACGGGTTATACCCTCAACGAAGTGATCGGGAAAAAACCTGGCACATTTCTTCGCGGACCGTTAACAGACCCTGAGGCATCAAAGCTGATGGGAGGCCAACTGCGTGCTGGTAAAGGATTTAAAAATATAGAACTCATCAATTATACGAAAGATCTTAAACCATATTGGGTATCCATAGAGGTGCAGCCTGTTTACGATAAACATGGAAAGGTGAGCAAGTTTATCGCCATTGAAAGTGATATTACCGAACGAAAGGAAAGTCAACAGGCATTGGAAGAACGCAACGAAGAGTTGGTTAAAATAAATGCTGAATTAGACCGCTTTGTTTATTCAGCATCACACGATTTACGTGCGCCCATAGCATCGCTGCTGGGGCTCATTGAAGTTGCACGTTTGGAGAAAGACCCGACCTCACTGGAGCAACTACTCGACCTAAAGAAGAAAAGTCTTTTACGCCTCGATCACTTCATCAAAGATATTGTTGATCACTCCCGGAATATGCGCCTTCAGGTAGAGGCTGTAGCAGTTAATTTCGAAACGCTTATCCATAATGCTTTCGAACAACTTCAGTTTATGGATAATATGGAGCGCATTTGGCGGGTGGTGGATGTGAAGCAAGAGGGTGATTTTTACAGTGCACCCAGCCGGCTTGCGATCATCCTGAACAACCTAATTTCAAATGCCATAAAATATGCCGACCTGCGGAAGGAAAATCCATCGCTTGAAGTGCGCGTAAACGCCAACCCACAACAAGCCATACTGCGGGTTACTGATAATGGTGAGGGTATTCCCCATGAGGCACTGCCTAAAATATTCGATATGTTTTACCGGGCTTCAACGAAGGGCGTAGGCTCGGGCTTAGGCCTGTATATTGTTAAGGAGGCCGTTGAAAAAATAGGTGGCAACATTACCGTTCATAGTGAACCTGGCAAAGGAACTGAATTTGAAATTGTTCTGCCGGCTATAGAAAGGGTAAATTAAGTTTTGTTTTAACCTAAACCCTCCTATTCCCTACATAATCGATGGCCAACTAAAGGCTCATCAAAATCCTATTACCGACAAGTATAAGGGCATGCCCACCGTTATGTTAAACGGAAAAGTAACGACCAACGTCATGGGTAGGTAAATACCCGGATTAGCTTTTGGTGCAGCAATCTTCATGGCAGCAGGCACTGCAATGTAAGAGGCGCTGGCCGCCAATACAGCAAACATAAAACGATTACCAACATCACTTGTGATAAGGCTGCTTAGTATAGCAACCGCCAAACCATTCAGAGCTGGTATTATCACGGCAAAAAAAGCCGGGAACAACCCACATTTGAAAAAGTCATTTAGTCGCCTGCCGCTGGCAATGCCCATGTCTAACAAAAATATGGCTAAAAAACCTTTGAAGATATCCGTAGTGAAAGGCTTTATACCTTGAGCTTGCTGATCGTTGGCTAAAAATCCAATAATAAGGCTGCCTACAATCAAAAACACACTGCCATTGGTAATGGAATGACTAATGATGGAACGAAGCCGAGGCACGCTTGATTTATCGGGGGTGTACCAGCGAATTAGAATAACGCCTACAATAATTGCCGGGGCTTCCATTAGCGCCATTACGGCAACCATGTGGCCGCCAAAGTCAATCGCGTGGCTCTCCAAAAAAGATACTGCGGTTACAAAGGTAACAGCACTCACCGATCCATAAGCCGCAGCTACTGTTCCGGCATCATCGATATTGAATTTTCGCTTAAGCCAATAGAAGGTGTAGATCGGGATGATGAGCGCGATGAGCATGCCAAACAACAGCGACCACACAATTTCAAAGGAAAAATTACTGTGGGCCAGCTCCTGTCCGCCTTTAAAACCGATGGAAAACAATAAATAAAGCGAAATAAACTTGGAAGAATTGTTGGGTATCTCCAGGTCGCTTTTCACACGAACGGCCAGAATTCCCAACGCGAAGAAGAGAAGTGCCGGATTGGTGAGGTTCTCCAGCAGCAGGTTTAAATCCATTCTACTTCACCAATTCAATTTGAACGGAGCAGTGCACACGCACCTCCATTTCATTGTCGAAGGCAATGTTGAGCAATTGGCGGAGCGCCTCCTGTGTTTCCTTCAGTTCTTCAATGCGCTTCAGGGAATGCGAAACATCGCCATTAAAGCGCTCGCGCATGGATAATATTTCTAGGTTATGGTAATCAATTTTGCTGTTGATCAATTGCATTAAAAACCGGTTGGCATCGGCAGGCATAAACGTGCCATCGATCAGTTTATAGTCCTGCGACTTTTCTTTGGCGGGATTATTCTTTTCTTTCAGCAACATAGTATTTCGTTTGGTTTAACAACGCAAAGATGGGGTGGAATGATTATATATTTTTATTTAACTTTATAATCAAAATCATTAATCATTTTTATGAACTACACACTGCACCAACTCCATATCTTCCTGAAAGTTTCGCAAGTAAAAAGCATTACCAAGGCTGCCGAGGAGCTTCACCTTACGCAGCCAGCGGTTTCCATTCAATTGAAGAATTTCCAGGATCAATTTGAGATTCCGCTTACGGAAGTGGTGGGCCGAAAGCTCTTTATTACGGAATTCGGTAACGAAATTGCCGAGGCTGCCGAAAATATATTGAACGAAGTATACGCCATCAATTACAAATCCGAAGCCTACCGCGGGCACCTGGCCGGCAGGCTCAAGATTTCCACCGTTTCAACCGGCAAGTACGTAATGCCCTTTTTTCTTGCTGACTTTTTACAGCAACATCCTGAAGTTGAGCTTGAATTGGATGTTACCAATAAATCGAAAGTGATTGAAAGCCTGGAAAGCAATGCTGTAGATTTTTCCCTCGTATCCATACTCCCAAAAAATCTTTATGTTAACCGCATCGAATTGCTCCAGAACAAACTTTATTGGGTAAGCAGCCCTGAAGTAAAAGCCAAATTAAAATCAGGTGCGAAAGTCAACTCAATACTAGACAGTACCCCGCTTATTTACCGCGAGGCCGGATCGGGCACGCGGCAAATCATGGAAAAATACATCCATGCAAAACGGCTCACCATCCGCAGGAAGCTTGAGCTCACTTCAAATGAAGCCGTGAAGCAGGCCATTATTGCCGGGCTGGGCAGTTCCATTATGCCGTTGATCGGGATACGCAACGAACTTAACAACGGTCAACTTAAGGTTATCCCCGTTAAGGGCTTGCCCATTAAGTCGCAATGGCAGCTTATATCCTTAAAAGGAAAAAAATTCTCCCCGGTGGCCCAGGCCTTTGCCGGCTTTCTTCAACGCGAAAAAGCCCGCATTATTAAAGAGCGTTTCAGTTGGTATGAGGACTACGCCTGATGTATCTTTAGGTCATTCCTAATTACAGTAAACATGAACCGCACCCGAAGATCTTTCCTGTCAAAACTATTGGTGGCAGCCGGTATGGCTTCAACCTTTCCGCTCATTGGATTTCGCCAGCACGTAACTCCTGCTCCACCACTTCCAGCACTGCGCGGAAGAAAGGTTTTGTTCACGCATGGCGGATGGGACGGACATGAACCGCAAAAATTTGTAGACTACCTGGTACCGTGGATGAAAGAAGAAGGCGCTGACGTGTTGTTGCACCATACGCTGGATGTGTACACCAACAAAAAAATAATAGACACCATCGACCTGGTGGTTCAGATTTTTACCATGTCACAAATCAATAAAGAACAGGAAGCCGGCTTGCTTGAAGCCATAAAGGTGAACGGCACCGGCATAGCCGGCTGGCATGGTGGCTTGTGCGATGCATTCCGGAACAATACCGAGTACCAGTATATGACAGGCGGCCAATGGGTTTCGCACCCGGGTGGTGTTATTGATTATCGTGTGAACATCACCGACAAGAGCGATGCATTAACCCAGGGCCTTCGCGACTTTAACATGACCAGCGAACAATACTTTATGCATGTTGACCCAAACGTAAAAGTTTTGGCCACCACACGCTTTACCGGAGAACATGACCCGTGGATTGATGGCAGCGTAATGCCGGTAGCGTGGAAGAAAATGTATGGCAAGGGCAGGATTTTCTATACTTCATTAGGCCATAACCTGGCACACATTACCGCCCAACCCGATGCCGTAACGTTGCTAAAGCGGGGTATTCAATGGGCCAGCGCCAGTAAGTATGATGCTCCTGAAAAATGGTTATCGCCTGTATACGGTAAATAACTTATTCCAATAAGCGCATGCGGCTGTCGCGCGCATAATTGAAAAAATTACCGAGGATAAACCGCACGTTTAAATAATTGCCATTCAGCTCTGTACCGCCAACATTCTTGTGGTCAACATGGTTGTAACGAACGTGCAGGCCGAGGTAGCCATTGCGTTTTAATTGTTGTTTCACCACAAGCCCTCCGTTAATGTTCAGGCTTGGTAGTATTTTGGAGTCTTCACCATAATCGTTGTCAGTTGTAAGGGCGGTTATCCCTTCGTAAGCAACACCGGGCGATAAACCAATCCGAAGTTTTTTGTGGCGGATGAAATCGTAGGTGTACTCAACACCTGCAAACACCCCTGTCCAGGTATTGTCGGTGATAAACTGGCCCTGGTAATAAACTGTATAGTTTTCTTTCGAGGGGCCGATTCGAAAATCAAGGACAAGATCAACCGAATGCTGCATTTTGCGAAATCCATAAACCATTCCAATGGAAGGATGTGAACCAAACAGACCGATTTTTCCATAAGGTTTGTAATGCCCCACAATAAGGGCTAAATGCCCTTCGGTAATCCGCTCGGTTTCGGCCTTGTACTCATCATATACCCGTCTCAGGTTACTTTCGCCAACAGGTGTATTTTTTACAGCCGAAAAATCAGCTTTTTCCATGGAATAGAACTGTACAATCAAAGCTTCATCGGTTGAGCCTGAAAAGGAAACCGATTGCGCCAACCGTTTGATTTCTAAATTAATGTTGCTGATGCTTTGCTGATAGTCGATATAAGGTTCACGATCGCGATAGAATAAACTAAACCGATCGTCAACAACGTTTCGATATTCCATCATATAAACCAGCATCTCACGGGTAACCTGGTCGGGGTTGAACCTGCCGGTTTTAATGTCCAGGATCAGTTGCAGCCTGTAAACAGGCTCCACCTTTCCGCACTTATTTTCCCAATAGGTTAAAAAGCTGTACAGACTATCGTACCGTTGGGCTTGGCTAAGCGAGGCAATAATGCTGGCCGCATTATAGGTTACATCCATGCAGGTAATGTAGCGGTTGCGAAAAATAAACTCGTCAAAGCTTTGCGCCCTACTGAAATGAACCAACACTAAAAATGCACCTATAAATACCTGAACGCGTTTCATGCCTGAAAATAGAAAAAGTAAAATTTTGGGTAATTATCTGCGGACCTATTCCTTTAAGCCAAGCAAAGGCCAAACACCGTGTTGTTTCATTCGGTCAACAACATCCGAAAACAGGGTATTCTTATCAACTGCCGCAAAGGGTGTTTCCTGCGAATCAACCTCGAACAAAATATTTTTTTCGCATTGCTGAAGCGTTAATGTAATGGTAATAGGGTCAACTTTTCGTTCGGTTAGTGTATAGCTCATCTCTTCCATACCGGACTCATCACCTTCTGCAGGCCAATTGGCCGTGCGGTCTACAACCAACTCCTTAACGTGCAGGCTAACTATATTATTGTTGGTTTTATAAGTTCCCATCCGGTAAGTTTGATCCGCCTCGCAATAATCAATAGCGATAAATTCGCTTTCATTGATAAACACATAATGTCCTGCACAGCAATCGCACTGCCCGAAAACCTCGCAGGTGGTAGCGTCCACATCAGGCCCGTAAATAAGTATTTTACCGGTCAACTCAAGTTTATCAACATCAACAGATGTTTCCTCCGGACCCCGTTTGGGTTGGCACGACAGGAGGATGCAAGTGGCAAGACATAATATTAAATTCGATGTTACTATTTTCAGCATTTTAATGTAAGATTATTTGCACAGATAACCGGGTACAGCAACAAAATAAATAAAATTTTCTTTCATGTTTCGGTTGCTGTAGCCAATTTCCAAGACGGTTAAGGGCAAAGTATTTTACAGAATTAGAAATTGCTTTTTTAGCATATAAGGACAATTCATGACCGGATATACCATTCTCCCGGCCTTGTTGGCGAAGAACATTATTAAAGCTAAAGCTGATAGTAGCAATTTTAAAAGTGGTTATTTGCGCTTCGCTATGTAGTCTGGAAAGACAAGAAGCAATTTGTAGCTGATTTGAGAAATGTTTATGGCGCGCCTAACAAAGAGCTGGCTGCACAGGCTTTGGGGCAGCTTGAGGTAACATGGGGCAAAAAATATCCGCATGCCATCAAATCGTGGAAAACAAATTGGGATAACCTCACGCACTTCTTCGATTATCCGATCGAAATCCGAACACTGATTTATACTACGAACATTATCGAAAACCTCAACGGAAAAATCCGCAAGTATACCAACAACAAACTTTCGTTCCCTGACGACCAGGCTGTAATGAAAGCGGTGTACCTGGCTTTACGGGAGATCACCAAAAAATGGACATTGCCCGTGAGGAACTGGCCAATAATCGTAAATCAATTTTTAACTATCTTCGAAGGTAGATGCAAAATATAAAACCTTTACGCAGTTGCTTAGTCGTTACCAGCACTTACACAGTTAATTGGGCAGTGTCTAAAAATCCTCGCCTTCGCAAAGCGGCAAAACGTTAACGGCAACCTTTGGGGACACTGCTAACTTGAAACATTCTACCTTTGAACGAACATTTTTCAGACAACTAATTACATGAAAAGAACAATCAAATATTATCGTATAATTTGGCTCAAACACGATTTACCTGCCGGACTTTCGGTTTTCCTTGTTGCACTTCCTCTTTGTTTGGGTATAGCTTTGGCTTCAGGAGCACCACTTTATGCAGGACTTTTATCGGGCATCATTGGCGGGCTTGTAGTTGCACTTATTAGCGGTTCACCGCTTGCAGTTTCGGGACCTGCCGCGGGCTTGACAACTTTGGTTGCTGCTTCAATCATTTCGCTAGGCGACTACAAAATTTTTCTTCTTGCTGTTATGGTTGCAGGTTTATTTCAACTTACTCTTGGACTTTTAAAACTTGGGGCAATCGCAAACTATTTTCCTTCATCAGTTATAAAAGGTATGTTAGCAGCAATCGGCATCATTCTAATTTCAAAACAAATTCCGTTAGCATTGGGTTACGACCAACCCGACTTTTGGACAAGTGGTTTTCTAAAATTGTTTTCTCCTGACAACTTTCTTGGCAGCTTTGACAACTTCAATCATCACATAACGAGAGGAGCAATTTTAATCACTATTGTTTCTTTAATCATTCTTGTTATACTTCAACAAGCTTTTACGAAAAGATTGAAAGTAATTCCTGCACCGCTTTTAGTTGTTATTGTTGGCATCATCACAAACATTCTTTTCACAAACGCAGCTTCTGATTTTTCACTCAAGCAAACTCAATTAGTAAATATTCCTTCCAACATTTTTGCAAGCATAACTTTCCCTGACTTCTCAAAGCTGTTTTCCACAGCAGAGATTTGGAAAGACGGAATCATCATCGGGCTTCTTGCAACTTTAGAAACGCTGCTTTGCATTGAGGCAATTGACAAACTAGATAAAGTCAATCGCATCACTCCCGTTAATCGTGAACTCATTGCACAAGGAATTGGAAACATGATTTGTGGACTTTTAGGAGCAATACCGCTGACAGCCGTTGTAGTGAGGGGTGCTGCAAATGTGGACGCTGGAGCCAGAACAAAACTTTCCGCCTTCACTCACGGACTGTTTCTTTTGCTTGCAGTGTTGCTTGTTCCATTTCTGCTAAACAAAATTCCTTACGCTTCGCTTGCAGCCATTCTGCTTGTTACAGGTTATAACCTTACCAAACCGAAACTGCTTCGGAATATGTGGAGCTTAGGGTGGAAACAATTTCTTCCGTTTCTCATTACCATACTTGTAATTCTTTCAACTGATTTATTAATTGGGGTAAGTATCGGACTTTTAGTTTCTATTTACTTTATCGTTCAAAACAATTTCAAAGCTGAATATAAATTCACCAAGTCAATACATGAAGGTATAGAAACTTATTACATCAAACTCAATAGCAATGTTACTTTCTTAAATAAAGTAAAGTTGCGTAAAGCATTAGACGAAATACCCGAATACAGTGTGCTTACAATTGACGGCAGCGAGTGTAATTTCATTGACTACGACATTTTAGAAATCATAAGTGAGTTTCACAACAAAGCACACGACAGACATATTGAACTTCACTTGAAAGGAATTGAAAAGGTAAACATAACAGCAGTGCATTGACAGATGGGAAAGGTAGCAGATAACAAGGGGTTTGCGATAGCGGGGGTTTCGTGCTTCGCAGACACATTTGTGCAAGGTGGAAGTTCAGCTCTCCGAACAAAGTTTAGTGCTAAAACTCCCCGCCATCGCAAACCCCGAAACGTTGTAGGCAATCTTAAAAAGACGACTGTAACAGAATGAAGATAGCCATATTGACACTTGGAACTCGTGGAGATGTTCAACCATATGCGGTCTTGGGACAAGCTCTCATACAACGTGGACATCAAGTAACTTTATCCACAGCAAAAAACTTTAAACAACTTGTAAATTCTTACGACATTGACTTTGTCCCAGTAGAAGCGGATTTTCAAGAAATCTTAAACTCGGACGAAGGGAAAAAGATGATGAAAGGAAATCCTTTTGCAGTGAAAAGAAATCTAAACACCTGGGTTTATCCTTTAATTGCAAACTCGTTGACAGAGTTTTACAAATTAGCAAAGGATAGCGACATCGTCCTCTATCACGTAAAGACATTGGCGGACAGTTTTGCTGACCAATTTCCTCACAAAATGATTAGAGCTAATGTTTTACCTATCGTTGAGCTGACAAGTGAATTTGCAAATCCTGTATTTAGTGGCTTGCCAATACCAAGTTTTCTGAACAAACTGACTTACAAGTTTTCAAATCTGAGCATTAAACTATTATCAAAGCCAATCGAACAATTTAGAGCAAAGTTTGATTTACCTAAAAAGTTTTTACTTCCGACAGTGAAGAATATTTACGGAATAAGTTCTCATTTTTTATCAGTTCCACAAGACTTTCCAACTCATTCAAAATTTACAGGATTTTGGTTTGGGACTTCATCTACTGAATTGACAACAGACCTTAAAGACTTCATCAATACAGGAGAACCACCATTGCTATTGACATTTGGGAGTATGCCGTTTAAGAGCAAATTTGATTTACAGACAGCCATTGTTAAGCTAACAGAACAATTTGACACAAGAATAGTTGTAGTGAAAGGTTGGGGACTTGACCAAACCGAGAGGCTTGAAAACAACCCAAATATTAAAGTTATTTTTTCAGCACCTTACGAAAAACTATTCCCTTTGACAAAAGCAATTATTCATCACGGTGGCATAGGGACAACAGCAGAATGTTTGAGAGCAGGAAAGCCTTTTCTAATTTGCCCAATACTTTATCCTATTGGCGACCAAAAGTTTTGGGGAAATCACGCTTACAAAAAAGGACTTGCAGTTAAACCGACACCCATTAGTAAAATGACAGAAAAGATATTTTTGCAAAGCATAAACGAACTATTGACAAACGAACAACTTTATACCAATGCAAAACATATACAAAGTTTAATTAGCAACGAAAACGGCCTTCAAAAAACGATTTACGAAATAGAAAAAACCACAGCTAACAGCAGTTTGGCATAATGGCGGGTGAAGTGCTACTATGACAGTTGAGTGCTAAACTACTTCAAATTATAATACAACAGTCATGCAATACCTTGGATATCTTTTAGTACTCATCCATATTTTTCTGCTGCTATGGGCTACCGGTGGCATGGTAGAATTACTTTCTCCGCAAGTACCCTGGCCTCCCTATACAAATCATGACTTTCCGAAGTGGTTATTACCCATTCATTGGGGCTCTGTAATAATTGCCTCAACAGGATTCCTGATTGGCTATTTTACAGCCTGGAGCAAAACCCCATCGTTTCTGCTGGCGGCATACACGATGCTTTTCACAATCTGCGTTATTGAAACTTTAGGATTTATGACAAGCCCCACCAGGTATTATGCCATGACCGCAGAATTAGTGACCTATACGGCTATCTTGCTGATCGTATTCAGGCACCCGTATTTTAAAAGGCTATTTCAATCGCCCCCAACAATAACTGGAAGAAAATAAGCGTATGGCACATGCTGCCTGCCTGTACAAGCTAACCTTTATCTAAACCAGAATGGCATGAACACCACACCCGAGCATGATAAACGCATAGCCACCCTTACCTTTGCTTCGGTATACCCGCATTACGTTGCAAAAGTTGAGCGCAAAGGAAGAACAAAAGAAGAATTGCAAAACGTAATTACCTGGCTTACCGGTTTCGATGAACATAAAACCAGGCAACTGATTCAGGAAAATGTAACGTTTGAAGAATTTTTCAGGCAGGCCAGGTTAAACCCGGCCGCTAACCAGATAACCGGTGTAATTTGCGGTTACCGGATAGAGGAAATAAAAAATCCGGTAACGCGGCAAGTCAGGTATTTAGATAAGCTGGTGGATGAACTGGCAAAAGGCAGGGCCATGGAAAAGATTTTACGCACACCAAAAGTGACTTGAACTAAGTCCATTAATGCATTTTGTAACCGGCAGGCCGATGCGCACTTACCATAACAATGGGGACCAGCAGCTCGGGAAAAAGATAAGCTAACCACAGCCATTGCGGCTCCGGGATCCCCACCATGCCCATGGACACTAAACGCCCTGCGCCACCCATAAATATGGCAAGGGCAATCAGGTAAATAAGTGTGCCCTGCTGGCGCACGGTTACCGCAGCCCAAAGTGCAATTACCCCACACGAAAAGTAAATACCGGCCATAAACCTATGAATGTTATCTAACCTGGGCGAAGTATCGGGTTGGCCCAGGTAAAATTGCAACGCCCCGCCTGTAAGGGCAATAGCGGCAACAAGAAACAAGCAAATCCTAACCACGTGTTGGCGAACGGATAAAGGATGTGGTGCGGTATTATTCATTCCAATAGAAATTTAATCAGCGTACGTGAAGCTCGGTTATCTCCTTGGCAATAAAGTAGGCTTTTGACTTTGGCGAGTAAAACTCGGCCCCCGCAAAAGCAACATTTACTTTTTTGCCCACCAGTTTTTTGGGGTTGTCCATAAAATCATCGGAGCCGGGGAAATACCGTGTCCAGATCAACCGGTGTTCTTTGCCCCCATCTTCTTTGAAATTGAGGTAAACAAATTCCCCAACATCAACCGATTTAACCTGGCCTGAAAGCAGTGCCGGCTCCTCGCTTTCATCCTTATTAAAAAAAGAAGAGAACACTTCCGGGCAAATCAATGCCATCTGCACGCCCACCTTCTCCCCGAATTTTCGCATGGCCTCCTGGTCGGAAAAATCGATATCCAGGTTTTGACGGCCGGCACTTTCCAACATGCAAAAGCCCATGGCCATTTCTACTTCTGTGCGGTTCTTCAGTTTTGAAATATCTTTCTGCTGCAAACACGCGCAGGTTTCGTTGGCCACAATTTTATATACATCGGCCTGGGCGAAAAGCAGAAATGGAAAAACAAAAGCCGTGAACAGGAAAAGCGTAAACTTCATAATGGTTGATTTGTAAAATCGAATGTACAATAATTTAGTTACCTAAGGATCAATCCACCCCCTGGACCGCTCCACGGCCTTCTTCCAGCCGCTATAAAGCCGATCACGTGTAGAGGCATCCATTGAAGCTTTAAATGTTTTGTTAATCCTTCGGTTCGCAATAATATCCTCTTTCTTCCATAACCCCACGTATATGCCGGCTAAAAAGGCTGCACCCATGGCGGTAGACTCAATCACTTCGGGACGCTCCACTTCGGTTCCCAGTATATCGGCCTGAAACTGCATGAGAATGTTATTCGCGCAGGCTCCACCATCCACTTTGAGTTTCGCAAGTTTCAATCCGGCATCTTCTTCCATGGCATTCAGCACATCTTTGGTCTGGTACGCCAATGACTCAAGCGTAGCCTTGATAATGTGATCTTTACCGGTATCGCGCGTTAAACCAAAAATAGCACCCCGTGCATACATATCCCAATACGGTGCACCTAATCCGGCAAAGGCAGGAACAACATACACTTCGCTTGACCCCAATGCTTTCGCTGCAAAATATTCCGAGTCTTTTGATTCGTCTATTATGCCCAAACTGTCGCGCAGCCATTGCACGGCTGCACCGGCAATGAATACACTTCCCTCCAGCGCATATTCAACCTTATCGCCCAGTCGCCACGCAATGGTGGTGATCAATCCATTTTTTGATTGCTGAATTTTAGTGCCGGTGTTCATCAGCATAAAGCAACCTGTGCCATAGGTATTTTTTGCCATGCCCGGTTCAAAACACGCCTGCCCGAATAAAGCAGCTTGCTGATCACCTGCAACACCACAAATAGGAATGTAGGTGTCGTTTAATTGAATATAACCAAAATTATGCGCTGATGGATGGACGGAGGGCAGCATGTTTTCAGGAATTGTTAGTTCGTGAAGCAAGCGCTCGTCCCATTGTAGTGTTCGGATATTAAACAGGAGGGTTCGCGATGCATTGGTAACATCCGTAGCGTGTACTTTTCGGTTAGTCATATTCCAGATCAGCCACGTATCAATAGTACCAAAAGCTAGTTCTCCCCTATTGGCCTGTTCCCTCGCTCCTTTTACGTTATCTAATATCCATTTAATCTTTGTTCCTGAAAAATAAGAATCGATAACCAGCCCGGTGTTTTCGCGAACGTAGGCTGTGAGTCCCCTTTCTTTTAAATCTTCACAAATAGAAGCGGTTCGTTTATCCTGCCACACAATAGCGTTATAAATAGGCTCACCGGTAGCTTTATTCCATACTACTGTTGTTTCGCGCTGGTTGGTAATGCCGATGGCTTGAATAGAAGCCACATCAACCTTATGCTGGCGGATTAAGGAATCCAGTACCCCTAATTGTGAACTTAAAATTTCCATAGGATCGTGTTCCACCCAGCCGGCCTGTGGAAATATTTGTCTGAATTCTTTTTGAGCGACACCTTTTATTTCTCCCTGCTCATTAAAAAGTACAGCGCGTGAACTGGTGGTTCCCTGGTCTAGGGCGATGATGTGTTTAGTCATTAGTCATAGGTAATTAGTTGTGCCTCCTGAATTGCGTGTTCCAACTTAGCCAATTCCTGATTGTATTGCTCATCATTCCAACTGAAATATTCTTTGAAGTCAACAAGAATGGTATTCATCACCAGCTTAAGACGGGGCATTTCAAAAAATAACATGCCTGTTCTGCGAATAAAAAAATCAAGGAGGGTTTGAACCATTTCGTTTTCAAGTGTGAAAAAGAGTTCTGACCGGGCCAGGTTTATGCCCGTATCATTACCCGAAAATTTTTCGAGTCCAAACAGTATATCATCCGTTTGCCTGCCGTAAGTTTCAACCAGATAATCGGCATAGCGCTCCAAACCAAAAGGCGTAAGGTTTGACGCTACAGCTTTTTTATAGGCACGCACATCATCAGCGTTACTGAAAGCTTCATTACACAGACTGATCTTATCGGTATAACAGGATTTTAAATCGCGGCCCTCGAACGATTCGCTGATGACCATATCAACCACCCGTTCGGCCATTTTACGATAACCGGTTAGTTTACCACCGGCTATGGAAATCAATCCGGAGGGTGATTGAAAGATTTCATCTTTTCGCGAAAGTTGGGAGGCTGATTTTCCTTCTTCATGGATCAGTGGCCGCAACCCTGCCCAACTCGATTCTACATCAGCAAGCTGAAGGTTAACTTCCGGGAAGGAATCGTTCACAGCCTCAATCAGGTACCGGGCATCTTCCACTGTTGTTTTTACCTCATCAATCGCCTGATGATAATCTGTATCTGTTGTGCCAATGTAGGTGGTTCTTCCTCTGGGTATGGCAAAAATCATTCTCCCATCGGGCACATCGAAATAAATAGCCTGGCGCACCGGAAATTTTTTACGATCAACCACAATATGAACACCTTTGGTGAGGTGCAGTTGTTTTCCCTTTTTCGATTTGTCCAGTACGCGTAATTCATCTACCCACGGTCCTGCGGCATTTACAATAGTAGTGGCGCTGATGGTGATGGTTTGTTGTGTTAGCACATCAGTAGCTTTCACAGCGCACACCGCGCCACCTTCGTAACTAAAATCGGTAGCCTGAACATAATTGACCACGCATGCGCCATGTGCGGCAGCCGTTTTCATTATTTCGAGGGTAAGGCGTGCATCATCGGTACGGTATTCGGCATACAAACCGCCACCTTTAACATCATCGGGTTTCAACAGCGGTTCATGATGAAGCGTCTGATGCCGGGTAAGCATCTTACGCTGGTCAATTTCATTTACTCCGGCCAGCCAATCATAAAGTTTTAAACCGAACGAAGTAAGCAACGTGCCAAATCCCCTTCCCTTCTTTAAGGGTAGGAGCATTTTTTCGGCTATTACCAAATGCGGGGCAAGCTTGTGCACGATGGCACGTTCACTGCCCACTTCCTTAACCAAACCAAATTCAAGTTGCTTTAAATAGCGCAGCCCGCCATGGATAAGTTTGGTAGAACGTGAACTTGTACCGTAAGCAAAATCATTTTTTTCGATGAGGGCTGTTTTTAATCCGCGCGAAGCAGCATCCAATGCTATACCTGCCCCCGTAATACCGCCACCAATAATCAATAAATCAAATTTTTCCAGCTGAATGGACTGAAGATGGGACTGGCGCATAAACACGTTCATAGTCTTCCCAAACTACAAAGAATTGCAGAACGAAGGAAGTTAAATGACGGTGTCTTCCGGTGTTACATGAATTTTTTTACAAGGATGATACCCAACAGAAGAAACACTACCGTAACATGTGTAAGCAACCATACTTTCTGATAAGTCGGACGTTTGTTCCACGAGACTTCCTGTTTGAAAGGATCGAAGATGAGTGCCAGTCCAAGGTTACTCATAGCTGAACCCACATCACGGCTTACGGAAAGAAAGTAGATGGCCAGGCACACAAATGAAAAATAAAGTACCCGGTTAAAGGGGCCTGACCAATCGCGCATGGCTTTTTTAGGAGTTGTCTGTATTGTTGTCATCGGTTTTGATTTTTTAAAGATTGCTTAATTCCAGAAGGACGGGTTGGTAACAGCAAAAGGCTTATGGAAACGGTTATCATTGTCAGCAGAACCAAAAATTCTGCTGGCATTTCTCCGGTATAGCCGGCATAAAGTGCACCCAGGCATATAAAACCGGCAACAATTCCAATCAGCGTTGCCATTAAGTGGGTGCTCTTGGGTTTAGGAGAATGATTTTTAATACTCATAAACTGACTTTTTGAATGAGTAACATGAGCCAAAGCATTATTACAGCCAAAAAAATAAAACATGATAACTTTTCACAGGTTATTACGTCTATCCATAAGCTATGAAAAAAACTATCTATTCCTTTCTTTTCGTGTCCTTGCTGATCCTTCCATCGTGCCTGGTAGGGCGGTTTGTCCTCTACAATTTCTCGGATATAACCGACCACAAAATATTTCCATCACGGCCATTGCCCAAGGCCATTGAGCCGTTTCGTTTTGTTGAAACCCCTCAAACCGAAATGGTGGGCAAAGCCCGCGTTCACCGGATTGATAGCATAGCCATCGCCAATAATTCTGTAGCATTCCTGATCATCCGAAACGATTCGTTGCTTCTGGAACGGTATTACCAAGGCTATAAAGAAAGTTCAACCGTAGCTTCGTTTTCAATGGCTAAATCGTATACATCAGCACTGATTGGCGCAGCATTGGCCGATGGCTACATTAAAAGCGTGGACGAACCCATTACCAATTACATTCCTGAATTAAAAAATAAAAAGGGTTTTGAGGCCATCACCATCAGCCACCTGTTGCAAATGACCAGCGGGATTAAAGCCAGCGAAAGCTACTATAACCCATTTGGGCAGGCCGCCAAATTATACTACGGCAAAACACTAAGAAACTACCTGAAGCATTTAAAAACAGATTACCCACCCGGAACAAAATTTGCCTACCGAAGTGTCAACACTCAATTACTCGGACTAATTGTTGAGCGCGCAACCAACAAACCTGTTACCGATTACATGAATGAAAAAATCTGGGGGCACCTCGATATGGAGTATGATGCAAGCTGGAGCATCGATAAAAAGAACAACGGACTGGAAAAAACTTTTTGTTGCATCAACGCCAAAGCACGTGACTTCGCGAAATTCGGGAGGTTGTACCTGAACAAAGGCAATTGGAACGGGGCCCAACTTTTACCCCAATCGTGGGTGGAGGCATCCACCACGGCCACAACAGAAACGGGCGGTGTGAAGTACTATAAATACCAATGGTGGTTAAGTAAAAATGGATTTTATGCCAATGGGTTGCATGGCCAATACATCTATGTTCACCCAACGAAAAACCTGATTATGGTCCGGCTTGGCAGGCGCGAGGGCAACATTTCATGGCCGAATGTGTTTGAACAATTGTCGGAGTATTTATAGCCAATAACGATTCATTAAAACTTCACAAGCGGTTTACCCAGCATAGCCTGAATAAATACCCCAACAGTAATGCCCATATAAAGTAATCCTGCCAACAGGATTAATGGTGACTTACGGAGCACAAAAAATCCTAATAACGGTAAAACCTGCAAGGCATGCATGCCCATAAAATGAGCCACTCTCAAATCGCCATGCAATGTACTCCAGTTCACCAAGGGTAAACCCGGGCGGCCATCGGGCCCTCCAACACTATGCGCCATACGGGCACCCATGGTTAAACCTTGAAGGCTGAAGATTACAAAAACAACCAGACCAAGTCGTATTCCCCATAAGTAGGCAACCGGTAACGCTGGAAATGCATCGGTAAAAAAACGAGCGCTTATTAGTGCAGTCCATAAGGAAATACCCACGGCTGCAACAGCCATTAAACCCCAAAGGGATGCAAATGCCGGTGTGCTTACATTAAAATGAGAGGTTATTCCACGATATGCCTGAAGGAGGATGTACAAATTTTCAAGCCCCAAGAGAACCACCATGCCCCAGGAATACCATTGAATGCCAGGCGACTGCCCCAGGTAATGAAGATACCAACCCATGGACCATACAAAAACTGCAGAGGACAGAAAAAATTTTAAAGGCTTAAGCCAGGCACTTGTACCCAACACCTGCAGCGTTGATACTTTGGTCAGAACCAGGCAACCCGCAGCAGCAATCAGGCAGATCAAACCAAAATAGTAGAGCACTTCATTGCGCTCTTTCAACAGGAATAAAAATTCTTTCATACCCTTACCCGATTTCAGTACGTTGATGAGCCGTCATTCCGCCCATCACCTTTTGCATAATCCTTACCTTGGCCCAGCGCGGCACAGTACGCAGCGAGCCCACCAAAAATTTGGTTAAGAATCCGGGAAGGATCATAGATTTTCTACCTAATGCTTTCAGCATCGGAATAGCAACTTGCTCAGGTTGCATGGCCATGTTCATCTTCATGTTGGCACGTGCTTCAAAACCACTGGATACCGGGCCCGGTGCCGCGGTCAATACATCAACACCATAAGGCTTAAGTTCAACCGCCAGGGCTTCACCAAGCGATTGCACGTACGCTTTGGTAGCAGCATAATGGGCCGCAAAAGGTACTCCCTGAAAACCAACCATAGAACTTAATAGAATAAAACCACCACGCTTTTGTTTTATAAATTGATTACTGAAATAATGGACCAACAACATCATTGCTTCACAATTGACGCGAAGCATGTTTACCTCATCGTCCAGGTTAGCCTTGTAAAATAAACCTGAGGTACCAAAACCGGCCGATGCAACTACCAATCCAATTGGTCTTTTTCCTGTCGCCTGCAGCAATTCCTGCACCCCATCATCAGTCGCTAAATCGACCGAAACAATTTTCGGTTTGTACGGCATAGCGTTCTTTCAGTTCTTGCGCAATCTTTTGTAATGCCAATGCCCTGCGTCCATGGAGCATAATGTTCAGCCCCGACCCGGCCAATTGCGTGGCCAGTTCAAGACCTATACCCGAGGATGCCCCGGTTATTAAAGCCCACGGACCATAGGAAGTTTTTAAGCGCAACTTTTCTTCAGATGATAGTTTCATAGCGTTTTTACTACAAAACAACGGAGGCATTGACTTATGGAACGATAACAAATGTTATGATTTCAAAAGATCTGATTTTTTTAACCGGCTTAAATGCACCGGTGTAATGCCCAGGTAGGAAGCAATCATATGTTGAGGTACCCGGTTGTGGATGTTGGGAAAAACTTCAGCAATAGAATCGTAACGCTCCCTGGGTGTTCTTGCGTAAAGGTTTTTTATCCGATTGTCCTGGTAAAGGAAATAAAATTCGGCTATCAAACGCCCGAGCCGGTCACCCTCACGCATGTTGTTGTAGCCCCATTCAATAGCCTTCCGGGACATAACCACCACTTCAGTATCTTCTAAGGCCTGTAATGCATACAATGCAGGTTGCTTTAATATGAAACTGGAGTAATCGGCTATAAATTGATTTTCAAGTGCAAAGTGAATCGTATGTTCATTACCCTCGTTGTCGGTTAC
Organism: Cyclobacteriaceae bacterium; assembly: GCA_025808415.1. Classification (NCBI taxonomy): domain Bacteria; kingdom Pseudomonadati; phylum Bacteroidota; class Cytophagia; order Cytophagales; family Cyclobacteriaceae; species Cyclobacteriaceae bacterium. The sequence goes on from CP075525.1 coordinate 2,398,350, forward strand.
CGTTACTCTGATTATTCCCTTATTAATAAAAAACACTGCCTGAGGGATTTCTCCCGGGTAGCTTACTATCTCATTACGTTTAAAATTCATTACAGGGCAGTCAGATAGCAACTTACTGAATTCATTTTCCGTTACTGAAACCAGGTTGCTGATAACAGATTTGATTTTTTCCATACTTAACAAAACATTTAGTGCTTAGTATTGTTAACGATTAACTTACTCTTCCAGAAAATGAAAGCCTTTTTTTTAACCCTTTCCCTTACCTTAACCACGCTCGTAGCCTTTGGTCAATCGGAAGAAAAACCTAAACGTGATTCGCTGCACCGGATCGATTCCATTGCGCGATGGAAAGCCGATTCAACCCGAATAGCCAACTCCTCACCCCTGCGAATGAACGCAAAACAAAATTCCTACAAAATCGAAACCGGATCGGCACCCGAAGAGAAGAAAGTAAAGTCTGACTACGTGTATGACAAAGATGGTCGGGTTTCCGGAGGCAATACCACACTTCAGCTAAACAAATCGAAGAAGAAAAAGGATTAGAAGTCAGGTTTCTACAAGCTCAACCTGACAATCAAGTGCCTCCTAAACTTACATAGAGTTTGTATTTGATAGTGTATTTAAAAAAGCACCTGATACAGCCACGCCCCCAACAAACCACCGAAAACAGGCCCCGCTACCGGTATCCACGCATAGCTCCAATCGGAAGAACCCTTGCCATTGATAGGCAAAAGGAAATGAGCCAGGCGCGGACCAAGATCCCGTGCCGGATTTATCGCAAAACCTGTGGTGCCACCCAGGGATAGTCCAATTGAAATAATCAATAAGCCAACCACCAGCGGGTTTAACCCTTCGGTGAATTTATTTGCACCTATAGTTAGCAATCCCAAAATCAATACGGCCGTTCCAATGATTTCACTGATCAAGTTGCTGAAGGTTGAACGAATGGCAGGACCCGTAGAAAAGATTGCGAGCTTTCCGGCAGGATCATCGGTAGCCGACCAATGCGGGAGGTAATGCAGCCAAACCAGTATAGCACCGGTAAATGCGCCCGCAAGTTGGGCGAGACAATATCCGGGAACAAGATCCCACGAAAAACTTCCTGAATATGCCAGCGCCAGGGTTACTGCGGGATTGATGTGCGCACCGCTGATCTGACCCACCGCATAAATGGCCAGTGTAACAGCAAGCCCCCAGCCAATGACGACCGTAAGCCAGCCGGCATTTTCCGATTTGGTTTGTTTCAACACAACAGAGGCAACCACACCATCACCTAACAAGATGAGTGTTAATGTGCCCAAAAATTCAGCGAGATAGGGAGACATAGAAGATCAGGTTTTATAAATGCTAGGGCTAACATAATATAAATTTGGATAGAAGAATATATCTGAAAATCCACTTGTTACTCTTTGCGATTTCTTTGCGCATTTGCTTGGCGACCTTTGCGTGAAAAAGATTCCACATAGGTCACAAATGAGTTCATAAAGTGCACCAAAATCTGTTAGTGAAATCTCCTTGCGGGTTAAGAACCTTATCCTATTTTTGCCACCTGCTTTAAAAGATAATGGAACAAGAAACGCTGGTCCGCTATACCGACCTGATTGCTGAGGAACTAAACCAACCCGTAAAAAATGTACGTGCTGTGGCCGAATTACTGGCCGAAGGCGCTACCATCCCCTTCATTTCGCGCTACCGCAAGGAAATGACCGGTAGCATGGACGAAGTGAGTATCGCCACCGTTCGTGATCGGCTGGAACAGCTTCAGGAACTGGACAAGCGCAGGGAGGCCGTGATTACCTCTATTGAGAAACAGGGTTTTCTTACTCCTGAACTACTGGCCCTTTTGGCCAAGGTAAAAACACTGGCAGAAGTTGAGGATATTTACCTGCCCTTCAGGCCCAAGCGTAAAACACGTGCCAGCGTAGCCAAAGAAAAAGGTCTTGAACCACTGGCGGTGAAACTATTTGACCAGGAAAAGTTTGACCTTGAAACCTTTGCTCAATCGTTCATTGATACCGGTAAAGGTGTGGCTGATGTGGAGGAAGCGCTGGCCGGTGCGCGCGACATTATAGCCGAGTGGGTAAGCGAAAACACCGAAACACGAAAGAACCTGCGCGAACTCTTTTGGAAAGAAGGTACAGTAACCTCAAAAGTTGTTAAGAACAAGGAAACAGAAGGCCAGAAGTTTAAAGATTACTTCGAATGGAGTGAGCCTATATCAAAAGCCCCCTCACACCGGTTGTTGGCGCTGCGCAGGGGCGAGAAAGAAGGTGTTCTTACACTGGATATATTCCCTCCGGAAGAATCGGCCATTGCCCTGTTGGAGCAACAGTTTATAAAAAGTGTCAACGCTGCCGCAGAACAGGTAAAGTTAGCCGTTCACGATAGCTACAAAAGGCTGTTACGCCCATCGCTGGAAACCGAAATCCGCATGGAGTCGAAGATGAAGGCCGATGAAGAAGCCATAAAAGTATTTGCTACCAACCTGAAAGAGTTATTGTTAGCTGCCCCCCTCGGGCAAAAAAATGTGCTGGCGCTTGATCCTGGTTTTCGCAGTGGTTGTAAAGTGGTGTGTTTGGATAAGCAAGGAAAACTGGTTCATCACGATGTGATCTATCCCCATGAACCACAACGGGAAACAGCGAAATCAGCTGCCTTGATTGAAAACCTTTGCGAACAATATCAAATTGAAGCGATAGCCATCGGTAATGGCACGGCCAGCCGTGAGACAGAAACATTTGTAAAGAAGATTGGCTTACCGCATAACATCATTATTATGATGGTAAATGAAAGTGGTGCTTCTGTTTACTCCGCTTCCGATATTGCGCGTGAAGAATTTCCGGATAAGGATGTAACCGTGCGCGGAGCCGTTTCCATTGGCCGTAGATTAGTGGATCCGTTGGCCGAACTGGTAAAGATTGATGCCAAATCCATTGGTGTGGGCCAATACCAGCATGATGTAGATCAAACTAAACTCAAGCAAGGCCTGGATGATGTGGTGATCAGTTGTGTGAACTCCGTTGGGGTTGAAGTAAATACTGCAAGCAAGGAACTACTCTCCTATGTTTCCGGATTAACCCCTGCCCTGGCGCGTAACATCGTTGAATACCGCAATCAAAACGGACCGTTTAAAAGTCGTGAAGAGTTGACGAAAGTAACTCGCTTTGGAGAGAAAGTATTTGAACAAGCAGCAGGTTTTCTGCGCATACGTGAAGCTGAAAATCCGTTGGATGCCAGTGCTGTGCACCCTGAGAGCTATCCGATCGTGAACCAGATGGCAAAAGACCTGAACTGTACCGTAAAAGATTTGATGAGCAGCGTGGAATTGCGCAGGAGGCTTGATCTGAAAAATTACATCACCGAAAAAACAGGTTTGCCCACCCTTACCGACATTGTTACCGAACTGGAAAAACCCGGTCGTGATCCACGAAAGGTTTTCGAAGTATTCAGTTTTACAGAAGGTGTGAATACAATAGCCGATTTAAAGGTGGGTATGAAACTACCCGGCATTGTGACCAACGTAACCAACTTTGGCGCGTTTGTCGATATAGGCGTTCACCAGGATGGTTTGGTACACATCAGCCATTTAGGCGACAGGTTCATTAAAGACCCGAAAGAAGTGGTTGCCGTGCAACAGAAGGTTAACGTAACGGTAGTAGAAGTTGATGTTGCCCGCAAACGCATTGGATTATCTATAAAAAGTGATCCGTTTGCTGAACTGCCCCAGCAACCTGCTCCCAGTAAAAAGGCCAGCCCAGGTAAACTGTCATCGTCAAAACCTAAAGAAAAACCCCAACACAAGCCTAAACAACCCGAGTTGAGCATGGAAGAAAAACTGGCCTTACTGAAGGAGAAGTTTAAGCGGTAGTAGATTTATCTCAAACTAAATATTTATATTTCAAGTTCTAAATAAATGTTTTGTTTGAGACGCTACGCATCGTTAGTTTCTGTTTTTATCTTGTTCAGTGGCGGATGTACGTTTACTCCACACAATGAATATATCAACCCAATACAGCCACCGGGTCCGCTTAGTTACATCATTGAAGTAAATCATCCCGAATTTACTGACCCTTATTATTTGATTAGGCCTACACAGTTTCAGTTTACGTTAAAAGGTGTCTCACAGCGGATTATTGGCTATGAGGTTACGTTTAATGATTACCCGGTTACTGCATCAGAGAACGGTGAAAATGTCATTTCCTTTCATTTGTTTCCGAACACCTATCCGGATGGATACCACCGTGTAGATATTCGCATAAGGGTAGCTACTGAAACCGGAAGCCTGGCAGAAAAGTTGGGGGCTGAGTATTATCTGATTGAAAAGAGTTTTGCGGTTATTACCGATCGTACCCCACCAACACTCAGCAGTCCGCCAAGACTTGCCTATGAAAATGGTTACCTGACACTGCGCTGGAATGCTCCTGCAAAGAAAAACTTCTATTATGAAATCAAACGCATATATAAACCCTACTATCAATTAAAGGATACATTGATTATCAATACACAACAAGATCACCTTGTAGATTTTGGCTATGTAGGCGGTGATATTACATATAAGATTGTGGTAACAGGTTACGGATTTTATCAACATGAGATTGGGTCTGTTGATTTATTTGATCAACCTCCCGTAGATTTTACAGTAAACTATGATGCTAACCGTGTAGTTACGTTATCATGGACTCACTCCAAAATCAATACAAATAATACTTCGATTGTTATTCAGTCCGGTGGGGAACCGATTACTTTTCCATTGCAGCAAATGGGGCAATTGGTAATTGATACACTGGCCTTAGCTGAAGACCGAAATTATTTTATTGAAACCAGTCGAGCAGGTTACCCTTTACAGGCCAATACAGTCATCAAAGGGGTGAACTCAGTTCCAAACCTCAAAGCGTTCAATAATTTTGCTATGCTTCCACAGCATAATAAACTTTTGATTCAATCTTCAGGTGCTGTCTACCGCTATAGTCTCCCGGCTTTGATTTTAGAAGACAGCCTTACAGCACTTCAAATGGGGTTGGGTAATTTATCTTCGCTGGTTGTGAATGAAGATGAATCGAAAGCGATGATTGTGGCTGGTACTGCTGACATAATTAGCTTCGATCCATTGAATTTCAGCCATCGTGCAAGCTATAACATTTACAATGCGTCCATACCGGCAACCGGCAATACGAACAACGTCAACAATATTGTGTTGGGAAATCTTTCAAACACTGGTCTTCTTACGCTAACACTAACCAAGCTTAACGACAAATGGGGAATGGTGTATGACATCAATGCTGATGTGATGCGGTGGTCTTCAGCAAAGTTCATTTACTTTAACATTGTAAGGCCTCCGGTTGTTTCCAGCAACAGCGAATATCTGGTTTATGACCAGCCCGGCAGCCCAAACGGTAAGGTATATATTCGTTCGGGGGATGAGTTCAATTTATTAGGCAACATCGAAAGTGGTAGAAAATTCTTCAGAAGGAATACTACCGAACTGATCAGTGCAACTGCATTAGAGCCATATGAATCCTATTCACAATACGGCTTTAGTATTTTTGACCTTAACGCCCCACCAACTGACCCAGAGGGTACCTTCACTAAAATCAGATCATTCACTACACCAATGTGGCTGGGCGATGAAATGCTTTGGGAATTGCGTTATGATCCTGCTACACAAATCTTGTATACACGATATATGGAAAATGCTTTTTCGATCATCAGGCTATACACTATAAGTAATTTTCAACTGTTAGGTACAGAAAAAGCCATGTCGTATACCACACATGGGCATGCTTATGCGAATAACTATCACTTAACCGGAAGAGGATTTATTGAACCAATACAATGAGCAAGTATTTCTTTTTCTTTTTCATTTTCATATTTACCCCTGTGCTGGCAATGCCCCAGAACACTAGCCTGCTGTTTCGGGTAGGTGTTGGAACTTTTAGGATGAAAACGCAGAGAGAATTTCAGGAAGGATTTATGCAAAGCACTGATATACCACTAAAGCCTGTTCATACCTTTCCTGCATATCTTACTTTTGGTGGCGAAGTCGCTTTCAAAGCCTTCGATCAATCAGCCGTGGGTTTATGGCTTGATTATACATCAACAGGCGGTACACTTCATTACAAGGATTATTCGGGCTATGCACGAATGGACCAACTTTTGAAATGCGTGCAAACTGGTGTTTTTTATCAATGGCAAGTGAATACTTCCAACATGTGGCCTTTCTTTATAACCTCACATTTTTCAGCAATTTTTTCTAAGGAAACAATACGAACAGAATTGGTGATCGGAACAACTCAAGCAACTGAACAAATTTCTCTCAGGTCAGTAAACTTTGGGTTTCGGCCTGGGTTAATGATCCAACGGAAGTTCGATAATTTTGTGACTCAGGCAAATCTTGGCTACGACTTTCAAGGCAACGGACAATTGAAAACCGAAAAAGATGCTGCATTAACTACACCCGAGGGTAAAGACCTGACGGCCCAATGGGCTGGCCTGCGTGTTGGAATCGGAATTGGCATACTTTTGAATACGAAAAAATCTAAGACTTCACCATAGGAAGCCATAGATCACAGCCACTACATAAACAATTCCATAAGTAACCCCCACGAAATGCACCATCACCCTATTCCATAGCAACCTACCAATAACATATCGGCATAGTGGCAGTACCTGTATCGCGTGCAAGCCTAAAGCATGGGATATACGGAGATCTTTAAGGTTCATTTTCCAATCCGTAAGCGGCATGTTCTGGATTGTTTCTGCTTCAGTTGATGGCCAACCATACCGGGTAAGCAAGTATCCCGAAAAGTTGCCCAACAGAAAGAGCAACAATCCCCAAATAACAGATGAACGGTATCCCTCTCCGCCTTTCTCGAGAAAGCTGTAAACTATAAACCAAATGGTTACAACAATGGCATTAAATCCTATAACACCGCCCATAATGGAGAAAACAGTTGCATCAAAGGATGTGCTCACATTGAAATGGGAATCTACTCCCCTAACTGATTGCATACTGATCAATATAATTTCAATAAACATGCATGTAGCTATCATCCCATTAAGTATTCTGATTGTACAGGTATATTTTTGAACAAAGCCTGTAAACCAGGCGAATGTCCACGTGAATAAACCGATGGAAACAGCAAACCGAAATGGCTTAAGCCAAACGCTCTCCAATTGAACAGTACGGGAATCTATACCCATCAACAGCAGGAAAACGACAGCGAGAACAAAATGTATAAGTCCGGTATAATAAAGAACCCCGCTTTGGTGATACAACAACCGAATAAATGCCTTCATAAGAGAATGATTATGGAGGTTGACTTTGTGAGCGAAAAGGACGCTTTACTAAATGACGGTGGCCCGAATAGCGTTGATGGATTATTGGAAAAACCATACGGCTCTGCAGGTAACCCCATCCAGTTTCTGTCGAGTTTACCATTACTGTTCATATCCTGGTAAACAACTACAGCATAAGTGCCATTCTCTACCTGTTGAAAAGTAGTTTGAACAGAAGTTTCACCGGTAGCATCAACATCAATACATTGCCTGGCACGGTTTAAAAAGTCCTTCTCATTATCGAATAGACATATTCGAATGCGTCCTTGCCCGGGCTGAACTTTTTGTACAACTATTTTAAGGGTAGTGTCTTGCGCCCACAGCATCGTAAATGAAACGCAGGCAACAGCGAGTAAAATTTGTCGTATCATAGCTCAAACAGATTTTTGGAATCCATGAGCCAAAAGTATTTCCAACCGAAAGTCTGCGCGTCCGCAGAAATTTAACCGGACTTCTTTTCCAAGGTTTTCTTGTATGCTGAGGGTGTTTGGCCGGTTTGCTTCTTGAAAAAGGCGTTGAAAGTTGATTTGGACCGGAATCCACATTCGAAGGCCAAACCAAGCAGTGAGAGGTGGGTATATTGCTTTTCAGAAAGCCGTTTTAAAAATTCCTTTACCCGATATTCATTTACAAAGTCATAAAAGTTTTTACCCAAACGATTATTGATAGCATTGGATAGCTTACCGGGCGGAGTTTTAATGATTTCAGCCAGCCTGATTAAAGAAAGATCAGGATCAAGGTAGTGCTGACCTCGTTCGATTTTTTCCTGCAAAACCTGCAAAAGCTCATCCGCATCATTATTATTTTCAACGATCGTTACCGAAACATTCAGCTCGATTGGTGCTAAATTCCGGAACGCATCTGTTTTACGTATTCCCCAAAAGCTAACATAAACGATATAAAACGTGATAAAAACGCTCACCACCTGGAATGTAAACCGGGAATCGAATTGTTGGCCGGAAACTGATACCTCCACGATAATAAAAGTCGCAACAAAAAAGATCATCGCAGCTACAATCCAATATTGCAGCCAGTTAAGTACGTTTCTTATTTCGCTGGATTGTGTTTGACTTAAATGCTGTTTGTGCTTTCGGATGGTAAAAAAAGCCGCAACTGTGTAAAGTCCCGAAATAAAAGCGATATAAAGTCCATAGTATGTGAACGGAATCAGGTTTTCCTTAAACCCGATAAGACCATACCGAAAGATAACTTTATCGGGATGTTTGCTTACCAGTATGCTAAAGCCAATCATAAAAAGAGCGAACGGCAATGCATGAATTATTTCCCTGAGCCCCAAGTTTGATGAAAAGGCATGCTTTGCGAACAAAAAAAGCAAGGGCGAATGCAGCAGAACAGTTGAAATACCGAATAAATGCCAATGTGCCGGTAGGGTTACGATATCAGCAAATTCAATTCCGGTTAGCAGAAAATAAGTTTGGTTTAGTGCAAGTGCCAGGAGCCATGAAATCAATAATCCATCAGCAAGACGGATAGTGCCTCGTGTGGCAATAAGGCTACAGGTAAACAGCGCAATGGCAATTCCGGCAATGGAGATGAAGGGTATAAGAAGCATTACTGAACATGCAGGTTCAGATCAAAAGTATAAATAATACACCATCTTATAACTCCAACTCAATCGTCTCACCCACCCCAAAAGCCTTACCGCCTTTTGATGGCTTGTCGGTTTTTTTGGCTACCGTTTTCGGCTCACTTTTTTCGTTTTGGTTTTGCTCGCTTTTTTCGGTGGGCTTTGGCGCTTCGAAGAGGCTGGCTTGCTCGACTTTTTGCTTTGCTTTTTTGCCGCTTGGGTTGCCTTCCTGGCTTTGCTTTTTGGGCTCTTCGAAGAGGCTGGCTTGCTCGTTGGGCTCCCCCTCTTTTTTTTTTGGCGACTCGCCACCCTTTCCGGTTTCGGTCGCCTCAATGTCGTCAGCTTCGCCTGGAGATTGCTCTTCCGGTTCGTCCGGTAAATGCACCTTCGTTACCTTAAACTGACTGAGTCGGTTGCCTAAAGCTTTCCAACCCTTCACATCCACTACATCCTCCAGGTTAATAACCTCTGTAACCTTCTTTTTGTCTTTACCTTTAATTAACTCAAGTTCAATTTCCGGTGTATCGCTTGTGGTTACCAATACCAGACGTGATCCTATGGTTTCGGAGATGAACCCAAATTCCTTATCGGCTGTGCTGGTTTCAACTACAAATCGCTTCACCATATGCTGCTTCGATTCCCCATCGATGTACACGGCCGAGATCACTTTTTTGGGGCTGAACTTCTCTACGGTCAGTGTTTTTTCCGGATCGAACCGAGTGGTGAGATCATACCCGGTTATCCGGTACGAACCGTTGCGTAGGAAGGTAATAATCTGATCCTCCCCAGCAAACTTCCCAAGGTATTTGCCACGCTCATCTTTGTTCAGCTTACCGGCATCGGCATCGTACCACAAATTAAGTTTACCTAAAGTTGATGTACCCGCTTGCAGGAAGTCGACTTTACGGATGGGATACTTGGTGAGAATGTTACCACGCGCTCCCCTGCCTTTTACTTCAAGGTCGGCAAAATCAAATTCGAATATTTTTTTACGCGCTGTGCTCGACTGCGATAACTTCACTTCAACAATTTCTGCTTCACCATTCGGGTTGCCCGTCACATAATGAATCTTCGAGTTCGGATGGCCTTGAGTCAGATCATATTCCTTGTCGCGGATAACGCCCGGCATGGTGAATCGCTTTACAAAACCTTTTCCGGTTTTACCATCGGAGTAGATCAGGTTATACACCATGCGGTCATCGCCTTTCTTCCACACGCCTACATACAGAATGTCTTTACCCATAAAGACTTTTTCAGAAATGCGACTCACCAATGCTTTGCCATCTTTGCGGATGGCGATGATGTCATCCAACTCGGAACAATCGCACACAAACTCATCGCGCTTCAAGCCGTAACCCACAAAACCATCGGTACGGTTTACATAAAGTTTTTGGTTGATGGCAATTACTTCCGTTGCTGTAACCGATTGGAAGCTCTTAATCTCCGTTTTGCGTTCACGGCCTTTACCGTACTTATCCAGCAGGTTCTGGTAATAAGATATTGCATAGTCCGTAAGGTGCTTTAGGTGGTGTTCTGTTTCCTTTAACTGCTTTTCAAGGTCTTTGAGCAACTCATCCGCCTTGAATGAATCGTATCGGGAAATGCGCTTGATCTTGATTTCCGTAAGCCGAACGATATCATCGGTGGTGATTTCCCTGTAAAACTTCTTTTTATGGGGTTTCAGGCCCTTATCGATGGTTGAAATGACTTCCTCCCAGCTTTCGCACTCTTCAATGTCGCGGTAAATACGGTTTTCGATGAAAATCTTCTCTAAAGACGAAAACAGGATTTTCTCCTTCAATTCGGCCTTTTTGATCTCCAGCTCCTGTTTGAGCAGCTTAACCGTCTGATGGGTGTTGTACTTCAGAATGTCGTTTACTGTCATGAATTGCGGCTTGTCTTCCACAATCACGCAGGCATTGGGCGAAATGCTGATTTCGCAATCCGTAAAGGCATACAGCGCATCCATGGCCACTTCTGGAGATTGGCCCGGTTGCAGGTTGATCTGGATTTCTACATCCTTAGCTGAGTTATCCACCACCTGTTTAACTTTAATCTGTCCCTTCTCGCTGGCCTTAACGATGGATTCCATCAAAGAAGTAGTAGTGGTAGAAAAAGGTATCTCCCTGATTACAAGGGTCTTTTTATCAACTATATCAATCTTTGCACGCACCTTGATTTTACCACCCCGCAAACCTTGGTTGTATTCGGAAAAGTCGCCAATACCCCCTGTCGGGAAATCCGGATAGATCTTTGGGTTCCTGCCTTTGAGTACATCAATAGATGCCTTAATTAACTCACAGAAGTTATGCGGGAGTATTTTGGTGGAAAGACCTACGGCAATGCCTTCAACACCTTGTGCCAACAACAATGGAAACTTGACCGGAAGCGTTACCGGCTCCTTTTTACGGCCATCGTACGAAAGCTGCCATTCGGTTGTCTGGGCATTGTATACCACATCCAGCGCAAATTTGGAAAGGCGGGCTTCTATGTATCGGGGAGCAGCGGCACTATCACCTGTGCGCACATCGCCCCAGTTACCCTGGGTTTCGATCAAAATATCTTTCTGACCGATGTTTACTATGGCCTCTCCGATGGCAGCATCGCCATGCGGGTGATACTGCATGGTGTTACCGATTACGTTAGCCACTTTGTTGAAGCGGCCATCATCCATCTCTTTCAACGAGTGCATGATCCTGCGCTGCACCGGCTTAAAGCCATCTTCAATGCGCGGTACGGCACGCTCCAGTATTACATACGAAGCATAATCAAGGAACCAATCCTGGTAAAGGCCATCCACACCAACAGAAATAATCCCCTCCTGGCCTTTCTTGCTCTTACCTTTCACATCAGGTGCTTTTACAACTTTCTTTTTCTTGCTCATTTGCAGGGATAACTAAACGGTTGCTTCAACTTCTTCTGTGGCTTCTACTTTGTCCAACTCTATCCGGAGGTTGTCAATGATGAAATCCTGGCGATCGGGCGTGTTCTTACCCATGTAAAATTCCAATACATCGCGCAGGTGGCTGTCTTTATCCAACTGCACTGGCTGCAGCCTGATGTTGTCCCCGATAAACTTGCCGAATTCATCTGGAGAGATTTCACCCAAGCCCTTGAAACGGGTAATCTCCGGCTTACTGCCCAATTTCTTTATCGCATCTTGCTTTTCTTCTTCGCTGTAGCAGTAAATGGTTTCTTTCTTATTGCGAACCCTGAACAAGGGCGTCTCCAGAATGAACACGTGCCCTGCTTTCACCAAATCGGGAAAAAATTGAAGGAAGAACGTCATCAACAGCAAACGGATGTGCATGCCGTCCACATCGGCATCGGTAGCGATGATCACTTTGTTGTAACGCAAGCCATCCAGGCCATCTTCAATATTCAACGCATGTTGAAGCAGGTTGAACTCTTCATTTTCATACACCACTTTTTTGGTCAAGCCAAAACAGTTTAACGGCTTACCTCTCAGCGAGAAAACAGCTTGCGTCTCCACATTTCTTGACTTGGTAATCGAGCCACTGGCAGAGTCCCCTTCGGTAATAAAAATCATGGAACCGAAACCGAGCTGGTCCTGCTCATCGAAATGAAAGCGGCAATCGCGTAGCTTTTTGTTGTGCAGGTTGGCCTTTTTAGCCCGTTCGTTGGCCAGCTTTTTAATACCGGCTATTTCCTTCCGCTCCCGCTCTGATTGCATGATGCGCTTGAGCATGGCATCGGCTACCGAAGGGTTTTTATGCAGGTATATTTCCAGTTCTTTTGCTACGAAATCGCCCACGTAAGATCGTACCGATTGGCCCTCGGGTGCCATGTTAACCGAACCCAGCTTGGTTTTCGTCTGTGATTCGAACACGGGCTCCTGCACGCGCACGGCAATGGCAGCGATTACGCTGGCCCGGATGTCGGATGCATCAAAATCTTTCTTATAAAAATCACGAACGCCCTTGATCATGCCTTCGCGGAAGGCGGCTAAGTGCGTTCCGCCTTGTGTGGTATTCTGTCCGTTAACAAATGAGTAATACTCTTCACCATACTGATTGCCGTGCGTTAGGGCAAACTCAATGTCATCGCCCTTTACATGGACAATAGGGTACCGTATTTCTTCGGGATCAGTTTTCTGCTTTAGCAGGTCAAGCAAACCATCTTTTGAAAAGAATTTTTTACCATTATAATTGATGGTAAGCCCGGCATTCAGGAATGCATAATTCCACATCAGGTCCTCGAGATAATCGGGAATGAAGTGGTAGTTTTTAAACATGGTATTGTCAGGCTCAAACTCAACCAATGTACCGTTGCGCTCTTTGGTCTTGGCCACCTTGGGGTCGCTGGTCAGTATACCTTTCTTAAACTCGGCCAGTTTGGTCTGGCCATCGCGGAAAGCCTGAACCTTGAAATAGTTGGAGAGTGCATTAACCGCCTTCGTACCAACACCATTCAACCCTACCGATTTTTGGAAGGCACCGGAGTCGTATTTCGCACCGGTGTTGATTTTGGAGACCACATCCACCACCTTACCCAGCGGAATGCCCCGGCCATAATCGCGCACGGTAACATTTTTTTCGTTAATGGTGATGTCGATGGTTTTTCCATAGCCCATCATGTGCTCATCGATACAGTTGTCAACTACTTCCTTGACGAGCACATAAATACCATCATCCTTGGATGAACCATCCCCCAGCTTACCGATGTACATGCCTGGCCGCAGCCGAATATGCTCCCGCCAGTCCAGTGACTTGATGCTGGCTTCGGTGTACTCAAACATGTTAGAAGCTTTTTCAGGTTTAGAAGCTTTAGCCATAAAAATTCAAGAACCAGTTAAAAAAATGAGGTTATTTGCCAATAACGCGAAATTTTGGATCACTGCAACTTTTATTCAACAATGTTGAACTACAAAAATTTGTAAACTGGGTAATCATAAAAGACTGATTAACAAATACTATTGTACTGAGTATAGAACTGATAAATCAAGAAAAGATTTTTCGGTAGAGGACAATTATAGGCCAACTGGTAATCCACACCCCGATTAACCCTACACCGAAATAAAGCACCACACCTGCCCTGGCAAAATCAAACTTCTCGGTGCTGTTATAAAGGCCAATAAAACTAAAGGCAATAACCAGAAAAATATTGATGGTGATCACCAACCCTGTAAACCAGGTCCTAAATCCTTCATCCGGACCCTTTGGTTTACCAAATACAAATGCCATGGTGTTGCCCATGCCAATGATAGCCAGCCAGGCGTAAAAAAGAACTTCTTTATCCATGGCGTATGTCGAAACCTCCAGTTCCCTGATCACTACCTGTTCCGGCAACCCGGCATATACCCACATTAAATTGGCCACAACAGCCAGAAACGATATGAACCAAACCCCTCTGAAAACTTTTGAAATCATGTTTGTAAATTAGCCCCGCAAATAAACAACAAATCACCTTGAACGTAAACCCGATTGTACTTTCCATCCCTATCTTTTTCATCCTGATGGGAATTGAACTGATCGTTGAGCGCCTGACACATCAGAAGCTTTACCGATTACCGGATTCCATTGCCAACCTGAGCTGTGGGATTACCAGCCAACTATCAGGGTTGTTCCTTAAAATATTTGCCATTGGCGCTTACCAGTTTTTGTTCGAACACTTTGCCTTTTTCACCCTGGAACGCACCTGGCTGTATTGGCTTATGTTGTTCTTACTGGCCGACATGGCGTACTATTGGGCACACCGGATGAGCCATGAAATCAATTTATTCTGGGGCGGGCATGTGGTGCATCACCAGAGTGAAGAATATAATTTATCGGTAGCGCTGCGGCAAAGTTCGTTGCAAGTGGTTTGGACATTTGCGTTTAGCCTGCCCCTGGCGTTTATTGGTTTTCAAACACTTGATTTTGCGTTAATGTCGGCTTTCATTACCCTTTACCAGTTCTGGATACACACCGAAACCATTAATAAAATGGGATGGTTTGAATATATTTTCAATACGCCTTCACACCACCGCGTGCATCACGGGCGCGACCCAAAATACATCGATAAGAACCATGCCGGAACACTGATCATTTGGGATAAAATGTTCGGCACCTTTCAGGAAGAAGAAGAACGGCCAACCTACGGCATCACAAAGCCCATCAACAGTTGGAATCCCATCTGGGCCAACATTAGCCATTATGCCGAAATGAGTAAGGATATAAAGCAAATTCCGAAGTGGGGTGACCGCTTGCGCTATTTGTTCAAGAAGCCCGGGTGGCTACCGGACTACATGGGTGGCTACCGGGCAGCACCAGCAGTAGATAAAGCTACTTACAAAAAGTACGATACCCCCGCACCCTTTAGGCTCAACTTTTATGTCTTGTTCCAATACACACTATGTCTGTTGGCTACTGCTTTATTCCTGTTCAAGTCATCAACTTTTTCGCTTGCGGAGAAAACCATAATTACCCTACTGATTTCCATTACCGTGGTAAATTGTGGCGTGCTGTTTGAAAACCGGAAATGGGTAGTTTGGTCGGAGTGGATTCGTATTATCTTCTATCCTGCTTTACTGCTGGCCCTAACATTTTACTTCCGTTTGCCCACATGGTATTATGCCGTTGGGGTTGGGTATTTTATCATCTCATTTACCTGGTTTTATTCGATAACCAAAAAACATGCGTCATTACAGTTGGCTTAGCTTTGTATCAATCCTTTTGCTGTTTGCTTCGTGTGGTAAGCCATTGCCCGCATTAAACAATTTAAACCTGGACGAATGGCGAAGCGACCGTGAGGGTTGCAACGGGCAACGGGCAGGAATGGAACAAGCCATACGAAGTGAGAAAGATAAATTGCTTGCCCTGGACGAAAAGCAGGTGATTACCATACTTGGTCGGCCTGATCAAAATGAATTGTATAAACGTAACCAGAAATTTTATACCTACTTTTTGGCACACGGCCCTGCCTGCGATCCATCCCCAGGGCAACCGTTAAAGCTTATTGTACGCTTCAATGCCATGGGCCTGGCCAATGAGGTAACGGTTGAGTGATTTGCCTTTCATGTTGGTTAGGAATTTTGTAACTTCCATCCAACTAAACAATGTAGCCATGCAATTTCACCCCAATGAAATGTTTTTGCTTTATAACCCTCATTCCAGCGATGGGAAAAAGACAAAAGCTATGGCCTTGGACATTTGCAGCCACATTAACGAAGTAGATTCACTTCACGAAAAAGTTGGCCCCACGTATTGGAAAGAAGTTATATCCATGTTGGGCGTTGACCCGCAGGAGTTGCTTGATCAATCGCATCCGGATTACAAATTAAAAGTGGGTGATCAAACCTATACGATGACAGGTTGGCTGGACATTATTATGCACAATCCCCAGCTCATTAAAAATCCCATTGCCATTTTTAATGGTAAGGCTATCGTTTGTCATCAACCGTCCGATATCCTGAAACTTGGCACACCCAGGAGTGCCAGTAAAGTACTGCCCCACCTCAGGCGTAACGAATAACACACTAACTCATCAATGCGTTGTGGGGCAACTGTTGCCTGCGCGCCTTTGCGTTGGCGATGGCCCTGCGAAGCACATTCACCAATTCATCTTTCGATTTGTAATTCAATGGATAGATTAGTGAGGTCTTGAAATAGAACTCTTTCCCCAATTGTTCGGGATGGTACAGGTTTACTTTGTACACACCACCGAGCGATTCAATTTCTACGGATTCAATGTTTTCCAGGGGGATAACATAATCCTGTTGTTTCTGATAAACATATAAAAACTCCTCATCGAACGATGCTTGTTGAAATTTTTTCACGATGCGGATACCGGCATATAAAAAGTAGCCATATACGACAGTTTGACCTATTGCATAAAACCATCCTACCCGGATAGATGAAATTACAATTAATCCAAAAAAAACAATGTAGAGCACATAGAGTACCCATCGGTACGAACCCAAAAAACGTGAGGATAAACGAATGGTTTTTTGTTTTTCAACCATGGTGTAAAGTATATCTTTGCGCCACAAAATACGAAATGATATGAAGCAGATTGCAGTAATTGGTTCAGGCACTATGGGCAATGGCATTGCTCATGTTTTTGCGCAGTATGGTTATGCTGTAAACCTGGTTGATATAGCCGATGGTGCGTTGCAAAAAGCCCTCGACACCATTGAAAAAAACCTTGAACGACAGGTATCAAAGCAATTGATTACCCCGCAAACCAAAACAACTGCATTGGCAAACATTAGCACGTTTACCGACCTGAAGACTGGGGTTTCCACAGCCGACCTGGTTGTTGAAGCCGCCACTGAAAACATTGAATTAAAGCTTAAAATTTTCAAAGACCTGGATGCATACTGCAAGGCCGATGCTATCCTGGCCTCCAACACCTCCTCCATTTCCATTACAAAAATAGCTTCTGTAACCAACCGGCCCGACAAAGTAATTGGTATGCACTTTATGAACCCGGTACCCGTGATGAAGTTGGTTGAGGTAATCCGTGGTTATAATACCAGCCATGAAGTAACGCACACCATCATGAACCTTTCCAAAATGCTTGAAAAGGTACCGGTTGAAGTGAACGACTATCCTGGTTTTGCGGCCAACCGTATTTTAATGCCCATGATCAATGAAGCGATCTACTCCCTTTATGAAGGGGTCGCGGGCGTAAGCGAGATTGACACCGTAATGAAATTAGGGATGGCCCACCCGATGGGTCCGCTACAGCTAGCAGATTTTATCGGGTTGGATGTTTGTCTATCGATCCTTAAGGTACTGCACGATGGATTCGGAAACCCCAAATATGCGCCCTGCCCGTTGTTGGTTAACATGGTACAGGCTGGTCACAAAGGTGTGAAATCCGGAAGCGGATTTTATAAATACTCGGCTGGCAGTAAAGATTTGGTTGTTGCTGATCAGTTCAAATAGTTGTTAGTTGATGGTTATGCGTTGTTCGTAAAAAAACCAACAACAAATAACCAACAACGAACAACGATCTACTTCTTAAGCAGATCCCTGATCTCCGTCAACAATTGCACATCAGCCGGTGGCGGTGGTGGCGGGGCAGCTTCTTCTTTCTTCTTAGCTGCATTTATTCCTTTCACGATCAGGAAGAGTACAAAGGCAATAATGATAAAATTTAAAACACCGGCCAGGAAATTACCATACTTCACCGTTCCCCACAGCGTCAATTCACTTAGTTCTGTGAGTTGTGCAGCCTCAAGGGCAGGTTTGAGCAACAAAGGTGTAATCACATCATCAATTAATGAGCTTACAATTTTGCCAAAGGCGCCACCGATAATCACACCAATGGCCAGATCGATAACATTGCCACGCATGGCAAACTTTTTGAATTCTTGTAACATAGGTTAAGAGGTTAGGTTGTAAACATAAAAAGTTATTGGGAAATGTTTAGTGGTTTGGCCTTAATTTAAGTTCCTGCTTGCGCATGGGCATTTGATCAATAATGGCAAAAAGCTGGTGGGGGGTAACAGGCTCATAACTCCTGAATTTCTCTCCCCCGTCCTTGCCCATTAAGATCAATGTAAAAACCGGGTTCGTAACATTGAACTGCCTATACAATGCTTGCCCATGCACAGAAGAGTCTGCCAGAATGATTTTAATGGACCGTTCCTTGCAACCTGCCGCATCGCTTGAAAGCCAACGTTGCTGTTTCACGACCTGGGTGCTATCACCGAAAAGGTAAATTAACCTGTATTGGCCTAAACCCGATTGGGCTTGTAAATTAGCGGCAATAAGTAATGGAAATATTTTTAGCAGGAATTTACGCACAAGTAAGGTAACAACCCGAAAGTCAAAAAGTTACTTCACCCGGTTAAGTGGGTTACGCACGCCCGAGTAAGCGGTGAGTTCAACCCCGGCACTACCGATAAACATGTTGGCGCTGATCTTTAACGGAATACGGTTCTTATCATCCGAGAACCATGCGGTTATAGAATTTTCCCCACTGAATAATTTATTGTCGGGCATCAGGGGTTTCAAAACAATAGCGTTGAATTTACCGGCTTTTGTCCTCACTACTTCTTTACCCTTATACAGTATTTTCAACTCATAAAGGGTATCTTCAAAAAAGCCTTTCACTACAATCGTATCATTTACCTTAACCTTGCTGAAATCCTGTGTACGCATGTACATAAACCCTGCAATAAGGTCACGCACCTGTGGCGGTGCATCGTAGTGGTGCGGCTCTTTATATTCTCCGGTCTTCTGGTTCAGCACTTTGGCTTCAATTTTACCGTTTACATGATCGAAGTTTACTACTTCATCTTTCTTATACTTTCCTTCTCGGATTTTTCGATAAGTCATGTGCGGCACCAGTGCCACGGTATCAATATAAGCACCCCATTGGTCGTTCACATCGGCAACCCAATCGACCATACCGGTTGTTTTCCCGTATACATCCACCTTAAAACAATCGCGATTGTTCATTTTGTGGTAATTGCTGTGAATGACGGTGGAGCCCTTCCCTACTGTAAAGATGCCGTAACTCATTTTATACTCCAGCACTTCGCCTTTGGTAAAGCTGTTGTTCTTAACGAAGGGGTAAATATCGTTTTGACCGGATGTAAAAGCCGAAAGAATGACTACTAACGTTGCGCTTACAATCAGGGTTCGCATACTGCAAAGATTACGCAAAGGTATAAAACAGTTGTTTCCTAAACATAACCTTTCAAACCCGATGCCAAAACGATGGACCTAAACGGAAACATTATTTTCGCGCAAAGCATCGTTCAACGAGGTTTTTTTATCGGTACTCTCCTTGCGTTTACCGATGATCAGTGCACAGCCCACCGCAAACTCTCCGGCCGGGAATTTTTTTGTATACGATCCGGGGATGACCACAGCGCGATCAGGTACGTATCCTTTATACGCGATGGGTTCGGCACCGGTCACATCAATGATTTTTGAACTGGCCGTTAGCACAACATTTGCGCCTAATACAGCCTCTTTACCAACCCGAACTCCTTCCACAACGATGCAGCGTGAGCCGATAAAAGCATTGTCTTCAATAATTACCGGTGCTGCCTGAACAGGCTCCAAAACACCGCCAATACCTACCCCACCGCTCAGGTGAACGTTTTTTCCAATCTGGGCACAGCTGCCAACGGTCGCCCAGGTATCCACCATGGTGCCTTCATCAACATAGGCGCCAATGTTTACATACGAAGGCATCATAATTACACCTTTGCTTACGTAGGCACCATAACGCGCAATGGCATGCGGCACTACGCGAACACCCAAGGCCTTGTAATTTTTTTTCAGTGCGATCTTATCATGAAATTCAAATGGGCCAACTTCAAGGGTTTCCATTTGCTGGATGGGGAAGTATAAAATTACGGCCTTCTTAACCCACTCGTTCACCTGCCAGCCATTAGCTACTGGTTCGGCTACGCGCAACTCGCCTTTATCCAGCTTTTCAACAACCGAACGGATAGCAGCCTGGTGATCGGGTTGCTGCAACAAGCTTCTGTCTTCCCATGTCTTTTCAATGATCTGTTTTAGTTCCATCTTTAGCACCGGTTTTAATGCGATTAAATTTTGCCGCAAGTAAACAAAATCAGCAGAATAGTTATTGCCTCAGTGCTGAAACCTGTGGATGAAACCCGCATGTTTGCAAAAATAGGTACTGCGTTGGCGCAGGCAGGGCATGAAGTTCACATTATAGGCTTTCCAACCCAACACACTAAGCCTGACCCGGCAGTAAAATTCCACCCGATTGCAAACCAAGCTTTTTCGAGGCTTAGCCTGACGCGTTTGTTGACACCTTTTAAAGCGCTGCGTATTGCCCTTCAGGTAAGGCCCGATTATCTCATTATCACCACGCATGAGTTACTGTTTATGGCGTGGTGGTGCAAACTGATCACAGGATGCAAAGTAATCTATGATGTACAAGAAAACTATTACCGAAACATTCGCTTTACCAATGCTTTTCCTGCCGGTATGCGTATTGTGTTGGCTTGTTGGGTAAGGCTTAAAGAGCGCCTGCTGCACCCAATCATTCACGTTTACCTGCTGGCCGAAAAAGGCTATCAACAAGAACTTCGGTTTGCAAAACCTCATATCATATTGCAAAACAAGATAACCCGGGTCATGGCCGGGCAATTCAAAAAGGAAAAACATACGGGCTATTCGCGATTGCTGTTCAGCGGTACACTGGCCGAAACAACGGGTGTGTTTCACGCCATTCAACTTGCAGAAGAATTGCACAACCTTGATAATAATATCCACCTAACCCTAATCGGTCATTGTACATCCCACACCACACACCTGCAGTTGCTTGAGCTTGCTCGACAAAAAAGCTGCATTGATTATCGTGGAAGTGAACATCCCGTGCCCCACAAAACAATTCTTAAGGCTGTGGGCCAAGCCGATTTCGGAATTGTATGGTACCCGCCTAACCCCAGTACCGCCTGTTCCATTCCAACAAAACTATTCGAGTATTTAGGGCTAAACCTGGCGATTTTGGTTTCACATACTCCGGAGACGGAACAACTTGTTCAACAGCAAGGAGCCGGAATTATACTCGCACAACCTGTTGATTACCAGAAATTACTCATGAATATGAAGACCTTTAGCCTGCCCCAGGAACGACAGCATAGCTATTTTGATGAGGATGTTTTGGCTTTGGTAGAGGCACTGGGTAAATAAACTACCTAAATATTTTTTTAGACTAACCTAAACTTTATACCTTTGCGTACCGTTATTATTGACGTATGCTTAGTCTTACCGAAGAAAATTACCTCAAAGCTATCTATCACCTTTCGGATGGCGGCTTAAAGGCAGTCCTTACCAATGAGATTGCCGAATCGATACAAACAAGGCCTGCTTCCGTAACGGATATGGTGAAAAAACTGGCCGGTAAAAACCTGATCACTTATGAAAAATATTATGGCGTTAACGTGACAAAACTCGGCAAATCAGAAGCGCTTTCCATTATCCGAAAACACCGGTTATGGGAAACGTTTTTGGTAGAGAAACTGGGTTTTGACTGGGGCCAGGTACACGATGTTGCCGAACAATTGGAGCATATACAATCTGCTTTGCTGATTGAAAAACTGGATGAATTCCTGGGCTTTCCAGCTGCCGATCCGCACGGCCACCCAATACCCGACAAAAACGGAAAGTTTCACGTTTCACGACAAATCCCATTGGTTGAAGCCACCGGAAAAAAAACCAAAGTGCGGGCCGTGCGGAACAGCTCACCCTCTTTTTTGGATTACCTGAGCAAAATCGGCATCTATATCGGGGCAACCGTGCAGGTGCTGGAACGACTGGAGTTTGATGGCTCACTCGAAATTGCAATTGACGGAAAGAAAAGAGTTTTCATCTCTAAGGAGGCCGGTGAAAATATACTGGTAACAGAATGATGCGCCCGATATTCACAGTAATAGTCAGTGGTTTAATTGTCTTTGCATGTTCGCGAAAAACCGAAACCATAGAAAACCGGGCATTAAAAATCGTTACCACCACCGGCATGATACAAGATGCTGTTAAAAATATTGCCGGTAAACATGCCCGCGTTGAGGCACTTATGGGGCCGGGGGTTGACCCGCATTTATACAAAGCCACACAAGGTGATTTAAAAAAATTAACCGAAGCCGATATTGTATTCTACAACGGCCTGCACCTGGAGGGTAAAATGGGTGAAGTATTGGAGAAGTTATCGCGTAGCAAACCGGTACTGGCCGTTGCAGCCTCTTTGCCCGACAGCGCCTTGCTCCACGTTGAAGGTTTTAATGGGATAATCGATCCGCACGTCTGGTTTGATGTAAAACTATGGATGCAGGTAGTAAGCACCATCCACAACTTTCTTGTTGAAATAGACCCTGTTCAAAAATCTTATTACGATTCGGCTGCACAGGCCTACACGGCACAGCTTGACTCCCTGCACCGCGCCATTGGGGCACAGTTGCTAACCATTCCTGAGGAACAACGGGTGCTGATAACCGCGCATGACGCCTTCGGTTATTTTGGGCGAGCATATAACATTCAGGTTCGCGGGCTGCAGGGAATTTCAACCATGGCCGAATTCGGCTTGCGTGATGTTACCGAACTGGTTGATTTTATTATCGAACGAAAAATCAAAGCGATTTTTGTCGAGTCGTCCATCTCGCCAAAATCCATCCAGGCTGTTGAGGAAGGATGTAAAAAGAAAAACTGGCAGGTTAAAATTGGTGGAAATCTATACTCCGATGCGATGGGCAACCCCGGCACACCGGAAGGCACCTACATAGGCATGGTGCATGCCAACGTAAAAACCATTGTTGACGCCTTGAAATAATGATGATAAAATAAAGTATGAATACTGCACTGGAGATACATGACCTTACCGTAGCGTTCGACCGCAAACCAGTTTTGTGGAACATCGACCTCACTATCCCACAAGGAAAGCTGGTAGGCATTATTGGCCCTAACGGTGCCGGAAAATCTACTTTGGTTAAGGCCTCCATGGGCATTTTACCGTTGAGTAGCGGCTTCGTTAAACTTTTCGACAAGGACCTTAACGAAGTGCGCCATCGTGTAAGTTATGTTCCCCAACGCGAATCAGTGGATTGGGATTTTCCGGCTTCGGTAATGGACGTAGTGCTGATGGGGCGCTACGCCAAACTGGGTTTATTTAAGCGACCACGCAAAGCAGATAAAGATGTAGCCCTAGATTGCCTGAAGAAGGTTGGTATGGAGGGTTTGGTAAACCGGCAGATATCCCAGCTTTCAGGCGGCCAGCAACAACGCACCTTTTTGGCCAGGGCGCTGGCACAACAAGCCGATTTGTATTTTATGGACGAGCCCTTTGCCGGTGTAGACGCGGCCACGGAAAAAGCAATTGTTACACTATTGCGCGAAATGACAAATCAAAATAAAACCGTAATCGTTGTTCATCACGATTTACAATCGGTAAGCCAGTATTTTGATTGGGTGGTTATGCTAAATACCCGCCTGGTGGCTGCCGGTGAAACATCCAAGATTTTTACTTCTAAAAACCTAGAAGCGACCTACGGTGGCAAACTCACCTTACTTACCGATGTGGCGGACCTGATGCGCAGGGAAAGTTATCCGAGCCGCGAAGAAAACATTATCAAATCATGAATGCCCTTTGGGAATTTTTGTCCTTCAGCGATGCAAACATCCGCTACGTAGCGCTTGGTTCGGTTTTGCTTACGGCCAGTTCGGCCCTGGTAGGATCGTTTACCTTCCTGAACAAAAAATCATTGGTGGGCGATGCTATTGCGCATGCCGTATTGCCCGGTATCTGCCTGGGTTTTATTATGAGCGGAACCAAAAACCCGGTTGCACTTATTGCCGGTGCATTTGTTACCGGTTGGTTATCCATTGTATTGGTTGAATTTATTGTATCAAAAACACGTATAAAAGAAGATACGGCCATCGGTTTAATCCTTTCGGTTTTTTTTGGCATAGGTATCCTTATGCTTACCGTAATTCAAAAAAGTGGCAATGCTTCGCAATCCGGCCTCGATCATTTCCTGTTCGGAAAGGCTGCTTCGCTGGTCGGTAGCGACCTGCTAACGTTTAGTATAGTGGCTGTTATTTTATTGCTGATGGTATTTGCTTTGTTTAAAGAGTTTTCATTGCTGGCGTTTGACAAAGATTATGCCCGCTCAATCGGGCTTCCTGTAAAAGGAATTGAATTGATCCTCACCTCACTGATTGTGTTGGCCGTGGTTATTGGCATTCAGGCTGTGGGGGTAGTGTTAATGGCCGCCATACTTATTACCCCGGCAGCCGCGGCCAGGTTTTGGACAGATAAGATTACAACGATGTTTCTATTGGCCAGTGTGTTTGGTGCTATCAGCGGATTAAGCGGGGCCTTCATTTCCTATACTGCGCCTTCTATGCCCACCGGCCCCTGGATTGTTATTGTTATATCATCCATCGCATTTATTTCATTCTTTCTGGCCCCAAACCGTGGCGTTATAAGCCGGTTGGTACGGCAAACCCGAATCCGTAAAACGATAAATGACGAGAATGTTTTAAAGATTATCTACCAGCTTGGTGAAGAAAACCGGAACTTTTTTATCCCGCGATTAACCACAGAAATTATCCGCAAAAGGTTTTACGATAAAAAGGTTTTGATGAGCATACTTAAACGCCTTGCACGGCAAGGATACATTGAACGCACCCGCAACCTTTGGGCACTTACCGAAGAGGGAAAAAAACGTGCGCAGCGTGTGGTAAAAATTCACCGGCTTTGGGAATTGTACCTCACTACCTACATGCGCATTGCACCCGATCACGTGCATGAAGATGCCGACACCATTGAGCACTTATTAACACCCGAACTGGAAGAACAACTGGAAAAACTTTTGGGCTATCCCAAAGTTGATCCGCACAAATCTGAGATACCCTATGGTAATACATGAGTCATTTCTTAAAAGTTACGAGCCACGAGCTCCAGGCTTTAAGCTAAAAGTTGCAATAAGCTTGCGGCTTGTAACTTAAAGCTTGCAGCTAATAGGCTTTAAAACTTTTACAATTAAAAAGTTCATGAACAACGATTTATCCATCATACTAACCGCCTCCCTGGTATCTGCGAGCTGTGCCCTGCTGGGAAGTTTCTTGATTTTACGCAGGATGGCTATGGTGGGCGATGCCATTTCGCATGCTGTGCTGCCCGGTATTGTTATCGCCTTCTTATTGTCCGGATCGCGTGACTCATTAACCATGCTGATTGGTGCCGGGGTTATTGGTATGTTCACTACTTTTTTAATTGAATTCTTCCACAAAAAAGCACGTCTGCAAACCGATGCATCCATTGGCGTAACCTTTACATGGCTTTTCGCCATAGGTGTGGTCATGATTTCGATCTTTGCCGGAAAAGTTGACCTCGACCAGGACTGTGTGCTCTATGGTGAGATTGCATACGTACCATTGGATGTTATCATTACACAAGGTGGAATAAATCTGGGCCCAAAAGCCTTGTACGTATCGGGTACTATCCTTATCGTAAACCTGCTGTTCATTTTGCTTTTTTACCGCAAACTTTTTCTTACAACCTTTGATCCGGCTTTTGCCAGTGCCATTGGTATATCCACCACCCTTTGGCATTATGCACTAATGGGTGCCGTTTCCATGACAACCGTGGCATCCTTTGAATCTGTTGGTGCCATACTGGTGGTGGCGCTGCTCATTGCCCCTGCCGCCACAGCATATCTGTTGACCGATAATTTTAAAACCATGCTGGCGATAGCTTGTTTTGCCGGAGCCACTTCTTCCATAACTGGTTATTACCTGGCGGTTTGGCTGGATGGATCCATTGCCGGGGCCATAGCAGCCATGAACGGTTTGCAGTTTGGGTTAGCCCTGATCTTTTCACCAGTACATGGTATCTTCTTCCGGAAAATCAAGGCCGGGGCACATTAGCGCCAAGCACTTTAAGCATTAACTTGCCGCCCATGGCAGCCAAAATTTTCGACCATACCGATACGATTGTTGCTCTTGCCACTGCGCAAGGCATTAGTGCAATTGCCGTTATCCGTTTGTCCGGAGCAAATGCTATTACCCTTGTCAATAAAGTTTTCCACGGAAAAGACCTGGAAAAGCAGGCTACCCATACTGCGCATGTTGGTTTGATTGCGGAGGGCGAAAAGGTGATTGATGAGGTAGTGGTTACAATTTTTAAAGCGCCAAAATCTTTTACGCGTGAAAATGTAGTAGAAGTATCATGTCACGGCTCACCCATAGCGGTGAAAGAACTGATAAAACTTTTTTTAAAATCAGGCGCACGATTGGCCGAGCCGGGTGAATTTACCCGAAGGGCATTCCTGAACGGCCGTATAGACCTGGCCCAAGCCGAAGCTGTAGCAGACATTATCAGTGCTGAAACGGATAATGCCCGACAAGCAGCCATTAACCAGATGCGTGGCGGCTTTTCAAAAGAAATCAACCACCTGCGTGAAGAGCTGATCCACTTTGCTTCATTAATTGAACTTGAACTTGACTTTGGCGAAGAAGATGTAGAGTTCGCTAAGCGGGATGATTTGCGTAAACTGATCCTTCGTATCCAATCATACCTGCGCGTATTGATCGATTCATTCGATGCCGGTAATGTTATTAAAAACGGGGTACCTACCGTAATAGCCGGAAAACCCAATGCCGGAAAATCAACTTTGTTGAATACGTTGGTGAATGAAGATCGCGCCATAGTTTCTGAAATAGCCGGTACAACACGCGATACCATTGAAGACGAAATTGTGCTGGGCGGAATCAACTTCAGGTTTATGGATACAGCCGGTTTACGCGAAACCGATGATGTTATCGAGGCCCTTGGTGTGCAGCGCACACGCGAACATATGAAACGGGCCGCTTTGATTATTTACCTGTTCGATCTTGCCGATACATCCTGGGAAGAAATCGAAAAGGAAGAAGCTCACTTAAAAGCCTTGGGCATACCCTACCTTAAAGTGGGGAACAAACTCGATAAGGCCAACCCCGAGTTAATGCAAAAACTCACAGATCGTGCCTTTGTTTTCATATCGGCAGCGCAGAAAAACAACATACAGGAATTAAAAGACAAGATTCTTGCCCATTTTCACATCAACACCGTAAAGCAAGGCGATGTAATGGTTACAAACTTGCGCCATTACCATAACCTGACACAGACCTTCGATGCGCTTCAGCGCGTACTGGATGGGCTGGACCATGGCATAACCGGAGACTTTTTGGCCATGGATATTCGGCAGGCACTCCATTATTTAGGCGAAATCACCGGCACCATTACCACGGAAGATTTGCTGGATAATATTTTTAGTAAGTTTTGTATCGGGAAGTAATAACCCATCCGGTAAGGATTTAACCTTGAATTTTAAAGCCTGAATGCTATCTTAGCCAATTGATAGCACTAAACTTTTGCCCATGACCCTCCCCACTGTGAAATCGCTATTTATCGTAGCGTTGATCTTATCTTCAGCCGGACTTTTCGCACAAGATTACTACGTTGTTATTGGCGCCTATCGCGTTCAAAAATATGCTGATGCTTTTACCGGTTATGCCCGAAATGCCAAGTTCGATGCCCAACAGGGAAAACACGAACAACGAAACCTTACCTACATCTATGTATTAAAAACAAACGATAAGAAGGAGGCATCGGCCATGACGCGCAGGCTACAGAAGGAGACCGAGTTTGAAGATGCCTGGTTGTACGAAGGGCCACTAACCACGGGTGAACCCACTCAACCCATCGTTAAACGAGAACCAAAGGAAGAGAAAATACCTGTTACTGAGCAAAAGCCTGAGCCTGTGGTGGTAAAGGAAGAATCAAAGACAGAACCTAAACCAGAACCCAAACCTGAACCCAAGCCCGAGCCTAGAGAAGAACCTAAGCGCGAACCGGTCGTAGAGGATAAGCCCTTACCTCCTGCCCGCGGACAGTACTTTAAATTTGTGGTCATGACACAAGACGGTCAAACATTAAGTTCGCAGGTACACAATGTTGACCGGATGCAGGGCCGTGATTTGGCCACCTACAAAACCGATGAATATGTTGACATCCTTCGTCCGGCTGACCCCGCCATACCCCTGACGATCGTTTGCGGCATTTTCGGCTTTAAAGAAGAGATCAAAATCATCAACTACAACGACCCCGGCCAAACACCCGATGTTACCCGCGATGAAAAGGGCGCATGGGTTGTGCCCTATAAACTCGAGCGGCTAAAAAAAGGCGATGTGTCGGTTATGTACGATGTTGCCTTTTATAAGGATGCGGCCATTATGACGCCTGCATCAAAAACGGAGTTAGATGAGTTGGTTAACATGATGCGCATGAATCCGAATTACCGGATCAAAATTCACGGGCACAACAACGGTAACGATAAGAACATTCGCATCACTACGTTGGGCAAAGACAAAAACTATTTTGCCATGGCAGGTTCATCTACCAAAAACGGCAACGGAAAAGAACTGTCGAAGTTGAGGGCAGAAACGATTCAATCGTACCTGGTGGATAATGGCATCGATAAAAAGCGTACCGAAATTTACGCCTGGGGCGGAATGGAAATGCTCGTGAAGCAAGGATCCACCGTTGCCGCCAAACTTAATAACCGCATTGAAATAGAAATTTTGCAGGATTAATATTGACCTTAATTGTATGTATATAATGGCACCTGAACCGGTGCCATTTTTTTAAAGCCATCTCAAAATACAATTGTTGAAACCACAGCGTACACAAAGATCTGCACAAAGGCCCTACAATTCAGCGGCTTCGTCTCTGTAAACTTTGTGCTTTATTCGTGTCCTTAGTGGTTAAACTTATTTTTGATATGGCCTCTAACTAAAAACGATATCCAAACATGAAACCGTCAGCACCCTTTTTACTCTTTGTACTGCTTAGTTTTTTTGCAAACGCACAAAATCCGGAAGTTTATCCGCCCCACTGGTGGAGTGGTATGAAAAATACTTCACTGCAACTTATGGTGCATGGTACCGATATCGGTAAAGATAACCCAACGGTTACACTCAAATATCCCGGTGTTACCCTTAAGAAGGTGCATTATCCAGAAAACAATAATTACCTGTTCATCGACCTGGATGTTTCACCAAAAGCCGCGCCAGGAAAATTCAACCTGACGATCAATCAAAAAGCAAAACCGGCTGTGATCGAATACACCTTGAAACCGAGGCGCAATGGCAAGGGGACAGAATTTGCCCAAGGTGTTACATCTTCCGACTTTATATACCTGTTAATGCCCGACCGGTTTAGCAACGGTGATCCTTCAAATGACAGGCTTCCCGGCATGCGCGATCAATCCCTTAACCGCGACTCGATTTTTCACCGGCATGGCGGTGATTTGCAAGGTGTAATCAATAAACTCGACTACCTGCAGGATTTAGGCATAACCGCATTATGGATGACCCCTGTTATCCAAAACGATATGCCAAACCGAACCGAGCACGGTTATGCTTTTACCAATCATTACAAAATTGAACCACGCTTTGGCGGAGAAGAAGCTTATAAAAAACTTAGCTACGAATTGCATAGGCGGGGCATGAAACTTATCCAGGATGCTGTGTACAATCATGTTGGACTATACCATTTCACTGTTCAAGACAAGCCCATGAAAGACTGGCTGCACGAATGGCCGGAATACACCAATACCAGCTACCGCGATCAAACCTTGTTTGATCCCTATGTGGCTCCATCTGAAAAGAAAAAAATGAGCGATGGCTGGTTTACGAAAATGATGCCCGACCTTAACCATCAAAATCCCTTTGTAGAGAAGTTTCTGATTCAGCATGCCATCTGGAGTGTGGAAGAATTCGGTGTTGACGGCTGGCGAATTGATACCTACCATTACAACGACCTTGAATTTATGAACCGCTGTAACAAGGCACTGATGGATGAGTACCCTTCTATCTCTATGTTTGGCGAAACTTGGGTACATGGCGTCATTAATCAAGCTTACTTTGTAGAAAACAATCTGAATTTTTCTTTTAAGAGTAATCTTCCTGCGACAAACGACTTTCAAACACTTTTTTATGGAATTCAGGCCGCATTAAATGAAAAGTTTGGCTGGACGGAGGGTGCAAGTCGGCTCTACCAAACCATGTCGAATGACTTGGTTTATAAGGACCCAATGAAACAAGTTATCTTTTTGGACAACCACGATTTGAGTCGTTTCTTCTCAGTGGTAAATGAAGACTTAAACAAAATAAAAGTAGGCTTTACCTGGCTGTTGACTTCACGTGGCATACCACAAATGTATTACGGTGGTGAAATACTGATGAAAGGTGTTGCCAATCCGGATGGATGGGTTCGGCTGGATTTTCCCGGTGGCTGGCCTGATGATAAAGTAAATAAGTTTACTGCCGAAGGAAGGACAAAAGAAGAACAAGAGGTTTTTACGTTAATTCGTACGTTGGCCAACTTCCGCAAAACTTCAAGCGCCCTAAAAACTGGGAAGATGATGCAGTACGTACCCGTGGATGGATTGTATGTTTACTTCCGCTACGATAATAATCAAACCGTTATGTGTGTGATGAATACCGGTGAAAAGGAAATGATGGTAGATTTTTCAAAATACATCGAACGTACTGCTGGTTTTACAAATGCAAACAATGTCCTTACGGGTGAATCCATACAAATCTCTGCTCCATTTAAAATCAAGCCGGTGAGTATGGTGGTGTTGGAATTAAAGAAATAGTTGTTTGTTCATCGTTATTCTCCATTAGTTGTTCGTTCTTGGTTGTTTGTTGTTAGGTGAGTCTAAGTTAACAACGAACAACGAACAACTAACAACCAACAACTATTATTACCTGCGCCTAACCGCTCCCCTCACCGCTTGCGCTGTCCACGGATCATCCGGCCATGAATGCTTGGGGTAACGTCTTTTCAACTCTTTCTTTACTTCGTGGTAGGTGGTGTTCCAGAAACTTTTCAGGTCTTGTGTAACCTGAACGGGCTTATAACCGGGCGAAAGCAAATGCATGGTTATCTTCACCCGACCTTCATTTACAGCAGGGGTGTCAAGCAAACCAAAACATTCTTGTAACCGTACTTCCATCACCGGTGGTTGTCCATTGCTGTTGTACTGGATTTTAATCAACGATCCACTCGGTACTTCCAGTCGAGCAGGAGCAAGCTCATCAATCTTTCGTTGTAGCTCCCATGGAATCAGCGTGAGCAAAATTGAATACCAATCAAGCTTTTGCAGCTCGCTTAATGAATTGATCTGATTTAAAAAAGGCGGAAGCCAATCGTATATGTGATTCAATAAAGATTGATCCGACATATCAGGCCATGCCTCATCCTTCCGCCAAACTTTTAAGCTACCCACACGCAACTGCAGCTCACGAATAGATTCAGGGAAACCCAATACACCAATCCCTTCATCGTGTATGGCCGAGCATAGTATACTGATTCGCTTATCGTCAGGAATTGGCGTAAGCTTTTTCTGTGACAATACAAGATTTCCAATTCGAAATTCCTCTACCCCTTCAACTACTCCACGTTCTTTGTTCAACCTGACTTCCTGCACCGGTCTGGCAATCAGTTTCAGGTCTTCTTCGTGCACCGGAGCCGCCAGAAATATTTTTCCTTCACCTGAGCCTGCATCAAGTTGCGCCACCACAATCCATTCGGCATGCATCAGCGGATCGTGAGCAGGAAGTTTTGCAACACGACCGTTCATGAGTTTATAGCGCTCACTGTGCTTCTCCATTCGCTTGGCAATACGATCAGGGTATGCAAGGGCTAATAATTTCCCAACCTCATAATCACTGACAATTTTATTATCGGCTTGTATGGAAAATGATTTTCGCCACGACTGTGCCAAACGTTCGATTCGCTCCAATACGTTCCGGTCGGCCTGAACAAATTCCTTACCTCGCCATTTTCGCAAAGCCTCAAGGCGTAAGGTAAGATCAGCACTTCCTGAAGCACTTAATGGATCGCGCTCCTCTAATAACGCGGCAACATCGGATGCCAAAGCAGATTCATCTGCGCTATTTACCAGCATGTGCGCAATCCGCGGATGTGTTGGCAACTCGGCCATGGCCCGTCCATGTTTTGTTACGCGGTCATCTTCCAAAGCGCCCAACTGTGTCAATAATTCTTTCGCCTGACTTACCGCTCCTTGTGGTGGAGGTGTTATCCATGTCAACTCATTAACATTTGTTATGCCCCATGCCGCTAGTTCCAACACCAATGAACTAAGATCGGCTTCCAAAATTTCTGGCTTGCGATTTGGTTGAAGGTTTCGTTGTGTTGCTTCACTCCATAACCGGTAACAAACACCGGGGCCAAGTCGCCCGGCACGGCCCGTGCGCTGATCGGCTGCGTCTTTAGTAACACGAATAGTTTCCAAACGGGTTAACCCGCTACGCGGATCAAACTTAGGTACACGTGAAAGTCCTGAATCGATAACCATACGAATACCCTCAATGGTCAGCGATGTCTCGGCAATACTCGTTGCCAAAACAACCTTACGCCTTCCTTGTGGATCGGGTAAAATAGCTTCTTGTTGTTTTTTGAACGGCAGGTCGCCATACAGCGGAAAAAGAATCACAGGTAAATTTTCCTGCTCCAATAATTCAACTGTGCGTCTGATTTCGCCCGTACCGGGAAAGAATGCCAGTACATCGCCCTTTTCTTCCATCAAAGCTTTTCGGATTGTCCGTGCCGTATACACAGACGCATGAACATCCTTATCATCGCCCAGGTAGTGTACCTCTACCGGGTATTGTTTTCCTTCACTGCTGATGAGCGGGGCCGCTAGTTTTTCTGATAGTGCTTGCCCATCTAACGTAGCTGACATAATCAGTATGCGCAAATCATCACGCAGCACGTGTTGTGTTTGAATACAAAGCGCTAACGCCAAATCAGCTTGCAGGCTTCGTTCGTGAAATTCATCAAAGATGACTAGTCCGACATCTTCAAGGGCATTGTCGCATTGAATCATGCGGGTAAGGATTCCCTCTGTAACTACTTCAACACGTGTTTGATTGCTTACTTTATTTTCAAAGCGTACACGATATCCAATCTTCTTCCCCACCTCATCCTCCAGTAACGAGGCCATCCGCATGGCCACTGATCGCGCAGCCAATCTGCGCGGCTCCAGCATGATGATTTTCTTTTCCTTCAGCCAAGGCTCATCCATCAACTCCAACGGCACAAGGGTTGACTTACCCGCACCGGGTGGAGCTTGTAAGATTACCTTCTTGCTTAGCTCCAAACTTGCCTTTAATGATGGAAGTATCTCCAGAATCGGGTATTGCATAAGGGGTAAAGGTAATTCAGAATGAAGAACCCGCATAAAATAAAAAGAGACCTGTAAAACACAGACTTCTTTTTAAATACAATATTAACATTGGCTTACTTCGGCTCCAATGCCTGGTTAATTCGTGTCACCACATCCTGCAAATGGTAGCGGCTCATCTTATCGGTAGTGCCGGGAAGTGCAGCATTGATATCGCTGCGAAGGGCAATCAGGTGACCTCGTGCAACTGAAATCACATCACTTTTCTTTGGATCGGCAACCGGTGAAGCCGGTGAGGCATTTGGATTTACAAATCCCTGTCCGCCTGCTGGTGGTGTAGCGGGTGGGTTTAACAAACTCACCATTTTCTCCACATAAACTTTCTGCAGATTCCTGCGGTACACATCAATTGCTTTTTTTGTACGCAACTCCGACCAGATGCCTGAACGCATATCGGTGAATAAATCATCAAGGCTATACGCATTACTGGATTGAGCACTGGATTCAATTAGGCGCTGCATGCGTGCGTAATCGTAAATGCTGTTTAGCGTGGCTTCCTGAATAGTCTTTACCTGCTCTACACCGGAGCCTGGTCGGATTTTACTGAGCACATCCTGATTCATTAACCATGTTGGCGTTTCAAAAAGCTGCTTGTTTAAAAAGGTAACCGCATCGCGCTGGATAGCTCGCGGTGTGGGTTCATATACTGCACCTACCTGTTCATACGTTTTTGGCGTTTCATAAATGCCACCAATGTTTTTGGTAGCATGCCCCATATACCTGCGATACTGTCCTACCACCTGGTTATACATCTCATTGAGCATGGCATACTTCTCAGCTTCTTCCTTATACCAGTCGGACAAAGAAGGAAGGATGCGCTTCAGGTTTTTGATACCATAATCGCTGGCCAGCATGGCGTTGTTGCCCAGGTCTTCGCTTTGCGTGCGCGGATCGTAAGGGTTGCTTTCGGTGCCAAACCAATACATGGGATCGTTGGCATGGGAAAGCACCCATTTGTTTAAAATCTTTTTATCTTCTTCCTGACTTTTTGTGTCGAAGATAGGCTTGTACCCCCACTCAATCGCCCAACGGTCGTACACACCTACACCGGGGAAAAGCAACTCAGCCGGAATATTATCTTCAGGTTGAGCTACATAATTGAAGCGGGCATAGTCCATGATGGACGATGTATGTCTGTACTTTTGTAAAAACTCTTTGTCGCGTAATTTTTCTACCGGTGTAGCAAAGCTTGCTCCAAAGTTATGTCGCAGGCCAAGCGTGTGCCCTACTTCATGCGCAGCCACAAAGCGAACCAGTTGCCCCATCAGTTCATCATCAAACTTTCGGGTGCGGGCACGCGGATCAACAGCTGCTGTCTGAATCGTGTACCAATTATTCAGCAAGTTCATTACGTTATGATACCACCCAATGTGGCTTTCCAGTATTTCACCGGTACGTGGATCATGAACATTCGGGCCGTAAGCATTTTGAATATCAGAAGCGAAATAACGAATGAAGGAGTAACGGGCATCCTCCGTGCTGATGGACGTATCCCCTGCCGGAATAATTTTCGCCTGGATGGCATTTTTAAAACCAGCTTGTTCAAAAGCAACCTGCCAGTCTTCTACACCCTGCTTTAAGTATTTTCTCCATTTCTCAGGCGTGGCCGGATCGATGTGAAACACAATGGGTTTTATTGGTTCAACCAACTCACCCCGCTTCATCTTCTCAACGTCTTCAGGTTTCGGTTCCAACCTCCACCGCACGGCAAACACTTCACGCTCGGCACGCTGGGATTCTTCACCGTAAACCGTGTAACCATTCGCAAAAAATCCAACACGGTTATCGAACAAGCGTTTACGCATGGGATTTTCCGGAAGTAAAATCATGGAAACATTCATTTCCAGTGTAACAAACCCAGTGCTGGCTCCGGCAGGCAATTGATTAACGGTTGAAGGCCCGGATGTTTGAGGAGGTAAGTTGGAGGCAAATGTTTTTACTGCCCGTACTTCAGTGTTAATAGGATAAGACCTGATACTGGAAATGTAGGAGCGGTCCTTTTGAATGGCTCCTAAACTGAAATTTCTCTTAACAACCGGGCTAAGCGATACCAATTGGTTATCGGCATTGAAAAATTCGTTGACATTGATCACATAACTTTTACCATTGTTGATGGCCTTGATGTCGAACGCTGAAACAATAGGCTCAACATTCGAATTGCGAACAGCCTCCATGATAGGCGCTGTGGAGTCGCCACTGGCATTGATGTACAAAACCGCCCTTAAAAAAAGCTTGTTATTAGGCCCCTTTTCCCAACGCAACACCTGGCGGTTCCTTTCTTCGCCACCATACCCGGCACCGGTTGGTGCTTTGGCGATACGTGTTACCGCCATAAATTCTTTATCAAGTATAGCCTCCTCAATTTCAAAGAAATAATCATCATTAACCTTATGAACAGTGAATAAACCTTGTTGTGTTTTGGCTTTGGCTGTGATCACCTGGTTATAGGGTTTTAGGGCTCCGGCATTGCGTGCTTTGGCCGTGTCGGCTTTTGGTGCTACCGGTTGTTGGGTTGGCGTTGAAGATGGCGCTGCCTTTGATTTCTTTTGCGCCTGTAAGGGATGTAATACAGTTAGGGCAAGCATGATTAACATTCCTGTCACCCACTTTATCTTTTTCATCATAGCAATGGATTTGAAAACGCAAGAATGAAGAAACACACCGGAGAAATCAAACAGAATAGTTACCGTGTATACTGAAATTATTTAAGCGGTAAATGTTAAATGGATAAACCTGAGGTATTACTTGAGAAACCTCTACCGGTCTTCTACATATCATTTGGTGCATGAAAGGCCAGTAACGGGATATTGGTATAATATGAAAACTTCTTGGTGATGCTTGGGTTGTATATTTTTTCAAACAGGTTACGCTTACGGGTAGACAGAGCAATCATATTTACCTGGCTTTGTTCAATAAGCGCATCAAGCCCGGCATTGACATGCGCATCACTGATTACCTTTCCGCTGATTTTCCCATATCCTGTCAGCAATCGGATTTCTATGGCAAACTTATCAACAACTGCTTTCTCTTCCTCAGTTTCCTCAGCACCAACCACCACATGACCAAAAACAACCTCGGCACCAAACGCTTTGGCTAACCCCACCAACTGTTTTGCTCCTTCAATATCGCTGTAGGCAAAGTTTGTGGCGAAGAGTATCCTTTTGGGTGTTTGGTAACTTAAGCCTTGAGGAATACACAACACTGGGCATGCTGCTTTTTCAATAACAGAGGCCGTATTGCTGCCAAACAAAACATTCACAACTTTGCTGGCACCTTGGGTACCCATAACAATCAGGTCAGCTTTTTTCTCACCGGCTAACGAAACGATTTCACTAACCACATCCCCAACCGTCACCTGAACAGCACAAGAAACCGATGGAAATTCTGTCTTAACGGTTTCGGCTATTGTGTTTAATTTTTCGCGATAAATTTTGGTAACGCGTGCAGTATCCTCGGCAACTACTGTTTGCAGGGCACTTTGTACAGAAACGGGTGGGCTATAAACCGACATGACCAGCAAACCTGCTCCTATTGCATTGGCCGTCTCAACGGCATACTCTAAAGCATGGGAAGCATTTTCAGAAAAATCAGTAGGAACAAGTACCAGTTTCATGATTTCAATTTACCTTTTAATTGGCAACAGCACCGTAATTTTGAAACATTTAAACGCGAGCCGCCAGCTTGAAGTAAATAGGCAACACCATCCGTTGCCTTACCGGCTTACCGCGTTGTTTGGCAGGTGTCCACGGTGGCGCACTTTGTATAATCCGCAAAGCTTCTTCATCGCAACCGGCTCCAATGCCTTTCACCACAACAAAATTGGTTAAGGTGCCATCTTTATCCACTACAAATTCAACAAATACTTTTCCTTCAATATTCATTCGCCTGGCCTGTGCCGGATAATTAATGTTTTTGGAAACATAATCGTAAAAAGCGGCCATACCGCCTTTAGGTGCTGCACTCTGCTCTACCACCAGGAATATCTTGTCGGTTTCTTCTTCCTCCACCTGCACTACAGGCGCTGTTTCAATGGTAAACTCCTGCGAAACGGTAGTGTTGGTTACATCAATATCAAATTGTACTTTAATCTCTTCTTTAATCTCCTCCTGGTTCGGCACTTCTACAATACGGGGCTGCTGCAAAACAGGTGGCGGTGGTGGCGGGATTTCGGTCTGCGGAACATCCATCACTTCTTCAAAATCGGAAGTCTGAAGGGCAACAACTTTTTGCTCTACTTTCTCAGCGGTACGCCATTCAAATGCTGCAATCACCAGCAATAGCGTAATGATTAAACTGATATTGAAAATGACAGGCCTGATCCTTTCGAGGTCTGCATGATTGGTTTTTTTGGGTTCATGAAAGAGGCCCATGGTTTGTGGTTTTTATTAAACGATTTTACCACAAATCGTAAAGACCGGACATGATGTTTGTTAGTGAACGGGATGATTATTGGCAGCGATTGATCTATATCAACTACTGCTTCGTCTCTTCCCTGCCATTAGGGTATTTAGCAAACCTGCCCCTGTTGCGCGCGTGAACATGTTCATAACTGGGCCAAGGCCAACCGCCAAATTGAGTTTGTTGGTATTCCCGAAACGCCTCTTGTATATCGGCTTGTGTGTTGCCCACAAAGGGACCGTGTTGAACTACGGGCTCGTTAATAGGTTTGCCTTGTAAAAGCAGGAAATAACTATGGCTCAAACCATTCTTGAGTGATGTTATTTTATCAGCATAGAGCTCAACCGCCTGATGTTTCAAAAACTCCCGGCCGGCAATTTCCACTGAATCGCCTTCATAGAAATATAAAGACCGATTGGTCCCGGCAGATGCGGTCGGCAACGACCACACGGCACCGGGCTCCATCCGAATGGTCCAAATGGCCACTTCATTTTCAGGATTGGCCGCCCAGGAATCAGGCGCAGGGGAAGGAGCATGAACATCACCGATTTTCCCTGCCATTACTTTTACGGTTGTTGATTTACCGCTTTCATCTTTAAAATTAACCTCAGGAATCTCATCACTCCAGAGCATAGCAAAGTAGGGATCAGCTTTCTTTTTTGATTTAGGCAAGTTCAGCCATACCTGGAAAAGCTCCAATGGATTTCCCTTATCCTGATGTATCAATGGAAACATTTCACAGTGCTGCACACCCTTACCAGCAGTCATCCACTGAACGTCACCAAAACCAAAGCGCCCGGCAGCACCCAGCGAATCGGAGTGATCGATAAATCCTTTTGTGGTGATGGTTACCGTTTCAAAACCGCAATGCGGGTGAGCCGGAAACCCCGGAACCTGTGTACCATGATACATCCGCCAACCTTCTTTGTTGGGCGTAAAATCCTGGCCGATTGACCTTCCGGATAAGGAGGCTGCCGGCCCCATCACTTCATTACCTTTCGGGTAGTCGTCATGATGGTGCACGCAAAACAAAAAAGGATCTTGCGTTTGCCAGGGGAAGCCAAGGGGCTTTATGCTTTTTATCATGTCAGTTGTGTGTTGATCTTAATCAAATATCAAGTGTTAGTTCAGTCGGTTATTAACCCCGAACGGATAAAAAAGGTTTATGTCAGCGCCAGCTAAAACTCTCATAGGTAATCCCGTTATCGCTCAGTAATTTTTGGATGTCGGAATAGCATGTATTGGTATTGAATTTTACGGCAAGCGAGTTCAGTAAATCCTCCTTGTTTTTACCGGCCAGGTTAAAGTACCCAAACAAAAAATCAACCCCCGCTGGAGGAATCGTCAGCACATATTCATAATCCGAATCGCCCCAATATTCCTCAACCCGTTTGCCGATATCATATCCGTCAATAATGAGTTTATCCCCATCGAAATAAGCCTCAATACTAACCTTAATATCAGGCGCGCTATAGGTAAATAATGAAATACTTTTCATTACGCTTCTGGTTTTACACAAAATATGTTGAAGGTATTTTTGACAATGACTACAGATACTTCTGTCATAAAGCTGATAAACCGTATAAGCTCCCTAATTTAAGCAAGCATGCGGCTTTACCGATTATTAAGCCTACCTTTGTAGAATCTTAACATACGGGATTTGCAACGTCATCCCCCATCCGATTGGCATCGGGCACACACGGGATCTCTTCGCAATGACGTTGTTTTGCAAACCTTAACATACGAAACATTACATGAAAAATTTTCAAGCGCTCGGCTTGTCGAAAGGACTTGCCGATGCAGTACAACTTATTGGTTTTGAAACACCAACGCCTATCCAGGAAAAAGCCATTCCAATGTTGCTTACCGGAAACCGCGATTTCATTGGGTTAGCACAAACCGGCACAGGCAAGACAGCCGCCTTTGGGCTTCCCTTGTTAGAACTTGTCGATGAAAATTCATCGGCCACCCAGGCCCTGGTATTAGCACCAACCCGTGAACTGGGCTTACAAATTGTGAGCGACCTGGAAGACTTTTCCGAAAAATTCAAAAAGCTGAACATCGTGGCCGTATACGGTGGGGCCAGCATTAGCGAACAGATACGCAAAGTAAAACGGGGCGCTCAAATCGTGGTGGCCACCCCCGGTAGGTTAATTGATTTGCTTGGCCGAAAGGCCGTCAACCTGGGTACCGTTGAATATGTGGTGCTGGATGAAGCCGATGAAATGCTGAACATGGGCTTTAAGGAAGATATAGACGAAATACTGTCCAAAACCCCGGAAACCAAAACAACCTGGTTGTTTTCGGCAACTATGCCACGCGAAGTGCGGGCTATTGCCAACAATTACATGACCGACCCGGTAGAGTTGACGGTGGGCGATAAAAATACCGGCAATGCCAACATCGATCACCAGTATGTGGTGGTACATGATAAGGATAAGTACAATGCTTTAAAGCGCATACTGGACTTTAACCCTGACATATTCGGACTGATTTTTTGCCGCACCCGCATTGATACCCAGCGCATAGCCGAAATGCTTATGAAAGATGGCTATAATGCCGATTCACTCCATGGCGACCTGAACCAGGCCCAGCGCGATAAGGTGATGATGAAATTCCGGAACCGGGCCGTTCAGATTTTAGTGGCAACCGATGTGGCCGCCCGTGGCATTGATGTGGAAAGCATTACCCATGTTATCCATATGAACATACCCGATGAAATGGAGTTTTATACCCACCGCAGCGGCCGCACGGCACGTGCCGGAAAAAAGGGTGTTTCCATTGCCTTGGTTAACGCCAAAGAAGTGGGTAAAATACGGCAGATTGAAAAGACGGTTAAAACCCCCTTTACCCGAATGCAGGTACCCAGTGGCCCGGAAGTGTGCCAAAAGCAACTGCTGGCCCTTATGAAGAAGGTGCACGATGTTAAGGTAAATGAAACTGAAATTGAGGCCTTTTTACCCGCTGTTTATGAAGAACTTAAGGACCTTACAAAGAATGAATTGATTAAACGGTTTGCTTCCATTGAATTCAACCGCTTTCTCGATTACTATCGAAATGCCCCCGACCTGAACATCTCTGCCCAGTCGAACGACCGTGGGGCAGAACGGTATAGCACGGGCGACCGCTATTTCATTAACCTTGGTAAAATGGATAACCTCGATAAGGCCGATCTGTTGGAGATGCTCGATGACTGTTGTGGCGTAGGCAAGAAATACATTGGCAAAATCGACATTAAGGGTGCCTACTCCTTTTTTGAAGTGGAGAAGGAAAAGAGCGATGCCATTATCCCGGGATTACAAGGTGTTGAGTACGAAGGAAGACAGGTACGGGTGGAACTAACCGAAGGCCGTAAAGAAAAGTCAGGTCGTTCGGGCAGGAACAACGACTCAAAAAAGCAAGGCAACTTTAACCGGAGAGGTGCAGGCCGAAGAAGGTAATTTCCTGAACCAACAGTTAGTAAAAAAATTAGCGTAGTTGAAGTTTGTATTGATAAAGAATACTTAACTTTTCGCTTCATTAAATAAACGTTGCTATGGCTAAGAAAAAAGTTGCTAAAAAATCAAAAGCGAAACCTGCCAAAAAGAAGGCCGCTAAGAAGTCTGCCTCAAAGGCAAAAGGTAAAAAGGTAAGTAAGCCTGCCAAGAAAAAGGCTGCTAAAAAAGTAGTGAAGAAGGCTGCACCCAAGAAGAAAGCCGCACCGAAAAAGAAGAAGGCTGCGCCTAAAAAAGCAGCACCTGCACCTGCCCCGGTAGCCCCTATAACTCCGGTTGCCCCCGCTCCAGCCCCTTCCCTGTTCGACAACCCTACAGGTTCAGGAAACTAAACTGCTTTTTACCAAGCACAAAAAACCCTGTCCGAACCGACAGGGTTTTTGTTTTAGATAACGTGTTGTCCCGGCATTAAATGAGTTAAACCCTTTTCAGGATACCTGCCCTGCACGGGGCCAAGAAAGCGCAAGATGTGATCAAAGTCCTTCCGTTGATCCATCGAAGCATAGAAGGGTTCGGCAAAAATCACCTGCTTGTTTTTAAAATCGAAACCCACCATGACAATAGGCACGTTGGCTTTTTTGGCGATGTTATAGAAACCTGTGCGGAGCCGGTCTACCCGTTTGCGGGTACCCTCGGGTGACAAGGCTACTGCCAATTCGGTATGTTGCTCAAGCAACTTTGCAACATGGTCAACCATATTTTGGCTCGTGCTCCGATCAACCGGTGTGCCGCCCAGCCATCTGAACATAAACCCGAACGGTGGCCTGAAAAGCTCTGCTTTACCCAGGTATTTTGCCTTGGTCATGCCCAAAACACTCCGGTACAAAACACCGATAATAAAATCCCAATTGCTGGTGTGGGGCGCAACGATGAGTATATACTTTTTTGGCTTTACGGGAAAATACCCCTGTGGTGTGGTATCCCAACCCATAAGCCTTAAAATGCAGGAGGCCAGTAAACGGAACATGGACTAGTCAATTAGCACTGCTGCGTACTTCTTTGGGTTGGCCAGCACCCCGGCAATTCCTTTACTCACAGAGGATAGGGCATGCTTATCGACATGAACGGGAAGTTTTATCGTATGTTCAAAACGATCCTTTATTCCCCTCAACAAAGCACCTCCCCCGGTAAGGTGCATTCCGTTTTGGTAAATGTCGGCAGCCAACTCGGGTGGGCAGGTTTCAAGGGTTTGAATGATGCCTCGCTCAATGGCTGAGATAGACTTTTCAAGGATAAAAGCCACCTCGCGGTGATTGATCTTGCGCACAACCGGTATGCCCGTAACCATGTCCTTACCTTTAACGGCCAACGTTTCAGGTGTCATTTCCAAAGGCTCCCAAACCGCCCCAACGGCAATCTTAATGTACTCGGCTGTCTTCAGGCCAATAGCCATGTTGTAGCTTCTGCGAAAGTAATCTTGTATAGCTACATCAAAGGTATCGCCAGCTACTTTTAGTGATTGGAATGCTGCCACCCCGGAAAGGGAGATAATCACGATTTCCGTTATCCCCCCACCAATGTCGATCACCAGTTTGCCATCAGGTTCCTGAATGTTTAACCCCATGCCGATAGCGGCAGCCAACGGCTCGAACAACAATGATCGCTTGCGCGGATTGAATTGATCCAAGGCATCGCGCAACGCCCTGCGCTCCACTTCGGTAGTATAATAAGGAACGCCTGATATAATATGATCGAAGCCGGAAAGGAAAGAACGTTTTGCGTAAGCCCGGTTTACCATTTCACGCAACATGGTACTCGCCGAATCGAAATCTGCAATAACCCCACCTTTTAGGGGCTTAACCGGGGTAAGTTCTTCGTGAGTTTTCTCAAACATCTCAAAAGCCTTCTCACCCACTGCCTTCACCGAATGGTTGGCATTGAATACAATATATGAAGGTTGTGCCAACAGCATTTTATCGGTGCTGGCCAGCAGGGTATTGTTATTACCCAGGTCAATAGAAAAACTTTTATGCTTGAACACGCTA
Organism: Cyclobacteriaceae bacterium; assembly: GCA_025808415.1. Taxonomy (NCBI): domain Bacteria; kingdom Pseudomonadati; phylum Bacteroidota; class Cytophagia; order Cytophagales; family Cyclobacteriaceae; species Cyclobacteriaceae bacterium. The sequence goes on from CP075525.1 coordinate 2,441,901, forward strand.
AACATGATGTTCGAAAAATACAGGTTTAAAACCGATTAGCAAATGATAAACCTCATGAATGGACAGGTGCCGACATGGGCAGCCTGACGATAAAGGTTGTACCGGCATATTGCTTGCCCGACCAGGTAACTGTTCCGTTAAGTTTCTCGACAGCTTTCCTTACAATGTAGAGGCCGAGGCCATTCCCCTTTGATCGTTCGGTGCCCCTGAAATACATATCAAATATCCTGTCCTTAAGCTCGTCATCGATGCCCTGTCCGTTATCCCGTATTTCTAGCACAACCTCACCGTGCTCTTGAAAAGCAGATACCTGAATATAGGGCTCATTAGGTGAACTGAATTGTACGGCATTTTCGATCAGGTTTTCGAGAATGATTTTTACCATAGCAGGGTACGAACAGAATACATCGCTTAGCCGAACGTTGATTTGTGTTTTTATTCCTTTTTGCTGGATATCATCTTTAAAGCCCAGCAATACTTCGCTGATCATTTCCGTGAGGAAAACTTCCTTATAAACGAGTTGCTGTGCACCTACATCACTTATCGATTGTAATTTCACCAACATGCGGTCAAGCGTGTGCGCAGTTTCATTTACTTTAGCAAAAAGTTCTAAAGCATTTTGATCCTTCACCGTTATCTTGGCCACTTCGGACAAGCCCATAAATGTGGTGAGCGGACGCCTGAAATCGTGCGATGACCGGTAGAAGAATGTATCCAGTTCTTTATATGCTTCTTTGAGTTTGTTGGTACGCTCATTTATTTTTTCTTCCAGGCCAACATTAATTTCGTTTATGGTTTGATTGGCCTCCATTAACTCCTCCGATTGGGCCTGAATCTCCTCGTTCTTTTCACTGATTTCGCGGTTCAAGCGAACCAATATCCCGTTGGCATCAACCAACTCTTCAGTTTGTGTTTGTATTTCTTCTTTCTGCTCAAGTATTTCAAAATTTGCTTTTTGTAGTCGTTTGTTTAACAGGAAAATATTGAAAGCAAAAACCGAAACCAAAACAAGGCCCAGCAGTGCGGAGCCAATGATAATATTTTGTGCACGGATACGTGATTGTTGCAAGGCCATCTTATTTCCCTGCAATTCCTTCTCCTGGTTTAGTAATTTAATTTGTTGCTCCTTTTGTTCAACCCGGTAAAGTGCCTCCAGTTCGGCCAGCTTGGTAGCGCTGGCCTGCGTGTATACGCTATCGTCATACTGTTGAAATAGTTTCAGGTATTCAAAGGCCTTCTTAAAATCACCTTTTGCTTCATAAAGCTGGCTGTAGTACCGGAAATTGTTGCGCTTAAGCAGCAACGAAGAGGCTTTGCCGGCATTGACAGCCGCCAGGTTTAAGTATTGTTCGGCCTCATCCAACCGTTTCATTTTTATGAGCAGGGCAGCCAACTGGTTATACGTTATCCCAACATTAACCAGATCCGGGTTATTTTCCTCGACTGCTTTGGATTCATACAGTAAGTTGAGTGCCTGTTGAAAACGTCCTTGCGCTTCGTAAACCAGGGAAAGGTTAAAGATTGATGCCGCCACCCCGCTAACATGACCGATTGCCTTACGCATGGAGATTGCAGTATTTAAATCCTGTATGGCCTGGGCATATTTCTTTTGTTGGTAGTATACTAACCCACGTATGTTGTAACAATTCGAAACACCATACCTATCACCGATTGCTTCACGTAATGCAAGCGATCGGTTCAAATAATTAAGGGCCAGATCAAAATTAAACTGCTCTTTATATACCCAACCCAGTTCGGCATACAACCTTGCTGTAGTTCTTTTTAAGCCTAACTGCTCCGTTATTTTAAGTGCTTGAAAATAATAACGTGAAGCGAGATCATATTGCCCAAGTTCTGCATACACTTCACCGGTTAACGTATATACTTCAGCGGTTTGGGGTGGGTATTCATAATGTTCAAGAAGGGTAAAAGCATTAAAGCAATGTGATAAGGCTTCGGAATATAAGGCTTGTCGGAGCAAAAGCTCAGCCTGTCGTAACTCGCATTTTATTAAATGAAAATAGTTTGTACCAGGGGTTAATTGCGAGCAAAACTTTTTAAAGTAGGCATCAGCTTTTTCAAACTCCGTTATATTCTCATAAACAACGCCCAACGTAGAATATATTTCCCCCAACAAATAAAGATCATGAGTACCCGCTACGAGTGATTCCGCCTGGTGAAGCACCTTCAACGCTTCATCATTCCGCCAAAGTATGCTATATAGATAACCCAGGTTTTTCAGGACTGTGGCCAGGGTGTTATCCGAAAGCTTGCCCTGTTCAAACCCAAGCACTTTGTTGTAGAAGAATATGGCAGAATCATACTGGCTGATATCCCTATAGATGTTGCCCATAAGGGTATAATTATAGGCATCCAGTTCAGGAGCATTTTTAACTTCAATGCGCTCGGCCAGCCGTAAATACCGGAATGCAAGTTTGTAATTACCCTTGCTGATCCACCCTAAACCAACGAGGGTATTGGCATCTTTAAGCCCTTTTGGGTAATTGATTCGTTGGCTTAGGGACAAAGCCTGTTCTGCATATGCTTGCGCCATGCTGTCGCTATGATCATACAATTCAAATGCAAGGGCATTTAACAGGTCGACCCGCTTTTCAGAATCAGGCAACCGTTTCAAAAGGTTTTGAAGGCTGTCAGCCGCAGGGGTTTGCGCTAAGCCATGGAAGGTCGCACTACTTAAAAGGATTAGGGTAAACCAAATGCATTTGGCTTTTTTATTAAAACCGCCTATCCTATTGTTTTTCAATGATTTACTGTGATTTTTAAAAAAATGGTAACCTAATTTACTCATAAGGGCCCACAATTATTACCGTAGGCAATTGACAAAAGTAAATTATCTTTCACGTCCAATAAATTTATGAAAATCCAGTCCTTAAAGTCGCTGTTAAGCCGGGTTGAATTACAACGCGAAAAACAAAAAGATTACCGAAACGTGGTGATAACCCAGGTTATAATCGTTACCCTGGGGCTGGTTTTATATGCCCCATTATTAGACAACCCCACCAGTCAGGTATCCAAATTCCTGATTACCCTTTTTTCAGCTTTCGGTGGTTTGTATGCTTTTTTGCTTTGGGATTTGCTGAGGAACTTCACCCAAAGCAGAACGCTTATCCTAACCATATTGGTCATCCTCATTGCCATCTCCATTTTTGGCATTTTAATCGAATTCCCCTACTACAAAGCTATCCATATTGAGAACCGGCAGGGCGCCTTGCTGCTCATCCATGGGCTCCTTTTCCCGATTGAGGTTACCATTATCAGTTTCGCTATTCGCGACATTTTTATGGGGCAGTATTTCACTACGGATAAGCTCTGGGGTTCAGCCTGTGTTTTCCTGATGATCGGTATTTCTTTTGGCAGCCTGTATGATTTAATATGCATTGCCATGCCGGGAAGCCTGGGCGTGGATATCGCGTTGGGCATTCCCAACTATTCCGAGTGTGTGTCCTATTCCTTTCACGTACTGGGCGGTATTGATACCGACTACCCCGATGCAAATAAACTAATCAAGAACATTAGCGTTATTGAAGCAGTTTGGGGAACTTTGTTCACCGTACTGATCATCGGCAACCTGATGATCCTGCCTAAACCTCCTGAATCTTCCGAATCTTAAACCAGAAAATTAATATGAACAACCGCAGACTTTTACCTTTTATAATCCTTGGCGTCATCGCCCTTTTTGTGGTCGCAGGAATTTCCTCCAGCCTATTTTTTACCGTTCAGGCCGATGAGCGGGCCGTGATCTTTTACAAGTTCGGTGAAGGGCTTGATAAGGACCACATTGTACAGCCCGGCTTTCATATGAAAGCACCGTGGAATGAAGTGTACATCTATGCCGTACGCGAAACCTCAGCCGATGAGAACATGGATGTGCTGGACAGGAATGGACTCTCTATTCATGTTGAAGTTTCGGTGCGCTTTCACCCGGTGCCCGAAAAAATCGGATACATCCATGAAAAGTTCAACCGCGCCTATGTAAGCGTTTTGGTTATCCCAGAAATGCGTTCGGTAGTACGTCAGATCATGGGCAGGTATTCGGCAGAGGAAATTTATTCAACCAAACGAGCAGAAGTTGAGGCAACCATTAAAACTGAATCAGAGAAAATACTGGGCCAAAATAACGTGACTATGGTAGCCCTGCTTATCCGTTCCATTCAACTCCCTGAACAAATAAAAGTAGCCATACAAAACAAGTTACAACAGGAGCAAGAAGCTTTGGCCTATCAGTTCCGCCTGGATAAGGAAAAGAGTGAAGCCGAGCGCAAGCGCATCCAGGCAGAGGGTGAAGCCCGTGCCAACAACATCATCAATAACAGTTTAACCGATAAGCTTTTAAAAATGAGGGGTATTGAAGCCACCCTTGAATTGTCCAAATCGCCCAATGCCAAAGTTATTGTTGTGGGCAGTGGCAAGGACGGTGGTTTGCCCTTGATTTTGGGCGGGAATTAGCCTTTAAATTACACCAAGGGCTTCATTCTCCGAACCTGAACCTATATATTTAAATCGTTAAAAATTTAGCCTTTTTACTATGTCCAAAACTGTAGAATTGATCATTGACGGTAAGTCATACACCTTTCCCGTAGTGGAAGGAACGGAGAACGAATTAGCCATTGATATTAGTGACTTGCGCGACAAAACCGGGTACATTACCCTTGACGTAGGTTATAAAAATACCGGGGCCACCAAAAGCGCTATTACCTTTTTGGATGGCGAAAAAGGAGTATTGCACTACCGTGGTTATGCCATTGAAGAACTGGCCGAAAAATCTAACTTCCTGGAAGTTGCCTACCTGTTGATCTTTGGCGAACTGCCCACCAAAGAGCAATACGACAAGTGGAACAGTGACATAACCAAGCGTACCCTTGTACATGAGGACATCAAGAAAATTTTGGATGGCTTTCCCTCCACTTCCCACCCCATGGGTGTCTTGTCTTCTTTGTTCTGCGCACAAACAGCATTCTATCCCGAATCACTAAATCCTAATCGACCACCGGATGGTGTCTATTTAAGTATTATCCGGTCATTGGGTAAAATGCCAACCTTTGCAGCATGGTCGTATAAGAATGCCGTAGGCCATCCGGTCAATTATCCGGATAACAAACTTGATTACTGTGCACGCTTTTTGAAAATGATGTTTGCCCTGCCCGGCCAGGACTATGAAGTTGACCCCGTAGTTGCCGATGCATTGGATAAACTTTTCATCCTGCATGCGGACCACGAACAAAACTGTTCAACTTCTACCGTACGGATTGTCGGGTCATCAAAAGCCAGTATTTATTCATCCATCTCGGCAGGTATAAATGCCCTCTGGGGGCCATTGCATGGCGGTGCCAACCAAGAGGTAATTGTTATGCTGGAAAACATCAGGGCCGATGGCGGCAATGCCGACAAATGGATGGCCAAGGCGAAAGATAAAAATGATCCTTTCAGGCTTATGGGTTTCGGTCACCGCGTTTACAAAAACTTCGACCCACGCGCCAAGATTATCAAAAAAGCCGCTGACGATGTGCTGAAGAAATTAGGCGTGCATGATCCCGTGCTCGAAATCGCTATGAAACTGGAAGAAATAGCCTTGAAAGATTCATACTTTGTTGAGCGTAAGCTTTACCCTAATGTTGACTTCTACTCAGGCATCATTTACCGCGCCCTGGGCATACCGGTTGATATGTTTACGGTGATGTTTGCCATGGGCAGGTTGCCCGGCTGGATTGCACAATGGTTGGAGATGCGTAAAAACAATGAACCCATTGGCCGGCCACGACAAATCTATACCGGCAGCGTGGTGAAACCTTACATAGAAATAAGCAAACGCAAATAATGATCCTATTGTCCATGCAGTGTACCAATGAGGCTTCACTGCATGGATTTTTCAACGCTCGAAAAATTTCCTTCAACTATGGAACTGCAACAGCAATTCGAAGCATCGGTTGCCCGGTCAAAAGAGTTAACCAAGCGCCCTTCCAATGAAGAGTTACTAAAACTGTATGCCCTTTTTAAACAAGGATCGGAAGGTGATGTGGCGGGCGATCGCCCGGGTGGTTTTGACTTTAAAGCAATTGCCAAATACGATGCGTGGGCCGAATTGAAAGGCAAATCCAAAGAAGATGCCATGCGGGAGTACATCAGCTTTATGGACGCCCTTTCTCAAGAGTATAAATAATTCACTTCACGGCTCCTGAATGGAGAACCTTTTTTACCAACCAGGCATCAATCAGGGAACATACTACCTTTCACCGGAAGAGTCAAAACACTGCATAAGAGTCCTCCGGAAAAAAAATGGTGATTCCATAATCCTTACGGATGGCTCGGGTAATTTCTACAACGCCCTGATAACCGATGACAACGCCAATCAATGCCAATTTACGGTTCAGGACACCTGGCAGGAGCCAACGAAAAAATTCTCCATCCATCTGGCTATTTCCCCTACCAAAAACCCCGACCGCATAGAATGGATGGTGGAAAAGTGTGTTGAGTTAGGCATTGACCAGATTACCTTTTTGAATTGCAAAAACACCGAACGGCAAACCCTTAAATATGAACGGATCGTGAAGATTTCCCTGAGTGCTATGAAACAATCATTCAGGGCTACCGCCCCGATAATCGGCCCTTTAATTTCATTTCAGGAATTCGTGAACATTTCACCACTTACCAACTCGGAAAGTTTTATAGCTATTGTAGATACCGCTAACTCCTATCATTTACTATCAGCCGCAAAGCCTGGCCAACAGTACGTGGTGCTGATAGGCCCTGAAGGCGACTTTACACCGGATGAGCTAACTACCGCACTGGCAAAGGGTTATAAAAAAGTAAGCTTGGGCAATAACCGGCTCCGAACAGAAACCGCGGGCCTTGCCGCCTGTCATATTCTCAATTTAGTAAATACTTAACGCTTTATTACATGGGTGCCAAGGGTAACTGAATAAACTACCACACCACAGAGGCTATTCATATTTTTGTTAAACTTGTATTATGGAACCACGCAAAGCTGAAATTCAAAAAACCATCTACGACAACGCCAAGTCGCATTTTTTGGGGAATTTTCCCGATTCATTGCCCATCGAACAGGCCTATGTACATATAGGCATGTACCTGGGTTGGATCATAGACCATGAGTTGTATTCAGACTTTTTTGAAGAAGAGGCCTCCATCCAGATTTTCCGTTTTAAGAGGCGTGAAATTTCCTGTACAATCCTCAGCGAAATCTGGGACGGTTATTTAGGGTATGAACTGTTTAACCGACAAGGAAACATGTTTACCTACTACTATTATGGTGGCGGTTTATACCGTAATGACTATGATGAGTTGTTGGTTAAGTCGTTACCTTCTATTTACCATGTAACCGACAGCTGGGAAAACTACGAAAAAATGGCTACCAGGATTGAAATGCGCTTTCAGGATTGGAAGAAGTTGGTGGGCTCATAACGCCCCCTGCACTATTTCAACTTTCCGTTTTTGTCGAGTAAGGCAGTCTTATCACTTCCCTTAACCCGAAGTTCCCCTGTTTCCTGTGTAAACTGTAATTCTTCAGGGGTAAAATCCAGTGTATAGTTTTGGCTCCACGACAATCCATCCGAGCGATATATTTTTGCTACGGTTACGGGGTATTTGTCCTTCACTTTATTTTCTGAATACAGCAGCACAAAGAAGATTTGATTTCCCTCATTGGTGGTTGCCAAGGCTTTGGTGGTGCGCATTCGCTGTTCCCGGAATACTGTCTTATCGATCGGGAATTTTACACGCACATCCGGAATGCGCGATCCGGTTATGGTATAAAAATAACCTTCACCTGATACAGAATCGGTAAAGAAAATGCCTGCGGTGTAATTTTCAGCTTCAACAACAAGAGGCTTGAATTTTGCATTGGTAGGCTCTAACACCAGCGGAATAGAATCGTTACCGTTAACAAGCCAGTTTAATGCCCGCCTCCGGTTCGCCAGCTCCCTTTCCTTGATTCTTTTCTCGCGTTCTGCGTATTCCTTCTCGGCTTTTACATAACTTTTTAGGATGACAGTATTGGTATAAGCTTCTGCGATGAACGTTTTGTAATTCAGGGCTTCCTCATCAATATTCACCGACTGAAGTTTGGCGGCAACACTATCCAGTTTACCTAAGCGCTTTACTTCCTCCTCCTTTTGTTTTAAACGGTCGAAAACGTTGTTAGTCTTTTCGCCTTTAATGTGTTCGACAAGTGTTGAACGATATTCAAGGTTAGCAACTTTTAAGGCAAACACATTCATGGGTAACGGATCGGGGTCAAACTTTTTAAGTTTTTCACCCAGTAAGCTGGCCACAAGTTTGGTCAAATCACTTTTCACCGACACAGAATCTTCCTTCAATTTTTCCCTGAGTTTGTTGATCTCAATATCGTATTTCAATAAATTTTCGCGAATGGGTTTCAACTCATTATTCACAACCGCTACGGATTGATCAGCAAACTTTTTATAATCCCAAACCTCCAGGTTATCCTGGTAAAAATCAGTAAGTGTAATACCATCGCGTTTAAAATCCTTGATCTCGCGCGCATTCCAGGAGTGGTTATACCCAATTTTTCCCAAGTGCCCCACACTCGATTTATAGAGATCAAAGGCTCGCTTACTTGAATCGTACCGTGCAGCCAGTAGCGCAAGCTGCTTGAGTACAAGGTCATCGGTACGAAGGTAAAATTCACGTTCACCCGGAAAGGCATGTTGGATAACTTTGAATAGTTCGTTTGAACGCTTGTACAAATCTTCGGCTTGCGAGAAATACAATTTCACCAATCCAATCTTGTCCTTACGTTCGCGCATTGCCGCTGTGCGCTTTTCAATATCAAATTGCACATCCGATAGTTTCACACCAAATTCGCCTGTACGCAAATCACGTTTGCTGTACATGGCATAATAGTCCTTTGTACTGCCTTTAAATTCTTTATCATTTATGGTTTTATAGGCTTTGTCGTAAAACAACAAGGCCGAATCGATATGATTGAGAGCACCCTGCACATTTTTTAAAATATCGTCCTTGTTGGTTTTTTCCTGGCAAATGATGCCCATAAAAAGAAAGGAACTAGGCTCTGGCGATTTGTTTTCATTGATGTATGACCGTAAAAACGGTTCAGCCTTTTCATATTGCTTGGCTTCGATCAAGGTGAATATTTCTTTGTATTTAAGCTTTTGGGCCTGTGAAAGAGCAGGCAATAAAAGTAAAACAAAAAGCTTGGCTATCAGTACGTTGCGCATTACCTTGGAACTTATTAGTTTCGAAATTAATTAAATTCTGATTATAGACTACTACCGCTTTCAATTACCACGCCAAAAATTTAAACTACCGAGCCCACGATGCTTAAAATAAAAAATATACTCCTTCTGCTAATCGTATTTTTGGTCATAGGCGTTTACCTTACCGGCTTTAACCACACAGGGACGGCTAATTTAAAAGATGAGGATTTCAATTACCAGTTTACGCTTAAAACCCTGGAGGGCGATCGCCTATCAATGGAAACCCTGAAGCGCAAAGTTATTTTTTTAAATATGTGGGCTACGTGGTGTGGCCCTTGCCGGGACGAAATGCCGGGTATCCAGAAACTCTTTGAAAATACAAAATCGGATGATATCGTATTTGTAATGCTATCGGTAGATAAGGAAGGAGACCAAAACAAGGTTGCAGCCTATTTGAAACGCAATAACTTCACCTTTACTGCGTATATGCCTACTGAAAAAATGTCAACACAACTTAATGTACCTTCCATTCCAACAACCTTTATCATTAGTAAAGATGGTAAAATAACACATCAGAAAATCGGCAGCACCAACTACAATTCTGAAAAGTACAGAAAAATGCTGCAAGAACTTGCCGCGAAAAAGCTTTAAACACAACCTGCCACCAGGCGTAATCCTTCCAGTGTAAGGTTAGGTTCAATCCTGGTAAACGTTCCGTTTGATGCCGGGGTAATAACGGATGACAGACCTCCGGTGGCAACCGTTGAAAGATCAGGATCATTCAACTCTGTCCGGATCCTGTCAAGCATGGATTTTACCAACCCTTCGTATCCTAACAAAATACCAGCCTGGATGGCATGCACTGTATTTTTGCCTAGGGCAGATTGCGGGAGTTCTAACGGCACTTCAAAAAGTTTGGCTGTGTTTTGAGAAAGGGCCCTAATAGCCGTCTTCAACCCGGGCGCGATGGCAACGCCTAAAATTTTACCTTCCCCGGATACGGTTGTAAAGGTAAGTGCTGTACCGAAGTCAACGATCACACAATTGTTCTTAAACAATGTGTGCGCAGCAACGGCATTGGCCACCAGGTCGGAGCCAATTTCGTAAGGGTTCAAAACCACAATGGGAAGTTTCTTATAAATATCCGGCCCAAGCACAATCGGGTTTTTCTCGAAAAGAGTTACCGTTACATTGATGATTTTATCGGTTAGGTTTGGTACGACACTGCTCAGCACGATCTTTTCAACATTGCTGATTGACAACCCTGCTTCGAACAAATAATCGCGAAACTTGATACCATAATACAACTCAGGCCTGTCGGCCACGGCAGGTATTCTCCATGTGTATTTTAACGCCTGCTGGTCAAAAAGACCAATGGTGATATCTGAGTTGCCAATATCGAGTACAAGTATCATGAAAGTTCAATCAGTTTGGGTTTTAAACGCGCAAGGCCAGTACTGGCTTTCTCCTGAATCGTTTCCAGGTTTCGAATATAGGCGATATCCGGAACTTTAGGATCGACCAGGAATTTCGGGACATCGTAGCGAACATAATTGATCAGGCCCGCTGCGGGGTAAACCAACATGGAGGTGCCCACCACCAAAAAAATATCAGCCTGTGATGTATAGTCTGCTGCAACTTCTATCATCGGAACCAACTCACCAAACCATACAATGTTTGGGCGAAGTTGAAAACCTTTTTCACACATATCGCCCCAATTTAAAGCCCAACCTTTTATGGGATATACCAAAGATTCATCGCCTGTGCTGCGCGACTCAAACAAGCTTCCATGAAGATGAATTACCTGTGATGATCCGGCACGTTCATGAAGATTATCAACATTTTGAGTTATAATGGTAACATCAAAATGAGTTTCCAATTCAACCAAAATTTCATGCCCCCGGTTGGGAAATACCTCAAGCGCTTTTTTTCTTCGCTGATTGTAGAAGTCGAGCACCAGTTGGGGATTACGTGCCCAACCATCAGGCGAGGCTACATCCTCTACCCGGTAGCCTTCCCATAATCCTCCGGCATCGCGAAAGGTTGGTATACCACTTTCAGCACTAATACCAGCCCCGGTTAGCACTACCAGTTTCTTCTTCATCGCGTGGTTTAAAAATTATCAGACGAAATCCCGAAAATACCCGAATTGTCGGGTTAAGTGTGTTGAAAACTTATTTGTGAACCCGGTTGCTTAACTTACTTCTACAGAGGAATTTAACTTAAATCCTTATTAAGATTTCTTCTTTCGGGCGACAGCTTTTTTAACTGTCTTTTTTGCCTTGGGTTTTACTGCTTTCTCAGCTTTTGCTACAGGTCCTTCAACATCCTCTTTCTTTTTAGTTACAACAGCCCTACCCCATCTTCCCTTCTTTTCCGGGGTATTGGCGGCAAGTTCCAAACACTCTTCTAAAGTCAGTTCCTTTGGTTCTTTGTCTTTTGGGATTTTTACATTCTTCTTGCCGGCTTTGATATAGGGACCAAAGCGTCCATTCAATATTTGTATATCCGGGTTCTCATCAAAGAGTTTAATGGTTTTGTTGGCATCTGCAATCCGTTTTTGTTCAATCAACTCAATAGCGCGCGCATGGGTGATGGTGTACGGATCTTCTCCTTTGGGTATGGATACAAATTTTTTATCGTGCAAAACGTATGGCCCAAACCTTCCGATATTAGCCACCACCGGCTTATCCTCAAACATGCCCAATTCACGGGGCATTTTCATCAGTTCCAATGCATCTTCAAGGGTAATATTTTCAATGAACTGGCCGGGGCGTAAGCTTGCAAACTTAGGTTTTTCACCACCGTTGTCATCAGGGTTTTCACCAATTTGTACATAAGCACCAAATTTGCCCAGCTTTACATAAACGTTCTTGCCTGTTTTCGGATCAACCCCAAGTTCGCGGTTTTTGCTGGCTGACGATCGCTCAACCTGTTCGGTCTTCTTTACTTTTTTATGAAACGGTGTGTAGAAATTATCGAGCATCTGATGCCACTCTAATTTACCGGTGGCAATTTCATCAAACTCTTGTTCAATTTCTGATGTGAAAGAGTAATCGGTAATGTCGGGAAAATGATCCACCAGGAAATCGTTTACCACCATGGCGATGTTAGTAGGAAACAATTTGTTTTTCTCGGCACCGGTTATCTCCATTTCATCACGTTTTGAGATTTCATCTCCAGCCAGCGTTAATACGCGATAAGCACGTTCAACACCTTCACGGGTTTCTTTGACAACGTACCCACGCTTTTGCACGGTGGAGATTGTTGGCGCATAGGTTGAAGGCCTGCCGATGCCTAGTTCTTCAAGCTTTTTAACAAGGCTTGCTTCGGTATACCGGGGCGGATTGCGTGAAAATGTTTGTCGCGCCATTAACGCATCCAGGCTCAACACCTGGCCAACGCTTAATGGCGGAAGAACTTTACCATTCTGCTCATCATCTTCATCATCGCCCGACTCCATATATACAGACAAAAATCCCTGGAATTTAACTACCTCACCAGACGCTGTAAGGGTTCGTGGATTAGTGGATATTCCGATAGTAGCCGTAGTTTTTTCCAACTCAGCATCGGCCATTTGCGAAGCAATGGCGCGCTTCCAGATTAACTCATACAGGCGCTGTGCATTCCGGTCCATACCCGGATCGAGTAGGGAAAAATCGGTAGGACGAATGGCCTCGTGTGCTTCTTGTGCACCCGATGATTTGGTTTTGTACTGGCGAAGGTTAACAAACTCCTTTCCGTAAGCCGTTTCGATCTGACGCTTGGCACCTTGTTGCGCCTCGTCCGAAAGATTAACCGAATCGGTACGCATATAACTGATTTTACCTGCTTCATACAGTTTCTGTGCCACCATCATTGTTTGTACGACCGAAAAACTGAGCTTTCGCGAAGCTTCTTGTTGCAAAGTTGACGTAGTGAAGGGCGGGGCCGGTGAACGCTTGAGGGGTTTGGTCTGCAAATCTGCAATGGAAAATGTAGCACCTTTACAGGATTCCAAAAATTCCAAGGCTTCTTCTTCCGTATCAAAGCGTTCAGGAAGTTCGGCCTGCAGTTGTTTGCCTTTACCTAAATCAAACTGAGCGGTTACACGAAAAGCCGATTTTGCTTTGAAGTCGGTTATCTCACGCTCACGTTCAACAACCAGGCGAACGGCTACCGATTGAACGCGTCCTGCCGAAAGACCTGTTTTGATTTTTTTCCAAAGTATTGGCGAAAGTTCATACCCCACAAGCCGATCCAATATCCTGCGCGCTTGTTGTGCATTAACAAGGTCAACGTCAATACCGCGGGGGTTTTCAATGGCATTAAGTATTGCCTTTTTAGTGATCTCGGTAAAAACTATCCTGCGGGTTTTTTTATCGTTTAAATCAAGCGACTCTTTTAAATGCCAGGCTATAGCCTCTCCTTCACGGTCTTCATCGCTTGCGAGGTAAACCATTTCGGCTTCTTCGGCAAGCTTCTTCAGTTTATTGATAACATCTTTTTTATCGGGGCTGATTTCGTATGTTGGTTCAAAACCATTTTCAATATCAATTGCACCAGAGCCCTTGGGCAAATCGCGGATATGCCCCATACTGGAGGCCACCTTAAAATCCTTTCCCAGGTATCCTTCAATGGTTTTTGCTTTAGCAGGTGACTCAACAATTACAAGATTTTTTCCCATGTCATCACATTATCAAAGAGCCCAAATATCTGTAAAATTTTAAAAAATCAAATTTGACAAATCATTGATGATGGTTTGCTGATCGTGTAGCAACCCATTTTTATAGTTTGATAATGATGTTGAAAAGCGAGTATAAAACGTTGCACAAAGTGCTGATTAACAGTCGTATCAAGCCGGTTCCAAACCATGCTAATGCAAAACAAAAAATGCTTGAATTGAAATACCAGAAATGCATCATTAAAATTTATTAACGAAGGCACTGCAAGCGCAAATAATTGCGTATCGTGGCCACAAGCAGGCAAAAATTATTTATCCGGAAAGAATTTATATTTTTAGCGCGTTAACAAGCACTAATCAATCTTTCATGAGCGAGCTTATTGCACAAATAGCAAACGAAATTTATACTCCCGTTGCTTTTCTTTTAATACTTGGCGGGCTGTTCTTTTTAGTTTTTTCACGCTTTGTGCAATACAAGTATTTCAAGCACGCCATTAACATACTGCGGGGCAAGTACGCCAATCCCAACGATCCCGGACAGATTAATCCCTATCAGGCACTCTCTACAGCGTTGGCGTCCACGGTTGGCATGGGGAATATTGCCGGGGTTGCTGCAGCCATCACATTGGGTGGTCCCGGGGCGCTCTTCTGGATGTGGGTTACTGCCTTAGTGGGCATGTCGACTAACTTTTTCACCAGTACACTTTCCGTGATGTATCGTGGCAAAGATTCAGCAGGTGAAATACAGGGAGGCCCTATGTACGTAATCCGCGAAGCACTTGGAAAAAAGTGGCAACCCTTAGCAATTCTATTTAGCGTGTGCTGCCTGATCGGTTGTTTACCGATTTTTCAAGCTAACCAACTTACACAGGCCATTGTAGATATTGGGATTGACGATGAGAAAATCAGGACATCCACCTTTACGTTTGTTGGTTTTGTTATCAGCACACCAAAATTTATTATCGGAAGCACCCTCATGCTTATTGCAGGCGTTGTTATACTGGGTGGCATTCAACGCATTGGAAACTGGGCCGGTAAGATGGTGCCCATGATGATCATTATTTATTTTCTTTCTGTTTTCGGGATATTAATTATGCACCTGAACCAGATACCCCATTATTTATGGATGATAATAGCCGATGCCTTTGCTGCAGAAAATTACAATGGCAGCCCGGCATTGGGAGGAATAGTCGGTGGCTTAATTATCATGGGTATCCGAAGGGCTTCTTTTTCTAATGAAGCCGGAATTGGAACAGCGCCCCTTGCTTTGGGGGCTTCCAAAAGTACAGAACCTATACGTGAAGGCCTTGTGTCTATGTTAAGCCCTGCGATCGATACATTAATCGTTTGCACATTGACAGCATTGGCAATACTGGCTACCGATGTGTGGCAAACTTCAGATGCGAAAGGTGTATCCCTTACTGCGGCTGCCTTTCAAGCAGCAATGCCCGGGTATGGAAAGTACGTTCTGTTACTGTGCGCATTTTTCTTTTCCATTACATCTGTTTTCTCATACAGTTATTATGGGAGTAAGTCGCTTTCATTTTTACTTGGTGTAAGGGCCAGCAAATGGTACAATTATTTTTATTTACTCACCATTGTACTGGGCGCAATCGCATCCATGCACGATATCATGAACATCATTGATATTGCTTATGCGTTAATGGCTATCCCCACAATGCTGTCGGGGTTTGCACTAGCGCCTAAAGTGATGAAAGAAGCCAGACGCTACTTTGCCGATTTGAAGAAGAACGAAGGTTAAGAAATTTCTACCGGGCGGGCATGATAATCAAAAAGGCCACGCTCCTTTATGGCTTCAGCTACTTTGTGCGGAACATACTTTTCCCAGCCGGTGGCACCGTTTTTAATCATGGCCAAAACATTATCGGAGATAATATGCAGGTTTTTAACGTTGGCGTCTTGAATGTCCTCCAACTTGTTATTATCCATCAGGTACCTAAATAAATTTTTTAAGTTGACCGGAAGATCAACCTCAAAGTCATTCAGTGTTAACAATTTTTCTGAATCACGTATGAGTGCCGGATAGATGTAAAGCTTAACGTTAGTTCCAAACAACGATGCAAAGCATTCCAAAATTCCGCCACGGGTATTCTCATAGGTTTTTTCGTCAAAAACTTTTTGCAAGGCATTTATGCCCATGATAATACCGATTTTCTTGCCTTTGGTAATGCGCGAGAGGTAATCAACCAAGCGGTAATACTCGAAGTAATTTGAAATTAAAACGTGTTGACCCAGCGAGCATATAATATCGGCACGGTGCAGGAAATCGGTTTCATCAATCGTGCCGTCAGCACTCAAATCGTTTAGTGTAAGTTCGGTCAGTACCACAATTTTTGACCGCTCAACGTCTGGCTCGTGCTTGAACTTTCTCCGTGCGGCCAGCAGCATATCTACGTTTACATGGGTGGGTGGACGGAACCTGCCGCGCAAAACCAACACATTTTTCTTATACAGCTCGTCTGATGGCTGCATCACTTCACCATCGGGACCAAACATAGCTGCTTTTGTCAAACCGTTTTTTACCAGCTTCAACGCCATCAACCGGTTATCCACATGTTTAAAATCGGGGCCGGTAATACGAAACATATCAATTTCAATCCTACGGCCATGCAGGCCATCCAACAACGACATCAGTATTTGTTCAGGATCGCTGAAAAACGTACAGGCATAAATCATATTAACACCCACCACACCCAGTGCGTATTGCTGCTGCAATGGGTCGTTATCGTGCATTTTCACATGGATAACACAATCGTTGTATTCGGCCTTGGGTTGCAGCTGAAACCGCAACCCAATCCAGCCATGCGCCTGGTTGGTGCGTTCAAAATTCAAAATCTCAACCGTGTTGGCAAAAGCAAAAAAGCGGGTGGTCTCTACACGGTGCGGAAGCCGCTCGGCCAATAATGGAAATTCATGCTCAAGCATTTTCATGAGGCGGGGCTCACACACGTAGCGTTCGCAGTACCCGTAAATAGCATCACTGAATTTCATGTCATAAGCTGACATGGTTTTAGCGATGGTGCCAGAAGCGCCACCTGCCTTGAAAAAATTTGCTGCTACCTCCTGCCCTGCTCCAATTTCAGCGAAAGAGCCGTAGACCTCTTTGCTCAAATTTATTCTGAGCGCCTTCTCTTGCGTGGTAAGTTTCCTAAATTCATCCATAACCCAACTGTTGATTAAAGCCCTGTTAAAAAAATCATTTCAAAGTTAAACAACCTATTAACGAACGCCCCATCCTTTATTGCTTTTTTGATAATTGACCTTTAAGGCCTATTTTTCCATCCTTACTTATATCTATAACACATGGATTTACGCGGAGGTTTTACCAGCAGGATAGGATTTATACTGGCAGCGGCAGGTTCGGCCGTAGGCCTAGGCAACATCTGGAAATTCCCTTACGAAACCGGTCAGAACGGTGGTGCAGCTTTTTTGCTGATCTACCTAGCCTTAACCTTCTTATTATGCTACCCGGTTATGATTGGCGAGATCGCCATTGGCAGGGGGGCCGGGCTTGATGCCTTCGGTTCGTATTCTAAACTAGGAGGCAAAAAATGGGGTTACCTCGGTTTGTACGGTATCATCTGTGGAATTATGATCCTATCCTTCTATAATGTTGTAGCCGGGTGGGCATTCGGTTATTTCCTTGAAATTTCATTTAGCGATTTGCTGGAGGAACAAAATTACGGGGCGTTTTTCGGGCGTTATGTGGTTGATTTCTGGGACAACCTGATTTTTTCCCTGTGCTTCATGTTTATCACTGCATTTATTGTTATTAAAGGAGTTCAAAAAGGCATTGAGCGGGCTTCCAAAATCATGATGCCCACGTTGTTTATCATTCTTATAGCACTCATTATATATAGCCTCACCCTGCCCAATGCTATGGCAGGAGTTCGGTTTTACCTGCTGCCCGATTTCAGTGAAATAACCATCGAGACCTTATACTCGGCCATGGGCCAGGCGTTCTTTTCATTATCGCTCGGTATGGGCGCCCTGATTACCTATGGTTCGTATGTTGACAAAAACCAAAACATACTAAAATCGGCCGCCACCATTACATTACTGGATATTGCCGTGGCCTTCCTGGCGGGCTTGCTCATCTTCCCGTTGGTTTTTTCGCAAGGGCAATCGCCTGAACAGGGCCCTGCTTTGGTGTTTGTGGTGTTACCCGGAATTTTTCAGGCCATGGGGCCTGTGTTGGGCAAAATTATTGGCGGGGGTTTTTTCCTATTGCTTTGTTTTGCCGCGCTTACATCAACCATTTCTTTGCTTGAAGTACCGGTGGCCTATTTTGTAGATGAAAAGAAAATACCGCGAAAAATCAGCGTATGGACGTTGGCTACCCTGGTTTTTTTACTGGGTTTACCCAGCATGCTTTCACAAGGTGCGGTGAAAATGTTTTCGTCATTACCTTTTTATAACGGCAAATCAACCCTGGATTTTGTGAGCGAGGTGTTTTCCGATATCAGCTTGCCGCTGGGCGGATGTTTGATGACTTACTTTATTGCCACCCGGTGGGGCACAAAAAATATGAGCGAGGAATTAGCGCATGGCAATCCTACCTACATAGGTTCATTTTATGAACGCTACATTAATTTTACCATTCGCTACATATGCCCGGTATTGCTCGGTATATTTTCTCTCATGATCATTATTGACAAGTTTATTGGTTTTGACAAACTGGGATTGAAGTAGCAGGCATTTTTACCCTTCTCAATGAATTCATGGTTAGGCAAACATGCACTTGTTTTAAACTGGCTTCAGCAGCGACTTAGCGAACGACAATTTTTAATTCTTTCCAGCGTGCTGGTGGGTTTAACGGCAGGTCTTGCTGCGGTACTTTTAAAGACACTTGTTCACTTTATCTACAAAGTAGTTTCCAGCGACTACAGTCTGCCTTTTCAATTTTCGATTTACATCTTCCTTCCGTTTATTGGTTTACTACTCTCGGTATTCTATGTGCAACGATTTCACAAAGACACCTTTGATAAGGGGACTGTATTTGTACTTTACTCGATAACCCGCAAGTCAAGCTTACTGGCTCCCTTCCACATGATTGCCCATATCATTACCAGTGCCGTTACTATTGGTTTTGGAGGATCCTCTGGCCTGGAAGCACCTATTGCTACAACAGGTTCGGCCATTGGCTCGAACTATGCACGCACTTATCACCTGAATTACCGGCAACGAACACTGTTGCTTTCCTGCGGTGCTGCAGCGGGAGTTGCAGCAGCTTTTAACGCGCCTATAGCGGGCGTACTATTTGCCATTGAAGTACTGTTGCTTGACATCAGCGCCACCGCTTTTATTCCATTGATTATTGCGGCCGCGATGGGCGCCTTATGCTCCAACATCATTCTTCAGGATGGCATTCTGCTATCCTTCAAAACGCAAGTGCCTTTTAATTTCCATAATGTTCCTTACTATTTATTGATGGCTGTTTTTGCCGGATTGATATCAACCTATTATTCAAGAACTTTTTTAAAGATTGACTCGTGGTTTAGTAAAAGGAAAAGTCCTTATACGAAGGCATTACTGGGAGGTATCATACTTGCAGTATTGATTCTGATGTTCCCTCCTCTTTTTGGTGAGGGCTATTCGAGTGTTATTGCACTGTCCGAAAAAAATACAGCCGCATTATTAAATACCAGTCTGCTTAAAGATTTCATCACCAATGAATGGATAATTCTGTTTTTTATAGGTTCGATTATGCTTATTAAGGCTGTAGCCGTAAGTGCCACTATAAGCAGCGGAGGAAATGGAGGTAACTTTGCCCCATCCTTAATGACCGGAGCTTTTCTGGGGTTTTTCTTCGCACGGGCTGTCAATCTTTCAGGGCTAGGCAAATTACCGGAAAGCAATTTTACCCTGGTAGCCATGGCTGGTGTAATGAGTGGAATACTGCATGCCCCACTCACCGCCATATTTCTTATTGCCGAGGTAACTGGAGGTTATGGACTAATGATCCCCCTCATGATTGTTTCCTCCATCAGTTATACCGTGGCTAAATTTATTCAGTCTGAATCCATTGAAAGCAGAAAACTTGCTGAACGAGGTGCTGAAATCATTCACGACCGGGACAAAAAAATTCTTTCTGATTTATCACTATCTAATTTAATCGAAACCAATTTTCAAACGATTCAGGAAGCCGCCCGGCTTCGCGACCTGATTAAGGTGATTGAGAAAACAACACGAAGCATAATACCTGTTATCACAGCGGATGGTAAACTTGCGGGTGTGGTGGAACTCAACTCCATTCGCGAAATTATGTTCAATACAGAATTGTATGACCAGGTATTGGTTAAGGAGTTGATGCGTAAATCGCCTGCAGTAATTGAACCTTTTGAATCGATGGATGAGGTGATGAAAAAATTTGATTCGACCGGGTCGTGGAATTTACCAGTTACCGAGAATGGGAAATACTTAGGGTTTATTTCAAAATCGAATATTTTCAATAAGTACCGCAGCTTGCTTATTGAAAAATCGATGCACTAAGCTTTCGTGTACTTTTCACGCGCATATTCTTTCATTTCTTCCCACAAATCAGGTGGTGGCGGCAAGCCCCGGTCGAATTTATCCAACAGCCATGTAACAATTGCTTTTTGCATCTTAAATCGCTTGGCTACATCTTCGCAAAACTCAATTTCACGCTTCTCCACTTTGCCATCGGCATATACCATAAGCATTAAATCATAAAGCAGGTTCATCCGGTCGTGGAAATTATCCGGAATGTTCAGCTCAAACGTTTCTTTGGAATCGACAAGGTTTTGAATTTGCCAATCTTTCAATCCGTACTTTTTCCCGATTTTAAAAAGGAGTTCAAGCTCCTTTTTATGGATGTTCCCATCGGCATTGGCCAGGGCTAACAGGTTTTTTAAGTGGTTCTTTTTGTAGGATAGATACTGGTGCTCGAAAAAACCTTTCATGGCTGTGGTTGCATTAATTGGCTTGGCAAATTAAACAAACGAGGCTTTTGGTCAAAAGCCCCGTTTGCATTACCCGGCACCTATGTAAGGTTAGTCTACCCATTCAGCAATAAACAGATTGGTATCGCGGGTACCACCATTATTGCGGTTTGAGGAAAACACAAGGTATTTGCCATCGTACGAAAACATGGGGAATGAGTCAAATACTTCATCGTGCGAGATTCGCTCAAGCCCGGTTCCGTCTTCATTGATCATGAACAGGTTAAACTGGAAACCACGCTGGCCATGATGGTTCGATGAGAAAATAATTTTTTTGCCCGATGGATGATAGAATGGCGCCCAGTTTGCCTTGCCCAGGTTTGTTATTTGCCTAAGTTCAGAACCATCAACATTGCAGACAAAAATTTCCATGTTGGTCGGTGCCACAAGTCCCCTGGAAAGGTAATCTTTATACTCTTTTATCTCTTCATCAGTTTTTGGACGTGACGAACGAAAAACAATTTTACTTCCATCAGGCGAAAAGAAGGCGCCACCATCGTAACCCAACTCGAACGTTATTTGCTTCACATCTGATCCATCAATGTTCATGGTGTACAAATCCAAATCTCCATTGCGGGTTGAGGTGAAAACAATTTTGTCACCTTTTGGGGAAACCGTTGCTTCGGCATCATACCCGGTTTCGCGCGTCAGTTGCTTTACAATATTGCCTTTCAGATCGGCCACAAAAATATCGAACGAAGGAAAAATCGGCCACAGGTACTTGCCGCCCGGAACACGTTCAGGATCTGGTGGGCAGGCATCACCTCCCAAATGGGTGGAAGCATAAACAATAGTGGTATCGCCCGGTAAAAAATAAGAGCAGGTTGTGCGGCCCTTTCCTGTACTAAGCATAACGGGTTTGTTATGCTTCAAATCATCGTGACCAACTTTAGTAAAAAAAACCTGGTCGCACCCAACGCCCCAGGTTTTATAGTTAGATTGGAATACCAGCATGGAATTGTCAAAACTCCAATATGCCTCGGCATTGTCGCCCCCAAAGGTTAACTGGCGAAGGTTTTTAAGGTGGGTTTCCTGTTCATATTTTAAATTATCCGGTTGGTGTGTTTCTCCTACAGTCTCTCTTTTTGAAGTACACGAAAAGGCAAAACAAGCTGCGCTTAGGATAAGAAGTATTCGATAGATCATTTTAGTTAAGTTAAGAAGCCGCAAAAGTATAAGGATGGAGGATTTAATTATACCCCATCACGAAAGATAAATACCGCTTGTTCCAGGCTGTCAGGCAGCCGCTGATGTTTCCTCTTTCAGTGCGCGCCTTAATATTTTGCCTACGTTGGTTTTAGGAAGTTCGTTTCGGAACTCATAATGGCGCGGCACCTTATAGTTAGTAAGGTTTTCCCGTGCATAAGCTTTTACTTCGTCCTCTGTTAAGGATGGATCGCGCTTAACAATAAATACTTTTATGGCCTCGCCCGATTTTTCATCCTCCACACCAATGGCCGCGACTTCAAGTATCTTCGGATGGGCTGCCAACACGTTTTCAATTTCGTTGGGGTAAACATTGAACCCCGAAACCTTGATCATGTCCTTTTTCCGGTCGACAATTTTGAAAAAGCCCTTTTCGTTCATAAACCCAATGTCGCCCGTGCGGAACCATCCTCCCGGGAAAAATACACCTGTATTATCCTTTTGCCAATAGCCAGACATTACCTGGGGACCACGGGCGCATATCTCACCGATTTCGCCCTGTGGAACAAGGTTTCCGTCATCATCAAAAATAGCAACCTCCGTACTGGGCATGGGCAAGCCAATGGTTCCCATTTGGTGAGTGCCATCCAGTGGATTGCAACACAGTACAGGTGATGTTTCACTTAGCCCATACCCTTCAACCAGGGGCTTGCCGGTAACCTGTTCCCATTTTTTTGCCACAACATCTTGCACGGCCATGCCACCGCCTACGGCTCCTTTCAGAAAGGAAAAGTCAAGTTTTGCAAAATCAGGGTTATTGAGCAGCCCGTTGAATAACGTATTAACCCCCGTGATAATAGAGAACTTATGTTTCTTCAACTCCTTCACAAAACCGGGTATATCCCGCGGGTTTGTTATCAGAATGCTCTTTGCCCCTACGCTAAACATAAGCACACCATTTACGGTAAGTGCAAAAATATGGTACATGGGAATAGCCGTAATAATTACCTCTTGAACACCCGGTGATTGTTTTAGGAACGGCTGGAACCAAAAGGTTACCATGGAGTTATGCGCAACAATATTGCCATGCGAGAGCTGAGCACCCTTTGCAACCCCTGTTGTTCCACCGGTGTATTGTAAAACGGCTGTATCATCAAATGTGATGGATGGTTTTGTAAAGGATACGGAAGCTCCTCTGTCAAGTGCTTCAGTAAAGGAAACGGCCGTTGGCAAGCTGTAAGCCGGCACCATTTTTTTTATTTTCCGCACAACAAAGTTTACCAGCCACCCTTTCAAACCACCCAGCATATCTCCCAACTGCGTAACAATAATATGTTTAATAGGTGTGTTAGCGATAATCTTTTCGAGGCTGTGCGCAAAATTGGCCACGATTACAATTGCCTTTGCACCCGAGTCTTTAAACTGGTGCTCCATTTCGCGCGGTGTGTACAAGGGGTTGGTATTCACAACGATGAGCCCGGCCCGCAATGCACCAAAAAAGGCTATCGGAAATTGCAAGACATTTGGCATTTGAATGGCTATGCGATCGCCCTTTTGTAAACCAAGACTTTGAAGGTACGCGGCAAAGTGTAAGGAAAGCCTGTCCACCTCAGCATAGGTCATGGCTTTACCCATGTTTTCAAAGGCAACACGGTCACTGAACTTCTTGCAAGATTTTTCAAACAAATCCGTGAGTGAATCATAGTCGTGCATATGGATTTCACTTGGAATTCCTGCGGGGTAATTTTTAATCCAGGGCGATTCTATCATGATTAAACAGCTTTAAAAAATTACAAACGTTTGTTTGAATCAAATATAAAGGACAATCCTAAAACATGAATGCCGTTGGCATCAAAAACAAAAAGTCCTGACGTTACCGCCAGGACTTACTCAAACTTAATTAACCACGAAGAGTTTGCTGTAGAGGGAGGGTTCGAACCTCCACGGGGAAGTTAGCTACAGGACATACAGAGAGAACATTAGTGGTCAACCCCAGCCTGCCGAAGCGTAAGCCCTGGCAGGCATTATCCTGCGTTTATCCTTGGCTCCCCACCCCCGAGACAGGAGGGCTTGTCTGCCAATTTCAACACCCTACAGTGTAATTGATGCATCAAAACAACAATTTTATTGAATATACATCAACATATATTCATAAATTTTATGAATTATTTAGTATTTTATAATTTTATTAAAATTTTTAAAATTTAATAGCTTGGAAATGGCCGAGAATTATCAAGTTGACAATACCGACCTCAAGATCCTGGAAATACTCATGCAGGATGCCAAACGACCTTATACCGAGGTAGCCAAAAAGGTATTTGTATCGGGCGGAACGGTGCATGTTCGAATGAATAAGCTGGAAGAGGCTGGCATAGTAGAAAAGACAACACTCAAGGTAAACTATGCAAAACTCGGCTACGACATTACAGCATTTTTGGGTATCTTCCTGGAAAAGAGTGCGTTATATGACCGCGTTCTGGCCAAACTTAAATCCATTCCGGAGATTACAAACATTCATTACACAACCGGCAACTACAGCATGTTCTGTAAAATCCACTGCCGTGATACAAACCATTTGAAAGAGGTCCTCCACGACAAAATTCAGCAGGTTGATGGGATTGAGCGAACCGAGACCATGATAAGCCTGGAGGAAAGCCTGGACCGTAACTTGGACCTTGCCTGAATACAAACTTATCGGCATTTCGAACCAAAAACTGGCCTTTCTGTTATATCTTTGCGGATATTTAAAATTAGTCTAAATAGGCTGAAATGAGCAAAGACAATCAGGTTCTTGAAGAACTAACCTCTAAGGAATACGAGCATGGATGGACTTCCAACATCGAAATGGAGTCTGCGCCCAAAGGCTTAAATGAGGATATTGTCCGTTTTATTTCTGCTAAGAAAAATGAGCCCGAATGGCTTCTGGAATGGCGACTTAAGGCCTACCGTCACTGGCTAACCATGAAGGAGCCCACATGGCCAAACGTAAGCTATCCCAAAATCAACTATCAGGATGTAATTTATTATGCTGCTCCCAAGCAAAAGCCTAAAGTTAACAGCCTGGATGAGGTGGACCCTGAATTACTAAAGACCTTCGAAAAGCTTGGCATATCCTTAACCGAACAAAAAAGACTAACAGGCATTGCCGTTGATGCTGTGTTGGATAGTGTATCTGTGGCAACAACGTTTAAAGAAAAGCTGGGAGAACTCGGAATAATTTTCTGCTCATTCAGCGAAGCTGTAAAAGAACATCCTGAATTGATCAAAAAATATCTGGGCTCAGTAGTGCCCATGAACGACAATTACTTTGCAGCCTTGAACTCAGCTGTATTCAGCGATGGTTCATTCTGCTATATTCCAAAAGGCGTTCGATGCCCAATGGAACTCTCCACCTACTTCCGTATCAACGCAGCTAACACAGGTCAGTTTGAAAGAACATTAATCGTTGCCGATGAAGGTTCGTATGTCAGCTATCTCGAAGGTTGTACTGCCCCCCAGCGCGATGAAAATCAATTGCACGCTGCAGTGGTAGAAATTTACGCCATGAAGGATGCGCAGGTAAAATACTCCACGGTTCAAAACTGGTACCCGGGCGACAAAGAAGGCAAAGGCGGCATTTACAATTTTGTAACCAAGCGCGCACTTTGCTTTGGCGATCATTCAAAGGTATCATGGACTCAAGTGGAAACAGGATCATCCATTACCTGGAAGTATCCTTCCTGTGTTTTAAAAGGAGATTATTCTTCAGGCGAATTTTATTCAGTTGCTGTAACCAATAATTATCAGCAAGCCGACACCGGAACCAAAATGATTCACATCGGTAAGCACACCAAATCAAGAATCGTATCGAAAGGAATTTCCGCAGGACACTCACAAAACAGTTACCGCGGACAGGTGCATATTATGAAGCGCGCTGAAGGTGCCCGGAATTTTTCGCAATGCGATTCCTTGTTGATGGGTGATAAATGTGGCGCCCATACCTTTCCTTATATCGATGTAGAAAATAAATCCGCCAAGGTTGAGCATGAAGCAACCACTTCAAAAATTGGTGAGGATCAGATATTTTATTGTTTGCAACGCGGTATTGATGAAGAATCGGCCGTGGCCCTGATTGTAAATGGTTATGCAAAAGAAGTACTCAATCAACTGCCTATGGAGTTTGCGGTAGAAGCGCAGAAGCTTTTAGCGTTGACGTTGGAAGGGAGTGTTGGGTAATTAATTCAATATTCAAGATTCAAGATTCCGGATTCAAGATTCAAAATTAGATGGCCAAGATTAATACATTCGAAGATTTGGAAGTTTGGAAAAAAGCCAGTGAACTCTCAATAGCCATCTTTGAGCTCACTCAAATTGGGAGTTTTTCAAAGGATTACTCTTTGAAAGATCCAATTAATAAGACGACCGGATCAATCATGGATAATATAGCAGAAGGTTTTGACAGAGGTGGAAACAGGGAGTTCATTCAATTCCTTTCCATAGCCAAAGGTTCTGCTGCGGAAGTAAGATCACAACTCTATCGCGCGCTCGATCGGAACCATATTAATCCATCTGAATTTGAATTATTAAAAGAAAAAACGGTTGATGTGGGTAAACAACTATCGGGCTTCATGACTTATCTGAGTAAATCTGAAATGAAAGGTTCTAAATACGTTAGCGAACCGAGTGAAGACTATGGGTAAAATTTTGAATTTTAAATCATGAATTTTGA
Source organism: Cyclobacteriaceae bacterium (assembly GCA_025808415.1). Lineage (NCBI taxonomy): Bacteria > Pseudomonadati > Bacteroidota > Cytophagia > Cytophagales > Cyclobacteriaceae > Cyclobacteriaceae bacterium. Next base: position 2,468,616 of record CP075525.1, read on the forward strand.
ATAATCATATGTTGTCGATAAAAAATTTACACGCAAAGATTGAAGATAATCAGATACTAAATGGTTTAAACCTGGAAGTGAAAGCTGGTGAAGTGCATGCCATTATGGGCCCTAACGGTTCAGGCAAAAGCACGTTAGCATCTGTATTGGCTGGTCGTGAGGAGTTTGAAGTGACTGAGGGGATTGTTGATTACCTGGGCAAAAACCTACTTGAACTTGCACCGGAAGAACGCGCACGCGAAGGTGTTTTCTTAGCCTTTCAATACCCGGTTGAAATTCCAGGCGTGAGCACCATCAACTTTATGAAAACTGCTGTAAACCAGGTGCGTGAAGGTCGCGGACAAGCACCTTTGGATGCCGTCTCTTTCCTGAGCTTGATGAAAGAAAAAATGAAACTGGTTGAAATTGATCAATCCCTTTTAAACCGTTCGCTAAACGAAGGTTTCTCAGGTGGAGAAAAGAAACGCAATGAAATTTTTCAAATGGCCATGCTGGAACCAAAGCTTGCCATCTTAGATGAAACAGATTCAGGTCTTGACATTGACGCCTTGCGTATTGTGGCCAATGGCGTGAACAAACTTCGCGATAAGAACAAAGCAATTATTGTTGTAACCCATTATCAGCGACTGCTCGAATACATAGTTCCTGATTTTGTTCATGTACTGTACAAAGGAAAAATTGTAAAATCCGGAAACAAGGATCTTGCCTTAGAACTGGAGGCGAAAGGTTACGACTGGATTAAAGATGAAGTAGCTGTAGTGTAGACTGGTATGAGCACAACAACCGAAACAACTCCCCTTCTCGCTGATATTCTTGCCTCCATCAAACCTGAGGCAGGCTTAAGGGCTGATGCGCTTGCCATACTTGAACAACTCGGTCTGCCCGGTAATAAAAGCGAAGAATACAAGTTCACGCCTATAACCCGTTTGTTGGAGAAAAACTTTTCATTTGGTGAGACGAGTCGCGAAACCAATATTTCAAATATTGATGAATTTCTTATCCCCGACCTTGAAGGCAACACCCTGATATTTATAAACGGAGTCTTCTCAGAAGAACTTTCAACATATAATCACAAGGAGCTTCACATCAAACCAATTGATGGTAAAGAAAAAGGATTCGCTTCATTAGCAGATTTTAAATCCGATGCTTTGGTGGCCTGGAATACTGCAGCATGGACCAGTGGAATTTCACTCGATGTTTCTGCCAATACAGAAGTTCATAAGCCTGTTATCCTACATTACATTAATGACACTACGCAGGGTGATGCTAAATCCTTTACCCGAAACATTATACGATTGGGCAAGAGCAGTAAACTTACCGTTGTTGAAAAGCAGGATACCGTTGGAACACATGCCGGATTTTCTAATGTTGTTACCGAAGGCTTCGTAGAAGCGAATGCCGAGTTACATCTTTACAGTATCCATGCAGATGGCGGAAAGCGAATTCATTTTAGTCAAACCACCATCTGGCAAGATCGCGACAGCCGGGTAAACACATTCACCCTTACGCTGGATGGCAAGCTCATACGCAATAACCTGCAATTGATACTGGATGGTGAAGGCTGCGAGTCGCATATGAACGGATTGTATATTCTTCAGGGGGACACACTGGCGGATAATCACACCGTTGTTGATCACAGAAAGCCAAATGCCAACAGTAACGAATTGTACAAAGGCGTAATCGATGGTAATGGTAAGGGCGTGTTCAATGGAAAAATCTATGTTCGCCCCGATGCACAAAAGACCAATGCCTTTCAGTCGAACCGGAATATTTTACTTTCCGATAAAGCAACCGTAAACACCAAACCCCAACTTGAAATTTGGGCCGATGATGTAAAATGTTCACACGGCTGCACTACCGGCCAGTTAGATGAAGAGGCTATGTTCTACCTGCAAGCACGAGGAATTGATAAAGTAACCGCTCGTGCCATGATGTTATACGCGTTTGCAGGGGAAGTTTTAGAAAAGATCAGTTCTGAACCCTTGAGAAACTATTTCGATTCATTGATCAGCGAACGCCTTCATAAAAACTTTTAATTCCATGAATGCTCCTCTCACCGGTGTTTTGAATAGTACAAAAATACGGCAGCAATTTCCGGTACTTCACCAGCAGGTAAATGGAAAACCACTGGTGTATTTCGACAATGCCGCCACCAGTCAGAAGCCGGTAAGTGTAATAAATGCATTAGTGGATTACTATAAAGGCTATAACGCCAATATCCATCGTGGCATTCACACACTGGCCGAGAAAGCAACCAAAGCATTCGAAGATACCCGGCACTCAGCAAAAGCATTTATCAATGCCAGTTCCGAACAGGATATAGTATTTGTACGTGGCGTTACTGAAGCTGTCAACCTGGTAGCATCGACTTACGGAAGAGCATTTGTAAAAGCAGGTGATGACATTATTATTTCCGGACTGGAACATCATTCCAACATTGTTCCGTGGCAAATGCTCTGTGAAGAAAAACAGGCCTCACTAAAAGTTATTCCTGTTTTGAAAAATGGCGAATTGGATTTAGATGCTTTTAAAAAACTGCTATCCGCTACAACAAAAATTGTTTCGGTTAACCATGCATCCAACAGCTTGGGTACGATTAATCCGATTAAGGAAATCATTGATCTTGCCCATGAAACAGGTGCAGTGGTGTTGATTGATGGTGCACAAGCAGGCGCCCATCTTGAAATTGATGTACAGGCATTGAACTGCGATTTTTATTGCTTGTCGGCCCACAAGATGTACGGCCCAACAGGGGTTGGAATTCTTTACGGCAAAAAGGAACTACTGGAAAAGATGCCTCCCTACCAGGGCGGTGGTGAAATGATCAAAGAAGTAACCTATCAAAAAACTACGTACAGCGATTTGCCCTATAAGTTTGAAGCCGGCACACCCAATATTGCCGATGTGGTGGCTTTTAATTTTGCTTTGCAATTCATTAATGAATTAGGCAAAGAGAATATAGCAGCTCATGAGCATGAACTGCTCTCCTATGCTACTGAAAAAGTATCAGCGCTTAAGGGTGTAAAACTTATTGGCACTGCAAAAAACAAAGTAAGTGTGCTTTCTTTTCTTATTGATGGCATTCATCCATTCGACATCGGACAAATGCTGGATACCCGCGGAATTGCCGTTCGAACCGGACACCATTGCACACAACCGTTAATGGATCACTTTGGTGTTGAGGGAACCGTGCGGGCCTCCTTCGCAGTATATAATACAAAACAGGAAATTGATAGTTTGGTGGAAGGGCTGGACAGAATCATTAACTTCATGTCATCAAAATAACGCTATCATGAAAAACGAAGAGAAAATTATTGAGTTACTGGCCGAAATGGTCCGTGGACAAGATAGGCTTGTGGGAGAAGTATCCGAAATGAAGGAAGAGATAATAAGTGTCAAGGGAGAAATTCAACAAATGAATGTTGAAATCATGAAGCAGGGACTTCAGACCGCAGAAAACTCAAGAGCCATCCTTAAGCTAGCGGATGAAATTCGACTTGTTGCCGAACATGAAAAAAGAATTTCGAAGCTTGAACTGACAGTGTTTAAATAATGGCCACCATCACCACCATACAAGATGAAATAATCAGCGAGTTTGCCTTACTGGATGGCGACATGGAGATGACCGTGTTTTATCTGATGGAACTCGGGCAGAAATTACCACCCATGGATGAAGCAGATAAAACTGAAGACAATATTGTAAAAGGCTGCCAGTCGAAGGTGTGGTTAACGGCTGCGCTGGAGCATGAAAAAATTTATTTTGCAGCCGACAGCAATACGGCAATTACAAAAGGTCTGGTAAGCTTGTTGGTCAGAATATTCAACGGTCAGCATCCGGATGATATTCTGAATGCCGATTTATATTTTATGCATAAAATTGGCATGGAACGGTTTATCGGAACGCAACGTTCCAATGGTTTTGCCGCTATGATCAAGCAGATGAAATTGTATGCACTGGCGTTTAAAACCAAACAGGAAGCATGATTGAAACAACAAACGATAGCAAACCAAAAAACGAAATTGATATTCCAAACCTGAAGGAGAAAATCGTTCAGGCCATCAAAACGGTATACGACCCGGAAATACCGGTTGATGTTTACGAGCTCGGATTAATTTACGAAATCAACGTATATCCAATCAACAACGTTTATGTTTTAATGACGCTTACTTCTCCATCCTGCCCCTCGGCAGAAGTAATACCCGGAGAAGTAGAAATGAAGATTAAAGGTATCGAAGGTATTAACGATGTAAAAGTGGAAATCACCTTCGACCCACCTTATTCACAGGATATGATGAGCGAGGCTGCTAAACTGGAACTAGGCTTTATGTAACTATGTTCAATCAACAAATCACTAAATAAACAAATCAACAAATCATTAAAATATGTATCCCGAACCATTAGTAGCCCCCATGCGGGCCGATTTAACCACTGCAGGGTTTACTGAATTGAAAACCGCTGCAGATGTCGATAACCACTTAAAAGACCATAAAGGAACCACCCTGCTTGTAATTAACAGCGTTTGTGGCTGCGCAGCAGGCGCTGCACGGCCAGGTGTGCGTTGGGCTATTGAACAGTCCACCAAGAAACCTGATCACCTGACTACCGTGTTTGCCGGTGTAGATAAGGAAGCTGTGGCAAAGGCAAGAGAATACACACTGCCCTATCCACCATCTTCTCCATCTATTGCCTTATTTAAAGACGGTGAGTTGGTTCACTTTGTTGAACGTCATCATATTGAAGGGCGCAATGCACAAATGATCGGCAATCATTTGTTGGAAGTGTTTGAAGAGTATTGTTAATTATTGCACTATACGAAGCAAAAAGGCAGCCCAAGGTTGCCTTTTGTTTTTTTACAGATATTGGCTCATCACTGAGAAGGCAAGTTCCTCCAGTCCACTCTTGCTTTCCAAAAGTGCTTTTTCTTTTCCAATAAATTCTGTAAGAGAATCAACTCGTTCTACACCCAGCGATTTCCACGCTGCTTCGCCTATTTCGTTTTGTCCGCATACAACGTATACTTTCTTCCCAGACTTCTTTGCGCGTCTAACCACCCCGTCCACTACTTTGCCCTGTAAGGATTGCTGATCAAACTTTCCTTCACCAGTAATCACAACATCAGCCCAGGCAATTGCCTCATTAAAGCTGGTTAGTTCAAATACCACGTCTATTCCACGTTTAAGCTCAGCGCCAAACAGCGCATATGCCCCACCCGCAAAACCACCCCCGGCACCTGCACCCGGTATTGCTTGAACATCAATCCCAAATTGTTCATTAAAAAACACGGCAATTTGCCGCAACCCATAATCCAATCTGATAACGTCAGCAGGTGAAGCACCCTTTTGAGGCGCATAAACAAAAGCAGCACCATGTTCACCATAAAACGGATTGGTTACATCGCAGATGGCGGTCAGCAAAACTTGCTCCAGTCGTGGATGAACATTACTTCGGTCAATGCGTACAATTTTTGCAAGTGATTCCCCATCAGGGCTTACACGATTGCCAGCCGAATCAAAAAATTGAAACCCCAAAGCCTCCGCTGCACCCAAAGCAGCATCGTTGGTAGCGCTGCCACCAATCCCGATTATAATTTGTTCAGCACCCTTGCTCAGCGCATGGCTGATTAACTCTCCCGTTCCGTAAGAACTGGATTTTAATGGATTGTGCTCCTCCAGTTTTAATAACATCAACCCACTCGACTTTGCCATTTCAATAAAGGCTGTTTTACCATCTTTCGACAGCGCATAAACAGCTTTTATCTTTCGCATGAGCGGATCATGAACCTCCACTTCAATAAGTACACCCTGTTGGTGATAAAGAAAAATATCCAATGTGCCATCGCCCCCATCGGCCAACGGAAATTTTCGAATCCTAAATTCTTTTCCTGATTTGTTTAATCCCGCTTCAATGGCATTGCACACCTGCGAGGCCGTTAGTGTACCTTTGAATTTATCAGGGGCAATCAGGATGTTCATACCACGATGAGATAAAGAAGTAAAACCATAAGTAATGCAGTTACCCCTTGAATAAGAGACATTATGGTAATGCCACGATAGGCAGTACTCAGATCGAACCCGCTGAACTGCGACACCACCCAGAAGTAGGAATCATTGGCATGTGAAACGGCCATTGATCCCGCCCCAATGGCCAGCACCAACAACGATAATTCTATCGGGTCACTAAACCCTGCCTCTATGGTAAGTGGTGCCATTAACGCGCTCACAATGACAATGGCGCTTGTACTGGAGCCTTGTGCCGTTTTAAACAGTGAACTGATCAAAAATCCAATGAACAAAAAACCCATACCGGAAAGTGTTTGATCCTTTGCCCATGCGCTGATCATATCGGCTATCGGACTGGCTTTCAACACCGCCCCCAATGCCCCGCCACATCCGGTCAATACCAATATTGGCCCTGCCTGACGAATTCCTTTTTCAATCCACACCCTGGATTGCTTTTGTGATTGAAAGAAAATAAGTGCCAATGAAACTGTAAGTAACAAAGCTATCATGGGGTTGCCGGCAAATCGAAGAATAGTAAAAATGAAACTATCTCCTTTATACAACAGTTCCAATAGTGAAGCTGTAGCAATAAGGACAACGGGTAATGCCAGTAGCAACAAAGATTTATACAGGGAACCTTGAATCGGCCGAGCTTCTGTTTGATGTGTGGTGATTTCAAAATGTAAATATTTACCAATACGCCTGGCGTAATAGTGAGCAACAAACACCACCGGAATGGAAATCACTATACCCAATAATATAATAAGCCCCAGGGAACTGCTTACACCCAGGTTACCAGCAGCTGCTACCGGTCCGGGCGTGGGCGGTACTAATGTATGTGTTGTATATAACCCACCTGACAAACTCAAGGTCATGGCAGGTAATGGAATTTTTGCAGCTGCAGAAATGGATTTAGCAAGACTTACTAGTATGATAAATCCCGAATCGCAGAAAACAGGAATGCCTAATATCATCCCCAGAAAAGAAATGCCCAGCGAAGGATTACCTCTGGCTTGTTTTTGTAAAGCATTGCCTAAGCGCTGAACGGAGCCTGATTCTTCCAGTACTGTTCCCAGGATGCTGCCGAGTACAACAATGAGTCCGATGGCTCCAAGCAATGTGCCAAAGCCTGAACCCATTGCAGAAACTAGTTGAAGAAGTGGAATGCCGGCAAGCAAACCAAAACCAATAGCAGCCACTACTAAGCTTAAAAACGGATGCCATTTAAGATAGCTGCCCGAAAGAATAATGAAGCCGATGGTAAGAAGCAATAGTAAAACATAATAGTATTCACTCATGAATGTGGCGATAAAGCGTTTCTATACTTTTGTCTGTATAGTTTGCATGTATTCGGTAGGACTGCAGCCATATGCTTTTTTAAAACATTTGCTAAAATAGGTAACATCCTGAAAACCGACCTCATAGGAAATTTCTGCAACCCTCAGATTATTCTGCTGAAGTAATTGTTCAGCTCTTTGCAAACGGTAATTACGAATGAAGTCAGCCGGCCCCTGACCTGTTAATGCTTTAATTTTTCGAAATAGGTGAACGCGACTCAATCCTAATTCCTGCCTAATGTATTCAACCGAAAGATTTTCACTGCTGATATTTAATTCCACGGTTTTTATAAACTTTTCCATAAGCTTTTCATCGTGGCTGGTGACCTTAATCGCTTCTGGAACAAACCTGTTTGTTTTATGATAAAGCTCATGAACGCGCTTGCGATTAGTAAGAATGTTTGCCATGCGCAGTTCCAATTCTCGCATAATAAAGGGCTTTGCAACATAATCGTCCGCGCCTTCTGCTAAACCTGTCAACCGATCGGTATCTGTTCCTTTGGCTGTGAGTAAAATAACTGGAATATGGCTGAGCGTAATGTCCGACTTCACTTGCCGACACAACTCAATTCCATCCATTTCATCCATCATTACATCACTAACAATGAGTTGCGGACCGAATTTCTTTGCCCTGTGTAACCCACTCTCACCATTGCGTGCTGTAATTACTTCATAATGCTTTTGTAACTGTGTCTTTAAATAGAGCCTCAGCTCTTTATTATCTTCTACCACCAGTATCCGTACCTTATCAAGTTCGGCAGCTGTATTCTCCTGGCGTTGTTCCGATAAGTAGACTTGATAAGCTACCGGCAGTGGTCGAGTACTGGTGTTCTCAATTGTAACCTCAGCCGGTTCACTCAGTCGGGTAAAGGGAAGTCGAATCGTAAAAGTCGTTCCTTCACCCAGAGTACTGCTTACTTGAATCTGTCCCTCCATTAAATCCACCAATGACTTGGCCAAGGATAAGCCGATTCCTGATCCCCTATTTTTTCCATCTTTATAAAAGCGTTCAAAGATTTTTTCTAAATCATCGGCAGGTATACCGCGTCCGGTATCCGACACCCGAATAACATACCAGGTCTTATCGGAGGTCTCACGCATGCGCACATGAATCTGAATAAGCCCTCCGTCATCTGTAAATTTGAATGCGTTAGAAAGCAAGTTGAATAAGATTTTCTCCAGCTTATCAACATCTACCGGATATAAGTACCTATCCTTGATCGGCTTAAACACCAAACTAATATTGCGGTGGTCAGCCAGTCCCTGAAATGAACCGACTACATGACTCACAATAGTAATAATAGAAACCGGTTTGGTTTCCAACGCTGCATGTCCTGCTTCCACCTGGTGCATTTCCAATACCTGATCAATCAGCAACAGCATCCTGCGACAATTGTAATACATCGTCCTAAGCTGTTTCTTAATCCACGGACTACCCTCTTCTGACTGCAGTAGTTCATCCAGTGGATTTACAATGAGTGTAAGTGGTGTACGGAACTCATGGGATACATCCGTAAAGTACTGCAACTTCAGACCGTGCAGCTCCTGCATACGTTCTTTGTCTTTTTGTTCCCACTTCAATTCGTGTTTGAGATGAGCACTTTTGATGGCATTATAGCGGATCAACAAAAAACCTCCTACAATGATAATCGCATAACCTGTGTATGCCCACCAGGTCTTCCATGGTGGTGGCAGTACGTGGATACGTAACTTTACGGGTTGCTCATTCCAAACCCCATCGTTATTCGAACCTTTTACAAATAATGTGTAAGAACCATCGCGTAGGTTAGTGTATGTTATGCTCCTTCGGTTACCAGCCTCACGCCACTCAGTATCAAAACCCTCCAAAAAATATTGATATTGATTTTTAGAGGAGCGCAGGAAATTCAGTGCGGCAAACTCCACCGTAAAAACCGTGTGATGCCAATCGAGTCTTAATGTAGGCTCCACCACCACCTCACTTTGTAATATTCCGCTTCCATCGTTGGGACGAACAGACTTATTATATAACAGAATATCCGTAAAGACCACCGGAGGCACAAACTCATTGCGTTGAATACGGGACGGATCAAACAAAATATAGCCGTTGCTGCCACCTATTAAAAATTTGCCTGAGTGCATCCGATAGAATGCCCCCTCGTTCATTTCAAGCAAGGGCAACCCCGAAACATTGGAGTAATTGGTAAATTGTCCTGTTACTGAATTATAATGCGATAAACCGTTGATTGCGGAAAACCATAGCTGCTCTTGATCATCTGCTAATGTGCCCAACACCAGGTTATTCAATAATCCCTCAGCTACCGTGAGCTGTGTGAATTTCAATTGTTCACGGTCGTACATCAGCACACCTTCTCCCAGCGATCCTGCTATAATAGTATTTTGCACACCCATTATGGAAGTAAATTCGTTCGTAGGCAATCCATGCGTTAGCCTGGTAAAGTGTTTAACAATTCCATGTGCCTCATTAAAAACAATAACGCCACTACCACGGGTAGCGAGCCAAAGGTTGTTTTGCTCATCTATCCAAATATCTTTTACAGGAGACGAACCAATGACTGCCATTAATTCTTCCCGGTAACCAAAGGAAGAAAATTCATTTTTCTTTAGGTCAAACTTCTGAAGTCCCCCCAAATCATCTGTCCCCAACCATAGAATATTTCCACCAGGCACAATGCAATTCACAATAGAGCGCGAAAGATTTTTAAATTCTTCCTGATTAGCCGGATAACGGGTAACATTACAGTTGCGGGGATTTATTTTATTTAATCCCCCCCGAAATATACCGGCCCAAACCTGGCCATGATCATCAACTGTCAACGCTTTAACAGTATTACCGCTGAGGGTGTTTGCCTTGTCCGGATCATGTTGCAAGTGAATATGTTCATCAGTCGAAAGATTACGGATGGAAATACCACCGCGCTCCGTACCAATCCACACCCTACCCTCGTGGTCTTCCGTAAACGCACCCACTACATCATAACTCAGCGAATTACTATTCGTGGGTATATGGAAGAAATGTTCAAACCTTTGATTATCACGATCAAAAATATGAACACCCCCGAAGTAAGTACCAATCCACACGCTTCCTTTACGATCGACATGCAAGGAACGTATGGAATTATGTCGTAAGCCATCAGGTACTCCTTCTTCGGTACGCATGGTACGGATAGCTTCCTGATTTTTTAACACAACAGATAAGCCATCAAAGGTTCCTACCCAAATATTGCCGTTTGAATCGCACTGCAAGGCACGAATATTATTATTCACTAAAGGCAGTTCTTTGCTTTGGCTGTGGTAATGCTTTGATATGTTACCTGATAAAAAAAATAATCCTTTACCATATGTGCCGATCCATATGTTACCCGAAAGATCCTCAGCCATCGCTTCAATTCGATTGGAGCCGCTTATTTCAGGAGAAGACACAAGCGTAGGTTGCCGGAAGTCTGTCCGGTTAGGTGCCAACACGAATAAACCGTGGCGAGCCGTGCCTACCCATAAGTTATTTTTTGAATCAGAGAAAAGTGATGTAATGGAATGACCTGCAAACGAAGTTTGAAATTTCTCCAGCCGGATAATGGATTGACTCTGCCGATCAAACTTCATTAACCCGTGGGGAGTACCCAGCCAAACCTCATTTTTTTTATCTACTACTACTTTTCGCACTTCTCCTTCGAGGGTTGCTGGAACGGGCACTATAAATGAAGAAAAGAAACCCTGCGCCCTATGGTAGCAACTCAGGCCCTGATCAGTCGCTATCCATATATTTCCTTCAGCATCCTCCGCCAGACTATTAATGTAATTCCCGCCAATAGAAGTAGAATCATTCCGGTTGTTACGAAAAACTGTAAATTGATAGGCATCATAAAGGTTTAGACCATCGCGTGTACCTAACCACATGAAACCTTTGGTGTCTTGCAGCAAACTCAGTACACTGCTCTGTGAAAGACCTTGTTCTACCGAAAGGTGATCCAGCTTTATTCTCGCTTTTTGCAACACGTTCTCCTGAGCCACAAGGCACAGTGGAATTAATAGCCAATTAAACAAGTAGAAGACCTTCGTACTCATATGAGATAAAACTAAACACACCTTATTGAAAAGACGAAATATAGGTGAGTTGCCCTGTAGAAACCGCAATTTTATATTAATAGCTTCTTCATAATTTAATAATCTACTATATTTGATCAGCTTTCACTGATTTTGTTAACGCAAGGTTTTCCTCTCCTTACGGGAGTGTCCCGTCAAGCTTTAAACACTTGACACCATGCGTGCAATTTGTATTTTAATTTTTACGCTTTTTACTTTTGCCGTATCTTCGCAGAACGGCAGGTTTGTTTCGTCAATCAATTCCTCCTGGGAATTTCACCGGGGAGAAGTGGCAAATGCACATTCAACAGATCCCCTGACGGATGCCTGGAAAGTAATCAACCTTCCCCACTCCTGGAACGACAAAGATGTAACGGCCGATGGAGAGCGTGGATACTACCGGGGCCCAGGATGGTACCGGAAATCCGTATTCATTTCCGGAGACAACTCAAAAAAGTACTTTCTTCATTTTGAAGGAGCCAACCAGAAGACAACGGTATACGTCAACGGCCAAAAGGTAGGTGAGCATGTGGGTGGATATTCTGCATTTACTTTCGAAATCACATCTGTTATTAAACGCAACTCATACAATCTCATAGAGGTAAAGGTTGATAACAGTCATAACTCGCTCATACCACCGCTCTCAGCGGATTTTACTTTTTTTGGAGGTATTTATCGCGATGTATTCCTGGTAGAAACCGATCACACACATTTTGCCATGGATGATTTCGGTTCATCCGGCATCTTTATTACCACACCTGTTGTCACCGAAAATACAGGTCTTGTTCAGGTAAAGGGTACCTTTATGTATGCTCCCGAAAAATCTAAGAATCTGCGCATCCGTTCCACAATAACAACCAAGGAAGGAAGAGAAATTTCAAGGTTTGAACAAAAACTTAACGCGAAAGCAGGTAAGAATTCTTTTAGCATAAAATCACCCTTGTTAACATCTATTGAGCCATGGTCACCCCAAAAGCCAAACTTGTACTACTTGACCGTTCAGTTGGTAGATGACGGAAAAGTGCGGGATGAACTTACACAACCTTTAGGTTTTCGTTCCTTCTCATTCGATCCTGTTAATGGATTTTTTCTTAACGGAAAGCCTTTGAAATTGATTGGCGCCAACCGGCATCAGGATATGTATGGTGCAGGAAATGCCCTAAGTGATGAGCGTCATCGCGCTGATCTTCAACTCTTGAAAGATATGGGTGCTAACTTCATTCGACTCGCCCATTACCCGCAAGATCCTGCAGTGCTTCGAGCGGCCGATGAACTTGGTATTCTTGTATGGGAAGAAACACCCCTGGTTAATGAAATCACATTGGATGAATGTCATCATAAGAATTCAGAAGTGATGTTGCTTGAAATGATTCGTCAGCACTACAACCACCCCTCCGTAATTTTATGGGGATACATGAATGAAATCTATTGGGCACATCGTTTCCTGCCGCAGGAAAAAGTTGAAGCACATACAAAAGAGACGGTAAGACTCGCTAAAACACTTGAAAAAATTGCACGTGAAGAAGACCCTACCCGCTACACAGCGATGGCCATGCACAACTATCCATTGTACGAAGAATCAGGAATTGATAGTATTCCCCAAGTAGCCGGATGGAATTTATATCACGGTTGGTATTATGATGAGCTTGAAGACTTTGGAAAATTTATGGATCGGCAGCATGCCAAATATCCCAACCGCCCCCATATCATCAGTGAATATGGAGCCGGTGCAGATAACCGGTTGCATTCGTTACAGTCTGAAAAATTTGACTTCTCAGCTGAATTTCAAAAGCGCTTTCATGAAAGCTTTTTAAAACAAATACTGGAACGACCTTTTATTGCTGGTGCAGCCGTTTGGAACCTGATTGATTTTAGTTCTGAACGAAGGATTGATGCCACCCCGCATTTAAATAATAAGGGATTAGCCACGTACGATCGAACACCCAAGGATGCCTATTATTTATATCAGGCCGCATTGCGAAAAGATCCAATATTAAAAATTGCTGAGCGCGGGTGGACACATCGCACGGATTATCCCCCGGCTGCAAATGAAACTGCAGGGCAATACCCGATTCAGGTCTACACTAATCTTGCCGAAGTGGAATTGCTCCTTAATGGGCAATCGCTGGGCAAAAAGAAAGCAGAGGACTATCAGGTAACCTTTGATGTGACATTGCTGCCAGGCCAAAACACTATTGAAGTCCGTGGTGAAAACCATGCTATGGATTTTGTAACGATCTCCTTCCAGCCGCTACCTTGGAACCTGAAAGAAGGCTTTACAGTGCTGGCAGTCAATGCCGGAAGTAATTGTGACTATACGGAAGAAATTTCAGGGCAAATCTGGGTAAAAGATAAATCATATAGCAAAGGTAGCTGGGGATATTTAGAGGGCAAACCTTTGTACGTAGCTAATAAAATTGGATCGAAAGAAGATATACTGACTATTGATGATGATCCGCTCTACCAAACCATGCGTGTGGGAAGTAGAGGCTATCGATTTGATGTCAGTCCTGGACGTTATGAGGTGGAACTATTATTTACCGATCCTTACCCGGTATCACGAAGATTTGTTGACGGTGCCGAATCGCCCGATCACCCGGGTGACCTCCGTGTTTTTGATGTGCTCATCAACAACCGACTGGTGCTGCCCTCTTTAGATTTACTGAAGCACCAAGGCTATAATTATCCGTTGCGTGAAAAATTCATCATACAGGTACTGGATGAAAATGGCTTGTCGGTTACATTCCAATCCCAAAAAGGAGAAACAATAATAAGCGGAATCAAGCTGACCTACCTGGGTCGATGATCAAGGCTGTACTATATAGCGATACAGTGCAAAAGTTCGGGGTTTGGGCAACGAAAAAGTAAGTGATCCGCTGGTAGTTGTTTTGCCTGAAAAATTTTTTCCATTTCCGGCCACATGTTCAAGTCTAACTTTCTTGTTAGGTGGTAGATGTGTCTTCATAGCCTTAGCAGATACTTCATTGAACTCTCTGAAAACAAGGAAGTAACCTTCATTCCTACCCATCGATTGAAAGCCTGTCCACTGTGAGCCATCAGGTTCCTCACCGATAGGTAAAATTATACCACTATGAATTTTGAACCGATGTTCCTCAAAACGCTTTAACAAATCCGAAACATCAAAGGCCTCTTTCGGTAAATTGGTTGCCTCCAGCCAGGCCAGGGGCTGAGCCATCAAGGTTATCGCTACCAAATAATCAAAGGTATAGTTGGCCGGAGCTAATAGATCATTAACGGGGTACTTCGATAGGTTACGCCACTTATTTAAAAACTCCACTTGAAGTTTTTCTGGCGGTACATAACGGGATAACTGCCAAAGGTTACGCAAGGTCCAGTGCGGATAGTAGTTACCCCAGTCAGTATAACGATTCTCTAAAAAAATATTTCCGAACTCAGTAAAGTAATGGTAGCCCAAACGTTTACCAGCCGTAACATCGAAATTAAAAATCACGCGGCCTTCCGTATTGTGTTTAACCCTTTCAAACAGTTTTCGTAGATTTTCTTCTGCCCTTTTATCAGTTAATTCAATTCCATCGATCTTAAAAACATAAATTCCCCATTGCCGGTGCAAGTCAATAAGTATATCGGCATCACGCTGCCACTGAGCATAGCTGTTGACCTTAGATGGATTGAACCACAAACCTATTTCAATTTTCAATTCGTTGGCTTTCGTCATCACAGGTGCCAGACCCCTGGGAAAACGTTCTGGATGTGGTTGCCAGCTTTCAATTGTCCAATCGTCCCACATCAAACCTTGCTTATTCGCAGAGTTACGAGAAAGCCCTGCCTGCCAGCCATCATCTAACTGTACATGTGTAATGCCAAGACGCTTTGCCTTTTCCAGTTCCGCCAGTACAAAAGATTCACTCATACGACTATCGCGCCCACGGTCCCCCCAAGTGTTCATCAGAATCATTTCGTCCTGCGGGCTTCCTTTTGTCTTTTGATAGCTGCGAAGAGAAGATAAAACAGAAACCTGATCAGCGTCAGCCACACCAATTACAAACCCATAGGTGGTTGTCCAATCGGCCTGAAGATCGTTTGAGTCCATTCCTAAACCGGTGATGTTAATACGGTCTTGTCCGATAACAAAATCAAAACCCGGGTAGGCTTGCTGAGCAAAACCAAGCGGTGATTCCTTCAGGATAAAGAAAGATCGTTTACTCTCCACATCATCTACCAACACAATATTTCCCGGTAACACTATGGGTTTGCGATAGGGAGTAATTTCCTGCTCTCTTACCAAATTATTATGATGATCGGTAGCATCTTGAAAAGCAATTACCCGCGACTTATAATGCTTTCCTTTAAGAGACACAGAACCGAGGCGTGGGGATTGCTCCATGGATGTAGTAAACGTATTGTCCTCAATCATGTCCTGATGCTGCAAAGGTGGAATCATCCAGTGGGCTGAACTGCTGCCTTTCACTCGATAATAGGTGGCAATGGCAGGTACCTCCGGGTGAACTTCAAAAATTCGTTGAATTACCAGCGCGTGAAGATGCTGTGTAATGGTAATGCGCAAATATTCAGTAGTATGTGAAAAACGCTTGACAACTTCTGCCCGCCAGTTAGCTGAGTCGGGCGGTGGAATATCTTTAAGAAAAAAATCAGGAACCGCATCGATAAACACCTCAACAAATTCATTGGATAGATTAGTGAGCTTCTCTAAAATTATGTTGCCGCCATTCCACCGAAAGGTCTGCTTAATTTTACTGTTTCCAATTTCTAACGTCCCCTGCTCGAGTGTAACGTAGCAATCCTTAAAGGTGCTTTGCTGAGCCATCAGCAACAACGACATCATGAGAAATACCATCGTTAGTAATTTGTCTTTCATTTATTACTTCTTTGAAGGGATAAACGTGTCCACCACTTTATTAGCCTTGCCTTTTCGCTTCACGATTTCAAAACCATCTACTATTTCACCATTAACTCCTTTGGACACAAAAGAAATTTTATTCTTCGTGACTGATAATAGTTGATAGAGTTGCTTGTTTTCAACCGAGCGTTTCATCCACATGGAATTTTTAGCCAGCTCATACATTTTTGACCCGGCCACCGAGACAACATACACTGTACCGGAGGCATCTTTAGAAACTTTCGGGCTATTCGTGTCAGTGCCACGGGCATATGTATGATCGTGCCCTTGCAAGACCAAGTCTACTTTATACTGATCAAATAACGGTTTCCAGAATTTTACAATGCCATCGTTTTCTCTGCCTTCGGCAGCCGAATAAATAGGGTGGTGAAATGTGATCACTGTCCACGGTTGCTGATTTTCTTTTAGAACTTTCGCTAGCCAAACAGCCTGTGCCTCCAGTTCTTTATTTGAATTGAGACTAATGATTCGCATGCCCGGATAATCCACATAGTAGGTTTGGTCTTCCAACCTTTCCGGGTTATTTGCCGGATAGTTAAATTGGGGTTGCCAGAATTTTGACAGCGACACCTTCTCACCCTGTTCGTTTTTGATATACTCATGATTACCCACGGTGGCCACCACAGGAATGCTGGCATGTATAAAATTACCGGCAGCAAACCACTCTCCCCATTGCTCGTCATCATCGGCATGATTAATGAGATCACCGGCATGTATTATAAACGCTGCTTTGGGATCATCGGCATAAGCCGCACGAATGACCCGCGACCAATTGGAAAAAATTTTATTCTGAGCATCGCCAAGGTAAATAAATGAAAACGGTTCGAAGACAGGTGGTGCCGTTTTAAACTGGATCCATTCGCTCCACGTTTTTCCATCACCCACACGGTAAGCATACAATGTGGCAGGTGTTAACCCTGTAAAGTTTACACTATGATACCTAAGTGTATCCTCACCGATAAATACTAAATCGGATGTCGCATCTATCTTATGCTTAACCTGATCAAAATCAGGGTGTGCCGTGGCCTGTGTAATTTCTGCTTTGGCAGGGAGGTGTGTTGCCGCACGCCAGGTAACGGTGGCAGTCGTAGCCGGATCGCCTTGCCAGGTAAGAATTATCCGCTCCGGCTTCCGTTGTCCAAACAGGTGTGTAGTTGCTGCAAAAACAACAAAAACGAATACCCCAACCAGGGAAAATTGCTTCATCATCAAAAAGGGTAATTTATGAAATTGCCCAGGTCCAAGCCCGGGCAATTATCATGAAAAGAAATTAATAAATACTATCGGATAGTGCCATCTATATTTTTCACCCAGCCACGTGTCCAGTCGCTAGCGGTATTGTTATCCTTTATCGCGCCTACAAATGGAGCTGACACAAAAAATGAACCTAACGTTGACGGATTGAAGACACTTGTTGTTTCAGCATTCGGTATAAAGTCGTTTTTACCAATTCCTGCAATCGTTGTTAGAATAGGCGTTGTGCCGTCCAATCCTGTAACATTATTGAAATAAGGATTTACAAACACATCATCAACTATACTCCCCCTGAAAGGATTCGTACCTCCTGCACGATCATCGCGGTAAGGTTCGGTTGCTACATCAAAGGAATAAGAGTGAGCAAACACTGTAGGGCCATTGATATCAGTCGTAACAACATTTTCGTTCAAACGAACACCTCTTCGAGGATACGCAGTTACGATAGAATTATAGACTTTTCCTTGCGATGTAGAACGGAAGCGAATGCCATGAACGTTAACGCCATAGTCCGCACCCGGACCAACTAAAGTAACATTGGCAATTTTGGGAGTGGCTGTTTCGCGAATGGTCAACTCATCGGCATCAGTTGTGGTGCGCGTAGTACTGACTGCAATGGCGAACTGCACATTACCAGTATAATTATCTCCAAAACGAAAGGCGCCTCCATTACAATCCGTGCATATCACATAGGATAAGTTTACATCACCATTGGTTGGCATAAAACCTTCGGTGGTGGACTTGTATACCTGTACATAAGAAATGGAAGTACCACTGCCCACATTTACAAGTCTGAACCCTCTATCGCTGCCACTGTACTCAATTCTTAGATAACGAACGGTGCCACTATTTGAACCCGGCCCAGTGCCCTGAATACGAAACTGAATCCAGTCACCCGCAGCAGGTGTTGCTCCAGCCTGCAGTACTTTATCACTGGTAAATACTACCGGATTGGTAGCTGTGCCCTGAATATTAACCTGGCCCAGTACATTAATCGATCGCTTATCAGTTCCAGCTGTATTGATATATAATTTTACACCCTCTTCTACCGTAAATGTAGAGCCTGTGGCGAATTGAATAGAAGCATCAAGAAAATATTCTCTGTTCCTGGACAACTTTACGGTTTGCCCTTCCGGAATAATATTATCAGATGGTGCTTCAATCTTATACAATGGTGTAGTGCCCACAGTTACCTGATCATAACTTGCAACGCTAACAGTAAAAGAAACTGGAGCAGATTCAAGCTGTTGTGTATTTACTAAAACAAATTGATAGGCTATCTCATCACCTTCGAGCAATGTAGCTGGAACCGTTTGTGTAT
Source organism: Cyclobacteriaceae bacterium (assembly GCA_025808415.1). Lineage (NCBI taxonomy): Bacteria > Pseudomonadati > Bacteroidota > Cytophagia > Cytophagales > Cyclobacteriaceae > Cyclobacteriaceae bacterium. The sequence goes on from CP075525.1 coordinate 2,487,511, forward strand.
TATAGGTAAATGTTGTTGCCGTGGATACCAATACAACTTCCTCAAGAAATGCACCATTTCGATTTACCACAAGTTTTCCGTTTCCACCTTCTGCGTCAAGATTTAGTGTTACACTTATTGTTGCACCGGGTTTTAAAAGCACAAGTGGATCTCCTTGAATACTGATGGCAGGTTGACCGAAAACAGGGTCCGGATCATCTGAACACGATTGAATGGTTAAAACCACTGTCAGGCAAACCATGCCCAACATGGTAAAGAAAATTTTTGAAATTGTTTTATTCATAAAAGTTAGGGTTAAAAATGAATTGTTTATGATTAACTGATTACCGAATTGTTCCATCTAAATTTTTGCACCAAACACCATCCGCTGTCCAATCATTAGCCGCATCACGGACGGCTCCTATAAAAGGAGCTGACTCAAACCAACTGTCAAAACCCGTTGCAAATCGAGGATCAAATGAAGTGGGTACGGATCCTACAAAATTCCCTAATGTTATTCCAGGCACAGGATCAATAGTTACATTGAATTCAGGCCGAACCAAGAAGAAATCTTCTGCTTGCTCATCGTAATCTTCACGATTGAAAAAAGAGCGGGTATTGCCCAAAACCATTGTGCCGTTCGTCAAATTAGCCAGGGTAACATCTTCTACACGCACACCATCATCGGGAAAATTGGTACAGATTACATTATGAATCAGCCCCATGGCACCGCGCCTTACGCGCAGCCCTCTTCGCGTACCATTTTCAATGGCGTTTCCATTACCAATCATGGTAATGTTAGCAAGACGCACATAGGTAGCTGGTTGCAGGTTAAAATTGCTGGCATCATTGCGCAATTCAAGCGAACGAGCCTGATTTTGAAAATTAACTGGGAAAATGGTAGCCGGAACGTCCGTTTCAAAAATCAAAAACTGACCTTTACCTATCCAGCCATGCTCTGCCCACAAGCCGTAACCGGCATGCCCAGTACATACAATATGTTTGACGTTTACCCTTCCACCCTTGAGTCGGAATGCCTGATCAAAGCAACGATAGATTTGAATATAATCCAGTATTGTTGCATCACCGACACCAAGAATGGTGATGCCATCTACACCGTTCTTACCGCCATATTCAATTCTAACGAACTGCAAAGAGCCTGAGTTATCATTCAATTGTGACCCGCCATAACGGAAGCCATCTTCAAAAACAGTACTTGCCTGGTTGGTGGGTGCCCGGCCATATAGATAAATCCCTCCCCAATCGGCAGTATTTGCTGTTCCATTTAAAATTCTATCGCTGGTAAATACAATCGGCAGATCTTTCGTTCCATTGGCAATAATTTTACTCCCCTGCGTAATAGCCAATCGTGAATCTATGGTATTGGAAAAAGTGCGCATTAACACGGTAGAACCAGCCTCGATGGTAAGTGTGCGGTTACCTTCAACAGAAACAATGCTGTCTAGCCAATAAATATTATCCGCTGTAAAGGTTACATCCCTATTAATCCGGCCTTTCACTCGTTTAACCGGAGTGTCAAACACAATATCATCTGTTATTTCGAATGGCGGGCCTACCTTAACATTTACACTAAATGGAACTGCTTCCTTTCCTGCCTTATCCGTTAACTCGAAGGTAAATCGCAAGATAGTTCCATCTACTAAATCACCCTCCACCACATAACTAAAGCTATAGATAAAAAGCAGATCATCATTGAATGTTCGTGTATCATAAACTTCTCCGTCCTTCTTTACCACCAGATCGGAAAGACCACTTATCGCGCGTAACTCAAGGTTAAAGGTAACCTCCAGATTTTGTTCCTGTATAAATGTTTCTGGTACTGCTCGTGGCAAAATGGAAGGTGCTTCACGAATGAAAATATTATCATCCTGGCAACAAATAATAAGAAGCGCGCAAACACTTAACAGCGGAACGTCAATCAACCGAAATGTTCTATACTTCATCTTCATCTTAGAAACTATAGGTTAAACCAAATCTATTCCACCAACCAAAATAGGCATACTGCGCAAGGCGTTCACGGCTTCCTTGATAACGGATGCTCGGTGCATTGATAATATTCATAAATTCAGCAAACACTCTGAATCGTTTTGAAAACGCATATGCTGAAGTAATATCAACCTGCATTCGATCCACTTGTACAATGTCGTTATTGGCTTCGCCAGCAACAGCAGTAAGAAATTCGCCATTGTAATTAACCATTCCCCGTATGGTAAATTTCTTATGCTCAAACGAGAGCGCACCATTCCAGGTATGCCTGGCCTGACCTGGAAGTTTTATGTTGGAACGATCTGCGGTAAATGCATCAGACTCCGTGAAGGTGTAGTTGAAGTAAACACCAAATCCTCCTAATATTCCCGGCAGAAAATCAAGTGGTGCCTGCACATTAACCTCTAGACCGTAAACAATTGCATTCTCACCATTTTGCGGCTGGCGAAAAGAGTATCCGGGAAATTCTTCATAGAAAGGATCTCCGGGTTGAAGAAATGGTAGATTACGCTGAAATTGAAAATCATCAATGCTTTTATAAAAAATGCCACCCGATAATATACCAACCGAAGGCAAGTATTTTTCATAGAGCAAATCAAAATTGGTTGAAAATGCCGGTTTGAGCTCTGCATTGCCGGCCACCAGGTTAGAGCCGGCCTCATCAATGCGCAAAAAAGGAATAAGATCATTGAAGTTTGCACGGGCATAACTTTGTGTAAAGGCAAAACGCAGGTTACTAAACTTATCAAATGAATAACGCAAGTGAATATTCGGTAGAACAAATCCATATTGAGTTCCATCGCTAAAAGGTGTACCAGTTCCTGTGACGTTGTTAACCTTAAATGCATCATATTCAACAAGGTTATCTTCATAACGTAAGCCCGCCAAAACCATTAATTTGTTCCAGCGCAAACGCGTCATCAGGTATGCGGCTGTAATCGTTTCATCGGCCTTATAGGTGCCGAATAAAGAATTTCTTGGCGAAGCAATTGGGTCTAATACAAATAATCGGTTGTACTGGCTGTAGAACGCTGAAAATTTATTTCGGTCAATGCTGGGTCCAAACCGAACCTGATTGTTCATAAAATCCTGATCTTCGAAATTACCAACCACAGAAGCGAATGCTGCCTCTTCAATCAACACTTCGTTTGGATCTGAGAAATTATAAAGGCTAGCATCCTGCTCGCGTTGGTTGGATTGCTTGCGATATTTGAATCCTCCCTTCAGTAAACCTTCTGCTTCACCCACCTTATAGGAGTACTGTAGATTAATTTTTGCGACACCATTATCTGATTTTAAGAGAATGGAGTTGGTTTCATATCGATCAATCTCATTGATAATAAATGGATCATAGTAATTTAGCCCCGGTGAAGTTGATTCAAATCGAAGAAAATCACTGAAAATACCATTCGGATTAGTTACCCGAAGGTTAATGCGATTAGAGGAACCCCGTACAAACCTGCCACCGTAGTTTTCTTCAACGCGTTTCGATGGTGAATAGAATACGGCCCAGTCTACAATGAGCTTATTGATGGAATGATTACCTGATAAATTTAGCGACAGGTTTTCACTGTAGTAATCCCGCACAAGAATATCGCGTCTCAACTCAGCACCAGTCAATGAATCCAAAGTTTGCCATTGGATACCCGCTGATTCGTTTAGGATTCCGAAAATACGATTACGCTGATCAAAATCTTGCCTGCGACTGTAAATGGCATTAAAAATAATAGAAGATGTAGAACTGAATTTATAATCGATTGTGGCCGTGGCGCCATAACGTTGCCGCTGGTTGATTAAATCTGCATAGTTGTAATTCTCAATAACAACCGTGTCAATGCCCAGGTTTATAATTGGTGTGCTGGCCGTTCCAGACCATACAGCCTGATAACTATCCTCTTCATTGTCGTTACCAAAATAGCTGGCACCTATTATTACTCCCAACCTGCCATCAGGCATTTTTTGGTTTGCCAGAAACCGCTGTCCAACCTTTAGCCTGCCAATTCCATTATAGCCCTGCGACATTGCATTGTAACCCAACCCTGCCTCAGCCCTGACGCTAAGATCTTTATTTTTGGCTACCGGAGTCAATAAATTAACCGAACCTCCAATGGCATCGCCATCCATATCAGGTGTAATGGCCTTGGTAATTTCCATGCTAGCCAATTGATCGGCAGGAATTAAATCAAGCGATTCATTGCGGGCACCATTATCTTGAGTAGAAGGAATCTGCTCACCATTGATATTGACTGTTGTAAAATGTGCAGGCGTTCCACGCAATGATACTGTAGATCCTTCTCCGCGCGAGCGTGTTATGTTTACTCCCGGTACGCGCTGCAAAGCTTCCGCTACGTTCAAATCTGGAAATCGACCGATAACATCTGAACTAACAACATTTTTAATATTATCAGCACTGCGTTGTTGATTGAGGGCCTTTTGTTGTCCATCGATAAACCCAACAACCACTATTTCCGTCAGGCTGGTTAAAGAAGGCTGAAGTACAATATTGGGAACATTTGTATTTCCAGAAACTTCTACAGAAACGTCCTTAGTGGTGTAGCCTATAAAACTTACTTGTAGTACATTTTTTCCGGGCTTCACATTAGATATGGAAAAATATCCGTTAAGATCAGAAGAACTGCCAAGATTAGTGCCCTGAACAATTACTGTAGCACCGGGTAATGGTTCCTTACTTTGTTCATCAATGATGCGGCCGGTTACGATAAAACCGGCAGAACTTTGACTGTAACCTATGTATGAACTGCATATAACAAGTGCAAGCAATAACCTCAGTTTAAAGTTTGTTGAGTCCATTATTCGCAAGTCAAAGTAGTTCAATCAATAAGAGAAGCAGTAACAGGAAGAGAAGTCCAAAAAGAACCTCTCTTGCCCGATACCAATTTAGCTTTCTTGATTTTGGTAACCTTTTTCTCATTAGTTATCCATTCTCAGGAACAAAGCTGCTATGCAAACGGTAATCGATTGCAGAAAAATGGTTACAAGTGTTGGGTAATTATGTTACGAAATGTGTTTTTTATTCACTTCTGTCGGTTTTTCAGCCTGATTTCAAACTTAAACCGCCTTGGATTTGCATGAGTTTTCAGCCATCACCCGTAGGCTTCACTCTTGCCTGTTGTTGTTGAAATTCCTTTTGCTGGTAGTAAATCTGCTGATCTGTCTTTACAGTCTCACCTTGCTTGGTTCCCACCGCGCGCAAATCATGTAAACCATCGGCTAAATTAACAGTCCATAAAAGTCCATCGGTTTGTTTGCGTTTTCCTTGCGATTTCCCATTTACAAACAGTTCAACTTCATCGCAATTGCTAAATACTTCTACCCTTTTGCCCGCCTCTCCGCTGCGGTGCGTCCAGGTGTGGGAATAAATATAAACCATGGGTTCGTTCGTCCATTGGCTTTGATAATAGTAGTAAACTGATTTAGGCTTTCGGTCGTAAGTCATCATGCCTTTTTGATTGATATGAGGTATACTACCAACTTTGGCAAAGCTGGCAAAGTCGAACATGTTCCAAATAGTACCGCCAAGAATAAAGTCATTATCACGCATGGAGTTCCAGTAGGCTCTATGGAGCGCTACCTGGTACGTTTCGCTGTGATCAAACAAAGCCGGATTGTTTACATGGTAGCCATATTTTCCCTCAGCACCGTATTCGCTTACCAGCAACTTCCAGTCCGGGTGCTTTTTGTGCTCTTCTTTCATTTCATGATCAAAATCATTGTACGTTTTTTCGTACCACCCGAAATAGCGGTTACGTCCCTGAATATCGGTGAGTGGCAGAATGCGTTCATCAATTAAATCATTTTGCGCCTGCACTGTTGGACGATAGGGGTCCATTTCCTTTGCTTTTTTGGCAACAGCCTGGGTCACTTTCAAGGCATATTCCGCATCTTCCTTCGTAAAGAAGTTGCGGTAGTATTCGTTTCCTACGCCCCACATAATGATACTTGGATGATTTATATCGCGAAGAATCAGTTCTTCCATCATCTTTACGGCATTCTCAATATACTTTTCACGACCAATAGTATTGACTACTGGGATTTCAGACCAAATCATTAAACCAAGACTATCGCACAAGTGCATCACGTATGGGTGATGAGGATAATGCGAAAGTCTCACATAATTCGCTCCCATTCTTTTAATGTGAAGCATGTCTTCGCGTTTTTGTGCGCTATCTACCGCCCAGCTTTTGTGCATAAAATCCTGGTGCAGGTTAACACCTTTTAATTTGATGTGTTTGTCATTAAGGCTCAATCCATTTCTTGAATCAAAGTTTAGGGAGCGAAAGCCAAGTGGGTAAAACTGTTGATCAATGGCTTTTCCGTTCCGTTGCCAATCGGATGGCTCGTAAAGTGTGGCGGATACTCGATATAGATGAGGGTATTCAGGAGACCATAGCAGGGGATTAGAGACTGTAAACATTTGTTGTATAATCGGCTTATCTCCAGCCTTAAGTGTTATCGACCGAATATCACTTGCAATAATTTCATTATAGGGAGAGATAATGTTGATTACAAGTGTTGCCTTTCGATCAACAGTACCCATATTGCGCACGGTAATGTTGGCCTGAACCGTAGCTGAAGTTGGCGAAACCTCAGGGGTAAATATTTTTGCTTCTTTTACAAATACCTGATCGTGTGCTACCAGCAGCACATCTCGATAGATACCCCCTACCATATTGTAGTCAGCCGTATGTGGAGGTATATCGTAATTAAACCGGTTATCCACTTTAACAGCCACAACATTTGGTTTGTCAAACCTAATATGCTTCACGAATACATCACCAAAATGAAAACCAGTATATCCACCAACGTGCTTGCCTACATAATTACCATTGAGCCATACCTCAGCAACCTGGTTAGCGCCCAGAAAATCAATTTTTATATGCTTATCCTTCCACGAGTTATCAACAGTAAACGTCTTCCGATACCAACCAATTCCGCGATAGATCATTTCAGTTACATCAATAACATCCTTATAATTTCGGTAATCAAATAGATCGTTGGTATTCCAGGTATGTGGCAGGTTAATGTCTTCCCAATTACTGTCGTTAAATTCAGGAGCATGGGCATTGGAAACATCACCTTTATGAAAGCGCCAATCTGAACTGATGTTGCGAACTTCACGCGAGGTGTGTTCAGGCTTCCAGGTAACAACGGTGTATTCTTGAGGTGGGATAACAATATGGACAAACTTCGCTTCCTGCGCTTCCATATCGTAGGTAAGGGTACGCTTAACCCCCAGCGTCTTCTCATCAAATTCAAGCATAACCTTTTGCTTTACCGGACTCACAACCAACAAAAAAATTTCATTTTCAACAGCCTGTTTACGTTGAAAGCCGATGTGATAAGCGTTTGAACTAATGTGTTTAGTGATATCCTGATCGAAGTTGCGCCTGCGACCACTGCTCATGGTTTTGGGCTGGTCGGTAGCAACCCAGCTGTCATAAAAAAAAGTATTTACTTTTTTTCCTTTAAGTGGAGCATTAAAAATAGCGATCCAGTTCCAGTTTTCAGGCAGTGTTGGTGTAAACTGAAAACTTCGGTCTGTTTCTTTAAAGCCAACATAATCAATTTTATAAACCGACTTGCCTTCCAGCTTTTTATTTTCATCCGATGATGGTGTAAGAATGATGTGCTTGTCACCTTGCAGGCCACCCGGTTTTAATTGCTGTCCAAAAACAGAAGTTGTGACTGCTAAACAAAAAGCAATACTTAGATTTTTCATATTAATAAAGACGGCATAATGGTTTACTACCCCTAACGAATTAAATATTTGCTCTTAGTTATTAACTATTTTACCCTGAATTTCTCCATCGTTTTTTCATTCACTTCAAGACCAAGCCCCGGCTCCATGGGGATGAACAAAAATCCATTCTCAAACTTAAGCGAGTTGTGAAAAAATTGAGAAAGATTTAGCTCGGGCCGCATACCACTGAACTCCTGCACTTTGGCTGCGTTAGGAATAGCACCAAGCAAATTTAAACTGGCGGCTGTGGCCAGCGTGGGCCTCGTATTATGCACCATCACTTCCTTTTCAAATGCATGACCCATAGCCGCAATTTTACGGCACTCGGTGATACCTGAGCATTTGATAGTATCCAGGTTTAGGCAATCGGGATTACCTATGGTAATCAAATCACGGAATTGCCATTTGTTGTATTCATGCTCCCCGGCATTTACATCGCACGGTAAGGCCTCTACTACTTGTCTGAGTCCGGGATAATCCATACTGCTTACGGGTTCCTCTACCACTTGGATATTAAATTGTTCGTACAGTTTCAATCCCAGTTCAATGGCCTTGCCTGCTGTATAACCATTATTGAAATCAACAAAAATAGTGATGTCATCGCCCACGGCTTTACGGATAGCTTTAATGCACTCGTAGGTAAAATTATCAGCTGGGTTTCTTCCCCGATCATACAGTTGCATCCGAGCTTTAATGGTTTTATATCCCTGCTCCACAAAGGCAACACCTTCATTCACCATTTCTTCCACCGATTTTAAGCCGCCTTTTTTCTTTCGGCCATAACTTCCGTAGACAGCTACTTTTTCAAGTTTGCTTCCGCCTAGTAATTTCGAAACAGGCATCTTAAGCAACCGGCCTTTCAAATCCCATAAGGCATTATCCACACCAGCTACAGCACCCGGCACGAAGCCTGAGTTGCCGCCCTCAAAACCTTCAAAAAACATCTGCGTCCATAAATACTCGCTATCAAATGGATCTTGCCCAATGACCTTTGGTTTTAGAATGTCAGTGATAATTTTGGCTACAATGGGCGTACTGAAATGATCCCCTTCGCCCCAGCCACTCACTCCCGCATCGGTTTCAATTTTAACATAGGTAGCACTGTCGGCAGCATAGGCTTTCACATCGGTTATCTTCACTGCCGACTTTGAAGTTGAGCTGGTACTTTGTTGAGCAAACGAAGTAGGTGCAACCAATGCCAATGAACTAACGCTAAGGTTTTGCAAAAATTTCTTGCGTGAAATCATTTTAGTTAATATTTGTGGCTTGTTTAAATATGTTAGAATCATAGTCAATACCTAACCCAGGCGTTGAAGATATTGACAACACTCCCCTATCAATTTCAAAGTGTGGGGCATACCACTCGGGTTGCTTTTTGCCTATACCACTCAGCGGAAATTCCTGAAAGCCATGTAGCGCAGGCGCCACCGCAGCCAGATGCAAGAACGGAGCCTCGAGCGGATCAGCCTTTGGTGAATGAGGCGCAAACCCCTTTTTGTATTTCGCTGCTAACTTAGCCACAGCCAAGCTACGCAAAATACCACCGTTGTAATACACATCGGGTTGCAGCACATCTAATCCATTGTTTTTGCAGTACCAATCAAAACGATAATAACTCGTGTCTTGCTCGCCTCCGGCTACTTTTATTTTCTTAAGCGTATCTGCCACTTTCTTATTGCTTTGAAAATCTTCCCACGGGCACGGCTCTTCAAAAATATCCACTTGATGATCTTCCAAAAATTTACCCATGGCAATGCCTTGATCCACATCGAAAGAGCTGTTGGCATCGGCATAGATGGTGACCGTATCCGAATGCTTGCGCAAAAGTTCAACGATTTTATAACTGCGCTTGTCGGCCTTGGTATCAGTGCCCATTCGGCCGCCTACTTTTATCTTAACCGCCTGGCAACCGCTGATCACTAACCTCTCTTTTATTTTCTCTACTTCTTCTTCTGCCGGGTTATCGCGGGTAAGGCTGGAGAGGTACATCGGCACTTCCGAGCGTAGTTGTTTTCCCAGGAGTTGGTAAACGGGTTTGTTATCAGTTTTGGCTAATAAATCCCAAATGGCTACTTCAATATGCCCAACACAATTCCAAAATGGCATTCCGCTGAATTTGTAATTTCGCTCGTCTTTGTAAACCCCATCAATTAATTGAGGCAACTGGCGGGCATCTTTGCCCATAAAGAAGGGCTTAACGAGGCCATTAAAAATGCCATACAAATAATCGATGCGGGTATTGGTGAGGGTTATGCCTTTTACACCATCGGTGGAGGTAACCACTACAAAGTGATTGTCTTTCCATTTCAGCAAATCGATGGAGCGGATGTAAACAGCATCATTTCCTTTGGAAAAAACATGCTTAGGATTACTTAATAGGACTGCTCCGGTTAGTGCGGAAAGTTCAATAAACTGGCGTCTGTTCATTTATGAAAATAGTATAAAATAATGACGAAATCCGCCTGGCTTTCCTGTACAGCAGGATACATTCAATTTTATTTTACGATAAGGAAATATATAGGTGTAAGGGTGAAAAGGGGATTTTAAGTCTAAATAGATGATGAATATAACCAGTCAACTTCCGGCCATTACCAGTCTTGGAAAGAAGATATACACAGTTCGGGTGCTTCAATTTGGTACCGGAAATTTCCTCCGGGCTTTTGCCGATTGGATGATCCAGAAGGCTAACGACCACCTTAACCTGGATTTGGGCGTAGCCATGGTTCAATCCATGTCAAGTCATGATAACCTTCTCAAACAAGACGGAATGTATACCGTGCTAACCCGAGGGCTCGAAGGAGGAAAAATCATCTCTCAGGCAGATAAAATAGATGTTGTTCAGCGACTGGTTAATGGCCAGGACTTAACCGCCTTACTGGCCGAAGCTGAAAACCCAGATCTTGAAATCATACTTTCCAATACTACTGAAACTGGGATAACTTTTAATTCTGCGGATACCTCGCATCTGGAGGTTGCTAAAACCTTTCCGGGCAAATTAACTCAACTACTCCTCAGACGCTTCGAATTATTCCCAACAAAGGAGCTTGGAATAATACCGTGCGAATTGATTGAGAAAAATGGCAGTATATTAAAACAATGTATTTTAAAATATGCAGCACACTGGAACTTACCAGCAGAATTTGAAGAATACATAACCACCCGGCTTTACTTCTCCCATACGCTGGTTGATCGAATTGTACCCGGACTTCCTGAAAATCCACAAAAATACTGGGAAGAAATCGGCCATGAGGACAATGCGCTGGTAATGTGTGAACCCTATCATCTATGGGCAATTGAAGCATCACCATGGGTTCGTCAAAAATTCCCGCTGGATAGAGCCGGATTGAATGTTATTTACACGGAGGATCTGGAGCCCTACCGTGTTCGCAAAGTACGCATCTTAAATGGTATGCATTCCGTAATGGCACCGGTTGGTTATTTGGCCGGTCTGGAAACTGTACAACAGGCCATGGAGCATGAGATTATCAGTGTGTTCCTAAAAAAAATATTAGATGAGGAAATACTTCCATTTATACCAGGCGATCAGGAATTTAACAGGCACTACAGCAAAGAAGTCATAGAACGCTTTTTAAATCCCTCGATTAAACATAAGCTGATTGATATTACCCTTTACAGCTTTTCCAAATTCAGGGTAAGGTTATTGCCATCCATTAAACACTATGAAAAAATAAATCAGCATGCACCAAGTGGGCTTGCTTTCGCGATAGCAGCGTTACTGTTTATTTATCGCGGTCTTAAGGCAGGTAAGCAAATACCATTGAAAGATGATCCCCAAACCATAAAATTTTTACAGGATAGTTGGGCTGATACGAACTACACGGAGAATGGTATTCGCCTGTTAGTAAGCAAACTATTACAAGAAAAAAAACTTTGGGGCCAAGATTTGAATGCGGTTCATGGCTTGACTGAACAGGTGGCCAAATATCTTTACCGGATCGATCAATATGGCATTGTCGCAGCTTTAAAAGAATTGCAGGCAGAATATTAGTTTTTCATTCGATGTGTTGATGCCCTTACAATCAATTGACTATTCACGCATTGCTCCACTAAAGACATATCTCCGGTAGCCAACTGATGAATTACAATACGGGCCGCTGCCTTACCCAATTCATCTGCCGGATGGTCAATACTCGTTAATGGTGGGTCAACATACTTGCAAATCACTTCATTGTTGAAGCCCATCACAGCTATATCTTCTGGTATGCGGTAACCCAGATTTTTAAACACATGCATCATTTCCAATGCTGCCAGATCATTAATGGCAAACAAGGCATCTGGCTTTTCCTTCAAAGACATTAAATAGCGCGCTATTTCGTCTAATCTTTTCAGTCTGAAATCAGTGTGCACTACGTACTTCGGGTCAAAAACCAAACCTGCTTCCTTAAGCGCATCCATGTAACCCTTTAACCGGTTGCGGCTATTGTATAAATGCTGTGGACCAGCCATGATAGCAATTCGTTTGCAGCCTTGCCGGATCAGGTGATGGGTTGCCTCTTTAGAAATCTCATAATTGTTGCTAACCACTTTTGATGCCTGCACAGATTCAACAATACGATCAAAAAAGACAATGGGTATCCCCATTTCGATTACAGAATCAAAGTGCTCATAGTGATCCGTCTCACCCGAAACGGAAACAAGAAGTCCGTCAACACGACTCGCCAGCAGGGTTTGAACGTTCTTTTTTTCGGCTACAAACGATTCGTCAGACTGACATATAATTACATTATACCCTGCTTGCATGGCAACCTGCTGTATGCCGCCTACTGCTTTAGCAAAAAACCGATTCACCGTTTCAGGGATAAGCACTCCCAATGTATGCGTTCGCTGTTGCTTCAAATTAACCGCAACCACATTGGGTTGATAACCAAGTTTTGCAGCGAGTTCTAAAACTTTACGCTTCGTCTCCGGATTTATGTCGCCATTACTGGTAAGGGCACGACTAACAGTAGATTTTGAAATACCTAACTGGCGGGCTATATCTTTTATAGTGATGGGTATTTTGCTCACAGAATCAAAACCATAAGTACGGAAGCAAGATAGTCAAAAATATGGGAACGTTCCCGGGAACGTTCCCATATAAATATTTTTTAAATAGTCAATTTTTTGTTAGAATATTTTTTAAAAATTCATTTACATAGCAGAAAGTTTGGTGCAAACGATTGTATGAACAGCCTAAAACAAGTAAAAACTTTAGCTCCGGAGACTAACCAAATTGAGCTCCTTTTTGAGCGCATAGCTCTTTCGGATGACCAACTTGCCTTTGCCCAATTTTTCAGACTACTGTACAAGCCCCTAATGGCAGCATGTTTGCCTCTGATAGGCTCCGTTGAGTTAGCCGAAGAAATTGTTAGTGATGTTTTCTGCGCCATTTGGAAAAACCGGAAAACCATACAGGTTCATACCTCAATAAAAGCATACCTGTTCACGAGTATTCGAAACCGCGCCTTTGACTACCTACGAAAACTTAAGCGTGAAAAATCAACTGACCTGGAGCATGCCCATGGTATTGCAAGCCCAGAAGAGTCTCAGGAGGATTTAATGGAAACCCGGGTTTTGACTGAAAGAGTCGAATCCGCCATCAATAGTTTACCGCCACAATGCCGTACCATCTTTCTACTCAATCGTGAAAAGGGACTTAAGTACCGTGAAATTGCCGAGCAACTAAGCATCAGCATCAAAACAGTTGAAACCCATATGGGCCGTGCCCTAAAACACCTCCGCACTCAGCTTTTATAGTTATGCCAATGTAGGGGAAGTCGACTTCCATTAACGTCTCTTGAAATATGAGCATTACTGCTGCGGAATGGAACGTGCTAGCTAAATGGCTATTCGACTCTTGTACTGAAGAAGAGCTAACAATAGTTAAGCAACTGTTTAAAAAAAAACCTGCATTGCAAGGTGATCTGGAAATCGTTTATGGAAAGATCATGGTGAATTATTTACCCGAAACGTTTCACGAGAATCTCTATAAAAAAACCATTTCCAAGTTAAAAAATTCAGCATCCTGACTGCATGAGAATACCTCTACTTACCAGCTTATTTAGTGTGCTCCTGTTTGAGATAGCAGCCCAAACCACAGGAGGATTATCAGGAAAAATAACCGATAAAAGTTCTCGTGAACCACTGATTGGCGCAACTATCAGCCTTTCAGGCACAACGATTGGCGACATTGCAGACGTAAATGGTAATTTCAAATTACTGGGTATTGCTCCGGGAAAAAAAGTCTTTGAAATACGATTTATGGGTTATAAGTCCCAGCAAATTGAGGCTACCATTATGGTCGGTGAAATCATTTCAGTAAACATTTCACTAGAGTTAGATGCCCAGGTAATGGATGAAATTGTTGTTACCGCCCAAGCCTTGGGTCAGGCAGGAGCTATCAATCAACAAATTAATTCCAGCACTATTGTGAATGTTGTTTCAAAGGACAAAATACGTGAGTTGCCCGATCAAAATGCTGCCGAAACCGTAGGACGAATTTCTGGAATATATATTCAACGTGATGCCGGTGAAGGTCAGAAAGTTGTTGTTCGTGGATTGGCCCCACGATTCAATAATGTAACGATTAACGGTCAACGCATTCCCTCCACAGATGCCAATGACAGGTCTGTTGACCTGAGTATGATCTCCCCTTCTATGCTTTCGGGTATTGAAGTTTACAAATCTGCCCGCCCGGATCAAGATGGTGATGCTATTGGCGGCACCGTAAATTTCTTATTTCGAAAAGCAACAGAAGACCCAGAGTTAACGATCAATGCACAAACCGGCTACAACGGAATAATGAAAGAGTTTGGGCAATACAAAATGGATTTAAGCTACGGAAGGCGTTTTGCAAAAAACAAATTAGGGCTCTACGCAACCGGAAACCTTCAGCAAGTTAACAGAAGTTCTGACCAGCTACGCGGCTCGTACCTTTTTTTAGGTGAAGATGTCTTTGGCCAGTCACTAATCAGTCCAAGTGAGGTGGATCTTGCAGATATTGTTGAAACCCGAATACGTTATGGTGCAAGCCTAACGGCAGATTATTCATTAAATCCTCGTCACTCGATTATTCTGGATAATGTCTACAGCTACACAGATCGCGATGAGGTACGCAGAAGAAGGCGTTACCGTTGGGGAGAACAGCGTCAGGAGTATGAAATCCGCGACCGCACCATTGGTGTGGGGTTATTTACAACATCACTTTCGGGTAATCATAAACTGGGCGAAAAAATGGAGCTAACGTGGTCAGGCTCTTATTCAAAAAGTGTTCAGGATAATCCTAACAGTTACACATCACGATACCGAGAAACTTCAGCATTCAACTCCACTGGTATCGACCTCACGGGCCAACCGCTGGATTCCATTCCTAAACTTGCCCGAAATAATTTAGGTGAGACCTTTCTTAATCAGGTATTTTTAGATTCAGATGAAACGGATGATCAAATTATTACAGCCCAGGTTGATTTAAAAATTCCGTACACCTCTTCATTCGGCTCGGGCTTCTTTAAAACAGGACTAAAAGCACGCGATAACCAACGCACCAGAGAAAGAAACAGCAACGTTGGCAATTACTTTTCGCCTCTGTCACAGGAGCTTGCGTTTTTCATAAACGACTTCCCTAACCTGTACCAGCGGGTTCCGAGTAATGGTGGTATTGCTATTTCCAATTTTTTAAGTGGATTTTCAGCCGATGACTTCTTAGACGGCCAGTATTACATGGGGCCCGGAGCGGGGGAAATTAATGGACCAGGGTTAAACAGAAGTTTAACCAGTGGCCTGATCAGAAACATGGCCAGCCTAAACTACTTGTCAAAAGATTTCCTCGCAGATATTGATGACTATACATCTACCGAAACGATTTACTCCGGCTATATAATGGCCGAACATAACTTTTCTCCCAAGCTTTTGATTCTTGCCGGGGTTAGAGTTGAGCAAACAAAAACGACTTACAGGGGAAATTATATGATCGCTGGAATTGATTATGATGATGGTGGAGCTTTCGAACAGTTGACTATTGATAGTCTGGGTGGCCGAACATACACTGAATTTCTTCCAATGATTAACTTACGCTACAAAGTAAACTCATGGTCAGATATCCGCGCTGCTGCAACACGAACATTATCCCGCCCAGATTTCACTAACCTCATCCCCTACCGCAGAATTAATGATAATGAACAAACTATCCGGCAGGCAGACCCAAATCTTTTACATACCACTTCATGGAATTACGACCTGACCCTTTCCTTTTACAATAAGTATGGCTTGATATCCCTGAGTGGGTTTTATAAGCAACTGCGCAACATTGACTATGAACGTGTCTATACCCGGATTCTCCCTCCCGATGATCCTTACGTGGGGTATGAGATCTCCGCTCCGGATAACTCCAGTCAACCGACAACCATCATGGGAATGGAATTCGATTTACAGGCTAATCTTCGGTTTCTTCCAAAACCATTTAACGGGATAATTCTATCGGCTAACGCGACAATTCTTGATTCCAAAACGTTTTATCCTTTTATACCATCACCACAACGTTCATCGGAACCTCCATTTACACCCTTTGTATTATTGGATGAGTTCCGGCCAGGTCGGGCACCCCGCCAAGCAAATTTCATTAGTAATATTTCCATAGGTTATGAGGTAGGAGGATTTAGTGGCCGTGTTTCCATGGTTTACCAAGGCGATACATCCAGCGAAATAGGGCCGGTGCCCGCATTGGATTCTTATACAGGAAGCAACACGCGATTCGATTTGGCATTACGTCAAAAAGTCTCTAAAAAACTACGATTGTTTTTTAACTGGAACAATTTCACTAATGCCGCAGAGTTGTCTTTTTTAGGCGATACATCCCGGCCCACCAGCGAAGTATATTATGGATTTACCGCAGATTTAGGACTTCAGTTTAGATTGTAAACGATATGAGGTTAAAATTTTTAATAATCATAATCATCTTGATAACCTTGTCGGCTGAAGTGTGTGGCCAACAGCGAAAGGTACGCGTACCGGAAGGATATGGAACTTTAAATGAAGCAATCCGGAATGATACTACAGCCAATGGACAACGCAGAGATCCTAACACGATTTATGTCCTGAAAAGAGGGGGTGTTTATGTATTAAGTGGCACCATCTTGGCCAGCGGTTTCAACCTTTATCTGGAAGCAGAAGAGGGAGATGGCCCAAGGCCATATATGCTAATGGGCTTTTTAACCGGTGCCGCTCAAGTTGATGAAAGCATAAAGGTGTTTAACAACCTGTCGATGAAATCAATTTATTTGACTAACATAAATGAATTCAACACCTATTTAGCCCGGATTGTTTCCGTTGACGCTCCTAACGTAAGACTTGAATTTAACGATTGTCTTTTTGATGGTTCCGGACAAACATTCATCCGATTAAATTCTGGAGGTAGTAAAATCTACATGCGCAATTGTACCGTCAGTCGTATGGGCAGGCCCAGCAATCCGGACAATGGGCGTGTAATTGATGACCGGGGCAATCAAGTTGATTCTATTGTTGTGGAAAACAATACCTGGTATAATGTAACATCCAGAGTTATACGTGATGGAGGTGCAGAAATAAACTATGTACGCCTAAATCAAAACACTTATGTAAATGGGGGTCAACGTTTTGCACAAGTTGGTCCAGTACGAGAGTTTTACATGAACAATAATCTTATTGTCAATCCACGTTACATCGGTAACAGTCCAACTTCAGAAATAGTGGCATTGGAATTCAGTGCCTTTGGGAGCAGCCCAGTTATTAATTTTGATTACAACAATATTTATTACGAAAAAGAAATAACCGATACATGGGATTATATAAGCACTCAACAAACAACCCCAAAAGTAAAACCTCCCTTTGTTTCGCCTGCTAACCAAATTTACCTGACTAATGCCACGGGGTTACTGGAAGAAGAACTGAGTTTTGAAAATGGTCCTGTGCCACCAGTGCAAATCATTCTGGAATCTGAACTTGGCTCTGGATCATCGGTGTCGGATTGGGATTGGAGTAACGCCATTAATACTAATCCTTGGGGGTTAAATGCACTTGCATACCACAATTTTGCATACAGCAACACAAGTGCCTCTTACACGGGCTCCAATACCGGTGAGCCGTTGGGAGATTTACGTTGGTTTCTGAATTATGAAATTACATGGAACTTGGTTGCGCTAATTAAGGAAGCAGAGGCACTGATTTCAGAATATGAAAACAACGCAGTTATTGAAAGTAATCCAATTGCCCTGACTAACCTACAAAGTGCTATTGCAGCAGCACGAACAGTCGCGGAAAATCCTGCGGCAAACCGAGCTATAACAGCCTCATCCTATCAGGCATTGCAAACCTCCATGCAGAGTTTCAAAAGTAGTTTTATCATTACGAACGTTGAAAATCCAATTGAATCAATCTATCGGTTTTTCCCCAACCCGGTTCGCGATTTCATCTACATTCCAAATACAGAAGGAAAAGCAGATCAGGTAATCATCCGAGGGGTAAATGGGCAAGTGCTGATTGTTAAAAGTATTTCGATGGGTATTCATCTGTTAGAGACAGACCAACTACCAACTGGGATTAATATTATTCAGTATGTGAAAGATGGTCGGATCATGGCAACTCAAAAAATGATCAAACAATGAAAATCAAAGAATTAATATTAGTAATATTATCTGTTGCTCAATTAACTTCTTGCAGCGATGAGACGGATCAATTAACTGCTAAAGAAAAGGCAACTATTTTACTATGCAAGACCTGGGGTACCGGCTCAGTTATCCTGGATGGCCAGGACATTACTGATTTTGGTTACACGAACACAGAGCTTACGTTTATTGATAACGGAACATGGACAGCCATTAATGGTGGAGATATTTTTGAAAGCAGCGGCACGTGGTCGTTCAGCAATCAGAACTTTACTCAACTAAACATATCAGGTGTGGAGGCCACTATAAGCCTCAACCCCCAAGGTCAAAGTTTACAGCTGAATTTAATTATTGTCACCGGTCCGATTGGTGGACGGAATACCAATATAAACGGAGACTACAGTCTTTTTTTATTACCAAAATACTCGCCTGAGTAAGGGAGAAGAACTTAAATAACGTCATACTAACTAAAACACTTACACCTATGAATAAGCTAAAAGTAATACTGAGTTTATGCTTGATCACAATGCTTACCGTTGTGGTAATTTCTTGTGGGGATGACGAAGAGCCGGAAACTTTGCCACCCGTATTAAATTTTTCTGGTGGAAATGCTGCTAACGTAGAACGAAATGCAAGTGTCACCATTGGCCTCTCACTCACCGCCCAGGCGGGTATAAAATCGCTGACCGTTAATGGAACCCCGGTAGCAGGTGTTACAGTTGGTTCAACTACACAAACCCTTGACTACCAATACACAGTCGCGAGTACAGCCGCATTTGGACCATTACCACTAGAATTTGCATTAACCGATAACAAAGACAGAATTGCGTCCAGTACCTTTACGGTCACCGTTATTGGTTCAACCATAAATTTATCATCACTTGCAACCGATGGTGTTATTTCAACAGCTGTTACATTAGAAAAGCAAAATACCTATTATTTAGATAGAAGAATATCTATCGCAAATGGAGGTATTCTTACCATTAATCCGGGTACAGTTATTTATGCAAAAACAACCGGTTTACCAGCAGGTGAAACACTTGCCAGGCTTTTGATAGAGACATCAGGCAAAATTGTTGCTAATGGAAGCGTTGCAGAACCTATTGTCTTCACTAGTGAAAAGATCCTAACCAACAATGCAGCCCCAGGTGATTGGGAAGGTTTACGGGTAAATGGATCAGCAGGAACAGACCAAGGCTCATTACGTTACGCCAGAATAGAATTTGCCGGAATAGGTGGCCCTTCCGGAACAAGCGCGGGACAAGAAGCTGCAGTGCGTTTAAACGGTGTGACTGCATTTGTTTTTGAATTTGTTCAGGTTTTTCGCTCTGCATACGAAGGAATACTCTATCGTAGTGGAACAACCATCCATATTAAAAACATTATCGCTACGAATTGCGAAGGCCGTGGCTTCCACTTCAGGGATGCTGCATCTCAGGGAACCGGGCAATTTTTAATTGTACATCCAAGAAACCTGGTTAACCTACAGGCAGCCGAAACCGGAGAAGGATCTGCCATCGATATTCGTCAATCAACAAATGTTAATTTAGCGAATATTACAATATTAGGTCCCGGAAGAGTAGTTGAAGGATCAACAATGGACGGTATCCGTGTTTGGTCCGATGTCTCTTCCGGATCAGCCCGAATATTCAATTCATTAATTGCTTTCTTTCCGGATGACGGGGTCCGTATTGACCCATCTGCTGCCACTGCTGTTGATGGTGACGGAAACCCAGTATTTACAGCTACTCCGATGTTTGCGTTCAACCACATATTCCAACTTGGTGATGAAATGTTACGCGGAAATGCCAATGCCCAGGTATTTGCTACTAATGCTGGCTTTGGAAATACGCTGACCCAAGATGCAACACCTGCTGTTTCTGCCGGTATAACGGTAGATAGTTATGTACCTTCCGCAACCATAACCAGTACAAATAACCCGAGTTCATTAGGAGCTCCTTTTGTATCTGCAGCATATGTTGGAGCTATTGGTGCTACCGATTGGACAGCCGGAGGTTGGGCGAAAAATCCTAATGGAAATATCAGACCTTAATAAAACAGCCTCATAAGTAAGTTAGGCTAGGTAGAAAGTCCCACACTTACGTGGGACTTCCCTTTTTTCTTCACAACACAATTACTCTATGAATCTAGAGCAAACCTGGCGATGGTTCGGGCCAAATGATCCAGTGAGTTTGATAGATATCAAACAAGCAGGCGCTACCGGCATAGTTACTGCACTTCATCATATCTCTAATGGAGAGGTATGGACTGTGGAAGAAATTCTAGCCAGAAAACGAGAAATTGAAAAATATGGATTGGTTTGGAGTGTTGTTGAGAGTGTACCGGTGCATGAACACATTAAGCAACAGAAGCAGGGGTATAAAAAATTTATCGCCAACTATATCCAAACCATTTACAACCTCAGCGACTGTGGCATTAAAACAGTCTGCTATAATTTTATGCCTGTACTCGATTGGACCCGCACGGACCTTTCATATATCACTTCAGACGGTTCTAAAGCACTGCGATTTGATAAAGTTCATTTCGCGGCCTTTGACTTATTTATACTAAAACGTAAAAATGCAAATCAGGATTACCATCCTGAAATTTATAACCGGGCTAAAACATATTTCGCTACTGCCACAAAAGAAGAACTGCACACACTTCAGAAAACTATTCTTGCCGGTTTACCGGGAGCTGAAGAAGGCTATACTCTTGCTAAATTTGAACTCGCGTTGGAAGCTTATGAGAACATTCATGAAAAGCGGTTGCGAGCATCGCTTTACGAATTCATTTCTACTGTAGCCCCTGAAGCTGATCAAGCGGGTGTTCAATTGGCTATTCATCCGGATGACCCCCCCTATCCGATTTTGGGCTTACCTCGCGTGGTGAGCACCGAAGCAGACTTGAACTTGTTGCTTGACGTGTACGATTCTCCGGCAAACGGTATCTGCTTTTGCACAGGCTCACTTGGTGTTCGACCGGACAATGATTTAGGACTCATGGCCTCACGCCTTGCCAAACGAATTAACTTTGTTCACCTGCGCAGCACACAACGTGATGAACTCGGAAACTTTTTTGAAGCCAACCACCTGGAAGGCGATGTTGATATGCCCAGTGTGATGAAAGCAATTATTATAGAAAATGAAAAGCGGAGCAAACCTATTGCCTTTCGTCCTGATCATGGCCACCAGATATTGGATGATCTTCATAAAAAAACAAATCCCGGTTACTCTGCCATTGGGCGATTAAGGGGATTGGCGGAGTTACGTGGTTTGGAATTAGGTATCAGGAGCATGTTGAATTAAGAAAATATGAGAATCAAAATTAACCATGTTATTTTTATAACAGTTGTGGCATGTGTTTATGCATGTACTCAAAAAAATCAAAATCACATCTACAACATAACAGATTTTGGAGCGGCAGGAGACAGTGTCACACTTAATACATCCTCTATTCAGAAAGCCATTGATGCCTGCAGCAACGCTGGTGGCGGAGTAGTCCTATTCCCAAAAGGCAAGTTTATAACCGGCACATTAATTTTAAAAAGTAACATTGAATACCAGTTTCAGGCTGGTTGCATGCTGATTGGCAGTGCTCGTATTGAACATTATAATGCTCCTGAGGGTGACCATAATATTATGCTCATTGCCCAACAGCCACAGCGCGAAACACTTCGCGTACTGCTTGATGGAACTGGAGTTTCCAACATTTCATTCACCGGCAAAGGCACTATTGAAGGTAATGGCAAACACTTTTGGGATAGCGAATACGCACCTCTGGAAAGACCTGTACCATGGATTTCATTCCGCGATGCGGAGAACATTACCATTCGTGATATAACTTTTCAAAATTCGCCAAGTCACGTTATCCGGTTTCAAAAATCAAGTCAAATTACTATTGATGGCATTAAAATTATCAATGATGCCCGTAGCCCAAATACCGATGGAATCGATTTGGTTGATTCCCAAAATGCATTCATCACCAATAGCTTTATTTCAACAGGCGATGATGCTATATGCCTCAAAACAGACACCGGTGGTATTGTTGAAAATATTGTGGTCACCAATTGCATTTTGGAAAGTGATGATGCGGCTATAAAATTTGGAACCGGATCAGCTGGTATTACCCGATTCTGCTCGTTTAATAATATTACTATTAATAAAAGCCGCTACGGAGTAAGTCTGTTTATGCTGGAGGGCGGTGTGTTTGAAATGAATAATTTTTCAAACCTCATTATAAATAAAGGGTCTCGACACAAGCATGAATACCCCATCTTTATTGATGTGGATAAAAAAAGACCTGACGATGAATACGGTTTAATCAGGAATACAACCTTCACCAACCTGTTGATCAGGTCAGGAGGTAAAATACTGATTAACGGAAGACCAGAGCAGCCTATTCGCGACCTAGCTCTTACCAATATTCAATTTATTATTGACCAGGAAGTCGATTTTACTAAGGCTTCTAAACCTCGTGGAAATAAGAACTTCCCGAAACTTCCGGAGAGCATTGATCGCTCTTCTGTATCGGCTCATGTAACCTTTGGCTATATTGATAACCTTACTATGAACAGTATTAAATTATTACCCGACCCCTCCAGTAGTCGGAAAAATTTTGATTTGGAAGAGGTAAAGATTACCAAGCAGGACTAGGTAAGGTGTTGCACCTAATTAACCACTTAGTGATTGTCAAGGATCAGACGGGTCTCTTCCAAATCCAACTCATAGTCTATTTTACGTAAAACCTCTTCACTGATTTTACCTTCCTTTCTCAGCAAATACACCATCTTTCGTTCCGCCTCAACAAGTTCCCGTTGTATGCGCAAAAACGCCTGCACGGTTTCGTCATCAAGTTTCTGTTTGGATTGATCTTTCCTTATCCGCTGTATTCGTATCTCATATTTGCTCTTAATGATCGGAAGCAGGTCATCACCAATGAGGGAATAATTCTCTTCAATGTGTTCAATCAATCCCGAGGCAATACGAAGCCGCGCTTCTTCCTCGTCTTTCGCAACCTGGTTATCCGGTTTTAAGCCAAGCCATTTAATAAGTGGTCTCAGGCTTAGGCCTTGCAACACAAGCGTTGCAAAAATCACACTGAAGGTGAGGAAAATAATCAAATCACGATTTGGAAATGGTGAATCATTGGCGACCGTCAACGGCAAAGCCATGGCTGCTGCCAGCGAAACTACTCCGCGAATGCCCGACCACGCTACTATGGTAACAGTTTTCACGTTGGTGGAGGTTTCCCGTTCACGAATTTCTTTACTCAACCAACGGGGTATGTAGGCACCAGGATAAACCCAAATAATCCGAACTAATATCACCGCACCACTGATCATCAATCCGTAAAGAATAAGGTCACTCAGTGAGAATTTCTGTATTGCATCCAATACATATGGAAGTTGAAGCCCGATGAGGATAAAGATGATACCGTTCATGATAAACACTACCGTATCCCACGTAGCAATGGCTTGAACTCTTGCCTTCTGCGAAAGAAATTCATTCGCCTTTCTGCTTAATAATAAACCGCATGCTACTACGGCCAACACAGCCGATAAGCCCAAATGATCGGCAACCAGGTAACAAACAAAAGGCGTAATGAAAGTCAGGGTTGTATCGGTGGTTGCATTATCAGGTGTTATCTGGTGAATCCATTTAAACACATACCCAATGGCCAACCCAATCAGTATCCCTCCGCCTGCTACTACAAAAAACTGCAGGGTAGCATCACCCAAACTGAAAGCACCGGTAACAACTGCTGCCACCGCAAAACGGTATGCAATTAAACCGGTTGAATCATTCACGAGGCTCTCACCCTGAATGATGGTTACCACACGCTTTGGCACGTTAAGTCCTTGCGTTGCAGCCGTAGCGGCAAGGGTATCGGTTGGCGAAATGATCGCGCCCAACACAAAGGCTTCGGGCCAGCCCACACCGGGAATAAACGTATGGGCTACCCATGCAATGGCACAGGTGGTAAAAATAACGCAGCCAACAGCCAGTAAACCTATGGGCCGCCTGGCTGCTTTAAAATCAGGCCATGAGGTGTACCATGCATCGGCATAAAGCATGGGTGGGAGAAATAGGAGAAAGATGATATCCGGATCAAGATCAAGCCTGGGCAAACCGGGGATTAAACCAATCCCCAAACCGGCAAGCACCAACAATATCGGGTATGGAATCCTGATCTTGTCCGTTACCTCGGCCAAGGCTGTTACAACGGCCAGCAGCAAAATAACGATCTCAACAATGTGCATAAAATGAAAGAAACTGGCGTTTAAGGGGCTTTAAAAAAATAAACTTTAGCATTAGCGGCTAAGACACTATATTTAGTGTAAGTAAATTCAAAAGACCCTAATCCACAACGTACATGAGAATAGTTTTTACCCTCGCCTTATTCTTGTCGTTAATAAGCGGAGTGCTTCATGCCCAGGTTGATCCGCTATACTCCCAATACCTGAACAACCCCTTTTTGATTAACCCAGCCTACACAGGCATGAACAATTACATGAACCTGATGGTAGGGTATCGCAAACAGTGGGCGGGATTTGACGGAAGTCCTACTACCCTTTCGGCCACAGGCCATACCAGCCTTTTTGATAACCGCATGGGCGTTGGCCTTATCATCTCACAAGATAAGGTGGGTGAGAATACCAATACCTTTATCCAAGGCACCTATGCCTATAAAGTTCGATTTGACGATTACCGGTACATCTCCTTCGGCTTACAGGCAGGCATTATGAATTTCAGGAGTGACAACAGTGAACTTAATATTGCCGACCCTTCTGATCCGCTGTTCAACACCAATCAAAATGTGATCAAACCTTCTTTTGGTGCAGGGGCAATCTTTCGGACAGACAATTTATTTATTGGTGTTTCGGTTCCCCGCATCCTGAAAGCCAGCGAAAGTTTTGAAGATGTGACTGCTGCATTGTATACCCAACACTATTATGGATTTGCCTCCTACCTGTTTCTTTTATCCGACCGGGTAAAACTAAAACCAGCCGTTTTGGTACGCGCAGTAAGTGGTTCACCGCTCTCTACCGATGTAAACTTTCAATTCAACATTGATGAACGTTATGCCATTGGGGCACTTACCCGTAATTTCAATACCTACGGATTTTTGGCACAGATCAAATTCAACGAATTCCGGTTTGGGTATGTATTTGAAATGCCAACCAACAAATCGGTAGGCACACGCTTTACATCGCATGAAATTACCCTGGGGTTAAACTTAGGCGTTTTCAACTTCCATGATGTAACTCGCATTAGCGACTTCTGATCAAAAGCTAAGCCTGCTTAAAAACTCCTTTAGTTCGTCTTTGATAGGCCGGTCATTGTTTATGCCAAGCTGTTTGTTTATTTCAGTATTCGATTTGATCATGAGCTGGTTAAGTTTCATGTGCTGGTTGATCAGGATAAACTCAAGGTCGGGAATAAGTTGCTTTAACTCATCTACAATATCCATTACCGATAAAGTACGGTCAACCAGGTTATAAGTACCGCTCTTTAATTTAACCGCAAGCACATTGGCCAGGGCTTGCGAAACCAAATCGATATGAATAAACGTGCGGGTTTGTTCACCATTGCCATGAATGGTTATGCGCTTTTCAAAATTCGCTTCAAAAACAAACTTGTTGATTACCGCATCAAAACGCATGCTGGGGCTATAACCATAAACATTACCACACCTAAAAATATAGGTATCCATCTTATCGTTTAGTCGGGCAACATGTTCTTCGCCACGAAGTTTTGATATGGCATAGAATGTTTTAGGGTTGGGCGCAATGGATTCATCCAGTGCATGTTCGGATGAACCGTAAACCCCCACACTACTGGTATAGATAAATCTTTTTACCGCACTGGCCTCAACAGCATAAACCAATTCGGCTGTACCCCAATGATTGATTTGTTCGTACAGGTGCGCATCGGAATGGGCAAAGGGTGTAGTTACACGGGCCGCTAGGTGATAAACAACATCAATACCGTCAAGGGACTTTTTAAGGTTACGAGAATCCAGTAACTCTCCTTTTACGAAAACAACTTTGGTATGGCCAGAAAACCGATCACCTAAAAATAAATTATAATTCTGCCGGCTAAGGTTATCATAAACAACAATCCTTTCCACGGCTTTGTCAGCGGCTAACCTCCTGATTAACTCTGTACCGATGTAACCTGACCCGCCTGTTACCAAAATATTCATAAACTAACTATCGCTTAACCTGATGACTAATAACCAGTAACTAGAGGCCATCTCAAAAATAAGTTTAACCACTAAGGGCACGAAGAAAGCACAAAGTTCACAAAGAAGAAGCCGCTGAATTGTAGCGCTTAGTGCCCTTTGTGTAGACCTTTGTGTACTCTGTGGTTTCAATAATTTTATTTTTGAGATAGCTTCTAACAACAAATCCTATTTCGAAACCAACTCCGTGTGCAAGCCGCACTCCACTTTCTTTAATCCATACCAACGCGCCTCCCGTTCCTGCATGGCCGGGTCTAGCCTTCGGGTGCAGGGCTCACAACCGATACTTACATAACCCTTCACTTCCAAAGGATGTTTCGGCAAGTTATGGTCCTTTTGATACTCCCAAATCATTTTTGCCGACCAATCAAGCATGGGGTGAAATCGCAACGTACCGTAGGGTGCCGGCTGCTCTACCTTCATGGTGGCACGTACCGCACTCTGGTCTGCCCGTACACCGTTTATCCATACATCATGCGTACGCAGTATGCCATCCATAGGTTGAGTCTTATTCAGGTAACAGCAATGGTCGGGATCAGAAGCAAACAAAAGTTTCCCTTCTCCATCACGTTGCATGTACTTGGGTACTTCCGACATAAGATCAACCGTATTCAAACCAAATAGCTCGGTTATATAGTCCCTGAATTTTATCGTCTCCGGAAAATGATAACCGGTGTTTATGAAATACACGGGTATGGACTTATCAATACGGCTTAAAATATGCAACAACACCAGGCTGTGCGATTGAAATGAGGAACTGGTAAAGAGACGTTTACCGTCACGAGCATAGGCCGTTATTTTGTCGTGTATAGCTTGGGGGTTCATGGATCAAAGAAAAGAAAAACTAAGCACAAAAATTCAAATCGGCAGCGGCTAAAAGGTTCAACCGATTGTTTGACACAACACAGCAATATTTAATTTTAACAGTATTTAAAGAACCTTTTATAACAATTACTGTTTATTAAACACATGAAAGTAAGGGTATCGCGTAAAGAACACTTTAATGCCGCGCATCGGTTGTTTAACCCAGCTTGGTCGGCAGAAAAAAATGCCCAGGTTTTCGGAAAATGCAGTAACCCCAATTACCATGGCCACAACTATGAAATCATTGTAACCCTTACCGGTGAACCCGACCCTGAAACCGGTTATGTATTTGATATGAAGGTTTTGAGCGACCTCATCCGGGAGCATGTAACCCAAAAATTTGACCATAAAAACCTTAACTTAGATACCGAATACTTCAAAAACTTAAATCCCACAGCCGAAAACATTGCCGTTGTCATCTGGAATATCCTTCGGGAAAAAATCGGGGCATCGCTAGAATTAAAAGTTACACTTTATGAGACCGAAAGAAATTATGTTGAATATCCGGCCGATTAACCCCGCTGACATTGATGATGCTGGCGATGACCATGTTGCCTCATCGTACAATACCCCCCTGCGCCCCGATGCTTTTGAGCTCAGCGATGACGAGAAAGTAGAAAAAATTGAAAAGCACTTCCGTGAGATCATGACCATTTTGGGATTGGACCTGAACGATGATAGTCTTAGCGGAACACCTAAGCGCGTAGCCAAAATGTACGTAAAAGAGGTTTTTAGCGGGTTAAATCCTAAAAACCGGCCGCACGCACGCTTGTTCGAGAACAAGTACAAATACGACCAAATGCTGGTGGAAAAAGACATTACCTTTTATTCGCACTGCGAGCATCACTTTGTACCCATTTTTGGGAAAGCCCATGTTGCCTATTTCTCAAGTGGAAAAGTTATCGGCTTATCCAAAATAAACCGCATCGTTCAATATTTTGCCAAACGCCCACAGGTACAGGAAAGGCTAACGGTACAAATTGCAAAAGAGCTTCAACGCGCATTGCATACCGATGACGTTGCCGTTGTGCTGGATGCAACCCATTTATGTGTGGCCTCACGCGGTGTAGGCGATACAAACAGTAAAACCGGCACCGCACACTTTTCAGGAAAGTTTAACGATGAAAACATCAAGCGCGAGTTCCTAAACTACATCAATACAAAATAAGCCCAAAAAAAGCGGTAACACTTTTAGCGGAGGCTAAGATGAGGAAGAAGAAAAGCTGGACAAAATAATAGGGTAATGCTAATTTATTTTCAGCCTTAATTTTAAAGGCATGGAAGAATGCCAGCATGGCGGCAGAGACAATAAACCAGCCAATATAATTTTGAAGCGGTACTACGCCATTTTGCCATCCCCAAAAATCAAAGCGGATGGCAACCGGTTCAATTAACGTGTCCATCAACACCGCCAAAAATGCACCCAATAAAATCTTAGGTAAAACAGGCAGCGTCAAAGATTCAGTTAGTACCCCGATACAGTAAATAACCAATAGCCAGTTTAAACCGATAATTACCGGAACGCCAAAAACCTTTGGCCCCAGGGTAGATCCGTAGGTATACTGCCCGAAAATAAAACCATATTGAACGCCCACCACCTCAACAGCAAAACCAAGTACAAAAACAATGAAGGCGAACAGTAGAAAAGATGCAGACCTATCGGCATGATTGATCCATAAAAGAAAAGCACTGGCAACAAGGTTCAACGGTGTCAGTAACCTGAAAAGCTCCTGATAGGGTGACAACAGCCCGACAATGCCCACAACATGCATAACCACAACCAGTGGAAGGGAAAATGGACAAATTGTGACCTGCAGGCTTTTATACAATCTTGCAATCATGGTTTAAAAACAACTTTTCAATGAAAGTGTTTTCTTACCAGATTAGCCGTGATTTTTGCAGACTGTAAACAAAGCGGGATGCCCCCGCCCGGGTGAACACTACCACCACAAAAGTATAAGTTGGGTATACTTGAGCTTCGGTTGGCCTGGCGCAAAAAGGCAGCATACCGGCTGTTTGAACTAGAGCCGTACAAAGCTCCTTTATAAGACTGGGTTCGCATTTCAATAGCGCGCGGATCAAGTACCGATTCGCTTTCAATCAAAGATTCCACATCGGTATTAAGCATACGGCTAAGCTTGGCTAAAATATTCCTCCTCGTCTTCTCAATAAGTGCGTCCCAATCCTGCCCTTCAATGGCCGGCACATTAACCATAACAAACCAGTTTTCACATCCTGTGGGGGCATCTGCCGGAACGTATTTGGAGGTAATGTTGACGTAAACGGTTGGGTCATCCGCAATTTGTTTTTTACCGAACAAGGTTTCGAATTCCTTCCGATAATCTTCTGCAAAGAAGATATTATGTAAGTCAAGCTGCTGAAATGTTTTCGTTATCCCCCAATAAAAGATCAATGCCGAACTTGACCGCTCCTGTTTTAAGGTGCGTTCGGGTGCAGGTAAGTTTTTCAGCAGCTTGCGCCACGTAAAATAAACATCCATGTTGCTTACGATTACATCCGCCAGGTGCAGCGTACCGTTCGCTAGCACACCCGCTGCTTTTCCGTCTTTTACTACAATCTCATCCACAGGAGAGTCATAAAAAATCGAAACACCTTGATCGTTTGCCAACGTTACCAATGCCTGGGTAATGCAGTGCATCCCTCCTTCCGGTAAAAATGTGCCCACATTAAATTCAAGGTGAGGTATGGAGCTCAGGATTCCGGGAGCCTGGTAAGGATCTGACCCATTATACGTTGCATAACGATTGAAGAGTTGAACAAGCTTTGGGTGCCGAAGGTGCTTTTCGTTAAACCGGTTTAGGGTCGTGGCTAACCCCATTTCAGGTATTCGCACCAAGGCTTTGGCAACAGGTTTCGATAACCAGGTGCGCCAGTCGCGCAATGGCTTTTCAGTAAAAATCCTCCCGGCCGATTCATATAAGCGGCTTGAACGCTCAAGGTAATTTTTAAGGCTGCTTGCCGGAACATGAAACTGATGTGAAACCTCATCCGCAAACTTTTCCCGATCTGCATAGGCGATTAACTTCGTTCCATCTTCATAGAAATAATTACAGGTTACCGAAAGCCTTTGGTAGTGGTAGTAATCCCTTGCATGGCGGCCACAATCCCTGAAAACTTCATCCAGAAAATGAGGCATGGTAAACAGGGATGGCCCCGCATCAAAGCGGTATCCGTCTTTGGTAAAGGCTGTCAATTTTCCGCCCGGGTAAGTATTGGCTTCAAATACGGTAATCTCAAACCCTTGTGCGCGAAGGCGGTTGGCAGTAGCCAATCCGCCTACACCCGCCCCGATAACGATTGCTTTCATCGCCTTCTTCAACAGCCTTGCCCTAAAAAAGTTATTCACGCCAAATACATCGTTGCAGAGGCAAAACCGTGCGAAAAACCAAATAATTTGTAGTTTAGCATTCCTAAAATAAACACTTATGGTTTTTGATTTAGACATGATTAAAGCGGCCTACAAGGCCTTGCCCGGGCGTATTGCCAAGGCACGTCAGGTGGTTGGAAAACCCCTTACCTTATCCGAAAAAATACTCTACTCCCACCTGCATGAAGACCAACCCCTACAGGTTTTCGGGCGGGGGAAATCATACGTAAATTTTTCACCCGATCGTGTGGCCATGCAGGATGCCACCGCACAAATGGCCCTGCTCCAGTTTATGTCTGCCGGTATACCCAAGGTACGCGTACCCTCAACGGTGCATTGCGATCACCTGATCCTGGCGAAAAACGGTGCCTCACAAGATTTGAAAGAATCACTTACGGCCAGTGGAGAAGTATTCAACTTCCTGGAATCAGTGTCCAATAAATATGGTATCGGTTTCTGGAAACCGGGGGCTGGTATAATACACCAGGTAGTGCTGGAAAATTATGCCTTCCCGGGCGGCATGATGATCGGGACAGACTCACACACGGTAAATGCCGGTGGTTTAGGAATGGTAGCCATTGGTGTGGGCGGTGCCGATGCCGTAGATGTTATGGCCGGAATGCCCTGGGAATTGAAATGGCCAAAACTTATTGGTGTAAAGCTTACCGGCAAACTCAGCGGATGGACATCCGCCAAAGATGTGATTTTGAAAGTAGCCGGTATCCTCACGGTGAAGGGTGGCACGGGTGCCATTGTTGAATACTTCGGGCCGGGAGCGTTAACCTTATCGTGTACAGGCAAAGGAACCATCTGTAATATGGGGGCCGAAATTGGTGCCACAACATCAACGTTTGGTTACGATGCAAAAATGGCCGAATACCTTCGCGGAACAGGCCGCAAAGAAGTGGCCGATCTTGCCGATAAAGTTAAGGAACACCTTACCGGTGACCCTGAAGTATATGCCAACCCTGAAAAGTACTTCGACCAGGTAATTGAAATCGACTTATCAACCCTTGAACCACACGTTAATGGACCATTCACACCCGACAGGGCCATCCCTATTTCACAATTCGCAAATGAAGTGCGTAAGAACGGCTGGCCACAGGAACTGGAAGTGGGGTTGATTGGCTCATGCACCAACTCATCCTACGAAGATATTACCCGGTCAGCATCCCTTGCCAAACAAGCGGTGGACAAGAAGCTAAAAACCAAAGCTGAGTTTACAATTACGCCCGGTTCAGAACAAGTACGCTACACGGTTGAGCGCGATGGCTACCTGGGTGTGTTTGAAAAGATGGGCGGGGTTGTATTGGCCAATGCGTGCGGCCCGTGCATCGGGCAGTGGGCGCGCCACACCAACGATCCGAACCGGAAAAACTCTATCATCACTTCGTTCAATAGAAATTTTGCTAAACGAAACGATGGAAACCCCAACACACATGCTTTTGTTGCATCGCCTGAAATTACTACAGCGTTTGCCATTGCCGGTGACCTTACCTTTAACCCGCTTACCGATACGCTAACAAATGAAGACGGACAACCCGTGAGGCTTGACGAACCAAAGGGTGTGGAATTTCCGCCTCAAGGTTTTGACGTAGAAGATGCGGGCTACATTGAACCTGCTAAAGATGGCAGCAAAGTACAGGTAAAGATAGATCCCAAATCAAATCGCTTACAGGCCTTAAGTCCGTTCAAAGCCTGGGATGGCAAGAACCTGACCGGAATGAGATTACTGATTAAGGCAAAAGGAAAATGCACGACCGACCATATTTCCATGGCTGGCCCGTGGTTACGTTTTCGTGGCCACCTGGACAACATTGCCAACAACACCCTTACCGGGGCGGTTAATTACTTCAACGAAAAAACCGACAGTGTTAAAAACCAACTAACCGGTGAATATGGGCCTGTACCGGCAACCCAGCGTGCTTACAAAGCAGCCGGTATACCAACCATTGTTGTAGGCGACCATAACTATGGCGAAGGATCATCACGTGAACATGCCGCTATGCAGCCGCGCCACTTAGGCATTCGTGCGATACTGGTAAAATCATTTGCCCGTATACACGAAACCAATTTAAAGAAGCAAGGCATGCTGGCCCTAACCTTTGCCAACGAAGCCGACTACGACAAAATACTGGAGGACGACACCATTGATATTGTTGACCTTACTTCGTTTGCCCCGGACAGGCAACTTACCCTGGTGCTGAAACACAAAGACGGCTCGGCTGACTCCATTAAAGTTAACCATACCTACAATGCCGGGCAAATAGAGTGGTTTAAGGCAGGTTCAGCGTTGAACTTAATGGCGAAACAGATTAGCGGTGTAAAGAAAAGCCCGGCTAGAGCAGTTGCAAAAGCCAGCGCCAGGAAAAAATCTGCTGCTCCAAAAGCTAAACCAGCAGCGAAAAAGAATGCCGCCAAAAAAACCGTAAAGAAAGCCGCTGCAAAAAAGAAGACCGTTAAAAAAACAGTTGCTAAGAAGACCGCCCGAAAACCGGTACGTAAAGTTGTTGCAAAGAAGAAGACAACAAAAAAACCGGTTAAGAAAGGCAAGTCGAAAAAGACGGCTGCTAAAAAACGGAGATAACCCTTTTTACCAACAGGCAGGCTAAATACCTGCCTGTTGGTTAACTAATTTCAACTCCACCATCGTTTTAAATTTACCGGCAAACCATGAAGCAGCAAATTGTTACCCCCTCCCGCTCCCTCAGTAAAGAAACCGAAGAGCTGTTGAACAAGCAGATCGTAATGGAAGGAAAATCGTCAGCCGCTTACCTGTCCATGGCTTCGTGGTGCGAAACAAAAGGCTACGAAACATCAGCGCAGTTTTTATATAAGCATTCAGAAGAAGAACGGATGCACATGCTCAAACTCATCCATTATTTGAATACGGCTGGCGGCCACGCCCTTCAACCGGAAATAACCGGCATTAAGCACACCTTTAAGTCGCTGCGTGAAGTATTTGAAACCGTGTTAAACCATGAGCTTGATGTAACACGCTCCATCAACAGCATTGTGGATCATTGTTTTCAATCCAAAGACTTCGCCACCTTTAACTTTTTGCAATGGTACGTAATGGAGCAACGCGAAGAAGAAACCATTGCCCGCAGGGCTGTTGAGTTGTTTGACCTTATTGGTGAAGAGGGTGTTGGGTTGTGGATGATCGATCAGGAAATAGGCAAGCTGGAAGCTTTTGCCACCAAAGTAGGCTGAGGTATTTTTCGGTAACGCTTATCCGGTGGTAAGTTCCCGTAGCAGCCATCGCAATTCATTCAACATCATAGCCGTGGCGCCCCATACAATCTCGCCCTCGACTTCAAAGTGCGGAGCCATCATTTTATAGCGGCCGGCTGCAAGTATCTCACGGGTTTTCACTGCATCCTCAGCCAGTATATCATAAATGCGCGCGTTTAAAATTTTTACCACTTCGTGTGCATCAGCAACTAAGGTTGGCTTTCCTTCAGCAACGCCCACCACCGGTGTAACCATAAAGTTACTGGGGATAACAAAAAAATCGCTGAGTTTACCAAGCACCTTAACCATGGCTGGGTTAATCCCTATTTCTTCCTGAGCTTCACGTAAAGCAGTTTCAACTTGCGTTTCGCCCGGTTCCGCTTTGCCTCCCGGCAAACTTACCTGCCCGCTGTGTGCGCCCGGGTAATCGGGTCGCTTTATTAAGGGAAAGAAGAGTTCATTTGTTTCCGGATAAAGCAGTATCAAAACACTACCGGGTTTTGGGGGTAATTGATGTTGAAACGTTGGCAATACTGAACCAACCGGAGTGGCGCGAAGCAACTCATGGGCTTTTGCTCCGGGCAATTCTGCTTTCAGCCGCTCCTGCAACTTCCCAACCAGTGTCAGTAAATCCATCATGGTATTAAAGCAATTTACGCTTGCGCATCAGGCCGGCAAATAACGATGGCGCGAGGCGTTTAAGTACTATAGCCGACTTTTCCGGGGCACCGGCAATAATGATTTCATCTTTATTTTTTTCTATTGCCTTTAAAATTTTATCGGCTACAAAGTCCGGATCAAGGCCTTTTGCTATTTTTTCGTTATCCTGGTTAATGGCCATGCCATCTTTATTTAATGAGTTTTTGGCAACGTTGGTACGAACAAACCCAGGGCAAACCAATAACACCCCCACGCCATCCGGTGCTACTTCCAACCGGAGCGTATCATAAAAACCATGTAAGGCATGCTTGCTGGCATTGTAGGCTGCCTGCTTTTGCACAACCATTTTGCCCAGCACACTGGAGATGACAACAATATGCCCACGTTTGTTCGCTAGCATCAGCGGAAGCACGGCTTTGGTGAGTGCTATACCTCCAAAAAAGTTTACGTTGAAAATTTTATGGATTACATCAAGCGACAAATCTTTAACCTTTGTCCAGTGACTGACCCCGGCATTATTGACAAGTATATCGACTGCGCCAAATTTATTTATGACTTCACCCGATTTCATCCCAATCGATTGATAATCGGAAACATCCAAAGGCATCACTAAGATCCGATCTTCTGCAAGACTGCAATTACGTTTAACGCGTTCAAGCTCATCAGCCCTGCGGGCAGAAATAATCAAGCGTGCACCTGCTTTGGCAAATTTATAAGCCAGCGCTTCTCCTATTCCGGAGGAAGCACCTGTTATCCACACCACTTTATTCTTTATTGAAATCATACTATTTGCTTTACACAATAAGTTTGTCAAACCAAACTAACATGCTTAAATTTAGTTACACTCATTTCAAAAATAGAAACTTCTAAACAAGTACTGTCTTTTGGGCTTTGCAAGAACGGTAATATTTTTGAGATGACTTCCACTAAAAATATGATCGTATGAGAACGCTGATAGCAATCGGGATACTGACCGGACTTACGCATTCACCCTCATCAGCCCAGCAACCTGTAGGGGTTCTGAATTTAACCCTCTCAACAAATCCGGGCGGTAAACAAAGTGAAATCCTTGTAACCGGTCCCAATGGTTACAGCCGCAGGTTAAGCGGTTCGGAAAAACTTGTTAACCTGGCCGATGGACAGTACAGTTTCTCCGGTGAAATAACCATTCAACGCGAGCCATCCATCAGCAAAGCTTTTCGGCCTACACCTATTACAGTAACCGTAAAGCGGGATACACAAAATGTAAACATCGGGTATAAATTAATGCCTGGAAGCGACAAACTTTGGTTGGGCAACCAAAATGCACCGGCCGGCAAAAGCCTGCACATTGTTGCATTTTCCGATCAACAACTCGGTACTTCTTCCGCTCAAAGCGAACCCGTTACTAAACTAACCGGTAAGGCTACTTCCATTAAATCGCTGGCTTTTGATGCAGACGGTAACTTATGGACGGCCGATGCTGGCACCATTAAAATGTATCCGTGGCACAAGTTAGGTGACACTAATGTAACAGCCAGCATAACATTAATGCACGAAGCTTCCTGCCTGGCGTTCGACCCTGCCGGAAATCTTTGGTTTGCCGATGGCAAGACGGCCAGCAAGGTGATGCGCATTCAAAAAACCGGTTTAAATCAAAGCGGATCCAATAAGGTTGATATCACCCTTTCAGGCACATCTTTTAAAGGAACACAAGGGCTCGCTTTTGATGCAGCCGGAAATTTGTGGGCGGCTAACTATGGCAAAAATGATGTTGTTAAAATACCCACTAACCTGCTTGGTACCCCCAGCACTGCCTTAAATGATCTTCTTAGCGTTACCTGTATGTCCAAACCCCCTGTTATAAATACTTTAAGCGCCCCAAAGGGCATGGCCTTTGACCTACAAGGGAACTTATGGGTTGGCTACTTCGGGCCTAACGTTATCGCACAGATACCAGCCTCACAACTTCAGCAATCTGGTAAAATAACCCCAGAAATTCAGTTTACCCTTAACGTAAGTGTTTTGCTCCATCAACTTGCGTTTGACGAAGACGGGGCATTATGGACGGTGCTTTCAACAGGCAAGTTTGGGAAAATCTCACCTCAACAATTAACCACGTCCGGAAAAAAGAGTCCGGATGTTATTATAACGAGCAGTGAACTGAATTACGGAAGCGGGATTGCTATATACCCTCATCCACAAGGCTATCCAATTCAACCGACTGTTCGCTAAAGGCTCCAGCCCTTTCGATACTCGCGTTTCACAAACTGGTTGGCCTCATCAAAGTTGGTGATTTTCATGTTCACACCATCCCACAACAATTTGATATCCCTACCGGGGTAATCGAATTGGTTTGGATTATCCTTTCGGGGGAAACGAATATCATGACTGCGGATGGCGAGGTTGCCCATCAGCACCATTTCCGTAAGCGGACCGGCTATTTCAAATGGAGAGCTTAGTTCTGTTTTTCCGTATCCGGCCAAACATCCTTCTACCCAGTTGGCATAATGGCCACGGTCGCCATTGGGAACCCGTTTTAGTGTTTGCGGAACTTTTACTTCCTGCGTACGCGAAGTGGGCAAAAGTTTTGGCATTATGCCATAGGTTCCGCACATCATCTTGCCTTTTGTGCCGATAAACAAAGCACCGTTGCCACCGTCACCAAATTGTTCGTTGGGGCCAAGTTCTTCAGGCCGTTCGGGCTGAATGCCGCCATCCATCCAATGCACTTTTACTTTTGGCTTGTTGCCCCGCTCAGGAAAAGTCATAACAATGTGTGACGATGGCGGGCAACTTTCGGGGAAATAGCCCCGCTTGAATTCATCAACATACACACTGCCTACACTGGCCTGTACATCCAACGGATAACCCAGTTCCAACACCCGGAATGGAGGTTCAACAATGTGGCACGCCATATCGCCCAGGGCTCCTGTTCCATAATCCCACCAGCCGCGCCAGTTAAACGGCACTAGTTTGTCGATATAATCTTTATAAGGAGCCGTACCCAGCCATAAATCCCAATCAAGTTCTTTGGGCACTTCGGCTTTTTGGGTTGGCCACGGTATGCCTTGTGGCCACACGGGCCTGTTGGTCCAACAATATACTGTGTGCACATCGCCAATCAGGCCGGCCTGGTACCATTCTACCAATTGGCGTACGCCATCGCCCGATGCACCCTGGTTGCCCATTTGGGTTACGACTTTATATTTTTTTGCTGCTTCGGTTAGCATGCGCGCCTCATAAATATCATGCGTTAAAGGTTTTTGCACATACACGTGTTTGCCCAATTGCATGGCGGCCATGGCCTGTACAGCATGGTTATGGTCGGGTGTTGAAACGGAAACAGCATCAATGCTTTTATGCTCCTTATCGAGCATTACCCTAAAGTCTTTATAATATTTTGCCTTGGGGAAATTCTTAATGGCATTCGCTGCCCTGCGGTCGTCTACATCGCACAGAAAAGATATGACAGCCTTTTTGGTAGCGGCAATTCCGTTTACATCGCCATTGCCCATGCCACCAACGCCAATTCCGGCAACAGACAGTGTATCACTAGGCGCTAAAAATCCTTTTCCGCCAAGCACATGGCGGGGTACTATGGTGAAGGCTGCGGCTGCCAACCCAACTTGCTTAATAAAACTTCTTCGGCTGTTACGGGGTGTCATGGAAATTTTCAGTTAGTTGAATAGGTTTCAAAGTACAGTTTTCCGCGAAAAGAAAAAAGGAAGGTTTGATGGTGTACTGCAACATGCCATGCGTTAGGTTTTATGGAGTACCCGGTATTTCCCGATATTCAGGTTTAGGCACTAACTTTAGTAACCCGAAAGCCTGATGAAGCGCATAACCATAGAAAAAACGATACACCGCAACCTACCGGTGCTATGCATCCGGTTTGAACGAGACCCACAGATTGAGGGTGCCTTGAAGAAACTGGACGGCATGAAATGGAGCCAGACCATGCGTTGCTGGTACATTAAAAACAGGCCTGAAAATTTCAGGGCGGCACTAAAAACTTTGCGGCCTTATGGGCATGTTGATTTTTCTTCTGTTATAAATAAAGTCAAACCTGCCACTGAGGGATGGCTTGCACCTGCGCCTAAAGAAAAAAAAGTTGTACAACATGAACCTCTTATTGAAGTACACAGCGCCCAAGTAGATAAATTCACGCAATACCTTCGGTCGAAACGGTATAGCAACAATACTACTAAAACTTATACTGATGCCCTGAGAACGTTCTTACGATTTTATACGAACAAGATAACCGA
This sequence comes from Cyclobacteriaceae bacterium, assembly GCA_025808415.1. Classification (NCBI taxonomy): domain Bacteria; kingdom Pseudomonadati; phylum Bacteroidota; class Cytophagia; order Cytophagales; family Cyclobacteriaceae; species Cyclobacteriaceae bacterium. The sequence continues at coordinate 2,526,535 of CP075525.1, forward strand.
GCACATCACAACTGACGATATCATTTATTTTAACAATGAATACATTCTTAAAAACCGGCTTTCTTACGCCTATCAAAACCAGGTTGTAAATGCCTTAAAACTCTTCTTTCGGGTAGTAGAAAACCGAAACCTTGACCCCCAGTTAATTCACCGGCCCAAACAACCCAAATCATTGCCAAACGTTTTGAGCAAAGAAGAAGTGAAAGCGTTGTTGGAGGCTTCGGCAAATCTGAAACATAGGGCTATGCTGAGTTTGATTTATGCCTGTGGCCTACGAAGCGGGGAATTACTGATGCTAAAGGCTGAGCACGTAGACTCTAAACGTTTGGTTCTCGTTATCAAAGGAGCCAAAGGTAACAAAGACCGTATTGCACCCCTCAGCGCTAAAGTGGTAGAATTGCTTCGTGAATACTTTAAGGCCTATCGGCCAAAAGCCTACCTATTTGAAGGCCAGGTGGCAGGCAAACCCTATGATGCCCGAAGTTTGCAGTTGGTGCTGAAGCAAGCTTTAGCCAAAACAACCATTAAAAAACCGGTAACCTTACATTGGCTGCGCCACAGTTACGCTACCCACCTATTGGAAGCCGGCACTGACCTTCGGTACATTCAAGAGATTTTAGGGCATAAAAGCAGCAAAACTACTGAGCTCTACACCCATGTAAGCACAAAAAGCATTCAAAAAATTAATTCACCCTTTGATACCTTATAAGGCTTCCCTATTTTTAAAAATACCCGTTATCCACCTTCGCATAGCGAACCCATAGTGGCTGTATAAGCGAAGGTTTATAGCGGGTATAAGAGAGTTACCGGCAAGTGTAGGTGACAGCCACAAACAAAATAACGGAGACAATTAAAATGATAGAAAACCAAGAAGGAATTATAATCACGACTGACAAAATACTCTTTTTCGATATGGACGGCACTTTAGTTGACACCGATTTTGCAAATTTTTCAGCTTACAAAAAAGCTGTTGATTCTGTATTGCAGACAGACACGAAACTAGTTTACAATCCTGAAATCAGATTTAATAGAAGTGTGCTTAAAGCTAACTTTCCTCACTTGACAGACAATGAACTTGAAAAAGTGATTCAAGTAAAAGAGAGTTTATACGATGAATTTCTAAATGTAACTACACTTATTGATGAAAATGTAGAATTGCTTTTAAGATATTCGAAATCTAACCAGACATATTTAGTTACAAATTGTCGCAAGGACAGAGCATTAAAAACCCTAAATCATTTTCGACTTATAGATAAGTTTACAAATGTTTTCTATAGAACATTTGACGAAAACAACAAGAAAGTAAACAAATTTGAAAAGGCACTTTCTATATTGGGCGTTCCGCCCAATATAGTTATAGCTTTTGAAAATGAAGAAATAGAGATTGCAGACGCAAAAAGTGCAGGTATCAAAATCATAAACCCTGTAATAGCATAACGTATGGAAAAATTTATCATAACTCAAAACGAGTTTTTAAATAGGAACACCCAAGCTTATTACCGATATGACTACACAACATACGGCACAGAAGGGAATCCTGATTTTATAAATCATTTAAAAAATCAATTCGGAGACACAAGTGTTTCAACCCTACAAAATGCAGTTAACGAACTGATAAAGGTTCTTCAAGAAGATTTGCCCAAAATAAAAAGTCTTCATAATACTAACCTGACTGTTTGTGTAATACCACGGGCAAAGGCTGAAGGTCACTACTCTGACAATCAGAAACTATTCAAAAGAGTTATTTCAAGTGTTGTTGACAAACTAAGTGGATTTACAAATGGGACAAGCTATATGATACGTAATATAAATACAAGGACAACCCATATGAATAGAAGTGGATATGGTGGAGATGGAGATATGCCTTACGTAGGAATTACAAAAGCTACGTGTAAAATTTCAGGTGACGTTCGAGGCAAAGACATTCTACTGATTGATGATATTTATACCAAAGGTGTAAATATTGACGAGGACGCAATCCAAGCCTTATTAGATAATGGTGCAAAAAGTGTAATATTTTACGCAGTTGCAAAGACATACAAAGGTGGAATCAAACAAGTTGTTCGTCCTCAAGTGATTAATGACGATGATGATGATTTACCTTTTTAAAAGAATAATAACTTTGAAACGAAAATAAAATGAAATATACCGAGAACTCATTAAACATTCTTACTACTAAATCCTACAAAGGAATTGGTAATGCTTGGATTGTCAAAAATTTGAAGGGCAACGAAAGTGTAGATACTATCGTGACACTACTCAACAAGACAATTAAAGGAGAACAAACAGATGTCGAAGAATTTGAAAGAATAAAAAGAGATTTTGAAAATAAGCTTGTTGCAAAATTTGAAAATTGTTGTGACGGTTTTGTAGCATTAGGCGACAAAAATTTCCCACAGCACAGAGGAATTGTTAAGGAAAGCGAAAAGCCTATATTTTTATTCTATAAAGGAGATATTGATTTGTTAAGCATAGAGAACAAAAATATTTCCGTCATAGGACTACTTAACCCAGAAGGCGATATTGAAGAAAGAGAGAGAAAAATTGTTGCTCAGTTTGTTAGAAATGGAGCGACAATAGTAAGTGGTTTAGCATTTGGTTGCGACAGTATTTCTCACCAACAGGCTTTGGATTCTAATGGTAAAACAGTTGCAATACTACCAAGTCCACTTAACAACATTTTGCCTGCAAGAAACAAAGGATTGGCATTTCAAATAGTTGAAGAAGGCGGACTTCTTGTAACTGAATATGGGAATGACTTTAAAAGTCAAATGGAATTAAGTAGCCGTTATAAGGAACGAGACCGATTACAAGCTTTGTTCTGCGACACAATAGTTTTAGCAGCTAGTTACGCTCAAAATTCAGCTGAGAGATGGAAGATGTTTGGACAAAAACTTGACAGCGGAGCACGTTTAGCAATGGGTTTTGCTAAAGACTATAATATACCCCGTGCAGTAATGTATGACCAAAATTTAGACGAAAGCAATCCGATGTTTGACTTGAATAGAGACCTTATCAAAGAACAGAAAGACATATCAATACTAACCAAGGAAAACTACATTGAGACAGTTGAAAAAATAATGAATAAGAAACCGACAGTCAAAACAACGATTTCTGTTCAAAAAAATCTATTCGATTAAGTGACAACAACACAAAACTAGACAGAAGAACACCAGCCGGTAACAGCGGTTTGGCGTAATGGCGGGTGCAGTGCTTCGTATGACAGTTTTGTGGTAGGTCAAGTGCAGTTCTTCGATTGAACTTTTGTGCTAAAATTCCGCCACTACGCCAAGCCGCAAAACGTTATAGGGCATAGTATGACGACACAGACGACTGACATAAAACGAGAATTTAAGACACCTTTGGGAGTTGTTCGTTGCGGACTTATCTGTAACCGACAAGACAATGTTATTGAGACAAAGAAATACGAAAACGGCAGTTCGGAAATTTTTAAAACGGACGCACACAACATTGAAATCGTTTCATTTAAAATAAGAGTTCCACTTTATAATGGGGAGACCTTGACTGACAGTTTCGGCTGGATTTTTAGGATTGAAAAAACGGCTGACATTGACGAGAAACTAGAAACCTATTGCTTGCTTGACAAAATCAATGGCGAAATAACTTTTGACACAGCGACAGGAGAGCACTTGGACGCAATACAAGCCGACAGTAACGAGTGGACATTGCACATTGGGACAGAAGACGGAGAAATTTTAAATTCAAGAGCAGAAAATGACGACTGGTTTCCGCCAAGACTTAAAAACAAAGTGGATTTCTATCAGTCAATAACAGAAATGAAACAGAACGGATTTGTGACAAAAATTCCCGAACTAAAACAGGGAGAAAAAATTCACATTCAGTATTTGACAGCATACGACAAGAGAGATGAACAAAAAGTAAACACTTGGCTTGCAGTTGACGAGTTTAAAAGAAAATTAGAAAACTGGATTGGTATATGGTGACAAGAACTACGCCCTATAACAGGCGTTTGGCGCAATGGCGGGTGAAGTGGTTAATTGAACATTCTACCTCGCATCCACTTTTGTGGTGTTTTGACAGTTTTGTGCTCCGAAATCCGCCACTGCGCCAAGCGCCAAAACGTTACCAGCAAGCGTAGAAAACGACACGTCCACCAAAAAACGACCTTAACTCGACCGACAATTTCGCTGTTCATTGACACAAACCGACCTGACTTTGCCGACACTCAAGCCGACCCAAATGGTTTTAAAAATTTTTCCCACCGCACAAAAAAATTGAAGTTTTTATGCCTGCCCGCATTGGCACATTTGGTTTTGCCCGATACACAAGCCCAACGCTTCGCAAAACCCAAAGAGTCAATTTTGCCAACGCACATAATGACCGTTAAAATTGAAAATGTAACTTTGCAATAATGCATATTTTAATTATAGAAGACGATACAAGAATTGCCGAATTGATACAAAGAGGACTGCAAGAGCAGGGTTTTGTTACGACTTTGGCGTATGACGGACTTTCGGGGAAGAAACTGGCTTTGCAAAATGACTACAACCTGATTATTACCGATATTATTTTGCCAAAAATGGACGGACTGGATTTGTGCAAAGAAATAAAACAATCCAAACCCGATACGCCAATTATTATGCTTACCGCATTGGGCACAACTGACGATAAAGTAGAAGGTTTTGACGCAGGTGCTGACGACTATCTTGTAAAACCTTTTGAAATGCGGGAGTTGTTAGTTCGTATTCGTGCTTTGCTGAAACGGAATAACAAAACAACCAATAACACAGGCAATCTTTTAAAGTATGCAGACCTTGAAATGAATTTGCATACAAAAATTGTAAAGAGAAGTGGAATTGAAATAAACCTTACACCAAAGGAATTTAACCTTTTACAATACCTGATGCAAAACCCTGAAAGGGTTTTGTCAAGAGTAGAAATTGCGGAAAAAGTTTGGGACACGCATTTTGATACAGGCACTAACTTTATTGACGTTTACATCAACTATTTGCGTAAAAAAATTGACAAGGATTTTGACAAAAAACTTATTCATACCAAATCGGGAATGGGATTTATTTTGAAAGCGGAATAATGCAAATCAGGACACGTTTAACCATATTGTTTACACTTATTACCGCCACTATTTTATTGGCGTTTGCAGCCGTTATTTATTATACCGCAAAAGAAAATCGGGAAAAGGAATTTTATACGCTTCTGAAAAAAGAAGCTATCACAAAAGCCAACTTGTTTTTAAACGCAAGCGTTGAAAAACAAACCTTACAGAACATTTATCACAACAACCGAAAAATTTTAAATGAAGTTGAAGTAGCTATTTATGATACGGCATTTACCTTGTTGTATCACGATGCCGTTGATATTGATTTTGTGAAGGAAACCAAGCAAATGATAGACGATATTAACCAAAAAGGCGAAATCAATTTTTATCAGGAAGATTGGCAGGTTATCGGTTTGCGGTATGAATTTGAAAGGAAAAATTATATCATTACTGCCACCGCCATAGACCAATACGGCTATAATAAATTAGATAGTTTGCTTAAAACCATCGTTATAGTTTTCATCATTTCCATTCTATTTATTTACATAGCAGGACGATTTTTTTCTAAAAAAGCATTTGACCCTGTAAAGGAAATGACAGAGAAAGCAACAAACATTTCCGCTACAAATCTTGATTTGCGTTTGCCAAGCAACGGTAACAAAGACGAACTTTCGCAGTTGGCAAATACATTTAACGAAATGCTGAACCGATTGGAAAATTCTTTTGATGCACAGAAAAATTTTGTTTCCAATATTTCGCACGAACTACGGACACCACTTGCAGCCATTATTACCGAATTGGAACTTTCTGCCAACAAAGAAAAAAACGCAGAAGAATATAAAACCGCTATCAATAACGCTTTGAACGATGCAAAAAAATTAGTACGCCTTTCAAACAGTTTGTTGGATTTCGCAAAAGCAAGTTACGACCCTGCCGAAATTTCATTTAAGCCAATCCGTATTGATGAAATTCTGTTAGATGCAAGGCAACAGGTTCAACAAGTAAATTCTGATTACAAAATTGACATTGTGTTTGAACAGGAACTTGAAAACGACATCCAAATAACAGTAAAGGGAAATGAATATCTTTTGAAAGTGGCTTTTACCAATTTGTTTGAAAACGGTTGTAAATTTTCAAAGGATAAACAGAGTAATGTTTCCATTGCCTTTGGAAAAGAAAAAATCCAACTTCGATTTAACGACAAAGGGATTGGCATTTCAGAAGAAGATTTGCAACACATCTTCACACCCTTTTATCGTGGCAAAAATAAACCATTTGCAGAAGGAAATGGAATTGGGCTTTCTCTGACACAAAAGATAATTCATCTACATAAAGGAAATATTTCCGTTCAATCCAAGCAACACCAGGGAACAACATTCACAGTTGAGTTACAGACCGTTTAACTCACTCTAATAAAATTCTAATTTTTTTCTAAAAGGTCTCTAACAGCTTCCAAACGGAGGCTGTTTTAGTTTTGCAGTGTTGAAATTAAAAAATCAGATAAAATGGATGCAGTTCCTAGTTGTATAATCCGCAAATTCAAAAATTAACCTGCACAGTGCTTTCAAACTGTGCAACATAATTACGAATTGCACAAACAGAGAGCAAAATGACATTATTAGACTTCACAACACGCCTTTCGTTAGCACTCATTTTAGGAGTTGCCATTGGTCTTGAAAGACAATGGCGACAAAAAAGTGCCGGGCTTCGCACCAACACACTGGTTTCGTTGGGTTCGGCAGCCTTTACCCTTATTTCATTTGCTCTTACTTCTACTGTTGATGCCGATGGTGTTTACAGAGGAGATGCCACCCGAATTATTGGGCAGATTGTTACAGGTATCGGCTTTCTGGGTGCAGGGGTGATAATGAAGGATGGGTTGAGCATTCAGGGACTGAATACTGCTGCAACTATTTGGTGTTCAGCCGCGGTAGGTGCTTTATCAGGTGTAGGATTGTTTGCAGAGGCTACCATAGTCGCATTTGCTGTAATGCTTACCCATTTACTTCTTCGCCCTTTGGGGATAAAGCTGAACAGATTTTCTTTTCAGAAAGAAGAAGCCAGTTCTATCTACTACTCCTTCAAAATTCGCTGTAAAGAACAAGTTGAAAATCATTTGCGTGTCTTGATTTTAAATTCAATTAACAAAGACAAACACCTGCAACTACGCTCACTCAAAAGCAGCGATAATGGCAATCCTGCATATACTTATATAGAAGCGGAAATTTTAGCCAATGGCAAACACGACAACGAAATGGAAAAACTGGCATCACTTCTCACACTCGAATATGGTGTAACACAAGTGAGTTGGGAAATACAAGGACAGCAAAACGACTAAAACAATGACTATTCAAGAACTAAATAAACTCGCCAAAGAATTTCAGCACATTGACCAAATTATTGAGATGGTTCCTGTGATGAAAAAAATGCCTGTAGTAGAAGTTGGCGAAGTATTGCAAGCCATTGATGAAACGTATCTTTTTACCATTCTTGACCGCTTTTCTTTAGAGAAACAGGGGAGAATATTTTCGGAGTTCCCGATGGTGAAACAGCTAAACTTGTTTCAGTCGGTTTCCCAAAAACGCTTTGCCCAGATTTTTGAGAATTTGCCTTCAGACAATCGGGCAGATTTTTTCCAACATCTGACACAAAAAGAGCAGGCAGCATTGCTTCCCTTTCTTTCAAAAAAGATTCGTGAAGATGTAATTGAATTGAGTTCTTATCCGCCTGAAACAGCAGGTGGTATAATGAGCACTGACTATGCCACCGTGCAAAGTAATATGACCTGTGTAGATGCCATTGAAAAAGTAAGAAGTGATGCCCCGTCAAAAAAAACCATCTACTATGTGTATGTGGTGGATGAAAACCAAAAACTGCAAGGCTTCATTACTTTAAAAGACCTGATAATGGCAGAACCCTACACAAAAGTTGAAGATGCCCTGCACAAAGATTTTGTATTTGCTTATGTGGACGAAGACAGAGAAAAAGTCGCCTTTCAAATTGAGAAGTATGATTTGGTAGCTATCCCCATTTTGAACAGAGAAAATCAATTGGTAGGAATCGTAACCCACGATGAAGCTATTGAAGTAATCCGTGCAGAGCATTCTGAGGATATGCAAAAGTTTATGGGGATTGCTCAGGCAAACGAAGCATTTGATTATATCGGAACAAGCACCTTTAAACATTTTAAAAAGCGGGTAGTTTGGATAGTTTCTCTGGCAGCCGTTGGCATTATTTCGGGTGTTATTATTCACAGTTACGAAAATGCCTTAGAAAAACTTTTAATTCTCGCCCTATATATGCCTATGGTGGCTGATACTGGAGGAAATTCCGGTAGTCAGGCTGCAACCGTTGTGGTAAGAGCCTTGGCATTAGGACAAATCACTGTAGGTAATTGGTTTAAAATCCTCTGGAAAGAAGCCAAGATTTCTTTGCTTTTGGCAGTATGCCTGGGATTACTTGCCTATGGCAAAGTATTGTTTTTGAGTTGGGAAACCGAAATACCCTCTGCCTATTCTTTACCAATAATTGCCTTTATGATTTCGCTTGCATTGGCTTTACAAGTAATCACAGCAACGGTAATTGGTGCAGGTTTGCCACTGTTGGTAAAACGGATTGGTGGCGACCCTGCTGTTGCGGCAAGTCCTGCCATTACCACAGTTGTTGACATTACAGGTTTGCTCATCTATTTCGCAATGGCTACCCTTTTCTTTTCACTTTAAATTATAATCTATAAAAACAGAAACAATGAAAAAGTTTATTACAATTTCAATGGGTTTAGCAATAAGCCTAAGTGCCTTTGCTCAAACCAACGATACGGTTCAATCAAAAAACGAGCTGCCTTTTTTCATTCACGAATCCAAAAAGATTCCTGACTTTGAACTGGAAGAAAAGAAAGAAGGAACATTTATTACAGGATTACCCCGATTTGAATTTGATCCGATTCGAGGATTTGGTGTTGGTGGTAACGTAAACCTTTTTATGAACAAGACCAAAGAAGACCCATTCTTTGATTACACAGCCTATCGCCACCGTATCAACGCAGAGTTTTTCATTTTTCAAAATGGCAGGATTCGTTATGCCCTTAATTATGATGCACCTTATATTTTCAATTCCAAATGGAGATTAAGAGCAGATGCAGTGTATTGGGAAGATCCAAACGCGCAATACTGGGGTATTGGACGTTCTTCACTAAATGCTTTAAGATTTAGAGATAAAAGAACGGGCATTACTCGAAATTTTAAGAAAGTTGACGATTATGAAGAAAACCTTGCTCTTGCAGAGTTAGGGAGCGATGGGAATTATTACACCGACTTTCACTTTAACCACATTCAACAAAGGGAACAGTTGTATAATTTACTTGGTGAAAGGGTTATGATGGGAGGAAAACTTCGTTTAATGTTCGGCTATGAAGCCTTGTTTACTTCATTCACATCTTACAACGGTTTAATAGCAGAAGAAGCATTTACACTTGATGGCGAACAAGTAGAAGCTATTAATAATCCAACGCTGTTAGATGTTCAAAAAGCTGACGGAACTTGGAATACGTTTAACTTAAGTGGATTCACAAACGGAAATAATTATATGTTCACCAGTATGCTCGCAGCAGCGTTGATTTATGATACGCGAGATTTTGAACCCGACCCCTCAAAGGGATTATTTTTGGAGTATTCACACGAATATAGTGCCCCTTGGTTAGGTTCACAATTTGACTTTCATAAGTTCATGATGCAGGGTCAATTTATTCACACACTAAAAAGGTGGAACAACAATAAAGGAAGATTGACTTTTGCAGGCTTAGCCGCAATGGGCCATATATTAGGTTCCAACATTAACTTCATTGAAATGTGGGATCTGTCAAGTCAGGCAGAAGCAGGCGGAATTTTAGTATTAGGTGGTGGTCGTTCAATCCGTGGATTTAGAGAAGCAAGGTTTTTAGCACCAACAGTTGCATTGGTGAATTTGGAAATGCGAGCAAGACTTTATAATTTTAAACTGCTTAAACAACATTTTGCTTTGGGATTAACACCTTTCTATGACTTTGGTAGTGTGTGGGACAGACCGGGAGATATGAATTTCAAACAATGGAGAGGTGCGCCTGGAATAGGTGGTAGAATAGCTTGGAACCAATCAACAATTCTAAGATTAGACTATGCACAAAGCAGAGAAGGTGGACAATTTTTCTTTGGATTTGGACATATATTTTAAATCCAAACGCACAGGGTCAAGCACATTTGCAATTACTCACCTGTTGTTTATTGAATTTTGGTGTTCGTGAACTTCGTTTCGCACAAGCCAACACGCTGACCAAAAATTGCAAAAGAGCTTGCCCCTTTTCCACCCTTACAAAAACTTCATTTTTTTTCTTCCTACCCTTCCAAAAATTTTTAAAACCGCCAACGCACAACCGACACATAAAAACAAAACTCTGACCTAAAAACTACAGCGAAACCCTTTACAGACCTGACTTCCAAGACACAGACAACAGAACGCCAGCTGGTAACAGCACCTACACGCAAGCAGGGGTTTTATGCTTCGTATGACAGAAAAGTGCTAAATTTGAAGTTCAGTTCTTCGTAGGAGGTTCAGTGGTTAAATCCCTGCCTGCGCGTAGCTGCAAACCGTTAGCTGCAATGGCGGACGACCGAAACAGACAGAAAATTTACAATGACAGAAAGAACTCTAATCAAAAATATTAGCATCGTCAACGAAGGACAAATAATCCTCAGCGACATACTTATTGACAATGGCGTAATTCTAAAAATTGGACGGCTTGCAGACATTACTAATTCAAATATTATTGACGGAACAGGCAAATATTTATTCCCTGGTATCATTGACGGGCAAGTTCATTTCCGTGAACCAGGACTAACACATAAAGGTGACCTTCATTCGGAAAGCAGAGCAGCCGTTGCGGGAGGCGTGACTTCCTTCATTGATATGCCAAATACCTTTCCGAATGTAATGACCATTGACATACTTAATGAAAAATATCAAATAGCATCTGAAAAATCGTTAGCCAACTATGGTTTCTTTTTAGGTGTTAATGGTGACAATCTCGATTACGTAATTAACCTCGACACATCAAAACTATTAGCCGTTTCTGATGACGGACTTTACTTTACCCAAAAAGGAAATCTACTTGCCGACAATCCCGAAACAATGGAGAAACTGTTTGCGAACTGCAAATCAATCATTGCTATACATTCTGAAAAGGAACAAATAGTTGAAGAGAATGAAAACATATATCGAGAAAAATATGGCGATAATGTGCCTATTGAACTTCATCCAATAATTAGAAGTGAAAAAGCGTGTTACGAAGCAACTAAAAGAGCAATAGACTTAGCAAACAAGCACAAGGCACGACTTCACATTCTGCATTTGACCACAGAAGCTGAAACACATCTTTTCCGTAATGACATTCCGCTTGAAGAAAAAAATATAACAACTGAAGTATCGGTGCATCACTTATGGTTCTCCGACACAGACTATAAGCATTTAGGAACTTTAATCAAATGGAATCCAGCCATCAAAACAGAAAAAGATAAAAAGGGACTATTGAAAGCGTTGTTGGATGATAGAATAGACTTAGTAACCACAGACCACGCTCCTCACACTTTAGACGAAAAACAGAAATCGTATTTTCAAGCAATGTCAGGTGCCCCAATCGTTCAACATTCGTTAAACATTATGCTTGAGCTCTACAAACAAGGACAAATTTCGTTAGAGAAAATCGCTGAAAAAATGTGCCATAATCCAGCGACACTTTATAAAATAGAGAATAGGGGCTTCATTCGTGAAGGCTATTTCGCAGACCTAAGTATCGTTGACCTCAATTCTATTTGGACAGTTAGCAAAGAAAATATTTTATCAAAATGTGGATGGTCGCCATTAGACGGAACCACATTTCAAACTAAAGTAATCCATACATTTGTAAATGGAAACTTAGTTTACGACCACGGACAATTTAATTTGAATGCAAAAGGACAACCACTAACCATCAAACAAAATAATTAAGTCAGTTTTCTTATGTTTCAAGAACGGAAATTAATTATTGCAACAAAACACGAAAAGGAAAGCGTGATTGCTCCTATTCTTGAAAAAGAATTAGGTGTAAGTTGTTTTGTTGATGAAACTTTTGATACTGACGCATTAGGAACATTTACGGGCGAAATTGAAAGAGAACTTGACCCCATTTCAACCGCCAGAGAAAAATGTTTACGGGCAATGAAATTAAACAGTTGCGATTTAGGCGTTGCCAGTGAGGGTTCATTTGGTCCACACCCTTCTATGTTTTTCGTAAATGCCGATGATGAATTTTTGATTTTCATAGACAATAAGAATAGAATTGAAGTTATAGTTAGAGAATTAAGCACTTCTACTAATTTCAACGGGAAGCAAATTCAAAGTCAAAGAGAGCTATTAGAATTTGCTAATCAAACGGAGTTTCCTAAACACGGATTAATTCTTCGTAAATCAAAAGATGAAAATACAGACATTTATAAAGGAATAACAGATGTTGAGATTTTAAAAAAAACATATGAACATCTCCATTCAAAATACAATTCTGTTTATTGCGAAACTGATATGAGAGCTATGTATAATCCAACACGAATGAGTGTAATTGAACAAGCAACACAAAAACTGGTGCAAAAAATTAAATCAACTTGCCCACAATGTCAAACACCGGGTTTTGGGATAACAGACGCTAAAAAGGGACTTGAATGCAGCTTATGCGGTTCACCGACAAACTCAACACTAAGCTATATTTATGTATGCCAACATTGTAAATTCACAAAAGAAGAAATTTATCCCAATAAAAAAACAACCGAAGACCCAACTTACTGCGACTATTGTAATCCTTAAAAATACTAAAATATGGAAATGAAAACAGTTGGAAAACAAAGCCACAGCAGCTAACAGCGGTTTGGCGTAATGGCGGGTTCAGTGGTAAATTGAAGTTCAGTAATTCTAATCAAGTTTTGTGGCGGGTTGCCAGTTTTGTGCTCCGAAATCCGCCACTACGCCAAGCCGCAAACCGTTATGCCTCACCCTAAAAGACGACACCACTGAGAGAAAACCAGCAGTAAACAGACAGACAAAGCCCCAACGCTTCATAAAATTAAAAGAGCTGCAAGCCGACAAACTAGCCAACGCTTTTGCAGCACATTTAATTTTACCCAACCGCACCCAAAGCCCACCCACCACCCTGACAATTAAAAAAAGCTAAAATATTTTGTATAGTTAGGATGCCTAACTATATTTGCATCGGCAATCTTGCCACAAACTTAATTCATTCAAAAAATGACAAAATCAGTGTTTTACCACGCAGGTTGTCCAGTATGCATTAGTGCAGAGCAGGACATCGTGTCGCTTATCGGTAGCGACAAAGTAGAAATCGTTCATTTGGGCGAGCAAAAGAACAGAATTGCCGAAGCGGAAGCAAAAGGCGTTAAATCTGTTCCTGCATTGCTTACCCCAAACGGGAACGTACTTCACCTGAACTTTGGTGCGTCTATGGCGGACGTAAAAGGTTAAAAAGTTTGCCCCACATTGTTAGGATAACTACCTTTGTGGGGCTTTCTTATTTTCTATGGCAATGAGAATATTTTTTTTAACCATCACGATGTTGTTTGCTATTTCGGTAAACGCATAAAACAATAAATCAAAAGAAATGAAAGTAGCAGTTTGGGACACCTATGTAACAAAAAAAGACGGTAGCGTAATGCACTTTGACATTATCGCACCCGATGAAATTAGAGATACATCCATAATTTACGGTTATGGTAAAGACTATCTGACATCAAAGGGGCAAGAAGGACAACCATTAACATCAAAAGAATGTAGGTTCTGCCATATAGAAACTCTACGAGCAGAGTGGGAAGCTGCGATAAAGCAAAAAGGATATTTTATAATTGAAATGGAAAACTGCAAATAGATGAAATCAGCATTTGATGTAAACCGACAGAATAAAAAAGTAGAAAGTAAAATTGTTGTGGCTTTGGAGCGTATTTCCGAAGCCTTCCGTGTGTTGCTATGGAACGAAAGCAAAGAAAACGCTTTAAGCCCTATTCAAATACAGGTTTTAATCTTCCTGCTTTTTCATAGCGAACAACAATGTAAGGTGAGCTACTTGGCACAAGAATTTAATATGTCAAAAGCTACGATTAGCGATAGCGTAAAACTACTATTGAAAAAAGGGCTAGTACAAAAATTTGATGACCCTATTGACACAAGAAGTTACGTGATTGGCTTAACTGACCAAGGAAAACAAACAGCAGACAAGTCAGCCAATTTTGCTTTTGCTATTGAAAAACCATTGGGTTCGTTGACGGAAGATCAAAAAGAAATTATCCTTTCGGGGTTGCTCAAACTTATTCACGAATTGAACAAGGCAGGTATCATCACCATTCAACGAATGTGTTTTACTTGTTCAAACTATCAAAATACAAACGGACAACATTACTGCAAATTGCTTCAATCAAAATTGGCAACAACAGATTTACGAATTGATTGCCCCGAACACGAATTGACTTTAAACTAATCATTAAACACATTTTCAAACCAATGAATTTTGAAATCCAAAATATTTTACAGAATGAAAGAGTAATTCTTCAACCATTAAAAGAAGATGATTTTGACGATTTATTCAAAGTTGCATCTGACCCTAAAATTTGGGAACAGCATCCCAATAAAGACCGTTGGAAAAAAGAAGTATTCAAAGTTTTTTTTGAAGGTGCATTGCAGAGCAAAGGAGCATACAAAATTTTAGAAAAAGCTACACATAAAACTCTTGGTTGCACCCGTTTTTATGATTGGGATGAAAATGATAAAAGTATTTTTATTGGTTATACCTTTTATGCTACAGAATATTGGGGGAAAGGGATAAACGCATCGGTTAAGCGTACAATGTTGGATTACATTTTTCAATTTGTAGATAGAGTAAAATTTCAAGTTGGAGCATCTAATGTAAGGTCACATATAGCCATAACCCGAATTGGTGCAACAAAAATAGCTGAACAGGAAGTTGCTTATTTTGGAGAAGAAGCGAAGCTCAATTTTATTTATCAAATTCTTAGGGAAGAACTCAAACAAAATAAAAGCGAATGAACGTTCACGAAATCATCATAATCGACCGAGAGAAAGTAGAATTATCAGAGATTCTAATGGATGAAGAAAATCGTTTTGCCATTCATCAACTCATAAAAGAATACAAATACATTGATGAGTTAAAAAAGTATGGTCTACCCGTAAATAATAAAATTTTGCTTTATGGCAGTTCGGGCTGTGGCAAAACCACAACAGCTAAAGCCATTGCAAATAGTTTGGGTAAGCCTTTAAACATTCTTAGTTTGAGTAATGTAGTGCAATCAAGAATTGGGGAAACTTCTCAAAATCTAAAAATGGTTTTTGATAAAGTGGCAAGAGAAAATTCGGTATTATTTTTAGACGAATTTGACCAAATAGGTAAAATGCGAAGCAATGACGATAGAGATGTGGGCGAAATGCGAAGGCTTGTTAATACACTTCTACAACTCATTGATTATTTGCCCGAAAGAGCATTACTTATTTCTGCTACCAACCATTTAGAAATCTTAGACAAAGCACTTGTTAGACGTTTTCAAGTAGTAGTAAAATTTGAAATGCCTAATAAAAAATCATTAGATGATTACTACGACAAAATTTTAGTTTCAATGCCTGAACATTTAGCAAACATCAATCGCAAATATGAAATTTCTTTTGCCGAAGCCAAAGACTACGCTTTTACAACAATAAAATCGCTTCTAATTGAAGAATTGGAAGCTGAACTTCAAACTCAATTATTGGGATGAATGAGATAATTCAAAATATTGCAGTTATTCATAATCGGATAAAATCCGCTTGCACCAACTGTGGTAGAGATAGCCAAGGTGTAAAACTTCTGTTGGCAACAAAAACAGTTTCGGCCGAGAAGATTTTAATTGCACTGCAAACAGGCGAAAACTTGATTGCAGAAAACAAACTACAAGAGCTAAAAGAAAAATATAAAACGCTAAAAGCCACACCGCACCAAACCCATTTTATTGGGCACTTACAAACAAACAAAATTAAAGAAGTAATAAAATATGCTAATTGTATTCAATCGCTTGACAGAATAGAATTAGCAGAAAAATTACAAAAGCGTTTAGAGTTTGAAGATAAAACGATTGATGTTTTTGTGCAAGTAAATACATCGTACGAAGAAAGCAAATTTGGCATTGCACCAGAAAAGGCTTTGGATTTTGCTTTACAAGTTCAGCAACTTGAAAGACTGCACATAAAAGGTTTGATGACGATAGGACTTTTTTCGGCAGAGACAGAAAAAGTCCGTAAATGTTTTAAACTTCTTAAGAATATCCAAAACCAAATGTTAGAGAAAAACATACCTGTTCACGAGTTATCTATGGGTATGAGTGGCGACCTTGAAACAGCCATTGAAGAAGGGTCAACCATTATTCGGGTTGGAACAGCCATTTTTGGCAAAAGACCTTATCCCGACAGTTATTATTGGAACGAAAAAAAATAGTAAAATGAAATCATTACGAATACATTATTTACAACACGTAGCCTTTGAAGGATTAGGCTATATAGAAACTTGGGCGAACGAGAATAATCACATTTTAACGGCTACAAAATTTTATGAAGATTTTGTTTTGCCTGAAATTGCCGATTTTGATTGGTTGATTGTAATGGGTGGACCAATGGGCGTTTATGATGAACTTGAATTTAGTTGGTTAGAAGAAGAGAAATTATTTATCAAAAAAAGCATTGAAGCAGAGAAAAAAGTAGTAGGCATTTGTTTGGGTGCTCAATTAATTGCTTGTTGTTTGGGAGCAGAAGTGATGAAAGCTAAAAACAAAGAAATTGGGTGGTTTCCTGTATTTCCGACTGACCAGTGTAAAAAACTTTCTTGGTTTTATGAACTATTCAAAGACAACCCAATTGTTTTTCATTGGCACGGAGACCAATTTGAAATTCCCACCAATTGCTCAAACATATTAGTATCAGAAGCAAATACCAATCAAGCATTCAGCTATGGCGACAATGTAATCGGCTTACAGTTTCATTTGGAAGTAAGCGAACAGACTACTGAACTGATGTTAGAAAATGGAAAAAGCAACTTGATAAATTCTCGTTTCGTTCAATCTTTGAGCGACATAGAAAAAGGCATACAACATATCGGACACTGCAATAAAATTATGAAAGCCATTTTAGAACAGTTAAGCAAATAGACACATACAAGCCAAGGCATTTGGTGGCACATTTGCAAAACCGCACAAGCCGACCCACAATCCAAAGTCTTGCAAAAGAGCCACCAAGCCAACGCACCTAAACAGACACGAAATGACAACCAAACAGACGACAGAAAAAGAAGGGCGAAGGCATAACATCACCTATAAGCAAGCAGGGGTTTCGTGCTTCGTAGGACAGTAAATTGCTATATTTGGAGTTCAGTTCTTCATAGGAAGTTCAGTGGTAAAAATCCCTGCCTGCGTATAGCTGAGAACCGTTAGGTGCAAGCGTAAAGGACGACACAACAACCATCGACAAGCAGACAATTTAACAGAAAAAGTAAACCATTTTGACAAGTGACCAACATACAGACAATATCACAAACGGACAACGAGTAAGCCGACACTCTTTGCCGACCCTTCTGTATTTTTTATTTTTTCCCACACTTTTTTTTAATTCAATTTTAGCCAACCGCACAAATGGCACATTTGGTTTTGCTCGACACACAAGCCGAACCTTCGCAAAACCAAAAGAGCCATTTTTTGCCAACGCACCGAATGACATTAGGACTTTAAATAATTATCTTAGCAACTTGACAATTTAAGAATGGCATTAAGCTGGAACGAAATAAAAGATAGAGCATTAAAATTCTCAAAAGAATGGGCGGACACTTCAAACGAAGAAGCAGACGCAAAGCCATTTTTAGTTGAGTTCTTTAATGTGTTTGGCATTAGCAGTAAACGTGTTTCGACCTTTGAACACAGAGTAAAAAAACTGGACGACAAAGACGGATACATTGACCTGCTTTGGAAAGGAACGATTTTAATTGAGATGAAAAGTCGAGGTAAAAACCTTGACAAAGCATATCAACAAGCCAAAGACTACACACACGGACTGAAACAACACGAATTACCGAAATACATTCTCATTTCTGACTTTGAAAATTTTAGACTTTACGACCTTGAAGAAGATAAAATCGTTGATTTTAAACTCAACGACCTTGTAAATAATGTTCAGCATTTCGGTTACATTTTAGGTTATCAAAAAAAGGTTTACAAAGAACAAGACCCTGCAAACATTAAAGCAGCGGAGTTAATGGGTAAACTTCACGACAGATTGGAAGAAATCGGTTACACTGGACACCCATTAGAAGTTTACTTGGTTCGTATTTTGTTTTTATTGTTTGCCGAAGACACAACAATTTTCAACAAGCAACAGTTTCAAGAATATTTAGAACAGCGGACAGCCGAAGATGGAAGCGACCTTGCTTCAAAGCTGCAAGAATTATTTCAAGTATTAAATACACCGAAAGAAAACCGTTTTAAAAATCTTGACGAGCAACTTGCCGACTTTCCGTATGTAAACGGAAAACTTTTTGAAGAAAACTTGCCTACGGCAAGTTTCGACACAAAAATGCGTCAAGCCTTGCTTGACTGCTGTTACATTGATTGGAGCAAAATATCGCCAGCGATATTTGGTTCAATGTTTCAAAGTGTAATGAACCCAAAAGAACGCAGAAACTTAGGAGCACATTATACAAGTGAAACCAACATTTTAAAACTTATCAAACCGCTTTTCTTAGATGACCTTTGGAAAGAATTTGAAAGTATCAAAGACAACAAAAACAAACTTCCCGAATTTCATAAAAAACTTAGCACACTCAAATTCCTTGACCCTGCTTGCGGTTGCGGAAACTTCCTTGTAATTACATACAGAGAATTGCGTTTGCTTGAAATTGAAATTTTAAGAGCCTTAAATAAATCAGGACAAAGAGTAATTGATGTAAGAGATATTATTTGGCTTGACGTTGATATGATGTGCGGAATTGAATATGAAGAATTTCCTGCACGAATTGCAGAAGTTGCAATGTGGCTAATTGACCACCAAATGAATATGCAAATTAGCAATGAATTTGGGCAATACTTTGTTCGTTTGCCTTTGAAAAAAGCAGCTAAAATTGTTCACGGTGATGCTTTAGAAACTGACTGGGAAAATGTTGTTTCAAAAAATGAACTCTCATTTATTCTCGGAAACCCGCCTTTCATTGGTTCTAAAATAATGAAGCAAAGCCAACGTGACCAAATTGTAAAACAGTTTGACAATGCAGACGGCAGTGGAGTTTTAGACTATGTAACAGGTTGGTATATCAAAGCAGCAAAATTTATTCAAGGCTCAAAAATTAAAGTTGCCTTTGTTTCTACAAACTCGATTGTTCAAGGAGAGCAAACAAGTATTCTGTGGGGGCAAATGCTAAACAAATACAATATTAAAATTCATTTTGCACATCGCACTTTTAAATGGAGCAACGAAGCAAAAGGAAATGCAGCAGTTTATTGTGTCGTAGTTGGCTTCGCCAACTACGACACTAATAACAAGAGCATTTTTGAATATGAAGATATTAAAGGCGAAGCCCACGAATTGAATGTTAAAAATATCAATCCGTATTTAGTTGATGCAAAAGATTTATTGATAAACAAAAGTTCTAATCCAATATGCAATGTTCCGAAAATGAGTTTTGGGAATATGCCATTAGACGGAGGACATTTGCTTTTATCGGACGTAGAGAAAAAGGAGTTTCTTATAAAAGAACCCAAAGCAGAGAAATTTATTAAACCACTAATTTCAGCTTATGAATTTCTAAATGGCGAAAAACGTTGGTGTATTTGGCTTGTAGATGCTGAACCAAGTGAATTGAAACAACTACCAGAGATTTTAAAACGAGTTGAAGCAGTTAAAAAATTTAGACTTGACAGTGTTGCTCCCTCAACACAGAAATTTGCAGCAACACCAACTTTATTTCGTGACAGAAATCAACCTGACACATATATTTTAATACCAAGCACTACATCAGAAAATCGTAAATATATTCCATTAGGATTTTTTGGTAAAGATGATATTGCAAATAATAGTTGTCATACAGTTCCAAACGGCAACTTATTTCATTTTGGAATTTTAATGTCTGCAATGCATATGGCTTGGGTTAAATCGGTTTGCGGAAGATTAGAAAGCCGATACAGATATTCTAAAGATATTGTTTACAACAATTATCCTTGGCCAGAAAATCCAACGGAAAAACAAATTAAAGCTATTGAAACAGCAGCACAAAAGGTTTTAGATGCAAGATTAGAATTCCCTAATAGCTCTCTTGCCGACCTATACGACCCTTTGACAATGCCACAAGCATTAATAAAAGCACATAACGAATTAGACAAAGCGGTTGACTTGGCATACAGACCGCAACCATTTACAAGCGAAGCAAACAGAATGGTATTTTTATTTGAACTATACGAAAAATATACGGCAGACCTTTTTACAAAAGAGAAGCCGAAGAAACCCAATAGGAAAAAAGAATCTTAATAAAACATTATGCAAACACAATTTCAATATATAACGGACTTAGCAAAGCAGTATCGAGCATATACCGAAAATCCGATTTCGTTATATGCCGCAATTAATAGTTTGCCTAAAAATATTGTTGAAGAAATTTATAAAGAATATGGCGACCCTGACCGTGATTTTAAACCAGTAAATTTATTACGAGCAGAAATTGCCCGTAGAATTTTGCAAGGCGAAACTGCAAGCGAAGCACTGGTAAATGAAATAAAGGATAATATCAGAACTAAAAACGTTGACTATTTCAATCATTATAAAGAAGACTTCTTAAAGCAGATTCAAGAATACGAATTATTTAAAAGAGACCTATTCGCCAATTGGCAAAACCCTTGGAGCATTTTTCACAGCTACTTTTACAGAGGAACAATAAGAGAAACAGTATTAAACTATCTTGAACAAATAGCAAAAGATTTATTAGCCAAATTAGAATTAAAGGATTACATTTTTCATAAAGTTGACTTTCAAGGAGCAACTAATTTTGGCAGTGATTTTTGTTGGATAGCTTTATATCCTATAACCAAAGAATCTCACAAAGACAGTTATCAATTTTTTGTTCGCTTTGATGCTTCACCAGAAGCAGGTCAAATTGCAGGTTGGTCAGTAAAAGAGCCCAAACCAAATAATCTAAAAGCTATAGCAACTTATGATGATGCCTATAATTTATTCCAAAAATTAAAGCCTGAAATAACAAAACTAAATAAGGAAAGTCGAAATTATTTCAAGTTTGCACCAGGCAGTCAGGCATCTGAATGGGAAAGGTTTCATAACGAAAATATTATTGCAATAGATTTCAACTTCGATGATTTAAACAAGTTTGAATCAAGAGAAGAAATGAATAAAGAAATCGGACTTAAAGACGATGACAAATCAAACAAAACTTGGAATCTTTGGCTTTTTAAAACCGCAAATATTGGTGATGTAGTTTTTGCA
The DNA here is from genome assembly GCA_025808415.1 of Cyclobacteriaceae bacterium. Lineage (NCBI taxonomy): Bacteria > Pseudomonadati > Bacteroidota > Cytophagia > Cytophagales > Cyclobacteriaceae > Cyclobacteriaceae bacterium. The sequence continues at coordinate 2,548,148 of CP075525.1, forward strand.
ACTAAAGGAGTGAATACCTGCTTAGGTATTGGTATAATTGAAGGTAGTTACTTTTTTGACGGCATATGGGACAACTTTAATCACAGACGAAAAGTAAAATGGATAACAGATAAAGTTTATCAATACAAATCAAACACTTTAAAGAATTACAAAAACCTTTTCCGACCTGATACATTTAGCCCGACAATAGTATATGAGTTTATATTGAATGAGTATGTAAGACTTTATCCTGAACTTGCTTCGGTTTTTGCAGCAAATAATTTAAAATTCACAGCAGAAAAAATAGGAACTACTCCTATCGTTTCAGAGCCACTAGTAGAAATAGATGAAGTAAATGAAGAAACAGAGCCTTTGAATTTTTGGTGGCTGAATGCTAATCCTAAAATTTGGAGCATTAGCAATCATACGGAAGGACAAAGGCAAACCTATACAACGCATAACGAAAAAGGAAACAAAAGAAGAATCTATAAATACTTTGAAGCAGCTAAAGAAGGCGATTTAATTATTGGTTACGAAAGCACGCCAACCAAACAAATTAAAGCAATTTATGAAGTAACGAAAGGAATTCACAACACAGCCAACGGTGAAGAAATAGAATTTGAACTGGTTGAGAAGTTGGAAATCCCAGTTCATTGGAACGACCTGAAAAACAATGCTGCTTTGCAACATTGCGAAGTATTCATCAATAATCAAGGAAGTTTATTCAAACTTACAGAAGAAGAATACGACATCATTCGTGAGATAATTGATAACAAAAACATTATCACGGAAAAACTTCTTCAAAGCAGTAACATTAAAAAATACAAGTTTACTGACGACAGCGACAAGCCATTTATAAGTGAAGTTGATTTTTTACAAACCGTTGCACTATTAAAAAGAAAGAAGAATATTATTTTACAAGGTCCTCCGGGAGTTGGAAAAACTTTCATAGCCAGAAAATTGGCTTATGAAATAATGCAAGAAATAAAAGATGCAAACATTGAAATGGTGCAGTTTCACCAATCATACAGCTACGAAGATTTTATTCAAGGACTAAGACCAACACAAAAAGGCGGTTTCGATTTAAGAGACGGAATTTTTTATTCATTCTGTCAAAGAGCATTGGCACATCCTGACAGACCTTTCTTTTTTATTATAGATGAAATAAACAGAGGAAATCTGAGTAAAATATTCGGAGAATTGATGATGCTAATTGAAGCAGATAAAAGAGAAGAAAAATTTGCACTAAAACTAACTTACGCAGAAGACGAAGAAGACCGCTTTTATGTTCCTTCAAATTTATACATCATTGGAACAATGAACACGGCAGACCGTTCATTAGCAATTGTTGATTATGCTTTAAGAAGACGATTTGCTTTTATTACACTTCAACCTGATTATGGTAATAATTTCCGTTCATTCCTTGCTTCAAAAGGTTTATCTGCTGGAATGGTTGAACATATTTGTTCAGCAGTTACAAAAGTGAACAGTAAAATAAAAGAGGATATTAACCTTGGTGAAGGATTTCAAATTGGACACAGTTATTTCTGCACTTTTACAACGAATGAAGATGAAAATAAATGGTGGAATGAAATTTTAAGTTTTGAATTGAAGCCTCTGCTTGAAGAAATTTGGTTTGATGATTCAACAATAGTTTCAGATGTTTTAAAACAACTATCAAGATAAGTAATGCAAATACCTATTGAGAATATTTACTACTTACTTTGCTATGCTTGGAACAAGCTAGATGAGAAAGAACGTGTAAATGTTTCGATAGACGATAAGACGGAACTTCTTGACCTTTTTGCAAAGATTTTAATTAATGCTACAAAAATGCTTTTGAAAAGAGGCATTGATAAAAATTATATTGACTACACAGAAGAACTAGCAGGCGTAAAAGGTAAAGTTCAGATTAGTCAGACATTGAAAAGCAATTTACTTTTTAAACAAAGAACCATTTGCACATTTGACGATTTCTCCGCCAACATAATTTCAAACAGTATTTTGGTTTCAACCATTTATAGACTTACGAGAACCAAAGGACTTGACAAGCAGCTAAAAAATGAATTAGTTAGTTTACAAAGAATGTTGTCAGACATTGAACAAATTGAAATTACCAATTCACTCTTCAAGCAAGTAAAACTAAATAGAAACAACCGTTTCTATGGATTTGTAATGAATGTTTGTCAAATTATTTATGAAAGCACTTTGCCATCCGAAGAACAAGGAAAATATAAGTTCTCCGACTTCACAAGGGATGATAAAAAAATGAATCAATTATTTGAATCGTTTGTTAGAAACTTCTATAAAATCGAACAGCAGAAATACAAGACAGTAAAAAAGGAAACTATTAAGTGGCAATTTGATAACACAGACAAAGATAGTTACCAATATTTACCTCAAATGGAAACTGATATAACTTTAGAAAATGACGATGAAAAAATAATAATTGATGCAAAGTTTTACCGTGAGACAATGACTTTGAATTACGATAAGGAACGCATAAAATCAGCGAACTTATATCAGTTATTCAGTTACCTGCTCAACCAACAAGACACAAACTTAAAAACACATAATGCAACAGGCATTTTACTTTATCCGACAATTGAAACAGACTATAATTTAAATTTCAAATACAATGAACATAAAATACAAATCAGAACAATTAACTTAAATTCAAATTGGAGAAATATATCATCACGTTTAAAAGAAATAATTGAGGTGGACAAAAAAGCCATCGCACAGGTGTAAGCACATTTGCAATTCGCACAAGCCAACGCACAGACCAAAAATTGCAAAAGAGCTTTCACATTTACAACGCAAAAGAAAAATTGAATTAAAAAAAATTCCAACGCTTTAAAAAAATAAAAAATACGCAACGCACAGCCGACACTCAATGACACGACAACTCAATAGCTACAATGGTTTACAAGCACGGTGGACAAAAACGCCAGCACCTAACAGCACCTACAAAAAATTGGCGGTTCAGTGCTTCGTATGACAGTTTTGTGGTTAATCAAACATTCGTTCTTCGTATGAAGTTTAGTGGTGAAAATCGCCAACTTCTTGTAGCTGCAAAACGTTGGGTGCAAGCCTAAAAGACAACGACAGTGAACAAATTAACGACACGACATAAAAGAAAAAAATGCCACCGCACAAATGGCACATTTGGTTTTGCCCGACACACAAGCCAACCCTTCGTAAAACCAAAAGAGCCATTTTTTGCCACCGCACCGACAGAAATGAATAAATTTGACAACTAAGAAATTGACAATATGAGTATAGAACAAGGACTTAACTCAAGACGAGAAAACGACAAGCAGGTTGAAAGCCAACAATGGTTTCAAAAGCTTATTCAAGCAGACCAGTATGTTGGTGACATCTACTCTATCAACTACGAGACAGCAAGGGTAATTATTCACGACTTTTACAGAGAAAAAGTTGGCGGAATACCAAGTTTAAGTTTTCTAATTGCGACAAGAGTTGACCCGAGCAAAACAGACATTGACTTTAAAAAGGAAGATGCTTCATTTGTTCTTTTGCGGGTAATGGATGCAGCAGCTTTACCACAAGACAAAGATGCAGAAAGAATAAGAGTTGAAACGGCTCAAAGAATAAGCGGAGAGACTGAAAAACATTGGGATGATGCAGGTTCGATGGACTTGCGAACAAAAAACATTCTTGGTTTTGCAGGGGTTCAATGCCGAATTATTGGAACATTCTTTCTTGAAGAAAATGGACACAATGGTGAAGCTCCACTAAACCTAAAGTTTGGTAGCGACATTTCTAATTACTACCCAAACAGGGGATTGAAAGTATATAAGCCAAACGGAAAAGCACTTGAACAAATCGTAAATTACGCTGACCCGTCAAGCATTCAGGCTCACACAGAGAAATACGGAAACACAGAGAGAGTGAAACTTGGATTTGTTCGTTATGCGTCAACAAATCGTAAGTATCAGCAAGTAGATGATGTTCCTGTTTTTATATACCCTGCGGACTTACTTTCTCAAAAATCCGCATTATTTGGTATGACTAGAACAGGTAAATCAAACACTACTAAAATAATCGCCAAATCAGTATTTGAATTACGAACAAATGAAAATCCAAATGATAGACCACTACGAATAGGGCAAATTATTTTTGACCCAAACGGTGAGTATGCAAATGAAAATGTTCAGGACAATAATTCCGCTCTAAAAAATGTTTGGCAGCTATTACCAAATGGTGTAAAGGCTAATGAAGTTGTTACTTACGGAATAACCCGACATCCCAACGACCCTGACAGAACTTTAATGTTGCTGAATTTCTTTGAAGACGAGAACCTACAAATTGGAAAAGAAATAATAGATAGCATACTTTCAGAAGACAACACGACATATATCAAAAACTTTTGCCAAGTTAGTTTCGAAGAACCTGACGCAGGTGACAGAAGTGCATTAACAAGACACAGTCGTAGAGTCTTGGCATATAAATCGGTATTGGCAAGGGCAGGATTTGCTATTCCACAAAATCAAAGAGCAAATACGAGAAGTTTATTTAACAGAGACTTGTTAAACGCTATGCAAAATAGTGCAAGCGACAATGCACCTGAATATCAATCAGCAGCACAGATTTTTGGAAATCAAAATCCTACTTGGGGTCAACTTGCCAATGCGTTTGAAGCACTAGACAAATTTATAAGGGATAGGAATAGTGGGTATCAAGCATTTGAAACCGCTTATGTTAATCGTCCAAATGGTTCAGGGGATAGATGGGCTGATGAAGATTTAAAAAAGATAATTGGCATTTTCCAGTATCCTAACGGAACAAGGAAAATTGGTAAAGCAGCAGAACAACATAGTGCTGATACTACAAGTGATTACGCTGAAGATATTTACAATCATCTTGTTCAAGGGAAATTGGTAATAATCGACCAATCAAGCGGTGAACCTGAATTGAATAAATCGTCTGCAACACGAATTATGACCAAAATTTTCAAAGAAAATCAAAGACGTTTCATTCAGGGAGCAACTGACATTCCTGAAATTTTAGTCTATGTTGAAGAAGCACACAACATTTTACCCGCAGGTAATGATTTAGATTTATCTGACATTTGGGTAAGAACTGCCAAAGAAGGTTCTAAGTATCGAATTGGAATGGTATACGCTACACAAGAAGTGAGTAGTATTCAAAAGAACATCTTAAAAAATACTGCTAATTGGTTTATCAGTCACTTGAACAATACAGATGAGACAAAAGAACTTTGCAAGTATTACGACTTTGCAGACTTTGAACCATCAATAAGGCGAGCACAAGACAAGGGATTTTTAAGAGTAAAAACATTAAGTAACCTATTTGTCATCCCTGTTCAGGTTGACAAGTTTGAAGTTTAAAGCACTATCATTATGAGTTTTGAAGGAGAATTTGCCAGTTACGAGCCTTTAAGACGGTTACTTGATAGTGAAAAAGTTAAATCACTTCAAAACCGACTTAAAATAAGGCAACAGGAAGAAGAAACAGAAGACTTTGAAGGTTCAATAGTCAAAAAATCTGATTTGACTGAAAGCACATTGCAACCTGATTTAGTTCTTGCAATTGATGGTAGCAATTTAGCTGCTAAAGCAGAAAACGGATTTCCCGGTGCTGAATTTGGCTACATTACAATAGCTTCTGTTTTAATTGACTTAAAGTTAATTGGAGAGTTGGAAAAAAAGGAATTTGTAGAACCAAAGAAATTTCGGGAAACTGAGAAGGCATCAACTATTGAAAGTGTTTTTCCCGGCTGTAATGTAATTCTTGATACAGAAAAGAATGCCAAATCTTCTTTAAGGAGAGCTTTATTTGAAGAGTTACGAAACAACACCATTTTCACAGATGGGGAAACTTTGCTTGACACTTACGAGCATCTTTTCAGAATAAAACGAGAGCATTTTAAAGAAAAGAATTTACCAAGAAGTCCAATTGAAGGAGTTGAAGAAGAAATGACCTATGACTATGGGGAATATACCTGTCCTCATTCAGGTGAGCCGCTTTTCTCAACTGATGCTTTGCGTTTACACGAACTTATGAACCCAGGCGGGAGCAATGGTGAAATGTTTGGGCAAATAATGTCAACTCTCGAAAAACTTTGGCTTGTTCATATTCTAAGAGCATTTGAACGCAAAGGATGGTTAGCAACACTTCGGAGAGTTGCTTTTATAATGGATGGCCCTTTAGCAGTGTTCAGCACTTCATCTTGGCTGACGAAAGTTATTAGTCACGAATTAACCCGACTAAATGACCTTCAAAGGCAAGTAAACGGACAAGACCTTTTAATAATTGGAATTGAAAAATCAGGAACATTTTTTAATCACTTTATTGAGATTGATACTACCAAAGATGGGGTGACTGACAAATTTCCAAAACAATCAGCCTTACTCCTAAATGATGGCTACATAAAACGAAATATCATATTTTCTGAAAGCCCCAAACCATACGGACAAGACACCTATTTTGGAAGAAAACTATTTTACAAAGCAGCATCAGGTCAAAAAATTGTTCCTGTTGTAGCTTGTTTCAACGAGTATCAACGAAATCTTGAAACTGCAAATCCTGATCAATTTACAAGATTAGCAGATGTTATGAATTTGCTTGACCAACTTGTTTCAAGTAGATACCCTAATTCTGTTTCACCGTTAGTTTCTGCACACGCTGAAGCAGCAATTCCATTGAACTTAGGTAAACGAATATTTGAAGATATCGCAAGAGAAATAAGAGAGAAATCAAAAGAATGATAGCAAGAGAAAAAATATTAAAAGGTTTTGAAACTGCCGAAGCACGTTGGGCAAGGTTTGGACCATATTATGCTATGTTTCCTTTGGAATTTGCATTTGATGTAGTTGAGAAGTATTCAAAGAAAGGCGATTATATCATTGACCCTTTTGCGGGAAGATGCAGCAGTATATATGCAGGTGGTGTTTTAGGTAGAAATAGTTTGGGAATTGAAATCAATCCTGTAGGTTGGTTGTATGGCACTGTAAAACTTCAACCAGCAGAGAAAGAAGAAGTTGTTGACCGACTTCTTGAAATTTATGGTAAGAGAAACTATTACAATAGAGCCATACAACGAATGCCTGAATTTTATCGCATTTGCTACTGTGATGAAGTTCTGAAATTTCTATTGGCTGCCAGAACTCATTTAGATTGGAAAAACAATAATATTGATGCGACATTGATGTCAATCCTTCTAATTTATTTACACGCAAAACTTGGTGAAGGACTTTCCAATCAAATGAGAATGACCAAATCAATGGGAATGAATTATTCGGTGCAATGGTGGAAGAAAAACAAATTGACCGTACCACCTGATATAAATCCTTGTGATTTCATTCTCAAAAAAATTGAATGGCGTTATGAGAAAGGAAAACCTAAAGTTACTGAGAGTGCAGTTGTGTTTGGCGACAGTTCAAATGAATTAGTAAACATTGCAGAGCGAGCAATAAACAACGATATAAAATTTTCATTGCTGTTTACTTCACCCCCTTATTGCTCAATTACTGACTATCACGCTGACCAATGGTTGCGACTTTGGCTTTTAGGTGGTTCTGAAAATCCACAATCACTAAAGGAAAAACACAAAGGACGATTTGTAAACAAGCAAGAGTATTATGACCTGCTCGACAATGTTTTTGGACTTTGTGCCAAAATGATGAAAAGGAAAAGCACTGTTTACGTGCGGACAGACAAGAGAGAATTTACATTCAACTCGACACTTGAAATCCTGAAAAAGCATTTTCCAAATCATTCAGTAAAAATCGTAGAAAAGCCTTTGACAAAAGACACCAAGACACAAACAAAACTTTACGGGGACAAGACAATGAAACCCGGTGAAGTTGATATTATAATGACAAGAAAATGAGCCAACCCAACAGCCACACACATTGCCAAGTCGCACAAGCCTTCACGCAAGCCAAAACTTGGCAAAGAGTGTGCCTGTTCCAACGCTCAACTGACAGACAATCAACACGAAAGACAGAAGGCCAGCACCCAACAGCGGTTTGGCGTAATGGCGGGTGCAGTGCTTCGTATGACAGTTTTGTGGTAGGTTCAAGTGCAGTTCTTCGATTGAACTTTTGTGCTAAAAATCCGCCACTACGCCAAGCCGCAAAAACGTTATAGGGCATAGTATGACGACACAGACGACTGACATAAAACGAGAATTTAAGACACCTTTGGGAGTTGTTCGTTGCGGACTTATCTGTAACCGACAAGACAATGTTATTGAGACAAAGAAATACGAAAACGGCAGTTCGGAAATTTTTAAAACGGACGCACACAACATTGAAATCGTTTCATTTAAAATAAGAGTTCCACTTTATAATGGGGAGACCTTGACTGACAGTTTCGGCTGGATTTTTAGGATTGAAAAAACGGCTGACATTGACGAGAAACTAGAAACCTATTGCTTGCTTGACAAAATCAATGGCGAAATAACTTTTGACACAGCGACAGGAGAGCACTTGGACGCAATACAAGCCGACAGTAACGAGTGGACATTGCACATTGGGACAGAAGACGGAGAAATTTTAAATTCAAGAGCAGAAAATGACGACTGGTTTCCGCCAAGACTTAAAAACAAAGTGGATTTCTATCAGTCAATAACAGAAATGAAACAGAACGGATTTGTGACAAAAATTCCCGAACTAAAACAGGGAGAAAAAATTCACATTCAGTATTTGACAGCATACGACAAGAGAGATGAACAAAAAGTAAACACTTGGCTTGCAGTTGACGAGTTTAAAAGAAAATTAGAAAACTGGATTGGTATATGGTGACAAGAACTACGCCCTATAACAGGCGTTTGGCGCAATGGCGGGTGAAGTGGTTAATTGAACATTCTACCTCGCATCCACTTTTGTGGTGTTTTGACAGTTTTGTGCTCCGAAATCCGCCACTGCGCCAAGCGCCAAAACGTTGGCTGCAATGCTAAGACCACACAACCGACAGTAACCGTTGACAACTTTTGACCTTTTTCGGACTGCTTAACCGACAATTTAAGTAAATTTGGAAACTAATATTTTGACAGAGATAAATGAGTAAAATAATATCAGATAAGGCAATAAAAACAAGACAGTATTGGATTGAAGAAATCCGAAAACTGAGCGGACACTTTGGTAACGACACAGAAAAATTAGAAAAGGAGCTAGAAGCCGAAATAAAGAAAAACGGTGTTTCGTCACTTATTGACCACTTGCGACTTTGCGGAAATATCCCTGAAAGTTACGGACACGACACAAGTGAAGAAAAACTATATTCAAAATACACCGACTGCTTACTTTCATTAGCTTATTCGGCATTAGGACTTAAAAGTTTGGTGCTTAAAGAGAGAGCAGATGCGGCAGACGTTGAAGCATTTGCAAAAGATTACAGCTTTGTTGCAGATGCAAAAGCATTCCGACTAAGCAGGACAGCAAAAAATCAAAAAGACTTTAAAGTTCAAGCAATGCACGGTTGGAAACGTGGCAAACCATACGCAATGGTTGTTTGTCCTATTTATCAACTTCCAACTTCGTCAAGCCAAATTTACCAGCAAGCAACGACACAAAATGTTTGTGTTTTTACATATTCACACCTTGCATTGCTACTTTCTTACTCTGAAAAGGAAGGAAAGACAAAAGCCGAACAGCTTTTAAAGAAAATTTTCGAGACAGTTAAAGCACTCAATCCTTCAAAAAATGCTACCGACTATTGGTTAGCTATCAATAAAACAATTCTCTCCTTTTCTAAAGCAGTAGAACCTTTGTGGAGTATCGAGAAAGGCGTTGCGACTGAAAGTATTACTATTTCTAAAGAAGAAGCCCTAACATTCTTGGCACAAGAAAGAGAAAAGATAATGCGAATGAGTCACAAAGAAGCATTGAAAGAACTTATCAAAGTTCACAAGATTGAAAGCAGAATTAAAACTATTAGTGCAATTTCCGATAACGGACTATTTACACTTAAATAAGAGACAATGGAAAATTTCATAAATAAAATAATTGAAGGTAACTGTGTAGAAGTAATGCGAAAGTTTGACGAAAATCTAATTGACCTTACAGTTACTTCCCCCCCTTATGACGATTTGAGAAATTACAAAGGATTTGTTTTTCCATTTGAAGACATTGCAAAAGAACTTTACAGAGTTACAAAACCAGGTGGCGTAGTAGTTTGGGTTGTTAATGATGCAACGATTAACGGCAACGAGACAGGCACGAGCTTTAAACAAGCATTATATTTTCAGCAAATTGGTTTCAATCTTCACGACACAATGATATTTCGTAAGGCAAATCCAATTCCTCAAATCTACCGTAAACGCTATAACAATGAGTTTGAATTTATGTTTGTTTTCAGCAAAGGTGTTGTAAAAACACATAACCCGATTATGGTTGACTGTTTGCACGCAGGACTTGAATTAAATGGAACTACCTACAAAAACTTTTCAAAGAACGAGCAGACAAGAGAAAAATTAGCAAAACCAGTCAAAGACAAAAAAATAAAAGGAAACATTTGGGAATATGTTGTCGGTAAAAAACAAGAAGACCAAGAAGCAAAAGGACACCCTGCACCTTTTCCCTGTGAACTTGTAAGAGACCACATAAAATCTTGGACAAATCAAGGCGACTTAGTATTTGATCCAATGAGTGGTAGTGGGACAACAGCAAGAGTTGCTTGCGAAATGGGCAGACAATATATCGGTATTGACATAAGCCACGAATACTGCGAAATTGCAAGAAAACGAGTAAAATTAATTGCAGACATACCGACTTTATTTGTTGTTGAAGAACCAGAAGAAGAATATGCCGAAGTAGAAGAAGCACAGCAGCCAACAGCGGTTTTGCGTAATGGCGGTGGACGTGCTAAATTGAACGGTAGTGCTTCTAAAAAAAGTTAGTGGTTATTGACAGTTTTCTGCTTCTAAATCCGCCACTACGCAAAGCCGCCAACCGTTAGCAGTCAGGCTAAAACGACAATCCAACAAGACAATAACGAATGACAATTAAGGCAGAAAATATTTTAAAACTTAACGACAGCGACTTGCGACATTACAAGTTGCACCTTGCTTGTTACAATGGACACGAACAACCATTGAATGTTTATTTACAAGGTTGGGACAGGTGGGTTGGATGGAATGAATGGCGTGGCAACAAAAACGATTTTAACAGACAATACATTTTCAGTTTGATTCAATTTTATCACGAACCAAACAAATGGCTATTTGGCGGCATTTTTAAAGTTGTAAACAGACTTGATGACTGGGCAGACACCGAAGTTGGTTATGAACTTGAATTGGTTGACTTACATAAAGAGTTAATCGGACGACTTGTGATTGACTTTTATCGCTATCAAGGTTTGCGTGGACGAGCATTTTTACTTGAAGGCTATTACAAGGACTTTGTTGTATCTGAAATTCTTAAAAAACCATTTGATGGAATTAATTTCCCTGGATACGAAAGCATAAACATTGACTTCCCTGAATTAGAGACCGTTTTCAAGTATCAAAAGAATGATTGGAAAGCTGCATTGGAGAATGTAAAAGGTGTTTATGTGATTGCTGACAAGTCAAACGGGAAAAAATATGTTGGTTCTGCATACGGTGATTTTGGTATTTGGTCAAGGTGGTCAGTTTACGTAGGGACAGGACACGGCTTTAATGACGAATTAACCAAAATAATTGCAGAAAACGGCATTGACTATGCAAGACAAAATTTTAGATTCAGTTTATTAGAATATCGCTCTATGCGTATTGACGACAACGTGATAATAAACAGAGAATCTTACTGGAAAGAAGTATTATTAACAAGGGGACAATTCGGCTACAATAAAAACTAAATGACAACTGACTTGAATATTGACGACAGAAAAGAAGCCCGAACCGCTAACACGGGTTTTGCGTCAGGCGGGGTGCCGTGCAAACTTGAAGCTATGTGCTTCTATTCAAGTTCAATGCTGGTTGACAGTTTTGTGCTCCAAAACCCGCCCGAACGCAAAGCCCGAAACCGTTAGGCAACATTCTAAAAAGACGACAATAATGCTAAAATGGTATGCTGACAATTCAGAAATGAGCACAGAAAAAGGGAAACCTAATGTGTTAGTTTTTGGTGGTGTTATTGTTGACAATAAATCTGAGAAACAGATTGAGACTCTCTTAAGAGAAATTAAAAGCAAATACACCTATCCTACTTTGCCAATTAAGTGGAATTTCAAAGACCTCGAAGACGTTTACGCAGAGTGGAATAGACAAAAAGACTATGAATTACTAAAGCAAAAGTCATACGAATGGCGGACTGAAATTTTTGAGCGGTCATTGGACATTGATTACAGAGTAGTTTTAGCTTGCACTGAAAGATATCCTTCCAAAATCCCATTAAAACAAATTAAAGAACAACTGACAGGAATTACATTCACACAAGCTTTAATGAGAATTGGACTTTTTGCGAGAGATTTACCTTTCAGAGACAATTTTGAAATAATCTTAGACTGGCCAGACAGTAGCAATCCCAAACCATTTAATCGTGAATATTTCAGAGCCTATAATTTAGGACAATCATCAAACGGTGTGACTTTTCACTCTGGCCCATTAATGAATTTAGGCTTTAATGATAGCTTATACTTCGCAAAATCGACACATTCAGGCGTTTTACAATTTGCGGACTTAGTCATTGGAGCTGCAAAAGATTTCATCCTTAAAACCATTCAGGGGACCGATAATTCCTTAGGGTATGACCTGACTACAAAAATACTTTCGAAATACCGTGGTTATCCCGGAAGAATTATTGACTATGGTATGAACTTCGCCCCAAAGAACAGTAATCATGATAAAATTCGAGAAGAAATAAAAAAGAACGTTGCCTAACAGCCGTTTTGCAAAAGCGGGGGTTTCGTGCTTCTATGACAGTGAAGTACTAAATCCAAGCTTTGTTCAACTAATGAAGTTTAGTGCTGAAAATCCCCGCCTTCGCAAAGCGGCAAACCGTTAGCAGCAAGCGTAACAGACCGTGCAACCTGACAGTAACGGACGGACGGACAAGAAAAGTAAACCATTTTGACAGACAGACAAACAAAAACAGACCATATTGAAACGGGACAACGGGTAAGCCGACACTCTTTGCTGACCCTTGTGTATTTTTTCTTTTTCCCCACCGCACATTTTTTATTCATTTTTTTGCCACCGCACAATGGCACATTGGCTTTTGCCCCGACACACAAAAACCTACGCTTCGGCAAAAGCCAAAGAGCCATTTTTCCCAACGCTTTTTTAACTTTGCATTTATAAAACATCTATAAAGAGAACACTATGCTATCAACAGAGAAAACATTATCAGAAGTAATTGAAATATTAAGACAACGAGGTTACACAGAAGACTTTAACCTGTTAGAAGAAAACATCTCATACAAAAAAGGAGGCGAAAAGGTTGATTTGAACGACATCGTTATTGATAAAATATATCGTTTTACCGGACAAAACGACTTGGACGATGAAGCCATTTTATACGCAATGAGAAACCGAAAAGACGGAGCGAAAGGTGTATTTGTTAATGGATATGGAACTTACACAGACTCAGGGGCAAACGCTGTAATCAGTAAAATTAATGTTGAAGAAAATGACAATGATGATTGGACAGTAGAAAAATGATTTTTATTAAATTTGCACCGTGAAATATTTATCTTCCATATTAGCCATTTACGTTTTGTTGCTGACAGCAGCCCCAAACTTAGTGGAGGACAAATGTTTTCGGGAGCAAACGACTGAACAATCCCAAGACAACCAAGATGATAAAGATTGTGGCGATTGTTGTTCGCCTTTTATGAATTGCCATACTTGTGTAGGGTTTACTTTCCCGATAGCAAACTTTTCTTTACACCCTGTCCTTACCTATTCAGACAAAAAAGTTTCCATATACAAGGACAATACTACGTCTGACTTTTTCTCTGCCATTTGGCAACCGCCTAAGATTAGTTAATGTTTCAGTGCCTTCGGCACAATAACAAATTGCGGTGCTACGCACCGCCAATTCTTATTTTTCAAACATTAATAATCATTCAGACAATGAAGCTAAAAATCATTTTGCTGCTAATGGCAGCATTTCATATAAATACCGTATTCGGACAGAATACATTTAAAGCGGTCATAAAAGACAGCGAAACAAAAGAGCCGTTAATCGGTGCGACAGCAATTTTATCAGGAACAGCAACAGGAGCAACCGCAGACATTGACGGACTGATAACCTTAACCAATATTCCGAACGGAAAACAGGTAATTGAATTTCGTTATATAGGTTATGAAACACGAAAAGACACCTTTGAATTTCCTTTAACAACAATAGACCCGATTGAAATTTTTCTACAATCAGAAACAGACGAGTTGGACGAAATTGTGATTTCATCTACACGAAGTTCAAGAACAATCAAAGACATTCCGACAAGAATTGAATTTATTGCAGGAGAGGAATTAGAAGAAAAGGGAAATATGAAAGCGGGCGATATTCGTATGCTTTTGAGCGAAAGCACAGGAATACAAACGCAACAAACATCGGCAACATCTGCCAACGCTTCTATTCGTATTCAAGGGCTTGACGGACGATACACCCAAATTCTTAAAGACGGTTTTCCATTATACGCAGGTGCAGCAAGCGGTTTGGGACTTTTGCAAACGCCACCGCTTGACTTAAAGCAGGTAGAAATTATTAAAGGTTCTTCATCTACACTTTACGGAGGCGGAGCAATAGCAGGATTGGTAAACCTGATTTCCAAAACACCAACTGATGAAAGAGAGTTGCGTTTTCATTTAAACGGAAGTTCGGGTAGAGGTTTTGATATAAATGGTTTTTACGGACAACGTTTCAATAAAATAGGAACAACAATATTTGCGGCACATAACAGAAATTGGGCTTACGACCCTGCAAATATTGACCTGACGGCTATTCCGAAATTTGACAGATATGTTTTCAATCCCAAGTTGTTTGTTTATTTCAGCGATAAAACAAAGCTGAATGTTGGATTAAACACAGCAATTGAAAACCGTATCGGTGGCGACATACATTATATTCAGGGAAATGGCGACGCTATCCACAGTTATTTTGAAGAAAATAAAACACAACGCTATTCTACGCAATTGTCTTTTGACCATAAATTTAATGACAAAAGTTTTTTCAATTTTAAAAACAGCGTGAGTTACTTTAACAGGATAATCAACATTCCGAATTATAGTTTTGACGGCACACAAACGGCAACTTTCAGCGAAGCAAGCTATACCAATGTAAGGGAAAAAACAGAATGGGTTGCAGGGGTAAATCTTTGGACAGACAATTTTCAGGAAAAGCAGTTAGATACTTTTCCGTTAAGAAATTACGACCAAATTACTTTTGGTGCATTTGCTCAAAATTTGTGGAAAGCTACCAGGTGGCTTAATCTTGAAACAGGTTTCAGAGCCGATTATGTTATTGATTACGGTATTGCGTTACTACCAAGAGTTTCGGCATTATTCAAAATTACAGACAAATTTTCTTCACGTCTTGGCGGTGGATTTGGCTATAAAACGCCAACCATTTTTACCGAAGAAAGCGAACGCATACAATATCAAAATGTAATGCCGATTGATAAAAATATCAACAAATTAGAACGCAGTTACGGAGGAAATGTTGATTTTAATTACCGCACTGCATTTGGCGAAAAAGTAACGTTTAGCATTAACCAACTTTTCTTTTACACCTATTTGAATAATCCTTTGTTGCTTGACTATCAAACAAACGGCTTATACCGATTTATCAATTCGGCAGGGCATATTGATACAAGAGGAACGGAAACCAATATCAAAATCGGCTATGAAGATTTTAAATTGTTTTTGGGCTATACGTTTACAGATACACGCTTGCATCAAAACGGAGTTTCGACAAATACGCCACTCACGCCAAAGCACAGGATAAATTCAGTTTTAATGTATGAAATAGAGGATAAATGGAAAGTAGGTTTGGAAACGTATTATTTCAGCCCTCAAAAATTAAGTGACGGAGCAACAGGAAAACAATATGTGCTTTGCGGATTTATGGTTGAAAAGCTATGGGAAAAATTTTCTGTTTACATCAACTTTGAAAATTTCCTTGACGCACGGCAAACCCGATTTGACACCATTTATACAGGAACAGTTACCAATCCTGTTTTCAGGGACATTTACGCACCGCTTGATGGATTTTTAATTAATGGCGGTATAAAATTAAAATTGTAAGAATTATGCAAAAGACAATATTTAAAATCATAAAAATGGATTGCCCAAGCGAGGAGCAATTGATACGAATGAAACTGCAAAAGTTTGATGAAATAAAATCATTGGAGTTTGATATTGCAAACCGAAAATTGACAGTTCATCATATTGCGGAAAGCCAACCTATACTTTCGGCTTTGGAAACTCTAAATCTTGATACAACCTTAATTTCAACGGAAGAAAATACAATAGAAATAGAAGCAGGCACAAGCAGTATGCAACGAAAATTATTGTGGACGGTTCTTATTATCAATTTCCTGTTCTTCGGGTTGGAAATGCTGTTTGGCATTTTTTCCAATTCAATGGGATTGGTAGCGGACAGTTTGGATATGCTTGCTGACAGTATCGTTTACGCATTGGCATTATTTGCAGTTGGGGGAACGATTGCAAGAAAAAATAACATCGCCAAGTTTGCAGGATATTTTCAAATCCTTTTAGCTGTTATCGGTTTCATTGAAGTTGTCAGACGTTTTATCGGAGTTGAAAAAATGCCCGATTTTCAAACAATGATTGTAGTTTCTGTTTTAGCCCTGATAGCAAATGTGATTTGTCTTTACTTATTACAAAAAGGGAAAAGCAAAGAAGCCCATATGCAAGCGAGTATGATTTTTACTTCCAATGACGTAATCATTAATTCGGGTGTAATCCTTGCGGGACTTTTGGTTAATTGGCTTAATTCAGGTTATCCCGACTTGATTATTGGAGCAATTGTTTTTGTAATTGTTGCAAGAGGAGCATACAGGATATTACAGTTAGCGAAATAAAAAGCCAACGCACACAAGCACACACATTTTGCAGCCGCTACAAGCCAACACGCAAACCAAAGCTGCAAAAAGAGTGTTCTTGTTTTCCCGAAAAAAAATGAATAAAAAATTTTCCTGCCCTTCTGAAAAAAGAAAAAATACCCGAACGCACAAGCCGACAACGACACTTACACCGACATACAGACAATGGTTTACTAAGACGGTGGACAGAACGCCAGCTGCTAACAGCGGTTTGGCGTAATGGGGGCGGACGTGCTTCGTATGACAGTTTTTCTTAAATTTGAACTTTCGGCTTCGTATGAAGTTTTGTGCTGAAAAGCCCCCACTACGCCAAGCCGCAAACCGTTATCTGCAACTCTATTTCAGCGACTGTGCTACTTGACACGGACGGTCTTTGACAACAATTTTTGGGGACTTTGTTTGACTGCTGCTTGACAGTGTAAGCCGACAACCGCACGACTGCCACGCAAGAAAAAAATTAAAAAAAGCCCACCCGCAAAAATAATTTTAATGCCAACGCACAAATGGCACATTGGGTTTTGCCCCACGCACAAACCCACCCGCAGCAAAACCCAAAGAGCCATTTTTTGCCAACGCTCTGTAAGTTCACGGTTTGTTGAAAACTTTTGTGGACGATATTTGTCCATACCGCATTTTTTAAATTATCTTTGGACAAATTCAGACCACAATGGCAATGAATAAGAATAGTATTTCAACTTTCGGAGAAAGATTACGAACCCTAAGAGAAGAATCTCAGCTCTCATTAAGAACATTATCGGGTGAAATCGGCATTGACACTTCCCTTTTAGCAAAGATTGAACGAAACGAAAGGCAGCCAACCAAGGAGCAACTTAAACAGCTTGCCAAATATTTTAAGTTGGACGAAAAACAACTTGCAAAGGAAGTTTTAAGCGACCAGTTTGCTTACAGGATAATTGAAGAAGAAGCCGACCTTGATACTTTGAAAGTTGCTGAAAAAAAAGTTGAGTATTTAAAAAACCATAAATGAGCCAAGACAACATTACACCAGAGATAACAAATTGGAAAAATCCTTTGGAGGATAAAGAATCGGTGCAACTTGCAGAGTATTTAGAAATTTACCAAAAAAGAATACTGCAAGAGAGTGAAAAACTTTTCGTTCAAGATTTTTTGTTCCCACTTTTAGGAAAAGAAAATATCAAGTATGTAATTCCTCAATATCCGTTCATTGATTCCGAAGGAAGAACCCGAAGAATAGATTTTGCTCTCGTTAAAGACGGTAAGAAACTTGCACTTGAAGTAAACGGAGAAACCTATCATGCAGAAGGAATAATTCCAAATGAAATGTTTGACGACAATCTGAATCGTCAAAACGAAATCCTTAATGCAGGTTGGCATTTATTGCGTTACTCATTCAGTCAACTTCAACACCCTGAATGGAGAACAAGAGTAAGCGAAAGTTTGAGGAGAGTTGTTTACAGAACGCTTCCCGAACTGCTTTCAGAAAGTTTAATTGAACCTAACTTCTTACAGAGAGAAGCCCTTAATGCACTTGACTTTTATCGTAACACAGGTTGGAAAAAAGGAATTATTGTTTTACCGACAGGAACAGGCAAAACTTTTTTATCAGCGTTTGACACGAAGAAAGCTAAGGGTAGAATTTTATTCATCGTTCACCGATTAGACATTTTAAGTCAGTCGAGGGAAGCGTTTGAGAAAGCATATCCTAAAGAAACTTTGGGCTTGCTTACAGGCGATGTAAGAGAAAATTTGAACGCAAGAATTTTGTTTGCATCCAAAGACACTTTACGGAATCCCAATGTTCTGTATGAATTTTCACCAGACGAATTTGATTACATAATTGTTGATGAGGTGCATCACGGACAAGCACCTTCTTATCAAATTGTATTGGAGTATTTCCAGCCAAATTTTTTCATGTTGGGCTTAACTGCCACGCCTGACCGTATGGACAGGAAAGACATCTTTGAATTGTTTGATTATCAAAAAGTTTTTGAATACACATTGAACGAAGCCATTGAAAACGGCTTTCTTGTGCCTTACAACTACTACGGACTTAAAGACAATATTGACTATTCAAAAATCCGTTACAAAGGAAACAAGTATAATGTTGCAGACCTTGACAGGTATTTGATAATTGAAAAACGAAACGAACAAATACTCAAAGAGTATTTAGAAAAAGGAAACAGCAACAAAGCCGTTGGCTTTTGTTGCTCTGTAAAACATGCCGAAGCAATGGCAGAATATTTTACAGCCAACGGAATACCTTCTTATGCAATTACATCACAAACACCAAACAGAGAAGACCTGATAAAAGAGTTCAGAGAAAATAAATTTACAGTTGCATTCACTGTTGACTTATTTAATGAAGGAGTTGACTTTCCCGACCTACGAGTTTTACTTTTCTTACGACCAACAGAATCTAAAACAGTTTTTGTTCAGCAGTTAGGGAGAGGGCTTCGCCTTTGCAGTGGCAAAGACAATGTTGTAATACTTGACTTCATCAGCAATTATCAAAAGGCGAATAAAGTCAGAGAATATTTGGCGAAAGGAAAAAGCGAACAGAAAAATGGAAAAACTGGTAGAGTTGAGAAAGTTATTTACGAATACTCTCCGAATTGCGAGGTTCATTTTGATGCTGAAGTAGAACAGATACTTGATTCACAGGACAAAGCAGCAAGAGAAATTACGAAAGAAGATTTGATTGATGCTTACTACACTTTAGCAGAAACACTCGGACACAAGCCAACACAGCAGGAAATAAACGAGCAGGGAGAATTTAAAGTTGGCAAGTATCAAACAGTTTTCGGTTCATGGATAAAATTCCTAAGAGAGATCGGAGAATTTACAGAAGCCAGTTATCATTTTCCTCAAGGGCTGCATCTTGGACACATTCTATACATCTTAAAAACTTTACTCGGTAATCGTTTAAAGAACACTCACCTTGACAGTCAATACATACGATTAAGAGGTAATCTTGACGATGATAGGTTGGGGGCGTTTCAACGGCAAACAAAATACAAGTTACAGGGGTTAATGGAACTTGGCTTGTTGGTAGATGATAGAAAGATTGGAGCAGATACAGAGTATCATCTTCAATTAACTCCGAAGGGCAAGCAGTTTGCGGAAATTTTAAGACCAGTTTTCAAAACCGTTGACCTTAGTTTTAAAGACAAAAGCAGTAAAATCCCATCGTGGGAAATGAATGCTCAACCATCTGAATTTAATGAAGCAATAAGCAAATTCATTCAAAAAAGTAAAAAAGATGGTTCATTCATTACGAGAACATTTCTTGAAATGCATGCCGTTGGCTTAATGCTTAATTACCTATATCGTATTGAACGCAAAGCCACAATTTCAAAGAGCAGCATCTATCAAGGATTTTTCAATGCACCATTTATTGCAAGCTATTGTGACCAAAATGGAATAGAAGCAGCAACAGAAACAGGAGCAGAACATCGTTGTCCATTTCTTTTAAATATCCTTGAAGCATTAGGAATAATCAAACAAGGGAGAAGCGATATTGAACTATTGCAATTTGTTTTATCCAAACAAACTATCCAGCTTAAACCAAAAGAATCAGAACAGGAAGTGTTTCTGAGAATTGAAAAAATTCTCCATGAACCTGCAAAACTTACAGCAGAAGAAGTTTCGTTGCTCAAAGAATCTTTTGGAAAAGATTTCTTGACTAAGAATTATTTCATCAACAATTTCAAAATCGTAAAATAAAATGGCAAACAAATCTCATTTCAATTCAGGACACATCGCAATGAACAAACTCAAAAAAAATGGGGTTGCTCATAGCAGTCATATTGAGGCAACATTGCCGACAAAAACCTTTCATGCACTTTTTACAGAAGATGCTGTTCAGTTTCTAAAGAAACTTCCTGACAATTCCATTCAGTTGATTTTGATTGACCCGCCCTACAATCTTGACTTGGCAACTTGGGACACATTTAGCGATTATCTTGACTGGGCAAAGCAATGGTTAGATGAAATCTATCGTGTGTTATCTGACACTGGTAATTGTGTAATTTTTGGCGGCTTTCAATATCAAGACCTAAAGAAAGGCGACTTGTTAGAGATAATGCACTACACAAGACATCATACTGACTTGCGTTTTACAAACCTTGTGATTTGGTATTACAAAAACGGAATGAGTGCTCACCGCTTCTTTGCTAACAGACACGAAGAAGCAATTTGGCTCTCAAAAACGAACAAATATTTCTTTGACTTGGATTCGGTGAGAGTGCCGTTTGACGAAGAAACAAAGGAAATGTATAAGCGGGACAAACGGTTAATTGCAGAAAATATTGACAAAGGGAAAAACCCGACAAATGTTTGGGAAATTGGACGACTAAATGGAAATTCAATAGAACGAGTTGGGCATCCGACACAAAAGCCGCTTGAACTCATTCGCAGGTTTGTAAAAGGACTTTCATATCCTGGCTCATTGGTTCTTGACTTTTTTGCAGGTTCAGGCACAACAGGACGAGTTTGTATTGAAGAAAGCAGGAACTCCATTCTCGTTGACAGCGACCCGAAAATGTTGGAGTATTTTAAACTACATACACTAAAAATGAATGGTAGTTTCTTTGCAGCAGAACACTCTATTCAAGTAAATCCTGACTTGGCAGAATTTTTAAAAATAGTAGAAGAAAAAGAAAGCATTGAAGTATGATTGCAACACACAAAAGCACACACATTTGCAAGCCGCACAAGCCAACGCACAGACCAAAGCTTGCAAAAGAGTGTGCTTTTCAGCCACGCAAGAAAAATTATTTTTCCTCCCCTCTTTTTTTAATTTTTTTCTGCCACGCACAGACAGCAACCCCGACAGGACAGGACAGCTTTTCATTAGGAAATATCACGACAACTTTGACGGAGGACAGAAGAGCAGCAGATAACAAGGGGTTGCCGCAATGCGGGGTGAAGTGCTTAATCAAACGGTAGTGCTTTTTATTTACATTTGTTGTGGGCGGACAATTTAGTGCTATTAATTCCCGCACTGACGGCAACCCCCGAAACGTTATAGGGCATTTTAGGACAACGGCTTCGGCTGACAATAAACAATAAGAATGGAACAACAAGACAAACTAAAAAACGCTATTAGAGGTTTAGCAAAAATTCAACTTCACATTGACAACAGCGGTGGACCCGAAGAAAACGGAGAACTGTTTGAAGAATATTTTCATATCCGAGCTAAGGTTTTGGCAAGTTTCGGTTTGCCAGACAGTGACACCTTTGGAAAAATATTGTTCGTTAAATCATTACCAACGGACAAAGACGTTGATACAATCATTAACAATCTGAAAAAAGCTGCAACAGAATATTTGCTTTCACCGGCAAAGACCGAAACCCAAATTTTAGAGGAAGCAATCGCAAATAAATTAGAACCGGAACAAGTATTACCTGAGTTCGGCATAACATCACATTTATACACGCTTTTCGTTTACAAAGAAATTTTACTTGCCAAAAGAGACCACCCTTTAGCAGTTTTAGAAGCTTTACGTTTAGCAGACGACCCAAAGACATTAAACTTATTGGGTATCGTAGCATTGACAAAAAACTTTGGAGAAGAAGAAAAGAAGATGTTGGAATATTTGAATGCCAAAGGCATTAAATATCTCGACCACTACATTTCTGCTTTTCAACTTGACGGAAAAGACGAAGAAATTCAACAAAGCCAACTTGCAGAATTTTGGCACGACTTAAACGGTGGTTTTGAGTTCAAAACACTTGACGACAAGTTTTCAGCATTGACACATTATTTAATGAATTACTTGTGTTTAGTTGTTGCTGACCAACCATACAGAATAACAGAATTAGAAGTTTACTACCACGACAAAGACAATCACCCAGACCCTTACGTTCATTGTTCATCCGAACAACTTTTTGCAGGCAATTGGTATTTTAACGGAGCAGGTTTGGACATCACTTTTGGCGACTACGAAAAGAAAATTTACGGTGGCTTATTAATTAGAGGAATAATGAAATTTGGAGAAAACCCACGTTACATAAGCGGCCCATCAAATGTTTTAAAAGAAATTTTCTCAAACATCGGCAACATTTTAACGGGTGAAGGTGGCATTTGTTTGAGAGAGTTAAACAAAGAAATAATTCAAGCCATTGAAACCGAGCCAATCCAAGCGGTTCGTATCGGCTTGACGAAGAAAAAAGAGGACACAGAAAATTATGCAGAGAAAAAATATCGGTATTTAGTTGAACTTAATCTTCAACACAAATTCAAGGATAAAGAAAAGGTTGTTCGTCAACTTTTGGCAGACAATAAAATCACAAAAGAACAAGCCAAAGAAATTATGGGATACAACATAAATCCGTAAATGATACCTGACAGCCAAACTAACACACTTTACCTTGCTGACTGCTTACCAACAAAGCATCCAAAATTCTTTGCGGACTTTGAAGTGGTATTAAAAAAGTGTGGCATTACTTTTCAGCTTTTACCTGACACAAAAGATATTTGGGCTGTTGATTATATGCCTGTTCAAGTTACGCTTGACAAGTTTGTTCAGTTCGTTTACAACCCCGACTATTTGCAAAGTAAAAAATGGATTAAGACAATTTCGGATGTTGATAGCATCTGCAATTCAATTAAACTAAATCGTATAAAATCCGACATTGTTTTAGATGGAGGTAACGTAACTAAAACGACTGATAAAGTAATAATGTGCGACAAGATTTTTATAGAAAACCCGCACTACTCAAGACGACAACTTGCTGACAAACTTAGAGAGCTTTTTGAAGTTGATAAACTCTATTTTGTGCCTCAACAACCAAAAGACTTTACAGGACACGCAGACGGAATGGTTCGTTTCCTTGACAATAACACGGTAATAATTAACGACCATTCCAAAGAGAAACCAGAATTTCAGAGAGCATTTAAAATTGCCTTAGACAACGCAGGACTTGACTACATAGAAATTCCCTACAACCCATACGGCAACAAGACTTACGGACAAGCAAACGGTGATTACATTAACTTTTTACAAATGCAAAACACCGTAATTATTCCGACTTTCGGAATTAAAGAAGATGAAATTGCGGTTCGACAATTTGAACAACTTTTTAGCGGACAACAAATAGCAACTATTGACAGTAACGAAGTGGCTGACAATGGCGGAATACTTAACTGCATAACTTGGAACATATGGACAACGTGAGAAGAAAAACGCCCTATAACATGCGTTTGGCGCAATGGGGGGTGACGTACAAAATTGAAAGTTCGTGCTTCTATTTAGATTTGGTGCAGGTTGACAGTATAGTGCTTCTAAGTCCCCCACTGCGCCAAGCGCAAAAACGTTAGCAGTAAGCCTAAAAGACGACACTACAACAACGAAACGACCGACATAAACTAAGAAAAAGTAAACCATTTTGACAGGTGAACACAGACATAAAAACGATATAACAAACGGACAGCGAGTAAGCCGACACTCATTGCCCACCCTTCTGTGTTTTAATTTTTTCCCCACCGCACAAAAAAAATTGAAATGCCACCGCACAAATGGCACATTTGGTTTTGCCCTGCCCACAAGACGACCCTTCGCAAAACCAAAAGAGCCATTTTTTGCCACCGCACCAAATACGAATGTAAGCTCCCCCGAAAATAGGACAGTTTTGAATTAGACAAAAGGTCTAACTTTAAACTGTTAAAAATGAAAAGAACACGATTTACCGAAGCCCAGATTTTCACTATTCTCAAGGAGTTTGATGCTGGCAAAAACATCCAGGACATTGCCCGTTCGCACGGAGTGTCCAAAGCCACTATTTATAATTGGAAGGCTAAGTACGGAGGTATGGAGATGAACGAACTTAAGCGCGTTAAGGAGCTTGAGGAAGAAAATCGGAAGCTCAAGCAGATGTATGGTGACCTGGCGCTGGACAACAAGATGCTCAAAGACGTTTTGGGAAAAAAGTTCTAAGGCCCGCTGAGAAGCGAACCCGTGTAGATTATCTGAGAACGACTTTTCAAGTCAGCCTCGGTCGGGCCTGTGAAGTGATGGATCTCTCACGTTCGGTTTACTACTATCGAAGTAAGACGGACGATCATGCGGTGATTGATAAACTCCAGAACTTAGCTGAGAAACGGCCTACCGAAGGATTTTGGAAAATGTATTTCAGGATAAGGAAAGAAGGATTGTTGTGGAACCACAAACGCATCCATCGGGTGTATAAATTATTGAAGTTGAATATGAAACGAAAAGGAAAAAGGAGATTACCAGCACGCGTTCTTCAGCCCCTGGAGGCTGTTAGCCACATCAATGCAAGCTGGTCGATGGACTTTATGAGTGATTCCCTTCTATCGGGTCGCAAGTTCAGAGTACTCAACTTGCTGGACGACTTTAACCGTGAGGCCCTTGCTATTGAAGTTGATACTTCGCTACGGGCTGAGCGAGTGATACGGGTACTTGAACAAGTCATTCAATGGAGAGGAAAACCACAGCGAATCAGGGTTGATAATGGCCCCGAATTCATCTCAAGCAAACTCGGCCTATGGTGCGAAGAACGCAACATCCAGCTTCAGTTTATTCAACCGGGCAAGCCTTCACAGAATGCATACATCGAGCGTTTCAATGGAAGCTTCCGAAGAGATGTTCTCGATGCGTACTTATTTGAATCCCTTATCCAGGTAAGAATCCTAGCTGATGAGTGGATGAATGATTACAACTATGACCGTCCACATGATGCGCTCGAAGGGCGCAGTCCTGCGGACATGCTGGCCGTGGATTTATGGGAAACTCGAAACGAGTTTCCCACAAACCCACAACCGGTTACAACAATAACAATGAATAAATTTCCTAATTTAGAGTTGTCCTAAAAATGGGGAGCTTACAGGAGAACCTGTTGGCGAATGGACAACTTATGACGACAAAGGAAAACCATATAAAGTGACGAAACGATAACAACGACCCGCTAACACGGGTTTTGCGTCAGGCGGGGTGACGTGCAAACTTGGAGCTTTGTGCTTCTATTCAAGTTCAGTGCAGGTTGACAGTTTTGTGCTCCGAAATCCGCCACTGCGCCAAGCGCCAAACCGTTACCAGCAAGCGTATCAAGACACCTACACACTAAACATACTTGACTGCCCAATTCTGAATTTCAGACAACACTGGTTGTAGTTCTAAGCCCTTGTCTGTCAAAGAGTATTTAACAGTAGGCGGAACGGTGGCATATGCCTGCCGATTTACAATACCCCATTCTTCTAAAGACTTCAATTCCTTAACCAACATTCTCGTGTTGGTACCCTCAATAGAACGTTCCAGTTCTTTGAACCTTTTTGTGCCGTTGAGCAACGAATAAATAATGGCAAACGACCACTTCCCCCCTATCATATCCAACGTTGTTCGGACAGGGCAAGAACTTTTTTCAATTTTCTCAAATTTTTTTTTCTTCCATAACTATTTGATTATAAGCGTAAGTAACCAAACAGGATTAATGATAGAATCCCCGGGAACAGCCAATGTACCGATTTACCCGATTTGAAATAATTCCAAAAAGCAAAACAGCCAAAGATTTCAAATGTTGCTGCCAATACATAAATAAAAATATCTTTCATTTGATCGAATCTTAAAGGATTTTATAATTCGTACGTGAGGTATTAAAACAGTTCTTTGGCAATTTTATAAATCGGGTCAGACTTGCCCATGGAATAAAAATGCAGTGTGGGCACCCCCGCCTTGATTAACTCTTTCGATTGCTTTACCGCCCACTCAACACCCACTTGGCGTACAGCCGCATTGTCTTTACACTTCTCTACTTCATCGGCCAGCGCCTCCGGCAAGTCGATATGAAAAATGGTAGGCAGCACACTTACCTGGTTTTTGGTGGTAATGGGTTTAATACCCGGTATTATAGGCACGGTAATGCCTACCTCACGGCACTTATCTACAAAATCAAAATACTTCTTATTATCGAAGAACATTTGGGTAACAATGTACTCAGCTCCTAAATCAACTTTAAGCTTTAAGTATTTCAAATCGGTTTTAAGATTTGGGGCAGCAAAATGCTTTTCGGGATAGCCAGCAACACCAATACAAAAATTAGTGGGTGTGGTGTTTAATAATTCTTCGTCAAGGTAAACGCCTTTGTTCATATCGGCCACTTGCTGCAACAATTCCGAGGCATACTTATGCCCATCAGGTTCGGGCACAAAGCGGCCTTCGTTTTTAATGCCATCGCCTTGTAACACCAATACGTTTTCAATGCCCAAAAAATGTAAGTCGATTAATGCATTCTCGGTTTCATCTTTCGAAAATCCGCCACAGATAATGTGCGGCACGGTATCTACCTTATAGTGGTTTTGAATAGCGGCACACAATGCTACAGTACCTGGCCGTTTTCGTGTTGATCTTTTTTCCAGTAAACCATTCTCCCGTTTTTTATAGACATACTCCTCACGGTGGTAGGTAACATCAACAAAACAGGGTTTGAATTCCATCAGCGGATCCATGTGATCAAACAACG
This sequence comes from Cyclobacteriaceae bacterium, assembly GCA_025808415.1. Taxonomy (NCBI): domain Bacteria; kingdom Pseudomonadati; phylum Bacteroidota; class Cytophagia; order Cytophagales; family Cyclobacteriaceae; species Cyclobacteriaceae bacterium. The sequence goes on from CP075525.1 coordinate 2,575,631, forward strand.
AGCGGATATTTTCGCCTTTAAGCGGGGGCAGTACTTCAATGGTGAATAATGTTCTTCCGTTTGCGTTTGTTAAATGTTCAGTTACTTTCATATTTCTGTATATAACGTAATTTGAAAATTTCTTAATAAGTAAAGTACATTTTCAAATTTTCAAAATTTATTAATCTTCAACTTGACTTAGTTATAAGACAAGTTTTGTGAGAGCCACCGCTCCACATCATCTACCTTTATCCCCTTCCGTTCGGCATACTCTTCAACCTGATCTTTTTCGATTTTTCCAAGCCCGAAATATTTTGATTCCGGATGGGAGAAATAATACCCGCTTACAGCAGCGGCTGGATACATTGCACAGGATTCGGTTAATTTAATACCTGCCTCTTTTTCGGCTTCCAGTATTTCAAAAATCGTTCGCTTCTCGGTATGATCGGGACAAGCGGGATAACCCGGTGCCGGACGAATGCCTGGATATTTTTCTGCAATCAATTGGTCGTTGGCAAGATTTTCATCCTTTGCATAACCCCAGTATTCCTTCCGCACCCGCTCGTGGAGGCATTCGGCAAACGCTTCTGCAAGCCGATCGGCCAATGCCTTAGCCATGATTTCGGAATAATCATCATGATTAGCTTTATACTTTTCAATCAGCTTCTCCAATCCGATTCCGGCCGTTACTGCAAACATGCCAATGTAGTCGCGCTTACCTGAATCTGCGGGAGCAATAAAATCAGCCAATGAAAAATTGGGGAGGTTCTGTGCCTTCTTGTTTTGCTGCCGCAGAAAATGAAGGGTTGCAAAAGAGTGCTCAGCCGCATCATCACTAAATAGTTTCACATCTTCATGACCATCGCAGGTGGCGCGGTAGAACGCCACCACCCCATTGGCCTTAAGACTTTTCTCTTTAATAATGATATCAAGCATGTTTTGCGCATCAGTATACAGTTTCTTCGCCTCAGCACCAACAACGGCATCTTCTAAAATTCCCGGGTAGCGACCGGCCAACATCCAGGTTTGAAAGAACGGTGTCCAGTCGATATACTTTCGCAATTCATCAAGGGGATAGTCCAGCAAAACTTTCTTTCCATAGAACGAAGGCTTAACCGGAACGAATGCATTCCAGTCAATTTTAGTTTTGTTTTTACGGGCTTCTTTTAAGGAGATGTAATTTTTCAACTCCCTCCTGTTTTCATGCTCTTCACGCAGCTTCCTGTACTCTTCTTTTACTTTGTTTTTAAATTCTTTACGAGTCGTTTCGCTGATAAGTTCACTGGCCACCGGTACACTGCGTGAGGCATCGAGTACATATACCACGGGGCCCTCGTACACCGGATCGATTTTAACAGCCGTATGGATGCGGGATGTTGTAGCCCCGCCAATAAGCAGGGGCAATTCAAATTTTTCGCGTTGCATTTCTTTGGCAACGTGTACCATCTCATCCAACGAAGGGGTGATTAGCCCGCTCAACCCGATGATATCCACTTTTTCCTTGCGTGCAGCTTCCAGTATTTTATCGGCAGGAACCATTACGCCTAAATCAACCACATCATAATTGTTACAGGCCAGTACAACGCCCACTATATTTTTACCAATGTCGTGAACATCGCCTTTTACGGTAGCCATTAAAATTTTGGCAGCCGGTTTACCAACCTGACCGCTTTTTATTTTCTCTTCCTGTAAAAACGGTTCCAGGTAAGCTACTGCCTTTTTCATTACGCGCGCACTTTTTACTACCTGCGGAAGAAACATTTTACCTGAACCAAACAGATCGCCCACTACATTCATACCAGCCATTAATGGACCCTCGATAACATCTAGTGGTTTGGCGTACTTTTGCCGGGCTTCTTCTGTATCCTGATCGATAAAATCGATTATACCTTTCACTAAGGCATGCGTGATCCGCTCCTCAACCGTTCCCTTGCGCCACGAATCGTCAGCTTCTTTTTTCCTGGCTGAACCTTTTACCGTTTCGGCAAACTCAAGCAAGCGTTCGGTGGCATCGTCCCTCCTGTTCAGCAATACATCCTCAACGCGTTCCAGTAATTCTTTGTCAATCTCGTCATATACTTCCAACATGGTTGGATTTACGATACCCATATCCATACCGTGCTGAATACCGTGATACAGAAAAGCCGCATGCATGGCTTCGCGCACTTTCTGGTTTCCCCGAAAGCTAAACGACACATTGCTTACTCCTCCGCTAACATGCGCATGCGGAAGGTTTTCCCGTATCCATTTGGCTGCACGAAAGAAATCAAGTGCGTAGTTCTTATGCTCATCAATACCGGTGGCAACCGGAAAAATGTTTGGATCGAAAATGATATCCTGGGGTGGAAACTTCAACTGTCCCACTAATATATCGTAAGCACGTTTACAGATGGAAATCCTCCGTTCAAAGGTGTCGGCCTGGCCATGCTCATCAAATGCCATTACAACCACGGCTGCACCGTATCGCCTGACTAATTTGGCCTGTCTGATAAACTCCCCTTCTCCGGATTTCAGACTGATGGAGTTCACAATACCTTTACCCTGTAAACATTTCAAACCTGCCTCAATTACCTCCCACTTGGAGGAGTCAATCATCACCGGCACACGTGCAATTTCCGGCTCGGCAGCCATCAAGTTAAGAAAACGAACCATAGCTGCCTGTGAATCAAGCATGCCTTCATCCATATTTACATCAATCACCTGTGCCCCGCCCCGCACCTGGTCGAGCGCTACCTCCAGCGCTTCATCAAACTTATCTTCCTTAATCAGCTTTAGGAATTTAGCTGACCCGGTTACGTTGGTACGTTCACCGATGTTGACAAAGTTGGAAGCGGGGGTTACCGTTAACGGTTCAAGTCCACTTAATTTTAGACGATAGTCGATGGCAGATGGTCGATAGCTCATTTTACTTTAATACTATTTAGAGCAATGGCGTTGAATTTGAGGGGTGAGAACAAACATTTCCTTTCCAGGAAATTTCTCTGTCAACTCCGAAACTCCCGAGAGTTCAATTGACCTTTGCCACACTTTAAGATTCTCAAACTTAAATGCCATATAACCTTTTGGTTTACGATTAATCTATAAACTAATTACTATCGACCATCGACTATCGACTAATTACTATCGGCCAACAAACTGACACGAGGTTTATACTTCATCGCTACTTCTGCGATTTTCTTTATGTGATCCGGTGTAGTGCCACAACAGCCGCCAACTATATTGACTAATCCTTCCTTTAAGTACTCTTCAACTTGTGAAGCCATCTCTTCCGCTGACTGATCGTAATGTCCGAACGCATTGGGCAGCCCAGCATTGGGATAAGCACTTACAAACGTCTCCGACTCCTTTGCCATTACCTGCAGATACGGGCGCAGTTGATTTGCCCCTAAAGCACAGTTGAGGCCGATGCTGAGTAATGGAACATGCGACACTGAAATCATAAATGCCTCGGTAGTTTGCCCCGAAAGCGTTCGGCCGCTTGCATCGGTAATGGTACCGGAAACCATGACGGGCAAGGTGATACCTGAATCGTCATAATATTTTTGTATGGCGAACAAAGCAGCCTTTGCATTGAGGGTATCAAAAATGGTCTCAACCAGTAAAATATCCGCCCCACCCTCCACCAGGCCTTTGGTTTGTTCATAATACGCATCCACCAATTGATCGAACGTAATGGCGCGGAACCCGGGATCGTTTACCTGCGGGGAGATGGATGCAGTTTTATTGGTTGGCCCGAGTGCACCGGCAACAAAGCGGGGCTTTTCAGGACTTAATGCTGTAAATTCAGCAGCCACTTCTTTGGCGATCCTGGCCGACTCAAAATTCAGTTCATAAGCCAGGGCTTCCAAATGGTAGTCGGCCTGAGCAATACTGGTACTGCTAAAGGTATTGGTTTCAATTATATCAGCGCCAGCCTCCAGGTACTTTCGATGGATGTCCTGTATTATGTCCGGTCGGGTTATCGAGAGTAAATCGTTGTTGCCCTTTAGCGGATGAGGGTGGTTTTTCAAACGTGCCCCACGGAAATCATCCTCTTCCAACGCATAGCGCTGAATCATGGTACCCATAGCACCATCCAGCACGAGTATCCGTTCTTTTAAAATGTCTTCGATTTTCATAGCTCCCTACATGTACTACATCACATCGTTATCCAGAGAGCCCGGTATGGTGGGTTACTTATCTTCGGCTGCTGCTACGATCAGCCTGGGATTTAGCACAACGTTAAACAATCGTTTGAACAGGATGCTAAGACGTCAAAGGGCCCAATCCCTCGGTCTTTCTGGATAAGTGGGTCAAAGAAACGAAAGAAGTACTTAAAAAGAAAAAGGCAAAGGCGTATTTTTGTGCTACATGAAATTAGCCGCTGTTGATATTGGCTCTAATGCCATACGTTTCCAGGTTTCCTCAGTTCTCGATAAAGACGATCGCGTAATCTTCAAAAAAATGGAATACATACGCTTCCCGCTTCGCCTGGGGCATGATGTATTTACACTGAACCGGATCAGTAACAAGAGTATCGAAAAATTCAAAAAGCTGATGCGCGTGTTCAAAATGCTTACCGAGCTGTACGAAGTAGATGATTATATGGTCTGCGCCACCTCAGCCATGCGCGAATCAGAAAACGGACCGGAGCTTGCTCGGGAAGTAGAGGACGAAATAGGGCTCTCCATTAACATTATTGACGGTAAGCAAGAGGCTGAATACATCAACCAGGCCATTATATCGTATCTGTCGGATGCCACCTACCTGCACATTGATGTGGGAGGAGGCAGTACCGAATTAAACCTGTATGTGCACGGCAAAAAAATCAATACACGTTCATTCAAGATAGGCTCTGTACGCATCCTCGAGCATCACGACTCGCCCGTTATGTGGGCCGATATGGAAAAATGGATAAAGACCCATGTAAAGAGCGCCTACGGTAAAGTTACCGCTATCGGAACGGGCGGTAACATCAGTAAGATTTTTGACCTGGCCCAACTGAAGCCGCACCGGCAAATGTCCTTAAAAAAGGTTATTGAGATCAAAGAAATGGTTGAGCAACATTCCCTTGAGGATCGTATTTATAAACTGCAAATGAACCCCGACCGTGCCGATGTAATTGTACCGGCCAGTAACATTTACATTAAGGTTATGGAATGGGCCAATGCCAAATATATACAGGTACCTGAGGTTGGCCTGAAAGATGGCATTATGCTCCACCTGTTCAAAAAGAATTCAAGCCAGAAACGAATCGAATTCGCCAACACCGAAGATCAATCGAAGGGAAGGAAAATCCTAAGGTTATAAATCAAAATAGCTGAACATCTTTTACCAGTTCCTTCGAAACATGGTAAAATTCTTTATGCACGTTAAAAGGATCATCGCCATCGGTCTGTTTCAGTGTATACGTTCCGTCTTCCTGCATAATGTAAGTGTTTACGTTATCCTTCAGGTTGAACCGAAGGATATTCATGGCTTGCTTTTTCAGAATGGCTTCATCCAGCATGAATAATGATTCGATCCTGCGGTCAAAACTGCGCACCATGGCATCGGCACTTCCGATATAGACTTTCGGATCGCCAGCATTATGAAAATAATAAATGCGCGAATGCTCCAGGTACTCGCCAACAATAGATATTACCTGGATATTTTCACTTAAACCAATACGGCCAGGGCGCAAACAGCACATACCCCTTACCACCAGCTTGATGGTAACACCTGCCTGCGAGGCTGCATAAAGCTCATCAATAAATTCATTGTCCTGCAACGAATTTATTTTTATTACTATGCCCGCGGGCAACCCAAGCCTGGCATTTTCGGCTTCACGTTTAACGAGGTTACACAACTGTATGCGCATATCGCGCGGTGAGGTGATCAGGTTGCGGTACGTTGTTGGATAGGAATGCCCCGTGATTACGTTAAAAAATTCTGAAACATCGTTGGCGTATATTTCCTTTGTAGTCAGTAAACCAATATCGGTGTATAGGCGCGAGGTTGATTCATTGTAGTTGCCGCTGGAAAGATGGACATACCGGTAAACGCGGTCGTTTTTTTCCTTACGCACAATAAGCATAAGTTTGGTATGGGTTTTTAAACTACCTACGCCATAAATAACAAAACAACCTGCCTTTTGAAGCCGTTGCGCCTCCCGCATGTTGTTTTCTTCATCAAAGCGTGCCTTAACCTCAAACAGAACTGCAACGTGTTTTCCATTTTCGGCAGCACGTAACAAAGCATTGGTAACACGCGATTCTTTAGCTACCCGGTATATCGTAATTTTAATGGAGAGCACATCGGGATCTTCAGCCGCCTTTTCCAATAACTCCAGCACGGGTTCCATGGAATTATACGGGTGATGAAGTAAAATATCGCGGTCTTTTAAAATCTCGAATAATCCTGATGAGGCATCTTCCGGATAGTTGAGTGGAAGAATCGGTTGTGGAAGCGGTGCCCTTCGGCCTTTAAACTCGGAGTGCCCTATGATTTGTGAAAGCCCCCCCAGGTCCATAAGGCTTTGTGTGGGAATGGTGAAAATATTATGGTCATCAATGTCCCACTGGATTTTGAGAAGGCGCACCATCCAGGGGTCCACTTCGCCTTGTATTTCCATGCGCACTACCCTTCCGCTTCGCCTGGTTTTCAATTTTTGCTTCAGGTCCTCCAGGAAATTGGATTCGATATCATCACTTTCATCCAGGGTAAAGTCACCGTTGCGGTTTATGCGAAACAGGTTTATGCTCTGGATCTCCACATTGCGGAAGAGGTGATGGATGTTACTACGGATAATTTCTTCTACCGGAACAAAGCGGAATACATCTTCATCAAGCAACTCAAAGAAGCGGGGAATATTACTGGGCACCTGGATAAACGAAACCCTGTTTTGTTCCTGCCCTTCGCCAGCCACTTTGGTAACTACCCCAAACAGCAAACGGTTATTTTTCAATACCGGAAAGGTATGGTACGAATCGAACGCCATGGGGGTAAGCATGGGAAATATGGTGCGGTTAAAATAATCGTTCACCAATTTCATTTGCTGGACCGATAAGTCGGCATACGGGCAAATCGAAAAGCCGTTGGCTGAAAACAGAGGCTTTAGTTTATAAACAAAATATTCGTGCTGATCCTGCACAAAGTTACGCAAGGCATTCAGTAGCAATTTCCGGAAAGGTTCTTCGCGCAAACCACTGTAATCGAATCGCTCCTTCCCGTAATCCAGGTAATTGTATAAACTACCTAACCGAATGGTGCAGAACTCATCCAGGTTTGAGGAGGTTATACCCAAAAACTTTAAGCGGTCGAAAATATTGCGGTTCGTGTTTTTGGCTTGATCCAAAACACGGTAGTTAAATTGTATCCAACTGAGGTCGCGACTGATGTAGCGGCTCTCGTCAATCCGGCTGGTTACATTGTCTTTTATCGCTACGGGGTCGTTCATAGCATGGTACTGCCGCAAGTTGGCACGCTGGGCACAGGTTGCAGCTTTAAAAAGGTTAAAAAATTATTAAATATCGATTCGCGCGTACTTGGCGTTTTTCTCAATAAAGTCCCTGCGGGGGGCAACTTCATCGCCCATTAGCATCGAGAACAAGTGGTCGGCTTCGGCAGCCGATTCAATGCTTACCTGCTTAAGCGTTCTTCGGGCCGGATCCATGGTAGTGGACCATAATTGTTCGGGGTTCATTTCTCCCAATCCCTTGTAGCGCTGCAGGTTAACGGAATCATCCTTCCCTCCGCCCAGTTCCTTTACCAGGGCATCGCGTTCTTCCTCAGTCCAGCAATAGCGTTCTTCTTTACCCTTCTTCACCAGGTATAATGGAGGCAAGGCAATGTATACATACCCATTCTCAATCAACTCACGCATATACCTGAAAAAGAATGTCAGGATTAATGTGCGGATATGGCTACCATCTACATCGGCATCCGTCATGATGATTACTTTGTGGTAACGGAGTTTTGACAGGTTAAGCGCCTTTCCATCTTCGGCAGTACCGAAAGAAACACCCAATGCTGTAATGATATTCTTGATCTCTTCGTTGTCGTATATTTTATGCTCCTGCGCCTTTTCAACGTTCAATATTTTTCCCCTGAGCGGAAGTATAGCCTGAAAGTTACGGTCTCGCCCCTGCTTGGCTGATCCACCGGCTGAATCACCCTCCACCAGGTAAAGTTCACATATGCCCGGGTCGGTGCTTGAGCAGTCGGCCAATTTGCCGGGCAACCCGGTACCGGTCAAAACGTTTTTGCGTTGCACCATTTCGCGCGCTTTACGGGCTGCGTGGCGCGCCTGGGCCGCCAGGATAACCTTGCTGACAATCAGCTTTGCTTCGCGCGGATGTTCTTCCAGGTAATATTGCAACACTTCCCCTACCGATTGATCAACTGCTCCCATCGCATCGGAGTTGCCCAGTTTGGTTTTGGTTTGCCCTTCAAACTGAGGTTCGGCTACTTTTACAGAAATAACTGCAGTTAGCCCTTCGCGAAAATCATCACCGTTGATCTCGATCTTGACTTTATCCAACAGGCCTGATTTATCAGCATAATTTTTCAAGGTACGCGTAAGCGCCCTGCGAAAACCTGCTACGTGCGTTCCCCCTTCGTGTGTATTGATGTTATTGACATACGAAACCAGGTTTTCACTAAACGAGGTATTGTAGCTAAGCGCAACCTGCACCGGAATTGATCCCTTGTCATTTTCAATATAAATTGGTTCGGGTATTAGCTTTTCACGGGTAGAATCAATGTAAGCAACAAACTCACGCAATCCGCCATCAGAATAAAATTTATCGGTGCGCGGGTTTCCTTCTTCATCCTTCTCGCGTAAGTCGGTAAGGAAAATTTGAATACCCGGATTTAAGAAGGCCAGTTCGCGTAAACGCGAGGCAATGGTTACGTAGTTATATTCGGTTACAATAAAAATCTCTTTGTCGGGAAGGAATTTTACAGAAGTTCCGCTGCGGTCCGATTCGCCTACCACTTTAACCGGGTATTGGGGCACGCCCCTGCGGTATTCCTGCTCCCAGATTTTACCATCGCGGTAAACGGTGGCCTTCATAACTTCCGATAGGGCGTTAACACAGGAAACCCCCACACCGTGAAGCCCCCCCGAAACCTTGTACGTGTTTTTATCGAACTTGCCACCGGCATGGAGAACAGTCATGACCACTTCCAGGGCCGAACGTTTTTCTTTGGCGTGCATGTCGGTAGGTATACCCCTGCCATTATCTTCAACCAACACCGAATTATCCTCATTTACGGTTACCCGTATCTCATCGCAATAACCTGCCAATGCCTCATCAATGGAGTTATCCACCACTTCCCAGATGAGGTGGTGAAGTCCTTTGGTGCTTACATCACCGATGTACATGGCAGGTCGTTTACGAACTGCCTCCAATCCTTCTAAAACCTGAATATTACTGGCCGAATAGTCATCCGCGCCTTTCTTCTTTTTTTCCGTCATGATGCTTGGTTAGAACCTTCAAAATTAAGGCTTTTTGACCGTAAAACGTAAGAAAATCAGGTAATTAAGGGCTAAAAAACTAACATTATTTTGAACTTAAAATATGCCTAAAATTAATCCCCCTGATTTGAGATGACTAAACCCTCAAAACCCCTGAAACGCATGGGAAGGAATAACGGTTTGATTCAACTGGCTGAAGTACTACGAAAAAAGGGAACGATCGTTCACCTGAATACAGTGGAAAAAGAAGTTGATCAACCCAATCAAAATTAGTTTTAATCAGGGGTTACAAGCCTAACCTTTTTACTCTTCTTTTGGGATTTATCTTTTTCATTTCCGTTCTCCGCCATCAAATGAAGCCTGGCCTTCTGGAGTTCAGCTTTTTGAGAATCCGTAACGGTTGGATAACTCAACTTTAACTTTCCAAACTCGCGGTAAATAATTGCGGCAATGGCTAAACGGGCATACCATTTATCATCAGCAGGAATAATAAACCAGGGAGCATGCTCTTTGGATGTCTCCGAGATGGCCTCCTCATATACCTTCTGATAGTCATCCCAATACGCTCTTTCCTTTAAGTCAGATAAGGAAAACTTCCAGTTCTTTGATGGGTCATCTATCCGTTCAAGGAAACGCTTTTTCTGTTCCTTTTTAGAAACATGCAAAAAGAATTTAAGAATGATGGTTCCGTTTTCCGCCAGGTTTTTTTCGAAGCGGGTAATTTGTTTGTAGCGCATTTCCCAAAATGCTTTGCTGATATCCTTTATTGAATCAATACCCGGAATATTTTCGTTCAGTATCCATTCCGGATGGACTTTCGTTACAAGCACATTTTCATAGTGTGAACGATTATGAATAGCGATCTCTCCACGTGCTGGCAAAGCCAGGTTGTGACGCCAGAAAAAATCATGATCCAACTCATGCGAATTAGGCGCTTTAAAACTATACACCTTTACCCCCAATGGGTTAAACCCCGACATGATGTGCTTTACTGCACCATCTTTACCGGCAGCATCCATAGCCTGGAAAATAATAAGCACACTGTACTGGTTGTGGGCATATAGTTTATCCTGTATTTCGGCCAAATGCTTTCGGCCGGTTTCCAGCAACTGTTCGGCTTCCTTACGGTTGAGTTGCTTGCCCGTGTATTTAGTATCAAAGTCTTTCAGGCTTATTTTCTTACCAGGCTTTGCGTAAAGCTTCTTCACGCTTATAAGTTTTTCATCGGATAACATGGTGTCAGGGATTATGCTCATGAAGGTAATCTTTAAAACGGTTTTTCGGATATGATTTACATCATAACCTGGCCAGCGTTTTGATTTGACTATTCAGGCCTATTTCATTAACTTATAGTCACCTAATCAAAAACCTATGAAACTGGCCATAAAAAAGCTTGATTTCCTGCTTATTTACTTAACACTGAGTTTTGTTGCCGTTGGGGTTATCCGAAAAATTATTGCAGGATTAGTTGACATGATGCAGGAGTTGTCTACCCCCGTAGATACTCCGGTTGCCTTCTAAAGCGTGCGAATTAATACAGTAGTCATAAAACAGATTGTTAACCGCAACCCTAACGCTATGAAACTTTCCGTATACCTCCTGCTTTTTCTGGTCGGTGCCACCTGCCTGAACCTTTCCGCGCAAGATAAAAAAGGCAAATCCCAGCCCGTTGTCAAAGGCAACGATGAAGCCGCTATTAAAGCAATCATCGAAAAGGAAACAAAAGCATTTTTTGAAATCGATCAGAAAACATGGGCCAATTTGTGGGTGCATGAGCCGTATGCTTTTTGGTCGTTTGCCGATACTACGGATGTGAATTCGTTTTCAGGATGGAATGAAATTAATAAAGGGTTTAGTAATTATTTCAAAACCTCCAAACCTTCCAGCGCCAATATTAAACGGGACTGGCATCATATTAAAATACATGGCAACATGGCGTATATCCGTTTCACGCAGCAAGTTTCGGACGATACCAACAGGCCACCACAAGCAGAGGTAAGAGTAATGGAGAAAGTAAACGGTGAATGGAAAATTGTGTGTGTCTCCGTCATTGCTATTCAAAAAGACAATGAGCCTGTCCGGTGAGATTATTGGATTGCATTACCATTAATATTGGCCTGTACGCAGCATAACCAGGGTGCAGGCTTCAATGGGTTCTATACCATTCTTGATAGCCAATTGTTCAAACTCACGATTTTCAGTGCCTGGGTTGAAAATAATTCGCCTTGGCTTTAAGCCGATGAGGTAATTATACCATTCGGGTTGATGATCCGGCCCAATGTAAAGCGTAATGGTATCAACATCACTAATCTCCGGCTGCTCCCGCATATTTAAAATAGGCTTCCCGAAAACCTCTCCTTTCTTAATTCCAACAGGTACGATTTCGTGCCCATATTCCGTGAGCATACCGGCCGCTATAAAAGCATAGCGCGATGGATTTGGGGTTGCCCCGATAATTACCGTTTTCATTTTCTCAGTTCAATTTTAATTTTCTGGCCACCGCCTCAGCACTACGTTCGCCATCCATGGCTGCAGAAACAATACCTCCTGCATAGCCTGCCCCCTCGCCACACGGAAACAAACCTTGTACGTGTGGGTGCTCCAGGGTTTCACCATCGCGCGGTATGCGCACCGGTGACGATGTTCGGCTTTCCACACCCACCACTTGTGCCTCGTTGGTCAGGTAACCGCGCATTTTACTACCAAAGTTCCGGAAACCCTGCTGCAAGGCTTCTGTAATAAAATCAGGCAAGACCTCTCGTAAGTCAACGGATGTAAGTCCAGGCTGGTAGGAAGTTTCCAAAAGGGTTGTTGAAACTTTTCCTTCCACAAAATCTACCAAACGTTGGGCCGGGGCGGTTTGGGTATTACCGGCAAGGATACACGCTTGCCGTTCAATGGCTGCCTGAAAATGCATACCTGCCAATGGGCCAAACCGGTTAAAGGGAATAAAGTCCCGCTCGTTCACCGAAACCACTATGCCCGAGTTTGAATATCGGGAATCCCTTCGGGATGGGCTCATACCATTGACGACAACCTCACCGGGAGCAGTAGCGGACGGAACAATAAATCCGCCAGGGCACATGCAAAATGAAAACACACCGCGCTGTTGACCGTTAACGCTGGCCTGATGCACCAGCGAATAGGATGAGGCTGGTAGGTACGGTCCGCGTTCAACCGGGCAATGGTATTGGATCCGATCGATCAGTTGCTGCATATGCTCTACCCGAAGGCCCAAAGCAAAAGGTTTTTGTTCAATGAGTATACCCTTGAAATAAAGCAACTCAAAAATATCACGGGCAGAATGGCCGGTGGCAAGGATAAGGGCCTCGCCTTCTATACTGGTTCCGTCACTCAATTTAACTCCCTTAATGCACCCTTCTTTGATTATAAAATCATTTACACAAGAGTTAAAATGAATTTCACCTCCGGCTTCGAGAATGCTCTTCCTGATCTCTTCAATAAGCATAGGGAGTTTATTTGTTCCGATGTGCGGGTGGGCATCAAAAAGAATTTCTTCTTTCGCACCGTGTGCCACCAGTATTTCCAAAATGCGGTTAACATCACCGCGTTTCTTCGATCGTGTGTATAGCTTCCCATCAGAATACGTACCGGCACCCCCCTCACCAAAACAATAATTTGAATTGGGATTAACAATATGATGTTTATTAATGGCGGCAATATCCCTGCGCCTGGTTTTTACATCAAATCCGCGCTCCAGTAGTATAGGCTTTGCGCCCAATTCAAGTAAACGGAGGGCAGCAAACAATCCGGCTGGCCCTGACCCAACAATCAATACGCGCCTGGCTTTTTCAACAGCAGCAAATCTTTTTGAATATGTTATCAGCGGACGTTTTTCAGAGGCCTTTATGGTTTCGCAGAGTACGCGTACCACAACTTTTTTGCCCCTGGCATCAATGGAGCGCTTTAACGGGCGCACCCACAACTCACCATCCTTCTTCATTCCGAGTTTTTCATACAACGCAGGAATAAAGCGTTGTTCATCAAAAGCCTCTTCGGGCGAAAGTATAATCTCTTTGGCAGGCATGTGGAAGGAAGTTAACCTTCAATATTAAGCAGGCAAATATAACGTGTTAACGATAGGAAAACACGTTGCCCATGTTGAGCCCGAACGTAAAGCTTGTAACCAGTTTGGATTGGTCAACATTTTGGAAATAACTGGCACTCATCGGGTCGACATTTACGTTCCTGAAACCTATTCCGGCAGAACCATAAATATCAATGGTAAAGCCACTGACATTGTTACGCTGTATAATCCTATACCCTAACAAAGCGCCATATTCAATACGCTGATCAGGCGCGGTAAACGTAATTATGCTTTCCGGATTTCCGTTAAATATAATGTTGGTGAAATGACCCAGGTTGGTAAAACGTAATTGGTGTCCGAAGTACCACATGCCGGCTTTTACAGGATTATAGAACTTTTGCTTAATGGATATGCTGTATCCGCGTTCAAATAACTTGCCTGGAACAACTTTGCCATCGGCCTCAAAAAACGGATTGCGTATGCCGATAAATTCAAAAGCATGGCCAAGCCGCTCCTGCGAATAAAATTCAACCGCCAATGGAAAGCGCCCTGCAAACATCAATACCGGGTTGCCTTCCACGATAACGCCTTTAAACTCATTCGCGCGTGCTGTAAAATATCCAAAACCCCCGGACGATGACCGTGCAACTTCCTTCTTCGCCACCATGTCGTTAATATCTTTAGCCAGGTTGGGTTGGTTATAGTAAGGCCTGTAGTAGCCGGAGAGCGTACCATCACGCTCGTAAAGTTCCCAGGTACCAACGCGTTTGTCGCCATCAACTTCTCCCCGCGTTTGCAACGAGCCATCGCGGTAATACCCGTAATACATTCCTTTACCTTTATCAAACTCGCATTCACCTTCCTTCTTTCCATCCTCAAAATAAAAAATCCAGGCACCCTGTCTTTTTTCATCCACCATCATGCCGGTAACTTTCAGCTTGCCGCTGGGATAATACTCGCGGTATTCTCCAGTACCTTTATCGTAGTTTACTTCGCTTAATAATTTTCCACCGGTTGAAAAAGAACTCCAGTAACCATTTTTCTGACCGCCTACATATTCGCCCGAAGAACTCAACGATCCATCTTCAAAATAATACTCCCATTTACCAACCGGCTGATCGTTTTCATAACGACCCTTCGCGGCTACACTGTTGTTAGGGTAATAGGTAATCCACTCACCTGTCTTTTTCCCATTTTCATAATTGCCCTGTGTTATCAATGCACCTGAACCCTCATCGTAAAACCGCCAATGGCCAACCTGGCGCGTACCCATTTTGGGGCCTTCGGCTGCTACCTTTCCGGTATGATAATATTCTGTGTACCGGCCAAAATCATCAACGTATTCGATCTCACCTTTTTTTACACCATCTTCAAAATAACTCAACCACAAACCCGACCTCCGGTTGTTCACGTAGTTTCCGGTTTCCTTTACCTGGCCGTTTTCATAAAACATTTTCCATTCACCTTCGCGGTTTTTTCCATTAACTGTACCTTCCATACTTTTCTGGCCGCTCTCATAAAAATATTCCCACAAACCATAGTTGGAATTTTGGCGAAGGGCCCCGCGCATTTTCAGGTTTCCGGATTCGTAAAAAAATTCCCAGATGCCGGTTGTTTCATTGTTTGAAAAAAAACCTTTTGATTCGATGTTACCGTTCAGGTAATAGGATACAAAACGCCCATGCAGAATATTCTTAATGGTATCCTTAACCTGGAAAACTTCTTTGATAAATTTCTTTTCGGGATCGTGAAAAGTTTGACGGGTAAAAACCTGGGCATAGGTTTGAACCGCAAAGAGGTAAAATGAAATTGCTATGGATAGCCTTTTCACGGGTAAAAGATTATGGAAAGGTACGAAATTCAGCGCTATTTACGGATAAAGGCAGCTTTGCCCCATTCGGCCTTCTCCTGATCTGACCATAACTCCGGAAAGAAAATAACCTTTTGAAAACGTGGCGGAAGGTACTTCTGCCAATTGGTGCCGCCAGTGGCTTTTATATCTTCCGGATCTTTCTCCAGGTAGTGCGCTGCGGATTTCATATGCGCCAGGGGCCAGAGCACATTGGCCAGGGTATCGAACGCCCGAAGGCGTTCAATGATCGTTTGATTGCCCGAGAAATGTTTCTTATACAGTTGATAAAGGTTTTTTGTGGCCAGTGAAATCCCGAGAGCGCGAAACTGATGAAGGTATTTTTTTTCAAACTGCTGCAGCGTTAAGGTTTTCTTTCCGGTAGCCAATTCGGTAGCACCACTGCGCCAATATAAATTCGGTAACACATCATCTATATTTCCTCCATCCCGAATTGATACACGATCCTTCTCCGCCACCAGGTTTATGAAATCCGTAGCATACAATTCAATAATCCTATACTGTGCCGATTGAAAACCGCTGGCCGGTAAAAGCGACATGCGAAATTTTAAAAACTGTTCGCGCTCCATTCCTTTCACCATGATATCAAATGAATTCTCGAGATGGCCAAAGTAACGGTTCACCCGATCAAGCCGTTCACTAAAAAACTTTTCATCAGGATTTTCCTTTGCGGTAATTTGTTCGAGTTCCAGTATGATCAACCGGAAATAAAGCTCCGTTATCTGGTGGTAGATGATGAAAATATGTTCATCCGGAAAACTGGTTTTCGGGTTCTGCAAACTAAGCAAGGTGTCCAGGTGGATGTAGTCCCAGTAGGTGAGGTAATCCGAGTAGAGCAGGCCATCCAGGTAGGACGATAAATCCTGCCCCATTACAGCATATTTTTCCTGTAATTTCTTGAGTTGTTCCGCTAATTCAGGGTTAACCTTAGGTTCCTCCATGGTGTTAAGGATTGTGATTTACTTAAATTTGCATGCAATTAAACAAAATCCTATGGCAACCCACACGTTGGATAAAAAGACTATAAAATCATTAAAACAAGACGTTTTTGACCATCCCGACCTATATGCTGTTGACAGCCTGTTAACAGAAGAACACAAGCTCATCCGCAGTTCCATACGGGATTTTGTGAAGCGGGAAATAAGCCCCTACATAGAAGATTGGGCGCAGCGGGCGCACTTCCCTTACGAGATCGTAAAGAAATTTGGCGACATCGGGGCATTTGGCCCAACCATCCCGCAGGAATATGGCGGAGGTGGCCTTGATTACATTGCCTACGGTTTAATCATGCAGGAAATCGAGCGGGGCGATTCGGGCATGCGGTCCACCGCTTCTGTGCAAGGTTCGTTGGTGATGTACCCCATCTATAAGTTTGGAAACGAAGCACAACGCAAAAAGTACTTACCCAAACTTGGTTCAGGCGAATGGCTAGGGTGCTTCGGATTAACCGAACCCGACCATGGCTCAAACCCCGGTGGCATGGTAACCAACTTTAAAGACATGGGCGACCATTACCTGCTGAATGGTGCCAAGATGTGGATATCGAATTCACCTAAAGCTGATGTAGCCGTGGTGTGGGCTAAAAACGAAGAAGGCCGGATACACGGTTTGATTGTAGAGCGTGGAATGGAAGGGTTTTCTACACCTGAAACCCATGGCAAGTGGTCATTGCGGGCAAGTGCAACCGGTGAATTGGTGTTTGATAATGTTAAGGTTCCCAAAGAAAACCTGTTGCCCGGCAAAAATGGTTTAGGTGCACCCATGATGTGCCTGGATTCTGCCCGCTATGGTATTGCCTGGGGGGCAGTCGGTGCCGCTATGGATTGTTACGACTCTGCCAGAAGGTATGCGCTAGAAAGGATTCAATTTGGAAAACCTATTGGCTCTTTTCAATTGATCCAAAAAAAGCTGGCCGAGATGCTCACCGAAATTACCAAAGCACAATTGTTAAACTGGCGACTCGGCACTTTAATGAATGAGGGTAAAGCCACCACTGCACAAATCTCACTTGCCAAAAGGAACAACATTGAAATAGCATTGGATGTTGCACGCGAAGCCCGGCAGATACATGGCGGCATGGGCATTACCGGTGAATACCCGATTATGCGCCACATGGCCAACCTGGAATCAGTGTTAACCTATGAGGGCACACACGATATACACCTGTTGATTTTAGGCAAAGAGATTACAGGGATACAGGCGTTTGTTTAGATTAGGGAATAACTATTACCGCAAAGTCTCAAAGTCTTGTACATATTAATTTTTGCTCATGACCAAAAAGCTAGTCCCCCTGGTGTTAATTGGCCTTGCATTATCACTTTCAAAATGTTCGGATGAGGAAAGTCCACGCTATCCTGCTGAACCATACATTGAATTCATATCAGCCAAGTTCATAGAGACACCTGGTGTTACTGAACCGGATAAAATTGATTTGACTTTCTATTACCGCGATGGTGATTCAGACTTAGGACTACCCTACTCCACTGAATACACAAGTGACCCATTCCATTTCACTTCTTTTTTTAGAAAAAGTGATGGCAGCCCGCTACACGCTGATATTACCTTATCAGGAGAATATCCATTCGATGACCTGATACAATTTACCGATAGGGAATCTCCACCGTTCGATACTATACCCAGTACAAACCAATACGATTGCAGATATTGGTATTACCATGAAGGCAAGTACCTATACCATCAACGAAATGAAAACTATTTCAATCTTATTGTGAAGTTTCTGTATAGTAACGATGGTTTGAATTTCACTGAACTGGATTGGAGAGAACTGGTTTGTCACGATTTTTACGCCAGGTTTCCTGATCTTAGCGGGGCACGAAAAAATTCAACCATTTCGTCTGGGCCGTTCAATATTCAGCTAAAGAATAACCTTGAGGGGAAAATTACCCATACCATGTTAAGCACTGGTTTTAAAGCTTTGTTCGGTGGTAAAAAACTCAAAATCTCTTTACAAATCAAAGATAGGGCGCTTAACCGGAGCAATGTAATTGTAACGGATATCCTTGAACTTTAAAAATTTAACACCAAGCAAGCCAACTTCATGGCTCATAAAGGTTAAACAGCCCAGGTCTATTGCCGACCTTACAAAGTACCCGAAGGCTTTCCTGACCACAAAACCATTTGATACTCCGACAAGATTAGCAGACCTACCCCTAACCCATCCACTTGAGCCGGTTAACCCCGCCTGATTCAGCATAGGATTGCAAAATAATTATCCCGAAAACGTTTGCCCACCATTTTTGAGCGATTTACCTACCCTACGGAACAAATTGTTTCTTGACCTTTCTCAAAAAAAATAAACAAGACTGGTTAAGGACGGGTATGCGAACCAAAATCAATAAGCTTCTTCGAAATGAGCGTTTTCTTTTGAGGCTCGAAATAGGTATTGGGGTTTTCGCACTACTCTTCATCCTCATCCTGCTTGGCATTTTTTTCTATTAACCAGAACACTAAACCTACTACTTATGAGAAAATTGTTTTTACTAAAAAACAGACTGCGAGTGGCCTGCCTGTTGGCTTACCTACTGGTTGCAGGATCACAGGCCGTTGCACAAACCACTGTTGTTACCGGAGTTGTAAAAGACCCTTCGGGTATGGGCATTCCCGCTGTCAATGTGCTTATCAAAGGTTCTCTAACGGGTACAACCACTGATGCCTATGGCAAATTCAGCATTGATGCATCACCCCAGGATGTATTGGTTTTTTCGTTTATCGGTTACACGCCCCAGGAAATTAAAGTTGGCACCCAGACTGTATTTACAATTACGATGCAGGAAGACATAACATCGCTTCAGGAAATTGTGGTTGTAGGTTATGGTACTCAACGAAAAAGCGATTTAACCGGAGCACTCTCCTCAGTTTCCGGTGAATCGCTGTTGGGTACTGTAACCGCCAGTATGGACCAAGCCTTGCAAGGCCGTGCAGCCGGTGTGCAGGTTACACAAAACTCCGGCCAACCAGGTGGTGCGGTTTCTATCCGCATACGCGGAACAACATCCCTTACACAAAGTAGTGAGCCACTCTATATAATTGATGGAATTCAGGTTGGCGGAAATGCCCAGGGTATTTCCGGTTTCGACTGGCAAAGCGGATCGGGAGGCCAGCAAAATGCTGCCAGTAACCCGCTTGCCGCTATAAACCCAACCGACATTGAAAGCATTGAAATACTGAAAGATGCCTCAGCCACGGCCATCTACGGATCGCGGGCAGCCAATGGTGTAGTGATTGTCACAACCAAACGTGGCAAAAAGGGTGAGGCTAAACTCAACTTTAACAGCTTCTACGCGCTGCAGGAAGTTTACAAGGTATTTGATATGATGGATTTGCCCACCTATGCACAATACAACAATGAAGTGGCGCAAGAAGTATCCACCATCACAGCCAACCCAAATTTTGCCGACCCAAGTCTGTTGGGACCTGGCACCAATTGGCAAGACGCTGTTTTTCGCGTGGCCCCCATGCAAAGCCACACGCTTACCGCTACCGGTGGAAATGAAAACACACAATACATGGTTTCGGGAGGATACTTCCAACAAGATGGTATAATAATCGGATCAAATTTCGATCGGTTCAATCTGCGCACCAATGTTGACAGTCGCGTTAAGGAGAAAGTAAAAATGGGCATGAGCATTGGCCTTTCGAGGAAGAATGAAACCATTACACTACAAGATGGTGGTGATGGTGTTATCTCCCAGGCTGCTCAAATGGCCCCGCATATTCCTGTACGCAATTTCGATGGCAGCTTTGCCGGCCCCAGCCAACAGGAACTTTCAGCACAAGTTGGCGCTAACCCGGTGGCGTTGGCACTTTTAAGAAACAACACGGTACTTAACAACAGGCTTATGTCGAACATGTATGTAGATGTTGAGTTTATAAAAGGGTTAAGTTTCAGGTCAGAAATTGGTGTAGATTACAATACCACACTTAACAAAGCCTTTATGCCCACCTTTGAATGGGGGCGTGTTAGAAATACCATCAGTCAGTTAGGCCAACGGTCCGATCAAAGTTTCTTCTGGCTTTGGAAAAACTATGCCACCTATAATAAGTCATTTGGCAGTCATGAAATTACTGCCATGACCGGTATCGAAGCCCAGAAAGGCCGGTGGGAAAACATGATTATCTATAAATTCAATGTCCCCAACGACCTGCCGGTAGTCAGCCAGGGAGAAGTTAATGAAAACTTCCCCCCCACCGGTCAAATTGAGTGGAACTCACTTTACTCCCAATTTGGAAGGATAAACTATAATTACAGCGATCGCTACTTGTTGACCGCTACCATTCGAAGAGATGGTTCTTCTCGCTTTGGTGCGAATAACCGGTGGGGTATTTTTCCTTCTGTATCTGCCGCATGGCGTATTTCCAATGAAACCTTCTTCCCTCAGAATAATGTGATCAGTAACGTTAAGCTGAGATTGGGATGGGGACAAACCGGAAATCAGGAAATTCAAAACTATGCGTTTGGCTCCATGCTCACAACGGTACAATCGTATTTCGGGCCGTCTGTGCGCAACAATGCCTACTCAAACCCCGATGTACAATGGGAGGCTACCAGCATGACCAACGTAGGATTAGATGCAGAACTATGGAGCGGCCGGGCTACGCTAACTGTTGAAGCCTACAACAAAGTTACCGACAACCTGCTTCTTCAAGTACCGCTTCCTGCAACATTCGGAAACCAGGTTCAAGGACCCCAGGCTAATGTTGGCAGTATGACTAACAAAGGTATTGAGTTGACCCTGACAACCGTGAATACCGATAAAGGAAAACTCAGGTGGACAACCAATGCCAACCTTTCAGTAAACCGAAACCGCGTAACGGATATGGGCGGCACAACCATTTTCAGGAACCTGTACTGGTATACCGGGTTTGAAACAGCAACCATGACAACCGTTGGGTATCCTGTTGGTCAATTTTATGGATACGTAATGGAAGGTATCTTCAAATCAAAAGAAGAAATTTTAAATCATGCCGTTCAAATTCAGGCACCAAATTCAGTAACTGCTGAAAAGCCTAACGGTGTTAACCTGATAGAAAGAACACAAGGCTTATGGTTAGGTGATATAAAGTGGAAAGACATAAACAACGATGGCGTTATCGATAGCCGCGACCAGACTGTAATTGGCGACCCTAACCCAGATTTTACATTTGGCCTCAACAACACCTTCACCTATGGGCCGTTTAGCCTGGACTTGTTTATTATCGGTTCCGTTGGAGGTGATATACTGAATTATTCACGTGCCCGCAACGAACAAATGATTGGCAACTTTGATAACCAATCCATGAGTGTTATTAACAGGGCACGGACCCAATTAAAGCCCAATGGAGTTAACATCAACAACATTGACGATGTGGAATTGGTCAACCCGGAAACAAACATGCCACGATTTGATAACGGTGGCGAAAACCGGAACCATTACATGTCAAGTCGGTGGATTGAAGACGGTACCTACGTAAGACTTCAAAATGTCAGGTTCGGTTATACGCTTCCAAAGGCACTAACCAATAAAGCTAAAATTACAAACGTACAGGTATATGCCAATATCCAAAACCTGGCCACAATAACGAAGTACAAAGGCCTTGATCCGCAAATTGGCGCTTTCAACCAAAGTGCATTGATGCAGAACGTTGATATGGGACGTTACCCGGCCCCTCGTGTGTTTACATTCGGTATTAATGTTGATTTCTAAAATGATGACAGCTATGAAGAAATACACAAAATATTTCATAAGTGTGGTGCTACTGATCACATTCAGTGCGTGCACAGAAGACTTCCTGGAGTATGTTCCGGAAGACAGGCCAACCGTAAATTCGTGGTATCGAAACAAAGCCGAGATACGCCAGGCCACAGCTTCGTTATACGGACGAGTATGGTGGGGCGTTAACGATCAATTCAGTTGGTTGGCCGGTGATGTAATGGCCGGTGATATGCACCATAACTGGGATGCTGAAGGACAATTCTTTTATATGTCCTTCAACGAATCAAACCAATACATCGGGCAGGGCTGGCAAGGGTTTTACGATGTCATATCTTTCGCCAACCTCATTATTGACGATATGCCAACCATAGCTTCGGGTTATGGGGTAAGCCAAAGTATTATCAATGAAGGTTTGGGCGAGGCCAGGTTTATGCGCGGAATCGCCTACTTTCTGTTGGCCGAATACTGGGGCGAAGCACCCATTATTGAAAAGCCTGCAGAAAAAGTAGCGAAAGGCGAACTGTTGTTACCAAAAAATACAACAGCCAGTCTCTATGAATTTGCGCGCAGGGATTTAGTATTTGCAGCTGAAAACCTGCCGGCAACTGATGACCCGGGAAGGGTTACACAGTGGGCAGCTAAAGGTATGCTTGCTAAACTTCACCTCGCTTTGGCGCAACGTAGCGTAGGCGGAGGAACTATTGGCTCTTCAAATGATTTCACGCTTGCCGCAAATTACGCTGCCGATGTTATCAATAACAGTGGCAGATCATTAAACGCCAGTTACGAAGATCTGTTTAAAGTTCAGAACGAACACAATCCTGAAATTCTTTTTGCACCCCAACTCATTAATGGTGGCTGGGGATTTGGCAGCAGCCGTCAGGCACGTTTTGCAAGAAGCACCATCGTTACCGGTGATGCCACTGCCTGGGGTTCAGGAAAATGTCCTACGGTAAGCCTAATCAATACGGTTTCCGTAAATGCCGGAGGAAAGACTGACTTGCGCAGAAGGGCTATCTACATGCAAAATGGCGACTACTACAATTATCTCGCAACAGAGAGAGGTGGTTACACATACAAGATTGTTTCGCGCGATGCTGAAAATACAGTATTGGAAGGCTCAACCCCTACCCTTACAAGCTTAAAGAAACATATTATTGGCAACGATAAGGATAATGGTGGTTATGCCATTACCAATCAAGACTCACCCCTTGATATTTACTACCTGCGCCTGGCCGATGTATACCTGCTTTACACGGAAGCATTGATGGGCTCCAGTAATGAGTTAACCGGAGGCCCGGGACTTGCATCGTTGAATGCAGTACGTGCCAGGGCCGGACTTGATCCACGAACAACTGTTACCTATCAACAACTCTTCAATGAACGCAGGATCGAGTTGGCACTGGAAGCACAATCTTGGATTGACATTAAACGAAGGTACTACCGTAATCCTGAAGAGGCCCTAAATTACCTGAATGGCCAAAACCGTACTGACATGTATTTTAGGATCAACACTAACGATGCACTTGAAAATGATCCTGCCGGGTATGAGCTCGTACCGGCCGGAACCACATCGGCAAACAATAACACCAATACCGATCCGATAGTAGTGTTTACAGCCACTAAAATGAGGTTGCCTATTCCCGGAAATCAGGTAGTGATTAATCCATTGTTGGCCCCTAATCGAGAACCTGTAGAGTATGAATTCAACTAAAAATGCTGAATGAACATGAAACTAAAGAAATATATCATTGGTGCACTCATACCCTGCTTACTGTTAAGTGCCCTGTTCATCCCAATTTCATGCGAAATGAGTGGAGACGGAACAAATATTGAAACGCCTAATGGCCCACCCGTAATTGATTATATTCGGTTAGCTAATCCTGAAACTTCCGACTCGTTGATTGTCAGTGCTACGTTAGGCACAGGCATTGTAATTATGGGTAAAAACCTTGGCGGAACAAGGGAGATTTGGTTCAATGATCAAAAAGCCATCGGGTTAAACCCCACCTGGGTTACTAACCGAAATATTTTTGTAAGTGTACCCAGCATTGCCCCGGAGGTAATTACCGATAAGCTGTATTTGATTGACGCCAAAGGAAATACACTTGAATATCCATTCGTTGTAGCTATTCCTCCTCCGGTTGTTACCAGTGCGCAAAACGAATGGCCGCAAGCCGGTGAAGACCTGGTAATCCATGGCAATTACTTTTTTGATCCCGTAACGGTTACCTACACGGGTGGCGTTGTGGGCGAAGTAGTTTCAGTAAGTCAGTCACGCCTGGTTGTTACCGTTCCCGAAGGGGCAACGGAAGGCCCCGTTACTGTTACCACAAACTTTGGTGAAGTTGAGTCACGCTTTCATGTCTGGGATTCACGGAACATCATTCTCAATTTTGACAACAAAGTTGCCAACGGTTGGCGAATCGGGCTACGTGAAAATAGCGACAACCCAATTGACGGATATTACCTGGTTATACGGGGCGATATTGCACCTAACCAACGCGATGAAGGACCAGGCGCCCCAGCCGAGTCACCACTGTGCATGGAATTTTGGGGAGGCCCTGCCGGACGTACCGAAAACTTTTACCCGCTTTACCCAAATTCCTACCGCGACTATGTTGTAAAATTTGAAGCTAAAATCAAACGTTGGTATGGCGGGTACCTTAACCTGTGTTTATCAACACCCACGCATGCCGGAAACAACCAGGAAATATGGAGCAACACCCTAAACGCCCGTGCCATTTGGGGCCCATGGAACAGTTCAGGCGCTGAAGTAACCACAAACGGAAGTTGGATTACCGTTACCATTCCGCTAACTGAGTTTCAGTATTTCATGGGCATGGAAGGAACCAATGTAGTGTACACCCCCAACCAGAAATTTATTGAAAGCGCAGCAGGCTCTTTCAGTACCTGGTTTTTGGGCTCACCTGAAAACAACGGTAATAACGTTGAGTTCCACATTGACAACATTCGTTTTGTAGAAAAATAACTTCTTAAGAAAATGAAAAACATTGTTAAAAACAGCTTATATATTCTGGTTATGGCTTGCATGCTTGGTGGCCTCAGTATGTTGTCATCATGCCTTGATGAAGAAAAACCAACCCAGATTGTACTGTTAAGTTTTGGCCCCTCTGGGGTACATCATGGCGATGAAATTACCTTTTTCGGACAAAACCTTGACAAAGTAACTGCCATTGTTCTTAAGCCAAATGTTGAGATACCGAAAAGTGCCTTTAAATCTGTATCGGCTGAGCGGATAAACATGATTGTTCCTGAAACTGCAGAGGCCGGTATAATAACCTTAAAAACCCCGCAGGGCGATATCGAAAGTAAAACCATTCTGAACTTTGAAGTTCCGGTTGTTATACAAAGCATAACCACCGAAGCCAAACCGGGAACCAACATTACCATTACCGGTGAAAAGGTAAACTGGATTGAAAGCGTTACATTTCCCAGCGACCTGAGAATATCGAAGGAAGACTTTGTAAGCCGTTCCCTTACTCAAGTTGTTGTGACTGTACCCATGGAGGCACAAACGGGTTTCCTGATATTTTCATTGGGCGGAACCAAGCCCCTTACCTTTGGTACGGAGGAACAATTAATTGTTACACTACCTACGGTAACTGGTATTGCTCCGCAATCCATTCGTCATACCGGCACGCTCACCATTTCAGGTACCAATCTTGATTTAATAACCGCCATTCAATTTACTGGCGGAACTGAAGTTGCCAAAGCAAACTTTACAAGTCAGTCAGAAAACGAAATTAAACTGGTGGTTCCGGCCACAGCCAAAACAGGATCGTTAACACTAAAACAATTGTCACCGGTAGCATTAACAACCTCACCGCTTACCATTATTTTACCGGTTGGCACTGCGTTGTCACCAACACCGGCCATACCTGGACAAGACGTGATTACCATTACAGGTACAGATCTGGACCTGGTTGCCAAATTAGTACTGCCCGGAGCTGGCGATGTTTTGGCCACGTCATTTATTTCACAAACTTCAACTGAAATTAAGCTCGCTGTACCAGCCACGGCAACGCAAGGCGCTGTTGATTATATAACCGTACATGGCTATGCTGGTCCTCTGGGTGTGGTGCTGAGGTTGCCCTCTACCGGAGGTTTCCCTACACTTGACTACTACATTTATAAAGATGGATTACAAAGTGGATGGTCGGCCTGGGGCGGATGGGGCCATGTAAGTCAAAGCTTTACAAACACCGAAAATCCTGCCAATGGAACCATGGCCATTAAATCTGTATTCAACGATGCATACGGAGCTATACAAATTCACAATGGCGGGTCGCCCGGTATTTTTGCGGGATACAATTACCTTGTCTTCTACGTACATGTAGTTGGGCAAGACTCAAAAGTTATTGTCCAGATCGACAACAACGCAGACTTCTACCCGCCTGAATTTACCAAAGACAAATACCATCAGATAGTAGTGCCTTTGGCGAGTTTGGCCGGCTCAAATAATGTTACTGAACTGCGCATTAAAAACAACAATACCAACGCCCCCGCCAACAACACCATTGTGTTTATAGATGAAATAGGCCTTACCATCGATGAACCACTAGGGCTTCTGCCTGACCTGGTGGTTCCAATTTATGACGACCAGGTAAACAGTACACATTTTGGTTTTGGAGGCGGTTGGGGCGGAACAACCACTATTGCCAATAGCGATGAGAACCAACGGGGCGGAAGCGTTTCAATCAAAGCTACCTTTGCAGGTGGCTGGGGTGGTGCAGCCCAATTTGGAAGTTGGGGCAAAACCCCGCTCCCTACGGCCGGTATGCAATACCTCGCTTTCTCCATCTATGGAGGCACCGGAACAGGCGATAAAAACATTCAACTTGGTATCAAGCCAACACCCGATGGGGCATCTTCCAGTGTTCAGGTAACCATACGGGCCGGTAAGTGGACTGATTACGCGATTCCATTATCAAGTTTAGGTAACCCAGCCTCAATTGGTGAGCTCTTCTTTCAGGATACCGATTGGGCCGGAACAGTATTTATTGATCATATAGGACTTCAATAGGTTAATACGGTTAAGTTTGGAAGGCTATCTTCGAAGATGGCCTTCCTGTTTTTGTTTGTTAATATTTTTTAAACATGAATAAGATCAAATTGAGTATGCTATGTATGGTCTGCATGACTGTACTATTTTCCTGCAACAGGGATGAATCCGGAACGGAGATAACTCAACCCATAGTGCCGCCCGATAGTGTTACGGTTACTGTTAAGTTGGCTAACAAACAACAAGAGATGATTGGGTTTGGTGGTGCACTTACCTGGTATAGCAATTGGCTCACTTCCCACAGTAAAGTAAATGAAATTGCCGATCTTTTGTTTACCGATCTGGGCATTGATATTATCCGGTTTAAAACATGGTACTATCCGGATAATTATCCAACCAACAAAGGCGTAGCAACGATGTCCAATACGGGAGATAATGATTACGCCAAAGCGCATTGGGATGCCACCAACCAACTGTACAACCTGGCTAAGGAACGAGACCCCAACATTAAAATATTGTTGTCATCCTGGGGGCCACCGGTATCGCTAAAAGATAATAATAAACTACGGGAAGGCACGCTCAAGAAAAATGCAGGTGGCTTTATGTACGATGAGTTTGCAGAGTATTGGAATGATTTACTGGACCATACGCCTTTCAATCCTAATTATCTTAGCATTCAGAATGAGCCCACGTATGTCAACTCAAACTGGACAACCTGCCGCTGGGCGATTACAGAGACCGATGTATTGCCTGGGTACAATACAGCACTCAATAGAATCTATGACAGAATAAAAAACCGGGCGCATGTGCCCCTGTTTGTTGGCCCAGAGTCGCAGGACATACCAACGTTCGGTCCATTTGTGAGTGTATTAAAAGATAATCCCAATGTTGCCGTTTTTGGGTGGCATCCTTATAACATCAACTCCACTACCGCAGCATCAGCTATTACCACATCCTTAAAAAATGTTGGTAGCTTTTCAACCAAACCAAATATGATGACTGAATTCTCGGATAACCTTTCGTGGTTCAATACCGCGTTGTTTATTCAAGAGTCACTCCTCCATGCAAACACATCAGCGTACATTTACTGGAAACTCATGTGGGCTACACCTGCTTCGGGCGAAGATGCCGCCATGATCAGCACGGGTTCCTCTCCCACTTCACCCTACCAGGTTACTCCGTACTACTATCTTATCAAGCATTTTTCGAAAAATATTAATGCAGGCTACCATCGTATTGAAACCACCACTTCCACAACGCCTGCATCAAATTTAATTACCACTGCATTTGTAAACCCTGATAACACAAAAATTACAATTATCGTGGTAAATAACGGTACAGCGTCTTCCAAAGTGCATTTTGTTGCCGAAGGGAAAACCGCCAAAAGTATAAGTGTTGCACAAAGTAAGGAAGGAAGTTATTATACTTCAGTATCAACCACTACTCCAACCAGATCATTGAGTCTTCCGGCCAAGAGCATAACCACAATCGTTCTTGGCCTTTAATAGGGTACTATGAAGAGGGCTATTTTAATAGCAGTTTGTTATTTAAGATTAATGATTACCGTGGCCCAGGTAGATGCTAATGTGTCTGAGAAAACAATTATCCTGTACAACAATCTTAAAATCATTCAAAACAGTAGTTATTTTCTTTTCGGACAAGAGTTCTTTAACAGTTTTAAGTATAGTTCTGGAAGTGCGCATGGTGATAAGGCCTATTCCGATAGCCACGAAGTAACCGGTGCGTACCCGGTTGTACTGGGCTCTGACTTTCATTATTACCTGGATAAGAGTGCTGCAGAAAGAGGTTACCACACCGAAGCAGTAAAGTGGGCCTACCAACAAGGGTTTGTTATAACGTTTGACTGGCACATCAGCGCACGCAACACAACCTCATATACATGTAACGGATCGCCTGCTAACCTGGCTAAAAATATTGCCAATGGCAATGTAAATGGTGATCGGGATTGGTACCTTAATGAATTGGATAAAGCAATTGCCATCATTAACAATGATCTTGTGGTGGACGGTGAGCATATTCCCATTGTGTTCAGGCCGCTCCACGAAATGAATGGCAACTGGTTTTGGTGGGGGGCTTCCTGTTCGGGTTTTTCGCCAGCGGACTACAAAGCCTTGTACCAACTAACCGTTGACTATATAAAAGAGCGGACTAACAGTGTTTTATTTTGCTGGTCACCTAATAGCCCGGTTAACAGTACAGTATTTACAAATTACTACCCAGGCGATGCCTATGTAGATATTTTAGGCTTGGATATGTACGAACTTACGGCCGATCCTTTTCGCATATACATGGGCACACTGGTAGAATATGCGCAAACCCACAATAAGGTAGCAGTGCTAAGTGAAACCGGTTATCGAAACGATACAGGAAACGGAGAGGCAGCAACGAAATACTGGAGTGATACCGTATTGCCGGCCATCATAAATGATCCATCGGGAAAGGCACTAAAAATTGCCTGGGTGCTCACCTGGATTAACGCCAGTTGGTCTCATCCCTATGTGCCCCACACGGGCAGCACATCTGCAGCGAAACAAAGTTTTATAAATTTTAAAAACTCTAAACACGTTGTATTTAGTGATAAGATGACCAACCTATATGAACCGCTGCTCATTTTATCAACCTCCGAAAATTTAAAAACAGACGAAGTTATAATTGAGATAATCCATGACCAACGTTTAATTACGGTCGAGTTTAAAAAGCTTCTTTCACCAACATTGGTAACCATCTATGATGTATCCGGAAAAAAGATAGCGGAAGAAAAAACAACTAAGAGTACAGTAACATTTTCAATTGATAAACTTATGCTAAAACCCGGCTTTTACATGATAATGATAACGGATGGGATCAAAAACATTACTCAAAAAGTTTCTGTTATGTAGCACTTCTGTTGCTGATAAAGTTGTTTTAACTATTTTAAATGAATAGATTTTATTCATGAAAATTATGGTATCAGCAAATAGGCAATGGAACATCACCTGGTTGTGGGCAATCCTGTTGGTTATGGTGCTGCATTCGTATAATGGCTATGCACAGCCCGCAGAATTGTATAAGAAAAAGCTTGTATTTGATCAATTGCAGGAAGAGTTAAGCTTATCGCAAAGTTCCATCAATTGTATTTTGCAGGATAGTGAAGGTTACCTTTGGATTGGCACCTGGTCGGGATTAATACGCTACGATGGCTACACCACCACCGTATTCCACTCCGAAAACCAACCCGGCAAACTTCAAAGTAATAAAATACTCACACTTTTCGAAGATCAATCCGGGTTTCTTTGGATAGGCACCCACATGGGCGGACTTTTCCGGTACAACAAGAACAATAGCTCTTTTGAAAAATTTGTTCATGATGAACTTGATCCAACCAGTTTAAGCAACAACAATATACGCGCCATACAGGAAGATGCCAATGGCAACCTTTGGATTGGGACAGAAAATGGGATTAACATCCGCAAAAAGAACAGTTCAGGCTTTTCACATATTACTACCAAAACATCCCCCAGCCTCACACACGATTTTATTACCGCCATACACCGTTCAGCCAATAACGAAATTTGGGTTGGAACAGTCTATGGGTTGAATAAACTACAAAGCCATGACGATCGGTATGTATTTAAAAGTTATTTGTACGATAAGGAGACCGATAACCAGGCCTTACACAACCACATTTACGATATCGCCAGCCTGCCTACCGAAACCGGTACCGGCATTTGGCTTACCACTAAAAAAGGACTTAAAGCGCTTATTAATGGCCAACTCAGCAGCTACAGCATACCCAACAAACCAGCAAGCTACAGTCTCTTCAGCAGCCTGTTGGTGGTGGCGGGTGACCATCCTTACCTGATTGCAGGTTCCGAATCCGGTATTTCGTTTTTCAATGTGCTAACGATGCAATTTGATGAACGCAAACTTACCGGGTGGAACGAAATGAACCTAAGCCATGGATCAGTCACCTCCTTATACATCGACCGGGGCGGTGTATTGTGGGTTGGCACAAAAAAAGGAATTAACAAATTCGACTCCTATACAAAAGAATTTGAATCATTTACGGTTGCCCAGTTCGATAAAACAAAAAGCATTATAACGGGAGTTCAGCTATCCGCTACCGGAGGGTATTGGATTTCCACGATCGGTGGCGGACTGTATAAATTTGACGGGATTAATTCCTTCACGAAGTACAAAATTGTTACACCGGAAGAAAATACTTTTACCGAGTTCGTTCAAACCCTGTATTCCGATGGTAAGGGAAGTGTGTGGGTAGGCACTGCCGGGGCAGGTGTGTACCACTTCAATGAACATCAACTAACAACCTCCGAAATTTCTTCCTACAATCACTACGCAACAGAAACCAATTCCATTTTAAAAGACAACTACATCATGGCCATTACAAGCGATGGCCGTGATAACGTATTAATAGGTACCTGGGGAGGCGGGCTTTATAAAATCCTCCAACATGGCGATGTTATCCGCTATGAAGACCCACGGTTGTCCATTGCACCAAATGTAGTACTCTATGTAGACCGCTCGGGAACAACCTGGGTAGGTACCCGCGGAAATGGCTTCTTCAGCATTAAAGAAGGTGGAGAAGAGTTAAAAGTGGAGCATTATAAACGATCAGAGACCAATAGCATCAACGATAATTTTATTAACTGTATCTATGAAGACCACGCAGGAATATTTTGGCTTGCAACCGATGGCGGATTAAGTTCTTTCGACAGAAGACGTGACATTTTTGAGCACTATAAAATTGAAGGCGGGCCCAGCAACGATGTTATCGTTAGCATTTTGGAAGACAGCCAGGGAAAATTATGGCTGGCCCATTGGAACGGGCTAACTGTGGTTGACCCGGCTGACCAAACCTGGACACGAAATTATGATCGAAACGACCACATTATGGGTGGGTTCTTCTATAACAATGTTTGTGTCAAAGGTTTAGGAGGAGAATTATTGTTTGCAGGTTCAGAAGGCTTCAACCGTATTGATACCAAAAAAATTATACAGCGACCTGAAAATTCGCCACTGGCCATTACCCAGTTCGGACTGTTTGGGAAAAATGTTGCTTATGGCGAAGAAGTGAATGGCAGAATCCTGCTCGATGGGCCGCTTCGAAACAACTCAAAAATTGAATTAAAGCACTTCGAAAATTCAGTTGCCTTTGAATTTGCCTCGCTTGATTTTGCAGCACCCCCAAAAATTAGGTATGCCTATATGCTGGAGGGGTTTAATGACACCTGGAATTACACCGAAAGCGACAGACGGTTTGCCAACTATACCAACCTAAACCCCGGCACTTATACGTTTAAAGTAAAAGCATCCGGTATAGATGGTATATGGCAAGAAGAGTACAGTCAAATTTCACTTGTAATACACCCCCCCTGGTGGAAGACTTTTTGGGCTGCCGTACTGTATGTGCTGCTTGGATTTGTTGCTTTATATATTTTCAGAAGATTTATACTACTGCGCGCAAACTTACTTCACGATATCAAACTGGAACGGCTTCAACGCGAAAACCTCGAAAAGCTAAACAAAGCCAAACTCGATTTCTTCACGAACATATCCCACGAGTTTCGTACTCCGCTCACCCTTATACTAGGCCCTGCACAATCCCTTCTTGAGTCTGGGGAACTAAGCAAGCAAGCGAGAAACCTTGTTTCCAACATAAGTGATAATTCCCAACGCCTGCTCAGGCTTGTAAATCAATTACTCGATTTCCGTAAGGCCGAATCCGGAAACCTTAACCTTAAAGTTTCAGAAGGCAATATTGTACGGTTCGTACGTGAAATTAAACTGTCGTTTGATGCACTGGCCGAACAAATGCAGATCCAATTTATCATGGAAACCACCCATGAAAATATAAAAGTATGGTTCGATCGTAATCAATTTGAAATAATCCTGCTCAACTTGCTCTCAAACGCATTTAAGCATACACCACAACACGGAACAATTATTCTTGAAGTCAACGATAAAGGCAACACGGTAGAACTGATTGTGAAGGATTCAGGAAAGGGCATAAAACAGGAACATTTTGAACATATTTTCCAAACCTTCTTTAGTTATGACGAAAACCGGCAGCACACCGGTACCGGTATCGGCCTTGCCCTTTCAAAAAGCCTTGTTGAAATGCACCAGGGCACTATTCAGGTGGAGAGCAAAGAAGGCGAATACACCCACTTTAAAATTATTTTAAAGAAAGGAAAAGAGCATTTCATTCAGGAGGAGATACAACCCTGGTCAGATGATCTGGAATCAATGGATCATTACCCATCACTAATTGACACCGAATGGAACTCTATTTCCTATGAGGAACCTGTTGAAAAAAATGATAGAAGCAGGTTACTGCCCAAACTACTGATTGTTGAAGATGTTAGTACCGTTCGTGCATACATTAAATCAATTTTTAACAATGCATATACCGTAATTGAAGCTACCCAAGGTGAAGAGGGATGGGAAAAGGCAATAACCACCATACCTGATGTGATCATCAGCGATGTAATGATGCCCGTTATGGACGGCATTACATTATGTAAACGACTAAAGTCTGACAAGCGAACATCACATATTCCGCTCATCCTGCTTACCGCACGCACCTCATTGATCTACAAGATAGAAGGACTTGAAACCGGGGCCGATGAATACCTTACCAAACCTTTTAATCCAAAAGTACTGGAATTGAAAGTAAGAAACCTGCTTCAACTTAGAACCCGGTTACATGAAGCTTTCAGGGATCGGCAGGTATTGAACATTGAACCTAAAAAAGTAACATTAAACTCAGCCGATGAATTGTTTATCCAACAAGTGCTTGAAAGTATTGAAAGCAACATGACAAACGTTGACTATACCATAGAAAACCTTTGCCAGGATGTAGCCATGAGTCGTATGCAGGTATATCGAAAGCTTAAGGCGCTTACAGGCTTTTCGGCCAATGAGTTTATTCGCTGTATGCGTTTGAAACGGGCAGCCCAACTACTGGAACAGCACCAGCTTACGGTGGCAGAAGTAACGTATGAAGTTGGTTTTACTGACCTACCCTACTTCCGCGAATGTTTCAAAAAGATGTTTGGCGTTACACCTTCGGAATATGCACAACGAAACATCATGGAGGATTAATCAATAAAATGAACTATAGAATAAAATTATTTCTAACGACTATTCTGATCGCCTTCGTAGGCTTGGCAAAAGCAAACGTCATACTGCCGGCCATCTTCAGCGATCACATGGTGCTGCAACAAAACACCAGCATAACGATTTGGGGATGGGCCAAAGCACTGGAAGAAGTAAAAATTACCGTAAGCTGGGATTCTTCCAAAGAGTACAAAAAGGTGACCGATGTGAGTTCGTACTGGAGTTTCAATATTGAAACCCCGAAAGCCGGTGGCCCCTACCAGATTACCATACAAGGTTATAACACAATCATTATTGACGATGTATTGATTGGTGAAGTTTGGCTAGGCAGCGGGCAGTCAAATATGGAGTGGACACCGGCTATGAAAATTGATGGTGGTGAAGATGAAAAGACTAAAGCCAATTACCCACAAATACGCTTTTTTACGGTGCTGCCCTGGGCCGATTCAATTCTACAGAAGCACCTAACCGGAAAATGGGTGGTATGTACGCCTGAAAGCATGTATCACTTCAGTGCATTGATGTATTTCTTTGGAAGAGAAATACATAGCAAACGAAATGTTCCGGTTGGTCTAATCTGTTCGGCTTGGGGAGGCTCGCCCGCTGAGGTTTGGATGCACGAATCTATTATTGAAGGCAATCAAACCTTGAAGCAAAGTGCCGAAATGCTTAAGCCTGTTAGCTGGAGCCCAATTAAGCCGGGTAGCTTGTTCAACACTATGGTTTACCCGCTTGCCCCCTACAAAATTAAGGGCGCGCTATGGTACCAGGGCGAGGCTAATACAAGCAATGCCATCCATTACCAGCAAACATTAACCACCTTAATTAAAAATTGGCGTGAGGCATGGGATTATGAATTTCCATTTTACATCGTGCAGATCGCCCCATGGTCGGGCTATGGCAGGGATAATGTTAACGGTGCCATAGTACGTGACCAACAACGAAAGGTAGCGAACTCAGTACCGCAAACCGGACTCGTTGTTGTATCCGACATTGGAAACCTGGAGGACATCCACCCCCGGAACAAACTTGACGTTGGCAGACGTTTAGCCGCCTGGGCATTGCATCATGATTATGGGGTTGCTATTCCCTTTTCAGGTCCTTTGTATCAAACCCATGAAATCAAAAAAGATAAAGTAATCATCCACTTCAGGTACAGCGAAGAAGGGTTAATCAGTAAAGATGGCAAATTAAAAGAGTTTGAAATCTATGACGGAAAGCAGTGGCATTCCATGCCAGCAAAAATCAATGGCGCAACGGTAGAGGTGAGTACAAAAAACATCAGCACAATAAAAGGAATTCGCTACGCTTATAAAAACGACTCCAATCCGAATCTCTTTAACAAAGCAGCATTACCAGCCTCATGTTTTGAAGTTTTGATTGATCGCTAAACTCAACAAAAAGATGTACAAGCCTATCAGGAATTTTAAATTCACTTTATCAATACTAACGGCTTTATTAAGCAGTTTCCTTTACGCCCAACCAAAACCGTTGCCTCAAATACTGGTAAAAGAAAATTTATTTGTAAACACTTACGGAGAAACCATTGTATTTCACGGGTTTAGCACAAGTGATCCCTACAAACTGCAGGCTGATAACCAGTGGAACAAACGTTACTTCCAGGAAATCAAAAACTGGGGAGCAAACGCAGTGCGTTTTCCGGTGCATCCGGCTAATTGGCGCACATTAGGAAAAGACAGCTACCTGAAATTACTTGACCAGGGTATCCACTGGGCCACTGAGCTACAGCTTTATGTGATTATCGACTGGCACAGCATCGGCAACCTTAAAACCGAAAAATTCTTTCGTCCATCGTACAAAACCACGAAAAAAGAAACGCGCGAGTTCTGGCAAACCATGGCCAAACAATACGGCAAACATTCCACAGTTGCGTTTTTTGAATTATTCAACGAACCTGTAAACAATGGTGAATTTGGTAACTGTACCTGGGCAGAATGGAAAGCCATAGTTGAGGAAATAATTACTGTCATTCGTGCCGAGGGGGCCCTTAACATACCATTAGTGGCAGGCTTTAACTGGGGTTACGACCTTAGCGAGGCTGCCGGTAACCCGGTAAACGCAGCCGGAATTGCTTATGTGAGTCACCCTTACCCGATGAAACGTGAAAAACCATGGGAAGATAAATGGAATAAAGACTGGGGCTTAATGGCCAACCACTACCCCATAATTTTAACCGAGATTGGATTTAGTGGTGAGGAAGAAAAGGGCGCACATATTCCCGTTATCAGCAACGAGTCATACGGTGATGCCATTACTGCTTATTGTAACCAAAATGGAATCTCGTATATCGTTTGGTGCTTTGATCCTGACTGGAACCCGATGTTGATACGCGATTGGGATTTTAATACTACACGACAGGGAGAATACTTCAAACAGGTGCTTAGCGAAAAGAAATGATGAAACAACCATGAGAACGATTACCCTACTCATACTGGTAATAACATTTACACATATTCGTGCACAACATTTTACCAAAGGTGTAAATGTTACAGGGTGGTTTCAGGCCGGTAGTGCACGTGAAATACACTTTACCATGTTTACCAAAAAAGATTTTGAACAAATAAAATCATTGGGTTGCGATGTTATACGGCTTCCGATAAATCTTCATTACATGACCAACGGAGCGCCTGATTATGTCCTTGATCCGCTCTTCCTGAATATGCTTGATCAAGTTGTTGATTGGGCTGAGGAATTACAACTTCATTTAATACTCGACAACCACACATTTGATCCAGACGTAGCTACGACACCCGATGTGATCCATCCCCTAAAAAAGACCTGGGCACAAATGGCTATGCATTTCAAAAACCGATCAAACTTCATCTATTACGAAATATTGAACGAGCCGCATGGAATAAGCGATGCGGTTTGGTCACAAATACAACAAGAAGTAATTGAGGTTATTCGCGAGCATGACCCCCAACACTATATCATTGTTGGGGGTGCCGGGTGGAATGGATATAGCAATCTTTCGGAACTACCGGTCTATGATGATGATAAACTCATTTATACCTTTCATTTTTACGATCCCTTCATCTTCACGCACCAGGGCGCTACTTGGGGAAGCCCATCCATGGCTTCTCTGGCAAACGTTCCCTTTCCTTATTCGGCAACCACTATGCCATCTACACCCGACAATTTAAAAGGAACCTGGGTAGAAAGCGCCATAAACAATTACCCTACTGAAGGCACTATTAACCGTGTGCGTCAGCTTATCGATATTGCAGTAGCTTTTAAAGTGCAGCGAAATATTCCGGTTTTTTGTGGAGAACTGGGCGTATACATTCCCAATAGCAACAATGCAGATCGGATAAGGTGGTATGAAATCGTAACGAATTACCTTAATCAAAAGGGAATATCATGGACCATGTGGGATTACAAAGGCGGCTTTGGCCTGTTTAATAAAAACTCAGCCGAAATGTTTGACCATGATTTAAATATTTCACTGCTTCAAAAACTGAATTTCAACACACCACCTCAGCAACCCTATACAAAGAAACCTGAACTGAAAAGTTTGGTATTGTATGATGACTATCCCGGGCCAAGGGTATTTAATGCCAGCTACCGCAGCAGCGGAACAATTGATTTTTATTCACCCGGGGCCGCCAGTGGCAATTATTGTTTATGCTGGAGCAATGTTGGGCAGTACGATGCCATAGGATTTGACTTCCGGCCGGATGTAGACTTAAGCAAGTTGAAAGACCATGATTTTGAACTGACCTTTAAAATCAAGTCCGTTTCATCCTCAGCAAAGTTTGATGTGCGGTTTTTAGATACTAAAACAGGTCCATCCGACCGGCCCTGGCGCATGGGTAAAACTATTGACAACACAATAGTACCCTTTAACGGCCAGTGGCAGGAGGTACGGATTCCACTTAAAAACCTAACCGAGAAAGGAGCATGGGATAATGTCTGGTATAACCCACAAGGCTTATTTGACTGGACCGATATTGACCGGTTTGAAATTGTACCGGAACATCAACCCCTTAACGGTATTACTTTTTGTTATGACGATATTAAAATAGAAGGCGAAGAAATTATTGAAGAAGTAATAATCGGATTAGAAAGGCTTTCATTATCAAGCCTGCAAATTTTTCCGAATCCATTTGCTGAGCGCGTAACCATCCAATACCAATCTCCTTCGTATGTGAATACTGAAATCACGATCGTCAATCAATTGGGGGTTACTATAAAAACCATTACAGCTACTACTGATATAGAAGGTACCCAATATGCCGAATGGGACAGGAAAAGTGAAACCGGACACCGCGTGCCATCGGGTATATATTTTATCCGGATAAAATCAGGCAATACTACACAGGTTGTAAAAACTATTGCTCAATAGCTTAATCCACGACCCCGGTTAACGTAATGCGCTGCACCGGATTTTGCGGATCGTTTGAATAAACCGTAACCGATTTGGTTTGTGTTCCTTTACGGTCCTGAGGATTAAAACTAACTTTTATCGCTGCACTTTCCCCCGGCTTTAACTTTGTTTTATCGGCCTCCGTTTGGATGCAGGTACAATTGCCCTGTATAGAACGGATTTCCAAAACCGTTTTACCTGTGTTGGTAAATTGAATTGATTTTGTGACCGACTGATTTTGACGCATCGAACCATATTCAATGGCTTGTGCCGAAAACCGTAACTGTGGTGCTTTGGCAAGCTCATCCGGTTTAAGTTCAGGAAAATAATCCTCGAGCGTAGCATACACGGTAAACCCTTTCAGTGGCTGAAGTTCATCGTCCGTATGCAGGGTTATGTGGTCGGATTGAAAGCCATATTGCCCTTTCATTTTACCATTATAGCCTACCTTCACCGTGCCTTTTTTACCGGGCTCTACAACGGTTGGTTCAACGGTTACACGTATATACTCGGGGCCTTCGGTTTTTCCGCTGTAACTAACCGGCTTAACCCCGGTGTTGTAAAACTCATAATCACGCACAACAAATTCATCTTTAATAAAAACCTTACCCAGGTTAAACGACAAACTTCTAAGCCTTAGGTTTCCGTTCACGGCTTGAAACTCAACTGGTGAAAAACCATTCTTGGACGTTACGGTGCCTTTTATTTGAAGTATTATGGGTTGGTTATCAGCATCCGTTGTTACCGTAAGCGATTTATTAAAGTAACCCGGGCGGCCTTTTGGGTCATACTGTGCCTTTATTGATCCGGATTTACCGGGCATGATTGGCTCTTTTGACCAACCGGGAGTTGTACAACCACACGAAGGCTGTACCGACAGGATTTGCAATGGCTTTGTGCCAACATTGGTAAATACAAATTCATGCGAAACAGGGCCATCTTCTTCAATTACACTACCAAAATCAAAAACCTCCTCGTTAAACTTAACCGGTTTAGCCAGTTGGGCAAATGACACTACGGTTGCCCCGATCAAAACCAACATTCCGATGATCCGCTTCATACCTAAACTTTATTTACCCTACAAAAGTAAAACATAATTCGGTTCGGGTTATTTTATTTTCTTTGCGGCATGACACGCATTTTAACCGGTATTCAAAGCAGCGGCCGGCCGCACCTGGGTAATTTACTGGGGGCTATCATCCCTGCCATCAAACTTTCCAGGCAACCCGAAAACGAATCGTTCTTCTTTATTGCCGACCTGCACTCCCTCACAACCATCAAAGATGCACGGGTAAGGCAAGATAATGTTCGTGCCGTGGCTGCTGCCTGGCTGGCTTTCGGATTTGATGTAGAGAAAAACTTTTTATACCGCCAGTCGCGTATCCCCGAGGTGTGCGAACTCACCTGGTACCTGAATTGCTTCACGCCCTTTCCTATGCTGGCGAATGCCCACTCATTTAAGGATAAGGCCGATCGCTTAGCCGATGTTAATGCCGGGTTATTTACTTACCCGGTGTTAATGACAGCCGATATTATATTGTATGATGCTCAAATTGTACCGGTTGGAAAGGACCAAAAACAGCACCTGGAAATGGCGCGCGATATCGCCTCTTCATTCAATAATCAATACGGAGAGACCTTTGTTGTTCCGGAAGCAAGAATTGAAGAGCAGGTAATGACCATTCCGGGCACAGATGGCCAAAAAATGAGTAAATCGTATGGAAACATTATCGATATTTTCTTACCTGAAAAGGAATTATTGAAACAGATCAAATCCATTGTTTCGGATAGCACCCCGCTGGAGGAACCAAAAAATCCTGATACAGATAATACCTTCGCCATTTATAGCTTATTGGCCACACCGGAACAAACCGTGGCCATGCGCAATAATTATCTGGCCGGAAATTACGGTTACGGCCACGCCAAAAATGAACTTCACGAGCTTATCCTTAAAAAATTTGCCGCTGAACGGGAGGCCTTCAATTTTTATTTCTCCAATCCGGAAGAGCTCGAAAAGAAATTACAACTTGGTGAAGACAAAGCGAGGATAATTGCGCGCGATGTGTTGACGCGCGTAAGGAAGAAACTTGGGTTTCGTTAACCTGTTAATCAGCCTTCCAAACTACCTCTTGCTGGTCGCGAACAGCCAAAGCAATACGGGTTGGGTTGCTGTTCAAAACAAGTCGTGCCTCCTTACCAGGGTATTTCTCTAAATCAATAACGATTCCTTTGCCAATATAAGCGGTAGGTGAAAGTACATCCGTATCAGGGCAAAACTTATCATGAACCTCCTGAAGTTTCTCCTCCAGGTATTCACCGAATTCATCCACAAATGAATCTTCCAGGTCATGAAGTTCATCCTCCAAATCATCGTACTTGGGGTCGTTATAGTCAAGTTTGTCCAGCTCCTGCTTTTTACGGATTATCTCACTAAGGTCTTTATCAAGCTTTTTGCTATCCATCGTTTGGTACTTTTCTGCAAAGATTACATTATTCATGGAAATAGAAAATGTAATCCCCAAATGAAATACGGAGAGCAAGCCCAATAAGCAAGCTTTATAAAATTTTGTTTGTAGAAAACCACGGCACGATCTGATTTTCAGTGGTTCTCGTGAAAGATTACAGCAATCGGCTTAACTTTACCCACTAAATATTTTACAACCTTATGGTACAGGATTTCCTACCCATCAATGGCACCGATCACATAGAATTTTATGTGGGCAATGCCAAGCAATCGGCCTTGTTCTACCAATATGCATTCGGATTTGAACTGATCGCTTATGCAGGGCCTGAAACCGGAGTGCGCGACAGGGCTTCGTATGTTTTGCGTCAAGGCAAAATTACCCTGGTACTTACCACCTCATTACAACCTGACTCAGAAATAGCCGAGCATGTAAAAAAACATGGCGATGGCGTAAAGGTACTGGCGCTTTGGGTTGACGATGCCCGGAAATCTTTTCAGGAAACTGTAGTGCGTGGAGCGGAGCCTGCTTTTGAGCCAAAAGTATTAAAAGACGAAGCTGGAGAAGTAGTCGTTGCTGCCATTAAAACATACGGGGAAACCATTCACACTTTTGTAGAACGGAAAAACTATAATGGGCCATTCCTTCCCGGCTATAAAACACGCAGCAGTGGTGTTAAAGTTGAACCAATTGGATTGAAGTATGTAGACCACTGTGTGGGCAATGTTGAACTCGGCAAGATGAATCATTGGGTTGATTTCTATGAAAAAGTAATGGGCTTCAGCCTGTTGGTAACTTTTGATGACAAAGATATTTCCACCGAATACAGTGCCTTGATGTCAAAAGTGGTTTCAAACGGAAATGGATATATTAAATTTCCGATCAATGAACCCGCAACCGGAAAAAAGAAATCACAAATTGAAGAATACCTGGATTTCTATAAAAGTGCAGGTGTACAGCATATTGCCATCGCCACCGATGACATTATCCATACCGTTGGTGAATTAAGAAAACGTGGGGTTGAATTTCTATATGTTCCTGAAACTTATTATGAAGACGTGATGGAGCGCGTGGGGAGCATTAATGAAAGCCTCGAGGAATTAAAAAAACTCAATATCCTGATTGACCGCGATGAAGAAGGATATTTGCTCCAGATTTTTACTAAACCCATCCAGGACAGGCCCACCGTATTCTTTGAAATCATTGAACGCAATGGCGCCAAGTCATTTGGTAAAGGAAACTTCAAAGCCTTGTTTGAGTCCATAGAACGCGAGCAGGCGTTAAGGGGAAATTTGTAATTCAATATTTTATAACTCTAAAATGTCAGACATCTTAGCCTCAGTCAAATCGAAAGCCCAACAATGGCTTAACAGCCCTGTTATAGACACTGGAACAAAAAAACAAATTCAAGGCCTGCTTGACAATCCAGATCCAAAAGAACTGATTGATAACTTTTACAAAGACCTTGAATTTGGTACGGGTGGTTTACGCGGCATAATGGGTGCCGGTTCAAACTGCATGAACAAATACACCGTGGGTGTTGCTACACAAGGGCTTAGTAACTACCTGTTAAAAACTTTACCCGGAAAACAAATCAAGGTTGCGATTGCTTACGATTGCCGAAACAACAGTTCGTACTTTTCACAAGTAATTGCCGATGTTTTTTCAGCGAATGGTATTGATGTCCATGTCTTTCCGGCATTGCGTCCTACCCCGCTTCTCTCCTATGCCATCCGGTATTTGAAATGCGATTCGGGCATAGTTGTTACAGCATCTCACAATCCAAAAGAATACAATGGATACAAGGCGTACTGGAATGATGGTGCCCAGGTGGTTCCTCCCCATGATAAAAATATTATTAAGGAAGTAAACGCCATTACCTCTTTTGAGAATGTTAAGTTTAAGGGTGATCCCTCCAGAATTCATACGATATCACCTGATGTTGAAGAAGCATACTACACAGAAGTTCTGCGGGTAATTCCCAAGAAAGAAATTATCAAAAAGCATCATGCTATCCCCATTGTATTCTCAGGACTGCACGGTACCGGTTCAACAATGGTTCCAGAATGCTTACGCAGAATAGGATTCACCAATGTTCATGTAGTGGAGGAACAAGCCAAAGCCGATGGCAATTTCCCCACGGTTAAATCGCCTAACCCGGAAGAGCGTTCCGCTATGGAGATGGTTATTGCCAAAGGAAAAGCGGTAGGCGCCAACATGGTTATGGCTACCGACCCGGATGGTGACCGTGTGGGTA
Organism: Cyclobacteriaceae bacterium; assembly: GCA_025808415.1. Classification (NCBI taxonomy): domain Bacteria; kingdom Pseudomonadati; phylum Bacteroidota; class Cytophagia; order Cytophagales; family Cyclobacteriaceae; species Cyclobacteriaceae bacterium. The sequence goes on from CP075525.1 coordinate 2,618,952, forward strand.
TTGGCGTGCGTAACCAGCAAGGTGATTTTGTGCTCCTCAATGGTAATCAGGCCTTCAGTTTAATGATGTGGTTCATCATGAAGAATCTCGATGATCGGACCAATACTTATATCGCTAAAACAATTGTTACCTCCGAACTGGTCGACACGATTGCAAAAAATTATGGTATAGACTGCTACAACACCTTAACCGGATTCAAGTACATTGCTCAACTGATGGGTGAACGTGAAGGCAAGCAGAAGTTTGTTGCAGCCGGTGAAGAAAGCTATGGTTATATGGTAGGCGATTTTATCCGCGATAAAGATGCTGTATCCGCCTGCGCATTCTTTGCCGTAATGACCGCCACAGCCGCAGATGAAGGTAAATCCCTGTATGATTGGCTCATCGATATGTACGTTGAACATGGATTCTATAAAGAAGGCCTGATCAACATCACCAAAAAAGGACAACAAGGCGAACAGGAAATTAAGGCCATGATGGAGAAGTTCAGAAATAATCCACCAGCTTCCATACTTGGATCATCCGTTGAACGCATGCTTGATTATAATACGTTGAATGAAAAGAATCTAAAGACAGGAAAAACCACTTCGCTTAATTTCCCTAATTCCGATGTGTTACAGTTTTATCTTGAAGATGGCACTAAAATTTCGGTGCGACCTTCCGGAACGGAACCTAAAATCAAATTCTACATCAGTGTAAACACCAAACTAAACTCACGGAAAGAGTTTGACCAGGTGAACCAGGCATTGGATAAAAAAATAAAGAACATTGAGGACTATTTACTGACCCTTTAAAATTATGGCAGAGGATTTTCTCACTTCGCTGGTAACCATATTTAATCGCGACCTTTCCAAACTAGAAGAAGAGATAAATCTATACCCCAACGAAGAGTCTGTCTGGGCATTACAAGGCGATATTAAAAATTCCGGGGGAACATTGTGCCTGCACCTTTGTGGCAATCTTCAACATTTTATTGGTGCTGTACTGGGTAAGAATGGCTACGCTCGAAACCGCGATAATGAATTCGCGGCACGTAATGTTCCCAGGCATCTGTTGCTGGATGAAATACTGAAAACCAGGGAAGCGGTGAAGCAGGTTCTCATGCAACTCGATCCATCTCAATTGGAGGAAGAATACCCCATTCAGGTTTGGGGCTACCCGATAACTACCACCTTCTTTCTAATCCATTTAGCCAGTCATTTAACCTACCATTTGGGACAGGTAAACTATCACCGAAGGATACTGGCCGGTCAGGTGTAGACTGAATTTGAACAGGCCCTCAGCCTTGTTATCTTTGCGCCTTCAAGTATGAAAAAGGTAGCATTTTATACGTTGGGTTGTAAACTAAACTATTCCGAAACCTCAACCATCTCCAGGATGTTCGAGCAAAAGGGATATAAAAAGGTTGATTTTACAGATACCCCCGACATATTCATTATTAATACTTGCTCGGTTACTGAAAATGCAGATAAGAAATGCCACAAAATCGTTCGCGAGGCACGTAGCATATCACCTGATGCCTATGTAGCCATTATCGGATGCTACGCACAACTAAAACCAAAAGAAATTGCTGAAATACCCGGTGTTGATGCCGTGCTGGGCGCTGCCGAAAAATTCAGGTTGGTGGAACTGCTGGATGGGTTTGTGCGAAAGCCGCAAGCAGAAGTTTTCGCCTCAGAAGTTGAGGCTGCCAAGTCATTTAACACATCTTACTCAATACAAGACAGAACCAGGACATTCCTTAAAGTCCAGGATGGGTGCGACTATTCCTGCTCGTTTTGCACAATACCGCTGGCGCGCGGATCAAGCCGAAGTGACAGCATTTCAAACATTACAAAAACCGCTAAGCAAATCGCCCAAACAGACGTTAAAGAAATTGTTTTAACCGGAGTAAATACAGGCGATTTTGGCATCCAGGACGGTAAACGGGTAGAACGCTTCGCTGATTTGATCAGGGAACTTGACGAAGTTGAGGGCATTGAACGCTTTAGAATATCCTCTATAGAGCCTAATCTTTTAACGGATGAGATCATTGAATTTGTGGCTGCATCGAAACGCTTTGTGCCGCATTTTCATGTCCCGCTGCAATCAGGATCCAATAAAATACTGAAACTGATGCGTAGGCGTTATCAGCGTGAATTGTACAGCAGCCGTGTTGAGAAAATCAAATCTATTATGCCACACTGTTGTATTGGGGTTGATGTAATTGTTGGTTTTCCGGGCGAAACACGAGAAGATTTCCTTGAGACTTATCAATTCCTGAACGAGTTGGAAATCTCCTACCTGCATGTTTTCACCTACTCTGAAAGAAATAATACCTTGGCAGCAGCCATGCCCGGAAGTGTGCCCTCAAAAGAGCGGGCGGAGCGCTCCAAAATGCTCCATATACTTTCCGATAAAAAGCGCAGGGAGTTTTACGAGAACCACACAGGCACCGAGGCTAATGTGCTCTTTGAAAACGATGTTGAAAACGGCCTTATGCACGGTTTCACCGAAAACTATATTCGGGTAGCCGCCAAGTATGACCCCATACTGATCAACGAAATAAAAAGGGTAAAGCTTACCGCAATCAATGCTACAGGGCTTATGGAGGCGGAAGAGGCACCCATCGAAACCCTATCGCATTAAACGAACTATTTCCTGAGCTTATAACCCAATGTGAACTCAGGGTTCAAAAAGTAAAAATTTCAAGCTTTTTAAGCATTTATTCAATCACCTCACTAAACCGGTAGACTTGTAAGATTATATCAAATTAATGCCTCATAATTAGCTCCCGTTTATTGATATAAGTGCCTATAAATAAGGTATTTATAATACATCTACAAAAGTATTTTACCAAGCCTTATGGAGGGGTTACAGAACTCGGTTAGCAGTAAGGGAGGGGTAAAAAATGCCAGAAATAAACGTGAGTAGAAGGTATTTTAACATTATTGCTTTTCCGTCTTACATGAAATAGAATACAAGTTATATCACCAAAAGCAGGATGACCGGCCACACTACTTTTGCTTCATAAAAAACAAAAGTATTGGCTTTATGAAACGTATTGCTCTTTTATTAAGTGTAGTTACCTGTATTGTACTTTCTTCGTGCAGTTTTGAAACCTCGCACTGCCCGGCTTATTCGCACCATAACAAAATCACCAAGCATGGCGAAAAAGCACAGGACAAATACGTAAGAAGGAAAATCTGATCAGTCCTAAGAAACCACTACCCCGTCACGGATTTCAATAGTCCGGTCGGCCATACGCGCAAAATCTTGGTTGTGCGTAACGATAACAAATGTTTGGTTAAGCTGTTTTCGCAAAGCAAAAAACAGTTGATGTAACTCCTGGGCATTCTTTGAATCCAGGTTACCACTGGGCTCATCGGCCAATACCAGCACAGGATCGTTGATCAACGCCCTTGCAACAGCAGTCCGTTGCTGTTCCCCGCCCGATAATTCAGAAGGCTTGTGGTCAAGCCTGGAACCCAATCCAAGTAATTCCAACAATTCCTTTGCCCGATCCATTACCGCTGCTTTGCTTTTCCCCGCAATCCATCCGGGTATCATTACATTTTCAAGGGCAGAGAACTCCGGCAGTAGGTTATGGAATTGAAACACAAATCCAATCGATTTATTGCGGAACGAAGCAAGGTTCTTGGAAGAGTAACTGAATACATCAAAACCCTTGAGCATCAGTTTACCAGTATCCGGTGTATCCAGCGTGCCCGTAATATGCAGTAACGTGCTTTTGCCTGCGCCAGAAGCACCTACAATAGCAACAATCTCCCCCGCGTTTACTTCCAGGTTAATGCCCTTTAATACTTTAAGCGATCCATAGGATTTCTCGATATCAACAGCTTTAACCAATGGGGTATTCACACAGATTTCTTTGAATTAAAAGGTTAAATAAAGTAGTTTAGCCTCAAAATAAAAATTCATGAACATACACGAATACCAGGGCAAAGAAATACTTAAAAAATATGGTGTGGCTATACAGCGTGGCATAGTAGCCGATAACCCTGAGGCGGCCATTCAGGCAGCTAAGGAACTTCATGCCGAAACAGGCACACAATGGTTTGTGATCAAGTCGCAAATCCATGCCGGTGGACGTGGAAAGGGAGTGATTAAGGAAACAGGCTCAAAAGGGGTTGTTCTGGCCAAAAGTATGGCTGAGGTACCTGAAAAGGTAAAAGCTATATTGGGGGGTACCCTGGTTACCCACCAAACCGGACCTGAGGGCAAGGTTGTCAACAAAGTACTCATTGCCGAAGATGTCTACTACCCTGGCGAATCAGAGCCGAAAGAATATTATATGAGCATCCTGCTCGATCGCTCTAAGGGTATTCCGGTTATTATGGCATCGACCGAAGGGGGTGTTAACATTGAAGAAGTGGCCGAAACTCACCCGGAAAAAATCGTAAAGGAATGGATTGATCCAACCATCGGTTTACAACCCTTCCAAGCACGAAAAGTTGCATTTGCGATGGGTTGGGAAGGTAATGCCTTTAAAGAAGGCGTGAAATTTATTCAATCCCTATACAATGCCTATATGGGTTTGGATGCCTCCATGTTTGAGATAAACCCATTGCTCAAAACATCAGACAACAAAATACTGGCTGTTGACTCCAAGGTTAACCTGGATGACAATGCGCTATATCGGCATAAAGATTTGGCCGAACTGCGCGATCTTACAGAAGAAGATCCATTAGAGGTTGAAGCTGGAAAAGCCGGGCTTAACTATGTTAAACTTGACGGCAACGTTGGCTGTATGGTTAATGGCGCTGGGTTGGCCATGGCCACTATGGATATCATTAAACTCTCCGGTGGAGAGCCTGCGAACTTTCTGGATGTTGGTGGCGGGGCAAATGCCGAAACCGTTGAAGCAGGCTTCCGGATTATCCTCAAAGATCCTAATGTAAAAGCCATCCTGATCAATATTTTCGGAGGTATTGTACGTTGCGACAGGGTTGCAAACGGAGTGGTGGAAGCCTATAAGAAAATCGGTAATATCCACGTTCCAATCATTGTTCGTTTGCAAGGCACAAATGCTGAAGAAGGGGCTAAAATCATTGAACAATCCGGATTAAAGGTATATTCAGCCATAGTGTTGAAGGATGCCGCGATGAAGGTTAAAGAGGTTTTGGCTTGATCGCAAAGCCCATTTTTAAAAAAGGGTTAAAAACCCTATTTTAGTAGCTCATAATTCTTTTGCTATGAGGATTTTACGTCTGCTGTTGGTTGTAGCCTTATTTTTACCCGAGTGGGCAGGTGCCCAAAGCTTCTATGCGGTAAGGCGGGAACGCTCCATTATAGGTTCTGTGGGTATTGGAACTGCCACTTACTACGGAGAACTAGCCAACCCTGGCGATTACTTAGATGCCAAACCAGCCGTAAACATCGGGATGCAATATTTCCTCAATAACCGCATCAGTGTACGTTCTGACCTAACTTGGTTTCAAATTGAAGGAAGCGATGCCAAAGCCGATGATGCAAGCCGGGTAAGAAGAAACCTATCATTTAAGGCAAGCAATATAGAGCTGAATGCCATGGGATCTATAAACCTGGCACCACACGGGCAACGTTACTATCAGCGCCCCCGGTTGAATTTCTATGCCATGGCAGGTATCGGGATGCTGTACTCAAACCCTACCGCAGAATATCAGGGGAAAAAATATGCCCTCCAACCCCTTCAAACAGAAGGTGTAAAATACAGTAGATTCAACTTTGTTATGCCCTACGGATTAGGTACGCGCATCATGCTCAATCCTTTTACCAACCTGGTCTTTGAAGGAATTATGCGAACAACTTTCACCGATTACCTCGATGACGTTAGTACCGTACACTTAGGTTCAGCAGCCTTTACCGATCCGATTGCCGGGGCACTTTCTGACAGAAGACCTGAGTTGGGGCTCTCAGAAGTGGCGCCAGGGACACAACGCGGTAACCCCGACAAAAATGATAGCTACATGATTCTTCAGGCGAAATTGGAATTCTACATTCCCGATGACGTTTTTTGGAACTCCAACAACAAGCTATACCGGTCAAAGCGTAAGGCTTACTACAAGAGAAGGCGCTAAGCTGATTGTTTGAAATTATTTCTTCCGATCCAGCACTTCGTAACGCGAATAGTTGCTCTTAAACTCCGGAACGAGTTCTTTCATTAAGGCAACCATTTTAAGTTCATTCCTATCGTTTAGTAAGTCCCAAAATAATTCAACATAGTTGTTGATTTCGGTAAAAGCATATTCTGAAACTTTTGCTTTCATTATTTTAGGATGATGGGTAGCCAAGGTATTTTCTTTATCCCCCAATAATTCTTCATATAGCTTTTCTCCCTCGCGCAAACCTGTAAATACAATCTCAATATCCTTCCCCGGTTCCAGTCCTGAAAGCTGGATCATTTTCTTGGCCAAATCCAATATTTTGATGGACTCACCCATATCAAAAATAAAAATCTCCCCACCTTTACCCATTGCCCCAGCCTCCAAAACAAGTTGGCACGCTTCAGCTATCGTCATAAAATAGCGTGTAATCTCAGGATGTGTGACGGTTACCGGCCCACCCTCCTGTATTTGTTTTTTAAACAAGGGAATAACTGAACCATTTGATCCCAATACATTACCAAAACGAGTGGTTACAAAAAGCGTGTGCCTTCCACCGGTATTCCCAAGATGATTATTGAGTGACTGCACGTAAATCTCGGCAATACGTTTGGAGCAGCCCATAACATTGGTAGGGTTAACCGCCTTATCGGTTGAAATCATCACAAACTTCTCGGCCTTCACTTTAACAGCAATATCGGCCAGGTTTTTAGTGCCCAGAATATTGCACAGTACTGCTTCAGAAGGATTTCCTTCCATTACCGGAACATGCTTGTATGCAGCAGCATGGAATACAATATGAGGCTTATGTTCTTCGAATATAGCATCAATACGCTCATGATTGGTTATATCTGCCAGGTAAGGAAAAATAGCAACCGCAGAAGCAACCACATTCAAATCGCGTTCAAGCTCATACAAAGCTGATTCATTTTGATCGATCAACACTACCTTTATCGGGCGGTAATTAACAATTTGAAATACTATCTCACGGCCAATTGATCCTGCTGCACCGGTCACCAGAATTACCTTTCCGGACAGTTCACGGTTAATGTGCTCATTCGATAATCGGATTGCATCACGGCCAAGAAGGTCTTCGATATTGATATCTTTAATTTGATTAAGGCTTAATTCTCCCCTAACCCATCGTTCAATTGGGGGTATCGTACGAACCTTTACCTGATGACGTAAGCAAGAGTCTACAATTTCAGATTTACGGTCAAAAGGCAGGTCTTTAACGGTAATCACCAATTCATCCACGTTAAGGGATATTAAAAGATCCTCAATATTCGCTTTTGATCGATTGAAATAAATAGCTGACCCCGCCAGGGCTTTACCGGCTTTATTGGTATCATCTTCCAGAAAACCCACCACGCGTAAATTAGATGAAGCTTCGATTACCTGTTTTGTAATCATCCCCGATTGCCCGGCACCATAAATCAAAACGTTACTTCGCTTAGATAAAGCATTCCTGTAATAGGAAAAAAAGTATTTGACCAACAGCCGGTAATTAAACAAGAACAAAAAAGAAGATAAAAAGCTGATAAAAATTACCGAATAGGGTATCAGGTTGTGTTGCACATTGTAATGAAAGGCCAGATTAGTAAAGCAAACCAACGCCACATTGATCAGGAGCATATAAAAAATTCGCACCCCGTCTTGGATACCCGTGTACCGGATTATCCCCCGGTAACTTCCTGTAATAAAAATTGCAGCCGCACCGCTTATTGTATAAACGGCAATACCAATTTCAAAGTCATTCCTTACTAAATCAGCTGTAGAAAAATTAAAACGAAGCAGGTAAGCCAGTAAGGTAGAGAAGGCAAGTATCACCAGGTCTATGCAGATAATGACCCAGCGCGGTAATATCTTTAGGTTATGAATGAGTCTGGAGAACACAGGCCGTGCGCTTATTCCTTGTTTTTGCCTCGCCCCATAAACCGCTTGATGCCCAGCGCAGCACCGGCTGCAAGCAACCACTCAATACCGGTAATGGGTACGTCAGGATCACAAGGGGGACCTCCCGGGCAAGGGTCACCGGGTTGAGCCCAGGCAAGTGATGAAAGGAAAACAAAAATAAATGTGATTAAAACGCGGGTCTTCATTTGCTGGTCTTAATGATTTTTACTTGATGAATCAAATCACCTTTCAGTATATGCAATATATAAATTCCATCAGAACCGGAAGTAAGGTCTAATTCACCTGACTTTGTTACTCCCGAGCCCCGCAAAGCAACATCCACCTTTTCCTTACCGGAAACATCAAAAACCTTCACGTTAACCGGCCTATCGGAGTCAACTTCAAGATAAACTTTACCAAAAGTAGGGTTCGGGAAAATGCGGATTGTACGGTCATGGGTTGTTTCAACGGCCGTAAATATAAATTGAACATCATCCTCCGTTATACAACCACCGGTGGTGGTTACTTGTACGGCATACAATCCGGATTCTTCAGCCTGATAAAATTGCTCCGTGGCACCCGCAACAATACTGCCGTTAAATAACCATTGATTACCCGTTGCATAATTTGAAGCAAGTGTGTTTCCTATTTGGCTGATCTCAGCTATCTCGTACTGATGGATTGTAGCCTGTACAGCCACACGTTCACCTTCACAACCAATACTATTTTCTACAGAAGCGTAATAGGTTTTTGTTCCTGTTAATGCAGGCGTAGTAAACGCTACACCATAACCTACCGGTTCTGTTGATGAAAAATTATCGTACCACAAAACATTGCCGACTGTATTGGCAACCGACAATTCAACGGTACCGGAAAGACAACGTTCAGCACCCTGTGCATCAATAACCTGATAAGTCTCGTGCACAGTTACCGGTACTATCTTTTTTATACTGCAACCCGGTATATATCCCCTCACTTCCAAATTCGATGTGCCTGCGGATAAAACACTGGAAGGTAAATTTATTGTAATGATCTCTCCATTTCCGGTAACCTCAGGGCTTACGCCAACCGAGCCCTTAAACACACGATACATTACATTAGGTTGTGAGTTATCAATCGCTATTTGTACTTCACTTCCCTGACAAATTTCAGCATCTGCTTCAACAACGAAATCACTCCTCACCTCTGCGCCAGTAAACCTGATTGCAAAACGGTTATTACCATAGCTTGCCGGGTTAGCCGTAACCTGGAAGGCATAGGAAGATTGCATGCGCAAGTCAATTTCGTTACCTGAGAAATTATCAACCAGGAACAATCCTATGTAGGATTCGAAAGTTTCGATAGATGAAAACTCGATTGAATAATTACCCGGTGTTACACTGGAAACATCAAGCTTAACATTTTTTGCACAGTTAAAATCCCCTAACGAATTGATGGCCAACTTTCCTACCCCTTCTACCACGGTTGACAGATTGAGTGTATTGTTTGGCAGTTTCCAGGCATCAGCATGAAAATCGAAACCATCGGTGGCATCATCGCGGAAATGGATAATAGCTTCATCACGAAGAGAGCCATTGGTTAATGCCAATTTCAGCAGATTGTACTCGGAGCGCTCCCTGAAGAATGTAGTCTGTGTTCCGGCAGCCTTTACGTTTTCATTAGTGGCCATATTTGGAGCAGCCCCAGTAGCTTGCACCCAAAATCCTTGACCCATAGCAATGTAGCGTGACCCACCGTTGAGCCCTCCTGAACCGGAAGTATAAACTGCGTATTGCCCGGTGGCGTTATTACGGGTATATATTGTTGCACTGATATTCGTACGTGTCCAGCCTGTCGCAGCATCCCAATCCATTGTTGAGGGATACGGATTACCTACAAGGTTCCAGCCATCATTGGCGGGAACACCGCTGGAGGTAAACGTAACACCATAGTTTACGTTGTCGCGATTTACCGGGCCGCGCACGTTCCAAAGTGCTGAGCCTGCCGATAAAAATGGTTCAATGTTTCCACGAACAAAAATAGCATAGCCCCTTCCCGGTGTAAGCGTTTCGGCATTGGATGTTACTGGAAAAGCTACATAGCCATCATCAATTCCACCTGTTATTACTGTCTCATCATAACGGAACATGGAGGGATTGGCGGTGCAACCTGTACAAACACTTGAACCCGTAAATGATCCCGAAACGGGTATCTCATTCTGGATATCGGCTACCGTTGCACTTTGTATAGGGCTAGAGATATACCGGTAAATACGACTGTTGGGGCCTTCCAACGACATATACCGCTGCACGGTTACATTGCCTTGTACCTGGGCAGCCGCATTGGGGAAAATAGCAATGGCTGCGTCAACGGTTGGATCATCGCTGGAGGAAATCATGGTGAATATCCTGTTGTTCGCAGCTCCGTCCGCATCAAAAGTTGCTGTTGCGGCCAAGGTTAAAACTCCCGTCATATTCTGGTTGCTTTCGATAATTACATCGGGTACCGCAGATGTATTGGACACACTGATATTGTGGAAATTTGTAACCGTTGAACCACTCACGACTTGCGGAGTAGCCGCGGTCCCCAAAAATGCTACGATTCCTGCGCCTGAATTATTGAACAAGCCATTGTTTGTAAAAGCACCGTGAATGTTAAAAGTAGAGGGAGGTGTTAATATGCCATTGATAACTACATTCTGAAAAGCGGGATTGTTCAAACCACCAATTGAAGAGTTACCATCAAACCGAACTGTACCAGTGCCACGGTTGAACGTTCCGTTATTAATAAAGTTACCGGTGAGCACCAAGGTTGAGGTTTGTGCATTTAACGTACCCGATAAATTGAGTATGTCTGTAGAAATTGTATTGGCACCGCAAGCAAAGGTTCCGCTATTAATCGATGTGGTACCTGCTACAGTTATGGATCCGCCAGCCGTTAACGTTCCGGTAAGGTTGCTGGTGAGATTTTGAATATTCCCTTGCGCTTCAACTCCTGCTGTTAAGGTAGTGCCAGAGTAAAACAGATTATAAGGGCCACCACCGGGAACAGCGCTACCGGCAGAAAACAACGCAGTATTGAAACGGGTTACATCGGCCCCGTTGCCAAACGATAACCCCGATGTATTGAGGAAATCACCATCTTGTAAGGTAAAGGTATTCTCAACCAACAAAGGAGAATTTAACGTTACCAGTGTGCCGGCTGTTGGCCGGTTGATGTAAAACGTTCCAAGCGTATTCCCCGTTGGTGAAAAAGAGAGTGTGCCTAATGTGCCCGTGTTAAGGATGTTTAAAGTTGAACTGGCATCAGCAGATAAAAGACCTGTACCGGTAAGTTGATTGCGTAGTTCAAGGGTTTGGCCTTCAAAAAACAAGGTTGTTCCGGCCCCTAAGTTCAACGCCCCGCCTGCTGTTAGGTTTGCATTCATTCGAATACGGCCTGCTGTAAGGGTAGTGCCCGTGGTTACGATCAAATCCTCATTAAAAGTTATTAGTCCACCGCCAGCACGATTAACCGTAAGCGCTTCAATAGTGGTTGCACCAGGCAATGGGAAGTCGATGCTTAAATCCCCCGTTCCATTAATTATCAGGTTAGAATTGGCCCCTGTAAATGAAATAAAATTACCACCGGTTATATCACCATTGATAATCAGGGTTGCATTAGCCGTACCACTGGATACGACAATATCGCCTCCGTCCAAAAGTATGTTTCCACCAACTGTAATTGTTCGGGCTGTTCCAACCGTTGTAAACAGAACATTACCACCAGACAAGTTTAAATTTCCGCCAACATCTAATCCGTCTAATTCAACCGTAAGGTTTCCGGTTTGTACCTCCAGGTTACCACCAATGGTAACGGTGGCCGCAGATGTGTTATTTAACGATACACCTGCCGGATTGTTAATAACGGTTAACGTGCCCGTGGCATTCGGCTGGCCATTACCAATAAACTGCGGGCCTGTGCCGCCATAAATGATAACCGCTCCGGGATTATATGTTCTATTGGTAACCCTCACATTTCCAACGCCCGTTCCAGCTCCTGTGAATATCGCACCCGTACCATTTTCAGATTGAACAACCAGCGTTCCGTTCACTGTCAAAGAGCTATTGGCATTTCCGCGCAATTGAGACTCACCCAATACAAATAGGGTATTAGAGGCAGGGATACTATAATTAATTGTATTGGAGATTAACCCTGCATTGTTGAACAAGTGGGTAATATCAGTACCAGAAAAAACAATGTTTCCATTTGCGGAGCCTCCACCACTTTCCGTAACCGTACCATTTTGCAAATCGAAGTTGCCGGAAATATCAAGTGTACCTGTACCATTGGCACCACCCGCAAAGTTAAACTGCCCACCCGGTGCATTCATCGTAAAATCACCTGAAAGGTTTATGGTAGTCGTGCCTGTTGTTGTTAAACGTGTGCCTCCTCCTGTTGCGTTGGTAGAATTGTAAATCAGATTACCACCAATATTAACAATTGTATTTGTGCCCGTTGTAGAGAAATCAACCCGGGCGGCTCCATCAATAGTTAAGTTACCCGCAATGTTGATCGTAGGATTCTGATTTACCGATAATCTTAGGATTTGACTTCCTGTGCTGAGTACATCAACGTTATTCATCGAAACCAAAAATCCCGCCAGGGTTGCAACACCTGATTGTGCCGGGCAATTCCAAGTAAAGTTTCCAAAATCCTGCCCCCAATTGCCAGCAGCAGTCGCTGTAAACGCACTTGTATAACCTTCGATAACCACTTCCGAATCTGCGTCCCAAGTTGCCAAGGGAATCACGCCTTGTGTGGTGGTAAATTGATGCCTGTAAATAGAACCTGCAAGGAATGATGTGTTGGCAGATGTCATTCCGGCATGGGTTGATCCGTTGGCCAAAACAAATTGACCTTCAACAATCAAGTTACCATTTACAGTAATATCTGTACCTGCACCGTTATTGATCGTTAATACTGCACCAGGATCAACGTAAAGCGTTGCACCTACCTGAACAATGGTTTGATCAATCGTGAAATTTGCATTAACATTTATTTGATCGCCCGCAAGAATGGTTATTGTGCCAAACGTAAAATCAGGCACTACGCCTCCCTGCCAACTGGCTGGATTGTTCCAGTTGCCACCCCCGGTTCCATTAGACTGGACCTGGGCGTGAACGGTAAAAATGAGAGAGGCAAAACATAAAACAACAAACAACGATCTAATCATGGTACTTCTCTTCAGATATTAGCAACAAAAGTAATCAAATTACCCCGATTTAAAGGCATTTAATATACTAAATGCCCAGCGTTGCACCCAATGTAACCCCTTAAATCTCAGCTTTAACCAAAGCCAAAACAGTCTCCAATTCTTCTGGGGTAAGCAATTCTCCGCTGGGCAGGCAAATGCCTCTATTGAATTGGTCTTCCGCAACGCCCTGGCTTACCACATGTACCCTCTGAAATATTGGTTGTTGGTGCATTGGCCTCCATAAGGGCCGTGTTTCAATGCCAGCAGCGTGCATGGCAGCAGTAACTCTTTGTTTGGTTGCCCTATCAGGAAATAAAAAAGCAGAAAACCAACGGTTTGAGTACGCTCCCGGTAGCTCGGATTGAGAAAGTAGACCTATTGGCTGCAGTGCCGCATTGTAGCTGGCGAAATTCGATCGTCTTTTATCTACATTACGCTGTAAATCAGGCATTTGTGATATGCCTGCTGCCGCACATAAGGGACTCATCGCGTAATTGTAGCCAATCTCCCGGTGCTCATAATAGGACAGGTCTTCGCGGGCCTGATTAGCCCAAAACCGCACTTTTGAAGCCAATTCCTGGTTTTTTGTTACCATTACCCCACCGCCATAGGTGGTTACCAGCTTGTTGTTATTGAATGAATAAATACCGACATCACCAAAGGTGCCCACCATTTTCCCCTTGTACGTTGAGCCGAGGGATTCTGCAGCATCTTCAATCAGATATAATTTTTCCTGTTTGGCAATCTCCAGCAACCTATCCAATTGGCACGGCATGCCATAGGTATGAACCACTACCATAGCTTTAGGTTTTTTCCCTTCAGCGTTAAGTCTTAAAATAGCAGCCTCCACTAAGTTTGGGTCCATATTCCAGGTGATTTGCTCCGAGTCAATCAGGACCGGGTTAGCGCCTAAATAACGTATAGGATTTATCGTGGCCACATAGGTAAACGTGGGTGCCAGAACATAATCGCCAGCACCAATGCCAAGAACTTTAAGTGCCAGGTGAATGGCTGCCGTACCAGAATTGAGTGCCACCGCAAATGACGAACCGGTAACCGAACACATTGCCGATTCAAAATCCGTTATGAGCTGATTGTGATGAACCCCCTGATAGCGGTTTAAGACTTCCGTCAACCGCGGAACGTTGATCGGATTATACGAAAGGGGAATGGAATAGCGCATGCCTTGCTTTAACAAGGCGAAAGTTAAGCATTTTTGGTACGGATGCGCTGGTAGATAAAACCCGCCATTAATAAAAACATCAGTAGCGGATTTACGATAAGGCGATGAACCTGCGAAAGCAGCGGGGAAGAAATTTCAGAGTCGCCTTCCAGGGAAAGTTTGACGTATAAGTAAAACGGTAACAGAAAAAATAATTCAACCAGGAACAGATAAAATGCAAGAGTCAAGTATTTGCGTTGCCTGAATAAAACGAAGATCAAAAGCATGCAGGCGGTGTCGTTAAGTACAAGGCGTATGGTTTTATTAACCACAAAAACAGTAGTGGGGTTTTCAATTTGAAAGTCTAGTGTTGAACCGATCAACTGCGCATAATTAAACCTTTGAAAAATGAATACAACCACCAGGATGAGTAAAGCCATAGAAATCAAGAGAACGTTTCTCATTGTCCTGCAGAAGACAAGGCTTTACGAATGGAAACCCTATTGATCTTCTCAATCCACCACCACCATAATACAAACACAATCAGGTAAATAGATGCTGTAAAAGCATACTTGTGCACATAATAAAAGTACTGTTGAAAGTATTCAGCTACCAGGTATAATCCACTTACGCGTGCCAGATTAGCGATGTGAATAATCAATAGGCCCAACGGAATAAACCACAGCATTTTCTTCCAATTACCATTAAACGCCACCATGAAAGCAACAAATACAATGGCTACATTAATACCATTACATCCTTCAAAAACATTAACTACAATACGCGATCCATTAAAAATTGAGATTGTAGGTGTATTTACCTTCGGTTTCGCATACGTATCCTCTCCCAACCAATTCAACACCATGGATGATTGATTGGTTACCCACACCGTTGCCGGATCGGCCCTATCGTATGTGGATATCCACCAACCATAGAACAGATTCAACGCCAGGTAAACCCCTACGAAAATCCCAAGAAATTTCAGCGCTGGTTTAAATTCCCTGATCATTTTTTCTGATGGGTCGTGCCGGAACACCGGCTACAGTTCTTCCAATTTCCACCGAACGGTTTACAACTGCCCCGGCACCAATAACGGCCTGGTTAGCGATGCAAACATTTTGCAACACAGAAGCACCGGTACCTATTAATACCTCCTCGCCCACCTGAACGTAGCCCGACAAGTGAACACCAGGCATCACAGAAGTATACGAACCGATAGACACATCGTGCCCGATGGTTGTGTTGAGGTTGAGCAAGACAAAATCGTTAAGCGTGATGTCAATCGTTAGCCGGCAACCGGCAGTGATGATGCACCCTGCACCTGCCTTAATATTTTCACCTATGGTGGCAACAGGATGGATCAGATTTGGATAATTCACCAGTGGGTTTTTGATCCGATCAACAATCATTTTCCGGGTCCTTGGATCTCCTACCGCAATCACTACCGACAATTCCTGTTCATGGTTATTTAAATCATCAATGCCACCCAACACGGGCAAGCCTGTTACCGGTGAATTCCTTTGCACCTTATCGTCAAAAAATCCAATAACCTGCCAGTACATTTTTATGGCATTGATTTGGTTAATCATGACCAGGGTTTCTTTTCCAAAGCCACCGGCACCTACAATTGCTATTTTTTTTAATTCACTCACTTGTTCAATCCCCTTTCATCCAAAGATACATCGCGTTTGAAAGACAATATTAAAGCTACCGTTTTAAAAAGTATCTGAATATCCAGTAGAAAAGAAACTTGCTGAATATACGCGAGGTCATACTCAAATTTCTTTTCCCAAGGCAGGCTGTTTTTTCCATTTACCTGGGCCAGGCCTGTAATACCCGGTAACACCCGATGGCGCTGCTGCTGTTCTGCTGACAATAAAGGTGCATACGTTACAGGCAGTGGCCGTGGACCGATGAGCGACATCTCGCCTTTCAGCACATTCCAAAGCTGGGGTAGCTCATCAAGGTTTGTGGTTCGTAAAAATTTCCCGAGCCAAAACTGACGGTCTTTCAAAGGAAGTTGCTCGTTTGCTTTTAGCGTCCGGAATTTGAACATCCTAAACGGAACACCTTCTCTGCCGATCCGTTGGGATTGATACAGGAAAGGAAATTCAAGCGATATCGCATACAATAAAAAGATCAAGAGTATGAGCCAACTTGTACACACTACAAACAATACAGCGATGATCTTATCAACTACCAGCTTACCCGACTGACGATAGGTCATCTTTAACCTTTAAAGATTAACACGATGGTCTGAAAAATAATCCGGACGTCCAACAAGAAAGACTGTTCGAGAATGTATTTCTTATTGAGTTCGAGTTTCACGGGCATAATCTCACGTATATAATATTCAATCGGCTCTTCCTTGCCTTCAAGCAACTTATTCTCATTCCGAAATTGAATGGATGCATAGTCGGTTATGCCTGGTTTTACAGAAATCACCTGCCGTTGATCCGATGAATATAGATCCACAAATTTCTTCAGTTCAGGTCTCGGGCCCACCAGGCTCATCTCGCCTTTCCAAACATTTATCAGTTGGGGCAACTCATCCAGCTTGAATTTCCGAAGCCAATACCCAACCGTTGTTATGCGGGAGTCGCGCTCGCCAATGGTTATTGCTGCGGCTTTATCAGAACCTGTGCGCATAGTCCTGAACTTGAATAACCTGAAAATAGTGCCTCCCCTTCCGACCCTTTCCTGTAAATAAAAGACAGGACCTTGCGAGTCGAACTTGATAATGATACCGATAAGTAAAAAAATAGGAGCCAGTATGATCAGCCCCACAGTCGAGACAACTAAATCAAACAGTCGCTTACGCATGGTCATTTAATTGCCCGTAGGCCTGAACAACAGCCTGCACGATATAGTTGATTTTATTCTGATCAAGTTCAGGATAAATTGGCAGGGAAATTTCTCTTGAATAACAATCGTACGCCACCGGATAATCCTGAATTTTATAGCCGCGTTCCCCAAATACAGTAAGCAATGGCAACGGCTGAAAATGCACATTGACCGAAACACCCGTTTCGGAAATTTTTTCAATCATCTGATCGCGCTGATTTTCAGTTATGCCGCGAATGCGCAGGGGATACACATGATAAGACGATTCACGGTTACTATCTTTTAACGGAGGAAGTTCAGCCCAGGCGTATTGTGAAAATGCTTTTGAATAAGCATCAGCTACACGCTTTCGCTCCGTAAGCAAATGGCTCTTATATTTCCGTAACTGCGCAAGACCAATGGCCGCACAAACATCGGGCATATTCATTTTAAAGCCCGGATATACAATATCATACTTCCATCCTGCCCCGTTGGTTTTAGCCAACGCATCTTTTGTTTGTCCGTTTAACGACCATAGCTTAAGCGTTCGGTAAATCGTTTCGCGGTCAAAATCATTTTCAGGAAGATTAATACACATCGCTCCACCTTCCGCTGTGGTTACATTCTTAACGGCATGAAAAGAGAACACAGAAAAATCGCCCCAAGTACCAATGGGCCTATTTGAATACTTTGCACCCAATGAATGGGCTGCATCGCTCAGCACCATAATGCGACCCAATTTGCGTTGATTTTCAGTTTGTGGGTTAAACTTTGCCTTAACCTCACCTGCATTGACCAAATCGAACAACTTTTTATAATTACACGGCCAACCGGCAATATCCACGGGAATAATGGCCTTGGTGCGTGAGGTGATTTTTTCGGCAACCCGATCAATATCTATATTAAAATCAGGGCCGCTGTCCACCATCACAGGAGTTGCGCCCAGGTGGATAACAACCAAGGCTGTGGCAGCGTACGTGTAGGCTGGGATAATTACCTCATCTCCTCGGGTTATTCCATACCAGTGTAACAACAACATTAAACCCGATGTAGCCGAGTTGCAGCACGCCACGTGCGTTAAACCGGTTTGTTCAGCCACGAGTTTTTCAAGTGCTAATACCTTCGGGCCGGAGGTAATCCATCCCGATTGGAGTGCGTCCAGCACTTCGCGTTTTACATCTTCGTCTATATAAGGTGGTGAGAATGGGATTTTCAAAACTTCTGAATTTTTTGTTTTGAATGTTCTTCAATCACAGAACAGATTGCTTCCGATGCCTTACCACCACCGTATAGTTCTGCGTTGGTTTTCCAGGGTTTACCCGAAAACTCAGCAAAGCCGCTTAAAATTGCATCTCTATCAAATCCAACTATGCGGTTAACGCCCTGCTCTACAAGTTCTACCCATTCGGTTTCAGTACGCAGTGTCACGCAATATTTCTTGAAAAAATAGGCTTCCTTCTGCAAGCCTCCGCTATCGGTCATAACCATGGCACACGACTTTAGTAAACCAATCATAGTAAGATAACTTTGTGGATCAAGGCATGTAATTCCCCCCATCGAAGTTTTCTCAAGTCGCGATCGGGTACGCGGGTGCACGGGCATAACAACCTGAGCATGCTTACCAATTTGTTGCAGAGCTGTTATAATTGCCTGAAGGCGTTTGGGATCGTCAGTATTTTCCGCACGATGGAGCGTACACAAAACAAAATTTCCAGGAGTAAGTCCAAATTGTTTACAAATTTCATCACTATTTACCTTAGCTGCATAAAAATCGGCTGCATCCTGCATCACATCCCCGGTTTTGGTAATAACGACACCAAAATTACCAAAACCTTCACTCTCCAAATTTCTTATAGCAGCATCGGTCGGGCAGCAAAGCACATCACTAATGCGGTCGGTCAAGATACGATTTATCTCCTCAGGCATCTCCATATTAAAACTGCGCAAGCCTGCCTCAACATGAACTACACTTACCTTTAACTTTTTTGCTGCCAGAGCTCCGGCCAAGGTAGAGTTTGTATCTCCGTAAACCAGCGCATAGTCGGGTTTTTCTTTTTGGATAATTTCCTCAACACCAGCCAGCATTTGACCAGTCATAGCCCCATGTGAAAGTCCATTGATGTTCAGGTTATAAACCGGCTTTGGAATGGACAACTCCTGAAAGAAAATATCAGACATATTCTGATCAAAATGCTGTCCCGTATGAACAATCACTTCCTGAAAGATGGGGCGTTGCTGAAAAATGCGTGACAACGCGGCTGCTTTAATAAACTGCGGACGAGCACCTAATACTGTAAGGATTTTAATCATGATATTGCCCCAGAAATTTTATTAATAGTTATCTTCTCCATGGTCGTGGATTTCTTATCCGATGAAGTAACTGACCAACCACTTTTTTTATAAGCTGATATTGCCTGGGCATTATTACTGCGAACCGTTAACATTAAATGGTGATACCCGAATTCAGCGGACAACCGTTCAAATTCAGTCAACATAATTCTTCCGTAACCTTTACCCTGAAAAGCGGGATCAACACCTATAACGATTAATCCCGTATGCGGTGGGTTGCAGGATTTCGATGAACTTATGCTACCTGAAGGTTTTACCCATCGCCTCCACACATTCTTAATTGCCAATTTATACTTCTTTAGAAATTCAGGATGAAAAAAAAGCCAAGGCTTCCTAACCATGGCTGCAACAGCCGCATGGTAACTATGTTGGATCATGGAACTGGCCGAACCCACCGGAACACCATCGTACTTTAATCCACCACAGTACCCTACGCAAGTGCCCGCTTCTTCAATAAAGAATATAAAGGCCCTGCCATCAACCAAATACCATTCCAGCATTTTTTCCACATAAGCCTGCCCCATGGCCGTGCTAAGTGCTTTTGGAAAAGCCTTACGGTGACATTGGGCGATCCTTGTCAAGTCTGCCCGAACAGGTTTAACGATTGTGACCGTTGACTTCATGCCGTAATCTGCGCGATCTCCTTGAGAAAAGATTCGTGTATTTTTTCACGATTAAAGTACTGGTTGACAAACGCAAAACCAGAAGAACCTAACTGCTCGGCCTGCCGGTGATCGTCAATCAACTGGCTAATGGCTTTAACAAGTGCCGGTACATTTTCGGGTTCATAGTACAGACCACCTTTTGCCTGGTTTATGAAGAGTTCCCTTGCTTCACCATCAACTCCTAATAAAACAGGTTTACGCATGGCAAGGGGTTCAAAAAGCTTGGAGGGTATTGCCCCTTTAAACAAATCCAACTTTTTCAAGGGAACCAAAAAAGCATTACACATATTAATTAGTGAGGGGATTCTATCGCGCGATTGGTTGGGTACGAAAAGTACATTACTTAAGCCTGCATCTTTAACCATCGAAATCAGTTTCTCCTTTTCCGGTCCATCCCCTACCATTATAAATTTAACCGGCCGGTTAAAAAGCAATTGAGCAGCCTGTGGGATAATTTCAAGGCCTTGCGCATGACCAATAATGCCTGCATAGAGAATCACAAATTCAGTATCCGTAATACCAAGTTCGCTCCGCCAGTTGTAAGCCTCGTGTTCTTTTTGCCAAAACGTTAAATCCACCCCATTCGGAAACCACACAACTCTTTTTTTAGGAAATCGTGCCTTGATGTTTTCAACGATTCCCTGTGTTTGTCCGGATATCAAAAATGAATGACGATAAATCCATCGCTCCAAACTATAGGCCATCCCAAGTAACCATTTGCTGTTAATGATATTTAGTCGTTCAGCCGACTCCGGCCACAGGTCTGAAACATTAAACACTAGTTTAGAGCGTTTAAGCTTAGCAATCATTACTGCTGTGATACCCAAAAACAAGGGTGGCGATTCGCAAATAATTACCTCTGTGCGTGGCATGAACAGCAACCGGAAAAAGGAGGTGATCACAAAAGAAAAATAATTCAATAAGCGCGATAGCACTGCTCTCGACTGCCCCACATAAATCCACGTTCGGGATACCGGTACATTATCGATAATTTCTTTTACAGACAATTTACCTTTGTATTCCTCAAAAACCTTATTGCGTGGATAATTAGGAAGTGCAGTGACCACAGAAACTTCATGATCATTTTTCTTCAGGTATTTGGCCAGGCTATGTAACCGGTTTTGAGGAGCTCCGGTTTCGGGAGGATAATACTGTGTGAGGATTCCTATTTTCACCCGATAACTTGATGTTTCACCTTTGATATCACCGCCTGAAATTTACCATTTGCGTTTCGTGGTATGGATGACACTGGTTCAACGTTCAATCGAATCGGACCAAGCTGGCTTTCCATGCGCTGCCTGATGGTAGCGATCTCCTCTTCAGTTAATTTTCCTGTTGTTACCACCCTGATCGTAAACGCATCCAATTCCTCCTGTATTACCTGCGCTTCGACCACGTTAGGCAAGCCTACAAATATGCCATGAAAACGTACCATTGCACGGCCATCCTTTCCGATTACAGTATCTTCCAACCTTCCTACAATCTCCTTAATAACCGGCATTTCTCTACCACACGTGCATTTACCTTTCCCTACTTGCATTCGGTCACCAATGCGGTAGCGGATCAAGGGCTGATCGAAATTGATAAGCCCGGTACATACCACTTCACCTGTTTCACCGGGTTCCACTGGTTTACCATCATCATCAAGTACCTCAAGTATTCCAAGGTCAGGGCTGATGTGTAGGGAACCATGTTCACATTCTGATACCAATCCACAGGCTTCCACGCCACTCCAACTGTCGTAGGTTTTGCACCCATAAACTTCAGCAAAAACCTCACGCATTTGCGGGGTTAATTTTTCACTGGATGTAATTACCGCTGCTAACTGCGGTGCGCTTATTCTTTCTTCTTGAATAAACCGCGCCAGAAAATAATTACTCATGGCATAGCCGGTCATATAGTTTACACCATAACGCTTCATGCCTTTCACATAATCATACACTGTATTGGCCGAAATATGATACGCTGAAAAATAGACCTGCTTTTCAAAATAGTTATAGCGATAAAAGGGTGGCCTGGCTACTCCATCCGGTACCACTCTACGGCCGCCAATCATTCCTCGCGGTGTAAAGCGATCGACCCCGGCCCAATGTCGTATGCGCGCCTCAAAGCCGGCACTCCATCGTTGGTGCATAGGATAAGAAAACAAAATCTGCGTAGGGGTTCCGGTGCTTCCACTGCTGGCGAAGAATTCTCCGCCTCGTTCACGATTTGCAGACACCAGGTTACTTTTTCCGTGTGCACGCAAGTCAGTTTTCTCCAGGTAAGGAAGTCTTGATAGGTCATGTAAACTGAATTGACTTAAATCATTCAATCCAATTCCGGCCTGGTGAAACGATTGTCTGTAAAAGGGCACCGTTTCAAAAGCATGGACTAAAATTTTTCGTAACTGTTTGCTACAATAATCTTCCCACTGATTTTCGGTGAAGCTCTCCCGTTCTTTAAACCCAACAAGTTCCCTTTCAAAAATCCCACCAAACCGTCTCTTCTTCCAGAAGTAGCCGTAGCCGGAGACGGCCATGTTTTGCAAACCAAAGGGTAGCGTACTATAGAGTCTTTGATACAAGGGCACTGTTCAGTTCCTGATTTTCACAATACCATCAAGTACCTCAAACCACATAAGTTTTACTTTCTCCCAATCAAACTGTTCTACCATTTGCCGGGCATTGAAACTTAGTTGCCGGGCATATTCAGGGTTAGTTAACAACTCCCCAATAGCTTTGGTCATTTCACCAGGATTATTTGATGGTACCAGTACTCCGTTTACTCCATGCTCTATCAAATACGGGAGCCCCCCCACATCAGTAGACACAACAGGCAAGCCTAAAGCCATGGCCTCAATAACACTTACCGGCATATTATCAATGGTTGTGGTGTTTAAAAAAATATCATACTGGTCAGCAAGCTTAATCCATTCATCTTTTAATAGTCTTCCAGGCAACGTAACCTGATCAGTCAAATTCAATTCGGCAATACGTTTCTCAACCAGTTCACGGGTTCCATCGGTATCACCTCCCACCATACAAATTCTTGCTTCGGGAATATTTAATTGATGCATTACCTCAACAGCCAACACCGGATTATAAATTTTATGAAAGGCCCTGACCCAAAGTATTTTAGCCTGAACCTGATCTCGTAATTTGAATGGATAGTTCTCAAGCTCAATGAAGTTAGGGATATACTTAACCTTGTAACTATGTTGGTTGAAATGAAACTCCAGAAATCTTGAAGGAACAATGTTGAGGTGACTATGGGTAAATAAAAAATCGCATTTGGCTTTACTGCCGGTCAACCGGTTTACAAAATCCCCGCCACGCACAACCGGTATGTATGGAATTTTAAGAAAACGACAAAGTTTACCCACCGCATAAGCAAACCAAAATGCCTGCGTGCTGAAGGTATCCACCAGCACAACTGCGCAGCTTCGTTGGTGGCGCACCACGGTAATAAGCATATGAAGCAAACGAAGAGGCCTGGATTTAACCGAGGAGACAGCCTTTATTTTGTACCGGCTGGATAAACGAGGGGTTATTGTTTCGATGAAACCAACACTGCCACCATGAGTAGATAGAATATTTCCGAGATATAAAATCATTACTTACTTACCTATATTGAAATACCAAATCTGTAAGGCATACAGTATTAAAATGCGTTGATAGGCTGTCGCACGACTACAGTACCTTTGTAAAGACTTATCCACCAATGTCTTAAAAAGTAAATCGACATACTTTGTTTCAATATATTCTTTAATAATTCCATCCTTCCGCAAAATTTGACTTTTGATATACTCAAGATTTTCATTTCCTAACCATGTATCAAGCGGTATACTGAAACCTCTTTTTTCCATTTTCGAAGTGTTCAAAGGGTATATCTGACCATGGATACTTCTCAGTATCTTCTTAGTTGTTCTAAAATCTGATTTTTGATTATAAGGAATGCTGAGGCTAAACCTAACTAAATCTTCGTCTAACATAGGTACCCGATACTCAATACTATTAATCATAGACATCATATCGGATTTGCGTAAATAGTCACTTTGCATCCTATGATGATAATAGTACTTCATGATCAGACTTTCATCGTTTAACGCATCTTCAGTATCAAGCAAATCCAATTTATATTCAACATTTCTCAAGTATGGATTAAAAGGAAACTGTTTAGGAGAGTTAGGAAACCATGAACCCCATTTAAATAATAACTCATTATTTGAAGATGAATCCAGCAAACCAATACCTTTATTGTAAAGCCTTACAATTTTTTCAGGAAGAAATTTACCGTGTCCATACATTTTCGAACGGAAAAATTTCGGTTGGCACTGTCTTAACTTCATTAAAACAGGTAAAGACTTAAACCCAGAATAACCATTATGTATTTCATCGCCCCCATCGCCTCCAATAAGAACCTTTGTATGTGCTGATGCAGCCTTACTCAAAAAATAAAATGGAACTAAAGAAGAGTCTGCATAAGGCTGATCAAAATGTATAAGTAGCCTGTCCAATAGTTCTATCCTATTGTTGATCTCTATAGTAATTATCTCAAGCGGGGCTTGAAGATGTTTTGAATATACCGCTGCAACGTCCGACTCATCATACTGGCGTTCATTCATGGCTACTGTAATACCTCCAACGGGCTGCTCTCTATTACAAAAAGCATAAAGTAATGATGAATCAACTCCTCCGCTCAAAGCTACTTTTAGCGAAACATCACTAACAAGGTTTCTTTCAGCTGCCTGGGCTAATAAATTAGTCGTCTCATGAGAATTAGCTGAAAATGAAAATCCATTTCTAATAGAGAAATCAAATGAATTCAGTTGCAGTTTTGAACATGAACCATCATTTACAGAATAGCTAAGCAAAAGCCCTGGAGGATGAGCCTGAATTTTTTCAAAAATTGTATAGGGTTCTGGAATGTAGCCAAAATGTAGATATGAACAAATTGAATCTTCCCTAATGGTAAGCCGCTTTTTAATTATCGGAAAAATGGCCTTCATTTCACTTGCGAAGATCAACTCATCTTCATGATGAAAAACATAAAGAGGCTTTATTCCAGATGGGTCACGAAGAAGAACTACAGTTGGTGTAGGTGTTCTGAAATCAAAAATAGCAAAAGCATAAATTCCTCTAATTTTTGCAAAGAAAGTACTTCCATGTTTCAAAAACCCTTCCAAAAGTACTTCGGTATCAGAACTTGTGCGAAGATTGAGGTCTTGACACAAATCCTTGTAATTATATATTTCACCATTGAATACTATCACTGCTTTACCACAGGAAGAGAAGAATGGTTGATTTGCCGATTGAGAGAGGTCAATTATACTCAACCGTCTATGCCCAAGAAAGACATGATTACTGATATAGTAATTTTCCGCATCTGGCCCTCTATGCTGAAGTGATGACAGCCCCTGTTTGCAAAGTCTGATTTTATCTTCGTCCAAATCGGATTTACTTATATAGCCAAGTATACCACACATTAAATAAATGTATTGTTATGATTTCTGGTTAATGACACAATTCGATATTACTTCGCGAAATCGTTCATAGGTAAATAAACCTGACATTACTTTAGCTTCATAGGAAAGTTCGTGTAAGTTCCTAGTATTTAGCAATCTTGTTAGAGCACAAGCAATTGTTTCTGGTTGTGCATCCTTTAGTAAAAAACCGTTTATGCCATCTCGAACATACTGACCAACTGAGGATACATCCGTAACTATCGGTATACATCCAAATGAAGCAGCTTCAGCAACTACTTTTGGAAAGCCTTCAGTACGACTTGGCAACAGCAATGCATGACTTTGCCTATAAACTTCATTAAGGCTTTGCCGCTGAATATACCCTGTAAATTCAACCTGTACAGAGATTCTTTCGGCTAATTTCATCACCTCTTCCATGCCTGGCCCGTGGCCAGCCAAAATCAATTTTGTGATGTACCGCTCGGGATGATCCAAATATTCGAAAGCCCGTACTAAAGCCTGAACACCCTTTGATTCATCGATCAATCCGGCAAAACAAAGGGTCAACGGAACTACAAAAGACTTATGACTTCCTGCAACAATCGCCCGTTCCAATTCCAATGCAGTAAAACAGGGATTTTCAAGGGTAAAAACATGTGCTGGTTGGTTTGGCCATTTACCGTTAATAGTTACTTTAGTATTTTTTGCCCGCATTAGCAACCACTTCTGTACTTTGTACATAAATGGAGGGTGAGGCTCCATCCAATTCCCAGCATACTTATGCCAATACTTTTTATTTCGAAATACAAACGACAATAAAATACAAACAAAAGCTGGCACTGATGGACCTCGCGTATGAATCACATCATGAGTTCTCAATGCACGAATGATTTTCAAAAAAAGTAAAGGGAGAATTGGCACCACCTTAAATTTTTTAAGAAAATTATTCCCGCCAATGACAGTCGGTAATGTATTAAGATAAATATTTTTAGGATAAGGCTTCCTTGCATTACCAGGATTACTACCCTTATAATAACCTAACCAGGTTATGTCTAAAAAAAGATCATTCAAAGATTCGATTTCGCGTAATGTTGGTTCGTAAACCTCTAAAAAGTTTTCATGCTTATCACGGTAAATTGCAGTATCTGAAACTATAAGGAGCCTCATTATAATTATACCCTATTGTCCATTTGTAATCATTCGGGAATAAATACCGATGCATTTCCCAACATATACTTGATCGGAATACATTGCATCAAAAGCAGCCTTCATAGAATCCTTGTACTGATCGCCCCGGCTCAACAAACCCTCTATCCGATCAATCCAATGTTGAACCTCAAAATTTTCCATAAAAAAATCTGGAATTACGGCATGAAGCTGGGTGGCAACCTCACCGGTTTTATAAGCCACAAAAGGAAGCTGCTGCGCCAGGTATTCGATCAACACCAGGGGGCCACTTTCCTGGTAAGCTGTGTGAATGGCAAGGTCATACTCTCCTATTATGCCCTGAACATCATCACAATCGTGAACAACCTTAACAATATCGTCAAGTTTTTGCTCCCTGATCTGCTTATGGATACCCTCCATAAATTGCGGGTCAATTACCTGGCCAACAAATGTTGCGGTAAAAGCAAGGGTATCCCTAAGCCTGGACAAAAGCCGGCATGCGAATGCATGATTTTTTGCCTCCCTGAAATTAGATACCAACAATAGTTTAGGAACCGATGGTGCAGACCTTTTTGTGGGGGCGGGTTCTTTGCGGATAATTATGTTGGAAAGCAAAAAGACGTTCTCCTTTTTAAGCCCTATATATTGAACAGCCCAGTCAACAAGCGGCCGGCTCACTCCAACAAACCATGGATTTCGATGCAAGAAAAATTTAATGCCTGTAGGTATTGCCTTATCATTTTCGATATCCCCAAAATGATCGTGAAGCAGCAGTTTATAGTTGCCCCAAAACAAAATTTTGGCTAATGCCACATACCTGAAATTATAGCGCAAATGAACATGAACAATATCGTACCGGCTGCAAATCCGATTTATACGAAACATTTTCAGTACACTAAACCGATTAACTCTGCCCAAATTCAAAAGAGGGATTTCAGGATGGAGTTGTGCTGCCAGTTTTCCCGGGCGAACTAATGTAATAACCGTAACGGATTTACCATGTCGATGCAAAATATTAGCCAAGTCAACCAACACACGTTCAGCTCCCCCCACATTCAACTGGTCAATTACCTGTAATACTTTCACCTAATTCCTCAAACCTGTTTTTAACAACGCCTGCGCTTTGCGATACGAAACCAACACTTTCACCGGAAACAGAATCGTGTTAATGATATTCATGGCCAATCCCGAACGCCTGTAGGAAGTGATCAGCCGGTACATACAAAGACGCAAATAGAATGCACGTGGATAAAATCGCATGAAATCATAGGATTCTGTTGGCAATGGAAAGGGGCCAAAGTACGTACCCTTATTTTTCCACCAGGCGCCATGCGTGCGCAACCCGCCCATAGGGGCTTTATGATGTGTGCGGATAGCTTTTGGATTAAATACTATCACAGCGCCTTTTAAAAACAACCGCTTTCCAAGGTTGTCGTCAGCACCAGAGCCTTTATCAAATGCCAAGTCAAACAACCCTGCTTCTTCTACCAGGCTTTTGCGCATCATACAGTTGCCGGTATCCAATACCGAGGCAATATGGTAGTAATTAATAAAGTCAGGGATATGCGACTTATCCTTCCAGGGCGCCAGGGATATTCCTGTAGAAACATCTGCCAACGAATGCTCCAATAGGTAAATATGCTCTTTGACCATATCAGCCCAGGTTTCAGAGTCATCATCAAAAAAAAGTATCCATTCGGATGTAACCCGGTGTACCGCGTAGTTTCGTGCAGTGCTCTGGCCGGCTGTTTCTATAAAAAAAACTTTCACCGGCATGGCCTTAAATTCATCATAGTATCCAGCAACACGATCACGTTCAGGCGTTTGATCTACCACAATTATTTCTGCCGGTGGATGATCTTTCTGCAGCAGGGAATAGATGGCCTTTTTTAAATAAGCATATCGGTTAATGGTAGGAATGACTGCTGAGTAAGAGGTAATCGTTTTATTCTTATGTTGTAAAAGCAAATGATGGCTATCAGAATTAAGCTCATAATTTATTCTCCTGTCTTTTGATTTTAAAATTGAAAACCAACTCAACGGGAAAGCAATTAAAGCCGCCCGTTTGCCGAAAAATCTCAGGATAAACCGCCTAAGATCCGTGGAGTCAACGGTAAGTTGTCCATTGTGCAAAACATTCACCTGTTGAATGAGATCAGGTTGATGCACGACCAAACCCCCGCTACGCAATACCTGAAACGCCAGGTCAGCAGCAAGAAAATGTGCTGTATTGTACTTCACTTCCAGGTTAAGTTTTTCAAGCACTCCCCTTTTTAATACCATCACATGAAAGGATGCCATCCATGCGTTAGTTCGGGTGTTAGGTGCTGGTGACAAAAAAAACCAATTCAGGGTTGCTAACGAAAGTTTCTTAAAGGTACCCGGTTTATAAAAATGCAAACCTGCATGCGCCACATCTGCCATAAAGGCGCTTTCGATTTTAGTTAAATCGAGTTGAGGCCTCAGATTATCTTGTACGATGCATAAATCATCCTTAAGGTTTAAGTCCTTCGCCAGCCCCCAATCAACTTCGGAGGGATTATTTATAAACAGGTACTCCATCTCTTATAATCGATTGCCAGAAAAAAGGGGCGATACCGAGCCCTAAAAAAACCATGATCTGGCCGGTAAGGGTAAACATGGCTGCTTGGGCATAAAATGTTTCCCCTACAAACATGGTAAAGATTAAACCAATCAATCCTATCCATACAAATCTCGCTATTGAATTCTCGAATGAATACCTCATATATCTTCCTGCCGCCAGCAGGTTCTTACTCATGGTAAACAGGAACAGCAGAAAGACACTGAGCCCGATAAGCCCTGTTTCAATTAAGAACTGCAAAAAATTATTATGCGCGCCATTGCCAAAAATAAATACAGAAGCAGCCTGAAAGCCCGACCCGGTAATCAATAAATAAGGGTAATTTCCGATAGCCCTGAATACCGATTCGTAGATAACCGTACGTTCAACCGCCAGTCGCTCAACCCCGCCCCGCTCGTAGCCACGCAACACCCGTTCTTCATATTTTTCGTTTATCCGCTCCAAGGTTACTTCGCTTACTTCCTCGGGTAAATTCCTGGAAACCACCAAAAGGCCAATGCCCAGGAAAAGCGCAATGCCAATGCTTCGTCCGCGGGTTATCCATAACAGGGCAAGCACCACACCCGTCATTCCCAGCACAAACGTGCGCGTTCCCGACATCAACGGAACGATTACCATAAGCAAAGCACAAACCGCAAAGAAAAGTTTTACCAACAGGTTACGGCTGTAAAAAAGCAAAGCTACTGCCAATGAAAATCCCATCAGCATGACAATGGCAATGTGCTTGTGATGTGGGGAAAGCGTGGCCACGGGTGAATCCATAAACGAATACATCTCGCGCCAGTAGTCGGGCCAGAAGGAATTTAACACACCAATACCCTGCAAAAAGGCCAGGACTGCCTGAACCAATATGTTTATAAAGAATACGGTCAACAATAATTTGAACTTCTGCCTGTTGTCAACAATAGCGATGACCGCCACTAAGGTTGACAGGTACGCCATAAACCGGTAAGTACGGATAAGCGTGGGGCCAATATAGGATGAGCCCCTGAAGATAAAATTAAAGATGAGGCTGATGAGGATAATAATCATCAGGTACTTGACATAATGCGTAGCCAACTGCCGTTTACTGTAAATAAAGTTCAGCCCCGCAGTTAGGTAATTCCAGTTCACCAACCAAAAAGCAAGAACAACAAAATCGAAAATCCTGAAGTCGGACGCAATACCCACCAGGGTAAATCTACCCAGGGGCAGACAGTAAAAATAACTGGTAACTAAAAGACACAACCAGATGACTGGTCTCATTCAATATTAACTATTGTACGGTAATAGTTGAGCAAACTACTTAAAGTGCTTGTTAAGGAAAATTCATTTTTTATGCGGGTTCTCCCAATTTGCCCCATGCTCAACCGTAATTCTGGCTGTTGAATAAGTTGCTCAAAAACAGCAACTGCATCGTCAATATTTTTTTTTTCAAGTATAAAACCGGCATCATTCGCCAATAACTCGCGGGCATTGCCCACATCTGTAGCCACAACGGGCTTACCCAAGGCCATGGCTTCTAAAATCACGTTAGGCATTCCTTCAAAATCGCTTAATAATGTTACTATATCACATGTTACTAATTGTTTATCCAAATCCGGAACCACACCAGTAAGGGTTACAAACTTCTCAAGCTTTTTCTCCTTTATCGATTTCTCAATTACCATCCGATCGGGTCCATCTCCAAAAAAAATAGCCTCGCATTTCAAGTGTCGTGTATGGATTAATTTTTCCAGCACCTCCAGAAAGAAAAGATGTCCTTTATGCAGTGACATCCGGGCAACGTAGCCGATCCGCACAGGAGTAACAAAGTTAATAACCGGTGTTACTTCAGGAACATCAATGCCATTATGCAAGATTGGAAAAGTGTCCACTTGTTCATTAAACATAACCGACAGGTGGCTGGCTACACGTTTAGAATTAGCGCTATAAACTACCCCGAAAATTTTCAACAAACGATATTGCACCCTCCTTCGTACGAGTGCCAGACCACTGCGCTTGTAACAATTACGCTCGGTAACAGTAAACCTGGCCCTGCCGAACCATGCAACCAAAAACTGTTGAAGCATAGAGAAATTCACCTGCGAGTGAATGATATCAGGCTTTATCTTTTTGATCAGGCGAATGAGTTGCCACCAACGGTAAGGTGAGCGAAACCATCTTTTTGGCGCCTCATACACCTCTACGTTTGCGGTCTGCAGTTCATGTAAAAAAATTCCTGTTTGCTTAGTCAAACAAACCACAACCGGGATAAACTGCTTTTCCTGTTTTGCTTTAAGTGAAACACGGGTAACAAAACGTTCTAACCCACCGGCCTGCAGGGTTCCTACAAAAAATACAACTTTCATTTTCGTTTCATGGCAATAGCCTGAATAACAGGAGCGCCTAAATAGAACAAGCCGATAAACCGGATCAATAAAGAGCCCAGGTACGCTAACCCTCGCCTGCCTTCTCCATATTTATTTTTAATGACAATATTTTCGAAACCTGCCCGGTGCAATAACTCACGAAGGGATTTTCTGGAGAAAAATACCAGGTGATGGATGGAACGAATGTTCCGTTCGCGCACTGGCACACTACCCATTAACCGATAGCGAAAAAACTGAATGTTATCGAACTGGTTGGGCACTTCAATAAACACTACACCCCCGGGCTTTAACACACGGTAAGCTTCTTTGGCGGCTGCCATCGGATCAGCCAGATGTTCAAATACATGATTGGAGTGTACCAGGTCAAATGATTGGTCAGGAAAAGGGAGTTGCTCGGCAGGTGACTGCACTACGTGCAAGCCTTTGGCTTTTGCAGCCTTTACACCTTCAATTGATGGTTCTACACCAATTACTCTCCATCCACTATCTGCAGCTAACTCCATGAATTCTCCTGATGAGGAACCAAGATCCAAAGCATTTATTGGTGACCTATCTAAAAGCTTTTTTGAAATACTTACCACACGAGCCTTAAAAAGTTTGCTCCTGGATTTCGTAACCGCTCCGTAGTTGGCCAGCTTAGCTAAATAAAGTTCTAGTCCTGCAGGCTTCAGGCCCTCAAAAATTTGTTGTCGGGCTTCAGCTGAGGGTCTGGGATTAAGGAACAGTAATCCGCATCGACAACACCTCATTACTTTTAGCGGAGAAACTAAATTAAGATTCATAGTACCTGAAAAAAACTCCATTACTTCAGCACTATTACAGATCAAACAATCAATATGTTCAAAATTTTTATTTACATCTAACATACCTGTTCAAGAACTTTATGTTTCATTTAAGCGATTGATAATCAGCCAGGCAATCAAAATCACTCCTCTCCTTACCATCTTTCACAAATGTAAATACCATACCTTTTGGCCAAATCATATCGTTTAGCTTACGACCACTCTTAAAAAAATCCAAATATTTTAACCAAAAGAACAGAAATCTACCCAGTACAAGCATTGGGTAACGAAAAATTTTGGAACGTGATATTTCTACTAATGCTTGAGCATTAGTAACCGCAGCAGCTGTGAATGTTCCTTCTGACGCCATGAAAGCTTCTAGTCTGCAGTACCTAAAAAGCGATCTCATCCCTGTAAAGGTAAACCTAAAAAAGTCATAAGGAGCCCCGTGGTATGGAAAAGCAAACGGTACTTCAACTTGAATTAAACCATTGGGCTTAACTACTCTTTCTAACTCACTGGCAGCTATCCAAGGCCGAATAGTATGCTCCATTACTTGCGCGGCAAGTACCAAATCGAAAGCCTCAGATTTAAATGGGATTTGGTGCACATCAAAAACTATATCAGGATTGTACTGAAGATGTATATCAGAAGTAATTACAATACTCGATTGTTGAAAAATTGATTTATAAAAATCAATTTTACTTCCTGCCCCAATTATTAAAACTTTCCCTCCTGTTACTCGTGTAGCCAAATTCTTGTATCGCTCTTTCAGTGCCCAATCCTTATTTAATTTTGGAAGAAGAGATGTCCTAATGAAATTCTTAAGATTCCGCTTGTTTGAGTAACTTTTATTCTGAGTTAACGGTTTTTGTTGAATTATCCCTTCTAGTTCAAACATAGAATTATTTGCAGCAACTAGTATTGGTACCTCTTGAACAATAGGGTATCTGTCACCACCAACAAATACATAATGTTCGTTTTCAATTCGCATTAAGTCAGTCTGATTTAATGGACTAATTATATATTCTTCAAATATCATCTTCTTGTATCAAAATATCTTTGATAAATTCAGCAACTTGGGAGTTTGCTTCGGGGGTATAATGAACAAGTCCTTTATTAATCACTTCTTCGCGATTTGATTTAAATTGCTTGTATAAAAGGTCATCGTAATGCCAATACTCGATACCTTGCTTTTCGAGTTCGGATCTAAACAACAACCAGGGGTTGCCGTCTCTGTCCCAATCCAAAAATGTATTCAGGTTATCCAGTAACAGCACCACAAAACGGCTATCTTGTTGTGACACTTGCTGCTGAATATATTTTAAAATGGAAATACAATATTGCATATCACCATCATTTTGCCGGTAAACACTCTTACGGTGCTTTGACCAGATGGGAAAAGCACGGAGCGTACGTACCACATAGAGATTATCAAAAACATCGTGTACAAATAAGCCTGGCCAGAGCCGTTCACGCATTAAGAATTCGCTCGTTGCCGGGTTTTCAAATTCATTACGGAGTAATTCACCATGAAGTGTTGGTCGATTCATTACTTCTATCATTGCGTCTTTGAACGCAAACAAGGGCTTTGTTTTAAGGCCGCCAGCAGTCAAGTTATAAACCTGCGTGCAAGCCCGATCGAGATCTCCCGCCACCATGCCCAGAATTACAAGCTTTGATTTTGGCTTAACCTGTTCATATCTTAAAAATGCCTGATCAATACCGTATCCGCCAACGCCCAGGTTAAGTGTTCGTAAACCTGTTAATTGTTGCAATCTGTAAGGCCATGTATCTTCAAAAGAAACCTCGTCACCATGCGTAAATGAGTTGCCCAGACAAACGATATCATATTCTTCATCATCGTTGTTATTCGTTAAATCACCCCTGATAAGTGTCTCGTATTGTTGATGCGAACAACGAAAACCGTAACGGTCGGAATAATACGGAGGTTGAGCCCCCAGCTTACCAATACTCCATCCCAAATTCGAATCGTAAACATTGTACTTATACCAAACCGAAGTATCCGCTTCAGCAATTTTTTCGGGCACCTGAAATGGAGGAAGAAAATAGCTTTTCTTACCGAACAGGAAATCGATGTGTTGTTTCCGTTCAGTTAACAAACGTAACGTTGCTTCCGCCAGCCCAAAAGTTATAAGTGCAACAAAAACCGGATAACCTAATTTTTTCATTTACTACAGACAGCAAGGATTACCACATGCTGGCATTCTCGATATACTCCTTAACCTGGGTATGCTCAACAAATCCGTAACGCATAAGTAAGTCGTCCACAATACGTTCAACATCATGATTTGTCAATGCATATTGTTTTGATTTTTCGCCTATTTGTTGGCGTAAAGATTTATCCTTTACCAATTTTTCCAATTCGTCAGTTAGGGTTGCGGGCGTCACATTTACAATGGGCAAATCGGGGCGGTACTTCAGCAACTGCGGCTCAATGTAACAGAGTACAGGTTTGCCCAGCGCCATCAACTCTACAGAAACCTTTCCATGCCAGCCATACAGCACCTGGTCAATACCAATGTCACTGATTTCGTACAGTTCCCTTATTTTATGATGGGGCAACTTTTCCGCCATTACCAGTTCAACAGCATAACCCTTTTGCTTTAACTCATCAATTGCCTTCTCAATAAAATCAGTTCCCTTTTTCCGCCTGCTGGAAGGCGCATGAACAATGCGTATGATGCCATCAACTTCCGACTGTGGCCTTCGGGCGGATGTCCAGTAGGTGGTATCAATAACCTGGGGTGATAAAATTGCATTAGGGACAACTTCAAACAAGTCAGGCTCCGATACCAGTACCACATCAGCATACTTCAGCCACTTCTTCACTTTACGGATTTGATCCGGCCGGCTTAACGGTGGCTTCGGTACATCAACGCCACGGTTTTTCTCACGCAAATAATCAAAATGTTTAATGTCAATAATATCCAACCCACGAAAATGAACTACTACCCTCTTTTTGAAAAATTTCAATAGTGGTAGATCAAGTAAATGGAACCGCCACCAGTTCCAAAGGCTTACACCCCAGAAGAAATGAAACACATCGTAATGCTTCAGGGCCCAAAGAAAAAACAGGAAACGATCAAAGCCTGCCCTCCATCCCTTACCCGCCAGCATAATATCATTTTGGTAGCCGCGGAAATCATCGTTATAAGCAACGGCTGATGCCTGTATCCAACGGTTACGAATTGTTTCGGCCAGTAATTGCATTTGGCCACCAATTTCGTGGCCGGCAAAAAGCACGCGCTTAACGTTTGAACCGGATGGCTTCTCCATAAATCGCCTCAAATTTTTCTAATTGGTTTTGGATATCGTACAGTGTGGCCGCACGCTTTACGCCTTGTTTACCCATCCGTTGCCTGAGTTCGTTATCCATAATTAGTAGTCGCAACGCTTCAACCAGTGCCGGCTGATCCCACCGGCTGACAAGCAAACCGGTTTCACCGGGTGCAATATTCTCTCCCAAGCCATCTGCATCGGTTACCACTACCGGTAACCCTGCCGCTTGTGCTTCAATAACAGCATTACAAAAACCTTCCTGTAAACTGGGCATCAGAAAAATATCGCAGAATGCCATGTGTTGCATAACCTGTGCGTGCGGCAAAATACCCGTTAACTTAACCTTGTCGTCAAGTTTTAATTCACTGCGCATAAACAATAAAGCTTCCTTCAGTGGACCATCACCAATAATCCAGTATTCCAGATTAGTAAATTGCCGATGGAGCTGATGAAATGAAATTAATGCCGTGATCAAATTCTTCTTCCAAACCAAATCGGCTACCGTTAGTATTCGAATTGTCCCGCTTTCATAATTGGTTTTGCAGGGTATTCCTGAAAGATTAACAGCAGGTGTAACAATGCGGATTTTCTCGGTACCTGGTGCATATCGTTTTATATATGGTACAAGGTCATTACCCAAGGAATGGATTATCGTAGCTTTCTCAAATACCTGGGGCAACCGCGATGCAAGCTTATGATCAACCAGTGGCTGCGAGGTGACACCCCTACCGCGAACACTTACCACAAAAGGTATTTTCAATAGTGAAAAAGACTCACAAAACGAAACTGCCTGGTTATTCCATTCAAAGTGAACCACCTCAACCTTATCAGCCAGGCTTAGCATGACCAGGTTATTTCGAAAGTTGATGTACCGGACATAGAGCGGATAACCCGCTTTTTGAATTACCCGCCAAAGCCTAATGACTCGAACAGGATTACGGAAAAACTGTACTGCTAAAAAAAAGGCAAACTTAAAAAGCGCAAAGCTTGCCGTAGAATAACACGATAGTTTATAACCCGGATGATCCTTCTTCCACGCTTGAAGGGCTTTTCGATCGATAAGGCCGAAAGCAAGATTAATTACTGTATGTCCCCTGGCAGCTAGGCCTTCAATTTTATAATGAACAAAATTCTGCTTGGCTGTAGGAAAGCTATTACCAACGGTTAAAATCCTCATCGACTGTAGCGCAGAACGTTATAAAACCCGAATGTTCCGGATTGTACCATCTATTGTTTAACAATAAAGTACTTATTCAGGAAAGGACTTTTCTCAACGCGTTCGGGTTTATCGGTTAAAAAGTGATCCACAGCCTTCGTACATCCCACCCATTTCTTATCATTGTATTCATCTAATGCAATAATGCCTCCGGGCACTAAACGTGAATAAAAAAATTCAAGCGTAGTGATATACGAATCATATAAATCCACATCCAGATGCAAAAAAGCAACCTTTCTGTCAGCAGGAAATTGAGTGAGCGTTTTGTCAAAATAACCAGGAATAAATTCTATGTCGGAAATTAATTCGGCAGGAACAGAAGCCTTCTTTAACCGTGCTTTTACATACGCCTCGGTGTAAGCAAGATCACCCTTTTCAATTTTCACCTCAGGTCGCATAGGCTCATCTTCTTTTGAAGGTTCGGGCAAACCTGAGAAGGAATCAAATGCCCAAATTTTCTTCGTTGACTGAATAACCTGATGCGAAATGGTAATGCATACCAGGCTGTTTCCCCAACCAACCCCACATTCCACAATATCACCCTTAAGGGAATTAGTACGATTCAGTAAGTCATAGAAATACAACAGGCGCTTGCCAGTCCAATCGTTTAATTGATAAGGCAGGGGTGCTTTAACACGCGTTCGGATTACATTAACTGAAAATAATTTATCCAACACATGATTTACGTTTTTAACAAAAATACTTCCCATAAAATTAAATTATAATAAACCCAATCGTTCTACCCTTTCCCTCCACAGCCTATTAATATGGACGGCCGTTGTAACAAGTGCATCTTTTTGTTGCGCAGTTTTCACCAGCCGCTCCAGAATATCATGATATTTACCGATGTTATCTCGTCCGAAATAAGAATTGTGCCAGAGGAGCATGAATACACCTTGATACTGAACAACACTGTTGAGCAACTGTTGACAAACCTCTTCCATTTGTTCATGCGTCAAATGACGGTATTTGTCAAGGGTACAATCCATGAGTGTTATAGGGATCTCCAACACGTTAAGCGGCTGGTTCTCGATCAAATCGAAAATAAAAAAGGGACGACAGGTACCTGCTTTAAATCCCTCATATTCGGCAAACCCTACCGTTGAGTCATAGGCTAAATCATTTTCTTCCCATAAACGCCAGGTATGTGGGTTATTAAACCGAAGGCCATGCTGGCGACCACCCTGAACACGAATATCAAAAGCCTTTTCTAACCTGGATTTTTCCAAGGCAAATCGTTGGTGATCCTGAAACGCAGTAGCACCAGGGTGAAAGCCTATTTCCCAGCCTTCCGCTTTCATGACTGATATCACTTCACGTTTCGCTACTTGCTCAATGGCATAGTTAGCATCACCAGTCTCCTCACTGGCAATAAAATAATTGGAGGAGCGAATATTATGCTGTCTCTCCCAATTAATAATCTCTTCCAGATTATTATGGGAGTCCTGCCTTTTGTACAACCTTGTATTAACAGAAGACAGGTATTGCAACGGCTTACCTTGAGTTATAGACTTCAAGAAAGCACCCCACCGAAAATCCCGAAATTTTGATAATGTATCAATATCACGTGTAACCACAAAAGCAAACTCACTTCTCTGCCAGTTTAGTGATTCAAACTTTACCCCTGAACGCTCCGTTATGAACCGTTGCAACAACGCTAACCACTGATCGATAACCGGAGAATTTAAAATGGGGTACTGACTTAAAATTGATGATGTAAAGTTCCTACGTTGCCGCTTATCGCGTGTGCCGCACTCAATCAACTCTTCGTAAGCTGTAAGCAGAAAAAATATAGTAGCAAACACATCCGGAAATCCTTCAGCAGAAACAGATTGCTGCCCATGAAACAAAAACCAGGGCAGGCCATTTGAATACTTTAGTCCTACCGGCATAGATTTGCGTTTCAGGTAAAGCTCTTCTGTGAAAAAATCGGACGGATGAATATGAATGACGAGTTTACACGATGAAAGTTTACCAGGAATAGTTGCGGAATAAACAAGTATAACATCATCATCTGCATACGATTCTTCATCAACTACTCGCGTAATTTTTATTCCCAGGCAAGAAGAAATGAAATGAAGCACGTATTCAACCGGCTCTTTTCGGTATACTGGATCAATATGGGCCAGAAGTCTCACTGCAATTTCTTTTCCAGTAGTACATAAAAATCAATTCCATCAGTTTTAAGTATTCTGCCTATCAAAGGTGTTTTTCGTAGGATACGTTCAAGCTTTTCAAAGCGACTAACGTTGCCGCGTTTTTCCAGGTACCGCCAGGTAAAAAGTTGAAATGAAAAGTAGTCTTTGATGGCAAAACCTACCGCTTCAAACCCTTTTAGATAATACTTATAGGGTCTGAAGTACACTTCCCCGGGAACAAATTGCTCATCCACGGTATCCTGATCAAGAAGTTGCCTAAACTTTCTGAAATGAGAGAAACGAAAAGTCATCAATGCTTTCCATGAAGACAACCTATACCCAACTGTTGAAGCATTTTTAAAATGTATGAGAACAAAGCCACCGGGTTTTACCACTCTGTAGAACTCATGATTTGCCTTCATAATATCATCCTGATCGATACATTGATAGGTACTTCTGCAAAACACAAAAGGAAGCGTATTCGCTTCTAAGGGAATATTGGTAATGGACCCTTCAAATAGCTTTACCCGGTCATTTAACCGGATAGGCTCATCAACTTTATTCAACACTGCCTGGGAGAAATCCATACCCCATACATGCTTAAAATACCGCAATAGTACCGGAATATACAAACCGGTTCCACAGCCAGCATCCAGGCAAACACTATCGTCATTTGCTTGCATAATTAGTTTAGCAATACTGGATTCAATGAATGAGCGTGTTTCACTTTGCAATTCATGCGTTCCAGCGCCTACTACCTCACGCGGATTATCGGTTTGTGAAGCCCGGTTGTCCCACCATTCCTTATTTTTCTGCTCCATAGTTTAGAATCGCTTTAGTATTGAACTAATTCTTTGTGCCCATACTCCCCTTTGTTCATACCACAATTGGTAATAAGGCACTTTCTTTCCTCCAAATTTCCGAAAGAAGTTTTCAACACCAGGGATCATCGAGCCCTCCAGATCAAACTCGTAAAGACCCAGTTGCTGGCGTGTAAATTTCATAGCCTCCCAAAGTGCAAGGGCTGTGTAGGACTGGTTATCGTCTTCATGGCTACTACGGTATCCACCCAACAGGTAATAGGCCCGTTGGTTATCCCATACAAAAAATATAGCTGCGAGTGCATCACCATTTTGATTCTTAATAGCCATTGTACTGCAACTATTAACCGATTGAAGGTATTGTTGATATCGGGTTAACAAGGCACTAAAATTATCTTTCTTTGAACGCGTGGCTCTGAATAAATCGAGATATTGAACTACATCCTGATTGTGATGGATTGTAACCTCTTGCTTATAACCTCTCCTTATTTGTCTTTTTAAATTGGTATCCAAATTCATGTAAGCCTTTTCTATATCTTCAATATTGACGAGATAGGTGTAGCGAAGCTTTATTTCAAAACCTGACCAAACAAACGATTGGATATCTGATACGGAAGGAGCCAACCGCACACTGATTTTTTTATACCTGTTCTTTAGCTGCTCAATTAAAATACTGTAAGCCTTTTGGGTGTCGGCATAATATTGTGTTGCCTTTACTGGGTCAACAAAAATTGCAATACCGAAATACGGGACAAAATCAGGTCGGAGTGTAATCCGCTTACCTTCAGAACAGATAAAGCCCAAAATTGGCGTTGCACCTTTTTTTACAAGGAATATCTCAACAGGTTTTTCAAAGGCTTCAAAAAAACCTGTTGTGTGAAAGATAGTGGGTTGGTGGCATTCCGTAACTAACGTATTCCAGTAGGTGTGTTCTTCTGTTGTCAATAACTTGATTGAAAACTCAGACAACGATCAGCGCTTTAAAGGAATAATACTTTTTTATACACAAATACTAAAGGTCGACCCCATTTTGCAGTAATAAGCGATTCTGTAAGCGGCTTTAATGCTTCACTATTCCAAAACCGAAGACAAATAAAAAATGTATAGATGAATAATGGAATTACAACCAATGCTGCAATGCTAGAAAACAAATTATTGTAGTTTATAGAAGGCAGCAGGTATAGCGCACAATAAAAAACTACTGCAAGGGCTATTGCCAATGCGAATGTTTTCTTAAACCGCTCGAACAACTGACCACCCGGTAAATCGATGAGGTGTGCAGCTACTAATAATGCAGCGACAGAAGCGAGTGAACGCACAATCGTTGTTGAAGTGGCTACGCCAATAACACCATAATAACTACCTAACCAAACACTTAGTAAAAATACCGGAGCTACAATAAGCGTAAACAAAAATCCAAGCTTTGGCTTTCCCACAGCACTGAACAAGGAACTTGAAGGACTGCTCAGGCTACGCCCTAATGCAAAAAAACTTAAAACCTGGAATGGTACAATTGCCTCACTCCATTTACTGCCATAAATAATCATTACAATTGGTTCAGCGGCCAGAGCTAACCCAATGATTAAAGGGAATGAAATAAGACTTAACAACTGGATCATTTTCAAATAAACCTCACGAAGCCTGACAACATCGCGCTTCACTTTACTTAATACCGGCAAAACCAAATCGTTAACCAAGAAGACAACGTTTGTGGTCACCAGGTTAGCCAACTGAAAAGCTAAGGTATAAACACCTAAGCCCTCCAATCCTACCAACTTACCAACAATCAGATTATCGCCCTCATTAACCAATTTTGTAAGCAATCTTCCCCCGATAAGGTGCTTGCTGTAATTCATGATCGGTTTAAAGTACTTAAAGCCCAAACTAAGCTCGGGTCTCCATTGTGTTTTTAAATAAAAGGCTACCATCAAAAATGGAGACACTATTGCCTGGGGAAGTGCCAGGCTGAATACCCCAAAACCACCGTAAGCACAAACCACCTTACCAACGGCAATTGTAGTTTGTGATACACTTCCGTAAAAAACAAGCGTTGAATAATTTAGCTCTTTTCTGAGTAACCCTTTGGGTATAGTGGAACTCATTTCAAAAAAAAATGAAACAAGTAGTAATACTAACAGCGCAAATATTTTGGAATCATTATAGAGTGAAGACCAATACGGCCCTACCAAAATCACAACAAATACTATCAATATTGTTAGTAGAAGATTAAGCCAAAAAGCTGCATTTATGACATCCGACTTATCCTCCTCATCGTAATAAA
The DNA here is from genome assembly GCA_025808415.1 of Cyclobacteriaceae bacterium. Classification (NCBI taxonomy): domain Bacteria; kingdom Pseudomonadati; phylum Bacteroidota; class Cytophagia; order Cytophagales; family Cyclobacteriaceae; species Cyclobacteriaceae bacterium. The sequence goes on from CP075525.1 coordinate 2,661,252, forward strand.
TGATGTATTCAGCTATACCAGAAGTGCCCAACGTGTTGATCAGACTTATCAATACTGAACTAATGGCCAACATTCCAAAGTCTTCTTTCGATAAGACCCTGGCGAGGTATGCCATGACCAGTAGATTAACGAGATTTGCCCAGATTTTCCTAAGAAGCAACAGGGCGGCTCCTGCAAAAGCTTTTTGCCCTATCGACATTAAATTTTAGTCGGAATAGTAGCCGTCACCGTTTTTTCTTTTGCCATACCCATACCCATACGAGTAACCATAATTATATGCATACCCCTGGCCATACCCATAACCCAGGCCGGATTTATAAATATCGTTTAATAAAATACTTATACTTTTGATTTTTCCCGATAGGTAATATTCATTTATACTACTGATAAATTGTTTCGGGGAGTAATTCTGGCGCAATACAAAAACGGTATGATCAACATGCTTGGAAATAACAAAAGCATCGGTAACAAGTGCCAGGGGCGGGGTATCAATAATCACGTACTCAAATTTCTCGAGAGCGGACTTGATAAACTGTCCAAACCGGTCAGCCAGAAGCAATTCAGAAGGATTGGGGGGAACAGGGCCACCGCTAACCAAATACAAATTATCAACCTTGGTTGGCTGAACAACTTGATCAAACTCATTTAATCCTGAAAGATAAGTACTCAAGCCAACTTCATTTCGACAATCAAAATCTTCAAAGATTTTAGGCCGTCTCATATCAGCTCCAACGATCAGGGTCCGTTTACCTGAGAGAGCAAAAACCGTTGCCAGGTTAATAGTTGTAAAGGTTTTTCCTTCACCACTTATGGAACTGCTTACCATAAATACTTGCTTGACCTTGTTGCCTGTAAAATAATTAAGGTTACTCCTCATGGCGCGAAAAGATTCTGCAACCCCTGATTTCGGCTTTTCAAGAACAGTGAGGTTATTTCCAGATGAATTGTGTCCTACTCCACCGAGGAATGGAATAGTTGTCATTTTTTCGATATCCTCTTTTGACTGAACCTTATTGTTAATAATTTCAAAGAGCACAAACAATCCAAAGGGGATTGCCAGTCCTAAAATAAAAGCTATGGTATGGCTTTGTGTAGGTTTAGGGGATATGGCGCCTCCTTGCATTGGGGGATTAACAGGAATAATATCTGAAGTATTGGATGCCCTTGAAATTTCTGCTTCAGAAAGTTTCTGCATCAGAAAAACATATAAATTCTCCAACAGAGAGTAGTTACGTTGAACCGATATCAACTGTCGCTCGGATGCAGGCAATAAACCGATTTGCCTTTCGGTATCTTCTAGTTGCTTTATTAAATAGGTCGTCTTTATTTTATCTGTTGACCGTAAAGTTCGAATTGCTTCCTCCACATCTTTCTTTATTGAAGTAATGCGCTCCAATTTTGACTGAATCAGTGGATTATTCCTTCCCCGTTCAGGATCGGTATATAATTTTAGTTCCTGCTGTATCTCAATCATACGACCAAGCAAAGAAGATAATACCGGATCTGAAATGCCCATTGAGGAAGGAAGAATAATCTGATCAAGTCTACCCTCGCCTTTTTGCAAATATTCTTCAAGGTATTGGTAATAATTGTTTCGGATCATCAGTTCAGCTTTTTGAACCTCGAAGACCTCAAGCTTAGTGAACAGTCGCTGTGCCTCTGCACTCATATCCTTTACCCGACCAGTATTGCCAAAGCGTTCCAGTTGATACTCAACCTTTTTAAGAGAGTCCTTAATCCCAATCAATTGATCTTTGATAAATACAATGGTGCGCGATGCCGCTTCATTTTTCTTATCCAAATCCTCATTCCGGTAAATCTTAATTAAGGCGTCTAAAAAATCAATTTCCTTTTCAGGGTTAGTACCTGTCAAACTGAGGTTTATGATACCCGCACCTACCGCGGCCCACTCTACTTTTAATCGACCAATATAGGAACCCGCAACAGATGTAGGGTTTTGAATGGATAGCAGAAATGGAACACCAATATGGGGCTTAATTTGCCGTGCGGGGATTGTTCGGATACACAAGTTATAGTCACCAAATTGTATGGAGTCGCCAAGTGTGAATACTGTATTACTGTCTGATTCACTTCTGTCATCAAACAGCCTGAGTGAGTAGTGATTCTCATCAATTAACTTGAAAATAAAGCGTCCACTCTTAAACTCATCAGGATTACACCACTCTGCTTTAACTGGAATATAACTATATGCTTCCGTTGTCATGAAATATCCCTCACGGTAAAAGGAGACATGAAAATTCAGGCTTTTAACTACCTTCTCAATCAAGGGATAAGACCTGATAATATAAGGCTCATTTAAATAATTCCGATAGGGGTCAATTAAAGCGTTCTTATAAAGTAGTTCAGCTCCACCTGTCTCCTGCATTTCGCGAATCAATATAGATGCAGAAACGGGATATACCCGCTCACTGTATCGGGTTTTATAAAAAGAAATGATGAGGGATACACTTAAAGAAAGGATTACAACGTACCAGAACCGAAGTGCCCGGGCTATTACACGTTTGAAATCCAGTGTAAAGCCTGATTGATTTTGTTGCTCTGAATTAAATAATGAATTCTCCACAGGTTTCAATACGTATTAATAAGTGTTAGTGTAACTAGCAGTAGGGAAAGTGAAGAAATTACAAGAGATAAATTTTGCCCAAAATACTTCCTATAAGGCCGTTGCCTTAACGATGAAACCATCAGTACATCATTCTGATAAACATAGTAATACGGAGAATTAATAAAATTTTCGTCCAATAAATTAAGGTATTGTATTTCTGTTTTGCCATTAATCTGCCTTATTAACTTTACGTTCGAACGATCGGCCAAATCAGTCAATCCTCCGGCTAAGCCAAGGGCCTCCAGCATGGTAATGCGATTATTGTTTAGGGTAATTGTGCCTTCCCGGTTTACTTCCCCCAATATGGTAAACCGGAAGTTAATCAGGCGAACCTTTACAACGGGCTTATCCAGGTATTGCTCGGCTATGGCCTGAAGTTTATCCTGTGCTTCAAAAACAGTTAACCCTCCTATCTTCACTTTACCCAAAAAAGGAAAAGGTATTTCCCCTCGATGATCCAAGAGTTCACCAATAATCAGTGCATTACCTGCCTGAAGGTTAATGTTACCCCCCTGCATCAACGGGTTTTGATTCAAAAAATCATAATCGTTAGGGGTAAGGCTTTCAAAACGCACATACACGATGTCTTCTGGCTGAAGCTTGTACTCAAAATTAACGGGTTGGTATTGCCTTACAACCGAATCGACCGGCAGGTTTTTAACATGCAAATCATCTTTCTGAAGCAGCACGAATTTATTGTTCGTTACGCAAGAAACACTCAATGCTGCCAGGGTTAAAAACAAAATACTATGTCGGATAGTCATGACAAGATCGTGCAAAGCGACAAACCTACTAAAACCACACCTTATCGCCAATTTCTTAGAGCTTCGCCTCCTCAGTCCCATTGGGGAAGAGCAGGTGTTTCAACTGATTAATTTTGTGCGGTACTCCCGCCCTTATTCAGCCTGCCAAAGCACCAGGGCTTTATCAGGGTTTAACCGCTTTCTGTTCTCTTCAAATTCCTGGGCAGTGAGCACCAGTGTGCGAACCTTGCGGTTGATCAGTTTCTCGGCCTTGATAACACAGGCTTGTAAATAGGTTCTATCAATATCACCCACCATCACTAAATCAATTATGCCGCTGTCGCGCCCCTCGGCATAATCGCCAGTAATAAAGGCCAGGTGAAGCGTACCTAAACGCGCCAATACTTTATGAATAACATTGTCAAGTAATTTATCAATGCCCAGGTATTTGTGAACCAAGGTCTTTATTTCAGGATAGAGTGGATGACGGGTGTTGGCACTATAATAAATTGATCGCCCCTCTTCACGGGCCACCAGGTAACCTGCTCCGGTAAGGTTATTTAATTCATGCCGGATGGAGTTGGTGGATTCGCCAAACTCTTTGGCAAGCTCGCGCAGGTAGGCCGAAGAATTACTGTTCAGGAAGAACTTGAGCAGCATCTTTAGCCTTGTTTTGGATGTAATAAGCGTATCCAGCACGGGGTAAAGATAATAAACCAACAAATTACGAGTAATTTTTTTACTCGATAAATCAGAGTAAATCAGATCTTTTTAAGCAGCCCAGGATCAATTTCAACGCGCATTACCTGCCCGATGGCCTCCAGCAACACCATAAACCTGCCCGGGTTTTTGGCAAGTACCTGCCCCACTGCCCTTTTCAAAGGGCCATCCATTACCTCTACCCAGTCACCCGGGGCCACATCAGCTAAGGGAACTACATCGATTGTTAACCCTGTATCCAATAGCCGCTTGATTAGCTGATACTCCTTTTCCCTGAGGATGGCAGGCTTACCATTATGGCGAATGGTCCACGCTATCCCCGGAACAGAAAGCACCTCCTGCAGTCTATGCTCAACTGTATTAACAAAAAGATAGGAATTGAACAGGGGAACCTCCACTTTCTTCTTCCGGTCACTCCACTGTCGAAGCACTTTAACTAACGGCAAGAACACATCAAAGCCCCTTCGCGCAAGGATTTCGGTAACTTTCTTCTCTTGACGGCTTTTGGTGTAAAAAACAAACCACTTTTTTTCTTCATTCATAGCAGCGGGGCCGAAAAATCAAAAACGTGCCAGCGCATCACAAATGTACTGCAACTGATCTTCCGTCAATTCGGTGTGCATAGGCAGGGAAAGCACCAGGGAGGCAAGAGACTCTGCAACGGGCAATTTGGTGGTTTCAACAAATCCATAGGCAGCAGTTTGATGAAGTGAAACCGGATAGTATATCATGCTTGGTATTCCCTTATCTGCCAGCAACCTGTTAATATCATCCCGATTTTTACTTTTTATCAAGATCGTATACTGATGAAACACATGGGTACTGTAATCAGCACGCGCAGGAAGTGAAAGCCAATGAATCTCCTCTAGATGTTTACTGTAAAAATTTGCCGCGCGCTGCCGATTGGCTATGTACTGATCAAGATGCTTTAGCTTGACATTCAGTATAGCCGCCTGCAATGTATCAAGGCGCGAATTCACCCCTACCCGTTCATAAAAATATTTTTTTGATTGACCATGGCCGGCAATGCTGCGCATAACCTTCGCCAGGTTTTCATCATTCGTAGTAATTGCTCCACCATCACCATAACATCCTAAATTTTTGCTAGGAAAAAATGATGTAGTACCAACATGCCCGATCGTGCCCAGTTTTTTCCGTGATCCGTCACGAAAGATATAATCGGCTCCAATGGCTTGCGCATTGTCTTCAATTACAAACAGATTATGCTCAGATGCAAGCGTCATCAGTTGTTCCATGGGAGCGGCTTGTCCAAACAGGTGTACAGCAATTATCACTTTAGTCTTTGAGGTGATCTTTCTTTTCACATCTTCTACATCAAGCGTAAAAAAACGTTCATCAACATCACAAAAAACAAGTTTGTACTTCAATAAGGCTACTACTTCGGCAGCGGCCACATAATTGAAAGCGGGCACGATTACCTCAGCGTCATCGGGTAAGTTAAGCGCCATCAAGGCTATTTGCAGGGCATCGGTTCCGTTTGCACATCCAATAACGTGTCCAACATCCAGGTAAGCGCCCAATTCCTGTTCAAATAACCTTACTGCCGGGCCGTTAATGAATGCCGTGCTTTCAATTACTTGCTGTATGGCTTCGTTTACTTCCGTTTCAATATGCCGGTACTGTCCCAGCAAATCAACCATGTGAATCTTATCCATGACTTACTTTGCTCACTACTCCATTTTGCAACTGGTACTTTTCTTTGCTCTCCGGGCAAACTGCAAAACCCGCGGCATCAAACTGCAGTTTCTGTCCGTATTCGCTCATCCATCCGCGTTGTCGAGCCGGGTTACCTACTACCAATGCATATGCGGGAACATCTTTTGTTACTACTGCACCGGCAGCAATAAAGGCAAACGATCCAATTTCAATACCGCAAATAATAGTGGCATTTGCACCAATGGAAGCGCCCTTGCGAACAAATGTCTTTTTGTATTCTGATTTACGGTTAACAGCACTGCGCGGATTAATGACATTGGTAAAAACCATGGACGGTCCAAGAAAAACATCATCCTCGCAGATTACCCCGGTATAGATAGAAACATTATTCTGCACTTTCACATTGTTTCCCAAAACCACATCCGGAGAAACCACTACATTTTGACCAAGATTACAATTTTCACCAATGCGACAGTTGGGCATGATGTGTGAAAAGTGCCAGATTTTAGTATCCTTGCCAATCACACATCCATCATCAACAATTGAGCTGGGATGCACAAAATAAGTGTCACTCATTTTTTCTTCGGAATTGATAAATACGTTCAATAATATCCACCACCTTCATTCCTTCTAATGCGTTAGCTGTTATGGTGTCGTTTCCTTTCAATGTGTTAATCACATTTTCAAAAACATAGTGATGGTTCGCAGCACTCCCTTTGAAGGGGCCATAATCATTGGGCGGATTGGTTTCCGGAAGGTCCGGCATCACATAATCCTGAATGTGGCAATACTCAATCTCATTCATATACTGACCACCCACTTTTACCGAACCTTTTGTGCCCACGACCGCGATGGAGCTTTCCATATTGGTGTCCCAAACGGAAGTGGAGAAGTTAATACAGCCCAAGCCTCCGTTCACAAATTCAAAATGAACAATACCTGAGTCCTCAAACTCAGTAGAATCCTGGTGGTTAAAATCTTTCAGCGCAGCATGGATATTTTTTACATCACCAAATACCCAAAACATAATATCAATAAAATGGCTGAATTGTGTAAACAAGGTACCTCCATCCAAGGCAAGTGAACCTTTCCACGATCCTTTCTTATAATAGCGGTTATCGCGGTTCCAATAGCAATTTACCTGCACCATCAGCACGTCACCAAGGGTTCCGTCTGACACAATTTGTTTTAACCACTTACTGGGCGGACTATACCGGTTTTGCTTAACCACAAAAACATGACGCGCTACCTGCAACGATTTTTCTACTACCCGCTCACACGATGCCCGCGATAGTCCCATTGGTTTTTCAATTACTACATGGCAACGATTGTCCAATGCCAACAACGCATGCTCAACGTGTAACCCATTGGGTGTGCAAACACATACCACATCAATATTCTTTAACGCATCGAACATCGATTGGACACTGGCAAAGAAGGGGACTTGTGAAGGATATAATTGATGCTGTTGTTGTTTTGTATCAATATCAACAATGGCCACCAACTCAGCACCGGGAAATTCATTGATGATAGTAGCATGACGTTTACCAATATGGCCAAACCCTACTACAGCAAATTTAATAGTACTCACAATTAGATATTAAACCGCAAATATATGCTTTGTTAGCCGGAAAGAGTTAGCGGATATACTTCTCAAAGTTCTTATTGTCCCGCTCGAACAAAATTTCCCGGGGCAGGCTTTTGAAGTACTCATAAGTAATCTTCAATCCTTCCGCACGTGAAACCTTAGGTTCCCAACCCAGTATCGCCTTTGCTTTTCGGATGTCGGGTTGGCGTTGCTTGGGATCATCCTTAGGCAATGGGTGGGTTATTATTTTCTGCGTGGTGCCGGTAAGCTTAATAATCTCTTCGGCAAACTGCATGATGGTAATTTCATCCGGGTTACCGATGTTCACTGGCAAATGGTAATCCGACATCAACAGCCTGTAAATACCTTCAACCTGGTCATCTACATAACAGAAAGAACGTGTTTGCGACCCATCACCAAACACGGTAAGGTCTTCGCCCCGTAATGCCTGACCGATAAAGGCCGGCAACACACGCCCGTCATTCAAGCGCATACGCGGGCCATAGGTATTGAAGATGCGCACAATACGGGTATCCAAACCGTGAAAGGTATGATAAGCCATGGTCATGGCTTCCTGAAAGCGTTTGGCTTCGTCATATACCCCGCGTGGCCCAACAGGGTTTACGTTACCGTAATATTCTTCAGGTTGCGGATGCACCAAAGGGTCGCCATACACTTCCGATGTTGAAGCGATAAGGATGCGTGCCTTCTTCACCCGTGCCAGGCCAAGCAGATTGTGAATACCCAATGAGCCCACCTTCAAGGTTTGAATGGGGATTTTCAGGTAATCGATAGGGCTGGCAGGTGAAGCAAAATGCAGGATGTAATGCAATTCACCGGGCACGTGCACAAACGAAGAAACATCGTGGTGATAAAATTCAAAATCAGGCAGCTTGAACAGGTGCTCAATGTTACGCAAATCGCCAGTGATGAGGTTATCCATGGCGACAACATGAAAACCTTCTTTAATAAACCGATCGCATAAATGGGATCCCAGAAACCCGGCTCCACCGGTAATAAGAACACGTTTTTTTGCAGCCATACCAAAAATTAAGAGCGCTAAAATATGGGAATTTTTGCAGAATGTGACATTTTACAATTTTTGACAATACGTATACCTGATAATCCGGAAACACACTTAAAGGGGTATTGAAAAAAAGATGCAAGTAACTGTGCTTCTGGGCCGCATGGCCCCGCATGTTCAGCCAGCGAACCATAATTGGTAAGATTCCGGACTATCGTATACGTAAAGTTAAATTACCAAATAAACACTGCCAGGATTACCCTTTTTAAACTATAAGCATAGAAAATAGGGATTCAACAAATCCTCTTTGTTATACCTCAACTCCTCATCCCTATCCCTCTGTTTCACTGAGATTCCCACCGCATTTACAATAGCATGAGCGGCAGCTGTATCCCATTCCATGGTTGGTGCAAAACGTGGATAAACGTCAGCCTGGCCCTCGGCCAGCAACATGAATTTTAAACTACTGCCCTTCGATACCAATGAAGGCGCTGTTAATGCATTTATAAAATCCTGAGTCTCCGGGCTCATGTGTGAACGTGAAGCCACCACACGCAAACCATTTTGCGTTAACGAAACAGGTGAGCGCTTTGGTAAAGAAATGGTTTGTCTATTTCGTTTAAGGCAGGCTTTTCCTTCAGCAGCATAGAATACATCACCACTTGCAGGAACGGCAACTACACCAAGTATTGGTTTTTCATGGTAAATAAGTGCGATGTTTACCGTAAACTCACCATTGCGTTTCAAAAATTCCTTGGTACCATCAAGCGGATCAACCATCCAGAAGTATTCCCATAGCTTTCGCTCTTCGTAGGGGATCATCTTTCCTTCTTCACTAAGAATGGGCAAGCCCGTTTCCTTTAGAACAGAAACAATGGCAGCATGTGCGCGCTTATCCGCAAGGGTTAACGGTGATTTATCATCTTTCGATTCGGTTTGAAAATCGCTCGATTGATAAACTTCCAGTATTTCATTACAGGCAATTTCAGCCGCTTCAATAGCAGAAACCAGTACTTCGGATATTTTCATAGTAGCAATAACAACTAACGAACAACTAATAACAAAAAACTAACAACCATTTCATCAAATTAAACGATCATCCCCGCAGCCACCGTTTCATTTGTCCCTTCATCTACAAAAATCAGGCTTCCGGTAATGCGATTTTTGCGGTAGCTATCAAATGACAAGGGTTTTGCCGTGCGGAGTTTCACCCGTGCAATATCGTTCATCACCAATTGCTCTACTCCTTCAACGCGTTGCAAAGAATTAATATCCAACTTGTATTGTATTTCCTTTAAGACGCCACGCGTTTCGTGCGTGGTGTGACGAACATAAAATTTGGAATTCAGGTTTACGGGACGTTGGTTCATCCAGCACAACATGACGTCAATATCCTGTGCCACTTCGGGTTGGTTGTTTGGCTTGGAAATAATATCGCCACGGCTAATGTCAATCTCGTCTTCAAGGGTCATGATTACTGACATGGGTGCAAAAGCTTCATTTAGCTTTTCGCCATTCACTTCAATGGTTTTGATTTTTGAACTAAAGCCTGATGGGAGGATCAACACATCATCACCCGGGCGGAATATCCCACCTGCCACCCTGCCGGCATAGCCCCTAAAATCCTGATGCTCGTTGGTTTGAGGACGAACAACATATTGTACCGGAAACCTGCTGTCAATATGGTTGTAGTCACTTTCAATATGAACAGACTCCAACATGTGCAACAATGTAGCGCCCTGGTACCAACCCATATTCTCCGAACGGTTCACCACGTTATCGCCATTCAATGCACTGATCGGAACAAATTGAATATCAGAAACCTCCAACTTCGAAGAGAATGCCTTGTAATCTTGAACGACTTTATCAAACACAGTCTCTGCATAATTTACCAAATCCATTTTATTAATACACACGACAATGTGCGGTATCTTCAGCAATGACGCTATGAATGAATGGCGATACGTTTGTTCTATCAACCCCTTACGTGCGTCTATTAATATCAGTGCCAGGTTTGCAGTGGAAGCACCGGTTACCATATTGCGGGTGTATTGAATGTGTCCGGGCGTATCGGCAATTATAAATTTGCGCTTGGGGGTGGCAAAGTAGCGGTAGGCCACATCAATGGTAATGCCCTGTTCCCGCTCGGACTTTAACCCATCCGTAAGCAAGGAAAGATCAACATAATCAAAACCCTTTTTTGCACTGGAGGTTTGAACGGCTTCGAGCTGATCTTCAAAAATTGATTTGCTGTCATACAACAAGCGGCCAATTAATGTACTCTTGCCATCATCGACACTGCCTGCTGTTGTAAAACGTAATAATTGATTTTGGTAAGGATTCATTTGATTAGGTTTCAGTTCGCTTTTTATGTTGGTAATTAATGTTTAAGTAAACAACGTTGAAGTTATCGATATCCGATTTAGAGATCTGTCGTGTTTGAAAAGAATAGCCCGGCTCAAGAGTCCATGCAGCAATTTTCCACGGAAAAGAAACATTGATCCTGTTTTGATCAAACCAGTTTACTTCCACACCTGTCAATCGATCGCGCACAAAAAACTCGTTTGAAATATTCATGTGGATATTTGCGAAGACCTCCATCATAAATCCCAATCGTGTACGCCACCGTAGCTCTTCAAATTGCTGATCACTAACTGTAAAGAAACGCTCTTCTAAACCTGTTCGGATTTGAAAGCGCTTGCTGAAAAAGTTTCTGCCTACAAATTGAGCGAACCTGAATTCCTTAACCTCTTCGCCATCTTCCGGATCGCGATAAAAAAAAGTAAATGGGGATAATTGAATAAACGTATTGTGTTTACTAAATACCAGGTACCATCGAAATGTATATAATTTAAACCGGCTCTCGACAAAGGCATTCGATTGCTGATCCCTGTATTGTACTTCGAAATCTTGTTTAAACGTATTGGAATGCATCACGCCAAAAGTAAACCGTGACCATACTTCATGCCCATACTCCTGCGCATGGGCTCCACTGCCTATGCAGGTTAATATCCAACCAATTAAAAGTAACCGGACCATTAAAAATATCCTTGCCTTTTTCTGTCTTCCATAGCTGTTTCTCCACGCTTATCATCCGCACGTGTACCGCGTTCAGTTTTGCGTGAAGCAGCTACTTCGGCAATAATTTTCTCCATCGTATCAGCCTCCGATTCCACCGCCCCGGTAATCGGCATATCGCCACAGGTTCTAAAACGCACACGCTTTATTATTGGCTTTTCATCGGGCTTAAGTTTTAGCCAGGGCGATGTTGATAAAATGGCCCCATCCCGAAGGATTACTTCACGATCATGTGCATAATACAATTTGGGTATGGGGATATTTTCGGTATATAAATATTGCCACACATCCATCTCCGTCCAGTTTGAAATAGGGAACACCCGGAAATGCTCGCCCTGGTTTTTCCTGCCATTGAAAATATTCCACAGTTCCGGTCGCTGGTTTTTCGGATCCCACTGGCCAAACTCATCGCGATGGGAAAAGAAGCGCTCTTTGGCCCTTGCTTTTTCTTCATCCCTGCGCGCCCCGCCCATAGCGGCATCGAATTTATGTTGCTCGATGGTATCCAATAAGGTTACCGTTTGCAAGGCATTGCGGCTGGCGTTATAACCTGTTTCCTCCTTAGCCCTACCTTTATCAATACTTTCCTGAACAGACCCCACCACCAATTGAACACCTAATTCGTTGATGAGCCAATCGCGGTATTCCATGGTTTCGGGAAAATTGTGACCGGTGTCGATATGCACCAAGGGAAAAGGAATGCGTGCCGGGTAAAATGCTTTGCGCGATAAGTACGCCAGTACGATAGAATCCTTTCCGCCCGAAAACAGCAATGCCGGTTTTTCAAATTGCGCTACCACTTCACGGATAACATAGATTGCCTCCGATTCAAGTTCCTGCAAATGGCTTAAATAATATTGACTCATACGAGTGTGGATTGATGATTTAAGATTTTAAACAGATGCGTACTTTATTTTCGGAAGTATGCCCTGGTTCAGTACCTGAAGCGATTCTTCAACAGAAAACTTATGCGTTTGCAAAACAATATCCGGGCGTTCCGGCAACTCATAGGGCGAATCAATTCCTGTAAAATTTTTTACTTCGCCCGCCCGTGCTTTTTTGTATAAACCTTTTACATCGCGTTGCTCGCACACCTCCAACGGTGCATCAACAAACACTTCAATATAATTTTCGCTGCCTACAATCGCTTTCACTTGATCACGGTCGGCTTTGAAGGGTGAAATAAAAGCCGACAAAACAATAATACCCGCATCCAACATCAACTTGGCAACCTCCCCTATCCTGCGGATATTCTCAACACGGCCTTCATTGGCAAACGATAAGTCCTTGTTTAAACCCGTGCGGATGTTATCACCATCCAACAAATAGGTTTTAAAGCCTTTGGCATGAAGTTGCGCCTCCAACTGAACCGCCAAGGTCGATTTACCTGAACCTGAAAGTCCGGTGAACCAGATAAGCCGTGAACGTTGTTGCAGTAACTGCTCACGTTGTTGTTTGGTTACCTGGGTTTGTATGGGATAGAGGTTCATTCGATATTTGGTTGTTCGTTGATCATTGATGGTTATTCGTAAATCATAACGCGTACTTCGTACCTCATAATTATAGTTGGTAGTACCACGCAATAAAGCCTATGCAAATTACTGAATAAACCACCGTTAGCGGTGTGCCAACTTTTACAAAATCCTTGAAAGTATATCCACCGGGGCCATAAACCATCAGGTTAGTCTGGTAGCCGATGGGTGTCATGAAGTCGCCTGAAGCGGCAAAGGCTATGGCAACAAAAAACGGGGTTGATGGAATTTCCAATTGCTGCGATAACGACATGGCAATCGGGAACATGATTGATACCGCTGCCGGATTGGTTACCAACGCTGTAAGAAATATCGTAACAACAAACAAGGCACTTAACACCCCAACCGCACCTACTGCTTGACCTGTTTTTATGAGGGCTGTCGCAACAAGCGCTGCAGTACCCGATTTTTCCAAAGCTACACCTATGGCCAGGGAGCAAACCAACACCATAAGCAGGTTGAAATCCAAATGTCGTTTGATTTCAGTAAGGTTAAGGATTCCCAAAAAGATAAGGGCCGTGAGGATTATAAGTGTTGCCGTGAAAAGCGGCAACACACCAACAATCCCTGCCAGCAGCATCAAAAAGCTTCCTATACCTACCCAATATTTCCAGGCTGGCTTTTTGTACTCTACTTTTTGCGGAACAGAAAAGTAAAACAAATCCTTCTCATGCTGCACAGGATCAATATCATCGCCCGATAATAACAATAAAAAGTCGCCACCGGCCAGTTGCATTTCACCCACTTTCCCGGAAATGCGCTTGCCGTTTCGGTGCATAGCTACAATAGAGGCGTTGTACTTTCTGCGAAAGTCTGAATCTTTTATGCGCCTGCCAATCAATTCAGAGTTGGCCGGTATTACGGCTTCGATAAAGTTAAATTGGTTTTGCGTCTCAAGACTTTCCTGTTTGGGAATACGAAGGCCGTTATCCTGGTGAATTAAATTATAGATCGACTGTGTGTTTCCCGAAAAGAACAGGGTATCGCCTGCTTCCAGCTTTTCATCAGGCGACACAGGCGAAATCACTTCATCATGCCGAATTATCTCCACCAAAAAAAGATCTTGCAGGTTGCGTAAGCCAGCTTCCTTAACAGTTTTACCGGTTAAAGACGAACCTTCAAAAATTTCTGTTTCAACGATGTATTCTTTTAGGTTTAAGCGTACATCTTCAATTTTATTTACATTTTCAGGAAGCAACTTATAACCCACAAAATAAAGGTAAAGCCATCCGGCCACGGTTACCATTAAACCCAGGAAAAGAAAATCCTTAAAACCTAGTAAGGGCAGGTTGTATTCCGTCATTAACCCAACCAATACAAGGTTTGTTGATGTACCGATTATCGTGATCATGCCACCTAAAATAGTGGCGTATGATAAGGGTATTAAAAGTTTGGAGGCTGGGGTGTTGGTACGATCGGCCCAATCTTTAACATAAGGTATAAGAAAAGCTACGATTGGTGTGTTGTTGAGAAAAGCAGAGATAGAGGATGACACCACCATCATCCGGAGTAAAAATGCTTTGGGCTTCAGGGATGTATTGAACAACCTGGAAAAAAAATCGGTACCGAAAACAGAACGAATACCTGCCGTAACCAAAATCAATAGAAAGATGACAATAATTTGCTGATTACTTAATCCCTTAAGAAGTTCGGTAGGGTTAATAACACCCGCAAGCAGCAGTGCCAACACTGCTATAAAAAATGAAAGCGCAGGATTAAACCACTCGCGGTAAAGTGAAATCACCAACAGGACCACAATCCCTAAAACAAGTCCTTGAATGATTGTAAACTCCACTAATTCGGTAGATTTTAAAGGCAAATATAGAAAAAAGGGATAATCGACAAGTGCCTTCTCTGCCGGGTTAGGGGTTTAGGATTCAGTCAAGCGACTTCTGGAGGTCCCAGAACTTTTTAAGGTTCGTAACAAACATCTCCATTTGTTGCAAGGGAATCATGTTTGGGCCATCGCTTAACGCCTTGTCGGGATTGGGGTGTGTTTCAATGAAAAAGCCATCAACACCGGTTGCTGCTGCTGCACGTGCCAGAAAGGGAGCAAACTCACGTTGGCCACCCGATGTGCCGCCCAAACCACCAGGTTGCTGAACCGAGTGTGTAACATCAAAAATAACGGGCGTAAACTGGCGCATGATGGGAAGTGAACGCATATCCACCACCAGGGTATGATAGCCAAAGCTGGCACCGCGCTCCGTGAGGAACACATTGTTGTTGCCTTCTCCCCGTACTTTGTCAACAGCATACTTCATATCCGCAGGCGCCATAAACTGCCCCTTCTTTACTTTCACAGCTTTACCTGTTCGGGCTGCCGCTTTCAGCAAATCAGTCTGGCGACAAAGGAAGGCAGGTATTTGCAGTACATCAACCACCTGCGCCACTTCAGCACATTGATACGATTCGTGCACATCCGTAACGATAGGCACTTTTAAATTTTGCTTCACCATGTCCAGTATTTCAAGGCCCATATCCATGGAGGGACCCCGGTACGACCCGGATGAAGTTCGGTTGGCCTTATCGAAAGAGGCCTTAAAAACATAATCGATACCAAGTTTTTCACATAATGTTTTCATGTGGGTGCCAACCTCCATGCAAATATCAAAGCTCTCCGCTGCACATGGGCCGGCAAACAGCACCATGCGGTTACTACCTAATTTGATTTTTTCCGTTATCGATACAGTATCTCTGAATTTCTCCATAATCAGTTGTTCACAATTTTATCCAACCTGCCGCTGGCTGCGAGAATCAAATCTGCAACTTCCCTAAACACCCCCTTGCCGCCTTTTCTGTTGGTAACCAGATCGGCTTTGTCCTGAACATAACTCATGGCATCAGCCGGGCAGGCGCTTAAACCAACCAGGCCAAAAACACCAAGGTCATTAATGTCATCCCCGATATAAGCTACCTCTTTTGTTTTAAGCTTGTAATGCTGCATAAGCTTTTTGCAAACCTCGGCTTTATCCATTATGCCTTGGTGGCAGAAATCAACTTTAAGCTCGGCACACCGCTTGGTTACAACTGCCGATTCGCGGCCTGTAATGGCTCCTGTTATAATGCCTGCTTTTTTCAGGTAACTAACAATAAAACCATCTTTAACATTAAATGCTTTTATCTCTCTTCCGGAATCATCATATATGATTTTTCCATCGGTGAGCACGCCATCCACATCAAAAAAAATGGCCTTAATAAACGAAGCCTTTTTTACCTGTTCTTTCGTGTACTGATCAAGAAGCTTTTTCAACGGGTCGGAGTAAGTTTTCTCGTTAAGAAGTGCGAAAATTAGGAAAAGCTTTTTAAGTTGGAAAATTGTTACGGTTTGCCGGGCAACTAACCACCTCAAATCTTCAGTCTATGAAAATCGTTAAGTTCCTCATTAGCCTCACCATTACCATTTTGCTTGTTTGGTCACTCAGTGAAAGTTGGGTGGTGGGCGGTAGTCGCATCCCTCCGTTGGGCAAGTTTCTTGATCCGTTTCATGGATTCTGGCAAAACATTGAATCAAAAAAACATACGCTGGCCGGGAAGCTTGACATTCCCGGCTTGAAAGAGCCCGTGACCATCGTGTTCGATAGCCTCATGATCCCCCATGTATTTGCACAAAACGATGAAGACCTTTACCTGGCGCAAGGCTATATAACCGCCCTTCACCGCTTGTGGCAAATGGAATTTCAAACCCATGCAGCAGCCGGAAGGATTTCAGAATTAATCGGTGCAGGAAAGGACGATGCTGTTTTAAATTACGACAGAGGGCAACGCAGGTTGGGAATGGTGTTCGCAGCCGAGAATGCTTTTAGAAGAATGGAGGCTGACCCGTTGGCAAAAATGGTAGCTTTTAAATATGCTGAGGGGATTAATGCTTACATACAATCCTTAGCCTACAAAGACTTTCCTTTAGAATATAAACTCATGGACTATGCGCCCGAGGAATGGACACCCATAAAATCTGCTCTGCTGTTGCGTAGCATGGCACAAACCTTAAACATAGGTGATAAAGACATGCAAATGACCAATGCCCTGGCCCTGTTCGGCAAAGAAATGGTTGATCTCCTTTATCCGGATTTAGAGCCCATGGGCGACCCGATTGTGGACCGTACCAACCGCTGGGGCTTTGACCCTGTGAAAATTGAAGCTACACCACCCGCTTTACCGGCTGAATTGATTGCCATTAGCGGTTTAACTACGCCCGATCCATCCATTGGCAGTAATAACTGGGCCGTTAGCGGAAGTAAAACAAAAACAGGTGCCCCCATTCTTTGTAACGACCCTCACCTTAACATTACACTCCCTTCCATATGGTATGCCATACAACTCCATTCACCTTCCGCTAATGTAATGGGGGTTTCCCTACCAGGCGCACCAGGTGTAATCATCGGCTTTAACGATTCCATTGCTTGGGGGGTAACCAATGCACAACGCGACTTAGTGGATTGGTACAAAGTAAACTTTGAAAACAGTCGAAAAGAAAAGTACGAACTGGATGGCGAGTGGAAAGAAACCAAAAAGGTAGTTGAAAAAATTACCGTGCGCGATCGCGAAACATATTTTGATACCGTGATCTATACCCATTGGGGCCCTGTACCATACGATGAAAATTACCGTGCAGAAAACAACCGCAGGCACTACGCATTTCGGTGGATTGCCCATGATGAATCGGAAGAACTGATGACCTTCTATAAACTAAACCGGGCCAAAAATCATGATGATTACATGCGCGCTTTGGATTATTACTCTTCTCCTGCACAAAACTTTGTATTCGCTTCCGTTACCGGTGATATTGCCATGCGCATACAAGGTAAGTTTCCGGTCCGCAGGAAAGGTGAAGGCAAGTTTGTGCTGGACGGAAGCAAATCCGCCAGTGGGCCGCAAGCCTATATCCCTTTTGATCAAAATGTGATGGATAAAAATCCCGAACGGGGTTTTGTTAGTTCGGCTAACCAATACCCGGCTGATGCTACCTACCCTTATTACATTAACGCGGTAAGCTATGAAGCTTATCGCAACCGCAGGATCAACAACATCCTCAGGCAATCAACTTCAGTTACCGTAAAGGATATGATGAACCTGCAAAACGACAACTACAGTATTAAAGCTGAAGAAGTTCTTCCCTTTCTATTGGAACGGTTAGACGCCTCTGGATTTAATGATGATGAAAAGTATGGTTACGAGACACTCAAAGCATGGGATTACTTTTATCATGTTGATTCAGAAAGCGCCTCGTACTTTGAAGCCTGGTGGACAAATCTCTTTCCACTGATCTGGGACGAAATGCGGAACGATGAACTGTCACTCTCCTACCCAACCGCCTGGAACACCATTAACCTGATGAAAACAAAACCTGATTTAGAATTTTATGACATCAAGAACACGCCTGAAAAGGAAACGCTAACCGATTTAATAAGGCAATCCTTTACCCAAGGCGTTTTGGAAATTGAGCAGTGGAAAAAAGACAAGGGAGTTTCCGGTAAAGTTAACTGGGCAGAATTTAAAGACACCTACATTGAACACCTTACCCGGACAGAGGCACTTGGCTTTCATGTGCAGCATGGTGGTCATGCCAATGCTGTAAATGCAGCCTCGCGCAAGCATGGCCCCTCCTGGCGGATGATCGTAAGTGTAGAAAAAAATGGCCCTAAAGCTTATGCAACATACCCGGGCGGGCAGTCGGGTAATCCGGGGAGTATTCATTACTCCAGCATGCTTGACCATTGGTCGAGCGGAAAGTACTTCAATCTTTTGTTTTTACAGGCACCTGAAGGAGCCGGCAACAAAGCAAACTTTAAAACCACTTTAAATCCCAATTAAGATGAGATTCATGGTTCAAATAATCCTTATTGTCGCATTAGCCTGGATTGCCGAATCGTTTTTTCCCTGGTGGAGCAGTGTCATTGCTGCGGCAGTGGTTGGGTTTCTCTATAAATCCAAAGCAAATTTTTTGGCTGGTTTCATAGCCATTGCCTTGTTGTGGCTTATCAAAGCCGTAATCACCGACCTTAATGCAGCCGTACCGCTTGCCGATAAGATTGCAAAAATTTTATTGGTCAACAGTAAAATATTGCTTTTGGTACTCACCGCCACACTTGGCGGATTAGCAGGTGGGTTTGGGGCCTTAACGGGGTCACTTTTAAAAAGTAATTAAACTGAAACAAAAAAAGCGGGCCAAGCAATGCCTGGTCCGCTTAAATTACGTTTAACTCGGTTACTTTTTTACGTTGCTGTTAACAACCTTAGCCAGTTCGAACATGGAAATTTGATTCTTGCCGCCAAACACAACTTTAAGCTTGGCATCAGCATTAATCATACGTTTATTAACAGTATCCTGCAGGCCGTTGGCTTTAATGTAATCCCAAATCTTTTTCACGATTTCTGTGCGCGCTGCGGGTTTGTTTCCAATAACGGCAGCCAATGCATCGCTGGGCGTTAGAGCAGCCATGAAAGCTGCGTTAGGTTTTCTTGCCGATTTTTTAGACGCAACTTTTTTTGGAGCAGCTTTTTTGGGGGCTACTTTTTTTGGAGCAGCTTTTTTAGGTGCAGTCTTCTTTTTTGCTGGAGCTTTAGCCGCTTTTTTTGGAGCCTTCTTCGCAGCCTTTTTGGTAGTTTTCTTTGCCATAATAATAGTTAGGTGTAATGGTTAGTGTTTATTTCCGGTTAAAAAACTAAGCCGGAAAACGGGTGCGAATATACCGATATGTTGCTCATTACCATACACAAGGCATTGATTTATAATAGAAAAGCCCCTCAAGTGTGAGGCTTTATTGTCGGCCTGACCGGTAAAATTTCGAACCAAATATACCAAGATTTAAAGTTACTGCACAGATTATTCAATTTTTGTAGAAATCGTCAATAATCTTTTTTTACAAAGTTGTGAGCCCTTTAGTCAGTTTGTGCTAAGTGGATATAGACTTGGTCTATTTTTGCTATTTTAGAGCAATGATTACTGTAGTTATATTCACTGTAATTTTCTTGATTGATAAATATTTGAAAGTTTATCAGAAGACATCAATTGTCAATCCCTGGTCAAGACGATTGTTTAATGTCGTTAACTATTCAGACGTGGAGGAGTTAAAAAAGCGTTTGAGATATGTTCTTGTTTGGCTTTCAATTGATTACATCATGACCGACAATATACTGCGAGAGTATTTTGGTCAGAATACAACATGGTATCTTAATGTGGGATGTTTGTACTTTATTGTTGCCCTTTACTTTTTAATACCACAGTCATTCTTTCTGACAGCCAATGAAAAAACGAATGGTATTTTCAGGAAATTGTTTATGCCCACTCTGGTTTTTGGAACAGGGGCATACGTTTTTCCCAATATGAAGCCGGGAGATATAACTGGCCCGACCTATGAAAGCCTTTCTGATGAGGCGAAACTTGTAATAATAAAACTAACCTCTGCTATTTTTCTTGTTTTTACAATAGTTTGTGCTGTCTCAATTTTGATTAACTTGTTATTCAAGTGTTTTGTTTCTCTGAATTACTATTCAAGTAACCTTGTTTGCGTTGGTATAAAAAGGCTTTCCGGTCATTGTACGAAGATTCATCCAGAAGAGCCACACGAAGTTCTGGCGTTCTGGGTTCAATTACTAATGCTCTTGATTTCTGGTATTGTTGCCATTATTACTCTTTCTTGAGTTATCATTCAAGTCATTCACATCAATTCATCACCACATTCCACCCATAATTATTTACCAGTACATACACCTGCTCTTTCGCACTTACCGGGTTCCCATCATTAGCACCCAAAACAAACCCTGCCGGAGGCTGGAGTATCCCGGAGGGAGCAGAATTCGTTCCGGCTATGTTCAGATACTGCACACCTGTACCCCAATTCTTCCCCCTGTTCTGGTAAACGGAATTGATAGTAGCATCCACATTGGCCTGACTCATGTTGTTATTTTGGATTTGTATTGAGCCAGGGAGGAAGCCATTGACACCAAAGGGAAATGTGACATTGAGTAAGGGGCAATTACTGAAATGCCATCTTCGGAATGTTGCCTGGGCGTGCGTGTACTCAACATTTTCCATGTTATTGATTACGGACAGGGTAGGATTGTTAAAGCCATGAAGATCGAGAGAGCATTTAGCTGCACCGAGAGTTGACGGGAATGTTATTGAGACAAGATTTGGGCAGTCGTTCACGAGCATTTGACCAATAGGTGTTACAGTATCATTTCGGCCTGAAAGGTCAACACTGGTTAATCCTGAAAACCTACCATACAAGGAATTGACCTTAGCCATTGTATTAAGTTCGGGGAGTTGAATAATATCGCAACGGTCAATGTTGATAGAAACAATTGTTGCACCGTGCGCTGCAAGGTTATTGAATCCTTCCAATGCGGGATTGGATTGCCCCTGAATTGTTGTGAGCCTGGCTACATTTGGTAGCGTGACCTTGCCTGTCAGCTTACAAGAATCGGCAACAAACGTTGTCAGGTTTACAAGCGTGTCAACGTTCAGGTTATTCCCAAATCCATCGGCACTGTTTTGCCCACCATCTACATTGGAGCCGGAACCTAATCGCAAATCTGTTAATCCAACGCAAGCTCTTATTTGATTAACAAGGTTGGGGTTAGCTAAAACACTTAACCGATTACCCATCAAGTAAAGAATGCTCATTGAATTCGTTACGAAAATCCGCTCAAACATTTTATCCTTCGACCTGAAATAATAGTGAAGCAATGCCCGGTTGATCCCTGCACGATCCGATATCTCCTGCATCCTGGCCCCATCGAATCCTTTCAATTCAAACACCTTTCTTGCGGCCACCAAAATTGCTTCCTCCGTAGAAATGCTTGTTTCTGTGTTCATTTCAATGTTTTTTTGATTTTAACATAGTGTTTTAATAATCTTGTTAAAAGTAAAATTATTCTTTTAACTTTACACCGTCAAAATTTTAGACGACAAGTTTAGAACACTTATGAAAATCATGATTGCAAGTGATTTGAGTGAAAATTCTTTGCTCATGATTGAGGAAGGAATCAAGCTTGCGCGACAACTCAATGGAGCTGTTTGGATTATTCATGTGGTGGACAATACATCGCAGTATTCCAATTATGCTCCGGGGCTGCCTAAGGTTTGCAACTGGGAAGAAATTGGACAGTATGCAATCGAATTTCTCACCAGGGAAACGCAAAAGTATGGGAACGTTGACAAAGAGATTGTGGTCAGAATTGGAGATCCAAGAAAGGAAATAATCGAGCAGGCAGCAAGGCTTGACATTTCTTACCTGGTGATTGGAACACACGGTAAGACAGGACTATCCCATTGGGTTATGGGGAGTAATGCGGAGTACTTGATAAGGCACGCGACTTTGCCGGTTATCGTCATACCGTATAGAAGGGAAACTCACTAAAATAAATGTTAAAGAATGATGGAGGTAAAGCCAAAGAATGCGGGAACAAGAAAACTGTTTGACAGCCCGGTGCTTGAGCGATTGACGCGTACGCATATTGCTGTCCCAACTTCAATACTTGTTTTATATTCGGTAGCCCTATTTTACTGGAGTCTCACCCACACAGCGCTGACATGGGGTATCGCTACCCTTCTTTTCTTTGCAGGATGGTTAGTATTTACTTGGGTTGAATACAATGCGCACAGGTATATCTTTCACATGGCTACTTATTCGAAGCTGAGAGCAAAGATTCAATATACAATACATGGTGTCCACCATGAATATCCAAGAGATAAAGACAGACTGGCAATGCCTCCGATACTAAGCGTAACCATTGCCACAATTCTGCTTTTGGTTTTAAGATTGGTTCTGGGTGACTATGTATTTGCATTTTTGCCGGGATTTTTAGTGGGGTATTCGGTCTATCTTGGTATTCATTACAGCGTTCACGCCTTTCCGCCGCCTCGAAATTTTTTTAAGGCTCTTTGGGTAAATCACAGCATTCACCATTACAAGGATGGTGAATCAGTCTTTGGCGTTTCTACTCCTTTGTGGGATTACGTCTATGGAACAATGCCTCGTAATACCAGACATGGTTGACGTTTGGATTAATAGTTCAAAATGGTTTCAAAGGCATTTGCTTCTATACTCAAATAGCTATGTACAATTCTGAAAATAGAGAAAAAATACTTACCTGTGCCGAGAATCTTTTCAGAAAATACGGCACCAGAAGCATTTCTATGGATGATATTGCGCATCACCTGAGCATGTCAAAGAAAACCATTTATGAATCATTTGCAGATAAAGATGAAATCGTACATCTGATTATCACCGCCTTTCGAAAAAAACTTGAAGGATTAGTTGAGGCCATTTTTGACAGGCCTACCAACCCGGTTGAGCGGTTAATAAACATTTTCATCTGCATCACATCCATGATAAGGGAAACCAACACTTCATTGATTTATGATTTACAAAAATATCACGAGAATGAATGGCAAATTCTACAGGAGTTCAGAGATGATTTTCTGGCCAGCAAGATTAAAGACATTGTAACTGAGGGAATCAGGAAACAATACCTCAACTCAACACTCGATGTGAATTTTTATGTTTTACTTTTTATTGAAGTGGTTAAGTTGTCTGGCAATGAAAAACTTTTTCCACAGGCAAAATATTCAAAACAGGAGGTAGCAATCAATTTGATTGATTGTCTGGTCAATGGGATTGCATCCGAAAAAGGGAGACGTGTTAGTAAGAATCTGAAGTTAAACACGCTTCAAAATCTGGATTAAATCATCAACTAAATAATAGTTTATCAATAAGTATGAAGAATCTAAAGTTAGTATTTATCCTTTTAAATCTCTTCCCTGTAATGCTCTTTGCGCAAGAGGCTCAACGCTATTCTCTCAGGCAGTGCCTTCAACAAGCCATGACCGAGAATGTTTCCATTCTCAAAGCTCAACTGGATGAGGATGAGGGGAAGCAAAAAACAAAGGAAGTGAAAGCCACCGCTTATCCCCAGATTAATGCAACCGGGGAACTGATTGATAATGTGCTGCGGCAAGCATTCGTTTTTCCGGCAGCATTGGGCGATCCGAATGCAGGCCCCGATGATTACATTGTACTACGTGGCGGCCTTCAATATACAGCATCGATAAATGTGCAGGCTAATCAACAGATATTCAACCAAAGTCTGTTTACAGGTATCAAGGCTGCAAAAGTAAGCGAAGATTATTACAGGCTTAACCGTGAACGCATTGAAGAAGAGACCATCTACCAGGTGGCATCCCTATTTTATCGAGTTGCCGCTTTGAAGACACAGCAAATTGTTTTAGAGACTAATCAGGAAGAACTGCAAAAGAGCCTTGCTATTACCAATGATCGTTTTAACAATGGCTTAGCACGGAAGCTTGATGCCGACAGGTTACGGGTTAGCCTCACCAATATCGAAACTCAATTGGCCACTATGCAGGACACTTACAATGTGCTGATAAGCCAGTTAAAATTATTAATCGGCCTTAACAAGGATGTTGCATTCGACATTGATTTCCAGTTGCCCACTGACTTAGACTCTGCATTCTTAAATTACACACCGGGCACATTAGATACAGAATTCATTTGGGAAGACAAGATTGAGTATAAGCAATTAACCACCCAACGTTCCTTGTATCAACTGGAGCGCAAAAATTATTCAGCGGGTTATTATCCCACCCTGTCAGCATTTGCCAGTTACACTTATCAAGGCCAAACTAATTCTTTTTTTCTATCAGGTGATTCAAATCCGCTTTGGTTTGATGTCGCATCAATTGGTTTGCGGTTAAACATCCCAATCTTTGATGGTTTACGAAAGCCTGCGCAAATGCAACAATCCCGTATCCGGCAAATTAAAACTGAGAAAGATTTGGCTTTCGTCAAGCAACAATCTTCAGCCATCAGTGAAAATGCTACGAGGTCTCTTGAAGTGAATTACAAAAATTTCCAGGCTCAACGTCAAAATGTTCAGCTTGCCAACAGCATTTACGATGCAACCGAGCAAAATTATAACGAGGGAGTCAGTCCATTAACCGATTTATTGCAGGCAGAAACTGCCAGAATCCAGGCACAAAGCCAACTAATCGAGGCACTGTTAAAAGTAAAACAATCGGAAATAGAACTGCTTAAAGCCAACGGTGACATCAAATCTTTATTAAACTAAATTCTAACTATTCTAATTCAGGAATTATCATTATGAAAAAAACAATAATAGCCATAGTTGTCATCATTGCACTTGTATTGATTAGTGCTTATGTGCTTAAGAACAACAAAGAGAAGATGAAGGAAAAAACAGAACTGGCAAAGATTGTTAATGCAACAATTCCAGTAGAGGTAGCCGTAACAAAACGTGAAGCCTTGGGTGGCAGTTTTATAGCTACTGGTAGTTTTTCGCCATCCAGACAAGTCATTGTTTCCACGGAAGCGGCTGGTAAGATAGTGAACATATCTGTTGACGAGGGAAAATTTGTTCATCAGGGACAATTACTGGCAAGAATGGAATATGAAACACTTGAAGCGGATGTCAAATCAGCAACTGCAAACCTTAAGAAGTTAGAAACCGATAAAGAGCGCTATGAGAACCTGGTAAAGACAGGGGGAGTTACGCAGGCTCAGCTTGATGAGGTCAACTTGAACTACACTAATGCAGAAGCAAGGTTGATAAACGCCAAAGAAAGATTGAAAGATTCATACCTGACCGCACCCTTTGCCGGTTATGTGAATAAGCGCTTTATAGAAAATGGCCAGTACATTGCTTCTGGCAAAGAAGCGTTTGAAATTGTCGACCTGACGAAGATGAAAATGGTTGTGAACGTAACAGAAAATCAAGTGTTACGAGTAAACCAAGCCCGGCAAATTAAAGTGTCGGCAGATGTTTATCCTGATGTTAATTACGAAGCCCGTGTAAAGTTTGTTGGTGCGACTGCTGATGTCAACCTGAACTTTCCGGTGGAACTTCAAATCACAAATGTAAAAGACAAACCACTTCGCGGTGGAATGTTTGGTCGTGCCACATTTGAATTGCCTGCTGATGAAACTTCCCTGGTGATTCCACGGGCTGCACTCCTGGGGAGCATTGAAAATGCTCAAGTGTATGTCGTTTCCGGGGACTCCGTTATGTTAAGGGCGATTACGATCGGGAAGCTTTTCTCCAATAATGTCGAGGTAGTTAACGGTATGAACGAAGGTGAGAAGGTAGTTACCAGTGGTCAAATCAACTTGACTGAAGGTGCCAAAGTAACAGTCCTTAATAAAAATTAATTTACGTCAATTAGCACAACACTGATATGAAAATAACTGAAGTTTCGATAAAAAGGCCATCTTTTATATTGGTGCTTTTTATAACATTAACATTTCTGGGCCTTAACAGCTATCAAAAACTGGGTTATGAATTGATGCCTAAATTCAGTGCACCTATCCTAACAATTTCAGCAATCTATCCGGGGGCTTCGCCAAATGAAGTGGAAAATTCCGTAACAAAGGAAATTGAAAATGCTATATCATCAATGGAGAATGTGAATAAAATCACTGCCAGTTCTTATGAAGGGCTATCAGTGATTGTAATTGAACTTCGGAATGAGGCAAATGTTGATTTGGCATTGCAAGATGCTCAGCGAAAAGTGAACGCTACTTTATCCAATCTTCCTGATGATGTAAAAACACCTTCATTAGGAAAGTTCTCATTCGATGATTTGCCGATTATTAATCTTGGCATTTCGGCTAAAATGAACGCAACTGAATTGTACGATTTGGTTACGCAACGTCTTCAGCCGAACCTGGCAAAAATTCCTGGGGTCGCGCAGACGAATATAATTGGTGGCGAAGAACGAGAGATTCGCATAAATGTCAACAGAAATAAATTAGAGGCATATAAACTCTCCCTTCCCCAACTTGTTCAACTTATTAAAAATTCCAACGTTGACTTTCCCACCGGTAAAATAAAGTCCGAGGAAGAACAAATCCTGATAAGGCTGGCCGGCAAATACCAAAGATTGGAAGAAATAAAAAATCTGGTGGTTGCTTCAACACCCCAGGGAGGGCCTGTTTACTTAAAGGAGCTAGCAGAAGTTCAGGATACTAAGAAGGAGGCCAAACTCATCAACCGCATCAATTTATTAAACTCAATTGGGCTGAGCATTCAAAAGCAAACGGATGCCAATGCAGTAGCTGTAAGTGAATTGGTACACAAGGAGCTGACCAAACTTGAACACTTGTATTCTAATATTGATCTAAAGTTTACCGTTGCCAGAGACTCTACCGAATACACACTGGAAGCAGCCGATGCCGTAATACATGATCTTATTCTCGCCATCGTCCTGGTAGCAGGCATTATGTTATTATTCCTCCATTCTTACCGGAATTCAATCATTGTTATGGTAGCGATACCTCTTTCCCTCATAGCCACTTTTATCGGTATGTCTTTATTCGGATTTACGCTTAACCTGATGTCACTGCTTGGTCTTTCGTTGGTGGTTGGCATATTAGTAGATGATGCCATTGTGGTAATCGAAAATATTTATCGCCACATGGAGATGGGTAAAAGTAAAATTCAGGCCGCGTATGATGGCGTGAAGGAAATCGGTTTCACTGTTACCTCCATTACAATGGTAATTGTTGTGGTGTTTTTACCCATTGCCCTGACAACCGGTATCATTTCGAATATTATGCGTCAGTTTTCTATCGTGATTGTCATCTCAACATTGCTGTCATTACTGGTGTCATTCACAATGGTTCCTTTTCTATATTCAAGATTTGGAAAATTAGAGCGCTTAACCAATAAAACACTCTTCGGAAGATTTGTTTTGCGATTTGAGGAAACATTAGACAGATTTATTCATTGGGTGCAGAACATATTGAGATGGTCGTTCAGACACAGATTTATCACCCTTAGCATCGCTGGCCTGCTCTTTTTTGGATCGATTAGTTTAATTGTTGCAGGCTTTATCGGAACAGAATTTATAGCCCAAGGAGATCGTGGCGAATTCGTCTTGGTTCTAGAATATCCAAAGAGAACATCGGTTGATCAGAATAATATTCAGTCGCGAAAAATTGAGGAGTTTGTTTCTTCCAAAAGAGAGGTTGTATCAACTATCACTACTATCGGGCAGACCAATGAAGGTGGCTTCTTTGGATCCGCTACTGGAACACCCTACAAATCAGAAATTACAGTTAAACTTGTTCCGGAGGATCAACGCGAAAAGAGTTCAGATATATATGGCGTTCTTTTAAAGAACGAGATCATGGATAAATTTCCCGGTGTAAAAGTAAAATCGACACCCATATCAATGCTGGGTACTGCCGAGCAGGCACCTATTCAACTTATCGTTACAGGCCCAACTTTTGACACGGTAATGTTCACTGCCGATAAACTCATGCAGGAGGTAAAGAAGGTGGAGGGAACACAGGAAGTAAAGCTTACCGTAGAGTCGGGAAGTCCTGAGGTTGTTGTTACCACCGACAGGCAAAAGATGGCCGAGTTGGGATTGGATATTCAAACCGTAGGAGCTACTATGCAATATGCTTTTAATGGCAATACTGATGCAAAATTCAGACAAGGCGAGTACGAGTATGATATTAATATATTATTTGACGAGTTTAACCGGAAAAGCATTGAGGATGTGCGGGCACTTACATTTTTAAGTAAATACGGAAAACAGGTCAGGCTTGATCAGTTTGCTGAAGTAAAAGAAGGTTTTGGGCCATCCAAACTTGAACGGTTTAATCGGATAACTTCTGTCAATGTTAATTCTCAATTACTCGGACGCCCTTCAGGAACGGTTGCGGCAGAAATAAAGGGAATCATTGATGGTATGACTTTACCCGCTGGAGTAAGCGTGATTTTTGGTGGAAACCAGGAGAGACAAGAGGAATCTTTTGGACAGTTAGGATTTGCCTTTATCACTTCTATCTTATTAGTGTATCTCATAATGGTTGCGTTGTATGACAACTTTGTTTATCCATTTGTTGTATTATTCTCAATACCATTGGCAATCATTGGTGCCCTCGTTGCATTGGCGCTCTCCGCCCAAACCCTGAGCTTGTTTACTCTCCTTGGTATTATTATGCTTATCGGGTTGGTGGCCAAAAACGCGATCCTGGTAGTTGATTTTACGAATCACCTCAAAGAAAGAGGGATGACCACCGAAGAGGCGTTGCTGGAAGCAACAAAGGAGCGGCTTCGCCCAATCCTCATGACAACAATTGCAATGGTGGCAGGGATGATGCCCGTGGCATTGGCCAATGGACCTGGAGCGGATTGGAAAAATGGCCTTGCCTGGTCAATCATTGGCGGCTTAACCAGTTCCATGTTTCTAACTTTAGTAGTTGTTCCTGTAGTATATCAGCTTGTTGACAGAGTTTTGATAAAAACCGGGCTGTTAAATGAAGCAAAAAAAGCCAGGTATAAAGAGTTTGCGACTTAAAGTTTTTCCATTGAGTGTAGGCCTTGCCTACACTCAATAGTTATGGTATATTAACGATGGGGTACTGTATAGTAAAATCCGGATCAGGAAGGTTCAGACAAAAACAATTTTTTCAACTCCCTTTAACGTTTTCCATCTCTAATTCAACTTATTTTCAACTCCATTTGATTGATTACACATTCATTTGTTTTTGAAGAAATTCGTTAAGATTCATTCACAATGTTTTATAATCGTTCATAACCATTTAAGTACACTTTGTTCAACCTATAAATTTACTTCTCAACGTAGAACAAATTATGATGGGAAAGCAAGGTGAGGAGCAAGTGAAAGAGGAAGTTTTCTTATTAAAGGCACTTACACATAAACAACTCGCACAGATGTACGGAGTTAGTTGGTTAACATTTCAGAACTGGATCAAGAAAGTGGAACATGAGGTTGGCAAAAAGACAGGGCACTTCTATCACGTTCATCAGGTGAAAAAAATATTTCAAATCTTCGGATTACCTAAGCAACTTAATCTTACAGCTAACGACATGGACGAGATCAATAAGTCATTGACTTAGATCATTTACTCGGTAAGGACTTTTTCAATCGCTCTTTCAGTAAAACCATATCTCCCTCCAGCGCATTGATCCTTTCGTACAATCCAGAAGGTTCCGGTGCCTGGCGAGTGAGTTTGATTTTGAATTTCCAAACCTCTTTGATGTTCTCAACCGGTAGCGGGAAAGTTGGATACTGAGGGTCTTTGTTATCAGACTTGCAAATGATGACTCCACCTTTGTCCAGGTAATTAAGGCAACGCTTCAAAACGATATTATCAACTTCCTGGGCATTGTTCACAAGGATGTAAACGAAACCATCACGTATGTCTTCGAGTTTCTCTACGTATTCACCAACTACAATATCTCCGGGAAAAAATCCAGTTCTATCGGCAAGCATACTGTAACCGCTAACTTCAAACGCTCGGAAGGAACCATGACCAAGGCCTGGAATCCAAAAAGCGGGAAGGCTCTCGATGTACTCTTCTTGCTGCGCACCTACCAAGTATCCGGCTTGGGCTTTGATTGGCACCAATACAATGTTGTCTTTTCCGGAACTGTCCACAGTAGTTACAACAGTCCGGACTTCCTTTAAACCTCCTGTTTTAGTGGGTTTTGCGTTGCCTGTGAGGCGATCCCAACTTGTTGAGTAATGATTAACTATCTTATCAATCGACTCCAGAGAAGGGTACATTTGGCCACTTTCTATCTGTGATACGGCTGAACGGCTCAAATCCACGGGAGCCCCGAATTCTTCCTGAGAAAGCCCTTTTTCAAGCCTTAGCGCTTTAATTTGGTTTCCTACGACATTCTTTGTCAGCATAAATTTATTTGTTTAGTAAAACTTGACAATATTAGTGAGTATTACTTAACATTGCAAACCGACCACGTAAATAATAACGACAAACATATATGAAGCGCGAAATCACAAAAACCGAGGAAACCGGACACAAACCAGAAATTTTTGTTTTGAGACCCTACAATCACAAACAACTGGCCGACTTCTACGGGGTTTGTTGGTTGACGTTTCAGCGATGGGTGAAAAAACATGATGAGGAAATCGGAAAGAAGCAGGGACACTTCTACAGTATTAAGCAGGTACTTATTATCTTCAAGATATTCGGTATGCCTAAGCGGTTTAAAGTGTCTTTGTCGGAAGTAGAGGAGATGTTTAAAGCTGCGTAATACTTTCTAAGATACTCACATGGTTAAAGGACAAGATAAAAGGCGTTTACTATTTGATAGATATTCAGCTCAACTGGAGAGCATGAAAGAGTTGGGTGTTCTCGGATTCGATCTAAAATATGAAAAGGCTTTTATCTGCCCTTTATGTCTCGAACAATTCAGCGTGGATGATCTGGACACGAGCAAAGAGAATTTTTTAACATTAGAAGACGCTCCTCCAAAATCACTCGGTGGTAAGGCAAACACGCTGACTTGCAAGAAATGCAACAACAGGTTTGGACACGAGATTGATTTCCATTTGGTTGAGAAATTGAACGAGCTTGATGTCTACTCATTTCAACCGAAGTCAGGTTCAAAGGCTTCATTTACCCACAATGGGGTTAAAGTTCAGGGAATTGTCAATGTTGATGATAAAGGGAATATTACCGTTACCCATTTAGAAAAAACTAACAATCCTGGGCTACTTAATAAGTATGTAAAAACGACAGGCAAGGGTGACACTACAACCATTAAATTTCCGGTTAGTAGGGTTGATTTTAAAAAATTCGAAGTTGCGTTACTTAAAACAGCATACATTTTAGCTTTTGAACACTATGGTTATCCACTGATTCTTAGTAAGGCGTTTGACATTGTGAGAGCGCAGCTTAAGAATCCAACAAAGGATATATATCCAACCGGTTTCTGGACTCGACAAGCAGCTTTCAATGAAACAAATACGGGCGTTCACCTAATAAAGACTCTAGGACTTGAAGGCTTTCAAGCAATATTTCTTTTAAAAACGCAATCAAGGACAACCGGGTTCGGAGTTTATTTGCCGGTCTCTCACGGAACCGTATTAGAGGTAATTGAAAGGTTGAAGGACATACCAGCGGGCTTTGAAATGCGCTTCGAGTCTTTTAAGAATACGGACTACTTTGACGACAAAACAAATCAAAAAATGTGTGTGGACTTTATGAAAAAACGTAATGAGTAGAAGGTCAGGCACATTGAGATATGTATTACTTATAACATTCTATTCAATAACGGCTCTGTCCTACGGTCAGACGAGGACAATCACTGGAAAAGTAATTGATGCGTTCGACTTGACGTCAATATCAGAGGTAAGAATTCAGAACAAGGACACAGTCCTACTTGGCACAACCGATAAGAATGGTAGATTTCAAAATAGATCTTTCAAATGAAACAAGTGAACTATTGCTGAGTTGGCTCGGAATGGAATGGACATTGATAAAGCTCTCACCTAATTGTGTCAACGTGGAAATTATCATGCTCGTTGATGGCACTTATCATTACAAGTCTCACAGGAAAGTTGACAGAATTCGTAAACCAACGTAATCACGGTTATAACCTTGAATACAAAGTGACCAACTGTGAGTTGTGCAAGTATGATTCAATTGTTTTTTTTATGAACGTAGGGCGATGATAGAAGGAGAAGTTTTCGAGCACAACATGAGGTATTTTAAAGTATTGACTTCAACTAAATAAAATGTAGCGATTTATACCTTTTGGCCTTCTTCGTTTCTCCAAACCAGGGACATGGACATCATGGAATTCATTGAGGGAGCCAACATTTTTAAAAGATGAATTGTTAATCGGACGCATCTGACACAATTAATCTAATTATTGAAAGTCATTCATAATCGTGTAAAAATCTTCACAATCCTTTACAGCCTTTTACAATCCTTAACCTTCACTTTAGTCGCATTCTACATTTGGCAGAGTGAGGAACAAAACGATCATAAAGGCACAATTTCTTCAACACGTTCGAAGCGAGTTGGATGCAAAGACTAGGCACAATAGGAAATCTATTGAGCGTATTGCTGCATCTTACGGAATCACTGACAAGTCAGAAGTAAAAGAGTACACTGAGCTTGCAATTGTTCTCAAAGCAAGGAGCATTGCACTCTCTGCTCTACCACTTAAAGCGAAATATGAAAGCATCGTTGAGCTTTACCAAAGCCAGGTAAACATTTCCCACCGAACAAGTCAGAGCATTTTATTACAACAATACAGCACACCAGCACCTATTTCGTTCCTGGCCGGAGTCTTCGTCAATGCGGATCAAGACGTTACAGTGTTTGAGCCATCTGCTGGAAATGGCCTTCTGATTATTTCTGCGAATCCATCCAGAGTTGTAGTAAATGAGATTGACAAATTAAGACGATCAAATCTTCAGGATCAAGGATATAAGCAGGTATTATCTCAAGATGCCACTCAACCTTTTAAAGGATTTGAAAAGAAGTTTGATGCAGTCCTAACGAACCCTCCCTTCGGATTATTAGACAAAGACGTCAAATACGAAAGCTTCAGTATTGAAGTGCTCGATCACTTGATGGCCTTGCGTGCGCTGGACTGTATGAAGAATAATGGTAAGGCCGCAATCATTATCGGAGGCCATACACACTATGATAAGAAAGGAAGAATTCAAAAAGGGAAACATCGCTTCTTCTTTAACTATCTCTATAGTCGATACAATGTAGTAGACCTTATCAACATTGATGGACATAAACTCTATTCCCGTCAGGGGACTTCCTTTGATGTCCGGTTGATCTTGATTGATGGACGAAAATCAAAACCCTCTGGTGCTGCTCTTTTAAAAAATGAAGAACGCGATGCAGTAATTGATTCCTTTGAAGAGTTGTATGAGCGAGTAATGAGCGTAACCCACCTCCGTCAAGACTACGGTCGGCAGGCAACACCTGCCTACGCTGAGGCTTCGGCAGATAAACCAAGACAAGAATTTACAATGACAAAAATTGAATTAGAAGCTCAGGCTCTTGCTCTGGAGCTTGAATTAATGAGCTTCGATGAACTTGGTATGCCATATACTCCTGCATCAAGCAGTTGCTTTGTTCTCAATACAGTAGTGCCTGATTCAATGGG
The DNA here is from genome assembly GCA_025808415.1 of Cyclobacteriaceae bacterium. Classification (NCBI taxonomy): domain Bacteria; kingdom Pseudomonadati; phylum Bacteroidota; class Cytophagia; order Cytophagales; family Cyclobacteriaceae; species Cyclobacteriaceae bacterium. Next base: position 2,695,201 of record CP075525.1, read on the forward strand.
CTTCGAAACCCACAGTGCATTGCAGAGAATTAAGGAAGCAGTAGGTGGTGATATAGATGAGTATGTAAGAATTAAACTTAACTATCGAAGTAATGTAGAACTTTGCAAGGCTTTATCAGCCGAACAAATTGATGCAGTAGCGATGTCAATCTACAATATCGAGGAACGAGGTGTTGGAATGATTATCGGAGACCAAACCGGAATTGGTAAAGGTCGAATCGCGGCATCTATTATCCGCTATGCCGTTGAACAAGGAGTGCAGCCCGTCTTCATTACTGAAAAGGCAAATCTGTTCTCTGACATCTACCGTGATTTATCAGCGATTGGTTCTTCTCACCTTGTTCCTTTCATTGTCAATGGTCGTGAGAGTAAGACCGACATTAAGGATGAAGATGGGAACATCATTTACCAGGCACTTCCCGCCACAGACCAAAACAGAATATTTGAGGGAAAGCGCATACCCCGCAACTTTCATTTTGTGGTAGCCACTTACTCACAGTTTAATTCACCAGATAAGAAGCCAACAAAACCTGCATTCTTAAATGCTATTGCAGAGGATAACATTGTAATCATGGATGAAGCACACAATTCATCCGGCTCTGGCAACACCGGAAACTTCATGCAGTCTGCATTATCTAAATCGCGAGGAGTAGTCTTTCTGTCAGCAACATTCGCCAAGCGCCCGGATAACATGCCTATCTATGCGATGAAAACTTCTATCCGCGATGCGAGCATGACAAGGGATGCCCTGATTGAAGCGATTACTAAAGGTGGAGTAGCCTTGCAGGAAATCCTGGCCAGTCAGCTTGTGGCAGAAGGTCAGATGATTAGAAGAGAACGTTCATTTGAAGGTGTGGAAGTAAACTACATTACCCTTGAAGATAAAGAGCAAGAGCATAAAGCCATAGCCGATAATATCACTTCCATCATTCGGGACATCATCAAGTTTCAAACTACCTATGTGGATAAGATTGTGGATGAGCTTGATGACATCGCAGTGGCAGAAGGAAAGCAAGTAGAAATTCGTGAAGGAACATCCCAGGCCGGAGTAGATAACCTGCCATACTTCTCCAAAGTCTTTAATGTGATTAATCAAATGCTTTTCAGCATTAAGGCAGAAGAAGTTGCAGAACGAGCCATTGCCCGATTGAAGGAAGGCAAGAAACCAGTTATCGCTTTTGCCAGCACGATGGGAAGCTTTATTGAACAAATGGAGTCCGAGGCCGGACTGGCAATTACCGATGGTGATACCATCAATGCGGACTTTTCGGTTGTTCTTCAAAAAGGGTTAGATGGGATTTTGCGTTACACGGAAACCGACACGGATGGTCAAAAGGTTTTCAAAAAGTTTGAAATCTCTGAATTCCCTTTAGAAGCCCAAGCTGAATATTTCCGCATTAGTGAGAGAATCAAAGAGGCATCCACTGGAATAACCATTTCCCCCATTGATGTGATTGTCCGAAAGATCACAGAAGCCGGATTCAAAGTGGCGGAGGTTACTGGTCGCAAATACGAATTACAACTAAATCCAAAGTCCAACAAGGCACTTGTCCTCACGCGAAAACGGATTAACACGAACGATGCCTTTCGACAATTCAATAACAATGAAGTCGATGTTCTCTTAATCAATCAGTCAGGAAGTACCGGAGCTTCCGCTCATGCCATTGTGACTCCTAAAGTTTCTAAAGACAAAGTGAAGCAGCGGGTGATGATTGTACTGCAAGCAGAGCTTGATATAAACACGGAGGTTCAGAAACGTGGACGGATAAACCGCACCGGACAGATTTTCAAGCCCATCTATGATTACGTTAACTCTGCTATCCCCGCTGAGAAGCGATTGATGATGATGCTCCAGAAGAAATTGAAATCCCTGGATGCAAACACGACCTCTAACCAAAAGTCATCTACAAAAATTCTGGATGTCCCTGATTTTCTAAATAAGTATGGAGACAGAATCGTTGCAGAATATTTGAAAGAAAATCCGGAGGTCAATATGTTATTGGATGACCCTCTGGGTCTATCAACACGGGAAGTAGATGGAGCAGAATTAGAAGATGCCGCACACAGAGTTTCCGGAAGAGTGGCAGTGTTATCAACACTCATGCAACAGGACTTTTATAATGAAATCTCAAACCGATACAGTGAGTATGTAGAATATCTCAAACAAATAGGTGAGTACGACCTTGAAGTGGAGGCGATGGATCTTCAGGCAGAGACGCAGGTCTCCAGAACCGTGATTGTCGGCAAAGGTGGAACAAGCGAATTTGGGGATGACAGCATTTTGGAAACAGTCATGGCTAATGTTCTCAAAAAACCATTCTCCATGCAAGAGTTAAGCAACCTCCTTGCAGAATCACTCCAGGGAAAGGATGGAATGGAATTACAAAAGGAAGTGAAGCTGGAGTATGAGGGTTACATGGAGGACCAGCTTAAAAAGGAGATCGCGGATAACGTGGCGTACTATGAAGACCTCCTGCAAAAGGTTCCTCAAGAGAAGAAGATTCAAAAACTTGTTGAGAAAGGTAATGCTGTTGAAGCACAGGAGGCGATTAAAGCCAGAACCAACGAGCTTCACAAAGCAATGAGTGATTCGGAGGAAAAGATAAAACGCTCATTCAACAACAGAAGACAATACCTGGAATCCATCTTCACTTCCTTCTATGTAGGACGAAACCTGAACTATCCTGTAAGCAGCTATGAGGGAGGTCAGGAACTTGTGCCTGCTGTCTTTCTGGGTTTCATCATTGATAAGGAAAAAAAGAATCCGTATGCGCCAAGTTCAATGCGTCTTCGCTTCGCGCTGGCAAGTAGCAACAAGTACATCGCCATTCCCGCAAGCTACGCACAGGACGTAAGGGCAATCATTGGTGCCAGTGTCGGATTACCGCATCTTGAAAAGGAATCACTTTTGGCAAAGTGGGAAGCTTCCATTAAAGAAAGTACGGTTGACAGAAAGATACGGCACATCATTACCGGAAATGTGCTTCAGGCTTTCAGTGCTTACAAAGGGAAACTTGTGAGTTATACTACGATTGATGGAGGAATCAGGAAAGGAATCCTCATGCCCGAATATTGGGAGCCAGGAAATGATGTGCAACAAAAAACAGTAGTACCCATTTCCAGGGCAATGAAGATTATTCGGTCTTTAACTATTGGATCAAGTATCACAACAAAGAATGGGGTAACCATCTTCCGGCAACCTGGCAAATTTAAGATTGTAGTTTCCTCCTCACGGTCAAGGGGTGGTGATACATACCTTGATCCTGACCTCTTGAAGATTGTTGATGGAAACAATTTTGAGAAGATTTCCGACCGGATGACCGCATCATTGGGGGAAGGAAGAATAGATGAGTTTGTCCAAGTGCTTCAGGAGAAGTTTAACGATAGCGTTTCGCTTAGTCCTCCGCAATATGAATTAATCAAGGGAGAGATTCCGAAAAAGGAACCGAAGTCAAAGCCTTCCATCGTGATGCTCCCCAAACAATCACAATCAGAAATGGAGCAACTGGAGTTTGAAGCTCTTGCCCTGGAACTCGAATTAGAACTATTAAACTTTGCAGCATAATGATAACGGCTAATAATTATTTCAATGAGGTGGAGCGTATCGGTGTGGAAACATTGCCGGAGACATTAAGAAAAGGACATGACCTGGTTGTAAGGAGTACGAACAGTGGAACAAACTGGTCGAATTACCAGAACAATGAAAGTATTCGTAAGGTAATTGACTTGTACCTCCAGAAGTTGAACGAATATGTTTCTACTTCTACCAGTGCAAGGTCAGCAAGTGCCCCTAATGTTCCTGAGCCAAAGGTTAAAGCATCATCGGCACACAAACCAGTGAAACCGAAAACGACAAAAATAGAGTCTCCAACACCACCAAAAAAACGGAAGGAAGAACCACAGCAAAACGTCAAGCTTGTGGAGCACCTTCGTGAAGAAGTAAAATTTATCAGGAGGTATATCAGTCTTCACAACAAGGTAAAATCACCTAATGCGATCCTGACATTCATCAAGGCGCTTCAGCGGTCAATTGTGCAAAAACTCATTCGTAAGACTTCGCCATTGGCTGATGAAGTTGAGATGATACAAAACAAGCTTGTTCAGGCGTACAATAAAATGAAAGGAGAAGAATCATTTGCTATCAATGAAAAGGATTTGAACCGTCTTGTTGCCATCGCTGGTGGGGAAAAAGTGTATCCCTCCATAGCAGTCATCAAGCGATTCATCGGATTGCAGGGAAAAGATGATGAAAAGAAAATCAACAGCTTCTTGAAATACCTGGAGAACCTGGCTGATAAAAAGAAAATAACAAAGGATGATCCGTATGCCGACAAGCTGAAAGCGATCTATAAGGCTATCAGGCAAAGATCAAGCAGTAAAATCGCTATTAGCAAGGCGGAGCTGAACGGACTTGCGGGAATTGTTATGGCCTGTGGCTGCAAGGACGACATTGGAAAGATTTACGATACGGGCGGAAAGAAATTAAGGCAGTGCGGGAAACGCACATATTCCGATGCCAGACGGGGAGCCTGTTCACATAACCGGGGATTAAACGGAGTATTGACAGCAGAGGAAATGGCCAACCGGAAACTTGACTTGCTCAACTTCTTTTCGTTCTGGTATTCATTGTTTGGCAATCCCGCACGAAACTTTACCCTGATGTTACACGGAGAGCCGCATAACGGCAAGACAATCTTCCTGTTAAAGTTCGCGCAACTCCTGGCCGACAATTTTGGTGACGTGCTCTATGTGTCATCGGAAGAATTTGCGTCACCTACAATGACTAAAAAGGTGAATGAATTTTTGAATCCTTTACCATCAAGGTTGCACTTTGCTGAAAACCTGCAAGACCCTGATTTAACGCAATATCAGTTTGTCATCCTTGATTCCGTGAATGACTTAGGACTGAAGATCAATGAATACAAGGATATACGCAAAGAGCATCCGGATACCGCGTTCATCTTTATTCTTCAGCATACCAAAGCCGGAGACTTCCGGGGGGGAAAGGATTGGGAGCATATTGCAGAGATAGCAGGTGAAGTGCACAAAGGAGTAGTCACTATCTCTAAAAATAGATACGCTCCTAAAGCATCATTAGACTTCTTCAGACAATTTGGAATCCAATGGCAGGAACCGATGGACAAGCAAAAGCTAAAACCCTATCCAATCAATGGCGATATGGTAACAACGGACAATCAACATTATTGAAATAAAATTTAATCAAAACACTAAACACAATTCAAACATGGAGGCAGGTGAAGTTGGTAAGACTCCCGGAGTTGGGGGTTTCCTTTCAAAAATTCTTGGCGCAGGTGCCAGGGCAACAATTGAATCAATCGGTAATACCATTGATAAGATTGACAGGTCGGATGAGAAACTTGAAATGCAATTGAAGTACAAGCAGCTACTCATAGAAGTTGAAGGTGCTTACCTGAACTATGAGAACAAATTGCTGGAAAGCAAGTCACGGATCATTGAAACAGAGGCTAAAGGTGAAAGCTGGCTGCAACGCAATTGGCGGCCTGTGTTAATGTGCATCTGCATGTTCATCGTTTTCAACAACTATGTTCTGGTTCCGTATTTCAATCTGCCAATAACAACCCTTGATGACCACATTTGGACGCTGATGGATTTAGGTGTGGGCGGATACGTGGCAGGAAGATCGTTGGAAAAGATCAGCGAAAATATTGGGCCTGTTCTTTATAATGTTGGGAAAAGGAAAAAATAGTTTTTGGAAATAAGAAGTATATATTTAAAGGAGCATGAGGTTAGTGTGGTCAGTCGATTACTTGGCACATATTATGATAAGTAGAACTGAATAATTAACACAAACCATGCTCTGCAAACCTGAATAGAGAGAATGGTGTCGCTGGAGAGGTGCAGAACGTTAGCAAGGAAGCACGGTTACAATTATACAGATGAACAGCTTTTAAAGATTAGGGATTTTCTTTATCAACTGGCTGCCATTGAATACAAAGTTTATCAACGGAAAATGAATGAAAATGAAAAGAGCAATCATTTACACGAGAGTATCATCGGACGAGCAGGCTGAGAAAGGATACAGTCTTCAATATCAGGAGGAACAATTGCGTAAGTATTGCACGAATAGAGATATAAGCATTGTAGCACATTACAGAGAAGATTACTCAGCCAAAACATTTGATCGGCCTGAGTTCAACAAGCTTATGAATTTTTGCAAGAAGAATCCGGGCGATGTTGATTTGTTATTGTTCATCAACTGGAGTCGGTTTGGCCGCAATGCAGGCGACTCATATGCTGTCATCAAACAGTTGAATAAGCTGGAAATTGAACCTCAGGCAATAGAACAACCTTTAGACTTAAAGGTTCCTGAAAACAAAATGATGTTAGCGTTCTACCTGGCTTCACCCGAAGTAGAGAACGACCGGAGGTCAATCAATGTAAAATCAGGAATATACAGGGCAAAGAAAGAAGGACGGTGGACAACACTTGCACCTGTTGGTTACAGAAATATTCGGTCAGAAGACGGGAGGGCGATGATTGTGCCGAGCAAGGATGCTGATCTTGTGCGCGAGGCATTTCAGGAATTTGCATCCGGAGCGCATGGCATGGAAGAACTGCGCCATAAACTGGTAGATAAAGGATTAAAATGCAAACGTTCACGATTTCCGGAATTATTACGAAACAGAGCCTACATAGGCAAGGTATTGGTGCCTGCATATAAGGACGAGCCCGAATATTATGCAAAGGGAATTCATGAGCCCTTGATAAGCGAAGAATTGTTTTTCCAGGTTCAGGACATCCTTGATGGCAGGGCTCCCAATCGTCCGACAAAAAATACGTTAAAGGAACAACTCCCTTTACGTGGATTCCTTGAGTGTCGTCTTTGTGGAAAGAACATTTCCGGAAGTGCTTCACGTGGCAATGGTGGAAAGTATTACTATTATCATTGTACCTGTGGATGTAATGAACGGTTTAAGGCTGAGATAGCAAATAAAAGCTTTATTGAATTTCTCCAGTCCATCAAACCTAATTTAATGACCCTTGACTTGAATTATGAAGTCTTGCTTGATACGTTTGAGGCAAAGATGAAAAGCGATCGGAGCGAGTTAACCAAGATTGAAGACGAAATCAGTCGTAACAATCACAGGCTCCAAAATGCTCAACATCTCATGCTTGATGCCGAAATCAGTGCAAGCGATTACAAGGAAATCAAAGCGAAGATTTCGACAGCTAATGACGAACTGATTCGGAAAAAGGCTAACCTTTTATCAAGCCAGGAAGACTTTCGTGAGCACCTAAAGGTAGGGGCAACAATCCTGAGAAACATTGACGAATTCTATCAAAACGCCACCTTATCAGAGAAACAGCTCATCATTGGTTCGGTGTTTCCAGAAAAATTGATTTTCGAAAAAGATCAATTTCGAACCAATAGGATAAACGAAGCAGTGGTTCTGATGTCGATGACACCCAATGACTTAGACCCAAAAAAAAGTGGACGAGGAAAAAATTTTTCTCCATCGTCCACTCAGGTCGGGGTGGCCAGATTCGAACTGACGACCTCTTGGTCCCAAACCAAGCGCGATACCGGGCTACGCTACACCCCGAACGTTATTTATGGAGGCGCAAAGATATACTTAATCTTTTAAGCACCAAGTGATCCGACAGGGACTCGAACCCCGAACCTGCTGCTTAGAAGGCAGCTGCTCTATCCAGTTGAGCTATCGGACCATTAATTCAAAAGCCCTGCTTCGAACAGGGCTTTGCGGAGAGGGGGGGATTCGAACCCCCGGTACACTTTGACATGTACGACAGTTTAGCAAACTGCTGGTTTCAGCCACTCACCCACCTCTCCTGGCTAAAAAAGAATTGCAAATATAAAGGATGCGCAGAAACTCCCTAAAAAATCATTCTAAAGTAATCAAAAAGCCAATATATGGTTACGTCCATAGCTTGCACCAAACCGCACTTCGTTGTTACTTGCAGCGTGAGCTGGTATCGCGCTTTGGGCATTACAGAGTTGATTTTTATAGCACTTTTTGCAGTGCTTTATTCTGCCTATCTTATCCGTATCATTCGTATAGCCAACTCCCTCCGAACACCTTTCATGCCTGTATTCATCAAACTGCTCTTTCGCACACTTGCGTTTACCCTTTTAATCATCGCCCTTCTGGGGCCTTCCTTCGGGGCCGCGAAACGCGAAGTTCAATCCGTGGGTAAGGATATCATGATCTGTGTTGATTTGTCCAACTCGATGGATGCCTTTGATGTTACCCCTACCCGGCTGGAAAAAGTGAAGTACGAGATGAAGAAAATTGTACAAGCCTTCAACTCCGACCGCATTGGCATTATCATCTTTTCATCTGAAGCCTTCATACAATGCCCACTGACTTATGACCAAAATGCGTTGAACCTTTTTATCGAAACCATGAATACAAGCCTGGTACCTTCATCAGGTACCGACTTCGCACCTCCGCTGCGCATGGCCATGGACAAACTGGAGCAGGATAATGTACGTATCACCCAAACCACATCTAAAGTGATTATCCTCATCAGCGATGGTGAAGATTTTGGTGACGAAACGAGTGCTATTGCACAACAGATTGAATCGAAAGGATATAAGCTCTTTGCCCTTGGCATTGGGACCGAATCAGGCGGAAGGATCCGCTCAGGAACAGGCTTCCGTACCGATCGGCAAGGTAATGTAGTGATCACAAAACTAAATGCAAAAGCCCTGCAATCGCTGGCCAGTAAAACCGGTGGTCGTTATTTTGAAATCAATGAAAGCCGAAACGATGTGGCGCGCCTGATCAACACCATAAACAGCATTGAAGGTGAATTAATGGATGCCCGCTTAATTGATGTTTCGGCTAATAAATATTTCTATTTTTTACTATTGGCTGTAATTTTACTGGCCTTGGATGTGTTAGTGCATATACGGACCATTCGCATATGAAAGCCGGCTTTTTTTTAATACTACTTGCAGTACTAGTTACCGATCCGGCCAGGATTGGAAAGATCAACCGCGTTAAGGAAGAAGCAAAAAAGGCTTACCTGGCAGGTGATTATGCTACAGCTGCCGCGAAATACAAATACCTTACAGACTCGTTGGCAGTAACGGAAGAAGAAGTGCTACTGAATCTGGCCAACGCCTATTTTGAACTTAACGATACCACGGCTGCCATCAGTCAATATCAAACTTTAACACAAAGTTTTAATAACAAAATCCGCTCGGTGGCCCAGCAGCAATTGGGCGTTGCGCGAAACAAGCAATCTAAATTTGAAGAAGCCCTCAACCATTTTAAGGAAGCCATTAAGGCCGATCCCACGAATAACGATGCCCGCTATAACTATGAATTGCTGAAACGGAAACTGGATGAACAAAAAAAACAGGAGCAGCAACAGAAGGACCAAAACAAAGACCAACAGCAAAACGACAAACAAAAACAAGAGCAACAGAAGAAAGACGAACAGAAACAAAACCAAGACAAAAAAGAACAAGATAAAAAAGAAGAGAAAAAGGATCAGTCGGGCAAGCCTGAAGAGCAAAAGGAAAATGACAAAAAAGACCAGCAACAGCAGGAACAGGATGCCCGTCAGAATGAAGAGAAAAAGGACAACCCACCTTCATCTGAAAAACTGCGGCAAATGAAAATCAGTCCGGAGGCCGCCAATAAAATCCTGGAAGCCATGCGCAACCAGGAAGTTCAGTACCTGCAACAAAATAAGCGAAAAGCAACACAACCCAAGGATAAGAATAAACCAGATTGGTAACCGAAAGACATAAGACTTAAGATATAAGTAGTAAGACATAGGCAGTAATACGAAGTAAATACAAAAGCTAATGAAAGAAGTATACATCATCTCAGCGGTACGTACACCCATCGGAAGTTTTGGGGGAAGCCTCGCAACTGTTTCGGCCGTTCAACTAGGCGCAACAGCGGTTAAAGGCGCAATCCAAAAGGCAGGCGTTGATCCTAAATTGATTCAGGAACTTTTCATCGGAAACGTAATTTCTTCCGGCCTACAACAGGCACCCGCCACACAAGTTGCAGTAGCTGCCGGACTGGGGTATGAAATTCCCTGTACATTAATCAACAAAGTGTGCGCCTCGGGCATGAAAGCCGTAATGCTGGGGGCACAGTCCATCATGCTCGGTCAAAACGATGTGGTGGTTGCGGGTGGCATGGAAAGCATGTCAAACATTCCCTATTATCTGTTAAAGGCGCGTTACGGCTATCGCTATGGCAACGGTGATGTAGTGGATGGACTGACTTACGATGGCCTAACCGATGTATACAACCATTGCGCCATGGGCGTTTGTGCCGATAACACCGCCAGGGAAATGAACATCTCCCGCCAAGACCAGGATAATTATGCCATCAATTCTTACAAGCGGGCTGCTGCTGCCTGGACTGCCGGTAAATTCAACAACGAAATAGTACCGGTAGAAATCACCGACAGAAAAGGGAATACAACACTGTTTGCCGAAGATGAAGAATATAAAAACGTAAACTTCGATAAGATTCCCGGGCTTCGCGCAGTCTTCACAAAAGACGGAACAGTAACGGCTGCCAACGCCTCCACCATCAACGATGGGGCCTCCGCCCTGGTGCTGATGAGCAAAGAAAAAGCTGTTGAACTAGGCTTAAAGCCAATCGCTAAAATCAAAGGATTTGGTGATGCCGCCCAGGACCCCATGTGGTTTACTACTGCCCCGGCATTAGCCATCCCTAAAGCCATTAAGCATGCAGGGGTAAGCGCTTCTGATGTTAGCTATTACGAAATCAACGAGGCCTTTTCTGCCGTGGCCATAGCCAACAATATCAAGCTCGGCCTTAATCCTGACAAAGTAAATGTTAATGGCGGTGCCGTGGCCATTGGTCACCCGCTGGGCGCTTCGGGTGCACGCATTATCACCACCCTGATTAACGTACTGAAACAAAACAACGAAACATTAGGCGTGGCTGGCATTTGTAATGGTGGCGGTGGGGCTTCAGCCATGGTGATCGAAAATGCCTGATTGGCTGACAACATTTTTGAGTGACAATAAATGTAACCGAAATTCCGTTGTACGTGCATCCTCAATTTCCTCACTCATGAATCGCGTTATTTTCAATATTCTTTTTTTTATACCCTCATTCGCTTTTGCCCAACGCGAAGTGCGTACCTATTACGATGCTTCCCGAACGCAAATACAGGAGATTTATGCAGTAGCCCGCGAAGACACCGAAAAGCTTGTAGGAAAGTACCAGCGCTTTTACCCTGATGGAAAGCTTGCTGTGGAAGGCAGTTTTAACAACGGAAAAAAGAATGGTGAGTTTATGGAATACCATGACACCGGCAATCCTGCACGCAAAATGATATACGTAAACGGCATGCGCCATGGGCCGGTTGAAGTGTATGACGAAGCTGGCAAAAAAGTGCAACGCGCCTATTACCAAAACGACATATTGGTTGATAGCGTGCAATCGTATTACGACAATGGGGCAATGAAAAGCGAAACGGTTTTTAAAAAAGGAAAACCCGATGGCGTGGTACGCGAATACTATAACAATGGAAACTTAAAAAGTGAAATCTATTACCTCAACGGAAAGCCCAACGGTATCACCCGTTACTTTTATGAATCCGGAACCATAGAAAAGGAAGCGAACTACAAGAATGGGATACTCACAGGTTTTTTAAAAACCTACTACACTAACGGGCAATTGGAAACCGTTTCCACCATAGCGGAGGGTACCAAAAACGGATCATTTAAAAACTATGATCGTGATGGTCATCTTATCCTGGAAGGGTCTTTCATGAATGGACTGCTGCATGGCGATAACACCGGCTTCTATGCCGATGGTACCGTAAAGCACCGCTTTAAATATTCCGAAGGCCGGAAAACCGGTACTGGTTTGGTTTACCACCCGAACGGAAAACTGAAGTTAAAAGAACAACCATCATTGACAGGAAAAGATTGGGTTATAGAAGAGTATTCAGATAACGAAAAGAAACTTTCGGTTAAACGTTATCGCGACAATGCCCCACACGGTATGTGGATATTCTATCACACCGATGGCACCACCGAACGGATAAAAGAAAATTACGAAGCCGGAAAGCTTTCGGGTAGCCGGTATGAATATTATCAAAACGGTAAACCAAAACTGGAAGAAACCTATAAGTTCAGCCTGCTCAATGGCCCGTTTAAAACCTGGTACGAAGATGGTACCCTCCAATCGCAAGGCGAGTGCAAATCGCAGCGCAAGCATGGCCTATTTACAGCCTACCATGCCAATGGAAAAGTGAAAGAGCAAGGCGAATACGTGGCCGACAAAAAGCACAAAGAATGGAAGGAATTTGACGAAGCCGGCAACCTTGTTAAAACGTATGTGTTTAAAGCCGGTATTTTGGTTGAACAATAGTTAACGATCGGGCATTTCTGAGCCTGTATTTTTTAATCCGCTCCATTTCTTACCCCAAGTTTTAATTACTTTGCGCCTTTGAATTGCATATGCAGGCCATAAAAGAAACCCACTATAAATTCCCCGGGCAAACCGGCTTTTATCGCGGAAAAGTTCGCGATGTCTATTATTTCGGAAACATTATGGCCATGGTAGCAACCGATCGCATTTCAGCATTCGATGTGGTACTTCCGCGCGCCATCCCCGACAAGGGAAGGGTACTCAATCAAATTGCAGCAAAAAATTTATTGGCCACAAAAGAACTCGTGCCCAATTGGGTTATTGAAACGCCTGATCCAAACGTAACCATTGGCTTCACGTGTAAAACCTTTCCGGTAGAAATGGTGGTGCGGGGCTACCTGGCGGGGCATGCCTGGCGGGAATACCGCGCAGGTAAACGCATGCTGTGTGGCGTTCCGTTACCGGATGGACTTAAAGAAAATGACAAACTGCCTCACCCCATTATAACGCCAACTACCAAGGCACACGAAGGGCACGATGAGGATATTTCGCGCAAAGAAATTTTAGAGCGGGGAATAGTAAGTGAAAAGGATTACACCCAATTGGAGGAATATACTTTTACATTGTTTGCCAAAGGCTCGGCATTGGCTGCAGAACGTGGGCTTATTTTAGTGGATACCAAATATGAATTCGGAAAACACAACGATAAGATTTACCTGATTGACGAAGTGCATACACCCGATTCGTCACGCTACTTTTATGCCTCCGGGTATGCCGAACGCCAACAAAAGGGCGAAGCCCAAAAGCAACTATCAAAAGAATTTGTACGGCAGTGGCTCATTGAAAATGGATTTCAGGGTAAAGAAGGCCAACGCGTACCTGAAATGACTGATCAGGTGGTGGAATCGATTTCAGCCCGTTACAAAGAATTATATCAACAAGTTACCGGCTCATTGTTGGAACCGGTTGATTATAGTGCCCTTGGGCAAAGAATAGAGCAAAGTATCCTTAATTCACTAAAATCACTTAATTTAGGCGCTTAATCATCAACATAAACGGTTAATTATCCTTAAAAAATGAAGTATACCATTGATAAGCAAGAGAAGTACTGCCTGATGCGCCTGCATGAAGAAAAACTGGATTCAAGCGTTGCTCCTGGATTGAAGTCAGAATTAATCACCCTGCATGCCGAAGGCGTCCGCAATATTGTATTGGATTTAAGCGAGGTAAAATATACCGACTCCTCAGGCCTTAGTGCATTACTGGTGGGCAACCGCATATTGCAGGAAGATGGCGGGATATTCGTGCTGGCTTCACTATCCGATCACACCAGCAAACTGATAAAGATTTCACAATTGGATAGTGTGTTGAATATATTGCCAACTGTTGAAGAAGCGGTTGATACAGTATTTATGCACGAAATTGAAAAGGACCTGAAAAATACGGATGGCCATTAACATGTAAACGAATTTTAAAGCAGACCAAGACCTTCCGGGTTTTGGTCTTTTTATTTATACCCGTTGAGTTTTAAAATCACCATACTGGGATCAAGTGGGGCACTTCCGGCATTCGGAAGATTTCCTTCAGCACAACTTGTCGAAATCCAAAACCAGCACTTTCTGGTAGACTGTGGCGAGGGCACACAAATGCAACTCATGCGGTACAACGCAAACCTTCATCGCATAAACCACATTTTTATTTCACACCTCCATGGCGACCATTACCTGGGCTTACTTGGGCTGATCTTTACCATGCACCTGAACCACCGCACAAATGACCTACACCTGTACAGCCATCGGGGCCTGGGCGAGATAATCACTACACAATTCAGGTATTCCCTTTCTTCACCACGATTCAATATTATCCTGCACACATTAACCCCAGGCAAGCAGCACGTTATTTTTGAAAACAATCAACTTTCAGTATCCACTATACCGCTCAAACATAAACTTGATTGCTCAGGCTTTCTTTTTCGGGAAAAAATTAAACCCAGAAGAATCGACAAAGACAGACTACCGGCAGGCCTAAGCCTGCAACAAGTGGCCAGTTTAAAAACGGGGGCCGATGTGTTAGAGGTGGACGGGACTATACGTTATCGCAATGCCGATATAACCCTTGCACCACGTAAATCCCGAAGCTATGCCTATTGCTCGGATACCGCTTTTGATGATCGCCTGGTGAACATAGTTGAGCAGGTTGATGTTCTTTACCACGAAGCCACTTTCATGGAGTCGGAAAAAGACAAAGCCGAAGAAACCAAACACAGCACAGCCGCCCAGGCTGCTGAAATAGCATTGAAGGCAAAAGTTGGGAAATTGCTTATCGGTCACTTCTCCGCCCGCTATAAGGACCTGGATCCACTTTTAAAAGAAGCCCGGCACATTTTTACCAACACGGTGCTGGCCGAAGAAGGGCTAACGTTTACCCTGGAAGAATGATGATAACCCTGGAGCAAAAAAAGAACCGGTTGTTTGTTGTGTTGTGTGGCATATTTCTCACCAATGCACTACTGGCCGAAATGATCGGCACTAAAATTTTTTCTGCCGAGGCCACCGTAGGAATTGACCCCGCGCATATCAATATTATGGGTTTTATAATGGACTTTAACCTTACGGCCGGGGTTATCATCTGGCCCATCGTTTTTGTTACTACTGATCTGATAAACGAATATTTTGGCAAGCCCGGTGTAAAGCGCATCAGTTACCTCACTGCTATGCTGATTGCTTACAGTTTCCTGGTGATTTTTCTTACCATAGAATTGCCGCCCGCACAGTGGTGGCTAGATGCCAACAGCAAAGATGCTGATGGCAATTCATTCAACATCAATTTTGCCTTTTCAAAAATTTTCGGACAAGGGTTAAGGATTATCGCAGGCTCATTGACAGCCTTTTTGCTGGGGCAATTGGTAGATGTTTTTGTATTTCAACGCCTGCGAAAATTAACGGGATCGAAAATGCTATGGCTAAGGGCCACCGGATCAACCCTTGTTTCGCAGTTTGTTGACAGCTTTGTAGTGTTGTTTATCGCATTTTATGGTGTATTCTCAAACACGCAAATTATTGCTATTGGCATTACCAATTACATCTACAAGTTTGTAATTGCCATAGCCCTTACCCCGCTTATTTACCTGGGACATTCGTTAATCGATCGATACCTTGGGAAAGAAAATGCGAGCAAACTTATGGAAGAAGCGGCACACAAGAGTAAAGGATTTTTTTAACGAAATACTTACCGGGGACGCCTTAGATTATCGCAAATTATGGCGGTGGCAACCGCTGCATTTAACGACTCTGCCCCACCAAACCGAGGTATCGTTACCCTTTGCGTAACTTTTTTCTCAACAGCCTCTGAAATACCCCGCGCTTCGTTTCCAATAACGATAATTGCGCTTTTACCGATGGCCATGGTATGAACATTCTCACCCCCTAAAAAAGTACCCCACACCGGTACCGTCACCTGATCAAGGAAATGTACCAGGTTAGTATAATACATCCCTACCCGTGTAAAGGAACCCATACTGGCGTGAAGAACCTTGGAATTATATAAATCAGTTGTATCTGTTGATGCAATCACTTTGGTTATGCCGTACCAATCGGCAACCCGAATGATGGTACCCAGGTTTCCCGGATCGCGTATATCATCCAGCATCAAAACAAATTCATCCGTTCCAACTCTTAAAGCAAGGTTAGGCTTTATGCGGGCTATGGCCAGCGCTGTATCGTTTGTCTTGAATTCACCCAAATCCGATAACAGGCTCGCTTTCACCTCCACAAGCTCGCCTTTATAACGGTCAAGCAACGATTGATTGGAACTGATAAACGATGGCGTGCCAATGATGGTATCGAGAACAAAATCAGAACCCAACAACTCCAGCACACTCTTTGCACCTTCCACCACAAACCGTTGTTCCAATTGTCGGTATTTCTTTACTTGCAAAGATTTAATATACTTAATGCGGGCTTTCGAAAGCATGTTTACTTGACCATTGAACTTCACGAAAATTAGATATTATTTTCTTATCCTCAGCACTGCGGCCCTGTTGCAAAGTTGCCTGGGTACAAAACATCTGAAGGAGAATGAAAAAATGCTGTACCGACAAAAAATTGATGCCCCAAAAGGTGTAAGCATTTCTGCCCTTAAAGGGTTGTACGTTCAGGAAAGCAATAAGAAATTTTTAGGCACACCGGTACACTCTTTGGTAGCTATATATTACTTCGGTTATAAGCGCTTTAACCCGGTCAAAATCGAAAAAAAGATTTCACGCCTCAATGCGAAAATGGATGCTCGCATCAAAAAGGCTGAAACCGAAAAAAAAGTACTTAACCGCCAATTTAAAAAGCAACGTAAAACCGAAGAACTGAAAAACACGCTCGAAAACGGAAATTTTTGGATGCGTTGGGGCGAGCCGGTAAGTATTTTCGATAGTGCGAAAATACAGCTTACTGTTGAAAAATTCCAGGACTACCTGTTTAACCACGGGTACTTTAAAAACAAAGTGAGCTTTAGCACCACCACCAAAGCAGCTAAGCTGGTAAATGTTAAATATACTGTATTAACAGGCCCGCTTTACATTTTAGATTCAGTTATGTACCGCATCCCTGATTCAGCCCTGCACAAACTGATCCTTGAAACAAAAACCGTAAGCTTTTTAAAAAAAGGTGAAGCGTACAACCAGGATAATTTTTCGAAAGAACGTGAACGGATAGATCTCCTCTTTAAAGAATACGGGTATTATGATTTTAGCAGGCAGTACATCGAATTTGATGTAGATACCGCCTACCGCGACAAACACCGTGTTGCCATAAGGCTTCTGATCAACGATCCTGCCAAGCGAGGATATCACAAAAAATTCAGCATTGACGAAGTTCATTTCACTACCGATGCGGGCATGAATATTCCGGGGGTAAGCCGAACGCGCCAGAATTACCGCGGAACAGATTTTGAATACTATGAAAAACTTTACAGCCCCAAAATTTTAAGTCAACGTATCTTTCTTCACCCTGGCGAATACTACAGCCGCACCCAAACCTTTAACACCCAACGCCAATTGGCCAACCTCGATAATTTTAAGTTTGTAAACATAAATTTCGATACGACCGGTGGAAAATTCATTGCGAATATTTTTACCAATGCACTCGATCGCTACCAATGGTCGAATGAAGTAGGCGTTAACGTAACACAAGGATTTCCGGGTCCTTTCTATAACATCAACTTCAAGAAGCGTAATATTTTCAGGGGATTGGAAAATTTTGAAATGAACGGTCGCATTGGTTATGAGGGTGTAGCTTCGGCAACGGCAACGGCTAATGTGTACCAAAGTGTTGAGGCCGGTGTAAATGCATCGATCACCTTTCCACAATTCCTCTTTCCGCTAAAAGAAGAAACCCGTTATAAGCTCGGGCGCATCAACCCACGCACAAAAGCCCTGATCGGGTATAACTACACCAACCGGCCTGAATATATCCGTTCAGCCACCACCGTAAATTATGTATATAGCTGGGAAAACCAACGCATCAGGAGGTTCGACCTTACCCTGGCCAACCTCAGCGTCATTAACTCCAGGCTCGACCCGGCCTTTCAACAATTGCTCACCGATCTTTTTGTGAACGAAGGCAATACCTTATTCCGTACGTTCGAACCCTCCTTTGTAAGCAGTGTTATTTTCAGTATGGCCTGGAACCACAGGAACTACGGAAACCTGGAAGAGAACTCGATTTTCTTCCGCTGGTCGTTGGAAAGTGGTGGCACACTTCAAAATATTTTTGACTACCCCATTATTGCACGCAACGGATTAAACTCATTCCGGTATATCCGATTAAGTGCCGACTTCAGACGGCTTCGGATCATCGATAAAAATACAAACCTGGCTTATCGCTTTAATGGTGGCGTAGGTTATTCTTACGATGATACCGGTGTACTGCCGTATGAAAAATATTTCTTCGCAGGCGGTAGCAATAGTGTACGCGCCTGGCGACCGCGCAGGCTTGGGCCCGGTAGTTTCCGGCCACGACAAAGTGCCGACCCGGTTAAGGACGGCCTGTACGACTACCGCTTTGAGCAACCGGGCGATGCCTTGCTGGAAGCCAGCATTGAATTGCGCAGGAAACTATTTGGCTTTATTGAAGGTGCTGTCTTTTTGGATGCCGGAAATGTCTGGACGCTTCAGCCCCGTATTGTACGCGACAGCGAAGGAAACGTTATTGAAAATGGTAACTCGCAATTCAAATTAAACCAGTTTTATAAAGAATTCGGAGTAGGCACCGGAATAGGGCTACGGTTTAATTTCTCTTTTCTTATACTGCGTTTTGATGCCGGCATGAAAGTTTATGACCCGGGCAGACCCGAGGGCGACAGGTTTGTGTTGGATAAAATAAAGTTTTTCAGGCCATTTGGCGTAAATCGTGAACCGGTAATTTACAATGTTGGAGTAGGTTTTCCATTCTAATCTAATACCTCAACAAGTGCTCAAGTGCGTTCCCCACTTTTTTAGCATTCGGCAGCATCATCTTTTCCAAATCAACATTAAGCGGAACAGCAGGCAGGTTCTCGGCCCCCAACAACCATACCGGTGCATCCAAATCCTTAAAGCATTCGCGTTGTATCCTGCCGGCCAACGATTCAGCAAATGAATTTAACAGCGGCTCCTCGGTAAGTACAAAAGCACGGTTATGCTTTTTTACGGAACCAACTATAGCTTCCCAATCAATTGGATTGAGTGTACGCAAATCAAGTATTTCGATTTGGCCCGGGAAATTTCGCGAAGCTTCTTTTGCCCAATACACACCCATGCCGTAAGTAATAATAACAGCCGATTCACCGCCACTTATTTTTTCATCCAACGCTTCCTGAACAATGCGGGCTTTACCCAACGGAATAATATAATCTTCCTCCGGCTCTACTGTTTTTGCATCCAACGTACCGGGCACTTTGCTCCAGTATAAACCCTTGTGTTCGAGCAATACCACAGGATTTGGATCATAAAACGATGCCTTAAGCAGTCCCTTCATGTCGGCAGCATTGGAAGGGTACACCACTTTTATACCGCGTATGGTCAGTAACGTTGACTCAACACTACCCGAATGATAGGGACCTCCCCCACCATAGGCCCCAATGGGCACCCGAATTAAAGCTTGTATCGGAAATTTACCTTTTGACAGGTAGCAACTTTTGGAAAGTTCTTCAACCAATTGATTGATACCAGGCCATATATAATCCGCAAACTGGATTTCAACAATGGGCTTTGCCCCTACGGCCGACATGCCTGCAGTAGATCCAACAATGTAGGCTTCTTGAATAGGCGTATTAAAAACACGGTGATCACCATACTTTTCGGCCAGTGTTGCTGCCTCCCGAAATACCCCTCCCAACCTGCGGCCAACATCCTGTCCGTAAAACAACGCCTCTGGATGTTTGCGCATAATTTCATCAACAGCATGAAGGGCAGCATCAACCATGATAACTTTCTCTGCTCCTTTTGGCGATCGCTCACCCAACTCCTTGGTTACGGGTGTTGGCGCAAACTCGTGCGAATCAAAATCTTCAACATCAGGATCAGCGGCTTTAATAGCTTGCTGATAATCATGAGCTACCTTTTCATAAGCAGTCTTCCTGATGTCGCTCAACGTTTTCTCCGTTTCACCGGATTCACGAAGCCATTTTTCAAATTTTACTATCGGGTCATTAAGTTGATGACCATCAAGATCTTCACCCCTATACCACTCCTTTCGCACACCTGAGGTGTGATGCCCCAACAGCGGGCACCTGACATGGACCAAAATAGGTCCCCTGTTTTTCCGTACGTAAGTTATTGCTTTCTTTATTCCCTTGTACGAATCAATAAAATCTGAACCATCCAGGCGCATGCGTTCCATACCTTTAAAACCGGCCGCATACTCATAAGCATCCATAGCACGCATCTCGTCACCGGTTGCTGAAATACCCCAACCATTATCCTGCACCAGGTAGATGATGGGCATCTTCTTTAGCACGGCCATTTGAAAAGCTTCAGCTACCTCTCCTTCGGTTACTGATCCATCGCCCAACGAACACACTACAATAGGTTTATTTTGTGCATCCAGCAGTTTTTGTGATTCAAGGTAGGCAATGCCATGTGCCATGCCGGTAGCCGGTATGGCCTGCATACCGGTTGCAGAACTTTGGTGAGGAATAACCGGAAAACCTTCGCGCTTCAATGATGGATGGCCATAATACGAGCGACCGCCCGAAAACGGATCATCGCGTTTGGCCATGAGTTGAAGCATCAGTTCGTAAGGCTCCATTCCAATCGCCAGTAAAACAGATTCATCACGGTAGTAAAGTGATGCATAATCCCAGGGTTTTAGTTGAAGCCCTAAAGCCAATTGTATGGCCTCATGCCCACGCGATGTACTGTGTACGTATTTGCTGCACACTTCCCTGTTCTCATCATATGTTTCAGCCATGCGTTTGGCAGTACACATGAGTTCGTAAGCTTTTAGCAAAACCGATCGCTCCATGCTTGATTTCTTCGACTCCTTTTTTTCCTTCACGCTTGCCGTTTCAGCCATATTTTTGGGATGCTGGTTACGGCCGAAAGATAAGGATTTTGAAAAATTCAAACGATTGAAATTCTGCTTTCGATGATTTAAGTCATGTGCAGGAATGACAACCCTCATGGTTTTTCTCAATCCAGAAAATCACCTTAGTAGCAACAAAAGTTCTTGGTAAAAAGAAAATAAAAAGGAGGTAATTATGACACTCCTTAAGTCACCGGTGTTACCCAACTTGTTCACGGACAAGTGGTTGTCTGATTTCTTCGATAACGACCGCTTCTTTGATGCAGACTGGATGAAAAGGATTCAGGTCGTTCCTGCAGTTAACGTAAAAGAACTGGAAAAAGGATTTGAAATCGAAATGGCCGTTCCTGGAATGACCAAAAAAGATTTCCACATTAACATTGAAAACGGTGTGTTGAACATCTTCACCGAAAAGAAAGAAGAAAAAGAGGTGAAGGAGGAAAACTACACCCGTAAAGAATTTAACTACACCAATTTCACACGCTCCTTTAACCTGCCTGAAAATGTTAATCCTGACCGGATTGAAGCCAGGTATGAAGACGGGTTGCTCAGGATTATGATTGCCAAAAAAGCATTGACCCCTGACAAACCCATGAAAACCATTGAAGTGAAATAGGTTTAGAATCAAGAAAAAAACGATGCGCGTCCACCGCACGGTTTAACGGGATCACAAAGCATCCCAACCAGTCAACAAGGGGTACGGTTTGATAGGTTAAGCGCAACGTTTAAAAGCCCCGGCAGCAATGTCGGGGCTTTGTTTTGTCTGGAAGACTTGCTGTCAGGTTGAGTTTGTGGAAACCTGTTTTTAATTAATCCTAATTTTTCTTTGTTACATCATCAAGGCTGGCAAATTTTCTTCCTAACCCCGAGACGGCCGCAACATTAAAAAATCCAACAGCCTTCTTCCCATTTGGATTTACATTTTTGATGTTAGTAGAAACATTCGCCAACGGTGTTGAAAATAATTCAGAAAAACCTCCGGGACGATTCGTTTGCACAACAACCTGAGTTAAAAAATCGAATGACGCATCCGTGAGTGAATGGAGCTCGACAAACAACGAATCGCCCACAACATACGGTGAGAGAAAATTATTCTTATCGTCCTGATCAAAAGGATTAATGGAGGTACGTATGGGTGCAATAAATACGATACCTGAGAAATTACTGCCCCGTGAGAAACCCGCATCGTATGCGAGGCTGATTTCTGAGGGCTTATTCAACAGTTTTGAGTTCTTATACGTTTTAATCCAATAGGTATCGCCCGGTTCTACAGGGTCGGTAGCCCAAAACTCGGCCAGGTACAAATCAGTAACAAATTGATTGCCTTCCTGCAATTGAAAGGTTATGCTATCGATGGGCGGAACGCGCCCCATTCGGGTTGCCGAAGTGTAAGATTCACCTTCGGCTAAAATTTTTAAGGTGTAGGTG
This sequence comes from Cyclobacteriaceae bacterium, assembly GCA_025808415.1. Taxonomy (NCBI): domain Bacteria; kingdom Pseudomonadati; phylum Bacteroidota; class Cytophagia; order Cytophagales; family Cyclobacteriaceae; species Cyclobacteriaceae bacterium. Next base: position 2,717,570 of record CP075525.1, read on the forward strand.
AGCCCGGTCTCTCCAAAAACTTCACCTGTACCGGGTGTCCAGACGTAAGCACCAGGCTCAGTATCACTCTCTAAAAAAGTATACACCTCTCCATTGCTATCCTCAATCGTAACCGATGCACCCAACACTCCCGGAGGAAGCGCATTATCAAAGTACGATTGAGTTTTTGTCAGTTTGATCACCTGCGGCTCAGGCCTGTTTGTAATCCAGGCATCCACTACCAGTATGGGTGTGGCCGGCTTGAGTGAAGGATCAATAACGGTTTCGCAAGCGCTTAATAAAGCCGCAATAATTGCTACATAAATAAAATTCCTGTTTTGCATCTTCATCATGTTAAAAATGAAAATTGTATGAAATGGCAGGCACTATAGTGCCTATGATGGATAGCTGCGTAGCCTGGCTGTCAATAGGTTGACCGGCAGGTACGCGTTCATCGGCTTGAGAAAAGTAAATAGAGAACGGATTTTTTCTTCCGTACACATTATACAATCCAAACACCCAGTAATCGGTATTTTTTCTAACCTTTCCATTCTTCCTGACCGTTTTCCCCTCAAGCCTTGCAGAAATATCCAAACGGTGAAAGGCCGGTATCCGTACATTATTGCGCGAGTCGCTTTCATTGTACGGTATTAAAATACCCTGCATGATGTAGCGAGACGTTGGAAAAGTTGTTGGCGTACCCGACAACAAGGTGAAATTTGCCGAAAGCGATACCCGTTGCGAAACATCGTAGAAACCGGTGAGCTTAAGGTTGTGGGTTTGGTCAAAACGTGTGGGGTACCAAAGGCCACGGTTAATGCCTTCCATTTTAAGTTCTGTGCGACCCAGGGTATAGGCTATCCATCCGTTAAATTTTCCTGTTTTCTTTTGCAGGTAAAACTCAAGGCCGTAAGCCCTTCCAATACCGTTTAACAAATCACCTTCCAGAAATTCATTGATCAACAGGTCAGCGCCATCGATGTAATCAATTTGATTTTTGGTGCTGCGGTAGTAAGCCTCAACCGAAAACTCATAGTCCTTGTCGTTACCAAAATCCCTGAAGTAACCCAACGTATACTGATCGCCAAGTTCGGGCTTAATGTTTCGGGAACTCGGTGTCCATACATCCAACGGATTTGATGCTGTGGTGTTTGAGATCAGGTGCAGGTACTGCGCCATGCGTATGTAGCTGGCTTTTATTGAGCTTGATGGAGAAAGTTGCGCTTTTACCGAAAGCCGTGGCTCCAGGTTTCCATATTCGCTCATTACCTCACCCCTTTTGAACGATTCTATGTTAACAGGAACTCTTCGAACACCCGCTGTGGTGTCGTTATAGGTTACCTGGTTTCCCGGGCCAAAACCCCAGAAGTAAGAATAACGCAGTCCATATTCAACCGAAAAGGTTTCATTGATGCGTTGGTTATTGCTCAGGTAAACAGCCGCTTCCAGGTTATACTTTCTGGCCAGGCTAATGTCCACCACATCACCACTAGAAGCCCCCGATGCCGTGGCCGGATTAAAACTATAGTAGTTACCTTCTGCCCCGAACGACACTTCATTTTCGCTGTTGATAAAATAACTGAAAGCCGGCTTAAAGGTGTAATTGGTTATGGATGATTTCCATTTAAAATAGTCGCGGTCATCTTCGCCAAACTGAAGGGAGTAATCATACTTACTGTATATGCCTGAAAAATTAGCAAAGAGCCTGTCGTTTATAATCGAGTTCCAACGCAACGTTGCCGTGTTGTTTCCCCACGAGAATCCCTGGTTCTTATCGAAGAAAAATATGTCACGCCCCGTATACCCGGATAAGTAAAGCCTGTTGCGCTCGTTGATATTATAGTTTCCTTTTCCGGTAAGGTCATAAAAATTAAGGCGTGCTCCATCCTGTAAAACATCAACAAAAGGCCGGGCCAGAATATCAATGTACGATCTTCTGCCGGCCACAATAAACGATCCTTTGTTTTTCAAAACAGGACCTTCAACCGCTAACCTGCTGAATATTGTCCCGATTCCTCCATTTACTTCAAAATCTTTATTGTTGCCTTCCTTCATGCGCACATCCAGCAAAGATGAAATCCGTCCACCGAATTGTGCCGGTATAGCGCCTTTGTAAAGTTTAACGTCTTTAACAGCATCCGGATTAAACACAGAGAAGAAGCCCAGCAGGTGCGATGAGTTATAAACCGAAGCTTCGTCCAGCAGTATCAGGTTTTGCCCCACACTGCCACCACGCACGTTAAAGCCAGAAGCACCTTCACCTACTGTTGTTACTCCCGGCAATTGCTGTAAGCTTTTGATTACGTCAACTTCGCCCAAAAAAGCGGGAATCTTACTGATGGTTTTAATGTCAATCTTGTTCACGCTCATCTCCACTGATTGCACCATCGACTTTTCGGTTGAGCCTGTTATAACCACTTCCTGCAACTGCCTGCTTTGTGAGGTTAGCTCCATATCCAACCGTACATTCTGGTCCAGCAAAATGGTACGGGTTTCTTTACCATACCCGATGTAGGAAAATTCAACTTCATATGTACCCCTGGCCAGGGTAATGGAATAAAACCCGTACACATTTGTTGTTGCACCGGTTTTCAAGGAGGGAACATAGATGGTAGCCCCAATAAGTACCTCACCATCAGCAGCATCCTTAAGGTATCCGCTTAATGTGGCTTTATCCTGGGCAAAAGAAGCCCATGCCAAAAGGATGAACATAAAAATTATTAGGTCTGATTTTCATACGGCCATATGTCGTTGGCAAACAAATAATGTTACGGCAGTGTTCAATTTCCGGTACAAAAAATTGAAGCTTTATCAAAAGATGCATCCGATTAACACGATGTAATTTTGAAGCTTACGCACAAATGGGTAGGTTGTAAAAAAAAATACCTATGCTTCGACACCTTACCATTCTCCTTTTACTAAGCGCATCCTTTTCGCTCGCACAGTCACAAAAAATTTCACCCAACAAGAAATCCGTTTTGCAATCGGTTGAAAACCATTCGGCTAAACTGATTGAAACCAGTGATAAGATATGGGCACATGCCGAAATTGCTTTCCAGGAAAATGAATCATACAAAGTATTGGCCGACCTGGCAGAAGCCAATGGTTTTAAAGTGGAGCGTGGTGTGGCCGAAATTCCCACAGCATTTGTAGCCACCTTTGGAAGCGGCAACCCGGTAATAGGCATATTAGGAGAGTTCGATGCCCTGCCTGGTTTATCGCAAAAGGCTGTTCCACATAAAGACCCACTCACCGAAGGAAAACCCGGCCACGGCTGCGGGCATAATCTATTTGGTGCGGCCAGCCTCGGTGCAGCTATTGCCATCAAAGAATTGATAGAGCAAGGAAAACTGAAAGGTACCATCAAATTTTACGGCACCCCTGCTGAAGAAAAGTTTTTCGGTAAACTGTGGATGATACGCGCAGGACTCTTTAAGGATGTAGATGTAGTTATGGACTGGCACCCAGGGGCAGAAACAAAAGCAGCCGTACAAACCGGACTTGCACTTGTAGATTTCATTGTAGAGTTTCATGGTCAAGCCGCGCACGCTTCCGCTGATCCCTGGAATGGAAGAAGTGCAGCAGATGCGCTGGAATTATATACCACCGGTATCAACTATTACCGCGAACATATTAAACCCACAGTACGCATCCATTACCACATACAGGATGGTGGCCAGGTAGTTAATGTAGTACCCGACTACGCACGCTTGTGGGTACGTGTACGCGATGTGAAACGTGAAGGCATGAACGAAGTGTACGAACGCGTAAAGAAAATGGCCGAAGGTGCCGCCATTATGGCCAATGTGGAGTACAAAGTCTCCCTGGTTTCAGGCATTTATGAAGTATTGGTAAACCGTACCGGGGCTGGGTACATTCAAAAAAACCTGGAATACCTGGGGCCAATTACCTATACGGCCGAAGAAACAACTTTTGCAAAAAAGATACAGGAAGCTACCGGTAAACCACAGGTTGGCTTACACAGCAAAGTTGAACCACTGGAAGAAACCCTGGAGAATGCGGGGGGCGGCTCAACTGATGTAGGCGATGTAAGCTGGGTGGTACCCGTGATCCGCCTGAGTGCCGCTACTGCACCCGTTGGCACACCGTGGCACTCATGGGCCGTGGTGGCGTGCGGGGGTATGTCTATCGGGCATAAAGGTATGCTGCATGCTTCCAAAACCCTGGCGCTTACTATGGTTGATTTGTTTGAAGATCCTAAAAAGGTTGAAGCTGTAAAAGCCGAGTTTAAACAACGTAAAGGCAATCATGTATACTCCGGTTTAGTACCTGATGGCCCGCCACCCATTGGTAAAGAATGAAGGAAGAATATGTCGACCAATCAGTAGGTGAAGAAATTGCCAACAGCATCAGTCACGGCTTAGGGGCCTTTGGCGGCATTGTTGTCACACCCTTTCTGATCATCCATGCTATACCGTTTGGTGCAGCAGCCATAGTGGGAGCATCTGTATTTGGTGCAGCCATCATCATTATGTACCTGAGCTCTACGCTATACCATGCCTTTCCGGTTAGCCGTACAAAAAAGTTGTTCCGGATTTTTGATCACAGCGCTATTTACGTGTTGATAGCCGGAACTTACACGCCTTTTGCCTTGGGCATTTTGCATGGATTTTGGGGCTGGGTAATGTTAGCGGTAATGTGGACGTTAGCCGCTGCCGGTATTGTATTCAAATCCATTACCGGTACACGAAAGAACATACTGTCCACCATTTTATATGTGGCCATGGGTTGGATGGGAATGTTAATGATCAAACCCCTGATGGCGAACATGGAGTGTGAAGGATTGTATTGGCTACTGGCAGGTGGAATTTCCTATACGGTTGGCGTTATCTTTTACCTGATGAAAAAGATACCCTATACACACTTCATCTGGCACTTGTTTGTGCTGGGCGGCACGGCCTGCCATGTGGTTACGGTGATGCGATTTGCGAATTGATAATGATTATTGAATTGCACCAATTCTTATTGGAGATAGAACTCCAATAAGGGCAAAGTTGTCATGATTGAAGAAAATAAAATTATGAAGCGTTGAAGGCATATCTTCTTGAGCAAAAATGCCTTAGCCCTCTTTATTCCTTCTTCTTCTGTCAATTGCTCGCAATAAAAACTACCTTTTCCAAAGGCCTTTGTCCTAATATTAACTGAGACGTAATATGTCTTACCTGATTCCAGATTAACTAAAAGTTCTGTTTCTGGGGTTGATTTGATTTTACCTTTGTATTGCGCATGAATTATATGCTCACCAGGCTCTACCTCATGAACTGAATACTTTCCTTTTCCTAACTTACATAAAAGGACTTTGTCCAAATAGGTATAATAAGGCACAAACTGATCAAGGTCATGCCCAACTGATCTTAATAAATAGATAGTCGCTTTTTGGCTTTGTGCCTGTACATAAATACAACTTATTAACAGTATGAATAAAATATAATAAAGCTTTCTCACGGCACGGTGAATTTAGTATCAGATAACATTGACTTCTGAAAAATTAATAGTGCAAATCGAGCTATTATTATTATTTCGGAAAAGTGAGTGATACGGATGCACCGATTGAACTGGCCGAAAAAGATTGCCCCAATTCATCCTCATAGCTGATGGCAGTATACGTAAGTGCAATCCACTTGTAGCCAAATTCAAATCGAGGGCCGATCGAGCTTGTATAGGCAACATCAGGAAAAAATCCATCACCCTTTAATTTAGGATTAAGATGAGACGTAACGCCCACCCCCAATCGGAAATCATTATTAATTTTCCAGAAGGGCGTTAGCTGGATAGGAAATCTTGTTAAACGAATATTAGCGTTATCTGCTGCCGTTGTATTGAATTTTATTCCAATGGAAGTACGAAGCATAAGGCCTTTGGCTTTTGGAAATTGAAATTCTCCACCAAATGCCAGGTACCCACCCTGCCCAGCCCGCATGGTTTGATCTTCACCGTTGGTAAAGAAGACTTTAAGTATTTCGTCACCACCATATTCTATGCCGCCTTCAATTAAAAATTTAGCGGGTTACTGGTTTTTCCATTTGTTGAGCGGTAACCTCAACAGAAGTCAATATAAGACCCAGACCTAAAACAAAAAGTAATTTTTTCATATTGGACGCATTAAAAGCGGGCGAATAAAGATAAATACTTGAATCCCGTTGAAATGACTACCATTAATTTTTAGTTACGTAAAAGTTGGTTTTACACCTCAGAATTTCGAAGGCTTAGCGTCCCTTCAGCCCACCATGGGGTTACGGTGATGCGGTTTGCGAATTGACAATTGTTAAAAGGATAATTCGAGCGGCCACAATAACCGCATAGAAAAGTTCAGAAGTCAAACCTCCTTTTAGAGTGAAGTACGCTTTGACTAATGCGCTTTTTGATTTTTTCTAGCGAAAGTTTTACAGGTAGTTTTGGTGGATCAACGGAAGGATCAATGTCATCGAAGTAACTTACAGCACGCAGGGCAATTAGAGGATTAAAATTTGGATACTTTATCGTGTAAAATTCGATCATTTCGCTCATTGAAAAATGTTCAAGAAGAAAGTAGATGTCGATAAAATCTTTCAAACGCTTACCCGAGTTACTGATGGCATTCAGTTTCATGGCTGCAATATCCGGGAGCGATAGAAATCGAATACCTTCCTCTTCTTTGGGAGGATTGATCAATGGGTAATTATGAGTAATAAAGTCGACTTTTATATGCTCGATGAAAGTAAGTAAGGTATTGGTCGCCTCAAACGTAACTTCCAACGTAAACTTTGCCTGCAGTTGACCAATAAATTGGTTTGAGTTGAAGGTTTCTCTACTGAACAGATCAATATCAATTGAGTTTCTATGTCCTATTTGAAGTGCAAGTGCGGTACCTCCTACCAAATAGAAGTCTACTAAAAAATCCAGCGATTGCAAACGCTGAATCAGGTCGAATGTTTCAGGTTTAATCAAAAAGGGATCTTTATGCAGCATTCAAAAAATCTGATTGAATAAAGAACCTGGAAAAGTCTTTCATCCGTTGCGTGAGCTGTGCACTCCATTCAATCACTTCAAGGATTTTTTCCCGTCCATAATACTGAAGTACGGCACGCCATTCATTCAACGTTCCCCTTTCCAGCACTCGCTCAATCACAATCTTATACGACTTGTCGTAATTAAAGGTCTCCAGGTCATACTCCCATAAGAGGCGGTCGCTGATATTGGGTTTATAAGCCATAGTGGTTCACAAAAATGGTTTATAAAGATACAAAAAAGGAGTTTGCTAAACACCAGGATAATATAATAAGGCTTGACTTAGCTGGTATTCTTCACCAATAAAAGGTTTTTTCTTGTTGGTGAAAAACATCGACAAGGGCAGAGCATCATTTAGTAAATAAACTCACTTAAAATTTATTCTTATATTCCTCCTCATCAAACCCTAGCACGAGCACTTTACCATCTTCTTCAATCAACGGTCGCTTGATTACGCTGGTCTTCTCCAGCATTAAAGCAATGGCAACCTTTTCATTGGTGATTTTCTTTTGTGTTGCCTCATCCAATTGCCGCCAGGTAGTGCCGCGTTTGTTTATCAGGCTCTCCCACCCCACCTGTTTGCTCCAGGCTTTGAGTTTGCCTTCGGTAATGCCCTTCGATTTATAGTCGTGAAAGTCGAATTCAATTTTGTTCTTTTTCAGCCAGTCGAGCGCTGATTTTACCGTGTTGCAGATTTTTATTCCGTAGACAGTCATGCGGATTTAAGATTTCAAATTTCAGATTTTAACGCTTGGTCAATATAGGCATCAACCTGCTTTTCCAAAACGGTTAACGGCACGGACCCATTTTGAAGGATGGCTTCATGAAATTCACCGATATTAAACTTATTCCCTAAGGCTTCCTCTGCTTTTTTCCGCAAGGCTTTGATTTTGATTTCACCGATCTTATAACTTAATGCCTGCCCCGGCCAACCGATGTACCGATCTATTTCTGTAGTAACTTCGTGAATGGACAACGCTGTGTTTTCCGACAAGTATGCCAGTGCCTGTTCGCGTGTCCAGCCCTTATAATGGATTCCTGTATCTAAAACCAACCGGCATGCCCGCCACATTTCATAGGTATAGCGGCCAAACCAATCGTAAGGCGTGGTGTACATGCCCATCTCTTCGCCCAGAAACTCACTGTACAATCCCCAGCCTTCACCGAAGGCACTGATGTAATACTGATTTCTGAAGCGGGGTATATCTTTCAGTTCGGCCGCCAACGAAATTTGCAGGTGGTGTCCCGGCACCGCCTCGTGCAAGGTGAGTGCAGGCAACGTATACAATGTGCGGCTCTTCAAATTATAGGTATTCACCCAATAGATACCCGCACGTTTGCTTTCCCACGATCCGCCAACATAGCGACCGCCTGTATAGGTTGGGGCAATGTTATCGGGTACAGGTTCAACAGTGAAGGGTAAGGTGTAAAGCTTGCTGAATAGTTTTGGAAGCTGCGCCTCCGCGCGCTTGCTCAGCCAGGCGGCATAGTTCAACAACTCCTGCGGGGTTTTGGCATAAAACTGCGGATCGGTTCGAAGGAATTTTAAGAAATCAGAAAATGAACCTTTAAACTTCACTTCCTGGATTATCGCTTCCATGGCGGCCCGAATACGCGCCACTTCTTGTATTCCCAAATTATGCACCGAGTCGGGTGTAAGGGGCAGTGTGGCATAATGCATCACCCGATTCTCATAATATTCCTTACCACCGGGTACCAGACTTATACCTGGAGCTTCCTTCGCTGCAACCATATACTCATCCGCCACAAAAGTTTTTAATGATTGGTATTCACTCGCCAGTTCACCTACTAGTTGATCGGCTTGTTCCAAAATGGCTTTGCGATCGGTTTCTTGAAGATCAGCCGGCAACGTGCTAAAAGGTTTATAGAAAATTGAAGTGTGATAATCCTGCACAACCCACGGCTTCAGCAACTCAAGTGTATTTCTAACAATAACTTTTGGCGCAACAATCCCTTCCTCTATTCCCTTCTGCATCAGTATTCTATTTTCCTTCAGCACAGTAATGTAGTTCGGAAGCCAGTGAAGGTAATCGTAATAGTGTTGTGCGGTTGTAAACGGTAACCGCTGTAAAGTGCGCTCCATGTTGTTATAGAAACCACCCTCGGCATTAAAAGGGATGTAATACATTTTATAGTGAAACTGATCGATCCTGTCGCGCAAGCTTATGATCATAACCTGCTTGCTGATTTTTTCCTGCTCAGAAAGATTGACATCATCGAGGGAAAGGATGGCATCCAAAAATTTTTGAAGGCTGTCTGTACGCTGTGCACGAGCTTCCGGCAAAGTCGAACGCCAGGCTCCTTTCGGATGAAAACCCCGGTACAAACTATCCTCGGAGGAACCGGAAAACTTCTCTATATCATCAAATAGCTGAGCGAGCTTTTCACCATCGGCCTGAGCCTTATCCTTTTCAGCAGGTTGGCATGCCCAAACAGAAAACAAAAGAAAAAACAGGTAGCGTTTCATAGGTAGTTTGTTAGGAAACTAAAAGTAGTGATTTCTATTAACCGGATGTAGATGACCCATTACCGTACAAATAAAAGTTTACTGTACCCGGCATACCTTCCATAAATCTGGCTATTTTGAGCATGAAGAATAAACCTACCTATGAAAAAAATAGCTACCCTTTTTCTTGTCGCCAGCATTGCGCTGCCGACACTAGCCCAACGCGATTACTTCTATCCAAAAGCATCAACCTTTAATACCGCAATTCCCACACCCGAAGAGTTTCTTGGGTATCCCATCGGAATGCACCATACGCGCCACGACCGCGTGGTGGAGTACTTCAAAACATTGGATAACCTATCCGACCGGATGATCCTGTTGGAAATTGGTAAAACGTATGAGCACCGACCTCAGATTACAGCCATCATCACTACACCTGAAAACCATAAAAACCTGGACGACATCCGCAGCAAGCATTTGCAGCGTAATACCTCAACGCAATTCAACAACGTACCGCTCATAATCCTTTTGGGGTACAACGTTCACGGCAACGAACCTTCCAGCACCGAAGCTGCCATGCTCACGGCCTACTACCTCGTGGCCAATGAAGATGAAGAAACATTGGCATGGTTAAAAACTATGGTCATTCTGCTCGACCCGGTGTATAACCCCGATGGCCGAGACCGCCACAGCCATTGGGCAAATATGCACAAAGCTTCACCCTTGGTAGGCGATCCGTTAGACCGCGAGCACAACGAAGTATGGCCGGGTGGACGTACCAACCATTATTGGTTCGACCTTAACCGCGACTGGTTTTTGGGGGTTCATCCTGAAAGCAGGAACCGCGTAAAGCTATTTCATGAATGGCGCCCGTATGTGATGACCGACCATCATGAAATGGGCACCAACTCAACTTTTTATTTCGATCCGGGAAAATACAGCAGCAACAACCCGGTAGTGCCCGCACAATTGTATGATGTACTCTACCCTAAATTTGGGGAGTATTTCGCCAAAGCTATGGATGGGATAGGTTCGCAGTATTTTACCAAAGAAGCGTTTGATAAGTTGTATCCGGGGTATGGATCAAGCTATGGTAATTTTTACGGAGGTGCCGGCTTTCTGTTCGAGCAGGCAAGTTCACGCGGACATTTCCAGGAAACTACCACCATTCCCCTCACCTTTGCCTTTACCATTCGCAACCAATTTACCGCATCGCTGGCAACACTTCGTGCATCACACAACGAACGCGACATGCTCTTTAACCTGCGGTTGAATTTCTTCCGCACGGCAGCCAACCAGGCAAAAGCCAATCCGGTGAAAGGATATGTTTTTGGCGATACTCATGATGTAAACCGTACAAACGCTTTTGTTAACCTGCTGCGCATGCACGAAATAGAAGTTTATGATCTGGCCAGGGATATGGCAGTAAGCGGAAAAACCTACGAGAAGGGTAAAGCCTTCATTGTGCCTACAGAACAGATGAACTACATCATGGTGCGTTCTGCTTTTGAAAAAGAGATAACCTATACAGATAGCATCTTCTACGATGCCTCAACCTGGTCGTTGGTGCATGCCTTTAATTTGCCACATGCCGAAATACGCGGGCCAGTAAGCAAAGGTGATCGTATTACAAAAGATCTGGTCAAAACCGTAGTACCGGTTACCCGAAGTAACTACGCGTACCTGATGGAACTTACTGACTACGCTGCACATAAAGCAATCCACCAACTGCAATCCGATGGTATTATCGCAAAAATTGCCTTTCGCTCCTTCAGCGCAATAATAAATGGAAAAGAAAAGAACTTCCGACACGGAACGATCATCATACCGGTTAGTCAGCAAACGATTGATAGCGACAAGCTATTTGAAAGCCTGAAAAAAGTAAGTACTTCCTGTTTAACTGATTTTTATTCAGTCGAAACCGGGTACAACCTTAAGGGTATTGATCTTGGTTCCGGCTTTGCTATTCCACTGAAACAACCGAAAGCTTTGATGCTGATCGGCAATGGAGTATCTGGGTATGAAGCTGGCGAAGTATGGCACCTACTTGATCAACGGATTGGAATGCCCATCACAAAAGTTGATGTAACCAACATCGGCCGTGTGAGCTGGGAGAAGTACAATGTGTTGATTATGGTAAGTGGCAACTATAATCTTGATAAAGCTACCATTGATAAAATAAAAGCCTGGATACAATCGGGCGGTACACTGATCACACTAAAAACGGCAAGCGAGTGGGCCATCAAACAAGGTCTGACTAAAGAAAAACTAGTACCAACCGATACCACCAAAACCAAACCACGAACAAACTACGAAGATGCTGCCAATACGGAAGGCGCAAGAAGTATTGGAGGATCAATCTTTCAGGTCGACCTTGATATTACCAATCCAATTGGGTTTGGGTATACCGATCGCACCATTTCAGTGTACCGCAATGGCTCAACGTTTCTTCAGCCCGGTAAAAACCCTTATACCACCGCAGCAAAGTACACTGCCAAGCCGTTGATTGGTGGCTACCTGCACAAAACCAATGCACCAAAGGTTGCTAACTCCGCTGCCGTATTGCTCAGTGGTGAAGGCCAGGGAAGAGTAATTATGTTTTCTGATAATCCGAACTTCAGGGGCACGTGGTATGGGACAAATAAAATGTTTTTGAATGCACTGTTTTTTGGACCGGTTCTAAATGTCCCAAACAGCAGTCAGGGTGAATAGCCGTTTATGATTTTAACGTACGGATAAAAGTGGAAATATCCGTTACAAGGTCTGTAGATTTGGAGAGCACTTTTATAAATGCACTACCTACAATAACTCCAGCTCCATATTGACAGGCGGTTGAGAAAGTCTGACGATTGGAAATACCAAAGCCGATAAGAAATGGATTGTTTAATTGCTTATCGCGCAGGCGTTGAAAATAATCCAATTGATCCGCTGAAAATTCATTCCTTGAACCGGTAGTACTGGAGGATGAAACTGCATAAATAAAACCACGACTGGCCTGATCAATGCGCTGAATGCGCTCATCGGAAGTAGTGGGTGAAATGAGAAAAATATTTTGCAGATCCAACTCCTCCATTTTGTCCTTATAGTTTCGTTCAAACTCATCAAATGGCATATCGGGTAAGATTAATCCATCTACACCGGCCGTAGCAGCATCTGCAAAGAAACGATCCATACCATATTGCATTACAGGATTCAAATACCCCATGAGGATAATGGGCATTGAAACTGTTTTACGTATTTCTTTTACCTGTTCCAACAGCAACTTTACCGTCATGCCATTATCAATAGCCTGCTTACTGCTTTGCTGAATCACCGGGCCATCAGCGATGGGATCAGAAAATGGTATTCCGATTTCAATCATATCAACCCCTGCCAACTGAAGTTGCTTTGCAATCTCAACGGTGTCGTGAAGGGTGGGAAAGCCCGCTGTAAAAAATACTGAAAGTATATTGTCCTTCTTTTGCTGAAAAAGTGCGTCAATGCGATTCATAAAATTAATGGTCTCTGTAATTCTTCTCCCCTACTGGTACAGCAAAGGGCAATATGTTTTGTTTCGGTGGTAAAGGACAGGTTGCAAATTCAGTAAAGGCACATGGTGGATTATAGGACTTATTGAAATCGATGATCACATTATCGCCCGACACAGGTACCGGTACATACATATACCGTCCGGCACCGTAGGTTTCGCGTGCGTTGGTTTCATCACCGAAAATAACGAAGAACTCATCCCCTCCTTCATCAAGTGCATCCAGGCGGTATTCGTTACCCTGCCAGGTAAATACCAACGTTCCTACTGATCGTTGTTGCAGGGTTTGTCCCAGTACATTGGTGATTTCAATCGTGCGCGAAGAATCAGCCCATTCCACACGCCCCTCCACTCGCCAGGCGGGGTCAATATCAAAACAATCAATACCCGAAAAGGCTTTCAGGTTTGGATGATCCAGGTCGCGCAAGCGTATGCCAATCTTGTCATCACGCTTAATGACAAACCATCGGAGAGAACCGTATTCCATAATGTTGCGTGACGAATCCGGATGAAATATAACACCGGAAGATGTCGGCTTACCATTTACCGAAATCATAAGGCCGTCTGTTGTTTCCAGCATTACTACGCCTTGTTTTAATAGCAAGAAACCAGCACGTTCAGGGATTTTACCCTCGGGAAAAACAAAGTCATTCGACTTGCCACTACCGAAGGTGTTAATGCCATCCTTCAACCAAAACAACCCTGCCAGGTTTACCCATCCTTCCTCACTTACCTGGTAAGCGTTTCGCTTTTGCTGCCATTGGATAATTTCCTCCAGATAGGCTTCGGTATCAAAACTTTTATCCTGCCTAACGGAAGATGTGCAGCCTGCAACCAGTGCAGTAAAGAGAAAAAGAAAATTGATTTTAGTATTCATAATTCAATCACTCGAAATTAATTAAACCGCTAAGACCCCGAAATACAAAGCACTCATAACTCGTAGGTCATAAACCCATAGCGCGTAATTCGTACCTCGTACCTCGTACCTTATTAATACTTCCCCCACCGGATATACGTTTCCAAATCCTTATCTCCCCTGCCCGAAACATTGATCACCACAACATCATCCGCACTGAATTCCATCTTCTTTAAAACCGCAACCGCATGTGCTGTTTCAATCGCTGGGATTATTCCTTCTGTGCGGCTCAATTCAATACCTGCTTTCATAGCTTCATCATCGGTGGCATTTAAAAACTTTACCCTTCCGGTTTCAAATAGATGCGCATGCCATGGGCCAATGCCCGGGTAATCCAACCCCGCTGAAATGGAATAAGGTTCTACCACCTGACCATCTTCCGTTTGCATCAGCAAGGTTTTACTGCCGTGCAGTACTCCGGGTTTTCCTAAAACAGTAGTCGCAGCCGACTCACCTGAATCAATGCCCAATCCTGCCGCTTCCACACCTATTAACTGAACATGTTCATCATTTACAAAATGATAAAAAGCTCCGGCTGCGTTGCTGCCACCACCTACACAAGCAATCACATAATCCGGATAAGGATTTCCTTCATTTTCAATTAGCTGTTTTCTGATTTCTTCACTGATTACAGATTGAAAGCGTGCTACCATATCAGGATACGGATGCGGCCCAACCACAGAACCTATGATATAATGTGTATCTGTTGGATTGTTGATCCAGTGACGCATAGCCTCATTAGTGGCATCTTTTAATGTCATGTTGCCTGACGTTGCCGGAACCACGGTTGTTCCCAGTATACGCATGCGTTCAACATTTGGCCGCTGGCGCTCCATGTCGAGTTGACCCATATAGACGATGCACTCCATGCCCATCAGTGCGCATACTGTGGCGGTAGCGACTCCGTGCTGACCCGCACCGGTTTCAGCAATGATCTTTTGTTTGCCTAACTTTTTCGCCAGTAAAATCTGACCAATAGTATTATTGATTTTATGAGCACCCGTATGACATAAATCCTCACGCTTCAGATAAATCTTCGCCTGGTAAAATTCCGACAATCGATGGGCATAATAAAGCGGTGTTGGTCGGCCAACATAATTGCGCAACAGGTGATTGAACTGAGCTTGAAAATCAGCTTTCCCAATAATGTCAAGGTATCGGGAATGAAGTTCTTCAATGTTAGGATAAAGCATCTCCGGAATATAGGCCCCGCCAAAGTTTCCGTAGTAGCCGCGTTCGTCAATGGTGTAGCTCATATAGTTGTTGGTTGTTGGTTGTTAGTTGTTTGCAAATGTGTTATAAACTCCCTGACTTTATCTTTATCCTTCAGGCCAGGATGGATCTCAACCCTACTATTTATATCAAGTCCGTACAAGCTCTTGAAGTTTAATCCTGAAAGGCGAGAAATGTTTTCCATGTCTAGGCCGCCACTTAAAAAAAATGGAATGTCATAATTATACCCCGTTAATATCTTCCAATCGAATGCTACCCCGTTGCCACCGGGTTGCAGTCCTTTCGTGTCAAACAAAAAGTAATCTACAACGTCCGCAAATGGTTTAAGTAAATTGAAATCGAACTCAGTACCTATCGAAACTACTTTAATAATCTTTACCTGTTTGCGCAATGATTCACATAAAACTGGTGATTCATTACCATGAAGTTGCACATGCGACAACCCGTAGCGCTTAATCTTGCTAATGATGTATTCTTCCGGTTGATCAACAAAAACCCCAACTTTATTGATTTGTATCGGAAAGTTTGAAGGCAAGACAAAATCTTCACCCACAAAACGTGGGGATGGTTCATAAAATATAAAGCCCATGTAGTCGGGTAGAAGCGATGCTATTTGCTGAATATTTTCAGCATACTTCATTCCGCATACCTTGAGTTTCAGTTTCATGAATGCACCTTAATACTTTCTATAAACAAACGGCAAGCCTCCTCAGGAGAGGAATGCTTCATAAAATTTTGTCCCATCAAAAAACCCTGAAAGCCGGCCTTCTTCAACATAAGCAGGGCTTCTGGTGAATCGATACCGCTTTCAGATATTTTAACAACCGAAGACGGGATAAGCGGCAGCAAACGCAACGAAGTATCCAATGAAACCTCAAAGGTCTTCAGGTTACGATTGTTCACACCAATGATATCAGCTCCACTTTCCAAATTATTTTCCAATTCGTTCGCATCATGCACCTCCAATAATACTTCTAAACCAAATGAATGGGCAAAGCTTGTCAGGTGTTTAATATCATTAGGTTTCAAAGCCGCAGCAATCAAAAGAATAACATCTGCCCCCATAGCTTTTGCTTCCACAACCTGGTATTCATCCACCATAAAATCCTTTCGGAGGACCGGACAATCATTTAATTCACGTGCCCGCAACAAATCTTCCTGTGTTCCACCAAAATATTTGTAGTCTGTTAATATGGATAGTGCCGTTGCACCAGCGCTTACATACCCGGTGGAAATCTTTACAACATCAACATCCGGATGGATAACGCCTTGAGAGGGCGACTTTCTTTTAATTTCTGCTATTATGCCTCGAGTATCTTTGCCTAATAGACTCTCCTTTAATGAAACACAAGTCTGCAAAAAGTATACCGACTTTTCCAAAACTGAAACAGGATATTGTTCTTTAGCCTGCTCAACTTCTTTGTATTTATCTGCCAGTATCTTATCTAAAATATTCATGACTTCATTTGTTCAATAGTCTTTTAAATACCCCATAAGCCTTTCCTGACAGCAACGATTCACGCGCCAACGCCACAGCCGGTAAAAAACCTTTCGATTGATTGACACAATACAACGCCATGGCCGCGTTGGCAATAACGGCAGCATTTTGTTGCTCCGTTCCATTGCCCTCCAGTATCTTCAGGAAGATCGATGCTGATTCCTCCACTGTCTCCCCTCCCCGTATGTCCGCATAGGAAAGTTGAGGCAATCCAAGATCATCCGGTGAAGCAACCCGCTCACCAGCATTAGAGAAAAACTTAAATGGTCCGGTAAGCGAAACTTCATCATATCCGTCCAACGCATGAAGGATGATGAAATCCTTATCGGAACCCTGATAAAGGTAGCCATATTGACGCGCCAACTCCAGGCTAAACACACCTACCAACTGGCGTTTAGGAAAAGCAGGGTTAACCATCGGACCAAGCATATTAAAAAAAGTTTTTACACCAAGCTCTTTGCGGATGGGCGCCACGTTTTTCATGGCCGGATGAAACAATGGTGCATGCATAAAACAGATGTTGGCCCGATCCAGACTTCGTTTCAACTCGTCTATATTATTGGTAAACGAATACCCGAAATACTCCAGCACATTGGATGAACCACACGCAGAGGATACACCGTAATTTCCGTGCTTGGCTACGGGCTGACCTGCTGCAGCCACGACAAACGCGGAAAGTGTTGACATATTGAACGTATTTTTCCCATCACCACCGGTACCACATACGTCCATCACTGGGGCATCTACCTTCACCGGAATACACAACTCCAACATGGCATCCCGAAAACCCTCCAACTCCTGAACGGTTATGTTCCGCATCATATATACCGTCATGAATGATGACATTTGGCTCGGATTATACTTGCCGGAGGCCAACTCCATCAACACCTGCCGCGCTTCTTCCTTACTTAAAGATTGATGATCGATCAACTCACTTAAAACATGCTTCATACTCTCTACTTATCTAAACATAATATACTAATGCCCATTGACTAATGACTAATGACCAATGACTAACCCCTCAACCAATTCTCAATCATCTTCGGTCCTTCAGGAGTCATAATCGATTCCGGATGAAATTGCAGTCCTTTAACATCATACCTTACATGACGAAGCCCCATTACCATACCCTCATTATTGGTAGCTGTAACTTTCAGATCAGTCGACACAGATTCAGGTTTTACCGCCCAACTGTGGTAGTGACAAACCTGGAACGATTTCGGGAGTTCTTTAAATAAGATTTCATGTTCATCAACCACCAAAGCCGTTGAGGTTACACCGTGCAACACAGTAGGAATATTGTATAGCGTTGCCCCAAACACCTCGGCAATTCCCTGATGGCCTAAACAAATTCCAAGAATACTTTTCGTAGATGCATATTCAAGAATAACCGATTTCATTATTCCGGCTTCATTAGGAATACCCGGACCGGGTGAAAGTAAAATTTTATCGTACTGCTTAACTTCTTCCACGGCAATTTTATCATTACGAAACACATCATAATCGTACTTCAATGCCCTGATAATGTGCACCAGGTTGTAGGTAAACGAATCGTAATTATCGAGAATAAGAACTTTCATAGACTATAATGTTTCGGCCATCACTACAGCTTTGCGCAGCGCGGCCAGTTTGTTGTTTACTTCCTGCAATTCACTTTTCGGATCAGACTTAGAAACAATACCTGCCCCTGCCTGATAGGTCAATTGATTATCCTTGCTTAAAAAAGTTCGGATCATAATAGCATGATTAAAGTCACCATTAAAACCAAGGAAGCCAATGGCACCGCCATAAAAGCCACGATTCACATTTTCATATTTATCAATTAAAGTTATAGCCTTATGTTTGGGCGCACCTGACAATGTTCCGGCAGGAAAAGTTGCAGCAGCCATTTTTACTGTTTCAGATTGGTTGTCAAGCTTTCCTTTTACTTCTGAAACCAGGTGAATAACGTGCGAATAATATTGTATCTCTTTAAATACAGCAACCTTTACATCATGCGCATGGCGACTCATGTCATTACGGGCCAGATCCACCAGCATAATATGTTCAGCATTTTCCTTTTCATCCTTCGCTAATTCACTGGCCAGTTCAGCGTCTTTCTGATCATCACCGGTTCTGCGAAAAGTACCGGCTATCGGGAAAATACTGGCCTCATGCTTACTCACCTTAAGCTGGGCTTCAGGTGAAGACCCAAACAACTTGAAATTTCCATAATCGAAATAGAAAAGGTAAGGCGATGGATTGATCGAGCGTAATGAACGATACACATTAAACTCATCACCCTTGAAAGTGGATGTAAACCTGCGCGACAACACCAATTGGAAAACATCCCCCCGGTTACAATGTTCAATTCCCTTTTTAACAGAATCCATAAAAGCCTCGTCATCAAGGTTCGATGTTTCACCATTAACAAGCTTAAACCGATACGTTGAAAAACGATTGCTGAAGATCAGCTTTTCAACACGATCAAGCGTTGAAGCCTGATCAGTATCCCGTAAGGTATGCTCAACCAAGGTAAGTTCGTTGGAAAAATGATCGACTACAATTACATACCGGTAAAGATTATAGATAATATCCGGCACCAAAGCTTCCTTCCTGGAAATTTCAACATTCTCAAAAAAGCGAACAGCATCATACGCCATGTAGCCGAATAAACCCATCCCAGGCACAGTCATCCCGTCCGACTGATCGATATGAAACGAGGAACGAAAATCTTCCAGCGCAATAATTACCTGATATGGATTTGTAATTTTATCAACGTGAAGTTTACCATTGGGAAATTGAACCTTTATCCGATCACCTTCTACTACAAAGCCCGAAACCGGATCACAGCAAATCAGCGACAAGCTGTTTTCATGACCGTGATAGTCAGAACTTTCCAATAGTATGCTCCCGGCAAAAACATCGCGCAACTTCAGATAAATGTTTACCGGTGTCAGCGTATCTGCCAATAGCTTTTTTGAATAAATCTTAAGTTGATGTTTCATGGTTAATCTAAATCACTATAAAAAGAAAAGGCCCGCTCCGATGAATCGGGGCGGGCCTCTTGTTAATTATTTATTCACTAACACTAAAGCATAATCCTGCACCGATTCGAGTTGAACCTGTGCCACCACCATGCTGTTGTGTTAAACTTTATCATATCCTAATCAGCCTTTTTACGGGCGGTTTTCTTTGGTTTTGAAGCTTTTGATTCATCCTTTGCTTTTCCGACTTTCTTGGATGCCGCACGCTTCAAACGTGTTTTAATGGTTTTTTTGTTCCTGGAAACTCCATATGAGCCTTTCCAGCGTTTTCCCTTTTTCGATTTCTTATCGCCTTTTCCCATAGGTAAAATTTGTGAGGCAATTATAACAAAGGCCTTTTGATTTACAAAATTCAACTGGAACAAATCCTTTTGATCCCATAATATCATAACTTAACGTTGTTAAAATTGTTAGAAAGAAAAACGCTTACTATGGCTAAAGCTTCACTCCCACTAATCGATGCTATCCGCAAATCGGCAAAAGCTCTGGAACAAAGCAACGAATACCAATGGGGACATATGGGATCCTGCAACTGTGGTTTTCTTGCCCAACAGGTAACCAAACTTAAAAAGGATGAAATACATAGAAGGGCCATGGAACGCTATGGCGACTGGACGGAACAACTCAATGACTACTGCCCCACCAGCGGACTACCCCTGGATGAAGTTATTTCCGATATGATAGCGTTCGGCTTTGATGCCCAAGACCTTAAGCACCTGGAAACATTATCGGATCCCATCATATTACGTTCACTACCGCCCGAACAGCGCAACCTAAAGTATAACCTGAAAAAGGATGTTGTTGCCTACATGATGACGTGGGCTAACCTGTTGGAACAGGAACTTCTGAATAGAATAAAGTTACCGCAACTTCAGGAAACCCTTAAAGTGGAAGCTTAAAAAGGATGCAATCCTTGGGCTGGTTACCCTGGTTTATAAACCTGAACCATTTGGGCAACCGGGCTTCTTCAATTAACCCACACTTGTTCAGTACACGGACCGATGCCGTATTTTCGGCATCCACAAAAGTTCCAACCCGAAAGACTTCGGGCATAGCCCGTAATACAGAGAGTACTTTCAAGCTTGCCTCGGTTGCATATCCTTTACCCCATTGGGTCGGGCTTAAAATATAGCCAAACTGGATTTTGCCGTTTTCATTAATAACACCAAAACTCCCGATCAACCGGAATGAATCCTTTAATCGTATGGAGAAAGAGTAATCTGTTCCCGCTGTCCATGCTGCCAACGCATACCTTAAATAAGCCCGGGTTTCCGTTATGGACTGATGTGTAGGCCACGACACAAATTTTGTTGCCTCCCCTTTACTGGCATAGGTATAAAAAATTTCTTCAGCATCTTCGTACCTTAGGCGCTGCAGGGTAAGGCGCCTGGTTTCCAGCACTTCTGGCATCGCTAATCGTTGCATTACCCAAACTTAGGTAATACCATGGCAAAGGGACAAAACGTAGTCCATCAATATTTTAAAAAGCAGCTTGCTGACGGCCTAAGAATTTTGGTGAAGGTTAACCCGATAGAATTTACCGGAACAGAAATAACCCTGGGATTATCAGGTGATATGCAAGTTCGTAACCTGACTTTCGATGAGCAAATCTTTGACGATCTGAAGGCCGATGGGTTTGAAAATTGCAATCCCCTGGAATTCAATCTATACCTGTCAGGATTAGCTTGAAGTCAATTATCATCTTTAATCCTTGAATCTTGAATCCCGAATCCAGTATATTTGCCCCCGGCAAGCCGGCACGACCAGCTCCTGCTGAACTCCCCCAGGACCGGAAGGTAGCAAGGGTAGGCGGTTGTAGCGGTGCGATGTTGGTTTGCCATTTTTATTTTTTACCTACCCCCATTTCCGTAATTTTACCCTTAAACCACATTTGATCTATGAAGTTTTTTATTGACACGGCCAACCTGAATGAAATTAAAGAAGCACATGGCCTTGGTGTTCTGGATGGCGTTACCACCAATCCTTCCCTCATGGCTAAAGAAGGTGTGAAAGGTCACGAAAATATCAAAGCCCATTATAAAGCTATTTGCGAAATAGTGGACAACAACGTGAGTGCTGAGGTAATTGCCACCGACTATGAGAATATTATTAAAGAAGGAAAAGAATTGGCCAAGATTGATGATAAAATTGTTGTTAAGGTGCCCATGATCAAAGACGGTGTAAGGGCTATCAAGTATTTTTATAACGAAGGCATCCGAACCAACTGCACCCTTGTATTTTCTGCCGGGCAGGCCCTGTTGGCCGCCAAGGCTGGGGCAAGCTATGTATCCCCATTTATCGGCCGGTTAGATGACATCTCACAAGATGGCCTTGAATTGATAGCCCAGATCAGGCATATCTACGATAATTATGGTTACGAAACCGAAGTGTTAGCGGCTTCCATCCGGCATACCATGCACCTTATCAAGTGCGCTGAAATTGGTGCCGATGTGGCAACCTGTCCGCTTAACGTTATTACCGGTTTACTTAACCATCCGCTAACCGATAGTGGTTTAGCCAAATTTTTAGCCGATCATAAAAAGGTAAATGGTTAATGGTTGGTTTTACCCTGATGTGATGTTCTCCACCGATCCAGTAGTACGCGTAAAAGAAGCCAGCATTTTTCAGGAGCACAATACTGTGTTGGGCAACATCAATTTCGAAATCGAAAAAGGTGAGTTTGTATTTGTGGTGGGACGCACCGGGTCTGGTAAATCATCCCTGCTTAAAACATTTTATGCCGACCTTCCGCTGCGATTAGGCGATATTGAGATTGCAGGTTACAATATCCGTGGAATAAAGGCCGCTGAGATTCCGCTGTTACGCAGAAAACTGGGCATCATCTTCCAGGACTTTCAATTATTCCCTGATCGCACAGTAGCCGAAAACCTAACCTTTGTAATGCGGGCCACCGGCTGGCGCGACTCCAGCAAAATCAAAACACGGTTGCAGGAAGTATTGATAAAAGTAGGGCTTGGTTCGGTGGAAAAAAAAATGCCGCACCAACTTTCAGGGGGCGAGCAACAACGGGTAGTGATTGCCCGGGCACTAATAAACGAACCCGCCATACTCATTGCCGATGAGCCTACCGGAAACCTTGACCCTGAGGTATCTTATGGGATATTAAAAGTATTTCAGGAAATCAATAAAAGCGGAACGGCCATATTGATGGCTACCCATGATTACGGGTTAATAAAAAAAGCTCCTTGCCGGATACTGAAATGCGAAGATGGAAAGGTTATTGACTCCGCTAAGGAGCCATTTGAATTGACCATGGAGTACTGATTAAATGGAAACGTTGCGTTTCTCTACTTGCTCATCCTCCCCACCGGTTTCCTGATCGATCTTGTGCAGTTGTTGGTTCAGTAAGTCAATGCGAACCAATAAGTTTAACACCAATGCTTCCTTAACTTTTTTACTTGGCCTTACCCGCATTTCATCCTTAAGCACCTCGTACATGGCTTCCAGTTGTTTAAAGTCTTCCGTGAATCCGTTAAGCCCGGCTTCTGTACCGCGGGAAGCCTCGATCATTTCAACTTTATCGGAAATTTCACGAACATAAAATGACTCCACATCTTTAAACTCCCGCATCACTAAACGGTTGTCGCGCGATTCACCGTACCTGGAATATAAAAGAAATGCAGAAAGCCCCATAAATAAAACCGCAGCCGCACGCCAGAATATCAACGCACCAGTTGACGCCTGTTTACCAAACAACCGGCTTTCAATAGTATTCCATACCTTTGCCGATGGTTCGCGGTCATCAAATGCTTCACGGTTGGCGCGAATAAAATCTTCAAGGTTTTCTTTCATAACTTTTACATTAATAGCTCCCTCAACTTCTTTTTAGAACGGTTCAGTTGCGATTTGGAGGTTGATTCAGATATCCCCATAATTTCAGCTATCTCCTGGTGGTCGTAACCTTCCAGTAAATATAGCGACAACACTGCGCGGTAGCCATCGGGCAGCGACTCAATGGCTTGTTTCACACGACCAAGCGTCAATTCAGGACGATAAATTTCATTTGCTTGCTCATCCTCAACATCAAAATCATCGTCTTCCGGCATCAGCTCCAACTTCCTTCGCTTTACTTCATTTATTGCCTTATTAACCACAATACGTTTCAACCATGAGCCAAAAGTGGCATCACCACGGTATAGCTTCAGGTTACGGAATGCACTGATAAATGCCTCTTGCAGCACATCCTCAGCAGCAGCCTCTGCCCCAACAATCCGATAGGCCACGTTGTACATTGCTCTTGAATACAATTTATATAGCCTGTAATGCGCTTGCTGGTCGCCCATCTGGCAACGCTCAATAAGATCGTGATGAATATTCAGGACGTCCTGGCTCAACGTA
The DNA here is from genome assembly GCA_025808415.1 of Cyclobacteriaceae bacterium. NCBI lineage: Bacteria > Pseudomonadati > Bacteroidota > Cytophagia > Cytophagales > Cyclobacteriaceae > Cyclobacteriaceae bacterium. The sequence goes on from CP075525.1 coordinate 2,741,582, forward strand.
ATGGGTTTCCCATGAAAATAGACAATTCAGCTACCGGAAGGTTGCACGGAGGTTAATTTTCCACTAAGCCCTTTTCCAGGGCTATTTTGCGCATTAATGCCAATGCTTCCTCACGTTTATTGGGTATTTCCCCCTCAAGGATAGCCTCTTTGATCCGGTCTTTAATTTCGCCAACCACCGGTCCCGGAGCAAGGTTAAAAAACCTGATAATTTCATCACCGGTAACGGGTGGCTGGAAATTACGGAGGTGATCCTTTTCTTCCACCTCCTTCATTTTCTGTTCTACCAAATCGAAGTTCTTTAAAAACTTATCTACTTTCACCATGTTTTTCGAGGTGACGTCAGCCCGGCAAAGTTTCATCAGGTCATCAATATCGTCACCGGCATCAAACAGCAATCTACGAATAGCCGAATCGGTAACTTCTTTTGCCAATGGGATAGGCCGCAAGTGTAACCGCACCAACTTCTGCACTTTCAGCATTTTTTCGTTCATGGGCAATTTTAACCTACGGAATAACCCGGGCACCATACGTGCACCCTTATCCTCATGACCATGAAATGTCCAGCCATGTTCTTTGTCATACCGTTTGGTTTGGGGTTTAGCAATGTCGTGAAGGATAGCCGCCCAACGCAGCCACAAATCATCCGAAACTTTAGCCACATTATCCAATACCTGAAGCGTATGAAAGAAATTATCCTTGTGGGCCCGGTTGCCCACATACTCCACACCGTGCAGTAAAATCAGCTCCGGGAAAAATATTTTCAACAAACCGCTGTGGAACAACATTTTAAATCCATACGAGGGCACCGGGCTAAGGATTATCTTGTTCAATTCATCGGTAATCCGCTCCTGCGAAACGATCTTCAGGCGTTCAGCCTGGCTGATCATGGCCTCAAAAGTGTATGGTTCAATGTCGTAGTTCAACTGCGAAGCAAACCTGGCCGCACGCATCATCCGCAATGGGTCATCAGAAAAAGTAATTACCGGGTCAACCGGTGTACGGATGATTTTCTTTTTCATATCGGCAACACCCTCAAAAGGATCGATCAGGTTACCGAAGGTTTTGGCATTCAAACTTATCGCCAGGGCATTAATGGTAAAGTCCCTGCGAAACTGATCATCCTCAAGGGTTCCATCCTCAACAATGGGTTTTCGTGAATTGCCCCTGTATGACTCCTTACGCGCACCCACAAACTCAAGGTTAAAATCCTGGTAAGGAATGTGAGCCGTGCCAAAGTTTTTATAAACATGAACCCCAACATCAGGACCGAGCGATTTTGCAACAGCCTGGGCCAGTTCAATACCACTGCCAACACAAACAAAATCAACATCGTTGGTTGGCCTGTTCAAAATCAAATCACGCACAAACCCCCCAACCACATAAGTTTCAAGCTCAAGGCTATCAGCCGTTTCACCTACTTGCTTAAAGATGGGATGTGTTAACGAGGAAGCGTAATTCATGTAAACTTGAAAACTCAAATTTACAGATAAAATCAGCAGTAACCGACTTCATACAGAGCAGCACTACGAACAGGCATATCCGGGCAAATGACTGAAAACGAAACTCAGTTTTTAGTAAAAGTAGGGCATGGAATCAGCTTCTCCTTTTTCCTTGTTTTTGTATTCGGATTAGCCGCTAACCGCACAATCAAGGCCAGTTCATGCGCGCCACCACCAATAGGGCCCAATTCAGAGATGGTCAGGTCATAACTATAGCTGACTTCAATTCTCTCCATTTGAAATCCAAGTACAACCACAACGGCATCCTGACTTATATTGTCTTTAACATTTTGCTGGATGGGTATCCCCCTGTACCAAAAACCTAAAACGACAGGCTCATACAAAAAGTAAGTTCCTATATCCAACTGGTCGAACATGCCCTGCTTTTTATAAACAAAAGATGGCATGATGGCAGCCGAGCGCTCACGCCTGAGCATGCCATCGTACAAGGGTATGCGAATGCCACCGTGCAGCGTTGTTTTGATTGGTATTGTGGCTTCTTCATCAATTAGCGAACGGTTGGGTCGGTTAAGGTGAGCCGCTGAAAAACCTAACCAAAGCATACGGCTATAAATCAACGCACCGGCACCAAAATCGAAATAGGTTGAGCTTTGGATGTTGCTATAATCGGCACTGGGTGGCAGGTTGCCATCACGGTCAAACTCCAACTGGTCTCCAAAAATCAGTTTGTTAAAGTCGATATTCCTGTTTCCAATGCCAAAGTTCAGACCGGAGGACAGCACAAACTTATCGGACATCTGCACCTTGTAAGCATATTGAAAGTTGATCTGCGTAGAGCGTAAGCCTGCCGTACCTGCTTTATCTACGGTAGCTAAAATTCCAATACCGCTGTTCAGGTGATCGAGACTATAATCATACGAAAATGCATATGTAACATAGCCTTGTGTAATGTTAGGCCATTGGTTACGGTGGTTGGCAATAAAGCGGTGATCGGTGCTTGTGCCACTAAAGGCTGGGTTTAGGTAAAGTGGTGCTGCATAGTATTGTGAAAATTCCGGATCCTGCGCATAGACCATGCTGATCAATAGAAAAAAAAGTATCGTTACTATATTTCTCATCACCGTATTAAATGGATATCCCCTACCCGGGTAATTACATTCCCGTTCTCATATTTAGCCGTGATCTTATAAACGTAAACATCCTGCGGACATAGTTTGCCCTTGTAGTATCCATCCCAACCCACATCGGCATTTTTAGTCTCAAACAAAAGTTCGCCCCACCGGTTAAAAACCATCATTTGAAATTCGGTAACACCCCGCATTATCGGAAGGAAATAATCATTGCGGCCATCACCACTACCGCTCCCGCCTAAACCGGGCGAGAATGCGTTAGGTATAAGAAGTTGGGCACCCCTCTGAACGCGCACGGCAGAAGCCAACGTTGTCGTGTCAGAACAACCGTTGGAATTTGACGCTACCAGTTTAATGGTATAATTACCCTCTTCATTGTAAACATATACCGGCTCCCGCTCCGTTGAAGTACCTCCATCCCCAAAATCCCACACATAACTGCTGGCGGCTAAACTCCTGTTGCTGGTGTATAATTTATCGCCCGGTATGTACAAAACTGTGGGTGCCACGGCAAATGAGGCCACCGGGCTTTCAAACACTTCAATAATGCCTGCTTTTATTAAGGTAACAGTATCGCCCAAAACATTGGTAGCGGAAAGCGTTACCGAATAAACCCCAGGTCTTCGGTAGGTATACACAGGGTTTACCTCGCGCGATGTACCTTCACCCGTACCAAATTGCCAAAAATATGTAGCTGCATCGGCAAAACGCGAAAGGTTCGTAAACGCAACCGTTAATGGGACACAGCCGGCAGGAGGATTAAATGAAAAATCAAGTATGGGTGGTATAGGATTAATCGTAATCGTTACAGCCTGTTGTTGAACACAAACATTATTTTTAACCGTTAGGGTAATGGTGTATGTTCCGAATGTTGCATAGGTTTGTGATACTGGATTAACATTCGTTGATGTTGTTCCGTCACCAAAATCCCAATGGTATTCCCAAGGGCCCGGTGTGGTGTTGTTTGTTATAGCAACTGTTGCATTTGGTAGTGTTTGATTGAGTGGTGTCGCTGTAAAAGCAACAATAATATTATCAAAAGCAGGAACCACCACCGACTGTGTAGTGGCAGGGCTTAAGCACCCGGCAAAGTTTCGGGTTTGAAGCGTTATATGAACGGCTTGTGCACTACCGATCCTGTTAAAATCATAATTTAATATTGCCAGTGTTGATGTTACACTGAATACAAGAGAACCATCGATGGTCACGGCCCAGGTGTATTCGGGCAAACCCTTTTGTTGTGCTTCAAAACGCAACCGCATTGAATTGCAATCAAATTGAATCGTATCAATGGCGAAATCAGATACCGGCACCGGGTTTATACGGATGATGCGTGTAGAGTCGCGGTAACACCCTGTAGACAATGTTGTTCGCAAGGTAACCTGGTAATCACGAATTAACTGGCCGGTGTTAACGAAGTTGTACGTAAATGCTGGAACTGTTCCAGTGCTGATGTCATCCAACACCCCACTGGCATCACTTACCTGCCAACGGTACTCCGTTGGATTGAGTGATTGAGTTTGGTTATCTACTGTGAAATTCACCGACTGGGGCGAGCAATTGGAATTAAACGGAGAGTAATTTGTGGATATAAACCCAGATTGAGGGCCCGGGAAAACAATAATGGTGACCGGTGCAGAAACCTGCTCACAACCGTTAATGGTTACAGTTCTAAGTCGGACTGCATAAGTTTTATTTACCGTATTAAAATTGTTGAAATCGCGTATGAACATGTTTGAAAAGCCTGGATCAGTCGGCCGTTGAAAAGCATCAACCTGAAAGCCAGAGCCTTCGTCAATCTCCCATATAAACCGATCGATGCCATCCGGTTGGCCGGCAATGGATGTATTGGTGAATGTAACCCTTAGAACACTACAACCTGACGTAACATCAGGAGTAAACGATGAAACTGGTAACGGATCAACGTGTATTGTCTTTGCTATTACGGCAGAACATCCACCTAAATCAGTCGTAACACGTAGCGCTACCTGGTATATTCCTGCCCCTCCAAAAGTAAAACCAAAGGTTTGTTGATTGTCAAGCGTTGGATCTTTTGAAAAAGTTGTACCATCATAATCCATGTCCCACTCCCATTGCACAAGTTGTTGACCAGCTATAGGTGTAAGTAATGAAGTATTTACAAAGATTGTTTGTTCGCCTGCACAAACACGGGTGGCTGTAAAATCGGGAACTGGTTTATTCAATACCCTAATAAAAACCTCATCCATACTTTCGCATGAAGTCATATTATCACGAACAATCAATCGTGCACGATAAATACCAGGATTGATATACGTTTCATCAAATGGCCCAAGTTGGGTTGAGGAAAAGCCGGTGGCTGGCTCCCGTCTGGTCAATGCATTGTTTTCATCAAAAAATTCCCAACGCCATTGCGTTGTAGGTGTAATCAAACCAACGGAGGCATCTACCAAACGAGCGTTGAATAAAGTAAATGGAGTATTGGATTCCTGACAAAAGTTTGGCGAAATCAGGTTATTGTTCACATCCCGTATTTCAATGCGCGCAATAAGGGATGGTGATATAGTGATAATGCGTTCAAAAACCGCCTCGCAGTTTCCGGCTGCATTTGTATCGCGCACACGTAAGCGAATTAATTTTTGCCCTGCGGTACCATAGCTAAACATGGGATTCCGATGTGCGCGGGTTGCTAACGGGGTACCGGTGCCTGTATCGTTATCAAAAAACTGCCAGGTGTAAGCAAAGTTTGCCCCACTTATAAAAGGTGTCTCATTGTCGAAGTATATATCATCGCCTATGCAAAAGACAGCTTGAACAGAGCCAGAAGCATTGCCGAGACGGGTCAGGAAATCCGGTTGAGGTGCGGGAACGATCACAATCCTTCCGGTAACAACCTGTGGCATATTGTCGCCATTTACAAGGTTACCGTTAACCGGATTGAATGGGTTTCCATCGGTCAACACATGATCATAAGGGTTGCATTGGTTCCAATTCTTAAGCGTGACCTGAAATTCCCTACCCACATCAGCAGGAGTCGTTACCGGTACATTGATCATTAAACTTTGAAGGCCAGGCGCCAGCACCGGATAAATGGGGTTGGTGTTGGGTGCCGGATTAAGATAGGGAAAAGCACCAGGCAGAATAGTGTTTATCCTAACGCCCGGTATTTGGTTTACCAAGGGGCCCGTTCCGTAAAGCCATTGAATCCAGCGTGCTTCGTTGTTTTCGCGTGTGGCACGTGGGTAGCAATTCCAGTCACTGTTATCCGTAAAACGCACATCGGCAGCAAAGCCTGCGCAAACCCTGAACTCAGTTGGGTCAATGGAAATTACATCATTTGTCCACACAACCACCTGGGTTTGAATGGGCACCACGCTTCCTCGTGGGTTACAACCATTTGCTGCATCTATGGTAACATCGTAACCGCAATTTACTGGCGAGTTAGGGTAAGTATGTTGAATGATTACACCCGTTGCATTGGTTTGGGTGTATATTTCTTCGGGTGTACCATCACCCCAATTAACGAAGTACTGAGTACCCGGTACAGATGACAAATAAAGTGTTTCAATGCGAACGGTAAACGGGGCACACCCCCGGCTACTGGTAAGAAAGGCAAACCCAGGCTCCATAATCTGCCCGCCACATTGAGCCTGTACACCGTAAATGCAAACAAATAAAATGAAGTAAAGTAAACCCGATCTCAACACCATCTCTAATCGATTAAAAAAACCGATTAAAGCACAAAGCCATAAACAATCATCGATTAATGATCTACATCTTCAAAAAGAAACCCTTCAGTATTGCTGAGGGGCTATTGAAATCGACCAATGGAGAAATAAGCAAACAAGTTACCGTAATGCCACGATGAAAAACACCGCTAGTTCCAGAAACCTTCTTTGCTGTTGAATGTGGGGCAAGGGATAAGCCTGTATTTCTGTTTCACGCTGCGTTGAACAGGTTTGGTAGAGAATTGGTAAACCAGGGAAATCTCATGAGCCCCACCCGAAGTTGTCTGGAGTTCAGAAACGGTGAAATCGTAACTATAACCAATGTTCAGGTTTTTCATGTAAAGGCCCAATTGAATAATGAGGGCATCGCTGGAAATATTATTGCTCACGTTTTTCTCCCAGGGTTTTCCGCGATACCAAATACCTACAGAAACCGGATCGATATGATAATTTAAACCGGCATCAAGCTGGGAAAAGGACTTGCCCTGCCACCGGTACATGATCGAGGGAGTTAAATAAGAAATGCGGTAAGAACTGGAACGGAATGTCCCATCTGAAAGATTAATGCGTAAACCCGTATGTACTGTTCCTTTCATAGGCAACCGGCTTACATCACCGAGCACCGAAAGATTAGGCTGGTTCATATGGTGAAAGGCTGTACCAATCCAAAATGAGCGGCTATACAACAACGCACCGGAACCAAAATCAAAATAACTTTGCCGTCCGATCCGATCCTGATCAGGGTCAATTGAATAATATTGACCATCGCGTTCAAACTCAAGTCCATCACCTAAGCGAAGACGGCTGCGATCTATTCCGTTTGTACCGTATCCAAAATACAATCCGGGTGAAAACACCCAGTTATCTGTCAGTTTTACCTTGTAAGAATAAAGCAAACCGGCAGTGGTTGTTCGCCAACCGGCCGAACCCATCTTATCGGTGGTAGCTAAGAAACCAAAACCACTGCGCAATTCATCCACAAAAATATCATACGAAACGGCATAAGTCGCGAAGGCTTGCGGCAGGTTTGGCCATTGTACGCGGTGGTTAATGGCCACACGCTGCTGAGGTGTAATACCGGCAAAACCAGGATTAAGGTAAAGCGGTGCCTGGTAGTATTGTGAAAACTGAATGTCTTGCGCCTGAAGCGATACAAGGCTAACCAAGCCAATAACCAAAGTCGAAAAAATTAATCGCATACTATGCATTCCGTTTTCAAGTTATCGAATCAAGGTTACATCTCCAATTTGCGTGGTGCGCTGTCCATCCACCAGGCGTAATACGAGTTTGTATACATAAACACCCGCAGGCAGCAGATTTCCGTTGCGGTCATAACCATCCCAACCTCGCAGCGGTTGGCCGGGTGTATTCCTGCTTTCGAAAATCAGGTTACCCCAGCGATCGAAAATCTGCATGTTAAATGAATTGGGTTCGTTGATATTGATACCCCTAACATACGGCAGGAACACATCGTTTACGCCACCCGGCCCGGAAATACCACCGTTAGGTCCGGAAGGATCGGGTGTAAAGGCATTTGGCACGCGCACCTGGCCACCTTCACGGGCAATAATTTCTGCCCGCGCAGTATCGGTACAGGTGACGTTGCCCCGTATTTCCTGCATAACCATAGTAATGGTGTAGCGTCCTTCCACGGGATAGAAATAAGTAGGATCTGATTCTCCTAATAAACGCTTAACGATATCATTCGTATCCCCAAAGTTCCATAAGAACGACACTTCATCTGACGGAACATTGGAAGGTTGAGAAAAATTAAACGTTACCAGTTCAGTATCCGGAACGAACAATGTCGTTGGTCGGGCCTGGAATGCTGCCTGTGGCTTAGGGTAAATCGGAACAGGAACTTTTCCGGGCATTGCATTAGGTCCTGTACCGGAGTTATCAGCAAAAGCAACCTGACCGGTTATTGAATTGGTCGTTCTTAAGAAAATGGTATATTCTCCTGGATTAGCGATGAAGAATATTGGCAACGGAGCGGTTGAAACAGCCGTAACTCTTCCATTCTGATCAATCACTTGCCATTCATAAATATCACCCGTTGCATTATTCACCGTTATCTCGATAGAAGCAGGGAAGCAAGCAGCATCAGGTGTATAATCAAAGGCAGCAACCAAAGGTGGCAAAATAATATTTATGCTCTTTGAAAATGTACTGCTGCAATCCAAACCATTGGCTTGTGCTGCAAGGTTGATCGCAGTTATACGAACATCACGTAACCCGGGCGAGGTGTAGTTTACAGTGAAAGGACCAACGCCACTTTGTGTTGTAGGAACTGAACCAATACCAAAATCCCAATTGTAGGCAAAGTCAACCGGGTCAACCGGTACAGATGTATTGGTGAATGTAACCAGGGAAGATCCTCCCGTAAAGGGTGGGATCACGCCTTCATTAAATCCAGCCGTTACCGCACGATAAACGGTAATCGGAATGATCAACTCCGGTGACGGACAATTACCATTATTTGCCACATAAACCACTTCATAGATAATCGGGTTTTGCGTGCTGTTGTTGGTGAAGGTATAGCTTACCTGTTGCGTGGGGCGCACGTCAATTTCCTGCCCGATGTTGCCTTGTACCCGATAGAACCACCGGTGTGTGGCTGCACCAATTGAGCTGTTAAAGAAGTTGATAGTCTCCCCGCTACAGATCTCATTTCTGTCCGGGAAGATATTGACAAAGATTTCCGGGAACACCGATACTGTTTCAAAGTGCACATCCTGGCAGATATCCAACGGTGGATCAAGGGTAGTCTGGAGGGTTACTTTGTAATTGATCGTACCGGTTGGCGAAGGGTTTATAAAGGTGTGTGTGATGGTTGCATTCGGCTGCGTGACCGCAGCAGTAAACACATCTTCAGTACCGTCAAACCAGCGCCATGTATAGGTTACACCCGCTACCTGATTGTATTGGAAGGTTGCTGTGTAGGGTGAGCATCCGGTAGTCGGCCCCACAATACTAAATGTTGCATCGGTTTGCCCAACGGTGACCGTTAAACTCTCTCCTACGGGAACAAACGGACATCCATTAATGTCATTGACTGCCGTTAAGGTGTAGGTGGTTGTTAGTGAAGGCGAAACCGGAATAACCCGTATGTTACCCAAACCGGTTAACGGAAACGAGGTTGTTCCATTAGCATCCGTGGCGGTATAAGTGGCTGTAAATGGTGGCTGTCCATCCAATTGCAGCACGAGGAATTGAGTCTGACCCACGCAAAGCGCCAGATCAGAAGTTAACCAGCGACCACCAACAGTAGGCGCCACCGTTACCACCATAGTAGCGGGGTTACCCACGCAAGTTGTTGGTGCAGGCCCTGTTGGTGTTACCTGGTAAAGTATTGTACCCGGGAAGAAATCGGCATTGCTAAGTGTTTCATTGATTACATTCCCGGTATTTGGGGAAGTAAATCCGGTTATGTTAACACTTGAAGGTGTTGCCGTCCAGTTAAATACTGTACCCGCCACTGGGCTGTTCAACGGCACGTTTATGCTGTTATCATCGCAAATAGTTATAGAAGGAGGCAGGCCTGTGACACTTGGTATCGGATCAACCGTGACATTAATTACCACAGGAGTACCTTGGCATCCAGCCGGACTGGTAGGCGTAACGGTATAGGCTACATTGCCAGGAGTATTACTGTTGTTGAAAAGCGTTTGGAACAATAAACTCCCTGCTCCTGGTGAAGATCCTATAACATTCGCATCGGCAACACGGGTCCACAAACCTATGGTGTTTGCCACATCGTAGGTAAATGAAATATTGATGTTACTACCGCTGCAAATTCGTTCGAACACAGAACTTGGTGTAACCACAGGACGCGGGTTAACCGTAACTACCAATTGAACATTATCACCCACACAACCTACGGCAGGAGTCTGCGGACGGATGGTGTAGGTTACGGTTTGGGTAACGGGTGTAGGGTTATCCAAAATATCATTTAGCATGCTGCCGCTGGTGAATATGGAGCCAACAGGCGAAAAGCCGGTAACGCCACCAGTAGCCACAACATTCACTAATTCGAACTCAACTGATCCTATGGAAGGTACTGTGCTGGATGTTAAGCTGAAACCCGTTGGTATGCCCTCGCACACGGTAACCTGCGTAGGTGTTACAATCACTTTTGGCTTAGGTTCTACATTCACCACCACATCAACAAAGTTACCGGTACAACCATTTCCATTCTTTGCACCGTTGGCCACCGGTGTAATCCGGTACGTTACAGTTTGCGGAGTATCATCATTGTTTACCAGGTTATCGGCAATCACATGCCCTTGCGGAAGGTTGCTTTGGATCGGGAAAAATCCGGAAATAAGCCCCGAACTACCAGTGGCCTGATAGTTAAAGGTTATGATACCTGCAGATGGTACAGTGGGTGAATTCAATACAATATTGGTTAACGTGTTGCTGCATATATCGGCTGTGTTGTTGATTGGTGTAGCCAGGGGCGCAGGTTCAACACGCAGTACGATGGGAAGTATAGGGCCACGACACCCTGCAGCCGTAATCGGAACAAGATTATACGTAACGGTAAGCACTCCGTTGGTATTGTTAGCGAACACATCGTTCCTGATCTCATTTATGTCAGTTGTATTTCGAGGAGCAGCCGGGTTAAACGTTACCGGTGTTAACCCTGCATCCACTACAATTGACATAATATCATAACTGACTGCCAGGGCGCTTGTAGGGCTTGTACCTAAAATAATGTTGGAGGCTTCATTGCTACACACTGTAGTATTAAGGTTGGTGGCCATGGCCGGTGCCGGGTTCACCGTGAAGATTACAAGTCCTTCATCTCCGGCACAACCTGCAGCCGAAACCGGAATTACACGATAACGTGCCTGCAACGGGCTGTTTGTTGTATTGGTAAAGAAGTCATTTTGAATTGCTGTTGCAGTCTGTCCGGCACCGATTGATGCATTACCAGGGCCTGGCTGTAAACCAAGGTCCCAATTGATTTGCGTAATGTTATACGATGCGGCCGCAACAGAACCTGGTGCCACGCCCAACAGCACGCCAGTTGTTACATCGCTACAAGCAGGCAATGGGCTCAAGGCCGGATCAATTACAGGTTCGGGATCAATGGTAACGTTAATCACTTCAGGGTCACCAACACAACCTTGTGGACTAACCGGAACAATGGTGTATGAAACTACCAAGCTCCCTGCGGTTACGTTGTTGTACCGGTCGTTACGAATAGCATTTGCATTAACTCCATTTTGCACAATCGCATTTCCGGCAGCCGGGGTCAATCCAGGTGCAACCGTAATGTTCGTAATGTTAAATGCCGCAGCCGGGATAGACAATCCATTGGTAGAAAGAACTATGTTGGTTATTGCATCGCTACAAACCGTAGCATCAAGATTGGGATTCATCACCGGTTCGGCATTAACCGGCAGTGTTATAATAAATGGATTGCCCACACAGCCGTCAGCCGATGTAGGTGTAACTGTGTAGATAGCATTCAAGGGGCCTCCGGTTTCGTTGTGAAGCGTTTCGGCCAACGGCCCCACGCCAGCACCTGATCCACCGGTTATGCCCGGAGCATACGTAGCCGTCCAGGTAAAGGTTGATGGTACAAGGTTAGTGATGTTGTCTTGTGGGTTAAGGCTGAAGGGCACATCTGAACAAACTGCAGGACGGGTAACATTTGCACCAACAGGTTGAGGGTTAATCGGAACGGTAATGGTAAAGGTACTTCCAACACATGAACTTCCCGATGATGGCGTTACGGTAAATACTGCATTAAGAACACTCCCGGTTAAGTTTTGCAAGGTTCCAGTAACATTTCCTGTTCCGTTAGCAGCACCTCCGGTCAAGCCAAAATCATAATTGGCTGTCCACGTAAATGTGCTGATGATACCATTCGTTATGTCCAATTGAGGATTGAATGAGAAAGCCGTATTTGAACATACCGGTGCTTTTGTAGCATTTGCCCCAAGCGGTTCAGAGCTTACTGGTATGGTGATGATAAACGGTGAACCAACACAACCGTTATTCGATGTGGGTGTAACCGTATAAACTGCGTTCAATACTCCACCGGTTATATTGTTCAAAGTTTCCGAAATAGGTCCTGCGCCTGCACCCGATCCATTCAATAAACCGGGATCATAAACAGCAGTCCATGTAAATGTGCTTACGATGCCATTGGTAATGTCTAACTGAGGATTGAAATTAAACGCAACATCAGAGCAAACTGCTGCCTTAGTGGCATTGGCACCTACGGGCTCAGAACGTACCGGGACAGTGATTGTGAAATTCGGGCCAACGCAATTGGTTACTGACGATGTTGGTGTAACGGTAAACACTGCATTTAATGTACCGCCTGTCAGGTTTGTCAATGTTCCGGTAACAGCTCCTACACCATTGGCTACACCACCTGTTAAGCCCGGATCATAAACTGCTGTCCATGTGTAGGTAGCGGTAATTGAGTTCTGCACATTGTCCTGAGGATCGAACGAGAACGGCACATCAGAACAAACTGCTGCTTTAACCGTATTGATCGCCACCGGTTTTGGTTCAATGGGTACGGTTATCGTAAACGGTGTTCCTGCACAACCATTTGTAGAAGTTGGTGTAACCGTATACACAGCACTTAATTGTCCGGATGTAACGTTCACCAGGGTTTCAGCAACAGCCCCATTTCCGTTACCGGCACCACCTGTAATTCCAGGGGCGTAGCTGGCTATCCAGGTGAAGGTTGACGTTACACCGTTAGTGATTTCCAGTTGCGGATTGAAATTAAAGGCAACATCCGAACAAACTGCGGCTTTCAATGCATTTGCTCCAACAGGCTCGGGATTAACAGGGACTGTAATGGTATAGGTTGAGCCTGCGCAACCATTAATGGACGTTGGCGTAATCGTGTATACAGCATTAAGGGGGCCACCGGTTAAATTAGTCAATGTTTCTGAAAGCAATCCGGTTCCGGCTCCACTACCACCGGTAAGGCCGGCATCGTAAACAGTTGTCCATGCAAAGGTGCTGGTAACACCATTGATAATATCACTTTGTGGGTTGAAGTTAAAAGCTACATCAGAGCAAACGGCAGGTCGAACTGCATTAGAACCTACCGGTTCTGGATTTATCGGAACAGTAATAGTGAAATTACTTCCAACACAAGAGCCAGCCGTTGTTGGTGTGATGGTGTAAACTGCGCTCAACTGTCCACTGGTTTGATTAATCAGCGTTTGATTGATCAAACCTGTTCCATTGGCTGCACCTCCCGTCAAACCAGCCGGATAGGCTGCTGTCCACGTGAAGGTTGCAATGGTGCCATTGGTGATTTCAGCCTGAGGATCAAAACTAAAGGGTATGCCTGAGCACACCGCTGCTTTTGTACTGTTGGCACCTACGGGTTCTGAGTCGATCGGCACTGTGATTGTAAATGTATTTCCAGTGCAACCGTTTAGTGACGTTGGCGTGATTGTATACGTAGCATTTAAAGTGGCTCCCGTTAAGTTGGTTAAGGTCTCAGCAACATTGCCCACTCCGGCACCTGCCCCACCGGTGAGGCCAGCACCATATACAGCAGTCCATGCGAAAGTTGCCGTTACCCCATTCGTAATATCCAACTGAGGATTGAAATTAAATGCCACATCAGAGCATACAATTCCTTTTATGGAATTCGCACCAACCGGCTGAGGATTAACCGGAACGGTAATTACAAAAGGATTGCCCGCACAACCCGCAGCTGAGGTTGGGGTAACCGTATACACGGCATTCAATACCCCACCCGTTAAGTTCTGTAAAGTCTCAAGTATAACTCCGTTACCGTTACCAGCACCGCCCGTTAGTCCGGCAGCATAAACCGCTGTCCAGCTAAAATTAGAAGCAACACCATTTGTAATATCCAACTGAGGGTTAAAGTTGAACGCAACATTGGAGCATTGTGCTGCTTTGGTTACAGGGGCACCTACTGGTTGTGGATTGATGGGTACTGTTATTGTGAACGTAGCACCTAAACAACCTCCAACTGAAGTTGGGGTTACGGTATATACGGCACTAAGTTGGCCACTGGTAAGATTCACCAACGTCTCAGCCACCATTCCCGTTCCGTTACCGGCACCACCTGTCAGACCGGCAGGATATACGGCTGTCCATGAAAATGTGCTGGTTACACTATTTGTAATTTGCGTTTGCGGATCAAAACTAAAAGGAACATTAGAACAGACAACTGCTTTAGTTTGATTTACAGCAACAGGTTGAGGGTTAACCGGCACAGTAATGATGAACGGAGGATTACCAACGCAGCCTCCACCTTGTGCCGTAGGCACCACCGTATACACTGCATTGATGGGGGCGGCTGTTAAATTGATCAGTGTTTCAGTAATATTTCCGGTTCCGTTACCTGCTCCACCGGATAATCCGGGGCCATAGGCAGCCGTCCAGGTGAATGTACTTAAAACACCGTTGGTTATGTCATCTTGCGGATTGAAGTTAAACGCAACATTCGAACATTGTGCTGCCTTTGTTACGTCTGCACCGACAGGTTCGGTATCAACAGGAACGGTTATCGTAAAAGGTGTACCTGCGCATGAACTTGCCGATGTAGGGATGACCGTAAACACAGCATTAAGCACACCACCGGTAAGGTTGGTTAATGTCTGGGCAATCTGGCCTGCACCTGCACCTGCACCCCCGGTTAAGCCCGGAGGATATGAAGCCGTCCAGGTAAAGGTTGATGCAACACCATTGGTAATCTCTGCTTGCGGATCGAAACTAAACGGGCTATCAGAACATACAACAGCTTTAACTGTGCTGAGTCCCACGGGCTCCGGATTTACCGGAACCGTTATGGTAAACGGTGCCCCAACGCATCCTTGAGGTGTTGATGTTGGTGTTACCGTAAAGACCGCACTAAGCTGAATATTAGTAAGGTTTACCAGGGTTGCGGCAACATTACCCACACCATTGGCAGCACCACCGGTTAACCCTGCCGGATATGAAGCCGTCCAGGTAAAGGTAGAAGCTACCCCATTTGTAATGCTTGCCTGAGGATTGATATTGAAAGCTACGTTCGAACAGATGGCCGGGGCAACTGTGTTATTGCCAACAGGTTGGGGATTAACCGGAACCGTGATCGTAAAAGTAGCACCGGCACAACCTCCAGCAGAAGTTGGGGTTACAGTATAAACGGCACTTAACTGTGCAGTAGTTAGATTGGTTAGCGTACCTGAAACGTTGCCAACACCATTAGCAGCACCACCGGTAAGCCCAAAGGGATACACAGCTGTCCACGTAAACGAACTGGGCAAGGCGTTGGTAATGTTTGCCTGGGGATTAATGCTGAAACCAACGCCCGAACAGAAAACCGGGGCAACCGAATTAGTAGAAACCGGTTCAGGATTTATAGTGACAACAATAGTTTCAGGAACACCTATACACCCAGCTCCGCTGGTAGGTGTAATCGTATAGGTTGCCGTTATCGGTGCAAGGGATGTGTTCACCAATACATCCGTGATATGGAAAGTACCTGGTGCTCCGGCAAGAACGTTATTGCCCGTAGTACCCTGCACTGATGCATCCGACATCACCGGTACGGGCCAATTAAATACGGTTCCTGGCGGAAGGCTGAGCGGTGTCAAGAATATCTCTTTGTTTACCGGCTGGCCACTACAAATCGTTCGGGTTTGTCCGGAGGCAATCACCGGTGACGGGTTAACCGTAACCACTACATCTTGCGATGGCCCTGCACAACCATCCGGTGAGGTTGGCGTGACGCGGTAAGTTACCGATCCAACAGCACCCGATACATTGGTAAGGGTTTGATTGATTTGCCCTGTTCCATTATTACCGACTGCAGTCCCGCTAACCAAACCGGTAACACTGGTTACTACCCAATTAAAGGTAGAAAGCGGGATACTCGCTGTTAAGGTGATCCCATCCTGAACTGCCGTTCCGCTACATAATGAAAGCGTAGGCAACGAAGTCATTACCGGACGGTTATTGGCATTGATGACCAGCGTGGCGGCAGCGCCAGAACAGCCTGTGGGTGAAACTTCCTGAACACGTAACGTTGAAGAGTTAGCTGTACCAAAATCTACAATTACCTGGTTAAGCCCAACACCACTGGCGGCACCCACAATGGCAGCGTCACCGGCTATGACAGACCATGAATATGTTGATAATGGATTGAGCGAAGCCGTTTGATAAACGACACCCGTTTGCTGCTTACAAACGGGATTGGGACCAAGTATAACATTGGCCGCAGGGCTGGATTCTACTGTGATCGTAATCGGTTGAGGCGCGCCAACACAACCATTAGCCGATATTTCAGTTACACTAATGTTATATACATCCGCAGCGGGTGCATTGGTCAGGCCAGGGAATTGCAACAGCACAAAGAAATCACCAGGGCCACCTCCGGCAAACCGAACATAAAATCCCGGATTGTCGGGTGGTAAATTCCATGAATACGTTGCACCTGGATTTATCGTCTGAATCTGATAAAGAACAATCGTTGGTCCAACGCAAACATTGGTTCCCCCTACTATCGGGTTAATACCGGGTCGGGGATTTATCCTGAATTCTACCGATCCAACATTCTGGCAATTAGTTATGGTATTGGTTACGCGTGCAAAAAAAGTTTCACCATTATTGACATCATCAACATCAGTAGGTGTTGGTACAGGTGTGGTTAAAGCCGCATCTAAAAACCAAGCTACAGAACGGTTAGCCACTATCCCTCCGGCAACAGCTGCATTGTAGGCAGTAAGGTCAACATTATTGATAGCATTACCGCCAATTACTTCTTCACAAAAAGCCGGATTTTGATTAACAACAACAGGGCTGGGATTAATGGTAAAGGTTATTAAACCATTTTGAGTACAACCCGGAGCCACATCGGTTCTGGTTACCCGGGTAAAAATCTGAGTGCCCGTTGAAACCAACGAAGGTCCCACAAACGGTATGGTGCGGGCAGCATCGGTAAAATATTGAATCGTTCGTCCTGCGGAACCGGGTATTCCTGTAATCGCATCATTTAGTGAATTAAGGTAAGCCAAAGTAACCGTTGCATTTCCTAAACCCGGTGTATCCTCACAAAGCTGAGGCAGTGGATTATTATTGTCCGGAAGTGCGTGGCGTGTAACAATTACCTGGGCACTGCTTGAACTACAAACACCCAACGCGCTGGTAGCCGTCCAGGTAAAGGTTGTGTTTCCAACGGGTAATCCAGTTACGGATGTTGTTGGACTATTTACATCAACAATAAAAGGTAGTGAGGCACCTGCACTCGAAACAAAGATGTTATCGAACCTGTGGATTTGATTGTCTAAAACGTTGAGTACCCGAACAACAATTTCAAGCGAGACGCCTGTTAAACCCGATACTGTAAAGGTATTGAATGCACCGTCAACACCGCTGTTCCCAACTATTTCCCCTAATAAAACTTCAGCACCACCATTTATCCTGTAAAATGCTCGGATATATTCGGAAGCTGACATCGGGCCAGTTTCCGCCAATTGAATGGAAATCCTGACGTTTGGTTGAGCCGTGATGTTGATAGAAGGCGAGCGCCATATCAGTTCGGCATTCACATCATGCGCTTGCATAACACCCGACTCCACACGCATATAATCACCTGTAACCGCACTATTACCCAATAGCGTGTTAGCATTAGGTGCTGTAATTGTCCAACCATCGGTTGGATGGGTAAACGAAACCGGGTGTGGATTGGGGCCTGAAAGGCCGGTGCCATTGGGATAAGTAAACGTTTGATAATACAAGGCACTTCCTATGCTCCATGTGCCTGTACCCCCATTGTTAACCGGTGTAGCAGCCAGGTTTATATTCGCATCGCAAGTTGAAAAATTCGGTCCGGCTATAGCTGCAGAAGGTAATAAATCCTTTGTGATAACTACCGGATCGTTAACCGCCACACAAGGCCCTGCACCATCGGGATCAAGCGCCACCAAACGAACCGTAAAACTACCCGCAGCAAAATCGGCAGCCACAGGAACATAAAAGTCGTTAATGTTTGGCCCTGCCAAGGTGTTGCCATTTACACCACCACTACTTTGGATATTTCCATTGCCCGTTACTCGCTCCCACCGGCCTTGTGTTGCTCCGCCACCTATCGTGCCTGTAAGTGCAATAGGTGATAATGCACCTTGGTCAAGACAAACGGTAAAGTCAGCCATGGCCGTAGCCGTAGCCGGGTTATTGAATGTTATCTGAACATCAGCGGTGCGTGGAGGACATGCACCACTAACAACCGTCATGCGATAAGTATAGGTACCAAAAGCTGAAACTGTTAATGCAGGATTTGGTATGGTAGGGACTGCAGGGGTGAATGTTGTTGTTCCCGGCCCGGCAATTTGTGCCCATGAAATGTTACCAATCGCTGGGGGTGTAGCATTCAACGAGCCAGTCAGTCCACAGAAAGCAGTGTTAGCGCCTGCATTTTGTACCCCTGGATCAGTACCAAAATCTACTGTAATGTCGGCAGAACTTGTACACGATCCATTGACTACGGTCCATCGCAAAATATATTGCCCGTTAATATCACCGGTAAAAGTAGCGTTAGCCGTATTTTGGTTTGGCGAAAATCCCGCATTGGTTGCCGATGATCCGGTTGGCCTGGTAATCAATGTCCAGGTGCCCGTGCCAGGCGCGGGGTTACTCCCACCTAATGGATTTGATGTAAGCAACGCTTGACAGAGGAATTGATTTGCACCGGTAGAGGCTGGTGTTGGATTGGCTGATATGTTAACCGTGCGGGTAGCTGGTGGATTTGAAGAACAAAATACACCACTACCGTAATCTGCAGTAACCACATAGTTCAACGGATAAGCCCCTGGGGCAGCGGTTGCCAGAACTGTTGGTTGCTGAATATCAACAGCGTCCAGTATACCTGTGCTTCCACCCCAGGTATGTGCAGAAATGGTTGGCGTAAACCCGGCAGCGGCCGCAGGCAAGGACGGGTTACCATTCAATAGCAAAGCTGTGGCCTCGCATATGTTCGCAGGATTTGGGGTAATATTTGCCGTTGGCCGTGCCCGAACATTAACCGCAAGGGTTCGTGAAGGACTTGGACAACGGTCGCCATCCACTGTGGTTACAGGGGGGCTAACATACCGCCTAACTACGGAAATATTTCCTGAGCCAACTGCACCAGCAGCTGTAATGGTTAGTGATTCAGTTCCCTGACCTGAAGAAATGGTACCTACTGCAACAGGAACAGTCCATTGAAATTCAGTATTGATGGTAAAGTTACCCGTTATAGCATCGGTAATTGTTACTGGGGCGGGTGCGCTAGGCAAACTGTATACAAATGTTCCACCCGGGCAAAGGTTTACCGGACCCGTGATAACGGGTGGTTGCGCTATATCAGGCCTTCGGGTTATGGTAACTTCAGTCGGGTCACTAACACATCCGTTTGCTGCAGTAGCCGTTACAAAGAAGTGCCTTCTTTCACCAATAGGTGCCTGGGCATTTGAAGGGGTAAACGTGTTGGCTGTTGCCAGCACGCCTGTATTTGCCAAAGCATTAGCCAATGTTGCATACCATCGGTGGGTAAGTGTACCGGGTGCAGTAACGCTGATCGTACGGCTTTGGGCAGAGCATATATCCACATTAGGTACGACCGGGGGATTAGGTTTAGTAATGATTGTTATGGTATAATTACGCAAAACCGGTACCGCATTGGCGAAGTAATTATTGACGTTAGGGAAATCTGCCTGTGGTTGGAAACTCGCTGAACCCCGAAAATTGAAAACGTTATTCGGTGCAGTTTGAATTGGGTTTAATCCGCCATCAAATGTATTTCTATCAAAAGGATTACAAACATTCCATGTGCGCATGGTAACGGTCATTACCTGGCCGGCAACTGCAGTTGTGGGCATTTGGATGTTGTCGGTAATATGAACTGGATTAAGCGTTGGCGCGGCCTGGTAAATGACTCGTCCGTAAACAGGAAGTTGTGCAGCGCTGTATGAAACACCGTTGATAATTATGCTACCGCCTACGCCACCAGGAGCCGTGATCGTATTGGCTGTACCATAAACAAATTGAACCCAACGGGCCTGATTATTGGGTTGCGGATTCTCAAGTGGTGGTGTACAATTAAAATCAGTATTATCCCGTAAACGGATAGGGTTAGTATCCCCTTGGCAAACATTTACATTTTCCCCTACCTCAACTCCCGTACTTGTGGGATCGTGGTTAATATCATGAAATCCCAATTGCGCATTATCTTCCCTGTCCCAAACTGTGAACGGTTGAGTTTGAAAACCGCTTGGCCCGCAACTGGTAACGGTACCTAACCCAGCACCGGAATAAGTTCCAATTCCCCAGGTAGCCCGCATGGTATAGGTACAGCGTTCACCAGGTGTAGTTGATGCGGCACTGCCCCCGGCATAATTATAAACATGGTTTCGGGTAACACGCCAAAGTTGTTTGGACATGTTTGTTTCGCTGGGGTTCTGCAAAGTTGGTACAAGCGTTTCGGTATTCCCATCAGCCCAGTCAATAATAACTCTGGGGGGAAAATCAGGAAACCTGTAATTTATACCCCTATACTCCACCTGCCAATCCAACGAACGGGGGGAACACAAAGCGGTTTCATTTAGTATTAAGTTACCTGGTGTTGGCACCCCTACCCCACTTGCATTGCTACAATTCGCATTGAATATCAAAACAGGGTTTGGTCCAACATCCTGAGCAGGCGAAGGCCCTGCGCAAGACCATGGCTGATATAATACCGGCACACCTAAATTACCTAAATTGTCTCTTGGTGTTATTCGCACTCCAATATGTCTTCCCTCATCCGCTGCAGCAGGTGTATAAGTTGCTCCTGTTGCAATGTTAACAGGGTTCGTGCCGCAGTTATCATCGTATCTTATCCACTGAATTATTGTACCTGACTGAGGATTTGTTCCTGAATAAGTATAGACTGCAGTAAGTACGTGATTTCTTTTCATCACACCCGTCATACCCACCCCGCTGGCAACAGGCGGTACTTGTGCGAGTGATGCTGTAGATAGTAAAAGTGAGAGAGTAAAGAGTAGAAAATAGGCCTTCGCGGTCATCTCAATAGGTTTCTAAATTCTGTCAAAATAACAATACTATTCCGTTCAGCCAAACGTGTAGACAGTAGAGGTAATTCAGGAATTACATACACTACGACAAAGGTTTGTAACCTCCGGCTATCGGTGATAAAGAAGTAACCTTACCATAGTTTATTAACCCTAAAACCCTACCTTTGCACCCCGTAACAACCATCCATGTCGGCAGCTAAATACATTTTCGTTACGGGAGGGGTGACCTCATCCCTGGGAAAAGGCATCATTTCAGCCTCTTTGGGCATGCTCCTGCAAGCCCGGGGTTTTAAGGTAACCATCCAGAAATTTGATCCTTATATAAATATAGACCCTGGAACGCTCAATCCTTATGAGCACGGTGAGTGCTATGTGACTAACGATGGTGCCGAGACCGACCTGGACCTGGGGCATTATGAACGTTTTTTGAATGTGCCTACTTCACAGGCCAACAACATCACCACGGGACGCATCTATAATAATGTCATCACCAAGGAGCGGCAAGGGGAATACCTTGGAAAAACTGTTCAGGTAATTCCACACATCACTGATGAAATAAAACGTAATATCTATTTATTGGGTGAGAGCGGTGAATACGATTTTATCATCACCGAAATTGGTGGATCGGTGGGTGATATTGAATCACTGCCTTTTATAGAAGCTGTCCGTCAGGTGAAGTGGGACCTGGGCGCCAATAATGCACTCGTCATCCACCTTACGCTTATCCCCTATCTGAAAGCTGCCAAAGAACTTAAGACAAAGCCCACACAACACTCGGTAAAAGAACTGCTCTCCTATGGGGTGCAACCAGATATATTGGTATGCCGCACCGAGATGCACTTACCCCAGGACATTCGTAAAAAGCTGGCCTTGTTCTGTAATGTGCATCTTAATTCAGTAATCGAGGCTATCGATGCAGATACGATTTATGACGTACCCATACTGATGCGTAAGGAAAAACTCGATGAGCGGGTACTGGCCAAACTAAAACTGCAAAGTAAAGCCGAACCCGATCTTGAACATTGGAAGGATTTCCTGGGCAAACTCAAAAATCCCATCGAAGAAGTAACCATTGGCCTGGTGGGTAAATATGTGACGCTACCCGATGCTTATAAATCCATTGTAGAAGCGTTTGTACATGCCGGTGCCCGGAACGATTGCCGCGTAAACCTGAAGTGGATATCCTCCGAAGAAATAAACACCGAAACTGTGCCCACTTTGTTTAAAGGATTAGATGGAATTTTAGTTGCCCCTGGTTTTGGTGAGCGGGGCATGGAGGGAAAGATTGAAGCCATTCGTTACATCCGTGAAAACAAAATTCCGTTTTTTGGCATTTGTCTGGGTATGCAATGTGCCGTGATTGAATTCGCCCGGCATGTCGTTGGTTTGAACGATGCGAGTTCAACCGAACTCAATCCCAAAACCAAGCACCCGGTTATTGACCTGATGGAGGCCCAGAAAAAAATTACCGCCAAAGGTGGCACCATGCGATTGGGAGCCTATACCTGTAAACTGAAAAAAGGAAGTAAGGCTGCGCAAGCTTATGGTGAAACAACCATTCAAGAACGCCACCGACACCGGTATGAATTTAATAACGCTTACCTTGAACGAGTTGAGGAGGCGGGACTTAAAGCTGTTGGTATTAATCCTGACTCAAACCTGGTGGAAGTTGTTGAACTGAAAGATCATCCCTGGTTTATAGGTGTGCAGTATCACCCTGAATTACGAAGCACCGTTATGAACCCTCATCCGCTTTTTGTTGGATTTGTAGAAGCTTCGGTGAAGTATAAGAAATCGTTAACTGCTTAATTACTTTTTTAATCGTTTACAATGGATAGAAATTCCGCCATAGGCCTCACATTAATTGCCGCATTGTTACTGGCCTACTTCACCTGGTTTGCTCCCAAGCCAGAAGATTTGCCTCAGCCTGCTAACCAACCGTTAACTGATCAATCTTTACCGAGTCTTGATTCTACCGCAACGCCATCTTCACCTGATAGTACTGTAGTTGCTTCTATGGGTGAACTCGCAACTTCTCTCACCGGTCAGGAAGAATTAAAACACCTGGAGACCAACGACTTGAAAATCACCTTCTCCACGAAAGGCGGAACAATCAGGGGCCTGGAGTTGAAAAACTATAAGACGTATCATGGGAAACCTTTGGTATTGGTCGATCCTTCCTCCAATACCTTTAAGTTACTTACGCAATACAACGGTAAAGCAATTGATTTGCATGGCCTGTACTATTCGGTAAGTGAAACTAAAAAAGCCGATACCACCTTTTTGACATTCACACCTAATTTATCCGAAGGAGCATTCTGGAAGCTTATCTATTCCATTCCTGAAAATGGATTTAAAATAGGTTTCTCCATCAAGTCATCCGGATCATCCACACAGTTTTCTGACGAGTTGGAGCTGAACTGGAATGCTATTCTTCGTCCACTTGAAAAAGATATTAATGACAGCCGAAATAACACCACCATCACCTACTATCAAAATGGTTCCTTCGATGAACTCAGTCAGCGGTCTACAGATACGGAGCGGGAGGTACTTTCAGGAAATCTGAACTGGGTTTCTATCAAACAAAAATTTTTCCTGACGTCCATCATTTCTGAAAAAGGATTTCAAGGCGGAGAAATTGAAACGTCCGTCAATACTTCCGACCCTACGGTGGTCAAGCGTGCCACTGTAAAAATTAAGATTCCAACAAAAGAAGTTACGGAAGGCAACGCC
The DNA here is from genome assembly GCA_025808415.1 of Cyclobacteriaceae bacterium. Classification (NCBI taxonomy): domain Bacteria; kingdom Pseudomonadati; phylum Bacteroidota; class Cytophagia; order Cytophagales; family Cyclobacteriaceae; species Cyclobacteriaceae bacterium. Next base: position 2,765,667 of record CP075525.1, read on the forward strand.
AACTACGCCCTCTATTTTGGACCCAACGATTACAAAGAGCTGGGAAAGGTAACAGAAAGTTTTGCGAAAAACGTTTACCTGGGATGGCCTCCGGTATACTGGATCAATAAGTTTGTGATCTTCCCAGTGTTCTATTTCCTCACCAACACCATTGGTAATTTTGGATTGATCATTATCATTTTGGTTATCATTCTTCGAATAATACTATTGCCACTCTCCTACCGCTCTTATTTAAGTATGGCGAAGATGAAGGTGTTGAAACCTGAGCTTGACGAAATCAAGGAGAAGTTTGGTGAAGACATGACCAAGGTGCAGCAGGAGCAAATGAAGCTCTATCAGCAAGCAGGAGTTAATCCGTTAAGCGGATGTATTCCGTTGGTCTTGCAGATGCCAATCCTGTTTGCGATGTTTTATTTGTTCCCGAACAGTATTGAACTGCGCCAGCAATCATTCTTGTGGGCCGAGGATCTTTCCACGTATGACTCCATACTAAACTTGCCGTTTACCATTCCATTTTATGGCGACCATGTGAGCTTGTTTACCTTGCTAATGACCGTTTCTACGCTGGTGTATACCTGGCAGAACAATCAAATCTCATCGGTGCAAGGCCCCATGAAGTCCATGTCGTACATGATGCCCATTATCTTTTTGTTTGTACTTAATTCGTTCCCAGCGGGTTTAAGCTTTTACTACTTTATAACCAACCTGGTAACCTTCGGACAACAAGCGATTATTAAACGCTTTGTGAACGAGGATAAAATCAAAGAAGTGATGGAGAACCATCGCAAGATGATGGCCTCCGGTACCGTTAAGAAATCGCGCTTCATGAGTAAACTTGAAGAAGCCATGAAAGCCAGTGAAGAAGCCCGCAAGCAATCGGAGGAAGCCCGGAAAAAGAAGAAAAAGAATTAGGCAGCTTTCAAAACTAATCAACATTTGGGTGTGAATGGAATGTGGACAAATACGTTCCACAGGGTTCCACGCGCCTAATCCATTCATCTATATTTGCAGTCCTGACGCCAACCCGTCAGGACTTATTTTTTTTAGCGATTAACATCTAGTGAACCAACGAATGGGAAAGATCATAGCGATTGCGAATCAAAAAGGTGGCGTAGGTAAAACCACATCAGCCATAAACCTGGCTGCCAGCTTAGCAGTTTTGGAAAAACGCACACTACTGGTTGATGCCGATCCGCAAGCCAACTCAACTTCAGGCCTGGGTATTAATCCCAAAGAAGTTGAGACTGGTTTGTACGAATGCATGATCGATGGCATTGATCCGCGAGAAGCCATTATCAAAAACGACCAGATCAAATTTCTTGACATCCTTCCCTCCCACATCGACCTGGTAGGTGCCGAAGTGGAAATGGTTAGCATTGAAAGCCGGGAAGAAAAAATGCGCAATGCCCTTGAAAAAGTAAAAGGCCAGTACGATTACATTATCATCGATTGTTCACCCTCGCTGGGGCTCATTACCATTAACGCCCTTACCGCAGCCGATTCGGTGATAATACCGGTACAATGTGAGTACTTTGCGCTGGAAGGTTTAGGCAAATTGCTCAACACCATAAAAATTATACAAACCCGGCTTAACCCGAGGTTGGAGATTGAAGGCATCTTATTGACACTTTACGATTCGCGAACCAGCCTGGGTAACCAGGTGGTGGAAGAAGTGCGTACACACTTCAGTAAAATGACCTTTCAGACTATCATTCCCCGCAATGTAAAACTTAGTGAATCACCAAGTTTTGGTTTGCCGGCCATTGTGCATGATGCCGAAAGCAAGGGTGCCATTAGCTACCTGAATTTGGCGCACGAAGTAATTGATAAAAATTCTACGAAATGAGTAAGAAAAAAGCATTGGGAAGAGGGCTTAATGCCCTGCTTAGCGACAGCGAAAACGAAGAACGCCTGGAATCAGACCTTCCGGTTGTCCATCCCTCCCCTTCCGGAAGCATTTCCGAAATTCCAATTGGTCAGATTGAAGTAAACCCGTTTCAGCCGCGTACTCATTTCGATAAGGAGTCGTTGCAGGAACTTGCCGAGTCCATCAAAGTGCACGGCATCATCCAGCCGATTACGGTTCGGAGATTAGCCCGCGATCAGTATCAACTCATCTCTGGTGAGCGCAGGTTCCAGGCCTCTCAACTGGCCGGTTTAAAAACCATTCCCGCCTATGTGCGATCGGCCGATGACCAGCAAATGCTGGAGATGGCCCTGATTGAAAACATACAACGTGAAAACTTGAACGCTATAGAAATTGCGTTGAGTTATCAGCGGCTGATTTCAGAGTGTAACCTTAATCAGGAGCAACTCGGGGAACGTGTGGGCAAAAACAGGGCTACCGTAACCAATTACCTTCGACTGCTTAAGCTTCCGCCCGATGTTCAGATTGCTGTTCGTGATAATAAAATCACCATGGGGCATGCCCGTGCCATCATTAATGTTGAAAACCCCGACCAACAGTTATTTATCTTTAAAAAGACACTGGCCGAGGATTTATCTGTACGGAAAGTTGAAGAATTGGTAAGGTCGCTTGGTGCACAAGCGCAAACCAAAGAGACGCCCGGTGCCCCGTCAACAGCAAACCGCGAAATTTCCAATCTCCAATCCCAACTTTCATCACACTTTGGCACCCGTGTTGTTGTGAAAAGTGATGGCAAAAAGGGCGAGATAAAAATCCCTTTCCTGTCGGTAGAAGATTTAAACCGGATATTGGACATCCTGAGGATGCATTAATTCCGGTACCTTTGCACAGGCGAAAAAACCGGAATGAAAAAACTAGTTGCAGTACTCTTCATAACCTATTGCGTAAGCGCAACCGCACAACGTGATACAGTTTTGCTTTCGCCCGCAGGCCGCGACACGGTTAAACTTACCTCTTACGCCACTCGGTACGACCCTCGAAAAGCAATTCTTTTTGCTGCCGTACTGCCCGGCCTGGGGCAAGTGTATACAAAAAAATACTGGAAACTTCCATTGGTGTATGGCGGCATAGGGGCTACCGCATACGCGATTAATTTTTACCAGGAAGGGTACCGGAAATACCGAGGGGAATTATTTTACAATCTTGAAAACGGCCTTTCAAGCCCCAGTGCCATCAACCCAAATGTCCGTTTCACCACTGCACAATTACGTACCATAACGGATCGGTTCAGGCGAGAACGTGATTTTATGATCATCATCATGATGGGTGTGTATGTGCTTCAAATGGTGGATGCCCATGTAGATGCCCACCTTAAGGAATTTGACCTCAATCCAAATTTGCAAGTTCGCGTAGAGCCAACGTTCAGCAATGAATTACTTACCGGCCGCATGGGCGGAATATCCTTAAAGCTACGTTTTTAGGCGCGTCTTTTCCTTCATAACCTGTATACTTGCATCCCTGAGTTTTGGTTTGGTAATTAATTACTCGGATAAAATTTTATACGTAAGCCTATGAAAATCCTGTTGTTGGGTTATGGAAAAATGGGGAAAATTATTGAACGTATTGCGTTGGAGCGCGGGCATGTTATTGCAGGCAAGATAACCTCCTCGAATCGCCATGAACTGCATTCTGCTTCGGCAGATGTGGCCATTGAATTTTCGCAACCCGAAGCAGCCTTTGAAAACGTTAAATTCTGTATCGAAAACAACATTCCGGTAGCGTGCGGCACAACAGGTTGGATGGACCGAAAACAAGAGATCGAAAAACTTACCCTTCAATGTAATGGCAGCTTTTTTTATGCGTCTAACTTCAGCGTTGGGGTCAATATCTTTTTCAGGCTCAACCAATACCTGGCTTCCATGATGCGCGATCAGAAAGAATACGCTGTGCACATTGACGAAATACACCATACGGCAAAAATGGATGCCCCAAGCGGAACGGCTATTACGTTGGCAGAAGGCATAATGAATCACATACCCGCATTAAAAAGATGGGTGAAAGAAAAATCCACCAGCCCGGGTGAATTACCCATAAGTTCTTTCCGGATCGATGACATACCGGGCACTCATCTTATTAAATACTCATCCCCTATCGATGACATTGAAATACGCCACACGGCCCATTCGCGTGAAGGCTTTGCAAAAGGTGCCGTGCTGGTGGCGGAATGGCTGCCCGGTAAAAAAGGCGTGTTGTCGATGGACGATTTTTTACAATTCTGATGGATAATACTTTTATTTGCAGGCTTTAAATTAACGATAACGTGAACACAATACTTCTTACCTTTTTAATAATCAGGCTTGGTGTTACTGTTGGGTACTGGAAACTATTTGAGAAAGCCGGCCTTGAAGGCTGGAAATCCCTTATCCCCTTTTACTCTGAATTTGTACTAATGAAAGATGTAGTGGGCAAACCCACCTGGTGGTTTATCTACCTGGTTATACCAGTAGTAAATTTCTTTGCCTACTATGTGCTGATTTTTGAAGTTTTACGGTGCTATGGCCGAAATTCACTATGGAGCCAGATCCTGATCATTTTCACCGGATTCTTTTACCTGATCTACCTGGGCTTAAGCCCCTCGGCAAAATACCTGGGCAAATTCGATCAATTGCCCCCTGAAGAAAAGAAATCGGTACTTACCGAATGGACTGAAGCCATAACCTTTGCCGTGATTGCCGCAACCCTCATTCGGTGGTTGATCATGGAAGCCTACACCATACCAACACCTTCCATGGAAAATTCATTATTGGTTGGCGACTTTTTGTTCGTTAGCAAATTCCATTATGGCACCCGAACCCCAAAAACACCGTTGCAACTTCCGCTAACGCATCAAAAAATTTGGTTTACTGAACTTCCTTCCTATGTCGATTGGATCCAATTGCCCCAATACCGGCTACCCGGTATAAGCGAAGTTAAAAGTGGAGATGTGGTAGTGTTCAACATTCCGCCTAAACGGTTAAATGAAAACAAGGACTACCCTGTTGACCTGAAAACAAACTACATTAAACGATGCGTAGCCGCGGCCGGTGAAACCTTACAGATTGTTGACAGTAAGATTTTGGTTAACGGTAAGGAATTCAAAGACCACCCCCTGGTGCAGTGGAGCTACAAGGTTAAAGCTACCGGAATTATTAACGAGCGTAACCTGGATAAATTGGGCATTGGTGCTGAAGACTACCAGGTGCTTGGACGACCCGATGACAGTACCGTTGAATACATTATGTGGCTTAACCCAACAACAGCCGAAGAAATGAAAGGCCTGTCGTACATCAAGTCGGTGATAAGGGAAGAGAATGAGTCAACAATTGGAATATTCCCTTTCTCCGAATACTATGGTTATGGAGCAGGCTTCGAGAACAAATTGAAATGGAGCCTTGATAACTTTGGCCCACTGTGGATCCCGAAACGTGGAGAAACAATTTCCATTAACGACTCAACATTAGCGTTGTATGGGTACATCATTACCGCCTATGACCACCAAAGCGATGCTAAAATCGAGAACAAAAAATTACTGATTAACGGACAAGCGGTAACCTCTTACACATTTAACCAAAACTATTATTTCATGATGGGTGATAACCGTCACAACTCACTCGACTCGCGTTATTGGGGCTTTGTTCCGGAAGATCACATTGTTGGGAAAGGGTTTTTCATTTGGTTGTCAATTGACCCTAACCAGAAATTCCTGAATAAAATTCGGTGGAAAAGATTCTTTAAGATGATCGAGTAACCGAACGGGTTGCAAGGTACAAAGTACGAGGTACGAGTTTGAAGTTTACAGGTTAACCGATGATAACGCGAAACCGAAACCGCAAACCCCGTTCTCACCAATCTATTTCCTTCAATCCTTTACTTTTTAAATATTCATTGGCCTTACTGAAATGCCTACAACCAAAAAATCCCCTGTCGGCTGAAAAGGGAGAAGGGTGTGCCGACATGAGCACAAGGTGCCTGGATCGATCTATTATTTCTCCTTTCTTCTGCGCATAAGCGCCCCATAAAAGAAAAACGACATTGGATTTTTCATCGGATATTTTTTTTATCACTGCATCAGTAAATGTTTCCCACCCTTTATTCTGGTGCGAACCCGGTGAAGAAGCCCGAACGGTAAGGGTTGCATTAAGCAGTAACACGCCTTGCCTCGCCCAACGTTCAAGATCACCCGAGGAAGGAATGGGCTTACCTAAATCAGCATGAATTTCTTTAAAGATGTTCACCAGCGAGGGCGGCACACGCACACCATCATGCACCGAAAAACATAATCCATTGGCCTGCCCGGGGCCGTGATAGGGATCCTGGCCAATGATCACCACCTTTACATCATCAAAATCACAGGCATCAAAAGCTTTAAATATTTCACGGCCGGGGGGATAAACAACAGCCGATTGGTACTCAGACTTCACAAACGCAATCAGGTGCTGAAAGTACGGTTTATCAAATTCCCCGGTTAATCTCAGCTTCCAGGAATGTGCTATTTTGACGTCCATTGTGGTATTCTGGTGGAAAATAAATCCGAATTTTCGTTAAACATTTTTAATTCCAAAAAATTAATATTTTTGAAACGCATGGTAACTGAAATAACCCAAGGAATACGCGTAACCGTGGAAACGGAATACCAACCGGCCTACTCCAGTCCCAGTCAGTACCACTATGTTTTTACCTACAAGATTACCATCGAAAATCAAAGTGAAAATACCATTCAGTTATTGCGCAGGCACTGGTATATTGTTGATGCAGGTTATGCCCCGCGTGAAGTAGAAGGCGAAGGTGTTGTTGGACAGCAACCCATACTAGAACCGGGCCAGTCGCACCAATATGTTTCAGGCTGTAATTTAAAATCGGGCATTGGTAAAATGACCGGAACATACCTGATGGAACGTATAGTTGACGGAACCCAATTGAATATAATCATCCCTGAATTTGTGATGATTGCCCCAATCCGATTAAATTGATTGTCTGCCTTTTTTAAGATAAAAACATTTTTCAACTATTGGCTTGATGCCGTTGATGAGCACTCCCTGCACTCGCCCTTCCTGTTCGATTTTTACACGAAGGTTGTCAAGCGTGAAGTTATCGCCATTACCATTATTGAATCGTTGCGGAAACAACTATCAAACGACCACCGTGAAATTGACGTAGAAGATTTTGGTGCCGGTTCAAAACACATAGCGGGCACGAAACGAAAAATCAGTGATATAGCCAGGTTAAGCCTTAGTGATGCAAAATTTTCTACACTTTATAACCGGATTGCAGGTTATTGCCACGCAAAAACGATTTTGGAGTTAGGAACATCACTAGGCATTAATACACTTTACCTGGCCGCACGGCCGCAATCAAAAGTTTACTCCTTCGAAGGATCGGCCACCATTGCAGAGATTGCCTCCATAAGTTTTGAATTTGGAGGAGCCCGGAACATTGAACTCATTACCGGCAATCTCGACAACACTTTATACGCTACCCTTTCACGTATCCCGAAAATCGACCTGGCCTTTATGGATGCCAATCACCGGTATGAACCTACACTGCATTATTTCGAATCGATACTTACCCGTACCCATCACAAAAGCATTATCATCCTGGATGACATTCACGATACACCCGAAATGGAAAAGGCCTGGAACGAAATAAAAAGGCATCCGCTCGTATATACCAGTGCCGATCTGTTCAGGTGCGGAATAGTATTTTTGGACCCCTCACTAAACAAACAACACGTTGTATTACAGTTTTAAGCGTTGGAATAGCCTTAAATAGGTTTATTTTTGCATCATCTTATAAAACCTTCGTATGGCTGAACCTGTAAAAAACGAGCAACCGGAAGCTTCAAAAAAATCAAATCAAAAGTATGCGATTATCATCGCTATCCTTTCCGTGATCATTGTCGTTCAGTTTGTAAGCAGCTATTTCAATAAGCAGGAACGCGACCAGTTGCGCGTAGAGAAATCTTCTACCGAAGAACAACTAGCCACCACCATGCAGCGCCTGGATGAAATCAGCACCGAATTAGACCAACGTATAGCCGAGATAAAACGCCTCGGTGGCGACATCAGTGAACTAACCAAGGCCAAGGAAGAGATTGAGAATGAATTGAAAAGAACACGCAGGGCAAACGGACAGGTAATAAAAGAACTTAAAGATAAGGTTGAAGGCTATGAACTCCTGCTGAAAAATAAAGATGAGGAGATTGAACGCCTTAAAAACGTAAACAAGCAATTGCTCACTGAAAACACTACCTTAAAAGTTCAAAAAAATATACTGGGCGATTCTATTAACCGCCTTACACAAACCAAAGAAGAACTGGCCGGCAAAGTAAACCTGGCTTCTCAGCTTAAGGCAGAGAACATCCGAATTGTAGCCGTAAATGACAGGGGCAAAGAACGGGAATCACCTTTCCGGAACCGTCAGGTAGGGAATATTAAAATTGAATTTAACCTGGCCGAAAATAACGTGGCCCCTATTGAAGGCAAGAAAATCATGATTCGTATTGTTGACCAAAATGGGCAGGTACTATTTGATGTGGCCCGCGGTTCGGGCACTTTCATCTACAATAACAAGGAAGAGTTTTACACAGCCGCCCAGGAAATATTGTTTGACAATACACGCCAGAAACTCACCTACCTCTATGACAAGGGTTCAGATTATGCACCGGGCACCTATACGCTTGAAGTGTATTGCGATGATTATAAAATGGGGAGCGGGCAGTTTTCAGTAAAATAAAAAACAGGTATTAATCCTTAACGCGGTTAACAGCCAACATGCCCAGCATCCAATTCGGAAGGGGTTTTTCCATGGGCCTGTTTTTGATATCCAGAAACCAGCCTAACTTTTCAACAATGGGTATCTTATGTGTTTCAACAAACTCAATTAATGTACCGTCACGGTCCTCAATGTATGAAAAGTGTCCTGCAGCCTTACCCATATCGAATGAGTTGCTGCTATCAACCGTAAATGAATTGCCAACTTCGGTACAACGCTTCCCCAGGTTTTTCATGCCCCGTATATCAAAGCACACATGGATAAAGCCCAAGTCGCCCCAGTTGCGGCTTTCATAAATTTTACTGGGCTTCCGGTCTTTCACTTCTACCAATTCAATCTCGGTTGAACCCAGGAGGTTTCCGAATGCTCCCTTACATGGTGCATGGGCTTTGAGTAATACCCTCCGGAATGACGATTGGCCACCAGCCACACCTTTTAAATCGGCAAAGTTCCCGGTAACATCGTACGCAACGGAGTTGTGGCCTAAAATATTTTTATACAGCCCAACCGACTGATTAATGTCCGACACCCCAATGGTTACGCCAGACACACCTCCATTCGGAAACGACTTCCGTTTAAACCAACTGTCACTCTCGATGATTTCAAAAATATTGTTGTAAGGATCGGCAACATAAAAATGCATACGGCCATCCGGGCATTGTGCTGGCCCTGTAAGTACGTTTGCGTTCTTGCTTTTTAAAAAATCATAAGCCTTTACAACATTACTGGATTTAAGTTTTACGGCATAAACACCGGTATCGCCCAGTTGTGGAATAAAAGAAGCCGCCTGGGGCTCTTTTGATGTATACTGCCATATCTCGAAACCTCCCCCGCCCTGCAGGTTCATAGCCAATATGGCATAACGGCTCTCGGCAATGCCTGAGGTATAACGTGTCATCAGTGATGCTTGTGCCGAATCTTTGAAAATAGGCACGTCAAACCCAAAATGTTTACGGTACCAGGCCCATGCCTCCTCAGCATCTTTAACACCAATTCCAACCTGTTGAATTCCACTAACAATATAATCCATGAGGCAAGATAAAAATTTTTTTAAATCAGCTCGTGTTTGTTTTTTTTCAATATTGGCTTCTCTGCAGAAGCCAGCGATTTTACTAATCCGTGCGCAAAACTATTTCGTAGTTCTTAATGCTGTTATCCATAACCGCACGCTGCAATTTACCTTCCTTAAAAAAATACTTGTTGCGCTCACCACGCACATTTACTTCGTAATACGATTTTTTTACAAAGGCCACAGGTGCCATCAAACCATTACCATCGGCCAAAACGGAGCTGACATGAGTGGGTTCATCAAAGAAAAAACGCATTACATTAAAGTTGATAGGCGATCCTATAACACCATCATGCTTATACTTATACATATCAACCTTTACAACATATTGCCTGTTATCCCAGATCACCGAAGAACTGAAATCGCCCCGATTGGAGCGGGTTTTTACGGTGGAAGACAGCAGCTTGTTACGGTGGTAAACTGCTGTTTGGACATGATGTACATTGACCTTCATAAATAACCAAAAGCTCACCTTGCTTTCAATGTAGTAATGAGTTAGGGTGTCAATGGTCTTTCGGGTTGCCGTCAGTTCCCCTATTTTAAGTCCCGCCAGTTCTATTGAAAAATGTTTTACCTCGGTATTCGCATATACCCATACAGCCGAAAACAAGCATGCCGAAAAAAATAGCGTCCTTAACACCATGGTTGATCACCGTTTTAGCTCAAAATGGCCCAAAAACAGAGTATTTTAAGACAAAAGAACTTTAAAACCCGATTTTTTCATTTCGGGGCCATTTTCTATCTTTGCACCCTCATTTTAAACACAACTAAACAATTATGAACAATTACGAGACAGTATTCATTTTGAATCCCGTTTTGTCTGAAGAACAGATGAAGGATACTGTCGAAAAGTTCGTGAACGTGTTAAAGAAAGGCAATGCCCAGATTTTAAACATCGAGCATTGGGGTCTTCGCAAACTGGCATATCCCATCCAGAAAAAGTCGACCGGCTTCTATAACCTCATCGAATTTTCGGCATCTCCCGAACTGATCAACACGCTCGAAACGGAGTACAGACGCGATGAATCGGTGATGCGCTTTTTGACCATCACCCTTGACAAAAATGCCCTTACGTACAACGAAAGAAGACGCAAAGGAGAATTCAACAAAAACAACCGTAAACCGGTACGTAAAACTGAGGAGGAGCTTGCCAAATGACATTACAGAACGAACCTATCAAGCGGGTTGAATTAAAACCCAAGTACTGCCGCTTTAAGAAAAACGGCATCAAGTACATCGACTATAAAGATCCTGACTTCCTGTTGAAGTTTATTAACGAGCAGGGTAAAATTTTACCCCGCAGGCTTACCGGTACCAGCTGGAAATTCCAGAAGAAAGTTTCGCAAGCTGTAAAGCGCGCACGCCACATGGCTATTCTTCCGTACACCGGTGATTCTTTAAAGTAATTGTCGAACTGATAAACTGATCCGAAGATGGAAGTAATATTAAAACAAGATGTACAAGGTCTTGGCTATAAGAATGACACTGTTAAGGTAAAAGCAGGTTACGGTCGTAACTTCCTTATACCTAACGGACTTGCATTAATTGCCAACGACTCCAACAAGCGCCAGGTAGCGGAGAACATCCGCCAGATGGCCCATAAGGCTGCCAAACTTAAGCAAGATGCTGAAGCACTTGCCGCGAAAATTGGTGACTTAACCATTGAACTGAAAACCAAAGCCGGTGAAAGCGGTAAAATTTTTGGAGCGGTTACAGCCGTTCAGGTTGCCGATATTTTAAAGGCCAAAGGTTTTGAAGTGGACCGTAAAAAAGTTCATTTCAAGGAACAGCCCAAGCAACTGGGTTCTTATACCGCTACACTTGATCTACACAAAGAAGTGAAGCACGAACTCAAAATAAATGTAGTAGCTGAATAAGCTATGCAATCTTTTAAAAAGCCCCGCCACCACGGGGCTTTTTTGTTTTATAGATTTTTTGTAGCTGATGTGCAAATCCTTCATTGAAAATGTATCTTGAAGGCATCACCGCCATAGTTATGCAAAATTTTCGTACAGAAGTTGAGGTTGAGAAATCGAAAAAACAACTATCGATTCATGATCCTGTACTAACCCTTGGGTCCTGCTTTGCCGATACTATGGGTGAGCAATTGATAAGTTCAAAGTTCCGTGTTTTGAAAAATCCATTTGGAACTGTTTACAACCCAATATCACTACATAAGTTACTCAACTTTTCAAGTACCCATGCTCAACCTGAACCTAATTCATTCATTGAAAACAATGGCATCTTTTTAAATTACGATTTCCATTCAGGCTTGTCGGCTTTATCTCAACACGAATTAAAAGACATGCTTAAGGAAAGAATTGTACAAACACACAACTTTTTGAAATCTGCAAAATGGTTAATGATTACCTACGGCACCGCATGGATTTATACAAGAAAAGATTCCGGTGAACCCGTATCGAATTGTCATAAGCTCCCTTCCCACCTCTTCGAAAAAAAGTTAATCACGCAAAAACGAATACTCGATTCATTTGAAGAAACGTATGAACAACTGAAATCCGTTAACCCCAATCTTCAAATCATACTCACGGTTAGCCCTGTACGGCATGTAAAAGACACCCTGGAATTAAATAGCGTAAGCAAATCCACCTTGCGCATCGCGTGTAATACACTCACCGAACAGCATGCTGACGTGCACTACTTCCCTTCTTATGAAATTATGCTGGATGACTTACGTGATTACCGCTTTTACAAATCCGACATGATCCACCCCTCTTCCGATGCTGAGGCGTATATCTGGGAAAAATTCACTCAGGCTTATTTCGATGCGGAAACCCTCACCTTCCTGGAAAAATGGAAAAAAATACAATCCGGTTTAAAGCACAAACCGTTTCATGTGACTTCTCCGGCACACCAGGCATTCCTGAAAGAGCTGATGTCCCAATTAAATGAAGTCAAATCTACAGTATCCGTTGACGAAGAACTTGCCTGGGTAAAAAACCAACTTGTATGAACCAACTGCTCAGAGCCTTGCTGCTATTGTATGGTGTAGGCGCATATGCTCAAGCTACAGAACATACATTGGCTAATGCTGCCGTTGCTTTAACAAACGACCGGGTTATTTACGATCCCTCCTATTTTAAAATTGATTATCCGGGAGGCGATGTGCCGGCCGATCGCGGGGTGTGTACCGATGTCATCATCCGCGCATACCGCAAATTGGGTATTGATCTTCAGGTTGAAGTTCACCGTGACATGGCGGCTCATTTCAACCATTATCCTAAAAACTGGAGTTTAACCAAACCTGATAAAAATATTGATCACCGAAGAGTGCCCAACCTGATGGTATTTTTTGCACGGCACGGTATAACAAAACCCATTACTAAGAACCCCTCTGATTATTTACCCGGTGATATCGTTGCCTGGAATCTGAGAGGAAACCTAACCCATATCGGAATTGTTATCCATCAGAAATCTAATGACGGCCTTCGCAATCTGATTGTTCATAATATCGGAAATGGCCAGGAGATTTCCGACTGTCTTTTTAGTTACAAAATCATCGGGCACTATTCATACCCCAAGTAATGGACAGTACTTCTAAACCCAACCCCCCAAACCAGCTTATTCATGCCACCTCGCCTTATCTGCTCCAGCATGCCTACAACCCGGTAGACTGGCACGAATGGGGAAACCTGGCTTTGCAAAAGGCGAAAGTGGAAGATAAGCCTATTTTGGTGAGCATTGGTTATTCCTCGTGCCATTGGTGCCACGTTATGGAGCGAGAATGTTTCGAGAACGAAGACCTCGCTGCCCTGATGAACGACTATTTCATTTGCATAAAAGTAGATCGCGAAGAACGTCCGGACATTGATCAGATTTATATGGATGCGGTACAAGCCATGGGCATCAATGGCGGGTGGCCACTCAATGTTTTTTTAACGCCTGACCAAAAACCATTTTATGGCGGCACCTATTTTCCGCCCAAAGCCTGGGCGCAAATACTTCAAAACATTCACCAGGCATGGCGTAACCGAAAAGAGGAGATAATTGCTTCTTCTGAAGATTTAACCAGACACATTTCAAAAAGTGATATTACCAAATTCATTACAACCAACCCAAAACCAAATTCTGAGAAAATCTTATCCACCATTTACCAAAACTTTGAGAGCAGATTTGACACGGCCTGGGGCGGAATGGAGAAGGCGCCAAAGTTCATTATGCCCTCCCTATGGTTATGGCTTTTGCGTTACCATCAGGTCACTAAACACGAACAGGCACTCTCACACATCAATCTTACCTTAACCAAAATCATTCAGGGTGGAATTTACGACCAGGTAGGCGGTGGCTTTGCGCGATACTCTGTAGATAATGAGTGGTTTGCCCCCCATTTCGAAAAGATGCTTTACGACAATGCACAACTATTGAGTTTGTATTCAGAGGCCTTTAAGCTTACCCGAAATGAAGCTTACAAACGTGTTGCGTACGAAACCTTCAACTGGCTTCAACGCGAAATGAGACATCCGGAGGGTGGATTTTATTCAGCCATAGATGCCGACAGTGAAGGGGTTGAAGGGAAATTTTATTGTTTTACAAAATCAGAACTTACCGGGCTTCTGGGAGTTGATGCAGCGTTGCTCTGCGAATTTTATGGTGTAACCGAATCGGGTAATTGGGAGCATGGCATGAACATTCTTCATCAACGCGTGGAAGAAGAAAATTTCTTGAGCAGGAATAATCTGGACAAAGAAAACTGGCATCACTTACTTTACAAAGCAAAAGTAACGTTACTGCAAGCTCGTGAATCGCGTATACGACCTGGATTAGATGATAAAATTCTCACGGGTTGGAATGCGATGATGATTGCGGGGCTGATTGATGCTTATCATGCTTTTACTGAGGAGCGTTTTCTTCATAGTGCCCAAACCAACATAGATTTCCTTGAACGAAACCTGATGGATGGTTCTGTTTGTTACCGCTCCTTTAAAGGTAAACGAGCACCCACGGAAGGGTTTCTGGAAGACTATGCTTTTCTCATACAAGCATACATCAAACTTTATCAGGCCGATTTCAATGAACAATGGCTACAAAAGGCATCGGCCATAGTGGAATACGTCATTAAAAATTTCTATGACGAAACCGATGGGCTATTCTTTTATTCCAGTCTGAAAGCCGAAAAACTGATCACCCGAAAGAAAGAAATTTTCGATAATGTAATCCCTTCGTCCAACAGCGTGATGACCATCAATCTTCTACAACTGTGTACTTTTCTCGACACTACGGAATGGAAGCAATTGGCGGAACGTATGGTGAATAACGTTGCTGAACTTATTCAGAAAGAACCTAACTACATGTCGCATTGGGGGATTGCCCTGATGGAAAGTATTTCGGGCTACGCAGAAGTTGTACTCGTAGGACCAGATGCCATCATCCATAAAAATGAACTCCAAAAACATTTTTTACCATTCGCCCTATTTATGGGCGCAGTAGGCCACAGCAACCTTCCGTTAGTGAAAGATAAAAAGGCCATAGGAAACCAAACCACCTTTTACGTTTGCCGGGATAAGTCGTGTAAGCAACCTGTTTTTACCCTTCCTGAGGCATTGAAATTAATTTAAATTTGCTCTGATTTTTTTATACCTTTTCAACTTATATTTCTGTATGAAAACTATCACCATTCAATTACGGCATAGCAAAGCATTAAAAATATTGAAGGATTTGGAAGATGCAGATCTTATAAAATTGGTTTCTGATCAAACTAGGAAGAAAAGTAGTCTATCGAAATCCTTAAGAGGCACTATATCGATAAAAAAATCAAATGAATTAAGAAATCAGCTTGAATTAATGAGGTCAGGATGGAACAGAAATACCTTATAGATACTAATGTTTTCATAGATTATCTGGCCGCTAAGCTTCCAGTTGAGTCCTTAAATTTTATTGATCAAGTTCTGGATGTGCAATTCTACATTTCAATCATAAATAAAATAGAACTACTTGGCTTTAAGAATATAACTCCTAAAGAAGAAAAAATATTTAAAGTTATTGTTGATTCTGCATCAATAATTCATCTGGATGAACTTATAGCCAATAAAACAATTGAATTACGAAAAAAGTATGCTATAAAACTTCCTGACAGTATTATTGCGGCATCTGCAATTTCGTATGGATGCAAACTATTAACAAGCAATCACACAGACTTCTCAAAAATTGCAGGCCTTAAAATAATTAATCCTGCAAATCCGGGTAAAGCACTTTCATGATACAATGGATGAGCTTTTTCCTGACTCCCGCACAACCCTGTTCGCAGAAGTCCTGCTTCCGGTACCTATTGCAAAACGGTTTACCTATCGCGTACCCTTCGACTGGAATGATAAAGTACTGGTAGGGCAACGCACCATTGTACAGTTTGGTGACCGGAGAATTTTGACCGGTATTATTGCCTCCCTGTATGAAACGCCCCCAACCGAATACGAAGCCAAATACCTGCTTGACCTGCTTGATGAAGAACCAATCATCCATGCCCATCAGTTACGCTTTTATGAATGGATGGCCGATTATTACATGTGCACCACGGGCGAAGTATTGAATGCGGCCTTGCCATCGGGGCTAAAGCTCTCCAGTGAGTCGATGGTACAACTTCATCCTGCCTTCGATTGGGAAACAACGTTGTTTGAATTTTCTGAAAAAGAAACCATGCTGCTAAAGCATTTGGCTTCAAAACCAATGTCGTATACAGAAGTAGCCTCTTTGTTGGGCATAAAAAGCATTTACAGTATTCTGAAATCCTTAACCGGTAAGGAATCCATCATCCTGTTCGAAGAGGTTAAAGAAAAGTTCAAACCGAAAAAAGAAAAATACCTACGACTAACAACCAGACTGCTGGATCACAAAGCCCTGGAGCAAGTGTTTTCAGAACTTGTCAGTAAACCGAAACAAGAAGCTATTTTACTGAAATACTTGCAGGATATTCCCGTGCTTCATGACCCTGTCACAAACAGAAAGGGCATCCGTAAAAATCAGTTGATGTTGCCGGAGTTCTCAGCATCGGCCTTAAACACCCTTATTAAAAACAACATACTGGAAGAGTTTGAAGTTATCGTTTCCAGGTTTAACCTGGGTACGGAGGAAGAACTTCCTGATGTAAACCTGAGCGATGAACAGCTTGTTGCGCAACAATCCATCTTTCAACAATTTGAAAAGCACAATACGGTATTGTTTCATGGTATTACCGGCAGCGGAAAAACCGAAGTGTACATAAACCTGATTAAACGTGCACTCGAAAGCGGCTCACAGGTGCTGTACCTGTTACCTGAAATCGCACTCACCACACAAATCGTTCAGCGTCTTCGGAAAATGTTCGGTGAATCCATGGGTGTTTATCATTCGCGCTTTTCCGATAACGAGCGCGTTGAAGTATGGAACGGTGTGCTGAACGGGCGGTTTAAATTTGTGGTAGGCGTTCGCTCTTCTATCTTTCTTCCGTTCGATAATCTCGGGCTTATCATCGTGGATGAAGAACACGATACCTCCTACAAACAACAGGAGCCTGCACCTCGCTACCATGCACGCGATGCAGCGTTGATGATGGCCCACAACCACCATTCAAAAATTATCCTGGGATCGGCAACTCCTTCCATGGAATCTTACCACCTGGCGCATACCGGTAAATACGGCTTGGTCGAATTGCATAAGCGCTATGGAGATGCCAGGCTTCCTGAGGTGATCCTGGCAAACATGATGGCCGAACGAAAGCAAAAAACAACGCGTGGTGATTTTTCAGGCACCGTGCTTAGGGCCATTGGTGCCTCGCTCGCAGAAAAAGAACAAGTGATTATTTTTCAGAACCGCAGAGGCTACTCCCCCATACTCGATTGCGAGGATTGCGGTTGGGTGCCTAAGTGTATTAACTGTGCTGTCAGCTTAACCTACCATCAATTCAAGCATTCGCTCATATGTCATTATTGTGGTTATAAAGAGCCACTCCCCTCTTCTTGCCCTTCCTGTTCATCAAAACGATTGCGAACCATGGGCTATGGAACTGAGAAGTTGGAAGAAGAGTTGAAACTGTATTTTCCGGAAGCACACATTCAACGGATGGATTTGGATACCACGCGTTCCAAAACCAGTTACGAAACTATTATTGAGCAATTTGAAAAGGGTGATACGGATATTTTAGTAGGTACACAAATGGTAACCAAGGGGCTTGACTTTGATAAAGTAAGTTTAGTTGGTGTTTTTAATGCCGATCGAATGATGCACTTCCCGGATTTTCGATCGTATGAACGCGCATTCCAACTCATTACCCAGGTGAGTGGACGGGCAGGCAGGCGGGAAAAGCCCGGCAAAGTAGTCATTCAAACATCTTCACCCGATCATCCTGTACTGAACTATGTACTGAACCAGCGCATGCGAGAATTTTATGCCCAGGAATTAACCGACAGACAGAACCACCTATACCCACCTTTCAGCCGCCTAATCGAAATTACAGTCAAGCACATCGATAAAAAAATTACCGTAGAAGCGGCCCGTGTATTGTGGGAACAGATCACACAAAATATTAAAGGAATAAAAGTGCTGGGGCCAGGCGAACCGATGATTTCAAGGATCAGGAATCAGTACCTGATGAACCTGTTGGTTAAAATACCACGCGACTCAGGAAACCTCGCTCAAATCAAACAACTCCTGGCTTCTGTCATCGGTAATGCCCTTCACGATAAACCCTTCCGCAATACACGCGTGATTATCGATGTAGATCCTGTTTAAAAAACTATTCCAAAGGTTTATAAAGCTCAATGCGGGTCAGCACAAGGCCACCGGGCAAATCCGCCAGTGCAATATCTGCGCCTTCGGTAAGTGTTAACAAGTGCTTTTCTTCAAAAACAAAAGTTATGTTGGGAAGTTCTTTCACACCAATATGAAGTACGCCCGCATCAGGCACCCAAATATCTTCAACAGTATAATACCGCTTCAGGTCGGCCAGGTTGCTGGTTTGCGGGCTGATCCCTTTTTCGGTTGCAAAGGGAGGCGTGAATACGGTAATGGCAATAATGTTACCATAGCCAACCTGAACACCCAGGCTATACTCACTGTACTCGGCCAAACGGATAAGGTATTGACCACCCTCATCTTCTTCATCATAAACCGTTTGCATTTCGGCCACCGGCAAGTTGGCTTCCACCAGATCGAGCGAGCCGCCCAGGCTTATATTTCCAATACCATCACTGGAGATTTTGTACATGACCTCATTATCATACGCGGAATTCAGGTCATTTTGGGATGATTCATTTTTCGTTGAGCATGAAAAAATCAATAGCAGTAAACCAATAATAAAGAGGGCCCTGATCATGGTGTTTAAGTTTAGAAAACTAAAATAATGATTACTGGAGTATATCCCAATCCTCATTAAGTACAGGAATGGCCTGATGTGCCGTTAAATCAAACTGGCAAGGAACAACAGAGATGTAGTTGTTCGCAATAGCCCATTCATCATTGTCTTCACCCTTGTCAAAGTTCACAAAGTTGCCGGTCATCCAGTAATAACTCCTGCCGTTCGGATCATGCCGTTGCAAAAATTCCTCCACCCATTTGGCATTTGCCTGGCGGCAGATGCGCACACCTTTAATGGATTCATTCCGCTTAGGAGGAAAATTAACGTTTAGCGCAACACCTTTTGGCAAGCCTTTGGTCAACACTTGTTGGGTTATGGATTTTACATAGGCTTCTGTGTGCGAAAAATCGGCATCGTGTGAGTAATCGCACAATGAAAAACCAATGGAAGGCGTTCCTTCTATGGCGCCTTCTATGGCAGCCGACATTGTACCGGAATATAAAACGCTAATGGAGGTATTGCTGCCGTGGTTGATACCACTCACCACAACATCGGGCTGGCGTTTGTCCTTAAGGACAAAGTGACGGGCCATTTTCACGCAATCCGCTGGCGTGCCCGAACACTCAAAGGCTGTGATGCCCTCAAAAATCCGGTTCTTTTCGAGGCGTAAAGTTTCCCCCACGGTAATGGCATGGCCCATACCTGATTGCGGGCCATCCGGAGCCACCACCAATACCTCACCTATATCTTTCATCACGTTAATCAGCGTGCGGATTCCTTTGGAGGTAATGCCATCATCATTCGTAACCAGAATAAGGGGCTTTTTCATAGCTGCAAGTAAAACTAAAAATAGCTTAAATAAGAAGGGTGCAAGCTAATACTTGCTTTGTTATTCTGAAATCAGAATAGGGAGTTGTAATACGAAACAGTTTTGGCAAAATCATAACGGTCTTCGATCTTCAACCGGTTTGCTTTCATGTAGCGGTCAACATTGTCGGCTTTGTTGCCCATAAGCCTTAGCAGGTCGCCACGTTTGCCCAGAAACTCGTTGATATTTCCCCGCTCATCCATCAAAAAATATTTGTACACCAACACCAACCGTGTATACGAGCCGTAAAAGTAAGGCGAATTGTACGTTCGGTACTCCAATGCCTCGCGCACGAGCAGGGTCATTTTACCGTCTTCCAGCAACTCAAAAAAAACCGGGGTTTTATAATTTCCGGTTGCGGCATACGGCAATGCAAAAAAATTACGGTAACGCTTTTCGGTGTTGTCAAAAATTTCAAAAAACAAAACTTTGCGTGCCGTGTATGCCTCAACTTGTGTGCGTTGGTCGTTAAACTGGACCAGGTCCTGCTGCAGATCATATTTCACTAAACCCTTTAGTGTATCGCCAGTTTCCAGCACAATTTTTCCTTCGTGCCACAACTCGAAAGGCCATTGCTGCGCGGCAACCCATTGGTATGAAAGAATAAAAAAAAGTATGCTTACTGATCGTTTCATTACTGCTTTAAGATAGAATGCCCCAACTTATCGCGCTTGGTAGCCAGGTACTTCGCATTGTGCGGATTGGGTGAAATCTCGATCGGGACATTGTCCACAATCTCCAGCCCGTACCCCATCAAACCAACACGCTTCTTAGGGTTATTCGTAATCAGCCTGATCTTGGTTACATCCAAATCGCGCAAAATCTGTGCACCTACTCCGTAATCGCGCTCGTCCATGTCAAACCCCAATTGCAGATTGGCCTCCACGGTATCCATGCCTTCTTCCTGCAGTTTGTAGGCCTTTAGTTTATTCAACAGCCCTATTCCCCTGCCCTCCTGCTTCATGTATAATACAACGCCCTTTCCTTCACGCTCAACCATTTGCATGGCATGGTGTAATTGTGGGCCGCAATCGCACCGGCACGACCCAAAAATATCACCCGTAACACACGATGAGTGCACACGTACTAATACGGGCTCATCGGTTGCCCAGGTACCTTTAACCAACGCCATGTGTGTCTCTTGCGTATTCGTTTGCTGAAAGGCAATCAATTTGAAATCGCCATAAGCTGTAGGCATATCCACTTCAACTTCGCGGCTGATCAGTGATTCTTTCCGTATCCTGTATTCGATCAAGTCTTTGATAGATACCAACTTTAAGTTAAAGCGTTCAGCAACTTTTTTAAGATCAGGCAGACGGGCCATGGAACCGTCTTCGTTCATTATCTCCACCAGCACTCCGCCTGGTTTAAAGCCGGCCAGCCGCGCAAAGTCAATCGCAGCTTCGGTATGCCCAGCCCTGCGTAACACACCGCCCCGCTTGGCGCGAAGCGGGAAAATATGTCCCGGTCTGCCCAAATCCTCGGGTCGGGTTTCAGGGTCAACCAAGGCACGTATGGTTTTAAAACGGTCGTGCGCTGAAATACCGGTGGTGCACCCGTGGCCAATAAGATCAACTGAAACCGTAAAGGGCGTTTCGTAAGTGGCAGTGTTTTTTCCAACCATCAAATCAAGCTGCAGTTCATCGCACCGGTCTTCAATCAACGAGGCGCATATTAAACCACGGCCATGCGTGGCCATAAAATTTACGATCTCGGGGGTTACACATTCGGCCGCACAAATAAAATCCCCTTCATTTTCACGGTCCTCGTCATCTACCACTATGATAACTTTGCCATTCTTAATATCGTCAATGGCCTGTTCTATCGAATCTAATTTAATTGGCGCTTCCATTATCCGTTCTCGCGTTAAACTTTATAACAAGTATTTGAAACAACTATTACAGCACTTATGTTCCTATCCTTTTGATACCACAATCCCTAAAATACCGGCCAACTCTTTCTCTGCACCTTTCAATTGGGCATGCACCGCCAGGTGCTTATCCAGCACAGCATCATCTTTTATCCCTTTCATTTCCTTCAGGTTGTCTTCCATCATTTTCTGGATCAGGCGAAACTTCAAGCGCAACACATTCGACATGGCCACATCATGCATCACTTCCTTTTCATGCGGAAAATAGATATGAAATTTCTCGCTCCAGTGTGGTGAGGTTTCATAACGTGAGGTCATGAGGTCTGCCACAGCCCGTTTTACGCTATCGGAGCCATTTTCCAAAAAATAAAAATTGTCGATACGCGTTGCTGCATCAGCACCGTTCCGGAAGGCCTCAAAAATTTCCTTGTACACCGGGTTGGTAAATTCTATATCGTCCAACTCACCCAACAAAAAATCAATCACCTTCTGGTCATCGCCAACACCATTTTCGGCATAGTTCAACAACAACCTTATCGTTTCGCGTTCCTGCATCTGCACCATGGCGAGCGGATCGGTTTTTGAAGCTTGAGCAACCTCTTCAAGGATGTCCGGAAGAGGCTCCTGCCCTGCTTCGCGGTCGCGTTCCTGGTCGCGTTTCCTTCGCTCCTGGATGATGATCTTGTTTAGTTCCGTAAGCAATACGGATTCCTGTATCTTCAGTAAATCGCTGGTTTCTTTAATGTAAACCGAACGTTTTATCGGGTCAGGTATTAAAGCGATGCTGGTCACGATTTCACGGATGGCTTCTGCCCGTTTAATCGGGTCGCGTGAAGCATCACCGGAAAGCAAATCAATTTTAAAGGAAATGAAATCGCGCGTTCGGTTTTTCAGGTATTGCTGAAAGTCCGTGCTGCCCATTTTTTTTGAGTAGCTGTCCGGGTCTTCCCCATCGGGCAACAACACCACGCGCACATTTAAGCCGCCTTTTAGAACCAGGTCTATCCCGCGTAGTGCAGCTTTAATACCGGCTGCATCACCATCAAACAGAACCGTTACATTTTCGGTGAACCTGCGCATCAGCCGGATTTGTTCTTCTGTTAAGGCCGTGCCGGAAGAAGCCACTACATTTTCAATTCCTGAAAGATGAAGGGAGATGACATCGGTGTATCCTTCAACCAAATAACAGAAATCGTATTTACGTATTTCATTTTTGGCCTGGTACAGCCCATACAGCACCTGGCTTTTGTGATAGATGTCAGTTTCGGGTGAATTGATGTATTTGGGCTGGTCTTTTTCTTTGGTGAGGATGCGTGCGCCAAAGGCAACTACTTTGCCCGACAAGTTGTGCACGGGAAAAATTACGCGTCCGCGGAAGCGATCGTAAACTTTATCATCCCCATCTTTCCCGTCATGGGCGGGCTTCTTTACTATAAGTCCGGCCTTCTCCAGTATGCTTTCGCTGAAGCCGGCCTTTAAGGCTGCATGCTCCAGGTGATTCCAGTCCCTGAGGCTATAACCCAACTCAAACTTTTCCAGTATCCGATCGTTAAAACCGCGCTCGCGGAAATAGCTTAACCCAATGCCCTTTCCTTCATCATGTTTGTGCAGCAGGTTTTTATAATAATCCTTCGCAAAATTCATGACGATATACAGACTGTCCCGCTCGCTTTGGGCGGCAACATCCTCGGGTGTACGGGCATCTTCCTTGATTTCAACACCATATTTTTTAGCGAGGAACTTTAACGCTTCTACGTAGCTCATGCCCTCATGCTCCATCACGAAGGTTATGCCATCGCCACCTTTTCCACTACTAAAATCCTTGAAAATACCCTTTGAAGGAACTACGTAAAACGAAGGTGTTTTCTCATTGGTAAACGGGCTCAAGGCCTTGTAATTCTGACCTGACCGTTTAAGAGAAACGAAGTCGCTTACCACATCCACTATATCGATGCGGTTACGGATTTCGTCTATGGTTTGGCGGGAGATCACGCGGCTTAAATCGGGCTCCAAAGATACTCTTTCCGCCCCGAAATCAGCGGGAAAACCATCGGCTAATAAGTTTTGTTTTAGCAGTCGACAGCCCTAAATTCGCGCAAATTCAAGCCATGAAGCTAACAGAAACCGATATTTTAAAAGCCCTTTCCACGGTAGAAGACCCCGACCTGAAACGTGACCTGGTAAGCCTGGGGATGATCCGTGACATCATGGTTTCCGAAAAAGAAATATCGTTTAGTGTTGTGTTAACCACACCGGCCTGCCCATTGAAAGAAAAAATAAGGCAGGATTGCCAGGATGCCATAGAAGCGATTGCAGGCGAAAATTTTCCGGTAAATATTCACATTACCTCATCGGTTACTACCAGTCGCAACGCTGCCCCGCTATTACCAAAAGTAAAAAATATTGTGGCCATCGCTTCCGGTAAAGGTGGCGTTGGTAAATCAACCGTAACCAGCAACCTGGCCGTGGCCCTTTCGCAAAGCGGTGCAAAAGTTGGGTTGATCGATGCGGATATTTACGGCCCCTCCATCCCTACCATGTTTAATTGCGAACATGAGCAGCCAGCCGTTCAGGAAATAAACGGCAAGTCGATGATTTTACCGCTGGAACAATATGGTGTTAAACTGATGTCGATTGGATTTCTTACACCACCCGACAGTGCCGTGGTTTGGCGTGGGCCAATGGCCAGCGCAGCCTTAAAACAGTTTTTCAGTGAAACACTTTGGGGTGAACTTGACTACCTGTTGATCGACCTGCCTCCCGGAACAAGCGATATCCATTTAACCATGGTACAAACCGTTCCGGTAACGGGAGCAGTAATTGTTACCACACCACAAAAGGTTGCCTTGGCTGATGCCAACAAAGGGCTGGCCATGTTCCGTCAACCTCAAATCAATGTGCCCATACTGGGCATCATTGAAAACATGGCGTATTTTACCCCGGAAGAATTACCCGAAAACAAATACTACATTTTTGGAAAAGATGGCGGCAAGAACTTATCGGAAAAATACCATGTTCCTTTTCTCGGTCAGATACCGCTGGTGCAAGGTATCCGCGAAAGTGGCGACTCTGGTTTGCCTGCCGTAATGAAGGAAGGCCTCACAGCGGATGCATTTAAAACCCTGGCTGAATCATTGGCCCGGCAGATTGCCATAAGAAATGCTAACTTAGCCGAAACAAAGCGAGTTGAACTGAATGTGTGATGAATACGCTTACTGATCTTACCCAGCGCATTGAAGAATCACTGGATTCCATACGCCCCTACCTGGAAGCCGATGGTGGCAACGTGAGGATACAGGAAATAACATCCGCCAACATTGTTAAACTTGAATTTTTGGGTGCCTGCGGCAGCTGCCCCATGTCAACCATGACGTTTAAGGCTGGCGTTGAAGAAGCTATTAAAAGAGCCGTCCCTGAAATTAAGGGCATTGAGGTGGTAAACCTCACTGTTTAGTCATAAACTAAAATCCTGAGCAATTTCTATTGACCAGTGACCAAGCCCAATTGGGTTACGAATTGTATATTTGGCTAATATAACCTTGTTGTTTGGCAATCAACTGTTGAAAGCGTGCGGTATCCCTCGGTTTATTTGGCCCTAATCCTGCAACTATGCTTTTTGCATGTTTCTGCACAGGATAAATGCGGCACCGTTCCCTACATGCAGCAACTCCGTAACGAAGGTAAACTGCGCCAGACCGATGAACAGTTTGAACAATGGTTAGCGCGAAGGGAGATGAGCAGGCGCATGCTCAACCTGCAAAAACGACAAGAAGAGACACAACGGACCAAAGGAGATACTTACCAAATACCGGTTGTCGTACACATTATCCATAATGGCGAACCTATAGGCATTGGCACCAACCTGTCTGATGCACAGGTTTTATCACAGATCGAAGTAATCAATAAAGATTTTAAGCGGTTAAATGCCGATGCGGCTAACACACCGGCAGAATTTCAGCCCGTGGCCGGAAGTATGGATATTGAATTCATATTGGCGAGGCGCGATCCAGCCGGCCAGCCAACTACCGGCATAAACCGTGTGCAGGGAACCAAAACATCATGGACCATGGGTGACAATGCCATGTTAAAATCGTTGAGTTACTGGAACGCCAACGACTACCTGAATATATGGGTAGTGAAGTTTTCAGGGGCCACTGTTGGTTATGCACAATTTCCGGTTTCAGATCTTGAAGGGCTTGAAAATTATCGTGACGGTTTGGCGGCAACGGATGGTGTGGTGATCGATTACACAGCCTTTGGAACCGTTGATGCTGGGCCTTATGATTTAGACCCACGCTTCAATAAAGGAAGAACAGCCACACATGAAATCGGGCATTTTTTCGGTCTTCGTCACATCTGGGGCGATGCCACCTGTGGAACAGATTATGTAGAAGATACACCTACGCAACGAACACAAACCAACAACTGCCCAAGTCACCCTCAATCAACCATCTGTGGCGTTTCTATAGTAAAAATGTTCCAAAACTACATGGACTACACCAACGATGCCTGCATGAACATTTTTACGCAAGGGCAGATTGGGCGGATGGAAACTATTTTAAACGATGATGCCGTACCCAGACGTAAGAGCCTGCTCACATCGCCCGGCTTGCTCGATCCATCCTGCACAAAAATCGATGTGGCCATACTGGCACTGGTAAGTCCGGGAATAATCAATTGCAACACCCAGGCTGAATTTAAAATCAACATCAGGAATGTTAGTTGCTCAACCATTTCCTCGATAAAAACAACGCATACTATTGAGGGTGGCACCCCGGTTATCAATACCATCCTGTTAAGCACACCTTTGGCCATTAACGAACAACGGATCATTACCATAACCAATGTCGCTTTCAACGAAGGCAATAATGCCATTGCACTACAAGTAACAGAAGCAGACAATAAACCCGATGAAGACCCGGCTAACTCCTCCCTGGCATTTACTATTACCATTGATCATTCGCAGGACCGGATTCCGCTTCGTGAAAATTTTACTGCCTTAAACTGGACAACTGTTAGCCCACAAGCAGGGCTTACCTGGCAGGCAGCGGCTACTAACTTTGGTAACTCGGCTTCGGTACAAGCCCATAACAGCACTGCGATCGGTACAGAGGCCTGGTTAGCCACACCTGTTTTGGATTTTAGCAAAACCACTAAAGCAAGTATGTTTTTTGACTTGTCGTATGCATGGAACCAAACCAACAACGACAGGCTTCGGGTATTGGCTTCTACTGATTGCGGGGTAAGCTACCTGGCGCTTCCCTTCGACCGGCAAGGTTCGGCACTTGCCAATACACTCGCATCAACCCCTTGGGTACCTGCCAGTCCATCGCAATGGCAATTGCGACACTATGTTAACTTGAATGAGTTGGCCGGACAACAGCACGTGCGGATTGCTTTTGTATTTACCAACGCCACCGGCAATAACATTTACCTGGATAACATCGAGTTTTTTGTTTCGGATAATCCTAACCCGGTGGATATTGGCAGTGATCTTTATTCGATTTACTGGAAAAATAATTTTGAGGCCACTATCACGTTCGATTTGCCCGAACGCATGCCGGTAGGCGTATACGTTACTGATGCCATGGGGCGGGAGTATCTAAACGTTGTTGCACCCGACATACTTAACCAAACATTTCCCATCACCCTAAACCAGGCCGCTGCCGGAATTTACATAATGAAGATCAGGATAGGGAACCAATTCTACTCGTCCAAGTTTTTTCTTTCCCGATAAACAATCCCAAGCCTTGCACGGGAATTGATTATCTTTGAAACTGTTAAAAATCAGTGAATGACCGTTAAAAAGAAAGTTGCCTTATTGTATGGTGGTCGCTCGGTTGAGCATGGTGTTTCGGTTAATTCAGGGCGAAACATTTTCGAGTATATCGACAAGGAACACTTCGAAGTCGTTCCTATCGGCATAAGCCAAACCGGGCAATGGTTTTTAACCCAAGGGGTTACCAAAGAGGTGGAGCAGGGAAAAGCATTAGGGTTAATCCTTGATCCTAAAAATGCCGGGCTGATTTTACTGGCTAGTGGCGACCGGATAAAAGTTGACCTGGTGTTTCCTGTACTGCACGGCACCGATGGCGAAGATGGCAGCATACAAGGCCTTATAAAGGCACTTGACTTGCCCATGGTAGGCACAGGGGTATTAGGGTCATCCATTTCCATGAACAAAATCATCGCCAAGAAAATGCTGAAGGAGGCGGGGGTTCCGGTTACAAAGTTTTTAACCTTTAGCTACCGCGACAAAAAGAAAATCAGCTTTGAGGAAATTGAAAAAAAACTGAGACTCCCTTTCATGGTAAAATCGGCCAGCCTGGGTTCATCCGTTGGGGTCTCGAAGGTTTCAAAAAAGCCTGAGTTCAAAAAAGCATTGGATGAAGCCTTTCGTTATGACCATGAAATTATTTTAGAGGAGTTTATCAGCGGGCGCGAAATCGAGTGCGCCATTATGGGCAACAATCCGGCCGTGGCCTCCAACCCCGGTGAAATTATTATCCAAAAAAATTACGACTTCTATACATTTGATGCGAAATATGTTGATCCGGATGCCGTAAAAATTGAAGTGCCTGCCAGGTTGGACAAGGCATCCATAAAAACCATCCGGGAAGTTTCTTTAAAAGCTTATGAAATACTACGGTGCGAAGACTTCGCCAGGGTAGATTTATTCCTTACAAAAAAAGGAAAGGTTTACGTGAACGAAATCAATACCATTCCCGGGTTTACCAATTCAAGCATGTTCCCCATGATGTGGAAAGAACGCGGCATCAGTTTTACAGAACTTATCAGCAAACTTATTACCCTTGCCATAGAGCGTTTCAATGAAAACAAACGCATTGAACGCGGGTATGAATCATCGTTAAAATTTTAACACACCACCTGCGATCATCTGAAAATGAAAGACATCATAAAAAACCATTCTTCAACCTTAGGCGGGGTCCTGCTGAGCATTGGCTTAACTTCGGCAATCGGGTTAATCCTGTTGCTCTTTTATTTTTATGTGTACCTTCCGGCTTCTACCAACCATGGCGAAACCATTACCGTACCCAGCGTGGAAGGTTTGAATATTACTGAGCTCGAAAACTTTTTAGTAAAACGAAATCTGCGCTACGAAGTAAACGACTCGTCATATACCGATGATTACCCACCGCTTACGGTGCTTCGCCAGTTTCCGGCAGCTGGCGCCAAGGTAAAAGAAAACCGGGTGATCTATATTTCGGTAAATCGTGTTACCCCACCCACGGTGCCCATGCCCAATTTGGTGGATGGCTCATTGATCAATGCGGAGGCTGTTTTACGGGGCAATGAATTAAAACGCGGACGCATCCAGCTTGTGCGTGGCCCCTTTTTAAACCTGGTGAAAGAAATGCGCTATGAAGGCGAGAAAATATTGCCCGGTACGCGTATACCAAAAGGCTCAGTAATTGACCTGGTGGTGGAAGATGGTGGCAGCAATACGGTGCCGGCACCGGATGTGCGCGGCTATACGTTGGAGGATGCCAAAATCCCCATCTTCGGCTCAAACCTTAACCTGGGCCAAATTCATGTGGTAGGCGATACCACTGGCCGCGAGGCCATTGTGGTGCTGAAACAAAAGCCACCGGCAAACCAAAATATTAAGGTGGGCGATGTCGTTGAGCTATGGGTAGGCAAAAAAGGAACACCCGTGCCTGACGATGAGGAAGATGGAACGGATGACCAGGATAATTTTTAATGACTATCGGAAAGCAATTTCTTTTTTTAATTCTCTGCTCTTTCCCTTTGGTTGCCCTGGCGCAACTGAAACGCTACCCCATTCAGCAACCTGCTAACCCGGAAGCAGCGTTTGCAAAAACCAAAAGCCTGGAACCCATGTCGCTTCCCTTTTGGGATGATTTTTCTGCACCCGCCAGCAGCGACACCCTGTGGAGCAACAAAGCAACCGTATGGATTAATACCAGCATGGCCATTGACCCACCTACTATTGGTGTGGCCACCTTCGATGGATTGAATGAAAATGGCACACCCTATAGCCCAAACCCCGACCAGACACTGGAGGTAGGGTTAACCGATAGCCTAGAGTCAAGAAGAATTAAAATGACCGAGGTTGGGCTTTTTCAGCGCAACTCCGTTTTTCTCAGTTTTTACTATCAGTGGGGTGGCCATGGCGAAACACCCGATGCCAATGATTATTTACAACTTGAATTCAGGAACCAGCAAGGCGCATGGGAAATCATCCGGACCCTACGGCCTAACCGGGCTACCGAACGGTTCGATGAATTTTACAGTGTGATCATTCGCATAAATGAAGATCGCTTTTACCATGATGATTTTCAATTCCGGTTTCGTTCGTTCGGCCGCAGGTCCGGACGTTTTGATACCTGGCACCTCGACTATGTTTACCTGAACCGGGGAAGAACGGAAACCGATCTCACCTACCCGGACAGGGCGATACGCAAAACACTCTCACCTTTATTTGAAAAATACTATGCTGTTCCTTACAAACATTTCAAACAAGAAAAAACAATTACACCTCCTGCCTATGCGGTTTACAATTTAAGTAACATCCTCACAACACTGTCTTACTTAACGTATGGAACATTCGTAAATTACTTTGATGATGACAGCGAATCTGTGTTTGAAGAAAACCTCAACGGAACCGATACATCATCCATCAGCCTTGGGTTTGGTGTTCCTCCTTTCGTGAATATTCCGGTTGATGTGGAGTACATTCCTGATCCCGACAACCATGATCATTTCGATCCCCAGGCAAAACGTGTTGAAGTTTCGTTAAAGATCAGGGTTTTTACCGGTGATGTTATTGACCTGAAAACCGGCAATCCTTCCCCCGGCTATTTACCCATTTATGAACCCATTGATTTCAGGGCTAACGATACCATACGGCAGCATTACACCTTGCACAATTACTATGCTTACGATGATGGTGTTGCTGAATATTCAGCAGGGTTGACACAACCCGGAAATATTGTGGCCTACCGTTTTACCATGCAAACCTCCGAACCAGATACCATTAATGGCGTGTATGTTCACTACCCCGTTACGTCAGGTGTTTCGGCATCCAACACTACCTTTTACATCTGGGGTGATACCAACGGTGAACCTGGTCCTCTTTTGTTGGAAGAGTTGGTTCCTGTGGAGCGCAAAACGAATAACGAGTTTATTCTTCGCGAGTTCATCCAATCGGCCCGCGTACAAGGTGTATTTTACATCGGTTGGCGCCAACCGGCAACAGGACGCGTGCAGGTTGGGCTTGATACCGGCAACGATACCGGCAACCAGATTTTTGTAAACACAACAGGTAGTTGGATACCCAATACCGATGTAAAAGGAAGCCTGATGTTACGCCCCAGGTTTGGAAAGGGTAATGTAGTAACCTCATCAGAAGGACGGCAACAACCAGAAGTCTCAATCTACCCCAATCCCAATTTTGGGGAGTTTTTTATGGAAGGTGAACCCCAGGGGTTAACTATACTCAATGCCGGGGGGCATCCGGTGGTGTTTGAAACCGAACAGCTCGACAACCGAATGCGTATTACGATTACGTATCCAATCCGTGGCCTATACCTGGTTCGTTATTTCAACGGCACTGCCTGGCAAACAAAAAAGATCGTTGTCCAGGACTAACTGTTTTCAAATCAGCATACTTTCAGTACGAAGTAAGCTCAATCGGGTTTGGGCTAAAGCAAATTGCAAAAATGATCAGGGCGATCCAACCTAAAACCTGGCGATTGCTATCCAAAGGCTCTTCAATTTCTGAAGGCGGATGTTCCACACCTGCTAATCTTCCAATGATAAAGGCAAACAGCAACCATCCCGTATAACCTTGTAAAGAAGGATCGAACCAACTTAGCATAAACTGCCCGGCAAAAACAAGAAGTGCGTACATTACTGTATCGCGCATCGGTAACTTCAGTCCGCGAAAGCAGAGGGTAAGAAAAATAACGTATGCCGGAATGTAAATAATCAAATCTTCGAACGGCATGAGTGGATGGACCAACCCTAACCCGGCATAAAAAACAAAACTGATGAAGATGATAGAAGCCACCAGTTTATGAAGCCGGAATCCGATCAGCCCATAAAGTACATGCCCACCATCTAACTGGCCTATGGGCAAAAGATTTAAAGCCGTAAAGATCAAGGCAAGGAAACCCGCAAAAAGATAGGGATAGTGCATGATCTCATGCGGGTTAGGCATACGTTCCGGATCTGCCACAAATTTTTCAAAAAATAAAAACAACAAGTTTTTACCAATAACCACATCAACAATACCCTCTTGCTGTCCATAAACTTTATCGGCATACTCTAATCCGTACTGTTCATACTCCGGATGAATCTGAAAAATGTATTCGGCAGGAGGCAGATTTGTAAATCCATAAATCAATACAATCATAGCCATTACGAATCCTGCCAACGGCCCGGCAATTCCAATATCAAAGTTTATCTTTTTTGATGTTATGCGCTCACGTAAACGGATAACAGCGCCCATGGTGCCTATAGAAAATGGAAACGGTGGCATGGGGATATAATAGGGCAAACTTGAATTTACCCGGTAATACCGGGCTGTGAAGTAATGGCCAAACTCATGCACGGTAAGAATAAGCAAAAACGGAACAGAGAAATGCATGCCCGAGAAAAAATCGGCCCAGGTAAAAGGGCCATAAACAGACTTCCCGTATGTCCATTCTGCACCGGCTATTGTAGTGGTTATAAAAGTGGCAATAAACAGAAAAACCTGGAGGATAATACGTTTGGCTTCCTTACTCATAATTCCTGAAATAATCCAACACGCGATCGGGATGTTCCACCAAAAATGTTTGTATGCCTAACGCAGCAGCGGCTTCGATGTTCTCTTTGTTATCGTCCAGGAATAAAGTTTGTTCCGGAACATAATTATTTTCGTCCAGCACCTGCGTAAATATTTGGGATTCAGGTTTACGTTTGCCTACCAGGTGCGAGTAATAGTGAACATGAAAGTAATCGTTAAGCGAGGAAAATGCGTCAACCTGCGGCAGCATTGATTGGTTCACAAAGCTGAGGTGGATGTTATTGGTATTACTCAGCACGGCCACTGAAAACCTTTTTTTTAGCCTGTCCAGCAACTGAAGTTTGGCAACAGGTAATTGAACAAGCATGGCATTCCATGCGCTATCGATTTGTTCATCAGGGGCCGAGAATGAGAAAATCCGCTGTAAAACCTGTCGAAATTCCGCATCAGTAATTTCGCCCCGTTCATAGGCATAAAACTCAGTATGCGTACGGTAAGCATGCCGAACCTGGTCGGGTCTAACGCCCGATAAATCACAAATCGACTGGATGGTTCGCTCAACGGATAAATCGATGATTACACCACCGAGATCGAAAATCAGATTTCTGGGAATCAATGGCTTGGATGAGGGTGAAATAAAGTGGGCCCAGCAGGGCACGATCCTGCGACCCCCTGATTATGAGTCAGGTGCTCTAACCAGCTGAGCTATGGGCCCCGATTTTTAAGAACGCCTTGAAAAGAGGTGCAATGATAAAGATTACCCCGAACATTAACAATGAAAATCATGGATCGGAAAGAATTACTACTTCACCACATGCAGCCAGCTTTTGCATAAGGCCTGATCGCCAATGGTAACAGTATAGTAATAAATACCGGCATCCAAATCCTTGGCCGACCAATCATACTGGTAATTGGCTGACTCAAATACTTTGCCGCCCCAGCGATTGTGAATGGTAAGGCCTACGGTAAGCCCTGCATCAGCAGGCGTTTTGCCTCCCGCCCCGTATTGGATTACAAACCTATCGTTTTGGCCGGGGGTTGATTCGGGCGTAATTACATTGGGCGCCAAAATCGTGTAGATTGGAAGCGTGACTTGCTTTTCATAAACACAAAACTCTTTTATGCCTGTCACCTTAAGGGTGTAAGCTCCATC
This sequence comes from Cyclobacteriaceae bacterium, assembly GCA_025808415.1. Lineage (NCBI taxonomy): Bacteria > Pseudomonadati > Bacteroidota > Cytophagia > Cytophagales > Cyclobacteriaceae > Cyclobacteriaceae bacterium. The sequence continues at coordinate 2,799,364 of CP075525.1, forward strand.
CTGATTATAAGCATGGATAGCTTCCGGTAAATCGGTGGTGTTGCCATCACCAAAATCAATCAGGTAATTCTCATCAGCTTTTTGTTCGGTTTTATTTACTACGTAAACCTGGGACCGGCTAATGCAATCAGGCACAAGCTTATAATCGAACTGAACATCAATAAAGGGCACAACTTCTATATCAACAGTATCTTTATTAAAGCAACCATTGCTATCAGTTATGACCACAAAGTATCGTATACTTTCTTCAGGTTTAACCAACGTAGTATTTAAAGGCCCATCCTCTGTGCTCCATTGGTAACCTACGCCCCCATTCCCAGTAAGCTGATAGGATGTTCCGTAGCAAATAACATCATCCTCCTGGGCTTTTAATAAATTCCTGAAAACGCGTACGGTTTTAAAAGCTGAATCAACCCCAACGCAAGTGTTCAGATCAACAGCACGCAACTTAACCAGGTACGTTCCTTCATTTTGGTACTGATGCAAAAATGAAGTTGTGTCGGTCTTTACCAGTTTAGTACCATCACCCAAATCCCATTCATAAAATTCTCCGCCTGTACTGAAGTTCTGAAACCTGATCGTATCCGGATAACACAACACATCCAGGCCGGGCGCATCAAACGCTACTGAGTTGGTTTGGAGGCGTGCCCGCAATGAAGAAAGATCAAATTTAAAAGCAGCGTTGTTACAGTTCGCACTGTTATTGGTACGCGACCACGCTTCATCTGTAGTCGGAAAATCTGAACTTGGTAACCCGGTAGCACTAAGCGAACGGCAACCGGAACACACCGCATGGTAAACAATCCCGCTTTTATCAAACCGGCTGGTGCCACCATCAACATGGGTACGCGATATGTTTCCTCCGAGGTACGTGGCATACAAAAGTTCTGAGGCGTCAGCCGTAAGCACTATAAAATAGAAATCAGAACCGCTGGTTGTTTTTTGCAAGGCATCGTTGGTAACCGGCATTCCTGAAGTATTGGAATTCCAATACCCCAACCCGCTATTGATTAAACCACCCCAGCCCGACATATACAGGTTGTTACAATCATTGACCAAAAATGCTGTAGGTGAAATATTCGGTATGCCTATACCGGATCCGAACCTTGTAGAAAATATCAATGTATTTAATTCGCCATTAAACTTCTGCACAAACTGACCACTGTTAGCATTGCTGTACACACCTGGCGTTACCGGAAAATTTCCGTTGGTTTGTCCGTATGTATATACATCACCATTCCTGTCAAGATCAATAAAATAAACCTGGTCAAAATCCGATGTGCCCGTGAAGGTGGAATATGCAATGGAATCACCCTCAGAAGAAATTTTCATGATCCAGCCATCCACGCCTCCTGCTATTAATGATTGATACGAATTAGTCGTGGTCGGGAAATCAGCGCTAGACGTTCCGCCACCCAGGTAAATCGCGAAGGCACTATCGAACTTGATCGTATGTGATGCATCAAAATTATTTCCGCCTACAAAAGCAGACCAGATAATCTGCGTAAGCATAGCATCCATTTTCACCACAACCGCATCACTTCCTCCACCCCGATAGGTTGTACTGAAACTATTCACACCCGGAAAGTCTGGTGAGTTTGTAACGGAGCTGATGTAGATGTTTCCCAGGGTATCGGTAATCACATCGCCCCGCATTTCATCTCCATAGTTTCGCACCAGCGGACTACCGGGCTGGTTCAGTCCATCGTTTTGGGAACCGCCCAGATAAGTTGAAGCTATTAATTGATCACCCTCTTTACTGATCCGCGACAAAACAATATCTGACCCAAAGGGATAAGGTATAACATTTGTCCCTAAAGGAATTCCCCCGTTAAACATAGTGCTGAGTGCAGATGTGGTGGTGGGAAAGTTAAAGGAACTGGTTGTGCCCAATACTATTAAATCCTGAGATTTTTCGTCCATCACCAGACTATGCGGTGTTTCATTGCCCGATCCGCCAATGTAACTGGCATACAATAACTGGCTACCGGTGGAATCATATTTGAGGATGGCGATGTCGTAATTACCACCATAGGTCGTTTGAAAAGCACCGGGCGTTGCCGGAAAAGTGCCTCCAAAATTAATATTGTTGGCAATGCCCGATGAATATAAGGTGCCACGCTCACCCGGTGTGGCGGTACTTCCCCAATTATCAGCCGTTGAACCAGAAAAGGTAGAGAAAATAAGCAACGGGTCAATCACCAATTCATAACAGGCATCATATCCTTCCGGAAAACGAAAGCTCAGTGTGTTATTGGTTAGAGTGTATTCACTTTTTACCTCACACTTCTCTCCGTTGATGACCTGGTACGTAAAGGGTTTCTTTTCGATCAGATAGCCAACTGAAGTACCCACGATAACATTTCCATGATCAAGGTAAAGTTGATCTGCGCCATTTATTTCAATTTGCACCTGCCCTGCATAGGCATCAGGCTTTACGATAAAATCATACTTGAGATTTTGATTGACAGAACTAATCCGAAGATCAATTCCAGTATATAAATCAGGATAAACAATTTCACCAAACGCACTCGCCCGCGAAGCCCATTGGGATGTATCATTGCCCAGAAAAAAATTATAATATTCCTTTGATGGCAGGGATGCTACCGGTGACTTTAAGGCAAGCGCACCAGAAAACCGTATTTGCACATGATGTCCATCCATCTTGTCGTCCATCTCCTCTGTTCCATCTGATTCATTTATATGATCGTGCAATCGTAAATGCGCTTCATTAGCTTTTTGCTGATCAAACAAATACAGGGAGAAATGACCCGGTGAAAGCATCAATCTTCCAGCCGGTGTACGTGCTGCAAAATCTATTGACTCAGGCCACTGACCTTTATTCTTGATAAATTTTAAAGCAGGTGTTTGTGCTGATCCGGCCAACGGAGCACTGAAAAGAAATGCTAGTACTAACCTGAAGTAAACCTGTTTCATCACTACCTAACAACTGGGCAAAATACTAAAACTTACAAGAAGCCTTCTCAAAAAAAATTGTCTTAGTTGGCAGCCTGAGCCTGTCGAAGGCTATTTTAGTGTTATCACGAGGTTTCGACAAGTTCAACCTGACAGGTTTAAAAATTTTGAGTTGACTTCTAATTGATTACCCCTCTTTTCGAAGCACCTGAAGTGGCGGAGTGGCGATCACTTCGCGCGAATTCCACCACCCGATGACCATGGTTAGCAATACTACCCCGCCCGTAATAGTAACCACTTCCAGCCCGTTAAAGGCAAAGGTTATTTTAAAGAAAAAGGTGGTTAACAGGTAGCCACCACCAAGGGAAAGCAACATGCCGGTAAGCGCTGAAAATAAACCCAGGTAGGCATATTCGATAAGTGTAATTTTTATGATCTGTTTAGTGCGTGCACCTATGGTTCGCAATAACACATTTTCCTTCATGCGAACATATTTACTATTGATGACCGCACCGGTTAATACCACCAATCCCGTAACGATACTGAACAGCGCAAGAAACCTGATTACCGCACCAAGTTTGTTAAACAAATCATTTACTGTACTCAGTATCAACCTCAAATCAATAAGTGACACATTGGGGTACTGCATAATGAGTTGCTGTTGAAAACGGTTGGCCGCCTGTTGGTCGTCAATGCGGGTTGCGGTAACATAAACCTGTGGAGCCTCTTCCAACACACCGGTTGGAAATACAAAAATAAAATTAGGCGGATCCTTTGGCCAGTTTACTTTACGTATACCACTGATAAAAACTTTAACCGGTATTCCCTGAACATCAAATACCAATGAATCACCCTCCCTAACACCCAGCTCTTCATGTAATCCCTCGGATATGGTAACCCACACCGAATCACGGCCAAGGGTTTTATGTTGAAGGTCACCTCTGATAAGTTCTTCAGAAAGATGCAGGCTGTCACGATACGTTACGCGATACTCACGTGTCAACGCCCAATTCGGAACCCGATCGGTGGTGTCTTGCTGAACTTCTTCCACGGTTTTATTCTTCAGTTCCTTTAAGCGACAGGTTACAATAGGCACAACCTGATTAACGGTAAGGTTATTCTCTTCCATCAATTTTACCACACCGTCTTTCTGTGATGGCTGAATGTCAAATAGTATGGTGTTGGATTGATTCTTTTGCCCGCTAAACTCGACCTGACCTAATAAACTCTTTTCTACAATATTTAAGGTGGTGATAATAAAAGCACCCAACCCGATGGCCACCATCAAAACCCGTGTTTGATTATTGGGGCGGTAAAGATTAGACAATGCATGTCGCCAGATAAAAGAAGAATTTGACGGAAAAAATCTACGGACGAGGTATAGCAACAGAATGGCCATTAGTGTCAACGCACCTAAAGCCACAGCAAGTCCTGCAAAAAATGAAAGCCCTATAAGAAGGTTGCGTGTCTGCAGCGCTGCGAACACTAAGGGGAATAAGGCGATGAGTATGATAATGAACAAACGAGCCTTTGAAAAAATTTTAGTGGGTTCAAAGTCTGCACGTAGAACGGCTAATGGTGGAACAAACCTCACCGCCATCAGCGGAAGCATAGAAAACAAAAGCGATACAACTGTACCCACCATAATCCCCTTCCAGAAGGATAGCCATGATACCGAGAAGGTGACTTCTACCGGAAGCAATCCCTTAAACGCAACCGGAATAATCTGTTGAATGGTTAACCCCAAAGACGCACCTATCAGACTACCGATAATGCCCAATAAAAAAATCTGAATGAAATAAATATTAAACGCTTGCCATCCGGACGATCCCACACAACGAAGCACGGCCACTTCATCGCGTTTTTCGCGCGCATAAATATGTACGGAACTGGCCACTCCAATGCAACCCAGAATAAGCGCTACAAAGGCCAGCAAGGAAAAGAAGCGGTATACCGATTGAAACGCCTCCCCTAACTCTTCCTTTCGCTCCTGAACAGTATCATAACCATGTCCATATTTTCGTACTTCTGTTTTAAGTGTGGTCACCAACAACTCCGTTTGTGCCTCACTCTCTGTTTTAAAGTAGTTTCTATAATTTATGCGACTGCCATACTGAACCAGCCCGGTTGAATCCAGTTGTGCCATGGCAATGTAAACCGAAGGTGTAAACGTGGATAAAATACCGCCACCCCCAGGAATCTTTGTAACCACTCCGGCTACTTCAAAATATGAGTTGCCAATACGGATCGAATCGCCTGAGCTGACTTCATACTGACTGGCCAGGGTTTCATCCAGCAAGGCAAAACCTTCATGCCGCATTTTTTGGTAAGCATCCGGTGGCAACGTTTCAATGCTTCCATAAAAAGGAAAATCACCTTCCAGTGATACCAGCCTGATCAGGCGTGATTGCCCGGAGTTTACAAACAATACCATCGAAGCCATGTCGGCTTCACGTGCTTGCGGAAATTTGGTGGAATCGAAGAGGGCGAGCAACTCAGGTTCAAATTTTTTATTTCCGTTAACAACCAGATCGGCACCCAGTAACTCCTTCGCATTACGGTCTATATCCTGTTGCAATGATTCATTCAGTGAATCCAATGAAACTACCGCGGCAATTCCGGTAATCAACGAAGCAGCAAATAGAAATAACCGTGAGAAATTTTGACGGGCATCGCGCCATGCCATCGTCCACACCCATCGGTCCTGAAAAATATTGCGGGTTTTACGCTTAAGCTTTATGATATACTCGATCATAAAGCAGCAACGATTTCTTCTTCCACCAATTTTCCACCCTTCATGCGCAAAATACGCTCGGTTTTTCGGGCCAGTTCCAGGTTATGCGTAACCAATACCAGTGTGGTGCCTTGTTCTTTATTCAGGGTAAACAGCAAATCGGTAATGTGATGTGAATTTTCTTCGTCCAGATTGCCGGTTGGTTCATCGGCAAAAAGAATCTTGGGGTCAGTGATAAAAGCGCGAGCCATGGCGACACGTTGCTGTTCCCCTCCTGATAGTTGAGATGGGTAATGGTGCATCCTGCCTTCAAGCCCGACCCGTGATAATAATTCTTTTGCCTTCGCAGAGACATTTTTCACACCACGCAATTCCAACGGCACCATTACATTTTCCAATGCTGTGAGTGTAGCCAGCAACTGGAAATTCTGAAAAACAAACCCTACATATTGATTTCGGATATAAGCCCGGTCGTCCTCACTCATGGCATTGAGTTTAAAACCCATTAGCGAAATAGATCCGCTGCTGGCCACATCCAGTCCGGCACATAACCCTAACAAAGTTGTTTTACCGCTACCGGATGGCCCGATTATCGCTAGTGTATTGCCCTGATGGACAGCAAAACTCACCTTATCCAATACGGTAAGCTGGGTAGCTCCTGAGGGGTACGATTTGGTTAATTCTTCTGCGAGGAGAACAAGCTGGGACATAGAATGATTTTCAGAGTACAGAATTCGATTGACGATGTTGCAAGATAAACTAACTTTAACCCTTTAACGTTTAACCCTTAAACTAATTCCATGGTCGGAAAGTTTAGCTGGATTATTGTATCTCTCCTATTTCTCCAAGGTTCAACTACGGTGAAAACCATTATGTTTTATGGCGACAGTCTTACGGCCGGATACGGCCTATCGACAGAAGAAGCTTTTCCTGCCCTGCTTGAAAAAAAGCTGAATACCCAATCGACCCGATGTAAGGTGATTAATGCCGGGTTGAGCGGTGAGACATCGGCTGGCGGATTATCCCGTATCGACTGGGTGTTACGTCAACCGGTTGACATTTTTGTGCTGGAATTAGGCGGCAATGATGGTTTGCGTGGTCTGCCGCTTGAACAAACCAAGGCCAACCTGCAGGCCATTATTGATAAAGTGAAAGCCAAAAACCCTGCTGTTAAAATTGTTGTGGCCGGTATGATGGTACCCCCTAATATGGGCAAAGATTACACCACTCAATTTAAAGACGTGTTCCCTGAACTGGCCAAAAAAAATAAAGCAACGCTAATCCCTTTTTTACTGGAAGGTGTAGGCGGAAATGAAAAACTTAATTTACCAGATGGTATTCACCCGAATGTAGAGGGGCATAAAATTATTGCAACTAACCTGGTGAACTTTATAGGCCCATTGCTATAATTCGCTACCTGGACTTTAGTGAATTTTTGTGTTTTCGAGTTTTATTGGCTTGGATAAATTTGCCACAAAAGCACTAAGGCACGAAATTCTCAAAAATAAGTTTGAGACATGCATTTGGCTACATAAAGCCTGCTATAGCTTCTTCTGGCATTCAAACAAGAAGTTGATCACATCCATGCTCACAGGGTCATCGTCTCGTCCAAATTCACGGTGCATGGACAGGCTGTTCTTCTTTGGGTAACCCTTCACCTGGATATTGATATCGGATTCTTTAAATTTCTTCGCCAGGTTTATGGCATCGTTTTCGGTTGGCGTTTTGCTGCCGGAGTATGCTACGAAAATGGGCGGCACCACCATACCCGGCCGGATGTGACTTACCGGTGACGCCTCCTCCCATTCTTTCTGGGTTAGACCGAACGTATCCAGGCACCAATCCTTTACTTTATTGTTGTTATCCGGAATAATCTTAGCGACATCAAACCCGAGGCCATCAATGGATACAACACCTTTAATCATGTCAAGCGAACCTTCGGCTTGTTTCATGTAATCTTCGTTCACCGTAATCATCACCGACATTTGTGCACCGGAAGCATAACCCATCAAAAAAATCTTATCCTTATCGCCACTGTAATGAACTATGTTATTGTAGACCCATACGAGGGCGTTGGCAACATCCTGCATATGACCAGGATGTTTCACATCGGGCGAAAGCCGGTGATTGATGCTAACAAAAATATAGCCCTTGGATGTGAAGTACTCGGGTTTTACGCCAACGTCACTCTTATCTCCAAATGCCCACAGGCCACCATGCACCCAAATAATAACCGGGGATTTACTTCCCTTCTTGGGCATATAAATATCCAAAGCATTAAGTCGCGGATCTTTGGCCAGTTTGGCATACTGAAGATCAAGCACTTTAAAGTAAGGTCCGGTATCACCTTTACGCTGACCCCATAAGGACATAGAACATAATAAAGCGCAAAAAATTAATAAACGCTTAACCTGCATACGTGTAAATAATGGTAAACATTGTCTCCTTATTCGCAGTTAAAATATCAATTATTTGGCCAAAAAAATAATTATCAAACCACCCCATACCCCTATTTTCGCCCCCTGATGAAAAATGAAAGACTTCTCCTGCTCATTCTGGCTGCCGCCATGTTCACCCATATTATGGATTTTATGATCATGATGCCCTTGAGTCCTTCGTTGATGAGCATTTTTGATATCAACGCACAGGAGTTCAGTTTACTCGTGTCTTCATACACCATAACAGCTGGGGTAACCGGCTTTCTGGCTGCTTTTCGCATCGACCGGTATGACCGAAAAAGCATGATGCTGGTGATGTATTTTGGATTCACCTTAGGCACATTGGCTTGTGCAATTGCCCCTTCTTACTTTTTCCTGCTCATGGCCCGTTCAGTGGCAGGAGCTTTTGGTGGCGTTCTGGGCGCCTTGATTCTCTCTATTGTTAGCGATGCCATTCCGCTTGAGCGAAGAGCAAGTGCCTTGGGCATTGTGATGGCTTCATTTTCAGTGGCTTCTGTATTTGGTGTACCCTTTGGGTTATTTCTGGCCAGCAAATTTAGCTGGCATGCACCCTTTCTCTTTTTAGGGATATTGGCTGTCCTCATCTTTGTATTAATGTTTTGGTTTATTCCTCCGCTTCGGGCACATCTGGATATAGGTAACGGAATCAAGAAGCCAATGGAGATACTGAAAAATATATTTGGTCAGCGGAGCACACGGCTTGGATTGACTTTCGCTTCAGTTCTAACCCTGGGTCACTTTACTATTGTTCCCTTTATCGCTGCCTACATGGTAGGCAATGTGGGCTTCTCAAACGATGAACTCGCCTACATCTACCTCGTTGGCGGAGCGCTCACTATTTTCTTTTCACCCTGGGTTGGTAAAATGGCCGATAAACATGGACGGTTAAAAATCTTTACCATCTTCGGCAGCCTGGTGATCATTCCGATTGTAATCATCACCAACATGCCACCCACCCCATTGTGGGCTGCACTGATTGTAGCCGGTATATTTTTTATTTTCAGTAACGGACGCATGGTTCCTTCCACCACTATGGAAACGGCAATCATTAGCCCGGAAAGTCGTGGAAGTTACATGAGTATCCGGTCATCGGTACAACAGCTAACCTCAGGTCTGGCTTCCTTTATTGCAGGAACTATCATTAGCGAAAAAGCCTCTGTATTTGGGCCGGATGCGAAAGCACTGGTGAATTATGGTTATGTAGGATTAATTGCCGTTTTCTTTAGCCTGGTATCGCTGTGGTTAGCCCGAAAACTTCAGGTAGCTCAAGGTGCTTAGATACTCTTTATCTTTTCTTTATTGATCATGATCAATGTAAACTTCTGATATAGTTGTAAGCTTTGTGATATAAATTTATCGCCTATGAACCCCGACAAATTATTTCTCATCTGCAACAACCTGGCATTAGTTGGCTGGCTTCTGATGGTTGTTGCACCACGCTGGAAATGGACGTTCAACATCGTTGTTTCCGGTGCAGTAATACTCTTGCTCAGTGCCATTTACCTGACTTTGATTGTGCTTTATTTCGGTGAAGGCGAGGGTAATTTTAGTTCCCTGGATGGTGTGATGAAATTATTTGAAAATCGTGAGGCCGTTTTAGCCGGATGGGTACATTACCTGGCGTTCGATATGTTTGTTGGCACCTGGATAGTAAGCAATAGTCAAAAGCTTGGCATTAAGCATTGGTGGGTTATTCCGTGCCTGTTTTTCACCTTCATGTTGGGACCCATCGGGTTGATATTATACTTCATTGTGCGGGCCATCCACACTAAAAAAATCCTGCATGAAAATTTCTGAATTCATTCCAGGTATTAAAAAGTTGAACCCACTGCTGTACTATACCGGGCTGGGGCATGCGGTACTCTTCATCATTTTTATTCCTCTTTTCATACTGGATGATAGGTTAATAACCGGCATTAATGCGTGGATAAAACCCATGAAGTTTGCATTATCGATTACTATCTACCTGTGGACATTCGCGTGGCTATTGCAGTATGTAAAATCTGTCAAAAATGTAAAATTCATCAGTTGGGGAATAGTTAGCTGTATGATTGTAGAAATGGTTATTATAACTGTACAGGCAGCGCGCGGTGTTCCTTCACACTTTAACATAACCTCTGTTCCTAACGCCATTATGTTTAGCACGATGGGAACTTTTATAGGGATCAATACTTTTTTAGTACTCTACACAGTCATATTGTTTTTTACAAAAGCAGTAGAAATCCAAGATCATACAACACTTATTGCCTGGCGTGCAGGTTTACTTTTATTTTTTCTTGGTGGTATTTCAGGTGGGCTTATGGTAACCAACCTTGCCCATACTGTTGGTGCACCTGATGGCGGGCCTGGCCTACCCTTTGTTAACTGGAGTACGGTGGCCGGTGACATCCGGGCAGCACACTTCATAACCCTACACGGATTACAACTTGTACCGCTTATTATATTTGCTTTTCGTGATCGGACTAAATTTGAGCTACCCTTTGCGTTGATAACATTCTCCTTGTATTCATTACTCTGCGTTGCATTACATTTGATTGCACTAAACGGGAAGCCGTTGTTGCATTTTTAAATCTGTCAAAATGTAATTGCCTCTGAGAATTAAAATTTCACTAACAATCCTGTAGATAATTTCATGGCGGTGTTTGGCCAGTCGCGTCCGTAATTAAAATTAGCATCAATATTCCAATAAACAGGTCCCAGGCTAATTAGTAGACCTACTGTGGTGGACAGGTAACGGAAATGGTCATCTCCATTAACGGTAGTAAAATCGTGCTTTCCTAAACCCGTGCTAAAGCGGAGTGTATTGGCAATGATCATACCAGCCTCTACCTGATAAAAAGTAAAAAACTTATTGATGTTCAATTCATCGGTTTGCAAACCCTGAACCACAAGCATTTCATTGAAAATAGATTCATTGGTATAGCCCAAGGTGCCGAAAACACCAATTGAATTTCCACCTTTTCCGGATGTGTACCCGACAAAACCATTCAACTGATAGCTTATGCGGGACGTAGAAAAATCAGTGAATTGATCAGAGGCAGATCCCTGGAAATAATATGCTGATGGACCCAGTAAAAGTGCTAACCCTGCTGATGGTTCGCGCTTAGCCGTTAAATTACCTTCTGACTTTTGACCATACAATGAATGGGAAAAAGCCAGTCCAGTAAATAGAAAGGTGAGGACAACAAATTTTCTCATCGCTCATTAAGCTTTAATGTTCCACCAATTTGCACCAAAGAAAGGCCATTACCGATATCGGAATAAATACCAATTTTACTACTCAGGTTTACCTGGAACCCTACCCTAAAAAGTATGCCCAGGCTGCTGCCACGCGCTGAATTTTGTATTTTGATAACACGTTCATCGTCCAGGAATGTCAGGCTGCCATCGGACCGCACATTGGAGGTGGTAAATGATAAACCACCCAAAATGTAAGGATCGATGAAATTCCAACCGGTGGAATATTTTCCGATGATAGATAATGAGAATAAATTCTCCTTTATGTCACGTTCTGTCTGCAATTGATCGAATTCACTGAATAACACCTCGCTGTATTTATAGGTAGCTAAACCAGAAAGCAAACCTAAAGTCACATTTTTACGAAACGGAAATACATAAGCAACGAAAACCCCGGGCCCGCTTTGCTCATTGGTTAGCTTACCGGCATCTTTTATTTTGGAAAAATTTCTTATAAACCCCGCCCCAATTCTAAATTCACCAAAACGAATATTTGAATGCCATCTCTCTCCTTCCTCTGCCGCATTACCTTTTTGCTTATTATCCTTTTTGGAGGCGCCAGCAAACCTTGTTGAATCAACTGGTGAAATATATTCCTTCAATTGATTCCTGTAACTGATGGCAAAAACTTCTTCACGTTTGATTTCATAAACAGGCCCATCCGGAATGTCGGTTCGTTTATAGCGTATGGATTGAAGGCCGACTTCCATAACTTTAGCCGTAATTATTTCGCCATTGTTTTTTACGATTACATCAAACTGGGCAGGAGGAACATCGGTATGCTGGGCAACTACCGACTGTGAATTAGCAAAAACAATCAAACCAAATAAAAGTAATGTATATTTATTTACCATTGGCTTCTTGATTTAATAAGCAATATCCTTAAACTCAGCAATTGTAATATTTAAACCTGATAAAGAACCAGAAGAACAAAGCCTGCCTTTAAGCGATCCCGTTATCAATCGCTCAGCTTGATTTTGCCGTTTGATTTCAAAAAAAGCCTCAGCATTAGAGATTGCACATAATTCATATGTGTCATACGTTGTAGGGGTACCCGGATTTTTAAGAATGAGACTAATTTCGTGAAGTCCACCCTTTAACAAATCGTATTGTACAGTATAGTTATGACGAAAATCGGTTACGTCTGCCATATCTAACGCCACTGTCAATTCAAATGTACGTTCAGCAGACGCAAGACCATTAAACATAAAATAATATCGCCTGAATTTTTTAGAGACCTCTTCGGGTTCATTAAAGTTTTTGATAACAGAGGGGCCAGCGGAAACCCGGTACTCACGACTTCTCCATGTAATCGCTTCTCCTTCGATTGATGCAACCAGCACCCCCTCGCGTTGGACGTTTAATATCTCTAGATCATTAGAGCATGAAAAAAAAATCCCGATAAGGAAAAAGTAAATTCTCCACCTCATTAAAGTGCTTTAGGTTATAAAACTTTGATTTTCAAAAATACCACAAAAAACAATATTGAGGTTGCGATTTCTTATCAAAGATTTCACTATATTTTTTTGCGTATTGTTTTTTATAAGTAATGTCCAACACCAAAAGGCCTTCACTTTTTTCTATAGGATATCAGGAATTTTATTTTACAGGCATGGGAAAAAATACGGGCGTGGCTTTCTGATAGGCTTCGAACTCCGGATTCCCCGCATACTTACACTCGAGCATCGGCACCCCGGAAACATAGCGCACCAGGTAAGTAATGGTTAACGGCCCGACCATGGTCATCCAACCTCCGGGGAAAGTAACAGCCATGAGAAAAATCCCCCACCACTGTACCACTTCACCAAAATAATTTGGGTGACGTGTGTAACGCCACAACCCGGTAGTGATAATTTTTCCTTTGTTTTCAGGAACGGATTTGAATTGCTTTAATTGATAATCCCCAACGCTCTCAAAATAAAAACCAGTCAGCCAAATTAAAATACCAACGCCATCAAGAAAATGGAAGCTAACAGCTGAATGAATATTAATATAGATTACCGGTAACACAGTTATAAAAAGAAATAATCCCTGGAGCATGAATACCTGAAGAAAACTGCGCAGGTAAAAGTGCTTCCACTCCCTGCGCCATTGATGGTAGCGAAAATCTTCCGACTTACCCTTATTCCGAAGGTAGATATGCCACGACAATCGAAGTCCCCAAACAGTAACCATTATGTTAACCAGAAACGCTTTCTGTGATGGTTCAGAAAGAAAATAAGAGAACCATGCCACCACTACAAAGCCCAAGCCCCAAGCCACATCGGCTACATCATTACGTTTAATGAGTATGGCAACAACAAACCACACCAGCATGTAGCTGAACAATGCCAGCGCAAGAATCAGGTAATGGTTCATAGTCCGAGTTTAACGGCAATAAAGTAGGTAGCGGTTGCCACACTGGCTGAAAGTACGGTGCCCCACAGCATATCTACCACTACCATTTTTACCGGCCAGTCTTTAAGGGTAGCCAGGTTGGTGAGATCATAGGTGGCGTACGTAATCAATCCGAAAAAAGCACCCATCCAAAGTGCACGCGTCCATTCCTTCTTTTCAACGGCAGGCTCGATGACAAATACTACCAGGCCAACAAGAAACAAGAAATAGAAAATAATGGCGGCCACCCAGTTTACATCAGGCTTCATTAAGAAGCCAATCTGGTTTTTGTAAAAATCACGGGCAATGAAGCCAATCCAGGATAAGTCGATAGCGAAGAGTACCGGGAGGGCGATGGCGAATAATTTTAGCAGCATGGTTAATTAACAACCATTGCGCCCTTAAAGTTTAAAAAGTCGAGCCGGTCTAGTAATCAAAAAGTCCTGGCAACCATAAACTTAATTGAGGGATATAAGTTACCAATAGTAAAACAATCACCATCGCTATAAACAAGGGAATCAATGGTCTGATTACATTGGCGATTGGTATTTTTGCTACGCTGCAACCAATAAAAAGAACTGAACCAACGGGTGGCGTACAAAGGCCAATACTCAGGTTTAACACCATAATAATCCCAAAATGAATAGGACTTAAGCCCAGTTGTGTAGTCACTACCGGCATAAATATGGGTGTAAAAATCAGCACCGCTGGGGTCATGTCCATAAAAATGCCGACAAATAAAAGAATAAGGTTGATGATCAGCAGGATAACAAAAGGATTATTGCTTACATCCATTAAACCTGCACTTACATTTTGTGGAATATTTTCATACGACATAATCCACGACAACGCAATACTGGTGGCGATGAGGAGCATCACCACAGCGGTTGTCTTAACCGAGCTCAAAATGATGGATGGAAGATGGTGAATTTTTATTTCCCGATAGAGAAACGCCAGGATCAATGAATATAAAACAGCTATGGCAGATGCTTCCGTTGCGGTGAAGAAACCTACTACAATTCCGCCAATAACAATAATGAGCATAAACAGGCTGGGCAGTGCATCCATAAACGTAAGTACACCTGCTCGTACCCGCGAATCTTTATTACGGAATTTACTACCCATATAAAACAAAGTACCGGCAATCAGTAAACCTGCTAAGCTGTAATTCACTACCGGATTGAAGGTAACCATAGCGTACCGCACTCCCATTCCAATCAATCCTAAGCCCAGTACTACCAGCATGAGCACAAACAACATACGGCTTACCCCAATAATACCTTTTGTTTTATAGATCAGCATGGAAACAGCCATGAGCATAATACCAAAGCCAGTGAGTATACCTGGAATATAACCTGCCAGAAACAATGCTGTAATGGAAACTCCCCCACTGGCCAGACTGTAAACAATAAGAATATTGCTGGGCGGAATACTCAATCCGGTTGTAGCTGATGTGATGTTAACCGCAGCACTGTAATTTTCATCATAACCCTCCTTCTTCATGGCCGGCCCCATAATACTGCCGATGGCAGATGCTGAAGCAGCTGCAGATCCTGAAATGGCTCCAAACAACATGTTGGCTACTACATTAACAAAGGCTAGTCCGCCAGGCAATCCACCGACCAATACCCGCGCAAAATCAATAAGCCTTCGGGCAATGCCACCACTATTCATGATGTTACCCGCGAGAATAAAAAACGGAATAGCCAGCAGCGTAAAACTATCAAGGCCTGTTGCCATACGATGAGCAAACGTGGTGAACGCTGCAATCGATTCAATAGAAACCAGCATCGTTAGAATACCAGAAATACCAATGCTGTACGCGATGGGTACACCAATGATCAGTAAGATCAGGAAACTTATTACAAGTACAAGTATACCAGTGTAATCCATAGCAATCAGGCTAAACTTCTGTTTAGAAAAATCTTCTTCGTATTATCAAGGGTGTAGTACAAAACAATTAATCCTGAAAGAGGAAGGATCAGGTACACATACCCTAACGGTATGCGCAATGCTGCCGAATTCACGTTCAGATAAAAACGTGTGTACACCAGCCAGGCTCCACCAATGATCAAAACAAATAGTGCAAATACTGCAATCAGGATATGGATGATGAGCCGGAGGATTCGTTGTCTTTTTTCGCCAGAGCGCTGTAGCAACATATCGATAGCGAGGTGTTCATTCTTCCCGGTAACATAGGCCGAACCCAATAACCCAACCCAGATCAACAAAAATCCGGCAAGTTCATCGGTAAAAGAACTGGGGGCTGTAAGTACATAGCGACTTATCACCTGCCATAATACGTCCACCACCAGCAGACTCATCAAGACCACAAGTGTCCATTCCAGATATTTATCTAATCGTTCTCTGAAACTCATAGGCTTGCTTTTATTGAACGGCCTTTATCCGTTGGATTAAGGAATAAATTTCCGGTTGCGTTTTGTACGATTCATACAGTTGTTGCACGCGTTCTTCAAAGGGGCCCTTATCCGGATAGTTAATTTCTACCCCTGCTTCAATCACTTTTTCAAGCGCCTCCGCTTCTGATTCGGCCCAGTATCTCCGCTCCACTTCAACCGATTCTCTTATCGCCTCGCTAAGCCATTGTTGTTCTTCATTTGTCAATCGATTCCAAACTTTCGTACTGATGATCAATACATCCGGAACCATGGTATGTTCGTTGATGGAATAAAACTTACACACTTCATAATGTCGTGAAGTGTAAAAACTGGGAGGATTATTTTCTGCACCATCTACAACACCACTCTGTAATGCCGTATACAACTCACCCCACGATACCGGTGTGGGAGATCCACCCATGGCAGAAACCAGTTGCATGGCCGTTTGACTTTTCATTACCCGGATCTTCAAACCTGAAAGATCAGCAGGCGTTTCAACCGGCTTTTTCAGCGTATAAAAACTTCTGCTTCCGGCATCGTAAAAACACAATCCTTTAATCCAGAATTTTTCTGTGCTGTTCAAAAACTCCTGCCCTATTTCACCATCCAAAACATTAAAGGAATGTTCCTTTGATCTAAAAATATAAGGCAAGCCTAAAACTTTATAGTTATCGGTAAAGCCTTCCAGTATGGCAGCCGAAACTTTGGTCATGGCCAGGCTGCCGATTTGCAGCAACTCAACACATTGTTGTTCAGAACCAAGTTGTTCACTCGGGTAAATCTCTACTTCCAGCTTGCCTCCCGAATTTTCATGTACACGTTCGGCCATAAACACCATGGCCCGATGAACCGGGTGACTGGGATCAAGACCATGTGCAAGCTTTAATACGGTATGCTCTTTTGAGGCACAGGTAGTCAACAACCAAATGGCAAGACTTAACATTACGTACCGATACCATTTGGATCTCATCAAAAACCTATTCGTTACAAAATTGACTCAACAAAATACGAATTTGTTATTCCTTATTTCCTGAATTTCGAAATCAAACTAAGTGCGTTACGCGATTGCGTTTCAATGCCTTCCAGATCAAAACTTCCATCTGCCTTTTTAACCATAAGTTTTGAGCCCATGCCTACACACACTACGCCTGCCTTAAACCATGCCGATAAACTTTCTTCAGTAGGTTCAACGCCACCGGTAGGCATCAGTTGCAAACCGGGCACTACAGGCAGTACGGAGGAAACAAAATCAGGCCCCAGTACAGAGCCGGGAAATAATTTTATTACCTGTGCACCTAAATCCTTTGCCGTAACAATTTCAGTTAGTGTAGCACACCCTGGAATCCAAAGCATGTTGTGCGACTGGCAAACCGATGCCATCTCCGCTTTAAGAATGGGTGACACAATAAAGTGTGCCCCGACATCGATAAATTTCTTTGCTGTTGCTCCGTCCATAATGGTACCGGTACCCAGCAATAAATCAGGATATTGTTCAACGTGCTTGAGTAATGCTTTAAATACATCAAACGCATTGCCGCCTCGGTTTGTGAATTCAAAAACACGAACACCGCCACGATAACAGGCATCCAACACATTTTTTGCAACTTCAATATCGGCATGATAAAAAACCGGAATCATACCGGATGATCGCATAACCGTTACAATAGAATCAGGTGTATAGCTTGACATATTAAATAATTAACGTGATACTCTTCCAGAAGCGTCACCTTTCATTAGTTTCTCTACCTCTTCCACAGTCACTAAATTAAAATCACCTTTAATGGTATGCTTGAGGCATGATGCTGCCACAGCAAAGTTCAAGGCTTTTTGGTCGTCTGTGGGGTACTTAATCAATCCGTAAATAAGTCCGCCCATAAAAGAATCACCACCACCAACACGATCAACAATATGGGTAATCTGGTACGTTGGCGCCTCAAACAATTTCTTTCCATCCCACAACACACCCGACCATGAATTATGGCTGGCACTGATTGATCCGCGAAGGGTAATAATTACTTTCTTTGCTTTCGGAAACTTTTTCATCAATTGCTTACCTACTGATTCATAAGCAGCACCCTCCACATGGCCTGAGGTTACATCTACACCTTCTGGTTTAATTCCAAAAACCATGTCCGCATCTTCTTCATTACCCAAGATAATATCACAATGACTAACTAACGCTTCCATTACTTCACTGGCACTTTTACCCCACTTCCACAATTTATTTCTGTAGTTAAGATCAGTAGAAATAGTGATTCCCATTTTTGAAGCAACTTCACAGGCTTCCATACAAACTTCTGCTGCGCCTTCAGATACTGCCGGTGTAATGCCTGTCCAGTGAAACCAGGTAGCACCCTTGAAAGCTTTCTCCCAATCAATTGTTCCCTTCTTTAGTTTAGCAAATGAACTGTTAGCCCTGTCGTAAATAACTTTACTACCACGGCTCACCACACCAGATTCCAAAAAGTAAATTCCAATGCGATCACCACTTCTATTGACAAAGGATGTGTCTACCTGACGTGCCCTCAACGAAGCAATCGCTGCGTCACCGATGTCATTATTCGGCAGGCTTGACACAAAGCTTGCTTCCATTCCATAATTGGCTAATGAAACAGCAACGTTAGCTTCGCCTCCGCCATAGGTGGCCTCAAATTCAGTGGCTTGTGAAAACCGGAGATAGCCAGGCGTGGCAAGCCTAAGCATGATCTCACCAAAGGTTACTACTCTACTCATGGGATTTTTAGTTATTTGATTTTCTGAAATTTTGCTGTCTGTTGATTGGCACGATACTTACACCTTCTTAAAATCTGCTGAAATTAGGCTTTTAAAGCTATTTTAATAGATTTCAGTTGATTTTTATGATTGTTTTTCCCTACCTTGTGCAATCGATTGCGCAATTTAATAGTTTTATAGAAATGTCAAACAAGTTCTTGAAAATACATCCTTCAGATAATGTGTTGGTAGCACTGTCTGATTTGAAAATGGGTGAAACCATCGCCTATAATAGAACATCCATTACATTGCCCAATGACGTTCCCGCGAAGCATAAATTTACGTTGACGGAACTTGGCGTAAATGATGAGGTGAAAATGTATGGGATTCTTGTTGGTAAAGCGCTTAAGCTCATACCCGCAGGCGGTGTTATCGCCACCAACAATGTAAAACACCTGGCCTCCTCTTTTGCTGGCAAATCAACTGATGTGTCGTGGTCTGCACCAGATGTTTCAAAATGGAAAACTAAAACATTCAATGGTTATCATCGGGAAGATGGACAAGTAGGTGTTGCCAATTATTGGTTGGTTATACCCTTGGTCTTTTGTGAAAACCGAAACGTAAATGTTATTCGTCATGCCTTTGAAGAAGAGCTGGGGTTCTCCAAGCGGGATGCGTATAAAGATTATGTACACGAGCTGGTACAACGCTATAAAGAAGGCAATACCGACATTACTTCCGTTACCTTTCAACAAAGTACCGCCAATGGAAAATCTAAGATTTTCAAAAATGTAGACGGCATAAAATTTCTCACGCATGAAGGTGGTTGCGGGGGCATTCGTCAGGATTCGGAAGCGTTGTGTGCCTTGCTTGCAGGCTATATCCATAATCCAAATGTAGCCGGGGCAACTGTACTTAGTCTGGGCTGCCAAAATGCACAGATTGATATCCTAAAAGAAAAACTTCACAAGCTTAACTCCGCGTTTTCAAAACCACTTATTATTCTTGAACAACAAAAGGAAGGAACTGAACAAGAGTTGTTGGTGCAAGCCATTCAAAAAACGTTTCTCCAATTAATCGAAGTTGATAAACAGGAACGAAAACCTGCTCCGCTTAGTAAACTTAAAATTGGATTGGAGTGTGGTGGCTCCGATGGTTTTTCAGGTATATCGGCTAACCCTGCGGTAGGTCATGTTTCAGATTTACTGGCAGCCCTTGGAGGGTCATCTATTCTTTCTGAATTTCCTGAGCTTTGTGGTGTTGAACAGGAACTTATTAATCGTTGTGCTGATGAGTCCATCGCCAACAAGTTTGTTTACCTGATGCGCGCGTATTCGAGTTCCGCTGAAGCCGTGGGTTCTGGTTTTGATATGAACCCCTCCCCTGGCAATATTAAAGATGGATTGATTACCGATGCAATGAAATCGGCAGGTGCGGCCAAGAAAGGTGGTACATCACCGGTTGCCGATGTTTTGGACTATGGCGAATACGTAACCAAACCCGGATTGAATTTACTTTGCACACCCGGCAATGATGTGGAAAGTACAACAGCTATGGCGGGTGCAGGTGCTTCTATAATATTGTTTACTACAGGCTTGGGAACCCCTACCGGTAATCCAGTCGCCCCGGTAGTGAAAATTTCCTCCAACACCAAGCTATCTGAAAAAATGCGCGACATCATTGATGTTAATGCAGGCACCGTAATTGAAGGAAGTAAAACTATTGAAGAAGTTGGCGAAGAGATACTTGAGTTTATCATTCAGGTCGCCAGCGGTAATCAACAAACCAAAGCACAACAACTCCATCAGGATGATTTCATTCCGTGGAAACGTGGTATTTCACTTTAATTTTATCCATAATAAAAATGGTCATCGCGGGCATTGTCCCGCGATCCAAAACCATTATTGAGATGCCGGCTCGCGGGCCGGCATGACTTCAGATATGTTTGCGGATCATCAGGCAATAAAAAAATCCCACGCCTGAGTGAACATGGAATTTTTTAAACTACTTAACGTATCGCTGATTAGATAAATCGGTTAATCAGATTCTCCAGGTACTCCTGCTTACCACTGATGATTTCAGGTTCACCATTCTTCAATGCATCGGCATGAAGATTCTCCAACGAAAGTTTTCCTTGTTCAAACTGCTTTCCTTTACCTGAATCAAAACTCGAATAACGCTGCTTACGGATAGCTTTATATTCACCATCATCGAGAATAGCTTGTGCCGTAAGCAAGGCACGCGCAAACGTGTCCATACCACCAATGTGTGCATACACGATATCTTCCAGGTCGGTTGAGTTTCTCCTTGTTTTTGCATCGAAGTTTATACCACCGCTTTTGAAGCCACCGGCTTCAAGTATCACGAGCATAGCCTCTGTAAGTTCATTGATGTTATTCGGAAACTGATCCGTATCCCAGCCATTTTGGTAATCACCACGGTTCGCATCAATACTGCCCAACATCCCGGCATCAGCCGCTACCTGCAACTCATGCTGGAATGTATGCAATGCCAATGTTGCATGGTTAACTTCAAGGTTAAGCTTAAAATCATCCATTAAATCATACTGACGAAGAAAAGAAATCACGGTAGCCGCATCGAAATCATATTGATGCTTGGAGGGCTCCATGGGTTTCGGTTCAATCAGGAATGTACCTTTGAATCCATTCTTCCTGCCATAATCGCGGGCCATGTGCAGAAAACGTGCAAGGTGCTCTTGCTCGCGTTTCATGTCCGTGTTCAACAACGACATATAACCTTCGCGGCCACCCCAAAATACATAATTGCTCCCGCCCAATTCAATGGTAGCATCAATTGCGCTTTTAACCTGTGCCCCTGCCCACGTAACAACCTTATAGTCCGGATTAGTAGCGGCACCATTCATATAACGTGGATTGGAAAATAAATTTGCCGTTCCCCAAAGCAACTTAATACCGGTCTCCTTTTGTTTTTGCTTAGCATATTTTACAATTGTCTGCAAACGGGTTTCCGATTCCTTTAGGGTTGGTGCTTCATCAACCAAATCATAATCGTGAAAGCAATAAAAATTGATTCCCATTTTGGTGGCAAACTCAAATGCAGCGTCCATTTTATCTTTTGCACGCTGAATAGGATCAGGATTTTGTGACCATGGAAATTTTTTTGTTCCTCCACCAAACGGGTCACCACCTGTTCCGCAGAAGGTGTGCCAATAAGCCACAGCAAACCGAAGGTATTCGGCCATGGTTTTCTTTCCTACTTTTCTTTTGGCATCGTAATACCTGAAGGCAAAGGGGTTTTTCGATTGGGGGCCTTCGTATTTAATGACGGGTATTCCCTTAAAAAATTTCGTTGTTGTGTCTTTCATATCGTTTAATGATGGGCGTTTAATTGTTTATTTAAAATTGTCTTCCACTGACTAAAGGTATCCTGGACTATTGTGAGTTGTTTATCCGGTTCAAAACTTTTTATGCAGCTGAGCGTACGAAACGCTTCATTATAATTTTTATAGTAACCGATTCCAACTCCCGCACCACGGGCAGCACCCTGTGCGCCATCAGTATTGTACAATTCAAGCCTGGCACCAGTTGTGTTTACAAAAGTCTGGCAAAATAGGTCGCTTAAAAACATATTGGCATGGCCAGCCCTGATAACAGTTGATTGGATACCCAATTCATTCATCACTCCAAAGCCGTAACCTAACGCATAAACAATACCTTCTTGCGATGCCCGGCAAATATGCGAAACATTGTGGCGGTTTAAATCAAGCCCATGAATGCTGGCACCGAGGTTTTCATTTTGAAGCACGCGTTCAGCACCATTACCAAAAGGCAGAACGAACAAATTATCAGCCCCTACTGGCGCTTCACTGGCAAGTTGATTTAATCTTTCATATGAAACTGTGGCCTTAGAGGATAGCAACTTTCTAAGCCAACTATTCATAATACCTGTTCCATTCACGCACAACAGCACACCATACCTTGGATTGCCAACTGTATGGTTAACATGAACAAAAGTGTTAACCCGCGAAAGTTTATCAGCCGTTGGTTTATCTACAATACCATAAATTACACCTGAGGTTCCGGCAGTAGCAGCAATTTCACCGGGATTTAAGGCATTCAACGAAAATGCATTATTGGGTTGATCGCCAGCGCGATAGGTAACTGGTGTGCCTGGTTTAAGGCCAAGTGAATTGGCAGCCTGAACTGTAAGCCTGCCTTGTTCAGAAAATGTGGGAAGTACATCCGCAACAAGTCCTGCATCCAACCCATAATAATTAAAGAGTCGTTCAGGTATGGTGCTCTTCTGGTAATCCCACATAATCCCTTCTGACAACCCCGAAACCGTTGTGTATATCTCTCCGGTAAGACGCATAGCCAGGTAATCCCCAGGCAACATAGCCTTATGGATGTCCTTATATACATGCGGTTCAAAATCTTTTACCCACTTTAGTTTTGAAGCTGTAAAGTTTCCCGGTGAATTCATCAACCTGTCCATACAATACAACTCACCCAATTGGTTGTAGGCATCCTCTCCTATCGATACCGCACGGCTATCGCACCATATTATAGAAGGACGCAATACTGTGTGGTTTTTGTTCACAACTACCAAACCGTGCATTTGGTAGGCGATTCCCACAGCAAGTACATCCTCTGCCTTCGACCCTGATGAATTTAATGCAGACCGAACGGCATGGGTAGCATTATCCCACCACTCGTCAGGATGTTGTTCGGCCCATCCGTAATTTGGGCTGGATATTGCCATTTCGGTTTCGGGATAAGTAGACGAAGCCTTAAGCAAACCCGTATTGGCATCAATAAGGCATGCCTTTACCGATGAACTCCCCAAGTCAATTCCCAACAGATATTTTGACATTGAATTGAAAACTAAAATTCCTCTAAAATACACGAGCCCACCGAAAAAGCGGACATTTGAAAAGCCCAAAATAAGCCAATTTTTATAAATCGGTTGCATATAAATCAAACGATTATTTGGCATAAATAACGTTTATACAAAAAATATTTATGCAATCGGTTGCATAATTAGTTTTAATCCTTGACCTTAGTGAAGCCCTTCGGTGAAGCCGAAATGGACAATCCTAAACGCACTGAAATATTCTATCCACCAAAAACAAAAATGCTTATGAAGCAAAAGCTACTTCGATTGCTGCCCGAGACTGGAAACTTTCCAAATTTTATCAGGCCAATGCCGTTCTTATTCTTGTTCCTCGTTATCTATTCCGGACTTTTTGCCCAGGTTAGTGTAAGAGGCAAGGTGACAGACGAATCAGGTTCAGGACTACCTGGAGTAAACATTCTGATTAAAGGAACTACCACCGGAACTACCTCAGATGCTAATGGTGATTACGTGGTGGAAATTCCTTCAAATGCACAGCAAGCAATTCTCATTTTCTCCTTTATCGGATATGAAACTCAAGAGCAAGCCGTTAACGGACGCTCTGTTATCAATGTAAACATGGCGGTGAGCGCGTTTACCCTAGGAGAAGTTGTAGTTGTTGGTTATGGTACGCAACGAAAAGCAGACGTAACTGGTTCACTGGTTTCACTTAGTAGTGATGCCCTTCGGGAAGTACCGGTAGCAAATCTGCAACAGGCCCTTCAGGGAAGAATGGCCGGTGTTGAGGTACAACGGATTGGAACTGCACCCGGAGCAACTGCAAGAATCAGGGTAAGAGGAGAGCGGTCTGTGTTGGGTTCAAATGATCCGTTAATTGTCTTAGACGGTATCCCTTTTGAAGGGAATCTTAATGATATAAACCCAGATGAAATAGCCTCCATTAACGTATTGAAAGACGCTTCAGCTACTGCTATCTATGGCTCTCGTGGTGCCAATGGTGTTATGCTGATTACAACTAAAAGAGGTCAGGCAGGAGAAACCAGCTTATCCTTTAGCAGTTACATTGGCGTAACTACTGTTGCACGAAAATATCCACTGTTCAACGCAGAGGAGTATCAGGCGATGCGCGATTATACCGGGGTGTGGCCTTACAGACCCGAAGAAGTTGAGGGTATCGCTTTGGGAAGGGATGTGGATTGGCAAGAACTCATGTATGAGAATGGATACATTACCAATCATAATCTGACAGTTACAGGCGGTACAGAAAAAGGTTCATACTCGGTAAGTGGTGGGTATTTTAAAGAAACTACGATTCTACCCGAACAGGATTTCGAACGCTTTACGTTGCGTGTTTCTACTGATTCAAAAATTGGTGAGCGCGTAAAAATCGGTGTGACCAGTTTGAACTCGGTTAACTATGCCAATGGAACACAATTTGTTAATCCGCAACCCGGCAATCCAGGTGCGTTTGGTGGTGGTATTATGTATAATATTCTGGCCACCAGCCCGCTTATGCCTCCCTATTCAAATAATGGCGAAATCTTTCCCGAGCCTTTTGGTAATCTTGATGATGCCTCTGCCAATCTCAGTCCATTATATATTAAAAGAAATAACAGCGACTGGGTAGATCGGGTAAGAAGACTTCGCACATTCAACAGTTTATATGCTGAAGTTAAAATATTGGAAGGTCTAACCTACCGGTTTAACTTGGGACTTGAATATGGACAAACAAACTCAGCTCAATTCCAGGGTAAAGGCACCTATTTTAGAAAGCTTGTAGAGAATCGGGCCAGTGTTCGGAATACTGAAAACTATTCATGGACGGCCGAAAATATACTAACCTATGAAAAGACGTTTGCGGAAGATCATCGCTTAACCTTTACAGGGCTTTACAGTGCTCAGCAAAGCCGAAGTTTTGCCACACAGGCAACCAAAGATGCCATTACTGCAAACTTTATTGAATTCTACGATATGTCACAAGCAAACCCTGCAATAGCTCCGATACTTGGAGGAGGGGAACAAACCTGGGGGCTTTTATCATACATGGGGCGTGTAAATTATGCATTCAAGGATAGATATCTTTTTACTGCAACTTTCCGCAGAGATGGTTCGTCAAGACTGGCAACAAAATGGAATAATTACCCGGCCTTTGCAGTGGCATGGAATGCCATCAATGAACCGTTCATTCAGGATGTAAACTTTTTAAGCAACCTGAAAGTACGTGTTGGTTATGGTCAAACATCCAATCAGTCTGTTGCACCCTATACTACCTTAGGTGGCGTTGTTAATACCGTGGGAATTGCCGGAGGCACGGTACCCTTGCGCTACAACTATGGACCAACCCAAGTATCGGGTTATATAGCTGCCCGCATTCCTGATAAAACATTGGATTGGGAATATACCAACACACTTAATATTGGCCTTGATTTTGGTTTGTTTGAAAATAGACTTACCGGTAGTATAGATTGGTATGATGCCCAAACCACAAATCTGCTATTTAATTTAAGATTACCCATTTCATCAGGTTACGAGCAAGAGTTCCAAACCAATATTGGAGGAATGGAAAACAAGGGCGTTGAAATTGTGCTTAGTGGAAAACCGCTGAAGTTGACAAATGGATTTACCTGGGACATCGACCTGAATTGGTATCTCAACCGAAACAAACTTTTAAAGTATCTTCCTGGAGTAACTCAAAATATTGGTGATGGTCTATTTGTCGGCCAACCGATTACCGCCATTTACGATTATGAAAAAATTGGCATCTGGCAACTGGGGGAAGATGCTGCTGCGTACGGTCAACAACCCGGGCAGATCAAGTTTAGAGATGTTGATAACAACGGGGTAATAGATGCCGAAGACAGAAAAATAATTGGTAGCCAACAGGCAGACTGGCAAGGCGGTATTACAAACCGTTTTACCTGGAAAGGGTTTGATTTGTCCTTTGTGGTCTATATCAGACAAGGAGGAACGCTACTGAGTTACCTGCATGCGCCAAACGGGGCATACTTAACTAATCTTACCGGTCAGCGAAGCGGCCTAAAGGTTGATTACTGGACACCAGATAATCCTACCAATGAATTTCCAGCGCCTGGAGCAGCACTGCCTGGTGGTGCTTCAACAGGATGGACAACCTTGGCGTACTATGATGCTTCTTTTGCACGTGTAAGAGCTATTAATCTGGGGTATAATATTCCTAAGTCCCTCGCATCAAGAATAAAGGCTCAAAATGCAAGGGTCTACCTCACTGCACAAAACCCCTTCTTACTATGGAGTCCGTATGTGTTCAAGCACAACGGTGTAGACCCCGAACCAACCGGCCAGGGAGCTACAGGAATTGTAGCTACTGGTGGTAACTTCCGGACAGGAGGAAACAATCCAGCCCTGGTTATTTCAGCTTCAACGCCACCAACAAGATCTTTCATTGTTGGCTTAAACCTTACTTTTTAACTGATAACCAATGATCGTTATGAAAAAGCATAACCTATATATTTTAGTAATGGTAACCCTGCTGATAATTTCACCGGGGTGTAATGATTTGCTCAATGAAAATCCTAAGACAACCTTTACAACCGATTATTTTAAAACGGCCCAGGGTTATCAGGATGGACTTAATGCCGCATATTCATATCTACGTTTTCAATACGGATCAAACCCTGCACTTGGCCTTAATATTACCGGTACAGATGAGTTTACTTTTGGTCCGGAACCCAACTACAATCCCTCGGGAGACAATCAGCCGCACAAATTATTGGGTACATATGATGTTACCCCCCAAGCGGGCTATCTGGGTATTACGTTCAATCGTACTTTTCCGGTTATCAATACGCTAAACGGGTTAGTGGCATTTGCTTCACAGGTACCAACATTTACAGAATTACAACGTAATGAATCACTTGCCCAGGCGCGCTACCTGAGAGCACACTATTATTATTTGCTGGTTGGTCAGTTTGGAGCTGTTCCCTTAGACTTAGGTAGTGGCGAATTGGCTTTGAATACGTTGCCGTTCCTTGGTTTTAACCGTGGAAGCGCAGAAGATCGCGAGCAGTTACTGGCCAAAAATTATCAGGTAATGATCGAGGATTTGACCTTCGCAACTCTGAATCTCCCTGACAAAAGAAATTCAAATGAATTCAGACTACATAAAGCTGTTGCTTTTCATTTGCTGGCGAAAGTTTATCTGGCAAGATCTTATTCTACAATAGCGCAAACTAATGATGCTCAAAATGCATACCTGGCAGCCAATGAAGTAATTACTAACCTTGGCAAATATGGTGTAGCGCTTCAAACAGATTTTGCTGAAGTTTTCAGACAAGGTAATGATTATAATAATGAAATATTGTTTGCTGCAGAACGCATTCCACAGGAATATGTAAACAATGGATACCTGAATGCAAATGCCGATGGAATAGGAGATGGAGAAAATATGGCCTCCAATTGCTTTACCTGCAACTACGAACAACCTGTTTTACAAACACCTGCAGGGCTGGATATTATTGATGGAAGACCTTTTGCTTTCCAGCGGCCGCTCAGAAAACTGGCACCTACCCGCTGGCTAACCAACGTGGCGTTTGCTGATAAAACAAACGATAGCCGCTACCACAACTCCTTCCGCACGTTGTGGACTGCCGCTACGCAAAATGCATCCGGAAGTACTGCCTATAATAATTTTATTACCATGCTAACCAATAATGGGTTTGCGCTTGGTGATACCGCATTTTACCTTGCTGATACACCTGCACAAGCCGCTGCTATGGGCGTAAGCGGAACTAATCCATTTGGCACCAAGTATTACCGGGTATACTCTTCCGATAACTGGTACAGTAACCAGCTTTACCCGGGCCCCCCCGCTCCATCTAACACTATTTTAGTTTATCCTTCACTGAAAAAATTTGTTGATGTACAACGTGCCAGTCCCAATGGATCTTCAGGTAGACCTATGCCCATATTCCGTCTGGCCGAAACTTACCTGATCGCAGCTGAGGCTGCATTCAAGACAGGAAATACTACAGAAGCTGCCAACCTGATTAATGTTATTCGCAGACGTGCCGCCTACAGGCCAGGATTATCACCAGCAGAATTGAATACCCGAAGAACTAATATGGAAATTACAGCTGGTGACGTTACCCTGGATTTTATTTTGGATGAACGCGCACGTGAGCTGGCTGGTGAAGGCATGCGCTGGACTGACCTGGCCTTGCGCGGAACAGACGTTTTTATTAATCGCGTTAATTTGAATCAGGATGCCAATGGAAAAGTTCAGCCTAAACACCGGCTTCGGCCGATACCACAATCGCAATTAGATGCGATTAATGATACTGATAAACAGAAATATCAAAACCCAGGGTATTAATAATTTAAACGAATCACCATGAAACCAAAAAAAATAATTTTTATCCTGTTCGTTTGCATGGCAGCGCTTTCTACCACCCGATGCAACAATGATGAAGGGATTACCTTTTCAATGAAAGACGTAAGTGCTCGCGTTACCGGGTTCAGCAATCCGAAAACCGGACCCGGAGCAGAACTTACGATTACCGGATCGCAACTTGAAACGGTGCAACGTATATTTATAGGAACCGAGCGGATATTAAAAAAAGACTTTGTAAGTCAAACTGAATCAGCTATCACATTCAATGTTCCGACTACTGTTGGAACCCATACCGATGGTACACTAACTGATGTGCTAGTGGTTTTTAATGGCCCTGAACGCGCCTTTACTAAAATTGAAGTAGTGCCTTTGCAAGCCATCAGCAGCTTCACTCCTTACGCAGCTGCGCCCGGTGAAACCGTAACTATAATGGGCGTAAATTTTAATTTAGTGACGGGGGTAAAACTAGGTGATGTGAGCGCAACCATTACATCTCAATCGCCTACCCTGTTAAAGTTCACGATGCCCGCTGGCGCGGTAACAAACCGCATTACCTTAGTAGGCGAAGCGGGAAGTTCCAGAAGTGCTAACAACCTGGTTGCATGTTCCGGATCTCCGAATTCTCCTGATTGC
Organism: Cyclobacteriaceae bacterium; assembly: GCA_025808415.1. Classification (NCBI taxonomy): domain Bacteria; kingdom Pseudomonadati; phylum Bacteroidota; class Cytophagia; order Cytophagales; family Cyclobacteriaceae; species Cyclobacteriaceae bacterium. The sequence goes on from CP075525.1 coordinate 2,829,034, forward strand.
GCCACACCACTTAACTTAAACAGTGGCCTAGAATTAGGCACTGGTGATGACTTCACCAACTGGGGTAAATGGAATGGAGGTTCATTCCAGGTTGCCACTACAGTACCAGGTGAATACTACCGAGGATCAAGAGCCCTTAAGGTAATTCGTGACGGATCCTTAGCAAGTGGTCAGTGGCGCATTCAATTTGTTTCCGATCCTGTTGCTACCGATATCGGATCATCGTACACGGTATATGTATGGGCACGCGCAGCCGTTGCCGGTGCCGGATTTAGAGTTTCACTTAACCCGGATACTGGATTTTATCCCAGCGATGTAGCGGTAACTCCACAATGGCAGCAATTCAGTTTTGTTGTTCCTGGCGAACGAATACAAAATGCTTCCACGCGTTTTGTACTTGACCTCAACGGAACCAACACGGCTGTTACCACATTTTATATCGATGACATAAAAGTGATTAAGAATTAGAGTTTCTGTTAGGTTAAGTTTTCTCTCAATCGCGCCTTTACGGGCGCGATTGGCTTTTAAATATGGGGTCTGTTAATTAAAACCGATAACAAAAGCATATTAATTTCTAACTTCAAACCAATGAAGAAACCAATACAAATGAATTCAACTTTAATCTTGTCTGGTTGTGTGGCCTTGTTGATTTTCTTTAGTATTCACTCCGATGGTCAGATTGCCAACAACAAATGTAAATTCCTTGGCAACATTATCAGCAACAACATCCCGTCTTCTTTTAACACGTATTGGAACCAGGTAACCCCGGAGAATTCGGGAAAGTGGGGATCGGTGGAGGGCACACGAAATGTAATGAATTGGGGTGCACTTGATCTTGCCTACAACCATGCCAAAACCAATGGTTTCCCCTTTAAGCAACATACCTTGGTATGGGGACAGCAACAACCTGCATGGATCACACAACTTATGAACAATACCGCTATACCACAGGAAGCGCGCTACGCAGAAGTACGGGCCGAAGTAGAACAATGGATACGGCTATACTGCGAACGATACCCAGATACAGACTTCATTGACGTTGTAAATGAACCCTTTCATGCCACTCCTTCTTACGATCTTGCGTTAGGTACGGGCTGGAACTGGGTGGTCTGGGCCTTTCAAAAAGCCCGTGAATATTGCCCGAATGCCAAACTTCATTTAAATGAATACAACATCCTCAATAGCGATGGCGCCACCAACAACTACCTGGCCCTGATCAATATACTGAAAGGATATAACCTTATAGATGGCATTGGAATACAATGCCATCGGTTTGAGATCGAAAATGCGCCTGTTACCCAACTTAAAAGTAATCTCGACAAACTGGCTACTTCTGGTCTTCCGATTTTTATAAGTGAATTTGATATTGGAAACCTGAATAATACCAGTACCGGTAACCCTACTACCGATGATAATGTTCAACTGGAAATTTATCAACGTGTTTTTCCTGTGCTGTGGACACACCCTGCTGTTGAAGGAATTACACTATGGGGTTACCTTCAGGGGCAAACCTGGCAAGCCACTGCATACCTTTTGCGAAATGACGGAACAGAACGACCGGCTTTAACATGGCTTAAATCATACGTACCAACTGTTCCGGGAGGTTCCTTTTGTTTAACTACAAGTCTTGACGAAGAAATTGATAATCTAAGTGTTTTTCCAAATCCCTCCAGTACCGGAAAATTTATCCTGGAATCCAGCAGCGGGTTTGAATTATCGATAACCTTACGTGATATGCACGGTAAAATTGTTACCCAACAAACTGTAGCCACCAATAACGCAACAACCATATATATATCTGATACACCCGGCCTGTACCTGTTGGAAGTTTTTGATGGAAAAAAAACAGTATATAAAAAGTTGATTGTACAGCCCTAGAAAATATAATACCCATGAGTTCAATTGATTATACAAGCAAAATAATTGTCGGTATTTATTTATTTCTTGCCTGCCTGATAGCCTGTAGCCATACCAAAGAACCTGAACCCTCTCCTTCCATTCCCTTTAAAATACTTTCGATTGATCCAAACACTAACTACCAAACCATTGCCGGTTTTGGCGGAGCCAATCAAATGTGGGGCACACAATTCCCCACAGCAAGCGATATCAAAAAAGCTTTCGGGACAGATGAGTCTGATCTTGGGTTAAGTATATTCCGGGTGCGTGTTGCATCCAACCCGAATGAATGGCCTTTGATTATAAATGTAATTAAGGAAGCAAAAAAGTATGGTGCTAAAATTCAGGCTTCTCCCTGGTCGCCCCCGGCTGCATTAAAAAGTAACAACAGCGACATTAGCGGGTATCTTCGTGAACAAAATTATGAAGCGTATGCCAATCACCTTAACGAATTTATTGCCTACATGGCCTCTCAAAATGCTAGCATAGATGTCATTTCGATTCAGAATGAACCTGACATTCAGGTGAGTTACGAGTCATGCGATTGGACCTCTGCTCAAATAAGAAACTTCCTTAAAAATTACGGGCATCTTATAAATACCAGGCTTGCCGCCCCTGAATCATTCAACTTCAATCAATCGTTTACCAATGACATTATAAACGATGATGATGCTGCCGCAAATATCGATATTGTGGCTGGTCATATCTATGGTGGGGGCATGGCCCCTTTCCCGCTCGCAGAAGCAAAGGGGAAGGAAATCTGGATGACCGAATATTTGATGAACCTGAACACCGGAAATGCCGGGGGCCCGGCATGGGACTCTTACAGCGAAGAAGCTATCTGGGACGAGACGCTCCAAATGCTTAACACAATTCACCAGTCCATGATGCATAACTGGAACGCTTACATTTGGTGGTATTTAAAGCGCTACTATTCTTTTATTGGCGATGGTACCAATGGAACCATTTCCGGTGATATCCTGAAAAGAGGTTATGCCTTTTCACATTTTTCAAAATTTGTTCGCCCGGGCTATATCCGTATAAAGACGGATTTCCAACAATCCAATGCACTTATCTCTGCCTATAAAGGTGATGGGAAAATTGTTGTAGTCTTAATAAATCCGGGTGTCACTCCCGTTACCAACATCAGTCTGAAAGTTGCTGCAGAAACTCCGGCATCAGCAACGCAGTATTTAAGTTCAGTTACACAAAACATAATTAAAACTACTATTCAGCCCCAAGATGGAAACCTGGTGCTATCACTAAGCCCTAAGAGCATAACCACCGTTGTGGTAGAGATTTTGTGAAAACGATGAAGCAAACGTTCAACAGTTTAATTGAAAGCTTACTTACGCTAATTCTTTTCAAGTATCAAATATTATTGACAGACAACCATAATGGTTAACTAATTAAATAAAAAATGAAAACATTAAATCACTTTTTTGCCCCAATTTTATTAGGACTACTATTAACTTTCTGTAACCAGAATAAAACAATAATAACCAGACCATCATTAAAAAGTGTCTTTACAAATGACTTCCTCATAGGAACAGCATTAAGCGCCAACCAGATTGAAGAAAAAGATTCTGTGGCCGATGCGCTTATCCGCGAACAGTTTAATGTACTTACGGCAGAAAATATTATGAAAAGCATGTTTCTTCAGCCAGCCTGGGGGAAGTTTGATTTTACACTTGCCGATAAATTGGTTGAATACAGTAAAAAAAATAACATGGCTGTAGTGGGGCATACACTGATTTGGCACAGTCAGTTACCTCGCTATGTTTACCGCATTACCGACAAAGATTCATTAAAGGATTTCTTTACCAACCACATCACAACAGTTGCCTCACGCTACGATGGAAAAATACTGGGATGGGATGTTGTAAACGAGGCCCTGAATGAAGATGGAACCATGCGCGGATCTATCTTCTATAAACTCTTAGGTGAAGATTATGTTACAGAAGCCTTTCGGCTAGCACAGCAGGCTGCTCCCAATACAGAATTATATTACAATGATTATAACATTGAACAGCCCAAAAAACGTGCAGGAGCCATCTCACTCATTAAAAAAATACAAGAGGCAGGTGTTCGCATCGATGGGGTTGGCATACAAGGCCACTGGCACGCACGCAGGATTCCACTACAGGAAATTGAAGAAAGTATCGTGGAATATGCTTCGCTCGGTTTAAAAGTTATGATTACCGAACTCGATGTAGAGTTATTGCCCAGGAATTTCACAGGTGCTGATATTAGCGAACGCATGAAAATGAAAGATGACCCCACATTGAATCCTTATGTTTCAGGCTTGCCCGATAGTGTTCAACAGCAATTGGCCAACGATTATGAAGCCTTGTTTAAGTTATTTCTCAAGCACAAAGACAGCATAACACGCATAACCTTTTGGGGGGTAAACGATGGGCAAAGTTGGCTTAACGGCTGGCCCGCACCTGGCAGAACAAACTACCCCCTACTGTTCGATAGAGAATTTAAACCGAAGCCAGCATTTTATAAAGTGATAGGAACCAAAGAAACTCTTAAGTAACGGTACTTAGTCACTTGTGTGCATTAGGTGCTTTAGGGTTTTAGCGGTAAAACCAACACAACACAAAGCACTAAAACACTAATTTTAATGAGTGTGCCAACTGTTACTTAACAAGTAAAAAATACCAAGGAAGATTTATATGACCACAAATCCACAAAAATTATCAGTTCTTGAAAAGGTCGGTTACAGCCTGGGCGATCTGGCCGCTAACCTGGTATTTCAAACGCTCATCACCTACCTCGCTTACTTCTATACCGATATTTACAAACTGGAGCCTCAACATGCATCAGCCATAATGCTTGGTGTTGGTTTAGTAGCTGGCTTTGCTTTTAATCCAATTATAGGTGCCTTGGCCGACAGAACTCATTCCCGCTGGGGAAAATTTCGTCCGTGGATTTTATGGACGGCCATTCCACTTGGCGTAACCGCCCTATTAGCCTTCAGCACACCCAATTTTTCCTATACCGGAAAAGTAATTTATGCAACAATCACTTACACGTTGCTTTTACTATTATACGCTGCCAACAACCTACCCTACTCTGCCTTAAGCGGAGTAATTACAGGTGATATGAAGGAACGCAACAGCATGTCGGCTTACCGGTTTGTTGCTGTAATGTTCGCACAGTTTTTTGTACAGGTATTTATGCTGCCCATCATCATTTCAGCCGGTGATGGCGATAAAGCCATCGGCATTGAAAAGGTAATGACGTGGCTGGCCGTTATCGGCATGGCCATGTTGCTAATTACGTTTTTCACCACTAAAGAACGTATAGTGCCCAAGCCAGAACAAAAATCTACCCTTAAAGAAGACCTTGCCGATTTATCAAAAAACAAACCCTGGTTGATTATGCTGGTGTTGACAACGCTTGTATTTGTAACACTCGCCATGAAAGGAGGCTCCTATGTTTACTACTTCAATAATTACGTTGACAAACAGACACTAACGGATTTTGTCAACCCTATACTAATAAGTCTTTCTGCAATTGGAGTTAACTTCTTTGGTGAAGACCCTGTGGCAGCAGGCTTTGGTTTATTCAATGCCGGGGGCATTATTTTTATGATCGTTGGCATTGGGCTATCCAAGCCACTGGCAGACAAATACGGTAAAAGAAACGTATTCGGTATCTGGCTGGTGATCTCCACGCTGTTCATTATGTTCTTTTACTTTTTTCCTCCACAATCCGTAAGCCTTATGTTTATTTCACAAATACTACACGGTTTCGCTTACGGGGTAACGATACCGCTGCTGTGGGCTATGATAGCCGATGTTGCCGACTACAGCGAATGGAAAAACAACCGCAGGGCTACAGCCATAATTTTTTCTGCCATGATGGTGGGCTTAAAAATAGGATTGACCTTAGGTGGCGCAATACTTGCCTGGCTATTAGGAGTGTTCAATTATGTAGCCGGAGACGATGCAGTACAGCCTGCAACAGCCATACAAGGAATAAAGTTACTGGTAAGCATCTTTCCTTCCATTCCGTTTTTAATTGGTGCCGGACTGTTGTTCTTCTATGAAATCAATAAAAAAATGGAAGTGCAGATTGAAAGTGAGCTTAACGCGCGAAGAAAAATTTTGTCATCAATAAAATAACATAACATTAACCGCTATGCCCGAAGATAGTATAGACCATATGGATTTTAACGAGCTGAACCGCAAGGCTGTTTCACCACCTTTGATAACCCACATCTATACAGCCGATCCATCTGCCCATGTATTTGGCGGGAGAATTTACATTTATCCTTCGCACGATATAGAGTCAAACATTCCCTTTGATGATCTGGGTAGTCACTTCGCAATGGAAGACTACCATGTTATTTCCATGGACACCCCTGATGGTAAGGCAATCGATCACGGATGTGCATTACATATAAAAGATGTGCCCTGGGCCGAAAAACAAATGTGGGCACCGGATGCAACCGAAAAAGATGGCACCTATTATTTATATTTTCCGGCAAAAGACTACGAAGGAATTTTTAGAATAGGTGTCGCAACCAGTAAATCACCTGTGGGTCCGTTCATCCCCCAAACACAACCCATCAAAAATAGCTTTTCAATTGACCCTGCTGTATTTAAAGACGATAATGGTAAATACTACATGTATTTTGGCGGCATCTGGGGTGGGCAATTGCAACGTTGGCGAACCGGGACTTTTAAAGCCGAAGGTGAAGGGCCATTGGCACACTTACCCAAGGATAATGAGCCTGCCTTATGCGCAAAAGTGGCCAGGCTTTCCGATGATTTATTGGAGTTTGCCGAAACACCCAAATATGTTGTCATTACCGATGTAAATGGTGAACCCCTTTTATCAGGAGATAATGCCCGAAGGTTTTTCGAAGCCAGCTGGATGCACAAGCACAACGGAAAATATTATTTCTCCTACTCCACAGGCGATACGCATTTTATATGTTATGCCATTGGCGATAACCCCTATGGCCCCTTCAAATATGCAGGCAGAATTCTTCATCCGGTAGTTGGCTGGACCTCCCACCACTCCATTGTAAAGTTTAACGATAAGTGGTACCTGTTCTATCACGACTCCAGTCTATCGAAAGGCGTTACTCACTTACGCAGCATTAAGGTTACAGAATTGCATCATAATGATGACGGGACCATTCGGGAAATTTTTCCATACCACTACACCTTAAAGTAACATGAACCGATCAACTTATTTCGTTTTATTTATTGTTTTACATTCCTTCGTATTATCGGCACAGGTAAAACTACCACGCATAATAAGCGATGGCGCAATTTTGCAACGCGATACCGAACTAAAAATATGGGGTTGGGCTTCTGCTGGTGAAAAGATTGAGTTGACCTTCCGTACCAAAAAATTCAGAACACAAGCCGATGCCTCCGGGAACTGGATTATCAAACTTCCTAAACAACCTGCCGGTGGCCCCTTTGATATGACTTTCAAAGGCAAAAACGAAATTACCGTAAAGAATATACTCTTCGGTGATGTTTGGTTCTGCAGCGGGCAGAGCAATATGGTGCACCAGATGAACATCCATGATGTGACCTACGCCAAAGATATTGCAGAAGCTAACTACCCTGAAATAAGACAGTTTCTTGTTCCTGCACGCAATAACCTGCAAGGACCTGAAACGGATTTACCCGGTGGTTCATGGCAAGAAGCTGTTGGAGAAAACGTGCGACCATTTTCAGCAGTAGCATTTTTCTTTGCACGAAAAATCTATGCGAAATACAAAGTGCCCATTGGGCTAATCAATGCCAGTATTGGTGGTACACCCATTGAAGCATGGACAAGTGAAGAAGGACTGAAAGATTTTACGGAAATAATCAAGACTATCCAGCAAAACAAAGACACAGCTTATGTGAATACAGTTAACAGAACTGCTGCCGCGGCTGCCAACAGGCCAAAACAAGAAACAGATTTAGGACTGTTGGCCAATCCTAAATGGTACGATGTTACCTACCAACCAAAAAGTTGGCGTAATATTAATATACCAGGGTATTGGGAAGATCAGGGGCTAAAAGACCTGAATGGCGTAGTGTGGTACCGGAAGGAAATTGACGTACCAGTATCCATGACAGGAAAAATGGCTAAAATTTTTCTGGGAAGAATTGTTGATTCCGATGTACTGTACATCAACGGCAAGCAGGTTGGTAATACTACTTATCAATATCCACAAAGACGGTATACGGTACCAGCCGATGTATTGAAGCCGGGTAAAAATATTTTTGTCATTCGGGTAACCAATCAAGCCGGCAAAGGTGGATTCGTACCCGATAAACCTTATTGCCTGTTTACCGATAAGGACACCATTGACTTAAAAGGATACTGGCAATATAAAGTGGGCGATGTGTTTGCACCACGCCCCCCTAGCCCTCCTTCCATTGCTGCACAAAATCAACCTACAGCACTATACAATGCCATGGTATCACCAATTATCCAGTATGCTGTTAAAGGTATACTTTGGTACCAGGGCGAGAGCAATGCCGGACGACCGGAAGAATATGCAAAGCTGTTACCGGCTTTAATTACTGACTGGAGAGACAAATGGAAACAACCCAACACACCTTTTATCTATGCACAACTTCCTGGGTTTATGGAATACAACTACCTGCCATCAGAAAGCAACTGGGCTAAACTGCGAGAGTCGCAACGTAAAGCTTTATCCGTCCCCAACACAGCCATGACGGTAAACATCGACCTTGGTGAGTGGAATGATATTCACCCCGACAATAAGAAAGATGTTGGCGAGCGAATGGCACTTGCCGCATTAAAAATTGCTTACCGCGAAAATATTGTCCATTCAGGCCCCATTTATAAGGAAGCAACTATTGAGGGTAATCAAATCACCATATCCTTTAACCATATAGGAAGTGGTTTGATTACAAACGATGGTGAAACGCTCCGCGAGTTTGCGATTGCCGGTGCAGATAAAAAATTTGTTTGGGCCAATGCAAAAATTGACGGAGACAAAATAATTATCTGGAGCGACTCCATTTCAAATCCAGCATACGTACACTATGCCTGGGCTGATAATCCTGATGTAAACCTTTACAATAAAGAAGGGCTACCGGCTTCACCCTTCTCAACCGAAAAATAAAACTGTGTGCTAAGTTTTAAAGCCGGACCACAGCCACACTTTAATCAAACAAACATTATCCGGCTACACCAAGCGGTGAGAAATAAACGAAAATCATGATAATAAGCACAACAACAACAAAAGACAGTAAAATATCGGTTTTGTTGTAGCTCGATTTTGAAATGGCACGGTCTTCAGCCACGGTTGTGGCAAAAGTTAACCCTTTAATCTGTTCTTCTGATGGTTTTTCAGTTAACAAACTTACGCCCACCATTACCACAACAGAAAAGACAAATAGTGAGATGCAGAAATACAGGAAATTAAGATTTGCAAATTCGTACAAAAATCCTGTTAACGAGCTCTTGTTCAGTTCAAGGAATATCCGCAGCGCCCCAATAATGGCACCACTAACCAATACAGTCATTGCACCCTTTGCGTTAATGCGTTTATAGAATAAGCCCAGTATAAATACCGAAGCAATTGGAGGAGCGAGGTACGATTGCACACTTTGTAAATACTGGTACAGCACACCTGAAATTCCACTCATTACCGGAATCCACAAAATTCCAAGTGCTACCACAACACCAGTTGCAACCCTGCCTACTAAAACAAGATTCTTTTCAGAAGTTTCAGGTTTAATTTTTTTGTAGATGTCCATAGTAAATAATGTAGAACAAGAGTTGAATACAGATGCCAGCGAACTCATCAACGCGGCCAATAACCCCCCGGCAATTAAACCTTTCAATCCGGTTGGCAAAAGTGTTTTAACCAGTGTAGGAAATGCACTATCAGCACTGGTTAGTTCAATTTTTCCTTGTGCTGCCAGGGCGGTAGCGATCAAACCCGGAATCAAGAAGATGAAAAATGGAAACAATTTAAGGTAGGCCGCGAAAATAGTTCCGCGCCTTGCCTCGGTTTCATTCTTTGCAGTAAGGCAACGCTGAACAATATACTGATCAGTACACCAGTACCACACCCCTACAATAGGTGAGGCAAACAAAATACCAGCCCAGGGAAAATCGGGGTGGCTGAGGGGTGGAAACATGTTGAGCTTTTCTTTAGGTGCTGACGCGATCATGGCATCCCAACCGCCTAATTCCGATAATCCAATCAACGTCAGTATCAGAGATCCTATTATCAATAATACTGCCTGAAGGGCTTCCGTGTAAACAACCGCGCGCATACCCCCCAACACGGTATAAACCCCGGTAAGTATTACCAATACAAATGCACTGGTCCAGAAATCAAAACCCATGAATGTGGCAATAACAACAGCACCTGCGTAAACCGTTACCGAAACTTTTGTAAGTACATAACTTAGCAATGACACCACCGACAAAAACCAGCGTGCAGAAGAATTATACCTGCGCTCCAGAAATTCCGGCATCGTAAACACACCGCTTCTTATATAAAATGGGATAAACACCCAACCCAACAATAATACGATCCACGAGTGCAGTTCATAATGCCCCATAACCAAGCCGCTCTCTGCAGCTGTTCCGGATAATCCAACAACATGTTCACTACCAACATTAGAGGCTAATATTGATGCACCAACAACAAACCAACCAACGTTACGGCCGGCAAGAAAATACTCCTGTGCGGTATCCTTTTTTTTCCTCATGGACCAGGCCGCTATGCCAGCAATGGCCAGGAAGTATACGATTACGACTATCCAGTCAATTGTAGAAAACATTTCCATGTGTAGAGTTCAGGTTTTTCGGTTAAGGATATGACTTTATTTTACAGTAAAAATAGTTTGGGCTGCTTTGGCTGAACCAAGTACTTCACTTCTGCTGCCGGGCAAAGAGCCACCAATAGAAACCCGTACTTTGCCGGGCTGAATAATGGAAACACCCTTGTCGTTAATAACAGAGTACATTTGAGGGGTTACGGTGAATTTTACTCTTTCGGAGGTTCCCGGGGCAAGTTTAACACGCTTTATTCCGTTCAGCGAAAACAACGGTGCGGGAATTTTGGAATCAACATGCGTAAGGTAGAGTTGAACAACTTCCTCACCTGTAACCTTGCCGGTGTTGGTAACGGTAACCTCAACTTCAACCAGTTGATTTTTCTTTATCGTTGTTGACGACAGTTTTAGATCACTGTAAGAAAATGTGGTATAGCTTAACCCATAACCAAAAGGGTACATGGGTTCAGCCTCCATAAACCGATAGGTCCTTCCTTTCATCGTATAGTCTTCATACGCTGGTAATTGATCCAACGATTTTGGGAATGTAATTGGTAATCTTCCGGAAGGTGAAGTCTTACCGAAAATAATATCAGCCACAGCATTTCCTCCCTCCTGCCCGGGATACCAAATCAATAAAACCGCATCTGCCAATTCATGAACTTCCGTGAGGTTCATCGGACTACCCCCCGTTACAATAGCAATTACAGGGTTCGTATGCCCTTCTTTTAATTTCTTTAGGAATTCAATCTGGTGCTTTGGAATATTATAGTCTAACCGATCGCCAAAAGTAGGCGATGCAATCGATTCACCTTCTTCACCTTCCAGCAGCCCACTAATACCCATTACAAAAAATGTTGCATTACTATTTTTTGCATTACCAGTCGACCAATCCTGTGGATTGGCATTGGGCCGATCGAGCATTATGCCTTGACGATATTGGAGTTGGCTGCCGGGTTTAATAGCAGCAGCAATACCCTCTACCACCGTTACCATCTCTGGGTTAACACCATAGTAATTACCCAGCAACACTTCAACGTTTGCTGCGTTTGGCCCGGTGATAAAATATTTATTCAAATCATTGCGCAACGGCAGCACGCCATTGTTCTTTAGCAATACAACCGACTTCTGGGCGGTTTCCCGTGCAAGGGCACGATGCTTCGGGCTGTTTATTACATCAGTGGAAATTGAATTATACGGATTTTGTTCTTTCGGATCGAATAAGCCAAGCTTAAAACGAGTGCGCAATAAACCTGCAAGTGCATCATCAATTTCCTTCTCTGTGATCAGTTTCTTTTCAACGGCTTCAATCAATGCACCGTATTCGTTTCCGCAATTCAAGTTCACTCCATGTTTAACAGCAAGGGCGGCAGCCTCTGCTTGAGTTTTAACAACATTGTGTCCATTGTGATAAAAATCGACAACAGCCCAACAATCACTTACTACATGACCTTTGAAATTCCATTCCTTGCGGAGGACATCATTTAGTAAAAAGTTACTGGCACAACAAGGTTCATCGTTGGTCCGGTTGTAAGCACACATTACTGATTCAACCCCAGCCTCTACCAATGCCTTAAAGGCAGGTAAATAAGTCTCCCGCAAATCTTTTTGAGATGAGATAGCGTTGAATTCATGCCTGAGTTTTTCCGGGCCACTGTGCACTGCAAAGTGCTTTGCGCAGGCAGCGGTTTTCAGGTAACTTGGATTATCTCCTTGAAGGCCACGAACAAATGAAACACCCAAACGCGACATTAAGAATGGATCTTCTCCATACGTTTCCTGTCCGCGGCCCCATCGTGGATCCCTGAAGATGTTAATGTTAGGTGTCCAGAAGGTAAGGCCCCCATATTGCTGATGGTATCCCTTAGCGACAGCTGCGTTATACATGGCGCGCGCCTCATCTGAAATGGCCGATGACACTCTATATATTAGGTCTTCATCAAAAGTAGCTCCCATACCGATAGCTTGGGGAAATACTGTGGCTATACCACCGCGTCCTACCCCGTGTAGGGCCTCATTCCACCAGTTATACGCGGGTATTTTTAACCGCTCAATAGCCGGGCTGGCATGCATCATCTGTGAAACTTTTTCCTCAAGTGTCAGGCGGCCAATCAGGTCTTGAATGCGGGCCTCCATGGGTTGTTTAGGATCAAGGTATGGCGCTGTTTGTTGGGCATGTAACCCAAAAGAATATAGAAGTAAGATCATGGAAATGATCCATTTCTTGTTCAGCAGGTGAAATCTTATCGTAGTATAATTTCTGATCATCATTGTTGGTTTTAAGGGCGTTTAAGTCATTAATAGACGAAAATATCTTCTATTATGCAACCGATTGCATAAATAAAATCTTTAAGCATTTCGCTCAGCTTTGTGGTTCGCTCACTACTCAAAGAATGGCATTCCTTGCGCGGCATATTTCTTCATGCCTTCTTCGTTTATATCTACACCAATGCCAGGTTTATCAGAAACTTTGATAAACCCCTTATCAACAAATTCAGTCCCATCAAATTTTACAATCTCCTTCCACATCGGATCGGTGTGATAGTAAATCTGCCACTCTAGTATCATAAAATTAGGAACAGACGCACAAACGTGGGCTGATGCCATGGCACCTAAATAGGAAGCCACCATATGTGGTGCAAACGGCACATAGTAAAGATTAGCCAGGTTAGCAATTCGCTGACCTTCGCCCAGGCCACCGGCTTTTTGCAGGTCGGGCATTATGATATTGACTGCACCCTTTTCCAGCAGGGGCCTGAAGCCATAGGCCAGGTAATGATTTTCTCCGGCACAAATTGGGGTACTGGTAGACCTGGTAATCTCAGCATAGGCATCAGCATTCTCAGCCGGTATTGGCTCTTCCAACCACATTAGTTTAAGTGGTTCAAGAATTTTTGCTGCCCGCTTTGCCGTTGGGAAATCATATCGTCCATGCATGTCGGCACAGATGTCAATCTTAGGACCAACAGCCTGTCGAGCTGCTGCCATTTGATCGTACATGCGTTGTATTTCGCCCGGGCTGGCAGTCCAGTTCCACCGATCGTATCGGTTTGGATCATTCGCCTGATCAAGATCAAATTTTACTGCATTAAAACCCATGGCCACCGCCTCTTTAGCAGCTTTTGCAAAATCTTCAGGTTTCGGCAAGTCATTTTGATACAATGCTGTATCCATATATAATCTTACCCGGTCGCGAAATTTTCCGCCAAGCAATTGATAAACCGGTACATTTAAAGCTTTTCCGGCCAGGTCCCAAAGGGCTGTTTCAATAGCCGATAGTACGGCCACATAAACACCTGCCTGGGCTCCGCCAAAAACTCCCCCCTTTCTGATTTGTTCAAACAACCGATGCACGTTCAATGGGCTTTGATCCCGCAGCGGAAATGCAAATCGCTTGGCCAAATGGTAAGCACCACCTACTGCATCCACGCCTTCGCCACAACCGTAGATGTCCTGGTTGGTTAGTATTTTAACAAACATCCTGCCGCCCCCCCGTAAGAAACCTACTTTTATATCGGTGATCTTCAAATCAGATGGGGCCGACAGTTTGGGGGCGTTATCAATGGCTGTGGTATATCCTTTACCAAAAGTATTGGCTAAACCAGAAAGCCCGAAGGCACTAATCAAGGCACTCTTGGTCATGAATGAACGTCTTGTTGATAGTGAATTTCTCATGATTTTATGGGTTACTTATTTACTATTTTCGATTACCATGTTCTCGTTTTAAGCAGTTCTTCTACGCGCTCGGGGGGTACCGGAAGTTTGGTTTTATTGTCTTTTAACCATTGTGAGAAATCCTTTTCAATTTCATCAGTCCAGCGGCTGTCTATCTGACCGGCAGTGTATTTCTTCTCCCGTAATCGCTGATGACCAAACATGTCCCGCAACCGAACTATCTCGGATGTTTCTACCACGCGTTGCGCAAGGTGTGGCGGAATAAATATTACACCCCCATCTCTGCCCAATACAACATCGCCCGGCATTACGGTCGCGCTGCCAATACGCGTTATGGTATTTATACCGACCAATGTGGTATTTAATCGCATGGAGCCATCTCCGCTTCCTATGTAACCAAAGTGGTGTGATGGATGATACGTTCGGATATAAGATGTAAACCCTTTTATTTCCTTGAGACCGTTGATGTCGCGCACAGGGCCATCATAAACTATTCCATTGCCTGATCGTGCGAAAATCGAGTTGCCAAGGTTGTCACCAATGGTTGGCCCATCTATCAATGCATCGTGATGATCAACCACATAAACGTCTCCAGGTTGCAACATATCAATGGCCCATGCATTGGGGGCCAATACACGTCCGTCTTTATGTCCTTTGTCTTGAATAACTTTATGAATGTCCGGCCTTCCTGGGAAAAAAGTTGCCGTTAACGCCCTGCCCACTAAAACTCCGTCAGGATGTATTTGTATCCAATTCCCCTCATACTGATAGTTGTACCCTACCCCGCGGCAAGTAGCCCATGCTTCTTCAAGCGTAACCAATTTCATACGCTTCAATATGTCGTCCGAAACTTTTGGCCGTCCATCCGGAAAGCGTTCACCTCTCCACTCAGGTGTCAGGAAAATAAGTTCCTCCTTTGAGAGTTGTTGTGCTGCCAGTTGACTGTAAGCAACAGACAGCAGCGTAAAGAATAATGCGCGTGTTAATTTCATATCAAATAAGTTTAGTGTTAATCAATTTTCTTTTGGAGGTTTTCGGTGCCAGTAGGTAGCGAGAATACTTCCGGTAATATTCATGAGTGGGCCGAACACAGCAGGTGCCAGACCCACGGTGGCGATTCGTCCCATTTCTCTGGCAAGACCGGCAGCCATACCTGCATTTTGCATACCTACTTCGAGTGCAATTGTTCTGGAGTCTCTTTCATCCATTTTTAATAATCGTGCAAACCAATAGCCGATATAATACCCAGCCATATTATGAATGAGGACTAGGACCATCAGTATCAACCCAATATCAAGCAGGCTATCCCTACCCGCTGCTGTAATGATGGTGATGATTACACCTATGCCAATCATAGAGATAAGCGGCATAGCAAGGTCAAGCCATTTTGACTTACCATGAAGAAGCTTGTTGAACAACAGCCCGGCACAGATTGGAATTACAATCATTTTGAAGATATCCCACATCATTTTAACGATGTCAATTTCAACATAGGTACCGCCCAGCAATTTCATCAGTATAGGGGTGGCAAACGGAGCAAGCAATGTGCTTACCGTTGTTAACGTTATGGACAATGCAAGATTTGCTTTAGCCAAATAGCTCATCACATTTGAAGCCAGTCCACTGGGTGAACAACCAATCAAAATTATTCCGGCCGCGATTTCAGCTGGAAAAGAACTGATCGCAGCCAGCGCAAAACCTACTAAGGGCATAATCGAAAATTGAGCAACAATTCCTATGGCAACGCCTTTCGGCATTTTAATTACACCAACAAAATCATTAACGCTCATTCGTGTACCCATCCCAAACATGATTACTTGAATGAGTGGAGTTATTAAAGCGGAAAGCTTGAATCCATTTACTTCAACCAGATATTGAGGATAGTAAAGCGCACAGGCTACACCCGTAAAAATCATAATTGAATAGGTAAAACCCTTGAAGTGCTCATATCCTCGTGAGGAAATCCCCAGCAACAACAAAGAGAGAATAAGAAATGGCCCGGCATATGATATGCCCGAAGTAACTGTAATAATCGCTGACCAAAGTAAAAGTGCAACCGACAATACAGTAAATATTTTGAAAAGAGTACTAGGCTTCATGGGCTATCTACGGGTGCATTTATCTCCATTCAAAAATTTTCTCTAGTCTGGCTGATTTATCTTGAAGGTATTGAATAGCGTAAAGAAAAATACCCCGCACGAAATGCCATATAGCCGATCAAAGAATTATAAAAACGATTGTAAGTTGAACTATACTGAATTGATTTACTTATACTCATTAACACCAGGTCGGCTTACTTCCAGAAAGCACTATTCATGATGAATACTTTAAAAAAGTGGCCGTTGTTTACACGGCCACTTTTTTAACATTTACCGAAAGTGAAATTATGGTATATCCCAAAACACCCGCGAAATCAAATTATCACCACCTATTGCAGTTGATGCTTGCAGATAGTTTTGGGGATTAGTAGAAGCTTCGCGCTCAGGATATCCCATTCTTCTCACAAATCCACCGTTAAGGTCGTTATTATAAAGATTAGGGCTTAAAGTTGGAAAGCCGGACCTCCTGAAGTTAGCAAATGCCTCCGTACCATTTCTAAGGTTTACAACCCAATATTGAGTGTTAATTAACTTCAACGCATCTGTTGCGTTGAATGCTACCCCTGTTTCAGCCAGGTAGGCATCAACATCCGAAGTAGGAATGGCGGTCGTTCCCGGATAAAGAGTATACACTTGCATATCAGCCCTGATTGCGTTTTCGTAAAAGGTCTGGGCTGAACCTGCTGTCCAACCTCTATGTGCAGCTTCGGCCAACAACAAGGAAGTTTGTGCATACGTCACCCAAAAATCAGGGGCAGCAGGAGATGCTATTTTCCAAATGTTCATTTGAGAATAGTTAAGCCCGGTTCCTCTTACGCCCCTGTAACCTAAGCCCACATTTGCAAGATCGGTATTGAGAACTCCTATGGGCACACCAAACATGTTAGCCAAATCAGTATCAGGATTAGGATCACTGTCCACAGCACCTGGATTAGCAAAATTTGCCAGGATAAACTTGGCCCGGGGATCGTTGGTTGATTTCATTTGATCAACAAAAGGCTCGGCTGCGTAGTAAAAATGGGAGAAGTTTCGCAGGTTATTATTTTGAGCGTGTACAAATGAGGCGCCATTATACTTAACATAGGCATTATCAGCATTTGATGTCATCACTCCACCCGCAACAGCTTCGGCTACGATGGATTGAGCTTTTGTAGGATTAACCTTAGAATACCTCATTCCCAAACGCAACAATAATGAGTTACCTAATTTCTTCCACTTCGCCACCTGATCAGCGGCTGTAGTGGTTGAATTGGTGCCATTTCTTCCATAGAAAAGGTCGGCAGAAACATAATCGGCAGTGGGGCTAAGGGCACCCAGTGCATCCTTGATTTCGTTATAGAGGTCATCATAGATGGCTGCATCATTGTCATATTTCGGGTAAAAGATACCATTTGAAACCGCCCTGCCGGCTTCAAAATAAGGCACGTGGCCATAGGTATCAACTAAACCCATAAAAGCCTGGGCTTTCCATATCCGAATCATGCTCCGTAAGTTAACGCGATCGGTAGTTTCGCCTAACGTCAATAAAGCCTGAACCAAATTTCTGACCTCTCCGGTGTACGATTGATCCCATTTAGGAATGTTCATAAGATCCACCCGCGCATTAAAATTAAATCCTAAAGTAGCACCTTGGTTGTAGGGGTTTACAAAATGCTGAACAATCGTATGTTCACCTTCCCAATTTCCGAGATGGGTGCGCTGTGCACCGGCAAAAAGAAGAGCCGGATCAATTGCTGTGATGGCGTAACGATTTGTATTTATTTCAACAAAATCTTTATCGCATCCCCATGAAAACAGGAGAACCGCGATGAAAAGTATGTAATGCTTTTTCGACTTCATAATATCAGAATTTAATATTTAACGTGAAGTTGTAGTTACGGGTGGTAGGAAGTGCCGAGTTCTCATAACCCGCCCTGAAATCTCCGGAAGACTGCATCGATTCAGGATCCAGGCCAGGGAAATTCCGATGAAGGATTGCCACGTTGCGGCACGATGCTGACAATGTCAAGCCCTTCACAAAATCAAGTGCCGGCACACTGCGTATGGCGCTGGTGAAATTGTAAGCCACGGATATATTTCTCAGCTTAACAAAATCAGACTTGAATGTAAAGGGATCTCCGATCTGAAGGTTTCTGTAATCGGCATAGAATGCCTGAAGATTAGGAAAAGGAGTAGTGTTGGGTTGCCCGGCATTGGGGCCACTTGCATACACACCAGGTACGAGTACCCCAGTCTCACCTTGACGCCTGCCTTCCAGCGACATTACAGAGTGTCCTTGCCTTAACATGTTCAAGTGTGTTGAAGACAATACTGTACCTCCGATTTTATAATCAATGAACACCCCCACAGTCAAGTTCTTATACGTAAACGTGTTGTTCCAACCACCTGTATGTTTAGGTATGGAGCTACCTACCGGAAGAAAACCATCCGTTAGTTCTGCACCGGGCGTTTGGTTGTTGGTTGCGAGCAATCGGCCATCCGGAGCAACCAAAATCTGGCCTTGATCATTTCTTCTATAGCTCCGTACATACATCTGGTTCATGGCCATACCTTCCGTGTACCTTAATTGGCCTAAAAACTCGTTACCGGTTTGGTTAAAGTAAACGACAACCATAGTTCCGCTTTCATTACCTACATCAAGCACTTTTGTTTTTAGAAAGGCATTATTCCAGGAGGTTGTCCACTTGAAATTACCGGTTTGAAAAGGTGTTACTTCAATATACGTTTCCAACCCGCTGTTCTTTAGTGAACCTTCATTCCGCCTGGTGTCATTATATCCTGAAGCATTGGAAACAAGAACATCCAATATCTGGTCTGTTGTAACTTTATCGTATGCTGCAATATCCAGGTGCACCTTGTTAAACAAACGCATCTCCAAACCAATCTCTTTTTCTGTTACAATAAAGGGTTGAATTAGCGGGTTAGGAGCTCTGTTACCATTAACACCCGCTAATGTCTGACCATTAAATTGATTTGCATTGATGGCATACATCAATATGCCTTCATAAGGGCTAACACCTGTATCGCGCCCTGCCTTGGCCCAGGAAGATCTAAGTTTACCATAGTTTAACCATCCAAGGTCGGGCAACAACTCAGAGAAAATAAAACTACCGGATACTGAAGGATAGAAAATATTGTTATTGGATGGATTTAGTGTTGAGAACCAGTCTTTCCTGCCTGTGAAATTCAGGTACAACATTCCGTTATAACCAAACTCAGCCCAACCATAAAGTGAATTAACCCGAAACTGGCGGTAGTCAAAGGCCGGAGCCCGTACTGTACCATTTGCAACCGAGTAAAGATTGGGCACTGTAAAGTTGCTCACGGTTTGATCATTTGACTGATCCTGTACCCTCCAGGTATTTCCACCAAAACTTGCATCAACCGAGAATTTTCCAAATTCTTTACTGCCACCAACCAGAAAGTCAGCATTTACATCCAGTGATTCACCTTGTCGAATATTATAATTACCGCGGTAAGTACCATCGCCATTAAAAAGTGTGGTAGCACCCTGTCCATTCAATTCATTCCACTCGACAAAACTCGAACCACGATTGAAGTTATACCTGCCCTGCACATACAACCAGTCAGTGAAATCATACCGTAATGTAGTTGTTCCCATTAACCGGTTTCTGTTATCATTAAAGTACTGTCCCTTTTGTATCTGGTAGTAAGGGTTATTGATTGTGCCCAAAAATCCATTGGTCTGAAATTCTGCACCGGAAACAGGGTTAACAGCACTTTCCCTGAATGCCTCCAATGGGGTTGAGATAGCTACGCGTGTGAAGAAGTTTACCGCTCCATTACCTTGTGTTCCAATCTGCGGAGGGTTTATATTTTCCTCTTCACTATAGTTGATATTTAATTGCAGTTTAAGTTTCTCCGTGATGTTATGATTAATACCTGTATTGAAGATTCTCTTTATGTAATCATTGTTTGGAACAATTCCCTTGGAGTCAGTATTAGAGAACGAAACCCTGAAACTTCCATTCGAACCACCTCCAGAAAGTGCAACCGTATTCGTCCAGTTTGTTCCTGTTCGCAAAAAGTCGAATAGCCGGTTAGGATATGCAGAGTAAGGCCTCATTACTCCATCAAAATTGATTGTCGGAACCCCATCAAGCCTTTCACCAAAGCCAAACTGTCCATTTCCCTGGGCCTGTCCCTGCGTGGCGGGCCTTACCCCTCCTGTTCCAAGGCCGTATTCTGTCTGTGTGATCTCATCCAGAAAATTCAGTGCATGAAAGGTTGTAAAACTGGATGTAACATCAACGCCCATTCCTCTCTCCTTTTGACCTGATTTAGTGGTAATAATTATTGCACCGTTGGCTGCTCGTTGACCATAAAGAGCTGCGGCCGTTGCCCCTTTGAGAACGGTCATACTTTCAATGTCATCCGGATTGATAACCTGCAAATTATCGCCACGGTCTCGTTGATTAACTTGTCCGTTTCCATTCGTGCCACGTGCTTCCTGCTCTAAGGGTAAACCATTTACTACAATGAGTGGGGCGTTATTCGTTCCCGCAAAACCAGATTGTCCACGTAACCGTATTTGCATACTGGAACCAGCACCGGCTGCAGGAGGTGTAATGTTTAATCCTGCAACTTTTCCAACGAGCGATTCCATTACGTTGGTAGTCCTGTTTGTAATCAATTCATCGGTTTTAACCGATGAAGCTGAGTAGCCCAGTTTTTTTGCATCTTTCTTTACACCTAATGCTGTTACTAAAACCTCTTCCAACTGCCTCACATCCGGGTTCATGGTTACATTTATTACGGTACGACTACCCACCGTAATTTCCTGCACCTGGTAACCTACAAAGGTGAAAACAAGTATGCTGTTTGCATCCGGAACATCAATAGTGTACCGGCCATTGGTGTCGGTGTTGGTACCGGTGGCCGTTCCCTTTACAATGATGTTGACACCCGGGAAAGGCATTCCGTTTTCATCAGTAACCTGGCCACTGACATTGATAGCGAGGTGATTGGTCGCCAGAACCTCGTTTGATTTTGGATCTGTGATGCGGGAAGGTGATGGGTTGTGCCGGTACTCACCAGCCATAGCAGCACCCTGCAGCAGCAAAATCATTCCACACAGTAGATAGTAATGCTTCATAATTAAGGGGTTTAGGTTAGAGGAGTTCATTTTTAAGTGTCAAAAAGACATTTAAATCGTTTGTTAAAGATTTCAATTGCAAACGTTAACTTCTTCCAATAAAACCCGCTGAAGAATTTTGAACATGGCACCGCAACTAACCTAAAAGCGCTACGGAAAGGTGATTAAAGCACTTTCCGGCTTGTTACCGGTTCAGTTGTGAAAAAAGTAAATGATTAATTATTGTTCGTTCTGGTAGTTTGAAATGGCCTCAAACTCATCGTAGAGTTTTGTGCTCAGGCGTTCGAAAATCGAAAAGTACTTTTCGTAAACTTTATGATTTTGCTTGTGGGGGGTGTATGCATTGGCTAATACAACTGAACGCGCAGCTTCATCGAGGCTTTTAAACAGCCCTATGTCAGTGGCGTATAGCAAAAATGCTCCCCGTGCAATATTGTCCGGATTTTCACCAACCGATACCGGTTTATTAAAAATATCAGCAATCATTTGCGAACAGAATGGTATTGAGGCAAAACTTCCGCTGGCCGTCAGGCTGTTTATATTCCGGTGCTCTTCAAGGGTTTTACCAATGCTGTAGATTTCGTATAGTATTCCTTCAATGGTTGCCCTTACAAAATGTTGTTTTTCATGCTTTATGTTGATGCCGAAGTAACTACCGCGGGCATTTGGATTCCAGATCGGAGCGCGCTCGCCTAAAAGATAAGGTAGGAAAAGCAGCCCTTCAGATCCGGCAGCAACTTCCATGGCTTCATGAATCAGGTTTACCATGGTATACTCAATATCAAACGGCCCTTTGAATACACCAAATTGTTTTGCAAACCATTCAAATATTACCCCGCCATTATTTGTTGGGCCACCGGAAACATAATCCTTCTCAGTCAATAAATAATTGAAAAAACGCTGTTTGTCATCTTGCAAAACTTTCTTCCCAACGATGCGCACAGCTCCACTATCCTCTACTGTAATCGTTGCTTTTCCTTCTTCCCACACGCCACCACCAAGGGTTGCCAGGCATCCATCACTTGAGCCTGTTATTATTTTAACATCGGCCGATAACCCTAAGGATTTCTGATACTCTCTTCTGATTTTTCCGGGAGAATGAAAAACAGGCACCAGGTCGGGCAGCTTATCGGATGTTATACCGGCAAAATCAAGTGACTTGCTTTCCCACGAAAGGTTATGGATATTCATTAAGCCAGTTGCTGAAGCCAGGCTATAATCAAGCACATAGCCATTTGTAAGTTGTTGGAGTATATAACTCTTAATTGACAAAAACTTATAGGTTTTTTTAAAACGTTCTTTATCATGCCGGCTTAACCAGGTGATTTTGATAAGTGGAGACATGGGGTGGATGGGTGTTCCAGTTGTATCGTATATCTCATTTCCAAGCTGGGATTTCCTTAATTCAGCTGCTTCTCTTTTACCCCGGTTATCTGCCCAGGTAATAGCATAACCCAACGGGGCACCATGCTTATCAATGGGTAAAACACTATGCATGGACGCACAAAAACAAATGGATATTACCTTGTAATTTCGGGCATGAATTTCCTCGTTAAGCAGGTTTTTCAATACATACAACATCGTAATAAACATCTGATCAGGATCTTGTTCACTGTGGTCAGGTTCAGCATGAAAGGTAGGATAGGAACCTTTCATCGAACCGATGACCTTTCCGCCTAAATCAAATGCCATTACACGCACAGCATTTGTACCTATCTCAACCGTAATAACACATTCCTTGTTGTTCATTTGTTTTGTTGATTATTTGAATAGTTCCTTTTCCTGAACTCACCCGGGGTATGGCCGGTAAGTTTTTTAAATGTTGTTGAAAAGTGTTGTGATGAATAAAAACCTGTGTCCAGTGCGATGTCGGTAAAATTTACTGTTGGTCGTTTCAGTAATCGTATAGCCTCAGATATCCTTATGTTGATCAGGTAATGAAGTGGTGTGAACCCTGTATAACGCTTAACTCTTTCTGTAAAGGCTGTTGTGCCTAACCCTACCAAAGCTGCCATTTCCTCCACCGTCCATTGACGGGCCAGGTTCTGACGCAAGGCTTGCTCAAGTTTCAGAAAAGTTTGAGGGAAATCCCTGCGCGAACCTGATTGACGGGTAGATTGCCTCGCGATGATAATCAGTAAAGAATCCAACAGATGGTTTACCCGTGTAACATAACCAATTTCCTGGCCAAAAATCTCAGACCGTATCTCCTGCAGTAAATCGCCTACCTCTTTTATTTTTAGCACGGGTAGATTGTTCAGCAGTAAGATTTTTCCAATAGTATGCTTTTCAGCATCAGAAAGGTGGCTCCATCTTCCGATAGCCATTCTTCCATCCGGGGATTTTTTTTCCACCATTAATTCCAGAAAAAAATAGGTGCCTATATCCTGATGGCCTTTGGCACCCCCCACTTCTTGTCCGGGAAGTACTACCGCTACATCGCCCGGAAAAAGTGAGTAGTACTCCTGGTCAATTGTCCATTCAAATCTTCCTTCTACAATAAAATATAAATTCAGCGTGGTAGTTTTTTCAGGAATAAATGATTCTAACTGAATGGTATTGTTTTTTCGGAGGCAAAACTCTCTTACATGTGGAAACAAATCCAGTACATCTGACGTACCTTGACGAAGTATAAACTGGTTTTGTTGCATGTGTAAATGTTACTGCATACTGGTTGATTGCACTGTTAATCAACAAACAATAAGGGCGCAAACCTGTACAGGTTATTTCGCCATACCGGCCAGGTGTGCCCTCCGGGATATTCATTGTAAGTATACCTGATATTCATCTCATCAAATTTTGATAACATAGCCTTGCAATTGTTATAGGCTATATCTTCTTTTCCACCCATGGCAATCCAAAATTGTTCCAGGTTAGTATTGATGGCTGAGGCATTTTCCTTCATGAAAGCATACTGGGGATCAGACAATGTAGGGTTATTTGCAAACCATCCCGAACTAAAAACACCTAGATATGAAAACATTTGATTGTTCTGTACACCGGCATGCAGGGTTTGTAAGCCACCCATAGACAAGCCGGCCAGGGCGCGGCTTTTAGGATCTGATTTGGCACGATAATTCTTTTCAACAAAAGGAATAACCACTTGCTTCAATTCATTTTCAAAAAGCTGCAAGGTACGTTCACCAAAATTTGCTATTCCACCACCACCTACATTGCCATCCATCATCACCACTAACATTGGTTTTGCCTTTTGTTCGGCAATCAGATTATCGAGGATTAAATCCGTTTTACCCTGTGTTGACCAACCCCGCTCATCTTCACCACCGCCATGCAGTAAATACAGGACAGGGTATTTTGTATTAGCATCATCATCATAACCGGGCGGTGTGTAAATGTAAAATCGCTTCCAGGCATTGAACACGGTTGAATAATACCTTCTCATTCTTACTTCACCATGCGGCACATCTTTCACTGCATAAAATGCCCCATTTTTCGAAGGGATTTCGATAC
The DNA here is from genome assembly GCA_025808415.1 of Cyclobacteriaceae bacterium. Taxonomy (NCBI): domain Bacteria; kingdom Pseudomonadati; phylum Bacteroidota; class Cytophagia; order Cytophagales; family Cyclobacteriaceae; species Cyclobacteriaceae bacterium. The sequence goes on from CP075525.1 coordinate 2,854,080, forward strand.
CGGAAGCCATCCTTCCCATTCCGTAAAATGTTTCGCTGGCCGGATCAGCCAATGCTACACCTTCAATCAATAATGAATAGTAATGAAATCCTTCGCTGATGGTATCGGTAGTTACTGTCCAGAATCCTTCAGCATCTTTTACCATATCATATTTCTTTCCAAGATCAACTTGCACCGTCTGCGCATCGGGTGCTTTGATCTTGAACATCACCCGATTGTCGGGTAAAATCTGTGGGTACCGTGCTGACCGTACATTAGAAGATGCCGGCATACCCAACACGGTGAACGAAGGAAATACAGAAGGATCCACAGGCTTGAATAGAAATTGTGAAAACAGATAAAGGTCATTTTTCCATACTTTAAAGTCATGACCACCCGGCTCAACATAAAAAATATGAGGAACATCTTTCGCATACAGGTAATCATGTGTACGGCTGCTAAAGGAAATCAATCCATCCGCATCACCACACGAAATCCACAGCAATTTTAATTTTGGCTTCGCCTCTGCGGGGTTGGGAACGAGCTCTTCAGGTAACTTTGTATTTGGGGCAGATGAGAAACCACCAACCCAGGCAAACTTATCAAGGTTACCTAAACCAAAATTTAGCGACTGTCCCCCACCCATCGACAAGCCAGCGATGGCACGATGTTCCCGATCTTTATGGACCGGATAATTTTTTTCAATAAAGGGAATCAGATCATTGAGCAGGTCCTTCTCGAAAGTCGCAAAGGCCTGTACCCGCTCAGGCTCAAACACATTCCCTCCAGCACGATCATCCTTCATAGCCCTGCCATTAGGCAACACCACAATCATAGGCTCCAGTTTTTTGTCAGCATAAAGATTGTCGAAGATCACCTGCGGCTGGCCATGCTTCAACCATTCCTTCTCATCTCCACCAATACCATGCAACAGATAAAGAACCGGGTATTTTTTCTTCTTTGAATATCCGGGTGGTGTGTACATCAAAGCTTTTCGATTTACACCAACTGTTTTAGACGGATAAGAAACGGTATCAATCTTACCGTGAGGAACATCAGCCCTGAAAATATCAAAACCCTCCGGAGCTTGTTTTGCTACCTGGGCACAAAGCGGAGACCAACACATTAGAAGCAGTAGGAGAAAAATTATTCCTTTCATACACACGGGTTTAAGTACATTGATCGGACAAGAAACACTTATTAAAATATCTATTTTTTCATGCTATAATTTCCAATTAGGCTTTAATCATTGACCACTGCCACAAAACCATCATTTCCTTTTAACACAATATTCAGTTCTCCTGTAGCAGACAGGTTCACGAATGTTTCTGCAAATGATGGTTCGTCACTACTATTGCTTCCGTTTGCTATTAGTCGTGCGGTTCTGTTCTTGAGAAAAGACAAATCAAGTGTGAGTGACTTCTCTGTATTTTCTCCGTTAATTCCGGCTACATACCAGCTATCTCCCGCCTTTCTGGCAACCACAAATAACTTTCCCGGATAACCGTCAACAAATTTTACATCCTCCCAGTAGTCGGGTAGTTCTCTCAAAAAGTCTTTGACGTTATCTGGAACATGCGCCATTCCTTCAGGACTTTCAGCATAATGCTGTATTCCCGATAGGAAGATTACTGAAGTAGCCAATTCAAAAGCCGCAGTAGTTATACGCCTTATACGGGGAATTTCATACAGGTTCATCGGTGTAAAATCCATCGGATCAAAAGCATTCCTGACAAGCGCTGACATTACAGAATGTTCAGGGGCTTTATCCGCAGAATTTTGTCCAAACGTTATCATTTCATAGCCAAACACCGCTTCAACCGTCATCAAGTTGGGATAGGTACGGTGCAGGCCTCTGGGTAATGTGGCCCCGTGAAAATTTACGAGCAGATGATTCGCGGCAGCATCTTCGAGGATATCCTGATAATAGTTGATCATAGATTGTCCATCGCCTGAGAAGAAGTCTATCTTAACTCCCTTGATACCCATTTCGCGTAAACGACCAAATTCGTTCATCCGGTCTTCATGCGTGAGCAATTTATCCTTGGGCGTAAACTTAACTGTGTTCCAGTCACCAGCGGAATTATACCAAAGCAGTAACCCAACATTTTTACTTTTGGCATATTCGGCAAGTATCCTCACTGAATCGTAGCCCATTAACTTATCCCACGTTGCATCCAGCAGACAATATTGCCAGTTCATATCAGCTGCGAAGTCAACATATTTTTTTTGAACTTTAAATACCGTTGAATCGTCTTTCTTCAATATCCAACTCCATGATGCCTTTCCGGGCTTTATAAAATCTGTATCCATCTTTAAAGCGGGCAAAGCCAGATCGGTGCCCAGCGTTGATTCTGCTATTGTTTTCAAATCTCCGATTACGATAATTCTCCAGGGCATTTTCCACGGAAGTGTTGATTCAGGATTCAACGCACCATTGGTAAACACTTCGGGCGCTTGTGGAAAATTAATCTTGTATTCATGATCAGGTGAATATTGTTGAAGCGCTGTGCCGCAATAAGTTCGGTCTAACGCAGCTTCCGTAATCAGCATCCACGTGTTATTGTATTTAAACAAAGCAGGATACACCCAGCCATTTTTTGTGGTAGATGGTGTGCCTGTTTCTATCTCCATCATATAATGTGCTTCATAGGATGGATTGGTATGCTCCCACCCGGTTTGTGCTTCGGCTTTTGGTTGAAGCCAGGCTCTTGTTCCTTCAAAGAAACGAAAGCTTGTTTCTTCAGAAATAATTTTTCGTACATCTGACGATGTCTCAGGAAATTCATAACGAAACGCAACACCATCATCGAATACCCGAAAAGTGATGTTCATTTTCTTTCCGGATGACGATTTTGTTTCAATGATTCTTTCGGTGGCCGTGTATGTGATGCTTTTCTTCTTGGCGGTAAGCATGCTGTAACTGTCGCTCACCACCACGGGTGAAGAAGCCTTTGTTACTGTCAGATTTGTTGAAAAATCTTCGTCATCTCGAATCAGACCCAACTTCGATTCCCGCAAACCCGATTCACCTTTATACACAATACTGTAAACCAGTTTTTCAGAATCGACAGTAACCACAATATTTTTGTCTGGACTGGTAATTGTCAAGTGTTCATCCACTTTCCGGTTACATGCAAACACAACCATTGCCAAAAGAATGAGCACCAGTTTGTATTCCCTTAAAAGTGTACTGATTGCTTTCATCACTTCATTTGGTTTGATCTTCGGTCTTCAATCCGGAAGTAGTCAAAATCAACAAATCCTCCCACTTCTTTGGCTGCATAGTTGAACAATCCAAAACGGTAGCCCATAAAATGCGGTAAGGTGTAGGACATTTTAAGTTGTTGGCCGATGTGCTTCCATGATTTCCCGTCAAGACTATAAAAGAACTCTGCTGTGTCGGCTTTATCGTTGAAATTGCATTCAGCTTTCAGGTAAATTATATTCTGCGAAAGCGGAACGCGTTCCATCTCCACCGGTTTTTCCGATTCGGCACTGATCATCACGATAGATTTCAAACCGTTCTCGAACCTGACACCTACTTGGCCATATCTTTTTTGGAACAGTGTCAAGCCTGCAAAATCTCCGTCTTTCATTTTAGATACATCAACACGAGTATATGCTGTGCACTCAGGCCCGATGGTGCGTTGGGTAAGCATATTTTTTACCATGTAAAATGAAGTATCAACTCGACCAGTTGTAAGTCGGAAGAAACCTTTTCTTTCACTCAGCGACCAATTTTTTTTGTCAGGGTTGTGGTTCCACTGCCATACCAATGGCAACTCACGATCACCTTTTTTGCGCGTAAATTCATCCGAAGCAACTATGCCAAGAATTATACTCTTGTTCGCAGGCAGATCAAGCTCTTCAGGAACTTTTCCATCAATCCCGAGAACTGGCCAGCCATCCTCCCACTTCATAGGTACCAGGTAAGGTATGCGACCAACCGCTCCGTAGTCGCGAAACAAGTATGAATACCAGGTGCCGTCAGGTGTATCAATCAAACCACCTTGTGCTACACCGAGATCTTGCAAAGCCAAACGGCCCTCCCACGGACCTGTTATATTATCGGCCCGGTGAATAATAACCGTACGCATACCACCTCTCGGCCAAGTGATGTTAAATAGATAATATTTTCCATTCACTTTAAACAACTGCGATCCTTCCGCGCCAAGCATAATATTGTCCCCGGCAGGAGCACTTGCATTTTCAATAAGTACCCGCTCTTCTGTTCCTGGCTTTACAGCTGATGCATCAGCCGTGAGCTCCACCATCTTAAGTTTTGAAACACCATAAATCAAATACACACGACCATCTTCAAAGAACAAGGTGTGATCATGATAAGACGGACTAAAAGATGAAACTTTCCATGGACCCTTTTCAATGTCCTTTGTTGTGAAGATGTAAGTCTTGCCCGTAGTGCTGGAAAATGTACTTACATAATACGTGTTGTTGTGATACCGTATACAACTTGCCCATGAACCTCTTCCATACATGCTTTTGCCATTGTCGAGATTCACTGCATCAATACTACTTAGTGTATCATAAGCATAATTGATCAAGTTCCAGTTCACCAAGTCATTTGATTTCATAATGGGCACACCCGGATTCATGTGCATGGTGGTGCTACTCATGTAATAGGAATCACCCACACGCACGATGGACATATCGGGAACATCGGAAAAGATGATGGGATTTTTAGCCTGCTGACCATTGGAATGGTTTGCTTTTAGAAGAAAAGCGACCCAGAGAAAACCTAAAATAACGCTTGATCTCATCTTCGATTAAGTGTTAATTATACAATTATAAAATAATACCTGAGAATTGCAACTGGATATTTTTTCTTACCATTCGCATCAAAGCCGGGTGGTGTATAAACAAGTAGCTGTCGGGTTGTGCCTAATGTCTTCGAATCATAATAGCAATACGAGACTTTGCCGTGGGGAACATTCTGCAAAGAATGGATGAGTGGTTTATCGCCCGGAACATCCACAATGCTGCGCTTGAAGCGCTCATTGGCAAAAATGTAGGAATTGTTCGGATCTGCCATCTGTACACTATCCACCCAGAAACTATAGGGATAAATATCAGGCGTTACAGGCGACACGGTTACACTCCACACACCTGAAGTATCTCTCTTCATCGCCACTGGCGATTTCAAAAACTCGCCACTCACGTACACGCGCTGCGCAGTGCGGTTGTAGTATTTGAATGTGATACTCTTGTCTGCATTCACCTCTGGTGAGCTGATGGCTGGTGGCCTCGGGGGTTGAGCTACAAGGGTTAAGGAAAGCAGGGTTAACGTAAGTATATGTATTGATTTCATAGTTTAACAATTAATGTCATTGGATTGAGTTATGATGGAATTACTTAAAAAGCAGCTGAGCTGTTTCAGCCACATACGTTTTCACGTTCATCCACGTGTGCCCGCCAGGTGTTATCAGGCTTTTGTGGTTCACGTTTTTCAATTTCAGATAATCCAAAAATTCAACAGTTGGTTTATAAAGAAAGTCTTCATCGCCCACGCTCACCCAAAGCAATTTCAACTGTTTGTTGGTAACGTCTGAATTTTCACCAATGTGCTTAAATGTGTTCTCCATTTCAGGTGTTGACAGGTAAGCGCTGTAACAACAGATCCACGAGAACTTATCCATGTTGCCGAAAGCAGTGCGTAACGTTTGCCCACCACCACGAGAAAAGCCCCCGATAGCACGGCTGTCTTTGTTTGGAATAGCGCGATAGTTTTTTTCGATATATGGGATAATATTATTGACCAAATCTGTCTCAAAAAGTTTAGCACGCTTAATTGCATCTTCACTATCCCTGCCCATCTGGTCGGCTGGTTTAGGTTTGCCTTGTTGCTCAGCGATTCTGGCAAGTGGATTTCCATAAGGCATCACCACAATCATGGGTTTGGCTTTTCCTTCGGCAATGAGATTATCCAGAATCAAATTGGTTCGACCAACTTTGAAAAATGTTTCTTCGGTATCGGTTGTGCCGCTGATTAAATAAAATACCGGGTACTTGGTTGACGATGCTTTATTGTATCCCGGTGGTGTGTAAACCACAACTGAACCTGTGCTGCCTTCCACAGAAGGATAATATTCATACGAAACAGTGCCATGCGGAACATTCCTCATGGCATGAATCAATGGAGTTTCTCCCGGAACATCTACCAAACTTGCCTTGAAGCGCTCATTCGGAAAGTAGGCTACGTTAGCCGGATCCATCACCGTTACGCCATCCACCTGAAAAGAATATGGATAAATATCAGGAGTAATTGGGCCAACGGTGGTGCTCCAGATTCCAAGGGAGTCACGCGTCATCTCTACCGGTGATTTCAGAAACTGCCCGCTAAGCTTTACGACTTTCGCCAAAGGCGCCAGATACCTGAACGTAACGGTTTTATCTGTATTCACTTGCGGAGATATGACAAAAGGCCCTCGCGGCTGAGCCCATGAAACAACTGAAATGCAGAGCATCGTCCAGATAAACAAAACGCCTGCGATGGTCTTTCTATTCATATTCTGCTGATTTATGATATTCATTACTTATGGTGTTAGTTGGCTGTTAGCGTATATAGTTTTCCTTTTTGCGTTGGTAAATCATACAAAAACGTATTGCGTGGTTGTGGTGGCGTTAGGGCCGCCCGCGGTGATACAACAGGTGCAGCTATTTCGTCAGCTTGAAAAAATTCATTCGGATTTTTGCCAATAGCTTTCGCCAATACTCCACCATTCCACTTCATTTCATTGGAAACTCTCAGCCGAAGATTACCGCCTAACGTTGACTTGATAACAACCTTCACCACCTTTGCATCTTTCCATTGCAATTCCACCACCTCAAAACCACCGCGGGCACGCAAACCGAAAATGCTGCCCGTTGGCCAGCCATCCGGAAGGGCCGGGATAAGGTCAATCGCATCATTGGCACTTTGCATCAGCATTTCAGCAATACCGGAAGTGCATCCAAAGTTTCCATCAATCTGGAAAGGCGGGTGAGCATCAAACAAGTTGTTGTAGGTTCCACCTCCTTCAGGCATAGTGCCGGCAGGGGTGAGTTGATTTTGAATGAGTTTGAAAGCATGGTTACCATCCAGCAATTTTGCCCACCAGTTTACTTTCCAACCCATGCTCCATCCGGTAGAAACATCTCCGCGATGAAGCAATGTTGTTTTTGCCGCGCTGCATAACTCCGGTGTTGTGTAAGGCGAAATCTGGTTGGAAGGATACAATCCATATAAGTGCGAAATATGTCTATGGTGATCATCAGGATCATCAATATCGTCCAGCCACTCCTGCAATTGCCCATGCTGGCCGATATGCATGGGTGCCAAGCGGCTACGCATTTGCTTCAGTGTATCAACAAAGGCTTCATCTTTCTTCAAAATTTCTGCGGCACGAATGGTTGAACTGAATACATCGAACACAAGCTGATTGGTCATGGTAGTGCCAACATCTAATGAAGAACCCTGGTGAGCCTTGGGTGCATTCTCGGGTGACATGTCAGGATTAACAACCAGCCAACCATAGGCTGGATGCTCAATCAAAAAATCGACAAAGAAAGTTGCCGCACCCTTTATTGCTGGGTAAGCCGATGCGAGATATTCCTTGTCGCCATTGTACAGGTAATGTTCCCACAAATGTTGACTCAACCATGCACCTCCACAAACCCATGCACCCCAGAAGGCCGCGTCAACCGCACCGGTGGCACGCCAAAGGTCAGTGTTGTGATGCGCCATCCAGCCACGTGCACCGTACATCACCCGCGTGGTTTCCTTTCCGGTTTCAGACAGATCTTTAACCATCTGGAGAAACGGTTCATGCAATTCCGAAAGATTTGTTTTCTCCGCTGGCCAGTAATTCATCTCTGCATTGATGTTGATGGTGTACTTACTGTCCCACGGGGGCTTCATTTTGTTATTCCAGATGCCTTGCAGGTTAGCAGGTTGTCCCCCGGGTTGTGAAGATGAGATCAATAAGTACCGGCCATATTGAAAGTAAAGTGTAACAAACTGTGGATCATTCGCTGAAGCAAAATTCTTCAGGCGTTCATCAGTAGGTAGTTTAGCCGCATCTGTAACACCAAGATCAAGCTTTACGCGATTGAAATAATGCTGGTATGCTTTGATATGAGCCTTTGCAAGGTTGTCAAAAGATTTTAAGAAAGCAGTATTCATCTGCTCACTAGCACGACTATGCTCATCACCACTAATATCCTGATAGTTACTAAAGTTCGTAGCAATGGAAATGTAAATAGTTACTGAATTTGCCTCGTTAACTATAATTGCCGTATCATTGGCAGTTAGTGCTCCACCTTCAGGTTTGATGCGTGATAATCCTTTAAACCGGACCTTGCCTTCCACACCTTCATGATCAGTTGTTGTACCGGATATGATTAATTCATTATCCGGTGATGTTTGTGTTGTCGCTCTTGGTTGTGGTGTGCTGAATGAAGCAGTGAACGAAATACTTTTTGGTTTACTTGCTGTTAAGCGTAGCACTACCACACGATCCGGTAATGAAGCAAATGCTTCACGCTTATACGTGATATCGCCTACGGTGTATTCCGTTTTTGCAACTGCCTGCTCAATGTCGAGTTCTCGATAATAATTCTTGTATTGTTCGTGATCAGGAAATGAAAGGTGAAGGCTACCCACAGGCTGAAACATCTGCCCATGTGATTTTTTTGAGATGATTACTTTGTTGGCAAGTTGTTCAGCTTCCTTTTGGCGACCTTCAAAAATTAGTTTACGGATTTCAGGAAGAGCAGCCAGTGCCACAGGATTATCATTCCGGTTCGGACTCCCGCTCCACACGGTATGCTCATTCAACTGGATTGTTTCTTTCTCAACGTTTCCATAAACCATAGCACCCAATCGGCCATTACCTATGGGTAACGCGTTTTCCCATACATCACCAGCAGGTTTATTGTACCATAGCTTTAAAGGGCTTCTGCTTTCCGAACAGCCAAGCATAACCAGAAAAACCAAAGCAAATGGTAACACTAACTTCATTAAACTATAGTTATACTATATATCTAATTCAAAACCGCTCTATTGCATTTTAATCTTTTCAACTTTCAGATCCATTTTATCTGAACTGTTCCCATACAACACCTCGTACTCTCCAGGAACTATCCTCATCTTACCACTTGCCCGGTCAAAGAACTCAAAGGAAGAAGCAGGAAGTTCTAGTGAGGCTTCTACAGTTTTGCCGGCAGCAACCGTAACACGTTGAAATGCCCGTAATGTTTTTAGCGGACCATCAACATCGTTTACCTTACGCACATACACCTGTACGATTTCTGTTCCGTTCATTTTGCCTGTATTCGATACAGGTACAATCAATCGTGTAGACCCGTTCGTTGGAATCACATTCGATGTAAGCCTACCCTTACCAATGTTGAATTTTGTATAGCTTAATCCAAAACCGAACGGAAAGAGTGCATCGGACATGAAGCGATAGGTACGTCCCTTCATGGAATAGTCTTCAAAATCTGCCAATTGTGTAGTGTCTCTATAAAATGTTATAGGAAGTTTTCCTGATGGATTATAGTCACCAAACAAAACATCGGCTACAGCTTGTCCTCCCGATTCACCTCCGTACCATGCTTGAAGTATTGCATCAGAACTCTGCGTTTCAGGCACTAACCCGATAGCCGAACCGGAACAGTTTACAAAAATCACTTTCTTCCCTGCTTTCTTCAATTCATTCAGGCAATTGCGTTGCACAAGTGGCAGTTCTATATCGGTGCGATCGCCACCTTTAAATCCCGGAAAGGATACCGGCATCTCTTCTCCCTCCAGTTGGGTTGATAGCCCCCCCACAAACACAACCACATCAATACCTTGCAGTTTATTAATGAGATCGGTGAAATCAACATCTACCTCTCTGCCAAAATTAAATTCAATGTTAGCCTGCCAGTTGTTTAACTGAGCATAGTGAACCTCTATCTTATATTTCTTTCCTTTCTCAACTTTGTAAGGATGGCGTGATGGCAGTGTTCGCCAATTGCTATACTCTACCAGCTTTTCACCATTAACCAGCAAAGCGAAATACCCGGTGGCGCCAAACTTGAAAACGATCTCTTCATCCTGAGTTGCTTCAAACTCCGTTTCATATTTTCCCGAAAAACCAAGTAGCTTAACACCTGATGCAAATTCATGCTGGCCTGCGGTAGTTAATTTAATCGGATCAGTGATCTGTTGAGTGGCTACGATATCACCCGTTCGATCACCATTATTCCAGTAAGTAGCCTTGATTCCTTTCTTACCCTCAAGCGATGATTTCGAAAAGTAGCTCTCTGTTACTTTATCCTCTACCAGGTCGCACGCCTTATCATACACTATTTTATCGGGCGATAATTTTGAAACGATACCATCCAGAATGGTTATGGTACGCACCGGGCGTCCATTATAATTACCCCACAGCATAGGGGCATCATTTGCATTCGGTCCGATTACCGCAATTCGCTTATTGGATTTTTTTAAGGGCAGGATGTCATTCTTATTTTGAAGAAGTGTCATGGACTCCCGTGCCATATCCAGGGCGAATTTTCGGTGCTCGTCATTATTAATAATGGAAGCGGGAATTTTGGTCCAGGGTACCAGCTCGTCATCATCCATTTCACCCAAATCAAACCGACCGATTAAAACACGCATCAGGCGAATATCAATTTCCTCTTCGGTGATTAAACCTCTTTCAACAGCCGCAGGTAGCTCTTTATAATTATGGTTATTCCATTGGCATTCAACATCGGTTCCTGCCAACACACCTTTAGCCGCAGCATGAACCGGTGTAGATGAAACATGATGACTGGAATAAAAATCCCCAATCGCTCCGCAATCAGACACAACAAGATGCTTAAATCCCCATTGGTCACGGAGAATGTTCTGCAACAATCGCGTGCTTCCACAACACGGCTCATCCTCTAACCGCTGATAAGCGCACATCACCTGGCGCACATCAGCTTCTTGCACCAGCGACTTAAAAGCAGGAAGATAGGTTTCCCACAAGTCCCTCGGATCAATATTGTTAAGATTGAGTTCATGACGGCTCCACTCCGGACCCGAGTGTACAGCATAGTGTTTCGCACAGGCCAGCAACTTTTTATACTTCGAATCTTCAGGGCCTTGCAAGCCCCGTACCACGGAAACACCCATGCGCGAAGTCAGGTATGGATCTTCACCATAGGTCTCCTGACCTCTGCCCCATCGCGGGTCTCTGAAAATGTTAATATTAGGTGTCCAAACCGAAAGGCTGAGAAAACGTCTGTTCTCTTCGCCTTTGCGCCTCGCTTCCTGGTAGCGCGCACGGACTTCATCGGATGTGGCGTTAAATATTTTGTAGACCAATTCATCGTTAAAAGAAGCAGCCATGCCTATCGGCTCCGGAAAAACAGTAACATCATTGTTGTTTGCAAGACCATGCAGGGCTTCACTCCACCAGTTGAATTTTTTAATTCCCAGGCGCGGAATGGCGTCTGATACATCACACATCAATGCTGCCTTTTCTTCCAACGTTAGTCGAGTGATCAAATCTTTTGCTCGTTGCTCAGAAGTTAATGCTGGATCCTGAAAAGGAAACCTTTGAGCAATCACTGCACCTGAACCAAATACTAATGCGATGGCAAGTAATGTGTTGTAAACAAACCTGGCTAGAAGCCATCTCAAAAAAAGAAAGTGCGTCATTGCGAGGAAGCCTGCCTGCCGGTCAGGCAGGGAACGACCGAAGCAATCCCGCTTTTTACTTTGAAATGGGGACTGCTTCGCTGCCGCTCGCAAGGACGGTTGCATTTTTGAAATGGTTTCGAATATTTTCATTTTGTCAACTATTGGTCTATTGTGTCGAATCCGAATAGGGCCAATACATGATGTACCGGGCACCATGTATTTGATAAAAAGGAGTAAGTTTTAAGTTTCGATACGATTCAGGTAAAGCCAAGCCTGTCATTGAAACAACAAGTGATTCTTCGCCAATCTGTGCAGTAAGTTTTTGCGAAAGGTTTTCCGGTGAACCAATCAACACTGGTGTATTCTCCAAAGGATACTTTCTACCACCGGCCACATGACCCATCCGACTATCGTCAGCGAATAAGCCATCAAGCGCTGTTGTATCTGTTTTAGCCACGAGAACAACCGGACCATAGAGAAATGATACCCACGATGACTTGTCAGGGAGCTGCTCTGTAGTAATCTTCATTGGAAGTTTCACAGCTACCTTATCACCATCATACCAGGTTCTGTTAACAACAGCGTACCCATTCTCAGAAGGAAACTCTGTTGGTTCCTCATCATTAATGCTTACCAACAACTTACCGCCAGCAATCCAATTCGGTACACGGATCAATACGTTAAACTTTTTCGGTTTGCTGATTTTCAACAACAGCGTGCTCTCTTCTTCAAAAGGAAAACGGGTTGACTGTTTAATATGAATTTCATTTTCACTCCAGTCGAGTTCAGAAGCTATAAAAAGGTTTACCAAAACATCATCACCACGATGGGCATAGATTATTTCACCATACTTGGCGTGGTTTTCCATTCCTGACCCCACACAACACCACATGCCCTGATGCGGCTGTGAATACACACGATAATGATTCGGTCGGATTGGGGTAAAGTATACAAAGCCCCCACCTGGATGTTGTGAGGATAAAATATGATTGTACAGGGCCCGTTCGTAAAAATCGATGTAGGATGAAAGGCCTGAAATTTCCCAGAGTCCCTTTGTAAGACGAAGCATGTTGTAGGTATTGCAGGTTTCTGGGCCTTGTTCCGATTCCAGCATGGATGAAAAATTATCAATGGGATTAAAATGCTCCCGTACACTGTTGCCACCAAAGGCAATAGATCGGTTTTGTGCAACGGTCTTCCAGAAAAAATCAGATGCACTCGTCCATGAAGTATCTCCGGAAAACATACCAGCTTTCAAAAAACCAACCACTTTAGGAATTTGTGTATTGGCATGAAGGCCGGTAAGGGAATCGTGCTCGTTAAGTAATGGATCAAGAATAAGACTATGCGACATTTTCCTCGCCATTTCCAGGTAGATGGAATCGCCTTCAATACTGAACAGGTCGGCAAATACTTCGTTTATGCCACCATGCTCACTCTTAAGCATCAATTGAAACTGTTCTTCAGTAAGCTGTTTTGTCGTATTGATCCACCAATCAGAAAGATTCTTCCACATCAATAACGCTTTCTCATTGCTTGTGTATACATAAGCATCCTTGAGTCCTGCAAAAATTTTATGAATGTTATACAACGGAACCCATCCGCCATTAAGCGAAAAGGATTCAGCCTGGATTTCTCCTGCAGAAATTTCTTCCCATATCCTTTTCCCATTTGGAATACCACCTACATAACCGTTGCCATTGGCTTGCTGGCATTTCTCCAGCCAGTCGATGGCGTAGTCAAGTCGCTTTTTGATTGAATCATTTCTTGTAGCACTGTACATCATAGCCAATGCCGACAGATAATGCCCTCCGATATGTCCGTTCAGTCCTGTACCCTCCCAATTGCCATAGCCGGGTTTTATAGGTTCGAGCCCAGCATCAATTAGAAATGGTGCCAATAACTTGTCGGCATCCAGTTCAAGAATATACTTGAGATCGGTTTGTTGAGCTTCCTTGAATGGACCATCAAGCAATTTTACTTTATCGAGTGAGAACAGCTCAATACTTTCGTCTGATTTTTTCTTTTGTGATGAACATGCAATCAACACAAAGATTAATCCTGAAAATATGACTTGCTTCAACGCTTTCATTTTAGTCTACCATAAAGCAGCGTTACTTAATGGAAAATTTCGTGACCGTCTTAGTTCTGTATTCTTCGCCAGGATTCAGTGTAGTGGTAGGGAAGTCAGGACGATTCGGTGAATCGGGATAATGTTGCGTTTCCAGGCAGAGCCCTGTTCTGTAATTGTAAACCACACCACCTTTTCCGGTTATTGTTCCATCAAGAAAATTTCCTGAATAAAACTGGATACCCGGCTCGGTAGTGAATATTTCCATGAAGCGGCCACTACCCGGATCAAACAATGAAGCAGCAAAGTTTAGAGCATCACCAGATTTATTAATAATCCAGCAATGATCATAGCCACCACCATTTTTTAATTGAACATGGTCTGCTTCAATGTCCCTGCCAATAGTTTTTGATTTAGTAAAATCAAAAGGAGTTCCTTGCACACTTTCCGGCTGTAAGGGAATTAACGTACTGTCAACGGGCAAGTATTCACTGGCATTGATAACCAACTCATGCCCTAGTATATCCCCAGGCATTCCGGTTAAGTTATAGTAAGCATGATTGGTCAGGTTTACAATGGTCTTCTTATCCGTTGTAGCAAAATATTCAAATGTTAATGTGTTGTCATCACCCAATATGTAGTTAACGGTAATATCAAGGTTTCCCGGATAGCCTTCCTCCATATCCTTGCTTCTGTACGTTAGCTTTAATCCAACTGTATTTTCTGTAGAAATTGATTCGGCATTCCAGACTACTTTATCATATCCAACATTACCTCCGTGCAGGTGGTTGCCGATATTGTTTTGTGCCAATTCATATTGAACGGAATCAAGCGTGAACGTTCCCTTTGCGATACGATTTCCATAGCGACCAATGATCGCACCGAAGTATGGATTTTGCTCCAGGTAACCTTCGAGATTATCATACCCCAATACCACATCAGCAAACTTTCCATCACGGTCTGGTAATTTCAGCGAGGTGATAATTCCGCCATAGGTAATCACTTTCATTTCAATACCATTGGCATTGGTCAGCGTGTATTGCTCTATTGCCGTGCCATCAGGCATTACTCCAAAGGAACCGCGTTGAACAGATTGTGCTGATTTCTTTTTCGTATCGCAGGCAAGCACGAAAACAAAAAGCAGAGCAAATACCAGTGTACTTTTTGTACTTTTTCTCATATCAAGAATATTTTAACAGTGATGTTGAAAGATGTGGTAGTAGACTTCATTCCACTTTAGCTTTTCATTGAACTCGCGCATATTGGTGTCCTTATCAATAATCACCAGCTCAATACCAGCCATGTCAGCGAAGTCTTCAATAAATTGAGTTGTAATGGCTTTACTGAATACCGTATGATGCGCACCTCCTGCCAGTATCCACGCTTGTGCCGCACGATTAAGGTCGGGATAGGGTTTCCACAATACTCTTGCCACAGGAAGTTTAGGAAGATCATGTTCGGGCCGCACAGCCTCCACCTCATTCACCAATAACCTGAACCTGTTGCCAAGATCAATGAGCGACACATTTATAGCCGGACCTGAATCCACATCGAACACTAACCTTGCGGGATCTTCTTTTCCCCCAATACTTAATGGATGAACTTCGCAACGCGGTTTTCCATTTGCTATGGAAGGGCAAATTTCAAGCATGTGTGCACCTAAAACTGTGGAGCTTCCGTTTTGGAAATTATAAGTGTAGTCCTCCATAAACGAACTTCCACCTGCAAGTCCCTGATCCATTACTTTGACAGCACGCAACAATGCAGCGGTTTTCCAATCGCCCTCAGCGCCAAAACCAAATCCATTCTGCATTAAACGTTGTGATGAAATTCCCGGAAGTTGTTTAAGGCCGTGAAGATTTTCGAACGTATCGGTAAAGGCATGGAAGTTTCCATTGTTCATAAATGCACGAAGCCCCAACTCAATACGCGCGGCATCTTTCAATGACTGGCTTGATTTTACCGATGCTGAAACTTCATAGGTATCGATGTATTCTTTTACAAGCTTTGCTGTATCCTGATCAGAAACTTCGTCTACAAATTTTACAAGATCACCCACACCATAACCATTCACCGAAAGACCCCATTGGATCTGTGCTTCTACTTTATCGCCTTCTGTAACAGCAACTTCGCGCATGTTGTCGCCAATGCGCGCCACGCGTGTATGTTGAAAGGCATGCCAGCCCGCAGCAACGCGTGTCCAGTTGGCAAGTTGTAAAATGGTTTGCGGATCTTTCCAATGCCCAACAATTACCTTTCTTCTTTTGCGCATGCGGCTCACCATAAAACCAAATTCACGGTCGCCATGGGCGGATTGGTTTTCATTCATAAAATCCATGTCGATTTCACTCCACGGAATTTCAGCATTGTATTGGGTGTGCAGGTGAACAAACGGCTTGTTTAAAATTTTCAAGCTGTTGATCCACATTTTGGCGGGTGAGAAGGTATGCATCCAAAGCACAAGCCCGATGCACTTCGCTTCGTTGTTCGCTTGTCGGAAAACCTTTAAAATTTCGTCAGGTGTTTTAACAACAGCCTTGTACTTTATACTTACCGGAACTGTAGAATTGCAGTCGAACGATTTGGCGATCTCTTCAGCATGCGTAGCAACATTGCGCAGCACCTGGTCGCCATACAAATGCTGGCTGCCGGTGATAAACCAAACCTCATAGTGTTTCAAGGTATTCATATATATAATAGAGATATCATTTTACTTTTGCCCATAGTAGGCGTCTTTACCGTGTTTTCGTTGATAGTGTTTTTCGATCAGGGCGTCCTTCAAACGAGGGGCGTCCGGGTTAATGGATAAGGTGATGTATGCCATGCGCGCGAGTTCTTCGAGTAGCTTTGAATTGAATACAGCCTTTTCGGCATCTTTGCCCCAGGTAAACGGACCATGATTACCGATCAAGATCATCTCCACTTCCTTGTAATCCAGTTTCTTCTCAGCAAAGCAATCCAGTATTTGCTGACCGGTGTTGTACTCGTAATCGCCTTTGATCAGTTCATCACTCATCGGGGCAGCACAAGGAATATCATGAGTAAGATAATCGGCATGGGTTGTACCCATAATGGGGATATCGCGCTGAGCCTGTGCCCACGAAACGGAATACGTTGAATGTGTATGACAAATCCCACCGATTTCTTTCCAATGCTTATACAAAAACGCATGTGTTTTGGTATCGGATGATGGGCGCATAGAGCCTTCGATAATGTTGTTATCAAAATCAACAATAACCATATCATCCGCCTTAAGTACATCATATGCAACGCCACTCGGCTTAATGGCAAACACACCTTTCCTACGGTCGGTAGCGCTCACGTTACCAAACGTATAGATTACCAGTTGCAACTCCGGCAATTTCATGTTTGCTTCATAGCACTTTTCCTTAAGGTCGCGAAAATCTGACATATTCAATGGTTAATACTTCCCTCAATGTAATCCCCAAGCTGGCAATAGGTTTTGTACATCTTCGTATATACAGAAACATTTTTAGCATTGGGCTGATAAATTTTTTCAAAACCATTGCTCATGGCTTTGCTCGCTTGTGTAACACTACCATACAATCCGGCAGCTGTTGCCGCATACATGGCTGCACCCAATGCAGGGGCTTGATCAGAAGAAGCTACTTTAATGGGCATGTTTAATACATCGGCTAACGTCTGCATGATGAAGGGAGATTTTTTGGCAACTCCCCCCACTCCTACTACCGATTTTATTTCAACACCTTCTTCCTTAAAACGGTCTACAATTTTCCTGGAACCGAAACAAATGGCTTCAATAAGTGCACGAAATATTGCAGGCGCGTTCGTACCTAAACTAAGATTGATGATTGCCGTTTTCAATGCCTGGTTGGCATCGGGCGTTCTTCGGCCATTGATCCAATCCAGTGCTAATGGTGCTGATTCACTGATCGGAAGCTTTTCAGCTTGAAGTGATAGCGCAGTAATGATTTCGTCATTGAGTTTTTCTCTGTCGGTAACCGACACCGAAGAAAGATTGTCAATTGGCCATGCAACGATATCACGGAACCACGCCAGCATATCGCCAAAGGCCGATTGCCCAGCTTCCAGACCAATCATACCAGGAATGACTGAACCATTTACCTGGCCACAGATTCCCTTTACCGTATCACTCACTTTTCCTTCGGGTGAAACAATAATGTCGCAAGTTGAAGTACCCATCACACGTACCAAGGTATATTCTTCCACTTCTGCACCAACCGCACCGGCATGCGCATCAAATGTTCCGACAGCTAAAATTGTATCCGTTGTAAGCCCAAGTTTCTTCGCCCACTCATCTGAAAGTTTTCCTGCAACCTGATCGGAAGTATAGGTATCTTCATAAAGATTTTTTCGTAACGCTTTAAATGTTGGATCAAGTTGTTCCAGAAATTTTTCATCAGGTAAGCCGATCCAGCTTTCATGCCACATGGCTTTGTGTCCGGCTGCACACCTGCTTCGCTTAAAAGATTTCAAATCGGTACTTCCTGTAAGGATGTAGGTCATCAAATCGCAATGCTCCATCCAGGAGACTGCGGCATTTTTCACCTTTTCATCTTCCCGGATAATGTGAAGAATTTTCGCCCAGAACCATTCCGATGAATAAATGCCACCTTCAAATCTCGTGTAGTCAATTCCACCCCAACTTCTTGCCAGTTGATTTATTTCTTCTGCTTCCTTAATGGCGGTGTGATCTTTCCATAACACCATCATGGCATTGGGGTTATGTTCGAATTCCGGCTTCAGGCACAAAGCAACGCCATGTTCATCAACCGGCACAGGAGAAGAACCAGTAGTGTCGATGCATATTCCCCTTATCGAACTCCGATCAATACCGGAAGTCTTCACCACTGCCGTAATGGTTGATTCAATCCCTTCAAGGTGATCCAGAATGTGTTGCCGAAACATGGATTGAGCCGCATCGCAATACTTTCCTTCACGCCAACGCTTGTACCAATGGACGTGCGTGGCCAATGTTGTTCCATTGCCAGCGTCTACCAGAACAGCCCTTACCGAATCTGTACCAAAGTCCAATCCTATTACGTAATTCGTTTTCATAAAGCAACTTTATAAAAAGCGCAATCGTTTGTTGACTTGAGGTAAAAAAAAAGCCCACGCATAACTGATCTTACTTGATCTCCAACACGACAACAGAGAACGGAGGCATATCAACCAGCACGCTGGATTTTGATGCCTTGAATCCTTTAAATTCCTTTTGTTTAATTTTTTCCGGATTATCAAAGGTATTGTGATCCTGTGCCTTGGTTGAGCTTAGAATAGTTCCTGTAACTTTTTTAAAGTCGTAGCCGCGTAGGTCAACATTCACCGAGTGTTTCTTAGCATAATCAATATTCACCAGCGAAACATGTATTGCACCAGTTGCATCTTTTGAGGCTGAAATTGAAATAGCCGGCACTTTTTTGTCTTTGTGGGTATAGTCAACATTGTTATAATTCACCGGTAACCAGGTGGCATCCTGATGGACATTGTACATGGTAAGCACATGGTATGTTGGCGTCAGGAGCATTTTCTCCTCGTCTGTAAGGATAACAGCCTGCAGCACATTAATTGTTTGTGCAAGGTTGGCCATGCGTACTCGATCAGAATGATTGTTAAAGATGTTTAGCGTAACGCCTGCTATCATGGCGTCACGCATGGTATTTTGTTGGTACAGAAAGCCCGGGTTTGTTCCGGGTTCTACATTGTACCATCCACCCCACTCGTCAACTATTAACCCAACTTTCTTTTGCGGATCGTATTTATCCATTATAGTAGCGTGGCGGGTTACCAGTTCGTCCATGCGAAGGGCCCGTTGCATGGTAGTCATGTACTCTTCTTCCGAAAATTCGGTAGCCGATCCTTTATTATTCCAATCAATTACCGAATAGTGATGTAGGGCTACGCCTTCAACCAGGTTTTTTGGGATATCACGCATCAACACTTCCGTCCAATGATAATCGGCCACGTTTGCACCGGACGCAATACGGTAAAACTCTTTACCATCCATAAAGGTGGCAAACTGCTTATAAATATTGGCGTAGTATTCGGGTGTCATATTACCACCACAGCCCCACGCTTCATTTCCAATACCCCAGTATTTTACTTTCCAGGGTTTTTCACGGCCATTCTTTTTTCTCAACTCGGCCATAGGACTTTGGCTCTCATGGGTGGTATACTGAATCCAATCGATAAACTCTTGCACCGTACCTGTTGCCACATTAGCTGCCAGATAGGGTTCGGTATTTAGCTCTTCGCAAAGGTTTAAGAAATCGTGCGTACCAAAGCTATTATCTTCTATAACCCCACCCCACCATCGGTTAACAAGCGTTGGTCTTTCTGATTTAGGTCCAATACCGTCCTTCCAATGATAGGTGTCAGCAAAACAACCACCCGGCCATCGCAGGTTGGGTATCTTCATATGTTTCAGCGCTGCAATGACGTCCTTTCGCACACCATCAACATTTGGAATCTTTGTGTTATCCGGCCCTACGTAGAAGCCTCCATAAATACATCGGCCCAGGTGCTCGGAAAAATGGCCGTAAATATGTTTACTGATTTGTTGCTTGCCCTGATCGGCATTTATGATTGCCGTTACTTCAGCAGTTTGTGCAAGCAAAATTGTGTTGCACAACCAGATCATAGTCACAGTTAGCAACCTCATTCTTCGTTGGATAAAATACTTTAGCATAGCCTTACCGGTTAACGTGGTATTAAATATAAAATAAATGTACTTAATACATTTATTAAAATCCACATAATTTATTTTAACGGCATGAACAACATATGACCATTAACCTATATTTTCGCCACAGCTTTTTACAATTTGGCGGGCATACTGTTGCCAAGGCGGTCAATAATTATGATCCAGAAGTATAAAAATGAGGAGAAGGTACTTGTTGCGGTGGACTGTATCATCTTCGGGTTTGATCAACAAGATGAAGAATTAAAAATACTGCTGATAAAAAGAAATTT
Organism: Cyclobacteriaceae bacterium; assembly: GCA_025808415.1. Lineage (NCBI taxonomy): Bacteria > Pseudomonadati > Bacteroidota > Cytophagia > Cytophagales > Cyclobacteriaceae > Cyclobacteriaceae bacterium. Next base: position 2,874,782 of record CP075525.1, read on the forward strand.
TGCCCCTGAAAAGGGCAAGTGGTCTTTAATGGGCGGCTTTCTTCATGCTGATGAGACACTGAAGGATGCCGCTACACGTATCCTACACTCCCTCACGGGATTGCACAATGTATACCTTGAACAGTTGAAGGCCTATAGTGAAATTGATCGCGACCCGGTTGAACGTACTATTTCCGTTACATATTATGCACTTATTAATATTGAGCAACATGATGTGGAGTTGATTAAGAAATACTCTGCCCGCTGGTTTAAAATGTCGAATTGCCCAAAATTGATCTTCGACCATAACGAAATGGTTAACGATGCCATTGAACGCCTGCGTTACCGGGCCACCACCCAACCAATTGGCTTCGAATTACTGCCCGCGAAATTTACCATGCGGCAGCTGCAGAAACTCTACGAAGAGATAATGGATGAAAAACTTGATAAGCGCAACTTTACAAAAAAGATCAACTCATTCAATATTCTTGAAAAATTGAAAGAAAAAAACAAAAAGTCATCTAAGAAGGGATCGTTTTTATACAAATTTAATCAGCAGAAGTACCAGCAGAAGGTTAAGAATGGATTTGGTTTCAAGATCTGACCATTTCAGCTTCATTTCAATTACCTCCCGGTACCTTCTTCATGTCAAACCTAACCGCAAAGTATCAGCCCTCGAATCGATAATTATACAGCAGAGTACAAAATTCTGCTCCGAAATCTTTTGAACAAAAGATGGAATTGAAAGTATTACCTTTTGGTGCATTTTACAAGCATTGAACAACTATGAATTTTGTTGCATGAAACCTGAAGGAAAAAATATAATCGGCAATCTGATTTCAGGCGAGAGCCACACCTCGTTTTATGCTGTTAATCCGGCTACAACAAAAAAAATAGAACCGCCCTTCTTCGAAGCCACTTTCCATGAAATTGACAGGGCGGTAAAAAAAGCAAGTGAAGCATTTCAGGTTTACCGAAACATTAGTGGTAAGAAACGAGCCGAATTTCTGGTTCGCATTACCGAAGAAATAATAGCGCTTGACAAAGCGCTGATCGAACGTTGCATGGAAGAAACCGGGCTGCCCGAGACGCGGTTGTTGAATGAGCGTCAACGCACGGTCAATCAGCTTAACATGTTTGCTTCCCATATTAAAGAAGGTTCATGGGTTGATGCCCGAATAGACTATGGTGACCCCGAACGGAAGCCCCTACCTAAACCGGATATCCGAAGCATGCAAAAAGCATTAGGCCCTGTGGGCATTTTCGGATCCAGCAATTTCCCCTTTGCATTTTCCGTTGCCGGTGGTGACACCGCTTCCGCACTGGCAGCCGGATGCACGGTTGTCGTTAAGGCACACCCTGCACATCCCGGAACAAGCGAACTGGTTGGCCATGCCATTCTTCAGGCTATAAAAAAATGCAATATGCCGCATGGAACCTTCTCCCTGCTCCAGGGTCAATCACATGAGGTTGGATTAGGTCTTGTCCGCCACCCATTAATAAAAGCAATTGGTTTCACAGGTTCGTTCCGTGGAGGAAAAGCGTTGTTCGATGAAGCTGGCGCGCGACCTGAGCCCATACCCGTGTATGCAGAAATGGGAAGTACAAACCCGGTGTTTATTCTCCCGGGTATAGTACAGGAAAAGAGAAACGACATTGCGCGCGATCTTGCCGCCTCCGTAACGCTTGGAGTAGGCCAGTTCTGCACTAACCCGGGATTGGTTTTTATAGAGAAATCTGAAAATGCCAACGAACTAACCGCCACGCTATCAAAGCATATTGCTGATACTCCTGCAGGCACGATGCTCACTGAGGAAATCCGCACCAACTTTCAGCACGGTACAAATCTATTGCAAACCATTACCGGGGTTGATGTACTTGCTGCTGGTAAAAGTTCTGATTCTGGTTTTACAGCCTCAGCTCACGTATTTGAAAGCGATGTCAAAAGTTTTCTAACCAATCCAACGCTGCAAGAAGAAATATTCGGCCCATCAACCCTGCTGATCTCGGCTAACGACAGAAACGAAATACTTCTTGCTGCTCAAAAACTACACGGTCATCTTACCGCAACAATACACGGAACACCTGATGACCTCCGAGAATATGCCGACCTGATTCAAATACTGGAACAAAAAGTAGGCAGGCTGATAATCAATGGTTACCCAACCGGAGTGGAGGTTTGTGATGCTATGGTCCATGGTGGTCCTTTTCCCGCAACTACCGATAGCCGTACAACTTCTGTTGGCACGCTGGCAATCACCCGCTTTACCCGGCCGGTATGCTACCAAAACTTTCCGGAAGTATTACTGCCAAACGAATTGAAAACTGATAACCCTGATCAACTCTGGAGGTTGGTTAATGGTAAATATGCAAAACAGTAAACAAACATGGACAAAAAATTAAGAAGCTACGACTGGTTTGGGAAATCTGATAAGATGGGATTTGTTCATCGCTCGTGGCTGCGCAACCAAGGCTATCCGGATGATTACTTCAAAGATAAACCCGTCATCGGTATTTGTAACACCTGGTCGGAGCTTACACCTTGTAACGGCCACCTGCGCGATTTTGCTGAAATTGTAAAACGTGGCGTGCGCGAAGCCGGTGGATTTCCGCTGGAGTTTCCTGTCACTTCGCTTGGCGAAACCATCATGCGGCCCACCACCATGCTCTTCCGCAATCTTGCCAGCATGGATGTGGAGGAATCCATTCGTGCTAACCCAATCGATGGTGTTGTCTTACTGACGGGTTGCGACAAAACAACTCCCTCAACCGTAATGGGTGCCTGCAGCGTGGACTTACCCACCATTGTAGTGCCCGGTGGGCCGATGTTAAACGGCCGCTTCCGCGGAGAATGCATCGGCTCAGGATCCTTCAACTGGATGATCAAGGAAAAACGATCTGTTGAAAAATATTCTGATGAAGACATTCATGAAGCTGAAGTTGGTGCTGCCCGAAGCCAGGGACATTGTATGACTATGGGCACTGCATCAACTATGGCCTGTATGGTAGAAGCCCTGGGTTTAACCCTACCTGGAGCGGCCGCTATCCCTGCAGTTGATGCCCGTAAAAAAGTAATGGCACATCTTTCCGGAAGAAGGATTGTGGAGATGGTGAAAGAAGATTTAAAACTTTCCAAAATCTTAACACGGCAAGCTTTTGAAAATGCCATTGTGGTAAATGCCGGTGTGGGCGGATCTACCAACTTCATTATCCACCTTTTGGCTATTGCCGGAAGAATGGGTGTTGACCTTAAGCTTGAAGACTTTGACACGATTGGAAGCAAAATTCCGTTGCTCGTAAACCTTAAACCGTCAGGTAAATACCTGATGGAAGATTTTTACTATGCCGGGGGCCTTCCTGTAGTGATAAATGAGCTCAAAAGATATCTCCATACCAGTTCCATCACCGTTAACGGAAAAACAATCGGTGAAAACAATGTCAATCCGCCTTGCTACAACCGCGAAGTAATCGCTTCATTGGATCAACCCCTGCAACCAGAATCCGGTATAGTGGTGTTAAAAGGAAACTTGTGTGAAAACGGGGCGGTAATCAAACCCTCTGCTGCTTCAAAAGAATTAATGAAGCACCGTGGCCGCGCGGTAGTATTTGAAACCATGGACGATTACCATGCGCGCATTGATGACCCGGATCTTGATATTGATGAAAGCTGCGTGATTGTACTGAAAAACGTTGGGCCGGTCGGTTATCCAGGTATGCCTGAAGTTGGAAATGTTGATCTTCCCGAGAAGCTTCTTCAAAAAGGCGTGCGCGATATGATCCGGATTTCTGACGGGCGCATGAGCGGAACGGCTGGTGGAACAGTAGTGCTGCACGTATCGCCAGAATCGGCCATTGGTGGTACACTTGCACTCGTTAAAAATGGTGATATAATTGAACTGGACATTGAAAACCGAAAACTTCACCTCGATGTAAGTGATGAAGAACTAAAAAAACGAAAAGCCAATTGGACGCCTCCCCCTCCGCATACCGAACGAGGGTATGTTAAATTTTTCCTTGATCATGTTCAGCAAGCTGACTTAGGATGTGACTTAGATATTTTACGGGGCGGATCAGGAAGTGTGGTTAAAGGGGATTTACATTAAATGGAAAATAGCTATGAGAGTTTATAAAACCATTTCGGGTATATTGATTGAAAATAAAGACAATTTTTTCCTATACCAGGAAGACTGGGATAAATTCATTAACAATGATCATTTGTTTGATAAACTTCAGCAAATCATATCTGTAAGTTCCCCCACACATCAGGCAACGGAGCTTATCAAGAATTCAGTTCTTGCCCCCATTGCCAATCAGGAATTGTGGGCATGCGGTGTAACCTACATGCGCAGTAAAGTTGGAAGACAGGAAGAATCAAAAACTTCTGGTGGTGGCGACTTTTACGCTCGGGTTTACGAAGCGGAAAGACCTGAAGTGTTTTTCAAATCAACTGCTCACCGTGTTGTCGGGCATGGAGGCAAGGTAAGAATCAGAAAAGACTCCACCTGGGATGTACCTGAACCTGAACTGACCCTGGTGGTTACTTCCTCCGGAAAAATTATTGGCTATACAATAGGCAATGATATGAGCAGCAGAAGTATTGAAGGCGAAAATCCGCTCTATCTTCCACAAGCCAAAACGTATGATGGCTGTGCCGCCATTGGCCCGTGTGTGTACGTTACCGACACACCCATCAAGCCTGAAACAGTAATTCATCTGGATATTCTTCGTAATGGTGACACTGTATACACGGATTCCATCGCCATTAACCAAATGAAACGGTCTCTTGAAGAGTTGGCATCATTCGTTTACCGCGAATGTTCCTTTCCTTATGGATGCCTGATCATGACGGGGACCGGTATTGTTCCTCCAAACGACTTTACGTTAAAATCAGGTGATGAAATCAGGATAAAAATCGGTAGTATAGGTACGTTAATAAATTTTGTCAGCTGATGCCGCTACTCATTATTGCGTTTGGTGTTGCCCTGCAAGTTTATCTTACTTATAAGAAAATCAGCCCGTTTTTATCGTTGCTGATTGTTGCCATTGTCGTTGGCCTTCTGTTAGGCATGCATCCTTCTGACTTGGTCGTTTCTATTGAAAAGGGCGTGGGGAGTACACTTAGCGGATTGGCGCTGATCATTTGCCTTGGTGCTGTGTTGGGAAAAATTCTGGAAGCCAGCGGAGCCATTAATCAAATCACATCCAACCTTATCAGAAATTTTGGTGAACGTCATGTGCAATGGGCTGTATTGCTAACAGGTTTTCTGGTAGGTCTTCCGCTTTATTACAATGCGGGTTTTATCATTCTTGTGCCTCTTGTTTTTTCGGTAGCGCGAAGAACGGGCTTACCCTTATTGTATATTGCCATACCAACAGCCGCTTCGCTTTCCGCAACACATTGCTTTCTTCCTCCTCACCCGGGCCCGGTTGTTTTAGTTAATGCTTTTAATGCCGATTTAGGTCTAACACTGGTTTATGGCTTAATCCTGGTAATCCCTATCGTAATTATTGCGGGTCCGTTTCTTGGCAAATTATTAAAGAATATCGGAGCAACCGCCAACGGAAATTCATTCCATGAGCAGCCGGTTGAACCAACAAACCCACCCTCACCTTTTGCAAGTTTTATCATTGCTTTAATGCCGGTATTGCTTATTTCCTTAGCAGTAGTTGTTGATACTTTCTTTAAATCAGCAGGAACCATCTATTCAATCATACAGTTTTTCGGAAACCCAAATATTGCATTACTGACTTCTGTTTTACTGGCCGTTTACTTTTTTGGAACGCGAAGGGGTACGGATATGCACACCATTATGGAATGGTTAACGGAAGGCATCTCTGGCATTGCCATGATACTATTGATCATCACCGCAGGAGGAGTTTTAAAGGAAGTTTTAATCGACAGCGGTACAGGGAAATACATCACTTCCTTTAGCAGTGAGTGGCAAATCAATCCATATCTTTTCGCGTGGATCATTACCGCGCTCCTTCGTATCGCGCTTGGTTCTGCTACGGTGGCAGGCTTGACAGCTGCAGGAATTGTTTCCCCCTTGGTATTAAGTGGTGTAGTATCGCCTGAACTAATGGTGCTTGCGGTGGGCTCTGGAAGTGTGTTTTGCTCGCACATTAACGATACCGGCTTTTGGATGTTTAAGGAATTCTTCAACCTGTCGCTAAAACAAACCTTCATGTCATGGACAGTAATGGAGTCGCTGATGTCAGTATTAGGCTTATTGGGCATACTTGTGCTGCAACAATTTGTTTAACCAAACAACCCTGCTTATGGATACAACTTCAACGCATGCCGACTCAAGAAGAAAGTTCATTTACAACCTTGGCCTTACAACATTAGGCCTTACATCGTTTGCTTCAGTTTATTCGTGCAGTAGCAGTACTAAAAAAGAAAGTAAAGGAACATCCATGAACCGCGATAAAGAAAAGCTTGGGATTGCGCTGGTGGGTTTGGGCGCTTATGCTGGCGGCCAGTTGGCGCCTGCCCTTGAGCAGACCGAATATTGTTACCTGGCAGGAATTGTTACCGGTACGCCATCAAAAATCCCGCAATGGAAAGAGAAGTATAATATTCCCGATAAGAATATTTATGCATACGAAAACTTCGATAGCATTAAAGACAATCCTGACATTGACATTATTTATGTTGTGCTTCCCAACTCCATGCATGCCGAGTATACCATTAGAGCGGCCCAGGCAGGTAAGCATGTTATCTGTGAGAAACCCATGGCCATTACCGTTGAGGATTGTGATCGAATGATTGAAGCGTGTAACAAAGCCAACGTGCGTCTTTCCATCGGCTATCGACTGCACTTTGATCCTTATCACCGTGAGATGATCAGACTCGCCAACGAAAAAGTTTTTGGCGAGCTGACGGATCTGACCTCATCCTTTGGCTTTAAAGCTTCGGTCGGAATATGGCGATTGAATAAAACGCTTGCCGGTGGTGGCCCCTTGATGGATCTTGGCATCTACAGTGTTCAGGGTTTTTGTTACCTCTCCGGCATGGAGCCCATTGCGGTTACGGCTAAGGAAGGACCAAAAACCGATCCGTTGAAATTCAGCGAAGTTGAAGAATCACTCACGTGGGAATTTGAAATGCCCAATGGACTTCGGGCTAAAGGTAAAACCAGTTACTCAGAAAACATGAACGTGCTGAGAGCTGAGGCCGAAAAGGGTTGGTTCCAACTTTCTCCGGCATTTAACTACGGTGGATTGCAAGGTGAAACGTCCGCTGGAAAAATGGAGATTCAGCCTGTGAATCAACAAGCCAAACAAATGGATGACTTTGCGATAGCCATCCGAGACAATCGCCCTTCTCCGGTACCCGGTGAAATGGGAAGGCGGGATGTGAGGTTACTACAGGCGATTTATGAAGCTAAGCGGACAGGAAAACGGATTGAATTGGTCTAAAAAAAGCCGAATTCAATAAAAAAAAGTCAAAGAAGCTTGCTATGAAGTAATTTGAGTTATGAATTTGATAGTCTTACTGAGAAATATTAATGCAACCGATTGCATTTAAGTGTTTTTATTAATGATTTTTTTGCGATTTTTAGTGTTAATTTGTCATGTAATCGATTGAAATGACTCACCACAAAGAAGTCACCATTTACGATATAGCAGAGGCCCTCAACGTTTCCCCTGCCACGGTAAGCCGCGGACTGAAAGATCATCCCGGACTCCGAAAAGATACAAAAAGAAAAATTCTGGATACCGCTAAAAAGATGGGGTACCAGTACAACACCTTTGCGAGCAACCTCAGGCGAAAGAAAACCAACACGATCGGTGTCATCGTTCCACGCCTGAACAGTTACTTCATGTCCACCGTAATTGCCGGTATGGAAAAGCTGGTGAATGAAAACGGGTACAACCTCATCATCTCGCAATCGCAGGAATCCTTCAAAAAAGAAATTGCTGGCGTGAACACCATGTATAACAGCCGCATTGATGGCTTGATGGTTTCACTTGCGTACGACACGAAAGACACAGAGCACTTTCAAGCCCTGCTGACGAAAAATATCCCAATCATTTTCTTCGACCGTATTCTGGAACACGCTGGCTGTACCAGTATTGTTATCGATAACCACCAGGCTGGCTATGATGCCACCAAACATCTTCTTGATCAAGGATGCAAACGCATTGTTCATCTTTCCGGAAGTTTAAACCGCAATGTATATGCCGATCGACTAGACGGATACAAACAAGCGCTACAGGAAAGAGGCATTGCATTTGATCCGGAACTGGTGATCAGCAACAACCTGAGCGACATGGGAGGTGAAGAAGCAGCCCGACAAATTTTAGAAATGAATGAAAGGCCCGATGGTGTTTTTGCCGCCAACGACACTTCGGCAGTTGCCTGCATGCGCGAACTGAAACTAGCAGGAATAAGAATACCTGAGGATATTGCTTTTGTCGGATTCAACAACGATCCGGTATCGAAAGTGATTGAACCCAACCTGACCACCGTAAATTATCCGGGTCAGGAAATGGGTGAAGTAGCAGCCGCTACCTTGTTGAACAAGCTAAATAAAAGCAATACAGCAAACCTAAACACCATTGTGTTGCGCCATGAATTGATTATCCGTCAATCTTCCCTGAAGAAATAGCGCCATTACATTACCATGAAAAAACTGCCACTGCTCTTCATTATTCTATGTTTAACATTTACTGCTGTACATAGTGAAGACGGCTACCGGCTGTGGCTTCGGTATGATCCGATAACAAACAAGGCCGTAGCGACTGGATACAAGAAGAACATTACCGGATGGATGGTGCATGGCAACTCACCCACCCTTTCACTGGTTAAAAAAGAAATTCAACAAGGCCTTAGGGGATTAATCGGAAACATTCCGGAAGTTAAAACCCCGGGAACATCAACCGTTTTGTTGGGCACTCCCCAATCGTCCGAAATAATCCGAAACCTAAATCTTGACACCAGATTAAAGAAACTGGGCAATGAAGGATTTTTAATACTCACCACAACCTACCAGAAGAAGAAACTAACCGTAATTGCTGCACCGGAAGAAATCGGTGTGCTATATGGTGCATTTCACTTTTTAAAATTGCTGCAAACCCATCAACCGATTTACAAACTTGATATTGAAAATTCACCGCGCATTAACCTGCGTGTACTCAATCATTGGGACAACCTCGATCGAACCGTTGAACGCGGCTATGCCGGATTTTCCTTGTGGGACTGGCACAAACTTCCCGGATACATTGATCCGCGCTATCATGACTATGCCCGTGCAAATGCTTCCATCGGCATAAACGGAACAGTAGTAACCAATGTAAATGCAAATGCACGCGTACTTTCCAAGCATTACCTTGAAAAAGTAGCCGCACTCGCAGATGTGTTCCGGCCGTATGGTATAAAGATTTACCTCACCGCACGCTTCAGCGCACCTATTGAACTGGGTGGATTAAAAACTGCCGATCCACTGGATGAATCCGTTCAGCAATGGTGGAAAGACAAGGTGAAGGAAATCTACACACATGTTCCCGACTTCGGTGGCTTTTTGGTGAAAGCAAATTCGGAAGGACAACCGGGCCCGCAAAACTACAACCGCAACCATGCTGATGGCGCCAACATGTTGGCTGATGCAGTAGCACCTTTCAATGGAATAGTTATGTGGCGTGCTTTTGTGTATGATGATAAAGTACCTGACGATCGCGCCAAGCAAGCCTACAATGAATTTAAACCGCTTGATGGAACGTTCAGAAAAAATGTGTTGATACAAGTAAAAAACGGAGCCATCGATTTTCAACCGCGCGAACCGTTCCATCCGATGTTTGGAACCATTCCCAACACTCCGTTAATGATGGAGTTTCAACTTACACAAGAATACACCGGCTTCAGCACCCATCTGGTTTATCTGGCCAATCAATTTAAAGAATGCCTGGATGCCGATACACATGCCAAAGGCACAGGATCAACAGTGGCAAAAGTTATTGACGGATCACTCGACAACCACCAGCTTTCAGGTATTGCCGGTGTAGCCAACATCGGCACCGACAGAAATTGGACGAGCCATCCCTTCGCGCAAGCCAATTGGTATGCATTCGGAAGGTTGGCGTGGAATCATCAGCTTTCAGCCAATCAAATAGCGGATGAATGGATACGCATGACGTTCACGAACGATGCAGACTTTATAAATCCGATTAAAGAAATCATGGACAACTCCTGGGAAACCACCGTGTCGTATATGACGCCACTAGGGCTGCACCACATCATGGGGTGGAGTCACCATTACGGGCCTGCACCGTGGATTAAAGATAAACACCGTGCCGACTGGACATCCGTATATTATCACCAGGCAAGCAAAGAAGGCATTGGTTTTAACCGCACAGCATCAGGCAGCAATGCCATTGCGCAGTATGTGGAGCCGGTAGCCAACCTGTTTGGTTCACGTGAACAATGTCCTGAAAAATTTCTGCTGTGGTTTCATCATGTGAGTTGGACTGAAAAACTAAAATCAGGAAAAACATTGTGGGAAGAACTGTGCCACCACTATTACGCTGGCGCAGAAGAAGTAAAATCGTTTCAACAGAAATGGAATACACTGGAAGGAAAAATTGACCAGGAACGCTTTGAACACGTAAAAATGTTGCTGGACATTCAATACAAGGAAGCCATTTGGTGGCGCAACGCCTGCTTGTTGTATTTCCAGACCTTTTCAGGGTTGCCCCTACCGGCTGGGTTTGAAAAACCTGACAAGACTTTAGAGTATTATATGAATTTAGAATTCCCTTATGCACCCGGCATCAGGCCGCAGTGGTGATAAGGTTTAATTATTATACCGCATGGGAAAAAAGATTGCCATCGTAACCGGAGGATCATCAGGAATCGGTTTTGCTATCGCAAAAAAGTTTACTGAACAGAATATACACACCATCATTGTGGGCAGAGATCAGCAAAAACTAAATGAAGTCACCGCATTGCTTGGCAGCAATAGCGAAGGCATTTCGTTTGATGTAACTAACCTCAGTGGTTTGCCTGAACTAGTAAACAGCATTGTAAAAAAGCACGGTCAGGTAGATATACTGGTAAACAATGCCGGCATAAACATGAAGAAAAGTGCCTTGGAAGTTACCGATCAGGAATTTCAGAACATACTGCTCACCAACCTAACCAGTGTGTTTGCTATTACCCGCGAAGTAGCTAAAAATATGATAGCCAACAAATCAGGTAGCATAATTAACATCAGCTCCATGGCAGCCCAGTATGGCTTACCCGGAGTGGTCGCCTATGCCGCTTCCAAAACAGCCATTGAAGGTATTACCCGCACACTGGCGGTTGAACTTTCTCCGCATGGTGTGCGCGTAAATTGCATTGCCCCCGGATTCATAGCTACAAAAATGTCGGCAACGGCTTTAAATGGCGACCCTGAACGAAGACAAAAAGTTCTTTCCCGTACCCCGATGGGTCGACTGGGCGATCCGCAAGATGTAGCAAACGCAGCGTACTTTCTTGCATCCGATGATTCAACCTTTATCACCGGAACAGTAGTGCCTGTCGATGGAGGAAATTCGATTGGGTTTTAACCCTATAATTGATAAATGAAAGTGGTGAGAATGGAACAAACCATGCGGTGGTTCGGACCTAACGATCCGGTAAGCCTGAGCGACATACGACAAGCCGGGTGTACGGGTGTTGTAACCGCAGTGCACCACATTCCGGTTGGTGATGTGTGGACGATTGAAGAAATCAACAAACGAAAAAAAATAATTGAAGATGCTGGTTTAATGTGGACGGTGATTGAAAGTCTGCCTGTACATGAAGATATAAAAAAACAAACCGGTGACTACAAAAAATACATTGAGCAATACAAAATCAGTTTGCGTAACGTAGCGGCATGCGGCCTGAAAGTTGTGACCTACAATTTTATGCCGATACTGGATTGGTTGCGCACAAACGTTTCCTACACACTGCCCAATGGAAGCAAAGCACTTTACTTTGAGCGGGCAGCTTTTGTTGCGTTTGATTTGTTTATGCTGAAACGACCTGATGCTGAAAAGGATTACTCACCCGAAGAAATACAAAAGGCCACTGCTCGCTTCAACAGCATGACCGAAGAAGAAAAGAAATTTCTTTTTCAGAATGCCATGCTTGGCCTGCCCGGCAGCGATGAGAGCTTTACACCCGAACAGGTACTGACTGCCCTGAAAGAATACGAGAACATAGACGCGGCCAAACTGAAACAACACTTATTTCATTTTTTGCAAGAAGTTGCACCGGTAGCGGAAGAAGCAGGACTAAAACTGGCCATCCACCCCGATGACCCACCCTATTCCGTGCTCGGTTTACCGCGAGTGGTAAGCACCGAAAAGGATGTACAGGAATTACTGAATGCTGCGCCCTCACCTGCCAATGGCTTATGCTTCTGCACAGGTTCATTTGGTGCGCGTGCCGACAATGACATTACGGGCATGATCCGGAAATTTGGTGAACGCATTCACTTTTTACACCTGCGCAACACCAAGCGCGATGCCGATGGAAACTTTTATGAAGCCAATCATTTAGAGGGCGACACCGACATGGTGGCCGTAGTGCGTGAAGTACTCAAACTCATGAACCGCACTGGCACTTCCATACCTATGCGCCCCGACCATGGCCACCAGATGCTGGACGACCTGAACAAGAAAACCTACCCGGGCTACTCCGCCATTGGCCGTCTCAAGGGCCTAGCCGAATTGCGGGGGTTGGAGGCAGGGCTTGCAAGCCTGCTGACCAAGTAAACCGTTGGCGTGATTGTGCATGGCCTAAATAAATATCCACGCTCCCATTTTGAAAACGCTGAAAGTTTTACACTTCTGAAACAAGGACGAAAGAAGTAAGCATCCGAAAAGTGATGGGTGCTACCACCACGAATATTACGGTGCTGCTGTCTAAAGATTATCTCACCCTCATAATGTGGGCTGCCGTATTCGCCATTCCCATAACGATATGGCTTGCCGACCTGATTTTCCCCGAGCTGCAAGAATACCATGTCACGCTGAATTTCTGGGACGTGTTGCTTAGCCTGGCGATACTTTTAACACTGGGATTTGCCACCATTGCTTCCCAAACGTTTAAAACCGCATCCACCAATCCGGCAGAAATACTTAGAACAGAATAGCATTAAATCAACAAGTAGCTTCCAGGCAAGGGAACCGGGTTCATCTATATGCATCATTGTAGAAATCAACATTACACTCCTAAACAATATCTCCCCTATAAAAACCGTTGATCGGATACAAACCCCCGAAAAAATGAGAACCATCAACGTTTTACCAGCAGCTCTCCTGCTCACCGCTTCATTCGCTGTTTCAGCACAGGAAGAACAACCAACGAAAATTAAAAAAATCAGAATCCACGATGTATCCATTCAGGGTGGTTCATTTTCGGTTCCGAGCACCAAAGCAGGCCTTGCAGACTTTAAGACGCTCTTTCCGGAATCGGATTTATTGAATAGCGACATGACCGGTTTCTCCCAGTCCGGCAGCTTCAATATTATAAACAATTCGCTGTTCTCGGTGCTGATTGGGCTTCAATTCAGTAATAAGCAAAAGACCCAGTACAAAACCAACCCCGTTTTTCGCCTTGGCATCAGCTATTTTTCAGGATCAATGCTGCACGGAGGCCTGTTCAAAACGGACAACAAGCCCTATGATACGTTAACGTCTTCCCAAACAGGTCGAGTCATTTATATTGACTCTGTAAATAACCAACACTACAGCATGAATTACATCTCGGAACAACTTCGGCTTGACGGGTCGTTCATTTTCAGAACCAATCCGCTAGCCCGCTGGTCGTTTTATGCCGGGATAGGCCTTGCTGTTGGCGTATCGGTTAATGCCCACACCGAAATCTATTACAGCAAATACGGCCATACCCGAAACCGTTACCCTAACGGATATACCTCCTATACACATTTTTACTCAAGTTCTTACACCGGTAAAACCGAAACATTCCGAAACAAAACTAACTTTGCTGCTTCCACTTATATACCTATGGGCGTTGATTTTAGAATCGGAAAGAAAGGAGACCTATGGAAATGGGTACACTTGTATTACGAATTGAGACCATCCTTAAATATGGCATCCATTCCGGAGCTAAGAATGATTACGGATACAAGCCTGCAGCATGCGTTGGGCCTGCGAATCTTGTGTACCGGCTAAACTAAATACATGGTAACCCTCCAAACATTTCGCAAACTGGCCCTCTCCTTTCCGGAAACCACGGAGGAACCCCACCATGAAAAAACTTCTTTTCGTGTAAAGAAAAAGATCTTTGCAACGTATGATCACGCCAACAACAGAGCATGTCTCAAATTATCGGAGATCGATCAGGATGTTTTCGCCAGCACAAACAAATCCATTATCTATCCGGTTAACAATAAATGGGGCAAACAGGGATGGACGCTTATTGAATTGAAAAGTCCGCAGTGATGTATTCACCGATGCCCTCACCACAGCATATTTCGCAGTAGCTCCCCAAAAACTTGCACAAAAACTTAAGACTAAATCCATGAACAAGGAAATACAAGCCTACAACAACAAACAAACAAACAACCACCGACAAAGCCATTTGCACCGTATTGGCCAACACCATCGATCATGTATTAACTGAAGCAGAAAGTAAAATCTGGCATGCCCACCCCGTTTGGTTTTTAGACGGAAACCCCGTTGTGGGGTACAGCAAACTGAATGACAGCATCCGGCTCATGTTCTGGAGCGGTATTGATTTTGATGAAGAAAAACTACAGCCTGGCCCCGGAAAATTCAAAGATGCCTCCATCCGGTATACCTCCACTGATCAGGTCAACATCCGAGAGGTAACGCGTTGGCTTAAAAAGTCGCGCGAAATTCAATGGGACTATAAAAATATTGTAAAGCGAAAAGGAAAGCTTGAGCGTTTAAAGGGGTAGTTAACAAAAAAATAACTAAATTTCTTACCGTATGAGTAAGAATATAATCACGAAAAAGAAGTTATCACGTGATCAACAGGAAGAACTTCTTAATGTATTAAAAACCCGATTTGAAAAAAATAAGAATCGCCACAAAGGTTTTGAGTGGGGAAAGGTACAAACAAGACTGGAGGCCAATCCCGCAAAGGTGTGGTCACTTCACCAAATGGAAAGCTCAGGTGGTGAACCTGATGTAATCTCCTGCGATAAGAAATCAGGCGAATTCATTTTTTGCGATTGCTCTCCTGAAACACCCAAAGGCCGCAGAAGTATTTGCTACGATCATGAGGCATTGGAATCGCGGAAAGAACACAAACCCGAAACCAGTGCCGTGCAAATGGCCGAAGACATGGGCATTGAATTGCTGACTGAAGAACAATACCACGAATTGCAAAAGCTTGGCCCGTTCGATACAAAAACTTCAAGTTGGCTAAAAACCCCAGCCGATATACGCAAACTTGGAGGCGCCATTTTCGGTGACTACCGGTTCGGGCGTGTATTCATTTATCACAACGGTGCCGAATCGTACTACGGTGTACGGGGATTTAGGGGATTGCTCAGGGTTTAAATTGATTGAGTGAATTTTCTTTTGATTACTTATGGCCATCGTTGGCTGTAAACACACTGTAAAAGAATTCACATTCCTACTCAATCCGGATTCCAATCCCGAAAAATATTCTTTAAGGTATACTGTTTTGCTTCCTTCTTCGTCAGTTGCTTCGACCAGGCTACGCGCTTGCCAACATCAGCGCCCGATCCATAATTTTTATATTCTGCATAGAATGCTGTTTTATCTTTATCAGGAAACATGACATCACCTTTCCACGGATCCCAGCCTTCTGCATGAATATGATTGCCCAGCTCACAGTTCATAAAAACTGTTTTCGCAAAGGGTCTCCACGGTCTGCCAAAATAAACTGATGTTGCCTCGTCAGCGGCAATCAGTTTACAGTTTTGAAAGACAAAACCAAAGGGTGTATGTTCACGTGTTGAGGCAGCAGTGATGAATGAGTTTGATAAACTTTTGATTGTACAGTTAGCAAACAACGCTGTGGCTTCACCAAAAATAAAATCGGTGGTACCCTCTATGTAACAGTCTTTAAAGTATTGCCGGCTGCCATCGCGCGTAACCAATAATGTATCCTGATTTCCATTGATGCTGCAGTTCTTCACCGATACACGATCACCTTCAACATGCAACGCTACCGCCTGGCCTACACGACCGGCTGTATTCTGTATCGTTAAATTTTCAAGCATGATGTCGTTACCCTGCACCAGCATAGTGTAGGAGGTGAAGGTGCTGAGCTTGGATTTAGCACCAGGCTCATTTGTATTTGGATTGCCCTTACCGGAATAGTCATCGTAAGTAATAATGGTGTTATCCCTGCTTTCACCAATCAGGCTTATCGCTGTTTTCCATGAAGGAATAACAAGCTTTTCTTTATAGATGCCGTTTTTAATATTAATGGTTACGCGCGCATAGCCCAAATCGCGACAGGCATTGATAGCTTCCTGAATGGTGATATAGTCAGCGCTTCCATTCTGCGCTACGGTAATACTCGTTGGTTGAATTTTTTGGGCAGAGGCAATAGTAACTACAAAGAACACAAAGAGGACACTGCGCATACAAAGAAATGAGATTAATCTTCTTGGTGAGCACTGCGAAATTCTTCCACCGCTTTGTAGTTTCATTCTCGTTGAATATAAAATATTTGATTGGTGCAAAAATTATCTTAAGCGTAGCTGAACCAACACTTCCACCAGGCTATTGATGTACACCTCAATGTTCGTATAGGATTTACTTAACGTATGTTGAGAGGCATCTGCAGCACTTTTCGGATTCAACTTGTTTTTTATTTCCCATTCGTCAGGCATTCCATCGCCATCCGAATCTTTTGGTGCCACTGCTAACTTCAATTCCGGCCAGCCTCCAACATCATTTTGCGAATCAATAATACCATTGTTACTTTTTCCATACGATGCCGTGCCCGTTTTAACCTCTTCAATAATCCGGGCATCAACAACATCGCGTTTTAAACTTGCCCCTGCCCCCCGCAAAACAAGTTCATATGATCCCTGTGCGGCTTGTTCTGCAATCTTTTCAACACTAAATGGCTGGTTGACCACTACTGAATCTGGGTTCACGGTAATACCCAATCTGTTATCCTGACTTATCTGGTTGTAACCCTCCAACACGTTACCCTGCACAAAAAATTTACCATACGGTTTTGAGGGGTCAAGGATTCTTTCTTTTCGGTTACTTTTCGTTGCAGGGCCTGGCTTATAATAATTGTTTACAATATTGTAACGACCTTTCTCACCACCATAAGTATTATTGTTCATCCAATTGTAAATAACATTGTTCCGAAAGTCTACCAGTTCATCAGGTGTGTTCGGAACAGTTGCTGAACCGCTAAAACGCGGCAACCGGCTGTTATGATTAGCAATCAGGTTATGGTGAAACGATGCTTTCTTGCCACCCCAGATTCCGCCATACCCATGATCGCCTTTGGCATGTACCGAACTGTTAAGACTCTCGGAAATAATACACCACTGAAGTGTAAAGTTCTCGTTGCCATAAAACGAGGCACATTCATCCGTTGCCCAACTCATGGAACAATGATCGATGATAATATTTTTCTGTCGTGTACCACTGATGGCATCATCCTCCGTACCGGATTCATCTCCGAGCCGGAAGCGCAAATACCGGATAATTACATTGTGGGTACTGATCTTCAACGGGTAATGCCGCAGGGTAATGCCATCACCCGGTGCCGTTTGGCCGGCAATGGTAACATCAGGGTCATTAATATAGAGTGGCTCTTTTAAATCGATATACCCGGAAACTGCAAATACAATAATACGTGGCCCTTTCTTTTTAATAGCCTCGCGCAAACTTCCCGGGCCATCATCATTCAGATTGGTTACTACATGTACAGCGCCTCCACGACCGCCCGTGGTGTACTTACCAAAACCTTCAGCACCGGGAAAAGCCAAGGGCCGATCAAGATTCTGTTGTGATGTGCTCTGTTGCGCACAACATGTCAGGATCAGGGATATGTATATACCTAATAGTCTGAAAATCATATTTCCCATAATTAAATCCAACCGTCATTGCCTGCCTGTTCGGCAGACAGGCTTCACCCCCTCGCTCAATTCCACCCTTCCGTTCGCAATGTCGTTCTATTTATTTAATTCAATACTTAAAAACAATAATGAAGCTAAGCCTTTATAATCGTCAATTCTCCTTTCGGTTGAAATGTAGTATTCAAAATCACCTTTTGAATTTTTCGGATTCAGGGTACCAATCTTCACGGTTTGATCCAGATGAAGATTTCCGGCATCATCCACAAACACATACTGATCTAACAACGCATTGAAAGCTTCATTGGCTGTAACGAGATATGACTCATCCAGAAAACCTTGCCGATGACCCTTCGCAAACGCGTAGGCAAACATGGCCGAACACGATGTTTCAATCCAGTTACCCGGTTGATTGCCTTTATCCATCACCTGGTACCAAAGTTTAGAAGAGGAATCCTGATACTTTCGCACAACAGCGGATAAATCCTGTAGTATTTTTATAACTTCATCACGCTCGGGATGATTTTCAGGAATATAATCCAGGCTCTCCACCAACGCCATCAAATACCAACCAACTGCTCTTCCCCAGAATTCTGGCGAGGTTCCCCTTTCGGGATGTGCCCACACCGGGTTTTTCGATTCATCCCAACCGTGATACAACAAACCGGTTGTCGGATCCAGTGTACGTTGATAAATCAGTTTGATCTGGTGAATGGACTCATCAAACCATTCGGGCTGATTGTATGCCTTGGCATATTGCATGGAAAAAACATCAGCCATAAAAATCCCATCCAGCCACATTTGGTAAGGATAAATTTCCTTATGCCAGTATCCTCCATCACTGGTCTTTGGTTGTTGTGCCAGATGAAGTATCAATGTATCGGCAATCGCCTTGTACTTTGGATTTTTGGTTTCTTCGTGCAAATAAATCACGACACGACCCGGAAGAATATCATCTAATTTGTATTCTTTCATATTATAAACACCCGGCTCGAAGGAACCTTCATTGGTAATAAAACCATCAACCCATTGTTGGGCATACAATACATAAGAATCACTTTTAACTTTCTTTCCCTGGCGATAAACCCCCGCCATAAAAAAGCTATACTCATAATTCCATCGGTCTGGGGCATAGATGGGAAATTTCTCCAGATCCGGATACTGATTCATGGTGCTGTTAACCAATGCTGATGAAAAATCAGTTACCGCTCCATTCTTCTTTTCATATTCTCTCAATGGAGTTAGAAAAGAAACTTCAAAACGGGTATCAACTTCTTGCGTTGAAGTAATTACTTCCTGTTTACTATTTCCAGCTTCTATCAGAAAAGTAAAAACAGGTTCATTTGAATTTAACGTGTATTCCAATATCAGGAAATCCGGGGACTTGTCATCGTCTGTATCGATCAGCCCAACCGGCACCTCAGTACCAAAATTCCTGTCGGTAACAACAGGCGTTGTATGCTGCACACCCGGGGCTCGTTTAATCAATTCCTTCCAGTCGATAAAAATTACAACTTGCTCGGACTTCTTAGGAACTTCATAGTTACGCTCTACAGTAATCAGTATTGAATCAATGTCGGAAGCCTGCTTATTGCAAGCCATTAAGAGAACCAAGGCTAAAAATAATAATCTGTACATACCAACTTATTTCTTAACTACTTCAACACGTACAGGACTTGCCAATTTTTTCGCTTCTTGTTCCAGGTATTTTAGAAATGCTTCTTCCGTTTTAATTCCATCGGGTTCTCCTTCCCAGGCAGCAGCAAAGTAGTAGGTTAATTTTCCATTGGAAGGTTTCATTTTTACAATGTGGCTGAAATCGTCTTCTGTGAATCCGATAAAGTCTGATGCGTTGAATAAAACGGCTATCCCCAGGTTATCATCGTTAAGGCTTTGTTTACCGTAGGTGGCGAGGTATCCATATTGATCAGTGCTGCCTTTGTGAGTAAACAATTTTCCTTTCGGATCCTTGATTAATCCTGAAGAGATATTGTCCCAGGCATCACTCATCGAAAGTGAAGTCTCTGTTAACCGACTACCGGCATGAATGGAAAGTTGGGATGACAAATTAGTTTTATTTGCTCCGGCTTTCCAACCGTAGTAATTGGTAAGGATCGAAGAGTAAACAACTCCGTTTTCGGTTATGCTGCACTCCACGCTATCGGTAATTTCAACCCGGTGCGCTGCTTTACCATCAAAATAACCAATGGACCCAACCCCTAACGACTTGGCAACCTTCAAAACATCCATGCCCCACTCCTGCATGCTGTGGTATGAATCAAAACCATCTAAACCTGCTTTGTGTAAGGCAGGTTCTTTCACAGTTTTACCAAATACATCAACAGCATTTCGCTGATCAAGATAAAACCGGTACCCTACTTTATCCGATTCCCAACCCGGGCCTTCATAACGGATATACCACGAATGGTCTTTATGCTGCGGTGGCACACGCAAATGTGTTACATTTTTAAAATCACCTCCTATGTATTCGCGATTTTTCCACTCGCCACCAAATTTTGGAGAAAGTTCTGCCTGTGTGCGCTTTGGATAGACACGATTTACTTCACCAGTTTTGGAATACCGCACGGTTAATACAATCGATTGGTTTGCATTCAGTTTATCCAACACAACCGCAATACCACTATTTAGTTTATCCTTTGTATTATACTGGCTGGGTATTTCGGTCTTATCAGCAAATACAGCAAAGGCTTTTTCATTGAAACTTTTTGGTAGCTGATTTTCAGGAACTAAGGCTAAAACATCAGCGCGGTCAAATGCCGCAGGATTGGAAACCTTAACCGTAAATGATTCGCTGAATTCTTTTTTCTGCGAAGTTACTTCACAAGCCATGCCCAACAGCAGCAAACTGATAATTAAACTGGTTTTCATCTTCTTAAGAATTGAGTTAGCTAAACTACTGATTCGATTTAAGTTCTTCCCCATTTACCTTAACATTGTTAAGCGTAAGGCCCTTATAGCCTTTTAGTACATTTCCTTTCTGAACGTTGTCAAATGAGCAATCCTCAATGAGGATATCTTCTACCGGATAATCTTCTTCAGCTTCAATGTAAATGCCATACTGAGATTTTTTACTCGTGACGTTTTTCACCTGTATATTCCGGACTACCGGATGATTATCACCTGTTTCGTTGGCATAAAACATGTAGACATGCACCACGGCTTCATCTACATCGCCAATGGTAACGTTGCGCATAAATACATTTTCTATAACACCGCCTCTTCGCGAATTTGACTTTAGGCGCAAGGCGCGATCCAGGTAGGGACTGTTCATTTCACAGTCTTCGGCAAATACATTCCTGACATTGCCGGATATTTCACTGCCAATCACCACACCACCGTGACCATCCTTCATAACACACTTGCGCACGATAATATTTTCGCTGGGCACATTCACTCTTCTGCCATCATGGTCGCGACCAGATTTTATGGCAATGCAATCATCACCGGTATCAAACACACAACCCTCAATTAAAACGTCCTTGCTGGATTCAGGATCACATCCATCACTGTTGGGGCCATGACTGATTACTGTAACATTCCTTATCGTAACATTTTCACTTAACACCGGGTGAAGAACCCACATGGGTGAATCTTTAATCGTTACTCCTTCAATCAATATATTTTTACATTTGTACGGCTGCACAAAACTGGGGCGCAGGTAATCGCCTTCACCAAAAATACGTTCACTTACCGGAACACCTTCTTCCGCCATTTTTTTCAAGCGTTCGTTGGCTGGCTTTTGCTGATGTTCCCGGGCTTCACGGTTTACACCGGCATGTCCCCACTTGCCTTTCCAATACCACCAGTGATCATCATCGGCCTGGCCGTTTAATTCACCTTCACCGGTAATGGCAATATTTTCTTGTTCGTATGCATAAATCAATGGCGAATAGTTCATGAGCTCAACAGCTTCAAAACGTGTGTATACCTGGGGCAGGTATTTGTTCGGATCACGGCTGAATAAAATCTTAGCCCCTTTCGAAACATGAAGGTTCACATTGCTTTTCAGGTGAATAGCACCACTGAAAAATTTTCCTTCCGGAACCACTACCCTGCCTCCACCGGCTTCATGGCATGCCAGTATCGCCTTCGCAAACGCATCAGTACAATCGGTAATGCTGTCGCCCACTGCTCCGTAATCCGTAACCAAGAAATCCTTATCCGGAAAAGTTGGCGGAACAATGCGCGCAAGAATAGTTTCTGCTTCCTGCCAGGGATCAACAGCCACTGGTGCTGACTTGTTAGAACATGAGTTAAGCACAAAAATCAGCGATGCCAGTACAAATAATTTTTTATTCATCATTTTACTTCTTTTTAATAATACGGTTAGCAAGTTCAAGCTTCAGGTTTCGTATTTCTTCAAGCACAAGCTGAGCAATGAGCCGCGCACCCAGCTCATTAAAATGCGTATTGTCATCTTTACCTTCCGGATAGTTTGGATGCTCACCTGGCTTCAGTTGAAGAAACAACAGTTTTGAATTCTCCATGCCAAATTCCTGATACAAAGCCTGACTGCTTTTATCCAGATCAATCAGCGGTGCGTTCATCTGCTTGGCCACCGTATGCACCAAAGGCGAATACTCCGGATGACTCTCCATAATCTTTCCTTGCTCATCAAATCTTCTTCGGGCAACCGGTGTCAGTAAAACCGGAACAGCTCCTTTTGCACGAGACTCAGTTATAAATCGAGAAAGGTTTTTCTTGTAGTCTTCCGGAGCTGTATAGCGATCAGTCTTTTCCTTCGATTCATCGTTATGACCAAACTGAATGAATACATAATCACCGGTTTTCAACTTTGCTGAAACGGTACTCCAACGCCCTTCACTAATAAAGGTACGCGTGCTTCTTCCATTCATGGCATGGTTCTCAACTACTACTGTTGAATCAAAAAAATGAGCAAAGGGCATCCCCCATCCAGTTTCAGGATAAGCTGTACTGGCTTTTGATGCCATCGTAGAGTCACCAATAAGGTATACGGTTATCTTGTTCTGCATACCAGAGAACGGTACGATGAAAAAGAAGACCAACACATACAGCAATGAACTCTTCATGCCTTATTGATTTTGACCTTCAACGATACTTTTAACCAGGCTATTGATATACACTTCAATATTATCATATGCTGTACTCAGGTTGCGGCCATTGGCATTGGGCGTATTCGGATCAAGTTTCATCTCGATTTCCCAAGCATCAGGCATTCCATCACCATCGGTATCCAGCGGAGCAGGCAAACTGTTCAGCACAGGCCATCCACCCACATCTTCCTGGCTGTCGATGATACCCGGAAGACCGGTTTCGGAACCATTGTAAGTTGCTGTGCCCGTGCTCACTTCTTCTATCACACGCGAGTCGACAGCATCGCGCTTAAGGCTGGCGCCAGCATGGGCTAATACCTTATCATAGGCTTGTACTGCTGAATGTTGAGAAGTCATGATGAACGTTATCGGTGCATTCAGCTTAGAGGCACTTTCTGTAGCGCCATTTTTATACGTTACGCCACTCCAGTTATTAGCGGTAGCAACAGCACTACCGTGAACATAATTTCCATCTACATAAAACTTACCATCTCCGGGGCGGTCTTGAAACACTTCTTTATAAGCAACCAAAATACGAGACTGATTAGAGGTAGTAGCTGGCCCAGGTTTATAGTAGTTGTTCACCATGTTGTAGTTTCCGTTTTCACCTCCATAAGTGCCCTCACCTACCCAATTGTATACAACATTGTTTCGGTAATCTACATGTTCGTTTGGATAGGGATTGCTGGCGCTGTATGTGCCCGAACGAAAACCGTTAAATCGTGGGGTGCGACTTTTATGGTGCGCCATCAGATTATGATGAAAACTGGCACGATCACCTCCCCAGATACCACCATAGCCATGCTCACCCTTATCGTGCAATGACTTGTTGAGGCTTTCCGAAATGATGCACCATTGCATGGTAAAATCCTGATTAGCATAAAAAGAGGCAGCTTCATCGGTACACCAACTCATGGAGCAATGATCGATGACAACATTTTTTCTGTATCGTCCCCAAATGGCATCACCTTCAACCTGTTTTTCATTACCCATTCGGAAACGCAAAAACCGAATGATCACATTATCGGCACCGACAAATACCGGATAATTTTTTATGGTGATCCCTTCGCCCGGAGCGGTTTGGCCGGCAATTGTAACGTTGGGTTGTGTTATGGTAAGATTGCTCAACAATTCAATCGTGCCGGATACTTCAAAAATTATAAATCGTGCCCCGGTTGAATTGATGGCTGCACGCAAACTTCCCGGGCCCGAATCATTGAGGTTCGTAACTTTAATTACCTGTCCGCCACGGCCACCCGTTGTTTTATTACCAAAACCTTCAGCCCCCGGAAATGCAAAAGCTTCTTCATCAACCGGCTGAGGCATATCAATTCCTGGTTCAGGGTCAGCCTCCGGGCTACAACCACTGAACCAAAGCATAGTAAACAACATGATCGCGTATCGAAAAAACTTTGCCATACTACACCAATTAAAAAATACAGGGTAGCAACATGCATCGCTACCCTTGTATTAAACTTAACCTAACAAATCTATTGAAGCCAACGTGGGTCGCCCACCTGGTTATCGATCAACGTTTGATTGGTAACCGTAAAGTTACCTGCAGCAGCATTTACAAAACCAGGATTTAACTCGGTTGCGCTTATTTGCGCAGGTGTTGTGTACAAACCCCCGAGTATGTTATAACAACTGTGTATGTTATTGTTGGCATAAGTTGGTGTGGCAGCCATGCTGGTTGCATTCCTTGTCCACACCCCACCATTCGCGGCCGTTGCCGCATCCTCCCTACCGGTTTCTACAAAAAGACAATTTCTCACCTCAATTGTTCCACCCACATTTGCCCTAAAAAGACCGGTATTGTTGCTGTCGTTTGTACCGATACATATTTTGTAGAATGTAGAATTCTTAAACGATGTATTGCTTGCCACCTGCATGCGCAGAAATGATCGGAATGCATTGGCGAAGGTGCTGTTCTCTACACTAAGTGAACCAACAGTACCACCCCTGAAATCCAACCCATCGCCACCGGTTGCCGGAAGGATGTCGTGCACGTAAGAACCTTTGATAATAATAGAACCAAACTTACCAGCAGATGCGCTGGTATTGGTACTGGCAATCAGAGTATTCTGGTAGTGACTAATTTCACAATCTTGGATAGAAAGCGTTGTGATGTCGCTACCAGCCTGGGCAATAAAAAACTGGCCTAAAACTGTAGCATCACCATCGCCACGGAAAACAATGTCTTTAAATTCTACTGTTGCTACTATGGTATTGTTTGTGAATTGACCATAGATAACGGGCTTATTAAATGGCAGATAGCCGCTTAACTTAACCGACTTGGTAAGTGCATATGAACCCAGGTTATATTGCCCCGGAAAGATCACAAATGAGGTGCCTGGTTCCGCCTCATCGAGTTTTGCCCTGATGTCATCTTCAGGATGGATGGCCAATGCACCACCCAAATCGATAAGGGTTACAAATGCTTTAGTACCCCGTGTTTTGGTGCCATTTTTAAGAAGCACGGTGTAGCTTGTTTCACCGGTTAACCCGGTAATAGTAGCTATACCGGCTTCTTTTTCAGCAGGTGTAATGTCGCGTTGAACATTGCCCGGATTGATAATAAAATTGGTAACCTGGCTATTGGACGTCCACCGCAAGGTAGCTTCGGTAGCGGCAATGTCACCGGGTTCAATGGGTAAATAAATATTTTCCTCAGCAGTCATCACCGTTGTGGTTATCCATTTGGAATCAGCCACACCCGGCTTGTTGCTAACACCTTTAACCCTGATGGAGTATTCTGTTTCACCTTCAAATATCTCTAACACAGGCAGGTCATCGGGTAAAACGGTTAATGTGCGGATGATCGTGTTGAATTGAAGGTTATCTTCACTGAATTCAACAATGTAATGGTCTGCATCATCGCGCACATTCCACGTAAGTTCAATACTGGTAAGGTTGCGTACACGGGCCGTTAAGCCTGTGGGTGAAAACACACGGTCAACATCCAACTCTGTAACAAGTTGATCGATTTTATCTTCACAGGCCATAAAGCCCAGGGTCAATGATCCGACCAACACACACGTGATTAAATATCTCATTTTCATAACAATCATTCGATTAATAACCATAGTCATTTACAAGTTGTCCGTTACTGGTGTTAAGGAAGTACTGCCAAATCGGCCAGAATTGCCTATGGTCGGGGTTAACTCCTTCCAGGTATAAGGAGTTGATCTTAGTATCATTCAGGTTATTCCATGCAAAGGATGAATATTCGGGAGCAGGTTGTGGCTGATTCTCGCCCCGGTTGAGCCCATAAATAATCAACGATTCATCATCGCTTGCCAGCTTGTAGTACAGTGTTGATGGAACATCGGCATACGCACCGGTACGCCCCTGCAAGGCAAACATCTTTGCTTTGGCTTCATCAAGTTTAGTTTTCAGCAAATTCCACCGGATAAGAGCCTGCTTCCGTTCAAACTCGCCACAAAATTCATATTTATGCTCATCAACAATGGCATTGAACATAGCTTCTTTCGTAGCAAAGGCATCAACATATGCATCAACTTTTGTCGGCCAGTCGGCAGCATTGAAAGCGCGTCTTCTTATTTGTTTAAGATAGGGAGCAGCGGCTGCCGGTCCCTGCAATTCGTTGGCTGCTTCAGCGGCCATAAGCAAAACCTCAGCATACCGCATGTACATTTTATTTACGCCATCATCGTTGGTGGATGTTACAAAACGTTTCATCCATTCATAACGATACTTGCCAAAATACCAGGTATTAAGATTGACCAGTTCCTGCCGGGCAAAACCGTTTACTGCATTTCCATACCGGTAAGGAACACAGGTTACATTTCTCCGGAGATCTTTCTCATCAAAATCATAAAAAATATGGGGAAGCGGTCCGGCAACACCACCACGGTTAGCACCGTTGGCATGGTGTTGATTATTGGTGTTGTGACGAACCGCAAAAGTAAAGAGCATCCTTCCGCGACCATCAGAAAATGGAATTTCCCAAAGTGATTCGTTACCTGCTGCAATTACATCTTCGTTGTATTTGCGCCATAAATTCTCAAAGGATGGATCAAGCCGAACAGTACCGCTTTCGATTATGTCCTTGCATTCCTGAAGTGCAATGGCGTACATATTGGCTACCGATAAATCAGGATCATTACTTCTTCGAATAACCCCGGGTACACCATCAGGATATAATGAGTAGCCGCTTGCCGCTAAACAAAGTCGGGCACGTAATCCTTTTACAAAAGCTTTACTTACCCGCTCGACATTTGTCGTGCCGGGGGTTTCATTGGGCCATGGTACCAATTCAGCAGCTTCACCTAAATCAGCAATCAGTCTCTTATAAATTACATCACGATTGGTTTTAGGTAAATAGATTGTTTCACTGTTAATCGGTTCAAACCTGGCCGGCACATCGCCCCAGGCTTTCAGCAAATCGGCATAGTAAACAGCCCGTAGGGTTAGCGCTTCACCTAATAAGTGGCCGAGTTCTGTGCCTGGTCCGGTATTACCATACGTACGCAAACCCCGAATACAGATATTAGCACGCTCAATACCCATGTACATCATCGCCCATGCATTGTTGTCGGTATTCATTTGCGAATTGTTGGGCTTAGTGTTGTAAACAGCCAGGTCCGCGTTGTCGCCAGGGGTTTGGGATGTATTGTACCACTCAATATCTGTATTCATACCATACCAGGGCAAATACCTTCCACGGTATGAATTGGTTTCAGCAAATGGTATTTTAATTCCATCCACAGCACCCTTTGCCAGCCCGGGTGTGGAGAAAATAATGGATTCATCCAACGATGATTTTGTTGGTGCCTCAAGAAAGTCATCGCACGAAGTAATGGTGCAACTCAATAATATTCCGATGATATAGAGTGACTTTTTCATATTCCAATTCTTCATGAAGTTTAAAAATTAAGACTTAAACCAAATACCAATTGTCTGCTGCGCGGATAAGGAGAATAATCAACTCCTGGCGTGAGGGGTGTTCTTCTTCGTGTAGAAACTTCAGGGTCAAGGCCGGAATACTTTGTGAGCAGGAAAACATTGTACCCGGTGGCATAAAAACGAAGGTTGGTCAACTTCAATTTGGTGATTACCGAACTTGGAACGGTGTAACCAAGTGTTAAGGTATTCAATCGAAGAAATGAACCATCTTCAACTGCCCAGTCGCTGAACACGTAGCGTTGCATGTAAGGCGACCACATGGTGGTGTTGGCATTAAGTGCTGCCAGCGCAGCCGGATCGGTTACCAGCGCACCAGTAGCAGGGTCAAGGTTGGTCCAACGGCTTCCACTACCCATTGTGGTGAGCAGGTTTCGGTATTGTCCGTTAGGGGTTACTGTTGCCGAAGTGAATTCAATTTTATTTGCATTGTATATATCATTACCATAGCTCCAGTTAAAGGCAGCCATTAAATCAAAACCATAAGCATAAGCGTTGATAATAAAACCTCCGGTGTGTTTTGGGTTTGCATCGCCAATAATGGTGAGATCGTTTTGATTAACAATGCCGTCAGGTTCACCGTTAGGTCCACTCAAGTCTTTTAACTTCATCATGCCGGGGCGCAGGGTACCCACCACGTTCGAGCTATTGACCACACCTTCTTTAAGGGTATAGTTTCCGCTAACCGGATCGTAGTTGAAATCATCTACCTCATACCGACCTCCACTGCGGTAGCCATACATCTTTCCAATAGGTCCACCAACATAAACAAAAAAGTCTTGAGTAATTGCCGTTGACGCCCACCCTGTATTTTCAGGGAAGTCATTCATCATACCAAGCGACTTGATTTTATTTCGATTGAAACTGATGTTGAACGAGAAATTCAAACCATAATTTGCTTTATCAATAGCGATATAGTTTACTGATGTTTCCAGGCCCTTGTTCTCTGTACTGCCCATGTTTCGATATTGGAAATCATACCCCGAACCCGGCACCGGGAAGCGGATCAGCAAATCATTTGTTGTATTAAGGTACGCTTCAACCGTTCCATTAACACGACCTTTCAGGATGCCGAAATCCAAACCAACATTGCGGGTAATGGTTGTTTCCCATTTCAGGTTAGGGTTTGCCATTATTTTTGAAGGCGCCCAAAAACTATTCACACCGTTTATCCAGGCCAGGGGGGCACCGGCACCTGATTCAAATGTTTGAATGGTTTGTCCGACAGGAATATTATTGTTACCCGCTTCACCATAGCTGGCGCGTAGTTTCAGGCTGTTTAGCCATCCGGCAGCATTTGTCATGAAAGATTCTTCCGATACTTTCCAGGCAGCCGCAACGGATGGAAAATATCCCCAACGGTTGTCGCCCAAGAATTTACTGGATCCGTCAGCTCGATAGGTGGCCGACAATAAATACTTACCCATCAGGTCATAATTCAACCGCCCGAAAAAGGATAGCAGTTTATCATCCGGCAAATAGTTGCTGGCAACTGATTGCGGAACACCTTGCGAATTTAATTTGAACGCTGTCTTTGCGTCAAAGAATTTCGGGAATCCCTGAATGGCTGTTGCAATTTCAGATGTTTCAAAAAATATCAACTCCTGACCAACCAATAGATTAAGCTTGTGATTTGAATTACTTACTAAGTGTTTGAAGTCGTAATTGAATGTATTGGCATTACGAAGCCTAAGGTCTCGTTGATTGCGGTTAACAACTGCCGGAAATCCCTGGTAGGCTGCCTGCACGTTATTATTTGAGTAATAGGTTGACCGGCCATAAAAACGATTATCAAAATACGTTAGGTTATCCATACCCAACTCAGTTCTAAATTGCAGGTTGTCAATTATCTTCCAATCAAAACTCCCCACCATGTTAAAGTTTCGCCTTTGTTGCTCACGGTCGTTATCGGCAGTGGCCACAAATGGGTTAACCAGGTAACCGGCAACCTGTTCATCTGTATCATCCGTGGTTAAGCCAGGCAATGGAATAGGAGAATAACCAACGCTGTGACGCAAACGGGCATCTGCTGATGCAGAAGCTTCACGTTGTTCGTTAACCCCGCCACCAAAAATTTCAGTATCGGAGTAGCGGACTGTAAACCCTAAATTGACTTTATTGCTTGCCTTATTTTTAAGCGATAACGTAACGTTGTTACGGGTAAAATTTGAACCTATCATAATTGCCCTGTCATCAAAGCGGGCATAATTGAATGAATAATTGAATTTATCTGAACCACCACGAACACTCAAATCGTTGCTGAACACTCTACCCGTGCGTCCATAAATCTGTCGCTGCCAGTCATTACCCTGTAAGCCTGTGTACAAGTCCCTATCTTGCCACGATCCAAAAAATCGCTCATAAGATTGAATATCGTTTCTTAACAGTGCATACTCATATTGCCAGTTAACAAAGTCTTCGGGATTTAACACATCCAGTGTATTGGCAATTCGTTTAACACCAAAAAAACTATTGTAACTAACAGCCACCTTGCCGTCTGTTCCGCCCTTTGTTGTAATAATTACCACACCATTTGCACCCCGTGAACCAAAAATGGCCGTAGACGAAGCATCTTTTAAAACATCAATTGATTTAATATCGGATGGTGAAATATCATTGATACTGTTTACCGGAAAACCATCGACAATAAATAAAGGTGTGGCATCCTGGGTGAGAGACCCCCCGCCCCTGATGCGGATTCTTATATCGGCATCAGGCGATCCTTCGGTGGAGGTTACCTGAACACCAGCCAACCGCCCGGTTAAAGTTTCAGTTACCGTTGCTACCGGCATTTTCTTTAAATCATCACCAATTACTGAAACTACTGATCCCGTGAGATCAGACTTTTTTGCAGTGCCATAACCAATTACAACCACTTCCTCAAGCTGGGAAATATCTGAAACCATGTTCACATTGATAACCGTCTGTGTCCCTACAGGAACTTCAGTTGGTTTCATGCCAATAAAGGTGAACACGAGGATGGCATCTGAGGAAACGGAAAGCACGAATTTACCGTCACTATCAGTAACTGTTCCGTTACTTGTTCCTTTCTCGGTAACGGTAACTCCTGGAAGCACCTCCCCATCGGTCTTCACCACTCCGGAAACAGACCGTGTCTGACCGTAAAGGGCGGTTACACTGATCAGAATAGCCAGTGTTACTGCGATGGGCATTCGAATAAACAATCGTAGAGCTCTATTCATATAAATTAAGGAATTAAGATTTAGTCGTTACCTTGAATTGCTTCCTCTTTTTCATTTTTCCTAGTTGTCTTTCAAACGTTATATAGCAATTTTTTGCGCAATCGATTGCATATTAAAAAGTGTTTGTATATTTACCAAATGAAATTTTAGTTTTTTGATATAAAGTTCAATATTTAATCATTTTAAGCATTTTCTATGCATATTAGTTTTGTCATTCTGTCAAAAGAAGTACTGGAAACGAGTTGGTCATATAGGGTCAAATACAATAATATTGCGCAAACGATTACACAATAAACCTTTATGAGTAACCTCTGTGCAATACGTCATCCAATTCATGCTTCCCAAAGCAGACTCTTCACTGCTGAAGAGTTGCGCAAAAACTATCTGGTCGAAAATGTTTTTACCAGCGGACAAGTAAACCTGGTTTATACCTTGTATGACCGATTTATAGTAGGCGGGGCTCAACCTACTTCAAACGGCCTTTCACTTAATCCACCCGAAATCCTAAAAGCAGATTTCTTTCTTCAACGAAGGGAGCTTGGCGTTATAAATATTGGGGATACAGGAGTAATTGAAGTTGATGGCCAACCTTTTGAAATCGGCAACAAAGAGGCATTGTACATTGGAAGAGGATCCAGGGACGTACTCTTTAAACAAGGCCCATCGGGAAGTCAGCCACTTTTTTATTTTAACTCCGCTCCTGCCCACCATGCCTTTCCCTCAAAAAAAGTATCATTGGATCAGGCTGAAACGGTAGAACTTGGATCGCCTGAAAACTCCAATCACCGTACTATTAGAAAGCTTTTGATTGCGGGTGTCATTGAAACCTGTCAATTACAAATGGGCCTTACCGAATTAAAACCCGGCAGCGTATGGAATACGATGCCCGCCCATACCCACGACAGAAGAATGGAGGTATACCTCTATTTTAATGTTCCCACTGGCCAGACGGTTTGCCACTTTATGGGTGAACCACTGGAAACCCGGCATATTTGGGTGCAAAACCAACAGGCTGTTATCTCCCCACCGTGGTCAATTCACGCAGGGGCAGGTACAAGCAACTACTCATTTATATGGGGAATGGCTGGAGAAAACCTTGATTATAGCGATATGGATATTGTGCAACCTGCTAACTTACGTTAATGAAGTCATCTGAATTGTTTGATCTGAGTGGTAAAAGAGCGCTTATAACAGGCGGAACTCATGGACTAGGCATGGCTATGGCCCGTGCGCTTGGATCAGCAGGCACCACACTTATCATTAATGGGCATACACCTGAAAAACTTGATTATGCAATCAATGTTTACAGACAAGAAGGTTACACTGCCCATGGCTATTTATTTGATGTAACCAATGAAACAACTGTTATAGAATCGATCCGGAAAATAGAAAAAGAGATTGGCCCGATTGATATACTGATCAACAATGCCGGTATTATTAAACGTGTGCCCATGCTCGACATGCCGGTGGAAGATTTCCGTAAAGTAATTGATGTCGATCTTATTGGCCCCTTCATTGTTTCAAAACACGTGGGGAAATTTATGACCCAGCGCATGGCCGGCAAGATCATTAACATTTGTTCGATGATGAGTGAATTGGGAAGGAATACTGTTTCTGCTTATGCCGCTGCGAAAGGCGGATTGAAAATGCTCACCAAAAACATGGCTACTGAACTCGCCCGGTTTAACATTCAGGTAAATGGAATTGGACCGGGGTACTTTGCTACGGAGCAAACTGCCCCGATCCGCGAAGCAGGCCATCCATTTAACAACTTTATTATTAATAGAACACCTGCAGGGCGATGGGGTAACCCGGATGACCTGGCAGGAACAACAATATTCCTCGCCTCACCGGCCAGCAACTTCGTTAACGGTCAAATAATTTATGTTGATGGAGGTATCTTAGCAACAATTGGTAAACCCGCCAATGAATTATGAAACGAGAACGTGCCACCATACATGATATTGCCAAAAAACTGGACATAACCGCTTCAACGGTTTCGCGTGCCTTGAAAGATCACCCACGCATTAGTGAGGCCACTAAAAAAGCGGTATTAAAGGCAGCACAAACTTTAAACTATCAACCCAATCACATCGCAGCAGCCTTACGCAACGGTCGCAGTAAGATTATCGGCATCATTGTGCCTACGGCCGACAGGAGTTTCTTTTCATCGGTTGTACGCGGAATCGAAGAGATTGCCAATGCATCGAAATACAATGTGATGATCTGTCAATCGTATGACAACTACGAAAAAGAAGTTGCTACTGTAGAAGCCCTGATCAATGCACGGGTTGATGGAATTGTAGCTTCCTTTGCAAAAGGCACTGAAAACTTTGACCATTTTTTAAAAATCAAAGATAAAGGTATACCACTTATTCTCTTCGACCGTTCAAATGAGGACCTGGAGGTGAGCAACGTAATCCTCGATGATTACCAAGGTGCCTATAAAGCAGTAACTCATCTTATCAAACAAGGTTGCAAACGGATTGCGCACTTCACCGGAATAAAAAAAATCAGTATTTACCGTGAGCGGTATCGTGGATATCGCGAAGCCCTTCAGGATAACGGATTACCTTTCGATGAATCGCTGGTGATCGGCAGTAACATGCAACTGGAAGATGGCATAGAAAGCATGAAAAAACTTTTATCGCTACCTTCACCACCCGATGCCGTATTTTCGGCCAGCGATTATAGCGCCATGGGCGCCATGCAGGTTTTAAAGGAAAGAAAATTACGGATCCCTGAAGATGTCGCACTGGTTGGCTTTGGCAACGAACCCTTTACCTGGTTTTCTGAACCGCAGCTCACTACGGTTGATCAACGTAGTAAAGAAATGGGCAATGCCGCAGCAGAAATCTTCTTTGAACAAATCGGACATGGTAAGAAACCATTTGTACCGAAGAAAACAGTATTGAAACCGGAATTGATTATCCGTAAATCATCATTGAAAAAAGGTTAATCTCACAAAAAGCCCTATGAGCCCAGCAACAACCACAGCATCTTTCCTGACAGAGGATTTCTTACTGCAAAATGATTTTGCTAAAACACTTTATCACGATTACGCCAAAAACCTACCCATAATCGATTATCACTGCCACTTGCCGCCAAAAGAGATTGCCCAAAACAGGCAATTTGAAAACATTTCACAAATATGGTTGGCAGGTGATCATTATAAATGGAGGGCTATGCGTACCCTGGGCATCCATGAGAAATATATTACAGGAGATGCGCCTGATCGTGAAAAATTCAGACAATGGGCTTTTACAGTTCCATACACGGTGCGAAACCCTTTATTCCATTGGACACACCTTGAGCTTCAACGTTATTTTTTAATTTCCGAACTCTTAAATCCGGATTCAGCAGATAAGATTTTTATTGAAGCCACAGAAAAGTTGAATACCTCAGCATACGCTACACGTTCATTGTTAAAAAAAATGAATGTAGAGGTAGTCTGCACCACTGATGATCCCATTGATTCACTGGAATACCACCAGCAAATCAAAAAGGATAACTTCGTCACCTTAATCCTGCCAACCTTCCGGCCCGATAAGGCTTATGCCGTTGAGCATGCTGCATCTTATTTACAGTATCTTTCACAACTTGGTAAGGTTACGGGTATTCAAATCAATACCTATACCGATTTACTGGATGCTTTAAAAAACAGAATTGAATTCTTTTCCAGCCAGGGTTGCCAACTTGCCGATCATGGCCTTGAGCAACTTTATTTTTTCAATACCCCACCTTCATCAATTGATGCCATCTTTTTGAAGTTAAAAAAACAAGAAACGCTGACCATATCAGAAGTTCAGTACTTTAAATACCATACATTACTTGAACTTTGCCGCCTTTACCACAAAAAAAGCTGGACACAACAATTCCACCTGGGTGCACTGCGCAATACCAATACCCGTATGCTCGGCACACTTGGGCCGGATACTGGTTTTGATTCCATTGGTGATTTTTCGCAAGGCCAGGCCCTGGCCGGGTTTCTTAATGCACTTGACTCCACCAATCAACTTTCTAAAACTATTCTTTACAATCTCAACCCATCCGACAATGAAGTATTGGGCACTATGATCGGAAATTTCAATGACGGTTCCAGTAAAGGAAAAATACAATTCGGATCGGCCTGGTGGTTTCTTGATCAAAAAGATGGAATGGAAAAACAAATCAATGCTTTATCAAACCTGGGGTTATTGAGTTGTTTTATAGGGATGCTCACCGATTCGCGCAGCTTCCTCTCCTACCCACGCCATGAATATTTCAGGAGGATACTCTGCAACCTGATTGGTAAAGATGTTGAACAAGGTGAATTACCGGCTGACGAAAAATGGTTAGGTAAAATCGTGGCTGACATCTGTTACTTCAACGCAAAAGCATATTTTAATTTTAATGCATAAAATTTTCCGATGCTGAAAAAACTAAACCGAGCAACATCCGGTACTGTACAAAAATATCCTGTAAAAGTATTGCAGTTTGGTGAAGGCAATTTTTTGCGCGCCTTTGTGGATTGGATGGTAGATGTGATGAATGAGAAGGCCTGCTTTAATGGATCGGTTCAAATTATACAACCCCTTGCAAACGGATTGGGTAAGCTTATCAACGATCAGAATGGATTATACCATGTTGTGCTAAATGGAATACAAAATGGAGAAGTGTTGACCGAAACACGTTTGATTACTTGCGTAACCGAAGTAATCAATCCATACGATGATTATAAACGGTTTATTAAACTGGCCGAAAATCCTGATCTTGAATTTATAGTGTCCAACACTACCGAGGCTGGTATTGCCTTCGACAGTAGTGACCATTCGATAGAAAATTTACCAACCAGTTTTCCGGGAAAATTAACAGCCCTCCTCCATCATCGTTTTCAGTTCTTTAAGGGCAGCAACGATAAAGCGCCCACAGTAATACCGTGTGAGTTAATTGATAAAAATGGCGATGAGTTAAGAAAAATTATCCTTCACTATGCCCAACACTGGCAGCTTTCATCTGAATTTAAGCAATGGCTAACTGATCACGCTACCTTCTGCAATACATTAGTCGACCGGATTGTACCCGGTTACCCGAAAGACACCATTGAGTCCATTCAGAAACAAATTGGGTTTGAAGACAAACTGGTAGTGATGGCCGAACCCTTTCACCTTTGGGTTATTGAAGGGCCTGCTTCCTTGAAGGAAAAATTCCCAGCCGATAAAGCAGGACTCGATGTAAAATTTGTCTCCGACCAATCTCCCTACAGAACCAGAAAAGTTAGGATACTAAATGGGGCACATACTGCAATGGTGCCCGTTGCCTATCTTCATGGCCTTCGTACCGTGCAAGAAGCCGTAGAGAACAACTTTACCGGGGAATTTATAAAGGGAACAATATTCGAGGAGATTATACCAACACTTGACCTTCCAAAAAAAGAACTCGAAGGTTTTTCAGCCAGTGTATTGGAGCGGTTTAGAAACCCGTTCATACGGCATGAACTCGCTTCTATAGCATTAAACTCTGCGTCAAAATTTAAAGTACGTGTGCTTCCATCCTTATTGCAATACATTGAACGGACCGGCAAAATACCAAACAGGCTGGCATATTCTTTTGCAGCCCTCATCAGGTTTTATAAAGGAAGTTGGAAAGGAGTAGAACTGCCCGTGAAAGACACGCCTGAAGTCCTTGGTCATTTTGCCAAAGCATGGAACCAATCAACACTTGAAAAAACAGTTAATGGTATTCTTTCCAACATCGCCCTGTGGGACATGGATTTATCCACCATTGATGGGCTTGGGTCAACCCTTTCAACATACCTGGCTGAAATCGATAAAGCCGAAAAAAAGGACGAGGCACTGACGATTTTGTAAACCAGAAAGACTGAATGTCGTCAATTAAACACCTCTTGTACCTGACACAAATTAATTTCTTCTTCACGATTCCCTTTTGGAGTAGGGTATAAAATTTTATTACTGCTGTAATCGATGCTCATTTTATGGCGCGACAACACATCAGCCCCAAGAATACCAACAATAGTTATTTTATCATGAGCCTTTATAGTAGAAAGCAACCGGTATAAGTCCTGAGCCTTTGGCCTTTGCTTTATTATCAGATTGCCAAGCTTCAGGTTACAGCCATAGGTCTCCAACAGTTCGGTTGAGCCTCCAAGGCCGGTCATGTCCATTTTATCAACGGTATGTCGTGCGATCTCAAACCCAAAGTAAGATGCTTTTGCAGCATGGACAATGGTAACGGATGCGCCCGTATCAACAATCATCCAGGCAGGCTTTCCGTTAATCTGTACTTTTACAATTGGTATTTTCCCATTTAAAGTTTGAAAGGGAAGTTCGCTGAAGTTGGAGTCGCCATGTACTCGTTGTGCCGGGGTTGTGTAATAACCAAGCACCAACAACAGGATTATCAACCCGTTGGTAAATGAATCTATAACTTCACCTAAACGAACCGATCTTTCACTACATGGCACCATAACATTATTCAATTAGTGCCTTAAAAAAGCAAACTTATAAATTGCTATGCTGTGGTATTAGATTAACGCTACCCCTGTAAGGACATACTGCAGGAAAATTTCAAAAAGGAATATTTCGGCAGGCAAATGCTTTTCGTAGGGTGAATTTGTTGTTTGTCTAAGAAAGTTGAATCAATAGGTATCTTTTCATGATCTTCATCGTAAAAAAGGAAACGATGAAGGACAATAGCACCGTACTAGACCTAAGGCTTGAAAAGTTCAGGATTATTTTTCATGTTCTGTTTTGGCTTGGGGTTGTTGCCTATGAAGGCCTAGTGTGGGGCTTGGTGGATGGCCAGTACGGCCAGCGGCTGATGAGCTCGCTGGTTGATCTTCCTGTAAAAATCAGCGCAGCATATTTCACCTTGTACATATTGGTTGATCGGTTCCTCATTAAAAAGAAGTACACCGCCTTCCTGCTTCTGTTATTCACTTCCATGCTGGGATTTGGGGTATTGTCGCGCATGCTGGCTTACTATATCATCTACCCAATGTTCTATCCCGATGCCACGGCCGTTCCATTGTTTTACCTGCCTAAAATACTGATCATGATTTTTTCCATCTACTCCCTGGTCGGTATAATTACTTCATTTCACCTGATCCGTCATTGGTACAGGAACCAGCAAGCTGCACAGGAATTTGAGCGTTCACGTCAGGCTTTGGAAAATGAAATGCTGGAAGCCAAATTAAAGTTTTTAAAGTCTCAAATCAACCCCCATTTTTTATTTAACACCCTCAATAACCTGTACGTGCTTGCGTTGGATCAATCCACGCGTACCCCCGAAGTGATCCATCGCCTGTCAGAGTTAACGAGTTATATGCTTCATGAAGGAAACCACAAGCTGGTAAGCCTTGAGCAGGAGTTGCACTACATCCAAAATTATACGGAGTTGGAACGAATCCGGTACGACTCAACGGTAGATATAGCATTAACCATTAAAGGCAATATTTCAGGCATACAGATTGCACCCCTTTTATTGCTACCCTTTGTTGAAAATGCGTTCAAACACGGATTAAGTTCAGGCCTTAGTGGAGGGTGGCTGCGCCTTGATATCCATTATGCAGGCGGGAGGTTGACGGTTAAAGTAGAAAACAGTAAAACGGATTCATTAAAAAATTATTTACCAAAATCGGGAATTGGGTTACAGAATGTTCGTAGCCGTTTGGATTTAATTTATGCCAACTGTTATACACTAAACATCGTGAATGAACAACAAATGCATTCAGTAATACTAACAATTAACGTAGGCGAACCACAAGCAATAACCGTTGCTGAAGAACAAACCCAAGCTACCCTATGAAATGCCTGATTGTTGACGATGAGCCATTAGCCCGCGTGTTGTTGGAAAAATATATTAACCGTGTAGAAGGGCTTTTACTGGTAAAAAGTTTTCCGAATGCCGTTGAGGCCTTCTCTTTTCTTCAACATACACCGGTAGACTTACTTTTTCTGGATATCCAGATGCCTCAAATTACAGGGCTTGAACTGATCAGTTCGTTAAAACAAAAACCGAGGGTAATATTTACCACCGCCTACCGGGATTTTGCATACGAAGCATACGATTTGGATGCCGTTGATTATTTATTGAAGCCCATTTCATTCGACAGGTTTTTACGGAGTATCAGTAAGGTGTATCAGCTTTCCCAAGCTCCCGCAAAGGTATCCGATCAACCTGAAACCTTATATGCCCACAACAGCGCTTATATTTATTTAAAAGATGGCCGCACCATGATAAAGGTTTTGTTGCACGATATTATTTACATAGAGAGCTTGCGCGATTACATTCGTGTAAAAACAACCGGAAAACCAGTAGTGTCTTACCAGAAAATAGGACACATGGAGAATAAGTTACCCGCAAAGCAATTCCTGCGCGTACACCGATCGTACATTATTTCACTCGAAAAAGTTACTTCTTACACCACCAACCATGTACGGCTTAATGAATTTGTTATACCGATAGGAAGGTTATATAAAAACGAAGCCCTGAAAGTACTTAACAGGAATAACTACCTGGCCGATACCGTGTAATTATTTGATAAAAATGGCGGAGAGAGAGGGATTCGAACCCTCGGTACAGTTGCCCGCACAACGGTTTTCGAGACCGTCCCATTCGACCGCTCTGGCATCTCTCCTTTGGTTTTGTTTGCGTTTAACGTAGCTTCACAAAGCTAAATCAAAAATAAATCCCAACGTATATGAAACGAAAAGCTACAGCCGTTTGGCAAGGTTCAGGCAAAGAAGGTAATGGCCATTTAAGCACGCAAAGCACGGTGCTAAACAAAACACAATATTCTTTTAGTTCGCGTTTTGAAGAGGGCGTTGGAACTAACCCTGAAGAACTAATTGCCGCTGCACATGCAGGTTGCTTTACCATGAAATTAAGCTTTGTACTGGGTGAGGCCGGCTTTAAACCTACCGAGTTAACCACCACCTGCACCATTACGCTCGAAAACGGGTCGGTAACAAACTCATATCTTTTGTTGAAGGCAAACATTCCCGGTATTTCAAAAGAAAAATTTGATGACTGTGCCGAGAACGCAAAAGCTAATTGCCCCATTTCAAAGCTGCTCAACACAAACATTTCGTTGAGCGCCTCATTGGTCTGATTAATTT
The DNA here is from genome assembly GCA_025808415.1 of Cyclobacteriaceae bacterium. Lineage (NCBI taxonomy): Bacteria > Pseudomonadati > Bacteroidota > Cytophagia > Cytophagales > Cyclobacteriaceae > Cyclobacteriaceae bacterium. Next base: position 2,915,146 of record CP075525.1, read on the forward strand.
TTGACTTTTCTACTCGAAGCGCAGCGATTCTATAGGGTCAAGTTTGGATGCTTTGTGTGCCGGGTAATAACCGGCCAACAGTCCAACCAAAACGCAAACAAAAAGCCCGAAGAAAATCCACACCCAGGGGATGATGTAACTTTCCATGCCCAAAAAGCGCGCGCCCAAGTTGCCAATGCCTATGCCTAACAATACGCCTAAGGCACCCCCCAGCAAACAAACCACAATCGCTTCGGTAACAAACTGTTGCCGAATGCGCAGAGGCGTTGCGCCCAACGCTTTGCGCACACCAATCTCTCGTGTACGTTCTGTTACCGAAACCAACATAATATTCATGAGCGCGATGGATGAACCCAACAGGGTAACAAAACCAATTAAAAATCCTGCTGTACGAACGTAGCCCGCCAACTGCGCGGTTCGTTCGGCCAGCGATACACTCCGTTCTAACTGAAATGAATTTTCGTTACCCACATGGTCTTGCCGTATCCTGCGCATAACTCCGGTAGCTTCACCCATGGCATTGTCGACTTCATTAATATCCTCCACACCTACGGTTAAGCGGTACCATAAACTCCTTCCTTTTGCCATTTGATTGGCCACACGAATAGGCACAATAACCATGTTGTCAAAATTTCCTTCAAATGATTGCCCTTTTTCAACAATAACACCGATCACCTTAAACTGTCCACCGAGAAAAGAAATCTTCTCGCCAATGGGATTTTCATTTTCCTTGAATAAGGTGGTGAAAATTTTGTGACCGATAATTACAACCTGTGTTCCATACTCAATCTCAATCGGTGAGAAATTCCTGCCCTGCGCAATGTCAAGTCCTTTAATGGTTACGTAGTTTTCATTAGCCCCTAAAACAGTAACGTTAGGATTGGTTTTGTTTGACAGGCGCTTCACCTCCGCTATCTGGGTTAAATTTGCCGACAAACTTACCGTTGCCGGAAAGTCATATTGATTGGCAAACCGTATCACTTCATTGAATTTCAGGTTAGGGTATAATTTCTCGGTAACCCCTTGTGTGCTTCCGCCACGGTTAGTTTTGGAAGTAATGTCGAACGTATTTGCGCCCAGGGAGGATAAGCTGCTATTAATGGATTTCTCCACACCGTCTACGGCTGTCAAAGCACCTACTAGGGCCGTTATACCAATGGCTACAATAAGGGCAGTTAGTACCGACCTGAGCAGGTTGGCCTGCACCGACCGTAAACCCTCCCGCATATTTTCTACTATATTCATAAACTGTTTTAGAGCACTAATACGTTGATCAATACAGGCCAAATGTTACACATAGGGTCGGCTTTTTTATTTTTCGGGGCTTTTTATAAAAAGAACCTAAATTTGTTTAAAGATAACAAACGTAAAACTACATCGTTCGCGTTATGGGCAGTATGCGGGGTTCATTATGGTTAGCATTAATACTGATTTGCAGTGTGGCGCGGGCTAACTATATTTTTATACCGATGGACGAGCGGCAGTCCAACCATTTAAAGGCCTACGGCATTGCCTATTGGATATTACGGAGCGAAACCGAGGTGGACTGGCTGCTGAATTACCGGGGTGGAAGTTTTATGGTTAAATATCATCCGGCCATTCAAAATGAGTTGGTGATACGGGGGGTAAGTTTCGATGTGATATCTGATGCACAAGCCAACCAGATCATAAGCGAAATTGCCAGCCCGGCCGTGAACTACGACATCATGAAACTAGAGAAATACCCGCGCATAGCGGTGTATTCTCCTAAAACCGCCCAACCCTGGGACGATGCCGTTACCCTTGTACTTACCTATGCCGAAATTCCTTACGATGTAGTGTACGATGATGAAATACTGGCCGGTGTATTGCCGAAATACGATTGGCTTCACCTGCATCATGAAGATTTTACCGGGCAGTATGGAAAGTTTTATGGCTCGTTTTCCAACATGCCTTGGTACATTGAAGCCCAACGCGATGCCGAAGAAACGGCACGAAGAAATGGTTTTCATAAAGTATCGCAATTAAAGCTGGCGGTTGCCAAGCGTATAAAAGAATTTGTGGCCGGTGGCGGATTTATGTTTGCCATGTGTTCGGCCACCGACAGTTACGATATAGCCCTGGCTGCCGAAGGCGTGGATATTTGTGAACGCATGTTCGATGGCGACCCGGCCGATCCGCAAGCACAGGAAAAAATTGATTTTGATAAAACACTGGCGTTTACCGATTTCAAACTGGTGCGCGATCCTTACCAATATGAATTTTCTTCGATCGATAACCCACCCAATGAACGTGGGCTGCGACAGGCCAACGATTACTTTTCGTTGTTTGAGTTTTCGGCCAAGTGGGATCCCATCCCCACCATGCTTACACAAAACCATGCCCGGGTCATAAAAGGATTCTTCGGCCAAACTACGGGCTTTAAAAAGAGCCTGATAAAACCTGAAGTAGTGATTATGGCCGAAAACAAAGAGATTAAGGAAGCCAAGTACCTGCACGGTGTGTTGGGCAAAGGCTTTTGGACATTTTATGGCGGGCACGATCCGGAAGACTACCAGCACCAGGTAGGTGAAGAACCAACGGATCTTAACCAACACCCCAATTCACCCGGGTATCGGTTAATCTTGAACAATGTTCTCTTTCCGGCTGCAAAAAAGAAAAAGCAAAAAACGTAATTACTAATGCATGCGATCTCCCCTGACTTTAAGGGTAGCCATTATCGTTGCTTCCTCTTCCAACAACTCACGCCAGCGTTTATCTACTTCATCAGCAGGCCTGTAGGTTTTGGCCAATTGTAAAAAATTTTTGTAATGGCCAGCCTCCGATACCATCAGTTCATAATAAAACTTTGACAGTTCGGGGTCATTAATATTTTTCCATAGTAACTTAAATCGTTCGGCACTACGGGCTTCAATCAGGGCATTCATCAAAAGCTTTTCCACCAACTGCTGTTCACGGCTTCCACCTTTACGGATAGTTTTATGTAAGGCCTCCACATATTCATCTTTGCGCTGCTTTCCCAACGCATAGCCACGCTTTCTTAGCTCTTCCACAACGCGTTCAAAATGCCCCCACTCTTCCGCTACAACCGGTGTCAGCATCTCCACCAATGCTGCTTTGTCAGGATACTGAACAATGAGCGAGATACACGATGAAGCTGCCTTTTGCTCACAATAGGCATGATCAACCAAAATATCTTCAATATTTTTTTCGGCAACATCGACCCAACGCGGATCGGTGGACAGTTCAAGTCCTAGTGTAAATTTATCTTTCATGAATAAATAAGAAGCCTATGCGGCCTTAATCATAAAACGACCAATCGAATCCAAAATCAAATACATTTACCACGCCCGGGTAAAAAGGTGTGGGTATATTTCCATACGGGTTAAATGCTTTTAAAACATTACTGTATCTAAAAAACACCCTGCCCCGTATAATTTTAGCATTCAGAAAAACATCCATGACCGGGAAAGACGGACTCCTGAAACTTTGCTGTGTGTGGAATTGCTGAATCACAGGGTCGTACCCGTATGCATAATAGGCCGACTTCCAGTGCAAGTCAACCCCAACCTGAAAATCAAAGTTACCGTGGATCCAAATGTTTGCATATGCCAACTGCGCATTCACAAAAAGTTCAGGCAACTGAATGGCATTATCGGCATTTTCAAGAATCTTGCCATATATCACCTGCCCGCTCAGGGTAGTGTTTTTAAAGGGATTTATACGCACCGATAATTCAGGCAAAGCCAGGGTTTGAAAGCCAGAGGATTGAACAGGCAGTACCGTTTGATCAATACCAAAATCCCCTTGTTTGAAGAACACGTAATTCCTGAAGGTGGCCAGACGAATGCCCGGGTAAAGGCGCAACCAGTTCGACTCATAGATCAGGTTACCCTTCAGTTCACTGGTTTCTACCGGACTGAAATAGTTCATCCAAATATCATGGCTTCCACGGTAGGCCTGTTGCAAAAAAGTTGGTGTTACCACCGACCGTTTAAGCGAAGCAGCAAACCATTTCGTTTTAATGGAACCTTCAACCCGGTACCGGGCATCCAGCATCGATTCGAGTAAGCCTTGCACCTCAACAAGCGAATCAAGCTGAAGAGCCATTCGGCCGCCAACATAAAATTCAACACCCTTTGTAGGGATGAAAAAATCATTCTGGTTAAAGTACCGGTAATCCATCGAAAAGTTTCGCAACGCAACATAACCGTTGTAAAACAGCTTTAACAGGTTGCCCTTTATCCCACCTTCATTACGTATAGTGTTGAATTTTACCTGGTCGCGTGTTTGGGCACTGTCGATGATGATGGCATCAAAAAAATCCCGGTAAGGTTCGCCAGCTAAATTATCATAAAAGCGGTGGCGCCTTCGGTCACTATCAAACCGGTGATACACCTGAAGTGCTTCCCCCACTTTGTATTGCTGGTAGAAATGGTAATTCCTTCGCAAAACATTGCTCTCAGCATTGATCAACCAGGGTTGGGCATTGTCTTCAAACAAATCGGCATAACTAAAACCGGCATCGGTGCGAACACCACCATACTCAAAAACGCGGTGGTACATTCTTTTAAAACTGAACAGCGCAGTATAGGTACTGTCTTTGTTATGATAGCTCATGTGTAGATCATACGATTCGCTGCGGGCATTCCGGTCGCCTTTACCTTGCCGTTGTATTTGTTTGTCGATAAAAAGCCCGTTGTAGTTAAAACCAAAATTCCAACGCGGGTTTATATTTCGGGCATACCGGATGTTGGTGAGTGAACGGCCATTGCCTCCCAACAACACGTTCATGTTCGAATAAGGCGACCGTGTATTGTAATATTTTGCAGGGTTGGCATCCCAGTAAATATCATACGTGTCAAACCCAACGGTGGCCCCCAGTGTTGACGGAACTTCGTAATATACCGGACGCATAGCCGTGCCGATGTTGCCCAAATCCTGGTAAAGGTTATTGTACCGGTTTACAAAAGTGAAGCGGTGAAAATTCCGGATTACAGTATCAATCGAAAAAGAGACCCAGCGATTAAAAAAAATATCCTCCTCATAAAACAATCGGGATGTGGTAGGGCCGTAAACCTGTTTTGTGCTATCATCAATTATGGAGGACCGGGTGCGGGTTTCAGGTTCTTCATCCTGCGCATGCAATGTTATTGCCAGAATCAAGCCGAAAAAGAAGAATAGGTACCTGAAAAAAATCACGCGCAAAGATAGGGGCAACAAACACACAGTTAAAAGTCTAACCACGATTTACAAAATCATGCAGTAACACATCAAAATCCTTACCATTCCCGATAAATTTCATTTCAATTGGTAAATAAAAAATGGGCAGGCTTTCGGCAAGGGATTTAAGTTCGTCACTCTCCAGTTTTACTTTATCTTTTTCTGTGGTGAGTATGCTAACCTGACCTTCTTTAAACTCACTTACCAATTTGGCCATTGTTTGTAAATCGGTTTTGGTGTAGAAATAGTGATCGCGAAATTCGAGGTGCTTTACAAGTGTGAAATTCTTAACCACATAGTCCTTTAAGGGTAAAGGCATGGCGATACCCGTTAACAAGATAACCTGCTTAGTAAAGGGTTTAGCGTAGTTAAGCAGCGGCTGAGGCTCACCATAACGGATGGTGGTGAAGAAAACCGGTTTGTTACTATAAGCATGCACCCGGTACATAATTTTCATCTTGTCGTTTTCACTCAGGCTTTCAGGGCACTTGGTGATGATGATAACATCTGCGCGGTTTGCGCCCTCCGGCCCTTCACGCAACCTGCCAAACGGCATCACATGATCATCATAAAAAGGTTTACTGTATTCGGAGAGTAAAATGGAAAACCCGGGGGTTACTCTACGGTGTTGAAAGGCATCATCCAGCACAATAACCTGAACGTCAGGTCTGCCATCCAATAGGTGCGGTATAGCATACGCGCGGTCTTCACCCACGGCAACAACTACCGATGAACCATATTTATTAAATAGTTGATAGGGTTCATCACCCAGGGTTTTAGGGGTATCGTCAGGCGTTGCCAACCGAAAGCCTTTAGTCTTGCGGCCGTAGCCACGGCTAAGGGTTGCAAGTTTAAATGATCCACCCAAGGTGCGAATAATGTATTCAACCATTGGCGTTTTACCTGTACCGCCAACGGCCAGGTTGCCTACCCCAATAATGGGTATTGCAAAAGAGACCGAAGGCTTTAGCTTAAGGTCGTACAGACGGTTTCGGATGTTCATAACAACATCGTAGATAACCGCCAACGGCCACAGTAAAAGCTTCAAAACAGACATGAATATTGTAGCTTTGTTCGTTTAGAAAACCAAAAGTACGATTAACCCGGTGATTCATGAAAGTATCTGACATTACCCAATACCTGGAATCCATCGCACCCCGCGCTTATCAGGAATCGTATGACAACAGCGGGCTTTTAACTGGTAGTCCAAACCAGGAAGTTAAGGGTTTAGTGGTTACACTGGATTGCACTGAAGATGTGGTTGAAGAAGCCCTTGCACTAAACTGCAACCTTATCGTAGCACACCATCCGATTATCTTTAAAGGATTAAAGAAATTAACCGGAAGCAATTACGTTGAACGAACTATTGTAAAAGCCATAAAAAACGACATGGCTATTTACGCCATACACACCAACCTAGATAATGTGCACCGTGGCGTGAATAAAAAAATTGCCGAGAAAATAGGTTTGCAAAACCTGAAAATACTGGCCCCCAAACCCAACACCCTCACGAAACTGGTAACCTTTATTCCAACGGAGCAAGCCGATAAGGTGCTTAGTCATTTATATGCCGCAGGTGCAGGGCAAATTGGTAATTACAAGAACTGTAGTTTTCAGGTTAATGGAACAGGCACATTTATGCCAAATGACGAAGCGAACCCACATATTGGTAAGGCCAACCAGCAGGAATCCGTTCAGGAGGTAAGGGCTGAAGTTATTTTTCCTGCTCATTTGGAAGGTGGAGTTCTCAGCGCCTTGAAAAAGTCCCATCCGTATGAAGAAGTGGCATATTACATAACCTCATTGGCGAACGAAAACCAGGAAGTAGGGTCTGGCATGGTGGGCGAATTAGCAGTGGAAATGGAGCCTGTGGTTTTCCTCAAACACCTGAAAAAAAGCATGGACTTACAGATTATCCGCCATACCCAAGCGATAAACAAGCCCGTGCGGAAAGTGGCTGTTTGCGGGGGATCGGGCAGCTTTTTACTCCCCTCTGCCATCCGTTCCGGGGCACAGGTTTTCATCACCGCTGATTTCAAATACCATGAGTTCTTTGATGCTGATAATCAGATTATTATAGCCGATATTGGGCACTATGAAAGCGAGGTGTTTACGAAAGATTTATTAACCGGTATTTTGAAAGAAAAATTTCCTACTTTTGCAGTCAATTTTTCCAGAACCAGCACGAATCCAGTACGTTATCTTATAGATTAAATACTAAATGGAAACTCAGACCGTAGCACAGAAACTCGAAGCCCTTGTTAAACTGCAAACCATCGACAGCAAATTAGACGAACTGATAAAATTGAGAGGCGACCTTCCCGATGAGGTCCAAGACCTGGAAGATGAGATGGCCGGGTACAATACACGACTTGAACGCCACCAGGCCGAACTGAAAGAAATAGAAGAAAACATCAAAAAAAGCAAAGAAGGCATTAAAGAGGCCGAAAAACTCATCAAAAAATACTCCGAGCAACAAAAGAACGTAAGGAATAACCGCGAGTTCGATGCCATCACCAAAGAGGTTGAACTCCAGGAACTCGAAATCCAGATCTGCGAAAAACGCATCAAAGAGGGTAAAGACTTGACCCAGGCCAAGAAAGACGAGATTACCAAAACAGAAGCCCTTATTGCCGAGCGTGGCGAGCACCTGAACATTAAAAAGAAAGAATTGGATGGCATCTTAGCGGAGAGCCAGGAAGAAGAAAAAAGACTTCTGGCCGAACGCGACAAAGCCGTAAAGAAAATTGAAGACAAAACGCTCTTAAAGTACTATGAACGCTTACGCGGGAGCCTTTCCAATGGTTTAGCAGTAGTACGCGTAGTACGTGGCGCAGCTGAGGGCTGTAACATCGTCATCCCTCCTCAGAAAATTGCCGAAATCCGTGAAAAGAAAAAGATTGTAATTGATGAGCATTCTGGTCGTATCTTAGCCGATGTGGACATGGACTCACTGGATGACAGTGACAAGCCTAAAAAAGCTGGCGCACCTGCAACGCCTGTTCGCAGAAGGAAAACGGTTGGATAATTCTACTACCATATTATTTAAAAAGGCAGGCCTGTTAGCCTGCCTTTTTTTATGGGCATCTAACACAATCGCTCAACCATCATGGTTGGAAAAAGAACCCTATAAACAAGCTTACGATTTATGCCTTAAACTAAGGCTGGATGAGGGCCGGCATTTGCTGCAGGACCAACCAACGCCCCAGGCCATTTACATCAACTCATTGGCTGATGCACTTGAACTATTGATTTCGGAAGATGCTGCCCGGTTTACTGACCTTGAAAAGCGCTATGAAAAGCGGGTGGACGTGTTAAAAAAGATAAGCCCGGCAACAGCCGAAAGCATTTTTGCATTGGCCGAATTGCGCTTGCAATGGGCTTTTGTTTACCTCAAGTTCGGGCATGACTTTACTTCCGCCTGGAGTATCCGTCAAGCCCATGTACTTACCCAGGAAGGTTTACGGAAATACCCTCAATTTATACCCCTCCAAAAAACTTCAGGCATATTGGAAATCATGCTTGGCTCCGTACCAGAAAAGTATCAATGGGTTTTGAGTATGCTGGGTATGAAAGGCTCGGTAGAAACCGGATTATTACAATTGCAGGCCGTTCAGGAAAACGAAAAGTCGCTTCGTTTTGAAACCACCCTGTTGTATCATTTAATTCAAGGTTTTGTCTTTCAACAAACCGACTCATCATTGGTTGCCCTCGAAAATCTCCACCATCAAAATCCCGACAACAAATTAGTGATGTTTCTTGGGGCATCGCTGGCCATAAAAAATTCATTTAGTGAAATGGCTATGATATTACTGGAAAAACTCAAAGCGCAAAAGAATGGATTTCCCATATTTTATGCCGATTACCTGCTGGGCGAAGTCTACCTGCACCAGGGTAATTACCTTAAATCAATTCAGTCGTACAGGAATTTTATCCAAACCTATAAAGGCGCTAATTATATAAAAGATGCTTACTATAAAATCGGCCTTTCCTATTGGTTAATGAACATGCCTGAACAGGCACAGGCCAATTTTGAACTGGCCAAAAAAAATGGTAGGGAAGCAGCCGAAGCTGACAAGTATGCAACCCGAAGCCTTACCGAAAATGATTTTTCAAACAAAGCCCTAACGAAAGCGAGGTACAGCACGGATGGCGGCTACTATGATGATGCCATTCGCGTGTTGAAATCAATAAAAAAAGAAGAGTTGATCTCAACCCGCGAGCAGTCAGAATATTATTACCGGTTTGCCCGATTGTACCATAAGTCAAATCAATACCAGGAAGCTAAACAGTTTTACTTACAAACCATTGACTTGAACGGAACTGAAAATTGGTACTTTGCACCCAATGCCTGCTTACAATTGGGCTATATTCTACGGGATGAGGGCCGCAACGAAGAGGCTCAGAAATATTTCAACAAAGCCATAAGTTATAAGAAGCACGCCTACAAAAACAGCATCGATAGCAAAGCAAAATCGGCACTGGCTCAGCTTAAAAAATCAACATAAACTATACTACCGAAAGCGCTTTCTTCAACTGGGCTAAATGGGCGGTGTCGTTGTACCGTTCAACCGAAAACATCGATCCGGTATAGTTCAATACATACAAGCACGTATTTTCATGCTCAAACATATCCATGCTCCTTAATGGATAACGCAACAGGTGGCAAAGCAATATCCGAATGGCGCGGCCATGCATGCAAATAAGAATAGTCTGTTCATCTTTCTGTTGCATGATATGATCAACAGCAGGCTTCATTCGCTTCACTACATCATCAGGGCTCTCACCACCCTCAATGCGAAGGTGTGTTTCACCCTTCTGCCATTGACTAAGCATGTAATGGTAGTAGGCATCTTCTTCCGGTGTAATAGGCTGCCCTTCTTTCTTCCCCCACGATATTTCGTTCAACCCGGCAAGGCGTTCATGCGGGATGCCCGATTGTATGAAATAGTCGACTGATTCAATGGTGCGCTTCAGGACGGAGGTATATACTTTATCGAATAGGATATGCTTATACGAATCGTAAAACGCCTTTGCCTGTGCCCTGCCAAAGTCGTTCAAACTGCTATCAACCCCACTGCCTTGCACAATGCCCCGCAGGTTAAAATCGGTCTGTCCGTGGCGAACAATGTATATTTTTTTCGTGTTCAATTTGTACCTATTTTGGCCTTGTTTTGAGGCAAGAACCCTAAAAACTGCCGCAAAAATAGAAAAAGAATTCACTTACCACTTTCGACTATTTCGAATGCCCTTATTTAACCCTGACGTAACACTTGAAGCCCTGAATACGATGTCGGTTAATACCATGGTTGAACATCTCGGTATCGTGTTTACGGAAATCGGTGATGGATACATATCAGCCACCATGCCGGTTGATCACCGCACCCATCAACCTTACGGTTTACTTCATGGCGGTGCTTCCGTGGCATTAGCTGAAACGTTGGGCAGTGTTGCCGCACATTGTTGTATCGATACTGCAATTCAATACTGTGTAGGCTTGGATATAAATGCCAACCACCTTAAAGCAATTAAGGCTGGAGTAGTTACCGGGACCACAAGGCCAATACACATTGGTAAACGGGCCCACGTTTGGGAAATCCGGATCACCAATGAAAAAGAAGAATTGATTTGCATAAGCCGCATCACGATGGCGGTTATTGATAAGCGTTAACCATGGACCAAGCTCAAGTACTCGCAGAAACTGTTGATATCCCTGTTGACCTGGAGGAGTTGTTGAATAAGCTCATCCATTTTTCTATGGAGCACGATTATTCCATGGCCGCCTGGCGACTGCCTGACTCGAACAATACGCATGTTATCCTTACCATAAAACCGGAATATTATCAGTTGGTTGACTCGTTCGAAGAAAACGGCCAAGGTTTTATTTTTCATCCCTTTGATCCTCATCAACCGGGCATCTTCATTAAATCGGATATTCATTTTGTGTTTGATAACGGTAAACTTAAAACCGATGAACCGCTATCCGTCAAAGCCATGGAATGGCTGCTAAAGAATATTGCTGACCAGCCAGGCATTGACAGCAAACCCAAACTGCCTGAAGCAAGGGCTGTTAAACACCCCATAGATTTTTTAGAACTTGTACAGAAGAGCATAAACCAGATTGAACTTGGCCATGCTGAAAAAATCGTGCCTTCGCGTTGCAAAGCCATTGAACTTTCGCCAACATTTGATATTGCTGAAGCACTTGTACGAATGGAACGTGCTTATCCCAATGCATTGGTTTCATTTGTATATACCCCCAAATACGGTGCATGGCTGGGTGCTTCGCCTGAAATATTGGTAGCCGTTGAGAAGAATATTTTCCGCACCGTGGCATTGGCAGGTACACAACCCTACCAACCGGGAACAAACCTCAAACACGTTGCCTGGACACAGAAAGAAATTGAGGAGCAGGCATTGGTAAGCCGCTACATCATCAATTGTTTTAAAAAAATAAGGCTAAGGGAGTTTGAAGAGCACGGGCCTAAAACTGTAGTGGCCGGAAACCTGATGCACCTGAAAACCGATTTCTCAGTGGATATGAAAGCCACCAACTTTCCACAATTAGGCTCGGTTATGTTGCGACTCCTCCACCCCACTTCAGCGGTATGCGGTACTCCGTTAGAAACCACCCGTAAATTCCTGCTGGAACAAGAAGGTTATCCACGCGAGTTCTATTCCGGTTTTCTTGGCCCGGTAAACATGCAGGAAGGGAGTTATCTTTTTGTAAACCTGAGGTGCACAAAACTCTTTGCCGATCAAGCCTGGTTATATGCAGGCGCAGGCGTTACAGCCGACTCTGTTCCTGAAAAAGAATGGGAAGAAACAGAGATGAAAATGAATACCTTGCTTCAGGTTATCCGCTAAAATTTGCATGACACGTTTTCAGCCCATATATGATCTTGCCGAATTATGCGCTCGCAAGGGTTTGAAACATGTGGTCCTCTCCCCCGGCTCCCGTTGTGCCCCACTAACGCTTGCTTTTACCCGACATCCTCAATTGAATTGTAAAATTTTCAGTGACGAGCGAACCGCTGCATTCACGGGGTTAGGCATGGCGCAGCAAACCAAACAAGCCTCCGTACTGCTGTGCACCTCTGGCACAGCGGTATATAATTTTGCCCCGGCTGTGGCCGAGGCCTGCTTCTCAAAAACACCACTTTTGATTTTTACTGCCGATCGGCCAACGGAATGGATTGGTCAACAGGATGGCCAGACCATTTACCAGGAAAATATTTTCGGAAAACATGTAAAGAGGTCTTTTCAACTCCCACAGGATTACGAACACCCCGACAGCATGTGGGCCATTAACCGGATTGTAAATGAAGCCATTAACGAAGCCCATGCGCATCCGCAAGGGCCGGTGCATATCAATGCCCCGTTTCGCGAGCCTTTATACCCTAACGCTTCAGAAGATTTTACTTATACCAAATCCGTTCGTACAATCGAACCTGCACAAAGCGAGCTGAGTTTGGCAAAAGGTTTGCGTAAACAACTTGCAAAGGAACTTGAAGGTTACAACAAAGTATTGATGGTTGCCGGACAGCAAACGTATCATGAACCCACAGCTAAGTTACTCGAACAGGTTTGCCGCAAACATAATCTGCCCCTTGCCGGGGATGTCATTTCCAACTTACATCTCGTTGAAGATTTAATAAGGCATGCCGATTTGTTTTTGGGACAAGCCACGGATGAAATCAGAAAATCACTTCAACCGGAATTATTGATTACGTTTGGTGAATCGGTAATTTCAAAGAACTTAAAGCTTTTTCTTCGCCAGTTTCCAGCACAGGCACATTGGCATATACAACCTGCGGGCATCCCTGCCGATAGCTTTCAAAGCCTGACACGCATTATCCATACCGAACCCGCTGAGTTTTTCAATTTCCTGGATTCACTCGACAGCCCGGGAAATTTCGGTCAACAAAAAAAGAGCAATTATCAAAAACTTTGGAGTGTAGAAGAGTGGAAGACCGAGCGCTTGCTAAAAGAATTCTTTCCACAGGAAAACTGTGGCGAACTTGAATTGGTGAAAGAAATCCTGCAACAACTCCCTTCACCCTGCAACCTTCACCTGGCCAACTCCATGAGCGTGCGCTATGCCAACTTTATCGGTCTTACCGCTGCACAAAAAGGCATTGAGGTATTCAGCAACCGGGGCACCAGCGGCATAGATGGTTGCACCAGTACCGCAGTGGGGCATTCCCTGGCCACAGAGTCACCAACTATTTTAATTACCGGTGACATGGCTTTTTTCTATGACCGCAATGCCTTCTGGCATAATTACCTGATTCCGAACTTCAGGGCAGTTGTACTAAACAATCATGGCGGCACTATTTTTAACCTGATTGACGGCCCCGCAGCCTTGCCCGAAGCGGGAGAGTACTTTGTAACCCGGCAAACCCTTTCAGCAAAAAAATTATGTGAAGAATTTGGATTCGATTACCTGAAAATCGATAACAAAAGAAAAATAAAAAACACGCTCAAGGATTTTTTTGATTTTGATGGCAGCACAAAAATCCTGGAACTTGAAACCGAGCACGAGCTAAACAAAACTATTTTTGAGGAGTTAAAGAAGAAAATAAAATTAAGCTATGAATCTTAAGTATCCCTGGAAACCGATTAAAGAGTACAAAGAAATTTTGTTCCATAAATATGAAGGTATCGCCCGCATCAGCATAAACCGCCCACAGGTACACAATGCTTTCACACCCCTCACAGTGCAGGAAATGATTGATGCCATGTACATCTGCCGTGAGGATGCAGACATTCGTGTAGTGGTTTTAACCGGTGAAGGTGGCAAAGCCTTTTGCAGTGGTGGCGACCAGAGTGTTCGCGGGCATGGTGGATACGTTGGACAGGATGCCACGCCTCGCCTCAATGTGCTTGATCTACAAAAGCTGATTCGTTCAATTCCTAAACCGGTTATTGCAGCCGTGGCCGGCTGGGCTATTGGCGGTGGACATGTACTGCATGTGGTTTGCGATCTTTCCATCGCTGCTGAAAATGCACGCTTTGGCCAGACGGGTCCAAAAGTGGGTAGTTTCGATGGGGGTTTCGGTGCCTCCTACTTGGCCAGGATTGTAGGACAGAAAAAAGCGCGTGAAATCTGGTACTTGTGCGATCAGTATGATGCACAGGAAGCACTTCACATGGGACTTGTAAACAAAGTTGTTCCGCTGGATCAACTCGAAGAAACCTATGTTGCCTGGTGCAAAAAAATTATCGCTAAAAGTCCGTTGGCCATACGCATGTTAAAAGCCTCGTTCAATGCCGAGCTTGACGGACAGGCCGGAATTCAGGAACTGGCCGGCAATGCAACGCTTCTTTACTACCTTAGTGACGAAGCCAAAGAAGGCAAGAATGCCTTTTTAGAAAAGCGCGAGCCTAACTGGGATAAATTTCCTAAATTCCCGTAACGCAGAAAGTAAATTTATGGACATCCAAAAGCGCGAAATCTATCGTTCCATTGCCGAAGTGGCGTACGTTATTGCAAAGGCCGATAAAGGGTTAAGTTCAACTGAACGCATGGCTTTCAACGATATTATCCAAAAAGAACTCGATTACGATTCATGGGTGGCCCAAAGCAGATTTGAGTTATTGGATGAAGTTACCCAGCCCTCGCTTGAAGATGCCTACAAAGAGGCAATGATGGATTTCAAGAAGTATAAAAGTAACCTCACCCCTGAACTTAAAGAGAAGGCAAAGCGCGTTGTCAAGCAGGTGGCCGAATCGTGTTGCGGTTTCTCAGCCAAAGAAGCTTTGATACTAACCCGGTTTGAGCGCGACCTTGATGACTTGTAAACGACACCTGATGTGAACTATCCTTTTGATTCCATCTGGATTAACCAAGGTGAAGTTTCGATCGATGCCTTATGTAGCGGCAATGCGAAAGCAGTATCTGAATTCGAAGCATCAACTTTTAGTTTCATAGCGGCATGGTTGTCGGGGGGGAATGAGTTCACTCTGCAAACAAGCGGCTCCACGGGTTCACCCAAAAGCATAACCTTTACCCGTAATCAGTTGAAGGCCAGCGCTGCCCGAACGGTAAATGCACTTGGTTTGAGACCGGGCATTACTGCTTTGGTATGCCTGAACACGAAGTACGTTGCCGGTAAAATGATGCTGGTGAGGGCGCTGGAACATCAGATGAAAATTATAGCCGTTGGTCCCTCCTCAGACCCTTTTCGGCAAATACCCGAAGATTTTCAAATAGATTTCGTGGCCGTGGCCCCGCTCCAACTTCAAACCCTGGTAGACAACCCTCTGTACACAAACAGGTTGAACACCATGAAAGCAATATTGGTAGGTGGTGCAACCGTAAACCTGAAATTAAAGGCCAGTATAAATTCCTTAGCATGCCCGGTTTACGAGACTTTTGGCATGACGGAAACCCTTTCTAATATCGCCCTTAAACGCCTGAACCCTACCGAGGCTTCAGATCTTTTTATTCCCTTACCCGGGGTAACACTTTCACTGGATAGCCGGGGCTGCCTGGTCGTAACTGACCCTATTCAACCTGACGCGATAATCACCAATGATGTGGTTCAAATCCATGAAAACGGCTTTCAGTGGTTAGGTCGGGCTGATAATGTCATCAATTCAGGTGGGGTTAAAATTTATGCGGAATTTGTGGAATCTTTGCTGGAAGTGGCATTCCAAAACCTCTCAGTTCGCTATAACTACTTCATTGGTAGGCTTCCAGATAACCAATTGGGGGAACTTGTAGCCTTATATATAGAAGGCCATTACCTCGACCTAAACGACCTCATTAAATTAAAGGAAGCTGTTGCGTCTATTCCTGAAAAATTCCAAAGGCCTCGAAAAATTGTGCTTATTGCCAGCTTCCAATATACACCAACGGGTAAAATCACCCGAAAAAGCACTATGGATGGCCCAATAATGCCCGTTAAGCAAATAATAACCCTCTAATAACCCTCTAATAACCTTCGCATAACCCTCTCCGCAGGCTTTAAAATTAATTTTGAAGGTAATTCAGTTTACCTTTTACAGGCAAAACGAATGGAGTGTGGCTTCAATAAATAGAAATTTTTAGTAAGTTTGTTTGTCTATAGGTTTTGGCTTTAAATCCCCGCCTTTAATCCAGGGCTTTAAAGCACGTTTGTTTTACTTAACTGTGAACCATGAAGAAGGTATTGGTCATCGAAGATGACGAACCTTTGTGCTGGCTGCTGGAGAAAATCCTCGGCACCAAGTACGAAGTTATTATCATGAATGATGGCATGGAAGCACTCTCCTGGCTTTCATCCGGAAATACTCCTGACTTGATTATTTCCGACATTCGAATGCCCTCGCTGGATGGTGTACAACTGTTAGAAAACCTGAAGCAAAGTGGATTGTATAAAGATATTCCTGTTATAATTTTGTCTAGCTTTGAAGACCCAAGAAAAAGAAAAGAATGTCTCGATCTTGGCGCAGTAGATTACTTTATAAAACCCTTTGAACCCCAGCATTTGGTGAGCCGGGTAAAAGAGATTTTTTTAAAACCTCTCATCACTAAAAAATGAGTGCCGATACCCTGAAAATATCAGCAAATCCTACCCCTGTATTTGGCCAGGAGGCAGAATTACAAATTCCTGAAAAACAATTGGTGACTTACTATATTGTTAAAATCAAAGCCAAATACAGCGTTCAGTTCGAAGACTTTCAGCTAGACAACACATTTATTTCGTTTTTGACGGCTGATGATGCTGTTCAAAAAATCACTAACGAAACAATCAAGCCTTCTGCGGTATTTGTTGATGCCGATGCGGACAAAGAACAATTACAAAATCTGCACGACACATTGGCCGCGCATTGCATACCTTATATTTTATTCACCGGCAAGTTCGATCCTGAAGCCAAATGCAAAGCCGAACAATTGCATGTTGATGACTACTTGTTTGGCGCAATCAACTACAGCTTGCTGAAGCGCATCGATATTATCAGGAAACTAAAAATCTACAAGGCTAATCGCGAGAGCATATTAAAATCGCAGCGACCCAAAACAATACCAAAAGTTAAGTTATGGAGATTGAAGCGTACAGTGGATATTGCAGCAGCGCTTTCAGCGATTATAATACTTTCCCCTGTGCTTCTGCTCATTGCCTTAATCATAAAACTGGAATCGAAGGGGCCAGTGTTTTATATTTCAAAACGTGCCGGAGCCGGTTACAAAATTTTTGATTTCTATAAATTCCGCTCCATGCGTGCGGGAGCTGATCAGGAACTGAAAAAATTCGCAGCGCTTAACCAGTATGGCACGGATGAGAGCGATACTGTATTCTTTAAAATCAAGGATGATCCCAGGATTACTAAATTTGGTATGTTCCTTCGCAAAACCAGTCTGGACGAGATACCCCAATTGCTGAATGTACTGAAAGGCGACATGTCACTAGTGGGCAACCGTCCACTGCCATTATATGAGGCAGAGAAGTTGACTAAGGATCAAATCGCCTGGCGCTTTTTGGCCCCTGCAGGTTTAACCGGACTTTGGCAGATTACCAAGCGTGGCAAAGATGACATGTCGCCTGAAGAGCGTATACAACTGGATATGGAATACGCGATGAACAATTCCTTCTTAGGGGATATGAAGATTATTTTTAAAACGTTTCCTGCTTTGTTGCAAAAGGAGAAGGTTTAACCGTAAATCTGAGTCCTGGATCTCTCCATGTTTGAACTACTGATTTTTGTATTCTTTTGCATCAACACGTTATACGTATTGGCCCTCGCTATTGCAGGCCATCTTTATAAAAAAAAAAATGTTCCGAGTTCAACTTCATTCAAAAGGATTGCCATACTCGTTCCGAGTTATAAGGAAGATAAAGTAATAATCCACACCACCAACGAACTCCTGAAGCTTGATTACCCAAAATCAAGTTATGATGTTGTTGTTATAGCCGATTCATTGCAAAAAGAAACACTAGAAACACTTAAATCCACCGATGCGATTGTAATCCCGGTAGTTTTTGACAAGAGCATGAAGAGCAGGTCACTTAATTATGCCTTTTCACAAATCGATGAAAGCTATGACATTGCCATTATTGCTGATGCCGACAACATACTTTCCAAGAACTTTTTAAAAGATATAAATGATCTGTTCAATGCCGGTTTTATAATTATACAAGCTCAACGAGTGGCCAAAAACTTAAATACCCCTATGGCAATGCTGGATGGAGTAAGTGAAGCCATTAACAATCACTTATTCAGGCAAGGAAGCAATGCATTGGGGCTTTCATCTGCCCTTATTGGGTCTGGCATGGCCTTTCCATTCAAATTATTGAAAGATAAAGTATCTAAAATTGATTCCGTTGTTGAAGATAGGGATTTACAACTCGCGCTACTTGAAAGTGGTTATACTGTAACCTATCAAAAGGGATTACTTCTATTTGATGAAAAGGTTGAGTCAGCGGAAGCCTACAAAAATCAACGAAGGAGATGGATAGCAGGGCAATATTCCGTACTTATTAAAAATCTTAGTAAAGGTTTTCGAATGCTTTTAAAAGGAAATATTAATTTCTTTAATTCTGCTATTATTCAAAATATACTCCCATCAAGAATTATCAGCCTGATCAGTCTTCTGTTCATTTGCATCTTCTTTACACTTTTATATCAGGATAAAGAAATCACGACCAGATGGTGTGCACTCACACTCGTTTATTTGCTAGCATTAACGGTATCAATACCGCGAATTTTCTTCACAAGGAAACTTCTAACATCAATGATTATCCTACCGATTGTAATTCTTAAAACTATTCAATCTGTACTTCTGGCCAAAGGGTCTGGCAAAACATTTATCCATACCGAACACAAGCAAAGAGAAATCGACTCCACTTTCCTGCCAAAATGAATCCCGGGCATCCTTTAATATCAATCATAACCATAAACTTTAATAACACAAAGGTAACGTGTGAATTCCTGGAATCCACAAAAAAGCTGACCTACAGGAATTTTGAAATTATTGTTGTTGACAACGCTTCGATTGAGAATCCTACTTCGATAATTTCTAAAAATTATCCAGATGTTAAGCTAATCGTAAACAAAAAAAACCTCGGGTTTTCAGGCGGCAACAATACTGGGATCGCAGTCGCACAGGGCGACTATATCTTTCTCGTAAATAATGACACTGAGGTTACACCGGATTTATTCGAGAAGTTGATTGCATCCTTTCAAAACGATAATTCAATTGGCCTTATCAGCCCAAAAATTAAGTATTTCTCCCATCCAGACATTATTCAATATGCAGGTTTCACTCCAATTAATCCATTCACAGGCCGAAACAAATGCATTGGCGACCATGAGATTGACCGAGGCCAACATGATACACCGGGCTATACACCTTATGCTCATGGTGCCGCTATGTTTTTAAAAAGAGAAGTAATTGAAAAGGCCGGAACAATGGCTGACTTGTTCTTTTTGTATTACGAAGAACTTGATTGGTCTGAACGGATTCGAAATGCAGGATACAGAATCTATTATGAGCCCCAGGCAACCATCTTCCACAAAGAATCATTATCTGTTGGTAAAAATTCTGTTTTAAAAACATATTACCTCACACGTAACCGTATTCTCTTTATGCGAAGGAACGTGTCGGGGATTAAAAGCATTTTTTGGCCTTTTTTTCTGATCCTCATATCCTTTCCTAAGAATACCGTTAGCTTTATTATCAAAAAAGAGTTCGATCACCTGAAAGCATTTTACCAAGGGATTATATGGAACCTTACCCACTTTAAAAACGGAACCAAGAGATCATTCATCGCAAAACGAAACTCATGAAAATTGGAATAGAGGTTCAGCGGCTATTTAGGAAAAAGAGATTTGGCATTGAAATAGCAGCCGTTGAACTGCTCCATGAATTGCACAAAATAAAAACCAATCATCAGTTTATTATTCTGGCAGCTCAGAACAACCATGAAAATAAATTGTACGATTGCAAGAACTTTACAATAAGGACAGTAAGAGGTAAATTATTTTTTGACTTTGAACAATTTTTTTTACCTGTTGCCGCAAAGCACGAACAACTGAATATACTCCACTGCACTGGCAATACCACCCCCTTGTATTGCAGCAAACCCATTGTTCAAACCCTTCACGATATTATTTTTTTAGATCCCATACCTAAATCTGACTCCTATTACCAACGGTATGGAAATTTATACCGCAGAATTATTGTTCCTCAGGCATGCAAAAAAAGTGAAGCTATTATTACAGTTTCAAATTACGAAAAGAAAAGAATGGTCGAGCGGCTGAAAATTGAAGAGGAAAAGGTACATGTTATCCACAATGGCGTAAGTTCAATTTTCAAAAAAACTGTTGACGCTGAAAAACTCAAGGAAACACGAATTAAATATTGTCTTCCCGATAATTTTATCCTTTTTCTTGGCAACACATCAGCCCGGAAAAATCCCGAACGCGTTTTAGCAGCTTACCTGGGCTACGCAAAAAAATCAACTGCCCCATTACCCCTGGTTACTCCCGGGTTACCACGTGACTTTATTCTTGATAATCTAAAGAAAAGCGGAGAGCTCAACTTGATAAATAAAATTTACGCTCCTGGATATATTGATCAGGATGACCTGGTGCATCTCTATTCTTTAAGCAAGCTCTTTCTATTCCCTTCCCTGTCAGAAGGCTTCGGGATGCCGCTATTGGAGGCTATGGCCTGTGGAGTACCCGTTATTACCTCCAATACATCAGCCCTTCCAGAAATTGCCGGGGATGCCGCGAAACTTATCGACCCCAACAGCGTTGAAAATATAAGGGATGCGATACATGAACTGCTTGAACACCCTGCGCTTCTGGAAGACTATTGTCATAGAGGTCTAAAGCAAGTTCAAAATTTTCAATGGAAACATGCGGCAGAGAAAACCCTGGATATATACGAACGGGTTTATCACAAATCAATAAATCGTTAATAAACATAAAACGCACTAAAGTAATGTCCCAAATCAAATTCTTAGCAATTACATTACTTGTTTTACAAATTCATGTTTGCAAAGGAACTGAATTTATGATTATTGATTCTTTTCCAAGAAGAGCGATCAAAACCATAATTGTTCCAAAAAATTCTCTTCTTAAAACCGGGATGCTGCCAAATCAAATCAATGAGGCTTCTGGCCTTGCAGTTGCTGATCAGGGAAATTTCTGGACACACAATGATGACGGTATCCCCGTGCTTTATTGTATTGATAATACCGGCAAATTAATCCGTACACTCTACTTAAATAATCTAAACAAAGGATGGGAGGACCTGGCCCGGGACAAAGAAGGCAATCTTTACATTGGTGCCTTTGGCAATAATAAAAACGACAGAAGGGATCTGAAAATATTGATTGTAAAAAACCCGGAATCAGTTTCAGAAAAAATTTACAACGCTGAAATAATAAATTTCACGTTTGAAGACCAGCATGAATTTCCGCCAGCCATAACCCATCAAAACTTTGATGCTGATGCCCTTATCGCTTATAACGATTGGCTCTACATTTTTACCAAAAACAGAACTACACCTTTTACAGGATACACCAAAGTTTATCGCCTACCAAAAAACCCGGGGCAACACATAGCCACATTAGTTGATAGTATATACCTTGGAAAAGGGCCTATGATGGACGATTGGGTGACTGGTGCCGACATAAGTCCGGATGGCTCTACCTTAGCGCTTTTAGGACACAGCAGAATATGGCTCATAAGTGATTTCAATAATGGTCGATTTTCCACCGGAAACATTATGAGAATAGAACTCGGCAACTACTCCCATAAAGCCGGCATAGCGTTTACATCAGCCAATGAAATATTTATTGTTGACGAAAAGGAATTTGGAATATTAGGGGGCGATCTTTACCAATTGAACATTTCATCATTTAGAAAATAAATGCACTTTTGACGCTAAAATTGACATTTTAGCTATTAAATTTATAAACCCGGGTCAATTTTGCTTACCTAAAGCAAAAATTGTAGATTTAGTGTTGATTTACTTTTGGTTTATAGAAGTTTGCTATGCACCGTAAACTTTAACCTGTTTAACCATGTCCTACAGATTATGCTTTACTTATGGAGTAGCGTCCATACTAGTTGCGCTATTCACGGCAACTTCACTCCTGGCCCAAAACCAAACAGCAAAAATAACACCCACCAGCCAGATAGGATATTATGAGTACCTTCCCCCCGACTACAACTCGAACTCCAATAATTACCCAATTGTAATTTTCTTTCATGGCATGGGAGAAAGGGGAAATGGAACCACAGACCTACCCATGGTTGCCTATAATGGACCCCCACGCTATGTAGTTGAGGGCTATAAGTTCCCCTTTATTTTGATATCCCCTCAACTAAAAGCCAGCTTTGGGTTTTGGCCAGTATGGTATATGGATGAAGTTGTTGAACACGTAAGAACTTATTTACGTGTAGACCCGTCCAGGATTTACATTACAGGTTTAAGTTTAGGTGGTGGCGGTGCATGGGAATACACCTTTAACTTTCCCCAAAAAGTTGCTGCTTTAGCCCCCATTTGTGGAGGTTACAACACGCTATCGTGGGCCTGTACCTACCGTACAAACAGCATACCCATTTGGGCATTTCATGGAGACGCAGACTCGGTGGTTCCAATATCCAGAACTACCAATATGATCAATGCGATTAACGCCTGTACCCCAGCGATTATTCCAACACCAATCTACACGATCTATCCTGGCGTTTGGCATGATGCGTGGAACTATGCATACCGAACCGACAATTCGTTACACACGCCAAATGTTTATGAATGGATGATGAGCAAGGTAAAGCAAGGTGTTTCTGTCAATGCAGGACCCGATAAAAACCTCTCACTGCCAACGAACTCAACAACAGTTAATGGAGCCGCTTCAACTACCACCGGAAGCATCACATCATATTTATGGACTAAAGTTAGCGGGCCTTCTGCCACAATGACCAACGCAAATACCCCCAACCTATCCTTGTCAAATTTAGTAGAAGGGGTTTATACGTTTAGGCTTACCGCTACCAATAGTGCTTCGCAAACTGGATTCGATGATGTTAAAATTTCAGTTTTTAGTGGCAATCAAAATCCGATAGCCAATGCAGGAACCAACAAGACTATTACACTACCAACAAACTCCCTTAACCTGGTAGGAAGTGGATCAGACCCTGATGGCTCAATTGCCTCTTATTTATGGACAAAGGTAAGTGGCCCTGCCGCCACCATGACGGGCAACACTACAACTACACTAAGCTTGAGTAATCTTGTTCAGGGAGTTTATGTTTTCAGGCTTACTGTTACGGACAATCTGGGTGCTACTGGTTCTGCAGATGTAACGGTTACGGTTAATCCTGCAGCCGTCAATCAACTTCCTACTGCACATACCGGTGGTAACAAAACCGTAAATCTCCCTACCAGCACAGTTACTTTAAATGGCTGGGGAAGTGATACAGACGGCTGGATTGCCGCGTATTTGTGGACAAAAATAAGTGGGCCCGCAGCCTCACTCACCAACACTACAACGCAGAACTTAACAATGTCAGGTCTGGTAGCGGGTGTGTATGTAGTACGGCTTACGGTTACTGATAATAGTGGCGCAACAGCATTTGAAGAAGCTACCGTTACGGTGATTGGGACAAATCAATCGCCCACTGCTAATCCTGGCTCCAACATTACCTTAACACTACCTACCAACTCTACAAACATTGTAGGGTCTGGGTCAGATCCGGATGGTTGGATAACTGCCTATTCATGGACACAGGTCAGTGGCCCCAATACAGCAACTTTAACAAATGCTACCTCAACCACAGTAACGGTAAGCAATTTAATTCAGGGAGTTTATACCTTCAGACTTACCGTAACCGATAACAATGGGGCAACTGGTTTTGCAAATGTAACGGTAACGGTAAATGCAGCACCCGTAAATGTACCACCGGTAGCCAATGCAGGCCCCGATCGATCGATTACCCTACCGACTAACTCAATTATAATCAATGGATCTGGAACAGATTCCGATGGTACCATTACAGCCTATAGCTGGACAAAACAAAGCGGTCCTGCTGCTTCCCTAACGAATCAAAATACCGCAAACTTAACAGCTTCCGGACTTGTGGAAGGAAGTTATGTCTTCAGGTTAACGGTTACCGATAACCAGGGAGCGACAGGTCAAGCTCAAATGACATTAACGGTATTACCGGCAGCCATTAACCAATCTCCAATTGTTAATGCCGGTTCGGATGTCAGTCTTACTTTGCCGGCTAATAGTACTGTTTTACAAGCCACCGCAAGCGACCCCGATGGATCCATTGCTTCTTATCAATGGCAAAAGATCAGCGGCCCATCGTTCTCAGGCACCGGAAACAATACAGCGACTTTTACTTTAAATGACCTGCAGCTAGGCACTTATGTATTTCGAATAACCGTAACCGATAATCAGGGAGCCACCGCCAGCGATGATGTGAGTGTTTTCGTATTTGCGGCCAACCAACCCCCAGTGGTTACTGCACCCGCAGACCAGGTTATTACTTTGCCAACAACAACAACTAACCTAACTGCAGTTGCTTCCGATCCTGATGGTACCGTAGCCTCATTCCTATGGACCTATGTTTCTGGTCCTGCCAGCCCAACTTTAAGCGGAGCCACAACAGCTACTCTAACAGCCAGTAGCCTTATTATAGGAACTTATACATTCAGAATAACCGTTACCGACAATGATGGAGCTACCGCGTTTGATGAAGTGAACGTGGTCGTGCAATCCGCCACAAACCAATCTCCTATTGCAAATGCAGGCCCAAACAAATCGATTACCTTACCTACAAACTCTACTAACTTTACGGGGTCCGGAGTTGACCCGGATGGGACAATCGTAAGTTATGCCTGGGTGCAAATCAGTGGTGCGGCCGCTACCCTTTCAAACGCCAACACAGCCACGTTAACGGTTCAAGTACCTGCTGATGGAATTTACATTTTCCGGTTAACGGTAACGGATAATGATGGGGCAACAGGTTCTAGTAATGTTACACTAACGGTTAACCCCGCAGCTATCAATCAACCTCCGGTGGTGAATGCAGGAACAAATCAAACCCTTACATTGCCGGTAAACACAACTAACCTTACAGGCACGGCATCTGATCCGGATGGTACCATTGCCTCTTATTTATGGACAAAAATGAGTGGACCAGCAGCTACTATTACAAATGGAAATTTCCCTATTGCATCAGTAAGTAATCTTGTTGAGGGTCTCTATACCTTCAGATTGACTGTGACTGACAATGAAGGACTAACCGCATTTGCCCAGACAACAGTTACTGTATTACCCGCTGCAGTTAATCAACCCCCTCAGGCCTTTGCTGGCCCCGATCAGGTACTTACATTACCTGTTAACAGCATCACGCTTTTTGGCTCAGGTAGCGATGCCGATGGTATTGTCGTGTCTTACCTGTGGACAAAACAAAGCGGGCCGGCAGCAACGCTCTCAAATACCACTACCGCAACCCTCTCAGTAGCAGATATGGTAGAAGGAGTTTACGTTTTCAGATTGACCGTAACGGATGACAAAGATGCCACCAACAGCGATGATGTAATCGTTACTGTAAATGCCGCATCAGTAAATCAACCCCCAGTGGCAAATGCAGGCCCGAACTTGATTATCACACTGCCAACAAACAGTGCAAATATCAATGGATCAGGAAGTGATGCGGATGGTTTCATAGCCGCGTACTTATGGGCCAAAGTTTCTGGACCAACGGTTACAACAGGTACGTTGACCAACCCAACCCTTTCAGTATCTAACCTGGTAGAGGGCATTTATGTATTCCGCTTACAGGTAACTGATAATAATGGGGCTTCTGCCACCAGTGACATGACCCTGACGGTGAATCCGGCAACCGTAAATCAAGCTCCTGTTGTTAGTGCTGGGCCTGACAGAACAATCTTTTTACCCACCAATACCATTCAACTTTCAGGTAGTGCCAGCGATCCGGATGGTACCATTGTTACTCGTTTGTGGACCCAGGTCAGTGGCCCAGCGGGTGCAGTATTGGTTAATGCAAATACCACATTGCTCACGGTTAATAACCTTGTTGAAGGCGTGTATCGGTTCAGGTTTACCGCTACCGACAACCTATCCGCTATTGGATCGGCTGATGCTCTGGTAACCGTTAATGCAGCAACGGCCAATCAGGCTCCCTTTGCCAATGCAGGCACAAATCAAACTATAAAACTACCAACAAACAGCATTACCCTTAATGGTAGCGGAAACGATCCGGATGGCACAATTGCTTCATACGATTGGGTTAAGTTAAGCGGACCCTCGTGCACATTGGCCAATCAAAGCACACCTTCATTATCAGTAACGAATATGGTTGAAGGCACTTACCAATTCAGGCTAACCGTTACCGATAATCTTGGTGCTACGGGTTCCAGCCAGGTTACAGTAACCGTATTGCCGGCTACTACTAATTTGCCTCCTGCCGTTAGTGCCGGTGGAAATAAAAACATTGTTCTTCCAATAAACACTGCCGTATTAAATGGCTCAGCCACGGATGACGGAACAATAGCTTCAGTACTTTGGACAAAACTATCAGGGCCGGCTGTAACCATGAGTGGAAATACAACTACTACACTATCGTTGAGCAATTTGGTTGAAGGCATTTATGTATTTCAATTATTAGCAACGGATAATGATGGGTTAACCAATACAGATAATGCGACTGTTCAGGTTTTCCCTGCGCCTGTGTCAAATCTGCCCCCTGTTGTAGATGCCGGAGGAGATCGCATGATCCAGCTTCCGGTAAACTCAATAAAAATAACCGCCCAGGCTTCTGACCCTGATGGCATTATCTCTTCCTATTTATGGACGCAGACTGCCGGAAATTTGGTAACGATTAATCCCAATGATACTACCTTCCTGCAACTAACCAATCTGGTGCCCGGAATGTACCAATTTATGGTATCCGTTACGGATGGTGAGGGACTTTCTGCAAGTGATATAGTTAACCTGCACGTACGGGAGGAAGACCCTATTGTGAAACCCAACAATACTTTTTCGCCTGATGGAAAAGGTGATATCAAAACAGAGACCTGGTCTATCAATAATGCCGATTTGATTGACGACTGTTTTGTAGAGGTTTTTAACCGCCAGGGTCAAAAAGTATATTCGTCAAAAGGATATACGACCGAATGGAATGGAACCTTTAACGGTTCGTTGCTTCCGCAGGGAGTTTATTTTTACGTAATTCGGTGTCCGGATAAAAAGCCGATAAATGGATCCGTAACGCTAATCCGATAATTCTAAATGAATTTTTTAAGACCCCTCCTCGCACTTATTCTTCTTCAGGTTTTGTTGAGCCCGGTGGTAGCCCAACAGAACCTGATTTACAATCATTATTTTCTAAGCCCCTACCTGTTAAACCCGTCCTTTATAGCCCCTAACGGTTATACCGAATTAAACCTGAATTTTCGCAAGCAATGGGCACAGTTTGATGGTTCTCCATCAACGATAACAGCAAACCTGCAGGTTCCGGTTAATTATAAAATGGGGTGGGCTGTCAATGTTTACAACGATCAGGCAGGAGTACTTCAAACCAATGCTGGCTCTGCCTCCTTTGCCTATCAGGCCTACCTGGGCAAGAGTACAGATACAAACCATAAAATCGGGTTTGGGTTATCCATGGGGTATTCGATGAGCCGGGTGGATATTAGTAAAGTTGACGACCCTACTGACCCTTCCTTGACCAACTCGAACACCTCAAACCTTATCGGGCAATTTGGTATCCACTACCAATTCAATAACCTAAAAATTGGGTTCGCATTACCCAGTTTATTTGCCACTAAAGTTATTTCGGAAGATAATTTCAATACCCCTGAATTTGATGCCCTCAAAAATACCTTTTCTTCCATTAGTTATAATTTCAAAATCAGTGACCGCTTTGCATTCGAACCTTACTTTTTGTACCGGACAAACGAAATAAAAGAAAGTCAATTTGAAGTATTGGGTGTTCTTAAAATAGATAACCTACTATGGGCTGGTGGCTCTTACCGACAGGATTACGGCCCCGCTGCTTTCTTAGGTTTTTTTATAAAAGAGAAAATCAATGTGGGGTATGCTTACGAATTTGCCCCAAATGTTGTAGATGGTTTTGGAACTGGTTCACACGAACTGCATGTTCGCTTGCGCCTGGGCAAGAAGCAGGTAAGCCGCCCGTCACCCACAACCAAAACTACTCAACCGGCAGAAGAACCTGCCAAACAGGAAAAAGCAACTGAAAATACAGAACCGGAAGAAAAACCCGTTGACCGACCAGTGACCGAAGAGCAACCTAAACAGGAAGCTAAAGTCGAACAACCCACAGCAACACCAGAAGTAAAGCCGGAAGAACCTAAAGCTGTTGAAAAAGTTGTGGAGGAGAAATCAGATTTGCCCCCGGGCTATTATGTAATTGTTGGTGCCTTTAAATACAGTACCAATGCCAACAAATACGCAAATGATCTAAAAGCCAATGGGTTCCCCGCTATAGTGACTTACTCCGCTCTAAGAAACTTTAGCTATGTACACGTAGGCAACTTCCAAACCTTGGAAGAAGCCCGTACCGTACGTGATCAATACCGTGCCAAGAGCAGGTTCTATTTCAGGGATACTTGGATTCTACTGGTTAAGTGAAAAATAAACTAATCTGATCAGAAGCAGTCTTAAAATCAATTTACCAATGTAGGTTATTTTTAAGCATGGATTCTATTTCCTGAGTATCCGTTTTAAGTCCTAAATAGAACTAAAATCTCCTCGGTCTGTGTCCCACAGACCAAACGTGTGAATAATGACGCGGTTCGTGAGGACACGAACCATGGGGATTTGAATTTAGGAGCTGAAGCGGACACTCACCTTCTATTTTTTGAGATAATGATTTTCAACTAAATACCTCCCTGTTTCTGTGGCAATTTCATGGTAGCCTCGCTCATTGGGATGCCCATCGTATTTAAAGAAGTAGGCATTCTTTTCTTTAAGCTTTTTAAAATGCTCAGTAAGCTCAACATAAGGAAGTTGATGGGCAAACGCGATAGAAGAATAAATAGAATCAATACGATTATTTTCCTTGAAATATTCGTTCAAAACATCCGAAGGCATTCGCTCAACCTTATGACCTGTAAAGTAATTCATGGGAAGGTTAATGAATATCAATGCTGCGTTGTTTGCTTCACATATCCCTTTCATTTCCTGAACGTCATCACTCATTTTTTGCATGGCGTCCAGCGTAGCCGGGTGATTAGGGTTGTTGAAAATGGTTACACGGTCAGGAAAATCTATATAGTTGTTTAACAAGCCGGGATTTAAGTTTCCGGTTTTGAATAATGTTTGAATGGTGTCGGTTAACGTGGTAAAACGAAGTTTTCGAAGGCCCTTAAAGTCTTTAATCAGGCCCTTATTGTCGGCCTCCCATACAGCTTGAATATTAATTGCACTTGAATCATCCCGGCTCATTAGCTTTAGATAATTTCCAAACGAAGCCATCAGGAAGGAGCGGATCAGGTATTTGGGATTGTTCACATCTCCTTTTGGTTCAGCCAGTAATTTATTTTCAAATAGCTGCGCCAGGTCATCCAACTGAAGAACACCCACCAAAACCAAATCGGGCTTCAGCAGGGGTACAGCGTCCGCCATGAATTGTTTGTAGGTAGTGGTAAACTGACCTCCCTGCCCGCAATTAATAACTTCAACATGGGTGTATCCGTTTTCCTTCAGGTAATTCTCCATTTGCATGGGCCAGCTAAATTCAATGTTAACCCCCCACCCAAACGTCCAACTGTCGCCAAAACACAAAATTCTATAGATGCCCTCTGCTTTCTCAATTTCAACCTCTTTGTTGCGCAGCCCCAGGCTATTGATTGTTGCCGTATAATCAAACTCCACAGTTTTATAAACAGCAACTGATTTGGGTTTAAAAATCAAACCATCGCTTTTTATCACGCGGCCGGCAGCGCTTTCCTTTTCAGGTGCTGTAAATACTCCAATTAAAAAATTAATAAGGATCAGAAAACCAAGGATTATACCAATGTATGCGCCATTAAAAATCAGGCTTTCTGTTTTTTGCGATAAACTTTTTTGTCGCCTTACATAGAGTATGGCAAGCATTCCACCAATTGGTATTAACCAAAAAAGAAAGTTCAAAACTTTTGATTCAAATACCTCATGACTGGAGTAGTAGAGGTGGAATGACAATGGATTCCAGAACAGGATAAGAATAGAGATAAAGAACAACAGTACATTCTTCGAATTTTTCATAACAATCTTCCAGATAATAATTATCCTAAATTAAGTCGCCAGGTAATGGAATAACCTTAAGAAGCACGATTAGAATTTTCCCTGATAACCTTGCCCGGAACGCCCACCACCACTACGTTATCCGGTATGTCGCGCGTAATCACACTTCCTGCACCAATAATCACATTCGCTCCTACTTTAATATTCGGCAGGATAACAGCCCCACTTCCAACGCTGCTGAAATCACCAACGGACGATCCACCCAGTAAGGTAGCCCGGGGAGAAATTTCACAATAGGAACCTACTGTCACATCATGATGGATGGCTGCCAATGCATTGATCAGACTTCCCTCACCAATAACAACACTGCTGCTGATCAACACAAACTCCATAATGTTAACACCTGACTCAATTGTTACCTGGAAATGACCCACTCGTGCCGACTCAGCAATGACAGTATGAAGGCTTCCTCCGGCTGTTAGTAATTTTTTTGCCACTACTGCCCTTGCATTCGTGCCGCCCAATCCTAAAATAAACCGGTTATCTGCTTTGAAAATTTCCTGAACATCCTTCACGCTATGAATGATCGGAAAACGTTCATAAAAAAAATTAGGGCCGTTTACATGGATATCATCAAAGAATCGCAGATCATCTGTTTGATTCTGCCGATACAGTATATCAAGTACTTCCTTTGCGTGGCGGCTGGCTCCGGCTACTAACACGATCAGTTATTTTGAACCCTTAACATTATCCGCGCCACAAAGTCAATTTCTTCATTTGTGAGTGTATGATACAACGGCAAGCACAACACCCGGTTGCTAACGGAACGGGTTATGGGCAATTCTGCCCTTTCTAAATACGGTAATTCATCCAGTGAAGGATAAAAGTACCTGCGCGGGTAAATCAAATTCCTATTTAACTCCTCAACCATCCGAATGGTAATTTCTTCTGTCGGCAATACCACGGCATAATAGGCGTAATTGAACGTAGCTTCTTTTGCAATGGCCGGCTTTTGACACTTCAGGTTTTTCAGCGCCTTATCGTAATATTCACTTTGCACTTTGCGTGCCTGGCGAATAGCCTCAATATGCGAAAGATTAACCAACCCCATGGCCGCATGATATTCAGAATTCTTTCCATTGATGCCCACCTCGGCAAATTTTTCAGGACCATCGTGGCCGAAGTTGCGCATATAAGCCATTCGCTTGAGCAGTGCTGCTGAGTTGGTAACAACCCCCCCTCCTTCTATGGTGTGAAAAAGTTTAGTGGCATGAAAGCTCGCAGTGCTTACATCCCCGAATTCGAAAACCGACTTTCCCTTGTAAAGGGTACCAAACGCATGTGCTGCATCATAAATCACTTTTAAGTTATGCCTTTCTGCAATAGCGTGTAGCGCATCAATGTCGCACGGATTTCCGTACACATGTGTAGCCAGAATGGCCGAGGTATTGGCCGTTATAGCCGCTTCAACTTTTTTGGGATCGATGTTGAGTGTATTCTTGTCAATGTCAACAAACACGGGTTTGCAGCCTTCCCAAACAATACTGCTGGTAGTAGCCACATACGAAAAAGGCGTAGTGATTATCTCTCCGTTCAGGTCTAATGCCTTTATGGCTATTTGAATGGCAATGGTTCCGTTGGTAAGAAAAAGCAAATGATTAACCTTCAGGTATTCTTTCAGTTTCAGTTCCAACTCATTTACCAGCGGGCCATTATTCGTTAGCCAGTTGCGCTGCCAAATGCCATCCAGGTATTTTTCGTACTCGTGTTGTGGCGGAAGAAAAGGTTTGGTCACAGGGATCATAGTGAGCTAAAATTATAGACTGAAAGTCCGCAAAGATACCTGAAGGTCATGACTTTCAAATGAGTATCTGTACGGATCATCGAAAATTATAGTAATGCTTACGCATGGGTTGTGTTGCTGTTGGAATTAGATGAGCCTTAACATGAGAAAATTTTGATTATGCTGTATTGACTTGGTAGTGCTCAATGGAATCAAATTCTTTTGACTTAATCTGTTCCTCTTCCTCAATATCAAAGTCGTCTTGAAGCCCTAGCCAGAACTTTGCTGAATTACCAAAATACTTTGATAGTCGAAGTGCCGTGTCAGCCGTTATTCTTCTGTTCCCCTTTATGATTTCAGACACCCTTGTCTGAGGTATTCCTATGTCCTTCGATAATTTATAGGCACTAAGTCCTAGTGGGATTAAGAATTCCTCCTGAAGGATTTCTCCTGGGTGAATGTTTTTTAATTTTTTCATGCTTATCAGTTTTAATGATAATCCAATATCTCTACGTCTGAAGCGATACCTTTATCCCATTGAAATATAATTCTCCACTGGTCATTAATTCTTATCGAATAAAAGTCTTTAAGATTACCCTTTAGTCTCTCCAACCTATTCGATGGTGGAATTTTCAAGTCTGCTATAGTTTGTGCGTTGTTCAGCATTCTCAATTTTCGCCTTGCCGTTTCCTGCACTTCTATAGCCAATCCCCTAACTCGCTCACCGTCCCAAATTTTCTTTGTTTCTTTGGAGCCAAAGGATACAATCATAGTCCTGTTACGCGTTACTTACGTCAAAGGTAAGTATTATAGTATCCAAAAACAAATGCAGCATATCAACTATCCACCTCAAAATTATGGTTTTGATATTATCTAATTCGAGTATCCGTTTCAAGGGCCATATCACTTCAGAAAGTATGGTTTATTTTATAGACTACGTCATTGCGAACGGACAGGTGGGGTGTGGGATGGAGTGAAGCAATCCCAAACTTTACGTTTAGTTCTAACTATTTAGTGTGGGATTGCTTCGTCATACTTACGCTCTTCCCTTCCTGATTCCTCGCAATGACGAAAATATTTTGAGATGGCTTCTAGCCATGCACTACCCCGCGTTTACCGCTTTGCGTTTAACCCTTCGAAGGGCCTGAAACAAGCCGGGGCTGATAATCTGGATTGAAGTTTTAACCAGGCTAACGAAACCTTCCTTACTGAAGGGTCTGTTTTTAAAAGCATGCAGGCATAAGCCGATCGCCTCTTTCCGGCTTCTGTTCAAGGCATGGGCACTGGCCAGGTCATAATGCTTAAAGATGATGGAGGTTTCGAGTTGTTCCTTCTTGTTGTTATCCAACGCAAGCAAGCTTCCGGTTTTTACCAACTGCAAAAAATCCATTTCCTTTTTCGCGATGGCCAGCCGGTTAGTGCGCCCGTTAATGCTGCCGTCATTAATTCGGTACACGGCAAAAACATAATTTAAGTACCTGATTTTACCATGGTTAAGCAGCTTCATGTGCATGTACCAGTCGCAACTGATGATGGAGTAAAAGTCATCGGCAAAATCAGAACGCTTCAAAACATTACGGAACATAATGGTTGCCGTGGTGATGCAATTGAACCGCGTAAGCTTTTCAAAACTGATGTCATGATCCTTTACGGAAACTGAATCGCCCCGCTCAAACCGCTTTTCGTTGTGGATATATTTTTTATGATTGCCACACACTAAAACGTAATCGGGGTGTGACTCCAGGAATTGATATTGGATGTTTAATTTATCCGGATGCTCCCAGTAATCATCTCCTTCGCAGATACATAAGTACTTTCCGGTACAACTAAAAAGTGTGCGCAGGAAATTCTCGTGCATGCCCACATTGGTGGTATTTTCAATTACCCTTATTTTTTCCGGATAGCGTTCTTTGAAACTGGTAATGACTGCACGGGTATTGTCGGTTGAACAATCTTCGCCAATCACCAACTCGTAATCCAAATCGGTTTTTTGATCCAGAATACTTTGTATAGCCTGGGCAATATACGGCCCGTGATTATAGGCCAGCATAAAAACGCTTATGGAGGGTTGCTGAGATGACATTCGTTTAAAGTGTGTATTGGGTTTCGACACCCTCAACCCTGACGGGGCAAGAAAACTCTGCAGGCAAAGGTGTAATTAAAAAATCAAAAAGTTTTACTTGTTGCTGGCCGCTTGGTGGTCCGTTTTTTTGAGAAGTATTTCTTTATTTCTTCAAAATCCATATTGGCTATATCCTTACTTATTTTGTCCCGTTGCTTCCTCATGAAGGCAACAGCATCAAAACCCTTTTCAATCTTTACTGTCTTTGTTGCCATACTAAATTTCTTTTGGGGTGCGGATTTCTAAAGTCTGATGTCCCAGCCTCAAATTTACTGAATTATACCCTCTGATTTTACTAATGTTTACAATGTGTTTAAAGTTCCAGCTAACCAAAATATCAACCTTGTAAAGGGTCGCTAAGGCAATGTGAATACAATCAGCCCGACTTGTTTTGCCAACAACTTTTTCCCGAATATACGTATCAGCAAGATTAACTGCTTCTTGAGAAATCTCAACAAATTCTTTTTGCGTTGAATTCAGTTCCTGGAGGTAATTTTTTACCCTGTCAGGAGCGTTGGCAAGTTCATCAATCGTAATCTCTGAATAAACAATTCTTAATTCACCCTTCTCCACTCTGTCAAAAAATGGTTTAGTGTCGTTCGAAAATTCGATATCAAATAGTCCACCGATAACTGATGTATCAATATAAATCCGCTGTATCATGACGTATTTTAAAGTATCTCATTTTCTGAGCCTTGCGCTGTCAAACGAAGTTATGCAAAACATCCAATGAAAGACTAAATACAGCAACTTCAGTAGATTTTTTCAACTAAACCTCACCCCCTGCCTATCCGGCAGGTAAACTTCCCCGTTCCTGCAGGTGCCTACCGATAGGAAGGGTGAGGTTTACACAGCCCCAAATAATCCCACTTTTTGCGAACCAAATCCCATGTGTTTGGTTTCACTTTTAAATGGTACATAGGGTTTTAAGCCATAACCGGCTGACTGTATTGCCTTTTGGGCAGAAATGCCCCGTTTTGAGTTTAAAACCCCCTGTTTTTTATGAAAATTTAATGTTAAATATTACGCCTTGGGTTGTCACTTTTACGACCTTTGTTGGATATTAGTAGGTAGCTTTAATCAATTGCCCCCGTCTATGAAACCACTGGCTAAAATCGCCATTTTTATTGCCGTTTTTACCTCGCTTTGCAACCTCTCTTATTCGCAAATTGACACCACCTGGACTTATTTTCATTATAAAAATGATGGAACAAGAGGAGCCGGGCCTGGAACATCTGGCACTTTCATTAATGTTGATATCCGTTTGGTTAATGATGAGAGTAGTTCGGGAATATTTAATAACAGGTTTTATCTGAAAGAGAATCAAACTTTTAGCCATCGCCTGGTCAATGGTCTACCTTCAACCTCATATTATGCAATGGCTGGTTTTGGCTCAATAAACTATAAGGAGGGAAATCTTAGAAGGTTAAACAATTGGGGGCAAGATCTCTACGTAATGAATTACAGGTTGTTGTTCCCGAAAAACTACAACGCTAACCCTAATGTAGCTGGTGGCTATCCGCTGATTGTAATGGCTCATGGCTTTGGTGAACGCGCAAACTGCTGGGGATCGAACTGCTATTGGGGCAGTACATTTTACGATCCAAACACTAACAATAACCCCCCGGTGAATAACACCAAATACTCAATTACCGGAGTGACTAGCACAGGCGGTGGCTCACAAATTATCGTTACTACAAACGCAACTCACGGTTTTTCTAGTAGCGGGTACGGTAATCAAATTCTTATCAGTAATTCCACAGTTGCCTCTTACAATGGTAGCCGAACAGTAGCAGAAGTTTTGACTACTACCAGCTTTAGGGTTAACATACCATTCAACGGTAACGCTACAGGAAATGTAGAATCACTTGGCGCGCTTCGGCTTTTAAACAATGACCACAGTATGACCCACGGTGGTTCGGTTCATCAATCGGCTGTGTTACATCCCGGGATAACCAGTAATATGTTGCCTAGTGATCCAAATATGCCTGCCAGAGCCTTCCCGGGTTTTGTGCTTTATCCGCAGAACTTAAACGGGTGGGAACAAGGCGGTGCGAACAATGTTGTTCGAATCATTAGGTTGTTAATGCAAAAATATAATATTGATCCAAACAAAATCTATGTCCATGGCCTTTCGGATGGTGGTTCAGGCACTTACCGGTTAGTCCGTACCGCACCGTGGTTGTTTGCTGCAGCGCTTCCCATGTCTGCAGTAAACAACCCGGAAAACAACTATCCAATATATCCATTTATCAATACTGTTCCGCTGTGGGTTTTCCAAGGCGGTACAGATACTAATCCAAGACCAGTTCACACCGAAGCACTGATTCAAAATTTCAGAAATGCTGGCATGGATGTTCGGTATAAACTGTACCCAACACTTGGCCATGGGGTGTGGAACAACGCCTACGCAGAACCAGACTTTTTTAGTTGGATGATGAGGAAAAACAAGGCCAATATCCATGTCAATTTTGGTAAGCCTGAAGTATGCGGCACCTCCGGTGCCGCTACAGTACTCCATCTGGCCCAAGGGTTTTTGGCTTATCAGTGGGAAAGAGATGGCCAAATCATTCCTGGGGCTACATCATCAACTTATTCAGCAACTTTGCCCGGCACCTACCGGGCACGCTTTAGCCGGGTTGCAAACCCTGGTGAAAGCGATTGGAACCGTTGGTCTGATCCTGTAATAGTTACTGAAGTTGCCCCGCCTAAACCTAGTATTCAAGCGTTAGGATCAACCGTTTTCCCAACGGTAATAAGTAATGATGACAGGGTGGTGTTAAAATCCAGCCAAAAGAATGAAAAATATTTATGGTCCAATAATGGTGTTCAGTTTACACCAGACAGAACCTTTAATGATATTTTCAATGACAGACTTGATACGTTATCAATGATCCAACGTAAGTCCGATCAACCCGGCATTTATACGTTAAAAACTGCAGAGATTAGTGGATGCCAAAGCTTGAGTTCCGATCCTGTTGCAGTCACCTTTAATACCCCTACAACAATTACCTTACCCAGTAATTTTTCCGGAACGGCTCAAAGCGCCTCCAGCATATTTTTAAGCTGGACCGATAACTCACCTAATGAATCAGGTTTTGAAATATGGCGGAGGAGAACAGGTGAGACTGTTTATACGTTCGTTACACGAACTGCGGAAGATGCTGTTTCATACCTTGACAACAACCTCGTTGCAAACACTACCTATTACTATAAAATTCGCGCTGTTAGCAGCACCGCACGATCAATATATTTTCCTGGAAACAATGATATTAATGAGAACGTAGTTGTTACTACGTTAGGGGATGCCGTGCCCCCAACGCCTCCGCAAAACGTTAGGGTTACCTTTAATAACCTTACCACTATTCGATTAGAATGGGATGCCGGCACCGATAATATCGGGGTGAGACGCTATAAGATAAATTATACCGGAAGTCCTTCAGGTACAGCATTCACCACCACGGCAACAACAACTTTTACCATAACAGGCCTTACTGCTAATAATGCCTATCAAATTACTGTTCAGACCGAGGATTTTGCAGGCATTCTATCTCCACCAAGTAATCTAATCACAGGTACAACCTATGTAGATGGACTTTATTATGAGCATTCAACCGGAGCATGGCAGAGTTTAGATCCTTTTATTTCAGGTCCAAGTGGATTCAACGACCTCCCTCCCATTAACTGGAATACCGCGGAATTTACCGGGAAGATTGCCAACTTTAACGTTAACCCGAATACTGATCCTCCGCATCCTAACGGTACCCTTGGTATTGCTACCCAGCAGGAGTTTTATAAGATAAAGTTTGATGGGTACATCACAAAGCCAGGTACCGGAAATGTTATAGTGCAGTTCAATACAACTTCCGATGATGGAAGTATGTTATTTCTTAAAGGATTCAATCGAAACCCAGCCAATCAGGCTGAGTTTACACAATATCGTATTGTGAATAACGATGGGTTACATGGCGCAGTAACAGCAACAAGCGAGGATGTCACACTGGATTCTGCTTTTCACCGTATTGTGGTATTGTTCAATGAATTTACAGGCGATCAATCCTTAACAGTTCAATATCGTATAAAATCAGGATCTAGTTATGGGGCTTGGATTACGATTCCCACCTCCATGCTGAAGACTGGCGAATTCATACCACCGGACCCGCTTGCTGCTCCATCGGCATTCGCTGTCTCTGGAACCGGAATGACCAGTGTAGGATTAACCTGGCAATATGGAGGAGCACCTGCCCATGAATTTGAAGTTTACCGCTCACTGGCTGTTGATGGAACGTTTGCAATCGTGGCTCGTGCCACAGGGCTTTCCTATACCGATAATACGGTGCTGCCCGGTAGAACATATTTCTACAAGTTAAGAACAATTAATCCATCTGATGGTGCCATATCAGCCTTTAGCTCAACGGTGAATGCTTCAACTACTGAAGACCTTATTGCACCAACAGTGCCCACTGGACTAACGCTCTCAAGTAAAACATTTTCGAATGTTGCCTTTAGCTGGACAGCCTCAACTGATAATGTTGGCGTTGCAGGATATGAAATTTTGATCAATAACACTATTGTTGATTCGACAACAGTTTCCAGCTACATGGCCACCGGCCTTGAGCCTGGCACATTGTATAACTTTACCGTAAAAGCTTTTGATGCTTCGGGTAACAAATCGGCTGCATCAGTTGCTTTGCCGGTTACTACCAACAGTGGTATAATGTATTATACAAAAGCAACCGGTGCGCTTAACTTAACTAACACGTGGTCCAATACTCCCGATGGGAATGGCTCTTCCCCGGCATCGCTTGCCAACAATGGGCAGATTTATATGGTTACCCGCCCAAGCACCGGTCTTGGCGGCCCGCTAACTATTGGTGGAAGTGTGTCGAAGATAGTTGTGCCTAATGGTACTACATTCGATATTGATAATACGATCTCGGCCAAACTGGAAGTACAGGGTAACGGTATTGTTAACCTTAATCATGCCACCACCGCGCCTGAGTTTTTGAGTGTATCGCCTACAAGTACGGTTAACTTCAATGCCTATAACATTATTCCTGCGGCTACCTATGGTAACGTAAACCTTACCGGCACAGGCAACAAAAATTTTGAAGCCGGTGACATTACCATTATGGGTAACCTCACCGCTACTTCGGGCATTGCGTTAAAGGGCGCACCGTCCAATGCTTCGCGCGTTACGGTACATGAAAATATTACACTGGCCGGCACCCCGGCCACCGTGGCCACCGACAATGCACTGGATTTAACCCTGGCAAAGGCCGGTACACAAACCCTAAGTGTTAATGGTACACTGGATTTATACAGGATTTCAACCGCTGCCGGTACTACAGCAAGCGTGGTGAACGGTGGTAGTTCCGCAACTATTAACATTGGCTCACCCAATGGTGGCGGGCTTGCGCTGGCCAACGGCAGCACGCTTAACCTGGGCAACAACCACCTGGTAATGAAGAATGCTGCTACTATAAATGCTGCCGGGCAAACCGGCAGGCTGGCCCTTAACGGAAGTAATCTAACCCTGAACAGCAGCAGCGCACAAAATTCCAATTTGTATGTGGATAATGTGCTGAACACAGCCGGCATGGTTACCACCACCTTTAGCAGCACCGGAGACCTGGTGATACAATCACCGCTGCGGATAACCGATGGGTTAAAAATAAAAGCCGGTGAGGTAAATTCTGGCGGCAACATCACGCTGGTTTCCACGCAAACCAAAACGGCCTACCTGCAGGAGCTTGAAGGCAACGGAAGCATTACCGGTGCCGCAAAGGTTGAGCGCTGGGTGAGCATAGCGAGAAAATACCGGTACATGTCATCGGCCGTGGCCAACATGACGGTGGCCATGTGGCAACAGAGTGGTATGCCCATTACAGGGCCTTTTACCGGCAGCAGTCCGAATTCGCCTAACCCTTCAATGTTTTACTATGTAGAGAACAATGGTGGCTATATTAACTATCCGCATACCGGCAGTAATAACTCGGTAACCTTTGAACGGGGCCGCGGCTATTCTATTTTCAATTACAACGGCAACAGCCCGCTTACCCTCACCATGACGGGTAATCCATACCAGGGCAGTGTACCCTATACACTTACCCCCGGTAGTGGAGGTGACACAGGCTGGAACCTGGTGGGTAATCCGTATGCATCAGCTATTATGTGGAACAACCTGACGAGTGACTGGATAAAGAGCGGTCTATCACCCATAGTACACGTACCCGATAATACAAGCGGAACGTTGGTTTTCAGAACCTATAATGCCAACAACGGACTTGGAACCCTAACCGGAGGTATCATAGCTCCTGGTCAGGCCTTTTGGGTACAAGCTGTAACAGCCAATCCATCCCTTACCATACACGAGAAAGCCAAGCGCACCAACACTTCTACCTTCTTCCGGGAAGAGGAAGCAACGGTCAACAGTATTACCATTGTTTTGTCGAATGGCTCGTTGGAAGATGAAGCATACATCATTGTTGGCAACGAATATGAGGACACGTATGAGCCCGGCATAGACGGTATGAAAATGAAGAATCAGATCCTGAACCTTAGTACGCTATCCTCAGAAAATGTGAAACTCATCTTCAACAATATCTCAAACAGTTTCTGCGAAAAGACAGTTGCATTAAGTGTCGATGATGTAACACCGGGTAACTACACCCTCTCGTTCGAGAACATCGAAAACCTGGTGGGTGTTGGCGCAGTTACGCTTACCGATCATTTCACCAACACCACACAAACACTTACGGGCGGTGATCATTATAACTTTGCGGTTACCTCCAGCACAGCCAGTTATGGTGCCGGCAGGTTTACGCTCACACTCAGCCGCCCTGCGCTTCAGAAAAATGCAGTGGCTACTGTTGAAAATGTGTGTGGCGGAACTTCGGCCACTATTCAGCTTACCAATATACAGCAAGGTGTATTCTACTATGCATCTTACCTGAATGATGAAACACCGTTATCGGAATTGCAATCAAACGCCAACGGAACCATTTCCCTTGCTGTTCCGGTAAGTGCCTTGCAACCCGGCACAAACAACCTGGTTATCCGCACCGGGTTTAGCGGCTGCAGCAACGAACTGCTGTCGGCCACACCGCTTGCCTTTACGTACACGCCTATGCCTCTCGTATCGGTTGACCGGCCGTACTACACGCTTTGCGATGGCGCACAGGTTACCTTAAAGGCAGAGACCAACCCTGAAAACAGCCTGCGCTGGTATAAGGATGGTCAGTTAATACCCAACCAAACCAATGCAACCTGGGTATCGGGGCCAATTGCCAGCACCACACTTTTCCAGGTGGCTGCCGTAATCAACGGCTGCGAAGGGAATAAAGCCTC
Source organism: Cyclobacteriaceae bacterium (assembly GCA_025808415.1). NCBI lineage: Bacteria > Pseudomonadati > Bacteroidota > Cytophagia > Cytophagales > Cyclobacteriaceae > Cyclobacteriaceae bacterium. Next base: position 2,956,832 of record CP075525.1, read on the forward strand.
TACCTATGTAGAAATCAACCAAGTACCGATGCCGGTGGTTGAGTTCAATGGCGATGTACTGGAGATTGTAAACGAAATACCTGCTGGAACCTTTATGCAGTGGTACAAAGACAACGAACCCTTGGATGCCTACGACCGGGGTATTAAACCCGTTGAGCCCGGCTCGTATACGGTATTGGTTTCAAAAGGCGGTTGCTCAAAAGTTTCCGAATCGTTCGAGTACCTGGTAACCGACACGGAAAACCCGGTGCATGATGGCTTCAACGTTTACGTGTATCCTAACCCGGCAACCCACGATAAACTGTATGTGAAAATAGAAACTACATCAACACTGGATGCCAACATCGCGATTGTTGACCTTACCGGGCGTAGCGTGTTTGATGCTTCCCTAAAAGGGACGCACGTAAACGGTGTTCATAAATTAAACGTATCGCAGGACACAGCCCCGGGGCTGTACATTATATCGATACGGCAAGGCAGCGCTGTGCTTCAGCGCAAACTGATACTCCATTTTGAGTAACAGAAAAATGATTTGCGTGTTACGTGAGCCGGTTGGTAAACCGGCTCACGTTATTTGATAACCTCACCCCCTTCCCATCTCCTGCAGGAGAAGGGTGTGGGTTAGAAAGACTTGTTTTGGTATTTTTAGCTTGTTATAGAAACTGATGTAGCGAAAAACGTTTACCGTCATTGCGCCTGTCCCGACAATTGTCGGGGAGCGGAAGGGTTAGGATGAGTAAGGGCGCGAAGCAATCTCAGTTCTCATTGAAGAATGAGATTGCTTCGGTCGCCCCTTGCCTACCGCAGGCAAGCTCCCTCGCAATGACGAGTCAGGATTCCTTAACCCCACGAAGGAAGTGTTTAAGATTGGTAAACCATATCGAATATTATTTTTACTCACCTTACTGGCGATTGGCCCCGGTGTGGCATCTGCGCAAGCGCCATGTCCATCATGCCAGATAAGCACAGATACTCAAGATCCTATACTTGAGGACCGTATCAAGTTTTGGATTTACACCCCTCCGGGAAATAACCCAAACGAACCTGCCCCATTGCTTATCAACTTACATGGACTAGGGCAGATTGGAGACAATATTAATCTGCTAACAACACAGGCTACCGATGCAACGCCTGCCTACCTGATTGCGCAAGGGCGATGGGACGCTTCAAGGCCATTTATCGTGGTGTCGCCCCAACTGAAACGCGATTTTTCTATACCCAATATTTTAGACCAGGATTGGACAGCAGATTACATTGATAAGGTGATTGAATATGTTAAGACCATTCGCACCATTAATACGGATAAAATCTATATCATGGGGTTAAGCCTGGGTGGCCAGGGCTGCATGATATACGCTGCGGCTTATCCACACAAGATAGCGGGCATGGTACCCATTTGCGGACGTACCAATGATATTATTGAAGAAGCCTGCTCACTGGTAAACATCCCTATGTGGATTTTTCACGGAACAGAGGATATACAATTAAACTACACTCACGCGACCACAATGGCTGCGGCAATTAACGCATGTGCCAATCCAGGAAGCATCAGGCCTCATGTTACTTTGTTGGATGCCATCGAACACAATGCCACTTGGAATCCTATCTATAATTTGTCATCAGGTTATCCAATTTACGATTGGCTGCTGCAATTCACCAAAAATTCAACGGCCAACGTTCCACCATACGTTAATGTTGGGGTTGATAAAAAATTTCTGGTGAGTGATGGTACGCTTTACCTGAACTCCGATTTTTTTGATGCTGATGGTTCCATTACATCCATTCAGTGGATACAACTACAGAATCCTCCTGCTCCTACCCTTACTTTGGAGCAAACGGATACCCGCATACTTAAAATCACTAACCTGCAGGCAGGTACTTTTCAATTCAGGCTAACCGTTACTGACAACCTGGGGGCCACCAGTAGTGATGATATTACAGTTGAATTGTTAACTGATCGTGGATCACACAACAGCGTTACCAGCTTTACCCTGACCAATGCTGCTTCAGGCACCGTCATTGGCCCCTTGGTTAATGAGCAAGTCGTTTATAAAAACTACCCAGGCACCATTGATCTTAACGTTCTGGCTACTACGGAAACCGGTGGTGGAACTTTAAAATTTAGGGTCAACAGCAACCAATTAACAAGGCAAGTGGATGGATGGAGTAGCGATAAATATGTGTACCCGGCTGGTTACGCTCCACTCGGTTGGAAAATTTTACCAGGCGAACATGTAGTCTGTGCAACACCCAATTCAAGTAGCTTTGGTAATGGAACAGATGGTGTATCAAAATGTGTAAAATTTTCCGTTATCACCCAAACGCTACAACAATACTACCCAAAGCCTGGGCAAAATTTAAATCTGTTATCTTCCTGGGGACCCAATCCGCCCGATGGCAGTGGAACAAATAATTGGGACTTCTCTTTTACCGGCAATTTTCAGGTATTTAATGTAAACAAAGTAGCCACTCAAGGCGGACCGTTAAGCATTGGCGGTAACGAGTCAGCGTTGTGGGTACGTAACGGTGGGGAGATGACGGTTGACAATACGTTTACCGGAGTCATTAATGTGGAGGGCAATGGCATTGTGAATGTAAATACAAGTCAGCCAGTGGCATTCGGATCAGTTTCTCCTACCTCTACTATTCGTTTTGGAGCCAATGCTACTGCCATACCCGCGCATACCTATGGTAACGTAGTGGTTCAAAGCGGAACCAAAACCTTAAGCAGTGGCACTACTACTATTTTGGGTAATCTAACACTGACGGCTAATGCCATGGTAAACGGAGTTGCCAATAACACCAGCAACATTCAACTGGGTGGGAATCTTATATTACAAACAACAACTGAATTTAATCCCACTCAAAAATTTGGGCTCACATTATTAGGAGGCACGCCTCATACTATTAACCTAACGGGTACCAAAGCGGTTTTTAATCAACTCACTATTTTAGGAAATTCGGTGGTGAGTATCACGCAAGGCACCTTACCGAAAACACTGGAACTGGGATCAACAACCGGTGGCGGATTAATCGTACACGCGGGAAGTGAATTAGGTTTGGGTAAAAATCATTTAACCATTATCGGGTCGGGTACCATCAACCCTCAAAACCAAACCGGCCGCATCGCTTTTGATAACAGTAATCTGTCCGTTACCTCATCGTCATCCTCCAACTCCTACCTGTACACCAAGCCGTTGGTTGATCATGTGTCGGCCGTAACCGCTAACCTCACAGGAGCAGGTGCGCTCATCCTTCAGGATTCCCTGTTCGTGGCGGAATCGGTGAAGATGCTGAACGGAACATTAAACGCGAATGGATTTCTTACGTTGGTTTCCACTGCTGATCAGACTGCCCGCATTGAACGCGTTGAGGGCACGGGAGATATCACGGGTGACGTTCGGTTTCAACGTTATGTTCGCCCTGGAAGGATGTACCGCTACCTGGGTTTTCCGGTTCAGGGTGCAACCGTAGGTGACCTTCAGAAGCGTGTACTGGTAACGGGAAATTTTGATGGCCGGTCAACCGGGCCAGGGCTGACTACCAATCCTTCGCTCTTTTATTATACAGAGCCGGGCGGCTGGCTCCCCTATCCAACCACAACAAGTGCTGCGGAATTTTCGATGGGAAGAGGCTATGCGGTATTCGTTCGAAAGGCAGATGACCCCACTACAATTACCGTAGCCGGTGAAGTGCATACCGGTGATTTTCCGTTTCAGCTGAACGCAGGTTCTGCACTGCCCAACGCGGGCTGGAGCCTGTTGGGCAATCCGTATGCGGCCCCCATTCAATGGGGTGGAACAGGCTGGATAGGTAATGGTATAAATCCAACGGTTTATGTTCGAGACAATGAGCAAGGCAACGGACGATTCCTGCAATGGGATGGAGAAGATGGAGATTTAGAATTTGAAGGTTTAATTGCGCAGGGGCAGGCATTTTGGGTAAAAGCAACAAGTGCAGGTGCATCACTCACTATTCAGGAAAATGCAAAAGCCACAGACGAAGCTATTTTTTACAGAACAAAACAAGACTCAAATTCAAGTCTTACCATTTCATTGAACCACAATGGACTAGTAGACCGGACGTTTTTGAAATTTAACAACCGCTCAGGTTTGAGGTTTGATCCGCATCGGGATGGCGTGAAACAACAAAACAGTTACTACAATTTCGCTACGCTTACGCCCGATTCAGTGTTGGTAGCCATAAAAAATATGCCCGATACGTGTACTGCAGGGGTAACACTCTCCGTGCAACATACCAAACCCGGCACGTATACACTTGAATTCTCCGGCTCAGCCTTGGAAAGCGAACGGGAATTTGTCTTGCAGGACAACTACCTGGGCGTGAACGTACGGGTAACATCCAATCAGCGCTACTCCTTTCAAATTACCGATGACCCCAACACCTTTGGTCATAAGCGCTTTCAACTCCTGGCCACCGTTGAACTACCACTACCTGAAATTTCGGTTGAACAGGATCACTTGGTGTCAAGCGTTACTGCAGATATTCAATGGCTGCTGAACGGTGAAGAAATAGCCGGGGCTACACAGTCTACCTACACTCCTTTGATCAGCGGTAACTACCAGGTGCGGGTAACGAAATCATCGTGCTCAAAAACCTCTCCTCCGTTTGCCTATGTGATTACAGGAACCGAACCCAGGCAGCCTGCTTTTCACTTGTATCCCAATCCTGCTGAACATTCAGTTTCGGCTAAAGGAATTTTAAAACCAACACCGTATACCTTGCTCAATAGCTGGGGCCAGGTTGTACAAACAGGTCTGTTGACCGCTGACCACTCAGAAATTGAATTAGCGTTTTCTTCCGGACTCTATATTCTCGCGCTTGAAGGGGAAGCAGGTATTCAACGACACAAACTAATCATTAAGAAGTAACCCTTTCCAGATTTTATATTCCCTTCTGTGCTATTAACTTTAGGGCAAACTCGCGCATGAAAAAAATACTTTCTTATCTCAAGAGTCTTTCCATAAGTGTATTTGTCTTCTTGATGCTGCTGGTCATCACCAACTGGGCAGTGGGAATTTATTTGGGGAAAATAGGAGCTGAAAAAAGGCATTTACTTCCCGGTTATAACGATGACCATGCGTATGCTAAACTTATTTTTGATGACTATCATGCTACAGCCCATCGTTACAAGCCCTTTGCCGAATGGCAAATGCTTCCCTATGCGGGTAAAACCTTAACGATTGATGAGCATGGACACAGAGTACATACACCCCCGGCTGGTGCATCACCAACACCGGCCATTCATTTCTTTGGCGGTTCTACCCTGTGGGGCGAAGGATCGGACGATGCGAACACCATACCGGCACTTATCCATCACCAAATCAACACGGGCACGGTGGTCAACCACGCCCAGCTTGCGTATAACTCCCGGCAAAACCTGGATGCTTTAATTTCGATATATGCCAAAGGTGAAAAAGCAGACCTTGTTATTTTTTACGATGGTGTAAACGATGCTGCTTTTCTATGTCCTGAAGAAATTCAGGAACTTCCCGGTCACCGGCTAATACCGTTATTTCAAAAAAAGATTTATGGCGGTGGCAAACAAGTGATTTTAACCGTACTGAATAACCTGTTCACTAAAAATATTTTACTGCTTATCCAGTATCGTCAAAATACGGGTGATGAAAAACCTTCGCTATACAATTGCCTGGACTCTGATAAAGGACGAAGTGTTGCAAGCATGCTCATGGCAAACTGGGAAATGGCCCATGAACTGGTTACCAGCCGGGGCGGAAAATTTATAGCTGTTTTGCAACCCGTTTCCTATATCGGTTCACCACGGGTGGAGCACCTTCAACTGCACGAAGAGTTGGGAGAAAATTTTCGCTTTGTTTACCACGAACTTCAGGAACTGATCAGGGAAAAAGATCATCCGTGGATATACGACTTTACCACTGCCTTTGATGGCCAGGAATATATCTACATTGATTTCTGTCATGTTACCAAAGCAGGCAACAAAATCATAGCTGAAAAATTAACACCCCTGGTTTCGCAAGCATTAAATCCTGTACACTAATTCAAACAACGTTTATTTCTATAGTTCAAATTATAAATATTTCCATACTCAATGAGTTCAGTAAAAGTTACACACCAGGATAGAATACAAGACGGCATCAAGTACGCAGAAGAAACCTTGCTCGACCAGGGCGGACATCTTGACATTGATAAAAAGCTTTTGAAAAAACATTTTGACTTCAACGGAAAGACCGTGATGGACTTTGGTTGTGGCGTTGGGGGCATGAGCATCTGGATGGCCAATAACTTAGGCGCCCTTGTAGACGGCTATGATATTGATGAAAAACATATTGAAGTAGCCTTTGCCTTGCTGAAAAAATATCCCACTGACAAGGTAACGTTTTCACAAAAAAATATAATCGAGAATCCTATTGATAAGGAATACGATGTAATCATCCTCAACGATGTGATTGAGCACATTAAACCGGACTGGATTCCGGGAATTCTCGACATCCTGGTAAACCGAAATTTGAAAAGAGGAGGCTTGCTTTATTTTAGCTATCCACCCTGGGAAGGGCCATACGCCAGTCATATGCAACGTATCATCAATGTACCGTGGCTGCAATACATGCCTCAAGAAATGCTGGTGAACATGATCCGGAAACGAAACCAGACTACCCTTGGCCAATATGATCTGGTGCAGGAATACCTGGAGCTGAATCACATGACCCACAAAAAGCTAATGAAATTTTTGGAGCCATTACCCGTTGAGCAAGAGTTCCGGTACAGTCATACCAAGCTTAATAAAATCAGCCTGTTTGCCAACACTTCCTTTTATTGGTGGCCGGCCAAGCACCTGATCTCTAAAGAGTTTATAACTTTCAGAAAGAAATAGTCAGAAGCCTATAATCTAATATTCCTCGTGGGCTTTGACCTGCGATCCCTTTCTATTTCTAAGATAAATTGAAAACGATTTTTGAGTTCTTAAAGCTTAAGTCTTTTAAAAACGAACTCCGGTATATTTCTGATCATGAGCATAACCCACTTCCAGGTGGGCAAAACATACACAACATCTCTTTTACGTTCCATTGCCCGGATAATCAATGAAGCAGCCTTGTCGGGTTGGGCTGTCAGGAAAGGAGAAGTTTTCATGTTCCCAAGCATCCGTGTTTTCATGAAACCGGGTTTTACAGTAATTACCTGCACACCGTTTTTAAAAAGTCTATTTCTTAAACCAGACAGGTAAGCCGAAAAACCTGCTTTTGCACTTCCATATAAATAATTACTCTGTCGGCCACGTTCTCCGGCTACAGAGCTTATACCCACAATGATACCTTCTGCCCGCTTTTCAAAATCGTTGGCAATTACATTTAAAATAGAAACTGCCCCAACGTAATTCGACATTACAATTTTAGCACTTTCTTCCCAATCAATTATTGCCCTGGTATGATCACCCAAATAACCGAAAACACAAATTACGGTGTCGGGTTTGGGGTCAAGATTTTCATAAAATTTCTTATGCGTAGCGGGTTGTAAAGCGTCAAATTCAGCCAGGTTAACCTTGATACCGAACCGAATTGTTAAATCACTTTTTACGGCAGCTAACCGCTCACTGTTTCGCGCAGCCAAAATCAATTCACACGATTTTGCAGCCAATTGATCTGCCAAAGCCAGGGCCACCTCGGAGGAAGCACCAAGTATAAGTACTCTTTTCATAATAACTATTTAATTTCAAGTCGCCTGGAAAGCGAGGATACAATTTTTCTTTCTGGGTCAATCTTCCTTAAAAAGGATACAAAATTTGATGCATGGGGATATGTGCTGTGGAAAATTTCGGCTTTCATACGGGCATCCTTTGTTAAATAAATACGGCCGCCATAATCCTTAACCATTAGGTCAAGTTCATCCAAAAAAGAAAAAAGCCTATCATTAATAGGGATGTCCAGTGCCAGTGTATATCCCTCCATATTGAAAGAAATTGGGCCTTGCTGCGTTCCGAAAAGTTTAAGCACCGCTAAAAATGAACCCCAACCTTTGCTGCTTATGCGATTAAGGATATTGCGCACCCCCTCTTTTCCCCGTTCCTTGGGAATTACAAATTGGTATTGAACAAATCCACGTTTTCCATAAATCCTGTTCCAATGCAAAATAGCATCCAATGGGTAGAAGAAACTTTCACAGGTAGCCATTGAATGCATCTCCTTCTTATAATTCTTTGCATAGAAGAAAGAATTGAAAGCCTTTACTGACAGTCCATTCAACACAAAAGATGGAAAGTTAAAGGGTACTGAAAGTGTTTTTGATTTTTTCGGAAATGCATGCCTGGCACTCTTTAATTCAGGAACTGAAGCATGTTCACCTAACATAAGAATGCTACGTCCAAAATTAGCACCTGTTTTCAGGCAATCGATCCATGCCACTGAATAAGTGTAATGACTATATTGTTCGAAAAGATCCAGCACTTCATCCAATCCTCCCGATTTTATTTGTACCTGCCTGATATAACCAGTTTCGATTCTTTTTAATGAAAATGTTACCTCAAGTATAATTCCGGTGAGCCCCATTCCACCACAGGTAAACCAAAAGTACTCACTGTTCTCAGATGCATTGCAGGAAATAATTTCTCCTTTGGGCGTCAGGATTTTTAATGAAATTACGTGCTGTGAAAATGACCCATCCTTATGGTGATTCTTACCATGCACATCCGAAGCAACGGCCCCACCAACGGTTATAAACCGGGTGCCCGGAGTAACTGGTAAAAACCAACCCCTGGGCATAATCACGTCTAAAATATCGGATAGCAATAAACCGCTTTGACAGGTGATGATCCCCTTACTTTCATCGAAATTAATAATCCTGTTGAACTTGAGGGTACTGGTTATGGAGGGCGCAAGTGATGCATCGCCATAACAGCGGCCATTACCACGAACTATGAAAGGAGAAGTATCAGCCAACTGAGCACTAAAATCCCCGGCAAATACAGGCGATGAAACTTTTGACTTTGCCAGCGGGTAATTGTTCCAATTTGTAATAAAATCACTCGTCATTCTATTAAAATCCCATAACTTTAACACCGATAGTTACGCTTTAATTCTTTGTTTATGAAGCAATTCATGCACGAAATTTTATCTTTTCAAAACCTGAACTGGCGACATTGGATTTTAATTTTTTCCGCTTACCTGCTCTTTCATATTCCCGTAGTACTAAAAAGCGATTACAACTCAAATCTTGCCATCATGCAGGCTGAGGCCTTCCTTAAAGGTAACCTCAATATCGATAGCTACTTTTGGGATGCCTCAGTATTTGAGGGCAAGTATTTCGTTTGCTTTCCCCCATTCCCTGCTGTTCTGGTAACACCTTTGGTAGCCATGTTCGGTAACGCAGTAAACACAATCTTTTTAAGCCTGGTGATTTCCTGTTTAAGCATGTATCTTTTGTACCAGTTGTTGATTAAGTTAATTGGGGATTCAACTGATAAGCTTTGGGTATTTCTTGGATTCTTTTTTGGCAGTGGGTATTGGTGGGTAGTACTTACCAGCGACCACATTAATGGCTTCGCCCATGTGGTTTGTATTTGTCTGTTGCTGATGCTGCTACTTGAGTTACATGGAAAAAAGAGGGCACTTATTGTAGGTGTACTTTTGGCGCTGGCTTTCTTAACCCGGCAAATGACCGTTTTTTATGGAATTCTTATCCTATACTTTTTTTATGTAGATGAACCTAATAAAAAAATTGCGATCCGGAATATCGCTGTCGCTTTTATGACAGCTTTTGTTTGTGTAATACCCTATTTTGTGCTTAACCATTTAAGGTTTCATAATCCTTTTGATACCGGTTACCAATATTTGATTTATGCAGCGCCCATCCAGGAAAGAATAAACGAATATGGGCTATTTAGCACCAAGTACTTTCTCTATAATTTCTACCATTTGCTGGTAAAGGGACATAACTTGCTCTTTGCAGGTAGTATGAATTTGCAGGTAGCTGGTATCGACCAATATGGAACCTCAATTCTAGCTGCTTCACCATTTATAATTTTTGCTTTTAAGGCACAGCAAGAAACTAAGTTTAAAATTGCATTTTGGAGTACGATCGTATTGATTCTTTCGAGTATTCTACTTTATCATAACAATGGCTGGATGCAGGTGAATACGCAACGCTTTTCGCTTGATTTTTTTCCGGCACTCTTGATTCTTATTGCCCTTAGTTATCCAGTTGTTCCCAAGTGGTTATTCAAATCCTTCGTTATTTATTCGATCGCACTAAACCTTTTAAGTTTCACAATCCATAGCCTGCGATGATATGAAAAAATGGATCCCTCTTACCATCGAATTACTACCTATAATCGGCTGTTCGTTATTTCCCTTATTTTTTGATTTGTCATACCAAATAAACCTGTACATGATCTGGGAAGGGGCTTACCGGCTTTACCTGGGAGAACTACCCTACAAGGATTTCGGCATACCCATGGGGGTATGCTCGTGGCTGATACCGGCCCTTTTCTTTAAGCTCTTTGGGCCAACGCTCTTTACTTTAGTTAAGGCACAGGCATTTATGAACATTGTTTCAGGCGTTGCATTCCGATGGATACTGGTGAACAATGAGGCCACTTTTTACACGAGGTTCCTCAGTTTAGTTATTTTTTCACTAACGTTTATTCTTGGATTGTATTGGCCCCAGTACAATCATACGGTTATCATTTTTCAACTCCTTGCCTTTGGTTTTCTGTTTCATTATCTGAAAAATCTAGAAGAAAAAAAATCCTGGATTATGCTGATAAGCTCCTCTTTATTTTTTACAGTGGCTTTTTTTACCAAGCAAGATGGTGGAGGCCTGGCATTGCTCATAGGTTTGATAATTGTTACGGTACATTCGTATCAATCGCGCACCGTTAAACCTACCCTTATTTTTACAATATCTCTTATTGTGTTTTTCCTAGCCTTTATACTTCCATTTCTGCAGTATGATTTCGTCTACTGGTTCAACTTCGGCCAACCACCACATTATGCACGTATAGCAATTCATGATCTTCTCAGGATTAACATGGAAGAATCACGATGGGAGAAATTTTACTTTTTGGTCGTACTTCTACTTTTTTATATAAAATGGCATCAACAAGGCATAACTCAAAGGGATTTTTTATTTACACTGCTTGTGGTCGGCATTCTTGTTCAAGCTATGATCTATCAGGTTACAAGCTATGTACCCAAGGATAACAACTTTTTTTTCCATGCCTTCTCGTGTGCCTTTATTTTGATTCAATTACAGAAAACAAGCTGGTTTCAGTCACGTATTGCATTCGTATCCTTAACTATTCTTATAAGTTTATGGTGGTCAGAAAAATACTGGAAATATGCTGACAAAATCCTGGCAAGGGTCACACCAGTAGCTACCGACAAATCCATTATCTCTATAAATACTTATATCCTGCAGCCTGCAGAATGCAACTACTATGCAGATCTATCCACCTGGAAAAAATCATCCTTACCCTCCTTTCAGCACATTCGGATGCCAGAAAGTACCGTTAAAGGTTTGGATCGTTTAATGCCCCTAATTGATAAAATAAGAAGTGAGAAAGAACCTGTTATTCTAAATATGTCAGAGCTTACCCCGCTGGCCCATGATGCAAATTTTAAACTTGAAAAAGGACCCCTGTGGTTTCACCTCGGTGTTGGAATGTTTGAGCGGGAACTGCAGTACTTTCAATCCCGAATAAGCGATCAATATTACGACCTCGTACTATTCGAATATATACCAACTCTTAACAATTTTTACCCGTTCGCAATCAGAGAAAAACTCAAAGAGAATTATCAATTACTTGATACTTTTGAGGCACCACGAATTGTCTATCCTGGTACTATTGAGGTTTACTGCCGAAATAAATAAATCGCTTGATGCCAGCAGGCGGGGTGAACAATCCGTTTAATCTCAACTTTATTAGTACATTATAACAGAGGACAGGGATCAGCACTCCGCCTATTATAATTAAGAGAAGCACAACTATTGAGGGCATTGATGGGAAAAACCTCAATAACATAACACGAATCGCCCCTGCAAAAATCAAATGCATGATATAAATGTATAGGGAATGACTTCCGATGTATTGTATTACTTTCAAAAATTTCCACTGATCAAGTTTATAAGAGATAAAAAACAAAACCATAGTACCAATAATTGTGATTGGCACAAACACTATAAACCCCACATAATCCAGATCGATAACAAAGTGGACATTTGGGTATTCACGGGCCCAATAAATTTGCAATAACACAAAAACCGGCAACACATAATACAGCCACCTTCCCGAAAAGAAACTACCATTACTATGTAGAATAGTGCCCGCTATTAAAAAACCAAAAACCAAAAATATGTAATAGAAAAATACGTCATGTATGGCGAAATAATTAGTGTGGATATAAAAAGACAAAAAATAAAGTACCACAGCAAGAATTACATTCGCAAAAATATTAAACTTTAAAAGTTTAAAGTTCACCACCGCAAAAAGCAGCATAGCAGCAAACAGTGTGTATAAATACCAAAATTGATCGATAGCTCTCGGATAAGTAATTAAATACACATAATAAGAAACATCTTTATCCGAATTAGAGAAATAGTTAAATAATATTTGAATAGTAAGATGAATAAATGCCCACACAAAATAGGGATACATTAAAGACTCGAACTTAAAACGAACGAATGTATCCAACCCTCTTTTAAGTGCACTCGAATAAATGAATATACCCGAAACGATAAAAAAAACAGGCATACTTGATTCTTGAACCAGGTAAATAGCATTTTTTATGTTAACACCGGAATTAAGCAAACCCGTTAAAGCGTGCCTGTAGACGACATATATAATGACAAAGCCCCTTGCATAATCAATCCAGCCGCGTCTATTGGAACTAGTATCTTTAACAACAAGTGAACTCATTTAATACAGGGAAAGGGTTTTAAGGGGGTTGAAAATAAACTCAATTCAGCAATACTGAGATTAAATTTTTCTAATACTCAACTAAGAAAAAGTAAACTTTTAAGAGGTAAATATACTACTCAAAAATTTCTGTTGCACTTAGAAATACTATTTTGTAATTACATTACATCTTCAAGTCTAACACCAATCAATTGCTCAAGATCGAGTTTGGCATTTTTGTAATCACGATCAGATTCCAGTAAAAGAATTGAGGCACGGTTAAGGTCTGTTTGGCTTGCCGTATAAAGCTCAAACGTTATTTCTCCATTTTTAAAGCGTTGTTCAACCAATTTAAAATTACTTTCAATATCCGAAAACTGTTGCGATTGGATTTTAAAGATTCGTTCGCGCATCAAGTATTCATTGTATGCCTTTAGTACCACTCTCCGTATCTCCAGTTTTTGCGCATTTATTTCATCCTGAGCAATCAATAATCTTTGCTTATTTTGTTTGGTCTCGTTTGGATTAGTCACAAAAACGCCCAAAGGTATTATTAAGCCAAAATTATAACGGGGAAAAAAAACCGGAAAATTAGGATCGGCACCCTTTATGTTTATTTCGTTTAGGTTTCCCTGTATAGTTATCAAATCCATCCAATCGGCCGCAGAACGACCAACCTGGTATTGAGCGATCAACAACTCGCGCTTTAATATCTCATTTTTTGGATGGTTTTTCCATGCGAGCTGAACTAATTTCTCACCAAAGTCCTGGCTTTGAACCCGGTCAGGTAAGATGATCTTGTTGTAATCAACGTTTTGTGCTTGTGTAGCATCCCAACCAAGCACTAGCATAAGGGTTAAGTATTGTATAGTTTTCATACTTTTTTGATTGTATCAGAGTTTAATCGATCAAATTGGGGTAACCGAATTAACAGGGCATAAGTAGCAATAACAATAAGATTTGCCGGCCTTGAAAACATGGCGTGCTGGGTAAAATGCCCGACAGATAACGCAAAGAATGGCATAGTGTATACCAAATTCATGTTTTTAAGAAACGGATCGGCAATTGAAAAATGGTTAATTATCCCCTTGATCATCACAACTGCAAAGAAAGCTATAAATATAATTAATCCAATCCACCCAAGCTCCAACGCTGTTGCAAGATACCCACTATCCGGATCCCACCCTTCGGCCAACGGATGACCCGGTGAATACTGAAGCCCACTTGTTCCTGTGGTCATTAACCCGCCACCAATAGGGTGGGTACGAATATAGTTTTGGAATCTCAACCGCTTATAATCCCTTACCCCCATGGATGCATCTTCGGAAGGCGTAAATGTAGAACGGAGCCGGATTATTTCGGCACTATAAAATGGTCCGAAGAAAATAATTCCGCCAGCGAATACAATAGCCATGGCAAATAAGATGACTTTTGTACTGTTGATATTCATTAAAATCAAAAGCAAAAGCCCAACCGCTACCATGGCGGTCGCTGTTCTGGTCCCAGAATAAAGCATGGCTACAAATACAACAAGCGAAGTTAAAATGAAAACAAATTTCCAATGCCCTTTATATGGACCAAAGGCCAAAGCAACAAACGCTAACCCACTAAAGGACAGGAACATTCCATAAGCAGCAGGATCGGAAAGAAAAGAAAACTTTCTCATGCTGCCCCATACATAAAAAAGCTCAAATCGTCCAGGGGCTTCAAAAATCCATCTCCACTCAAAGGCAGTTAAACCAAAAACCTCCTGATAAATTCCGTAAAGGGCAACAATCACTGCCACACCAAGCCAAAGAATTGTAAAATACCTTATGTTTTTAAGGGATATAAAAAGTTGAAAAAAAGTAATGTAAAGCAATAGCGAGGTATTGTTTCTCATGGACACCAGCCACCCACTTATAGATACAGCATTGGGGTTAAATAGCTGTAAAAGTTGATAAGCTGTAATAATGACGAAGAAAAACGTAAAAACATTATTAAAATTTGTCCACTCTTTTGTTTGCTTTACATTCAAAAAAATTCCCGCAAAAGTTATCACAACCAATGCATCATAAAATATTCCAAATGGAATAGGTGCCGGAATAAGGCGGGAGACATAAAACATAAAGGTTCCCAAAAGAAAAAGTATATAAACCCCAAAACTAAAGTCATAGATAATACCCATAAAAATAAAAAAGCCAAATACCCCAAGAATGACTAACGGGCCAACCAGAATATTTGAAGTCGCCATGAAATAAGACACTGCTACTGAAATGAATGTAACAGCAAATACAATAACAAAAGTATTGATGCGCTCTTTCATTCAAGGATAAGTATCTTGAAAAACATAAATAGATACACGGCCATTACAAATACAATAACCGATATTTTAACCAAATCCTTTTCTGTAAATTTTTTACTCAAGGTACTATCAGGATAAAAAAATTACTCATCGTATCTTCAAACTAATCCAATTTTTACAAAAACGCCACCCGAAACTATACCACGCAATTACTTCCAAAAAAACTTTCCAAGTATTGATTTTAAACTTATAGTGGAGTATTGACTGGTTCACAATAAAAATAAAACAGAAAGAAATAACCGTACTGTAAGCCGCGCCAATCACACCATAAAGTTGAAGGAAAAAGTAATTCAATATGATATTGATAACAGCCATTAGCAATGATAAATAGAAATTAAGCTTGGGCATTTGAAGGGCGTCCATAATCGTTCCAAATTGCCTGCTAAAAGGGACTAAAAGTGTATAAAATATAGTAACCTGAAGAATAGGAACCGCATCCATGTATTCCTTACCAAAAATCGCCAGTATAATAAAATCAGCCAAAAAATAAACCGGAAGCACTACCGGAAGCATCACTGCCAGTATCAGGCTAACGGACTTATAATATATTGACTGGACGCCCTCAATTCCAGAATCCCTCATTTTACTTCCTACCTGGGGAAATACAATATTAGCAATGGCAAGCGTGGGCACCTCTACAATGTTGGAAATACGGAGGGCTGGATTATACATGGCGACTCCCGCAGTAGAAATTAATCGACCAATCATCCAACTATCAGTATTTTTAATAAGCATAGAACTAACATTAGTGCCAAATGTATATTTGCCTAATCGAAATAATTTCCACAGGATTCTTGAATCAAAAAGCCCTCTATAAAAAGTAGGCACATTGTTCTTCAACAATTGAAATGAGAAAAATGAGGCTATTAGTGTTGAGCAAACCTGGATAAGGGCCAGTTCATTCAATGAAGGGCTACTGCCAATGATATAATAGGCAAGAATGTAGGCAAAAAAGATAAACAGCCTGATGAAGTTGGCTATGAAAATAGCTTTAAACTCCAGCCTTGCTTGCAGCAAGTACTCAAAGTGAAAGAAAGCTATGAGGAATAGTGAATTTGCCGCATATATATAAAACAATTGTTCGAGTTTTTCAGCGTACCAAAACTTTGACAAGAAACCGGCACTCACACTTAACAAAATGACTATGGCACAAGTCAGGATAAAATGAAGGATAAGGGAATTTTGTATGATTTTTGAATATTCATCTTCTTTTGCAACAACCAGCATACTTACAAAAGGGGTACGTATAAAACCAATCCGTAATGTTTCCAGAATACCCCCAACGCTGGTAAATAAAACCCAAACCCCTACTTCTGATGGGGGTATCATCCGAACCAAGAAAAAAATACTGGCAAAGCCTAATAAGACTACGGAAACTTGATTGATGAGCGCGTACGCCCCATGATTTATCCAATGAAACAAACTTTTATCAGACGCCAACGCTAAACGATTTTCCGTAAAGATAACCGAGATTAATAACTTTGCTAAAAATGAGGGGGAACCATATATTGCAAATAACCTACTTCAAAAAAATGCTTAAAAAGGCAGCGCTAATATTAACTTTAACCCTATTGACCCTTTCTTTGATCGGCTTCATTTTGTACAAAAAGTACGCGCCTGAAATAATCGCCAATGAACTTCTTAAGGAAACTGAGCCTGTCTTTCTTCCCAAAAAGGTCAATGAAAAAATTAAAAAAATAAAGGTTCAAACAAATCAGCTTTCTTCAGATATAATAAAAGATATTCACAAATCAGATATTACACTTGATCAGCTTCTTCATGCCCTTGATGGGGTAACAGAGCCTAAAGCCAATGCATTGCTGGACGAAATAAATAAACTGGGTAACCTTAAGAGCCCGGATCAGGTTTTTAATTTAGTCAAAAAACACTTTCCTGTAGACTTTGATGTTGAGCCTCTACGTGCTCCCTTCAGGGAAAAAGCGGATGTTCAAGTTCTGCAAAAGGTGGTACAAAAAGCCAACGAGTACCGCGACAATAAATTAATTGATTTTGAGTCAGCCAAAGCAATTGTTAAACGCATACTTATTGAGAAAGAGAAGGAATTTAACCAGTATATTAAAACTGATTAAAGCATCACAATTTATAATCTTTTGGATCAATTCGATTAAGGATACTCCCACCAAACTTATTACCCAATGAATTCAGGTATTGGATTGACTCACGATCCTGTTGAGAGATGGTTGACTGGGCAGAGAAAATAGTAATCACTTTATCAACATACTGAACTAGCTCTTTAGTGTCGGCATAATCATTTAATGCCGCTCCTTCGAGAATGATGTAATCAAAGTTGGATTTAAAGCCATCGATTAAGCTTTTGAAATTCCGTCCACTTAGAATCTCAGCGGGAGAAGCACTGCCACTGCCGGCATTGGTCACTATAAAGATATTCTTATAAATAGTGGGGGTTATTAACTCGTAAGCCATTTCAGTATCGTCAGGTTCAGGGTCGCCCTTATCCTGTGCAGAGGATGTTAATAGCCCAATTACCGGTTGCTTGTCCTCTATTGATTTTACTTTGCCCCTCCCCTTTGGTAAAATTTGAGAAAGAACATTATTTCGAAAATTAGTGTCCACAATCAATATCCGCTTATTAACCAAACTTAATACATAGGATAAGGCTATAATAAAAAAAGTCTTGCCCTCATTTTTCCGTACGCTTGTCACCAGAATTACGGGAGAATTAAACGAAACAATTTCATGTCGGACTTTTCTCAAGATCGATTTAAACAACTCACCATTTTCATTTCCGGCTTGATTGAAGAATTGCGGAATATTGAAATTGCTTAAATTCAAACGGATGACGGAACCAATTAATGGCAGGTTTACAATAGAGTGAAATTTATCGGTTGACCGTATTGATTGATCGAGAAATTCAAGCAATACAATAAAAAAGATACAAATGGAAAAACTGCTAAAACCTGCCAAACCTACAATTAAAATTCGCTTTGAGGACAACGGGTCCTGTGGAGGAAATGCAGCTGAAACCTGTCGTAAAGTGTTCGAAGCCAATAACCTGTTTTTTGCTTCATTAAATTTAGCAACCGCCTCTAAATATTCTTGCGAAGCAAGGTCCACTTCCTTTTGAATAGCCGCTAATTTAGCTTCCTTAGAAGCATAACCAGAAAAGCTATATTGCAAACTTCTTATCTTTGCCTCAACCGTATTGAGGTTTGTTCTAGCCACCTGAAACTCAACCTCTAACTCATTAAGGCTATTTTGTATATCCGTTTTGGATAATGTAGGAGTCGTTTGACCAGATCCATTAGTCAAAGTTTGAATTCTCAGTTGTTCCCGTAAAAAACTTATAGAGTCCCTTAACTTATTATCCACCTGTCCTCCTGTAATGTACCGGTCATTCAATGTATTGATCGCATTTCTCAATTCAATGATTTTTTGATTATCGGTTGTACCAATCGGGTTGCCCGTTACTCCGTTTAATTGTTTAGTTAGGTTGGCGCGGGTAAGTTCAATCCTGTAAAGCGTACTGCGGATATCATCCCGCTGTTTCTCCAGATCGGATAGCTGCGCTAACTTATTTTCCCCTTCCTTTTCAACACTAAACAGGCTGTTGCTGGTCTTAAACAAACGTTGGGTCTCCATCTTTTCATCCAATTCCGATTTCTTTTGCCTGACCAGGTAGTCCAAAAATTCAACAGATTCACCGGCACGTTCCGTTGTTAAGGATTTATTAAACCTGATAAATTCCTCACAAAATGCATTGGCTGCTAATGCGGACAGATGTGGATTATCGGAAACATAGTCAACTTGGATAAAATCAGTGTTTGGAATACGGAATATTGACAAACTTGATTTAACGATTAAATAATCATAACTGTAAGCAGCCAAAAATTTTCTGATAACCGGGTAGCCTTTTGAAGAAGTGGATAAAGGCATTAAACTATCCAACATTACACTTACTAAACTTTTTACATATTTTATCTCTGCACTGTCAGTTTGAAGTTTTTCTGGATCAGGTTGGTGAAATGGGGTCTGTCTTTCATCCAAATCGTGCAACAACAATTTATACTGAACAAAGTTAATCGCTATTCCTGCGTTCATCGAATTCAATAGATTACTGAATTTGATATCGGCATCTCTTGGATTGAACCACTCTTCTTTTAAATGCACCTGATCGTTCGTAGTAAAGCCAGTGGCCATTTGAGTTGATGCCCTATACTTATGAACCTGATTGAGAGTGAAAAAATATGCTGCGCCACTGGCCAGTATTGGAATACTTAACCACAACCACTTTTTCCTCCAAATGACTTTTAAGAGAAAAAGAATATCCATGTTAACCAACTGTTACTATTTACCAAAGGTACCAAAATTTAAGCCATTATAAGAGCTATTAGAAATTGACTAGGATATGCAAGGCCTACATTCTCATACTTTCCAAAATAGAGCATTTTTTAGCCCCTGTTATGTCATATAATGTTCCGCTTTCGAAAGTAGTCATCCTTACGTAAACACCCCCAAAAAAGTTATGCTTGCACGCACTAAAAACCCTTGAATCTCTGTAAATTTCCGCGTTTTTTAATCACCTTTGAAGCTTGTCGAAACCTATTTGAATTACTACTTATCCGCATGAAAATTCTTGGTATTTCTGCCTTTTATCACGACTCTGCAGCCGCCATAATTGAAGATGGCGAAATTATAGCCGCAGCCCAGGAAGAACGCTTTACCCGCAAAAAACATGACCCGGGTTTCCCCTCCCAAGCAGTCAAGTTCTGCCTCGATTATGCCGGCACTACTATTGATAAACTGGATGCCATTGCCTTCTACGACAAACCGTTATTGAAATTTGAGCGCCTCCTGGAGACCTACTATGCCTTTGCCCCAAAAGGAGTTTCATCCTTCATAACAGCCATTCCTGTGTGGCTACGTGAAAAAATGTTCCTCAAACGATTGATCCTTGATGAGCTTTCAAAAATTTCGGACTTTGATAAGAAGAAACTTAAGCTCTTGTTTCCGGAACACCACCTTTCACATGCAGCCAGTGCGTATTATTCCTCTCCTTTTGAGGATTCGGCTATTATGACGATTGATGGCGTAGGCGAATGGGCTACTGCCTCCATTTGCCACGGTACTGGAAAAGACATTAAAATCCTAAAAGAACTTAAGTTCCCCCATTCTTTGGGATTATTGTATTCGGCATTCACTTATTTCCTTGGTTTCAAGGTGAATTCTGGTGAATATAAACTTATGGGTTTAGCTCCATATGGCGTTCCGGGCAGCGAGCAGGTAAATAATTATATAGCTATCATTAAAGAAAAGCTTGTTTCTATCAAGGAAGATGGATCAATTTGGCTGAATCAGGAATACTTTAACTATGCCACCGGGCTTCGCATGGTGCATGAAGATAAATGGGAAAAACTTTTTGGCTTCAAAGCCCGAAAACCTGAGGATGAGCTTGAAGCACATCACTGCAACCTGGGCCTGGCGATACAACACGTAACCGAAGAAGCAGTTATTTTGATGGGTAAAGAGGCACAACGCCTTACCGGCTCAAAGCATTTGTGCCTTGCCGGAGGGGTTGCCTTAAACTGCGTGGCCAACGGAAAACTGCTCAATACCGGCATTTTTGACGACATCTTTATACAACCTGCAGCAGGTGATGCCGGAGGAGCGTTGGGTGCTGCACAGGCAGCCTATCATATATATTTTGGTAAAGAACGTGTTGCACCAAAAACTATGGATGGAATGAAAGGATCATACTTAGGGCCTGAATTCTCCGATCTGGATGCTGAACACGTAATCCGAAAATACGCGGCCAAGGGTAAGCACTTTAACGACTATTCCGAACTGTGTGCGTATGTGGCACAGCGAATTGCCGAAGACAATGTAGTGGGTTGGATGCAAGGCCGGATGGAGTTTGGACCCCGGGCGTTAGGTGGCAGAAGCATCTTGGGTGACCCACGAAGTGCTGAAATGCAACGAAAGCTTAACGTAAAAATCAAATACCGGGAATCATTCAGGCCTTTTGCCCCCTCCGTTCTTGCGGAAGATTGCCCACAATATTTCGAGCATAAATCTTCTTCGCCCTACATGTTGTTGGTACAGCCAGTACTGGAATCCAGGCGTAAACCTTTACCAGAAGGCTATAATTCTTTCTCACTGAAAGATAAATTATACCATCTCCGCTCCGACATGCCGGCAATTACACATATTGATTTCTCTGCCCGCATTCAGACCGTGCACAAAGAAACAAATCCCAGATATTATCAACTCATTGAGGCCTTCAAAAAACTTACAGGATATGGTGTCATTGTAAACACCAGTTTCAATGTTCGTGGCGAACCCATCATTTGCACACCTGAAGACGCCTACCGCTGTTTTATGCGCACCGAAATGGATTATCTGGTGGTCGGGAATTATGTTTTCGAGAAAAAGGTCCAACCGGAATGGCAAGAAAAAGACAACTGGAAGGAAGAATTTACACTGGATTAAAGTATATTTGAACGTCTAAAAATCAGTTGGTTATGGAATTTCTCAGAGATGTGCTGAAGTTTATGGCTGCCCGAAAAAAGTGGTGGCTCACTCCCATTATTTTACTGCTAATCTTTATTGGAGTCTTACTGGTGATTGGTGGTGGTTCAGCTGTTGCGCCATTCATTTACACACTTTTCTAAATTTTCATCGTGCAAAAGCAAGACAGATACAAAACCATCCTGGTCATTGTTTCCGGGTTTTTGGTTATCGCCTGGGTTTTATTTGTAAAAGATTTTACCAATGCGGCACAAATCCTTGCAAAAGTAGCTATAGGCATTGGCTTGGTCTCCGTTTTTATCCCTATTGCGGCAAAGGGAATTGAATGGGTGTGGCTCAAAATTGCGCACATTCTGGGCTGGATCAATTCTAAGATTCTCCTTGGCTTGATATTTTTTATTTTTCTTCTTCCTATTGCCTGGTTGTCACGGCTTTTTACAAAAGATCCGCTAAAGTTGAACGGAAGGCAACTGAAATCTCTATACAACGACCGCAATCATCTCTACACGAAAGAAGACCTGGAAAACATCTGGTAATTCATGCGGCCAATTATACATCTAATACGGCCTACACATTGGATAAAAAATCTTTTTTTACTCATCCCAACTTTCTTTGCAGGAAGTATCTTTCAGGTCGAGCGCCTGGAAATTATTATCCTGGGGATTATAGCCTTTAGTCTGATTGCATCAGCCGTTTATATTTTAAACGATCTTAAAGATATTGAAGTTGATCGTATCCATCCCTTAAAAAAGGATAGACCGCTGGCATCCAGAGCCGTTAGCCGTTCAACCGCAACCGTCCTGCTCGTAATTTTCACAGCAAGTGGTTTGTTGCTTTCTTACCTACTGAATCCTGTATTCCTCATCCTGCTGAGTTGTTACCTGGTGCTGAACATCGCCTATTCTTTCGGCCTGAAAAATATACCCATTGTCGATTTATTCATTGTTTCGCTTGGGTTTTTAATACGCATTTATAGTGGTGGGGTGTTGTCGGGGGTTGAAGTTTCCCATTGGCTTTCTATTATGGTACTATTGCTTTCACTGTTTTTGGTGCTGGCAAAAAGGCGCGATGATCTTGTTCTTCAGGCAACCTCATCGTCTGTTATCCGAAAAACATCCTCAAGTTATAATCTCGAATTCATTAACGCCTGCCTGACCATTTTCGCTGCCGTAATCGTGGTGTCATATATTATGTATACCGTGTCGGCAGAAGTGATTGCACATTTCAATAGTTCGTATCTTTTTGCAACAACCGTGTTTGTTATTGCCGGCATCATGCGTTACTTACAAATTACCTTGGTGGAGCAAAACAGTGGATCACCAACCAGCATACTGGTCAAGGATAAATTTATCCTCATCACCATACTTTTGTGGATTATTTCGTTCTACATTATCATTTATTATTAAGTGAACAAGCTTGTCCTTTTTGATTTTGATGGAACCCTGACACAAAAGGACTCCCTGATAGAATTTCTTTCGTATTATCATGGACGAACAAAATTACTTTTTGGTTTAATATTTCTTTCACCTGTTCTTATCCTCTATATACTTAAGATAATATCCAACAATAAAGCCAAAGAAATACTCCTTCAATGGTTTTTCAGCAAAGAACCTATCGAAAGGTTTAATCAAGTGTGTATGGCATTTGCGAAGGAATCCATTCCAAAAATGCTTCGTCAAGAGGCTATTGAGCGTCTACTCTTCCATAAAAAAAACCACGATACAGTTGTTGTAGTAACGGCATCTGCTGAAAACTGGGTGAAGCCATGGTGTGATGACATGGGTATTTTGTGCTTAGGAACCCTCCTTCAGGTTATGGAAAATAAACTTACAGGCAAGTACGCTGGAAAAAATTGTTATGGGCCTGAAAAAGCCACACGAATTAAAGCGCAATTCGATTTAGCAAAATTCGAAACTATTATTGCCTATGGTGATTCACGGGGCGATCAAGAAATGTTCGGCTTGGCAAATGAATTCTACTACAAAACCTTTCCACCTACTTAAACAACAGGATTTCGATTACACCACCCCCGTTTCTGTTTAGCTCAGGCTTAACATTTTGAGTAGAAATAAAAACACGCGATGGCTCTAAACCAACTAACCGTAACGCCTGGACGATTTCATTTGTCCGTTCAATCGTTACTTTACTATCTTCTTCTTCACGAATCCAAATCAAAATTTTTAATCCAGTGCGTGACAATATCCGGTTCGCAACAAACCACACAATTTCATTTTGATCGTTGGAGAGCCTTGAGATTCCCCGGTTAAAATCCAATCGGGTTGAGATACGTTTAGGATATATTTGATTAAGTTCTTCTTCTGAAAGAAAACTGGAACCTGCCGGCAATACGTTGTTTACATAAGACACCTTAAGGGAAAATAAGTCTATTCCTTTTCCACCATGATTACGGGAATAATAAGCTATCGTATCGGCATAAATGGAAAAATAAGAGTCGAAACCGGATGTATTAATGGTAGAACCCAGATTTTTTGGCACAGACCAAATATCCCATGAATCGTATAATCTTTCACTTACGAATATATCTGCGCCACCCTGGCCTCCATGCCCATTACTGGAAAAATATAACTTTGATTTGTCAACTGAAAGAAAAGGGGAAATCTCAAAACCCGATGTATTTATAGAAGATCCCAGATTTTTTGGAGGTAGCCACTCACCAGCCGGATTCTTTAAGCTTATATAGATATCCTCTTCACCATAACTATCTTTTCCCTTCATGGATATCACCATCACCTCAAACGAAGGGTGTACATAGATCCCCACAAAGTCATCGCGATTTATTCCAGGTACAGGAACAAACTCCGGTTTGGTCCAATTTCCATTGACCAACTTGGAAAATGAGATTCCACTTTTATAGTTGTATGCATTCAGTAAATAAACTGTCTTACCGTCCTGACTCATGCCAATAACAGCGTTGGGGCGCTTATTATTCCAGGGCTTGCCTGCATTCACTGCCGGAGTCCAGTTACCATTGCCATCCTTTCGGGAAATCCAGATATCGGTACCCGCATATTTACCGCCCAGGTTTTTACTATGAAATGCCCTTGTAAAGTACAGTGTCGATCCATCAGGCGATAGCAGTGGTGACAACTCCTCATCATTTGAGTTTATGTCTGAACGGAGTCTTTCAGATTGGCTGAAATCAAGTTCCTGAGCGCTTGCCACCAGTACGGCAATAAAAAAGAATTGATGCAGAATCAAATACTTCATTCTATCCATCACCAGAAACGAGGCTTTAACTTATAGGGATTGTATACCGTAATACCCAGTATCAACTCGTGGGTAGTTATATTAAAATTATCCAGCCCGCCCATGTACATATCATAGGCATAATTAATGGATAGTCTGTTTGTGTTTAAACCAAAAAGTAAGGAGGTTTTTAGATCAGGCTCATATGCCGATCCCACGTAGATGAAGTCTTTATATTTCAATCGGAGGTTGGCTGCCCACCTTAAATCATAACCTTCTTTATAGGTTGTAAAAATACCAGGTGATATCATCCATTCTGCGTTGAGCGGCAAAAATGCACCTACCTGAGCGCTGTAACGAACGCCTGAATTCAAGCTGAATAACCCATCGCCATTCATCATTCGTGCCAATAGATTATCCGATGAGAACCCCAGAAAGAACCGCTTTGAATAAACTACCATACCAAAGTCCATCAGCAAAGTATTCTGAGTACCCTGCCCCGCCAGCAGTAAACTTTGATAGAATAAGTCGTTTACATCATCGCGCACCTGAAGTCCTGAAAAGTCAATACGTTGATTCGTAAAGCCTACCCTGGAGCCCAACGAGGCGCTTAGCCTGGATGTTAAAGGTAAATGATAGGAGTAATTTAAGAAACTGCCAAATGATTTATAGGGACCTACCTTCCTACTGGTAACGATACCGCCCAATCCATGGCGCCTTCTGAATTTATTTTCATTTTGGATCTTTTCAAAAAGAGAAGGATCAGACGTGCGCAAGGAATTATTTCTCCGCCCGGAACGACTTCCAGTATTTAATGCCCCGAAGAAACTGAAATAAGAATTGTCGTTTTGAATTCCATAATCATTCCAGCCTTCCCTTACACCAGCATTTATACTGAAAAAATCGTCAACGCCCGTAAAGGCTGGGTTAACAGCGGGCAGGTTCAAATAATATTGCGTAAAGTCGTCTTCTTGCGCTGATGCATGCATTCCGCCAAATAAAAGTATTAAGGGTAGTAGATTCCGATATAGCCTGACCATTCGTTTCATCTCAATATCGTTACTGTACCCTGGTATTTGCGCTTTCCTCCATTCAAATAGATGGTATAAATGTATGGGCCAGGTGGTAATGCCTTGCCGTTTTTCTTACCATCCCATTTGCAATCAACGGTCTTGCATTGAAATACCAATGAACCATTCCTATCAAACACCCTGATATCAATGTCAGCGTAATAATCCAGGTCAACAAAATCCCAATAATCATTAACACCATCATCATTAGGTGTAAATGCATTTACAATACTTACTTCAGGAAATACCGCGGTTATGGATACTATTCTGCTTACCGCGTTGCTGTCATCCAAACTATCGCGCACCACAAAAGCTACTCGCTTATCTGATATTTCAGCATCACCCGTAACCGGACTGCTGAACAATACTTTTGCCAATGCAGCCTCATAATTAGCACGTGTATCTTTTCCTGTTAAGTCTAAAATACCGGTTGCTGAATTATAGGTAGCCGTAATTGGCGATCCGGATTCTGGTCGATAGGAAAGCTGATCACCGTTAGTAAAATTTTCAATTATCGAAATGGTTGCTGAAAACATATTTGAATTATCTACATCGTTTATCAATATTGATGTAGATACCGGTATGGCAGGGTCACCCAGACTATATAATACAGGTGTTGTCTCTATATTGCTTAACACCGGAGGGTCATTTACACTAATTATAGAAATTAATACGTTGGCGTTCTGTCCGGCTAAAAAAGCCCCGTCATAAGCATTCCATCTGAAAGAATCTGAACCATAAAAATCTAATCTAGGCAAATAAATGAAATCATTAATGGTACCACCTTCAACAGTAATTTCAGTGCCTGCTGTGACCGCAATGCCCTTCCAAAAGAGTGTGCCTTGTGTGGGTAAAGAAATTACCCTTACAAATTGAATTGGACTACCTGAAAAACTCGAAAAATTATCTCCAAAGGTTGAGTATTTGAAAGCAAAGGGCACATCTTCAGGTGTCTGTATAGAAAAATCAGTTAATGTGGGCGGAAAATTGGGTGTAATCGTTAACGTACCTTGAACATAATTGAAGTTGTAATTATTATCACTGCCACCAGCAACAGTAATTGGATAACCACCTTGCGGTGAAGAAAGCGTGGCAGTGGTAGTCGCTTGCGGTTTTACATCAATATCATTGACATTATCGGCATTGGCAAAGCCGGAATAACTGATGGTTAATTCAGGGTTTGGTGTACCAAACAATTTTGTCTTATTATCTGCGGCAGCAGTTAATGTTGCTTTGGTTATAGTAAGCGTGCCTGCAGCGTAAATAAAATTGTAATTATTATCCGTACCCCCGGAAACAGTAATTGGATAAGTGCCCACAGAAGTGGTTTTTGTGGCCGTGGTGTTGGCCAATGGCTTGCTGTCCAATACCGATTCGCTTTCCCCGTTTACGAAGCCAGTGTATGCTATGGTTAACTCAGGATTATCTATACCATAAATACGACTGATGTTATTAGCACGCGCAGTCAAACTAATTTTATTGACCGTGATGGCTACCGCAGCCTCTTCAATGATATTAAAATTACCGGTATTCGTTGGCACAAACCTGACGGCAAGTTTTTGGTTAGCCCCTGCATTGAGCAGCGTTCCTGAAGCTGGTGTGTAGGTAAATGATCCCGCCACAGAAGCCGATGCGTTAAGTTGAGTTGCGCTTAATGGTGTGCCGTAGTTTATCGGTGATGGATTATTCCAAGTGATTACAGGATTGGCCTTATTGACGGTAATTAATACAGTAACCCCATTCACGTTGTTGAAGTTATTGGTATTGGTTGGAACGAAATTCACTGATAATACCTGGTTAGCTCCAGCATTCAGCACTGTACCGCTTGCTGGTGTATACGTAAAAGTACCAGTTGTATTGGCTGTCGCATTTAATTGCGTGGCACTAAGTGCTGTACCGAACGTTATAGGCGCTGGTGTTGACCACGTGATTACCGGAGTGGCTTTGTTCACGGTAATAGTTACCGTTGTTCCATTTACCGGGTTATAATTATTAGCATCTGTTGGACTGAAATTAACGGACAATGGCTGATTTGCCCCTGCATTTAATATTGTTCCTGCCACAGGGTTGTACGTAAATGTTCCGGGTACGTTGGCAGATGCATTTAACTGCGCTGAGCTAAGCGCAGTTCCAAAGGTTATTGGTGAAGGCGTATTCCATGTGACCACCGGATTTGCTTTATTCACTGTGATCTGTACCGTGCTTCCGGATACGCTATTGTAATTAGTAACATCCGTTGGGGTGAAGTTAACCGATAACACCTGGTTTACGCCTGCATTTAAAATCGTACCAGCTGCAGGACTATACACAAAACTTCCCGGTACATTGGCCGTTGCATTTAGTTGCGTTGAAGAAAGTGGAGTACCATAGGTAATGGCTGCCGGGTTAGCCCATGTGATTACTGGTGTAGCCTTATTAACAGTAATCAATACAGTAATACCCGTAACTGAATTATAATTAGCTGAATTAGTAGGATTAAAGTTTGCACTAAGAACCTGATTAGAACCAGCATTTAAAATGGTGCCTGCCGCGGGCGTATAGGTGAATGTTCCTGGTACGCTTGCAGTGGCATTCAGTTGTGTGGCACTCAAGGGCGTTCCGTACACTATTGCCGCAGGATTGGACCATGAGATTGCGGGCGTTGCTTTTACTACAGTAAGCGTTCCATTCACATAGGTAAACGTATAATTATTGTCAACACCTCCCGAAACTGTAATGGTATAGGTACCCACCGGGCTTGATGCATTGGCAGTAGTAGATGCGGTTGGGGGTGTACCAAGAACAGTGGCAGTTTCACCATTTCTAAACCCTGAATAGGATATTGTAAAGGCAGGATTCGCAGCCCCAAATTCACGGCTGGCATTCACGGCCGTTGCGATGAGTGTGGCTTTTGTGATGGCCAGCGTTCCAGGGATATAACTAAAACTATAATTATTATCTGTCCCTCCGCCTAATGTGATTGGATATGTACCCACCGGACTAGTAACCGTTGCGGAAGTTGTAGCAACCGGTAAAACATCAATCACCGTAACATCTTCTGAATTGACAAAACCGGAATATGTAATTGAAAAAATTGGATTTGCTGACCCATAAGTTCGGCTTGCATTTACGGCTGTTGCCGTTAATACCTTTTTAGTGATGGTTAAAATACCCGAAACATAATTGAGATTATAATTATTAGCAGAACCACCCGCTACATTGATTGGATAATTCCCGACATCACTTAGCACAGTTGCGGTAGTGGTGGCAGTGGGGGCTGAATCAATAACTGATGCGTTTTCGCCATTAACAAATCCAGTATATACAAAAGTTAGTGGAGGATTTGCAGATCCATAAACACGCGATTGATTATTGGCAGTGACAGTAAGTTGAGCTTTATTTATGGTTAATAATCCGGTTTGCAATATTATACTATAATTAACCGCATTTCCACCCGACAGATTAATTGGATAAGTACCTACAGGGCTCGTGTTCGTTGCTGGGGTGCTTGCCGTTGGTTGCGTGATTGCACCTGGATTATCGCCATTCAAAAAACCACTATAGGTTATCGTAAACACAGGATTACTCTGTCCATATGATTTGCTCGCATCGGCAGGCCGTGCAACAAGCGGGGCAGGGTTAACAGTAAGGGTTCCGCTCTGTAAAGTAAAATTATAGTTAATGGATACACCTCCGCTTAATGTGATTGGATAATTTCCAACATTACTTAACACAGTAGCGCTTGAAACAGCTGATGGTGGTGTAATTGAACCTTCTGTATCGCCATTCACAAACCCGGAATAGGTAATGGTAAAACCTGGATTCGGCAATCCATACGACCGTGATTTATCATCAGCACGAGCTGTTAAGGGAGCTTTGGTGATGGTTAATGTACCATTGACATAATTGAATGTGTAATTATTGTCGATACCTCCTGAAGGAATAATTGGAAACGTACTTCCTGCATTATCCGCTGCAATGGCAGAACAGGTAGCAACAGGAGGTGTATCAATCACACTGGCTGTTTCACCGTTTACAAATCCGGTGTACGTTATTGTAAAGGTTGGGTTGGCGGCACCATAAACACGTGTCCTGTCGGCTGCTGTAGCCGTTAGTTGTGCCTTATTAACAGTGATTTGTACGGTACGGTTTACCGTATTATAAACTACAGTATTATCAGGCACGAAAGTAACCGAAAGTGTCTGGTTTGCACCTGCATTCAATAAGGTTCCCAAAGCAGGCGTATACGAAAAGGTACCCGGCACGTTGGCTGTTGCATTCAATTGCGTTGCGCTGAGTAACGTGCCGTACGTAATGGCTACAGGATTTGCCCAGGTTACAACCGGATTATCCTTATCGTTAACCGTAATCTGCACTTGAGTACTGGGTACAGAATTATAGTTTAAAGCATCGGTGGGCGTAAAGGATGCAGTAAGTGTATAAGTTCCTGCTGTTGGAAAGGAAGAACCAATTGACGGTGTGTATGTAAACGTGCCAGGCACATTGGCCGTGGCATTAAGTTGTGTCGGTGTTAAGGGTTCATTGATTTTAATTGGTAAGGGTGTAGACCAGGTTACAACGGGAGTTGCTTTTGTAACGGTTATTAAAGCGGTTCGCCCACTAATGGAGTTATAATTTAAACCATCAGTAGGTGTAAAATTCAATAACAACGTCTGATTAACCCCCACATTTAAAATTGTTCCGATGGCAGGTGTGTACAAAAAAGTTCCGGGTACACTGGCTGTAGCATTTAGTTGAGTTGCACTTAATGGCGTACCATAGACAATAGATGCAGGATTAGGCCAGGTAATTACAGGATCAGCTTTGTTCACGTTAATCGTACGCTGAAAATTATTTACTGAATTATAATTAGCAGCATCGGTTGGTGTAAAATTAACGGACAGTATTTGGTTGGCACCTGCATTTAATACTGTGCCCGCTGAAGGAGTGTAGACAAATACACCTGGTACGTTGGCCGTTGCATTCAGCTGGGTGGCACTCAATGCCGTTCCGTATGTAATAGAAGCCGGATTATTCCATGTAATTACTGGCGTTGCTTTATTTACGGTAATCAGGACCGTAGTTCCGTTTACAGGATTATAATTAGTAAGGTCAGTTGGAGAAAAATTAACCGACAGAACTTGATTAACCCCTACGTTTAGTAGCGTACCCGAAGCAGGAGTATAAACAAATGTTCCGGCCACGCTGGCAGTAGCATTCAGTTGGGTACTGCTCAGTAATGTTCCATAGGTTATCGGTGCCGGATTACTCCATGTAACGGTTGGAGTTGCTTTGTTTACGGTTATAAATACCGTAGTACCATTTACGGTATTATAATTCGATGCATCAGTAGGTGTAAAATTAACGGATAAAGCTTGGTTTACCCCAGCGTTTAATATTGTACCCATTCCTGGCGCGTATACAAATGTTCCGGGTACGCTCGCGGTCGCATTTAGCTGTGTTGCCGAGAGCGCTGTGCCATAGGTTATACTTGCAGGATTTGACCATGTTACGGTTGGTGTCGCCTTATTAACCGTGATTAAAGCAGTTGCCCCAATAATTGAATTATAATTCGCACCATCAGTAGGAACAAAATTAACGGACAATACCTGATTTACCCCTGCATTTAAGATGGTTCCTGTTGCTGGTGTATAAACAAAAGAACCAGGCACATTGGCGGTTGCGTTTAATTGTGTCGCACTCAGTGCAGTTCCGTAGGTAATTGCTGAAGGGTTCGCCCAGGTTATTACCGGATTTGCCTTGTTCACGGTTATCTGTACCGTTACTCCATTTACGGGGTTGTAATTCGCTGCATCGGAAGGAGAAAAGTTTACCGTAAGCGTTTGATTTGCCCCTGCATTAAGGATGGTTCCCAGGGCTGGTGTGTACGTAAATGTTCCGGCTACACTGGCAGTGGCATTTAATTGTGTTGAACTCAATGGCGTTCCAAAGGTAATTGCTGCTGGATTACTCCACGTAACAACAGGAGTGGCTTTAGTAATTGTTAGCGTTCCACTTACATAGCTGAATGTGTAGTTGTTATCATCTCCACCCGTTACCGTGATGGGATATGTACCTACTGGACTCGACAGTATAGCGGTAGTACCCGCAACAGGTAATGTGTTTAGTACTGTTAAATCTTCACCATTAACAAAGCCCGTGTAGTTAATGGTAAATGCTGGGTTGGCCGTCTGATATACCCGGGTTGCATTTGCTGCCGTGGCAACAATTGTGGCTTTAGTAATGGTTAGGGTTCCTGAAACATAATTGAACGTATAATTATCAGCCGTGCCACCTGAAACCGTAATTGGATAAGTACCCACGTTGCTGGCCAAGGTGGCTGTTGTGGTGGCTAAAGGTGCACTGGTGATAACCGTTGGGTTTTCTCCATTCACAAAACCAGAATAACTAATAGTAAATGTCGGGTTCGCGGCCCCATATAGTCTACTCTGATTATCCGCGGTGACAGTCAGCATGGCTTTGTTCACCGTCAGGGTGCCATTCACATAAGTGAAATTATAATTGTTAGCTGATCCGCCTGTAACCGTTATCGGATACGTACCTACCGGTGAGGCAGGAGTTGCCACACTTCCAACTGTTGGGGCTGTACCCAATGCTGAAG
This sequence comes from Cyclobacteriaceae bacterium, assembly GCA_025808415.1. Lineage (NCBI taxonomy): Bacteria > Pseudomonadati > Bacteroidota > Cytophagia > Cytophagales > Cyclobacteriaceae > Cyclobacteriaceae bacterium. The sequence continues at coordinate 2,989,450 of CP075525.1, forward strand.
GTGTGTCGCCATTTACAAAACCACTATAACTTATGGTAAAGGCAGGGTTGGCGGCCCCATAAGTTCGGCTCTGGTTATTGGCTGTAGCGGTAAGGGTAGCTTTCGTTACCTCTATTACTACGGTGGTGCCATTGACTGTGTTGTAGTTTGTTACATCGGTCGGTGTGAAATTTACAGAAAGCACCTGGCTGGCACCTGCATTCAATACCGTGCCCGCTGCCGGTGTATAGGTAAAAGAACCTGCTACACTTGCCGTAGCATTGAGCTGGGCGCCCGATAACGGGGTGCCGTATACAATGGGTGAGGGTGTATTCCAGGTAACGGTTGGGGTAGCCTTGGTAATGGTTAACGTTCCATTCACATGGCTGATGGTATAATTGTTATCATCGCCACCGGATACCGTGATAGGATATGTGCCTACTGGGCTTGAGAGTATCGCGGTTGTGCTTGCAACAGGTAGAGTGTTCAACACAGTAAAATCTTCACCATTCACAAAACCTGCATAATTAATCGTAAATACCGGGTTAGCGGTTTGATATACCCTGCTTGCATTTGCAGCAGTGGCCGTTATCGTTGCTTTTGTAATAGTGAGTGTACCGGGGCTATAAACAAAATCATAATTGGCAGCAGTGCCTCCGAAAACATTTATCGCATAGGTACCAACGTCACTGGTTTGTGTAGCAGGTGTTGAGGCAGTTGGTGTTGAGGTGAGCACCGTAGTTGTTTCGCTGTTTACAAAACCTGAATAGCTGAGTGTAAAGACAGGATTGGCAGCACCGTACGTCCTGGTTGCATTCTGAGCTGTAACTGTGAGGGTTGCTTTGGAAATCGTGATGGTACCTGCGGTATTCACGATATCATAATTATTATCCGTGCCACCGGTTAATGAAATTGGATAAGAACCCACTGGTGTAGTGGCCACAACAGTTGAAGAAGCAACCGGTGGTGAATCAAGAACGGATGGGGTATCGCCATTTACAAAACCACTATAGCTTATTGTAAAGGCAGGGTTAGCAGTTCCATACGTGCGTGTTTTATTCTCAGCTGTAGCCGAAAGTATTGCTTTGTTTATTGCGAGTGTACCCGGAACATAATTAAACGTGTAATTAGAGTCATCACCACCGGATACCGTGATTGGGTAACTGCCCACATTACTGGTAGCCAAAGCCGTTGTCGTTGCAATGGGCGCAGTATCTAACACGGATGCATCTTCGCTATTTACAAAACCCGTGTAGGTTATTGTTAAGGTAGGATTCGCAGCCCCATATAATCTACTCTTATTATCCGCAGAGGCAGTCAGAGTGGCTTTGTTCACGGTAAGGGTGCCATTCACATATGTGAAATTGTAATTATTATCTGCTCCACCCGTAACGGTTATCGGATACGTGCCTACCGGTGAGACAGTTGTAGCCACACTTCCAGCTGTTGGCGCTGCACCCAATGCTGAAGGTGTATCGCCATTTACAAAACCACTATAACTTATTGTAAAGGCAGGGTTGGCGGCACCATAAGTTCGGCTCTGGTTATTGGCCGTGGCGGTAAGGGTGGCTTTCGTTACCTCTATTACCACGGTGGTACCATTGACTGTATTGTAGTTTGTTATATCGGTCGGTGTGAAATTTACAGAAAGCACCTGGCTGGCGCCTGCATTCAATACCGTACCCGCTGCCGGTGTGTAGGTAAATGAACCTGCTACACTGGCAGTGGCATTGAGCTGAGTGCCCGATAACGGGGTGCCGTATACAATGGGCGAAGGCGTATTCCAGGTAATGGCTGGGGTAGCTTTATTAACTAAAAGATTTTGATCAACTGGCGTGGCTGGATTATAGGTTTCATTACCCACTTGAGAGGCAGTGATGGTAGTTGTGCCCGCTCCTTCTATGGTAACAGTATTACCGCTAATGGTTGCAACCAATGGGTTGCTGCTTGAGTAACTTACTGGTAGCCCTGAAGAGGAGGTTGCGCTTAATGTAAAGCTACCTTCGCCAAAAGTTCTTGGAGTTAATGGATTGAACGTGATGGTTTGATTTAGCTTTACTCCCGATCCTTGCAGATTTATAACAAAAGGATTTGTGTCCGGATCATCGGAGTTAATTTGTATTGTAGCATTTCGCACACCACTTAACAGCGGAGAAAAAGAGATTGTAAAGGTAGTTGTGGAAGTCGGTCCGAGCGTTAAAGGTAAAGCAGGGGTGGCTAGAATATAATCTGCTGCATGTGCACCGCCCAGTGTTATGGTATTTATGGTAAGATCTTCGGGTGAACCATTATTCTCAATGGTAATGGTAATGGCTGACGATGTTGATAATAGGTTGATCGCACCAAAATCCTGCAAATGACCATTCGAAACGGGTGATCCTCCGATCGAAACCTGGATATCTTGTTCGAAAGAGTTTTTAATACCAGGCCCATTTTCTTTTGCAGAGACCGTTTGAAGAGCCAGTGCCGAAAACAAGCTAATTAGACTATATTTAAAGACGATGTTGGAAATCCACGTTCGCATAAAAAGCCAAATAAATACAAAGCCAATAAGAAAATAGGCTACTGTCTGCCCGCAAAGATCAGCCATCGCAAAATCATCCGGATAAGTGCTGTCCGGGTCATCCACCAAAAGGTGGGTGAAAAGGACTTCTATTGACTGATCTTCAGCAATAACAATCTTATCGGACGCCTGCCCGGTAATGACAGGTGCCTGGGAGAAAGCGCTAAAGAAAAGACAACAGATAATTGAGATAAAGCCAACTCTCATCATTACCTGAATATTGTCAGTTTGAAAAGGGTAACAAATATCGCCAAATAACCTGTGTATTTTCGACCCAAAATGTATTTTTTATCGAATTTTAAGGCCATTTTCGCAACCCAATGACCAATTTTGCCCCGGTTTTATTCTGGATCAGCCTGGCCCTGCTTCTATACACCTATTTGTTTTACTTCATCATCATTGTGCTGGCCTCCCGTTTAGCCGCCAGAAAACCTAAGGTGAAAGATAAAGCTACCGCCTGGCCAGAAGTTACCGTGGTCATCGCGGCCTTTAACGAGGAGCGGTTCATTACTGAAAAAATCAACAACTCGCTCACCCTTGATTATCCACTTGATAAGCTCAGTATAGTAGTTGTAACCGATGGCTCTACCGATAGTACTCCTGACCTTGTGAGGAAATTCAATTCCGTGAAGCTATTTCATGAGGCTGAACGAAAAGGAAAAATCCATGCCGTTGACCGGATCATGAAGCACATCAAAACCTCCGTTGTAATTTTTACCGATGCTAACACTACGCTAAACAACACCGCCATAAAAAACATCGTGCGTCATTATGAAGACATTACTGTTGGCGGTGTGGCAGGAGAGAAACAAGTCATATGGAAAGAGGCCGATAATGCTTCGGGGGCGGGTGAAGGACTGTATTGGAAGTACGAATCGTTGCTGAAAAAAGCAGACTCAGATCTATATACTGTAGTGGGGGCCGCGGGTGAATTGTTCTCAATCCGTACTTCACTTTACGAAAGCCCCCCACCCGATACCATCATTGAAGATTTTTACCTCTCCATGAAAATCGTAGCGAAAGGATACCGGTTTGTTTATGAACCTGATGCCTATGCCATGGAAGGACCTTCGGCCACAACAGAAGACGAGTGGAAACGAAAAGTCAGGATTTCAGCCGGAGGGTTACAGGCCATTGCGCGCCTTACTCCCCTGCTCAACCCCTTTCGGTATGGTGTGGTAACTTTTCAATATGTATCGCACCGGGTACTGCGGTGGACGCTTGCCCCGCTTGCCTTACTTTTCGTTTTCCTTTCAAACGCCTGGCTTATTCATAACTCATTCTTGTACCTGACCACTTTCCTGCTTCAGAGTATTTTTTACATACTCGCCCTTAGTGGGCACTTTTTGCGGAATAAAAAAATCCCGGTAAAAGGATTCTTTGTACCTTACTATTTCACCCTCATGAACCTAAGTGTTTTCTTCGGCTTGCTGCGGTTGCTCAAAGGCCGTCAATCGGTAGTGTGGGAAAAGGCAGAAAGGGCATGATCCATTTCAGGATTAATCATCAACAATTTATTTTTGAGCGCTTAAAACTAACTGCATACCATGGGACGCATATTTGAAAAACGAAAGCACAAAATGTTTGCCCGGTTCGACAAAATGGCGAAAGCCTTTACGAGGATCGGAAAAGATATTGCCATTGCCGTAAAACAAAATGGCCCCAACCCGGATAACAACCCACGCCTGCGGATGGCCATACAAAACGCAAAGGGCGTTAATATGCCTAAAGATCGCGTTGAGGCAGCCATTAAACGCGCATCATCAAAAGAAGAAAAAGATTTTCAGGAAATAACATACGAAGGTTATGCCCCACATGGTGTGCCCATTATGGTGGAGTGTGCTACGGATAACCCAACACGAACGGTAGCCAACGTGCGTCTTCATTTCTCTAAAAACGGTGGTAGTATGGGCAACTCCGGATCGGTTGCATTCTTATTTGAACGCAAAGGTGTTTTTAAATTCGATCCCGCCAAATTAAACCTTGATGAACTTGAGTTGGACCTGATCGATGCAGGGGCTGATGAAATTGAACGTGGGGATGATGAAACTATTGTGTACACCAAATTTACCGAATTCGGGCACATGCAGAAATTCCTCGAATCTAAAAACCTTGAGCCCAAAAGCTCGGAATTGCAGTATATCCCCACCACTACCAAAGCGTTGACGGAAGAGCAACAAGATGAAGTATTAAAATGTGTTGAGGCCCTTGAAGGTGACGATGACGTACAGAATGTTTACCACAACCTTGCCTGATATGAAAATACAGAGACCCCTCCTCTTCCTGTTCAGTTTAGGTATACTTACAGTTTTTTCGCAGGATCACGAAACGTACCAGGTTTCTTTGCTCGCCAATGTGGGCATACCCTCGGCCGAGCTGAAAGAAGCTGTCGACAATCCTGTTGGTGGCATTGCTGTTGGCTTTGGTTTCAATGCGTTGTTCAACCCCAAAGGAAAAAAGGGCTACTCCCCAGTTTTTGTGGGTGCTGATTTTTCCTACATAACTTTCGGTCGCGATAAACAACCCTCTACCCCCACCGCGCCACCGTACAAAACCTCGTTCAATTATTATGGCATCAGCGGGTTATCACGATTTTTTTTAAGCAACAAGGAAGTTGGCTTTGTTCCTTTTGTTGACGGCCAACTGGGGGTAAAAATTTTCAATACGCGTACAAAAATCGATAAGAATGTGGTAAATATCATCCTAAATGATGATGAGCCCGAAGTGATCAACACCACTAACGATGCCGGACTCGGTTATGCCCTGGGGGGTGGTTTCTACGCACGCAAAACCCTAAATGAAAACGGCAACCGCGATGTTTCATTTACGCTGCGTGCCATGTATCACTTTGGCGACCAAACCAGTTATGTCAAACGTGGTTCAATTCAGGTTGACAATGGAACGGTATCATACCAAACCGGTTACACCCGAACCAACATGATTATGATCCAGTTAGGAATTATCATCAATTAAATTTCAATCCATGCTACGGCAACAACCGGTTTTCAACCATCCGGTTGTTATACTGCTGGATGATGGCCTTGATCTGTAGCTCCATTTCCCTTGCTTGTTCAGGATGTATTTCTTTTAAGTCACCGGTAAGCATTTTGTCATTTTTATAATCAAAAAGGCTTACCACTTCCTTTCCATCAAAAACAAGCAGGTAGTCATCTAAATATAAATTATAGGTATCGCGGTAATTAAAAGCAAAAGGCTTAGTAGTTTCCCTAAAAATATCGCGGCCAAAAGCAACATAAGGCTTATTGTACTGAAGATAGCCCAGCACAGAAGGCATGATATCAATTTGCTGAACAAGTTCATATTTTCGTCCTCTTAAACTATTGTCGGGCTTAAAAAAAATAACCGGCACTGAAAACAATCCCCATGTAGTGTGCGACTCATCAAATAAAATATTAGAAGAACAGTGGTCGGCAGTAATAACAAACAGTGTGTTTTCATACCAGGGCATTGTTGAGGCTTGTTCAAAAAATTTCTTCAGTGCATAATCGGTATACTCAATACATTTGAGTATGGGGTGTTCGCCACCTTTAAATTTTTCTTCAAATGCTACAGGAACTTTAAACGGGTGATGTGAGCTTACCGAGAACAGCGAGGACACGAAAGGTTGAGGAAAGGTATTGAGTTGCCGGGCATAATAATCAAAAAACCGATCGTCCCATATGCCCCAAATCCCATCAAAGTCGTCCGAGGCATTTTCAACATCGCGCTCATACTCATCCTTACCATAGTAGTGCTCAAAACCTGCCAGGTTCATAAATGCTTTAAAGCCCATTGAGCCATTAGGCGCACCATGAAAAAATGAAGTGTGGTATCCCCTGCCCTGCAAGGTAGAGCCAAGGCTGTTAATAGAGTTACCAGAGAAAGGAGTAAGTACATACGGCACCCCAAGCGATGGAATGGAGGCAAGTACCGAGGGTAAGCCATCAATGGATTTACGGCCATTGGCAAACGAGTATTCAAAGGTAAGGCTGTGGTTTATCAACGAATCAAGAAAGGGAGTGTAACCGGTATAATTTTCTTTATCATGATTAAACGCACCAATAAACTCTTTCGAAAAGCTTTCCAGTATAATGATCACTACATTGTCTTTTCGAAAGGCAGTTGAATCGGGAGGCGTGTGCAAAGGTGTGTAGTGGCTTTCCAGCCTGTCCTGCTCGAAATACTGAATTTTCCTGATTTTGGTTTTTCCCAACGTTCTGAAAACCGCAAAGGGTGTATTTAATACGAGACTAATCTCCTGCGGATGCCTGACATATTCGCCTGCATTGCTTACCGTAAGGGGCCGGGTGCTGTGGGCAAACCCACCCCGAACACCACCAACAAAAAGATAGGCAACAAGGGGTATGGAGAGCAACCCGAATCCATAGTACGCCCATGGGTTTCTAACCATACGTGCCCCCACTTTTATCTTCCCGTAAAGCCAGACCATCAACACCATAAGGGCTAACCAAAAAAGCAAAGCGTACCAATAATCAACCAGGAACCGAAAAAAAAGTGACCCCAGGTTTGTTTCGTTTTGAAATTGCTGAAAAATGTCGGCCGTAGTCCTCCGTAACGTAAATGGATAATATACCATATCGGCCGCATTCATGGCCAACCCCAGTCCATTAAATACAAAGAAATTATACCGGATGATTTGTTGATAGCCTTTACGGAACCGAAGATCGACCGGTATAATGCTCAACACAATGGTAAGTACATTTAAGTAGAGGACTGTGGCAAAGTCGAAACGTATGCCACCCATAAAAATGCGCAGGAACCCACTGGTAGAAATGCCAGGAAAGTAAGATGCATTGAACAGGTAAAATGAAATGCGGCACAGCGTAAATAAGAACATAGCCAGAAGCAAACGTTCCAGCAAGGCTGCATAAATGTTACCCCTCCACTTCAGTTCACTTACCTGATACCGCAACAAGCTCATACGGCTGCGAATTAAGAGAAAAATAAGGATATTCACCGGATCAGACAGTCATACGGTAGGCAATTCATTACCCCTTATTAAGATTAATTATTATTTTGCCCTGTTAATTACGTTACACAATGAACCTTGCCTCTCCTTTTATGTCCTTTATCGTCACGCTTTTGCTGGCGTGTAGTATTTTGGAGGCAACAGGCCAGGAAGTGCATTCACTGGGTGTATTTACCGGGCTTACCATCCCCTACACCTGGGATGACGGCTTTAATAAAGACCCGCGTTACCGCATCAAGTACAACCTGAAATATGCACCCATAGGTGTTCACTATGGCGTGGATCGCCCGGGCTTTGGCCTAACGTTCGACCCCAGTATTTTCAAAACAGGGCAGTATTTTAATGTGATCAATACATCTGGTGGCGATGTTGGAGAACGCAAAATCAACATGACTTTTATACATGCGCCTATCGGTTTTAAACTACACATGATTGATATGTCGTTCTTCAAGGTAAGCTTTGTGGCCTCGGTAAGTGCTGCCTATATGCTTTCCGGAGAAGAAACCATTACCCACCTGGATAGCAAGTTGGCATTTCCACAATCAACCTACCCGATTCTTCCACCGGATTATACCGTAGAGTATGATGGGGTTTTAGTACCAAACCTGAAAGACTTTAAGTTGTTGGATAAAAGTGACTTTAACCAACTGCAGATATATGGTGCAATAGGTTTTCGTTCCGATTGGGACTTGAGCGAGAACTATCGCATATCATTTGATTTAAGGGGGTATTACGGCATATTTGATCCACGTAAAAAAGATTATATCGACCGGGTTAATTCCAATCAAACCATTTACGACTTGCCAGGAAACCGAAGGGACATGTTTGCGTACCTGACCATAGGCTTTTCGCGGATTGTTGAAATTGACGAGAAGGAACGAAAGGCAAAAACGAAGCAACGTTCCATGTCGCAACGCGGACCGGTGCAATCAAAATATCAGCACCTACACCATTCAAAATCAAAAAAGAAACACAGCCCCCCAAAATAAGCCATGACGGACAAGAATGTAATAATAACCGGAGCTGGCGGTAATCTGGGCAGGGTTGTGGTGGAGAAGTTCCTGAAGGCAAACTTTACCGTTATTGCCATTCTGTCGGAAGGAAAAAAACTGGAGCACGATTTTGAAGGGAATATTTACTATTACGCTGTTGACCTGACCCGTGAAAAAGAAGTTAACGCACTCACGGATAAAATTATTGAAACACACGGCAGTATTGAAATTGGAATACTGTTGGCCGGTGGGTTTTCGCCCGGCAGCCTCTCGGAAACCTCCGATGAGGTATTGAAGAAGATGTACTCGCGCAATTTTGAGACCTCATACTTTATTGCCCGTAACCTGCACCAACATATGATGGCCCAACCCAATGGTGGGCGCATGGTGCTCATCGGATCGAAGCCATCGCTCAACCCAAAAGAAGCAAAAGGTTCCGTTGCTTACGCATTGGCCAAATCGCTTTTGTTCCGATTTGCTGAAATACTAAATGCCGAAGGCCAGGCAAAAGGTGTTGTAACTTCTGTGGTGGTGCCCGGTACCATAGATACACCGGCCAACCGTGCCGCTATGCCCAATGCTAATTTCTCCACATGGGTTTCGGCTGAGGATATTGCGTATGCAATACATTATTTGTGTACGGAAAAAGGAGCATCATTACACGATCCGGTGCTGAAAATGTACGGAATCCGTTAGCGGGACTTAGTTGAGGGTGGCGTTACTTCCTTTGTTCGGTAGTATAATTTCGAAAGTAGTACCACTGCCCAATTGAGAGGTTACTGAAATAGTACCGCCTAGTTTCTCAACAGCCCCTTTAACAATATACAAACCCAGGCCTGAACCCTTACTGTCGGCTGATGCCCTGAAAAACATTTTGAAAACCTTATCCAGGTATTCTTCACTAATGCCAATGCCGTTATCGGTAAACTTGATAGTTGCTTGCTTATAACCGGATTCAATTTGAATACGAATAAACGAATCCTCCTTCCACGGATCGCGGTACCTTACGGCATTGGAAAGGATATTGTTGAAAACAATCATTAACCGGCTATGGTCAGAATAGAACGGAGCAGCAACTCGAATTTCGCGAATGCTCCTCACCTGATTGGCACCTTCCATAAATTTTAATGAGTCAATAGACTCCTGAAGGATAGCTTCAAAATCAATTTCCTTAGCCAAAACCTCCATTCTGGAGTTGCGGGAATAGTGAATGATGTCGGTAATGAAATTATCGAGTTTATAAATACTCTGCTCAATCAACTGAAGATACTTTTCTGTATTGCTCGGATCGTTGTCCACCTTAATCATGTTAACCAATCCTTTCACGGACATTAATGGAGCCCTTAGGTCGTGAGAGGCACTGTATACGAAACGGTCCAGTTCGCTGTTGATGCGCGAAAGTTCTTCATTTTGTGCAAGCAGCATGTTCTCTGCTTTCTTTTGTTGGGTAATATCGCGTGAATACACGGTTAAACCTGTAACCATTCCATCTTCAACAATGGGATAGGTTTTAATTTCAAAGGTCCTGAGTTCCTGATCAATTGAATACGTATCTATATATTTTCCGAACCTGCCTTTCAAACCACTTTCGTAACGCTCTTTCCAGGCACGTTTCAGTTGTTCCATATTTCCAGGAAGTAACTCAAGGATATTTTTTCCGCGTTCAAGCCGGATGCCAAAAGCTTTTTTGTATTGTTTGAAAAACTCCTTATTAAAATCAATCAACTCAAAACGGGTATTGACTAACCAAATGCTGTTATCGACTGTATTGATGATCGACCGCAGGTTGGCTTCGTTGCGGATAATCCTTTCCTGGTATGCCTTGCGGATGGTTATGTCGCGGCTAAAAACAGAAACAAAGTTTTGTCCCCTGTAAAAAACCGGTTTGTAATAGATTTCCCAATAATGCTTCCGGTTATCAACTTCAAAAATATCTTCAACCTTAAACGAATTGCCCTTCATGGCACGTTCACAGCGTTTTCGCCATTCGGTTGCGAGGGTTGGGTTAACCCCCATCATTGCATTGATTATAGAAGTGCCCGGTTTTAAATCAAGGCCATAGTTTTCAAGAAAAATCCAGTAAAAGCCAGGATTAAGGGATATTACCTCAAAATACTGGTTTACAAAGAGAATATTTGCATCCGCATCTTCGATAATGCTGGTAAAAACTTCATTCAATACATTTGATTCCAACTGTTCTGTCATAGTCCGCACTTCATGCTTTGCTGATTCTACGGCAAAGCCTTGTCGGTGTACGAAAACCCGACCCAAAATGTTTGGGAAAGGTCAAATGGATGACAACTTTCGGGTTTAGGTTGCCCCCGTAAATACATCAGATTTTTTTGAAACCCGGGTTTGCAATTAAGGCTTGTGGGGCTATCTTTGCGACACTTTTTTAAAGACGGTCCGTTCGTCTAGGGGTTAGGACACCAGATTTTCATTCTGGTAACACGGGTTCGATTCCCGTACGGACTACAAAATAACCGCTGGAGATCAGCGGTTTTTTTGTTTCTACTCCATGGGTAAATTCCGAAGCATAAAATCGCGGATGTTACCTCCCATAATCTTGTCAATCTCCTGCATGTTAAACCCCTGCTTTTGTAAAGCTATTACCATGTTGGGCAGCCCTGCCACATCAAAATGTGTGCAAATGGCACCATCAAAATCAGACCCCAGCCCCACCTTATCCACACCAATTTTGTCGGCTACGTACCTGATGCTACGCGCAGTGGCCTCAGCATCGGTGCCGCAAACAGCAGTTTCCCACAAGCCAATACCTACCAAACCGTTTCGTTTTCCGATTTCCTCCAGGTGCCTGTCGGATAGGTTGCGTTGATTGTCACATTCGCCCTTAAAACCGGTGTGCGAAACAATAACCGGACGGGTCGATAGCCGGAGAACATCATCAATGGTTTCAATTGATCTTGAATTCATTTAACCGGATATCATCAATACCGTTTTGATCAAATGGATTTTCAAGTTGCTCCTGAACATTATAAAGCGAGATCAGGATAAACGTAGAGAACATGGATAACGTGTACAATATCCATGAACTATTGTTCGAAATACCTTCGTGCAGCCTGTTGTACAGAGCGGGCGTATAGATTACGGGATAGATGTAGATAAAAATCAAACAATATGCCCGTATGGATATGGGTGTGCGATGGTGCTTAATGGCCACCACATTCTCCATGCCCTGATAAACATCCTTCATTGACCGATAGATCTTCAGGGCGGTGGCGTTACCAATGTGATCGGAATTTCCACGAATAAACCGGGCAACTTTCGCAGCCTCCTCCTCCACCTTTTCGCGTGAGCAACCATCTCCCAAAAAGCTGATCAGGTAATCGGCTATGTTACGAATCGTAAGCCTGATTCCTTCTTTTCCTTCCGGATCAATTTTTCGGTTCTCCTGAAAACAGGCATCCACGGTTATCAATCCAGCCTTGAAGCGCGAAAGATGCTCCAATGCCTTTTCCCTCCTTCGGAACGCACTTCGAATGGTGAATACCAGCGGGAAAATGATGGCGATACTGATCATGGCCAAATCGAAGTTGTATTGAAAGTTATACGCTAATGTAACGTAGCTGACCGCAGCAGCCAGGCCAACAGCCAGTCCGGTTCGGGCATTAATAATAGAGAGGTATTTATTCACACGTTTGAAATTAAAAGGCATTAAATATAACCTATAATTCCTGCGCAGCACCAGTTTACCGGTCTTTGGCCCGTGGGAATTTATCTTTCCAAACCTTGGTTTTAAAGCATCAACCTTTAATTTTGTCGCCTTCTGAAACGCTTACTTTAACCTTTCAATACCATGACTAAAATTGGAATTAACGGATTCGGACGTATTGGTCGGATGGCGCTTCGCGCAGCCATTAACCGCCCTGACATTGAAATTGTTGGAATTAATGATTTGTTGGAGCCAGACTACATGGCTTATATGCTTCAGTATGATTCAACCCACGGCCGGTTTGAGGGTACCGTTGAAGTGAAAGACGGCAACCTGTTAGTCAACGGTAAGAAAATCAGGGTTACAGCCGAGAAAGATCCGGCCAACCTGAAATGGAATGAAGTTGGGGCAGAAATCGTAATCGAATCCACCGGATTATTCCTTACTCAGGAAACAGCACAAAAACACATTACTGCCGGAGCAAAAAAAGTGGTGATGTCTGCTCCTGCGAAAGATGATACCCCAACATTCGTTATGGGAGTAAACCATAAAAGCCTTAAGGCCGATCAAACCATTGTCTCTAATGCTTCCTGCACAACCAATTGCATTGCACCAGTGGCCAAAGTATTAAACGATAATTTTGGAATTGTTGAAGGTTTGATGACTACCGTTCATGCCGTAACCGCTACGCAAAAGACCGTTGATGGCCCTTCCGCTAAAGACTGGAGAGGTGGCCGTGGCGCGTACCAGAACATTATCCCCTCTTCTACGGGTGCAGCAAAAGCCGTGGCGCTTGTTATCCCTCAACTGAAAGGAAAGTTAACCGGAATGTCATTCCGGGTGCCGGTGGCCAACGTATCGGTAGTTGACTTTACCGTTAGGTTAGAGAAACCTGCTTCATACGAGCAGATTAAAACAGCCATGAAAAATGCTGCCAATGGCGAAATGAAAGGCATTATAGGATACACGGAAGATGATGTGGTTTCGCAGGATTTCAATGGCGACCCGCGCACTTCCATTTTCGATGCCAAGGCCGGTATTTCACTGAATGATCATTTTGCAAAAGTAGTAGCCTGGTACGACAACGAGTGGGGCTATTCCAACAAATTGATTGACCTTGTTCAGGAAGTGGCAAAATTAAAATAACCCGCTTCCCAAGCATTATAAAGGCTTCAGAAATGAAGCCTTTTTCTTTTCACACCCATCAACGTTTAGTGATTTTATAACCAATCATTATTCCTCCGGAAGCAAAAGTTTTACCATCAGAGCCATCCTTCAAAATTTCTTTAATGGCTTTAAAATAAAATGCTTGTATGTTAAGCCCTTTCGGAAAACGATAACCTGCAGTAATCTTTCCGCCAGATGCAATAGCATCAATCAACTCAGCTTTATTCATACGGTTTTCCTGATTTGGCCGACCTGTGCCAAAATCAAAATCTGCTGTACTGCCAATATTAAAACTGGTTGATAGCCCAGCATTAAAATACAAACCCGATGCAAACGAATACCGGGCCATTAAAGGCATTTCCAAATAGTTTAATTGTAGTCTTCTTCCGTCTGCCGATATGGTCTTCACATCAAAATTGTAGCGCCAGAAGGAAAGTCCCGTCTGAAACCCAAATCCGGATTTACGCAGCGACACTTCAATTGCTGCCATTGGAGAAATACTACCGCTTACATCATCAATGGTATTGCTTTGGATACTAACCTGCCCTGATGCTGCACCTGCAAACAAATCAACATCAAACTGATTGGTAAAAGCTTTACTGGGTTTCTCTTTTCCAAATAAAGTTGGTGTTTCTTTTCCGGATGCCAGGTATGAATAAACTAAACGTTGTGTATTCTTTTGAGCAAGTTGAGCTGTGCAAGCGTGCTTAGAGTACAGACATATACTCAAAGAAAGTAAGAAGGCAGCTTTCATAGGATAGTATTTGGAATAAATATACCCTGAATAGTGAACTCTTGAAAGACTTTCCTGATAGAGTGAGTTTTCCGAAAGGTAATCTGAAACCTTTCACGATTTTATGCCCAATGTGCCACCATACTAATCCTGTAGTTAAACTCATTATTAAGGAACAAAAACCCATTTTTCCAGCGGACTATTTGCAGGCTTTTTACGTTTTACCCAAAATAGGTAGTAACTTCATACTATGGCCGATTTTTACCAGCTATTAGGGATTGACCGCTCAGCCACTTCAACCGAACTACGGGCTGCCTATAAAAAACTGGCCTTTCAATACCACCCCGACCTGAATCCGGGAAATCCGCAGGCCGAAGAAATGTTCAAGGCGATCAACGAGGCCTATCATACCCTTTCCGACCCGCTAAAAAAATCGCGCTACGATGCCCGGCTTAATGCCTACCAGTCCTATTCCGACCATACCGAAAGTTATTGGCGAGATGTTCAGCGGCAACGCTATCAACGCTGGAAAGCCAGTCAAGCATCACGCTATACGTTCGATAAGGAATATTTCCGGATACAAGGCCTGGCTTTTCTTACGTTTTTAATTATTGCCGGCATTTGCTTCGGCATTGTGCATACCATTTCGTATGTGCATGAAAAGCGCCTGGCCGAATTGGATGAACGGAACAAAGCTTTGGTTACCGAAGTTTTTTCACTTTTCCATACCGGGCAGGTTGATCAGGCCTTTAAGATGATCAACTCCCTTCGTGAACAACAACCGGTTGAATTCAGGTTTTATGCTGCACACGACAGCTTGTTAAACACGGTGCGGTTAAAAGCCGATCATGAGTTTAATGAAAAGCATTTTCCCGAATCGTTACACTTCCTCGAAATCCTGAAAAAACAGGAAACCCCTGTACGCATGGAAACGCTTCGTAAACTGGCTATCTGTGAGTACAACCTGGGTGACTATGCACAGGCCATCCAATCGCTTAAACATATTTATAGCCAGCAACCGTGGAACCTGGAAGCCCTTTATCAGATTGCCATCATAAATCTTGATAATCTTAATAATAACGAAGAGGCCTTAACCTATTTCACATTAGGGAAAGATATCTTTAAAAAAAATCAAACCAGTATATACGGCAAAGCATTTGAAATTGTGATGGATCCACGCGATGCACCAGATATTTATTATCACATTTTTGAAGGACGCGCCCGTGCCAACTTAAACCTCAAAAACTACCGCGAGGCCGAAACGGATTGCAATTGGGCAATTTTTCTACGGTCGGAAAATGCCAACGGTTATAAGCTAAGGGTAATTGCAAAAGTCAATCAGAACATAACCCGTGGTGTATGCAACGATTTAGCCATGGCCGTTAAGTTGGGTGCTGCCGATGCCGGGGCCCTCAAAAGAAAGTACTGCCCGAAATAATTAACTTTGCCATCATGAAAGACCTCCCCCACCCCAACTTTTCCGATGAGCAGCTCAATGCCATTAAGAAGAGTTACTTTAATATCCTTGGTTTTTTCCTGCAACAGGAAACTATTGAGAGCAGATTTCTACGCTGCCTGCTTAAGTGGGGCATTCAGTTAAACCTACATACCGATGACCTGGTGCGCAGCAACCTTGACCTTAACCAATTAGCATTCAACGAACCGCGCGAAAAAATTGAATCGCTATATCACCTGGTGTACCTCATCAACCTGGACAACATTGTTGAAGATGTTGAACTGGAGGTTGCCAGTTTGTATGCCGAAAAACTTGGCTTTGCACCTGAACTGGTTGGCGAACTATTCAAGTCCATAGCCACTGTGGCCTACGACCAGGATTATCCCCGTAATCTTCAGAAAGAGATTGAGGATTTTATGAAGCTTTATACCGCAAATTCATAGTTCAGCCATGTAAGGCAAACATTGATTTTTTACAGTTTCTGTAACGGTAAAAAAAATGAGAAGCCCTTTAATTTACCTTCGTTAATGGTTTTGGGGTAATTCGGCATCCCCTTCCATCATTCTTCAGGATTGAACTTTCCATAGGTCGCTGCTGAACAATCCAACCAAATTTAAAACCAATGTAGGGTTTAAAGCTCCATTTAAAATTCCAACAGCCGCACGATGATCAAATTTGCATCATAGAATACTTCGAGATCGAAACAAGGTATGATGAAAGAAATGGATTATAGGGAGATTGCCAACGGGCAGATTGCCTCGCGCTTTAAACAAATGGTTGTACTGATCGTGCTCATCCTTATCGGGATACTGATCTCAAGTTCCCTACAGGCCCAAACGCCCAGGCACAGGGTCTACAAATCAAAAGCCGAGTGTAACATTTTACACAAAAAACGCACAAAAAAGGATAACCAAAGGGTAGTAGTTACTGCAAAAAAGACCAAATACAGGCCTATGGCCGAGATGGAAGCCCCTGCCCTTTCGCGGGCCGGAAACCGGAATGAACGGGAAAATAAGGCGATCAATCGCTAAAAACGCCTTTAAACTGCACCTTAAGGTAGTAGTATCAACAGCTCAACATCCCAATTGATGCCACAAGAATACCTGTGTATGTTTTCCGGATAACCCGCCCCCCAGGAACAGATCGTTTTCATCAACTTTATCATGTAAACAACGCACTATACCCATGACAACCCTAAAAACCATTGGAATAGAAAGCAGGATACTCCATCGCATGAGAAGGGTGATGTTCCTGATTGTTGCCGTTACCGTAAGCATTTTATATACCCTCATCATAAATCCTTAACCGGATTATAAATCAACCCCACACGTTGCAAAAGAGTCCTGGTGAAAATCGCCAGGACTTTTTTGTTGATAAGCCTATGCATAGTTTTAGGGCATGGATTTCAGTGCAGAGATTTTTTTGAACAACCTGGCGCAAACCACCCAACAACCGTACGGAATTTCCATTGAGCGGGCCGAGGGCGTTTATCTGTATGCCCCTGACGGAAAACGCTATACCGATCTGATTTCCGGAATTGCCGTAAGCAATATCGGGCACCGGCACCCCAGGGTAATTCAAGCCATCAAAAACCAACTGGACAAACACATGCATGTGATGGTATACGGAGAGTTTATACAAGCTACACCTAACCAATTAGCCGCTAAATTAGCCAGCCTGCTTCCCCCATCACTAAATTGTTGTTACTTCGTTAATTCCGGCACAGAAGCCAATGAAGGTGCCCTGAAACTTGCCAAACGTTTTACCGGAAGAACAGAAATTGTTTCATGTAAAAAATCGTACCATGGAAGTACGCATGGATCGTTAAGCGTCTCGGGCAATGAAGTGAAAAAATCTGCTTTTCGTCCGCTCCTACCCGATGTTCGCTTTATTGAATTCAACAACACTGATGATTTGGTTCATATAACTAAACGAACAGCGTGTGTCATTATGGAAACCATACAAGGGGATGCCGGGGTGCGTATTCCTTCAAAAAATTATTTGCAAGCCGTTCGGAAACGTTGCGATGAAACTGGTGCATTATTAATCTTGGATGAAATCCAATGCGGCATGGGGCGCACCGGAACGTTATTCGCCTTTGAGCAGTTTAACATCGTTCCTGATATACTAACACTGGCAAAAGCTTTTGGAGGTGGGCTTCCTATTGGCACTTTTATAGCCGATAAAAAAATAATGGAATGCCTTACATCCGATCCTCCGCTGGGCCATATCACAACCTTTGGCGGAAACCCGGTTTGCTGTGCATCGGCACGGGCAACACTTGAAGTGATTGAAAATGAAAAACTATTGTCAACGGTTGAAGAAAAAGGCAGGCTAATCGAGCAATTGCTTCAACATCCTGCCATTAAAGAAATCAGGAGGGCCGGACTAATGTTTGCGATTGATTTTAATACTGCCGAACAGGTGAACCGCATTGTTGAATTTGCCAAAGAAGAAGGTGTGATCTGCTATTGGTTTTTATCACATCCCAATAGCTTCAGGATCGCGCCTCCCTTAACCATTACCCATGATCAGATCAGGGAAGCCTGTATGGCAATTATAAGGGCGATTGATAAATCTTTGTAGAAGCTCGCATACTCATTCGCGAAGACACCAAAGCACACTAAAAAATAGTCTAAAGCTTCTCGATGACAAGGTTGTGATTGGTGTAAATGCAGATATCGGCTGCAATATTCAGGCTCTCCCGTACGATTTCCTCTGCCGATAGATGTGGCGCATGTTTTTTCAACGCCAGGGCTGCAGCCTGTGCATACATGGCGCCCGAACCGATGGCGGCTACCTCGTTTTCCGGTTCAAGTACATCGCCTGTGCCTGACAGGATCAATATCTCATCCTTGTTACAGGCTATCATCATGGCCTCAAGCCTGCGCAAGTACCGATCCATGCGCCAGTCTTTCGCTAATTCTATAGCGGCACGTTTTAAATTACCTCCGTAGGCGTTAAGTTTTTCCTCAAAGCGGTCGAGTAAGGTAAAGGCATCGGCTGTTGAGCCTGCAAACCCAGTAACCACTTTGCCATCATGGAGTTTTCGGATTTTCTTCACATTTCCTTTAGCCACATAATTGTTCATGGTGGCTTGCCCATCGGCACCAATAGAAACATGACCATTGTGCTTAATGGCCAGTACGGTTGTTGATTTTACTTTCATGAGAATAAGAAAAGTCCTCCTACGACTTAAAGTCGTAGGAGGACTAAATATGACTGAATGATTATATATGCTGGGCCATTATTTTAATAGGATCCTCCAGTAAATCTTTTAAGGTTTTCAAAAATGCTGCCCCCACGGCACCGTCAACCGCACGGTGGTCGCATGATAGGGTAACCTTCATTACATTGCCGGGCACGAGCTGGCCGTTTTTAACAACAGCAGTTTCCTTTATTCCACCCACAGCAAGTATACAAGCATCGGGCGGGTTGATGATGGCGGTAAACTGATCGATGCCAAACATGCCCAGGTTGGAGATGGTGAACGTGCTTCCTTCCCAATCGCTTGGTTGCAGTTTTTTATCGTGTGCCTTTTGGGCGAGTTCTTTTACCTCGGCTGCGATGTGCGAAAATGTTTTATTGTCGGCAAAGCGAACCACCGGCACAACCAAGCCATCTTTAACGGCAACTGCTACACCAATATGCACGTGCTTATTCTTACGGATTTTTTCACCCAACCAGGAAACATTCACATCCGGGTTAAGGCGTATGGCCATGGCAGCAGCTTTCAACACAATATCATTGAACGATACTTTTACCGGACTGATTTCATTGATGCTCTTACGAACATCAATAGCCTTATCCATGTTGATTTCCATGGTCAGGTAAAAGTGAGGTGCCGTAAACTTGCTTTCTGCCAACCTGCGTGCTATGGTTTTGCGCATTTGCGAAACCGGTATTTCTTCGAAGCTTTCTTCTGCAACAATGGTGGGTAAAACGAAGGTTGAACCTTTAGTGCCCGAGCCTTTAAAGTTTTCTACATCGCGCTTCGTTATTCTTCCATAATCCCCGGTGCCGGTAATGGTTCGCAAATCCAAACCTTTTTCTTTCGCCAGTTTTTTGGCTAACGGAGATGCTTTAACCCTTCCGTTTCCGGTTTGAGCCTGTTGGGGCACAGCAACTGGGGTAGATGGTTTTGCCAGGGCATTCGATGGTGTCGTTGATGATGCTGAAGGTGCTTTTGGTGAGCCCGATGATTTAGCCCCATAGGCCTTTAGTAAAGTTTGCCAATCAGCACCCTTCTCACCGATGATGGCCAGCACACCATTGATGGCAACGGGTTTACCCGCATCGGCACCTACATAAAGAAGTGTGCCGGTGTGGTACGACTCAAAATCCATGGTGGCCTTATCTGTTTCAATTTCTGCGAGCAATTCGCCTGATTTTACCGCATCACCAACTTTTTTATGCCAGGCAGCAATAACACCCTCCGTCATCGTATCACTCATTTTGGGCATGAGCACGATTTCGGCTTTTATCCCTGATGTATCAATAGCAACAGCCTGCGCGGTGTTGGCCTCTGCTGTAGGTTCTTCGGCTTTGCTGCCTCCGCTATCGGCAACCTGGCCTGCGCTTTCCAACAATGCCTTATAATCTTCGCCTTTCTTCCCTACAATGGCCAGTATATCGTTAACCTTTACCGCTTCACCTTCTTTCGCCCCAACATATAAAATAGTCCCCTCGTTAAAGGATTCGTAGTCCATGGTGGCCTTGTCGGTTTCAATTTCGGCCATCAGTTCCCCCGACTTCACGGTGTCGCCCACTTTTTTATGCCACTTGGCAATGACGCCTTCCGACATGGTATCACTCATTTTGGGCATTCGTACAATCTCAGCCATGATATTCTTTCAGATTACGGATTATTAAAGGAGGTCAAAAATAGGGCTAAAACAGCCGATATTCAAACCCGAAAATTACTTAAAAGTTGATGGTCCCGAGCAGGAATTCGAACCGGGTTACCGATGGCTGCAGGCCATAGGAATAGCGAAAACCGATATTAAACTGGTTCAAAAGGCGCATGATATTAAGGTCCACTTTTACTTCACCGCCCACAGAAAGGTATTGTTGGCTATCGGTACGGTTTGGAAATACAGAACTGCCAAACCCGTAATCGCAAAACACATTGCCGCGCACACGTTGAAAATTTACCAACGGGCCAAGGGCTACATCCGGATACCAGATGGGTAATGTATAATTTGCCGACATGCTGTAAAAATCCTTAAACCGCGATACCGGCACACCGCGCGGCAAAGGAATCTGATTCCGGAAGAGGTAAGTGTTATTATCTGTGAATTCAACATTTGCCGATGTGCGTCTCAATAATTCAATCGCTGTTTTCTGATATGCCCAATATCCCCACAAGGAGTGATGCTTGAACAAGCCCGGAAAGTAAAGTGTCGTGTAAAATGAAAATTGTTTGCCGGAATAATCGCCACCATAAGGAGTGCTGTATGCATTTAGAAAAAACGCCTGCCCCCACTTACTGTTTATGTCCCTGCGATTTTGTTTTAGCAACCGGTAAGCCGACATATAAAACCTGTTGTACACCAGATCACCGTTACCCGGCACCGTGCGGATCCAATATACAGGTATTTGCGGGGTAATTAACCTGCCGGTTCCCGTGATGGAGTTCGTGAAGTGGTCGACTTGCGTATACCCAACATTATTTCCAACGGTAAAATTTCCAAAGTATCGCGAATTGGTAGTTACCAGGGGCAGGCGAATCCCACCCTCAATATTTTTTTCATTCCAGTTAAAAGAAAGATTTTCTGTTTTAACGATAGTATCTCCCGCCACAATGTCGGCATAACGCAACGGACCTTCGTCCAGGGTTCTTTTTCCAAATGTTACATCTACATCAATAATCGGAAACCAATTCTGATAACTGATACCGGTACGCCACATACCCGTGCGTTCATTGATATCGTACAAGTAACCCGCTTTAATAATGGTGGTGCTCAAAATATCCTGTGAAGAAATACCAATGTCGGCCTGGGTAAGGCCGGTGTTGAAATAAGCACCCCAACTGTACGGATTAATTACACCAGCCAACTTGGAATAAGGTTTTGAAGCATAAACCTTTTGTGGAACACTGTCGAACAAACCAGGCCTGCCTTCCTGCTCGGTAATAACCTGGAAGAACGATTTTGGATTGGGCTTTGGCGTGTAAGGTCTCCACGCTGTGGGATCAAACGGAATGGCTACCACATCCATTCCATCCCGGGTTTGTTCATTGTAGTAGATCGTTTTAAAATCCGGTGAGACCACCGGGTTGTAGGAGCCATATTTACTGTTGGTGACTTGCAGTCGTTGCCCGGTTTTTAAATCAAGTACATAAATATTATCCAGGCCAGTTACCGGTGAATTGTAAAAAAGGTGGTCGCCCACCAACACCGGGTGACCGATATTTTCTTGTGAAGGTGCAATCAGTTCAACTTCCTCTCCGCTGGCATAATCGAAAACCGATATGGCCCTTCCCTGCTTTGTCGTTTTTAAAGTCACGATTTTTTGGCCATCGAACGACCATCGTGGCATGGAGTAAAAAGCCTGGTGCGGGTTGGGGAATTTTTTGAGAACATGACCGGCCGTATCCAGCACCACAAGATTGGTGTTATACGCTGTATCGGTTTCTACCGTAACAATTTTTTTCTGGTCGGGTGAAAGTGCTGCGCCTGCATAGCGTGTTTTCCGTGTTACAATCTTCAACCTCTTTTCTTTTACATGATACAGTTTAATAACCGAATAGGTACGCATTCGCCAGCGCGGGTCAAAACCATATTCGTTCCACACCACCAGGTTGCCCGCTGCTGAAAGCATCCCGGCACCATTCACCACACCAGGAATAAACGATCGTTTCTCCAACCCATCCTTCAGTATCCTGAATTGCAGAATATCGCCAATACCGCGTTTCATGACCACCAGGCTCCCATCTTCCAATACTTGCGGATATAAATAATCGGTGTAACCGGTGCGCGGTTGGTGCGGAAGGGTTTCAAATGAGGTTAGTGACAAAGCTTCGATTTCAGTTTGCCATTCCTGTTCCAGGTCAGCAGCCATTTTTTTATACAAGCCGGTAACGTGCATACCGGTTTCTTTTTTAATGGCATTGGAAAAAGTAAATGGAACAAAAGGAACACTCCATGCACGGCTGGTAATCTTGTCCCAGATCATCGGATCGTTGGTATGCCTGCGCAAATAACTCACCATGTGGTAACCCAGTACATAGTGATCGGGGATGTTGTGCTTATACGATCGAAGGTATTGTTTATGGTAATTAAATTCCCTCCCCTCGAGCAGGTTGGTACGAAACACTAGACCAAAATTGGGTACACGCCCCCGGCCCCCAGGTGTAAAGGCTGTTTCCGTAACTACGGCATCGCCTTCCCAAAACCATTGGGGCACTGCCGTAACGGACATAGCTGCCAGCGTAGCCGGACCAAACGCATAATACAGGAGTTTATTAAAGCCCCGGTTGGCTTTATCAAATTGAACAACATGGCGGTATTCGTGTGAAGCCAGTTGGTCGAGCCATTCGGTTGTACCGGTAAAATTATAATCTTGTGGGGGCATGGTATAAAACTCCGAACGCCTGGGGATGAGGCTAACAAAGCCGTTCGAAATAGCATTCTGGCTTTGCAGCACCACCGATATTTTGCGGGTGCTCACGCCCAACGTGCGCGACTCTGCTTGGCGTATGTGCTCCAGCGTATTGGCCATGCGTTGGGCTTGTTCATCAAAACCTTGTTGGTAAAGGATGCGGAAATTTGGCGTATTGATTTTTTGCCACCTTACTGCCGGGGAATTGTTATTCAATACCTCCTGCGCAACTGCAGGTTGCATTAACCAAACAATAATGACTAAACCAGAAAAGCGCATCCGCAGAAAATCAAAGATGAAATATTCAACACCCATCCATCAAAAACAAGGGAAGGGCAATAAAACATTCCAAATCTGTAACTTTATGCCGCCTCAAACGCCAGGATAGCTAACTTTACAGACGATGTTCAGGAAAATAAAAGATCTGTACAATAAATATAAGCCTTATGTACGGGTAGACCTGATCATGTATGGAGTATTGATCCTACTGATCATTCTCTACTTTATCGTGAGTACACTATTTTGATCCGTTTTTTACCAATATCTCCTGCACGTTATCCTTTATTTTTTCAGCCAGTTCATCGGTGGGTAAATCATTCACATCCCGTCCGAAAGGATCCTCAATTTCTTCCGCAATCAATTCAACACTTAGCAAAACAAAAGCGATTAAAAGTACTGTAGGAATGGTGACGTACTTAAACGTGGTGACAAAACCGAAAGGCAAGGTAATGATGTAGATGAAAACGAATTTTTTAATATACATACTGTACGAGTACGGTATGGGTGTATTTTTTATCCGTTCGCACGCCCCGATTATGTCAATAAAATCTTTCAGTTCTTTATCCAACACAAAAAACTGTTCGCCTGTTAATTTCTTTTCCATGTAAAGGGCATTTACCTTATTGTAAAGCAAACCGGCAATAGCGTTTGGCTTGTGATTGGCTTTTTTTATAGCATCCACAAAACCTTCGTCAGGTATCTGCAACTCTGAAAGTTGAACGCCCTTACGCAAATGTTCTTTGGAGGCGTGAACGAAATTAGGGATCATCTTTGAAAACCATTCACGGTTTACTTTATCCTGCTCAGTTAGATAAGCGTTCAGCTTCAAAGCAAAGTTTCGTGTGCTGTTTACCATGGCACCCCAAAGTTTACGTCCCTCCCACCAACGATCGTACGCACTGTTGATCCGGAACACCAGGAATAAACCCAACACTATACCCAGCAGCGAGTGCAATGCAGTGGTGCTGGTGAATTCATCCTTATCGGGGTGAATAATTTCGAGAATGACATAGCAAACCGCACTGGTAAACAAAACCATAAAAACCAGTGCCGGCAGCAGGGTTTTCATAACAAACCGGCTGTAGGCATGGAAGATCAACGCGAACCACGACTTGGGATTATACTGGACCATAACCGTAAAATAAGCCCCAAATAAAGCCTAACGCCTTTTCAAAAACAATCTGAAACCCTAAAGCACCTTTTGCGTTAATAATTTAAAATAATATCTTTATAATATCATTTTAATATCATCCTTATGAACAACGAAAAAGAGTACACCCCGCTTTCCGGTTACATTATGCTGTTAACCGTGCTGATTCTGCTGGCCATGGGTACCTGGGGCCTTATTGCTATGCGTAACCCTGTCTTTATCTGGCCTTTAGCCATTGCCCTGCTGCTTATGCCTGGTTTCTTTTTCATCACGCCAAACGCCTCTATGGTATTGGTACTGTTTGGTGATTACAAGGGTACCGTGAAGCGCAACGGCTTTTACTGGGTTAACCCTTTCTTCAGTAAGAAGGGAATCTCCCTTCGCGCACGCAACTTTGATAGTGAAAAAATTAAGGTAAACGATAAGGTTGGTAACCCTATTCAAATCGGAGTTATTCTGGTGTGGCAGGTACGCGACACCTTCAAAGCTGCCTTTGAGGTTGATAATTATGAAAACTTTGTAAAAATCCAGAGCGATTCGGCCGTGCGCAAACTTGCCGGCATGTATGCGTATGACAACTTTGAGGAAGACACGGAAGTAACCCTTCGCTCAGGCCACGATGAGGTAAACCATACACTGGAAGAAAACCTGCGTAACCGGTTAGAGATTGCCGGCATCCATGTGATTGAAGCCCGGATCGGCTACCTGGCCTATGCTCCTGAAATTGCCAGCGCCATGCTGCGCAGGCAACAGGCTGCGGCTGTAGTTTCCGCCCGATATAAGATTGTTGAAGGTGCCGTAAGCATGGTACAAATGGCCCTGGACCATCTTTCCAAAGAACAGATCATTACCCTTGACGAAGAACGCAAAGCTGCCATGGTAAGCAACCTGATGGTAGTGCTTTGTGCCGATAAGGATGTGAGCCCGGTAGTAAACACAGGAACACTACACAATTAATACGATGCGCATCTCCCACTACGAAGAAGTCCAGCGATTCAGTCAGGTAAAATGGCTTTGGTTTGTGTTCATTGCCTTGCTGATTGTTGAGCTTCTTGTTTTAGTGCCAACCACTAATGATGAAAATACATGGGCATTGCTGCTATCGATAGGGATGCTGCTGTTACCCATGCTTTTTATATTGTTGGTTTTTAAATACGAGGTAAAAATCAACGATGAAGGTTTACACTACCGGTTCATCCCAAAAATTATACGATGGAAAAACATTCCAATAACCGCCATCGAATCCTTTCGGGTAAAAGAAAAGGAAACCTGGTTTGAAAAAATCCAATGTGGATTTCACCGTAATATTTTTAAGAACACCATAACAATTAACATAACCGGAAGCAAATACATGGTGATTACATTGCGCGGTGCCGGCACATTAAAACTGGGAACAGAAAATGCCGATTCAATGGCCTATTCACTTAAACAGATTTTACAGGCAGACCACGAATAACTATGGCGCAGAAAAAACCATTTGCTTTACGCCTCGATCCGGAAGTACTGAAAGCCGTTGAAAAATGGGCAGCCGATGAATTTCGAAGTTCAAATGGGCAATTGGAGTGGATTATTACAAAGGCCTTGAAAGAAGCAGGGCGCCTGAAACAAAAATAATGGACAGCACCTGCCTCGGTTGAAATACACGTGCCCGAAACTTATCTTTCAGGCCTAAAGAACCGGTGCGTTATGGAAAATAGTAAAATGCTCAAGTTGGTGTTAATCATACTTTGTTTGGCGGGATACCTGGCCAGCTCCGCCCAAGCTGACTTTGTTGCGTTAACCATAGGCGACACCCTTACCGGCAAAGTTGTTTACCTCAATTATGGTGCAGAGCCAAAAATCCAGTTTACCGACAAGAACAAAAAGAAGACTGTTTATTCCATGAAACAGGTAAGAGGTTTCAGGATTAACAATGAAGACTATCAACTGGTAAGGAATTTTGACCGCTACGTTTACATGAAATTGCTGCTAGGCGGATACCTCAGTTTGTATGCTTACCAAATGGAAAACCAGCAAACCTGGGATGGCCGTTTCCTCTACAAGCGCGATGGAAAAGGAATGGATGTACCCAACATTGGTTTTAAAAAAAAGGTAATGGACTTTGTTTCAGAATGTGAGGAACTAAGTGCGGAAATTTCCAATAAAGACCTGGGTAGAAACGACCTAACGGAAATAATAAACAAATACAACAGTTGCATTGAACAACGAACCGTAGTGGTTGGCCAGGCGGTTCAGCAAAAATTAGAAGCCAAAGAAAAAGCAACAACCTGGAATGAACTGGCGACCAAAGTGAAATCTGCAGAACAGCTAAACGATAAAGAAACCGTGCTGGAGATGATTACCGAAGCCCGTGCCAAAACTCAAAAAGGCGAGAAAATACCACGTTTCCTTATTGATGGATTAAAAAAATCGCTGGAAGGAAACGCTGACCTTAACGACTTATTAGTTCAGGTACTAAAAGAAATTGAACAGTAAAAATTTAACGCTTTATTTTTTCAATCAGGGAAATGATTTCCTTTTTGTTCTTAAGCAGGATATAACCTGCACTTACCAATACCAGTAAGGCATAAATAAATAATTGGCCTCCATCGCCTTTAACTTCTACCCCAAGCACGGTTAAATGCATCACAATCGCCCCGGCCATTATTCCAAAAGCCAGCACAGCACCCAGCCAGGCCGTAGCATTAACCAGCAAAAGCACCGAGGCAATCAGCTCTGCTATTCCGGTACCATACCGGCCCCAGGGTTCCATGCCCACAGTTGTAAAGATATAAACCGATTCTTCCGAAGCGGTAAATTTAAAATAGAGGGTTTGCAACATTATTATGGCAGCAATAAGCCGGGCAGCCCAATATATAATTTCATTTATTTTCATGAAGCTAAGTACGGAGCCATCCAGCACAAGGTTTGTCGGGCAGTAGACAAAGTCGCTGATGGCCGCGTGGCCAAAATTAATGAAGCAATTTACTTAACTTAACTCCATGAAATCACTACAGGTTAACCCGGTCATTGCCTCTGCTAAAACATTATCCTCTGAATTTTACACCAGCACCCATTATTACGAAGCCAGTAAAGAAAAAATTTTTTCAAAAACCTGGCATTACATCGGTCACTCAGGCTTGGTGGAAAAAGCAGGGCAACTTGCACCCGTAACCTTGCTTAAATCGTTCATGGAAGAACCCCTGCTATTGGCGCGCGACAAAGAAAAACTTCACTGCCTTTCAAACGTATGTACACACCGGGGCGCCCAGTTGGTAAACGCCCCCTGCCAGGTTCATGACATCCGCTGCCCCTATCACGGAAGACGGTTTCAGCTTAATGGCAAGTTCCTTTCTATGCCTGAGTTTAAAGAGGTTGACAACTTCCCTACGGAAAGCGATAACCTCGCCAACCTTCCTCTTTTCGAAATGGGTACCATGCTTTTTACATCGCTTACCAAAACCTTTGAACCTGAGCCTTTCTTTCAAGAAATGCTTTCGCGGATAGGCTGGCTTCCGTTGGATAAATTTATTTTTAAGCCTGAACTAACAAAAGAATACACCGTGGAGGCACACTGGGCTTTGTATTGCGAAAACTACCTCGAAGGGTTTCACATTCCGTTTGTTCATGCCTCATTAAACCAGGTAATTGATTACGGGAATTATACAACCGAACTATTTCGGTACGCAAACCTGCAACTTGGCATAGCCAAAGATGGTCAACTCGTTTTCGATTTACCATCCCATTCACCGGATTACGGAAAAAATGTTGGCGGTTATTATTTCTGGGTGTTCCCTAACATGATGTTTAACTTCTATCCGTGGGGCCTGTCGCTCAACGTTGTTGAGCCTATGGCAATTGATAAAACCAAAGTCACCTTTTATACCTTCATCTGGGATGAGAACAAATACAACCAAGGCGCAGGATCAGACTTAAACCGGGTGGAACTGGAAGATGAAGCCGTGGTGGAAAGTGTCCAGCGCGGTATTCGCTCCCGCTTCTATAGCCACGGCAGGTACTCAGTAAAACAAGAAAAGGGCACCCACCATTTTCACAGGCTTATTGCTGAATTTATGGAAGCCTGAAACTAAAAATTGACCGGTTCTACAAACAATGTAACCAAACTATGATAAAAAACATTGCAGTTGTTGGCGCCACTGGCTTATTGGGCAAGCCGGTAACATTTGCCTTGGTTAACGCAGGCTTTACCGTAAAAGCATTGGTAAGAAATACTGCGCGTGCCGCAACCGAACTGCCTACGGAGGTTGCATTGGTTGAAGGTGACCTTAAAAACCTGCACGATTTAGAGCAAACATTTGCAGGCTGCGATGCAATCTATATTAACCTGTCGGTAAAAAATATTGAAAAACCTACCGATTGGCACGCTGAAACCGATGGCGTAAAATTGATTATTGAAGCTGCGCGAAAAACGAATATTAAAAAGCTTGCCCTGATTTCTTCCCTGGTCCATTTCTATCAAGGTATGAATGGTTTCGACTGGTGGGCGTTTAAGGTAAAACAGCAATCCGTTAAACTAGTAAAGGAATCGGGTATACCCTATACAATATTTTACCCATCCACCTTCATGGAAAACTTTTATTCCAACTATAAAAAAGGCAAGTACCTGGTGTTGGCTGGAAAATCGGAACACAAACAATATTTTATTGCCGCTGCAGATTACGGTTTGCAGGTTGCACGATCCTTTCAACGCTATCCGAATGAAAATAAGGAATATGCCATACAAGGGTTGGAAGGTTTTACGACCGATGAAGCCTACGCTGTGTTTAAGCAACATTATAAAAAGGAAAAGCTTGGCATTATGCGTGCTCCGGTTGGGTTAATAAAATTTTTTGGCTTGTTTGCTCAAGGGCTTAATTACGGTTCAAAAATTATTGAGGCACTGAATAAGTACCCGGAAAAGTTTCAATCGGAACAAACCTGGGAAGAATTGGGCAAACCGGTTATCACCCTCAAAGAATTTGCTGCTACGCAATGAAATTTACAGTAGTAATAATCTTTTCGCTTTTCGTTACAGGCTGTTCACCAAAGCCAACCACCGAAACCTACTCAGCCGATACGAACGGTGACGAACAACAACCGGATTCTGTATTGACCGATCCCGGTGTGTATGAAACAGAGGATAGCTGGGACTACAGCCATTTGTACGGAGTGTACCTTCATGAAAGCAACATGAAAGGTTTTACAGCGTACCTGGAAATTATGCCTGAAGGAAATGACCTTTCTTTTTCACTGTCGCTGAAACAAAATTCCTGTACGGGCCAGGCGGCAGGCAGTATGGGCATGGCTATCCATGGCGAAACTGAGTACGGTGGTTTTTACAACCATGCCGATTGTCGTATGGAATTTATTTTCAACCTGGTTGAGAATACCATTCGCATTCAGGAGGTTGGGCCGTGCACCTTACACGAAACAGGTTGCAGTTTTAATGGAACCTATTACAAGAAGAAAAATTAACATCAACGCTTACAGAGGTTCCTGAATATCCCACGACTTTTTTGCATCGTAGGAGATCGTGCCTTCAGAAACGGTAAGCGGTGAAGGAATATTGTCTTGATAGATCTTGCCTGTACCCAACCCCTGTGGCATGGTTATCGTGTAATTGGCCGTAAACTGGCAAATAGCATTTAATCCAATGTTCGACTCAAGTGCCGAAGTAATCCACCATCCAATATTACGCTCTTCAGCCAGGGCAATCCACTCAGCACAGGAAAGAAGACCACCATGCAGCGATGGTTTAAGGATAATAAACTGCGGCCTTATCCGGTCCAGTAATTTTATCTTATCCGCTTTCAACGCGACACCAATCAATTCCTCGTCAAGCGCAATAGGAATGGGCGATGATCGGCAAAGTTCTTCCATAGCAACAAGCCCGGGCTTAACCGGCTGTTCAATGGAGTGAACGTTGTAGCGCGCCAGTGAGTTAAGTTTATACTTCGCCTCTTCAGGTTTAAAGGCTCCGTTTGCATCCAACCGGATGGTTATCCCTTCACGAAAATATTTACTTCGGATGTACTGGAGGATATCACACTCTTTCTCAAAATTCAATCCGCCAACTTTTAGTTTGATACACCGAAAACCCTGAGCGATTTTCAATGAAACCTGTTGCAGCATGGAATCCAGGTCACCCATCCAAACTAATCCGTTTATCGGGATTGGTGTGCCCGAAAAAAAGGAGTTGTTATAGATTTTACGAACTCCCCCATGCCGTAAATCTAAAAGGGCAGCCTCCAATCCAAAACGTATGGATGGAAATCCTGCAGGAACAATCTTTACAATATCCTCCTGGTGTTGAATTGCACTTACGTGTGCCAGGCAACTATCCAAAACTGATTCAAAGTCAGGCCGGTCATCCACGCTAAGCCCTGGCAAAGGTCCGCATTCGCCCCAGCCCACCACGTTAGGTTGTTTGCTATCCCACAGTTTAATGAACCACGCTGTTTTATCCTTCATGCGCCCGCGCGAGGTACGGGCATCAAAACCAAAGTGGAATACTTTCTTTTTATACGTTGCATTTAATGGCATACAAGGCAATAAAGGCTAAAGTAAAGAAATATTTACGCTTATCTTTGCCCGCGAAAATGAAGCCTCCTGTTTTTATACATGATTATAACTATGAACTTCCGGAAGACCGGATAGCGAATGTTCCCCTGGATGAACGTGATGCATCTAACTTGTTGGTCTTTAAGAAGGGCAAAATCACACACAGTGTGTTCAAGTCCGTTGCTGAACATTTACCCAATAACGCATTTCTTTATTTTAACAATACCCGGGTTATACCCGCCCGGATTTTTTTTCAGAAAGAAACCGGTGCGACCATTGAAATATTTTTACTTCAACCGGCACATCCTTCCACTTTACTGGCCGAGGCTATGCAAGCAACCGCGGCATGTACGTGGCAATGTACGATCGGAAACCTAAAGCGTTGGAAGCTAAATAACATCCTCAGAAGGATGTTTATGGGCGGGGAGTTATCGGCAGCATTGATAAACAAAGAACAAGGGGTGGTTACTTTCACCTGGTCTCCGGCCGAGCTCCCCTTTTCGGAAGTGATCAATCGTGTTGGTGTTACCCCCTTACCACCCTATATAAAACGCGAAGCACAGGATGAAGATTTAAACCGGTATCAAACCATTTATTCCCATCATGCGGGCGCGGTTGCCGCACCAACAGCCGGGCTTCATTTTACGGATACCGTGTTGGAAACTCTGGAAGCTAAAGGAATCAGAAAGGATTTTCTTACCCTGCATGTAAGTGCCGGAACATTTCAGCCGGTTAAAACTGAAAACGCCCGGGAACATACCATGCACCAGGAGCAGGTAATGGTAACGCGCGGAAATATTGAAAACCTATTACAAAAAAATTCTTCCGTAGTGGCTATAGGAACAACTTCTATGCGCACATTGGAGAGCCTTTACTGGTACGGAGTACGATTGCTGGAAAACAAAAAAGCAGCATTTATTATTGAACAAAACGATCCATATACCCGGGATACCGGCCTGCCGGATAAGGAAGAGGCGCTAACGGCTGTTAAAGATTATATGGAGCGGAACAACCTCACTACACTAATCGGGCACACCTCCATTTATATTCTGCCGGGTTATAGTTTTCGCATCTGCGATGGACTCATTACCAATTTTCATTTACCGGGTTCAACCCTAATGTTGTTGGTTGCTGCGTTTGTTGGCGATGATTGGAGAAAAATTTACCACGAAGCTTTAACGCATAACTATCGTTTCCTAAGCTATGGCGATAGTTCATTGTTATTGCCATAAAAAAGCCTGCTGCAATTTGTTGCAGCAGGCCTTAAACCTAAACTATTACTTTTTAAATCAATCAGTTTTGCACATCGATAATCTTCACTTCTACCCTGCGGCCTTCTTCTTTGCTGGTTTCTGTTTTGGTTGCACCATAACCCTTGGCAACAATCCTTCTGCGCACAATACCCCTGTGGTTTAGGTAGTTTAATACTTCAATAGCACGCTTGTTTGAAAGTTCGCGGTTCATTTCTTCTGAACCCTCCTGCGAGGCAAAACCTGAAATCTCAACACTTAAATCTGGATACTTTTTCAAAACCGCGAGCAGCTCGTCTAATGGGGCATTGTACTGGGTTTTTAAATCGCTTTTTGCAACATCAAAATAAATTTTAACCTGCTTGTTCAATACCGATTTGTCGTACGTAACTGGTTTTTTAGCCGCTTGTTGCTTTTGCTTTTTTGCTTCGGTGGCCACTTCAAATGTAGGCAGGGAAAGGATGGTGTTTCCATCCACTACTTTTTTTTCAAATTTACTTTCGTCACTCTCATCGTAGTAATAAACACGGGTGGCTACTTCAAGATTGGGATTGCTGTCGTCAAAATTAACGTTATCCATGGTATTGGTAAGGTGTATCAGTTCAAGGATGTAATCCACACCTTCATCATCGCCCGCAGCCAGCAGGTCCATCATCATATCGTAAATATCAACATTGCCGCTTTGCGCCAGTTTAGCTTCATGCGATTTTCGGAGGTCGGCTTTTGAATCCTGATTGGTGTTGTAGAATGCATTCTTCACTTGTACTTCCTGGCCAACCACTACATCAAATTGCTTAATGGTTTTTAAGTTGATTTGCTGAAACAATTCGTAGAAGTAATCCTGGTTCGGCACGTTTACGTTGATGGTATATGGAAGAAAACCTTCCGACTCAATTATTACATCGTAGTTACGGGCTGGTGGAAGGATGATCAGGTAATTACCGGTTTGTGGATCCGGATCGTAAACGAAATCAAGCTTCTTGTTAGTCTGGTTATCGATCACATAAATTTTGGTTGGCATGGGTTTGCCTGTGTCCGCATTTAAAATCCTTCCCTTTATCATGGTAAGCGGAATGTTGCCGGCATCTTCAGGCATGTCGATGTAATAAATATCCTGGGCACCTTGTCCGCCTTTGCGGTCGGATGAAAAATAGGCACGCGTTCCGTCAGCAATCAGGGTAAAATAATTATCGTTGGCGGTAGTGTTAATCGGGTAGCCCATATTTTCAGGCTTTGTCCATTTGCCATTAATATTCTTGGTCATAAAAATATCCCGTCCGCCCATGGTGCTGTGCCCATCGGAAGTAAAGAACAAAGTTTTCTGGTCCGGGTGGATAAACGGGGCATCCTCGTTGTCTTTTGTATTTACGGTAGGCCCCAGGTTAACCGGCTGGCTCCAGTTGCCGTTGGCTTGCAACTCAATCTTATAAATGTCCAATCCGCCCATACCACCCAAACGGTCGCTGGCAAAATAAATAGTCTTGCCATCGGGGGTAATGCTTGCTGTGGTTTCCAGGTTTTTGCTATTGAGCGTAGATGCAAAAATGGAAGGCTTTGACCAGGTATCGCCAGAGCGGTTGATCACAAAAATGTTTCCCGGGTCAGTGGCACCGCCCATAAAGATCATCATCTTTTGGCCATCGGCAGATATCCCCGCGGTACCTACGTTATAGTCGGATGTAATGGGCACCACAACCGGCTGCGACCAGGTGCCCGAAGTATTGTAGGAAATGTAGATTTCCTCTATGAATTTATCGCCCGACCGCGTTTTGCCGGTATTAGGCCTAAGGGCCGTAAAAGCCAGGATGCTCTCATCGGCCGATACGACCGGATTATACTCAGTATATTTTGTATTTACCCCAAAACCGAAACTATTCACTTTAACCTGACGTGGTACTGACATGAATGCCACCGCATTATGGCACGTGGCAATGGCACGCTCAGCAGCTGCCACAGCCTTTTTGTCGGCTGTTGAAAGTTCTTTGTATTTGGTAAAAGCATCAATTGCTTTTTGAAGGTCTTCGGTACGAAGATAAAGACCACCTAGGTCGTAATAGGTGCTGGCCGGAACTTTGGCACCATTCTTCAGGGCATGTTCAAAATACCCGATGGCCTTCATTTGCTCTGACAAGTCGGTGGATTTTTGATAGCAAACACCTGTTTTATAATGAGTTAGCGGGTCTTTATCTCCTGCTTTAATGGCTTCCAGGTAAAGCGGAAGTGCCTGTTCGTAATTGCGGATACTGTAATACTTTTCAGCCTCCGCTGCTGCTTTGGATCCTTGCGCGTAACCTTTGTTGATAAACAAAATGAAGGTTAACAGCGCGAGCAATGCAATAAGAAGTCTTTTCATCACTATTTCAGGGTTTCGTTTTTTGATGCAATGCTACGATCATCTGCCCTTAAAAATTGATCATTTTGGGCTTCAACCTTACAGATGCGGAGAACCGGGCTAAAATAGAACCCCCTCAACGTCTGACTGCCCACCATGCAACTTTTAAACCTTTACTTAAGGTAAGCAATGATAAAGCATAGAAAGCTAAAATTTTGGCTATTCATTGGATTTAACCACTGGAATACCGAATTTTCGGTATGTTAGCCGTGTTCTTTGCTGTACCCAAGTGGTTTTTGCGGTTGAATGGGAGTTGCACGGGGTTAAGAAGGTGAGCACGGCCTGCGCCATTAAATCACTTCAATGGAAACTAAACAAAGCCTCTTCAGCCGGTTGCTTGACCTTCAAGAGGGTGAGGAAGGGCGTGTAGCCCTGCTATTGACCATGGGTTTCTTCATGGGAGCCTTTCTGGCAACTTTTACCGTTGCAGCGCAAACGCTTTTTCTCAATAATTACAGCGAACAGGACGATTTGCCCGGAGCCTTTGCCATAGCAGGGGCCTTTGGCATGGTGGCTACCATCGCTTACAACTTTTTACAACGGAAAATACCTTTTCGGTTGCTGGGCATTTTAAGCCTGGTTGTAATCATGCTGGTAACAGCTGCCATTGAATTTGCTGACCTTGTTTTTAAGGATAAGAACACGATTTATTTTTATGGCTTTACCCAACTGGTTCCTTTCACCCTCATTATCCTGCTGGTTTTTTGGGGCGCGTTTAACCGCTTCTTTAATGTACGACAATCGAAACGGCTTTTAGGTACGGTGGACCAAGGCGCCCTGGTGGCTTCACTGATTTCATTCTTTGCCATACCCATTGTACTCCCGTTGCTGCCCGGTGAAACTGAAGCCGACCAGGTTGAATCGCTATATACCCTGAGCCTAATCAGTATTACCATTTTTACCGGGTTATTCATTTATCTGTCCGTAAGATTTGCTGGCGAACGATGGTCGCTAAAGAAAGAGAAGGAAACAAATGTTAAGGTTTCCATAGCAGGTTTTTTTAAAAACCGCTACCTCATCATTCTTTCCACATTCGTTATCATCTCCATTGTTGCCCTGAACTTTGTGGAATACTCCTTCCTGAGTGTTTCCACCAAGCGCTTTAAGCCCGAGGAGCTGGCCAGTTTCCTGGCGTTATTTGAAGCAACCATTGTGATTTTTGCCTTTCTGTTTGATGTGTTCGCTTCAGAAAGGATTCTACAAGACTATGGCTTACGCGTGGCGATTTTAGTAAACCCGTTATTAATCATCTTATTTACCATAGCCGCGTTGATCATCGGTATTTCTTTTGGCTACACACCTGATAGCCCCTCGTTCACTATCTTCTTTGTGATGATTGCCATGAGTATGCTCTTTATCAACTCCACAAAGGAAGCCCTGGACGAGCCCGCCTTCAAACTCTATCAGTTGCCGGTAGAAACCAATATCAAAATTGATGTTCAAACCAAAGTAGAGGGAATTGTTACCGGCTTTGCCACCATGATTGCCGGGGGCCTGATTTACCTCATCAACAAAGTGCAAATATTCGACTTCCTGTACATCACACTGTTTACATTGCCCATCGTTGGCCTATGGTATTTCGTGGGAAACAAAATGTATTCGAGCTACCGCAAAACGTTGCAAAAAACATTGATCATCAATAAATCAAAAGTTGAGCATACAGTTGAACAGGAATACACGGTTGACCGGGTTTTGGAAAAAGAAATCAAAAGCTCGGTTGAAGACAAAGTACTTTACGGCTTGCGCCTGATGGAAAAAATTGAACCGGCCCTGTTCGAAAACGCTGTTCTTGGTCTTGCGAACAGCAGCCACCATAAAGTAAAAGCATTTGCATTGGAGAAAATGCAGGCCCTGGGTATCGACAAAGATTCAGATGTTACCCGTTTGGCGACACAGGCCACCAACGCTGCTGAGGACAGTGACTTGTTGTCCATCAATCCGGAAAAATTGATGAAACTTAGCAAATCGGTAAAACCGGCCGACCGGATGTTGACCGCCAAACTGTTGCGCAGACTCATCAGCCAGCGTACCATTTTCATTTTACTGGAACTTCTGCGCGATGCCGACTACAACGTGCGCCATGAAGCGCTGATTACCGCGCGCAAAGTGAAACGGCCCGAAACCTGGCCAACGCTGATCGAACTCCTCTCCTCACCTTCATATTGTCATCAGGCAACGGCTGCCCTTATTGAAGCCGGTGAGCCTGTACTGCCCGTATTGGAAACTGCTTTTCACAAATCCGGGCAAACCGACCTGGTGATGCTACGGATAGTACAAATTATCGGGCGCATTGGTGGCCAGCAGGCATTGGATTTACTCTGGAAGAAAGCCGATTACCCCGACAAACGAATCGTAAAACAAATACTATACTCCCTTCGCTACATAAATTACCGGGCCAGTGGACGCCAGGCGCGTGAAGTAATGGACTTGCTGGAAGCTGAAATCAGTAAAGCCATTTGGAACCAGGCTGCACTGTATGAGCTTCCGCAAACAGAGCACTATCAATTGATGCGCAGTGCCCTACGCGAAGAAATCCGGATGAACAACAACCAGATTACTTTACTACTGTCCATTCTCTACGATCCGGAAGCAGTACAATTAGTTAAAGAAAACATTGAATCGGGCGACCCCAATGGCATTGCTTATGCCATTGAATTGATGGACTTGTTCGTTGATCCAGACCTCAAGCCGAAACTCTTCCCGTTATTCGATGATATACCCGTGCCGCGCAAACTGGAGCTTTTACAAATCTATTTTCCGCGCGAAAACTACAACCCCGTTCAGGTAATCAATTACATCCTTAACCGCGATTTCAACCTAAACAACCGGTGGACCAAAGTTTGTGCTGCCTACACTTCAGCTTACATACCCGAGTTTCGTGTTAGCCGTGGATTAATTGCACAGATGTTTAACCGCGATAAACTACTGCAGGAAACAGCCGCCTGGGTTATTTATAATAAAGACAAAAACGCTTACAACACCATTTCAGAAAGGCTTCCCGACCGGGATAAACGTTACCTTGACTCCGCCATTGAAAACAACCAGTTGCTGGATGGACTAAACGATGGATTCTTTTTGGGTATAGAAATGATCATGTTCCTGAAACAACTGCCTGAATTTAAAAACATAAACGGTGTATTGTTGGCCGACCTGTTTGATAAAATTGTTGCCTACGATTTAAACAAGGGCGAAAAAATTTCCTTCAACCCTGCCGACCAAAACAGTCCGATTTTTATTGTAGCCCATGGCGAAGTACAACTAAAAGAAGATGGCGTTAGCAAAATAACCTTAGCACCCGGCCAGGTATACGGTGAATTGTTCAGCTTGAACGGCCAGGGGCTAAAGCTGAATTCAATGGAGGCTGTTGAGCGCGCTGTAGTTTTTCACATCAACCTGATGGACTTCTTTTTCGTATTAGCCAATCATCACGAACTGGTGGAAAAATTCATTCGCAACGTAACCGAAAAACAAGAAACACTATCGTAACCCATAAACCTTAAACCATACCACCCCAACCATGAAGCTTGAAGTTGATGTACTTATAATTTTCTCGGATAAAGATAATGAAACACTGCAGGGCCAACAGGGCTGGGTAACCCAGTTTAAGAAATTCCTCGACCTGATGCTTACGCAAGTGCTGGGGTCGAAACCCAACATTTTACTCAAGAGCGAGTACGATAACATGGCCTCACCTAAGCTGGACAATGCCGCTACCCTGGTGAGTATCCTTTCTCCGTATTTTATCCAATCCGGTCAGTGCCTTGATAACCTGGAAACGTTTTACCAGGCAGCGGAAGCCAGCGGGCAAAATCGCAACCGGGTATTTAAAGTTTTTAAGAATCCCTTATCTGTACAGGAGCAACCCCCTCGCTTACGCGAGTTAATCGGTTATGAAATGTACCAGTTGGATACCGAAACCGGTGAGGTTCGCGAGTACTCAGACTATTTCAGTTCTGAAGCCGAGCGACAGTATTGGATGAAGATGGTGGATTTAGCCTATGATATTTACGATACCCTCATCCAACTAAAAGAAACCGGTACGAAAACCGAAGTAAAAAACATTTTTAAACGCAAAACCATTTACCTGGCCGAAACCGGGCACGATTTATCTGTACAACGCAATATCATCAAGCGTGAACTTCAGCGCCATGGTTACATTGTAACGCCAACCAAAACACTGCCCGGCAACATACACGATTTGGAAAAAGCAGTAAGAAAGGATTTGGAAGATGCACAACTTTCCATTCATTTAATTGGCAGCGCTTATGGCGAAATACCCGATGGTTCCGACCGCTCCATTGTTGAATTGCAAAACCGGTTTGCAGCAGAAAAGAGCCAGAAAGTAAGCAAGGATCAATTCACCCGCCTCATCTGGATAAGCCCGCTGCTGATCAACGCCAGCGAACGGCAGCGCGCATTCATTGACAACATTAAGCGTGACACCGAAGCACAGGAAGGCGCGGAGATTTTACAAACGCCTCTGGAGGATTTCAAAAACATTATGCGCGAAGAACTAATGGAAGCGGATGAAAAACGCACCCTGGATGATACCGGTGGAAAATCCATTTACCTGGTGCATGACCGCGTTGACCATAACGAGGTAAAACCGTTAATCGAAGTGATTGAAAAAAGTGGTTACAAAGTGCTTATGCCGGGTTTCGAAGGCGAACTGCTGGACCTCCGCCAAAAACATATCGACAACCTGCGCAACTTCGATGCAGCCATTATCTATAAAGGAAAGGTGAACGATCAATGGGTGCGTATGAAAGTATTGGATTTGCTTAAAGCCCCGGGCTTTGGAAGAAAAAAGCCGATAAAAGGAAAAGCAGTTTTTGCCGCAACCGGTGCCAGCTTAAACCTGGAGGCTTTCAAGAACCAGAATTTGCGCATCGTGCAGGCAGACCCGCGCGACACAGCCCAATCGATAAAGTCGTTGTTGGAAGAGTTTAATGGTTAAAAATAAAAGTGTAAAACCGAACGCATAAATCTTAACATTCATACCACCCTTAATCAAAACGTTTATGCCACAATACGTTGACGAAAAGGTATCGGTACAAAATCCTTTCCCAGGATTACGGCCGTTTAAAATCGAAGAAAGCCATTTGTTCTTTGGCCGGGAGGGCCAGAGTGATGAAGTGCTCCTTAAACTTTCCAAGAACCGCTTCGTTGGCGTTATCGGCCCTTCCGGTAGCGGTAAGTCTTCCTTTATTTATTGTGGCGTGTTACCAATCCTTTATGGCGGTTTTCTTACCGATGCCAGCCCCAACTGGGAAGTAATTGTTACCCGTCCCGGTGCTGGCCCTATTGACAACCTGGCCGAATCATTATTAAAGAACAACCAGGAATATTTGAATGCCGAAGTTGAAGAACAAAAAATAAAACGCACCATCTTCTCAACGCTGCTGCGCAGCAGTTCATTGGGTTTGGTTGAGGCGGTTGAGCAATCGCGCAGGTCGGCCGATGTGAATTACTTAATCTTGGTCGATCAGTTTGAAGAGCTCTTCCGCTTTAAAGACAGCACCGATCCGAATTCCGTAAACGAAACACTGGCCTTTGTTAACCTGCTGATGGAGGCCGTGAACTATCCGGATGCGCCCATCTATGTTGCCATAACCATGCGTTCGGATTTCATTGGCGACTGTGCGCAATTCCCTGAACTTACCCGTAAAATAAATGATAGCCACTACCTCATTCCACAATTGACCCGCGAACAAAAACGCAGGGCCATTGAGGGGCCTGTAGCCGTAGGTGGCGCTAATATTACTTCGCGATTGGTGCAGCAATTACTAAATGATCTTGGGGATAATCCAGATCAGTTGCCCATTCTGCAACATGCCCTCATGCGCACATGGGACTACTGGAGCCACTACCGCGATTACGAAGAAGAACAGGTTGACTTAAAGCACTACGAGGCGATAGGCACCATGGCCGAGGCGTTGAGTATGCACGCCAACGAAGCCTATGATGAACTTACCGAAGCGCAGAAGCACATATGCGAAATAATGTTTAAGGCCATTACGGAAAAACGGGGCGAAAACTTTGGTATTCGAAGGCCTACCCGCTTAAATGAAATTGCAGCCATTGCCGATTGCTCCGAACAGGATGTTGCCGAAGTAATAGAAAAATTCCGCGAACCGGGCCGTTCCTTGCTCACCCCAGCACACGGCACACCACTTACTTCAAAATCCATGGTGGATATTTCGCATGAAAGTTTAATGCGGATTTGGGTGCGGTTGAAAAACTGGGTGGATGATGAAGCCGATGCTGTGCAAATGTATTTGCGGTTGGCCGAAGCATCGGCACAATATCAGGTTGGTAAAGCCGGCTTATGGCGCCCGCCCGATTTGCAATTGGCGCTGAACTGGTTAGCGAAACATAAACCCACTTTAGTTTGGGGGCAGCGGTACAACCCGGCCTTCGAGCGCACCATGATCTTTCTGGAATACTCCAAGAAAGAATTCGAGACTGAACAGCGCATTCGCGAACTGGAACAAAAGCGAAAACTGCAACGCGCCAGGATTACCGCCCTGGTGTTTGGTACACTCACCGTAATTGCGCTTCTATTTTTGGTGTATGCCTTTATTCAAAAAGCAGAAGCTGAAGATCAATTCAACCGCGCTGAAGCCGAACGTGCCCGTGCCGAAGAAAACTATTTAGCCGCTGAAGCTGCACGAAAAGAAGCTGAACAACGTAGGGTTGAGGCCGAAGACGCGCGCAAAAATGAAGAAGCCCAGCGCTTATTGGCAGATCAAGCCAGAAAAGAGGCCGAGGAAAACGAAGCAGAGGCCAAAAAACAGGAAGCTGAGGCCAGGAGACAAAAAGGGCTTGCGGAAGCCAATGAAAAAACTGCCCTGGCCAATGAAAAATTAGCCAAAGCCAATGAAGAAAAAGCCAATATTGCCCGGGCCGATGCAACACGCAGGCGCTACGTAGCCCAGGCCAAGGCCATGGCTTTGCAATCGCTAACCCTCAGCAGTGATTTGCAACTGGAAGCCCTGCTGGCACAACAGGCTTATTACTTTAATACAAATAACGATGGCTATGAATTTGATACCGACATCTACAACGGACTTTATTTTGCATTAAAAAACAAAACCGATAAAGCTGGTAAAGCCAACCCGCACCCCCTTACAACCAGTTTAAAAGGTCATGATTTCGGGGCAGCAAGGTCGTTGGTTACCCACGGCAAGGATGAACATATATATTCCGGTGGAAGCGATGGCAAAATTATACGGTGGGCTCATCGTAATAATTCATGGCAAGGCGAAACCTTGGTTGACAAAGTGAAACGCCCCAACTACCAGGTATACTCAATGGATATCAGCCCCGATGAAACCAGGCTGGCAGCAGCCGGACTATACACCCTTGATGATCGGAACAACTATATTGAATTGTATGACCTGAACAACATGAAAGCAGAGCCCAAAAAAATCACCGGCTTTACTTACAACATTGAGGATGTACATTTCACACCCGATGGCAAGGGTTTATTTGCCCGCGATAACGGTGGCATGAGTATAAAGCTGGCCGACTTTAACACGGCAAAAGAAGTTGTTAAAGCTCCGGTAAAAATAAACGCTATCGACTTAAGCGGTGATGGAAAAAAATTGGCCGGTGCTGGCGATAACGGAACATTGTACATATGGGACGTAACCAACAACTTTACGGTTACAGAAGTAAAAAATCTTGGCCGAAGCCTCACGGCCGTAACCTGGCACCCAACCGAAAATCAATTGATTGTCGGTAATGAAGCCGGCTTGTTGCGTATTGTGCGAAACAATATACTCGTGCGTAATCTGCCGGGGCACGATGGCCCTATCGAAAAAATCGTCTACAACCACGCGGGCAGTTTCTTTGCCTCAGCCAGTAAAGACCGTTCCGTTAGGATATGGAATGTAAACCGGTTAACCGAACCACCCATTCGATTATTTGACCACACCGACTGGATTTGGTCGCTTACATTTTCACCGGATGACGAACAACTGATGGTGGGCTTGCAAAGCAGTAGCCAGCGTGTCCGCTTAGGCGCTATTGAAACGGAAGAAAGTATTCGCGCATATCCAACAAAAATTTCAACAATGTCCAACATCCTCTGCAAGGAATTTATCGAGCGTGACATGACACCCGATGAATGGGCTACTTACGTGGGTAAGGATTTGGATTATGAATCGACTTGTAAAAATTTTAAACCCGGAACGAATTAATCTATGCAAAGACTTCTACTGATTATTCTATTCTCCGGAACTGCTTTACATGCCTGGTCGCAATGCGCACAAACGTTGCGCCTGGCACGGGCAACTTACGAACAAGGCCGCCTGCACGAGATTGAGGCCCAATTAAAGAGTTGCCTGGAGCCCTCCGAAAAAGGTGGCTTCGCGAAAGAGGAAAAGCAACTTCGTGTAGAGGCACTGAAAATCCTCACCATGAGCTACATCTACCTGGAAGAACCACAAAAGGCCGATGCCGCCATGCTTAGCCTTAAAAAAGCCGATCCTTACTATCGCCCCAACCCGGATGTTGACCCGGCTGAATTTGTAGCACTATACAACTCGTTTCGCGAAGATCCGGTGTACCGCATTGGCGTGCGGCTTGGTGTAAATTTTTCACAACCTAATATTAAAGAGTTGGTAACCGTGGTTGAACTGGCGGAAGACAGCCGGTTTAAGCAAGCCGTTGCCTTTCAGTTTGGCGCAGCCATGGATTTACCCATAACGTTATTCAGGCAAACAAAAAAATGGACCCTTCATGGCGAACTGCTGTACCAGCAAAGAAGGTTTGAAATCTTTCAAATCGAGGACAGGGGTACAAACCCGGCAGAGCCGGACAAAAAACTATTGAATGAATTCGAAGGATCTGAATCACAAACAGCACTATCGTTGCCCGTAACGTTGGAGTACAAGTTCATGGACAAGAAATTCAATCCATACATTGCCCTGGGCTTCTCAACCGATTACCTGTTGAGCAGTAAACTAACAGCTGAACGTAAACGCACCGATCAGCCGGGCGTGCCCGAACGCGGGCTTGACCTGGACCGTGAACGCATCAACTTAAGTGCTTTGGCCGCTGCTGGTGTTAAACTACCGGTAGGTCCTGGTTTTATTGTATTTGAAGTTAGGTATGCGCATGGGCTTACCAACGTAAGTACCCCCCAAACGGCTTTTGCCAATCAATCGCTGGCACTGGATTACGGTTATGCCGATCCGGTTTTTAAACAATCTTCCTTGTCTCTTGCAGGCTCTTACATTTTCAATAAACACAACCCTCAAAAGATCACCCGTAAAAAATGAAATACATTCTTCAAATCATCTCAAAAATGAAAAACACGTCATTGCGAGTTCCCGTGCTGACAACAAGATTTTTGGGATCATCTCTATCCATAGCATTCATTTTTTTGATTGCCGCCTGCACCAACATGGAGAATGCCGAACTCTCCGAACGCACAACCTTCATCAAATTGTACAGCGGCATCCAGGGCATTGAGGCAACCGCAGCTGAGCTTACCGATGACGGTTACATTGTGCTGGGTAATATGACTATCGCCCGCGACTCCGTTTTAACAGTTGTTTTCAAAACCGATAAACGGGGAAACCGCACT
Organism: Cyclobacteriaceae bacterium; assembly: GCA_025808415.1. Taxonomy (NCBI): domain Bacteria; kingdom Pseudomonadati; phylum Bacteroidota; class Cytophagia; order Cytophagales; family Cyclobacteriaceae; species Cyclobacteriaceae bacterium. Next base: position 3,033,811 of record CP075525.1, read on the forward strand.
ACGCCCATTCGATATTATCAGGGCGGTTCAGGCAATGCCATTAAAGCGTTGCCAAATAACCAAGGTTACATCATTGTAGGCGAACGCATTAAAACCGACCCCGGTGCAACGCAAACCGATAACATCGATATAATATCTGCCCGTATGCTGCACATCAGTAACGATTTGGATAGCATTAAAACCCTGTATCGCAGAGATGAAACAACTAATATTATCAAAACTGATTATAGCGGAGTATCGGTTACCATTACGCCAAACAATAAAGTTGTTGTTCTGGGTACTTACCAGGAGTCATTATCTGCACCGGTACGCCCATACCTTCAATATTTCAATTCCACCCTTACCATAGAAGAGGGTTATCTTGAGTATGCTGCGCTCCAACGCAGCTACCGGAATGCAAAATCGCTTCACTACCTGAACGGAAATTTTGTTTGGGCTACTTCCATAGCCTTAGAGCAACAAAACTTTGATTTCTCGTACGCTTCCATCCCTTTTATTCAGGATGGTTCAGTGTTCACCCAGAACAGTTCACTCGGTATAACTACTGCAACAACCCAATCGTTGAGGCCTAATGATATTCAACCGTCAAAGCTTCCGAACATTGGAGATGTTGGTTTTGGTGTTGTAGGCACACGCGCCAATCCAAACGGCTCCAACGCCAACATGATCTTCTTTCGGGTCACTCCCCAAGGCGAAATTTCTTCTTCCAGCGTAAAGTACTTTGATGCAATAGACGGAAGTGTAGAGGCCACCACCTCGGATATCCAGGATTATGGTACTGCCCTCACGGCTACTTCCGATGGAGGATTTGTATTGGCCGGGCATTTCACCACCAACCCACAGAAAGGAAATGGGTTGAACGACATCCTGTTAGTAAAAGTTGATTTGCAGGGAAATATGTTTTGGATAAAAACCATTGGCGGCACCGGCAGCGAAACGGTAAGCACCATACGCGAAACAGAAGATGGCGGATTATTGATTTGTGGCACCAATACACTCAGTAACGTACCCTCTATATTTTTAATTAAGACAGATCGAAACGGAGAGTTAAAAAATTGATCTATGACAAAACGATTACATTATTTTTATATTCTTCTACTTACAACATTATCAGTTACCGGTTGGTCGCAATCAGAACCAGCTAACCATGTAACAGGATTAACAGCAACCACCTCAGGTACAACTTCAATTTCATTAAGCTGGACAGGCGCAACTGGTTCACCGGCACCTGAATTTTACCTTGTTGTTGGCCGTAAACTTCCGGCAGGAATATTTACCGCTGTTGCCGATGGGCCGATTGTGCCCGATGACCCCGACTGGTCGGATGATAACTTTGCCGCTAACCTAAGTTTTGGTATAAATAATTTATCCGTTACTGGGTTAGACCCCGCCAGCCAATATGAATTCAGGGTTTATCCTTACCGCGAAAATGCGGGTAACGCCAATTACAAAACCGATTCCCCGCCCACAACTTCCGCCTTCACGCTTTCTACAGAACCCAGTGGGCATTCCACAACCTTCACGGCAACGTTGAACGGTGCCACTACTATTGATCTTGCTTTTGATGCAGCTAATACGCTAACCAATGCCATTGGGTATTTGATTTACAGGCGAGTCGCAAGTGCAGTGAACCTCACCGGGTTAACCGATGGTTCCGCACCCCCCAATCCACTCAATGGCGCAACGTTGATTACTACTACAAACGCATCAGCAACGAGTTACAGCGATATTGGCCTGCAAGGGGGAGTAACGTACCATTACACAATTGTTCCTTTTAATTATAATGGAGGCGATGCGCAAACGTACAACTATTTGAATAATGGCTCGGCACCAACAGCATCTGTGCTTACTACCCTAATCGTTACGCTGACTCAAATCTCCGGGCCAGGAAGTAACATTGCTGCAAGCCCATTGAACAGTGGTGCAACCAACCAGGCTATACTGGGCTTTTCTATAACTACCAACGGACCTACCACCTTTAATGCACTCACGGTTTCGCTTACCTCAACAGCCTCTGGTAAATTTCTCAACCCAAGGATATTCAAATCAGCTGATGCGGTTTTTGGAGGGGATGCCAGTATTAATACAGGCACGTTGGGCGCACAACTTCAATTTACGGGAATAAGCGATGTGCTCTCGGGGGCAGGCACCACCAATTATTTTATTGTGGTTAATGTTGAAGCAGCGGTAAACGCTGCTACTCCAGCCACCCAACCTTCATTTACCCAAGCAAGTATAACATTCACCAGTCCGGCTGTAACACCTGGCGCTGCAACCATCACCGGTATAGATTATTCTTTTGTGGATGCTTCGCCACCCAACATATCCTTTCAACCAGCTAATGGTTCTATAAATTTTTCAACAGTTGGCAATATCATCATCACATTTGATGAACCCATTCGCAAACTCGACAATTCACCAATTACCAGTACAGATATTGAAAGTGGGCTGGTTGAATTAAAGGAAAACGGGGATGCCGGCCCTACCGTAAATTTTGTTGGTTCCATCAATGTCACCAACACTATAATCACCCTAAACCCAACGGCAACACTTTTGCCAAATCAGGTTTACTATGTTGAGGTTAACCCGGTTGAAGACAGCAACGACAATGCAACCACCGCACAAAGCATAACCTTTACCACGGAGAACAGACCTAGCATTACTACGTTTACTCCAACATCTACCTGTATCGGCAACAATGTTACCGTTAATGGAGCGCGGTTTACCGGCACCGGAAACCCTGTCACCGGAAATGCTTTACCAACGATTACTATAAATGGCGTAGCCATTCCACCAGCCAACATAATGCCCGGTTACACCAGTAGCTCGGTTACATTCACCATCCCTGCCGGAGCTACCACTGGCCCGATAACTATCAGGAACAACGATAGTGACTTGGTTAGTACAAACTCTGCAACAAATCTGACTGTTCACCCTGCCATTAACACAGGCATTTCGGTAACACCAACCACAACAAATCCAGCACAAAACTCCAGTGTTAATATTACAGTAGGAACAACTCAAGACAACAATTATTCTTACCAACTTGTACTTACAGCAGCACCTGTGGGGTATGTTCCGGCACCAGAAGCTAACATTGGCGCCTCCCAAACAGGAAACAATGGTAATAGAATTTTTAATACAGGCACACTAAACCTCACGGGAACATATCAATTTAAGATAAGGGTTAGCAGAACTGGTTGCAGCGCCCAAGACCTAACAAATACTGTTACATTAAACGTTATTGCATTATCTGCAAATGCTGGTGTAGACCGATCTATTTGCTCCGGTCAAAGTACTTTATTAGGAGGAGATCCTCCGGCTATTGGAGGAGGAGGAGTATTTACTTATTCATGGACTTCAACACCTGCGGGATTTACCAGTACTAACCCAAATCCAATTGTAACACCACCTGGGACAGGAACAATTACCTATCACCTGCTTGTTACCGACAACTTTTCAAATACCGCTAACAGTAGCGTTATTGTAAATATAAACCCGGTACCTGCGGTAGCGTTTATCCCGTCAGGAACAGACGCCAATGTTCGAACTCAATTTAACAATACAGAGAACCCATACGAATTGGCGGCATCAGCAATTCCCTCAGATGGAAGTGGTGTGTTCACCGGACTTGGGGTGAGCCTTTTCCCAAATGGGAAATATTACTTTTCACCTCAAATAGCCGGAACGGCAAATAACCCCATTACCATAACGTATACACATACAAGTGCAGATAACTGTTCCGGTAGTACCTCCATGCAAGTAAATGTTTTTGCTTCAAATGTAATCGTTAATAACCTTGAGCCGTTTTATTGCACCGCTGGGGGTTTGAGCGCAATCTTAAGCCATAATCCTCTAGTAATTCCGGCCGGGTTTACCTATACCAGAATGCGGCTTTTTAGAATAGGAGTCGGTTATTTGGACATTGCCGATCCGGTCAACTATCCCAACTATTTTATTGAAATACCGGCCAGTAATCCCAAAACCTATCGGTTAAACCCGGCATTAGCTGGAATAGGCTCATACTTCGTTGACATTTTTGCAACTAATGGTGTCTTTGAATCACTCCTTACATGGGGTTCAACCCGAGTATTTGAAAATCCGGCAGCACCCGGATTCGATCCGCTTCCTTCATACTGTGTTTCAGATAACATTAGCGCTAACAGGGTGCAGGTGAATGGAACTGGCTCAATAAATTGGTACAACAATGGTGGTCCACCCCCAAGTTCACCGATTGCAGGTATAACCAATCCTGCCCGCCCTACTTTTGCTGAACTGGGGCTTGATGAAAACTTTGCAGGTATATTTACCAAGCATATGACGCAAACAGTTAACGGCTGCGAAAGTGCCACTGTTCCAGTTTCGATAACCGTTTATGCAAATCCTACTCCCCCGGGTATTTCCAATCCTGCACCAATATGCTCCGGAGATCCATTTACAAATTTGAATGCTACCGGAGGTGGTGATTCTTTTAGATGGTACGGAACCCTTGGGCCTAATACACCAGACCCAAATACTATTTATACACCTACAGTCAATATCGTTAACCCAACGCAGCTTTTAGTTCCCAACACGGTCGTTTCAACGCAAACCTTTCAGCGATACGTATCGCGTTTTCAAAATGGTTGCGAGAGTCCGGTGGCAAGTGTGGATATCGTTGTCCGGGAAAAGCCTATCGCCCCGCTCGCTGCTTCACCAACCTATTGTCTAAATGAAACGATCACCCCATATAGTGTAACCACTTCCTCGCCAACTGCAACCGTACGCTGGTATCTTAATCCAGATTTGACTGGGCAAATTAATCCAATTGCTGATCCGGAGAATGCTACAGCAATCGATTTAAACATAAGCTCTGCGTCAGCGGGTAATTACTCACGGTATGTTACCCAAACTATTAATTTTTGCCAAAGCGATGGCAGATTAGTAGCCACGACAATCAACCCTTTACCATCCGTTAGCATTTCTCCTGACATCACCAATATTTGTAAATCATCGGAGCCTATTCGCTTAGTTGCCTCCCCAAGTGGCTCAGGCGCTTCGTGGAGCGGAACAGGTGCGCCAGGATTGACAGATATCGATCTTACAACAGGTCAAGCCCAACTTGTTCCGTCTAGTGCAATTTTTATTCCTGGCCAGGCTTACGCGATAACATACACTTTTGTTGATGGCACAACAAATTGTTCAAATTCTACAACTAGGAATTTTTCAGTCTTTCCAAGCATTAACCCCACTTTAACAATTGGGGATATTTGTGATAATACTTTTGTTTCCATAACTAATACATCGCAAATCACTCCAGTTGGTGCTTTATCAACAATAGAGTCCACTGGTTGGAACTTTGATGACGGGGATATTATTACCGAAGGGATCGGTTCATTGCCTGTACCCCTTCATGGTGGCCGGACAAGAGGTTCATATTTTGATTTAGAGCATAAGTATACCGGGGTTGGCTCGAAAACAATCCGGTATTCCATGACAACATCGGATGGATGTACGGTTACTGCACAACAAACTATTTTTGTAAACCCGGTACCAAATGTAAATTTCTCCTGGTTAAATGCCTGCTTAGGAACACCCACTCAATTCAATGCCACTACCAACCCTAACCTCGATGCATCCATTGAGACGTATACCTGGGATTTTAACAAAACCAATACTCTATCTGCTTCAATCATCGGAACAGGAAAGATGCCTGCTACGACATATAATTCTGTTGGACGAGACTCTGTCCAACTGATTGTGAAGACTTTTGCCAATTGCAGGGACACCATTCAAAAACCAATCTTTATTGTACCTACTTTTGACCCCATAAATTCCACCACTTCCTACGAGCAAAACTTTAACACCACTGCTGATGGGTGGATTAATGGAGGCTCTAACTCTTCCTGGCAATTTGGTATTCCGGCCGGTGCCGTAATTTCAAGGGATTCTTCGTTGACGGGCACAGGCAATGCCTGGGTTACCAATCGCACAGGGTTATACAATCCATTGGAGAAATCATGGGTGTTAAGCCAATGCTATAGTTTTGCAACAAATAGACCCGTAATAGCCATGGATGTTTGGGCCGATACGCCCGGGGGTATTGATGGAGCCGTACTTCAGTATAATTTGAGTGGCGATATTTTAAATGACAATGATTGGTTTGTTATCGGTACTGTAAACTCGGGTATCAATTGGTATCAGCAACAAGGTATTGCCAGCAAACCGGGTAATCAAAGTCAATTCGACTACGGGTGGTCCGGTAATCAGGAGGATGGCCGGTACAAATCATGGAGACATGTTGTACACAAACTTGATGAATTAAGTGGTGGGTCTGGAGTTGTTTTCAGGATTGCCTTTTCCAGTACCAATACAGGGACCCGTGAAGGGTTTTCCTTTGATAATGTTTTTATCGGTGAGAGAAATCGAAACGTACTGGTTGAAAACTTTACCAATTCCGCTGCCCCGGATGTAGTCGCACACAATCAAATGTTTAATACATTTCCTTCTGGCGGTTCAAGTGAAATTATCAAAATGCAATTTCACACAAACTTCCCAGGCACTGATCCGCAAAATCAATTATTTCCGGCTATTAACAATGCACGCACGGCATTTTACGGCATAACTTCCGCGCCAACCTTGCGGATTGATGGATTATTTAATCCAACAGGAGTAGCCACGCAATGGGCTGAAACATTGTATGACAACCGTGTACTTGAGCCTTCACCCATAAGGATAGACATTTACCCACCAGTAAAAGATGGAAGTATTGTTAGAATCAACGCTTCAATAACCAATACAACTTCAGCCACCTTATCCTTACAAGGAGCCAATGCGTTCCTGGCTATTGTTGAAAAAGATGTCAATCCATTTATAAATGTTGTTCGGCAGTTGCTACCCAATGCTGCCGGTATTCTGTTAAATCATACCCTGGATCCGGGTGAATCCATTGCTATACCGGAGGTAACCTGGAGCGACCGTAACCTCGTATCGCTTATTTCTGGAAACAGCGCTATCATTGTTTTTGTGCAATCTATAAGCGCTGGAAACCAACAGGTTTTACAAGCACAGATTTTTGATAGTCCGGTGGAGCCAGATATAACAACCTCCATCGAAGACCCCACCTTTGCCGCCAGCATACAGGTTTACCCAAACCCGGCTAACCATGAAGTAAACGTTGTACTGCCGCAAGCAGCCCGTTCAACTGTGCCTATAGTAATGGTGGACGCCCACGGGCGACAAATTTATGCTGGCCAGTTTGGTATTGGCGAACAGCAAAAAACCATTGCAACCAGCGAACTTTCAGGTGGGTTGTATATCCTGCGCGTGCAGGCACCTGAGGGAATAGCGCGGAAGAAAGTGATGGTGATGCATGAAAAATAATGGATTTTACTTACCAAATATTTGGTGAAATCCACAAATCCGGAATTTGATTTTGAATTTGTATAAAACTTTGTAAATCAATTTTTTACAGTTTAAACAGTTACCCTTAAAATGCTTTTTGCCCCATTGCTAGTCATGCTTACTTACTCTATTTTTAAGCCCTAAACCGACCCCCGCTCAATGGAAATCTTTTTGCATGCCGAAACCTGGCTGGCACTGTTAACCCTTACGTTTTTTGAAATCATACTCGGTGTTGATAATATCATTTTCATTTCCATTGTAGCCAACCGCCTGCCGGTTGAGATACGGGCACGTACCCGAAACTTCGGCCTTATGCTGGCCATGGGTGTGCGCATTGTGTTGTTGCTGGGCATAACCTGGGTAATTGGTTTCACCGAGCCGCTGTTTACCTTAGGCGACATTACACCTGAGTTTCTTTATAAATACATCCATGAAGAACATCCCTTCAGCGGCCGCGATTTGATCTTGATGTTTGGCGGCCTCTTTCTTATTGCCAAAAGCACGCGCGAAATAAACCATGAAATTGAAGGGGAGGAAGATGAAGTACCCGAAACAATGAAGCCTCGGGTGAATGTGAGCGGTATTATTCTTCAGATTATTTTAATCGACATTATTTTTTCTTTCGACTCAATCCTTACTGCAGTAGGCCTTACCAAGCAAGTGTTGCTCATGATTTTTGCCGTCATTATTTCCATTGGTATTATGATGGTGTTTGCCGGCAAGATCAGTGACTTCATCAGCAAGCACCCGTCTATGGAAGTGCTGGCCCTGGGCTTTTTAATTTTGATAGGCTTCATGCTCTTCCTGGAAGGACTTGAGTACGACATCCCGAAAGGGTACATCTACTTTGCCGTTGCTTTCTCGTTGTTGATTGAAATGGTAAACATCCGCATACGAAACCGCGAAAAACGAAAGCGGCAGGAAGCCAAAGAGAAAAACAAACTCAAAAAACCTGACCCGGAAGAAGCCCATGCCTGAGGTAAACCTTCAATACCCCATCGGAAAATTTATTCCAAAGCCAACCTACACCCCGGAAGAAATAGCAGAGAATATCGCAATCATTCAACACTTGCCGGATAAAATCCAGGCTTGCCTGCAAAACTTTACACCGGCTTTGCTGAATACCCCATACCGCCCGGGTGGGTGGACTGGTCGTCAGGTTATCCATCATTTAGCCGACAGCCACATGAATGCCTACATCCGGAGCAAGTGGATGATCACCGAAAACACACCGCTCATAAAAGCGTATGATGAAAAAGCCTGGGCCGAAACCCCGGAGACAAAACTGGACCCGGAACTTTCTGTGGCATTGTTAAAGGCCTTGCATGCAAAATGGATTTCACTACTTCGTGGGTTAACCCCTGATGATCTTCAGAAAAGTTTTCTCCATCCGGAAACCAGTAAGTATGTACCGCTTAACCGGCTTATTGCCTTATATGCGTGGCATGGCGAACACCATTTGGGACACCTCAATCTTATTTTAGATTGTTGATTGTAGATTTGGGATTTTAGAAATTCAATTCTTAAATAAATACTATGACATCAGAAGAATTAAAGACCAGAACGAAAAGATTTGCTATTGATGTTGTTAAATTTTGTCAGGATTTAAAGCCTACCCTTGCGCTAAATATTTTTTCAAAACAGCTTATTCGTTGTGCGAGTTCAGTTGGTGCCAATTACCGTGCAGCATGTCGCGCCAAATCTATGGCTGACTTTATCAATAAGCTCAAAATTGTTGAAGAAGAGGCCGATGAATCCATTTACTTCCTGGAGTTAATTGCCGAATTAGAACCAGATGTAAAATCTAAAACAGATGTACTCATAAAAGAAGGAAACGAACTTCTATCTATAGTTGTATCAAGTATTACCACATCCAAGAAAAAATTATCAAATCAAAAATCTAAAATCTAAAATCCGAAATCTAAAATTGAATTACTCCCCTCCTCTCCTCCTATTCACCGCCCACCTCGAAACCATTTACCCGGCTTTGGTACGCAAGGTTAACCTTCAACACCCTTACCAGCGCGAACGCATTACCACACCCGATGATGATTTTCTTGACCTGGATTGGCTTACACAAAATTCAAACAAACTGGTTATCATTTCGCATGGACTGGAAGGCGATACAGAACGGGCTTATGTAAAAGGCATGGCCAGGCAATGCTTTGCAAACGGTTATGATGTACTTACCTGGAACTACCGGGGCTGCAGTGGTGAAATGAACCGGCAACTGCGCTTTTACCACAGCGGGGCCACGGATGATCTTCACACGGTGATAGAACATGCTGTGCAGCTTGGTCGGTTCACTGAAATAAACCTGATCGGTTTTAGTCTGGGTGGAAACCTGACGTTAAAATACCTGGGCGAAGAGCGAACCTGCACGCCCCTGCTCCATAAGGCGGTTGTCATTTCCGTTCCGGTTGACCTGCATACCAGTTGCATCCAAATTTCTAAACCGGGCAACTGGATTTACTCCCAACGCTTTCTGCGCAGTCTCAAAAAAAAGGTAATGGAAAAATCAAAAGTGATAACCAGTCTGGATACACGGGGGCTGGATAAAATAAAAACCTTAATGGAGTTCGATGATCATTTTACCGGGCCGGTGCACGGGTTTAAAAATGCCATCGACTATTACGAAAAATCAAGTGCTATTAGGGTTATAAAGAACATAACCATACCTACTTTGTTGATTAACGCCCAGAATGACCCCTTTCTTAGCGCTGAATGCTTTCCATCAACCCTATTAAAGGATCACCCGTTTGTTCAGTTCGAAGCCCCAACGCATGGTGGGCATGTTGGTTTTGCACAATTCAATACGAAGGGTATCTATTGGTCGGAAGCACGCACGATCGCATTCCTGCACGAAAGAAGTACCCCTCAATAACCTGATCATTACTGAAATGCTTATCTTGTGCTACGCAACAAACCTGCATGATTGAACGGTACAGCATAACGGCCCCCTCCGAAAAAATTGCTGAGCGCTTTTCAGCCGATGTACCGGAATTTTACTCGGCAAGGTACAACGCAGCCCCTACCCAACTCTTACCTGTAATCACCAGTGGCGCCCCGCAGGGCCTGTCGTTATTTTATTGGGGCCGTCCGCCACAATGGGCACGCAACAAATCACTGAGTGAACGTATTATTAACCTGCACACTGAAACCTTGTTGGAGCGGCCGGTACTGAAAAAAGCCTTGATGAAATTCCGGTGTATTGTTCCTGCCGATGGGTTCTATGCCTGGAAAAAGCTCGGAAAGAAAACGGCCATCCCTTATCGTTTTATTACTGATCAGGATGTTTTTTCATTTGCCGGGCTTTGGGAAGAATTTGAAGACGAAGGCGGGGCCATGGTACACACGTTCACCATCATTACCACTGCTGCCAATGAAACCGTAAACCGTATTACGGATCGGATGCCGGTTATCCTCAATAAACAAAGTGAACAAGTTTGGCTTGACTCCAAAGCAACCGAAACCCATATCGTAGCCCAGTTGTTAACCTACCCTGCTGATAAACTGAGCCTGTACCCGGTATCGCCTCGCATCAATGAAATTAAAACAGATGTTCCCTCCCTCATTATTCCAACCCCTCCGGCCGACCAGCACGGAAACCTAACGCTGTTTGATTAACGCTGCTTTTCCTCGCTGCTATTAATCCTCAACCACTAAACCTTTGCGTCTTAGTAAAATTGAGATTGCTCCGCAGCCGCTCGAAATGACAGTGTATTTTTGAGATGGCTTCTGATGGAATCAAAACCCGTCATCCTCGTCCTCCTCCTTTTTAGCAGGTGGTGTGTCAGCTTTTTTAGATTTAGGTTCGGCCTTTTGTTTGGCCGGTTTATCTCTCTTCTGGAAGACTGCAAATCCATTTTTCTTCTTCGCTGCCGGTGCCGGCTTTTTCGCTGATGCTGTATCGCGCGAGGCATCGTCAAACTCATCAAAGTTATACTCATCCATATCAGCCGAAACTTTTTGCTGATCCAATGATGCATCATCGGCCTTCTTATCTTTCTTCTTAAATAAACCTCCAAAGAAACCTTTAACTCCCTTCTTCTCCTTCTTAACGGCTTTCGCTGATTTTTTAGCTTCCCCTATTTCTTTTGCCAGGCGCACATCCGGTAACACCAACACATCGCGCAGGTACCACATGTAGTTATCCTGTTCAACGTTGAAACCAATTTCTTTTACGTGGTAATTTGGCTTAACCGGAACACCGGGTACATAAAACCGATCGTAACGATTGGTGACTGAATCGTAATGAATACTATCGGGGTAAGTGTGTTTTAACACACGCACTTCCCGATCAACACTGATCACATATTTTGTTTCCTTTACAGCAGTAGAATCGCGGGGCTCAACATCCACAATGTAGGTGCTGTCAATAACCGAACGCGCGGCTCGGTCAAGATCGGAAGCTACGGCAAGGTCATCCATCAACAAAGAATCAGGAACAACCGGATTTACCGGTTTCATAACCACGGTTTGTAAACTCCTGTTTTTCTTTCTGTAAGTAGTAGGCTCAGCAATCAGGTACTTGGTTTTGCTGGCACTGGCCAGCACTTTGGGCTCACCTTCTTCGTTGAAATAACTATACTTTTTCTGGAGTTCCTGCTTATCGTAAATAAAGGCGCTTTGGTAGGCAGGGCATACCACCTTTTGGGTACAACTACCCAAAAGCCAAAGCGAACCAACTACGAGAACAAATGCCCTGATCATGATAGGGGTAATCAGACAAAAATAGTGAAATAAACAAGAAGTAATTCTAATCCTGACAGAAATGTAACCTACTGATTATCAAATTACTTACATGCCCAACCGTAGGTAAAAGTTCTACCAAAACACTAATACCCGAAGATATAACGCTTCAATATGATAAGCAGGCATACCAGGAAGATCAAAATGGATATTTTATTGATGGTATGCATAGCCCGGATATTGAAGGTATTCGGACGGGTTGGATCCTTTTTGCGGAAAAAATAACCGGCCACCTCACCCAATTGAAAAAATTCTTTTAACCGGTTTCCGGTTGGTTTTGCGTTGTTTGCCTGCCCCTTATCTTCCATCGTTTCTAATTTTCTACTGTTTCCGGGTTAAACCATACACCGTCTTCCCTGATCAATTCAATCAATTCATCTACCGCATTAGCCGAAGGCACATTACGCTTAACCACTTCTTTTCCACGGTACAAGGTAATGCGCCCCACACCCGAACCCACATAGCCATAGTCTGCATCGGCCATTTCGCCCGGGCCGTTCACAATGCAACCCATAATACCAATCTTCACACCTTTTAAATGATCGGTGCGCTTTCTGATCATAGCAGTAGTTTCCTGCAAATCAAATAATGTTCTGCCGCACGATGGACAGGAAATGTATTCCGTTTTCGACATGCGGTTGCGTGTTGCCTGCAGTATGCCAAACGATGTCTTGTTACAAATGTCAGCCCAACGCAATTGTTCTTCCTTTTCCGAAACACCGGTTACTCCTATCATTATTCCATCACCAAAACCATCTATGAATAATCCACCGGCATCAGTAGCAGCATAAATACGAAGGTTATCTTCGGGCATTACGTTATACGTACGTTGCACTACAACGGGAAAAGAAAGCTGTTGCTGCACCAATTCAAAAAACACCCTTCTAAGCTCAGCCATAGCGTGAGCATTAACACTATAAAGCACGGCAACAACAGAGGGTGTGCTATTGAGTTTATTCAGCAAACGTTCATTTAATTCATGGATAGCGAAACGAACAAAATTAACATCGGTGTGAAGCTCATGTGTACTCATGAACTCATCGGCTGAAAACAAAGGCAGTTTATTCACTTTATCATCCGACACATTCCATGTTTTATAATCTCGGATTTCTTTTAGTCCGTTCGGTAGCATAAAATCAATTGGACGACTACCGGTGTAAACATAATCTGCGCCCTGATCATTCATGCGCCACTTATCAGGTTCGGGTAAATAAAAATGCCCGATGCATTTTAAATCTTTGTAATCCTTTATTTCTATTTCGCTAAGATCGGCAATCACACGCGGCACATTATGCGCTCCACCGATATTACCAACTTCGTGTGTTGCACGCCTGGTGTATTGAAATGGATTGATGGGTGACTCTGTCAGTGGCAGGATGGGTTTATGATGCAGACGATCAACATACCGGTCGACCATAATCTTTGCCACGGGCGCCTCGGCTTCAGGCTCTTCGGTTAACGAAACACGCACGGTATCGCCTAATCCATCCTCCAGCAACGTACCAATACCCACGGCCGATTTGATCCTTCCATCCTCACCATCGCCTGCCTCTGTAACGCCCAGGTGCAGGGGATAAGGTTTGAGGCCTTCTTCATCCAATTTCTGCACCAGCAACCGATACGCCTGCACCATTACTTGCGGGTTGCTGGCTTTCATGGAAAGCACAATATTATAGTATTGAAGGTCTTCACATATTCGTAAAAACTCCAATGCCGACTCAACCATGCCCAGCGGGGTATCGCCATACCGGCTCATAATACGGTCTGAAAGTGAACCGTGATTTGTTCCGATACGCATGGCCGTGCCGTACTCCTTACAAATTTTTACAAGGGGGGTAAACTTCTGGCGTATGCGGTCAAGTTCAGCGCGGTATGCATCATCGGTATAATCAATAACTTCAAATTTCTTTTTGTCGGCATAGTTGCCCGGGTTAACGCGAACCTTTTCAACAATGCGTGCGGCCAGCTCGGCAGCATTGGGGGTAAAGTGAATGTCGGCTATGAGAGGAACACGGTAGCCACGTTTACGAAGTTCTTTTTTTATCTCCGCCAGGTTTTGTGCTTCCTTTAAACTGGGTGCGGTTATGCGAACATACTCGCAGCCAGCTTCCACCATACGGATAGTCTGCTCTACCGAACCAAGGGTATCCATAGTATCTACGGTGGTCATGGATTGTACCCGGATAGGGTTATTGCCACCCAACGGAACATCACCTATAGAAACCTCCAGGGTCTTTCTTCGGCTGTACTGTACAAGGTTGTTGCAATATCGCTTAAGGGAAGCTATTTCGGGGCTCACGGGTTAATATTTGAATGCAAAGTTAACCGATACAGCGGTGATTTTGTTCAACTTTATTACCTTCAAATATCGCCCAATTGGGGCCTTATTATCACTTCCTCCACTACGCTACGGCCCGAAAGGGAATAGGAAGCATAAATTAGGTCGGCCACGTCTTCAACTTTCATAAAACGTTCATCGGGCAAATCAACCCCATCCCAACTGGCTGTTTTGGTAGCCCCGGGCATTACAGCTGTTACGCGTATGCCATATTCTTTCAATTCTTCCCGCAAGCACTTCGACATGCCCAGCATGGCAAACTTCGTGATGGCATAGGAGCCCCCATTTGCATATGCTTTTATGCTGGCTATGGAACAAATATTAAATATATGGCCCGACCGAGCTGCTTTCATAGCCTCAACAAATCCACGGGTGGTGTGGTAGGCGCTGTACAGGTTAGCGGCCATCATGGCTTCCAGGTTGCCATCCGGCTCGGTTGAGATTTGACCGGGAACAAAATAACCGGCATTGTTCACTAAAACGTCCACCGGTCTTTTCAGGCTTAAAACAAATTGGCAGAACAATGCTGCCTGGCTTTTATCCGAAACATCGGCCTGAAACGTGTGGATGGTAGCCTTATCTTTTAAAGCATTTACCAACGCATCAAGATCTGTTTGTTTACGGGCGCAGGTTACAATATCAAATCCATGGTTTATAAATTTCTCTATTACTGCACGGCCAATACCCTTTGTGCCCCCCGTTACCACTACTAGTTTACGCATATCAAATGAAATGTTATTTTTGGTATCTTTAGCAAGATAGTGATAAGGATTTAAAGGTATACCCCATACGTAACATCACGTTTTCATGAAGGAAATAGGCAAGTATTTCATTTTTTTAGGGTACCTGTTCATTAATCGCGAATCGTTTAAAACCCACTATAAATTAATTTTAGATGAATGCGTCCTCATCGGGGTTAATTCGATCTTCCTTTTTGTTTTAGTTTCCTCATTTATTGGTGCGGTTTCCACCGTTCAAACTGCCTTTAACCTGGTGGCTCCCTACATTCCCAAATACGTTATCTCACAGGTGGTGCGCGAGATGACCGTGCTTGAACTTGCCCCAACAGTAATGGCCATTGTGTATGCAGGTAAGGTTGGCTCCAGTATGTCGGGAAACCTGGGCACCATGCGCATTACCGAACAGATTGATGCCCTGGAAGTAATGGGCATTAATTCCATTAATTACCTGGTGCTGCCAAAAATTGTTGCATCTATTTTAATGTACCCCTTATTGGTAATTGTATCAGGTGTTTGTGCGCTAATGGGCGGTTACCTGGTGGGTGTTGTTACCGGAATCCTCGCCCCTACCGAATATATTTACGGAATACGCTACCTGTTTAACGAATTCACAATAACCTTCGCTTTAATCAAGGCGGTAACCTTTGGCTTTCTGGTGGCTTCCATTTCATCTTATAAAGGATATTACACCGTTGGTGGCGCGCTTGAAGTGGGGATATCCAGTACAAAAGCGGTAACTACCAGCGTAATTGCTATTCTGCTGGCCGATTACCTGCTGGCACAGCTATTACTTTCACCGGCATGATCGAGATACAGCACATATCAAAATTGTTTGGCGACAAAAAAATCCTGAAGGATATAAGTGGCAGGTTTGAAAAAGGCAAGCCTAACCTGATTATTGGTGCTTCGGGTACCGGCAAAAGCGTTTTGCTAAAATGCATTGTTGAATTGGTTAAACCCGATGAAGGCTATGTGTTTTTTGATAACCGGAATTTTACCGAAGCTAACCGGAACGGAAAAATTGAAATACGAAGAGAAATTGGCATGCTGTTCCAGGGCGGGGCGCTTTTCGATTCAAAAACCGTTGAAGAAAATGTCCGCTTTCCGTTGGATATGTTGGCCATTATGCCCAAAGACGAAAAGCAGGACCGCGTTAACCTGGTATTGAACCGGGTAGGTCTAAAAAATGCCAATAAAAAAATGCCTTCTGAACTCAGTGGTGGTATGCGCAAGCGCGTGGGGATTGCCCGGGCAATCGTTAATAACCCAAAGTATTTATTTTGCGATGAGCCCAACTCAGGGCTTGATCCGCAGACTTCCATACTGATTGATGAACTCATCCAGGTTCTTACTTCAGACTATGACACTACCACTATTGTTGTTACCCATGATATGAATTCGGTGATGGGTATTGGCGATAACATCATGTTTCTTTACCAGGGCGAAAAATTATGGGAAGGTGGAAAAGATGACATTACCCACTCCGGTGTAAAAGAACTGGATGATTTCGTTTTCGCCAATAAAGTAATGATTGCCATGCGCGGGAAATCTGCCTGATTCTTAGAATTTAAACCAGGCATATCCTTTCAGCTGATAGGTAGTTAGCACGGTGAGCATGGAGGTTGCAATTTTGATATCAGGGGATATTTTAGTCTTATCGATGTTTCGCCCGATAAGTGACTGCCCACAAACAAACAACTCAACCCCGGCTTCGCGCAAAGCTTTGTACAGTGCAAGGTTGGGGTTATCAACTTTATAACGCTGGTTATAACTCTCGTTATCCATTATTGAATAGGTAGCCTGGTTGTGGATTGCCACAACTACTTTGATTTTTTCTTTCGGCACACCACCTATGCCGTGCAAATTGATCATGCGGGCAATGTTATTCAAGTGATCATTTATGACAGCCGGATTTTCACTTCCACCGGCAAGGTCAATAACAATTTTGTAATCCAAAGTGGGATCAGGCCTTTCCACAGCATCTGGTATATCATAAATACCACCAAAATTCCTGACGACAGGAAACACTATTTGTTGTGCCTGAAGTACGTTGCATACCAGCACAAATACTAAAAGTAGGATATTCTTCATGTATCGATTATTAATCTTGTTATGTTTTATTCCAGCGCCCGGGGAAGTTCCACAAAAAAAATACTCCCCTCACCAGGGGTTGATTCAAAGTAAATCCTTCCACCCATTTGTTCAATACCCTGCCGGGCAATGGCCAGGCCCAGGCCCGAACCGGATTGCTTGGTACTGAAATGGGGTAGAAATATCTTGTCCTTCAAGTCTGCCCGTATGCCTGTTCCATTATCGGTAAAGGAAATGCAAAGTACATTATCCTTTTGTTTTACCGACACGCTAACCTGAGGTTTCTGCCCTTCACGGGCAGCCTGTATACCGTTTAAAATAATATTTGAAAATATGCGACTGATCAGTTGTTCATCAACCTGAACCGTTGCCACATCTAATTCCGTAAAAAGCTCAACCACGGCTGTTTGCTCATGCAGGTGTACAACACGTTTTAATAATCCTACCAATTCAACAGGGCGCATTACAGGTTCAGGCATTTTTGCGAAGGTACTGAACGATGAAGCAATACCATCCAGGGTATCAACCTGATCCAATATAGAAGCGATTGCCCTCCTGATTTTTTCAAGTGTTTTTGGGTCCGTATCGGGAAGCCGTTCAGTTTGCTGAAGCATAAGCTTCATGGGCGTAAGCGGGTTTTTTATTTCGTGGGCCACTTGTTGGGCAATTTCACGCCACGCTTTTTCGCGTTGAACACGTTCCAATTGGTTTTTACTTTCACTTAAGGTGGAAAGCATTTGATTGTATTCACGAACCATTAAACCAATTTCATCATCCGACTGCCATTCCAGCGGCTGGTTCGATTGTGTTAACGAAATTCGCCCAAGCTTTTGGGTAATCATGCGCAACGGAAAGGTGAGCCATTGCGCTACCCAAAAAGAAACAATAGCCAACACAATAAATATGGCCGTAAAAATAGTAAGGATGTTGGCCAATACAGTAATCTGCATATTCTCCAACAAACTTTGCGACTGAAAAAATGGTATACCCAGTATACCCAATAACGAGCCATCGTTTGGTGAAAGCAATGCCGAGTAGGCGATGAAATAGTTAAGTTTACCCACCCGCTCATCGGCAATAAAAAAGCGATCACCTCGCTGAATACGGTCAAGTGCCGCTGGGTTAATAAAGGGCGAGAGTAGCTGATTTTCAAAAATCAATGGCTGGCTGGTGAACTGAAGCCTGCCGGAAGGTGTAAACAGGTTGGCATCAAGGTTAGCGAGTTTACACAACCGGGCAAAATTCCAATCACCGGCTGCCCCCTCTACTTCACCCCACTCGGTCAATACATTGCTTAACTGTGAAGTAAAGTTACGTGAACGCGCAAGGTAGTCGGCATTCAGTTGCTCAAGGTTTGACCGTGCCGTCAAACCCAAGGTAATAACACTTACGGCTATAAGGGGAATAAAAAAAGCAAGATTCAAAATAAGCTGTATGCGGGTGGACAACAACAACCGTTCTACCCGTAGCAAATCCACCAGGCCAATGCCCAATAAAAAAAGCAATAAGGCAGATAGGCCTACAATAAGAAGAAAAGAAAAATCGGCCAGCGTGAAAATGAAAGATGGAGCAGGCGAAGAAACCATCACTACTCTTCCGCTGGCATCGCGCGATGCAGTGTGAATATAGCCGGCATGCCGGACTCCCATTTTATAGAGGCGCTCGTTCTTCAGAAAACCCCTATCCAACTCAGCATAGTTAAATTCACCCGACCAATATTGGATTTCTTCATTAACCCATATAGCGTTGCTGTAGGCCTGTGTACCGAATGCCTGTCGAAACCGGTTGTCAACCAACAATCCTGGATAAACATTATCCGGAATAACGCGCTTCAAAAGCAGCTCCAGCACAATGTAACCCGCACTGATTGTGCCACGCTTAACATGAACTACTACCAGATACTTCCGGGCCGATTCATTGTCAGGGCGATTAAAATAGTAAATACCTTCATAGGCAGTTTGGGATGCCTTTTCATCAAATGAAGCAATCCATGAAGTGAAGTTAACCGCATCGGTATCATCTAACGACTCACCACTGGTGCCATATAAATGAATGTCAATGGTGTATTTGTTGAAATAACCTGGTATAAAAACCTGCCGTACCTTCTGCCGCACAGCCTCACGGTTTACAAAAGGCCCAGACAAACGGGACTGAATGAAAAAATCTGCTGCTATTTTCTCCATTGCCTCAGCTAGCAAAAATTCGCCAAAATCATCCTTATCAATCAAAAACGAGTTAGCAAATTTTAACTGGTTGGCAACCCGTTCACCCATACTAAACTGATGGGTGGCCAAAACACCACTGATGGAGAAAAATACAATAGCCGAAAAGAAATAAGAAAAGGTAACATAGCTGAATCGCTGAAAAGAACTATAGAGTCGGAAAAATACAACTACCATTACATAGATGGTACCCGTTATCAATGGAACGCTGTATCGCTGTCCGGTGAGTTCATTGATAACAATAAATGCTACCACTCCCAGGGCTAATGACAAAAAGGATTTTACCCAGCGATGGTTTACCAACAACCGGATAAAAACATGCATAAACAAAAATGAACTGATCCATGAAAGTACTACCGAAATAAACGCCAATATGCGAAGCGCATCAAGGCTAAGTGATTCTGAAATATTTAGCGTAATGGCCGAATTGTTATAAATGGTTTGGATTACAATAAATGGAAACAGTGCCCCAAAAAGAACAGCTGTGGCGGCAAAGATGGAAACAGGCCAACGAACCAACGGTTGTCTTTCAAGCATCAAGGCTTTGTCATGGCGAAAGAAGTTGAGGAAAAGAAACAAGCAAAGCACTGCCACAGCCACTGAATTCAAAAACAGATCACCCAGTGATGGGTTCAATTCAGATGAAGCAAAATACTTGGGGCTAAAAATGTCAGTTTCAATAAACTGTGCCGGAAACCGGTAATCAATCATCAGGTAACGGACCAAAACTATACTTCCGGCCAGCAAGAAAAACTTAACGGTTGAAAAGCGTGATGATAGATTCTGTAGTAGTCGAAAAATCAAAATAAAAAAAACAGTAATCGACAATAGGGTGAAGATAACTGTAAGCACGGCATCCTTACCGGAAGAAATTGGCAGAAACGGAATCACACACCGAAATAGAGGCGTGTTATGCACACTGATTAAATGACCCTGCTCCGTTGTTGGGTCTAAAATAGCTACCTCGTACCTTCCGAATACCAAAGGGTTGTACCAAGGTTCCAAATAATCGTTTTGGATTTTATAATGCACATGCAAGGGAACGATTGCAACCAGGTGTTTGTCATTGTTTAGATTCCACTTTAGAAGCAAAAAATCACCCGATGAAACTTTTAAATATTTAAAGGTAAAATCATCCAAGACAAATCTAATTGGTGGTATAAACTGATTATCAGTCCACTGAACAATATCTTGATCGTTAATCACTATAAAACGAACATTTGGTTGGGCTTTGATCAATGTGAGGTCTCTTGTGGGGTGCTCACGAAAGTCTTTCACAGAAGGTTCCAGACTTTCGTATAGTTGACTTAGGTGTTTGGAGAACCCCGCTGCAATAACTTCAGGATTTGCCGGCCGGCTGGCAAGCTTGGCAAAGTATAGTCCAAAGCTGCCGAAGATCAACACCAGCACAAAAAGCAACCTTGTAACTTTATCCTTCAGAAGGAACTGCATCGGATAAAGTTAAGAAATTACGCTATTGTGCATAGCGCGGATCGAATTTGATTCCGCCAAATAAGTACAAATAAATAATGCGGGAGTACCGGAAATTGAGGGGAGCCACCAACAGCATAAACATCATTACAACACCAATATAAACCCATTCGGATGGGTTTCCTGCAACGTAAAGCACCAAGCCTATGGCAACAATGAAAGCCACTGAAATTCCATACCCTACGTACATGGCGCCTTGATAAAACCCCGGTTCAGGTTCTAACCGAACACCACAATGCGGGCATTGATGATGCATAACGGCAAATTTGAAAATATTACCAGCAGGGTAAACAAACATTTTACCTGAGTGGCACCTTGGGCATTTACCCTGCAACAGGGCCCTGGCGTAATTTGATGACATTCTTCCGGCTGTTTCTATACCAAACATATCCTAAAACCAGAATGGCCAGGTAAGGCAGGCTAAGCAAGTATAAAATGCCGGTGTTGATTCCGGCAGCAATACCTACATCGCCATTGCTTACATTATTCTCCAACTGTGTGCGGCACATGGCGCATTGCGCCTGTATACTACAAGGGCTCATGAGCAGAAAAAGGATCGTGAATCGAATTTTACTCATCATGAATAATACGGACTGATCATCAAATATACGATAACACCGGATATGGCCACGTACAGCCAAAGCGGAAACGTGTACTTTGCCAGGGCTTTATGCTTGGAAAAATTAGCTGAAAGCGCACGACCCAGCGTAAATAAAACAAATGGAATAACCAAAACCGATAAAATAATATGTGTAATCAGTATGAAATAGTAGATATATCGAATAACTCCT
The DNA here is from genome assembly GCA_025808415.1 of Cyclobacteriaceae bacterium. Lineage (NCBI taxonomy): Bacteria > Pseudomonadati > Bacteroidota > Cytophagia > Cytophagales > Cyclobacteriaceae > Cyclobacteriaceae bacterium. Next base: position 3,055,619 of record CP075525.1, read on the forward strand.
TCCCCTCCGTAAGGTGTTGAGTCGCTGGTCATGTGGTAAATCACATACATTACCAAAAATGCTGCTGATAACACCAGGCAGGTTTTCATCAGGCCCTCGTGTAACTTTTGTTTTTTATTTTTAATGGCTACCACCGAAGCTATAAGTAAAAATGCAGTAGCCCCGTTGATAGAAGCATATATGGGTGGCAAAAATGAAAAGTCGTGGCCATCAATCTTAACCCGGAAAAGGATGGCCACTACAATGGGAATAATAATGGATACAGCAATAATGAGCTTTCTATAAGGTTCCTGTTGTTCCACGTTAATATTTTTTTAAGATAATTTTGGCTTCCAATAGTAACCGGTCTATTTCTTCACGGTTATTTAATACATACATACCTCTAATTCTCCGTTTATTGTCAACAAGCAAAAGATTATAAGGTTCCTTTAAAAAGAAAAAACATGTTTTAAAAATCTTAAGGCTGTCAAGTGAAATAAAAACGGCTTTACCAATTGGATCAAAATCCAACGAATTGGAGTCAATTTGAACCCATACCTTGCGAAGCTCATGATCCAAAAAACGATCTTGTATGCGCTCCAGGTTTGCTTTTCCATCTTCCTTCAAAGCAATTAAAAAAAGAGTCAAGCTATCCTTCTCCGACCAGGAAAGTCGGTTTAAAATACGCTCTGGAATAGCGTATGCCCTAGCTGCAGGAAGTGGACATCCATCCGGAACAGACACGCCCGTTATGTAATAAGGTTCAACCGAAAATTCATTTTTGCCAAAAATTTTCAAGAACAAAAAAATGCCTATCGGTAGGGCCAGGGCTAATACGAGCAAAATAAGTTTTAAACCTTTCATTCATCCAAAAAAAGAAAGGCTTAAGTAAAACTTAAGCCTTTTACATATCTTATTTAATATTTTCAGGGTCTGGCTAACTCAATATGGATACCTTCATAAACGAAAGCCACCAGCATCCACACCACAAATACCATTGGGATCAATATTGACCAAAGCAGAACCTTGGTTTCATATCGTAGGTGCATAAATTCACCAACTATATAGGCCGCTTTTACAATAGTCATTAAAATAAATGTCCAGACACGAAGGTCTTTCATTTCGTGGGGCACACCAAAGGCCACCGCAAATTCAAGTAATGTAACTAAACCGAGAATGCCGGCCACGGTCCATAATTTCTTAATCTTAGCGGTATCGGGTGGGAGTACGGTTACTTGTGGTGCCTCTTCAACATGTGCCATAATGTGGTGTATTAACAATTAGAAATTAAACCAGATAAAAGAAGGTAAATACAAATACCCAAACCAAATCTACAAAGTGCCAGTATAGACCAACCTTCTCTACCATTTCGTAATGGCCCCTTCGTTCATAAACCCCGGTTACCGTATTGTAGTAAATAAGAAAATTCAGCATTACTCCACTAAACACGTGAAAACCATGAAAACCGGTAATGAAGAAGAAGAAAGCCGCAAAATCAGGAGGGCCATATTGATTAATGGATAAGTTGGCCCCAAAAATTTTTGTTCCGTCAGCTAAAATACTTCCACCATCAGTACCATGAATAAAGTGACTCCACTCCCATGCCTGACAAGCCAGAAAGGTGAACCCACCAACAATTGTCCAAAGCATCCACTTCTCTACTGCCCTCCTGTCCATTCGGTGACCGGCTTCCACGGCCAATACCATGGTTACAGAACTCATGATCAGGATGAATGTCATCAACCCTACGAAAACAAGGGGTGCATTTAACCCATGGAAAAAGGGCACAGCTTCAAAAACCTTTTCTGGGATTGGCCAATAAGCCTGTGAAAACGTAAAGTCGCTTACAGCACCTGTATAAGCTTTGTGTGAAGAACGAACCAGCCCGTAGGTAATTAACAAGGCAGAAAAGGTAAACGCATCAGAGAGCAGGAAAAACCACATCATGAGCTTGCCATAACTGGCGTTCATAGGAGATACCCCGCCATCCCAAGCTGATTTTCCGGGAGCAGGTACGGTTACGGTTGAGGTGCTTGCCATGGTTTAAAAAAACAGGTTTTTATTTACGGATTCAATATTAAGAATATGAACAAATATAGCCAAAGTCCACCCAAAAAATGCCAGTAGGTGGCACACATTTCGAGTTGATCCAGGCCTTTTGAATGCACTTTAAACTTGTAGGTATTTACCAGCACAATCACGATAAAAACCAGCCCACTTACGATGTGCAGGCCGTGTACGCCCGGTAATATCCACAAAAATGAATGGGAGACGTTGCTTCCGGTTAAGTGTTGCTTTAATGCCACCATTTCACCATACGCCAGGTATTGACCGGCTAAAAATGCCGACCCTAAAATCGCAGTAAGTAGCAAAGCAATTTTTAGTTGATCGATATTATCGCGTTTTGCCGCAAAATATGCCCAAATCATGGTTATGCTGCTTAGCACGACAATAACCGAGTTCACCCAAAATTGTGAGGGCAGGATGATTTCAGCCCATCCGGCATCAGCGCGTTTCACCAGGTATGCACTGGTCCATGCACCGAAAAGCATTATCACACTCATCATGAACAACCAAAGGGCAAACTTCTTTGGGTTCATGGAAAGGGGCTTCTTCGCCTCTTCAACAATTTTCAATTCTTTAATTTCAGCACTCATATCCCCTCCTCTTTTTAGGGTTGAACTTTATCGAGTAAATAAGCTATTTGCACAATGGGCAAATACAAAAATGACCCGAACATAATGCGCAGTGCACTTGTACGGTTACCATTTTTCATTAGCGAAAATGTTTGTGCCAGAAACAGCACACCGCAAACGGTTACAACAATAGCTGAATCAATACCGGTTATTCCGAATTTCGCGGGAAGCAAGCCAAGTGGAAGCAGGAATAATGTATAAATCATAATCTGCACCGCGGTGTTAAAATCCTTGCGGCCACCAAATGGCAATAACTTAAATCCTGCTTTTTTATAGTCATCATCAGCCAACCACGCTATGGCCCAGAAATGTGGAAACTGCCAGATAAACTGTATTGAAAAAATTATCAATGCTTCATGCGATATAAAATCTGTTGCTGCTACCCAACCCAGCAAGGGTGGTAGAGCCCCCGGAATAGCACCTACAAACACGGCTATCGACCCTACTCGCTTAAGCGGGGTGTAAACAAAGCTATATAACAGCATAGATAACACCGAAAGGCTAACCGTAAGTGGATTTGTAAATTTTATAAGGATGAAGACGCTCAACACAAAACATAACGCTGAAAATACCAATGCCTCCTGAACAGAAAGCCTTCCGGTCGGTAGCGGGCGGTGCATGGTTCGGGTCATTAATTTGTCAAGATCCTTTTCAATTACCTGGTTAATGGCAATGGACGAACCCGACAACAAGAAGCCCCCTATGAACAACATGGACAAGGTTGTCCAGTTTACAAACGGTGATGCCAAGGTAAAACCAAACGCACAGGAAAAGGCAACCAGCAGCGACAACCTGAATTTTAGAAGTTCCCAATACGCTTTTGCCTTGGCCATTGCCCAGGTAATTCCGGTTAGCGTATCAAGTTGTCCTGTAACCATACGTTTAGGATAACACAGGTTTTGTTGCAGTGTTTACTTGCAGTGCCAACAAAAACTGAAAACCAAAAGTTACTGTGGCCAGCAACAAATGAACCGGTTGCAGGAACGGAGGCACCGCTAAATAGGCCATTCCAATGCCGGTTAAAAGTGTCCCCAAAATTAAAAGGAATAGGGTCAGGATGAAACGCTGTTCCATCCCACTTTTCTTTAATTTCCAGAATAAACCTACATGCGCCAGCATCACAACCCACGAAAATGAACGGTGGATAAGAAAACTTCCCCCCAATGCCTCGATCCATGCATTGCGGTCGGCAATACGGCTGGCAACCTGGTCCAAGGCTTCACGTACCTGCGTTCCCAATAATATTTGAACCAGCACAATGGCCAGGCACAAAATAATCCATGGTGCCATCCCGGGTATAATAAGTTGTTGCCGGAATGAAACCTTTGACTGGTTAGCCAGAAAAATTAAAAGCGCCACAATAATCAACGCCAAAAACATATGCACAGTGATGGTCCATGGCGTGAGGTTAGTTGACACTACGATGGAGCCAATCCATCCTTGAAACCCCACCAAAACGAAGGTAGTAAAAGCAAGAATGGTCCTGATACGATGAGTATTCCAAAACCTAAGGGAATAAACAAACACGGCAAATATCAATAAACCGATAACAACCCCAATTAAGCGGTTAATGTATTCAATCCATGTTTTAACAGGATTAAAATCGGCCTCCTCCCGAATCGACTCATCCGTCAGGAGCTGATCAGCCGTCTTAGTAAATCCAAAAGCACTTAGATATTTTGCAAACCGGATATTTTTTTCGTGCCGATTAGCGGAATAAATTTCTTTATAATTTTCCGGAAGCTGCTCAACCGATGTAGGCGGAACCCACTGCCCAAAACATTTTGGCCAATCCGGACAGCCCATACCCGACCCCGTACTGCGAACAACGCCCCCCACCAATATAAGCAGGTAAGCAGCAACCAGTGTTGTGAGCGTAAGCCGGTAAAATGAACGATTGATTGACATACGGTTAAAAAACTTCAGCCTTTTGGCGGAAAGCTAAATCCCAAACCAAAAGGCCGAAGTGTACTTTGAAAATTACTTTATCAGTGTTTGCTGCCTTCCACTACAATAGCACCTTCTCCGTTTGAAGTCTCCAGCTTAATCAACTCATTTTCATGAGGCAGATTAGATTCAGGGGTCTCTGAGTAAGGAATGGTCTGCGGAATAAAGTCATCCTTCGCACCCGGTTTGCTATAATCGTATGGCCAACGGTAAACAGCGGGTATTTCGCCAGGCCAGTTACCATGGCCGGGATTACGCGGTGTGGTCCATTCAAGCGTTGTGGATTTCCATGGGTTAGCTGATGCTTTCCTTCCGCGGAAAATGCTGTAGAAAAAGTTGAACAAGAAAATCAACTGGGCCGACAACGTCAGGATGGCGGCAACGCTAACTAAGGTGTTCAAATCGGTAAAGCCATTGAATGTATCAAAATTCGTCCATGAATAATAACGCCTTGGGAAGCCGGCAATGCCTATGTAATGCATCGGAAAGAATACCATGTAAACCCCTACGAAGGTTAACCAAAAATGGATGTACCCAAGTTTTTCGTTCATCATGCGACCGAACATCTTCGGGAACCAGTGATAAATACCGGCCAACATTCCAAAAAACGATGCACTACCCATTACCAGGTGGAAGTGAGCAACCACAAAATAAGTATCGTGTAACTGAATGTCGATTGCCGAATTACCTAAGAAAATACCAGTGATACCGCCTGTTAAGAAAAACGATACCAACCCAATAGAAAACAGCATGGCAGAAGTAAACCGAATATTTCCCTTCCACAACGTTGTTACATAATTGAAAATCTTTACAGCTGAGGGCACTGCGATAATCAAAGTAAGTAACATAAAGATTGATCCCAGGAATGGATTCATACCCGTTACGAACATATGGTGTGCCCACACAATAAACGATAAGATGGCAATGAAAAGCATGGAACCGATCATGGCCTTGTACCCAAAGATTGGTTTACGCGAATTGGTGGCAATAATCTCCGATGTAATACCTAACGCTGGAAGCAACACAATGTATACCTCAGGGTGACCCAAAAACCAGAATAAGTGCTGGAACAAGATAGGGCTTCCACCTACATTGGATAATGCCTCACCACCGATATAAATATCGGATAAAAAGAAGCTAGTGCCGAAGCTGCGGTCGAAGATCAACAACAAGGCAGCCGCAAATAAAACAGGGAACGACAATAAACCTATAATGGCTGTAAAGAAGAAGGCCCATATAGTTAATGGCATACGCGTAAACGACATACCCCGTGTACGCATGTTAATAACCGTAGTGATGTAATTGATACCCCCCAACAACGTACTCACAATAAACAGGGCCATGGCTACTAACCAAAGGGTCATACCTAAACCTGACCCCTGAATAGCCTGTGGCAATGCACTTAAAGGGGGATAAACTGTCCATCCTCCACCGGCAGGTCCTGTTTCAATAAAGAAAGAACTTAACATGACCACACTGGACAAAAAGAAGAACCAGTAGGAAAGCATGTTCATGAAACCGGAGGCCATATCGCGCGCCCCTATTTGTAATGGAATAAGGAAGTTGGAAAACGTACCGCTCAATCCGGCCGTGAGCACAAAGAATACCATGATGGTACCATGCATGGTAACTAAGGCCAGGTAAAATTCCGGATCGATTTTTCCTTCCGGTGTAATCCATCCACCTAATAACGGGCGAAGCCACTCCAGGTTCATATCAGGGAAGCCTAATTGCAAGCGGAAAATTACCGACAATGCCCCGCCAAACAGCGCCCAGAAGATACCTGTAATCAGAAATTGCTTCGCAATTACCTTGTGATCCTGGCTGAAAATATAATTTGTCCAAAAGTTACCTTCATGATGGTCGTGTTCGTGATCATCGTGGTGGTGAACGTGAATGTTAGTGTCTGTATATGTTGTTGCCATGATTTAAAATAATCTTAGTTAGATCCTACACCTGCTGCCTTAACACCTTCCAAATAAGTAACACCTGTTTCTACCGGTATCCCCGCTTTCAACATTGCTGATTCACGTAAGCCTGCCGGAACATTCTTTAGGTAGTCCGGATTCTGCTTCAGCCATGCCTCTTGCTCAGCTTTCCATTTCTCAAAATCTTCAGGGGTATCAACCACCACGCTCATTTTCATGGAGAAGTGTCCCTTTCCGCAAATTTCCGTACAAGCCAATTCGTAATTGAACTCAGGATTATCTAACTCATCGCGCATTTCTGCGGTTGTTTTGGTAGCTACAAACTTGAATTGGGTTGGCATGCCGGGCACAGCATCCATTTTAACACGGAAGTGAGGCAGGAATACGCTGTGCAGAACATCCTTTGCCCGTATTTTCAATAATACTTCCTTCCCCTTGGGGATGTGCAGTTCAAGTGATTTAAAATCATCAAAGGTCTTATTGTCTGACAGGTCTAAACCGAATTCATTGATAGCATCGATTTTTTGATAATGATAATCGCCCAGCACATTGTCTTTTCCTGGGTAACGGGCTGTCCATGCAAATTGCTGCGCAATAACTTCCACAACCTCGGCACTTTCAGAGGCTGGCGAGGTGATGTCGTTCCATGCACGAAGTCCTGTGAATACAAGAAGCGCCAATACGAGGGCCGGTATGATGGTCCAGGCCAACTCCAGGTAATGATTGTCAGGGTAGAATTTTGCCGTGCGGCCTTCCTTATGCTGGTATTGATACAGAAATATAAACTTGATAATACTGATGATCGTAAAGGCTACAACGGTAACACCCATGGTTATCCAGAATAAGGTGTCTGTCCATGCACCGTGCTCAGAAGCAATAGGCAACGTATAGGAATCGAAATGCGTATAGGAATACCAGAAAAATCCGGTTAAGCCAAACACCATAAATAAGATAAACAACAAAGCATGAATGCCATTACTGCTGTCCACTTCATCATCGCTGGTTTTGGCTTTCGCAACCGTTACTAAATTACTGATCCTGAAGATCAGGTAAAGGATCACCAGAACAAGCGCTACTCCCAGAATTACAATCAAACTCGTCATACTTTTTTACATTAAATGTGGTGATGGAGACTCTCTTCTAACAACGGATGGTTCTTTCCGAATAACGGCATCTTCGCCAAACTGCTCAGGGTTATCCAAAGAAATGCTGCAAGAAAAATAAAGGCAGTGCCAATCTCCAACAAGCCCAAGCCACCTTCGTTTTGCATAACCCCTGGCGTTACCATATTGAAAAAATCAAACCAATGTCCAACAATCACAATCGGGCAAACAACTTTCAACATTGAAAGATGACGCTTTGCATCCCTTGTCATTAATAACAGGAAGGGCAACACAAAGTTCATAATCAAGTTTGTAAAAAATATCCAGCTGTAAGGGCTGGTACTCAGGCGTTCAATGAAGTACACCGTTTCTTCAGGAATATTGGCATAGTAGATCAACAGAAACTGGCTAAACCAGATGTAGGTCCAGAATATAGAAAAGGCAAAAACAAATTTTCCAAGATCATGGAGGTGGTTGGCATTTACAATTTTAAGGTAACCTGCTTCTTTCAGGTACACCACTATCAGCGTAATCATGGCCAATGCGGTTACCCACCAACTTGCAAATACATACCAACCGAACATGGTGCTGAACCAATGCGTATCAATGCTCATGACCCAATCCCATGCAGCCACAGATGAACTTACCGCAAAGAACACCAGGAACCAGGCCGAAATACTTCTGTTCTTGAACCAATATTTGCTGTCGGCTTCCAGGTCTTCGGCCATCATGTTTTTCTTGATCATGGTAAAGAACCAATACCACATACCAAAGAAAATAACCATGCGGGCGATATAGAATATCGGGAAACTTCCGGCTTTGCCAGGCCAATAGAAGAAAGGAGCCTTGCCGTCAATAATATGGTCGAAATCCGGGTTGGGTTGTGTCTTTGCTTCATCAAGATACTCCCCATACAACGAACTGTGTGTCCAGTGGAAAATATCATGGTTAGTAACGAACCACAGTATAACTGTTAAGCCAAAGGCTATAGGAATCCAATGCCCCATGGCCAACGGGATACGCTTAACACCGGCCGACCAACCCGCCTGTGCTGCGTATTGAATAGCCACAAAGAACAAACCGATAATACCCAGTCCCACAAAATAAATATTGTTCATCCACAGGGTGGTGAACAGGCGTTTTAACCAGGTGGCTGTCTCATGATGTCCCTCGGCAGCATGTGCTTCGCTCGCGGCAGCCGTATCAATACTCGCTACCATCTGTTGGGCCGCGACATGACTGTGACCCACTGCGTGATCATGATGATCTGTTTTTGTGGCAAGCCACAAGCCTACAACGAAAAGAAATAATCCTACTCCCAAAAGAATGAATATCTTCTTTTTGGCTTCCGGGGTGAAGATGAACTTTTCTTCCACTATTGCTGAATGACCCATGTGTATTCTGTTATCTCGTTAGTGCGTTAAAATTCTATTGTTGCAAAGTCTTTACATACCGGGCAATTTTCCAGCGATCTTCCTGGCTAATCTGTGAGCCGTGCGGGGCCATCAGGCCTTTGCCGGCAGTTATTACATGGAAAATATGACCTTCTGAAATATTCTTGTACGCATCGCCTTTAAGGTTGGCTACTCCGGCATAGGCGCTGCGCTCAATACCGTCAATGGTTACACCTGTGGCAACTTTTCCATCGCCTTCACCTTTGGCTCCATGGCAGTGGGTGCAATACATTGTATACAGTGCTTTTCCTTCGGACAAAAGTTGGGGGGTATCTGCACCCTCAAAAGGACTTTTAATTTTAGCAGCGATTTCCAAACTGTCCTTTGGTAAACGGTAAGGCAACACGTTGGCTTTGTTACGGCTAACGGTATGCGCAGGCGGCACACGCATATTCATGCGATGCGGGTTCAATGGATTAGAGTTGTAGAACTCAGCATGGCCATCTTCATATTCAATGGAGGTAAGCCAACTGCCGGCACTTTGATCGGTTATTTGAGTATACGGCTCATACGCTACGGAATGATACATATTGGGTGCATATTCAAGCCCCGGGTTGTCGCCACCCGCTTTACAAGAAACAAGTACTATGGCTGCAAGGCCGATGAATAAAGTTGCTGATTGTCTCATCGTATTCTTCATCGTGTAATTACTCAAAACTTTTTTCGTTCACTTCAACAGCACCACTTTCGGTTAGCAGGCGCTTTAATTCTTCTTTGCTTTTTCCACCGTTGGCTGCCAGATCAATTGCCATTACGTGCATATCTTCGGTGCTGCGGATATCAAATTGACGCGGCCATTTGTAAGGCTTCATGTCGCTAACGATCATAAAGGTGCCAACCATGCCTAAGGCTGAAAGCAATACCGTAAGTTCAAAGGTAACGGGGATGAAAGGCGGAAGGGAAGCAAAATTTTTACCACCGATAATCATAGGCCAATCATAACCCAACATCCAGATTTGCATTAGCAACGCGAGGCTGGTGCCGGTCATCCCAAACAAAAAAGCTGCAATGGGAAGGCGCGATTTTTTATAACCCAGTGCTTCATCAATGCCGTGTACGGGGAAAGGAGAATAAACTTCCTGGATTTTTACTCCGTTGGAACGCACCTTCCTGATGCCATCCAACAACACATCCTCATCGTTAAAAATCCCTACAACAAAATGCTTGTCTGCATCCATGATTTATTTCTTTTCAGAGGTTGACTTAATAATACTTTTAACTTCGGCCATGTTGATCACCGGGAAAAATTTGGCAAATAAGAAGAATGCGGTGAAGAATATACCGAAGGTGAATACATACTGTCCCACATCATACCAGGTAGGATAGAACATCGTCCAGCTTGAAGGAATATAGTCGCGGTGAAGGGACGTTACTATAATCACAAAACGCTCGAACCACATACCAATGTTCACGATGATGGACAGTACAAACGTGGCTACAATGCTGGTACGGATTTTCTTAATCCAGAAAAGTTGCGGTGAAATAACGTTGCAGGTCATCATCGCCCAGTACGACCAGGCATAAGGACCTACCACGCGGTTATAAAATGCGTAACCTTCGTAAGGGACGCGTGAATACCACGAAATAAACAACTCTGTTATGTAAGCAATACCCACTATCGAACCGGTAATGATGATAATGATATTCATCAACTCAATGTGGTAAATGGTAATATAATCTTCCAGTTTAAACACTTTGCGGGTAACGATTAGCAGCGTAAGTACCATGGCAAAACCCGAAAAGATAGCACCGGCCACAAAGTAAGGCGGGAAGATGGTGGTGTGCCATCCAGGAATAACCGAAGTAGCAAAGTCCATGGACACAATCGTGTGAACCGACAATACCAGCGGAGTAGAAAGACCGGCCAGGATTAACGCTACAGACTCGTAGCGCATCCAGGTTTTGGCACCACCCTGCCAGCCAAAGCTAAGGGCATTGTAAACCGTAGCCCTGATTTTGTTTCCCTGAACCACTGCGCGGTCGCGGATCACCGCAAAATCAGGAATTAGACCCATGTACCAGAATACCAACGAAACGGTAAAATACGTTGAGATCGCGAACACGTCCCATAACAAGGGTGAATTGAAGTTAACCCATAACGAACCAAATGTGTTGGGAAGAGGAAGCGCCCAGTAAAACCCTAACCATAGGCGACCCATGTGAAAGCCGGGGAAACTGGCCGCACAAATGACAGCAAAAATGGTCATCGCTTCTGCCGCGCGGTTAATCGACATCCTCCAACGTTGGCGGAATAACAAAAGGATAGCTGAAATCAATGTACCCGCGTGACCAATACCGACCCACCACACGAAGTTGGTGATGTCCCACGCCCAACCTACTGTTTTGTTTAGTCCCCACACCCCAATGCCATGCCACAACAGCATCGCACAGGCGTAAGCCCCTAAGCCAAGTAAAGCCAAAGAAATAGCCATCGCCATCCACCACAGTTTGGTTGGTTTGCCTTCCACCTGACGGCTGATGTCGTGCGAAACATCTTTTATGGTTTTACCACCGGTTACCAGGGGTTCGCGTATCACTGAAGTTACTGCCATAATATTTTACGTCTCTCGTTTATTCGTTTCTGTTTCTGCTATGCGTCTTTATTTCTCACTTTGGTCAGGTACCAGATGTTCGGTTTCACGCCTACTTCCTCCAATACCTGGTATGCGCGCGGGTTACCGGCAATCTTATCGATACCGTGCGGGCGCTCGGAATTGCGCGGGGCAATCTTCAAAAGCTTACTGATGCGGCTTTCCGGGTCATTTACATCACCAAATACGATGGCGCCCGTTGAGCAAGAAGCCTGACAAGCTGTAATGACTTCACCATCTTTCAATGGCCTTCTCTCCTTCTTCGCCTGGAGTTTTCCATTTTGGATGCGCTGCACGCAGAATGAGCACTTCTCCATCACACCACGCGAACGAACCGTCACATCGGGGTTCAATACCATCTTTCCTAAGTCGGTATTCATAGCCGGGTTAACCTGTTCGAACTGACGGTTGTCGTGATATTTGAACCAGTTGAAACGTCTTACTTTATACGGACAGTTGTTGGCACAATAACGAGTGCCAATACAACGGTTATAGGTCATTTGATTTAGTCCTTCTGTGCTGTGTGTGGTTGCGGCAACAGGACATACTGTTTCGCAAGGAGCGTTATTACAGTGCTGACACAACATAGGCTGGAATACTACTTCCGGATTTTCAGCAGCTTCTTCCAAACCACGCACATCATGTACGGCTGCATCGCTGCTGTAGTAGCGGTCGATGCGCAACCAATGCATTTCCCTGCGGTTAATCACCTCTTCGCGACCCACCATGGAAACATTGTTCTCAACGTTACAGGCTACCACACAGGCTCCACAACCAATACACGTATTTAGGTCAATGGCCATGCCCCAGTGGTGATTCTTATAATCATGGCCCTTCCACAATGAAAGTTCTTCTGGTGCAACTTTATGGTTAGGATCTTTCCAGGTGGCAATCTTGGGTTTGAATTCTTTCTTCCAATCGGCACGGCTAAAGTTCGACAGCGTAGTTTCCTGCACTACCGTTTGACGTGCCATATACGTTTGATGGGTTTGCGTGGTAGCAATTTGATACCGTTCACCGGCAGGCTCAAACGAAGCACCTGCAACGCTATAGCTAAGTGATCCATTAACCATGTTGATCAATGGATATGCATTTTTACCAATGCCATCGGCTACCTTGCCGGCCTTGGTGCGTCCATAGCCTAATGGAATACCTAACGTGCCCGGTGTTTGACCAGGTTGTACCAATACAGGAAGTTTCACCGGTTCTTTGCCCGGTATAGAAATCGTATAATATTCGGTTTTTGCCTCCTTGAAGTTGATCCCTTTCGAGTCGGCCGGTGCAACAGTAACGTAATGTTCCCAAACTGCTTTTGTAATCGGATCGGGTAATTCCTGCAGTAACGGGTTGTTGGCCTGAGAACCATTGCCGACCGTTGCATTTTCAAATACAAAAACTTCGAAACCACTACCTCCTTTATAATTCGAGGCGATGGCTGAAGCCGCAGCGCCTACATCACCGGCAAACGAAACAGTAGCTGCTTCAACCGGAAGCTCAAGCACACCGTTGTACAAACAAGTGTCCCACCACGTTTGGAAATTTCCGGATTTATAAAACCAGTTTTTCCAGTTATTCTTTACAATTTCAAAATAATCAACATTGGTTTCGCCCGCCCAGATCAGGAAACTTTCCTGTGCTGCACGCGATTTAAAGATTGGCGTTATGGCCGGCTGGGCAACGCTATAATGGTTCTTTTTAGGCTCTGCATCATTCCATGCCTCCAGGTAGTGATGATCAGGGGCAATGAAATCAACCAGTGATGCGGTTTCATCCTCTTTATAAGCCGTAGCCACTTTCAATTGAACCTTACCCAAACCACTGGCCAGTTGCGAACCCATGGGGTGGTCATAAACAGGATTGCAGTTGTAAAAAATAACACCGGCAACACTTCCTGCATTCACTTCCTTGATGAAATCAGCCATGGCCTGATCATCGCCCTGGCGATAGTTAACAGGAATGTGCGGAAGGATGGTTGATCCGTAACTTCCCAGTATATCGTTGATAGCGTTTACTACAACCTGTATTGATTTATCATTGGAACCTGCAACAACCAAGGCATTGCCACGGTTCTTCCAAAGATCTTCAGCAGCTTTGGCAAGGTTAGGCTTATCAACACCTCCGCTAACCGTTGACCCCCCTGCTTTCGTGGCCAACAGATTGTAAAGTTGTACCAATACTGCGCCCTCCTCTGAAGGCTTAATTTGGGTACGGTAATCTGCATTGGCACCTGCCAGCGACATACCGGCCTCAAACTGGTAGTGGCGTGACATCTCCTTTTTGTCCTCGCCTACATCACGGGTTTGAGCGTACTGCTTGGTAAATTCAATCGGAGCTACCCACGAGCCAAGGAAATCAGCAGCCACACTTACAATTACTTTTGCCTTACTGAAATCGTAAGAGGGGATCATAGCTTTACCGAAAGACTCTTCATTGGCCTTCAGCATTCCATAACATGAACTCTGATCATACTGCACAAGCTGGGCCGAAGGATATTTTGCCTTGAATTTTTCAATTACTGCTTTAGTGCTGGGGCTTATGATGGTGTTGCTAACGATAACGATTTTGCCGCCACCAATGGCATTCAATTTTTCAATAACAGCTTTGTCGAGATCTTCCCAGGAAGCTTTCTTATTATCGGCTACGCGTGGAAAGCGCAGCCGGGCATTATCGTACAATGAAAGTACGGAAGCCTCAACCTGAGCGCTTGTGCCACCCTTGGTTACAGATGATAATGAGTTGCCCTCAATTTTAATCGGGCGGCCTTCACGGGTCTTCACTACGATGCTGCAATAGTCGCCTCCATTGGTATACGTAGAGGCATAGTAATTGGCAATACTAGGATCGGTATCCTCAGGCTTGTTAACATAAGGAATGGCTTTACGGATGGGAGCCTCACAAGCTGCCAACGAAACTGCCGCTACACCAAAGCCCATCATTTTCAGGAAGTCCCTGCGTGAATGCCCCAGGTCTTCCTCCGGTCCGGGTGCAAATTCCCGATGGGCGTGTTTTACAAACTCGGCATCGTTGGTGAGTTGCTCAAGGCCTTTCCAGTATATCTTCTTCGTAGATTCTTTCTCCATAATATATAAAAGCGAAGTCTGACTTAACGTTTCCTAACTCTGAATAAACTGATTAATAGTGACATTTGGCGCACTCCAACCCGCCAATGTCTTCAACTTTCATGGGTTGCTTGCTGGAGGTGCTGTGCAACTCTACAAGCTTATTGTAGTAATCGTTACCCTTTGAGTTTACATCCGTTTTGCGGTGGCAGTCGATACACCAACCCATAGTTAATAATGAATATTGTTTAACAACTTCCATTTCCTGAATAGGGCCGTGGCAAGTCTGGCATTCGATGTTGCCTACATTAACGTGCTGGGCATGGTTGAAATAGGCCAGGTCGGGAAGGTTATGGATGCGTACCCACTCAATAGGTTTTTGGTTAGGCCCATAGGAGAGCGTTTCAGGCTGCCAATCAGCAGCAGCCCATATTTTTTGTATCTGCGGTGACTCTGTTTTAACCGAGCGGTGGCAATTCATACAAATGTTGACCGAGGGTATAGTAGCACTCTTTCCTTTCAGCACACCGGTGTGGCAATACTTACAGTCAATCTCATATGCACCTGCGTGCAACTTGTGCGAAAATGCAATAGGTTGCTTGGGTTCATAGCCTTGCTGTATACCAATAGAGTAAAGGCCATTGATAACCGCCTTGAAGCCCAATGACCCAATAATAAAGATCAGGATAAACCTGAAACCCGGGCTGCGGGATATACTTGCCAATGTATAAGGCGAATGAATAACTTCCCTGTCCTCTTCGCTTAATTCCTTTTGATCGAGAAAACGCTTGAGCGCAGAAACCAGGAATACCAGGATAATTACCAGCAGGGCCAAAATAACCAGCATCCCAACCAGGATTATATTCAAGTATTCGGCAGGAACGCCCGCTCCGCCTCCTTCACCACCAGCCGCAGCAGGTGTGGCAGCTACTGCAGGACCTTTTTCAGTTTCGGCCTTGATGTACGCCAGAATGTTCATGATCTGATCGTCCTTCAGGCCGGTGAAGGCTGTCATCTGGGTTTTGTTGTACTCATTATAAAGGTTAACGGCATATTCATCACCACTGGCAATCACAGCCGCAGAATTGCGGATAAACCGCTTCAACCAATCGATAGAAGGCGCACGATCATACACGTTGGCCAAAGCCGGGCCAACCAATTTTTGGTGTACCCGATGGCACGTTTTGCAATTGGCGTTAAACAACGATTCACCATTGGCAATAGCCTCAGGTTCAGTCGGTATTTGTTGTGCGTAGGCTAAACTAAACGTGAAAAATAAGACAAGGGTGCTGATGCTTTTGAGGAGTGAGTGCTGGGATACTTTTATCATGATAGGTTAATAGTGTCCGGTTTTTACATCAAGGTGTGCAAATCTACTATGGGAAGTCATTTTTTCAAACTTATTTTAAAGCGGGAACCAATTATTTAGCGCACTAAACGTGCCCTGTAAGGTTCGTTGAATGTTGGCCAAGATTGATGGTAGAAACACTAAACATTTAATTTAGAATGAGTTTAAATTGTAAGCAAAAACCCGCTTTATGACCCCATTTGAGTATGTGAGTGTGCTCATTTCACTGATCCTGGGTTTGGGGCTCACACTTATTCTTTCAGGCATCGCCCGCATCATCAAGCGATGGGAGACCATCCAACCTTTCGGGCCTTATTTCATATGGATAAGTCTTGCTTTTGTATTGCACATCCATGAGTGGTGGGAAACCTATCAACTTACAGTACTTTCATCGTGGAGCATGCCGATGTTTCTCTTCGTCATCATGTATCCAATTCTGTTGTTCATTCTTGCCAACTTACTTTTCCCGAGCCGATGGCCTAAAAGTCTTGACCTCAAAGTGTTTTACTTTTCCATTTGCCACAAATTCTTTCTGTTCACCATACTGCTGTCGGTGGTGGCCATTCTTCAAAACATTTTTTTATTGAACTACTCGCTATCGGAGCAACTGGTTCAACTTGCCGTAATTGCGACTTTCAGTACCATGCTTATTTGGAAACCAAAAAATATAATTGTCCATTACAGCCTGGCATTAGCCCTTCTATTTCTGATGATTGGCAGTCTTGTATTCACCAGCGACACCCTAATAATTAAATGAACTTGCGTACTTTTCTTTTCCTATTATCCCTCTGTTTGGTTTCTTGCCAAGCACAGGATAATCCCACTCCAAACCCCAGACCTGAAACCATTAGCCTGGGCATTACCGGGGATAAAGCCGATGTAAATGTGCCCACCACATTCGGTATTGTGCTAATGGGTGGCAGCACTGATGTTGATGAAGCTATTAGATGGATGATTGACCGGGCCTCGGGGGGCGACTTTGTTGTAATCCGTGCTTCAGGATCAACCGGGTATAACGATTACATAAAAGGGTTGGGCAATCTCAACTCGGTAGAAACCCTGCTAATTGATAGCCGTGAAAAAGCCAACCGAACGGAAGCGCGTGACAAGATCAGGAATGCCGAGGCCTTATTTATAGCCGGGGGCGATCAGGCCAATTACGTAAACTTTTGGGCCGATACAGAAGTATCGCGGGCGATCCAGTACCTGATAAGCGAAAAGAAAGTACCGATTGGCGGAACCAGTGCGGGTTGTGCCGTGCTTGGCGAAATTATTTTTGACGCTAAAAATGGCAGCATCATTTCAACGGAAGCTTTACAAAACCCGTATGATCCGCTGTTAAGCATTTCGGAAAGCTTCATTAAAATTCCATACCTCTCCAACACCATTACCGACCAGCACTATACCCAACGCGACCGGCACGGAAGGCATGTTGCCTTTATGGCCAGGATGATGAAAGACAGCGGAATAGAGGCGCGTGGCATTGGCGTTGATGAACGCACGGCTGTATGCATCGATCAGGATGGAAATGCAACAGTATTTGGCGCAAATAAATCTTATTTTCTTATCCATAATGGGGCCAATCCGGAAAGTTGCCTGCCCGGCATACCACTGCATTGGCTCCGGAACCAGGAAGCTGTTCGGGTTTATGTTTTCCAGGGCAGTGCATCAGGCACACCGGCTTTTAACGTAAACCAGTGGTCTTCTTTTACGCCTCATCAATATTGGTATTCCGATAACGGTGTGCTTAAAAAGAAGTAATCACTTAAAATTTTTCCAGCCCTAAACCGAAAAGGGCAAAGTCATACTTAACAGGGTCATCAGCATCCAGCTTGCGCAAGTTCTCAGTCAATTCTAATGCGGTAAGCCAGTTGGTTTGTTTGCGCTTGATCAATTTTAGTTTTCGGGCTACCCGTTCAACATGTACATCCAGCGGGCAAACCAGTTGTGAGGGCTTGATCCTTTTCCACAAACCGAAATCTACACCATTATTATCCTCACGAACCATCCAACGCAAATACATGGTTAGCCTTTTGCAGGCCGATTTACGTTCGGGTGTGGCAACATGTTTTTTGGTGCGTGGTGGAAATTCAGGCAAACTAAAAAACAGGTTATGGAAATTAACCAGACCTTTCTCTACACTAGCCTCTGTTGGCTCAACCTGAAAAGCATCCTCCAACGTAGTATGTCGCGAATAAAACCATGTTAAAAACTCAATAAAATAAAGTGCGTCCGTTGGGTTAAAAGTTCTGTGCCTGAATGCAGTAAATGGTTTTAAATCCTTATCAGAATGATGAAGGATAAACTGATGCGGATCGTTGTCCATCCAGGCCAATAGTTTCCTGCAATTGTTGATGATCGTAATGCGTTGCCCCCAGGCTAACGTGGCTGCAAAAAAGCCAGCTATTTCTATATCCTGTTTTTTTGAAAATAAATGTGGTATGGAAACCGGGTCGTGCCCAATAAAACCTGGCTGATTGTACTCCAGTACTTTTTGATCAAGAAAAGATTTCAGTTCACTACCGGTAAGCGGTTGCTTTTTGACTTTTGCTCGTTGCATGCATGGGGCAAGTAATGATAAAGATCATTCTATCCAAAACATAAAACCATTAAATTTCACCAAACCAATCTGTACATGAATTCGGAACTGAATGTTATTGAACTGTTGGCCGGTATTGGAATATTTCTGTTTGGCATGCACCAACTGGAAGATTCCCTGAAGCAGCTTTCCGGTGGAACGTTCCGCAAGCTTATCCGCAAGTTCACGGAAAATTGGTTTCGGAGCGTGCTCAGCGGAACACTGGCAACCGCTGTATTGCAAAGCAGCACGGCTGTTTCATTAATGGTATTGGCTTTTGCCGGTGCCGGTGTGCTGGGCATGGAAAGCGCCATTGGCGTAATTATCGGATCAAACCTCGGTACAACACTCACCAGTTGGGTGGTTGCCACCCTTGGGTTTAAAGTTAAAATTGAAATCCTTGCCCTTCCTTTTGTTGGCGTTGGCGGTGTGGGCTTGATTTTTTTCAGCGCGTCCAGTCGGGCAGCAAATATCTTCAAATTCTTAGTCGGTTTTGGATTGCTCTTCATGGGCCTGGATTATATGAAAACCAGTATTGAGGGAATGGCGCAACATTATGATCTCAGCACGGTTCAGCATTATCCTGGAATTGTTTTTATCCTCATCGGTTTTGTGCTTACGGCAATTATTCAATCCAGCTCTGCCGCCATGGCCATTATCCTCAGCGCCATTAATTCTGGTATACTTTCATTTCCCCTGGCGGCTTACATGGTTATTGGCATTAACCTGGGCACTACATTAACGGTACTAATAGGTTCCTTAGGGTCACAAACGATTAAAAAAAGGGTAGCCTTCAGCCATTTGCTTTTTAACGCGATAACAGCCGTGCTGGCCATCATCATCTTTCCCCTGTTGATTTACCTGGTTGAAAAAGTTGTTCACCTGGAGAACGATCCGGTAACGGCCATCGCATTCTTTCATACTTTGTTCAATTTAATGGGTGTGCTTGTTTTCCTCCCGCTGATTGGATTCTTCACCCGGTTTATTGTTCGGGTAATACCTGAAAAAAAGACTACACTTACGCGATGCCTCCACACCCTTAAACCCGATGTACCCGAAGCCGGTATCGCTGCCCTTAAAACGGAGATCCGCCACCTGGTTGTTGAAGTTATCCTCTATCACTTACGCATTTTAAAATTAACACGAAGGGAACCCTTTCTTTCTTTTCAGAAAAAAGAAATGCCTGTTCAAACAAAAGAATTATCGCTTACCGACCAATACCAAATGATCAAACAACTGGAAGCGGAGATATACACCTTCGCTTCTGGTTTACAGATGCATGAACTTCACGACAACGAAGCACGCGAACTGAATAAACTTCTTCACGCCACCCGCAATGCAGTCGCATCTGCAAAAATTTTAAAAGATATACAGCATAATCTCCAGGAAGCCGAAAACTCCGACAGCGCAACCATGGAGGAACTGATGCAATACTTTAAAGATAAATGGGACACTACCCAAAAGGAGTTTATTGCCATACTGGAACACACCGAGGTTAGTACCAACATCAGCTTGCTGCATAACCTTACCATCAAAAACAAAGACGATGACATTGCCTTTACGCAATTGATTACCACATCCATCGCTTCCAAGAAAATAAAACAAACGGACATACCAACGTTAATCACGATCAATCGCGCCTTTAACATATCCGTGAGGCAAATGATACACGCGCTGCGGGATTTAGTATTTACAGAGCCGGAGGCGGAGATTGTGGAGAAGTTGAGTGAGGCCTCAACTTAAAAAAATGCTACCGCTATTCAACCCAGCGTTAAACCCGGGTTAGTAATAAATAAAAACACCCTACAACCGCCTGCCATATTTCAAAGCGAAAACCCAAAATAATTGAGTACCTTAAAGGTGCATTTCAACCCATTATGTCGAAAAATTTAAGCTATCTGGCCGGAAGAAAGGGCGTTACCAAAACCCTGTTTGAAGAACTGGGCATTGCCGCTGCCGAAACGGGTACGCCTTCGGTTGAAAAAATGGAGGCCCTGCGAAAAGAATTCCTGATAGGCAAAGCGAATGTGTACGGCACCACTACCTTCTACGATTTTTTAAAACCCGAAAACCAGGGCAAAAAAGTGTACGTGTGCAACGGCAGCGCCTGCCTGTGCGCAGGAACCCAGCCTGCCTTAAAAGAAAAGCTCGAAAAATATTTTAAAGAAGAAGAGATTGGCGAAATGTGCTGCCTGGGCCGGTGCCATGAAAACGCTGCGTTTCACTATGGCGGAAAAAATTACTCGGGCAAAGCAATCGATTCCATTAGTGAAATAAAAAAGAACAAAACGGTAGTAGCCGATAAGTACAACATCGCTTCCAAAGGAACCGCTATTCTTACACAAAAATTTCCGGGCCTTGAAGCTTATTACCAAATCCTTAAAGACTGTTTAAAAAAATCAGTTACTGAGTTACAAACTGAATTAAAAAACTCTGGTTTGCGCGGCCGCGGTGGCGCGGGCTTTCCAATGGCCATTAAACTGGAAAGTTGCAGAAACACAGATGCTCATCAACGGTTCATCGTCTGCAATGCCGATGAAGGTGACCCTGGGGCCTACTCCGATCGGTACTTATTGGAACATCAACCCCATTCGGTTTTGATGGGTATGATCATCGCAGGCTACCTGGCTGACGCATCAGTTGGTGTATTGTACATACGAGCAGAATATCCTGAGTCAATTGAAGTTATTGAAAATGCTATTCGAGAACTTCATGATCATAAGTTTATCGGAGAAAATATTTTCGGTTCTGATTTTTCATTTCACTTCAAAGTTATCAAAGCACAAGGTGCCTATATCTGTGGAGAAGAAACAGCATTACTCTCCTCCATTGAAGGTCAACGACCTGAGGTTCGGGTACGCCCACCCTACCCTGCCCAGCAAGGTTTGTTTAATCTACCCACTGTGGTAAACAATGTTGAAACGCTTGCTAATCTTCCCTTTATCGTGCGGAACGGAGGAAAGGAATTTGCTTCGATTGGTACACCTAAATCAACGGGAACAAAACTTATTTCACTGGACGGTTACTTTAATAAGCCTGGTATCTACGAAGTGGAAATGGGAACACCTTTGGGTATTGTGGTGAACGATTTAGGGGGCGGCTTCCGAGAGCCAATAAAAGCCATGCATATTGGCGGTCCGCTGGGTGGATTGGTGCCGGTATCAAAAATCAATGATCTCACCATCGACTTCGAATCATTCTCCAAAGAAGGATTTCTTCTTGGTCATGCATCCATTGTCTGCATTCCAAAAGACTTTCCGCTCATTTTATATATAGAGCATTTGTTTGAGTTTACGGCCCACGAAAGTTGTGGTAAATGTTTCCCATGCCGGTTGGGTTCAACCCGTGGAAAAGAGATGTTACAGAAAGCAAGAACCAGCGATTACAAAATTGATCGTGCATTGCTGGATGATTTATTGGAAACCCTGGAGATCGGTTCGTTGTGCATGCTCGGTGGTGGCCTGCCGCTGCCGATAAAGAATGCAGTGCAGTATTTTGAAGATGAATTGAAGTCGTACTTTCTTACTAAAGTGTAGTGGATATGGAAGCGGTGAAGAAAAAAGATACAATAAACATCCACACCAATGGAAACGGTGCAGATAAACTCATGTTGGCATACATCAATGACAAACCATACAAGATCAAAGATGGCGAAACGGTATTGTCGTTTGTGCGCAGAAGTTTAGGAAACCGCATTCCCACACTTTGCGATGCCCCCAACCTGGAACCATTCGGTTCTTGTCGTGTGTGTAGCGTTGAAATAGCGCTACAACCAAATGGTAATACCAAAACGGTAGCATCCTGCCACACACCCGTTACTGCAAATTCCTACATTTATACAGATACCGAAAAAATTACCAGACTTCGCAAAAATATTATTGAACTCGTTCTTACCGATCACCCGTTGGATTGTCTCACCTGCGAAGTAAATAATAATTGCGAACTACAAACGGTTGCTGCACAAGTAGGTGTACGCACGGTTCGTTATCCGGAAGGCAAAAATCATCTTGACCGGAAAAAAGATTTAAGTCACCCGTATATGACTTCCGACCTGTCGAAGTGCATCAATTGCTTCCGATGTGTTCGTGCTTGTGATGAGGTGCAGGGTGAAATGGTGCTGAGCATGGCCGGTCGCGGGTTCGACAGCCATATTATTAAAAGCTTCAATGATAGCTTCATGACCTCCGATTGTGTGAGTTGTGGAGCTTGTGCACAGGCTTGTCCTACGTCAGCCATTTCGGATGTGTTCGAATCGAAGAGCATTAACGTGCAGAAAAAAGTGCGTACCGTGTGCACCTATTGTGGCGTGGGCTGTAACCTGGAAGTGGCCGTTAACGATGATAAAATAAAATCCATACAAGCACCGTACGATGCCGAAGTAAACCAGGGGCATACCTGTTTGAAGGGAAGATTTGCATTTTCCTTCTACAATCACCCGGAAAGATTGCGTACTCCCCTCATCCGGAAAAACGGTGAGCTTCAGCCGGCCTCCTGGGATGAAGCCTATGATTTCATCGCAGAAAAACTCACGCATATTAAAAATACTTACGGCCCTGATTACATTGCGGGTATATCATCAGCGCGCTGCACCAACGAAGAAAATTACCTGATGCAGAAATTTATCCGGGTGGTTATCGGCACCAACAACATCGACAGTTGTGCACGTGTGTGCCACTCGCCTA
Source organism: Cyclobacteriaceae bacterium (assembly GCA_025808415.1). NCBI lineage: Bacteria > Pseudomonadati > Bacteroidota > Cytophagia > Cytophagales > Cyclobacteriaceae > Cyclobacteriaceae bacterium. The sequence continues at coordinate 3,078,984 of CP075525.1, forward strand.
CTGCTTTGGGCATGCAGCGCAGTTTCGGAACTGGCGCTGCCACAAATTCAATCGAAGACTTAAAAGATACCGATTGCATTCTGATAATTGGCGCCAATCCAACAGACGGCCACCCGGTAACGGGTGCCAAGTTCAAGCAGTTTGCCATGAAGGGTAAAACTACGATTGTAATTGACCCGCGCAGAACGGAGCTGGCCCGCTATGCAACCTATCACCTGCCGCTTCGGCCGGGCACCAATGTGGCTATGCTGAACATGATGCTGTACTTCATCATTACCGAAGGACTGGAAGACAAGCAGTTTATTGAATCGCGAACGGAGGGCTATGACGATTTCAAAAAGCAAATCCTGAATGTAAATATCAATGAACTGGAGCGCATCACCGGTGTTGACAAAAAACTGGTGCGCGAAGCCACACTCGCTTATGCCAAAGCAAAAGCCGCGATGGCCTTCCACGGGTTAGGCGTTACCGAACATTCTTACGGAACGTATGCCATCATGCTCATTACCGATCTGGCCATGATCACCGGCAACATTGGCCGCAGGGGTGTTGGCGTTAACCCGCTTCGCGGACAAAATAACGTGCAGGGCGCTGCCGACATGGGCTGCCAGCCGCACCAGGGAGCTGGTTACTTTGATGTGACCAATCCCGAGTATCATAAAATGTATGAAGACTTCTATGGCGTTAAACTCCCCAATCACATCGGTTACAAAATTCCGCAGATGTACACGGCTTCACTCGATAATAAATTAAAGGCACTTTGGTTGATGGGAGAAGATCTGGTGCAGACCGATCCGAACACCAACAAGGTAATGGCAGCTTTAAAAAAGCTGGATTTATTGGTTGTGCAGGAACTGTTCATGACCGAAACCGCCAAGATTGCCACCGTAGTATTGCCCGGAGCATCATTCTTAGAAAAAAGCGGAACGTTTACAAATGGTGAACGAAGGATCCAACGAGTGAACAAAGTAGTGGAGCCGATTGAAGGCACAAAGGCTGACGGACAGATTGTAGTGGACATCATGAACCGGATGGGGTATCCGCAACCCGATTATGATCCGGATACGGTATTAAAAGAAATCGCTCAAATCGTTCCGTTCTTTAAAGGTGTAAAATGGAATGAATTGGGTGAAAACGGCAAACAATGGCCGGTAAAAGAAGACGGCACCGACACCAAAATCCTGCACACCGAAACGTTCAAACGCGGCAAAGGCAAATTTCATTATTTCGATTTCAAGGAAAGTCAGGAAATTATTGATAATAAAAAAGAATACCCGTACATCATCACCACCAACCGCGAGCTTGAACATTACAATGCAGGCACGATGACACGCAGAACAAAAAATGTGGAGCTATTAACTGAAGATGTGTTGCTGATCAATCCGGCAGATGCCGAAAAACATTTTATCAAAGAAGGCGATATGGTGTGCGTAGAGTCAGCACGGGGTAAAGTGGATTTAAAAGCTCGTATTACAGATGAAGTAAAGTCGGGTGTATTAAGTTCAACCTTCCACTTCCCTGAAATCGGGTTGAACGTAATTGGTTCGGATGAACATGACGTGGAAGCCATGTGCCCGGAATACAAAGTGATTGCGGTGAGAATCCGAAAGAGCAAGGGAATTAAAAAAGCTGTGCATAGTTAAAAATACAAAACCACAGAACACACAAAGGTTACGCAAAGAGCACAAAGTTTAACGCTATTCTTTGTACTTTGTGGTTTAACCAATCCGCCCTATGCGTAAACTCATCCTCCGTTCCTTACTCATCCTTTTTCTTGCGGCACTATCCTACGGCATCTACTATGCCTGGCTTGCCTTCCCGATCATCTCCGGATACGGGGCAAAAAATCTTTGCTCGTGTACCATGCTGGCTGGGCGAAAAGCAGAAGATGTGATCCGGGAAGAATTGGGTTCAGGCCTCCAATCGTTTGGAACATTCTCCGTGAACTATGCTGACTCATCGGCAACCGCCAGTGTTTTTGGACTTGCCAAACGCAAAGCCATCTACCGGAAAGGATTAGGATGTACACTCGTAAATGAAATCACAGAAGAAGAGTTGAGAAAGCAACCTTGGAAGGTAGCCACTCCTCCACGTGTAAATCAGGATACTATTCCCTGGCCTACCGGAAACAAAATGCCTGATTCAGTAAACCTGTTTGGATATAACCTTGACTTGCTGAATAAGATTATTAACGATGCCTTTGAAGAACCCGGTGAAGAAAAAAACAGACGAACCCGGGCGGTTGCGGTCATTCACGATGGCAATCTCATTGCTGAAAAATATGCAGATGGATTTGATCAGAACACACGCCTTACCGGTTGGTCGATGACGAAAAGTCTTACCAATGCCATGATGGGTGTACTCGTTCGTGAAGGAAAAATATCGGTTAATGACCCTTCGCCCATTGAAGCGTGGAAAAATGACGAGCGAAATACCATTACCATCCACAACCTGATGCAAGCCAGCAGCGGACTAAAATGGGCTGAGGTGTACAGCGGACCCAGTGATGCCACCAATATGTTATTCAAAAAACGTGATGCTGGTATTTATGCCTCACAAGCACCCTTGCAACATACACCTGGTGAGGTGTTCTATTATTCCAGCGGCACCACCAATATTTTATCCTACATCATCCGGCAAACGATTGGTGATACAGAATACCACAGTTTTCCGTACAAAAACATTTTTTATAAAATAGGCATGAACTCCATGACCATTGAACCTGATCCGGGTGGAACATTTGTAGGTTCATCGTTTTCATTTGCCACCGCACGCGATTGGGCACGATTTGGATTGCTCTGCCTGAATGATGGATACTGGATTAATGAACGAATTTTGCCCGAAGGATGGATTGAGTACAGCACTACGCCTGCCAAAGGCGCAAAAAAAGGTGAGTATGGTGCTCAGTTCTGGCTCAATGCAGGAAACCCAAATGATGTTACTGACCGAAATTTTCCGGATGTTCCGAGTGACATGTACTACCTGAGCGGCTTTGAGGGGCAAGATGTTGTCATTATACCTTCCAAAAACCTGGTAGTAGTAAAACTTGGTCTCACCTCAGGAAACTGGGTAGATATGAATACTTTCTTGAAAGATATTATCAGCGCGTTGCCCTAAAGGGAGGATTTCTTCTTTGGGCTTTCGGCTGCAATACCTTCCTTTTTTCGTTGCTGAACTACAAAATCCGGTCCGAACGAGAGCTTCTTGTTTAAAGCCGATTTTTCCTCCACCACGCGCCAAAACGGTGCAACCTTGTTAATGGAAGAACCTTTTTGCAGTTGTTCGTAAGCAGCTTCCGAAACAATACGTAAAAATATTCCGGTAGTTACCGGGCAGGTGTAATCGGCACCATACTCGGCAGCAAGGTCTTTACGCAGAACCGTAAGGTTAGCGCTTTTGCCTTTGGGAATATGCCTGATATAATCATCGATAATTTTAGGCGTGGCGATCAGCATCTTGCCCCCGGCAGGCATATCGGTAAAATCCTTTTCCAATTTCTTTACGATGGGTTCTTTAGTCGGGTCATTGACTTTGTCAGTCCATGTTTTTCCCTTTCCTGGTTTCATAAATCATATGTTTTTGATACACAATCAAATCTAGGGTATGCCGGTGACAACCCTATGGCAAGAGGAAATGAAAAGTTAAAATAACATTCACACACCCGGATTGTTATTTGGTAAAATTCATAAACCATGTCCGAAAAAAAATCCATTGTTCTGGTAGGTGGAAGCTATGGTATCGGAGCTTCACTGGCTCAACTACTCCTCGATAAAAATTATGATGTGTATATCCTTAGCAGGTCAGCTCCAACTACAGTCGGTGCAAAACACATCACCTTCGATGTACAGACAGCCTCCATTGACCTATCGCAACTTCCTGGCAAAATCGATGGTCTGGCCTATCTGCCGGGCACCATTCAACTTAAGCCATTTCATCGCTTTACAAATGAAGAATTCCTTCAAGACTTCAACATTAATGTTTTAGGAGCAGCAAAATGCGTTCGTGAATTATTAAACCCCTTAAAGGCAGCTGAACAAAGCTCCATTGTATTTTTCAGCACCATAGCCGTTCAGCAAGGCATGCCGTTTCATGCATTGGTGGCTATGGCAAAAGGTGCATTGGAAGGATTAACCCGCTCGCTAGCTGCCGAGTTTGCTCCCAAAATTCGTGTTAATGCCATTGCCCCATCCATAACTGATACACCACTTGCATCAAAAATTTTATCGAGTGAAGAAAAAAAGAAAGTCAGTGGTGACCGCCACCCGCTGAAGCGCGTAGGCGAAGCCCGCGACATAGCACAGGCGGCTGCTTATTTACTTACAGATGAGAGTTCATGGATCAGCGGACAGGTTATCCATGTTGATGGTGGATTGTCGGCCTTGCGTGTTTAAATCATGCCCATTATCCGCTATCAAGGTGAAATCTTAGAATGCAAACCTGGCGCAACCCTGCGTGACACAATCCTGAAATATGGCCTTACCGTTCATAACAGAAATGCCCGCTACATAAACTGCAGGGGAATTGGAACCTGCGGAACGTGTGCTGTAAAAATTACCGGAAACATAAATCCGTTAACACGAAAGGAAAAGTGGCGCTTGAATTTTCCACCGCATAAACTAACCAACGGTTTGCGCCTGGCCTGCCAGGTAAAGGTTATGGATGATATTGAAGTACAGAAATTTGATGGTTTTTGGGGTGAGGAATCATTTTAAACTTCTCTTTTCAAAGGTCGTGTAAGGCAAGTTGGGCCTCCCCCTCCCTTCACGCTTATTTCATTTCCGGCATATTCATGAACAATACAACCCGCTGCCAGCAATTTCTGTTTTGTAACAGGATTACCCGAAACCATAATACATTCCCGTGGGGCAATGGCCAGTACATTACAGGCCATTGAATCCCATTCGCTATCGGGCACTTCAACCAACTCATAACCACGTTGAATCAAACCGTTGCGGAATGAAACAGGCATAAGTGGAGAGTAAACAACGGCTAGGTTCTTATCAACCGGGCTGAATACCGACATCAGGTGAAATACATCCGAAGGGCCTTTGTAATGCGGCATGTGCACTACCCAAATGGTTACGCCACGGGGTTCAAGTAATTGCTTGATCTGCCGGATACCTTCATCATTGGTTCGATAAGTATGGCCTACCGCCAACGTGTGTTGGTCAATCCAGGCTACATCACCACCTTCAACCGTTCCGGGAGGTTGTATTATCCCAAGGATAGGAATATTTAATTTTTCAAATGCCCATTGCTCGGCTGCCGGCTCATGCTTGCGGGCTGGCTTTCCCATGTTGCAGATAATCATCCCAAAATCTGTTGCAATGGCTGCATCGCGACAATAGATAGAATCGAGGGTTACTTGGTTATGAAGCGGTAAATAATTCAATTCTGCACCCGAGCTTTTGAGCAGGCCCTGAAACTTATTGAATTCCGAAACTGCTTTTGGGAAATCGGGGCGTGATAGAAAATTCAGTTGTTGCCATTGTTCATCAATCGTGGCATCGTTTACAAAGGCATCTTCTGGTCGCTTGATAAAAACTGACCTGAGTTTTCCGTACTCCGATTGATGGGTGACCTTCATTCTGCGCTCAATCCTTTTTCATCAACATAATGGCATAAAAGGGCAGGCCACCCATCAGTAATATAAAACCCCAAAACACGGTTTCCTCACCCGAACCGATTACAGCCCACATGGAATAAATGAATGCCATGGCCGCAACACCATACCGTGTAGTGTTTTGCTTTGTTATTCCGTTAAGCCTACTTTCCATGAGCACGTAAGAAATGGTGGAGAAAAGGTAAGCCAACAAGGTAGTTAACGTTGACAGGAGAATGATGAACTTATACGTATCGGCCAGGCTTCTGCTAAAGTTCATACTCATCATCAACGAAACCAACACGCTTGAAGCAATAAGTCCGACTGCCGGTGTTCCGCTTTTGTTTTCTTTTGCAAAAAATTTTGGAAACAACTTGTCGCGGGCCGCAGCCAAAGGCATTTGCCCTTGAATAAGTATCCAGCCATTAAGCGCGCCAAACGTTGAAATTACCGCACCCCCGGCTACCAGGTAACGACCGCTCTCACCAAAGATAGAAGCTGCAGCATCAGCAAACGGAGCTGACGAAGCATGTAGCGAAGCTGGTGGAATAAGTCCCATAACCGCAACCGTGCTGACAATGTAAATAACCGTTGTTAGACCGGTGCCGATAATGGTGGCTTTGGGAATAGTTTTTTCAGGATCTTTTACACTTCCGGATGGTATGGTGGCACACTCTAGTCCTAAAAAAGCAAACAAAGTTAACGTGGTTACGCTGGTTATGGCCGATAAATCGGATTGCATGCTTACGTTAAACGGAAAAAAATTATCCGTCTTTATAAAGATGAGACCTGCTATGGTAATAACAACCAACGGTGCAATTTTCAATACAGTGGTAACAACCTGCACGATACCGGCTGCTTTTACTCCGCGGGTATTGATCCACGTTAAAAACCATATTGCAGTAAGTCCAGTAAGTACAGCCAGCATAGGATTATGGCCCATCGCAGGAATAAATGTGGTGAGGTAACTCACAAACGCTACGGCAATGGCAGCATTGGTACACCAAACCGAAATCCAGTATCCCCAGGCCACCAGAAAGGCAGCAAACGGGCCAAGCCCATCACGCGTAAAGGCATACGGACCACCGGTAGCGTTAGGATTTATTTTGCTCAGCCAGCCAAAAACCAAAGCCAGGCACATGGCACCCGCTCCGGAAATCAGCCAACCAATTATGCTTATGCCACCATAAATACCAAGTGTGGCCGGCAGCATGAACAAGGCCGAAGCGATCATGTTGCCCATTACCAGCGAAGTGCTGGTCCATAACCCGATTTGTTTCGAAGCATTCGTCATGCGGTTATCCGTTGCTGCCCGGAATAAATATTAAATCTGTTATCACGAACAAATCCCAATAACGTAATACCGGAGTCAATTGCCAATTCAACCGCTAAACTGGATGGGGCGCCTACTGAAACTAACACAGGAATTCCAGCCATGGCAGCTTTTTGAACCAGTTCAAAACTTGCACGGCCACTCACCAACAATATAGAATTGTATAGTGGTATTTCATTCTTCACCAACATGGCACCAACAACTTTATCCAGTGCATTATGCCGGCCAACATCTTCGCGTAACAAAACGAGACTTCCTTCGCGACCGAACAATCCTGAGGCATGCAGTCCTCCCGTGTACTCAAACACATGCTGGCTCTTTCTCAACGATTGTGGAAGCTCGCATATAATTTCAGGTGATAGCATCCATTGCACGGGAATTACCGGACATAGTTGTGAAACCGCATTAATAGAGGATTTTCCACATACACCGCAACTGGATGTGGTATAAAAATTCCGTTGCAGTTTTTCAAAATCGATTATTACCTCGGGCTTGACCTCAACCCGCACCACGTTCTCTTTTTCTTCTGCACGACCAACATCCTCACAATATTTTATACTTTCTACCTGATCGAACGATTGAATGATCCCTTCTGTAAAAAGAAAGCCCAGCGCCAATTCAAAATCGTGGCCGGGCGTTCGCATGGTTACCGATAAACTTTTTTGTTGGCGTGCAGTTAATTGACCGTAACCTAAACGAATTTCAAGTGGTTCCTCGGTGGCTACGAGGTCAGAAACAAGCTCACGGTTATTCGCTGTAACCTTTATAATTTCAACCGGACGAACAGCATGCGCCATGTATTTTTATTTAACGGACCGGATAAACTCAACCAAGGCAGGAATCAGTGCAGAAGATAATGGCTTTTCAGCTTGTGAATATACAGCAATATTGGCCATGCGCTCCTCAGGTGCATCGCGAAGTACATGGTTCATGCCTTCAATAAGTAAGAACCGTGCATCCGGACGGGCATCTTTTAGACGCTCAGCATCCTTTACGGCTACCTGTATATCTGTACTCCCCTGCACAATCATACAAGGCATGTTCAAACCCTTTAGCAGTTTAGCCGGGTCATACTTCAGCCATGAAATCATATAGGGTTGGATGCCGGCACGATAAAGTGGTTGTAGGAGCGGATTGATTTGTTTTACCTCAAAACCTGCTTTTAGCGAGTCTAATATGCTTTCATTGTCACGCACCAGTTGCTCAGGGTTAAACGGGTTCGATTTGATCTGCTCCTTTAATATCTCGTCAATTGGCCGGCCGGCTCCTGCCAGTGAGATGAACCCATTCGCCCTGGCCGATTGAGCCGCCAGCATACCCAGCAAAGATCCTTCACTATGACCGAGCACAATGATATTTTTAAAGCGCTTATCGGATTTAAAAATCCTGATCCAATCCGCTGCATCCGATGAAAAGTCTTCAATAACCAACGCATCTTCGCGGTTGGTTTTCATGGTGCTTTTTCCAACGCCACGTTTATCATAACGAAAGGAAGCAATTCCTTGCTGGGCAAGACCCTCCGCCAGCAGTTTCAAATAGTCTGATTTTAATTGCCGGTTATTACCGTCACGATCGGTGGGGCCCGATCCGGCAATAATTAATACCAACGGAACTTTGCCCTTTTTCACATCAGGATATAACAGGGTACCCTGAAGTATTCGTATGCCGGTAGAGTCGGTATAGGTATACTCACCAGGCTGAGCAGTAACCGTAATGGAAAGAACAAAAAGACTATATAAAAGATACCTCATCCAATTAAAAAGTAGATGCAAAAGCATAATTGTTAAAGTTAAGGTTAACCGTCAAAATCATCTACTATAAATTACTAAATTTGATTATGAAAGTCAGGAAACTAACGATTGAACAGGAACAGCAAGAAAAAGAAGAATACTTTCGTAGCCTATCCGGTGAAGAACGTCTGAGGATGATGCGTATTTTGAACGACCGCTTACGCAAGCCCGGAGTTGATTATGAGCTCCGAAACAAAAAAGTAAAGGTGACCCGATTATCGTGAGCATCTTCAGTGAATACCATCTTGAATTTTTAAAAGCCCTCATTAAGCATGGTGTTAAGTTTCTTATTATTGGAGGACAGGCTGCTATTTACTACGGTGTAAGAAGAAATACCGGTGATCTAGACATACTTGTTGAACCTACCCGGAAAAATGGAGAGAAACTTCTCTTGGCCTTTCAGGAAATGAAATTGGTAGTCGAAGATGTTAAGCCTGAAGAATTTGAACAGCAGTTATTTCTTGGGCTCGGCTTTGAACCTGATGCAGTAGATATTTTATCCATGACTCCGGGTGTTAATTTTGATAGTGCGTTTCGGCAATCTAGTGTAATTGAAGATAGTCATGTAAAGCTTCACATCATCTCGCTTGATGATTTGATAAAAAACAAAGAGGCTTTAAATCGTGAAGGTGAGAAAAAACTGCTCGATCAGTATGATGTCGCTGTACTCAGAAAAATCAACCAACAACAAAAGTAATTTTACGACAATCCACTAATCCTTCCCTCATTGTCAATATCCATTCCTAGCGCTGCGGGTACATTTGGTAAGCCCGGCATACGAAGAATATCACCGGTAATCGGGATTACAAAGCCTGCCCCGGCAGCTACTTCAATTTCGCGTACGGTAACAATGAAGTCCTTCGGCCGGCCTAATTTTTTTGCATCGTCCGAAAAACTGTTTTGTGTTTTGGCAATGCATACCGGCATACCGCTTAGCCCGATACGTTCTATCTTCTTTAAATTTTGTTTGGCCTTTGGTAAAAACTCAACATCCCTGGCTCCGTAAATTTTAACGGCCACCGTACGTACTTTTTCTTCTACTGTATCCTTCCAATCGTAAACCGGCCAGTATTTGCCATGAAAGGTATCGGCCGCTTCGGCCACCTTGTTCGCCAGTTCAACCATTCCCGCTCCACCTTTCTCCCATCCTTCCGATAAAGCAATATCAACACCTAATGATTCGCACTTATTGATAACCCAGTTCAATTCTTCTACACTGTCCGTAATAAATTTATTGAGTGAGATCACCGCAGGCACTCCAAAAATTTTGGTGTTCTCAATATGCTTTTCCAGGTTGGCAAAGCCGGCCTCAAGGGCCTTAAGGTTTGGTTTTGTCAGTTCTTCACGCTTAACCCCACCATGATATTTCAATGCCCTGATGGTGGCTACCAAAACCATAGCATGGGGTGAGTAGTCGCCATAGCCGCAAACAATATCAATAAATTTCTCGGCACCCAAATCCGAACCGAAGCCTGCTTCGGTAATTACGTAGTCCGATAAGCTCATGCCCATGCGTGTAGCAATGATGGAGTTGGCGCCCTGTGCAATGTTTCCAAAGGGGCCACCATGAATAATGGCCGGGTTACCTTCCAGGGTTTGTACCAAATTTGGTTTGATTGCATCTTTCAGCAACAAGGCAACAGCACCCTGCGCGTTCAGGTCGCGGGCAAACACAGCCTTTTGGTCATAAGTATCGCCAACATATATGTTCCCGATTTTTTTCTTGAGGTCATCCATGTCTTTGGCTAAGCAAAGTATGGCCATAATCTCAGAGGCTGCTGTAATATTGAAACCGGTCTCGCGGATCATGCCTCCGTTCTTTCCACCCAAACCGGTAATCATGTTGCGCAAGGCCCGGTCGTTCATGTCCATCACACGCTTCCACTCCACCGTTCGCGGATCAATGCCCAATCCTCCTCCTGGTTTTTGAATATCATTGTCAATCAGTGCAGCCAACAGGTTGTTGGCCTTTTCAACGGCAGCAAAGTCGCCCGTAAAATGCAGGTTGATATCTTCCATCGGAACAACCTGTGAGTATCCTCCACCCGCGGCACCACCTTTCATGCCGAATACAGGCCCAAGCGATGGTTCGCGAAGCACTACCGTGGTTTTCTTACCGATTTTATTCATGCCTTCACAAAGCCCGATGGAGGTGGTGGTTTTTCCTTCACCGGCAGGTGTGGGTGTCATGGCCGTAACCAGTATGAGCTTGCTTTTCTTTAACCGGGTATTGTCAATAAGCTTTAACGGAAGCTTGGCTTTATAATTACCATACAGTTCCAGATCAGCTTCTTCGATAGTCAGTTTTTTGGCAATCTGGCGGATGGGTTGCAGTGATGCTGCCTGGGCAATTTCAAGATCGGACTTAAAGGTCATAGCGTTGGAATTAAACCTATCGAAAGTTAAAACTATTTACTTTGTAACCTAATGATCTCCATCAGCATGTACCTGCCATGAGAAGAATTAAAAGCGATCAATTCCATTTCAAGCAATTCTCCGTTACCCACAAGCGAAGCAGCATGAAAGTAGGCACCGATGGGGTATTGCTTGGGGCGTGGGTAAATGTTACCCATGTTAAATCGGTATTGGATATTGGCACCGGCTCTGGTGTAATCGCCTTGATGATCGCCCAACGATCAGGGGCAAGCCACATTGACGCGGTTGAACTGGACATGGATGCCGCGGAAGATGCACGTGAAAATTTTAAACAAGCTCCCTGGGCCGAAAGGCTTCACCTGTACCACTGCCCAGTGCAACTTTTTCAAACAAAAAAAAAGTATGACCTGATTGTTTCCAACCCGCCCTACTTCAGCAACAGTTATAAGCCGGAAAATGAAAACCGAATGGTTGCGCGGCATACCGAAAGCTTATCGTTTCAGGATTTGCTGGAGGCAGCAAACAAATGGCTTAACCCGGCCGGCAGGCTTGCGGTTATTCTTCCCGCTGCTGAAGGCAAGCTTTTCAAAACTTGGGCACAAGCGGCAGGTATGGTTTGCATTCGGGAATGGACTTTTCAAACCCGAAGGAATAAACCGGTTGAACGCCAACTTATGGAGTTCGCCCGAATGCATAAAACCATTGAACACGGTAAAATTCTTCTTTACGAACATGATTCAGGCGAAACCTGGGCAACTGATTACATAAACCTAACCCGTGACTTTTATCTCAAATCTTAAAAAATCCACTCATCCCAACCCCATTTGTAAGGCACGCCATTTCAAATTATCCTTGCAGGTCTGATTATATGGTGCGCATCCTTTTCCTCCTTGTACTGCTTGCTTTCATAAAGAATGGCATCGCCCAAGGCTTAAAAATCAAAAAAGCAAAATCAACCATCGTACTGGACGGAGTAATGGACGAACCTGACTGGTTGGAGGCCGATGTTGCCAATAACTTCCGGCAGTTCTTTCCAAGTGATACTACCTTGGCCAAGAGCCAAAGCCAGGTACGGATGACCTACGATGATAAATTCATCTACCTGATTGCGCGCATGGAGAACATCAAGAAAGACAGGCGCTATGTAACCCCTTCCTTGCGCAGGGATTTCCGGGGCGAAGGCAACGATGGCATAACCGTAGTGCTCGATCCCTTCAGCGACCGAACCAATGGTTTCATGTTTGGGGTAAACCCGTTTGGCGTTCAGCGCGAAGGGCTAATTGCAAACGGAGGCTCTGGGCCATCAGACCTCTCCTTGATTTGGGACAACAAATGGTATTCAAGCGTAAAGACATACGAAGGTTACTGGATTGCTGAAATGGCTATCCCGTTTAAATCCATCCGCTTTAAAGAAGGCCTCACCACCTGGAATATTAACTTTTACCGGATTGACAGCGAATATGCCGAGCGATCAACCTGGTCGCCTGTGCCACAAAACTTTGATATTATAACCATGGCGTTCAACCGGCAACTTATCTGGGACGAGCCGTTGAAAAATCCCGGAACAAACGTATCGGTTATTCCATATTTCCTGGCGGGTGGCACAAAAAATTTTGTTGAGGGAAGCCCTACTGATAAAAATGCCGAGGCCGGATTTGATGCAAAGATTGGGATAAGTTCAGCCCTTAATCTCGATGTTACCGTTAACCCCGACTTTTCGCAAGTTGAAGTAGATGCCCAGGTTACCAACCTCGACCGGTTTGAGATTTTCTTTCCGGAACAACGCCAGTTCTTTTTGGAAAATGCCGATTTGTTTGCCGACTTTGGTGTGGAAGGTACCCGCCCATTCTTCTCACGAAGGATTGGAATAGCACGTGATGAATCCACCGGGCAAAACATTCAAAACCAGATTTATGGCGGGGTGAGGCTAAGCGGAAAAATCGACAACAACTGGCGCATTGGGTTTTTGGATATGCAAACCGGTGAAGACCCAAAAATAAATTTACCATCCACCAATTACATGGTGGCTTCATTGCAACGCAAAGTTTTTGCACGATCCAATATTGGTATTATCGCCATTAACAAACAAGCCTTTCAGGATTCCATACAAGGTGAGTTCACCTTCAACCCGGCCAAGTACAATAGGCTTTTGGGCATCGATTATAACCTGGCGAGCAAAAACAATGTATGGAACGGAAAGTTTTTCTACCACCATTCGTTCGATCAACAGAAACTTGATTCAGCTTTTGCCACCGGGGGTTTTATCACCTACAGTACTTTAAAATGGACGATAAATTTATTCACCCGAAGTGTGGGGGCCAATTACAACCCGGAGGTTGGTTTTGCCAGGCGAAGGGACATCCAGCAGGTGGCGTACACGCAATGGTATAATTTCTATCCAAAAGGATCCATTATTCAAAGCCACGGCCCCGGAATTGATTTTGATATTCTGCGCAACCAAACCTACGGGCTGTTGGATTGGGATGCCAACCTGATGTACCGTTTCAGGTTTAGGAACACCGCCAATGGAAATATACGCTTGCGGAAAGAATACACCTACCTGTTTAGCCCGTTTGATCCCAGTGGCACGAATGGACAAAAGCTCGCAGCCGGAACCGCCTACCATCAATACCTGGTCGTGGCTAACTTCAATTCCGATGCGCGCAGGGCCGTATTCACGAACCTTTCGTCACGCATCGGGGAATATTTTAATGGTACCCGCATAAACCTGAGCGGCTCGCTCACCTACCGGTATATACCGTGGGGCTTTGCCTCGTTAAACTTTACCATAAACCGCATACGGTTGCCCGAGCCCTACAACGATGCAAACCTGCTGCTTATAGGTCCGCGATTTGACCTCACGCTTTCGCGCAGTGTATTCTTCACCACCTTTGTGCAATACAACAATCAGATCAACAACCTGAACATCAACTCCCGCCTGCAGTGGCGATTCAAACCGGTATCCGACATTTTTCTGGTGTACACCGATAATTACGTTACCGAAGCCTTTACCGATACCGAAGGGCGTTTCTTTGCCCAAGGGCAACCCCGCCTGCGTGGCGTGGTGCTTAAACTAAACTATTGGCTAAATATTTGATTTTCTTTTAACCTGTAAATCAGTGGTTTACAAAATAAAAAATAGATGTTTAAACATTTATTTAAAGAATTGTGTTATGTTCGCATTAACCCTAAAAACTAATAACACGATAATGAAAAAAATGTATTTCGCTTTGGTTGCGCTGTTGGTAAGTGGCAGTGCAATCGCCCAATCCACCTGGAAGATTGACAATGTTCATTCAAAAATCGGTTTCAGCGTATCGCATATGGTAGTAGCTGAAACAGAAGGTTCGTTCAAGGATTACTCCGGTTCTGTTGTTTCCAAAGCAGCTGATTTTGCGGGTGCAGAAGTTACCTTTTCGGCTAAAGTTGCCTCAATCAACACCGATAACGAAAAACGCGATGGCCACTTAAAATCAGCCGACTTTTTTGATGCCGAAAAATTCCCTGAGATAACATTTAAAGGAACCCTGGTAAAGGACGGAACCAAGTATAAGTTAAAAGGTGACTTTACCATGAAAGGCGTAACCAAAAAAATTGAGTTTGATGTAATCTATGGCGGCACCATTAATACAGGCCGTGGTGAAAAAGCTGGCTTTAAGGTTTCCGGAATTATCAACCGTCAGGATTATGGCGTTAACTGGGCCAATAAATTGGCAAGTGGCGAAATGGTTGTTGGCGACAATGTGAGTTTGAACATTAAGATTGAGCTGGATAAAGTTCCGAACAGCTAATCATGACCGTTTACCGGATGTCCCGTTAACCCGGGACATCCATTTTTTTCTTCTATGAAAATCGAAGACGAAATAAAGCAGCCCAGGTTCATCAGTGCTCACCAAAAAGCTGTTATTAACCTCATTTTTACCTCAAACTGGTTAATAAACCAACAGCAAAATCATTTCAAGCCCTTTGGTATTACAGGCCAGCAGTTTAATGTGCTGCGGATTTTAAAAGGGCAACACCCCAAAAGCATTTCGGCCAAAGAAATCAAGTCGCGTATGTTGGATAAAAACTCCGATATATCCCGTTTGCTGGACCGGTTGATTTCTAAAAATCTTATTGAAAAGAAATCTTGCCCAAAAGACAAACGGGCAACCGATGTGTTCATTACTGAAAACGGTCTCTCACTTTTAAAAGAAATCAGCCGCAAACAAAAAGATATTGACCAGGTATTAACACTTACCGATTCGGAAGCTGAACAATTGAGTAACTTATTGGATAAAAGCAGGGGCTAATAACTACCTGCATGTTATTGCCATAAATTCTATCCCGCTATACTTTCTGAAGTTCTGCTTTAACAAATCCCATCAGTTCACGGATGTAGGTTAATGAAAAATCAAACCGAATACCGGCAGCTTCGTATACTTCCGGAATGGATTTCATATAGCCCAACTTAAGCGCATTCATATAACCCTGTAATCCTTTCTGCTTATTTTTTTTGTAGTTACGCCAAATGGCTACCGCACCCAATTGCGCCATACCATATTCTATATAGTAAAAGGGAACTTCGTATAAATGCAATTGCTTTTGCCAGAGGTAGTCCTTTGCAATCTCTTCACCGGTCCAGTCGGTTATGGAATCGGAAAATTGAGTAAGAATTTTATTCCAGCTCGCCCTCCTCTCCTCTACTGAGTGATTGGGATTTTCATAAATCCAATGCTGAAACTTATCGATGGTTGCCACCCACGGCAGCGTTTCGATGATATCTTCCAGATGCTCGCGTTTAGCACGCTTCAAGGATTCAGCATCCGGAAAGAAAATATCCCATTCGTCCATGGAAATAAGTTCCATCGACATAGAAGCTAATTCAGCTACTTCGGATGGAGTTGATTTAAAATCGTTTAACTCTAGTTCACGGGTTAAGAAATTATGCACGGCATGGCCGCCTTCGTGCATTAAGGTTACCATATCGCGCAAGGTTGAGGTAGCATTCATAAAAATAAATGGAACACCAATTTCGGCCAATGGGTAATTATATCCCCCAGGGGCTTTCCCTTTGCGTGATTCCAGGTCCAGGTGCCCCATTTCTTTCATAATGGAGAGGCATTGTCCCAGGTAGGGGTCAATGCGATGAAAACATTCAATGGTTTTTTCAGTAAGGTCATGACCATCATTAAACGCCTTTAGCGGATCGCGTCCTTCCGGATCAACTGCTTTATCCCATGGTTTTAATGACGCTACACCAAGTGATTCTTTTCGTTCACGTATAAGGTCATTCAACATGGGCACTACTTCAGAAGCAACAGAATCATGAAAGTTGAAACAATCCTGCGGGGTGTAATCGAAACGCCCCATGGCTTTGAACATGTAATCGCGAAAGTTGGCAAAGCCGGCATTCACCGCAACCTGATGGCGCAAGGCTATTAGCCTGGTAAAAAGCTGGTCCAGTGTTTCTTTATCCTGCAATCTTCTGGCAGTGATTTTATGATATACCTCTTCGCGTTCCGCACGGTCGGTCGACATTAATTTTACAGCTGCTTGCTGAAGGGTAAGCTCTTGGCCCTTAAACTCAACCATCATTGCGCCTGAAAGTTGGTTGTACTTTTGTTGCTCCAGGCTGATTTCGGTGAACACGGGAATATTCTCCTCGCGAAACAATTCAATATCCTTCTTCAGGCTACGGACCATGATGTTGTAGCCAGGCTCTCGCTCCAGTTCTTTGAGGAATGTTGACGCCTCTGCCTTTCGGTTAAGCTGATCCGATACCGGGGCTATTTGAGGTTGTATGTTCTCGACAAAATACTGATAGCTTTTGCTATAGTCCTCGTTTTCGGTAAAACGTGTCATGTTAATATAACGCCAGGCAAAATCTTCCGCAATTACAGCCTCCAGTTCGCTCCGGTCTGTAAACCAGGTACGCAAATCACTTATGGATTGTATGTTCCTGTTCAACAGGCTATCGAACCAGGGTTTAAGCTCCAGCCAATCCGTTAGCCTAAATGTATCGGGTAAAAATTTACGTGCAGGCCGTTCAATTTTTTCTAAAGCATTCATTTATGAGCATAGTTAAATTAGTACCTTGAGCGGAATGCAAAAATAAAATCATTTGTGACATTGAAGCTCATAATCGCGTTAAATCGCTAAAGAACCATCAACCGCCTTGTCCATCGAGTTAAAAATCATATCCACCAAAAAGGAACTAAAAGAATATATTTTCTTACCGGAGCGGCTTTATAAAAACGATAAGCGATGGGTACCCCCAATTTATACCGATGAATGGGCCTTTCATGATCCCGCAAAAAACAAAGCCCTCCAATATTGCCATGTTATTCGGGTACTTGCATTTCGTGAAAAGACCGTTGTGGGCCGTATTATGGGTATTATCCACCACCGCTATAACGAATTGCACAATGAAAAAACAGTGCGCTTTTATAACCTCGACTGCCTGAATGAACCAGAGGTTGCTCATGCCCTGATAGCCTATATCGAAAACTGGGGCCGCACCAACGGCATGAATAAAATCACTGGCCCCTTTGGCTTTTCGGATAAGGATCCGCAGGGGTTTCAAATTGAAGGTCTTGAGTTCTTGCCTGTACTTGCCACGCCTACAAACCCACCTTACCTGCCTGCAATTGTAGCCCAGCTTGGCTATGAAAAAGAAGTGGATTGTGTATCGTACCAAATGGACATCCCGAAAAAAATTCCGGCTACCCATTTAGAAATCTATAACCGAATGACCAGTCGCTCTACGTTAAAAGTGATTGAGTTTACCTCGAAACGAGGGCTTAAACCATACATCCTTCCTGTTCTTCGATTAGTAAATGAAGCCTATGCCCCAATCTTTGGCTTTACACCCATGAGTGAAGAAGAAATGAAAAAATTTGCTGCGCAATATTTGCCCATTTTGGATCCGGAGTTTGTAAAAGTAGTTGTTGAGGATACCGGAAGGTTAATTGCCTTTGTAGTGGCTATGCCGGAGATGAGCAAAGGAATTCAAAAAGCAAAGGGCAGGCTTTTTCCGATTGGCTTTCTGTTTATTTTACGGGCGATGCGAAAAACAAAACAGCTTAACCTTTTACTCGGTGCTGTGAAGGAAGGTTATCGCAGAACCGGTGTTAGTGTACTGCTGGGAAAGGCGTTGCTTGAAACCGCGCAACAAAAAGGGTTTGAAATTATGGACAGCCACCTGATACTGGAAACCAATTTGCCCATGCGCGGGGAATGTGAGAAATTAAACGGACGGCTTTGTAAGCGTTACCGGATTTTCAGAAAATATTTGTCTTAGTTTTGTCAGGCATCAAAACCATTCATTTATGCGAATACTCTTTTTATCAGTTTTATCGCTATTGGTTGGCTGTTCCCAGCAAACCAAAAAAACAATTGGCTCCGTTGAGCGCCTTAACAGCGCTTTGGATAATATAATCCAAATGGATTCGCCCATTGAAATACTGGGCGAAGGGTTTGAGTGGAGTGAAGGGCCGGTATGGGTAGAGGCAGAAAGCATGCTGCTCTTCTCGGATGTGCCAAAAAATACGATCTATAAATGGACCGAAGCGAAGGGCATAGAAACGTACCTTATTCCTTCGGGCTTTACAGGAACAAAAACCGAAAGCAAAGAACCCGGTTCGAACGGCTTGCTGCTGGACGGAAATGGCCGGCTTGTACTATGCCAGCATGGCAACCGACAAATGGCCTACATGAATGCACCGCTCTCCAACCCAAAACCTGACTTTACTCCATTAGCCAATCGCTACGATGGCAAGAAATTCAATAGTCCTAACGATGCCGCATTCCGGGGTAACGATCTGTTCTTTACCGACCCGCCTTATGGATTACCGAAACAAGCCAGTGACCCTGAAAAAGAAATCCCGTTTCAGGGAGTTTATAAAGTAAGCCCGACTGGAGAAGTAACCTTGGTGATCGATTCATTGACCCGGCCGAACGGCATTGCTTTTTTTTCCGATAACTCAACATTTATCGTAGCAAATTCCGATCCCAACAAAGCTATTTGGTATAAGTATAGCTTAGGTGAAAATGATTCCATTATTCATGCCTCCGTATTTTATGATGCTACGGCAAACACTAAAACAGAACCCGGCTTACCCGATGGGCTAAAAATTGATATGCATGGAAATGTGTTTGCCACCGGCCCGGGTGGAGTATGGATTTTTAGTACAGGTGGAAAAGTACTGGGCAAAATAAAATTACCCGTACCGACAGCTAACTGCGCATTAACGCCCGATGAAAAAACACTTTACATAACCGCAGATAAGTATTTATTGCGTGTCAAATTACGGTAACCATTAACCTTTACACGCTACGTGAAACTTCTTATTGACGTTATTGGTTGGATCGGTTCCATTATGGTCATTGCTGCCTATGGCTTAAACAGTTACCAGAAAGTAAAATCTGACTCACTGATTTTTCTGCTACTAAACATGGTTGGGGGAATTTGCCTGATTATTTACTCGGTGTATTATACCGCTTACGCTAACACCTTTATTAATGTGGTGTGGGTGATCATCGCTGTTCCGGCTATCATCCAACTTATCCGGAAGAAAAAATAATGCTTCCTGCACAGCAAAATATTAACGTTCAAAAATGGGTAGCGGTGTTTTCATCCCTGTTGCTCATGATCAAAATGTTTGCCTACTTCCTTACCGGATCGGTTGCCATTCTTACCGATGCGTTGGAAAGTATTGTTAATGTAGTGGCCGGCTTTCTGGGCCTTTACAGTTTATATTTATCCGCTAAACCACGCGATGCCGAAAAAACAATTCACTTGCGCTTCTGGCCAGCGGTAACACTTACTAAGCGACACTTATTCAACCCTTGGTATATTGGTGGGGCTTTTTCTTATTTTCATAACGGATATCCTTTGGCTCGACAGTGCAGTTGCCATACTGTTCAGCCTAATAATTCTATACACGGGCTACAAAATTATACGCTCATCATTAGCAGGCATTATGGATGAACGTGACATGGAGCTGCTAACACGAATGGTTTCCATGCTGAATGCTAACCGCAGGGAAAACTGGATCGACCTGCACAACATGCGGATTATAAAATATGGCGCTACACTTCATCTCGACTGCCACCTTACGGTACCGTGGTACCTTAATGTGCATGAAGCCCATAATGAAATTGACGCCCTCGCCTCGCTGGTGCGGAAAGAATTTGGCGAATCGCTGGAGTTATTTGTTCACTCCGATGGCTGCCTCGATTTCTCGTGCCGTATATGCAGTAAAACTGATTGCCCGGTACGCAAGTATGCTGTTGAAAGAAGGGTGGAATGGACCGTAGAGAATATAGTGAGCAATAAAAAGCATGAAGTGAACACGTGAAGTTAAACCGTCAGCCTGAGTAGCCTTCGACAGGCTCAGGCTGACAGATTCAAGATGGAATTCAATAAATAAGACAGCCTACTTTGCTATCCATGTATTATTCTTACCATCAGCATCGCCATTGGTAGGAATGGTTAGCTGGACAGATTTGATTTTCTTCTTTCCGGCATTCACTTTATGGTTATAAAGCTTTGAAGCCTTCCATACCATTGGGCTCACATCCTGTGTGGTTGTGGTGCCATCGTGAAAGGTTATGGTTACACTAAAAGCAAGTGGTCGACCTCCCTTGTTTTCTATCAGAATAACATTATTCTTCACTTCATTAATACCAACATCCATATATCCCCAATCGAAATACCACTTGTTCCAGAACCAGTTTAAATCCTGGCCAGAAACCCGGTTGAAGGTAAACATGAAATCATACGGAGTTGGATGTTTGTGTTTCCATTCATTCATGTATGCATGAAGGCATTTTAGAAACAAATCCTTGCCTAACAACTGATATAAAGACACATAAGAATACGATCCAACCGTATATGAATTAAGTCCGCTACCTTCGGCTATGTGTGATGGAACCATGATGGGCAGAACACGCTGTGATCCCAGGTAAGGTTGATCCCAATTTCCGGCAGGAAATAATGGGTCGATAAAATATTCTGAAAAGCTTGCAAAACCTTCGTCCATCCAGGCATACTTCTTTTCATTAATGCCCATCATAAATGGAAAATACATGTGACACATTTCATGAAGCGTTAAGCCCAACTGAGCTTCCATGTCGCTTACTTTTTTACCGGTCCATTGTTCAATCATAGCACCCGACATTTCCTGGTCATTGGCCATACCTGGAAATTCCATTCCTCCGCCTTCCAACCCATTAAAAATGGTAAAGTGTTTGAACGGAAAAGCATACACAGGAAACCTGGTATGAAATACTTTTAAAGATTCCTGAATGGCCTCCAATACGGCTGCAAACTCAGGATGGTTGGTTGGATAAGCCGTATTGATAAAATATTCGCCCAGGGCATCTTTATACGTGCACGCATCCCAAACAAAATGATTACTTAGTGCAAAGGCAAAATCAGGAAAATTTTTTGCTGTGTATTTCCACGTTGCGTTTTTCGTTGATGACTTTTTAAAGTCGGCCTCGGTAAAAATATTAACCGGTGTACTGCTGGCTCTGGCTTTTGTAAGCCGCTCGCGAATGGTTGATGAATAGACTTCATCCGGGTTGGATGGCGCTACCGATGCCCATACCATAAAATTATCCGGCACGGTCAATTCAATTTCATAATCGGAATAGTCGTGATAAAATTCCGTTGCGGCATCATATACAATACGGTCCCATAAATCAATATCGTCTAAGACTGCCATTTCCGGATACCAATACCCTACAAACATAGACGTGCTGTCGATAGCACCGCTGCGTTCAAACCCTTTACCCGGTATGACATAATTCCAGTTGATTTTCAATTCCATTGAACTTTTAGGCGGTAAAGGTTTCCGTAAGCGCACCGTATAATTTGTTCCACCATAAAACACCTCGTCCCTGTTGTTTATATCATACGTTTCGTTATCCACCACCAGCTTTTCAATAATCACACCTTTATGGTTGGCATCAGGAGCGTTTCCGCCACTGAAAAAACCGGCCTTCTTTGATTCTGGTTTATAGTAATCGTGATAAGTGTGAAAAGTAGGGTTACGGACTGTATCGGGTGTGTTATTGAGATAGGTAATGGTTGCTTCACCTTTCAATAATTTAGTATGCGGATCAACCGTTGCTTTGATCTTGTAAATCGATCGGTTCTGCCAATACGTTGGTGACACTGATCCATCCAACTTGCGGGTTCCCTTTTCATAAGCCTTTTGAAACTCGATGGGCATGTACAATCCGGAGGGTTTTGTTTGTGCGTCAGCGATATAACCACTAACGGCAAACAGAAGTAAGAATATTCTTGATTTCATTGATACAAGGTTAGTTTATTAAGGCAAGTATACGGACTTCTCATTATTGGAAAAAAGGGGGAAGTTTCAGAAATACTCAACAAAAAGAGAAAGTTGAATCTAGCCATGGTGCGGAAAATCCACAAGCGATTAAATATATCACCAGAAGTTTTAATCAAAGACTATAAACTTCAGCCGTAACAATCTTTATCCAATTTCAATCACCACATCATCCGTCATCGGGTGGCCTACGCACGTTAATACATAACCCTCGGCCCGTTCGGCTTGCGATAACCCTTCTTCTTCATCGAGTTTAACGGTTCCGCTCAAAGCCTTTCCACGGCAGGCTGTGCATAAACCACTTTGGCAAGAAAACGGAAGGTCAATGCCCTGGTCTAGGGCAGTTTCCAAAATGGTGCGCTTCGGCTCAACCCTTATCTTATACTCATGGCCATCATACCGTATGGTTACTTCGCGGGTTTTATTTTCGGATGACGCTGTAGTTTCTTCCTGTTTTTTATCCTTATCAATGGTACCCTGTACAAAACTCTCCTTAAATATTTTATCCTGCGGTATGCTGTGCTGCGCCAGTAAGGTTTCCACATTCTTCATCATTCCTTCGGGGCCGCACATCAGGTAGGTAGTTTTTTCAAGGCCCCAGGCCGGTATGCGCTCAAATAATTTCTTCAGCATTTCAGGGTTGAGCAAACCGGAATAACCCTGCCAGTTCATGGGTGCATTGTCAAGAATATGGATGACGTGCAACCTGCCCTGGTAATTGGTCTCCCATTTAGCCAACTCATCTTTAAAAATAATGCTGTCGATATCGCGGTTGCAGTAAATCAACGAGGCTATGCTTTCCGGTTCTTGTGTAAGCAGGCTTTTAATGTGCGAGAGCATGGGCGTAATACCTGAACCACCGGCAAACATCACCAGGTGGCGTTTACGGTCTTTACCAAACTCGGTGGTAAAGTGCCCCATAGGCTCCATAATTTTCAGTGTGTCGCCAACCTTTAAATTATCCGGTAGCCAGTTGGACATCAGGCCGTTTTCAACACGCTTTACAGTAACGGCCAGGTCATCATCAACAAATGGCGATGAACAGAGCGAATAAGCCCTCCGCACCTCCTTGCCGTTGACCGGAACAATCAGGGTTAAAAACTGCCCGGATTTATAGTTGATCTTACCCGATGCAGGTTGCCCGAAAACTATTGTGATAGCATCTTTTGTTTCCTGTACGATTGCCTTTACTGTAAGTTCAAAATAATGAGGTCCGCCCTGAGGTGTTTCTTTCTTCTCGCTTTTCTTAAAAAACCCGAATGCCATACTTAAAACAATTAGGTGGCAAAAATAATCATAAGTACCTGTCAATCTAAATATTCAGCCAATAGGTGAGTTTGAAGACCAGCGCCCGGTTTTTGGTTTTCAGGTGCTGGGGCAGGTAGTTTTCAGTATATACAACAAAAAAATCGGAAGCTGGTTTATACCGCCACTGAAAACGGGTGTTCAGGTTAATATTATCCGCCAGGTTGTTGTATTGAATAAAGGTTGTGAGGAATATTTTGTCGGTAAAGGTTAAATCAACCCGTGGCCCAATCAAAAAAAGGTTTTCCTTACCGTACCCCTCAGCCAGGTGTACTGAATTAAAATCATACTGCACCGCCACACTGCCAATCGGTTGATAGCGATAGTTCAGCACCCCGTTCAGGTTAACCAAATTGCCATTATAAAAACCCCCGTAGCTGGCCGACATGTAGTAGTTAAAGATTTTCCGTGCATCGGATTGGTATTCTATCGTAAAGCTACCCCACTTAAAAGTTTCGCCTTGTTGA
Source organism: Cyclobacteriaceae bacterium (assembly GCA_025808415.1). NCBI lineage: Bacteria > Pseudomonadati > Bacteroidota > Cytophagia > Cytophagales > Cyclobacteriaceae > Cyclobacteriaceae bacterium. Next base: position 3,103,199 of record CP075525.1, read on the forward strand.
AACTCAATAAACCGCTCGCCATCAATTGGGTTGAACGTGTTTGTCAGGCGTTGATACGTAAACCCATAGCCAACACCAATAGATGAAGTATTGAGCAAATCAAAATTATACCCTGCATTAAATTCCTGGTCGGTAACTGTTCCATCGGGTATACCAACAATATTGGCGCCCATAAAAGGCCCCATGCGGGCAATGGTTTTGCTGGAAGGATACATTGAAACTGTTCCTTCCACAAACGTACTCCACTGCCCCGGATATACCCGTTGACTGGGCACGAAGCCTGCCTCGGCATTAAAATTTTTCTGGATTATGGTGTGGCCACCGGTTATTTCGTAGTTGCGTGTAGTATGGCGCAAAAAGGCAGCACCTGCACCATTCTTCCCTGACAAATAATCATCGAACGAAGCACTGTAAAAAAAACTACCATACCACTTATTATCTGCACTGAGCAAGTCCAGATCTGCGGTTAAAACCCGGTTGCTTTTATTCAATACACGCGTAGTGTCAGTACCCCTTATTCGTTGCTTCCAAAGATCAGTATTAAAATAACGTAAACTATCGGCAGGCTTAATACCCAACGATTGCTTCTCAACATAAAGCAAGGCCACGTTGGATTGCTTCCAAAAATTGCGCTGCACGGCAGCAACGGTATACAGTTGGTTGGGCAAGCCCAGCGACTGCTTCTCTTTGGTAAGCAAGTTCATGGTGTTAATGCGCCAGTTTTTATTGATCGATCCGCTGATGCGCGCACCATAAGCAATGGGCACTTGCCTGATCAATCCGGAAGTATCACGCGCCAGCCCTACCCTTCGGGTAAAAAATGGGCGCGCATTCGGAAAACCCGCGCGCTCAATCAAATCATTGTTCTCCAAAAAGAATTGCCGTAGCTCCGGAAAGCGGAATTCGAAGCGGGTAAGGTTAATCACCTGGCGGTCTACCTCTACCTGCGAAAAGTCGGGGTTTACGGTAAGGTCAAGGTTTAAGGATGGTGTGATGGCCACCTTGGCATCGAACCCCACGGAAAGATCGTGTGCCGAAGCCGTTGGGGTTTCCTCGAAGTTAACGGAACGAAGACCGGCCACATAAGGGATTACCGAAATGTTCATGTGGCTGGGTGGCGGGGTATCAACCCAAACCAGTTTGCCTCCATACGCGAACGATGCCGGTATGTATTGGATGGGTGTAGCCACCCAACTGGACACCAGGTTTCGCTTGCGGTCCCAGCGCAAAAAGGTAATGTTCCATTGCCGCTCACCGCCTTTGTACCGAAAACTTTTAAAGGGTATGGCCAGTTCGGCAACCCATCGGTCGGCATAGCGCTGTACATGGGAGTACCACTTGTTATCCCAGGTATCGCTGTAACTATCGCCACCGGTCCCCCCTCCGGAAATCAAGCCTTCGCTTTGCACACCGCGTGGGGTAATCTGAAAATAAAAGCCGTTCAAATCATCGTTAAACGGCCCCAGGTAAACACCCATGTTATCGTTGTTCTCAAAATCAAAATCCCTCCGCAATGATTGCACGATGTCTTCGGTGCCGTTATCGTAACAAACAAATGAAATATACAGGTTATGTTCATCGAATGTGAGGCGGGCTTCCGTTTGAAAGGGGGCAAAAGTGGTGTCCACCGGAAAATTTAGATAGAAGTCTTTGGCCACGGCAGCGGTGCCCCAATCATCCTCATCCAGCTTACCATCCAACGTAATGGTTCCCAATGCTTTGCGGATGGGCAGTTCCATGCCGGGCCTGTTTTGGGCGTAACCCGACAGGGTACCGATAAGCAATACAGAAAAAAGCATTTTTAACATGGCGTGCGAAGCTATAAAATCGAACCCAGATAGTTAGCCATGTCCTGATAAACGGCAATAAGCACGGATGGTTAATAGAAATACATCACGTTCCGTTATTTTTACACTTTAATTAAAGGCTGTGCAACTTAATACACTAACTGCCATTTCACCGGTTGACGGACGGTACTTCGGGGCCGCTTCAAACCTGGCTTCTTATTTTTCGGAATACGGGTTGATCCGCTACCGCATTCGGGTGGAGATCGAATACTTCATTGCCCTAACCCATACGCTACCGGAACTTTCAAAATTTCCTAAGGAACAGGAAAGTCTGTTGCGCACCGTGTACCAAAATTTTACTGAAGCCGATGCCCTGCAGATTAAAGAAATTGAAAAAACCACCAACCACGATGTGAAGGCGGTGGAATACTTTATCAAACAAAAGCTGGCTGAACTTAAGCTTAACACCTGGAAAGAATTTATTCACTTCGGACTTACTTCACAGGATATTAACAACACCGCCATACCGCTTTCGCTGAAGGAGTTTATGGGGGCTGAATTCTTACCGCTTGTGGCAAAACTGGTAAACGCACTTACGGCACTAAGTGTTCAATGGAAAGACATACCCATGCTGGCCCGCACCCACGGACAGCCGGCATCGCCTACCCGCTTGGGTAAAGAGCTTTACGTTTTTATAGAAAGGGTAAACAACCAACTTGAATTACTAAAAACCATACCCTACTCCGCTAAGTTTGGTGGCGCCACCGGCAACTTCAATGCCCATCATGTTGCGTACCCTGAAATTAATTGGGGACATTTCGGTAATGCTTTTGTAAGTAAGCATTTAGGCTTAGTGCGTAGTGAACCTACCACACAGATTGATCATTACGATAACCTGGCTGCCCTCTTCGATAACCTGAAACGCATCAATACCATATTGATTGATTTCAGCCGCGATGCGTGGCAATACATTTCCATGAACTACTTCAAACAAAAAATAAAAGCCGGTGAAGTAGGCAGCTCAGCCATGCCACATAAAGTAAACCCCATCGACTTTGAAAATGCGGAAGGAAACCTGGGTTATGCCAATGCCATCTTTGAGCACCTCTCCGCCAAGCTTCCTATCTCACGCCTTCAGCGCGACTTAACCGATAGCACAGTGCTGCGGAACATAGGCGTACCGCTAGCGCATACGGTTATAGCCTTGCAATCTCTTCTGAAAGGCGTTGGTAAACTGGAACTGAACAAACAAGCCATTGATGTCGACCTGGAAAATAATTGGGCCGTTGTTGCCGAAGCCATCCAAACCATACTTCGTAAGGAGGGTTATCCAAACCCTTATGAGGCATTAAAAGAACTAACGCGCAAGAATGAAAAGATTGGGAAGAAGGAGTTTGAGGAATTTATTGATACGCTTAATGTGAAACCAGAACTTAAAAAACGGTTGAAGGAGATAACACCTTTTGGATATACCGGGATATAGAAAATATATGCTATACACATACTCAGTTGTTGTCCGCAAGCAACTGACTCCGATTGACCATAAGAACAAAATATAAAGTTTACAATATGAAAAATTCAATTTTTACTCTTTTCGTTTTAACTCCCTTATTCTTATTTGCCCAAGACCCTCACTATTCCATTTCTTCTTATCGAACAGAAGGCATGAAGGCACCAAATACTCATTATATCGGAGAAGCTTGGTTAAATACCATTATTAACAACGACCCCGAATTAGGTTATAACATCACAAAGGCAACCTTTAAAGCAAACTCTACCTTGGACTGGCATAAACATAGTTCCGCGCAGGTCTTGATAATTGTAGACGGAGAAGCGTATTATCAAGAGAGAGGAAAAGAGCCCATAATTCTGAAAGAAGGAGATATAATTAAATGTGAGAAAAATATCGAACATTGGCATTCTTCAACCAAGCATAGTGATGTGACGTATTTGGCATTATATGGCGGTGAACAACCGACTACTTGGACAGAGGTGCTTACACGACAATACTATGACAGTGTAGCTGAAAAGTTAAAAAAGAACTAGTTAATAATCTCAATACTTCATAACGTGGTATGACTTGACAAAGTTGTGTCAGAGTCCTTTACAGAATCTGCGAGAATGCAGAAACAATAATTTAGACAATCCGCTCCAACCGCTTTAACAAGGGCGGATGTGAGTAATGAAAGAATACATAAGCCGGGTGCGGATACAGGTTTGATAAATTATCCACCGAAAGTTTCTTCAAGGCTTCGGCCAGCGCTTTTCCGCTAAAGGTTTCCCTGGCATAGGCATCCGCTTCAAATTCATTTTTGCGGCTGTACAGGTTCATAAATAATCCGGTAATTGCTGAAATGGGTGAAAACAAAATGGTGAACGCCAGCAGGTTTAAATGGATAGCCAACTGGCTGCCGCCTAGCGCCAACGATAAGTTTTCATTGAACACCATCAGCGACAGCACAAAAAGCATAAAAAATATTTGCACCACTGAAAGCACAAAACTCCAGATGATGTGCCTCTTTTTGTAATGCCCTACCTCATGCGCTAAAACCGCCACCAGTTCTTCGGTGGTATGGTTAGCTATGAGCGTGTCGTACAACACAATCTTTTTCTTTTTTCCGATACCGGAGAAAAAAGCATTAGCCTTATTGGAACGCTTTGAGCCGTCAATCACAAAAACATTGGTAATCGGGAAGTTGATCTTGCGCGAAAATTCTTCGATGGCGGTTTTCAGTTCACCCTCCGCAAGTGGTGTAAGTTTATTGAATAGTGGCAGGATAAGCGAAGTGTAGAACATGTTCATGAACAGCATAAATGCGCAGGCAATGGCCGAAAACCATATCCAGAAATCAGGGCCGATGGTTTCCACCAGGTAGATCAGCGCAGCCAGTAAGCCACCGCCAATTAGTGCACCCAATACATACCCTTTCAGTTTGTCAGTAATAAAGGTTTTAACCGTGGTTTTATTGAAGCCGTACTTTTCTTCAATAACAAAAGTGCCATACCATTGAAACGGAAGGGTTAGCAAATCGGAGGCAATGCCTAATACACCGAAAAACAGTAGCGCCAGCTGTATCGGGTTTTCCGTTAGGGTGCGCAGCAGTCCGTCAACCCAACCAAACCCACCCAGCAAAAGCATGAGCAAAGAGCCCGCAAAACCAATGGTGGATGTAAGAAATGAAAACCGTGTTGTTTCCTTGTGGTACCGCTGCGACTTCTCATATTTTTCCTTGTCATAGAAAGAAGCGATCTCAGCCGGTATGTCGGTGCGCATAGCCTTCAGGTTAATGTATTCCAGCACCTGGCCAAAACCAAAACTGATCACTACAATGCCCACAATAATCCACAAAAGAATCTCAGGAGATAAAATCATAACGGATACAATACTTATTTTGCGGAAAAATAGTTCAAGTTATGCGCATCCGAAAGGAGATATCGAAATGGAGTATTAAAACTTTTTTAAAGTTGACCGTGCTGCTGTTGGTCATCTTTAACCTGTTTACGTTGCTTGCCGCCTACATGGATCATTCGATATGGGATGTAAGTTTGAGTTTTATCATACTGGCCGGTGTGTTTTACCCCGTAGTACTGGCCTCCATTTTAACTACCGGCTTTCGAACCGGCACACTTTACATTAACGACTACCAGTCGATGGTCGATTTTAAAGAAAAGCTGAAGTCGAAAATAGAAAAGGAGAATATGGTTATTGAATCAGAGATGGATAACCATGCTGTTTACAGGCCCCGTAACGGTTATTACAGTTTGTTCAACGCCTGGGGTGGAACGGAAAAACTTACGGCAACATGGGGCGATGAAATTGTTTTATCAGGGTCTTTACGTAAGGTTACAGTTTTGGAAGATGTGTTGACGTGGAATAAGGAATTTCGCACGCTCCGACCCGCCAACAGCGAAGCTGAGAAGTTACAATAATTTTTTATAAGCTTCGTGTACATTCTCAAATCTGAATCTCTTCACAACCTCTTTCATCATTTGGAAAATCTCATCCGTACATAAATTACCGATGCTTCCTTCATGGGTATGATTCACTGTTCGCTCCGGAGAATAGTTACCCTGCTCAATATCCCGCCCAACTTTCTGATAGGCTTCACGGAAGGGCATCCCACCCAGCACCAGCTTGTTTACTTCTTCCACACTGAACAAGAATCTATATTTATCATCTTCCAGAATATTTTGCTTCACCTGTATGTTTTCCAGCATCAGTTGCATCATGGCCAGGCAATCTTTTAAATGTTGAATGGCCGGAAAAAGTAGTTCCTTCAGCAATTGAAGATCGCGATGATAACCGGAAGGCAGGTTGGCCGTGATTAAGGCAATGTCGTTAGGCAAAGCCATGATCTGGTTGCACCGTGCGCGGATCAGTTCAAATACATCCGGATTCTTTTTATGCGGCATAATGCTCGATCCTGTGGTCAGCTCATCGGGGAAACTGATAAACCCGAAATTCTGATTCAGGAACAAACACGCATCAGCAGCTAGTTTACTCAGCGTACCGGCAACGTTGGCCATAGCATTGGCAATGATGCGCTCGGTTTTACCGCGACCCATCTGGGCGTACACCACGTTGTAGTTCAGATCATCAAAGCCTAACAATTCGGTTGTTAATTTTCGATTAAGCGGAAAGGAAGATCCGTAACCGGCCGCTGAGCCTAGCGGATTTTTGTTTACCACGCGGTAAGCCGCTTCAAACGTAACCACATCATCTACCAGACTTTCGGCATATGCGCCAAACCACAATCCAAACGATGATGGCATGGCCAATTGAAAATGCGTGTAGCCCGGCAACAAATGATCTTTGTACTTCTCACTTTGCTGTTGCAACAACCCAAACAGACTGTTAACAGAATTTACAATCTGCTCCACTTCATGGCGCAAATACAATTTAATATCTACCAGTACCTGATCGTTACGCGAGCGTCCGCTGTGAATTTTTTTCCCGGCATCGCCCAGCTTTTTAGTAAGCTCAAGCTCTACCTGAGAGTGGATATCCTCTATACCTTCTTCAATTTTAAAGTCCCCAGCTTCAATGCGCCTGTAAATCAATTTTAATTCATCAGAAAGTTTCCTTAACTCATCTTTACTCAGTAACCCAATCGACTCCAACATTTGAATATGAGCGAGTGAGCCTAACACATCAAATGGTGCAAGGTGCATATCCAACTCACGGTCATTACCAACAGTAAAAGTTTCCACCGATTTTAAAGAGTCTTTATCTTTTTTCCACAACTTCATAATTCTTATTGGATTTTCTCTGCGTCTTTGCGTCTCTGCGGTGGTAAAATTTACCGCCAAGGCGCTGAGGCGCTAAGATTTAATTGCATCAAGTAGCTGAATATACCTTTTAATTCCTGAATCAATTTCACTAATAAAAATAAATTCATCAGCAGAATGAGAACGGGCCGAATCCCCGGGACCGATTTTAACCGAAGGCACCGGAATCAAGGCCTGATCGGAGGTGGTGGGTGATCCGTATTGATGTATTCCCAACTTCTCCGCAGCGCGAACCAACACATGATCTTTAGCAATTCCAGAAGGACGTAAACGCATCGAGCGTGGAACAACTTCACAGGAAACATGTTGCTTGATAATTTCCAGCACCTCCTCCAACGTATAAGCATCCGTTACCCGCACATCTACCGTAAAAGAACACTCGGCAGGCACTACGTTATGTTGCTGACCTGCATGTATAACGGTTACCGTCATCTTCACCTCCTCCAGGGTTGGCGATACTTTCGGAAACCTGTACGACCGGAACCACTCAATATCATCAAGCGCCTTGTAAAGTGCGTTCTCCCCCTCTTCGCGTGCAGCATGGCCTGCTTTTCCTTTGGCTACACAATCGAGAACCATTAATCCTTTTTCGGCAACTGCCATCTGGCATAAGGTAGGCTCACCAACAATGGCTAAATCAATTTGAGGCAGGGAAGTCCAAATACTTTCAATACCACCTTTACCGGATATTTCTTCTTCTGCGGTTGCAGCAAGCACGAGGTTAAATGGTAAGTTTTCCTGGCTGGAGAAATGGAGAAAAGTAGCAATCAGCGAAACCAACGGTCCGCCTGCATCATTACTTCCAAGACCATAAAGTTTTCCGTCAATGATTTCCGGCTTGAACGGATCGCGCGTATAGGCTGGGTTTGGCTTAACCGTATCGTGATGGGAGTTCAGTAAAATGGTTGGCTTTTGTTCGTCAAAATATTTATTCACCGCCCACACATTGTTCTCTGAACGATTGACCAAAACATTATGCTTATCCAGAAAGGAAGCTATCAGGTTAGCTGTTTTATCTTCCTCACGACTAAACGATGGCGTTTCAATCAACGATTGAAGCAGGTTAATGGCTTCGGTATAGAGCTGTTCAGAATTCAACATTCATCATTCATCATTCGTAATTCTTAAACCTTCAATCGTAATTCAAAATTACTTTACAATCAACGTACCCTCCGTTTCCTGTCCAACGTTTTGAAGCAAGTGCGTGGCCTCGCCAATCAATACTTCTTTTACGCCAGCGTTTATCGCAGCAAAAGCATTTTCAAGTTTAGGAAGAATCCCGTCCGCAAACGAACCCTGGTTTAACAGATTTTTGTAGGAACTTTCGTTCAGTAACCGGATAACCGATGATTCATCCTCAATATTTTTCAATACACCTCGTTTCTCGAAACAAAAGATAAGGCGTGTATCGAAATGTTTACTAAGCGCAATGGCCAGCACCGAGGCAATAGTATCGGCATTGGTGTTCAGCATTACACCATCGGCATGGGTTAGCGAAGCAAACACCGGCACAACGTTTTGTTTTAGCAGAAAATATAATAAGGCCGTATTTACATCGGCTGGTGTAATGTCACCTACAAAACCAAAATCCACTTCACCTACCGGGCGCTTCCGGGCCTTAATCATATTCCCATCGGCACCGGTTACACCAAGTGCATTACAGCCCAATAGTTGAAGTTGTGCAACCAGTTGTTTGTTTACCAAGCCACCGTACACCATTGTTACCAGGTCGCGGGTATCGGTATCAGTAATTCTTCTGCCGTTAACAAAGTTGGCTTTGATACCAAGCTGCTCCCCAACTTTTGTTGCCAGTTTCCCTCCGCCATGTATCAGAATTTTCGGTTCACGGATGTGCGAAAAATCCTGGAGAAATTTTTTCAACGCTTCTGGATTATCCAGAACGTTGCCACCGATTTTGATGATGTACAATTTGTTCATAACCTCACCCCTTACCCCTCTCCTACAGGAGAGGGGAATTACTTATTTACTAGTTAAAATTTCCGAAAGAACAGCCTGCGCTGCCCATACCCGGTTGCCCGCTTGTTGTGTTACCAAACTGTTGGCACTGTCGAGTACTTCATCACTTAATTCCACATTTCTTCTTACCGGCAAACAATGCATAACGTTGGCGTTATTCGTAATCGCCAGCTTCTTATTGGTTAACATCCAGTTCGGATCGTTGCAATAAATTTTTCCGTAATCGGTATAGGTGCTCCAGTTTTTCACAAACACATAATCGGCATTTCGTAATGCTTCTTCCTGATTGCGGGTAATAACTGCCCCTTTCGTGAACTGCTCATCCAGTTCATAGTCTTCCGGATGCGTAATCACAAAATCGGCTTGGCCCCATGCGTTGATCCATTGCGCAAAACTATTGGCCACACATTGTGGCAATGCTTTTACATGCGGTGCCCAGGTTAAAACAATTTTTGGCCGTCTTGCTTCACTCCATGTTTCTGATATGGTAATGATGTCTGTCAGGCTTTGCAGCGGATGCAACGTTGCACTCTCCAGGCTCACCACCGGAATACCCGAATACTTGATAAACTGTTTGATCACTTGTTCGCTGTAATCCTCTTCCTTGTGTTTCAACAACGGGAAGGTGCGCAAACCGAGAATATCAAAATATTTTCCAAGCACCGGGGCTGCATCCTTCACATGCTCTACTGTGGTGCCGCTCATAATCACTTCTTCTTCGAACTCTAACGCCCATCCCTCCGGACCAACATTGAATACAATCGTATCCATGCCCAGGTTTTGCGCTGCAATTTGTGTACTTAGCCGTGTGCGCATGCTGGGGTTAAGAAACAACAACCCAATGCGTTTACCTACACCAATCGTTTTATCCATAAACGGATTGGCTTTATAGGCCAGGGCCTTCTCAACCAGTTTTGGAATTGACGCTACATCCGATACCGAAATAAACTTTTTCACGAGGCTACCTATAACTTATACTTTTGATGGCACAGGCACTTCCATAGCCGCCAAACACGATTTCAACGACTGGATAAAGAAATCCACTTCTTCTTTGGATAATGATAATGGAGGAAGTATCCGGATCGTATTTGGGTACGACTCACCGGTAAATATTTTGTATTTCATCAACAAATCCTTTCGCAACGATTTATGTATTTCCGGCACATCCAAACCAATCATTAATCCGCGACCGCGAACAGCTGTAAACTCAGGAATAGCTTTCAACTCGTTTAATAAATAGTTACCTGTTTCTTTGGCATTGGCAACTAATTTTTCTTTTTCGATCACATCCAACACAGCAAGCGCTGCCACACTGGCCAGGTAATTTCCACCGAAGGTTGTACCCAGCATACTGCTCCAGGGTTTTATATCCGGATGAATCAGCACCCCACCTATGGGAAAACCATTGCCCATGCCTTTAGCCACTGTGATAAGGTGTGGCTTTACGCCTGATCGCTGGTGTGCAAAAAAACTACCGGTACGACCGTAGCCTGATTGTATTTCATCCAGAATTAGCATGGCGTTATTCTGCTTACATTTTTCTTCCAGAAACTGTAGGAAAGAATCTTCGGGTTCATGAATGCCACCAAGTCCCTGGATACCTTCAATAAGCACGGCAGCAACATCATCACTCATCACTTCATTGAAAGCAGCAGTATCGTTTAAGGGAACAAAAACTATATCGTGACCTGCATTTACAGGAGCAACAATTTTTGGATTATCAGTAGTGGCCACAGCAGCCGAAGTACGACCGTGAAAAGCTTTTTTAAAAGCGATTATTTTTTTTCTTCCCGTGACAAACGAGGCAATCTTCAATGCATTCTCAACAGCCTCTGCACCGGAATTACACAGGAATAATTGGTACTCCGGGTAACCGGAAACTTCGCCCAGTCTTTCCGCAAGCTTTTCCTGTAAAGGATTCTGAACACTGTTGGAATAGAAACCGATTTGTGCCAGTTGATTCGCAATCGCATCAATGTAATGCGGATGGGAATGCCCGATAGAGATAACCGCATGTCCGCCATATAAATCCAGGTACTTGTTTCCCTGATCATCCCACACCCAGCTGCCTTTAGCCTTAACAGGGGTAATTGGGAAAAGTGGATAGACATCAAACGTTTTCATTTCCGTATGTTATTTATTTTTTCAAAAGAAGCCACCAGTCCTTTAATAATAGCCGAGCTCAGTCCCTGGTGCTCCATCTCATTAAGTCCCGCAATCGTGCATCCTTCTGGTGTGGTTACCCGGTCAATTTCCATTTCAGGATGAAGGCCATGGTCTTGTAAAAGCAAGGCCGCGCCCTTTGCTGTTTGCACCGCAATGGCTTGTGCGTCTTCAGCATCAAAACCTAACTGGATTCCGCCCTGTGTGGAAGCCCTAAGAAAACGCATGAAGAAAGCAATGCCGCTTGCCGCAAGTACGGTGGAAGCCTTCATCAACCGCTCTTCAACCACAAGGGTTTTACCCAATCCATCAAACAATCTGATCACAGTATTAACCTGTTGTGGCGATGCATGGTGCGAACAAATGCACGTCATGGAAGAAGCAATGGCGATGGCCGTATTGGGCATGGCCCGAACAATGGGGATTTGCTTTCCACCAAGTTGGGAAGCGATCTCTTCTGTGCTAATGCCTGTAACGGTGGAGATCAACACATGCTTTCCTTCCTGTAATACTGAAGAAATTTCGTTAACCACCGCCAGGGTTTGCTTGGGCTGTACGCATATCATAATAAGCGAAGCCTGCTGAACAGCTTCTCTATTGTTTGTTGTAACTGAAAAACCTGCCGAGCGTATGGAATCCAGTTTGTCTAAACTTCTCCGCGTAAGCGTAAGCTGATCAGGTTTCATCAACCCGGCTTTTATAATTCCATGGGCTATTGAAACTCCCAGGTTTCCTGCTCCAATAATGGCTAACCGTTCCATTTTAAAATACCGTTGATTTTAGTTGAAGTCCGGCCCGTTCATCCAAACCAAACATCAGGTTCATATTCTGTACGGCCTGACCGGAAGCACCTTTCAACAGATTATCAATAGCCGAATGAACCACCAGTTTGTTTCCTTCTTTTTCCAGATAAATCAAACACTTGTTGGTGTTTACCACTTGCTTTAAATCAATCATGGTGTCGGCAACATGTGTGAACGGGTGATCTTGATAAAATTCTTTGAATAGTTGATTTAATTCATTCAGTGATTTCTGTGTTTCCACGATTGAACTCACAAAAATTCCCCTTGTGAAATCTCCCCGCCATGGTACAAAGTTCAACGCACTGGAGAATGAAGATTGAAGTTGCTTTAACGATTGATTGATCTCAGCTAAATGCTGATGCGTTAATGTTTTATATGCAGAAATGTTATTGGCACGCCATGTAAAGTGTGTAGTGTCCTGAAGTTTTTGTCCGGCACCGGTTGATCCCGTTATGCCTGTGGTGTACACTTCTTTCAACAAACCCTTGCTGGCTAACGGCAACAAGCCCATTTGAATAGCCGTAGCAAAGCAGCCAGGATTAGCAACGTTGTTTGCCTGACGGATAACTGCGCGGTTCAATTCCGGAAGACCGTAAGTAAATGTCCGTCCAGCCACTTTATCACCCAACCGAAAGTCATTACCCAAATCGATAATCTTTACAGTTGACAACACGATATTCTCCTGAAGGAATTTCTTACTCTCGCCATGGCCCATACATAAAAACAAGACATCTACATCAGCTGATAGCGTATCGGTAAAAGTCAGTTTGGTTTCACCTAACAGATCGGCATGAACAGCATATACCTGTTTGCCGGCATTACTCCTGCTATGCACAAAAGAAATTTCAACGGCAGGATGGTTCAGCAAAAGCCGTAAGGTTTCACCACCGGTATACCCGGCACCACCAATAATTCCAGCTTTTATCTTTTTCTCCATTATTGCCATTATTATCCTTTCAACTTTATACTTTTCGCTTTCAGCTTTATGCTTTTCGCTTTCAACTTTCAGCTTTATACTTTTGACTTTCAACTTTATCCCTTTCACTCTCAACACCTTCCCTTACCTGATGATAAATCGAAACCTGGTTGCCGAATATTTTTGTAAATCCTTTCACGTCATCACCCGTCCAGCCCAGATTCATTTCACCGTACTTACCAAACTTAGCCGACATCAAATCATAAGGTGATTCTATACCGAGTACCTGGAAACGATACGGATGCAATTCAATATGAACTTCACCGGTAACATTTTGCTGGGTGTTGGTCAGGAATGCCTCAATGTCGCGCATCACCGGATCAAGATACTGGCCTTCATGTAACCAGTTACCATAAAACTGAGCCAACTGATCCTTCCAACTCAACTGCCATTTGGTTAATACATGTTTTTCCAACGCATGGTGTGCCTTAATAATCAGCATAGGTGCTGCCGCTTCAAAACCAACACGGCCTTTAATACCGATAATCGTATCGCCCACATGAATATCTCTGCCAATGCCATAAGGCCCGGCAATAGTTTGAAGATGATGAATGGCATCCACCGGATGGCCAAAATCCTTTTCATTAACCTTCTTCAATTCACCTTGCTCAAAGGTAAGTGTAAGTGTTTCGGTGCCCGACTTTGTGACCTGTGTAGGCCAGGCTTCTTCAGGCAACATGCCTAATGAACCAAGCGTTTCCTTTCCACCTACCGATGTTCCCCAGATTCCTTTATTAATAGAGTACTGCGCTTTCACAAAGTTCATCTCCACACCTTTTCCTTTCAGGTAACTGATTTCTGCTTCCCGCGAAAGTTTCAGCTCACGTATAGGAGTAATGATTTCTATTCCTGGTAAAAGAATATTCAATACCATATCGAAGCGCACCTGGTCGTTACCGGCTCCGGTACTGCCATGGGCTACTGCATCGGCACCAAGCTCTTTAGCATACTTTGCCACGGCCAATGCCTGCGACATCCGTTCAGCGCTTACACTCAACGGATAAGTATTATTTTTCAACACATTTCCATAAATCAGGTAGCGGATTACCGTATTGTAATAGTTCTCGGTTTCATCCACTGTTTTATGACTGGCAGAACCCAATGCCATTGCATGTGTTTCAATATGCTTTAATTCAGCTTTGTCAAAACCACCGGTGTTTACCGTAAGGGTGTGCACTTCATAATGCAAATCGTCCTTCAGGTATTTTACACAAAACGAGGTATCAAGCCCTCCGCTAAACGCCAATACAACTTTCTTCTTCATCTTACCAAAAGAAAAAACTTAAAATAGAATTCTTTTTAGGTTCTCCGTTACCCGAGCCGTTGTTCTTGTTCCGCGAACGCAACAGCACAAACTGCTTGAACTTAACCCAACGCTCAAACAGCTTAAAGTTACCTTTAAACCTGCGCTTGCGCTTCTTTTTCAATTTACCTTCAGCCGTCACCAGCGTTTGTGACTTCACTGGCTGTGTCGCCTGAACCTTCACTGCCGCTTCAGCAGGGTCGAATAGCATAGCCGTGCACATGCAGTTTGTGCGGTTCTTGCTCATCAGTATTTCAAAGTTCACACAACTCCTGCAGCCCTTCCAGAATTCTTCATCCGTTGTGAGTTCCGAATAGGTTACCGGCTCGTAACCAAGATCAGAGTTGATCTTCATCACAGCCAATCCTGTGGTGAGGCCAAATATTTTCGACTCGGGGTACTTCTGCCTCGACAACTCAAAAATCTTGCGCTTAATGTCGGTAGCCACTCCGCTTTTCCGAAAGGGTGGTGACACGATCAGTCCAGAGTTGGCCACATACTTATCGTGTTGCCAGGCTTCAATGTAGCAAAAGCCCACCCATGTACCCTCGGTAGTCAGTGCAATAACGGCTTTGCCCTCGTCCATCTTCTTCTCGATGTACTCGGGCGAACGTTTGGCAATACCGGTTCCACGCGCTTTCGCGGATTCTTCCATCTCCGAGGTGATGGTTTGTGCGTAATGTTTGTCGTCTGCTGTGGCCAGCCTGACGATGATGTTGTTATTTTCCATTGATCGTAACGATATGGATTAAGTCTGCATACACCTGTGATGCTTCAGACGTTGTTTTCAAAAATTTAAAAAAGGGGGACGTAGTATTACGCCAGTGCACATCCTGTGCTACACAGGTATGTGGTTGCCAATAAAATCGGGCTTACGGTATCAAATACGCACAAAGCGCGCGGGTCGGCATCGCCTGGTCACCATACAGGCTGGTGTTGAGAACAGAATTGTTCTGGGGAGTTGAAAAGCGGCCTTGGCTGCTCTTACTGTGGTGATCGGTGTTTTCAATTTCTTTCTTAGTGGTTAGGTTAGAAACGCTAGATAAAAATCATGCAGTTAGTTTTAAGTTTAACGCTAATGCAAAAGTAAACGATAAATAAATAGAAATGGCTAATTTTTTTTCAGAAATATAAAATTCTGCCTAACGGGAGTTAGCGAGTTCATCTGCTCCGGTCCAACATATGAGTACCGAGACTTCTCATTCCTGAGTGTTGATAGTCTTACCGAACTTTTCTGAAGCCCGGTAATGCAAGCTTGAATTTGACCGCCAACAACCGGATAAGGATGATGACTGAAATGGAGATCAGCAGGTTGTAGTTGCGCTCCAGCGGAGTATGGATATCAAGCACCAGGTAAACAATAGCCCCTGCCAGGCAAGCCGTAGCATAAATTTCCTTACGGAAGATTACGGGCAATTCATTGGCCAGTGTGTCGCGGATTACCCCACCCATCACAGCCGTAAACATGCCCATGATGGCGGCAATCTCAGGCCTAACACCCAGACTCATGGCCTTTTCAACACCCAGAATGGTGAAGAAAGAAATCCCCAAGGTGTCGAACAGTAGAAATGTTCTGCGCAGCCTGATGAACAACCGGAAGAAAATAATAGCCATGACTACGCCCGCCAGCACGGCATACAGGAAGTTTATATCTCCAATCCACACCAGTGGATAACTTCCCAGCATCATATCGCGGATGGTACCTCCACCAATGGCTGTTATAAACCCTGTGAAACCGGCAGCAAACCAGTCGTGGTCTTTATCCTGCATGGCCAAAGCCCCGGAGATGGCAAAGAAGAAAGTACCTATGAGTTCGAGCGGGTATTGAAAGTACACGGGATGATGATTTTAAACCGGGGCAAAGATAAACGATGCCGGTAACTTCCTGCTACAGCTTAGGCACCAGCCAAAGAAATCCGGCACTCAGCAGAAACAAAAGAAAAAAGATCAAGGGATTAAACTCTTTCCTGACTAAGTCATCTTGTCTACCATTCTCTTCCTTGTTACTGGATTCCCATATGTTGGCTTTAATCTGATTAGTGAGTGCCACCGACTGCCATTCACCAGGCGCAGAGACATAGTAAAACTCCTTGTTACCGGATGCGGTGGCCAGTGAGTGCCAACCGGGTTCACCCGCCCATAGTTTAGCCGACCACACATTATCGATAATAACATCCTCCTGTAAAGGCCATGAAATACTATCCACTTCAAGCTGAACATCGTCATCCCTTGAAATCAATTTTACCGATACCGGATTGTCAGGATAAACGGGGAATGGGCTCTCGACAATGATTTTACCATCATAATTCTTTGCGCGGGAAATTCCATTCAACAAGGGCATCCATATATGACTATAGGCTACGGAATCACCGCTAAGGATCAAACGGTAAGTCTCTTTCAAAAACTGAAAACCAATCTTGCCGAATCCTTTATACCGGTAACCGGAGAGTAGTCCGGACTGGTTTTCGATAACGGATGTTACACCCGGTTCCTTTTTAACCCTTTGTGCCAATGCCGGCAGGTTTAGACTTTTATTGTTAATGGTAGTAACGGCCGTGTCAGTTTTAACAACCGACTGTGCAAAGGGAAATAATCTAGTATCAATCCGATTGGTTGGTGATAACACCAGGATGCCCAAACCTTTATTTATTGATTCATCCACCGCTGCCGCCTCCGACTTTGACAACCGTTGCAGCGATTCGCCATCGATAACCAAAACATCAAACTGACCCAATATTTCAGGCGAAAGATTATTTACCGGACGGAAACCCGTATTAGCATATTCAAACTGATACATACTTTGCGACAACCGGTACCGCAGGGTTAGCTTATGGTGCTGCTTCGCCAGAAAATTCTTAAGGTACTGCGTTTCAAAGGTGGGATAATCCCGCACAAAAAGGATTGAAAGGGTATCGGGTTGGCAAACATGGATGGGTAATTTTTCGGGCAAGGATAATGTTCCTTTTGTTTTTGTACTGATCGAATACAAAATGTGCCCCTCCTGCTTTGGTTTAAAGGAAAGTTTAAAGTGGCTATATCCCGAATCTTCAAGAAATACCGAATCTTCCACACCACCTGGTCCATCTAAAAGGATCCAGGTTTCGGGTGGCGGGTTTTTAAATACACCGCTTACAAAATTATCCTGGTGTGGGTACACAGGTTGACTTACTGCTATTTCAACAATCCCATCAGGTGGTTCGCTTGCCATGAATACAAAACCTTTCTTTTTAATCGCATCCAGGGCATGAACGGGCAAACCCTGACCTACCACATAACGGATTTCATTGTGATTGAAATGAAGTTGAGAATAGGATTCGAGCAGTTCAGAATTGCGGTAGGGTTTGGCTTGCTGAAGATGCATCAATTTCGCGCTTGGATTTTGTCGCAACAGGCTATCCACTACTGCAGGTTGATATCCGGGGGTTAGCAAAATGATTTCGCTGGACTGACTTGAATAATAACCTGGCCTGAGAAATAAACCCGCCAGCGCCAAACCCAATAGAACGACTGCTGATAAGCGAAGCGCTGTATACCGAAGCTTTCGCACCCACTCCATCATAAGTAAAATGCTGGTTACTAAAACCAAAGCTACAAGCACCATCCACACGGAAACTATCGGATTAAAAAAAACCATATACTATTGGTTCCCCAGGGCTTCAAGGTTTTTGATAAATTGCTGATCGAGTGCATGCCGGGCTGAAGCCTCTTTGCCAGCCGCGCGTGGCGCCAACGGTAAAATTTCCCAGAATGCTTTTTGGAGTTTTATCAGGATTAACTTTCGCTCAGGCGCTGTCAGCTCATTCTCTGCAAGTGCTTTTAGTAAAGAAAGCTGTTCGATGTATTTCGGATTTTGTAACGCCACAACGGATAACTCCTGTCCGGCTTTCAAGAATACCTGCTTGTCGGATGGTGAAAACTTTGACTTTGGGTCATCAATCCTTTGCTGAATAACAGATAACGCAGTCCTAATGGAAGGGTAATTTGCTTGTCTAATAAGCTCATAGTGATAGGTTGAGTTTCTCAACTCACTTAAATCGCCCGTTAATCGCTTTTCTTCTTTCAACGGTGGCGGATCAAACCCCACGCGGTGAACATAAATCCTGGAGTCCTGACTGATTTCCTTTAACAGGTTCAATGCTTTGTATTGGTACGGGAGTGATTTTTCAGGATCATATAACCTTAAATGAAGTTCTGCATCCCACATCACAGTAATAGCGGCCTTTAGTTTCATTTTAATAGACTGGGCAAAAAAGGTGGCTTCTTCATCGCTGTCGTGGGCATGAAGAAAAGCATCCAATGGACTTTCCTCTTTGTTCGGATCAGTATGATGATGTTGGTGCTTAGGCTGTGGCGTTTCGGTTTTTGCCTGTACGTGGTTATGTTCATTCTCCTTATCATGAACATGCCCATACTTTTCAGCAATATTTTCATCATCGTGATCATGATCATCATCTTCCTCTGCAAAATTCTGTTGAATACCAATACCCGATTCAAACTCCTCGCCTAAAAACTGACCATAACGAAGCCTCAGCACTTTCTGATCATAGCCTAATTCATTACTTCTTGAATTGAAATCCTGCTTGCTGGTCTTTTTCTTTTCAGCCAACAATTTCTCCGAGTCGATTATGATCTGTCGCTGGCTCCGAAAGTATTCAGGCATTAAATCAACACCCAAACCTCCATCGGAAAACGAAACATCACTTGCAGTATCCTGCAAAGAAACAAAGTAGGTATCGGTTCGACTACGGTTAGGCGCAGGCATTTTATTATCGATGGCTTCAATGTAGTAGTATAATTCATCACCAGGCTCCAATCCAAGCTTTTTCAAATCAATCAAACGGTATGCTTTAAACTGCTTGCCTACTACTTTTTCGGGGGCAGTAAACAATAATTTTTCCTCTCTGAATTTTACCGACTCACCGCTGCCCTTGCTCACAGTGGCAATAATGTGGGCTTCCTTTAGTCCATAATCATCCGTAAGCAAAGCATTTACATTAACGGAGAGTTTATCATTTTGCGTAAGCACAATAAACTGCTGAACATTATTCACGGTAATTACCGGTGGATAATCCTTGGTGACTTCAATCTTGTAGTAATCAGAGTACTTGACAGCTTCGTCAGCTTCCCGCCAACCGATTTGATAAAATCCGGAGCGGATGAAGTAATGCCCTCCAGCATAATCATTGTTCACCTGTTTTAACGCGATACTGTCATTATCTGAAAACAGTAAGAAAGCATTCTGAATATTTCCATCAAATTGAATACTCCATTGAACCTGGCTTCCTTCCACCACTTCAAGATTTACATCGGTAACAACACGCTTTGATAAGTTGGTATAGGATGGTGGCGCAATACTGATGGATACCTTTTTGATTGATGCAGGAAGTTCTGCTACAATCTGTTCCTTGCCTGACTTCACGAGTTGATTAATTGTTAAAGGATCCTTCTGCTCAACAAAAGATGATAATCCAACATAAAGAACTGCAGCGATGACAAGGGTAAATGAAGCCTGCTTCAACTTATGCGGCAGCTTGATTTGTGTTGAAAGGTCTTCGAAACGTGCCAACACAATCTGCCTTTGCAACTGCTGAAGTGGAGTGAGATCCATCTTTTGTGCTAAAAGCAGATCAGCGCTCTCTTCTAGTTGCGGATAGTGCTGATTGATGAAGTACGTTAATCGATTATCACTAACAGAAAATATTCCTAGCACAAGGCAACGACCGATGAACACCACCATGCCGATACTTGTTGCAATGAAAACAGTCCATTCAATATTTAAAGACATCACCAAACCGACTGAAAAAATCAATACCATGGTTGCCACAGCCCACAATACCGATTCACCCAGCCTCAGCCACAGGTACCGAAGCCTCATCCTTTTCAGATAATTTGGTGCATCTATGGCTTTCATTGATTTCTTTTTAAGGCCAATAACCGTTCGATAATCAGAGTGAAGCATATAAGCACCATCCAATACATATTCAGATTTTCGGAAACACTTGCGGTTTTCCTATCACTAACCGGATTTAACGATGACCAGGCAGCTTGCTCAGGTAGCGTGCGTCTGTCATTCTCTTCCAATCTTCCCACAAACATTTCTACCGGAAGTAAAATTTCTGAAAGCCTGATTGTTAAATGTGAATTCAACGCTACTCCTTCATTCAATCGGGTATTCAATCTCCAGTAAGTTGGAGTGACTTGTTCAAACAATACTTGGTCATTGAAAATTTCAGCTGTGTTGTATGCGATCATTGATACATCGTGGACTTCAGGCTTTCGATCGGACAACCAGATTACCCAATCTGTTTTATGTGTTGGACTATATTCGCTAATGGTAACATCGCTATTGATAAAAATAAATGGAGCAGTTTGCTGAATGGCTTGCAAAGCAGCCAGCATAATTTTTTTATCGTATTCAAATCCGATTTCGCTGACCAGTATAATGGATAGTGTATCTGCTTTAACGGTGGCCTTACTACTCTCCAAAATTTGCGTTGAGAATTGGGTCTTTAAACCGCTCGATGATCCGGTGCGCTTCCATTCAAATTCACCAATATCAATAGAAGCCAATTCAAACTCATGTTGAGTCGGACTTTTCGTTATCCACCGGATATTATCTGGAAGATTAATTCTTTGGCCGGTAAAATTCTTCAGGTAGTTATTGGACAGGACAACAGCCCGCTCAACAGATTCTGCCTGCAACGCCTGGGCTAACAACCAATAATTGATATTACCATTTAATTCAAGGTCATCATCCACCACCGGAAATCCTTCATACAAATAGCGTAATTCAAAACCCTGGTCCTGTAAGCTGTCCACCAAGGGCATAAAATCAGTATCACGCTCAAGACCCTTCTCTACCAAAATCCATTTTTTACTGTTGCGTGATTCAGAAGAAAAGTAAAGTCCGCTTAACAAGAGAATGATGAACAGCAACAGCAGACACCGGATCAACAGCAACCAGATTTCATTTAATCGTATGCTGCTAAACCTTGCTGATGCGGAATCCATAATATGGCGCACACTTCCCAGCCTGATCACATTACCTTCCTTGCGGCTCAGCAAATGAATGGCTACCGGAATCAACAGTCCGGTTAAACCCCACAACCATATCGGATTCAGGAACGACACGTTATCGGTTAATAATTTTACGAATCTTCAAAAAATCACGAAGCGTTTGCTCAATCGGATCATTCATCACCACCAACTGGTAGTTGATATGCTTCTCCAGCATCCACGCTCTTGATTGTTTTATCCAGCCTCCAACCCTTTCTGTATATTCTTTCCGCTGAATCGTTGTATCGGCCTTCACCCGAACATTGCTCTCCAGATCTTCAAACGTAAACGACCCTTCAAAATCAAAATCACGTTCGTGTTTGCCCAGAATATGAAAAACAATCACCTCGTTGCGTGGAGTTTTTAACCTTGAGATAAAGCGAAACAAATCCTCTTGTTCATCATACAGATCCGTAAAGAAAAGAATCATTTCCTTACCATGATGATCATACAACAATTCCAGGCCATTTCCCTTTTTCCAGGTGCCTTCACTTTTTACTTTCACCAGTTCATTCAAAAACCGCATAAACTGCTGCTGCTCAAAACGGGGTTGAACCACGCTGATGTTATGTTCATTCACGGTATACAAACCAAACGTATCGCTTTGCTTTCGCGCCAGGTAGGCCAATGCCGCAATCATTACTTTGGCAAACTGAAGTTTTGAAACTCCATCCTCCATATACGCCATGGAATTACTGGCATCAAGCATAAACTTTACGGTGATGTTGGTTTCGATATCGGCTTGCTTGATAAAATAACGCTCCGACCGTGCATACATTTTCCAGTCAAGCTGGCGCAGGTCATCACCGGGCTCATAATTTCTATACTGACTGAATTCCTGCCCGGCACCAACCGACTGGCTTTTGTTGCTTCCGCTCATAAAGCCCTCTACAATAATCCGTGCAATCAACTCCAGCCCATTAACCGTGTTGAGTATTTCAGGTTTCAGTAATGATTTGACCTGGGCATGCATGCATTAAATGCGGTTAGCAGGAGCCACTATGGCAGTTTGAAATAATTTCTCCGTTACCTGATCTGGTGTTACACCTTCAGCCTCCGCTTTAAAATTCATGAGAATACGATGGCGTAATACCGGAAAAGCTACATGGCGGATGTCATCCTGCGTTACAGCAAAACGTCCTTGAAGCAACGCACGTGCCTTAGCCGTTAAGATCATGGCTTGACCGGCCCGTGGACCAGCACCCCATCGAACCCACTCTTTTACATAGCTGTCGGAATTTTCACCGGGTCGTGTAGCCCGTACCAAACGGTTGACTAAATCAATCAGGTCGGGGTTGATGTGCACTTCACGAACCAGTGCCTGTGCTTCCAGGATTTTTGATCCGTCAAGAACCTTTTTAATAACAACATTTCTGCTGCTGGTTGTATTCTCCAAAACCGAGCGTTCTTCCTCAGCCGTTGGGTAACTCACTTTAATATATAATAGAAAGCGATCCAACTGGGCTTCAGGCAATGGAAATGTTCCGGCTTGCTCAATAGGGTTTTGCGTGGCGAGAATGAAGAAAGGTTTTTCCAGTGGATACGTCATGCCGCCATAGGTAACGGCAAACTCCTGCATGGCTTCCAGCAAAGCCGATTGCGTTTTGGGTGAAGTACGGTTGATTTCATCCGCCAAAAGTATGTTGGCGAAAATGGGGCCTTGGTTAAACTTGAAGAAACGCTTACCGGTAGAATGATCCTCTTCCAGTATCTCCGTACCGATAATATCTGAAGGCATCAGGTCGGGTGTGAACTGGATGCGTCTGAATTTTAAATCAATCGCTTCTGACAAGGTGCGGATCATTAACGTTTTGGCCAAACCCGGAACACCTTCCAGCAATCCATGACCGCCCGCGAGAAACGTAATCAACAACTGATCGATCGTCTCTTCCTGACCCACAATTACCTTCCTAATTTCTTTCTTCAATTCAGCAAGCTTGCCGATGATTTCATTTACTGATTGCTCCGTAGCTTTTAAATCTGTTGTCATAGTTTATTATTCTTATCGTAATAGCGCGTACATCACAATGTTTACGCTAAACCGGGTATTATCAATTTTATAAAATCGTTTGTTCCTGAAATCATAATCCCATTCACAACCGTAATCCTTATTGCTGTACAATACTCCCATCCTGCCGTTTATTTCAATGGCCTTCAGGTAATCGTGCACCAGGTCATCGCCCCAGCCGTTTAACTCCTGCGAAGTTGTGGGTGGCCCATCAAACTTAAAGAAGGAAGAATAGATAGCATGGTTGTTGGGTATCTTTTTCAACGCCTGCGATCCGAAGATACGCTCCATTTGCGATTCAAACGACTTGGCGAATAATCCGTCAATGTCATGGTTGCAATCATCCACAAACACAAACCCACCATTGCGCACATATTTTTCAAAATTCTCCCGCTCCTGGGCGGTGAACTCCACCAGCTTATGGCCACTCAGGTAACAGAACGGACATCGGAAAATATCCGCACTGCTTAACGGAACAATGTTTTCCCGGGTATCCACCGGTAAGGTTGTATACTCAATAAGTGAGTTCAATAAATTCGATGGCATGCGCTGATCCACATCCCAGTCACCGGAATCGTACTGAAGGCGGGTGAAGAAGAATTTATCGGAACTGCGCATAGATTTGTGAACGCAATTTGCAGGTTATGATTCAATGGTTACCTGTAAATTATTCGAACGGAAAATTCACCGACCATTTGGTTATCAAACAACATAACAAAATGGCCGGTGAGTTAATTAACTGCTAAACCGCATCCGACAAACTGGTAAACGTAAAGTCGCGAATCTTTAACGGTGGAAGAACATAGTTCAATTCCGATTCAACACTTACCGTACGTTCCGCTTTGCCCAACTCTTCCAGGTTGTTGAGCATGATCACCGGGCTTTCATTAAAGCGCAGATTTTTAATGGGATGCTTTATTTTTCCATTCTCAATATAGAAGGTACCATCGCGGGTCAAGCCGGTTAAAAGCAAGGACTGCGGATCCACATCACGGATATACCAAAGTCGTGTAACCAAAATCCCTTTCTTGGTACCCTTGATCAAATCCTCCAACGATTTTGTTCCCCCTTGCATAATGATGCCTCCGGGGAATGGAACAGCTTTCGCACCTTTTTGCTCAGCCCAGTAGCGCGAGTAGATCAGGTTTTTCACCACACCTTTTTCAATCCACGAAATTTTTTCTTGTGGTAGTCCGTCACCACTCCAGGTTGATGTTGGCAACTCTGGATGTTGCGGATCGGAATAGATGTTTACCCGTTCATCCACCAGTTTTTCACCCAATCGGGTTTGTCCACCGGCTTTGCTTAAATAGCTTCTGCCTTCATCAGCCTGGCGTGCATCCATACCAAACAGGATGCGCTCCAACAAAACAGCTACGGCTGCAGGTTCCAATATCACCGTGTACTTGCCCGGCTCGATGGCTTTGGCGTCAGCCGACTTCACCGCTTTCTCCGTTGCGATTTGTGTGGCCTTTTTTGTATCGAGTTTGGTGACATCATTGTAGCCACGTGTAGCATAGCCTGACCCACGACCATCTTCGGTACGAACGGTCACATTAAAAGCA
The DNA here is from genome assembly GCA_025808415.1 of Cyclobacteriaceae bacterium. NCBI lineage: Bacteria > Pseudomonadati > Bacteroidota > Cytophagia > Cytophagales > Cyclobacteriaceae > Cyclobacteriaceae bacterium. Next base: position 3,128,126 of record CP075525.1, read on the forward strand.
ACATTGGTAAAGGTGTTATACGCAAAAAGTCCTTTTGAATTCATCATGGCCGAAAAGCCTGTGGAGTCTTCCAGGAAACCTGCAGCTACCGCTTTGGCATCTTTCGCTACCTGAAGGCTTTGCGCAACCATATCGGTGCGCTGCTTCGGGGTGATCTGAGCGGTGGCCGGCACAAAGGTTTGTGATTCCTTGTATTGCTGCGGCCCTAAAAACGGAACATACTCCGGATTTTCGGGTGCAAGCTGAGCAAGTTCTTCCGAGCGTCTCACTACTTTTTTAAGTGATGCATCATCCAATTCATTGATGGTGGCAACACCTGATTTTTTTCCGTATGCGCTGGAAACAACAATTTGCGTTTGACTGATGCGGCCGCTGGTCGATACAGCATTTCGCGCATAGCGAACATTGCCATTATCGGTGCCGGTTAGATTTACTTCGCACTCATCAGCCTTTGAATAGCTTAGTATTTTTTTCAATAAAGCCTTGGCTTCGTCTTTCGTAAGTATAGGCATAATATTATCCGATATTTCGTGATGTATTGATTACGTTAACGCCATTAAAGCGTGCAGTGGATGATCCGTGCGACACAGCACTGATCTGTCCGGGTTGTCCCTTACCATCAAAGAACGAACCACCTAAACGATAATCCCGCTCATCAGCTATGCCGGTGCAGGCATTCCAGAAATCCTGGGTGTTGGCCTGGTAGGCCACATCACGCAGCATGCCTTCAATTTTTCCATTCTTTATTTCATAGAATAGCTGACCCCCAAACTGGAAGTTATAACGCTGCTGATCGATAGAGAACGAACCATCGCCAATAATGTAAATTCCTTTTTCAACTCCTTTGATCAGATCTTCAACGGTCTTTCCATCCTTACCGGCCTGAAGCGACACATTAGGCATGCGCTGGAATTGAACGCTGCTCCAATTATCCGCATAGCAACATCCTTGCGATTCACTCAGTCCAAGAATATGCGCCTGGTCACGGATGGCTTGATAGTTCACCAGGATACCGTCTTTGATAATATCCCAGCGCTTGCACGGCACACCTTCATCGTCATAACCTACTGCGCCAAGTGAACCTACCTGTGTTTTATCAGCAAACAAATTCACAATAGGGCTGCCGAAATTGAATTTCTTTGATTGCCACTTATCCAAGGTAAGAAAACTTGTGCCGGCATAGTTGGCTTCATAACCCAGCACACGGTCAAGTTCGGAAGGGTGGCCTACAGATTCGTGAATCGTTAACCACAGGTGTGAAGGATCAAGGATTAAATCATACTTACCTGCTTCAACCGATTTGGCTTTCAATTTTTCACCAACTTGCTGAGCACCTAACCTTGCGTCTTCAATCATGTCGTAACGATCTTTATATAAGACTGTTTGGCCTTGGATTTTATCCAGCGGCCTTGCATACAGGTACTCGTACCCCATGCCCATAGGTGAGCTCAGGGAATTTCGTGTATCGAACTTGCCCGTGGCGGCATCAATCTTAGTAATAAAGAATGTAGGCCATATGCGGTGAACATCCTGATCGATATAGGAACCATCGGTGGATGCAAAATATTTTTGCTCATTTACAATGAACATAAATGAGTTAATGTAGCTGGCGCCTTCTTTTAAAGCTGCATCATTCACATTTAAAAGAAGATCAACTTTTTCTTTGATGGGAACTTCAAAAGCATTTTTCTCGATGGGTGCCTTCCAACTCACTTCACCCAAACCTTTTTGCGGGGCCAGTTGAACAGGGTCGATCAACAATCGTGAGTTTTCTTTCGCAATGGCAACTGCCAGCTCCGCTGTTTTGGCAATACTATCGTTATCCAACTTGTCGGTTGCGGCAAAGCCCCAGCTTCCGTTGGATATTACCCGAATGCCCATGCCAAACGATTCGGTGTTAACAATGTTTTGAACCTTGTCTTCACGGGTAATGATAAACTGATTCAGGTAGCGACCAATGCGGACATCCGTATAGGTGGCTCCTTTACTGCGGGCGGCATTTAAGGCCAAATCGGCCATGCGCTTTTTTAGTGCAGGGTCAACAGGTTCAAGCGCCTGCTGCCAGGCAATGGGGTTTCCCATCACGGGTATACCCGGAAGCACGGTGGCCGCAGCACCCATGCCGGTTAAATAAATAAAGTCTCTTCGTTTCAAGTGATTTGGGGTTTAATTGTCTCTACTTATTAATGATACAGAATCATGAAGATTAGTACATCTTCCCATCCATTTAGTTACAGTTCAAGTTAGGAAAAGATTTGAGTGGCCGTATAGCTGTTTTGGCAGATTGTTATTGTGTGAAAAACAAAAAACGCTCAAAACCACCATAATCAAATGATGACTTTGAGCGCCATAAATCAATTTAACTCAAAGGCTAAACCGCATCCGACAAGCTGCTGAACGTAAAGTCGCGGATTTTCATGGCCGGGATTAATGAGCCTCCGCCAAAGCCGCTTACGCGTTGCTGTTTGCCTAATGTCTCCAAATTGTTCAGCATAATAATCGGACTTTCATTGAAGCGGAAATTTTTGATCGGGTGTTTGATCTTCCCGTTCTCAATAAAAAAAGTTCCATCGCGGGTTAACCCGGTGTACAGCAAGGTTTGCGGATCAACAGCACGGATGTACCAGAAGCGGGTTACCAGCACACCGCGTTTAGTGTCCTTGATCATATCTTCGAGCGATGCCTTACCACCTTCCATAATCCGGTTACCAAAAAACGCCACCGGTTCAACACCTTTTTGTGCCGCCCAGTAACGATCGTACACCAGGTTTTTTACAGCACCGTTGGTGATGATTTCCATTTTCTTTCTCGGCAGCCCGCCTCCAATGCCGCCACCACCGCCTCCGCCAAAACCACCACCTCCGCCACCGGCCCACGGTGATGCGGGCACATCGTCATTCCAGGGATCGGTGTAAATGTTTACGCGTTCATCAACAATCTTTTCGCCCAATTTTGTACCACCGCCCTTCTTCGACATAAAGCTCCTGCCTTCATCAGCCGTGCGCGCATTCAAACTACCAAAGATCAGGTTGATCAAATCACCGGCTGCGTTGGGCTCAAGGATTACGGTATACTTGCCAGGCTCAATGGCTTTCGGGTTGCGGGATTGCAACGCCTTATCAATCGCAATTTTAGACGCTTCAGAAGTGTTGAGTTTACTCACATCATTGAAGTTACGTTGCACCCAACCCGAGCCGGTTTCATCGTTGGTGCGCATGGTCACGGTAAAGTCAACACTGGTAGATTGGTTGTAGGCAAACAAACCTTTGCTGTTCATCATGGAGGTAAAGCCACGGTTGTCTTCTAAATAACCTGCTGCGGTAATATTTTTTGCGGCTGCCGGGTTAATACTGTTGGCCGCTGCTTGCGCCCGGTAATCGGGGTTAATTTTGGCCGTGGCTTCTGAAAATGTTTTGGACTCAGGACCATAGGTTTGCGGACCAAGCGGTTCCATAAACTCCGGGTTCTCAGGAGCCAGTTGCGCCAACTCTTCTGAACGTCTTACGGTTCGTTCAATCGATGCATCATCAAATTCGTTGATGGTGGCCGAACCGGATTTCTTACCAAAGTAAGATGATACACCCAGGCTCACGTTGCTGTCTTCACCGGCTGTTGATACGCTGTTACGCGCATAACGGATATTCCCCCCATCATTTCCGTTCAGGGTAACTTCGCAGCCATCGGCCTTGGAAAAGCTGATCACTTTTTCCAATATCTTCTTTGCTTCTTCTTTAGATAGTATTGCCATGATTAATTCAGGATTTAAAATTCAATATTCAGTTTTATTGTTGTCGATTGCTTCAAGGTTCTGTTCAATCTTGAATTTTGAACCTTGAATTTCGAATTATATTGTTCTTCCAGTATTGATCACATTCACTCCGTTAAAGCGTGCTGTTGCCGATCCGTGTGAAACTGCATTGGATTGGCTGGGCTGACCTTTACCATCGTTGAAGGCTCCGTTCAACCGGTAATCACGTTCATCACAAATCTGAACACACGAGTTCCAGAACTCTTGCGTGTTGGCCTGATACGCTACATCTTTCAACATACCCTCAATTTTTCCATTCTTGATTTCGAAAAACAGCACACCACCAAACTGGAAGTTGTAACGCTGCTGATCGATGGAGAAGGAGCCATCTTTAACAATGTAGATTCCTTTCTCAACTCCGGAAATCATCTGTTCGGGCGTTAGCCTATCCTTACCCGGTTGCAGCGAAACATTGGGCATGCGTTGGAATTGAACATCGCTCCAGCTCTGTGAATAACAGCAGCCATGCGATTCTTTTAAGCCTATAATGTGTGCCTGATCGCGGATGGCCTGGTAGTCCACCAGTATACCATCTTTAATCAGATGCCAGCGCTTGCACTTTACCCCTTCATCATCATACCCGACAGCACCCAACGAACCCACTTCGGTTTTATCGGCATCGAAGTTTACGATCTTGCTTCCAAACTGAAACTTCTTCGACTCCCACTTATCTTTAGTAAGAAAACTTGTGCCGGCAAAATTGGCTTCATAGCCCAGTACACGGTCAAGCTCGGTAGGGTGGCCAACCGACTCGTGAATGGTGAGCCATAAATGCGATGGCTCCAGCACCAGGTCGTACTTGCCGGGCTCAACTGATTTAGCAGCAATCATCTGCTTAGCCTGCTCAGCTGCCATGGTTGCATCTTCTACTATGTCGTATGATTTATTATAGAGAATGATGCCGCCCGGTCCTTGTATTTTATCTTCGGCTTTTCCATCCAGGTATTCATAGCCCATACCTACCGGTGCACTGAAGGCTGAACGGTTTTTAAACTGTCCCGATGCGCGGTCAACCATGGACACGGAAAAATTCGGCCAGGTGCGGTGAATGTCCTGATCGATGTACGAGCCATCAGAGGAAGCAAAGTACTTCTGTTCGTTCACCAAAAAGATTAAACTATTGACAAAGCTCGCCCCTTTTTCCATGGCTTTTGCATTCGCATTCAGCAGCAGGTCAACTTTGTCCTTTACTGGAACTTCAAATCCATTCTTCTTAATGGGGGTTTTCCAATTCACTTCACCATAGGCAGCAACAGGAACCAGTTTAACCGGCTCTTTCTGAAATTTCGAATTGGCCTTTGCGATGGCTACAGCACGCTCGGTAGTTTTCTTGATACCATCAGCCGTAACATCATTGCTGGCTGCAAAGCCCCAGGTACCGTTTACGATCACCCGAACACCGGCACCAAACGATTCGGTGTTTATAATGCCCTGAACTTTGCGTTCGCGTGTTGTCACAAACTGGTTCAGGTAGCGCCCGATGCGCACATCGGTGTAGGTGGCGCCTAAGGATTTAGCGGTGTTGAGCGCCACATCGGCTAATTGCTTTTTCTGACTTGTATCAAGTCGTGGTGTTAACAAGAAAGCAATATCTACAGGTTGACCAAATGCCCCAAATGGAAGCATGGCAACACCTGCACTCATACCCGCCAATTGAATAAAATCCCGTCTCTTCATAGTGGTGGTTTTAAATTGTACGGCCTGTGTTAATTACGTTCACACCGTTGAACCGCGAAGTTGAACTGCCATGCGAAACGGCACTCACTTGTGATGGCTGGCCCTTTCCATCGAAGAACGAGCCGAACATGCGGTAATCGCGTTCATCGCAAATTTTTACACAACTGTTCCAGAATTCCTGGGTATTTGACTGGTAGGCAACATCGTTAAGCATGCCTTCAATTTTTCCATTCTTGATTTCGTAGAATACTGTTCCGCCAAATTGAAAATTGTAGCGTTGCTGATCGATGGAGTATGATCCTCGGCCTGCTATATAAATTCCTTTCTCTACATCTTTGATCATTTCATCGATGGTGTACGGGTCTTTTCCGGGTGCTAACGAAACGTTTGGCATACGTTGGAACTGAACATCACTCCAGCCTTGTGCATAACAACATCCATGCGATTCATTCTGACCAATAATATGCACCTGGTCGCGGATGGCCTGGTAATTAACCAGTATTCCATCTTTAATTAAATCCCAACGCTTGCATTTCACACCTTCATCATCGTAACCAACAGCGCCCAATGAACCGGGTTGTGTTTTGTCTGCGAAAATGTTAACAAGCTTACTTCCATAATTAAAGTTGCCTGCCTTCAACTTATCCAGCGTAGCGAAACTTGTTCCGGCATAGTTTGCTTCGTAGCCCAACACCCGATCAAGTTCCAACGGGTGGCCTACCGATTCGTGAATGGTTAAGCCCAGGTGGTTTGGCTCAAGCACCAAATCATATTTGCCCGGCTCTACTGATTTAGCGTTTATCATTTCCTTTGCCTGCTTTGCGGCAAGGGTAGCATCTTCAATCATGTCATAACTGTTCCGGTACAACATCACATCCGCAGGACCTTTAACTTTATCTACAGCTTTCGGTATCATGTATTCATACCCCATGCCCATCGGAGCACTCAAAGCATCGCGACTTTTAAATTTACCGGAAGCCCGGTCAATGGCAGAAACTGTAAAGGTTGGCCAAATGCGGTGCACATCCTGATCGATGTACGATCCATCGGTCGATGCAAAATACTTCTGCTCATTTACCTGGAAGAGGTTGGCGTTGGCAAAGGTGGCACCGTTCTTTAAGGCAGCCGCATTGGCGCCCAGCAATAATTCTACTTTTTCGGAAACCGGAACTTCAAATGCATTTTTTTGAATGGGCGTTTTCCAGGTAACATCACCATATCCGGGTGTTGGCGCCAGCTTTACAGGTTCTTTCTGAAATTTTGAATTCGCTTTCGCGATGGCCACAGCTTGTTGTGTGGCTTTTCGTATACCATCATCTGTAACGTTATTGGTGGCGGCAAAGCCCCAGGTGCCGTTTACAATTACACGGATGCCCGTACCGAATGATTCGGTATTGGTGATGTTCTGTACGCGGTTCTCACGCGTAGTGATAAACTGGTTCAGGTACCGGCCAATGCGCACATCGGCATACGTAGCGCCTAACGACCTTGCTGTGTTTAAAGCTACGTCAGCCAATTGTTTTTTCTGTGCAACACTTATACGCGGGGCAAGTAGTACATCCAGGGAAACAGCATTGCCTATCATCGGGAAAGGCACCAGCATGCCACCTATACCCAGCCCCGCCAACTGTACAAAATCTCTTCGTTTCAAGGTGATTGTGATTTAGTTTTTACCGTATTCAAGAAGTGAAAACTATCGAAAAAAAATTAAGGGCACCAAAAATTTGATGCCCTTTGCTATTAGTTTATGTAAGTGGCTGAAATTTAAAAATCCGGACACGGGATAATCAATTTATCCCGTGGCGGCTTGCGCGGGTCGCGCATCGGCCAGGTGTACACCAGGCTGAACTCATGCGCCCCACCGCTTCCGGCACCCAGTTTGGAAATGGTGTAATCATAACTGTAACCAATATTGAGCGCTTGTTTTGCGCCAATGTTGGTGAAGCCCAGCAATAATACAATCGACTCATTATTAACAAAGCCATTCACCTGTTTGTACGGAACACCGCGATACCATAATCCCAGCACCAACGGCTCGGCCGTATAATAAAGACCAAGATCGAGTTGATCAAACTGACCCTGATGACGGTATTGAAAGGCCGGGGATATGCTCCGCTCTGCTTCTTGAGCATACAATCCACTGCCCTTAACCCCGGGCTTCATTTTGTATTTAAACCCACCATGCACCGATAACTTGATCGGCAACGGACTATTCTCATCTACAATCGACTGGTTAGGTTGGTTCAGGTGAAAAGCCGCCACGCCTAACCATGCTGTTTTGGTAAAGAACACGCCACCCAATGAAAGGTCAACAAAAGTTTTGCTAAAGTTGGTCACAAACTGTTCGGCTGTGGAAGGGGAAATCAATTGACCGGTTGTGGGATCGAACTGATCGCCAAACGTGAGCTTATTGAAATTTATATCTCTATTATAAAGTGACACTTGAGCACCCGGCCTGAAGCCCAGGTTTTTTGAAAACTGAAGCTCGTATGAGTACTGCAAACCCACGTTAAGGGAACGCAATCCGGCAAGTCCCTCCACATCGCGGGTTAAAATTATACCTACCCCACTGCGCTTATCTTCAATAAAATAATCAAAGTAAGCCGACATGGTAGTGAAGTTGGCATCAATAGCCGGCCATTGGTTGCGGTAATTGATCCCTGCACGGGCTTGACCGGTACCGCCTGCCAACGCTGGGTTAAGGTAAAGTGGCGCTGCATAAAACTGCGAAAACTGTGGGTCCTGTGCAGTTACTTCTGTTTTGGCAGCAAGCATTAACAACCCGATAACAAGGAGCAAAAAAAATGGCTTACTGATTGTTTTATGATTTGGCATCGTGGCAAATTAAAGCGATTCGTGAAACTTAAAAAACAACAGGCGGGCAAACAACCTCCTTTTCTGATTCTTAACGATATTTTTAGGCAAATTGTATACTTTAGCGATGGTTGGGCGTTTAGAAATTGACCGTTTACCACATTTAAACTTAGTTTAAGGTACATAGTGAGATAACCATGAGGGTGATACAGAAAGTACGCGTGTTGGTTTTGATAGTGTGCGTAGGGTTTGGTGCCGATGTATCAGCACAAGACTTCTCGCGACACAACTGGTATTTTGGAAACAGTACTTCGGCCATTCGCTTTAGCCGATCGGATAATACTCCCAGTATTGTCACCAATCAAAAGTTACCTTTTGGTACCGGGGGCAGTGCGGTTGCCTCCAGCCCCATCAATGCCGACCTGATGTTTTATTCCGATGGATCGCGCGTGTACGACATCAGCGCTAACCCTGCACCCATGCCCAATGGAACAGGGTTGTTGGGCAATACTTCAGGCAATCAGCCCGTAGCCATTTGCCCCGTACCAGGCGTTGATAACCAATACTATATTTTTACCAACAGCGCCAACGGTATAGCCGGTGGAAGCATCGTGTTCAGCATTGTGGACATGACAGCCTTTGGTAACTCGATATTCCCTGCGCCACCCACTGGCGATGTCACCACCAAAAACCAACCTGTAGGGTTAGCTGCCAACAGTCGCTCGGAAGCGATGATCGTTATTCCACACGACAACGGAACAGACTATTGGTTGATTACTCATGTTAACGGCACCGATAATTACACCGTAACCCATGTACAACCTGCGGGGGTATTTACCCACACCACTTTTCCAAACCTTACAGGAGGGTTGGATATTTCGGCCAGTAACTTTGCCTATCATCCTGCATCCGGAAAAATTGCCGTTACTCCATTATCCGTTAACCGGAATGTTGCCATCCTTGATTTTGATGATGCCACCGGTACCCTTTCGTTCGATCAATTTGTTTTAAACTCTGCCAGTCCAATTGCCGGAGCCCTTTATGACACGGAGTGGAGCCCGTCAGGAAGGTTCCTTTACCTCTCCAGAAGAAACGATTCAGGTGCTGATGCACAGGTATTACAGTTTGATTTGCTTAACCCTTCGGTAACGCTGGCCCTTGTTTTACCATTGCCCGTAAACCAAAGCTATGGTTTACAAATTGCCCCCGACACAACAATTTATCACATCTACCAGGCAACGGGTGGTGGACCATTTTTGATTGGCAGACTTTCGGACACTGACAGCCTTGCAAGCTTAGTGCAATACCAACCGATTGCCTTTCCTGCAAATCCGAATATTAACGGAACACAGTTCCCGTCTTTCTCGCCTTCGTTTGATCTCAACCTGACAGTTTCGTTTGTAACCGCAGGTACATGTTCTAACTCACCGGTTTCATTTTACCCCACGGTTACACCCGGTGCCGATAGTTTAGTTTGGGATTTTGGTGACGGCAACGGGGCAACAGCCTGGAGCCCTGTGCATACCTATCAAAACGGTGGATCATTCACGGCTACAGTAACTGCTTTCTTAAATGGCCAGTCCGTAACCGCTTCTAACCCGGTTATCTTAACGCAATTTGATCTTCAGCTTAACCTTGTTTCCGACACTACAGCCTGTAAATGCGAATTGCCCATCAACAACGGCATACCTCCGTGCCCTAACGACACCAGCGATGATATGCGCATTACAGTTGATATTCAAAACGGTACACCTGTTTCCGTTATTTGGTCGAATGGCGATGTGGGCACGGTGCTCACACCAGATTCTGCGGGGTACTACTATGTAGTAGTGACTGATGCCACCGGTTGCCAGGCCTATGCAGGTGTGAATGTGCGCGAGTATGGTTTGCAGGACCAGCGATCGAACATCTGGTATTTTGGGCAAAATGCGGGTATCGATTTTAATGTCCCTCCACCAGTAGCCATAACCGGTCCAATTAACAGTCCGGAGGGTGTTGCCGTAATCAGTGATCGCAATGGCCAGGTAATTTTCTCAACCGATGGCGCACGCATTTTTGATCGCAACGATGTGGAGATTACCCCGGCCCCGATGCCGCCAGGCTTGGGTGGCGAGCCCGGGTCAACACAATCGGCTTTGATCATTCCGGTGCAGGGGGACGAAACACTCTATTATATTTTCACAACGCAAGAGGTTCACGGAACCGGCACCTATGAATTACGGTATTCTTTGTTCGATATAAAACTTAACAGTGGAGATGGCGGTATTGTGGAATACAATCAACTTCTCTTTTCACGAAGCACCGAGCGAATTACCGGCAATGCCGGTTGGTTGATAGCCCATGAGTACGGAAACAATTCATTTCGCGCCTATCCCATCAGCCAGCAGGGTATTGGTAATCCTGTCATTTCCAGCCTTGGTTCCGATCATGTGTTAACTGCCCCGGAAACTGGTCACGGTTACATGAAACTTGGCGGGGGAAATCTTTTGGCTGTTGCATTGTCCAACCCGGGAGTTTCAAACGTATTGGAGATTTTTGATTTTGATAATGCCAGTGGAAGGGTAAGCAACTTTCGCACGGCCAACCTGAACAGCGCCACGGGCCAGGTGTACGGTGTTGAGTTTGCAGGCAATAAAATATTTGCAACACTTCTGGGCTCACCTTCTGCCATTCGTGAATTTTATATCGACTACCAGGGCAACCCGCAATTGATTACACCTCCACTGGCCAATATAAACGAAGAGCTGGGCGCGATACAGCGTGGCCCAAATGGACAGATTTATGTAGCCGTTAACAATCGCAATACGCTCGGTACAATTACTATTAATCCTGACACGCTATTGGTTTCCACATTTAATGTAAATGGATTTGCCCTGGCCGGTGGTACGCAAAGTCGATTAGGGCTACCCAACTTTATACAGAACGTGGGTAATCCTATACAACCTGCAGGAATGGACATTGCCGGATTTTGTTTGGGTGAACCAACATTATTCACAGGTTTTGGTACCGATCCAATCGATCAATTTGAATGGTCGTTTGGCGATGGCTTTGGATCAGACTCATCGCAGGTACAACATACGTATGCCGCAGCAGGGGATTATGTTGTAACACTCAGAGTTTTTAATCGTTGTGGGCTTGACACCACAATGACACAAACCATTACCATTTTCCCGCCTCCTGCCAACCCAACATTTTTGCCGGCCGGTGTGCTACAACCTGTTATTTGCAACGGCAGCCTTTTGCTTGAAGCGCTACCGCCCACCAACCCGGATTTGCCCAACCTCACCTTTCTATGGTCGACCGGAGAAACTACCCGCACCATTTTGGTGGACCGGCAATCCATCGTTAGTGTAACCATTACCAATACCGTAAGTGGTTGTACTTCGGCAGGCTCGTTAATAGTGGCTGACAATCGGCCGCCTGTTGATTTAGGCCCTGATCAAACCCTGTGTCAGGGTACTACCGTATTTCCATTAGATGCATCAAACCCGGGAGCCGTTTATGTTTGGACCATTAATGGCGCTCCGGCAGGAACAGCACAAACACAACCCGTTGATACCAGCATACCGGGAATTTTTACCTACGAAGTTAGTGTAACCGATCCCATTACGGCATGTACCGTGGTAGATAATGTTACCTTCACGTTTAATGAATCACCGGCCTTTACAGCAGTTCCATCCAACACGGCAGCGTGCGGAACGAACACCGGACAAATTGCACTAACCATTAACTCACCGGCAAGTTTGTTTACCTACTTCGTTACCGGCCCTTCTACTTCGCTTCAGGACGTAGACCGACCGGTTGGCCCGGTTGTAAATCCTGGCCTTACTGCTTTGGGTGCCGGAACTTATGGAATTACCGTTGCCGATCAGGTTTCAGGTTGTGCCACCATCACCACGGTTGGCATTAACGACAATGCCATTGATATTACCAGTGCATTGGCACAAACACCAACGTGCGATCCGGTTGCCATTGATGTGCAAACCACCGGCATAGTAGGAATTGGTGCCGCTACCTATTTTGTCACCAATTCAGGTACGGGTACTATTACTATTCCTGCCACTCCACTGGGCACAGCAAACTTTAGTACGCTTCCCGTACCTGTCCCCGGCAGTTATATTATACAGGTAAATGCTGATGGATGCATTACTACAGAAAACATTACGGTAGTCTCCGATCCACAGGTTCCTTTTACGGTGGCCACGAATGGTTGCACAAACCCTGTTACATTAACCGTAACCGGAGGCTCAGGCTTTAGCTGGACAGGACCAAACATTACCAGCGCCACCAACATTCCTTCCATAACGGCAACCCCTCCGCAAGGATCGCAAACCTACAGTGTAACCGTTACCGATGCAGGCTTTTGCCCGGCCACACAAAATATTGTTGTGATCGTAAACAACAATGTAACAGCCGACTTTATCCAAACCGATGCCTGTGCCGATCAGGTTACGCTCACCGCTACCACCAATCAGCCCGGCACATATACCTACCAGTGGGAACGTAATGGAAACCCGATTCCGGGTGGCGTATCTATCTTGGCAAACCCAGTTGACAATGGCGTGAACTATCGTGTTATCGTGCGAAACACGGCTTCGGGTTGCTCATTCTTTTCGCCTGTTAAACCGGTTAATGTTGCGGGTAACCTGCAACTTACCATGACTACTACAACGCCTTGCACGGGTTCACCGTTTACACTCACCGCTACCAGCAACATAGGCGGCACTGCATTTCAATGGGCTGTCGATGGCACTAACATTTCCGGTGCCACCAATGCTACTTTAGTAAGAAATATTGGTGGGCTTTACCGGGTTACTGGTACCGTTCCCGGTTGTTCACGCTTTGTTGAAAATCAAATCATACTCTTCCCCACAACACCGGGTGCCTTGCCTCAGCGCGCATTAATCTGTAACAACGATGCCAACCCCGATCCTAATACACGTGAAATCACGCTTGATCCGGGAAGCGGATTTATCAGTTACAATTGGTTCCAGGGAGGAGTACCCCTGGGCATTACCACGCAAACGTTGTTGGTCGATGAGCCCGGGTTATACAGTGTTGCCCTTACGAATTCATTTGGTTGCGTGAGCAATGACCAAACCGATGTGATCGAAGAGTGCAGGCCGCGCATTGTGGCGCCCAATGCCTTCAGGCCCGGAAGTTCCATTGGTGAGAACAGTGCGTTCGGGATTTTCACCTTCTTTATTGATGATACCGGTTTTGAGGTTTTCATCTTTAACCGCTGGGGCGAGATGATCTATCAATCGAACGACAGGTTGTTCAAGTGGAATGGCGGGTATAAAAACAATGCTGCCCAACTGGTGCCGGCAGGAACGTATACCTATGTGGTTCGGTATAAAAGCGCATACCGACCGCAGGACGGCATACAGGAAAAACGCGGGGGTGTCGTACTGTTACGCTAAAAAAGATCGTTCATTTCCTTTAGCTAATCTTCCTGTTTTTTCCGAATATGAGTGATTATTCAATCACTCAGCATGGCAAACTATAGTCTCAGGTTAACCATCACATTAATACTATTTCTGGTTGCGGCATGTAAAGGCAAAAAGGAAGAACAAGCCCCTTCTCCGGCTGTCACTATTGTACCCCTACCTGTTTCTGTAAATGTTACCCATGGCCATTATACACTTCCGGATACGGTTACCATATCGGCCATAAATCCGGATGAAATTTCCTCCGCTGTTTTCCTGGTTGATTTTTTCACTACCCAAAAAGTGCCCGCTAAAATTGTCAGCGACTCAACAGGATCGGTTTCCCTGCGCAGTTTTGTTTCTAAAGAAGTATTGCCCGAAGGTTATTACCGTTTGGTTATCAATGCCGATGGTGTGGATATTTTCTCGACCAGTGCCTCCGGTTTATTTTACGGCATTCAATCATTGATTCAGCTCGTTCAGGAAAATCCGACAGGATTACAAGTACCCCTGCTTTCCATCACCGATTTTCCACGCTTTAACTGGCGCGGGTTACACCTGGATGTTTGCCGGCATTTCTTTCCCGTAGATTTTATCAAACGCTACATTGACCTGATGGCGCAATACAAGTTCAACACTTTTCACTGGCACCTAACCGAAGACCAGGGATGGCGCATTGAAATAAAGAAGTATCCGAAACTTGCCGCAGTGGCCGCCTACAGGGACGAAACGCTGATCGGGCATTACAGCGATGTGCCCCATACGTTCGATGGCCAACGCTACGGTGGTTATTATACCCAGGAAGAAATAAAAGAAGTTGTGGCCTACGCACAACAACGCCACATTACCATCGTACCTGAAATTGAAATGCCGGGCCATGCACTGGCCGCACTGTCGGCTTACCCTGAATTAGGCTGTACCGGGGGACCTTACAAAGCCGCTACCTTATGGGGTGTTTTTGATGATGTGTTCTGTGCCGGCAAAGAATCAACGTTCACTTTTTTTGAAAATGTTTTGGATGAAGTGCTGGCACTTTTTCCGGGCGAATACATCCATGTAGGGGGCGATGAATGCCCGAAAGTGCGTTGGCAGGCGTGCCCGCTTTGCCAGGAACGAATGAAGGCTGAAGCCCTTGCCGATGAACATGAATTGCAGAGTTATTTTATACAACGCATTGAAAAATACTTGAATGCCAGGGGGCGAAAACTTATTGGCTGGGATGAAATACTGGAAGGCGGCCTGGCACCCCATGCTGCGGTAATGAGTTGGCGCGGAGAAGATGGAGGTATTGCAGCCGCCCAGGCAGGCCACAATGTGGTGATGACGCCCGGCTTTGCACTTTACTTTGATCACTACCAGGGTGAACCCGCCAATGAACCAGTAGCCATTGGCGGTAATACCCCCCTTAAAAAAGTTTATCACTACGAGCCTATCCCTGCACAACTAAGCCAGGATGAACACACCAATGTATTGGGCGCACAAGCCAATGTGTGGACTGAATACATTAAAACAACTGACCATGTGGAGTACATGGTTTACCCGCGTGCCCTGGCACTGGCCGAAGTGGTTTGGTCGCCACAAGAAAAACGGGATTGGGATAGCTTTGTGCAGCGCCTGCCGCAACAATTCATGTTACTCGACCGCCACAAGGTCAATTATCGTAAACCATCAGCTGACGACCTGAAATAACTGGTTTTCCGGAAATATGTTTATTAATTTTCGAACGTGTTCCTGAATATAATGCTTTCAACAATTTTACTATTAGTGCCATTATGTTTTCGGGGTAAGAAAAATTACAGCCTGTTGGGTCACATAAGCACAAACACACAAAAATCCATCAAACAAGTATAAACCATAAAATTTAAGTGCCATGAAAAAACTGCTTATCCTTTTCGCGCTTGTTGTTTTCTTTCCAGCATTTTCAACGGTAATGGAACAGATCATTAAAACGCAGATTCACATTACCGTTCGTAACGAGTTGGGTAATACCGAAGCGGGCGTTACCGTAAAGCTGTTTGAGCGGGAAGATGACTATAAAGAAGAAAAAAATGCAGCTGCAGAAGGTACAACCGATGATAAAGGCGTGGTGCGCTTTAAAGATTTAAAAGCTATCTCTTACTTCATACTGGCCGAAAAAGATGGCGCCAATAATTTCGGGGGCGGGGAACAAACCGGCAGGCTTGAGGCAAAAAAAATAAACAAGGTTACCGTAGTGATTCAATGAGCCTAGGATCACGCGAAAGGCTTTTTGCGAACCTCACAGTTTACGAAACTTCTTACCCCGAAGAAGCAGTTTTTATTACCCCATTCCTGGAATTGCTCCAACAACCGCGATGCTTCTTTCGCGATCACTTACCGGGACACCTCACCGGTTCGGCATGGATCGTAAACGAAACAGGTTCGCACGCCCTGCTTGTACACCATGCCAAGCTAAGCAAATGGTTGCAGCCGGGTGGGCATGCCGATGGTGACGAAAATATTTTTGCGGTTGCCCTGCGCGAGGCACAGGAAGAAACTGGCCTTAAAAATCTTTGCCTGTTAACAGAAAACTTTTTCGACATAGACATTCACACAATACCTGCCCGTAAAGATTTCCGTGAACACCTTCATTTTGACATCCGGTTTATATTTCAGGCCAGTCAGCACGAACCGCTACTGGTATCCACTGAGTCCAATCAAGTGGCCTGGTTTGCACTTGATGACATTTTAACGCTCGCGGAGAATAATTTTTCGATTGCCCGAATGATCAAAAAAACAAAGCATTACTTCGAAGCCACCAGCACCATGCCAAAGGCAATAACCACCAGCCAGAATTTGTAAGCCACCAGGGCGGGAATCACCACCCAATTCATCTGCATCATTACCGCCAGTAAAACCAGCAGCACGGCTATACCCTTAATAATGTTCCTGTTTTTGTTATTCATAACGCAATGGGTTAAGTTGATTGGCTAAATATACCTACATACTGCATTAGGATGTGCCTTGTCTCCGTGGTTGCCTGAAATTTATGTTGAACGGCTTTCGTAACCTATAAAATGACAAATCAATTTCTGATGATCCGTAAACGTACCAAAATGCCATGCCAGCCTTTGGCCGGGCATCTCAGTGATGGTTTAAGATCGCAGGTAAAATGCCTGCCTTTGCCGAAGATAGGTTTGTGGATCATTGTGAATTAATTTTAGTTTTACACACGCATGGCTGAAATCGGTACGGACATTGAAAAAGCAGCATCCCTGCTCACACAGGGTGAATTGGTTGCCATACCCACGGAAACCGTTTACGGCTTGGCAGGTAATGCACTTAATGTTGAGGCCGTGGCAAAAATTTTTGCCGCAAAAAACCGCCCCCAATTCGATCCATTAATTGTGCACATTCCTGCACTTTCACTTGCCCGAAATTATGTAACCCATATTCCTAAAAAAGCCGAGCGCCTGGCACAACTGTTCTGGCCCGGTCCCCTGACACTGGTGTTGGAAAAAAAAGATGACACCATTCCGGCACTGGTTACTTCAGGGCTGAACACGGTGGGCTTCCGTAGTCCCGACCATCACCTCACCCGTAAACTGCTCACTTCCTTATCGTTTCCACTGGCTGCGCCCAGCGCAAACCCGTTCGGTTATGTCAGCCCCACTTCGCCACAACATGTAAATGAACAACTCGGCAACAACATCAGCTACATACTGGACGGTGGGATATGCAGCATCGGTATTGAATCAACCATTGTAGGTTTTGAGGGCGATGACCCGGTAGTGTTACGGCTGGGTGGCTTAAGCCTGGAACGCATTGAAGCCGTTACGGGAAAACTGAAAGTAAACACACACTCAACTTCAAATCCACTGGCACCCGGTCAGCTTAAAAGCCACTATGCCCCGGGCAAACCGCTGATCATCGGTAAAATAGAAGAACTTCTGCAACACTATCCGGCACACACAGCAGGCATACTTAGTTTTGCGCGCGATTTCAACTCACCTTATCAGCGCATCCTTTCGCCCGGCAAAGACCCTGAAGAAGCCGCACGAAACCTCTTTCAATACCTTCGCGATTTCGATAAGATGCCCGTGGACATTATCCTGGCGGAATTACTTCCCGAGGTTGGCCTTGGCCGCGCCATTAACGATCGGTTAAAACGCGCGGCTGCTGTTGACAATTGAAGTTTGTCAGCGTACTTTACATACCTGTGTTGTGCCACAGGGCACACCAACAAACTCCATGGAAGAACAAAAAAAGAAAGTACTGGTGCTTACCGGTGGTGGTGATTGCCCCGGGTTGAATGCCGTAATACGCGGCATTGCCAAACGCGCGCGAAAAGAAAAGAATTGGGAAGTATACGGAAGCATTGAGGCCTTTAATGGTGTGCTCAACGAACCTCAGCAAATAATACGGTTAACCCAGCGCAAAACAGCGGGCATTCATGTAAAGGGCGGCACCATCCTTAAAACAACCAATAAGGCAAACCCGATGAAATTCCCCATCGTTCAAAAAGATGGCTCCGTAAAAGAAATTGACCGCACGGAAGAACTGATCACGAAAATAAAAAAACTTGGGTTTGATGCTGTGATCAATATTGGTGGTGATGGTTCGCAGAAAATTTCGAAAGCACTTTTTGACCAGGGATTGAATATCGTTGGCGTACCTAAAACCATCGACAACGACCTGTCGGCAACCGACATGACCTTTGGTTTTCAAACCGCAGTTCAGATTGCCACCGATAGTTTCGACAAACTGGTGACCACGGCCGAGAGCCATCACCGGGTAATGATTATGGAAGTAATGGGGCGCGATGCAGGCTGGATTGCCATACACACCGCCATTGCCGGGGGCGCAGAAATATGCCTGATACCTGAAATACCTTACGAAATTGATAAGCTGGTGAAGCGCATTGACGCCCGTTATAAATTCGGAAAAGGGTTTGTGAACATTGTAGTTGCCGAGGGTGCCAAACCAAAAAACGGAACCATTGTAGCGCGCAGCGGGGAAAAAGGATCGGAGCATGTGCGGCTGGGCGGTGTGGCCTTTCAGTTATCGCAGCAATTGAAAGATGCCGGTTGCCAGGCCGAGATACGGGAAACCGTTTTAGGCCACATACAACGTGGCGGAACACCCACCGCGTTCGACCGGGTGCTGGCAACCTTGTTTGGGGTTAAGGCGATGGAATTGGTCATCCATGGTGAGTTTGGAAAAATGGTTGCGTTGAAAAACAACAACATTAGTTATGTATCGCTGGAAGAGGCCACGCGCGAATCGAATTTCGTGAACAAAGACTCCTTTTTGGTAAAAGCCGCCAAGGGCTTGGGGATAAGTTTTGGTGATTGAGTTTCGCTTATACACCCAAATTTGGGTGTATAAGCGAAGGTTTATAGCGCATATAAAAAAGTTGGTGGCAAGCGTAAGACGACAGTGCTACAATCAACGGACTGACCAAAAATCAAACTTTCGCCAATTGGCGACAGCATATCTTGCGAAATTCTACAAAAAATGACTATTGACATAGCTAAAAGCACCTAAAACCTCAAATCTTGTAAATTATTTACATAATTCAATATTTTATCAGATTAAAACTTATCTTTGCAACTGAAACGATAACAAGCAACGAATATGTTAATAGACATAACATCTAAAAATTACCGCTCAATTAAAGAAGAGCAAAATTTCAGCTTAGAAGCAAGTTCTTTGAAGTTGAAACCAGGGAACACATTTGCTCCTCTTTCGGACTACAAAAATTTAAAACTTTTAAAGTCAGCGGTAATTTACGGTGCTAACGCTTCAGGCAAATCCAATCTAATTCGGTTAATGTGGACATTGCGAAACTTTGTTTTAAATTCTTTGGAATTAAAAGCAGGCGACCCAATACCCAACAGATTTTACGACCCTTTTTTATTAGATGTTACTTCACAAAATGAGCCGACTGAAATAACCATAAATTTTATCCCTAAAAACAAGAAACGGCACAGATACATCATCAAGTATAACAAAACGGAAATACTGTATGAGTATTTGGGCGTTTATGAAACAAATTGGATTTCAAAAATTTTTGAAAGGAAAGACGCTAACGAGTTTGTTGAATTTGGCGAGGCTATGAAAAACAAAAAAGAAGATAAAAGAGTTACTAAAAACACTCTTTTTCTTTCAAAGTTTGGTGGCATTCCCAATGACCAGCTTAGAGATATTTACTTGTATTTCAAAGAAATTGAAGTTTGGAATATTCCATCCGTTCATCACATCAATGAACTTTACAACAATGTTCAAAAAAACTTCAATAAGCCAGAAAGACAAGAATTAAGAAGAAAACTAAGCAAACTAATAAGTGTTGCAGATACTAAAATTTCAGAAGTTCACGTATCGGAAAGACCCGATAAAGATTTTGAAAGTTTACCTGAAAATATTAGAGAAAGAGTAATAAAAGACCTAAAATTTGAAACCTTTGGTGTTCACAAAGTATTTCATTTAGGCAATGAATCGGGTATTCAAATGTTGTCTTTCAATGACCAAGAATCACAAGGAACAAAAACAATGTTTGCGATTGGCGGGTTGATGCTTGAATCCTTTGAAAAAGAAGAACCTGTTTTGATTTTCTTAGATGAGTTTGACAACAGCTTACATCCTGACCTTGCGAAGTTTTTGGTTGAATTGTTTCATAATCCCAAAGTCAATAAAAACAATTCACAACTTGTTTTCGCAACACACGAAACAACCTTACTTGATAAAAAAGTCTTTCGCAAAGACCAGATTTGGTTTGGTGATAAAAACAAATACGGAGTTACTGAATTGTATTCAGTAAAAGACTTCAACGATTTAAAAAATGTTCGTTCTGATATACCGTTTGATAAATGGTATAGAACAGGAAAATTCGGTGCAGTTCCTAACATCAAAAAATTTGAATTTATCGCAGAGTATGAGTAAGAATAAAAACATAAAAAGGTCTTTGTATATTCTTACCGAAGGACATACTGAACAAGCGTATTTTTCAAGAATAAGCGAAATTTTAGGCGATGAAGACGAATGGAAATACTCTGTAACTGTTGATGTAAGAGAAATTGTTGACGGGAGCAAGACCGACCCCGTAAATATGGTCAAAGAAGCCAAGAAAAGTCAAAGGTCTTATGACGAAATCTGGGTTGTTTTTGACAAAGACAGAGATAGAGACCAACAAAATTTACAAGCGATTGAACTTGCTTCTAAATCAAAAATAAAAATTGCTTTTTCAAGTATTTCGTTTGAAGAATGGGTATTGCTTCACTTTGAAAAAAGCACAACAGCATTTCAAAGAAGTGATTGCGAAAGCAGGGGACAAGAATGCACTTGTCAAGGGGCTATTTGTGTTTCTACTTACATAAAAATAAATCACTACCCAGCCTATGTAAAAGGTAAAGCAAAATTATATGACGACCTAAGCGACAAACGTGATATAGCTCTTGAATATGCTGCGTGGTTGAAATATCACCACTCAAACATAGCAAACTATCATTTATTAAATCCATTCACAGACGTTGACAATCTTGTTGCACAACTATTTGAACTTCCTACAATTCGTTATACAGGAATAAACAATCCTTTCTCTTTTGAGGGAATCGACATTTGTGTTACAAATTATTCAACAGCAAACAATATTGTTACAGTTTCAATACAAACAAACAACAACTCAAATAGGACTTTCATTTTTAATAACGTTCAACAAAACATAAAGCTATTAGACACGAATAATACCGAATTGACTTATACCATTCCCCAAGCCACGACAATAAACACAGGAGACAACAGAACAACAGACATACAATTTGCTATTAACGAACAGTTTCAAGCGACAAAACTCAAATTTCAGACAGCAAATGAATGTGTTTACGTGGAATTATGAAAAACGCCAGCCACCAACAGCGGTTTGGCGTAATGGCGGGTTCAGTGCTTCGTATGACAGTTTTGTGGTAGGTTCAAGTGCAGTTCTTCGATTGAACTTTTGTGCTAAAAATCCGCCACTACGCCAAGCCGCAAACCGTTACCAGCAATATTAACAGACCCGTGCAAACGAAAACATAAATACAGAAAATGACTTTTGAAGATTTTAAAAATAGGTTAGACAAATCAACACAAGAAGATGAAGTAAGGGGCATTTATGCAACTTATTTCAAGATTAAGTATAACACGGCTGACAGACACGATTTATATACACCACAAGTATTATTTGAGTTTAAGGCAGACAAAAACTTTCAAAACCTTAAAGCACTTGCGACAATTCTTGCTCAATCACTTTATTACATCAGACGACTGAAATACGTTGAAGTAGAGAAAGCAATTCCGTTTTTCATTTGCCTTGCCGACAAAAACGAAGCGACAATAACCGAAACAAGAAAGTGGTCAACTTATTACACAAATGACGGTTACGATTGGGAAAGACCAGCAAGCAAACCCGACCCTAAACTTATTGATCATTTAGTGAAAGAACCCGAAACGGGAAAAATTCACGTTTACAAAATCACCAAGAAACAAGAGCAGGAAGCATTTAAGAAAAATCTTGACAACGCTTTAAATCCACAAATGATAATGGATTTTGGCGACAAGAAAATAATAAACGAAGAAAACTTTGAAGCCGTTTTTGAGCATTGGAAAAATGTAATTGGACCTTACATTGTAAACGGCTACAAACCATCTTTTTATTTCCTTGCCAATATTCAGCGTGACAAAGTAATCATTGACAAAGATAATAGCCGAGTAGTTTTCACATTTGAAGACAAGAACTCAAAAACGCAAAAAGTCCTAATGAAGGACTACGATTATTTTTGGAGTGTTTACGATTATGTAGAAAATGCCGAAACTATAAACGGTATTCACGCAAAACTTGACCGACTAACAGACGAAAGCCAAAGAAGATTTGAAGGAGAGTTTTTTACTCCGCTTCATTTTGGACAAAAAGCAGTTCACTATTGGAACGAAGTGCTTGGAAAAAATTGGTATAAAACTGGCAAGTTTAGAATTTGGGATATGGCTGCTGGAACCGGCAACCTTGAATATCATTTACCTGCCGAAGCATACAAATACTTATATATGTCAACACTTCACGGAAGTGAAGCTGACCATTTAAGTAAAGTATTTCCTAATGCAACTTGTTTTCAATATGATTATTTGAATGATGATGTTGAATATGTTTTCAATAAAGGAAATCTACCTTTTACACCAAATTGGAAACTCCCTAAAAAATTAAGGGATGAGTTAGCCGACCCAAACATTACTTGGATAGTCTACATCAATCCGCCTTTTGCAACAGCACAAGACGCTAAATCAGATGGTAGTTCAAAAAAAGGAGTTAGCAAAACCAAAGTAGAACTTGCAATGGATAGTGTGGATGTAGGTCACGCAAAACGTGAACTCTTTGCTCAGTTTATGTTTCGCATTGTTCACGAGCTACCTAAAAATTCTTTTTTAGGTATGTTTTCTACTCTAAAATACTTGAACGCACCTGATAGCGTTGCATACAGAGACAAACATTTTAACTTCAAATACGAAAAAGGATTTTTGTTTCACTCAAAATGCTTTCACGGAGTAACAGGCAATTTCCCAATTTCCTTCTTAATATGGAATTTATCAAAGAAATCAGAAGCTAAATCTGTAGAAATTGACATTGCAAATAGTTTAGGTGCGACAATCGGAATTAAACATCTAAGGCTGATTGATAAAAATGATGTATTGAATAATTGGTTTAAAAGACCTCAAAATTCAAACGATTACATTTTACCTGCAATGAGCAACGGTATAACTGTTAAAGACGGAAATACTGACACTCGCCACAGAGCAAGACCAGATTTTTTGGCTTCTATTTGCAGTAAAGGAAACGACTTCCAAAATGCTAAGTATGTTACTATTTTATCGTCTCCAAGTGTAAGTGCAGGAGCATTTTCAGTAATTAAAGAAAACTTTGAAAAAGCATTGACACTGCACGCAGTTAGAAAAATTCCAAAACCGACTTGGCTAAATGACAGAAATCAATTTTTAATTCCTCAAACCGAAC
Organism: Cyclobacteriaceae bacterium; assembly: GCA_025808415.1. Classification (NCBI taxonomy): domain Bacteria; kingdom Pseudomonadati; phylum Bacteroidota; class Cytophagia; order Cytophagales; family Cyclobacteriaceae; species Cyclobacteriaceae bacterium. The sequence goes on from CP075525.1 coordinate 3,151,851, forward strand.
CGACAAAAGTATTCATCAATGATTGTGTGGTTTGGAGTTTATTCTCTAATTCAAATCAAACATCTGCATTGAAAAATGTTTCGTATTTGGGTAACACATATCAAATCAAAAACAACTTTTACCCTTTCCGACTTGAAGAAATCAAACAATGGGAAATTAAAGACCCTGATTTTAGACAACAAATAACAAAGGACGAAAACAGATTTGTTGCAGATTGGCTTTATAAAAATGACATATCGGACGAAGCAAAAGAAGTAATTGAAAAAGCAAAAACTGTTTACAAACTTTTTTATTCAAACCTTAACCAAATGGCGACCAACAAATGGAAAATTGACACTTGGGATGCAGGTTGGTATCAAATCAGACGTTGCTTGACAGAACACAACTTGGCGACAGACGAACTAAAAGAATTGAGCAAGGCAAACGAACAACTTGCGAACAAGATTTTACCACAAATTGAAGAGTTCGGCTTCTTGGACAAAGACGAAGTATATGACGAAATATAAAGAAATACTGCTGGTAACAGCCGTTTTGCAAAAGCGGGGGTTTCGTGCTTCTATGACAGTGAAGTGCTAAATTCAAGTTATGTGCATCTAATGAAGTTTAGTGCTGAAAATCCCCGCCTTCGCAAAGCGGCAAAACGTTGTGCGTCAGCTTAGAAAACCAACCCCGACAATAAATACGAAAAATATTGTTTCCATTTTTAGAAACTTTTATTATCTTTGTGACGTTAAACAAGACAGTATTGAATGAGATTTTTTGAGACGAAATTTTTAGAAGAAGCAGACGAATTCATTTCGCAACTCGACCCAAAGACAATTAAGAAAATCTTTTACAATATTGACCTTGCTGAACAAACTAATGACCCAAAACTTTTTAAGAAACTTCAAAATGACATTTGGGAGTTTCGGACAAAGTTCGCAGGACTTCAAATAAGACTTCTTGCATTTTGGGACAAAACAGATAACAAAGAAACTTTGGTAATAGCTACCCACGGTTTCATAAAGAAAGTTGACAAAGTTCCGACAAACGAAATTGACCGGGCATTAAGACTTAGAGACAAATATTTTAGTAACAAACAAAAAAAGTAATCATATGGCAACCAAAGAATTAAAGACATACTCACTTGCCGAGATGAAAGACAAGTATATCGGCAAAGTTGGGACAAAAGAGCGTGACGATTACGAATATGAACTTCGTATGGACATTTTAGGAAAGATGATTAAGGCAGCAAGACAAGAAAGAAACTTGACACAAGAAGAACTTGGACAACTTGTAGGAGTTCAAAAAGCTCAAATTTCAAAACTTGAAAGTAGTGCAAATAGTGCGACAATTGACACTATATTGAAAGTGTTTAAGGCGTTGAAAGCAGAAATAAACTTTAACGTAAAACTAGAAGATAACTTTGTCAAACTCGCCTGACAGAAAAGAAAGCCGAACGCACAACACACGTTTGGCGCAATGGGGGGTGAAGTGCGAAATTGAAGTTTTGTGCTTCTATCAAGCATTGTGCTGTGTTGACAGTTTAGTTTTTCAAAATCCCCCACTGCGCCAAGCGCCAAACCGTTGTGTGCCATTTTACGGTAGATACCCTACAAAATAAATACTTGTCAATTTTTCGGTTGTATACCAAAACAAGCCAAAAGTATCTTTGCAAAAACAATTATAAAAATGACAAAGTATCTAAAATTTAAAGAATTACATCAGCAGACAAAGCCACTGATTATTGGAAATGTTTGGAATGTACAGAGTGCAAAGGTTTATGAAAAATTAAACTTTCAAGCAATCGGAACGTCAAGTGCTGCAATTGCCCATTCCTTAGGTTACGAAGATGGTGAACAAATGCCTTTTTCGGATTTATTATTTATTGTTGGAAAAATTATTAAAAGCATTACACTTCCATTGTCTGTGGACATTGAATTTGGTTATGGAAATACTGCGACAGAAATTGCCACTAACATCATAGCATTAGACAAATTAGGAATTGTAGGAATAAATATTGAAGATAGTTTTATTGAAAATGGGGAACGAAAACTTAAAGATAGCCTTCAATTCTCTCTCCTTTTACGAGAAGTAAATAGCATCTTAAAGCAAAAGGGAATTTCACTTTTTATCAATGTAAGATGCGATGCTTTTCTTTTGAATATTCCAAATACGTTGCAAGTTGCAACGGAAAGAGTTAAGAATTATGAACAATCAGGTGCAGACGGAATATTTTTACCTTTTATCACAAAAGAAAGTGATATTTCGGCAATGGTAACAGAAACTGACTTACCGCTAAATGTAATGTGTATGCCGGAATTACCCAATTTTGAAAGACTTGAAGCGCTTGGCGTAAAAAGAATTAGTATGGGTAATTTTCTAAATGGGTATGCATATTCATCTTTAGAAAATAGGACTTCAAAAATTTTGGGTGAACAATCTTTTAAATCGTTGTTTGAATCATGGAACTGACAGCAGAAATAATGTACAAAGCCATTGTCGAAAAAGACACTTCATTTGAAGGAGTATTTTTTACGGCAGTTAAGACCACAGGCATTTTTTGCAGGCCTTCTTGTACTGCACGAAAACCAAAATTTGAAAACATTGAATTTCTAAGAACATCCGAAGAGTGCATTCTTAAAGGTTATAGGGCTTGTAAAATTTGTAATCCATTAGAAACGATAAACCACACACCAATTGAATTTCAGAGAATAATTAATGAACTGTCAGAAAATCCAACATTAAAATTTAAAGATTACGACCTTAAACGAAAAGGAATTGAACCTAGCCAAATCAGACGATGGTTTTTAAAAAACCACGGTATTACCTTTCAAGCCTATCAAAGAATGTTTAGAATAAATTCGGCATTTAAAAAAATACAAAATGGCGGAAGTATTACACATACTGCTTTTGACATAGGTTTTGAATCGTTAAGCGGTTTTGGCGACAGTTTTAAAAACATTTTTGGCGTTTCACCAAAGAACGGAAAACAGCAAAATATTATTGACCTTAAAAGAATTGAGACGCCTTTAGGGACAATGCTTGCTTGTGCTACAAGTCAAGGAATTTGTCTATTAGAATTTTCCGACAGAAAAATGTTGGAAACAGAATTGAAATCAATTGCCAAGCTTTTAAATGCTACAATTATTCAAGGGAATAACAAACATTTTGACTCATTAGAAATCGAATTACAAGAATATTTTAACGGCAAAAGAAAAGAATTTTCTGTTCCATTACATACACCAGGCTCCGACTTTCAGAATAAAGTATGGACTGCATTGCAGCGCATTCATTATGGACAAACAAAATCGTATAAAGAGCAAGCGATAGCAATTGGCAGCCCCGAAAGTGTGAGAGCAGTTGCCCATGCCAATGGAATGAATCGGATTTCTATTCTAATTCCATGTCACCGGGTAATTGGTTCAGAAGGACAATTGACAGGTTACGGTGGTGGACTTTGGCGTAAAAAATATTTGTTAGAACTTGAAAAGAATAACTATAGGTAGAAGTAACTCCAAGCAAGTTGGTAGGCTTCCAAACATAAGTGGCGGTTTTAAATCGACACCAAAGCAACATAAAAAACAAAAATGAAAATTAGCATTGCACAGATAAAACCAATAAAGGGAAATATTTTAGCCAATATTGAATCACATAAGAAATTCATTAACAATGCTTTGATATATAATGTAGAAGCGATATTCTTTCCCGAACTTTCATTGACTGGTTACGAACCAGAACTTGCAAATGAACTAGCTACTCATCAAAATGACAATCGTTTAGACATATTTCAAGAGATAAGCGACAAAGACAGAATCATAATAGGACTTGGTCTACCAACAAAGACAAAATCAAAAATCCGAATAAGTATGATAATTTTTGAACCAAACAAACCAAGACAAACTTATTCAAAGCAACAACTACATTCGGATGAACTTCCATATTTTGAAAACGGAGTTGGACAAATTATAATTACGAAAGACAAGATTAAAATCGCCCCAGCGATTTGTTATGAAAGTTTACAACCCAAACATTCCAAAAACGCTTTCAAGCTTGGTACTGACATTTATTTAGCAAGTGTTGCAAAATCTAATAATGGTATTGAAACTGCATTTATGTATTACCCGACAATAGCTAAGCGATACTCAATGCCCGTGTTAATGTCCAACTGCGTAGGTTTTTGCGACAATTTTTTAAGTGTTGGGAAAAGTTCTGTTTGGTCAAAAAGTGGAGCCTTGGTTGGGCAACTAAATGACAAATCAGAAGGGATTTTAATTTTCGACACGGAGACTGAAGAAGTAATTGAGAAAATAATGTAAAAACGGCACACAACACGGGTTTTGCGTCAGGCGGGGTGACGTGCAAATTTGGAGCCTTGTGCTTCTATTCAAGTTCAGTGCAGGTTGACAGTTTCGTGCTCCGAAACCCGCCCGAACGCAAAGCCCGAAAACGTTAGTGGCAAGTGTAACAGACCATACAACCAATGAATTACGAAGAAATAAAAACAAACGGTTATCTTTCAAGTTTTGTTAAGTGCTTTTGGACTTTTGAAACCTCGACACAAGCTGTTGAACATACAATTTTGCCAGACGGTTATTTTGATTTATTAGTTGAAATTAAAAACGAGAAAGTTTTCAAAATTAAACTTACAGGTATTTGGACAATTCCGGTAGACATTAAAACAGAGAAATACACCAAAATATTTGCAATACGTTTTAAACCTCTTGCAACAATTTGTTTTGAATTTGTAAATTTTAAAACTCTATTAAACTCTTCAATGGTTCTAACCAATAATTTTCTTGAATTAGACACACTACCATTGGGCAACTTCGCAAGTTTCTGCCAACAAATGACTAATAATTTAGAAAAGAAAATTTTATTAACGAAACCGGTTTGTAAAAGGAGAATTTTGTTATTTGAACAAATATTCCAAAAGACAACCTATAATGTTAAAGAGCTTGCAACTAAATCATACTTGACAAGCAGACAAATAAATCGTTTTTTCAATTCAGACTATGGGTTATCATTAAAGACATATATCGACATAATTAGATGCAATGAAACTTTCAAAAGTATTGTAAAAAATGATCTCAATCCTCAATCAGAATATTTTGATCAAGCACACTTCATTAAAGAAGTTAAAAAATTTACGGGGGTTACACCAAAAAAACTTAGCCAAAACAAGAATGACCGATTTTTACAATTACTAACCCTCAAAGCAATTTAACTTTGCGAATTCAAAAAATAACAATCCAATAAAAGAAAAAATGGTAAAGTTAGGATACACAATTTTATACGTTTCAGACGTAACAAAGTCACTTGAGTTTTATGAAAAAGCATTCGGATTTGATATAAAATTTATTACACCAGAAAATGACTATGGCGAACTTCTTACAGGAGAAACAACAATTTCGTTCGTTTCTAAAGAATTAGCAAATTCAAATTTAAAAAACGGGTTTATTGAAAGTTCGCAATTGGATAAACCTTTTGGAATAGAATTAGCTTTAGTTACTGACAATGTTCAATCAATCATTGACAAGGCGATAAAACTTGGTGCATTAGTTACTGAACATCCAATCCAAAAACCTTGGGGACAAACTGTTGGTTACATTCGTGACATTGACGGATTTCTACTTGAAATTTGTACACCCATGAAATAACGAAACGAAGAACACCAGCCACTAACATCATATTGGCAATAGTGGGGCTGATTGTTGTTAACTCAATCCCGATAAAAATCGGGATAATACTATTGGGCATTTGTGCAAATATTGGACTGAAGTTTTCCAAATGCCCCTCTATCGCTAATACGTAAACCGTTGGCTGTAATGCTAAAGGATGACACTATTAACTTGACAAAACAATTTTTACAACTTATTTGGCAGACAAAAGCAAAAAATATATGGCAACAGAATTAGAAAACTTAAAAGTAAACATCAAAATCAAACTTTCAGCTTTATGGGCTTCTGTGACATTTTTTTATATCTATGGCGACTATTTTGAACTTTATGTACCAAACAAAGTGCAAGGGATAATTAATGGTAGCAGTATGCTTGACAATCCAGTAAAATTATTTGCAGCTTCAGTATTATTGGCAGTTCCATCCTTAATGGTTTGCTTGTCTGTTATATTGAAAGCAAAAATGAATAGAATGCTGAACTTAATTGTAGGATTTTTTTTTACAGCACTTATGCTTTTGATTGCAGTTACATCTCTTTCTGAATGGAGAGTTTTCTATGTTTTTTATGCTATTATAGAAAGCATACTTACCTCAATAATCGTATGGTATGCTTGGAAATGGACAAAAATAAGAAAAGAATAAAAACACCAGCCACTAACATCGTATTGGCAATAGTGGGGCTGACAGTTGTAAACTCAACATTTGTGCTTCTATCGGGCTTTTGTACAAATTTTGGGCTGACGTTTTACAAATGCCCCACCATCGCCAATACGTAAACCGTTAAAACTTTGACCCAATAATGAACATCTTACAACAGCAGAACGGCAACAAGGGCTCGTTCTATATCGAAGAAAACAATCAGCGCTTAGCCCAAATGACCTACTCCATGGCCGGTGAAAAACTGATGATTATTGACCATACCGAGGTATCGGATGTGTTGCGCGGCAAAGGTGCAGGCAAACAACTGGTAGAGGCAACCGTGCAACATGCCCGTAACAATACCTTAAAAATTTTACCCTTGTGCCCGTTTGCCAAATCGGTGTTCGATAAAACAATAGCCTATCATGATGTGTTAGATAAATAAAAATCTATGAATAAACTTTTGGTCAGCCTGCTGGCGGTTACGCTATTTATCGGTTGTAAACCTGACGAACCTTCCATTACGGAAGTGGATTGGAAATTAACCTTGCTTAACGGAAAAGATTATGCTTCGCTGCAGCAACCCATAACCATTACCTTTTCACCCGACAACAAAGTAGCCGGACATGCCGGATGCAACCGGTACTTTGGTTCGTATAAAAAAAGCCAGGCTGAACTTTCTTTTAGCCAGATGGGTGCCACCAAAATGTTTTGTGACGGCAAAATGGAAATTGAAGATTCGTTCCTGAAGGCCCTGGCTGAAGTAGACCGTTTTGTTGTTTCTGAAAATAAACTACGTTTACAAAAAGGCGAACGTATTCTTATGGAGTTCGCCAAGTAGTTACCAATCCGTGCCCTTCTTTAATTGGGCAGCCCGAGTCCGGTACCAGTTTGCCTCCTGCGGGGGCAGCAGCTCGCCCAGGCGCTCGTATACATCAGCATTAGCACTATCGAGGCCTAAGGTTTCGCGGTATAGTTCAATAGCTCTTTGTTGATTGCCGCGGTTATCGTACAAGTACGCCATCATGTGCGTAAGCTGCGAACTGCGGTAATTGTTTACATAAGCTCCTTCATAAAAACGAAGTGCCGAATCCGGTTGGTTAAGGTTGTAATGACAATCGCCCACCAACAACATAGCCTGGTAATAGGAAGGATCATAGTATAAGATGTTGGTCGTCATGCGGATGGCCTCACGGTAACGCTTTTGTTCAAAATAAACCAGGCCCTTATTGTATTGTGCATCACTGTGCCGGGCATCCAGGGCAAGGGCTTTATCATATTGCGAAAGGGCATCGCTAAAACGCTCAGTGATAAAATAAACGTTGCCGTGCTCTACATAAATATCCGGGTTCTCGGGGTCGTCAAGGGCTGCCAAACTATAGTAATAGGCAGCTGAATCGTATTGATTACTATAATAAAAATCGCGTGCGCGTTGAATGTTGGGTACCTGGTCATAATCATTATCCCCGAAAATAACACCCAGTACTATAATCAATACTACAAATGAAATGGAAGAGCCCAGTATAAGGATAACAACAGTTTTCCTGAATGCCGGATCGGCCGGGTTGGCTTGCTGCAACTTTTTAATCCAGTTGCCCAATCCTTCACTGGAAGTTACCGGTCCTCGCTGTGCCGGAACTTTCTGATCCCATCTTTTAATAATAAATTGAGCAATAGAAAATGCTGCCCCGCCAAGGCAGAGGTACATGATCAATGCATCAACCGACCAGAACAATGCCCACGCCAAAGCAAAAATGCCCGCGATAATCAGCCATCGGTTTGCAGAAGCAGGCTCATTATTTTGCGAGGCCATAACAGTTATTTCATTACGGCCACCATATCCTGTTCATCAATTCGGATGTCATCTTCACCAACTTCATCAAACGGATGCTCGAGATGGTCCTGGATATTATCAAGGCTTACCAGGATGAAACTGTAAAGAACGGGCATTACATATTCCAGGCCGGGCGAGAAATCGTGCGCGGTAGCCGCAAAGTACGGTCCATAAATAACCGGGAAAATATAAATAAATACTTTGCTGTATGCCCGCAAGGTAATGGGCGTTCGGTAGGCGTGGATAATTTTCAGGTTATCGAATGCGATAATCATTTTACTTACATATTGGCTGATGCGTGAAATCTCACCGCTTTGCACCCCGTAACTCCGAAGCTCCATGGTTAAAGCCGAAAGCCGCGAAAAACGCTCGAAAATTTCGTGTTCATTGCTTTCCCACTCATGCCGATGATGTTTGGTGAACATATCGCGCATAAGCCGGGTAATATCATTCACCAACACGCGCGAACGTTCCGGTAAATCATTTTGCTTGTCGATGGTCCAGTCGCGCATGGCGTAGTAAATAGCAATAGCATGGCCTTTAAAATCAGACAGCCTTTGCAAAGCTGTTTCCCTTCGCGTGTAGGCTGAACTGATAGAGAATACCACCGGAAAAACAATGGCAACCCCCACCAGCATGTCGGGGAATTTGGCCGTAAGATCAAGATGATAACAAATATAGGTTGAGATCAGGGCCAGGATGGTTATAATTAAGGTCTTGTAATTAATAATCAGGAAAAAACTTCGAAGCACTCTTTTCATGTTGCATTTATCGGTAGTGTATACGATTACAATTTCACAAAAAGGGTAGTATTAACAAATTGTTACCTGTCATTTTATCCAGTACATTCAGGCATAGTAAGGCTATGGACACATTTTTAACCTGGGCATCCGCCTGGCACCATAATGTTTTTCGAAAACACCTCATACTTACCCTTGGGCTACTGGTGGCCTGTGCATTGGCAGCCCCACATATTTTCAGGTTTGTAGAAGCACGGGAAGGCTATGTTTTACCCGACCCAGTACTGGTTGCTCTTCCAGCAAAACAAGTTTCGGTTTACATTTTTGTTATCCTCTACATTTTTATCGGGATGGCGATAATCATACTGGTACAATCGCCAAAGGCATTTTTAACCGCCTTACAGGCATACCTGCTAATAACCTTATTCCGGTTTGTTACGCTTTTGCTGGTGCCGTTGGAGGCTCCCCCCGGCTTACTCCCTCTTCAGGATCCACTGGTCGATAAACTTTTCTACCAACAACCCGTAACCAAGGACCTGTTCTTTTCGGGACACACCGGTATATTGGCCCTTTTCTTCTTTTTATTGGGGCATAACCGGCAATGGAACTGGTTGTTTGGCCTGGCAAGCTTGGCGGTCGGTATACTTTTGTTGGTTCAGCATGCCCACTACACGTTGGATGTTTTGGCAGCACCGGCTTTTGCCTGGCTAGCTGTAAAAGTTTCCCCTAAACTTAAGGTTTAGCTTAAATCCACTGCCTGAAATACCCAAAAGGTCCGGGGCAATAGCCGGCTGGCGATCTGCTATTGCACCGCAACGTTTTAAATGCGATTTTTAGTAACATTCAAATAACATCTGCATAATTTTTGCGTAAAGAAGAAGGCATAACGACTCTTTAAAGTATGACACCTCAATACCCTCGGTTTGAATTTTCAAACCCATTAACCCAGGAGCACCTCGACTTCTTTGAAAAACATGGCTTCATACATTTCAACGGCTTTATCCAACAACATGCTGTTGAACTTTTCAGGAATGAAATGAAAGCCATTGAGCAGAAATGGATAGCCGAGAACATTGAAAAGATAAATGGTGTGCCCATCAAGTTCGGCCGCGATATTGATGGAAGAAAAATCGTTCAGCGCTTCGCGTTTAGCTCACAACATAGTACAGTATTACATGAATTTTTGAAAGACCCTCGGTTTGAAGCGCTTTTTGTGTTACTTGGACCCGGTGCCCAAAACGTTCGTATAGGCGAAAACGAAAAGGATGGACTTGTGATAAACCATTATATCAACACGGATACCAGCCAGTTCACCAAAATGGGCTGGCATACCGACTGCCTGCGCGATGTTTTTTATGGCAAAAAAATTATGCCCATGCTTAACGTTGGCATACATTTAACAGATGCCGTAGAAAACAACGGTGGACTAAAGCTTATACCGGGCTCGCACAAACAAAACCTGATGAGCCTGTTGTTTAAAAAACCTTACTTTATAAATCACCAGCCTGATAAAAACGAAATTGGCCTGATGACAAAAGCCGGAGACCTGACCATTCACGATGGCCGGTTATGGCACCGTGTGGCACAATCCTCAATTGTTGGTGAACAAAGCAGGCGACAGGTTATGTATGTTCCTATTATTTGCGGGGACTATATGATCAAAAATGAAAACAGCCCCACCCCCATTTACCAGCGGTTCTATCATTTGTTTAAATAAAATATATGCAAAAGGCCATTGTAACAGGTGCCAGCAAAGGGCTGGGAAAAGCCATTGCTTATGAACTGGCCAAAAAAGGTTACGACTTGCTTTTGGTAGCACGATCGGAAGCACTGCTTGAACAAGTAGCAAAAGAAATCAGCCATAAATTCCCTGCAAAAACATTCACGCTGCCAACTGACCTGAGCAAACCTGAAGCGGCAGCAATAATTGAAAAGTGGTGCGAGCAGCAAAACTTTCAACCCAATGTATTAGTAAACAATGCCGGCTATGCCTGTTGGGGGATGTTTGATGAACTTAGTTTAGAAGAACAACAAGCCATGATGCAGGTAAACCTGGGTACACTTGTATCGCTAACCTATAGGCTTATCCCTTACTTAAAGAAACAACCCCAGGCTTTTATCTTAAATGTGGCCAGCACAACGGCCTTTCAACCCTTCCCTACCATGACTCTTTATGGTGCCGGTAAATCTTTTGTGCGTATGTTTTCAAAGGGGCTACGGCATGAACTGCGTCATACCACTATTTCTGTAACCTGCCTTACCCCCGGGCCGGTAGATACTGAATTTATAAACCGGGCGGGCATGGAAGCGATGAAGCCAACAGCCGAAAAATTTGAAATGACACCTGAGCGCGTAGCCCAAAAAGGACTGAAGGCGATGTTCAACAAAAAAGCTGAAGTAATACCCGGATTCACCAATCTTTTGCTCAGCAAACTAACCAACCTGGTTCCTGAACACCTTCAGGTTAAAATTGTTGCCGGTATTTATGAGAAGGCCTTGCAGAAGGGTAAGCGTTGACCTACTCCTGTAAAATTTCAACCTCTACACGAACATTCTTTTTCGCGTTTGCACTATGCTTATCATAAATGGGGCGTTTGCCACCCCAGGCCTTGATCTCTATTCGATCAGCGGAAATACCGTTAGCTACCAGGTATTCCTTTATGGTTTCGGCACGTTGGGCAGACAATTCTTTTGATGAGCCGGTTTGCTGTACAGCCCCTTCCATCGAAAAGAAATTTTTATCCGGGCCGAGGCCTAAAATTTTACCATGGTAGTTTCCGTTGGTATGGCCATGCAGGCGGATTTTATAATTCCGGTTCTCCTGCATCATTTGAAGCAGGCTGGTTAACTCATACTTCGACTCTGGCCGCATAATGGCCGCATCGTTAAAGAAGTAAACATTATACAAAGTAGTTTTATCTCCTTTGTGATAACGTACCATATCAAACTTGATGGCTAATGTGGTGCCCATCAACTCAACGTAGGGCTTTACCGTATCGGCCAACGGTAGCGGGTAATTGATTTCGTGTTGAAGTTTCCGATAGCCGAATACTTCACCAATTAAAGTAAGCTGGCCTGATTTGCTTTTCGGATCCGGTAGGATCAAATACTCATTCCCTTTAACAGTTGTCATTAACCGATTACGCTCCGTATCGATAACCTGTACTTCGCCATCGACCACTCTATTGTTGGTAGCATTGAATAGACTGATAAATACTTCGGTGTTGCCGAGCGTCATGGGGTTATGTTGCACAATGGGCGGGTTCTCTGTGATTTCCTCCTCAACAGCAACTTCTTTTGGAGCAGCTTCTTTGCTGATGGTTGGGATGGTCTTTTCTTCCGGTTTAACGACCGGTTGGGTCGGTTTTTCATCAGGCTTCAACGCATTGATTAACGTGGTCGATGCCATATCGATTTCACCCGATACCACGCGTACCCATGCATCGGTAAACTCACCCTTCTCCCGCACTTTTTGCATCTCCACCAACGCGGGTTTCAACTCCGTAAAATAACTGAGATAAACAAAGTAGAGGTTCTTTTGGGTGTTAAACCCATAGCGTGCAGTATGGCCTTTACTGGCCAAATTGTTAGTGAACTTTTGGGCTAAATCTTCACGGGCTTTGGCATAAGCAGCAACAGTAACATAGTAACCCGGCTTTAGCTCAGTTGTTTGGCCATTGGCCTCGGGTGTACTGCAAAAAATTCCTGCTAATAACAGTACAAGTAAAAAATACTTCATGTGGCGAGGGTTGGTTTCACCGACCCAATATCCACTAAAAAAATAAAAAGACCAACTAAGTAGGCCATTTTCAGCATGTTAGCCGAGGGCGTTAACCGTTCCTGTTATACCGCTCCCTCAAAAAACCAATCCCATAGCCTAACAATTGAACCCACGCTGCCGGAACACTTAATAAAGCAACCACCAGGCTTTGGTTAGATTGGTATGAATCAATGAGGATAGCAACTGAAAACATCCCGTAAAGGACTGCGCCAAAAAAAAACCATACCGAACTGATGATGGATAATACCAACAAAGCAGCCAAACCTAAAGTAAATAATGCTGGTAACCAATGCGTAAGTTTCACTTCACCCGGATGAGCCCTTCCTACCATCACCCTGCCCTTACCAAAATTTGAAACCTGTTGATAAAACTGCTGTAATGTCGTTCTCCGTTTGTGGTAAACAAACGCCTCGGGTATTAACACCGATTTAAACCCGGATTTTTTCATCCGTATGCTCAACTCAATATCCTCGGCATAACGGCTAAAAGCAAAACCTCCGGTTTCTTTATACACCTGTTTCGAAATGCCCATGTTAAAACTGCGTGGTTGAAACCAACCTAAATGCTTTTTGCCTCCGCGGATTCCACCGGTTGTTAAAACAGATGACATGGTATAAGCCATGGCCTGCTGAAGTGGCGTAAAACTTTCATGACTTCGATCAGGGCCACCCCAGGCATCGGGCTTGTTGCCGGTTACAACTTTATCAACTTCTTCAAAATAGGTTGGAGGAATAATACAATCGGAATCGAACACAACAAAGTATTCCCCTTTGGCGTGTGCAAAACCCAGGTTACGGCTAGGGCCCGGGCCCGAATTGGGTTTGAAGATATATTCGATATGCAGCTTTTCCCTGAACTCATCCACCACACCATCCGAACGATTTGTTGAACCATCCTCCACAATAATCACTTCAAAGTTCTTCAGCGTTTGTTGTGTGAGGCTTTCCAGCAATTCGTGCAATTCATCCGGTCGGTTATACACCGGAACCACAACAGAATATTTTGGAATGAAACTCATGATCAGCCGTAAAAGTAAGTAAAGATTCGGTGATCAAAATGCCTGTTTCTGCCGTGGTTATTTTTCGTACATTCGGAAAAATCAAACCTGATGAAATACCTGTTTATACTTTCTCTTGTTTTGCCTGTCTGTGCACAGGCACAAAAGGACTACAGCAACGATGTAAAATCAATAGATGCAATTATTACTGCCCTTTACGAAGTCATCTCCGGTGACCCTTGCACGGCAAGGGATTGGGATCGCTTCAGGAATTTGTTTACAGCCGATGCACGGCTTATTCCTACCGGAAAAAATGCAGAAGGAAAAATCACGTATCGTACCATGTCGCCTGAAGATTATGTAACCATGTTCACTACGCGCATCACTACCGGATTTTTCGAGTGGGAATTGCATCGTGTTACGGAAGAATACGGAACGATAGCTCATGTATTCAGCACCTATGAGACCAAAGAAAAGAAAAACGGCCCGGTAACCAATCGCGGCATCAATAGCATTCAAATCTTAAAACAAAACGATCGCTATGCGATTATGAATATATTCTGGTGCCCCGAAAGTGCAGGGTTTGCGTTGCCAGAGAAGTATTTGAAGTAACTAAAATTTAACTCCGTCATTGCGAGCGGATGCGAAGGATGTGTACAGGCGAAGCCTGTCTGCCGGACAGGCAGACAATCCCTAACTTAAGATTATGGGAACAAAATATAAAGTTTGGGATTGCTTCGTCATCGGGATTCCTCGCAATGACGCCAACTAAATAATGCTATGTTAAGATCAATTTTCATTTCACTATTCATTTTCAGTGCTGGTGTTTTATCCGCACAAAAATCCAAACCAAACGACATCATTGCGATTGTTGAAAAGCATGCCGTGGCATCCTTTAAAGATTTTTATGATTTGCTGAGTCTGCCCAACGATGCGCACTACCCGGAAGACATTGAAAAGAATGTGCAGTGGTGCGAAGCAGCATTCGCAAAACGCAACTTTACCACCAAACGGTTAAATACTGCAACTGTGCCGTTGTTGTTGGCCGAACGTAGTGTTAAAAAGCCAACAAAGAATACCCGCACGGTACTGATCTACTTGCAAATTGACGGGCAACCCGTAAATCCTTCTGCCTGGCACCAGGAAAGCCCGTGGAAACCCACGCTGAAAGAGAAGGATGCACAAGGCAATTGGAACACCATTGCCTATGAACGTTTATACGAAGGCTATAACCCCGACTGGCGGATATTTGCCCGCGCCACTTCCGATGCCAAAGGCCCGGCCGTAGCTTTTCTTGCTTCGCTGGATGCACTGGCCGAACTCAAGCAAGAACCAAACTACAACATGAAAGTTATCATGGACTTTGAGGAAGAACTGGGTTCGCCCCAGCTTCCCAAAGCGGTAGAGCAATACAAAAATGATTTGAAGGCCGATATGCTCATCATCTTCGATGGTCCGCAACACATTTCCAATCAGCCCACCTTAAGTTTTGGCGCGCGCGGCATTTGTGAAATCACCCTTACGGTGTTTGGTCCACGCCAACCGGCCCACAGCGGTAACTATGGCAACTACACGCCCAACCCGGCCATGCGCTTATCGCAACTGCTCGCTTCCATGAAAGATGATGACGGTCGGGTTACCTTACCCGGTTTTTATGATGGTGTAGTGCTTACCGAAGAAGAGAAAAGAATACTTCGCCAGGTACCGGATGATGAGCAGGAAATCCGAAAATTTTTGGGTATTGCCGAGCCCGATAAAATTGGTGACAACTTCCAGGAATCCATTCAATACCCAACCCTGAATATCCGTGGAATGAACTCGTTGTTTGTCGGATCCAAAGCCCGAACATTAATTCCCGCCTGGGCTACTGCAGAAATTGACATACGACTTGTACCTTCCAGTGATGCAAACCGATTAATAGGACTGGTACGAAAACACATCGAGGATAAGGGCTATTACATTGTGGCTACAGAACCCACCGAAGAAGAACGCATGAAGTATCCTCGCATTGCGGCCATACAGTCGAGTGTTTCATATGGTCCGTTTCAAACACCGTTTGATTCTGAAACAGGTGTATGGCTGAGTAAAGCCATGACAAAAGCTTTCGGCAAGGAACCCATAAAAATCCGTATGATGGGTGGGTCCATTCCTATTTCACCATTTGTGGTTACGTTGGGCATTCCGGCAGTAAGTGTTCCAACAGTTAACCCCGATAACAATCAGCATGCGGAAAATGAAAACATTCGAGTGGGGAATTATGTGGATGCGGTGAAAACGTTTTTACAGATTTTAACCGAAAAGTTGTAGTTCATGTCAACATCGAAACGAGTATGTGTTATCGGGGCGGGGCCTTCGGGCATCGCGGCCGCTAAAAACCTGCTGGATGAACATCATGAAGTTGTGGTGTACGACTACGGCAATGAAGTGGGTGGCAATTGGGTTTTCAGCGACAAGCCCTCGCACTCCAGTGTGTTTGAAACCACACACATCATCAGCTCGAAAACGCTTTCGCAGTACGATGACTTTCCCATGCCGGAGGATTACCCGGATTACCCTTCTCATCAACAACTGGCCGCTTACTTCCAGGCGTACGCCAAACGATTCAACCTATATCCGCACATTGAGTTTCATACCCTGGTGGTGCATTGCTCACGCGACTCACACGGCAAGTGGCATGTAACCACTAAAAAGTACGAAAATGTAAAAACTGAAATCTTTGACGCCTTGGCCGTATGCAACGGGCACCACTGGAAACCACGATACCCCGAATATCCAGGCGAGTTTACGGGCAAGTTTATACACTCGCATGATGTAAAACGATTTTCTGATTTTGCCGATCAGCGCGTGTTGGTGATCGGGGGCGGTAACTCAGCGTGTGATGTGGCGGTTGAGTCTTGCCGTGTTTCACAAACTACCGATATCAGTTGGCGCAGGGGGTACTGGGTTATTCCAAAATTTATTTTCGGCAAACCTTCCGATACCATAGGTGGTGCGTTGATTAACCTGTTGCCTGCGTTCGTTTCACGAAAGTTAACCAGTATGCTGGTGCGTATAATTCAGGGAAAAAATAAACGGTATGGCTTACCCGAACCTGAGCATGATTTTGGCTTTCATCACCCGACCTTAAACAGCGAATTATTCTACTTTATCCGGCATGGAAAAATAAAACCACGACCGGATATTAAAAGGCTGGATGGACAGACGGTTCACTTCACTGATGGAACCTCCGGTGAATACGATATCATAGTAGCCTGCACCGGGTATTGGATTGATCATCCGTTTTTTGATAAATCGTTTATCGACTATTCACACGGTGATGTGCCACTTTACCTGCGGATGTTCCATCCTGAAATTCCGAACCTGTATTTTATCGGATTGTTTCAACCTATTGGGTGCATCTGGCCGGGATCGGAGCTGCAAAGCAAACTGATGGCCCGTGAACTTTCTGAAAAATGGAAGCGACCGGACAACCTTGCGGAACTTGCCCAACGTGAAGTGAATCATCCAGATTACAAGCAAATAAAAACACCCCGTCACACGATAACGGTAGATTATCATGCGTTTAGAAAGCGCTTGCTAAAAGCCTTAAAGTAACTGAAAGTCTAGTTAACTGGTGTTTCGGAAGAAGTGCCGGGTGTAAGTTGCTCGATTTTTTCTGCAACTTTTGTTTCAACCTCAGCGGCTTTGGTTTCCAGTTGTGCTTTTACCTCGGCAACCTGTGCTTTTACTTTCTTTTTAGTGGCAGCAACCTTAGTGGTCACCTGGCGCTTTACAGCCTTCACCTTTTTACGTGCCTGTGCTTTAACGGTCTTCACTTTTTTCGCAGCCTTTTTTACCTGTTTCTTAGCCATTTTTACTGCCTTTTTAACTTTTTTGCCGGCTACTTTCTTCACCGCTTTTACGGCTTTTCTGGCCGCCTTTTTAACTGATTTTTTCTTTGCCATTACAATATGAGGTTGATGGTGCATGAAGATAGTAAAACTTTGTGTCAAAATCCCGAAAGAATATGCAGTTTGGGATTGGCGGCATTAACACCACCCATCACGAATTTTGGAGGTTCATCAACTATCGGTAAACGAGCAGTATCGTATTGCGTAGTATCACCATAAACCGTATCGCTATGCTCAAAAACTTCTTCAAAACTGCCTTCCGGAATATCCTTAAGTATAAATCCTATTCACTAATCAACTTTGTTGGACTTACCAGCGGCATAGCCCTTACCCTGCTCATTCTGGTTTATGTTCGCCACGAACTGAGCTATGATCGCTTCCACGAAAAAACCGACCGGTTGTACCGGCTTCGGTATTCTGCGCCAAACGGGTTGGAACTTGCCACATCACCACCACCTATAGCACCTAAGTTAAAAGATGAGTTTTCGGAAATTGAGGAAGCAGCCCGTGTGTATATCCGGAATGTAAGCATAAGTCTACCGAACAGTCAGGAGGCTTTTGAAGAAAATGGGATTGTCTTTGCCGACTCAGCCTTTACCGATATGTTCTCACTGAAATTCGTAAAAGGGAATCCAAAAAATGCTTTGCACGATAAGTTTACGGTGTTGATAAACGAGGAAATGGCAGAGAAATATTTTGGTGATAAGGATCCGATCGGTGAGTCTCTGATTTTTTCCGGGAGACAATCCTTTAAAGTTGTGGGTGTAGTGAAAGACTTTCCTGAAAATTCCCACCTCCGCTTCAACATGCTGGTGCCCTATGACGATATGTTTGATCTTGAAGATGAACGTACGGAAGCTGTATTGCGCAATAACCTTTCCCGAAATTTTGTTATCAGTCATTCCTATACCTATATTTTACTACAACACGGTGCCACACCCGATAATATCAATGCCGGTATGGACGCCTTCATCAAGAAACATGCTGAACCGACTTTTCTGGTTGGGCAGGTGTTCACACTGATGCCAGTTGTCGACATACATTTAAAGAGCACCCTGCTGGCTGAGCCCACAGCCACCAATTCCATGACAAACATTTTCATTTTTATTGGAATAGGTATTCTTACGCTGCTAATCGCCTCCATTAACTACATTAATCTAAGCACGGCCCAGTCGTTTACTCGAATGAAGGAGATCGGCATCCGGAAAATTATGGGGTCGATGAAATACCAACTTATTGTTCAGTTTTTAGCAGAGAGCTTTTTGTTTTGTCTGGTCTCGTTGCTAATGGCTTACCTTGTTTTCGATGCTGCCTTACCCCTACTCAATCAGCTAACCGGTAAACACCTGGAATTTTTAAAGGTTTTGGATGGTGAACTGATTCTTTTATCATTGATCGTTCTGATCTTGTTATCCGTCTTAGCAGGCGGATATCCGGCATATTTTGTTTCCTCTTTTGAATCTGTAACAGCATTGAAAGGAGCCGGTACCACTGGCGATGGAAATCAGTTCTTGCGCAAATCATTGGTGGTGGTTCAACTGGCCATTGCATGCATGTTGCTGTCGGGCTCACTGCTCATTGTGAAACAATTGAATTATCTGAGCAGCCGGCCGGTAGGTTTTCAACGCGAACATGTGATTAATATTCCGTTGTACAGCCAGAACATGAACGGATACTTTCAACAGCGTGATTCTACTTTTCAAATTCGTTTACAAACCTTTCGCGATATTGTAGAAGCGCAAACCGGTATCCGGAACACCACATTATCCTCTGGTTCGCCCGGTGGTGGAAGCGTTTTCAGGGGCACCATTCCCGAAGGATTTACCCGCGAAGACAACATATTTGCTGCCAACATGGCCATCGATTACGATTTTCTAAAAGCGTATGACATGGAGTTGATTGCCGGCCGCGCCTTCAGCAAGGATTATCCATCAGACGAGCCTGAAGGGTTTATCGTAAATGAAGCAGCCGTACAACAGTTCAATTGGGGAACCCCGGAGAATGCATTGGGCAAATCCATCAACCGCGAAGGAAAGAATGGATATGTTGTTGGCGTAATCAAGGATTTTAATTTTGCCGACCTCACTACGCCCATTTCAGCCTTGCTCATGGCTATTGACCGCAATCAATTTAATACCCTTTCGGTGCGATTTGAAAATGCGAATGTGGAGTCAACCATTGCCAGGTTGGAACAAGAGTGGAATAAACTATTTCCCGAAAAAGCATTTGAGTTTACGTTCCTCGATGAGCAACTGAATCAGCAGTATTCCAATTTTCAGAATTTCGGAACAATCATCCAGGTGTTTACTGCCATTGCTGTTCTCATTTCATGCCTGGGTGTGTACGGTTTGGTGTTGTTTACCGTTAAACGTAAGGTGAAGGAAATAGGTGTGCGTAAAGTGCTGGGTGCCAACGTGGGCAACATCCTGTTATTGATCTACCGCGATTTTGCATTGTTGATTCTCATCGGGTTTATTCTTGCCATTCCTGCCTCATACTACTTCATGAGCGAATGGTTCACCAACTTCATTTACCACACCGATATTGACATTTTTACATATGTGGTTAGTCTTTCACTGGTTTTACTAATTGTATCGCTAACCATAAGCTACCAGGCTATACGTGCCGCACAAGCCAACCCGGTAACTTCATTGCGAAGTGAATAGTGGGTTACGATTGGCTACCGGGACTGGTTTTTATATCACCGGATGGTTGTTTCCAACCAAAATAAATGTGCGCGTGTCTAATGGAAAAAAACAGGACTATGCGGTTATTCAGCCTTACGTTTATACTCCTTGCCTTATGGCAATGCGACACCGAAAAAGTGATCACATGTTTCCCGCAGGAATGCACCACCAAAGCCACGGTTAAAGATCTTACAGGCCTGGACGGTTGCGGACTGGTGTTTGAATTGGAAGACGGGACTATACTGGAACCCGAACGCAGGGTGTACGTACAACCTCCAAATCCTGAAGAAGATCCCTTATACTATTTTGAACTAAAGGCCAATCAAAGGGTAATCATCGGCTACGAATCCTCAAATGCTGCCTCTATTTGCATGGCCGGAGAACTGGTTTTTATTACCTGCATTAAGTTGGTTGGGAGTTCTGCTACTGATTAGGTAAAGTGTGCGTATTGGCGTTCAGAGTTTACGCAGATTCTTCTCCAGATTTGGATTCTTTTCAATCCCGTCAACTAACCGACTGACCCTTTCGTAATCTTGCTTGTTCTTGATCACATAGTTAATTGCCACAGATTTTCCATTACGTTCAAATTCTATTTTGTTATTACCGCCATGGTGGATGCCGAAAAATTCACGAGGCATACCTAAATATTCGTCTACATAGATAACCAGATTGGTTAGTTCGGAATATGGAATTTTTACATCCCTTATCTCCAGGTATTCCTCAGCAATTACCAGGTTGGCCTTTCGCTCGCCATAAGCAGTTATACCCATATACTTGTCATCGTAAAGCTTAATACCTATCATAACAATTGAAAAAGCTATTGACGTCTTTAGACCAACCAGGGGAAAGCCTATAAAAAATAGAACCCAGATACCTGCAATTGCTCCAAAAATCCCAAGATTGTATAGGAGCCGTTTTCTGGTTCTTTCTTCTGTTTTCTCAAAAATACTGGTTCGGAATTCATCCATGGCTTGATGCAAGAGGCATAATTACGCAATCACTTTTGAAGGCAGTATTCCATAGGTAGTCTTCAATATCCTTCCTATTACATGATAGTAGTCGTCATGAAAGGGAAAAACTATAGTCTCACTGCTTTTAATGTTATGTATATCAACAAATCGCTTAGTCGATAAAAAAATAAAGATATTGACTTCATCACGATCAATTTGGGGCAATTCCAGCTCATCAATTAACCTGACTTTCCCATAACGCCCAATTATATACAATCCAAATCGCTTAACATCTTTGAAATTCATTTTCTCCTTTTTGAAAGTAGTGATGTACTTAATGTAATCAGGCCCAACTCTCAATCTATTAATTAAGCTTCCCTGAATAAGTAAAATAAAAAAAAGAAAAGGAAAAATAAGGAAAACTGCATACCAATATGACGCCTGATCAAAAAGTACATACACCAGGTAAACTGAAAAAGCAATTAAAACAATCAGAATGAAAAACTGGCTTGGTCTTTCAAAGCGTGCTGTTTTGTATTCCCGATAACCAGCAGACATTTAATTAATTATCAGCTTGTCACTTCAATGTCAACTCATCAACAATATGCTTTGCTCCGCCCAGCTTATCAATACACCACAGAACATAGCGGATGTCCACACAAATGGTGCGGTTTAAATCTTTGTCGAACGCAATTTTATGTGAAAGGGCCTCGTAGTTTCCATCAAAAGCCAACCCAATGAGTTCGCCATTGCCGTTCAGTACCGGTGAACCGGAGTTACCGCCTGTAATATCATTGCTGGTGATAAAGTTTACTACCAGATCATTGGTGCGTGCGTCTTTGTAGGGGCCAAAGTCTTTTTTCTTTGCAGCCTCCAGAAGTTCCTTCGGCAAATCAAACTCATAGTCGCCCGGCTTGTATTTTTCCAGCACGCCCTTCATGGTACACACATAATCATAAAACACAGCATCGCGCGGGCGGTATGATTTTACGCTGCCATAACTCAGGCGCATGGTAAAGTTAGCATCGGGATACATGATTTTTCCCGGGTTCATTTCACGCACACCTTTCAGGTATAACCGGCTGAGGTCGTTGTTACGGTGTGTAAACTCCGTGAACTTAGCGGCAAAGCGTGTGTTGTAATTTTTCACAAATGCCGAAACGTAGGCATAGGCCGGATCATCACGCAAAGCAGCGGCTTCCGGCTTGGCCATAAAGGCTTCCCATTTGGCATCATCAAACACCATGGTTTTTGAAAATACATCCGCAGCAAACTTTTTATAGGTTTGTTCATCACTCAAGTCGCCATAGCCGGTGCGCAAACGGGTAAAAAATTCAGCCGGATGCTGGGAAGATTCTATATCGGTATAAAACATCCGGCTGGTGGCTGCGATTATGTTCTGATCGGAAGCTTTATTTTCATTTTGTAAAAAGATTGTGCGTGTACGCTTCAGACTTTCCACTACCCTGCTGATTTCATCAGGGGAAGGTGTATCACGTGTAAGCGCAGTTTCCAGCGCCTGCCATGAAGCAGCATAGGCTGCTAACGGAGAACCCAGTATGCCTTCATTTAAATAAATGCGTTGCTTTGTGTAAGGCCACCATTCTTTATACGCCTTCTCATATTCCGAAAACACATTTTCGTATTCTGGTTTTCCTTTTGCCCATTGAATGAATTTTTCCTCTTCCGCCTTTTTCTGACCAAACACATCGTACTTCAAAAGCTGTTGTGCTTCACCATCAAAAAATTTCCAGTAGTTGGCAATAGCAGCATAATTGGAGGCGAGCTGAAGCCGTACGGCATCGCTCTTCTTCATTTCTTCAAACATCAGTTTCAGGCGGGCATCGCGCAGGTTAACGATGGCAGGGTTTTCAATTTCGGTTTTGATTTTTACTCCCAGCGAAGTCTCATATCGGTTAGTACTTCCCGGATAGCCAAGAATCATGGCATAGTCATTCTCTTTTACACCCTTGGTAGAAACGTTCAGGTAATACTTCGGTTTGTATGGAACATTATCAGGTGCATAGGCGGCTGCTTTTCCGTCCTTGCTCATATACACCCGGAACACAGCAAAGTCGCCTGTGTGGCGTGGCCATTCCCAGTTGTCGGTATCGCCACCAAACTTGCCGATGCTTTCAGGAGGTGTGCCTACCAGGCGCACATCACGGTAACGCTCGTAAACAAACAATAAGTATTGGTTATTGCGGAAGAAAGGCGCTACACGTGCTTCAAGGTTATTACCATCCGTAGTGCGTTTAACAATATCATTGGAGATAGCCTGAAGTTTCGTTGCTCGTTCGGCTCCGCTCAATCCCTTCAATGCATCTTCGACTTCTTTAGTAACATCGTCTATGCGCACCAAAAACTGCACAGACAAAGAAGGGGAAGGAATTTCATCGGCTTTGGTTTTAGCATAGAACCCATCGCGCAAATAATTATTCTCTACCGTACTGGCTGCAGCAATGGCTGCATACCCGCAATGGTGATTGGTGAACACCAATCCTTCCTTGCTCACAATTTCCCCGGTGCATCCTCCGCCAAAAATAACAATGGCATCTTTAACCGATGGTTTATTAAGGCTATACAGCTGCTCTTTGGTTAGCTTGAGTCCTTTCTTCACCATTTCATTATACACCTGGTCGCCCAGCAAATACAACAGCCACATGCCTTCATCAGCACGGACGAAGCTGAACACCAAAACAAAGAGTAGGGAGAGTATGCGCTTTTTCATAGAAATAGAAAATTAGTATGTTCTAAAGTTAGAAATAAGTATATAAGTCTAAAAGCGGTAAAGTTTAATACGATGATCCGCAAACATACCACTACCTTCATTAATAGTCATCGCGGGCCTGCCTGCACGTAGCCGCTTCAGCAAAGGCAGGCATTTGACCCACGATCCCAAACCATCACTGAGATGCCGGCTCAAGGGCCGGCATGACATATAGGTATGTTTGCGGATCATCAGAAAGTATAAAGCAATCATATTTTTGAATACACAATTTATCTGATTTTCTTTGGCGGCAAGAAGAGTAATGCATACCCTACGCCACCATCTGTTTTTAACTATTCTGACCCTTTGCGTTATACACGCCAGAGCTCAGCAAAAGCCGGATGTTATATCTTTAAATGAGGCCATGGTAAAAGGCACTTCGGTATTTGGCAAGCCGATAGATAACCAAACCCGCTGCGTTCATTGGCATTCGGAATTGGATATTATTGCTATCAAGTTTAAGTGTTGCAATAAATACTATCCCTGCTTTTCATGCCATGAAGAAACTACCGATCACAAACCAGAGGTGTGGCCCACCAAAGAATTTACAGAAAAGGCCATTCTTTGTGGAGTGTGTGGAAACGAACTGGCCATTAATGAATACATGAACTGTGATAACACCTGCCCGAAATGCTCCTCATTATTTAATCCGGGATGCAAGAACCATTATCATCTGTATTTTGAAACCCGTAAATAAGGGACACTTAACCAGTGACTAATGACTTACCACTAGTTACTAATAACAATTAGCCTACAATATCCACCCATTACACATTGACCTCCACCGAAGAACTTTATAAAACCCTTGAACTCATCCGCCAGGAGCGCCAGGCCGACCTGGAACAGTACAAGCAAAAAGTAATGCTGTTGCCGTTGAGTCGGAAAACCAAGGAAGGCAAAAGCTGGTATCCGGTACGGCTAAAGCGTCATTACATTGGAACGGGTGAACGACTTATTATTGAAATCGAGCGTACACAACAGCTCGATCAGCCCCATGTATTTCAATCGGGTAAAGTGGTGAATGTGTTTTGCAATGCCCGCAACACTCCCGAAAAGGAGCACGAAGGCGGAGTGATCAATTATGTGCGCGACAATACGATGGTGATTACCCTAAACAGTGATGACCTGCCCGATTGGATAGATGATGCCTTGTTGGGTGTGGATGTGATGTTTGATGAGATGACTTATCGCGAAATGGAGTTTGCGCTGAAAGAAGTTATTAAAGCAGATAAAAGCCGGATAGCAGATCTCAGGGAAATTCTTTTAGGATACCAACTACCGTTAACCAATAGCAGACTGCCCGTCTCTAACAACCAGCAACTAACAACCTCATTAAATGGAAGTCAGCTTGAAGCCTTGAATAATATTGTACACAGTGAGGATATTGCCATCATCCACGGCCCCCCGGGAACTGGTAAAACCACTACGCTGGTAGAAGCCATTGTTCAAACGGTGAAAGACGAAAAGCAGGTGTTGGTGTGCGCACCCAGTAATGCTGCGGTAGATTTAATGGTGGATAAACTCAGTGAAGCAGGGTTGAATGTGTTGCGAATTGGCCACCCGGCTAGAGTAACAGAACAATCCTTAAGCAAAACATTGGACTCGCGCATTGCCATGCACGTGCACTTTCGTGAATTGCGCACGATGCGCAGGCGCATGGAACAGTTGCGCGAGATGGCCTATAAATACAAACGCGACTTTGGTTACTCCGAGCGGCAACAACGCAAACTTTTATTGCAGGAAGCCAAAGCACTTAAGGCTGATGCAGATGTTTTGGAGTTTTATATCATTAATGATCTGTTGCAAAACAGTGAAGTGATTGCCTCTACGCTGGTTGGCGCTTCGCACCCCACGCTTCGCGGAAAACGATATAAAAGTGTTTTTATTGATGAGGCCGGTCAGGCACTGGAGCCGGCCTGCTGGATTCCAATACTGCGGGCCGAACGGGTTATTCTGGCAGGCGATCATCATCAACTGCCCCCTACGGTAAAATCATTTGAAGCCGCAAAAGCGGGTTTGTCCAAAACCTTATTTGAAAAATGTATTCAACGACATCCACAAACGGCTGTGATGTTACAAACACAATACCGGATGCACGAAGACATCATGCGTTTTTCAGCAAACTATTTTTATAACAATGAATTGATTGCACACGAATCGGTGCGCACCGGATTGCTGGAACCCGGCATTTCACCTGTTGACTTTATTGATACTGCCGGATGTGGCTTTACAGAAGCCCAGGATCCGGAAACACTGAGCCGGTTTAATGATGAAGAAGCCCGCCTGCTAATCAGACAAGTGGAAAAACTGATCCTTCATTTTGGAGTGGAGAACTGGAATTTTTCAATAGGCATTATTACACCATACAGCGCCCAGGTTGAACGACTCATTAAACTCGCAGAATCATCAGATGAACTTTCAACGCTTGCCTCATTTATTACCATTAACACGGTTGATGCTTTTCAAGGACAGGAACGTGATTTCATTGCCATCAGCCTGGTGCGCTCCAACGAAAAAAGTGAAGTCGGTTTTCTGGGTGACATTCGCAGGGTAAATGTGGCCATGACCCGTGCGAAGAAAAAACTTATGATAATTGGTGACAGCGCTACTTTAGGCGCTCATCCGTTTTACCTGGGGTTGCTGGAGTATGTACAGACAAAGGGATTTTATAAAAGTGCCTGGGAAATTATGTAGCAGTTACTGCTTTAGTCTGGTGGGGTAAAAAAACAGATACCTGCGTACCTTCATTTACAATACTGGTTAACTCAATGTTGCCCCTTAATTTTTGAACAATCTTCTTGACGATGTAAAGACCCAACCCATTGCCCTTGCTCCTTTCATGCGCACGGAAATACATATCAAAAACCTGATTAAGGTATTTCTCCTCAATTCCCCAACCCGTATCCTCAACGCATATCGTAAGGCCATCCTCATTTGAATTGATGCAAATTCTGATCGTTGATTGATTGCTGGAAAATACAATCGAATTTTCAATTAAGTTCTCAACAATAACTTTAATCAGCGCAGGGTAGGATAAAAAAGGAGTAAGGATATTTAGTTCCGTAATAACTTTAATATTTCTTTCTTTGATTTCCTCAGAAAAAACATTCATCACTGCTGTTAGTACTTCGTCTACATAGAGTTCCTTATAGATCAATTCACTTGAACCTACATCACTGATGGACTGAAGCTTTAGTAACATTTTATCAAGACTACGTGCAGTTTGATTTACCTTCTCAAACAGAGTGATTGCATATGGATCAGTTACAGCAACTTTGGCCACTTCAGCCAAACCCATAAACGTAGTGAGCGGTCTTCTGAAATCATGTGATGAGCGATAAAAAAAAGTATCTAGTTCCTTATAGGCCTGTTTTAACTCGCGCGTTCGTTCTTCAACGGTAGACTCCAGTTCCTCATTGATACGGGCAATGGTTTGGTTAGAAAGTTGTAACTCTTCTGATTGTGCCTGTATCTCCTCCGTCTTTTCCTGAATGGCAAAATTTAAAGATCTAACTTTTACATAGTTCCTATATACCAGATAGGAAGCCACTAAAAGCATAAAAAAAATTACAGAGCCAAAGAGGATAATAAGTTGTTGTTGACGCAACCTACTATCCCTCACTACTAATTCAGCGTCTTTTAATTCCTTATCTTTATTTAATAATTCAATTTGTTGATTCTTTTGCAAAAGGGAGTATTCAACCTGCAGACTGGCCATACGATTAGAGAGCGAGCTGTTATACAAGGAGTCTTTGAGTTGTAAATGCCGTTTGTAATAGATCAGGCTCCTATCTGTATTTTTAGTTTTCTCTGCAACATCGGCCATTTCAAGATAAATATCATGCAACGCCTGAACACCATGCGCTTTTCGGGCCATCTCTTCGGCCAAACGTAAGTGAATAGCCGCACGCTCAAAATCCTTCATCATGTTATAGGTTTTTCCCAATGCCAGGTTGCACCAGGCTATACCTATGGAATTATTACTTTTGGTTTCCAGTTCCAAACTTTGCACTTGGTAGGCAATTGCCTCCCGGTATTTACCTTGTGCATGCATCAAATAACCTAGGTTGTTCAATGTAGAGGCTATCCGCAGAGGATCATTTATGATTTCACGTATAGTGAGTGCTTGTTTCAGATAGTAAAATGAACTATCGTAATCCTTTGTATCGTAAAAAATAACACCCAGTAAATTGTAGTTGGTACCCTCCAATACTCGATAATAATTTTTTTTTGACAAACTAAGCGACCTTGAAGCAAATTCCCTGGCTAAGGTGTATTGCTTTAAATAGGGATAAACCCACCCTAATTGCCACAACAATTTTGCCTGCTCATAGGTGTAGCCTTTAGTCTCTGCTATCTTCAAACCATCATAAGCATTACTCAGACTCAACTCATAATTTCCAACCTCTGAAAAAATATAGCCAATTTCATATTGTGTGGCTACGTATTCATACCATAAGCCATTTGATTGGTAATATTCTTTTACTTCATTTAACAGGGTGAGTGCCTCCTGATATTCCGATTGCCGGAGTTGTAGAATGGCGCTGCGAAACTTGTAGCTGTTCTTAATATCCGGACTATGTACCTGAAGTGTATTAATGTAGTTTGCCTGCTGAAGAAAATATTCAACACGATCATATTCCTGCATCTCCATATGGTAATCTGCCAATTGCAGGTAAATATCTGCTAAAAGATTAGGCCTGTTGATAGTTTTCCGAAGCGCATAGGATTTATTGAGCAATTCCAATTGCTTTTCACGCTGACCTTGCACACCATAAAATTTTGACCACTCTTTATAAAGTATAGATAACTCGAACTGATAATCTGTGCTATTCAGGACCTCGTAAGCCCGGTTAAATAGCAACATGGCTGAGTCCGTTTGACCTCTTATCGTTAAAAAATTAGCAAATTTTACAAGGCCATAACCCTCCACATTTTTAATTCCTGCCTTTCGCGCCAGGTTAACCCCCCGAAAATAAAATTGACCCGCCTTTTCCTGATCGCCCAACGACTGCTCATATAATGCCCGATAAATCAGCGACAACGCCTGCCCCTTTGAATAGCCAATTTTTTCACTCAACTCAAGCGCCTCTAAAGTAAACCCATTACTCCTACGCTCATCGTAGGATGCGCACTCAAGCGCCATGGAGTTAAGCAAATCAACCTTTGCTTCACCCGATAATTGGCGCGCTACAGACTCTAGGCTATCAATACGTTGTAAACCCCTAAGAGAGGAAGACTGTGCCCAAAGGACAGAGCAGGAAAACAAAAACCCAATACTTAAAACTAGTTTGAGCATTTTCAACGATAAGTCTAAAATCAAAACACTGCAACAAACAACCTACTCCATGACCTTTTCAGAAATTTTCCCTGTGGCTTTATTTTTCAAAATCAATTTCCTTGCACCGTAATGGGTAACCTCTTCCTTTACCAGGTAATGATCACCATCATACTCCTGAAGGTGACTGTCTTTGGTGATTCCCGTTTTCCCGCGCCAGATGTCAAGTTTAACAGGTTCCCACAATTTACTTTTGGCTGATCGATAGGCTGCATCTAAAATGGCATTAACTACATACCCATCGTAAAAAGTTTCTTTCGGTTTTGTTCTTTGTTCAAAGGCATTCAGCATGTCGGTAAACATGTGATTGTACCCCAGCTCATTCAACTCATCGCCCACGGGAAAAAGCCAGCCGGTGTTGCTCTCTGCCTTCTCGGCCACGTAATCTGCTCCCTTACCCGTGGTGAACATTTCAAGTCCGGTGCGCAAAAATCCATTTGTCCAAATGGTGCCTTCCGAACCCATCACCTCATCGCGCAAATCCAGTCCACCACGAAAGGTCCAGCTTACTTCAAATTGTCCGATGGCTCCGTTCTCATACTTCACCAACCCGATGGCATGATCTTCGGCATCAATCGGTTTTACCTGCGTATCAGCCCAGCACATTACCTCAACTGGCCTTATGTCTTTTCCAATGTACGTGCGGGCAATCTCAACACAATGACACCCCAGATCAAGAATGCAACCCCCGCCTGCTTGTTCCATATCCCAGAACCATTCGCTATGAGGGCCGGGGTGCGTTTCGCGCGACTTCGCCCAAAGAATCCTTCCCAACGCCCCGCTTAAAACACTCTCGTGCGCTTTTAAAAATTTTGGTGTATATACCAGGTCTTCGAGGTAGCCATTAAAAATGCCGGCCTTCTCAACCGCTTCGAGCATTCGTTTACCTTCTTCCCCATTTCTGCCAAGCGGTTTAGTTACCATTACTGCCTTTTTATGTTTACAGCAAAGCATCACCGCTTCTTCGTGCAGGTTATTGGGCAACGAAACACAAACCACCTCTACCTCCGGCCGGTTGATGGCTTCTTCCATGCTGGTTGTTCCGAACGGCACAGCATAGTCGGCCATGAATTTTTTCACACTTTCATCTTTTCGGGAATACACCGAAACAACCTTATCCTTACTCCTGTATCCGTGGAGCGAATCGGTATAAAAACGACCGATAAAACCGGTTCCCAACATGGCAATACGTGTCATAGGTTAATTCAATTTTAAGATGGAATATTTGGGTTCAGTTTTCAAGTTATCAGTTATCGACAATTCATCCAACCCTTTATAAAAATGTTGGCTTTCAAAACCCGATAAATGCTTAACATTGGCATGTTAATGAAAACCCCTATGAAAAAACTGCTTTTCACATTTATTATCCTTATCCTATTAATTTCCTGTGGCGAAAAAGTAGCCACTTTTAACCGCGAAGATGGCCTTGCTTCAATTACTGTTGCCGGATTAGAGACTCATTTAAAGAAGCTTTCTTCCGATGAGTTTATGGGGCGCATGCCGTTTACGGAAGGCGAGCGAAAAACCCTGGCCTACCTGCAAGAACAATACAAAGCCCTTGGCCTGGAACCCGGCAACGGTGAAAGTTACCTGCAAGAAGTACCCATGGTGGAAATCAGTGCCACGGCTGCACCAGCCATGGAAGTAAAATCAAAAAAAGGATCGTTTAAACTGGAGGGCCTCAAAGATTATGTCATCTGGACTGAGCGTACACAAGAAACTATTGATCTGAAAGATGATGATTTGATTTTTGCAGGCTTCGGAATTGTAGCGCCAGAATACAACTGGAACGATTACGCAGGCCTGGATGTAAAAGATAAAGTTGTGCTGGTGATGGTGAACGACCCGGGGTTTGGATCGGACAATGCTACTCTCTTTAAAGGCAACACCATGACCTATTATGGACGTTGGACCTATAAGTTTGAAGAAGCTGCACGGCAGGGCGCCAAAGGATTGTTGATAATCCATGACGATGTGCCGGCTGGTTATGGCTTTTGGGTAGTACAGAACAGCTGGAATGCTTCAAAGTTATATTTGGATACTCGTGATAAAAATCCATATTTCTGCGCCACCGTAGGTTGGGTTTCAAACCCCACGGCAAAAAAATTATTCGAAGCCGCTGGCCTGGATTGGGCCACTTCGGTATCGGCTGCGCGCCAGCCCGGCTTTAAGGGCATGCCCATGAACCTGAAACTTTCTACTACCCTTTCGGTGAAATCAAAATATGATAAAACGCATAATGTTATAGGAAAAATTACGGGCACCAAACAACCTGATGAATACATTATTTACTCCACGCATTGGGATCACCTGGGTATTGGCAAAGCCGATGAAAAAGGTGACACGATATATAATGGAGCGCTTGATAACGCCAGTGGTACAGCCGGTATGCTGGAGCTTATCAAAGCATTCAAATCCATGAAAGCGAAACCAAACCGCACCATCATTTTTCTTGCCGTTACGGCCGAAGAACAGGGCTTATGGGGATCAGAATATTATGCACAAAATCCAATCTATCCGAAAGAAAAAACCGTAGCCAACATTAACATGGATGGGATAAATCCTTATGGTAAGATGAAAGACATCGTTGTGGTGGGTTTAGGTCAATCCGATCTGGAAGATTATCTGAACGAAGAAGCTAAAGCCGTTGGACGTTACACATCACCGGAGCCTAATCCTGTGGCAGGCTATTATTTCCGTTCCGATCATTTCTGTTTTGCCAAAGTGGGTATACCGGCCCTGTATACCGGAACCGGCATCGATCATTTCGAAAAAGGTGCCGAGTATGGCAAACAACTTCAGGATGAATATGTGGCAAAATACTATCACAAACCATCGGATGAATATGATCCATCGCGCTGGAACCTGGAAGGTGCCGTTGACGACTTAAAATTATTATTCAACGTTGGAAAAAAATTAGCATTCGAAACAACATGGCCACAGTGGAAAGAAGGATCGGAGTTTAAAACCATCCGTGATGGCTATATGAAATAAGTAAAAATGTTCCCCAACTTCGCACTTACTTTTGTTAACACCGGTCAGTGAGAAAATCTATATTCAATTTAAGTCCCTCCCCTGGCCTGTGTGGACACAGGCCAGGGGGAAAGGAGGGCAAAGAAGTTAAACTTATTCTTCCCTTAGATTGTCTGCAGGATTAGTTCTCGCTGCCATCAGTGTTTGCAAACCCGTGCTCAATAGCAAAACGAAAACCATAATCATTACCGGCCATACAAAATACATCGGGCTAAGCGTGATCTTATACGCAAATCCACTGAGCCACCGCTGCGACCAGAAGTAAATAATTACCCAGGCTATTAGTGTAGCTATAATCACAACACCAATAAAGTCGATATAAATCCGCGTTATAATTTGTTCAACCGATCCGCCAAAAACTTTCCGGATGCTGATCTCCTTTCTCTTTCGCTCCATCATAAAGCCACTAAGGCCAATCAAACCAATACCAGCGATGATGAGCGCAATGACCGCAAAATACTGATAAGCTTTACGCAGCAGTTTTTCAGCACTGTACAGTTGTTTAATCTGATCGTTCAGAAAAACATATTCCATCGGAAAACCGGGAAAGAATTTGTCCCAATTCTTTTCAAGCTCAGCAAGTGCAACAACCTCATTGCCTTCCTTTAGTTTAATGGATACAAACCGGAAAGTAGGTGTATATGGATAGATAATTACCGGGCTGAATTCATCGTGCAAACTGGTATGATTAAAATTATTAACTACCCCAACAACTCTTCCCTTTACCTTGCCTGTTATCCGCTGGCCGATAGGTTCTTTCAGGTTGAAATACCTTACTGCCGCCTCATTAAGAATGATTTCGGTTAATGTGTCGGTGTAATCAGGGTTAAAAATTCTTCCCTCGCGTAATTGAATTCCATACAAATCAAAAAAATGTTCATCCACAATAAAGCTTGAAAGCGTTTGCTCGCCTAATTCACTCCCTGAAAAAGTATAGGTATAGGTAAACGAGTTATTACTTCCCGGAGTGCTCGATCCGAAACTCACTTTCTCAACACCCGAAATTTGTTGTAACTCGTTTACCAGGGTATTGTACCTGTTGTTGCCTGAACGATCCTTAATAGGGACAACAATTACCCTATTGCCATCGAAACCAATTTGCGATGATTCCAGGTAACTTAATTGCTTAGTTACGATCCATGTTGCCGCAATCAGTAATATAGAAATAAAGAACTGGAAGGTAATTAATACTTTCCTCAGTCTGCCCCCGCCTTTACCGCCAATACTTAGTTTGTTGAGTAATGTGTATTTTACACGGTAGCTCTGCCAGGCGGAAAAAAGCCCACCAAGGATGGTGATGGTAAATATGACTACCAGACAGAGTAGCGTAAGCCTGAGGTTCCAATGAAAAACAATTTGCCTGTCGGTAAGCTGATTGAAATATGGAAGTACCAACCAGTTGAGCAAAACAGCTACGACCAACGCAAAAAAACTAACCAGCCATGATTCAATCATGAAATAGATCAATAAATTATTCTTACCCGCTCCCAGCATTTTCCTGATGTTAACCTCCTTTAGCCGGGTTGCCTGCGATGCCGTTGAAAGGTTAATAAAATTGGCCACCGCCATGATTACTATAAACAAGGCAATGGTACCCAGAATAAGAGCGTAGTTTTCATTGCTGTTTGTGCCCAGTTCATCTTTGCGGTGAGAATGCAGGTGTATTGATGTTAGTTCCTGTAAAAAGAATTTTTCCTTCTCAGCAACCCATGCCGGGGCAAACGTTTTTATAAAATCCGGAAACTTTTCTTCTAGCACCTTAGACGATGCGGATGGTGCAAGCAACACATAAGTGTAATGATCGAATTGCCCCCAATGCATCAACCGCCTTTCCCCAAATAATCCATACAACGTTGAGAATGTAATAAAGGCATCGGCCACAAAATGAGAATGCCCCGGAATTTCCTCAAGTATGCCCGAAATTTTTAAGTCAACCTGGTTATTGAAGCGTATACTTTCACCCATGGCTTCTTTATCCCGAAATAATTTTCGGGCCAGCTTTTCCGTAATTACGATGCTGTTATTATCCTGTAAGGCTTTCGATTCATCACCGAGTTTGAGTTTAAAATCAAATACATCAAACAATGAACTGTCGGCAAAGAAAATACGCTGTTCATAAAAGCTATTTTCTTTATAGGTCAGTAAATCCGTACCTGGATTTTTACGGATTCGCAATACCTGTTCAATTTCCGGATAATAGCCTTGAAGAAAATGACCGATAGCCGCACTGGATCGTGCCCAGTGCGTGATGTTGCCTTCATTGGCAAAATCAACTACTAACCGGTAGGTGCGATCTGCATGGGCGTGATACCTGTCGTAAGCATATTCCTCCTGAATAAATAGTGTTACCAGCAAAAGACAAGCAATACCTACAGAAAGTCCTATGATATTAATGCTCGTAAATAGTTTGTCTTTACGAAAGAATTTTCTGTAACTGATTACGAAAAGCGACCTAAGCATTGGTTTTTACTAATAATGACTCTGTAAGTTGATATGAAAATAATCCATTCCAATGCCATTTAAACAATTTTCACCATCCTGCATCCCCCGATTTTTGCCTGTTGCACAGACCCTAACCCCTGTTAGCAAAACCGTAGGTTAGTCTGTATTTTTGAGCCCTGTTGAAGAAATGATGCTATGAGTACTGAAACCATTTCCCCAAAAAAAACTGAAAAAACAAACCTGGCAGCTCATCAGGCTCCGGAGCCCTATAAACCAAAAAATAAAGTGCGCATTGTAACGGCCGCTAGCCTGTTCGATGGGCACGATGCCGCCATTAATATTATGCGCAGGATTATACAGGCTACCGGTGTGGAGGTGATTCACCTGGGCCACGACCGCAGCGTGGAAGAAGTGGTAAACACCGCTATTCAGGAAGATGCCCAAGCCATTGCCATGACCAGCTACCAGGGCGGGCACAACGAATACTTTAAATACATGTACGACCTGCTAAAGGAAAAAGGCGCAGGACATATAAAGATTTTTGGAGGTGGTGGAGGTGTAATACTACCCGATGAAATAAAGGAGTTGATGGAGTATGGCATTACCCGAATTTATTCCCCGGATGACGGACGCGCCATGGGCCTTCAGGGAATGATTAATGACCTGGTGGAAAAGAGTGATTACCCAACAGGGAAATCAATTGCGAATAACGAACCTGCCTACCGGACAGGCAGGCAACTAACAACCCATAACCACCTCCCAATAGCTCAGGCCATTTCGGCTGCAGAGAATTACTATGATGAACACAAAGATTTCTTCAGCGAAGTCAACAAAAAAGCAGCAGCCTCGAAAGCACCGGTGCTGGGTATAACCGGAACCGGTGGTGCAGGTAAATCATCGATGGTGGATGAAATTGTAAGACGATTTTTAGTCGACTTTAAAGAAAAAACCATCGGGTTGATTTCTGTCGACCCATCCAAACGAAAAACAGGTGGTGCGCTGCTGGGCGACCGCATCCGCATGAATGCGATCAATAACCCAAGGGTATACATGCGTTCATTGGCCACCCGCCAGTCTAACCTGGCGTTATCGGCTTATGTGAAAGAAGCCATTCAGGTTTTGAAAGCTGCGGGGTTTGATTTGATTATTCTCGAAACCTCGGGCATCGGGCAAAGCGATACGGAAATTTTAGACCACAGCGATGTATCCTTGTATGTGATGACGCCTGAATACGGAGCCGCTACTCAACTTGAAAAAATCGACATGCTCGATTTTGCCGATGTGATTGCCCTGAACAAGTTTGATAAGCGTGGTGCCCTGGATGCCCTGCGCGATGTAAAGAAGCAATACCAGCGCAACCACCAGCTTTGGGATAAAAAGCCCGAAGAGATGCCCGTGTTTGGAACCATCGCTTCGCAGTTCAATGATCCGGGCACCAACCAACTGTACAAGTACATCATCGACAAGATTGTTGAAAAAACCGGGGCCGACTTAAAATCATCATTTGAGATAACCCGGGAAATGTCGGAGAAAATATTTGTTATCCCTCCGCACCGTACGCGCTACCTCAGCGAAATTTCTGAGAACAACCGGAACTACGATGCATGGGTAAATGAACAGGTGAGTGTAGCCGAAAAATTGTTCGCTTTCAGCAAAACCATTGAATCGGTTTCTGATGCATCGGTTAAAAAAGTTCTTCTGGCCGAATTCGATAAGGTTAAACTCAACCTCGACCCCAAAAACTGGAAACTGATCGAAGAATGGGGGGCCAAAGTAAAGCAATACAAAGAACCCGTTTTCAAATTCAAGGTTCGCGACAAAGAGATCGGTATTCAAACGCACACCGAATCGTTATCGCACACGCAAATTCCTAAAGTAGTGTTGCCTAACTATTCAAGCTGGGGCGATGTGCTGCGCTGGAGTTTACAGGAAAATGTGCCGGGCGAGTTTCCGTACACAGCGGGTATCTATCCATTTAAACGCGAGGGCGAAGACCCTACCCGCATGTTTGCCGGTGAAGGCGGGCCAGAAAGAACTAACCGAAGGTTCCACTATGTTTCATTGGCCATGCCGGCCAAACGCTTGTCGACAGCCTTCGACTCGGTAACGCTGTATGGAAATGATCCGGACTACCGACCCGACATTTACGGCAAAATCGGCAACTCAGGTGTAAGTATTTGCTGCCTGGATGACGCGAAAAAACTTTACAGCGGTTTTAACCTGGCCGACCCGAAAACATCGGTATCGATGACGATTAATGGTCCGGCACCCATGCTGCTGGCTTACTTTATGAATGCAGCCATCGACCAGCAATGCGAACTTTATATCCGCAAGAACGGGCTGGAAGAAGATGTAGAGAAAAAAATTGCTGCGCTTTATAAAGACAAAGAAAGCGAACGCCCCGCATACCAGGGCTCCCTTCCGAAAGGCAACGATGGGTTGGGGCTGATGCTGCTTGGCGTTACGGGCGACCAGGTATTACCCCAAGAGGTTTATGAAAAAATAAAAGCCGAAACACTTACGCAGGTTCGCGGTACCGTACAAGCTGACATCTTAAAAGAAGACCAGGCGCAAAACACTTGTATTTTCTCCACTGAATTTGCCCTTCGCTTAATGGGCGATGTACAGCAGTACTTCATCGACAAAAAAGTTAGAAATTTTTACTCGGTATCCATTTCCGGTTATCACATTGCCGAAGCCGGTGCCAACCCCATCACTCAGTTGGCCTTTACATTAGCCAATGGGTTTACGTATGTAGAATATTATTTAAGTCGGGGGATGGACATTAACGCCTTCGCCCCTAACCTCTCCTTCTTCTTTAGCAACGGGGTTGATCCGGAATATGCGGTGATCGGTCGTGTGGCACGGAGAATATGGGCCAAGGCATTGAAAAATAAATACGGTGCCGATGCACGCTCGCAAATGCTGAAGTACCATATTCAAACATCCGGTCGTTCCTTGCACGCCCAGGAAATTGATTTCAATGACATCCGCACCACGCTTCAGGCACTTTACGCGATATACGATAACTGTAATTCGCTGCACACCAACGCCTACGATGAAGCCATTACCACACCAACTGAAGAAAGCGTTCGCAGGGCGATGGCCATTCAGCTTATTATAAATAAAGAGTTGGGTTTGGCTAAAAATGAAAATCCTTTACAAGGATCCTTTATCATTGAAGAACTAACCAACCTGGTGGAAGAAGCGGTACTATCAGAGTTCGATCGCATTACCGAAAGGGGTGGCGTACTGGGGGCTATGGAAACGATGTACCAGCGCGGCAAAATCCAGGAAGAAAGTTTGTATTACGAAACGCTGAAGCATACCGGTGAATATCCGATTATCGGGGTGAATACATTCTTAAGTTCAAAAGGCTCGCCCACGGTGTTGCCGCAGGAAGTAATCCGGGCCACTACCGAAGAAAAAGAGTACCAGATTGCCTTGCTGCGAAACCTGCATCACTTCCATGCCGATAAAACGCCTGCTCTGCTGGAACGCGTACAACAAGCTGCCATCCGGAATAAAAATATTTTTGAAGAATTAATGGAGGCCGCCAAGGTTTGTTCGCTTGGTCAAATTACGAAAGCCTTGTTTGAAGTAGGCGGGCAATACAGGCGAAATATGTAGTAAATGGTTTACTTAAAAAAATAAAACCGGGGACAACTAAATGCCCCGGTTTTAAAACCAACTGTCTGATCAATTAAAACTTGATGCGGTCAATCAGGCCGGCCGTATTGTAAACTTCAAACGTAAATGCATTTGATTTTACATGGCTCATGTTAAAGATTTTACCAAAGCTACCGGTTACGGTTTCACGGTATGAACTTACCAGGTTACTTTCACCATCATAGATTTTTACTTCAAAGGTTTCTTGGCCTTGGTTGGCAATCATAATGGCAAACTTATTAGCATCTACCGCTTTGGATGACACAGCTGCCTTGGCAGATTCTGGGCTATACTCCACTACAGCTTCCATTTTCTGATCAGCACTTTTTACCTGTATGGTATACGTACCGGCAGCCATACCTTTAAAGTTAACCGGGCGAATAAAGCCCTTCAAGTTGCGCACCGTTTCACTGTACACCACTTTACCCTGGTTGTTAAAAATGGTAAGGGTAAGTGCCGAAGGCTTCTCACCTTCGTAAATCAGTTTATAAACGCCTGACTTTCCGCTGATCACAAATAAACCTGTATTATTCGGATCATCCTTAGCCAGCGCAGTAAGAGCACTAAACATAACTAGTGCGGCAAGCATTAATGATTTTGTTTTCATAGTTCGTTGTTGTTTAAATTATACTGCAAATGTACGGGCGTGAATAATGTACGGTTGTAAATTGTAAGAAAACCGTATTTATTATTCAGAAAATCGATTGCGGAAATTTAGTTGCTGTTTTTGTGAGCAACACGTTAAAAAAGAAGTGTTATCAGATCAAAATGATTGATGCAATTTCCGCACACGTTTTCGAAAGGTCATAAAAAAAGCTGCCGGATTTCTGCGGCAGCTCGCTTAAAACAAAAGGATATTGCTTACTTAGGAAGAACTTCAAACGTTACTTTTCCGGCAGCATTCTTTACCGAATAAACTCTGCCAAAATCATTGGATATGTTCTGCTTTTCAGTATGTATTCTTCCCAACTGTTCATCATAAATATTTATAATCACTTCTGTTGCATCAAGTGCAGGAATATGAAGGGCATATCTATCTGCATCTAATGCTGTTAGCTTGTATACAACTTTACGATCGGGTTGAAGCGATACCACTTCAGCTTTGGTGTTCCTTCCATCCGAAACCCGTACAACATAATTTCCATGACTGAGCTGGGAAAGATTATAGGGACGTGAAAAACCTTTTTTGGAACGAACAATCTCCGAAAAAACTTCCTTCCCCTTCAGGTCGGTAATGGTTACGCGGGCAACACTCTCCTTGTCGGACGAATAAACGACCTTAACGACACTTCCGTTCTTTACAAATACAATAGCACTTTCTTTCGAAGGCTCATCGATGGCACGGGCAAACACAGCGCCTGTTACAACAAGCACTGCAAAAAGGGTTAATACTTTTTTCATATAGCTTTACATGTTTGATAGTGTATAGACGCTCGTGGAGAATTTAAGTTGCAGTGTACTTGTTAAAAAAACGTTAACACAAAAATTTTCTTTTAAATCACTTGAATAACGCTGAAGTTGCCCGATAACGGATAAAATTAAACTTCGTTGATGATGTGGAGTTTAATTTTAAAAAATATGGTACTTGTTCATTCGTGAACAAAAACATCCCAACATCGGACACTGGATACCCGTAGGTTATAACTTGTTTTTGGAGCCCCTACATGTTATTTTCAACCGCTTAATTAACCCCCAATTGTATGATGCGTAAAACTTTTATTTGGATTTTATTGCTGCTGGTGTCCTGCACGGGCTATGCACAAAAGAAAAAATCAAAAACCACGGATAAAGCACCGGTTGAAACAGTTGCTCCTGCCATTGAAGTAAAACCTCAAACCCCACCGCCAACAAAAGTCACTTCTGTTGAAGGTATTACAGAGTACAGGCTTCATAATGGCCTACGGGTGTTGCTTTTCCCTGACAATTCAAAGCAAACATTTACCATGAATGTTACCTACCTGGT
Organism: Cyclobacteriaceae bacterium; assembly: GCA_025808415.1. Lineage (NCBI taxonomy): Bacteria > Pseudomonadati > Bacteroidota > Cytophagia > Cytophagales > Cyclobacteriaceae > Cyclobacteriaceae bacterium. The sequence goes on from CP075525.1 coordinate 3,192,243, forward strand.
AGGCTCCAAACACGAAAATTATGGTGAAACCGGCATGGCTCACCTGCTCGAACATTTAGTGTTTAAAGGCACGCCCAAGTACCCTTTCAACATTATGAAGGAGTTGGAAGACCGTGGCGGAAATTTTAACGGAACCACCTCCCTTGACCGCACCAATTATTTCGAAATTTTAACCGCTACAGACGAAAACCTGAAATGGGCCATTGAAATGGAAGCCGACAGGATGGTAAATTCTTTTATAGCACAAAAAGACCTGGATAGTGAAATGACCGTTGTGCGCAACGAGTATGAAAGCGGTGAAAACAGCCCGGTGGGTGTTCTGTTTAAAAAGCTTTCCGGTGCAGCATATCAATGGCACAGCTATGGAAAATCAACTATTGGTGAACGCTCGGATATTGAAAATGTATCCATAGACAGGCTACAGGCTTTCTACAAAAAATACTACCAACCCGATAACGCTGTTGTTGTATTAGCCGGCAAGTTTGAAGAAGGAAAAGCACTGAATTATATCAATGAATATTTTGGGGCTATTCCTAAACCCAACCGCGAACTTCAAAAATTTTATACGCGTGAACCCACACAAGATGGTGAGCGTGTTGTAACCATAAAACGTGTTGGCGATGTGCAATATGCTGCCGTAGCTTACCATATCCCATCCGGATCACATGAAGACTATGCGCCCATTGCCATTCTCTCAAACCTGCTCACTACCCGTCCTTCCGGAAGGCTCTACAAAGCATTGGTAGATTCCAAAAAAGCCAGTTCGGTATTCGCTTTAACACGGGCCACTAAAGAGCCGGGTATTATGATGGCATTTGCAGAAGTGCTTAAAGAAAAATCGCTGGACGATGCACGTAACACCATGGTAAAAACCCTCAATGATGTGGTAAAAAACCCACCCACAAAAGAAGAAGTTGACCGGGCCAAGACCGAGTTATTGAAACAATTTGAATTAAATTTCAATGATGCCGACCGCATCGGTATTTTCCTGAGTGAGTACATCGCCATGGGCGATTGGCGATTGTTCTTTCTTTACCGGGACCGCATTGAAAAGGTTACCCCCGATGATGTATTGAGGGTTGCCAAACAATACCTGAAGGATGACAACCGAACCGTTGGGTTGTTTATCCCAACTGAAAAACCTGACCGTTCAGAGATACCCGGTGAACCTGATGTAGCAGCCTTGGTTAAAGATTATAAAGGTAAACAAGCCATTGCCAGTGGCGAGGAGTTTGATCCATCACCGGCCAACATTGAAGGAAGAACCCAACGGAGCACATTACCCAACGGCATGAAAGTAGCCTATCTCCAAAAGAAAACACGTGGCGAATCGGTCCAGTTACGCATGACACTGCGTTTTGGCGATGAAAAAAACCTGGTTAACAAAGGCACCATTGGCCAATTTACAGCCAGCATGTTGGACAGGGGCACAACAAAAATGACACGGCAGGAAATAAAAGATGAATTTGACAAACTGAAAGCAAGAGTCTCCATCTTCGGTAGCGCCTCAACAGTAACGGTATCCATCGAAACCACAGGCCCTAACCTGGCAGAAACATTAAAGTTAGTAAGCCATGTGCTAAAGGATGCGTCTTTCCCTGCCGATGAATTTGAAAAGTTGAAAAACGAAAGAATAGCAGGCATAGAATCGCAACGCACCGAACCACAGGCCGTAGCTTCCATACGCTTGCAAAAATATACTTCCCCCTATCCAAAAGGCGATCCGCGTTATGCTGAAGATTTTGACGAATCGCTGGCTTCTATCAAAGCACTTAAACTGGATGATCTTAAAAAATTCCACAAAGATTTTTATGGTGCTAATAATGGAACCTTGGCGATATCCGGTGCTTTCAATACGGCTGAAATAAATTCTGTCATTACTGAGCAGTTTGGTAATTGGAAAAGTCCTGCAAACTTTAAACGACTAGAGGCGCGCATCAAAAAAGTACAACCTATTGATGAAAAACTGGAAACGCCTGACAAAGCGAATGCTTTTTTCCTGGCGCAATACACGTGGGAGTATAGTGACAGCGAACCTGATTATGCTGCGTTAGAACTGGGCCAGTATATGCTTGGCGGGGGTACTGCTTCTCGCCTTTTCTCCCGTATAAGGGGCAAAGAAGGCATAAGTTATGGTGTAGGCTCATTTTTTAATGCCGGTAACCTTGATAAGGTTGGCACATTTACGGCTTATGCCATTTATGCCCCTGAAAATGTTGGAAAACTTGAAGAGACCTTTAAGGAAGAAATTCTAAAGGCTGTTAATGAAGGCTTCACTGCTGAAGAAGTGGAGGCAGCTAAATCCGGATGGTTACAATCACGATCGGTAAACCGTGCACAAGATGCCTCCGTTGCATCTACCTTAAATAACTATTTATTTACCGGTCGAACCATGAAGTGGGATGAAGAACTGGAAAAAAAGGTTCAGGCTTTAACCGTGGCAGAAATAAATGCTGCCATAAAAAAGCATTTAAACTACAACAACCTTAGCATGGTAAAAGCTGGTGACTTTGCTAAAGCTAAAGCCAAAGCTGAGGGGAACTAAATATAATAATCCTTGCAATCAAACTAATAGAGGCCTTAAGGGCCTCTATTAGTTTAAATGAAATGAATCCCGGCTAACCTCTTCGCGCTGGAGCAGGTGCATCTGGAACTTTATTTTTGAAAGCAGCAACCGTTCACGCTGTGGCTCATTGGCCGTTAAAAATGCATACCGCTCACCAAGGTCAAGGCTAAGTTCCTGGGCAATGGAATAGATGCTGAAAAAACCCTGATGACGGGTAATCTTTCGCTTAACCAGGTAATCCTGGAAAAGTTCGCCCAACTTTGCACCGGCCATTTCAAAGTCATTAATCCGCCAAAAGCGCACATCACCACCCGGATACATTTTAGATTTGAATGTGCGGAAAAGCGTATCCATATAAAAAATATCCACGCACTTCACAATAATGTCCGACTCACCACCCGGATATCGTTTGATCACGCTTTCTAATTTCATAAGCGAGCCGATTTTTTCTGTATTCAAGGTGTGATTAAAAAATATACCAAAGCTAACATCAGCGTTTTCTGCATCCTGCAGAAGTTGCTGGTAGCGGGGCTCAAAAATATGGAGGGGAACCAATTCGCCCGGAAGGGGCAAAATGGAGAGTGGAAACATGGGAATGGTTGTCACATCAGGCATATTACCTTAACAAGCAAACGGAAAATAAGTTAATACGTTACCAGGCAGTCGGGGTTTACCCCAAACTCCCTGCTTAACCTTTCATAGCCAGGCAAAAACGAAAGGTTAATTAAAAATGAAAAGCCAGCTACCAGCCCACCCGATTGCTTTACCAGCCTTGCTGCCGCTGCTGCGGTGCCACCGGTTGCCAGCAAATCATCGTGTACTAAAACATTCCAGCCCTTTTGTATCGCATCTACATGCATTTCAACCGCTGCTGTTCCGTACTCCAAGGTATATTTTTCGGCTACTGTGGTGTACGGTAACTTACCAACTTTGCGTACGGGAATAAAGCTGCAGTTTAGTTCACGTGCCAATATACCGCCTAAAATAAAGCCTCGCGCCTCCACTGCTGCAATAGCATCTACGTGTTGATGGCGAAAGTGTTTTGCCATTTCGTCAACGGTCAACCTCAACAAATCCGGGTTAGCCAGCACGGGGGTAATATCTTTAAAAACAATCCCTGGCTTCGGGTAATCAATTACATCGCGGATGGCACTTTTTATTTTTTCTTCCAATAGCATGGATCAATTTTCTAACTTGCCAAAAATACGGGAGTGCCCGTGGAAACAAAATAAAACCAATAATTCATTTCAATAATGCGAATCATTACCCGAATGCTTGAAGATGAGGTTTATGAAGCAGCTAATGCCGCTGGTCATACGGTAACCATGGATATGCGAGCGGCTGAACTAAAACAAGCCCAGTCCCCAACGGAACTGCTCCTTTCTTCTGTAGCGGGTTGCGGAGCGGTTGATATTGTGGTTATCCTAAAAAAAAGAAAAAAAACGATCCACGATTTTACCATTGAAACAACAGGGGTAAGAAGGGATGAAACACCACGGAAATTCCTGAGCATACATTGCAAATACATCATCACATCGCCCGATGTAACCCCCGAAGAACTGGATAAAGCCGCTGCTCTTTCCCTGGAAAAATATTGCTCTGTGGCAGCATCGCTGAACAGCGAGATAACGCACTCGGTGGAGGTCCGCACGAGTCGTTAAGGATTTGTCACTACCTACTATAGCTATGGGGTAACGATACTCCCGTTAAGGATAACCGTATCAATAAGGTTGCTTCCAAAAGCATAGGGAAGAAAAGCTACCGAAGGCATAGGTTTGGTAATAAACACATTAGCTACCTTACCTTGGGTGATACTGCCATGAGTCTGCTCAAGCTCCAGGGCACAAGCCGTGTTTAGTGTTGCCGCATTGATCGCTTCTTCTGGTGTCATTTTCATTTTAATACAAGCCAGGGCCATCATTAGCGACATGTTACCAGAGGGCGCACTGCCGGGATTATAATCGGAGGCAATGGCCAAAGGAAGGCCGGCATCAATCATTTTTCGGGCCGGTGGAAAAGGTAACCCTAAAAAGAAAGCCGCACCTGGAAGTGCCGTTGGCATTACCGTACTTTGCTTCAGAAGTTCAATTTCTTCCTCCCCAATATTTTCGAGGTGATCAACACTCAGTGCCTTTGTTTTAATGCCGACCTGCACCCCACCGGAACGATGGAGTTGGTTGGCATGTATGCGGGGTTTCATGCCAAAACGTTTACCCTGTTCAACAATCCGTTCGGTTTCATCTGCAGAGAAAAATCCCTGCTCGCAAAATACATCAATGTAATCGGCCAGTTTTTGCTCAGCTACCGCAGGGATCATTTCCTGAAGGATTTGTTCAATGTAATCTTCTTTCTTCTTATCCTTTGGAACCGCATGCGCCCCCAGAAACGTTGTTCGCACCGTTAGTGGTGTTTCCTTTCCTATCCTTCTGGCTACCTTTAGCATTTTCAATTCATCCTTTGGGGTTAGCCCGTAGCCGCTTTTAATTTCCACAGCGCCTGTTCCGGATTGCATAATTTCACCAGCCCTTATGAGGGAACGTTCAAATAACTCCTCGTCCGAGGTTTGCTGAAGTTTTTTCGCTGAATTTAAAATTCCACCCCCACCGGCAGCTATCTGCTCATAGGTTGCTCCTTTAATCTTCATCACAAATTCTTCTTCACGACTGGCAGCAAAAACAAGGTGTGTGTGCGAATCGACAAACGAAGGAAAAACAAACCGATTGGACGCATCGATTACCGCAGTCGCCCGGTAGTTTGCCGGCAGGTCAACCATTGAACCATACCTTGCGATTTTTCCTTCCGTTATAGCCAGGTAGGCATTGGCTAGAATTGGCAAATGAGCCATGGCCGTGCCCTTAAGCGGCAACGAAATTTTATCCCTTACTTGTACGAGCCCTTTGCAATTGAGGATGAGAATATCCCAGGCCACGAAAAATTATTTACCGAAGGCCTCTACCTTGTAATCAAGATTAGTGCTGTATACCGGAAAGCTTATCTTTAGCATAGCAAAGAATCCACGGCCATCTACACTTGGTCGGTAGCCGGCTTCAGCGCCATAGGACCAACTTAGGGCCCGGTTAAACTTTCCTTCAATACCAGCACGGAAACCAAACGTGTTGGTTTTAATCGCTCCGATGGAATAAGTTTTGCGATCGGCTATAATGGGATTTCCGTTGGCATCTTTTGGTGTGTAAACAATATCATCAAGCGTTATCCAAGGCGAGACCAGGATGTCGAAATAGGTTGTGAGGATCAGGTCATCCACACCGGTTTCAAACTTATCGAAGCTTACGGCCACATTTCTTATCCACGTTAACGATCCGCCTACGTATAAACCCTTTGTGGCAATGTTAGAGAAAATATCTACCCCCTCCGGTAAACCGTTTCCTTCATCGTTCTTAAAATCGGCATGGACTAGCCCCTGTGCTTCCATGGCACGGTTAATATCCGTTGAACTATCCCATATTATGCCGCCTAACCGGGCGCCATAAATTTTCCTCACCTTACAAGGTATCTCGGCATTTAAGGGCACGCGTGCTGCCCATTTATTTCCTTTGTAGCTGTTTTTATACAAAAACATTTTTGTTTTGGAACTCTCCGTAAAGTCTTTCACATGATAGGTACCCCCAAACTCAAAGTAATTGTAAACCTCGGTGCGGTTATCGACATCGCTTATTTTTTGCGCCAGGTCGCGTGAAAAATCGTAGAAGTTTTTACTGTACGTTTTCCGGAAGTGGGCTTTAAAATCGAGTTTATCGTTGAGGTAATAGCTGGCCTCCAAACCAAAACCGGCATTTACGTTAGTGGCAAACAACTCGCCATATAAGGGTTGAAAATGTACAAAGAGCTTATTAATGGAATACGGCTCATCGTAAATCTCTTCATAGGTAACGGCAGTTTTGTCCTTTCGGTCATCCTGCCCAACGGCAACGGCTGCAAAGGCCAACAGGCATATAGCCGTAAAAAATTGCTTCCCTGTAATCATAAGAAGGTTTCTATAACAGGTAAAAGTAAGAAAAATATGGCTATAAATAGTTGCCTGTTACTCCTGATAACCCCTCAGATGTAATATTCAAAACCAATTTGGTCAATTATGTCCCCGGCTCAGGTGCCTGTTTTTAGCCCTAAGTGTATGTTGAGGTTCATAGATCAGCCTCAAAAATGAGCTTAATCTTTCCCGTTCTTTCGAAACGGGTATTCCTTGAACAATTCCGATCATTAAAGCATCGTGTATGACTACCCGCATTTGAGGCCTTATAACCATCTCAAACAATCCTTCATGACCAAACATCTTATTAAACTCAATTCCAATAAAATTTCTTGTTCCCGGTATCATATAATGAATATTCGAGTTGATATCATATTCGGTACTCCAATGTTGGTTCTCAAAATGAAAATGAACCTTTGGCCCGGTGTATACCAAGGTATGCCAATCGCCCCATCGTTTCGCCACAATAAAAAAGGGATTGAACAAATTACCTTGAAACACATCTTTAGTACTTATTCGGTTCAGGTCGGTAAACTCGATCTCATTCAAATATCCTAATGCTAAAGATGTTTGAAACTTCCTGGAAACTAAAAATGTCCACTGCGCTGCTGTTTTTATTGATTCTATTCTATGAGAAGGCTTCTCGGCATTTAACCCATTGGGTGCACGCATGTAAAAAGTTACCGGCACTTCAACCTCAAGGCCCAAACGGTTTGCCGGTGCCCATTCGTATTCGATCAAAGCTTCGTATTGATCAAACCGAAGTTTATCCTTCATACCAAAGCCAAGGTTCCACTCCTTCTCACCCTTATGTGCTCCTAAATCACGAATCAAATCGATGTAAAGCGGCTCGGCATGCAGTACCTTATAAGGTAGCTTTTTTTCCTCTGCCACTGTAGCAGAATCATATTCTTGAGAGCGGCATTCGATTGCACAAAGTAAATAACCAAATGCCAGAAGGCTTTTGACTTTCATAAAAATTTCGTTGTTAATGAAAAATGTAACACGTGTACCGGTGGTACAACTGAAAAAATTAATGGTAGTGGATTACAACTCCGGAGGGGGATTGTTGATGGAGAGAAACACCTGTAGAACCGGTGTCTCATTTAATGAAAGATTTCCAATCTCGGTCAGGATAAGATTTTGACGAGCACGTAAATTCATGTTTTTTAATGAACTAAATAATTTGAAGGCGCTGCTAAAGTGCTCAGACTCGCCCTCACGCTCATCACCGGGTTGACCATCCTGAATATCGAGGCATACTTCCATCAAAAACTCTGCAAGGGAATTAATTGGATCCTGAACTGACAAAGGGGCATTGTTGTACATTGTTTCAAGCGGGTGAAACAATACCACATTTAAAATAACGGCCAGAAAGAAATATACCTTAAGCTTTGTCATGCCGATACAAACATAATGCTTTAGGGGGCAAAAATTATACCATGTGGCTACTGAGACGGACTAACCAAAACCAATTCACCCTCTTTAAACCGGATAAAAGGAACATGGCGATTATCACGTGAAAATTGAAAGTTATATCCCTCCGTCAGGTATCCTTTAATTTCATTACGATTAAGTGCGTCCTGAAAATACACACCATGTTGATTAAGCATGTTGCCTGCAAACAACATGAAATCATAACCTATTTTAACGTAATCGGTATAAGGCATGGTACTGGTTACCCGCCCGTGAACTTTTGCAAATTTTTTCTGGAATGCGATATAAGCCGGGTTATTATAGGGTGTATAATTTGATGCAAACATGACTACGCCCAAGGCACTTAACTTTTCATAATCGGAGGTTTGGTCCAGCCAGTTTTCCGAGCCCACGATGGTAACCTTATCACCTCGTGTGGTAACACTACTTGTTATTTTAGAATAAATCACCGGATCATCGGAAGCCACAAAAATACAACCTAAGCTATCCTTCGGAAGCGTGAATTGTTTAGGGTATTTGAATTCATCATATTCGGTTGGTGAAGCCAATATTCTCAATATACGCGTGGATGATTCTTTGGTAAAACGCTCTACCTGTATGATCTTAAGCCTGGTTTCCGTAGCGGCCTGGATAAAGCTCATGGCCAAAACTGAATCGCGCCTGGTATCACCAAAAAAAACCATGCACTTTTTATTGTTGATTTGATAAGCATCTAAAAATTTTGCCGACTGTTCACCAAGGGTTTCTAACGCGGGCTGGAATAAAAAACCGTACGGATTATCGCGCACCAAATCGAAATTGTTTGATACCGGGTTAAAGAGGTTTATTTTATTAGCCCTCGAAAAATCCTGAATAATTTTATTCTCTTCCTGGAATAGGGGACCGATAATTAAATCTGATGTTTTCAATTCATCACGCTCCAGCAAGGCCTTGATCCTGGCCGGGTTGCGATCGGTATCGTATGCCCGTAAACTTATCTTTACACCTTGTTTGGCAAGGGTATCAACCGCAAGCTTAATGCCTTCATATAAATCAAGCACATATTGGTTTCGCTTACGCGATAAATTGGGTTCAAGTGTAGTTACCTGGAAGGGAAACATAACAGAAACCGAATAAACTTCTTTATGCACCGTTGGTGGTGTTTCCTCAATAAAATCCGATTTCTTTAACTTAAATGTAGCGAGGAGTTTATCAAGCAATTCGCGCTCTTCACGAGTATCAACTGTTTTTGAAAGCTCTTTAGCCAATCTTTCACCAACTACTGCATCTTTCGGGTACTCCTGATGCATGCGCCTGAGTGCGCTTACATCCGTTAATCCTGCCAAGCCGTTCTTTTTAATCAAGTTAACCTCTTTCTGGAGTTTAGGATTTTTAATGGCCGAAAGTTGGTTCATACCCTGAAAATATTCCTGACTGTCGAAATGGATTTTGGCCAGCCACAGGTTAACCTCATCCAGTTGGTCCCATGTGGGATAAAGCTGTTTTACCTGGGTGAGCATATCCTTGGCAACCGACTTATAGCCCTGGTGGTATGCGCTTATGGCATAATAATACGATGCGTATTCAGGAAAGGGATTATTCTTATCGTATGCTACCAGTGGTTTAAAACTTTCCATGGCAAGGTTGTACTTACCCTCTTTATAAAGCGCTTTGGCATTGGTATACTGCTGCTGATAGTTTACCTGGGCAAAAGAAACATTACCCATTGTCATATAACAAATGAGAATGACCGCCAGTAAAACAACCTTAAAAACCTGTTTCATAATTTATTCCCATTCAATAGTGGCCGGAGGTTTTGAACTAATGTCGTACACCACACGGTTAACCCCTTTTACCTTATTGATGATATCACTGGAAATTTCGGCTAAAAAAGAATAGGGCAAATGTACCCAATCGGCAGTCATGCCATCGGTACTGGTTACTGCGCGTAGCGCCACCACCTGCTCATACGTACGTTCATCACCCATTACACCAACGGACTGCACCGGCAACAACACGGCACCGGCCTGCCAAACGGTATTGTAAAGTTCGTGCTGTCTCAAACCCTTTATAAATATATGGTCAACTTCCTGCAAAATCCTGACTTTCTCAGCTGTGATTTCGCCCAGTATACGAATGCCCAGCCCGGGCCCCGGAAAAGGGTGACGGCCTAATATGGCCGGATCTATACCGAGTGTTTTGCCCACGATGCGTACCTCATCCTTAAACAAGGTATTAAGTGGCTCCACCACTTTCATTTTCATTTTTTCCGGGAGGCCACCAACGTTGTGGTGCGATTTTATTGTAGCGGAAGGGCCTTTTACAGACACCGACTCGATTACATCCGGGTAAATAGTCCCTTGCCCGAGCCACTTCACATCGGTTATACGATGGGCTTCTTCATCAAACACATCAATAAAAGTTTTACCAATAGCTTTACGTTTGGCTTCAGGCTCACTTAAGCCTTTTAAAGCTGCATAAAATTTCTCTTTTGCGTCAACACCTTTTATGTTCAGGCCCATGCCTTTGTACGATTCCAAGACCTGCTCAAATTCATTTTTTCGGAGAAGGCCATTATCGACAAAAATGCAATGCAGGTTTTTTCCAATAGCCTTATGGATAAGTGTTGCCGCCACGGTGGAGTCAACTCCACCCGATAACGCCATAACCACTTTATCGTTGCCTAATTTTTTTTGAAGATCAGCCACCGTGGTTTCCACAAACTGATCGGGTGTCCAGTCCTGCGCGCACTGGCAGATGTGAACCACAAAATTCCGTAGCAGGTTTTTTCCTTCCGTGGTATGCGTTACCTCAGGATGAAATTGTATACCATACGTATGGGTGTTTTTAACGTGATATGCAGCAACGTTTACTGAAGGGGTGCTGGAAATAATTTCGAATGTATCGGGCACACTGGCAATGGTATCGCTATGCGACATCCATACCTGGGTATCGAGTGAAATTTCTTTTAACAACTCGTTATGGTGATTAACCGTTGTTAACCGGGCACGCCCATATTCACGTATTTGCGAAGGCAACACCGAACCACCACTTTTATGGGCAATCAACTGGGCACCGTAACATACACCCAATACCGGAAGGTTGCCAAACAATTTAAGGTCAACATCCGGAGAGCCGGCATCGCGTACCGAACAAGGGCTACCAGAAAGTACAATACCTTTAATTTGAGGGGTAATTTCAGGGATTTTATTAAATGGATGGATTTCGCAGTAAACATTCAGTTCGCGAACCCTGCGGGCTATAAGTTGTGTGTATTGCGAACCAAAATCGAGGATTAAAATCTGTTCGGGCATGTGCAAAAATAACAGGCTGGCAGGAGCCAACAAGGGATGGCCTAAAATAGATTACGGTGGTGAATCTGGCCGGAAAAGCTATTCTTTTGGAAAACAAAATTCTTCCAAGTACCCGGCTGCATCATCAACACCTTTGTAAAATGCTTTATTCAAAAGGCGGCAGCCTTCTTCCTTCTGGCCCAACTCAACCAAAGCTATCCCTTTGTAAAACTGCAGTTCGGAGTTCTGGGCATCCAACCGTAAGGCCAGATTAATATACGTTAGTGCAAGTTCAAAAGCCTCCTGCTCAAGGCATAACGAACCGGCATACTGATAAGCCGGCAGGTAGCCTCCATCCAGTAAAATGGCCTGATCGAAATGATACAGCGCACTATCGGGTTTTTCAAGGGCATAGTAAGCCAGGCCTGAATACAACTCAACTTCTTCATCAGGCGCCCATTGCCGAATCAATTTCAGTTCGGCCAGGGCTTGTTCATTCTCACCCATTTCTACCAACAATCCTGCACGCCACTTCAGCAGGTCGGGGTTCATGCTGTCCCAGTCCAGCACTTCGTTCAAATCATCCAGTTGAAGTTGCTGCTCGCCCATTTCTCGATAGATGAAAGCACGAAGTATTCGTGCACGCGGCAGGTTTTCATTTTCAGGAATAAAAACTTTCAGGTCGGCCAGGGCTTTTTCAAATTCGCCTAAATAGAAGAAGCAAACGGCACGTTTATAAAGTACCTGTCGTTGCTCAGGCGTTTTTAGTTTTGTTGCCTTTACTACTTTGTTGTACTGCTTTAGGGCACCAACAAAATCTTCACGGCTAAAAAGTGTATCGCCAAGTGCTTCGGCCACTTGGATTTTAGTGGGCTTTGGTTGAGCCAACAGGCCTGCACTAAAAAAAATAAACACTAAAAGGATCCACCTCATACAGCCAACGCTTTGTTGCGTTCGCGTTTCCGGTCATTTTCTTTCAGGTATATTTTCCGTAAGCGTATTGATTTTGGTGTTACTTCAACATACTCATCAGCCTGGATGTATTCCAGAGCTTCTTCCAATGAAAACTTAACGGCCGGTGCGATGCGCATTTTTTCGTCAGAGCCTGATGCCCGTATATTGGTTAGTTTTTTTGTTTTAGTAACATTTACTACCAAATCGCCTGCCCGACTGTGCTCGCCAATCACCTGGCCTTCATAAACTGCTTCTCCCGGATCGATGAAAAATTTTCCACGATCCTGAAGGTTATGTAAACTGTATGGGATCGCTTCACCTTCTTCCATTACAATCAACGATCCGTTAATACGGCCGGGTATTTCACCTTTGTAAGGTTGGTACTCTTTGAATCGATGCGTAACAATGGCCTCACCTGCGGTAACGTTCAGCAGGTAATTCCTTAACCCGATAATGCCGCGTGATGGAATAAGGAATTTCAAAATCATACGATCATTCTTCGGCTCCATGTTAGTCATTTCACCTTTACGGATGGAAACTGTTTCAATGGCTTTGCCGGCATCGCCTTCTGGAAGGTCGATGGTCAATTCTTCAATAGGTTCGCATTTCACTCCATCAATCTCGCGGAAAATAACCTGTGGCTGGCCGATTTGCAGTTCATATCCTTCCCTGCGCATGGTTTCAATTAATACCGACAAGTGAAGGACGCCACGGCCAAACACCATAAAGCTATCGGCCGAGCCGGTTTCACCTAAGCGCAAGGCCAGGTTCTTTTCCAATTCCTTTTCCAAACGCTCTTTAATGTGGCGTGACGTAACAAACTTACCTTCCTTTCCATAGAACGGTGAGTTGTTGATGGTAAAAAGCATGCTCATGGTGGGCTCATCAATCGCAATTGACTTCAGGGCTTCTGGCTTTTCAGGATCCGTAACCGTGTCACCGATTTCAAAACCTTCCAGGCCTACAATGGCACAAATCTCACCAGACGAAACCGATTCAACTTTTTGTTTTTCAAAACCTTCAAAAACGTATAAGTCTTTAATGCGCGATTTCACAACTGTTTTGCCATCGCGTTTCACCAAAGCAACCGGCTGACCGGTTTTTAGTTCGCCCCGGTGCATGCGGCCGATAGCCACACGGCCAATATAAGAAGAGTATTCCAGCGAAGTGATGAGCATTTGGGGAGTACCCTGCTCAAGTTTTGGTGATGGAATGTATTTAATGATTCCCTCGAGCAAGGGGGTGATGTCGGTTGTTGGCTGTTTCCAATCCGTGCTCATCCAGCCTTGTTTGGCCGAGCCATAGAAGGTAGGAAAATCCAATTGGTCTTCGGTTGCATCCAGCGTAAACATCAGGTCAAACACCTGCTCGTGTACTTCATCGGGTGTACAGTTTTTCTTATCCACTTTGTTTACCACAACAATGGGCTTTAGGCCCAATTGAATGGCCTTTTGCAACACAAAGCGGGTTTGGGGCATAGGGCCTTCAAAAGCATCAACCAACAGCAGGCAACCATCGGCCATATTCAACACTCGTTCAACTTCACCACCAAAATCGCTGTGGCCCGGTGTATCAATAATGTTGATTTTGAAATCTTTATAACGAACAGAAACATTTTTGGCAAGGATGGTGATGCCCCGCTCACGTTCCAGTTCGTTGCTGTCCATAATTAATTCGCCCGGGTTTTCGTGGGCCTGGAACAACTGCCCGGCATGCAATAATTTATCGACCAGGGTGGTTTTTCCGTGGTCAACGTGGGCTATAATGGCAATGTTCCTGATTTTGTTTACGTCCATAACTTCGAATTCTGCTTGTTTTCTGCCTTTTATCCTCTTAAGGCGCTGTTTAAGGGCGCAAAGATACACACGAAATCGCTAGGAATAAGGCGGGTGTTCAAAGATTCTGTTCAGGCTTACGGTCACTTGCGCTCCAGCGCTGTTTCAATAAAGGTGTGCAACTCTTCCATGATGGCATCCGGATCAGTATAGTAACGGACCTCTATGCGCGTCTCGTTAAACTTCACAACCAGTGCGTACCACTTTTCATCCGAAAGGTTATAGGTTTCTTTCATTATCCTGGCAACATCCGGATCGGTAATCACTTGCCGATAGGTTTGCGTACGGTTGTTTTCGCGAACATACTTGGCAAGTTTTCGCCTGTCGCGCTCTTCGCGCCAGAAAAAATAATCAATAGGTGAGATTACAGCCTGAAGCGGATCCATTCGTTTAGGTTCTTCGCGTGTCCTGTCTTCGATTTTGTTCGGGTATAGCCGTGTGGCCTTAACGGTAATGTTGGCTAACAGCTGAACATTTTCTTTCATCAACACCATAATGGCATCTTCTTCAAAAAGAAGCGGGAGAACCAACGGTTTATATCCCAGGCTTGTAAAGATAAGTGTATCCGTTGGCCGCGCGCTAAGTTGAAAGCTCCCGTCCTGGGTAGCAGCTATACCACGCGGTGAATTTTTTATTGCGATGTGAACATCAGGAATATTTTTCATGGTTGCCGAATCAACCACAATACCACGATAAACCTTCTGCGCCACAACATGCGCAGTTAAAACCACTAATAAGCATGTAACGGAAATGCGGATCAACTGAAGGATTTTTACTTAAGATGATTATTGCCTGTCATTAGTTGTAGCAGATTAAAGTATCAGGCTTTAAATCTAAAAAATGTTCCCATCGGTAAATCACGACCATTTCCTGACTTTAAAAAGAACTCGCCAGCCTCAGGATCCTGCACATTAAAGTGCGACCTGGACACATTAAGCCCTACCAACGAGGATAACCCTACGGCATACATGCTCAGTATAAAAAAACTGTTCTTACGTTCCAACAAATCACTGCTTACACGGACCAACTCATTTAATTGCTCCTGCAAGGTCCACTTTTCCCCATCCGGCCCACGGCCATACGGTGGTGGGTCCATAATAATACCGTTGTATTTGTTACCGCGCTTTGCTTCACGTTTCACGAACTTGAAGGCATCTTCGTGTACCCAGCGGATATCTGACAAGTTGTTCAACTGCATATTTTGATTAGCCCAATTTAATCCGGGGCGCGAAGCATCAACATGGGTAACATCAGCGCCAGCACTTTTCGCAACCACCGAAGCTGCACCGGTGTAGGCAAACAAATTCAGCACGCGGGGTTTTTCAATTTTCCAGTTAGCAATGGTGTCGTAAATAAAATTCCAGTTTTCGCCTTGTTCAGGAAAAATACCCACATGGCCAAAACTGGTAAGTGCCAGGCGCAACGTAAGTTTTAAATTGTTGTAGTGGTAAGTTACTTGCCAGTTTTCAGGCATGCCTTTGCTTCGGGTCCATCCTCCCATTACCTCATCGCTAAAGCGGAATTTATCTTTCTGCTCACGGTCGAAACGCGCATGTGCCATGGCAAGCCATTCCTTGTCGGGCAACACCTTCGACCAGATGGCTTGTGGTTCGGGCCGGCTAAGGATATACCTTCCAAAGCGTTCCAGTTTCTGTCCGTCACCGGAGTCGATGAGTTCGTAATCTTTCCAGGAGGCGGGATATAGTAATTTCAAATTCAAGGTTCAATGTTCAAAGTCTGGGTAAAAATAGAAAGAAGCTATGATTTTGAAATTTAAAGCCAGAACTTTACCTGCAGTCAATTAGGGAAATGGCGCGTATTCATAATCGAGGCTATCGGAAACAAACAAAAAAAGGCCCCTCCTTTATCAAGGAAGTGAATGATGCTACCCAAGCGAATCTAAATTCCCATACTAATTCAGGTGTGGCAGCGGGCGTTAACAACTTACATTTTAAAATTACCAGTACACAAAACCCGAAAATCAAAAGTCTGCTTGCGCTCGAAAAACCACGCGAACGAAGGAAACAACAACTATTTGTTATTGAGGGTAAAAAAGAAATATGCTTGGCCCTGCAAGCAGGCTATCGTTTAGGAAACTTATTTTTTTGTGATGAGTTGATTACATTAAGTGAATTGGAAAGCCTGGGGTTAGCGGATAAGTTGCTGATTCCGGTTTCCAAAGAAGTGTATGATAAAATTGCAATGCGCGAAAATTCAGGAGGTGTGATCGCTATTGCCGAAATGAAGGATCATCCACTTAAACAAATACGCCTGGCTACCCATCCGCTTTTGCTGATCCTCGAAGGTGTTGAGAAACCCGGAAACCTGGGGGCAATTTTACGAACAGCCGATGCAGCAGGCGTTGATGCCGTAATTATTTGCGACCCGCAAACTGATTTCTACAACCCCAATGTTATACGATCCAGTTTAGGCTGCGTTTTTACCAAACCCATTGCAGCTGCTACCAGCAAAGAAACGATTGCGTGGTTAAAGCAACACAACATTGCTATTTATTGCACATACCTTCAGGCTTCAATACCCTATACAGTAACCGATTTTAGCAAACCTTGTGCTATTGTTATGGGAACTGAAGCAACTGGTCTATCGGACATATGGACAAAAAATGCCGATCAAAACATCATTATACCCATGCAGGGAAAGATTGATTCGATGAATGTTTCCACATCCTGCGCTGTGGTGGTTTTTGAGGCCAGGCGGCAGCGTAACCTTGCAACGACTAAATAAGGGAGCGCCAGAAGAAATACAAAGGGCTTAAGGGTGATTTAAGCCTTTTGAATCTATACAGAGGTTTTTCCATGGCTACTCATCTCCCAAAATCTGGGACGAACTCTTTAAAATAAAGAGAATAAAGGCTGCAGAAAAAATGCAAATGCTAAATAGACTCAATGCCAAAGTTTCCATATTATCTGCTTTCTATCAACCAAATTATAGTCTACAAAAATCAAACCTGCTCGTTGGCTTATGCAAGAGCACAAATAAACCTGACACATTTTAAGATGCTCGTGAAAAAATGACAGTTCCACTTACATAACATAATAAGTGCCTTCCATTTTGGGTAACTCTATATCAATGTTACGCCATTCGGTTTCCTCACGATGACCCTCAACCATATGCCGCAAGGTGATTTCAATAGAGCGAGCAATAGTGGTAACCGGTGTATCGGTAGGTTTGTTTTCAAATGGATCCTGGAGGTGGATGGCCATTTTTTCAACCAGGAAAAATACCGATGCAATGGTTATTACCAGCGGTGCCTCAATAAACCCGAAGTACTCTGTTAAACCAAACGGAAGCAAAACAACAAACAGGTACAAGGCAAAATGTATGTACAAGCTATAGGTGGTGGGGAATACTGTATTTTTTATACGTTCGCATTTACCCATGGCATCACATAATCGGCTAATGGTTTGATCCATTTCAACTTGCTGGAAACTGTTTATCTTCCCCTCTTCCAATGCTCTTCTGATATCACGCCCATGCAGCATGAGCAATGCATTGGGTACATGCTTGTGGCGGCCAATAAAGCGAAATTCTTCATCGTTCAAAAAACGTTTAACCGGCAAGTGCGCATCGTGGTTCCTCAGAAAGTTGCCCAGACTGTAACACCAGGCTGCCTGCCGCATAGCAAAACGGTTTTTTACTTCCATGGCAGCCTCAGGATTATTTGCATCGGTGTAGAACGTGAGCATTTGACGCACCAAGGTGCGCGAATCGTTCACAATGGCCCCCCAAATGATGCGGGCTTCCCACCAGCGATCATAAGCCTGGTTTGACCGGAAAGCCAACAATAATGAAATTATGGTACCCACAATTGCCGGAATGGCTATGGGTATTGTAATGCTGTTGATATTAAGATAGTTGTGCACCAGGCCAAACATTATGGCATATACACTCACGAAAATGAATTCGAACTTTATCTTACCAACAACATACTTCAGCGGTATGTCTTTTCTTAACAGCATCTTTCTTTTTTATCAGATGGTGAAACCTGTTCAGTTATCCACTAAACTCAGCACCGGCACTCCTAATTTTTCGGCCAGTGAAACATGTTCTTCAATTCTTCCGGCACCCCAACCACGGGTTTCAGTTTTGCGTGTTTCAACCAATAGATCAATGTTGTGCCGCTCAATGGTTTCTACTAACTCAGGCGCAAGGTCTTCAGTACTTTGCCCTTGCTGCAATTTGGTTTGGCTCACCACGCGTACATCAAACTCACGGCTAAGCATTTTCTGGACCTCTTCCATTGAAATATTGGCAGGTGAGTTATCCACATAAATGGCCTGATCCAGGGCAAGTTCTTCTGTCCTTTCGGGTATGTGAAGCAATGGGTACTTACAGGTCACCAGCAACTTAACTGCCTGACGGAAAATGGAGGCCCTTTCTTGTTTGAAGGATGGCGTGAGTACCACCAATTCAATGTCATGGTGGTTCATGATGTTGCGAAGCAATGGACCCGAAATACCGTATTGGTGATGTACCCTCAACGAAACATAGTCAAGTCCATCCATATACCTTCTGCAGTCATCTAACACCCGTTGCTCCTGATTGGATGTTTCAACACTCGATCTTGAAGCAAATAATAAATCTGTTATGCCATCGGGCATTTCAGAAATCATCAGCAGCACAATCTTCACATTATCTTCGCGTACATTTTTAATTACCGTACGCACCGCCTGCAATGTATCTTGCTTTAGGGTTGTAGGAATGAGTATGTTTTTCATGGCGCTTTTGTTTGGTGAAACGATGTAACGAAGTAACTGCACCAATCTAAAAGCAGCCTTAATCTAACATTAGAATTTATTAAGAAGGGTGATTAGATTTTTTTAATCATTAAAAGCAGCCTGACATCCACAAGGTCTACTCTTCGGCTCCCCGTTCACTGCGGATAACATAGCCCAAACCTTTCATGGTATGTATCATTTTTTCACCGAAGGGCTTATCAATTTTTTTTCGCAGGTAATTTATGTAAACATCTACCACGTTGGTACTCATATCGAAACGTATGTCCCAAACATTTTCCAGCAACTGGTTACGGCTAAGTACAATACCCTTATTGCGCACCATGTATTCCAATAGTTTAAACTCCATGGCAGTAAGTTTAATATCTTTACCCGCGCGGCTCACGGTTTTAGCTACGCGGTCCACCAGTAAATCAGCAACCTGAAGGGTATTGGCATCACGGTCGGAGTAGTTGGCGCGCCTGGAAAGGGCGCGTACACGGGCTTCAAGTTCAGAAAATTTAAAGGGCTTAACCAGGTAATCGTCAGCACCACTATCCAAACCTGTTACAATATTTTCATTGCTGCCAAGGGCTGTAAGCAGCAACACGGGCACAAAGTTTTTGGACACCCTAACCCGCCTGCATATTTCAAGGCCGTTAACATCCGGCAACATAATGTCCATAATTACCACATCAAACTGGTAACGCGAAAGCATATCCAAAGCTGTGTTTCCATCCATGGCCACACTTACCTCGTAATTATGCTCTGCAAAACCCTTGCGCATAAGGGCCAGAAGATTTGGCTCGTCCTCTACAATAAGAATATTCATGCCACACCGGATAAGTAAAACTGTCCGCTAAGAAGCAGCCACAGTGGTGGCTCTTTTACGAACACTCCATTAACGCTAAACAGGAAAAAGCCAAACTGGTTTATTGTCCATTCTCTCTTAAAGCCTGTCTGCGCTTGAAAATAAGAAATTATACCGGTTTAATTGATTTTTGATCTGTATACTTAAGACTGCACCGTTACCTTTTCCAACTCGTCAAAAATGTTGATCAGGAAATCAAAGCCTTTGTTCACTTCGTCAGCCCATTCATCTTTTTGCACGCTGCGAATGGCCAGTAAAGCTTCCTGCATGTTATCAAAATCGTACATGCGCCCCATTGAGGGTACCGACTTTTTCATCATTTGCCCACCATACATTAAAGCCAGGTAATTCAAGTATACGTGGGGCAATACTTCTTCCGCATTTAAAGTTTTCAAATAATCGGCATAAGCGCGTGTACCTTCAAGTACCTCGTGTTGGAATCCGTCAGTTGGCTGTAATTCCTGGATGTCCGCCTGCACACGATCGTAACGGTTCAGGCTTGGGTGCGGGGTACCCTTTTGTTCAATAGCCTCAAATATTTTGGCTTGCTGAATGAGGTATAGCAAGTACTCTTCTTTGGTCAGTTGTGCCCGGAACATACGTATGTTAAAGGGCATTCGTTCGGCTTGTTTGTGCTTTTCGGCTGTGGCTTCTTTCAGTGGCTTCATGCTGGTTTAAAATTTTGTCGCAATTTAGAATTATTCTAAATAGATAAAAAATGTACCAAATAATTCTTAAAAAAGGCCATTTGAAGGTGTTTGAGGTGTGTTGGGGGATTATCCTGCCCAGCCCTCCCGGTCAAGGCTCCGGTATTGAATGGCCTCAGCCAGATGTTCAACCCGTATTTCATCGGATGAGGCCAGATCGGCAATGGTACGGGATACTTTCAATATGCGGTCGTAAGCGCGGGCAGAAAGCCCCAGTTTTTCCATAGCAGTTTTAAGCAAGCTTCGCCCGGGGTCGTTTATGATGCATATTTCTTTCACCATGTTGGAGGGCATCATGGCGTTGCAGTAAATATCCTTTTGATTGGAAAAGCGTCTGGCTTGTGCTTCGCGGGCATAAATCACACGGTGGCGAATCTGTTCGCTCGTTTCCTCACTTCGCCTGGCCGTCATTTCATCAAAGCTTACCGGAACAACTTCTACATGCAGGTCAATCCGATCCAGCAAAGGGCCGCTTACACGGCTCAGGTAGCGTTGCACAACACCGGGTGCGCACACACATTCCTTTTCAGGATGGTTGTAGTAACCACAAGGGCACGGGTTCATGCTGGCCACCAGCATAAAATTGGCCGGGTAATCAATAGAAACTTTTGCGCGTGAAATCGTTACCCTGCGCTCTTCCATGGGCTGCCGCATAACCTCAAGTACAGTACGCTTGAATTCAGGCAGTTCATCCAAAAACAAAACACCGTTATGGGCCAATGAAATTTCGCCTGGTTGGGGATTACCTCCCCCACCTACCAAGGCAACATCTGAAATAGTATGATGGGGCGAACGGAAAGGCCTTGTGGCAACCAACGCCATGTCGCGGTTAAGTTTACCGGCAACCGAATGTATTTTGGTGGTTTCAAGGGCTTCATTTAAAGAAAGTGGAGGTAGTATGGTAGGCAACCGTTTAGCCAGCATGGTTTTTCCCGCCCCGGGTGGGCCAATCATAATTACGTTGTGACCACCGGCAGCCGCAATCTCCATGGCACGCTTAATATTTTCCTGACCCTGCACATCGCTAAAGTCAGAATCATAATTGTTGAGTTGGGAAGAAAAAATTTCTTTGGCGCTAACCTGAACCGGCTGAAGGGCAACGGACGATTCGAGAAAATCGATTGCTTCACGAAGGTTAGCCACGCCATATACAGCAAGTCCATCAACAATAGCCGCTTCGCGTTCATTGTCTTTTGGTAAAATGAACCCTTTAACTCCTTCGTTACGGGCTTGTATGGCAATGGGTAAAACACCTTTTATCGGGCGAAGGGTACCATCCAACGCAAGCTCGCCCATGATTACAAAATCTTCGAGGCGCTCAGTCTGGATTTGGCCGGATGCCTTCAGCACACAAAGCGCAATGGGCAAATCGTAAGCAGAACCTTCTTTGCGGATATCGGCCGGTGCCAGGTTAACCACGGTTTTTTCGCGTGGCATAAAATAACGGAACTGTTTCACCGCTGATTCAATACGGTGCTCACTTTCTTTGATGGCGCTATCCGGAAGGCCACTCATCCAAAACCGGGTGCCTTGCCCTACGTTAACTTCTACGGTAATCGTCCGGGCATCTACACCAAACACCGCACAACCGTAGGTTTTTGCCAGCATAATTACACGTGCTTTTCGAGCAGTACGATTAAGACATGGACAATCTTGTAATGGATTTCGTGGATACGGTCGGCAAAGCCGAAATGGGGCACCCGAATTTCTACATCGGCATGCGAAGCCAGTTTACCGCCATTCTTTCCGGTAAGGGCAATTACTTTCATGCCCTTTGCTTTTGCCGATTGCGCAGCCTGGATAACATTAGCCGAATTGCCACTGGTACTTACGGCCAATAACACATCGTTAGGCTGGCCAATGGCATCAACGAAACGTGAAAAAATAAAATCGTAACCATACTCGTTACCCACGCACGACATATGGCCCGGATCGGAAATGGAAAGGGCCGGTATTGGATTCCTGTTTTCGCGGTAACGGCCAGTTAATTCTTCAGCAAAATGCATGGCCACACAATGCGATCCACCGTTACCACAAGCGATTATTTTACCGCCCTTGTTCACGGCATGAATCATGGCATTTGCAGCTTCATCTATCTTCAGGTAATTGGCAGGCTCGTTCAAAAAATTCTCAAGAACGGTGGCCGACTGTTGCAGTTCCGTTGTAATAATATGACGGTTGTCCATTTTAGTTTGTAGGATTTTGTTGTGCCGACCTTTTCTTTGCGTCCTCCTGCAGGTCGTACAGTTTTGCTTTAAGGTTGTTGAGTTCGTTTGTCAGCTCATCTTTCTCGCGATGGTTCCTGCGGTTATCACGGTAGTGCAACACAACGTTCGCCACCATGAGTATCAAGAGCATGAACGATCCATATTTCAGCATCCAGATTTTACCCTGCATTTGAAAGAGAAATGCCACGTTTTCCTTTTGGCCATCCATATACAGGCTAAAGAGAAAAATGAACAGGTGAAGCGCCCCGAATACGGAGTAAAAGATGAGACGGTTCTTTTTCATCATGGGCTTTTAAAATTGAAGGACAAACTTAGGGTTTTCAGGAAAACCAAAAAATACAAAAAAGCAACAAAACATGCACAAAAGGCACGGTACTAAGCCTTTTGTATTTCACTTAACTTCTTATACAAGCCGTTTTGACGCACCAGTTCATCGTGTTTACCCCGTTCGGCAATTTGCCCGTCCTGCAACACCACAATTTCATCGGCATGCTGAATGGTACTTAACCGGTGTGCAATCACTATCGATGTGCGGTTCTTCATCAGGTTGGTTAAAGCATCCTGCACCAACCGTTCAGATTCAGAATCAAGGGCTGAGGTGGCCTCATCCAATATAAGAATGGGTGGGTTCTTTAACACAGCCCGCGCAATCGCAAGGCGTTGTCGTTGGCCGCCCGAGAGTTTTGAACCGCGTTCACCAATAGAAGTTTGGTAGCCTTCTTCTGTTTGAATAATAAAATCATGTGCATTGGCCACCTTGGCAGCATGGATCACATCTTCTTCTTTTACATTCTCCATACCAAAAGCAATGTTGTTGAATATGGTATCGTTGAACAAGATGGATTCTTGTGTAACTACGCCCATCAGCCCGCGCAACGATTCAAGATCATAATCGCGCAAGGCTTTACCATCCAACAACACTTCACCCTGCGTGGGATCATAAAATCTGGGTATAAGATCGGCCAATGTGGATTTACCTCCACCTGATGGACCCACCAGGGCAACGGTTTTACCACGCTCAATTTTCAGGTTAATATTTCTCAACACCATGTCAGTGCCATAGGCAAAACCTACACCTTTGAATTCGATGCACTGTTTAAACTCATTTATATGGATAGCACCGGGTTTGTTTTTTATGGAGGGCTCTGTGTCGATAATCCTGAAAATCCTATCGGCAGCAACCGTTCCTTTTTGTAATGAGGTTATTCCATTAGAGAAATTTTTTGCGGGCTGAATCATAGAAGCATAAAACACCAAAAAGCCCATGAACTCTTGCGGTTGCAATTCACCCGTGCCACCCAATACCAGGTTACCGCCATAGTAAAGAATAATCGCTACGATAATTACACCCAACACTTCCGATAACGGAGAAGAGAGTTCGTTTTTGCGTGCTATCGATAAATTTACCTTTCGGTGATAACTGGTTTCGTCATCAATTTTTTTCAAGATAAAGTTGCGTGCGTTAAAAGCCTTGATAACGCGCATGCCACCAAATGTTTCATCCAGTATATTCACAATCCTGCCCATCGATTCCTGGCTTTGCTTCGCCTTCCGCTTTAGCCGTTTAATGATTTCGGCCACCAGGCCACCCGTTACAGGCAAAAGGATAAGCGTGAATAGTGTTAGCTTGTATGAAATCGTAAACAATACACCAAGGTATACAATCAATGTGATGGGCTCCTTCAACACAGATTTTAAACTGTTCACGACCGATGCTTCAACTTCGGCCATATCATTCGTGAACCGCGACATTAAATCACCCTTCCGCTGGTTGTTGAAATATCCAATATCAAGGTTTGATACTTTACTGAAAATATCCATTCGCATGTTTTTTACCACATCAACCTTAATGCGTGATGCCGTTAAGCGCTCAAGGTAACGCAACGTATTGCCGAGAATGATCAATACCACAATGCCAATGCAGATGATCAACAATGTGGTATGTGGACCATATTGCTGTACAATAGCAATGAAGTAGTGATTAAACGTTTGTTCGGCAAAAGCTTTTGTTAACTCAAATTTTTCCGGCAAACCGGGAACAGTGGCACTCACTACCGGATCGAACAGGATTTTGAGCATGGGCATAGTTAGGGCCAGGTACCCAGCACTGAAAATCACGCCAAAAATGGCGTAGAGGAAAAACTTTACAATCCGTGTTAAATGCCCTGGAGCATACTGCAAAATCCTTAGGTAAATCTTCATTGATCTAAAATTCGTACAAACGCTGGGCAATATTCCACCGCAAAGCTAACGAAGTTATGGTTGAGCTGTTGTTAAAAGGTGTTGCAGCACTTTCGCTGTTGCGGATGGTGGCTGTGGCATCAATAAAAAGGTTATGCTTTAACTGCCAACTGGCCGTAAGTGTGGCCAGTATAATGGTATTGCCAACTCCCTGGCCTATGGTATTCCCAAAATTGGCATCGGTCTGGTAGGTTTTACGGTAGCTGTTATTTTTAAGAATGTCGCTGCCAAAATTGAAGCTCAATGTATCGCGGCCAATTTGTGCGTAGATAAGCTTGCCTGTAACCGCCAGTTTAGGAACTGGTTGAAAGCGTGCAATACCTACAACTTCCTTAAAGTTTGCGCCTAACGGATGGGCTAAAGCCTGCCGGTAGTGGGAATAGCTTCCATACTTGGTGTTGTGGGAATAGGTATAAGGTCGCACAAGATTAGTTTCAGCCTGTAAGTCAAGGTTAGGGACGTTAAACGCATCAATATATTTTGCCCCCAACTGCACACCAAATTTATTGGCCCACCAGCCATTGCCATCGCGCAGGTTGTCCAGCAAGAATTCATCCAGCACAAATTGACCATAGAACTGAATATTTTTCAAAGCATTCCATTTAAAATCAGCTCCAAGGATTACGTTATCACTGCTTCCGTTTTGTTGTTCAATGGCCCTGAAGAAAATTACTGGGTTGAGGTAATCGAGCCGGAAACGCGAAGCTCCCGTTTCATCATCAGGGCTAAACACCACCGATTCAAAAACACCCAGGTTTAATTTTTTACCAATGTTAATACTCAGGTGGTGCAACGCTACAAACTTTTGCGGGTAGCCGCCTTTCAACCCTTGTGTCCCCCCCGATGTTCCACGAACATTGGCAGTAAATTGGTTTAATAAGTAGAAATAATTAAGCTTCCATACTTTCAGGTTGCCTTTTAAAAACCACGCGGGTGGCGCAACGTCTGAAAAGATAAGGGAGCGATATCCATTGCCGATAAAAAAACGATCGTGGCCAAACTGCAGGTTAATGTGCCTGGTAGCTTCAAAAGTGATATAGCCCCGTGCCTGGAAAAAGTCATAACCTTTGTTTCCTTTAAAGGTTTTCCAAAACCCCTCATGCGGAATTACCGGGTAATAGCCAAGCGTTGTATCGTTAGCAATGGTTCGTGAAATGTAATCCGCTAACCGAACCTGGTTTTCCGTTAGGAAAGTATAGAAACCCACTCGCTTATCCACCATGCCACGCACCTCCATTCCACGGGTGTTGGTAAACAACATGTTATCCGAACGTGAGTCGCGCCCGGCACCCAGGTAAAGTACCGGGTTAACATGCAGGTCAAATTCGGGGATGTCAACGTAAAGCAAATCCGACTTCTTTTTATACAAATGCCTTAACAATGGCTTTCTGCTGTCGTTGGTTTCAGGCCGCGCCCATTCCCAACTATCATTATGCATGTAAGCCAGGTTAAACCGATCGGCTTCAGAACGAAAAACCTCAAGTCTTGAGGCCGAATCCAGGAAGGAAATTATGGCGGAGCGTTTGTAAGGTTTAATGGAGGTAAAAAGCTGGGGCAATGTGCCCCCGGTTTTGACTTCGTATCGGTCTATCCAATGGTAGTAGGTCTCATTAAGCGAAGCATAGTTGCTTTGGGCGAACAAGCCAACATGGATAGCTATAAATGCAAAAAATAGAATTACCCTCATGAATCATTCAGTTCAGCCCAAAATACACAGGTTAGCCTTCTGAGCCAAAAATCATTTATTCTCCTCTTGAAATTAGCCCCATGCTTACTATCTTTGCAGTCCCTTAAGGAAAAAACAAGGTTTAGAGGCTAAAAACGATGAAAAAGGACATACACCCAGACTATCAGGAAGTTGTTTTCCACGATACTTCAAGCGATTTTAAGTTTAAAACACGCTCTACCGTTAAAACCAAGGAAACTATTACCTGGGAAGACGGCAAAGAATACCCATTGGTTAAAGTGGAAGTTAGTTCTGCTTCCCATCCCTTCTTTACCGGCAAGAAGTTGTTTGTGGACACTGCAGGCCGTGTGGAGAAATTCCAAAAGAAATACCAAAAGAAATCTTAATTCACTTCTTCTTATATGCATGAAAACCCTGGCGATTCCGTCAGGGTTTTTTTATTTCCTTGGCTGTACTGCCAACCAACTATCGTTGCTGATTACTCCTATATTTACCCCATGAATATTGTCTTGTTTGACGACCCTTCCATTCGAATTCAGTTGCTGCCCTTCACCTTTACCAGACCTGTAGCAAAAATGCGGGTGGGTATACTTACCATTGATGAGAAATGGCAAAAGTTGATTGGAACTAAACCTTCTTCTCTTACCGAAGAATATCTGTCAGCAAAGTTTCCGGTGAACCAAACCGATGACAATCTCCTGATTAATGGAGCGCTTTGTCCGGATGAAAACCTAGTGCATGCGTTGAAAGGCCTTTCCAAGGGTTCCGGACTTATTAAAAACGGTATCCGGTTAGCACTTCGTGCCGAAAAAGCTAGCTTGGATCACTTTGAAAAAGCTAATCTCATTGAATACGAAGGAAATGTTACCCTGATTGATCAGGTTTGGAAAATCTTTCAGCAAAATGCTGCGCAACTGCGGGCAGATTTTAAACTGATAACCGCAGGTAGAAAATCGCAGGGCGTACAGGATAAACACACTATACGATACCATGAAGAAAATATTTTTGTTGAAGAAGGAGTAACCATACGTGCTGCGGTATTAAATGCCGAAGATGGCCCCATTTACCTTGGGAAAAATTCTGTCATACAGGAGGGTGCGCTGATAAAAGGCCCCTTTGCACTGTGCGAAGGTTCGCATGTAAACATGGGCGGAAAGATGCGGGGTGATTCTACCATAGGCCCTTACTCAAAAGTTGGAGGAGAAATCACCAACTCCGTTATTTTTGGCTATAGCAATAAAGCACACGATGGTTTTTTAGGAAACAGTGTTTTGGGTGAATGGTGCAACCTGGGCGCTGACACGAACACATCGAACCTGAAGAACAATTACGAGAATGTTAAAATCTGGAGTTATGCCAAAGGTGGGTTTGCCGATACAGGTTTGCAATTTTGCGGATTGATGATGGGCGACCACAGTAAAGCTGGCATTAATACCATGTTTAACACGGGCACCGTAGTGGGTGTGTCGGCAAATATTTTTGGCGATGGATTTCCGCGCACGTTTATTCCTTCTTTTGCCTGGGGAGGGGCCAGCGGCTTCTCCACGTTTCAACTGGCCAAGGCTTTTGATACCGCACAAAAAGTTATGGCCAGGCGAAATCTTTCATTGGATGAAGTGGAGAAAAAAATATTGAAACATATTTTTGAATCAACGGCAGGTAACAGAATTTGGGAAAAGAAGTAACATGAAGTTCAGTGCTGTTCCAGGTTTATCAACAATAAAAAATTTACTTGTTGATTCGATAAGAAGTAAACATGCCGCGCATGCTCAACTTTTTGCGGGGACAGAGGGTGCCTTAAACCTTCCCCTGGCATTAGCCTTTGCTACTTACCTCCATTGCGAACAAAAAGGCGATGATGCCTGTGGTACGTGTAAAGCCTGCAGCAAAAGCCTCAAGTACATCCACCCCGACACGCACTTTGTCTTTCCGGTAAACAATGTAAAAAACGATAAGGATGAAGACCGCTTCAAAGCTGAAACCCTTAAATCGTGGCGATCATTTTTAATGGAGCAGCCGTTCGGTAACCTTGCCGATTGGATTGGTTATTATGGAGGTGAGGATAAGCAAGCTTTTATTTCGCGCGATGAAAGCAGGGAAATCATAAAAACACTTTCACTCAAACCATTTGAGAGCCCGGTTAAAGTAATGATCATCTGGCAACCCGAACTGATGCACCCCTCGGCAGCGAACGGTATTCTTAAAATACTGGAGGAGCCCACCCCAAACACCTACTTTATATTAGTGACCAACGCAGCCGACCAGTTGCTGCCCACGATTATATCCCGTACACAAATAATTTCTGTACCACTATTGCACGATAGTGAAGTACAATCCTATTTAACTGATCAATCCGTTGAACCAAAAAAGGCAGCGCATCTCACCCAACTGGCTGAGGGCAATCTTAATTTAGCATTAAAACTAATCGACAATGAAGAAGATGACCATGCCCAGCGCTTTGCTGAGTGGATGCGTGCTTGCTTTAAGAAAAACTTTGCCGGCCTGGTAGCGCTGTCGGATGAATACCACAACCTGGACAAGTTAGCCCAGCGCAATATGATGCAATACAGCATGAATATGATTCGGGAAGTGCTACTGCAAAAATCAGGAGCCACAGCAATTCAACGTTCGCAAGGCGAGGAAAGAAAATTTATTCAGGACTTCAGCAAAGTTATGGATGTAAAAAAAATAGAGCAGGCATACCGCATGTTAAATGATGCCAGCTACCACCTTGAACGCAACGGAAGCGCTAAAATGATTTTTATGGATCTTTCGCTGCAACTCGCCCGGGTGATTAATCCCTGATTTAATAATCCAGATGTTGAAAATATTTATTTTTGAAACTTGTTTAACAAACCTTGTTCGTATGAACCGTGTCCTTACTTCCTTTCTGATCGTATCGTTTATTGTTACCAGTTGTGCCCAAAAGAAAAATCACGACTATGTTATCACTATCAAAACCAATTACGGTGATATGGTGGCCATTCTTTATGATGAAACACCCAAGCATAAAGCAAACTTCATTAAGCTTGCCAAAGAAAAATATTATGACAGCCTGTTGTTTCACCGGGTAATTGAAGAGTTTATGATCCAGGGAGGTGACCCAAATTCCAAAAAAGCGCAACCCGGTCAATCGTTAGGCAATGGCGGGCCTGGCTATACCGTTGATGCCGAATTCAACCCGAAATTTTTTCATGAGAAAGGTGCCTTTTCAGCCGCGCGTTTAGGCGATCAGGCTAATCCCACCAAGGCCAGCAGCGGAAGTCAGTTTTACATTGTCCAGGGCAAAAAGTTTTCGGACGATGAATTAACCCAATTGGAACAGGCTGCCCGCTATAACCGTAAAAACCAGGCCTTACGCGAAGTACTTTTCATGCCTGAATATGAAAGTGTGCGCAACCTGGTTATCCGCAAACAACAAGAAGGTGATGGTGAATGGCTGGGGGCTTTCTTTGAAAAATCTGACACCCTCATTCAAAAAGTTAAAAAAGACTACCGCGAATTTTCATTCAGCAACGAACAAAAGACACGTTACAAAGAAGTTGGCGGCTCGCCCCACCTGGATGGCGACTACACCGTGTTTGGTAAGGTTATAAAAGGACTTGAGGTTATTGATAAAATCGCAGCCGTACAAAAAGGCCCTGGCGACCGCCCGGCAGAAGACATTCGCATGTTTATTACGGTTGAAGAAATGCCAAAAGCCAAAATCGAAAAAACGTACGGATACAAATATCCTGAAAGCAAATAATATGCGTGTACTGATTACCGGGGCAAATGGTTTACTGGGGCAAAAGTTAATTGCGTTACTTCAGCAACAACCGGGTGTGAACCTTATAGCCACCGCACAACGACCACTGGTTTCTGCCTTAATGAATGGCGAGTTTCATGTGCTTGATATTTCCAATCAGCAACAGGCTAACCTGGTGATCAGCAAAACCCAACCTGATGTGATCATTAACACAGCTGCCATGACCAATGTAGATCGCTGCGAAACCGAGCGTGAAGCTTGCTGGCAGGCAAATGTTACTTCTGTTGAATACCTGGTTGAAGCCTGCAAAAAAAATAATATCCATCTCATCCACGTTTCTACTGATTTTATTTTTGATGGTAAAGAGGGGCCTTTGGATGAATCCGCAATACCGGCCCCGGTAAATTTTTATGGCGAAAGCAAGCTGGCCGCAGAAAAACTAATTTTGGCAAGTTCTATTTCGTGGTGCATTGTTCGCACCGTTTTGGTTTACGGTGTGTCAACGGACATGAGCCGGTCCAACATTGTGCTGTGGGTAAAGAAGAGCCTGGAAGAAGGAAAAACCATAAACGTGGTAAACGATCAATGGCGCACGCCAACATTGGCCGAAGATTTAGCCATGGGTTGCTGGCTGGCCGCACAAAAAAAAGCTAAAGGTATTTACCATGTCTCTGGAAAAGATTTTTTAAGCCCGTTTGATATTGCCGTTCAAACAGCCCACTATTTTAATTTAGATGAATCGCTCATCAAACCAACCGATTCAACACAATTTAAACAACCGGCCAGAAGGCCGCTGAAAACAGGTTTCATTATTGCCAAGGCACAAAAGGAACTGGGTTATGCCCCGCACGGTTTTAGCGAAGGGTTGGCTGTTTTACAATCACAATTAAAAAATTAAACCCCAATTTCCAGTTCCTTCACCAGGTTCTTTAACAGGTTGCGGACGGCTGCTTCGTTCATTCCGGTAATTACTGATGGATGGTATAATAGTCTTATAATATCCCGATCGATTGGGGCATACTCAGTTGTTGTTGACCATTGTTGAAAAAATATACTTTGAGGATACTTGTTCGAATCGCGTGCAAGGCCGAGTGCCTGTGTAAATTCTTCACGCAGTAAATGTTTGCGGGCGTTGGCTTGCGTGGCACGTTGTGTGTCCACATACATCACAGCCGAATAAATTTCATTCGATCCGTTAAAATAAACATAAAACAACCCCCAATTTGAAGCTACGTGTGGCTGGGCGAAAGGTATTCGTTGAACAAATCCGGTTGCCGTTCCGAGATAGATGTAAAAATTAGATTGAAGCGTATCCTGCGTTATGGAAAACGTAAGTTCAGTAAGCCCTTCAAGTTCAGCTATAATCCGATCCAACTCGTTAAGCATTTCATTACTTTTATCACCACCAATAAAAACCTTAACTTCTGTCTTCCATTTTCGGGTAACGCGCGATACACTTCCAAACTCAAAACCAAGCGTTACATCAACAAAATAATCAATAACCTCCCTTTGGTAGGCAGTGAGCTGATCTGGCTTTACTTCGGGATCAGAACAACTATAAAATGTAAACAGTATTGATACCGGTATGGTGATTACTAAAAACTTTCGGGTAATTCTGATAGTGCAAGAAATGAAGCCGATCATATCGTTAAAGGTAGAAAACTATCAGAACACCTTTGTGCAATCAATTTAATTTTACAATTTCCGCGCTTAAATCCTTAATCTATGTCAATTCAAGCATCTGATAATCGTGGCCAGTGGGGCTCAAAGTTTGGTTTTATCATGGCTGCCGCAGGCTCTGCGGTGGGCCTTGGCAACATCTGGCGATTTCCCTATATAACCGGCCAAAATGGTGGTGGCGCTTTTGTTTTTGTTTACATCCTGTGTGTGCTTTTGGTTGGTTTGCCGTTATTGTACAACGAAACAGCTTTTGGCCGCCTAACCGGTAAAAATACCGTAGGTGCATTTAAAGATACCGGGGCCAATAAGTTTTGGCAGATCACGGCTGGTTTCCTTGCACTGTCAGTAAGTTTTTTTGTGCTCACTTATTATGGAGTAATTGCCGGATGGACCATCGGTTACATCATCAGTGAGTTCACCGACTTTATTAAAGACTTTGAAACCTTCCGTTCGAATGCACTTTATGTAATACCTTTTTTTGCTGTGTTCATGGTTATTACGGTTTACATCGTTCAGGCAGGTGTATCAGGAGGGATTGAGAAAGCTTCAAAAATTTTAATGCCCGTTCTTTTCATCTTAATTGTTCTGGTGATTTTCAGAAGCATTACCTTACCGGGCGCCATGGATGGTGTGAAATATTACCTCACTCCTGACTTCTCCAAAATAAACGGCAATACCATTTTGGCGGCTTTGGGCCAGGCTTTCTTCTCGCTTTCCATTGGTTGGGGCATCATGATTACCTATGGCTCCTACCTGCCGAAAAGCAACAACATTATCAGCAGCGGATTGTGGGTAGGCTCCATGGATACCCTTGTTGCCTTGCTTGGCGGGTTAATGATATTCCCCGCTGTGTTTGCCTTTGGAAAAGATCCTGCCGGAGGAACAACCCTAGTGTTTCAGGTGCTGCCCGAAATTTTCAACTCCATGCCTGCGGGCGGTAATATTGTAGGCGCACTCTTCTTTTTGTTATTGTGCATTGCAGCCTTAACTTCATCTATCTCCATGATTGAAGTACCGGCCTCATATTTAATTGACGAAAAGAAATGGGGCCGCAAAAAAGCATCATGGATTATTGGCATTGCTGCGTTCCTGATTGGTATCCCTTCTGCCTTATCAGGCGGAGCTTCAAAGTTTTTTACAGAAATCAGTATTAATTTCTTCGGTTCAGCAAAAACTGGTTTTCTGGATATAATGGATGCTTTATTTGGCACCTTATTTATAGTGATTGTGTGCTTAATGACTGCCCTCTATGTAGGTTGGGTACTTAAGCCTCAAAAGGTTTCGGATGAAATCGGGTTGGGTTCACCGTTCTACCATAAGAAGCTTGTGTTTGGATTATCCCCCTCGCAGTTGTGGATATTTTTTATAAAGTTCATCTGCCCGATTGTAATCCTGTTGGTGTTGTTGGCAACAATAGGCGTTATTAAGGCAGACGTATAAAACTTTCCAACTATTTCATTAACTCCCCAATGGGATGCCCCGTGCTGCCGTTGGGGAGTTTTATTTTCAGCAGCATTGAAAGTGTTGGGGCTATGTCGGTAATGGTGTAATGCTGTACGGATGATCCTTGTTTAATGCCCTTGCCGTAAAAAAGAATAGGTACGTGTGTGTCGTATGTATAAGGTGAGCCATGCGTTGTTCCTTGTATGCGGCCGCTTTCAAACCAAGCCGGTTCAAGGATTACGGTCATGTCGCCACTGCGCTTCGGATGATACCCACGAATGGCCATGCCTTTCAGTCCACCTTCATTGAAATCGCCTTGGCGTAACAAACTTTTCGGATACACATTGGCAATGCCAGACTGTTGCATCAAAAAGTTTGAAATCAATTCTGTCGCCACCAGTAAATCTACTCCGCCCGAGCGCGGATCGGCACTAAAACTTTCATGGTTGAGATGTATTTGCTCACCGGAAATAGCTTTAATAACTTTTCTATCCGGAAAATAGGTATTCAGGAATTCGCCCAGGTTTGCCGAAAGCTGGCTTGCCCGAAGTATACCGGCCGGCACCTTATTGTCGGCCAAAAATTGTGGCACCTCTGCAACGGCATGATCAGCCGTAAGGAAAACCAGGTAGTTACCCTCTCCTACAGCCTGATCCAGTTTTTTAAGCAGGTCCTCTATGTTTTTATCCAAACGGATATACACATCCTGCAACTCAATGGCATAGGGCCCTACACGATGCCCGATAATATCAGGTGCCGAATAGGATACAGCTAAAAAATCAGTCCATTGATCAGCCCCGAGTTTCTCGCCATCAATAGTTGCTTTTGCCAATTCGGTCAAATAATCATTGGAGAACGGGGTTTGAGAGAGCAGTTCAAAATTGCCGTTGGTTTTCCTGAGCGCAGCCAGGTCGTAAGGAAAAGTTGAATTATTGCCGGTAAGTTTTCCTTCATAAGGGCTTACATCGGCTCCACTGGCATCATATTGATTCAGGGGTAATAATGTGTTCCAGGTGCCGGAAAGATACTTGTCGGCCAGTTGCTGACTGTTAAATTTTTCAAGCCAGGGCGGAAGTTTATCCATGTAAAATGTGCTGGTAATAAACCGGCCGGTTTTACCATCGTACCAATAAGCCGCATCGGCCATGTGGCCAGCCGGTAAAATGGCGCCCCTGTCTTTAACAGAAATACCCAGAACCTTCGATCGCTTTTGCGTGGCCAATTTCAGTTCGTCAGTAATGGTGGTGGTGAGCATACGGTGTGGCGACATTTTTCCATTGTTCTCGGAAGTACTGCCTACCGTTTTCTGTCGGTCGTCCGAAACACAATACACTGTTTTCTCCATTGTTTTGTCGTACCACTCGTTACCGATTACACCGTGAATGGCCGGTGTTGTGCCGGTATAAATAGAGGCATGGCCTGCCCCGGTATACGTTGGTATATAATTATAGTGGCCATTTTCAAGCATGAAGCCCCCATTGATCAATCGTTTAAAACCGTTATCGCCATAGGTTGAATAATACCGATAGATATATTCCTGACGCATTTGGTCCACCGTAATACCTACCACCAGCCGCGGACGGTCAATGGATTGTAATTGTGCTGTTGCCTGAAAAAAGATTATCGTAAAAAAAACAGAAATGATTGTTCTCATGCCTTTAGTTTAAGCGGTGAATATAGCATTTCAAAAATGCCGAAAGTATTATTTCAGTATGAATGATTCATTAATTATGTGAACAGTAAATACGCTCGTAATCGTCCACTTCAAAAACCTGTC
This sequence comes from Cyclobacteriaceae bacterium, assembly GCA_025808415.1. Taxonomy (NCBI): domain Bacteria; kingdom Pseudomonadati; phylum Bacteroidota; class Cytophagia; order Cytophagales; family Cyclobacteriaceae; species Cyclobacteriaceae bacterium. Next base: position 3,227,413 of record CP075525.1, read on the forward strand.
TGCGAATAAGTTTGCCTGTATGGTCGTAATAAATCACCACATAAATGGAGGCTTCCTCCACATGTTTTTCGGTGAAGTATAGCGGTTTGGAAACAGAGCCCAGGTTTACAATATCACTGTACGTAGCGGGCAGCACCGTACCATTTTTATTGCTGATTACCCCGTAGTTATTTTCCTGGAATATGATCAATAATTTTTCCTCAGGTGTATCGCGTAACCATCGAAAGCTTTTAATTTTCCCGATAACAACACGTTTGTCGATAAAATTATAAATCATCCATTGAAAATTACGTTTTACCAAGGCGGATGAATCATTCCAGTAGCGGATCTCCTCATACTCAAAAGGTGTTACCGGCTTGTTGGTCCAATCGATAAGGCCCGCCAAACCACCTTTGTGGGCAATTAATAGCCGGGCATTGTAACGGATAAGGTTTTTCTCATACTGCGGTTTAATTTCCTTTTTTCCGATTACATCAAGAAAACCAAACTTGCGGTCTTTTAATACCGGAACACTACCCTGCTCAACTGTTCCCATGGCATCGTACTCAGGTTGAACAAGGGGTTTGCCCTGAAGATTGATCAGTCCGCGTTTTTCTTTTCGGATAGCCAGGAACATATTTTCTCCGGCAACCTCAAGGCGATCATAGTTCGCGGTAAACAAACGTTCACCACGGCTATTGAACACTGTTTTCTTATCCCCTTCATCCAACAACAAATAGTAAACAGAGTCCTTTCCGGGTAAAAATTGCACACGGGCAAAGCGGTTAAGCGATACAAACCGATCGGGGGCTACGTAAGCATGCAAGGTATCGCCCGAAAGCGCCATACAAAACGCACCAATGAAATACACACTATCATAACTGGTTTTGGCAAATACTTTAAGGTGCTGATCGGCCATTTTCCAACGGCCTGCCTGTTGCACCAACACCCACGGTTTTTGGATTTGTGTTCGGCTAAAAATTTCGGATTCCCCGGTTTGTGAGCTCCACAATTTTTGTCCTTCTGCCAAAACTGATACTGCACCGAAAAATGTTGGTTTTATTTCTTTTTTACCAAAAGGTATCCGTTCACGCAGGTGCATGTCCAGCAATCCCTGGGTATCACCAGCCCTCACCCAAAGCATGTTACCGTCCCAGCGTTTCACTTCATCAAAGTTACGCGTGTAAACCGGTGCTCCTTGGTCGACTGCTTTAGCTATACTTTCTTTTTTGGACAGCCTGATCTTGCTGGCTTGTTTTAGCACAACCACATCATCAAAGCTATCAATGTCGTCAAAATCGCCAAGGGGTACACTGCGTCCCAGCAGCGTTACCATCGACCATCGGTTATTTTTCTTCAAAGCCACAAAGGCATCGGCAATAACCCGGGCATCCTGCACACAGGCATCCAACACAAAGCCGGATTTATGGATCACACTTGAACATTTTCCTACCGATACCAACAGGTAGCCATTACCCAGGTCATCCGCCTCATCTACTTCCCCGGAAAAAATAACGGCCCCGTTTCGACCTATGATTTTATCGGCAACAACCAATAACTCCTCCGTGATATTTCCGCATCGGTATTCTTTCTCTAATTCATCGGCAATTGGTTTAATCACCTCCTTGCCGGTACTGTTCATAAAACCAAATTTCCCGTCCTTTAAAAAAGGCACCAGGTAATCCTGTTCCAGGTTGCGCACGTGCCGTATGGAGTCATTCACTACAGTTGGTGGTAGCGGCTGGTCATTGTCAACCAATAAGTAATAGAGAATATTACGGGCTTTAGCCATGTGTTTACTGACCGGGTAGCGCTTTAAAAAGTTTAAGAATGCTGCTGGGCTGCCGCCCGCGGTGGACAATTCTAACACCTGAAGCTCGGCCTCTGCACGGTAAGGTGAATTGGGGTACTCGTCAATAAACGACTCGTAGCTGACCAGCTTCCGGTCCTTTGTTTTGGCCTCAAACAACAATTTTTCATACCGTTCGCTGGCTTCCGGCACACGCGAGGCATGAGGATACCGCGTCAGGTACGATAAAAAACTGGAGTAGGTATTTTCCTTCAGGGCATCGATATAGGCCACTTCATCGCGTAGTTCACGGGCACGGCCTAACTGGTTGGCCGTGGTAAAGCGTTGAATAAAATCAATATAAGCTTGCTCGGTGTTTATTCGCTTGGCCCGTTCAAAAGCGGCACTATCAATTTGTTCGCGCCTGGCTACCAACAAGGCGCTGTCAAGCGGAAAACGTCTCATCCGGTCGCGTTGCTTTTGGTTTGAAAGCTGGTAAAGGTGTAAGGCCTTTACTGCATTGGCATAGGCCGAATCGATTTGAAAGGCCGGGTTTTCGGGCACAAAAAAGTAAGTGGACAAAACGTAGTGTGCCGTGGCGTTCATCGTGTCCTTGCGTATGGCCTTTGTCAATTGCATTTTAGACTTTTCCCACTTGCCTTTTTGGAGGTTGTTCAGCGCCAATCGCTCGGCCGTAGTTTGAGCAAGTGTTGCCGAAAATGAGAGCAGAAAAATACCGTTGATAATTACCCGAATGTTCAATCCCTGCACGGTTAAATGAAGCTTCAAAACTACAAACTTTAATGCGAACCCTCTTTCTTACCAAAACAATGCCATGCAATATATGACCATGCCCCTAAACCCGGGTAAATAAATTGTTGTTGGCTTGGAATAAATTTGTAAATTTTAACTTTGTAAAAACCCTGTTCATGGCCAAACTCAAGAACATCATCAAGCAACTTTCGGAGAAAGACTTCAAAGCCATCTACGACTCGTTGATTGAGAGCAATGCAGAAAAATCCGCCTACCTGCTCAAAGCCCTGCGTGAGCGATCACTTTCCGATACCAAAATAATGACCGAACTGGAGGTTAATGCCAATGCCTATTACACCCTGCGTTCGCGCCTCAACCTGAAAATTGAGGAATACCTGATGCAGCAATTGGAAAGCCCGCGAACGGATGTACTGCGGAAAGTCGCCAACATTAACGAAATTGTTTTCACCAAAAAGCGCACCATCGCCATCGCTACTTTAAAGAAGCTGGAGAAGGAACTTATCGATTATGACCTGGCCAACGAGCTTACCATTATTTATAAATCGCTAAAGAAACTCCAGGTTAATTCACCTGACTATTTCCAGTACTCACAACTCTACAACCGCCATGTTGCCTATATGCTGGCGCTTGACAAAGCCGAGGAACTACTAGCCGATTATTTCAAAAAGTACGGAAGCTACCTATTAACCGGTGATGAGGTCGAAAAACTCGGTTTATCCTTGCTGATCAAAGAAATGTCGAACGTGGCCAACCTTTACGAGTCGCACCGGCTTTATGTGTACCGCAGTGCCATGCATGTTTTTCACCGCTTGTTTGTAGAGCCCGATGAAAACCTGCAACAGGATACTGAATCCATTGAAGACACCTTTGACAAGGTTCAAAAGATTTTTGACAGTTATAACCTTGATTCCATATACTACCACCTTAACCTTGTATTTGAATTTTTAAAGCTGGAGTACTACAATCACTACAAAGTTTACCGGCAAGCCGAAAAATACTTTGAAGAAGTAAACGATGCAGCCGGTAACCTGCTTACCAATTACGCTACTTATACATTTCCTGCGCAGTTTCTCATCTCCAAAATTGAACGGCACTTACGGTTGGGCACAGAAGCCGAACTGTACGGGGAAAACGATAGCCTGTTTATGGACTATGAGGTTGATTTACTGGATGTTCCACGTCATGTAATTTATATAACCTACAAAGCCCTTAGTGCTTACTATGTTGGAAAATACGATGAGGCCGCCAAACTTATCAATGGCTTACTGAATGAAGTAAGTTTAAAAAGATTCCCGATTACCCAACTGGAGATTAAATCGTTGCTGGCCCTTCAATATGTACTGTTGCATGACTACGAATTATTTAACCAGCTTGCCAACAGTATACAGCGGCAGATACGCCTCTTGGGAAAAGATGCCTGTGAAAACATTCAACTCTTTATAAAGATTTTAAAGATTGCCGTAAGCGAAGCCAAAAAGGAGAAAGCAAAAAAGATCAACGCGGTAATTCCCAAAATGAGTGGTTTAAAAACAAACTACTTTGCCCCTACCATGTTGGTAAAGCTGGACGAGAAACTGGTAGTGAACCTAACAGAGTATTAAACTAAACTTCGAGTTTTAAGATATTCTCGTGGGATAATGGCTTGTTCAAATAAAGCTTAACATTCTCATACTTTTTTGAACGGCTAAAATCCTGGGGGTTTATGGATGAGGTGAGCATTACAATTTTGCATTTCTTTTTTGCCACATTGCTCAGCTTTTCAAATTCTTCTAAAAATTGAAAGCCATCCATTAACGGCATATCTATATCCAGGAAAATCACATCCGGTAAAACCTTATCGGCAACATCCAGGCGTTCCATATTGCGTAAAAATTCAATAGCACTTTTCGCCCCGGTATGCGTATAGATGTTTTCGGTAATAGAAGCCGACTCGATCATCTTCTGATTAATGAGGTTGTCAATCTCGTTGTCATCAATAAGCATTACAGTCCTGAATTTTTTGTCGGGCATAGCAGTATGGGGTATATAAGTGCTTATAAAAATAAACGATTACAGTCGAAATACAAGCGATAGGTTACCAAATTACAGGTCGAATTTAATGCCTTGTGCCAGTGGTAAGGAGTCTCCAAAATTGATGGTATTGGTTTGCCTGCGCATGTAAATCTTCCAGGCATCCGAACCGGATTCGCGTCCGCCACCGGATTCCTTTTCGCCACCAAAAGCTCCTCCTATCTCAGCCCCTGAGGTGCCAATATTAACATTGGCAATACCACAGTCCGATCCGGCATGTGAAAGGAATTGTTCCATTTGGCGCAAATCGGTAGTCATTATGGCTGAAGACAGCCCTTGCTTCACATCATTTTGAATTTCAATAGCTTCGTCCAACGTTTTGTAGCGGATCAGGTACAGTATAGGTGCAAAAGTTTCTTGTTGAACGATAGGGAAATTATTCTTTACCTCAGCAATGGCAGGTTTTACATAGCAACCCGACTGATAGCCCTTACCTTTCAATACACCACCCTCAACCACAAACTTTCCGCCTTGCTTTTTTATTTCGCTTAAGGCGTTGAGGTAAAGGGCAACGGCTTGCTGATCGATAAGCGGGCCCACATGGTTTTTTGAATCAAGCGGGTTGCCAATGGCCAGTTGGGCGTAAGCTTTCTTCAACCGGTTCTTAACATCGTTATAAACCTTTTCGTGTATAATTAACCTACGTGTGGTGGTGCATCGCTGGCCTGCCGTACCTACTGCACCAAATAAAGCACCTCGTATAGCCATATCAAGGTTAGCGTTTTCGGTAATAATAATGGCATTGTTACCACCCAATTCCAACAGCGGTCGTCCAAAACGCTCTACCACCATTTTTCCTACTGCCCTACCCATGCGGGTTGAGCCGGTAGCCGATACCAACGGTATAGCTTCGCACTGCGCCATCAATTTGCCAATGGACGCATCACCATTAACCAGGCACGAAACACCTTCGGGTACACTATTCGCTTCAAACACCTTTGCAATAATCAGTTGACAGGCAACACTGCACAAAGGTGTTTTTTCCGAAGGCTTCCAGATGCAGGTATCGCCACATACCCAGGCTAACATGGTATTCCACGACCACACCGCTACAGGGAAATTGAAGGATGAAATAATGCCTACAATACCCAAGGGGTGGTATTGCTCATACATCCGGTGGTTTGGCCTTTCCGAATGCATGGTTAGGCCGTGGAGTTGGCGCGACAACCCCACTGCAAAATCACAGATGTCAATCATTTCCTGCACTTCGCCTAAACCCTCCTGGTAAGATTTTCCCATCTCATACGAAACCAATTTACCGAGTGGCTCTTTAAACTTTCGAAGCGCTTCGCCAATCTGCCTTACTACCTCACCGCGTTTAGGGGCAGGCCATTTGCGCCATTCCTTAAAGGCTTCTTTTGAAACGGCCACCACATCCTGAAATGATTTTTCATCCGCTGCCTGTACCGAACCGATCAAAGCACCATCAACCGGTGAATATGATTTAATATGGGTGCCCTTGGTTTTGATCCATTTCTTACCGGTGGATACGCCAGGGTTGGTGGATTTTAATCCAAGTGTGGAAAGTGTTTTTTGTATGGGCGAAGCTTTCATAATCAATAAAAGTAAAGCGCAAAACTAACGCATTTAGCAGATGGAAAGTAGTGTTATAAACGTATTTCCCAACAAGAATTACTTCAGGTATTTAAGTACTGGCTGATATGCTTACTTTGTGCCATGATGTACGCACACGGACCAACCGAAAGACAAACCACTACCGACCGGATTGATGCGGCCATAAAATTTATCAACACCACCAGCAGCCATATTTTTCTTACCGGCAAAGCGGGCACCGGCAAAACCACCTTCCTGAAAAATCTTGCCCAAAGCACCCATAAATCATTTGTGGTGGTTGCCCCTACAGGCATTGCCGCCCTCAATGCCGGTGGGGTTACCATACATTCGCAATTTTTGTTACCGAGAGGCACCTTTTTACCCGAACGTTACCTGCCACCAGATTTTGAGAATACCGGAAGTTATTTCTCAACTGACATGCTGGGCCGCAAACACCCTCTGAACAGTGAACGTAAACAAGTACTGCGTTCTATCGATTTACTGGTGATCGATGAAGTGAGCATGCTGCGTGCAGATGTACTGGATGCCATAGACTACCGCTTAAAGGCAGCGCGGGGAAATTTTTACCAGGCTTTTGGCGGTGTGCAGGTATTGTTTATCGGTGATCTGTACCAATTGCCTCCGGTAGTAAAAGGTGAAGAGGCACACGTGCTTGGCAGGTACTATGCCTCGCCATGGTTTTATGAAGCCCGGGCACTTCACCACGCTCCGTTTGTTTATATTGAGTTAGATAAAATTTTCAGGCAGCAGGATAATTCTTTTATCCACATCCTGAACAACCTGCGCCATAACGTTATATCCGAATCGGATATTGAAGAACTAAACCGGCACTTTCAACCCGAAGAAGCCATAAAAAATATTAAGGAGATTATAACACTCACCACCCATAATTATAAAGCTGATGAATTGAACCGGAAAGCTTTGCTTGAACTAAAAGCACCTTCACACTATTATACCGCAACCCTTGAAGGCGACTTTCCTGAAAGTATGTACCCCGTATTACCTCAACTTGAATTAAAAGAAGGCGCGCAGATCATGTTCATTAAAAATGATACAGAAGGCAATGCTTATGTGAATGGAAAACTCGCTACTGTAAAATCACTTTCCGATGACCAGATAACAGTAAGCATGGCCGAGACACACGAAACCTATACGTTGAAAAAAGAAACCTGGGAGAATAAAAAATACACCATTAATGCCAACACCCGTGAACTTGATGACGAAGTGGTGGGCACATTTGTGCAGTATCCGATTAAACTTGCGTGGGCCATAACCGTTCACAAAAGCCAGGGGCTTACGTTTGATAAAGCGATTATTGATGTTGACCAGGCTTTTGCCGATGGACAAGTTTATGTGGCGCTTTCGCGGTTACGCTCGTTAAACGGGCTGGTGCTCCGCACAAAAATTAATCCACGGGTTATTGGAACAAACCCAACTATTGTTGCCTTTTCAGAACAACACAACAACCCGCAAAAATTATTGCCTGAATTAAAGGCCCGGCAGCAAGACTTTGCTTTCGAAATGCTTACCAAAACGTTTGACTTTGAAACCCTGGTAAAAGAAATACGCTTTCTGAAAAAAGGACAAGCCGATGACCCATCCAACGCGCTTTCAGTAAAACCGTTGTTAACACAACTGGAGCAATCATTGGAAGCTGAAAAAGAAACTACAGGCAAATTCAAACGACAGCTCGACAACTTGTTGCAACAAAACGATCGTATTACGCTACTTGAACGGATCCGGAAAGGGAGTACCTATTACAAAAACTTACTCTATAAAAACCTTAACGACCTGCTGCACCATATCGCTGAAACGAAACAGCGTAAGCGGGTAAAGACCTACCTGAGCAGTTTAAACGACCTGGATCAATCGCTTTCAAAAAAAATAGAAGAAGTGGATAAGGCAGCCCTGCTGACACAGGCCATACTTGAAGGGAAAGATCCTGAGGGGTTATCGGCTTTGGCCGAAAAACGTGCGGCCATCAGAAATGAAATGCTCCGCGAGGTTGACAAAAAAATACCGCCCGCAGTTGCCAAACCCAGGAAGAAAAAATCTACCCGTGTCAAAAAAGATGACCGGAGCACTTACGATATAACACTGGAATATTTCAATGCCGGCCTCACCCTGCCACAAATTGCCCACGAACGTGGCCTTGCCATTGGCACGATTGAATCACATTTGGCAAAAGCAGTTGAGACCGGGCGAATTCAAATTACCCGATTTATGCCTGAGGACAGGATTGAAGAAATTATGAAAGCAATAGAAGACTTGCCTGATCCATTCAGCTCAAAGGAATTATACGAAAAGTTAATGGGCAAGTTCAGCTATGGTGAGCTAAGGGCTACCATGGCCCATGCAGGAAAAAAAGCTATTCGTAAAACAGAAGATCTATAATGGTTGGCTACCATTCTAATCCATAAGTACCCTTTTCACCGGAGGGATAAAAGCCTTCAACCAAAACACCGCCTCTTTTATAATTCAACATGCGGTTTAAATCCTGTAGGTTATCCACCGGCACCTTATCAATGTAGGCTATAACAAAGCCTTCTTTAATGCCGGCATCTTTCCATTTACCCTCTTTAATGCTTTTTACCAGCACACCGCCATCGAGTTTTAACCGCATAAGTTCGGTATAACCAACTTCTTCAAACCGCGCCCCGTTCCATTCCGTTTTTATTTCAGGTTCAGACAAATCCTCCTTACCCTCGTTGTTCTTTAAGCGTGTTTTTACTTCACGTTTTTCACCTCCGCGAACAAACGTTACGCTTATTTCTTTACCGGGCCTGTTACGGGCCACCCATTCCTGCAATTCCGAAACTGAATTGACTTCGCGCGCATCAATGGCGGTTATCACATCGCCTTGCAAAAGGCCCGATTCTTCTGCTGCGCTTCCGCGGTTAACACGATTTACCAACACGCCCCGGTTTAACGCCAGCGATAGCCTGTCGGCAACGTTGGCATCTACATCCGAAATTTGTATGCCCAGTAATCCCCGCTGCACCTGGCCAAACTCCAGCAAATCGTCCATCACTTTTTTCACCAGGCTAACCGGTATGGCAAACGAATAACCCGAATAACTTCCCGTGGCTGTTGCAATGGCTGTGTTAATGCCCACCAACTCTCCTCTCAGGTTAACCAACGCGCCACCACTGTTGCCGGGATTTACCGCAGCATCTGTTTGTATAAAAGCTTCAACCTGAAGGTTGTTCCGATCGCGTAGAATGCCAATGTTGCGGGCTTTGGCACTTATTATACCGGCTGTAACGGTTGAGTTAAGATCGAACGGGTTACCGATGGCCAGCACCCATTCACCCGGTTGAACAGCATCTGAATTTCCATATTTAATGAAAGGCAAGTTACGGGCTTTTATTTTAAGCAAGGCCAGGTCGGTGCTTGGATCGGTGCCAATAATTTTTGCGTAATAACGCTGGTTGTTGTCCATCACCACCTCAATGTTAGTAGCATCTTCAATAACATGATTGTTGGTAACAATGTAGCCGTCATCGGAAATAATTACACCAGAGCCTGATGGACGAGCAGGCGCCTTGTAATAAAGCTCAAGCGGATTAAGACTAAACCTGCCCGATCCGTAAGCTGTGCGGATGTGCACCACGCCACTAACTGCTTTTTTGGAGGCTGTCAGGAAATCTGCACCTATGGGTATGCGATAAACGGAGTCACGATCATGATGCGCAAGTATTACCTGTTGCCGGTCATCAATGGAAGCATAGGGCACAACATGCGAATCGAGGTAACGAACGGTGTATAGTGACCCCACAATTCCACCGGTAATTGCCACCATCACTATAACAAGGGTAAAAATTATCACACGCTTCATATCAACAGGCTTTTGTTTCGATAAAGAAAGTTAACGGATTTTCTTTCGCGTTGGATAACCGCCACAAGGATTTTAGATAAACGGACAATTTCGGGTAATAAAAAAAGCCCCGCACCTGTTACCAGGGCGGGGCTACCCACCTAAACCTAACGCACTGTTGCTTTCGGTTAATTTACTTTAATGGTTGTCTTCAGTGCCTTTTTCTCATCTTTAGGCACATTCACTTCCAGTATGCCGTTCACGTACGATGCACTGATTTTTGAAGCATCTACATTTTCAGGTAGCGAAAACGAACGGCTGAATGTTCCATACTGTGTTTCGATGGAATAGAAGTTCGTGTCTTTTTTCTCTTCTTTAAACTTGCGCTCACCGCTGATGGTAAGGTAATTGTCCTTCAGGTCGATATTGAAATCTTCTTTTTTCATTCCCGGAACAGCCACATGGATTTCATAGGCTTTTTCGTTCTCAACAATGTCAACCCGGGGAACAAACGAGTACGAAGAACCACCGGAACGGGCTACGGATTCGTTAAAAAAACGATCGATCAAATTGCTGAAGGAAGTCGGTACGAAATCGTTCAGCGCGGAGTTGTATCTGATAAGGCTCATAGTGTTATTGTTTTAAAGGTTTTACAATCAATTAACTCTTGTAAACGCCTTAGCTGAAAAAGTATGCCGGGGCTTAAAGTGAGCCATAATGGCCGATTCTGTTCATTTTAAGATTAATTTTTAAGTCAATTTGTCCTGTTTTACGTAATTAGGGTGAAAAAATTTCGGTGAAAGCAGCTATCCACACCGAAGATAAACCCACATTTTAGCTGTGAATTTGGAGCGTTTAAGGCCCTTTAAAAACAGATTAAATACCTATCTTTTCCAATTATTCAACCTGTATCAACCTATGAGTTTATCGTTTTGGGATATCGCTATCTTCATCGCCTACTGTGCCCTCATCCTGGGCATTGGGCTTTATGTTTCACGCGACAAAAAGGGACATCAAAAAAATGCTGAAGATTATTTTCTGGCCAGTAAATCATTGCCCTGGTGGGCCATTGGCGCATCGCTTATAGCTGCCAACATCTCGGCCGAGCAATTTATTGGCATGTCTGGTTCCGGTTTTGCAATCGGGCTGGCCATCGCCTCTTATGAATGGATGGCTGCCATTACATTACTTATTGTAGGAAAATTTTTCCTTCCCATCTTCATCAATAAAGGCATCTATACCATTCCCGGCTTCATCGAAAAGCGTTTCAGCACAAACCTTAAAACAATACTGGCCATTTTCTGGATTGGTCTTTTTGTATTTGTAAACCTCACCTCGGTGCTCTACCTCGGCTCACGGGCGCTTGATACCATTGTAGGCAATGGTGATGGTTCCATTATGATGTACTGCATCATCGGGCTGGGATTATTTGCAGCAGCATACTCCTTGTATGGGGGCCTTTCAGCCGTAGCGTGGACGGATGTTGTACAAGTTGTGTTATTGATTTTTGGCGGGTTAATGACTACCTACCTGGCCCTTGAACAGGTATCCCCAACGGGTAGTGTTATTGATGGCTTCGTGCACATCCTGAATGTGGTGCCCGAAAAATTTTCGATGATATTAAATAAAGGCGAAATCATAGACCCGAACGGAAAAGATGCCTGGTGGGATTTGCCCGGCCTGGCCGTGCTGTTGGGGGGTATGTGGGTAGCCAATGTTTACTATTGGGGGTTTAACCAGTACATCATACAGCGAACACTGGCCGCCAAAAGTTTGTCCGAAGCACAAAAAGGAATTGTGTTTGCGGCATTCCTTAAAATGCTTTTGCCATTGATTGTTGTCATACCGGGCATCATCGCCTTCGTGCTTAATGCAGATGCAAATGGCGACCTGACCAAAGAAACACTTGACCCAAGTTTTATAACCAGCTCGGGCAGTATTGCTAACGATAATGCCTGGCCCTGGCTGATCCGTAGTTTTATACCCGTGGGGTTAAAAGGTTTAGTGCTTGCTGCACTTGCAGCTGCTATTGTTTCTTCGCTGGCCTCCATGCTCAACTCTACCGCCACTATTTTTACAATGGATATTTACAGGCCGTACATCAACAAAACAGCTACCGACAAGCAAACCGTTGCAACCGGAAGGCTAACCGCTGCTGTTGCGTTGGTCGTTGCCATGCTCATTGCACCCCTGCTGGGAAATTTAGGTCAGGCGTTTCAATTCATACAGGAATATACCGGGGTTGTAAGCCCAGGTATACTGGCTGTTTTCCTTGCCGGATTGTTTTTTAAACGTGCCACAAATAATGGAGCGATTTGGGGAATCATCAGTTCAATACCCATTGCGCTTTACTTTAAAGTAGGACCAAAGGGCTGGTCGGATGCAGCTATGTTCGTTAACATTCCATTCCTCGACCAGATGTTTATCACGGCCATCCTTTCGTTGGCCATTATTCTTGGAATCAGTTACTATGAATCCAAAGGGCCGGATCCAAAAGGTATTGACGTTAATCGAGCACTCTTTAAAACCGAGCCCGCTTTTAATATCGGTGCCACGATTGTAATTATTCTTTGTGCCGTGTTGTACGCTGTATTCTGGTAGTAGAATATAAATTACCATAACGCATTTGATGGATGGTTTATGTGAAACACACAAACCGAAGGTTGTAATTACTTCAGGTGTGGCCTGATCAGTTCCTTCCAGATAGCATACCCCGCATCGTTCATGTGCAGCATGTCTTCGGTAAACAATTCCTTTCGGGGTTTTCCGCCCGGGTCGAGCATGGCATCAAAAACATCAATGTATGAAGCTCGCTGCACTGTTTTCAGGTACGCGCTGATAAGTTTATTCCCTTCTCGGTATAGGGGCATCAGGTTTTCGCGGCTGGGGCTCGGCTTCATGGAAACATAGGAAATGTGCACCTCGGGAAAACGCTCACGAATAAGCGTTACCAGTTTTACAAAACGGTTAAGCACTTCATGGGCAGTAACCGTTTGGTCGTAGGCAAGGTCATTTTCGCCACAATAAATTACAATTTGCTTTGGCTTGTACGGACTTATGACATAATCGATATAACGGATTTGATCCAGCAACGTGGAACCACTAAAACCAACATTCACAATGGTTCGCTCCGGAAAGGCTTCATGCACGGCTTTCCAAAACGTAAAAGAAGAACTGCCGACAAACAACACCTGGTTACGAGGCTTGGGATTTGTAACGTCCGCTAAGATCAGGTGTTGAACATCATTCCAAAACGGAAAAGGTGGCTGCTGGGCTTGTGCAGACGGAATGCCTGCCACACTTACGAATGCAGTACATACTATAAATTTCCTGAAAAGCTTCATCAACTATCTCAGTTCAAATTCAGCCTGCAGCACATCGCGCGAATTACCGCCTATAAAAACCTGAAACTTGCCTGGCTCTGCACCAAAGGTTAAATCACCGCGATAGAACGAAAGGTCGTTTTCAGTTAAGGTAAACGTTATGGTTTTCGATTCGCCCGGTTGGAGCATCACTTTCTGAAATCCTTTCAGTTCTTTGACCGGCCGTGTTACCGAACCTACCAGGTCGCGAACATAAAGCTGCGCTACTTCAGCACCTGCACGCGTGCCCGTGTTGGTAATCGTTACCGAAACAGTAACGGATCCGCCTGCTGTTGCTTCAGTTTTATCCAGTGAAAGTTTATCGTAGGCAAAGGTAGTATAGCTTAATCCGTATCCGAACGGATAAACCGGATCGTTGGAAACATCCAGATAGTTGGAGCGGAATTTCTGAAACCATTGTCCTTCCGCCAGCGGACGACCTGTGTTCTTATGCGCGTAATACAGGGGCAACTGACCCACGTGTTGCGGAAAGGTTGTTGTTAATTTTCCAGAAGGGTTGACATCGCCAAACACCACATCGGCAATGGCATCACCAGCCTCGCTTCCGCCAAACCACACGTTGAGGATAGCTGGTACATTTTCATTCTCCCATGTTAAGGTTAGTGGTCGCCCGGTAAATAACACCAGCACCACCGGCTTGCCTGTTTGCACCAATGCTTTCAGCAAATCGCGCTGGGTTTGCGGGATGTCAATGTTTACACGGCTGGCGGCTTCACCGCTCATTTCGGCACCCTCGCCTACTGCCGCTATAATAACATCAGCCGATCGGGCAATGCGCACAGCTTCTTCGCGCATGGCTTCGTCCGACCGCGCATCGCGATTCAAGGATTTACCAAACATCGTGGCGCGTTCTTCTATGGCGGCATCTTCGTGCAGGTTTGAGCCTTTGGCATACAGCACTTTGGCATTATTGCCAACCGCTTTTTTAAGCCCTTCCAAAACGGTAATAGATTCTGAGAATCTGGCTGCCACACTCCACGTGCCTGTCATGTTGGTAGCGGCATCGGCCAACGGCCCAACCAGGGCAATGGTCCCTTTCTTTTGCAGTGGCAACACATTGTTTTTGTTTTTTAGCAGCACAAAACTTTGCGCAGCCACACTGCGGGCAAAAGCCCGGTTTTCACGGGTAAATATTTCTTTGCTTGCGCGATCTTCACTGCAGTATTTATAAGGATCATCAAAAAGCCCGAGTTTGAATTTTGCTTCCAGTATCCTGCGGCAAGCAGCATCAATTTGTGATTGCGTAACTTTTCCTTCCTTTAATGCTTGTGCTAACGTGGTGAGCAATCCTTCACTCACCATGTCCATATCCAGTCCCGCGGCCAAGGCCCTTGCTGAAACTGTTTTTAAATCACCAAACCCATGATCGATCATTTCACTTACACCGGTATAATCGGAAACAACAAAACCCGTAAAGCCCCACTCCTTCCGAAGTACATCGGTAAGTAGCCACTTGTTAGCTGTTGCCGGAATGCCTTCCACATCATTAAAGGAAGCCATCACACTGCCCACCCCTGCATCCACCGCTGCTTTGTAAGGCATCAGGTATTCGTTGTACATACGGTGCCGGCTCATGTCGGTCGGATTGTAATCGCGGCCTGCTTCGGCTGCACCATACAACGCATAATGTTTTACACACGCCATAATGGTGTTATTGGCCGAAAGGTCATCGCCCTGGTAGCCGCGCACCATAGCTTTTGCAATTTCACTTCCTAAATACACATCTTCTCCGCTTCCCTCCGATATCCTGCCCCACCGTGCATCGCGCGATAAGTCGACCATAGGCGAGAATGTCCAGTTGATGCCGTCCGCACTGGCTTCCTGTGCGGCAACACGTGCTGTTTTTTCAATAAGTGCCATGTCCCAACTGCAACTCAAGCCCAGCGGTATCGGGAAAACCGATTCGTATCCATGGATCACATCCATACCAAATAATAGCGGGATTCCTAAACGGCTCTTCTCCACGGCAATTTGTTGCATCTCTTTTATTGACTTAACCGATTTGATGTTGAACAATCCGCCCACCATTCCCTTTTCAATTTTTTTGGCGATATCAGAATTTTCAGCCTGACCGGTGATGAATTGCCCGGCCGAAGGAAGATTAAGCTGCCCGAGCTTTTCCTCCAGCGTCATAAGGTTCATGAGTGAATCAATTTTATGATCAACGGAAGACGCGCTTTTCCGTGGAGATGTACTACAAGAGGCTGCTATCCATAGCAAACCCACAAACGTGGCATAGCGGGTAATCATATATCAAATTTTTAATACGTAAATCCAAGATTTTTTAATCCTTGTTGAACTTCGGGAGCGCCCATAAATAATTTCCAGAGCAAACCGGTACGATAGTTTTC
This sequence comes from Cyclobacteriaceae bacterium, assembly GCA_025808415.1. NCBI lineage: Bacteria > Pseudomonadati > Bacteroidota > Cytophagia > Cytophagales > Cyclobacteriaceae > Cyclobacteriaceae bacterium. The sequence continues at coordinate 3,243,151 of CP075525.1, forward strand.
GATCATAACCGGTATGGGGCCCTGGTCGATGGCCAGGTAATGCGGCAAATACCATTTCGCTGAAAAGCTAAATGCATCGTAGGGCCCGTAAGCACCTATGAGGCTATCGCGTTCGGGACTATACATAAATTTTAAAAACCGCATGCTTTCTTCGGGTGTATATGGAAAAGATGAAAGCGCAGCGGTAGGAGAAATTACACCCAGGTCTTCCGCAGGCTGGTGGCCGGCATAGCCCTTCATGGAATAGCTTGACGTTAGCCCCCAGCAATTTTCGCCATAGCCTTCAAAACCTTTCGGGTTATCAACACAGTACCGGTAATGAATAAGCGCATGGTTTTTATTGAGCTTCCAATAATTGCCATACCGATCTTTCAGGTTGCGAGGATCAAGACCGAGGTAGGAATAGTGTGCCCAAAATAACGGGCCCACCGGATCATCGCTGTGCTCGTAATGATCAAGCACAGTTTCCAAATCATAAAACGTACGATCGGTTTTAATAGCACCGCTGCGTGCCCAACCCTTATGGTATACCTCAGGTTTAATGGGATAGGTAGGTGATGCCGCTGCCAGCACGTACATGATCAAACATTCATTGTAACCCCCTACCGGGAAATTCATTTCCCAGTTATGCTTTGGCGACCAATGCCAGTACAACACATCTTTTCCGTTGGTGTACCAGTTCCATTCCACTTCGCGCCACAGTTTATCAATTTTTGCAGCGAGAGCTTTTTCTTCTTCATTGCCATTTTTAAAATATTCGCGAACGGTAAGAAGTCCCTGAACCAAAAATGCCGACTCCACCAAATCTCCTCCATCATCTTTGGGACTAAAAGGTTTTACTTTTCCGGTTTCACCATTAAGCCAATGCGGCCATGCCCCATGAAAGCGGTCGGCCGTATCGAGGTAATGAACAATGTGATTGAATCGCTCAAAGCCTTGCTGACGGGTAATAAATCCGCGTTCAATGCCAACAAGAATGGCCATTAAACCAAAACCTGAACCACCGGTAGTTACTACATGCTTATCGTTTTGCGGATACACGCCATCCATGTGCGTACGTTCAGGTGCGAGGCCCGAGGTAGGCTCGGCATTATCCCAGAAATATTGAAAAGTTTGGAATTGCACTCGGGTGAGGAGTGAATCATCTGTTATGACAAACGATTCTGCTGTTTGCTTTTTAGAACCAGAGCAGCCTGCCAAGAGTACAATCAACAAAAAATAGTATACAGGTTTTATCATATCGTTTATAGTTAGCAGATAAGTTAGCCGATGCATATCATCCTTTTAATTCGTAAGGCCAAGTGTTACCATTCCGCTTTGAACTTCCGGTGCCGACATAAATAAATCCCACAGCAACCCGGTGCGGTGGTTTTCAATCATTACGATTATCGGTCCTTGATCGATGGCCAGATATGAGTTGGCTGTCCAACCGGCTGTAACATTAAAGGCATCGTAAAATCCATATGTCCCCCATAGCCTGTCGCCAAGCGTATAGTAGAAAAATTTAAGGGCTTTCATCGACTCTTCTGGTGTGTAGGGAAATGATGAAAGTGCTGCTGTTGGAGTGATCACACCCAAATCGTTAGTAGGAGAATGAGCTGAATAGCCTGTGTGGTTATCACTGGCGGTAAGCCCCCAGTTTTCATCGCTGTAGCCCACAAAGTTTTTCGGATTTCGAATGCAGTAAGCCTGGTTAATTAACGAATGATTTCTGTTTTGAAGAAAGTAATCACTGCAGTAAGCGTCACTTAACCCATGCGGGTCAAGACCCAGAAACGAATAATGAGCAAAAAATAATGGACCTCCGGAAGGTGGTCCTAAAGGCAAAACAATACCCTCATAAGTATTTCCATTTTTCATTCCACCATTACTGGCCCAACCATTGTCATAAACAATTTTTGGGACACTATGCGTGGGTGACGAGGCCGCGAGCAAATAAATAATCAACGCTTCGTTCCAACCTTTAATCTGCAGGTTCATGGCCCAACCCTTGTCAGGTGACCAGTGCCAGTAAAGTGTGTTTTGGTTACCTCGCCTATACCAGTCCCATTCTACCGCATGCCACAAGGCATTGATGCGGTTAATGAGGCTATTTTCTGTGGGTACTGCTCCATCGAGGTATTGCCGGAACGCAATGAGGCCTTGAACCAGAAATGCAGTCTCCACCAGATCGGCCCCGTTATCATTGGTGCTGAACGGAATTACTTTACCGGTATTACCATCCAGCCAGTGTGGCCATACGCCATGAAAGCGATCGGCCGTTTCCAGAAAGGTCAGGATTTTATTCATTCGCTCCATTCCTTCGGCTCGTGAAATAAATCCGCGTTCAATGCCCACGATTATGCTCATAATACCAAAGCCTGATCCACCGGTAGTTACCAGGTTACCGGAGGTATTGCGCTCACGTGCCATACCACTGGCCGGGTGTGCAAAATCCCAGAAGTATTTAAAGGTTTGTTGCTGCACCAGGGTGAGTAAAGCTTCATCGCTGATCACCGGAAATTTTGGGGTGGGATCAACTTCGGTGTAGAAGTATTTTAAGAACTGAGAAAAGACTTCACCACCGGCTCCCGTCATTTCATGCGATACCCAAATTTGATGGCGGCTCAGATGCGCCAACGGTTCACTGGCGGTCATTGTAACAACCCTGTTGTTATCCGATAAGGAATAGTTTACCGCTATCAAACTGCCGGGGCCCAGTACCCGCAAATAGGAAGCATTTGCCTTGGATGGATCAATCGGATTGGAAAACCTCAGCGACACCGATGCCGTGCGACTGATATTAATGATGGGCGATTTCGCCAGGGACTCTACATCGTTAAACTTGAGCGAGGTTATGGTTAATGTGCCTGCTGCCGTAGTAAACGAAACGGTTACCCCTGGAAAGGTTTCTTCTTGTGCACCTTTCAACGTATTTGAAATTACCAAGTCATACTCGGTATTGAATAATAATGGTGATGAAGGGGTTGCTGAAAATGTTCGGTCGCTGTCAAGAAAAGCAAACGTTAAGGAAACGGGTGTTCCGTTCTTTTGCTTAAGCTGAATGCTGCTTTGCACGGATGGCTGGTCCAACCCTGTTGAAAATGTAGCGTTGACGGGTTGATCAAACGGAGCGTTGACATTATTACCTGGATTGGTTGTACTGAGTGTAAAACCTCCTATGCGCAGTTGGTTTAACTGCATAGAGGGCTTTGGGGGATCCTCGCTTGACGAACATGAGATTAACCCGGATAAAATAGAAAGAATCAAAAAACTTATATACCTGATCACGTTACATTTTTTAAATGATGAAGGTTCCCGTTTCCAGGAACCCTCAATCTATTTACAAACCTAAACGATTATGGCTTTCCTGAATTATACATTGCAGTTATTTCAGCTTGCGTAAGGGCTTTATGATAAATGATCAAGTCATCCATGAGGCCGTGGAAGTGGTTGGCTCCTGGAAAATCATAACCACCCCAAGGTTCTGCGTCCCACATGGTACCCGCACGGCTATGTATAAAACCAAGCGCTAATTCATTTACGACATCTGGTGCTTCACCCCTGTAACTAAGCCCTGTTGCAAACCTTGGGTTTGTACCGTCTGGCCATAGATCAAAGTCTTGTTCTTTAATCCGTTCTCCGTTCAGGTAAATAATTCCCTGGCGCGTTGTTGCATTGTACACAAACACATAATGCGCCCACTGGTCCTTAATAACCGTGTTCATACCGGCTGGTCGGAAATCTTTTGAGAATACCCAGCCTTGCCATCCTAAATTCCCTTCACCGTCTGCCCACAAATCTTCACCGAACTTACCTGCACCAGCCGGGTTTGTGTGTGCATAAGAGGCCGCTAGTTTAAAGCCATTGTAGCTTCCAAAAATTTCAAATTGGAACCCGTAAAAGGCGCCTAATCCTAAAACAAACTGACCCTTCTCTAACGAAGAATTTGGCTTTACCCATAAGCTCATCGTCCAACTACCGTTATTCATCAATTGGTCACCATTGGCATATTCAATAATACTCGTTGTTCCATTAAAACTTGCAGCCTTACCGGCATCCGCTTTACGACCGGCTACATACGTAATAGCCACAGTACCAGTGGCTGTTGGCGCACGATTTCCAATAATATCAACGGCATTGTCTTCAAAAGTCCAGTGTGCTACTGCACCCGGCACGGCAAAGGTACCTTCGGAAGTAAAGTTACGCTCAATGGCTGCAGTCAGTGTTTTACCCTCTGCACTCTTTAACCCTGCACCAAACGTGAGGATGAACAATGTGCCCGTGCTGAAATCAGTATTTGGGTTAATGGTAACTTCGGCACCATTTACGGAAATAGCTGCCGGGAAATTCTGGCTATCAAACTGGCGCACCAATGAAATTGCTGAGTTTGCCGTAGCCGCATCAACGGCAACATTAAATGTTGCTACAATATTGGCCCCTACTGGTATGCCTGTAGCACTGGTTGCTGCATTTAAGTCAATTCCGTTTGCAGTAAGGCTAACCAACGCCAGCGCTGGTGGCTCATCATCGTTACATCCCACCATGGTGGTGGCAAGCACTGCGGCTACCGCCAGCACACTCATCATCCATTTTACTTTTTTCATAGTTGTGAAATTTAATTTAGGTTAAACGTTTATTTGATTTATTAATTTTCCCATCCGGGATTTTGGGTCAAAGCATTTTGTGTTAAGTCAATTTCGGTTTGCGGTATGGGCAACAATTCATGCTTTCCGGCAACAAAACCCAATGGGCCCAGCACAGTTGCAGCTTTGTTGGTGCGCACCAAATCCCAGAAGCGATGACCTTCCAGTGCAAGCTCTACCCTGCGCTCATGCAGGATGATATTCCGGAGCAAATCTTTGTTGGTCTCGGTTACATCCGGCAGCAATGCCGGGTTACCATGACGAGCCCGTTGACGCACCCGGTTCAGGTGTATTAACGCCTGGGCAGCATTGTTATTTTCGTTTAAAGCTTCAGCCGCAATAAGCAGTACATCAGCAAACCGGATAAACCTGCGGTTATGGCCAAACGATGGCGGCACGGTTACCCCCGGTGTCCATACTTTCTGATTGTAGCATTCAATTTCTTCCTGTCCGTGTGAATCAACCGATACATCGGGTGTAGCAGCATCTCCTAAAATGGTAACACCATCCAACACTTCGCCTAAAAAAATCACGGTGGCCTGCAGGCGCGGATCGCCCGGTTCAAAGTCATCGCGTAAATTTTTTGTAGGCCTGTTAAACCCCCAACCACGATTCGGATTTCCCCTAACGCCTTGAACATTACCATACTGGTTGCCACCGTTTGCCAAACCCTCGGCACCAAACGCGGCCACTTCAAAAACTGATTCAATGCCGTGCTCACCTGAAACACTGTTGGCATCTTCAAAATCAGGTTCAAGATTATACTCGCCTGAGTTGATTACTTCGAGTGCATAAGTTGCCGCTGCTGGAAAATTTCCGCGAAACAAATACACCTTGGCCAGTAATGATTTTGCCGCACCTTTTGTTGCCCTTCCTAAATCTGAAACACTGGTGTACTCCGATTTTTCCGGAAGGTTGCTCACGGCAAACAACAGGTCGTCAATAATCAACTCATAAATTTCATCAACGCTGCTTCGTGGCAAAACAACAGGATCAACGGTTACAAGTTTTGGAACCCCGCCCCACGCACGCACGAGGTCGAAGTAAAAAAATGCACGCAAAAACCTGGCTTCCGCCACATAGCGGTTACGGAGTGTTTCGTTCATGGTTATTAGCGGAACTTTTTCAATAACTACGTTGGCACGCCTTACGGCTTTGTACAAAGTATTCCACCACCGAAGTATGGCCCCTTCGGTTTTAATGTGTTCAAATCGGTCAAATGGGCCGATCGTTGCCGAAGCATCATCGGGATTGCTTCCTTTGTTGGTATCATCCGACATGATGTCCAGGATTGGAAACAAGCCCGAATTGAAATTCGATTCACGGATTGTATTATATACTGCGTTGGTGGCCAACAGGGCATCCTGCGCTGTAGTTGGAAAATTTGTTTGCGTTAAGTTGCCTTGCGGTGGCTTTTCTAAAAAGTCTTCACACGACATAGGAACCAAGGCCAACACCAGACATACGAATAGTAACTTTCTGCTCTTCATAATCATCGTGTTAAAAAGTCAAGTTTAAACCAACAGAGAAAATGCGCGGAATAGGATAGGTTCCTCCATCAATACCATTCAATACGGGGTTACCACTGACAATTTCAGGTGTGTACCCGGTAAATTTGCTGAGCGTAAACAGGTTTGTTGACCGCACATAAGCACGTGCCGTTTTCATGCCCACCCTGCTCACCAGGGCTTGTGGCAACGTATAGCCTACTGAAATGTTGCGCATACGAAGGAACGATCCATCATAGAGATAGCGCGAAGAAGGTTCGTAATTAACACCTCCATTGGATGGCCGGGGTTCTGTATTGCTGGTGCCTTCGCCATCCCAGAAACTAAAATACCTGCGTTCAAAATTGTACGGGTCGGGCCGTACAATTTCCTTTCCGTTAAAAATTTTATTGCCGCCCTGTGCCTGTATGTCCAGGGCAAGGTCGAAGTTTTTATAAGCAAGGTTAATATTCAAACCCAACAGGTACTTAGGGATAGGAGAACCGAGGTATGTACGATCGGCCGGGGTGAGGAAACCATCTCCATTTACATCCTCAAATTTTAAATCACCAACACCCGTACTCGATAAGTGCGGATAAGCATTGAGTTCAGCGGCATTTTGGAAAACACCAATTACGCGATAACCGTAAAACGCACCAATAGGCCTACCCGGTATGGTTTGGGTTACTTGCCTGCCACCAAATAGTCCGATAAGTTGTTCATCGCTACCGCCCGTTCCACTTATTTTTTTGGTTTCGTTATGAATGGTTGTGCCTACCAAGCCCACGCTGTATTTCAGAGGGCCCAGTTCACTGCTCCAATTCAAATTCAATTCAATGCCCCTGTTTAAAACCTCACCTGCGTTAAATGTAATAACCGCACCATCGCCATTTCCATAATAGCCCGGAACGGCCAGGTCAATGAGAATATCTTTCGTAGTACGGTGGTAATAATCAATCTCAGCCGTCAACTTATCTTCAAAGAATCCAAGCTCAGCTCCAATATCCAATTGGTGGGTAGTTTCCCATTTCAAATTGGGGTTACCGGCCACACCATAGGTGGCACCCGGGTAAATCACATCAGGGCCGAACAACGCATTTATGCCGTTTAAAACGAGGGAATATTGTCGTTCGTAATTGATTTTTTCATTACCGATGATTCCCCAACTCGCCCTGAACTTCAGGTTGGATAGCAATTTTGTTCCTTGCATGAATTGTTCGTTGATCGCATTCCAGCCCACACCAAAAGAAGGGAAGTTTCCATACTGGTTGGCTTTTGTAAACTTGGATGAACCGTCCCTGCGGAACGTAGCCGTTAATAAATAACGGTTATCGTACGTGTAGTTAACCCTGAACAAATACGATAACATGGAAAAATTAAAATTGGGGTTAACGCCATTGCTTGCAAAGTTGTTGCTCACCAGGTTTGGGAATATGTTCACATACCAGAAATCCTCACCGGGGCGTAACAAATTTTCGGCCCCCAGAAAAACTGATTCAGAAGAAGATTCCTGCAAGGTGTAACCGGCCACTGCATTTACGCGGTGTTTTTTAATTTCGCGTTGATAGCTCAAGGTGTTTTCCCATAACCAATCCACACGGTCGTTATAGCCTTTACCCAAATCATCAGTAGCGTTTTGTTGTTGCGGGTTTACAAAGAATATCGGTGTGTAACTTCTGGACTTGTTGTATTCAAGATCAACACCAAAACTTGAACGGAATGTAAATCCCTTTAAAAAATCTACCTCGGCATACAGGTTATTAACGCTTCGCAAACCTTTATTAAACGAGTTTGTGTACTCAATATCGGCCAAAACATTACCAACACCCGGCACAGGCGAATAAGATCCGTCCGTTTGAAAAGGAGTAATGGTTGGCCAGGCGCGGTACGCAACAAAAACCGCATTGCCCGCAGTGTTCTGTTGATTATACGGTGTAAAAGACAGGTTGCTGCCCATACGAACAGTTTTGGAAATGTGGGCAATGTTGTTGAAGCGAAGGGTAACACGTTCAAAATTCGATTTGGGGATTATGCCTTCCTGATTGAAGTAACTTAATGAGGTGAAGTATTGGAATTTTTCAGACCCCCCGGCAACCGACACCTGGTAGTTTTGGATGGGCGCTGTTTGAAAAATTAAATCCTGCCAATCGGTGTTGGGCACAGCATCAATGTTATTGTAAGTGCCTGGGTTTATTTTGTTGCGCACAATGGCGTACTCGCGACCATTCAATAAATCAATCTTTTGCGGTAAGTCTTGAATGCTGTACTCCGCTGATACATTAATTATAGGATAGGCAGCCGATGTACTGCCCCGTTTAGTAGTTACAATGATTACTCCGTTTGCTCCTCGCGCACCATAAATTGCCGTTGCGGATGCATCCTTTAGTACTTCCATAGATTCAATATCGGCAGCATTAAGAAAGTCGATGTTCTGAAGGATAACACCATCAACAACGAATATTGGTGAAGAGTCATTGAAAGTTCCTATGCCCCTGATGCGCACAAATGAGCCCGCGCCAGGTGCGCCCGAAGTATTGGCAATTTGAACCCCAGCCACTTTGCCCTGTAATGATTGAATAGGGTTAATAGCCGGTACAGTGGTTAACTGGCTGCCCCGCACCGAAGAAACTGAGCCTGTTAAATCAGACTTACGCACGGTTCCATACCCCACCACAACAACCTCATCCAATGAGGTAGCCTCAGGTTCCAGCACAACATTGACCGTTTCCCTTCCCAATAGTTGAACCGACTGAGTGCGGTAACCTACAAAAGTGAAGACCAAGGTATTCTCAGCCGCATCAACATCAATGGAGTAGGAACCGTTAGCATCTGTAGCCGTGCCTTTGGCCGTACCCTGAACGATTACATTTACGCCCGGAAGTGGCATTCCATCATCTGAACCGGTTACCCGGCCCCGAACTACCCGCGTTTGCGACCACCCTTCAGCGGCCACAAAAAGCAGGAAAACCGATAGTAGTAAAAGTCTGATCATAAACAGGTTGTATTAGATTTCGGGGACCGAATAAGAACCACTGTACCAAATCAACTGGCTGTCATTCGCCCTGAACGCAATAGAAAGTTTGACAAAGACAAATAAACTTGAAATATTTTTTCGTTAAATCAACCATTTTGAATGGTGGTTTATGGCTTAATCCATAGGTCGATTTCCCACAAAAAAAACATTGATAATGAGGCTAAAAAACCCAATTTGCGCAACATTGGCAGTTGCAATTACCTAATAAAAGCAATACTTCGAAAACGATTGCTTTCAGGAAAATTTTTCAATGGTTTGCAAGGTTTTAGGCTCAAGTTGGTGCGAAGCCGGGATTTCGAGGATAACCTCTTCCCATCGCGATAGCATAGGCTTTTTGTGCTTTTTTTCAAGGTCAGTTATGCGTGTTTTAACCTTGGTTTTGAATGCCCAAACGGTATTAGTACCCAAATCAAGCTTCTGTGCCAGGGCTTCCAGCGTACTCCCCCTCTTTCCGTTTACGGTTAAGTAAGCTATGTAAAATGCCTTTTCAATCGGAAACTTTAGCCCTTGGAATATGGTAAAGGCGGTTATGGATTCATTGTACCCACAACGCGAACATCTTCGGGCAAATTTGGCAGCACCATTAAAGAATTTCTCATTGCCACATTTTTTACACGAAAATCCGTTCTCCCATTTCAGGTTTTCCAGAAAGCGGTAACAGGAAAGATTATCCGGGTATAATGTTTTGAACTGCGCATAATCCATGGTCTTTTCTTGCAAGCGTTCATTCAAAACTTCCTTTATTTTACCCTTCAATTTCCAGTTATCCAGGTCAAGCATGGAGTTGATCTTATTCAGTTTATCGGCCTGTTGAACCAACGTTCTATTCGAATCTTCCAACTCCCTGTTCTTTTGGTCAAGCTCCAGGGTACGCTCATGTACCTTTTCTTCCAACTCGCGGTTAACCTTATCTTTCAATTGCATATTCAGTTCGTGCTGGTGTATAATCCTACGCAGTGCACGGTCGCGCATATCTTTTAATATCCGGATGCGGTCGCCCAATGCAAACGTCAGGAACAGCATCTCAAGCACAAAGGCAAAATGAAGACTGTAATGTGAGACGGTGGTGAATGGAAGCACATTGAAGTACACCATCATGCGCAAAAAGAAACCCGTAAACAATATTCCATAAGCAATTACAAAAAAACGGGCGGGCTTGTAACCACCGCGCCAAACGGTAATGGCTGTGTAAAAAATCAGCGAAAGCGGAATGATATCAGGATTTCGGTACGTTAAAAACTGTGGAAAGAAAAGCAGTTCAACAACAAATACGAGTGTGCGAACAATGAGCATCCAAAACAAGGCTTTATCAAGCTGTGGGGCATTGGCTTTTGTGCTTAAAAATTTTCGGGTAAAAATCAGTGCCCAGGCAATGAGCGAATACAGGAAAACCCCAACAGCATAATTATTCCAATCGGGGTGGTTAGGCCACAGGTATTGAAACCCGATACCATCCATACTCATGGCATAACCCGCTACACTTAATATGTAACAGATATAAAAGATGTTTTTAATCTCACGGATAGCGAGGTAAACAAGAAAGTTGTACAAGGTTATGATGAGGATCATCCCATAGAAGGTTCCGAACAAAAAGTATTCGTTTAGGGCATAGTACACAAAGCGGTTAACCGACCGAAGCGCAATGCGTATATCGGCAAACTCATGCGAACGCACTTTAAAATAGTACACCATCACGGTATCGCGTTGCATATCCAGTTGAATCTCGAAATTCTTGTGAAGGAAAAGTCTGTTCGAGAACGGATGCTGGTCGCCCATATTTACAATCCGGTAGGCACCATCATTTTGGGGGATGTACGCCTCAATATGATCGATCGTCTGATCATAAAATTCCAGGAGCCAAATTTTTTGGGATGTGGTGGTGTGGCGGATAGGAAGCCTTATCCAGTATGCTGCATTGGTTTTAAAATCCACATTCTGGTAGTTGGTGTGCGCTTTAAACCGGTTGGAAAATTCAACCGATGAAATCTCAATAAACGTTAGCCTGTCAGCCGGGTCGACAAAATAGGTAAGTTCATAAGGCATGAAATTGCGTTCCTCTACAGCATCATCAATTTCAAAGGGAGCTTGTGCCCCTACCGAAAACCATCCTGCCAGCAAGCCCAAAAAAAGTATTGATCTCACGTTCATAGTCCCTGCTACCGGTTTGGAAGCTACGGAAGAAAATCTATCCACACAATGCATAACGCCTGAAGGGTCGGATGGAATAAAATATGGCTTGCGTTTGGATTTTATCCCCCCAGAGCCTTAATATTGCACTCCCAAAATTGGTAAGTTAAACGATTCCTCCTTAGCTCAGCTGGTTAGAGCATCTGACTGTTAATCAGAGGGTCCTTGGTTCAAGTCCAAGAGGAGGAGCTAAAAATCCCGCATATGCGGGATTTTTTTTGCAGCTGGTAAATCACCCTAACCCTTTAGCCGAAAAATAAAAAATCCCGGCCATCGTTTGATAACCGGGATCGGGTCGTGCACTCGCAGGGATTCAAACCCCGAACCTTCTGATCCGTAGTCAGATGCTCTATTCAGTTGAGCTACGAGTGCAGGTTCCAAAATTGGATTGCAAATGTAATTAATAAATCTAACCGGCAAAAAACACTTTTTTGCCCCACCAACCAAAAAGCCTATTTTTGACGCTTTATTTAAACCCAACGAAATCGCGATGTTTAAAAAGATAGCCCTTGTTGTTTTTGTTGCCGCACTGGTGCAGTCGGCTGTTGGCCAATCAACCAACGAAACCAACGTGCGAAAAGGCAGGCCTGATATACCCGGCACCTTTCTTATAGATTTTGGGCTGAATTTCCCAACCGATAACAAGGTAGGTTTCAACACCGGTGTCTGGGGATCGCGTACCCTTAACCTATATTATATGCTCGACAAACGCATCGGGCAATCTAAATTCAGTGTACATCCCGGTGGTGGTTTCGGACTGGAGCGTTATAAATTCAACAACGAAAAAACACTTGGGTACATTGCGGGCCCAAGCAGCCCGTTTGATACGTTGCGGATGATACAAGGCCCATTAGGGACTAAAAAGTCGCAACTCATTACCAACTACCTCGATGCATTGGTAGAAGTTCGTTTCAGTACAAACCCAAACGACCCGGCCCGGAGTTTTAAAGTTGCCTTAGGTTTTAAAGCCGGTGCCTTGTTCGATTCGTTTACTAAATTGAAATACAGTGAGAACGGGGAAGTGAAAAAACTTAAAAGCAAACAAGATTTCAATTTGAATCCATTCCGATACGGTGCCACTTTGCGAGTAGGGGCTGGTAATTTTAACCTGTTTGGCTACTACAGCCTAACACCGCTATTTAAAGATGGAAAAGGCCCTGACCAAACCGAGATTACAAACTTTACGGTTGGGCTTTCGCTGGCAGGTTTTTAAAAACTACTTTCCGGTAAAAGCTGGTTTTCTCTTTTCAAGAAAGGCAGTAACACCCTCCCGGTAATCAGTTGAGGTGCCGGCAATCTCCTGGCAGTAAGCTTCGTAATCAAGCATTTCATCAAGCGTTGAATGCGTTGAGCGGTTTAGCATTTTTTTGATGATGCCAATTGATTTGGTTGGTGCTTTGGCAAAATAATCCGTGTAAAATTTCACCGCATCATCAAGCTGCGCAGCAGGAACAACTTTATTGATCAGCCCGATTGATTGGGCTTCCGTGGCACTAACCCGCGAACCCATACTGCACATTTCAAAAGCTTTAACCGAACCAACCATACGCGGCAAGAAAAAGGACGAGCCTGAATCGGGCACCAGCCCGATATTTATAAAAACCTCTATAAAAGTTGCTTCTTCGGCAGCCACAATCACATCGCAAGCCAACGCCAACGAGCACCCTGCACCAGCAGCTACACCGTTAACCCGCCCTACAATAGGTTTAGGAAGCTCACGCATGGCGCTAATGATAGGGTTATATCGCTTATGGAGTGATTGAAGAAACGAGCGCTTTTGGCTGCCCGAAGCCGCCTTGAGATCCTGGCCTGAACAAAAGGCCTTGCCTTCACCGGTAAGCACAACAACACGCACCTGGTTGTCCCTGGCTACAAGTTTCAAGGCGTCTTGCAGTTCGAACGTTATTTCATCGTTTAGCGCGTTATAAACTTCCGGGCGATTTAAGGTAATGCAGGCAACGCCTTCGTTTACATTGAATTTTAAAAATTGAAACGTACTCATGTGCATTTGTTTTATTTCAGAACAGGATTATCATCCCAAAAAAACCAATAGAAAAACCCACTACCGACCCCACCAATACCTCGCGCGGTGTGTGCGCATTTAATTGCAAACGGGCCGACATGACTACCCCTGCAACAACCAATGCTACCAGTGTTGCACTAAATATAGCATTATCGTCAATAACCTTGTTCAGTGGAAGCAGTATGCCGATAACCCCCCACACCCCTACGCTGTGTATGCTTGCTTTATAAAAAAACGTAATGAGCAGGGAAAATATCACCAACCCATCAATAATGATGATCAGGTTAAAGACATTATCACCCAGGCTGATTTTAAATTTGCTGGACAATAAATAGGTAAAAACGGCATACAGCAAGGCAATCATGGCAAAAGGCCTGATCCGCTCCTTTCGGTTAACCATGGACACGTCTTTTACCACACCCAATAACCGAAACAACCCAACATTAACAGCGGGCAATAAAAAAGTCATTAAAAAAAGCAGCGTCAGAAAGGCATCGATTGACTGGACAAACGGGTATAACAACGCAGGTGAAACAGCAGCCAGCAATGCAAACAGGTAGGTAGGCATAAGCAGCGGATGGAAAATAATAGAAATAATTCGTGCTGTTGTATCCACCCTTACAATTCTTTTCGTAAACGGGCCACGGGTATATTTAACTGCTCGCGGTATTTGGCCACCGTTCTGCGCGCAATGTTATATCCCTTTTCATTTAGTATGGTTTCGAGTTTATCGTCCGAAAAAGGCTTTGATTTATCCTCACTGTCAATTATTTCCTTAATGATCTGTTTAACCTCGCGACTACTCACCTCTTCTCCCGAATCCGTGGAAATGCCTTCCGAAAAGAAATACTTGAGTTGATATATCCCAAAATCGGTTTGAACAGATTTGCTGCTGGCAACCCGTGAAACCGTGGAGATATCCATATTAATCATCTGCGCAATGTCTTTCAAAATCATCGGGCGGAGTTTTGTCTCATCTCCTTCCTGAAAGAAATCATATTGAAAATCAACAATAGCTTTCATGGTTTTTAGAAGGGTTTGTTGCCGTTGCTTGATGGCATCAATAAACCACTTGGCTGCATCCAGCTTTTGCTTCACAAAGGTTACCGCTTCTTTAAGCTTTTTATCTTTCTTGTCGCCCTTATCGTAAGCTTTAAACATTTCTGTATACGACCGGCTAATGCGCAGCTCGGGGGCATTGCGCGAATTCAGCGCCAATTCCAGCTTGCCATTGTTGTTGGTTAAAATAAAATCGGGGATGATGACCTGGTTTTTAACCATACCCGATGAGCTTCCACTTCCAGGTTTTGGGTTTAATCTGATGATCAGTTCAACGGCATCGCGTACAAACTCTTCGTCTTCTGTGCCCAGTTTCTTTTGAATTTTTTGATAATGCTTCTTTGTAAACTCATCAAAGCAATCCGATATAATTTTCTTGGCCACGGCCACGTCAATATCGTGTCCGTTATCCATCCGGTCGAGTTGAAGCAGCAAGCATTCCTGAAGGTTACGTGCGGCAATGCCGGGCGGGTCAAAAGTCTGGATTTTCTTCAGTATGCTTTCAACTTCCTCCAGGGTAGTTTCAATCCCTTGCGCAAAGGCAAGGTCGTTAACAATAGCTTCCAGGTCGCGCCTGATGTAACCATCGGCTTCAATGCTGCCTACCAATTGCTTACCGATAGCTTCCTGGTGCTCGTTTAAACCCAGGTAGCCCAGTTGGGTCATTAATTGTTCATGTAAACTGGTGCCCATGGGTATGGGCATTTCGCGGTCGTCATCATCGTCACCACCGCCATCGCTTTGTGTCTTATAGCTGCTGTACTCGTCATCGCGCAGGTAGTCTTTAATATCGATTTCATCCTCTCCGCCCGAGGTCTCCTGGTACTCTTCCTCATCCTGTTTCTCGTCAGCCTGTGGTTCATCGGCTCCCTCTTCAAGGGCAGGGTTAATTTCAAGCTCCTCTTCAATGCGGCTTTCCAACTCGGCTGTAGGTACCTGCAGAAGCTTGATAAATTGTATCTGCTGCGGGGAAAGCTTTTGTTGTAACGATTGGTTTAACCCTAGTTTTTGCATTGCGCGTATCCCGATTTCACAAGTTCTTTCATATAGGGCAAATTTATACAAACGGTTTATACCATAAAATTTAGGGCAATCAGCTTTGCCCTTAGCAAAGTGATTAAGCCAATCTTTTGAATAAACTCACAAATTGCCGTTTTTTGCGCCTCGTTAGTACAGCTTATGAATCGAACCAAAATAAAAGAACTGCTTACCACTTCGCCCTCCGGGCAATTGGTAAAGGCTATGGGGTGGGTACGCACATTTCGGAATAACCAATTTATCTCGCTCAATGATGGCTCTTCCATCCAAAACCTACAAGCCGTTGTTGCCCTAAACTCGCTGGCAGAGGCTACACTTAAACGGATAACAACCGGAGCCTGCATTTCGGTTACTGGCGAACTTGTAGCCTCACCTGCCAAAGGCCAGGCGGTTGAACTGAAAGTAACAGAACTTGAAATTTTAGGCGATTGCGATGCTGAAAAATATCCCCTTCAACCCAAAAAGCATTCGTTGGAGTTTTTACGGGAAATTGCCCATTTACGGTCCCGCACCAATACCTTTAGTGCGGTAATGCGCGTAAGGCACGCCATGGCTTTTGCCGTACATAAGTTCTTTAACGACCGTGGTTTCTTTTATATACACACACCCATTATAACCGGATCGGATGCAGAAGGTGCGGGGGCCATGTTCCGTGTTACTACCCTCGACCTTAACAATCCCCCCAAGGATGAAAATGGCCACGTAAATTTTAAAGAAGATTTTTTTGGTCGCGAAACCAACCTCACTGTTTCCGGGCAGCTTGAGGTTGAAACCTATGCCATGGGTTTATCGGAAACCTATACCTTCGGGCCAACTTTCCGGGCAGAAAATTCCAACACTACCCGTCACCTGGCGGAATTTTGGATGATTGAACCCGAGATGGCCTTTTACGATATCAACGATAACATGGCCTTGGCCGAGGCCTTTCTGAAATACCTATGCCAATATGCTTTGGATAACTGTGCCGAAGACCTTGAGTTTTTGGACAAACGTGCAAAGGAAGAAGAGCTTGTAAAGCCGCAAGATCAACGCAGCGAACTTGGTTTGATTGAGCGTTTAAAATTTGTTGCGGAAAATGAATTTCAAAAACTTACCTACACCGAGGCCTTTGAAATATTAAAAAATTCGAACCCCAACAAGAAAAAGAAGTTTCAATACCTGATTGAAAATTGGGGCGTTGATTTGCAATCAGAACATGAGCGCTACCTGGTAGAAAAACATTTTAAAAAGCCGGTTATTCTTTACAACTACCCGGCTGCCATCAAAGCCTTTTACATGCGCCAAAATGATGAGGCCATCCAGCCAGGCGGACAAAGAAAAACCGTAGCCGCCATGGATGTGTTGTTTCCTGGCATTGGTGAAATTATTGGTGGGTCGCAACGTGAAGAACGCTATGACAAACTGGTAATGCGTATACAGGAGTTAGGGCTGCCTGAAAAAGAACTCTGGTGGTATCTTGATTTACGCAAATTTGGTTCAGCACCCCATAGCGGTTTTGGATTGGGCTTTGAGCGTCTCATTCAATTTGTTACCGGCATGACAAACATCAGGGATGTAATTCCTTTCCCTCGTTTCCCGGGCAATGCAGAGTTCTGATTCTTGAGAAAATTACCTGGTTATCACCACGCAGCACTTGTAAAGGTCATAGTGGCCTTTGGTCGCGTTGACCACAAAGTAAAAAACTAACTACTTACTTTTGAAGGCCAGCAGCGGAGCATTGTTTAAAAAGCTTAGTTGCTTGGTAACGCTGGGTTTCACAAGCTTTTCGAAAAAGGTATGCTTGTGCGGAAACATGGTAAGCATATCAATTTTGATTTTTGTTACGTAATCGCTTAGTGAGGGAACTGCCTTTTTATTCACGAGCACTCGAACAAGCACATTTTTATAGCCAACTTTGGCAACGGCCTTATCGATCTTTTCTTCAGCCGCCAGTGCTGCTGTCCTGTCCTCGGCCACATGCACGACATGAATAACCGGTTTTTCGCTACCTACAACACCGATCAGTGTTTTCAACTCCTTTTGTGTATTCAACAGGTCAGAAGCATACACCACCGATTTCAGTTTTTTGAATTTGGCTTCTGCCGGGATTGCCAGGACCGGGATACTGCTGGCTTCAAGCATGGAAGCTGTGTTGCTTCCCATCACAACTTTCTTCAAGCCAGAGGCACCGTGTGTGCCCATAATAATCAGGTTCGATTTATTCTTCCTGGCAAATTTTGCTACGGTATCAACAAATGAAGCACCTTGTTCAATGGCATGTTTAACAGGTTTACCTCCCTTATTCATTTTGTTTACCTCTACCAGCAAAGCATCAAAATCTTCGTGTGCTATTTTTACCAGTTCATCAATTAATGAACTCAGTCGCAAACGCATACTGGCAGCATGCTGGGCAACATCAATAACATGCAACAGGGTTACTTTTCCGTTCATTTTTTTGGCCATATCCAAAGCATACCGGATGGCCACCTTCGATAAGTCTGAGAAATCCGTTGGAACTAAAATGTTTAGCATTGCTTCATGTATTTTGGTACATCCAATTTGCAGAAAAAGGCTGAATCCACCTAACACGGTAGGTCAGTTTGTGTGCTGATTTATATCAGCGGTCGGTAAGCCGAAAAACAAATTTAAGCCCGGACCAGGTATCGTTTACTGCGCATACCTTTACATCCACTAAACCATTCTTTAGCCCAAAATCCCGTATTATGTTTTCGTTAAGATCGGTTGGCAGTTTTGAAGTTTTCTTTGGCCATGAAACCCACAACATGCCGTTTTTGCCAAGGTACCTTTTTGCATGCAGGAATGCCTTTTCAAAATCCACCCTTCTATCCGTAAAAAGATGAACCATATCCACTTCTCCCTTTAACTTTTCCATAACCGTAAGATGGTCAGGTAAAGGGCTTATCAGGTCAAAATAATCGTTCAAAGGGTTTAAAATATAAATCCTGAAGCCGGATTTTATACCCAGCTTTTTATTTAGGGGCGTTCCTGAATAGCCGGCCATAATTAAAAAACCCTGACGGTTACCGTCAGGGTTGGAGTTTTATTGGGAGGGTCGTGTTAGCGGTTGCCCATTTTTTCCATTTCCTTTTCAAAAGTTTGCTTAAACTTTTCGTAATCGTAATCGATTTTCAGGCGTTCTTCTTTTGAAAGGCTTTCGTGGTATTTGGATACAATGTCGCTGGCTGAAAGTTCAATTGCCACATACGTTTTGAAATTCCCTTTGTCAGTCTTCACTTGCTTTTCGCAGATGGTTTTAATACCCGACAAGGTTTGGTTAACGATGGTACGGTTCAACTGCTCAAAGCGTTCCTCGAGTTCTTCTTTGTTATTAAACTCTCGGGAAATCAGATAATTGTCGGTTACCGTTTTCACGGTTGATTGGATGCTGGCTGCCAATTCAGCACGGGCATTGTCCATGGCCTTCTTTTTAGAAGCCACTAAGTCCATGCTTTCACCCAACGAATTTGCCCTGAAGAATTTGTTGTTGGTAAAATAATCAGAGCCTGAACATGGAATATTTACTTCCACTTCGCCTTTCGGCAATTTTTCTTTTCCCTTACAACCTATCATTACGGCACCAGCCAGTGCAAACAGGAAGAGCGATGAATACGATAACTTTTTCATATGGATCAATTTTGGTTCTGGAGTTTACTTATACAATTATGAGACCAATTTAGGCAAAGGCTGTTAATTATTGTAAAACATTGTTCAATAGTTCAGCCATGTGCTCTTTTTCAAGTGTTTCTATGGCTTTATTGTAAGCATCCTGGCTCGAGCGATCATAATCCAGGCCGTATCCTTTTATACGATCCAGTGTTGTGGCATAGATTACGCGACCTTCACGCGCTTCCGTAACACGGATTACACCCGTTAAAAATGTTATATAGATGCTGCCGGAAACAGAACCCTTCTCAGAGTCTGCATTCACTTCCATCAACAGGTCAGCGCGTTGCCGATTGTTGGTAAATTCAAACCCTGCATTGGTAAGCAAATTTTTTAACCGGTTGGCAATCTGTGTCGAGTTTTTACCAATGCCCAACGATTTTTCAGTAGCCTCCAGGTAAACTACCGGGCGTTGAACTTTAAGGATTACCTGAGAGCCCGGTGCCTTAAGTGTTGAGGCAATCAAATTGTAAACCAACGAACCACTGGAGCCGCTAAGTGCATCGATGTTGAGCTTTACGCCCACCGTTTGTTCCAATTCGCGCGAAGTAATTTTATTTAACAGGATTTTTGCGCGACCTTGTTCATCGGTAATGTAGTCTGGAAAAACATCGCCCTGTCCCTTTTCAAAAGCCGCCCTCAACGGAAAATTAATTGCGGGTAGCCTGGTATCGGTAAAAAAAGCCTGAGCGGTAACAGACTGTCCATTAACATTCATCCGCCTGTTTATGGACATTTCAGTCGGTTCAACCTGTACCTGTACTTTACTCAACATGGATTTTATTGAGGCATAGAGCTCGTTTGTCAAAAGAACTTCGCGGTCATCTATTTTTACCGGTATTGGTTCGCCTAAATATTTTTCAACGCTGCGAAATGCCTGAAAATAGAAACTGATGGCCTGCAACCTGGTACCCTCCTGTTCGGCCTTACGGGCCTTGGTGAAAAAATCGGTTGCCAGCGTTACGGCATTGCGCTTTTGTTCTTCTTTTATCTGGCGGTAGCGCTCTTTCGACAATCGCAAATACACCCAATAATTCCGTTCATCTTCATAAGCCCCAACCTGCTCAAATTCTTCAATTTCATCGGCAGCCGATGTTTGTATGATTTGTTCATAACGTTCTTGGAAATCCTTGCGGTTTTCTTCCAGTGTGCTAAGTATCGAGGTGCTGGACACGGTTACCTTTATCTGCGAAACAAGGTCGTCTAAAGCGCTCTTTTTTGCCGCTTGCACATAATTGTTTGTACCGTCTTTAAAACTTTGCCCCACACCAGTATAGTAACGAGGCTCGTTAAGTTGTCCGGTAAGCCACGCAGGTTTAGGGTCAACCGGCTGTACCTTGGGGCTACAGGAAAAAAGAATCAAAAAAAACAATGTTATAATGCGGCTCACGAAATTTTTCGTTGATTTAACACGTTACAATTATGCTACTTCTGTGCCAAATTTTGAGGCTCTGAGCAAATCTAAGCCAAAATGATTATAAAAGTTGGTCGCGGATTTTTAATTTAGTGTGAAAATAATAAGGATTATGAGAACGTTCGTGGCGATTGTTTTAGGGATAGTACTGGTAGCCTGTCAGGAGAACCAACCCGCATTATCTGAATTTACCGGCAATGAGATAACCTACACCCTTCAGCCAGGGTCAGTTTATCCGATCAGTGGGTTGGTAACTTTTAAAGAACGGAAAGATGGTACCACAACTGTTGTCGTCAGCTTAGATGGAACCGAGGGGAATGTTCTTCTACCGGTTCATGTTCACCTTGGCGATATTAGTGCGGCCGATGCCGATGTAGCAGCCCTGCTTAACCCGGTTTTAGGGAAATCCGGAAAAAGTGAAACCCGCTTGGCCAAACTTGCCAGCGAAGAATCCATTTCGTATACAGATTTAATCAACCTAAATGCTTGTATTAAAATCCACCTTGCTGAATCAGGCCCTGACCGCGACATTATTTTAGCGGGAGGGAATATTGGTGCTGCAGCTTTACAAGGCGATGGAAGCCGGATGGACATTAGTGTTTGCAAAAGTGAATAGAAAAAAATTCAATCGTGATAAATAAAAATGCCCTGATTTCCTCAGGGCATTTTTTTATTCACCTCCGCCTACCTGCCATTCATACGAACTCACCATAGAGGCATAATACTCGCGGTTCATCCGGGCAATGTTGGTCACGCTTATACCTTTCGGGCACTCCGCTTCACAAGCCTTTGTATTGGTACAGGCACCAAAACCTTCGGCATCCATTTGGGCAACCATACGCTCCACGCGCTCTTTGCGTTCAGGCTTGCCTTGTGGCAATAAAGCAAACTGCGAAACTTTAGCACTAACAAAGAGCATGGCTGAAGCATTTTTGCACGCTGCAACACATGCGCCACAACCAATACAGGTTGCTGCATCGAAAGCTTCATCGGCAATTTTCTTTGGAATAGGGATTTCATTGGCATCAGGCACCCCTCCGGTATTTACCGAAACATAACCTCCAGCCTGTTGGATCCTGTCAAATGCACTGCGATCAACGACCAGGTCTTTTATAACCGGAAAGGCCTTTGCCCGCCATGGTTCAATGGTAATAGTCTCACCATCTTTGAAACTGCGCATATGCAATTGGCACGTTGTGGTTTGAAGCGGCCCGTGCGGATGACCATTAATGTACAATGAGCACATACCGCAAATGCCTTCGCGGCAATCATGATCAAAATGAACAGGTTCCTCTCCTTTTTTGATCAGGTCGGTGTTTAACACATCCAACATCTCCAGAAATGACATGTCGGGTGATGCATGATCATGCTGGTAGGTTTTGAAACCTCCCTTATCATTTGGTCCTTTTTGTCTCCAGATCTTTAATGTAACCTTCATATTATTACTTATAGCTACGTTGAGTAAGTTTTACATTTTCAAAAATCAAAGGTTCCTTGTGAAGAACTTCCGGCTGGTTATCGCCTTTGTATTCCCAAGCTGCCACATAAGCGAATTCATCGTCTTTGCGTCTTGCTTCACCATCTTCTGTGGCCGATTCTTCGCGAAAGTGCCCACCACACGACTCAGAGCGGTTAAGGGCGTCATCTACCATCAATTCACCCAATTCAATAAAATCAGCTACGCGATTGGCCTTTTCAAGTTCCATGTTAAGTTCGTTGCCTCCGCCTAATACATTCACATTGGTCCAGAACTCCGCCTTTATTTCCTGTATTTTTTTCTTCGCTGTTTTTAAGCCTTGTTCGTTGCGTGACATACCGCAATACTCCCACATGGTTAAGCCCAACTCGCGGTGGAATTCGTCAACGGTTTTCTTTCCCTTAATGGAAAGAAGCTTATTGATGCGATCGCTGGTTTGTTTAATGGCCTCCTGGAACTCCGGCCTGTCGGTACTTACTTTTTCATAAGGCATGCCGGCTAAATAATCGCCAATGGTATACGGTATTACAAAATACCCGTCAGCTAATCCCTGCATCAAGGCACTTGCGCCCAGGCGATTGGCCCCATGATCGGAAAAGTTGGCCTCACCCAACGCATATAAGCCGGGCACATTCGTCATAAGGTTATAATCAACCCAAAGCCCGCCCATCGTATAGTGCACAGCGGGGAAGATCATCATGGGTGCCTCGTATGGATTATCACCGGTAATCTGTTGGTACATATCAAACAGGTTTCCATACTTCGCCTCGATCGTTTTTTTTCCATCACGTTTGATGGCATCGGAGAAGTCAAGGAAAACGGCAAGCCCCGTTGCACCCACGCCCCTACCTTCATCGCAAACCATTTTGGCATTGCGAGAGGCCACATCGCGTGGTACCAGGTTTCCAAATGAAGGGTATCTTCTTTCCAGGAAATAATCACGCTCCGATTCGGGGATATTAACTGCATCAGCAGCCTTAAGACCTGGCCGCGCCACCTTAGGCACCCATACACGGCCATCGTTACGTAACGATTCTGACATGAGCGTAAGTTTCGACTGGTGATCACCTGAAACGGGTATACAGGTAGGGTGTATTTGCGTGTAGCACGGATTACCAAACAAAGCACCTTTTTTATGGGCCCTCCATGCGGCTGTTACGTTTGATCCTTTTGCGTTGGTGGATAAATAAAACACATTACCATAGCCACCCGTACATAACAGTACGGCATGAGCGCTATGTGCCTCAATTTTTCCCGTTAATAAATCACGTGTGATAATGCCCCTTGCTTTGCCATCCACTAAAACCACGTCCAGCATTTCGGTACGGCTATACATTTTTACTTTGCCGTTGGCAATCTGACGGTTCATGGCAGAGTAAGCACCCAATAACAGTTGCTGCCCGGTTTGGCCACGGGCATAAAATGTACGCGATACCTGCGCACCACCAAACGAACGGTTAGCCAATAAACCACCGTATTCGCGGGCAAAGGGAACACCCTGCGCTACACATTGATCGATTATGTTTACGCTTACCTCCGCTAATCTATAGACATTGCCCTCACGCGCACGGTAATCCCCACCTTTAATGGTATCGTAGAAGAGGCGGTAGATGCTATCGCCATCATTCTGATAATTTTTTGCTGCATTGATACCGCCCTGTGCTGCAATACTGTGTGCCCTGCGCGGGCTATCCTGAAAGCAAAATGCTTTTACGTTATAGCCTAATTCCGCCAGCGATGCTGCAGCGGAGGCACCTGCCAGGCCGGTACCCACCACAATAACATCGTACTTACGCTTGTTGGCGGGGTTAACGAGCTTGAGGTTAAATTTATGCTTCGTCCATTTTTCCGCGAGTGGACCTTCGGGAATTTTAGAATCTAATGTCATATCTGTTTAAGCAATTGAATTAAAAATCAAAAAACATAGCTATCGGAATCAACGCGAAAAGCACAGGAACGATAATCGCAAATGCTCTTCCAACGAAACTTATAACAGCGTTGTATTTAAGATGGTTTAGCCCGAGGGTTTGAAAAGCACTTTCGAACCCGTGCCATAAGTGAAAGGCAAGTGCTCCCATACAAAACACATACACACCCACATACCACGATTTTGAAAACCAATAATCAACCAAGGAGGCCAGGTCGCGAACCTGCTTACCATCGTAGTCGACTACCGGCACGGAGCCAAAATGCATTTGCGCCCAAAAATCTTTTAAATGCACCACAATAAAAATGAGAACCAAGGTGCCTAATATACCCATATTGCGCGATGCCCATATAGATGATTTGCTACTGGTTACAGCGTAGCGCTCACTACCACGTGCATTCCGGTTTTTTATGGTTAGAAAAAGGGCAACAAAAACATGAAGCAAGATGAAGAAAAAATTACCCTTTGAAATAAATTGAATGAGGCCGTTGGTGCTCATGAACTCTGCATAGATGTTGAATGCCTTGCCCCCGTCATCCTTCAACAATTGCAGGTTGCCGGCCAAATGGACCGCTAAAAATAAAATCAGAAAAAGGCCTGTAAGGGCCATCAGTAGTTTCCTGCCCAACGTACTGGATAGGAATTTTGTAAACCATGTCATAGGAACTTCAGTAGTTTATGCTCAACGCATAAAAATACTCCTGCAACGCTTATGAACCAAAGAAGGATTTAGTTTAAAGGGATTCTAAATACTGAAATGAATTTTGTTTAACGCATCCATTCAAATACGAGCACGATTAATGTAATGATGACGATCATCACCAGCAAAAACCATTCACGCCTCAGGAAATCAGCCACCTTGTTGAATATGCGTTTCATTGGGATCTTGTTTGATTTGTTTGGTCACACAGTGCCAAAAGCAAGCCCAAAAAGATAAAAAATTGATTATCAGGATTTTAAATATTTTATTATAGTTCATTATTGAGATTTTTTTCCCATTTTAAAACATTTGTTCATTAATGGGAATAGATTTAATCTGCCAAAGCCATTACTTTTACAGTTTTCAACCACCACGAAAACAACCTGATGTACCTGATTTTTGACACGGAAACCACCGGGGTTCCGCATAATAAGACTGCACCCATAACCGACCTTGATAACTGGCCAAGGCTTGTACAGTTGGCCTGGCAACTGCACGACCACGCAGGTAAACTCCTTGCTCAAAACAACTTCGTTATAAAACCGGAAGGTTTTAACATTCCTTACAAGGCCGAGCAAATCCACGGCATTTCAACCCAACGCGCACAGGAAGAAGGGCACGACCTGAAAACCGTGCTGGGCAAATTCTTAAATGATCTTGGGCAAACTTCGGTTTTAGTTGGTCATAACATCGAATTCGACATCAACATCATTGGCGCGGAACTGATCCGCAAAAACATTGTACCTGAAAAATTTCTTAGCCTAACTAAAGTTGACACCGGGTTATCATCCATTGAATTCTGTCAGCTACCCGGAGGCATAGGCGGGCGGTTAAAAATGCCCCGATTAGTTGAACTTCACAAAAAACTATTCGGAAAAGATTTTGGTGATGCGCACGATGCATCGTACGATGTTGCCGCCACAGCACGCTGTTACTTTGGCCTGCTGCAGAAAAAAGTACTGAAACCTTTTGACGCTACCCCCCTTTCAGAAATTATTTATGAAGAACCCCGGTTGGATGAAGCCAACTTTGTAAAACGCAAACGAAAAAAAGATGCAGGCTACTCACTGGACGATAACGATGCCGATACCATTGACAGTCCGTTTTGTCATTTGCATGTACACTCGCAATACTCCGTGCTCCAGGCTACCCCTGAAATAAAAGCGCTCGTCACCAAGGCCAAATCGCTGAACATGCCTGCCCTAGCCCTCACCGATTTCGGCAACCTGTATGGTGCATTCAAATTTGTTCGTGAAGCTCTGACGCATGAAATAAAACCCATTGTTGGCTGTGAGTTTTACCTGGCAGATGAACGAAAGAAATTAAAATTCACGAAAGACAATCCGGATAAACGCTATACGCAAGTATTGCTTGCAAAAAATAAAAGCGGCTATCAAAACCTGGCCATACTTAGTTCGCTGGGGTTTACTGAAGGTTTATACGGCATCTATCCGCGAATCGATAAAGAACTTGTTGCCCAATATAAACACGACCTGATTGCCACTACCGGAAACCTTTCCAGTGAAATACCACACTTGATTTTGCACGTAGGTGAACGCCAGGCTGAGGAAGCGTTTGTATGGTGGCATAAACAGTTCGGTGATGACTTCTACATCGAACTAAACCGACACGGCCTGGCCGAAGAAGATCATGTGAATGACGTGTTGCTCGGTTTTGCACAAAAATATAAGGTGAAATATTTTGCAGCCAATGAAACCTATTACATCGACAAGGAGGAATCGAATGCGCATGATGTTTTGTTGTGCATAAAAGAAGGTGAATTCAAGTCCACTCCAATAGGTGAAGGGCGTGGTTACCGGTATGGCCTGCCAAACAACGAGTTCTACCTCAAGTCGCAGGAGGAAATGAAATCCATTTTCCGCGATTTGCCCGAAGCCATCGAAACCATTCAGGAAATTATTAATAAGATTGAAGCGTATTCCCTCGAACGACAGGTAGCGCTGCCAAAGTTTGAAATCCCAAAAGGCTTTGCATCGGAAGATGATTACTTGAAACACCTGACCTACGAAGGTGCTAAAAAGAAGTACGGTGAAATAACACCTTTATTACAGGAACGATTAGACTTTGAACTGGAAACCATTCGTAAAACCGGATATCCGGGATATTTTCTAATCGTGCAGGATTTCACTTCCAAAGCACGCGACATGGGTGTTTCGGTTGGGCCGGGGCGCGGTTCGGCAGCCGGCTCGGCTGTTGCTTATTGTATTGGCATTACCAACGTTGACCCTATTAAATACGATTTACTGTTTGAGCGTTTTCTTAACCCCGACCGGGTTTCATTGCCCGATATTGATATCGACTTTGATGATGAGGGGCGCGACAAGGTGCTGAATTATGTTATTGATAAATACGGAAAAGACCAGGTTGCCCAGATTATCACCTATGGAACCATGGCTGCCAAGTCATCTATACGTGATTGTGCGCGTGTCATGCAACTCTCCCTGGCCGATGCCAACTACCTCGCCAAGATGGTACCGGAACGACCGGGCACTACACTCGATGCTGCTTTTAAGGAAGTGAAAGAGTTGGCTGATTTTAAAAATGGCACTGACCTGAAAGCCGATGTTTTAAAACAAGCCATTGTGTTGGAAGGCTCCGTGCGCAACACTGGCACCCATGCCTGCGGGGTTATCATTACGCCCGATGCCCTCACCAAATTTGTTCCTGTAGCTACGGCAAAAGATTCCAGCATGCTGGTAACGCAATTTGACAACAGTGTGGTGGAGAGTGCCGGGCTTTTAAAAATGGACTTTTTAGGGTTAACCACATTATCTATTATTAACACGGCTTTAAAGAATATCAAAAAGAGTAGAAGAATAGAAATAGATATTGATGCCGTACCGCTGGATGATGAAAAAACCTATCAGCTTTTTCAGCGTGGTGAAACCTCCGGAACATTTCAATTTGAAAGTCCGGGTATGCAAAAATATTTGCGCCAATTAAAACCCGATAAGTTTGAGGACCTGATTGCCATGAACGCCCTTTACCGGCCAGGCCCGATGGAATACATTCCGGCATTCATCAACCGCAAGCACGGTCGCGAACCAATAAAATACGATTTGCCGGAAATGGAAGAATTTCTTGCCGAAACGTATGGCATTACGGTATACCAGGAGCAAGTAATGTTGCTTTCACAAAAGCTGGCCAACTTCAGCAAAGGCGATGCAGACGTGTTGCGAAAGGCCATGGGTAAAAAGCAAAAGAGCGTTCTCGATAAAATGAAGGATAAGTTTATCGAAGGCTGTAAAGCCAATGGGCATGCGCAGGAAATCTGCGAAAAAATTTGGGTAGACTGGGAGGCCTTTGCCCAGTATGCCTTCAACAAATCACACTCAACATGCTACTCGTTAGTAGCCTATCATACAGCTTACCTGAAAGCCAACTATCCTGCTGAATATATGTCAGCAGTGTTAACGCATTCGCAAAGCAACCTTGATAAGGTTACCTTCTTTATTGAAGAATGCCGCAACCTGGGCATACCCGTGCTGGGCCCGCATGTAAATGAATCAGGAGTTTACTTTGAAGTAAATAAAAACGGAGAAATCCGTTTTGGACTTGGCGCCATTAAAGGTGCAGGTGATGCCGCTGTTGAAGCAATAATTCACGAGCGCAATGCGCATGGACCTTTTGAAGATATTTTTGACTTTGCCAAACGCGTTAACCAACGATCGGTAAACAAAAAAACCTTTGAATGCCTGGCATTATCCGGGGCATTCGATTGTTTTGAGGGCATTCATCGAAGACAATATGTGTACGCCAAAGATGGCGATGCCAGTTTAATTGAAAAGGCCGCCAAGTATGCTGCCAAAACACAACTGGATGAGCAAAGCTCACAGGTAAGTTTGTTTGGTGGAACAACTGGAACGGCCATGCCAAAGCCCAAAATTGAACCCGTTGAGCCGTTCAGCGAAATCGAAAAACTGAACCTGGAAAAAGAAGTGGTTGGTATTTACATTTCAGGCCACCCATTGGACAATTTCCGGTTTGAAATGGACGCCTTCTGCAATACACTGTGCAACCAACTCATCGACCTGGATCCATTAATCGGGCGGGAAACAAAAATCTGTGGCATTGTAACCACGGTTGAACACCGCACCACCAAAACCGGCAGGCCGTTTGGGAAATTTACCATCGAAGACTACAGCGGAAACTTTACGTTCACGCTCTTTGGCGAGGATTACCTGAAATACAAAAACTTTATGATGCAGGGCTGGTTCCTGTTTATTGAGGGCATGATCCAACGGAATACCTGGGGAAGAATGGATGTTGAGTTCAGGATCAGGAGTATTGAGCTTTTAAATGAACTGGTTCAAAAACGTTTGCAAGGGCTTGCTTTGCGGTTACCCCTGCACGCCATAACCACCGAAGTGGTGGATAAAATAGAAGAATTTTGTAAGAAAAACCCGGGGCAGGCAGCCTTACAACTTTTCATAAAAGATGATTACGAAGCCCTTCAGGTTGAATTACTGGCCCGGGCGTACCGGATAAGCGTAACCAATGCCCTGGTTCAGGAATTTAAGAAACATGCAGAGATTGGCGTGATTACATCCAACGCCCAGGTGCGCTGGTTGAATGACCGGGCAGATGAAGATAAGCTTGAGGTACTGGATGAAGATGGAACAATTTCTTCTACCTTTGTGTTGGATTCAGCAGAACTAATTAATCAATAACAATAACTTTTAATACGATAACATGGGCAAAACTATTGAACTAACCGACTCAACTTTTGATCAAACCATTAAATCCGATAAACCCGTTTTGGTAGACTTTTGGGCTGAATGGTGCGGGCCTTGTAAAATGATTGGTCCCGTGGTTGAAGAACTGGCAGGAGAATATGAAGGCAAGGCCGTAGTGGCTAAAATCAACGTTGACGAAAATCCGCAAACCGCTGCAAAATTCGGTATTCGTTCTATTCCTACCTTATTGGTGTTTAAAGGCGGCCAGATTGTTGACAAACAAATTGGAGCGGTACCTAAATCGGTGCTCGCTCAAAAATTAGCTGCCCAGGTTTAAGCACTTAATAAATTTTAAAATACAAGAAGCCGCTGTGTGCATAATGCAGTGGCTTTTTTTATTTACGGTAATTCCATACTGCTTTATAAACCAACCGATAATTCGTTGTTAATTTTTATCTTTACCCGAACTGGTTAATCATGAAAAAGGCTTTAATCATTCTTTTTACGTGTACATTCCATTTTTCGCACCTGTTTGGTCAATCTCCAGGAGGTGTTTCTACCAACCTTAGGTGGTGGATGAAGGCAAATGCCGGCACCTTTACCGACAACGGAACAACACCTGCTGCAGAAGGGCAACTGGTCCAGCAGTGGAACGACCAAAGCGCCATTGCCAACCATGCACGGCAAACAACAAACGCAAACAAGCCGGAATACCGAACAAATGTCATCAATAGTAATCCAGTATTAAGATTTGCCAGCAATCAATTTCTGGATGGCTTGGCAGCCCCCGGAATTGGTGCGACTCAAAGTTTTTATATGTTTCTTGTCTTTCGACAAAACTCGTATGTAGCCGGAGGTACAGACGATGGTAACGGTACTTTTATTATAGACAGGCCATCCGCAACCAACAATCTCACCTCCTTCAAGATTGTGAATACCGATAAGTATTTCTATCAAAAAAGGACAGACGGAGGTGCGAATCTCGGGGGGCCGGTCTCAATTACCTCAGCGCCCACCAATCGGTTTACGATTATCGATTATTTCAGGGAAGTAAACGTGAGCTTCGGCATCTACATCGATGGCCGTTTGGACGTTACTGCCGGTGGTGATAATACCAGTATCACAGGCCCTATTATTCGCATTGGCCGACATGCAACCAATAACAACGGAGGATTGAATGGAGATTTCGCTGAAATGGTAGTATACAATACAAATCTTTCAACTGCCGATCGTCAAAAAGTTGAATCATACCTGGCCATAAAATACGGCATTACCCTCAATCAAACCGTTGCCAGAAATTATGTGAGCTCGGCAGGCACAGTTGTTTACCCGGCTGCCACAACACATGACGATTATGATTTTGATATTGCCGGTATTGCGCGCGATGATGGCTCTGCCCTCAACCAAACTTCATCGCAAAGTCAAAATCCCTTAAGCATGGTTAGGATATTCAACCCGTCTTCACTTGACGATGGGGATTTTCTGATGTGGGGTCATAATGCCCCAACCATTTGGAACTCCAACAATGTTCCGGCACCATATACCAACCGGTTAACACGTGTGTGGCGCGTTGCGGAAACCGGTGAAGTTGGCACATTTAGTATCTCGTTTGACCTAACCGGGTTAGGTGTTGACATGACCGACCCGAATCAGTTTGCATTATTAGTTGATAACGATGGAAACTTTAGTGATGCATCGGTCCACACCACCGGAAGAACCATTAGTGGAAATGTAGTTACGTTTACAGGGGCAAGTATCAATACCAATCAATATTTTTCACTTGCATCGGCACCTGTTCCCGGGCCCGGTGGGGTGGCCGGAACTACTATCTGGCTACGAGCCGATGAAGATGTTTACGTAAATGCAGGAACCACATTGGCTACCAACGGTCAAACTGTGCAACAATGGAATACCCGTGGCGGTATAACAGGTGCCAATGCCACACAAGCTACTGCCGGGAGCCGCCCGACTTTTTTCACTAATATTGCCAATGGCAATCCGCAACAATACCGGTAGTATCGTTAAAAATATTATCCAACAACAAGGTTGGCTTTCAGCAGCGGGTTGATTCAAATCCCCCATTGGGGGGTCCCGTAACAACCAGTGATTTTTCAACTACTACGCCCCAGATCATTGACTACTTCCGCGATTATGCGGTTAGGTTTGGAATAGCCTATAACGGACAATTGGAAGACATACAGGCCGAGGCTGGTGGCGGCTTAACATTTCCAACCCTACGGCTTGGCGCACGCGAAGGCGGAGCGAACGGACTTGATGGCGATATTGCTGAATTTATTTTTTACACGAGGTCACTAACAACCGGGGAACGAAACCGAATTGACTCATACCTGGCAATTAAATATGGGATAACGTTAAACCAAACCACACTTACCAATTATACGGCCTCTAATGGAACAACGGTGTACCCGGCAACCAGCACCCATAGCGGATATGTTAACAACATAGCAGGTATAGGACGCGATAATGTTTCACGGTTGCTGCAAACCAATTCCCAAAGTGCCAATCCAAACTCCATGGTTCGTATACAAAATCCAAGCAACCTGGATAACCTTGAATTCCTGATGTGGGGAAGTAATAATGGCAGCCTTACTGCACCCAATTCAATTGATGTTGACGGTGCACTTGTAAAAGTAAGACTTAGCCGGGTTTGGAAAATAGCCGAAACAGGTGAAGTAGGAACTGTTACCATTGGTATTGACCTGGCCAATGTACCCGGACCAAAACAAGAAGCTGATTTACGGTTGCTGATTGATCGGGATGGCGATGGCTTTGCCGATAATGATGTTACACCCCTAACCGGAACATTGGCCGGTTCGATATTTACCGTTACCGGTGTAAACTTCCAGCATAATGATTTTTTTACTATCGGATCGATTAATAACATATCCACTCCATTGCCGGTTGAACTTCTCTACTTCAAAGCAGAATATGAAAGGCCTGTTGTTGTTACTTCATGGGCAACAGCAACGGAGTTGAACAACGACCATTTTACATTAGAACGATCTTCTAATGGCGAACATTTTGAAGAACTGGCAATCATACCCGGGGCAGGAACAACAAACGAAAGAAATAATTACTTCGAAATTGACCGTGCGCCTTATTATGGCAAGACTTATTATCGTTTAAAGCAAACCGACTTTGATGGTACCATTACTTATTCAAAAATTGTTCATGTAAAAACAGATGAAGACCCCTCCGTAGTACTGACAGTTTACCCTAATCCAAACAAAGGTAAGGTGCTTAACTTCTCTTTGAATAGTAAACCTTTTCAGTTACACAGTTTCGACATTTTCAATCAACATGGGGTTACCCTGGAGTCGCAAGTCATTCAATCAGCATCTGTTGTTGATTTTTCAGCCGAGCTAAAATCTTCATTACCCCAAGGTATTTACTTCATTAAAATTCACTATAACGACACCGTTAAGACATTGAAGCTAATTGTGAACTAAGCATTAATAGGTTGCCGAAATTTACCTGGTTTTTTTTGTTCTTTGACTTCGAGCGCTATTAGGTCATTATACAAATCGTGGGTAACCTTACCGGGCTTGCCATCACCAATAGTGGCCTCATCCATTTGTGTGATCGGCACGATGCGTTTTGAAGTACTGGTCAGGAAAGCCTCTTTCGCCTGTACAATATCATCCAGTGTAACGCTTCCGATTTCCACCTTGTATTTCTTAGCCGCTAACCGCAGCACATGCTTTCGTGTTACACCTTCCAGAATATTTTCACCGGGCGTAACAACCGTGTTGTCTTTTCTTACCATAAAGAAGTTGCATCGTGGAAATTCTGATACCTGGCCTTTATAGTGGTACAAGACATCCGCTGCCTTTTTCTCCAGTACCTTATTCTGTATCCAGATGCCCACCACATAGTTTATGGTTTTTACGTGTGGTTTATCGCGAAGGTATTCGTGTGTGATGATTTTAATGCCTTCCGTTGGAAAACCTGGGGCAGGAAAGTTCATCGGCTTTTGCACCATAATCAGGTTTGCCTTATCCGCCAATTGATAGCCATCGGGTGAGTAACCACCCGTGAGGATAACTTTTATTCCCGACATCGGAATATTGTTCTTTTGAATCAACTCAAATATTAGTGCTTTGAGCTGCTCGGGTGCGTAAGGTACTTTCAGGTGCATTTCCTTTGCTGATACGTACAACCGCTCCAGGTAATCTTCAATAAAAAGCGGGTAATTATCCATCACCCGAAAAAAATCGAAGATGCCATACCCTCGTTGAATGGAAAGATCACTCACATGAAGGAAGGCCTTATCATCAGGAACAAAAGATTCATTTAAAAACGTATACATCACTTTTCAATCAGGTTATGCTTCTTAAGAATTTTAATTACTTCATCATGCGGAAGCGCCTCAATTTTATTTCCGTCTTTACCGGTCATTGTTTTGGCAGTAAGCAGGGAGTTTATGATCGCCTCCTCAGTAGCTTCTATAACGGCCATGAATAAGGGTGACATCGCATCATTTCTTACAACTATTGCTTCATCGGTAAGCGATGCTTTTTCATGCTTAATCCTGACGCGTTCATCTGTAGAAAAAGCAATTACATAATCGCCACTGCCATTGGAAGCAATGCCACCGGTTTTGGCCAGACCCAACATAGCCCGTTGCGCCAACCGTTCCAGGTTACGTGCATTCAACGGAGCATCGGTAGCAACCACTATCATACACGATCCATCCACATCATCTTTTAGCTGGCCGCTCAGGTAATATTTTTTCAACGCTTCACCTACCGGGGCGCCATCAATTTGTAACACTCCACCAAAATTGGTTTGCACCAAAACACCAACCGTGTAACCACCCGAAGCTTTGGGCAAAACACGCGAGGCTGTACCAATGCCGCCTTTAAATCCAAAACACACGGTACCTGTTCCCGCGCCTGCACTTCCTTCTGTAACCACTCCGCCTTTCGCATTTTGGAGAGCATCAAGAACATGCTCCTTTTTTACATGTCTGCCACGAACATCATTTAAGTAACCATCGTTGGTTTCGCCTACAACAGCATTTACCGATTGCACCTTTTCGTTTCCGGGCAAACCTAGCGTGTATTCAACCACTGCATCCATGGCTGTAGCAACACTCAACGTATTGGTGAGCACAATGGGCGATTCAATGTTCCCCAGTTCCTTTACTTGCGTACTTCCAGCCAGTTTACCGAAACCATTACCCACAAATATTCCTGCAGGCACTTTATCCTGGAAAAGATTACCCTCATGTGGGAGTATAGCGGTAACACCGGTGCGTATGGAAGATCCTTCAATCAATGTAACCTGCCCGACCTTCACACCCTGAACATCGGTAATAGAATTCAGCTTGCCGGTTTGCATCACCCCGATTTTTATGCCCAGGTCGCGGGCACGCTGCTGACTCCATACCGGAGAAGCAATTAGCAAAAAAAACGGGATTATGATTTTTATGCACATACGTTTATGATATCCATAACTTTTTGAGTTAACAAGCATTTTCATAAATCAAAAATCTTCGATTACCAATCTTCACTCGTAATTTATCCTAAAGTTTAACCATTTTTAACCGCTCAACCATTTCCAATACTGCGGGACAAACCAATGTATTTTTGTACGTTAAGTCCATGATTTGTACCATCTTTTTACGATTGGTGTGTGGATATTCTCGGCAGGCTTTTGGCCTGTCATCGTATACCTTGCAGTAATTCTCTCCATCTAAAAAAGGGCAAGGCGATGATTTTAACACATAATCCTTGTCCTCATCGATTCGTAAATACTTTTCAATAAAATCACCCGGCTTCATGCGTAGCGCTTTTGCCATGCGCTCAATATCATTTTGGTAAAAAATAGGGCTGGTGGTTTTGCAGCAGTTAGCGCACGTCAAGCAATCTATTTCTTCAAATACCTCATCATGAAGCTGGTGAAATACCTCGTCCACTTTTCGCGGATCTTTTTTCTTTAGTCCGGTAAGGAGTCTCCTATTCTCCTGAGAAAAACGTTGGGCTTTAGCGCTGAATACAGTTAAATCCATAAGGAAAGTTCAAATATCGTAATTCTGATTTATCCTATCTTAGCCCCATGGATACGCGCGGCATCATTTCACACATTTCCCGACACGTTACACTTTCGAAAGAGGAAGAGCAGTTCTTTATTTCGTTGCTCATACCGGTAAACCTGAAGCAAGGTGAGTTTATTGAACAGGCAGGGGAAATAACCACCAATTTCATCCATGTAAATACCGGTTGCCTGATGACATATTTCACTGATCCTGCTGGCCACGACCATGTTATCCAGTTTTCTACTTCAGGGTGGTGGACAGCCGATCTGCACAGCCTAACCCATCAGCAGCCTTCTATTTATTCAACCCGCGCCCTGGCCGACAGTGAGGTTCTGCTTCTCCCAAAAATCCGGTTGGAAGAATTGGTGGAGCGATACCCTGTGTTTGAACGCTTTTTCAGGATTATGTTCCAAAACTCATTGGTCACGCACCAGCACCGTATTGTTCAGGCTTTTTCGTTTACGGCCGAGCAGCGCTATGATTACTTTCAACAAAAATATCCGCAATTGGAACAGTTCGTTCCACTTAAATACATCGCTTCTTATCTGGGTATCACACCTGAGTTCCTCAGTAAAATCCGTAGAAAGCGGATGGAAAAGTGATTTCTTAATCTAGTTCAAGCCGATACGGTTTCGATCTTAACCTGGTTCAACCCTTGAGGCGAATCGGTGGGCATACCTTTGTGTTATCATTTAGAAAATAAATTTTAACTAAAATAATAAAACTATGTCAACCGAAACAGCTGTAGCAACAAAGTGGAATTTAGACACAACCCACACGGAAATACAATTTAAAGTAAAGCACCTGGTAATTGCCACCGTAACAGGATTCTTCAAAAAATTCAGCGGAAGCGTTGAAAGTGAAACGGAAGATTTTGATGGTGCATCTGTAAATTTTAACCTGGACACAACCAGTATTGATACCAATAATGCAGATCGCGATGCTCACTTGAAATCGCCCGATTTCTTTGCTGCCGAGCAATACCCTACACTTGATTTTACCGGAACATTGAAAAAAGTATCTGGTAACGATTACAAACTGGATGGCGCGCTGACCATACGCGGCACAACCAAAGCCATTGTATTAGATGTTGATTTTGGCGGTACTATGGTTGACCCTTGGGGCAACACCAAAGCAGGTTTTGAGATTAACGGCAAGATAAACCGTAAGGATTTTGGCTTAAACTGGAACGCGTTGACGGAAGCCGGTGGAATGGTGGTGAGCGAAGAAGTGAAAATCCACATTAACGCTGAACTCGCAAAAGTTTAAAACCCCAGAAGTTAGTTTAGGATAAAAGCCTCATCTCGCCAGCGGGATGGGGCTTTTTGCTTGAAAGGCTCAGGTTATTGGCCGTTTAAAGAATTCCTTATCCCGGTTTTCAATATAACCTCTACTTTCGGGGTAGAACGAAATCCAACACATATGAAAAACCTATACATCCTATTTTTGCTGATACTGCTTACCGGCTCAACCTTTTCCCAACGGATATTGGAGGGCGAATCGGCCGTAACGACAAACAGCACCGTTACCGTAAAGGGTAAAGTAATCCCTTACACAGCTACTGCCGGAACCCAACCGGTTTGGAATGCCGAGGGTAAACCCATTGCCTCTCTTTTTTACACCTATTATGAGCGCAGCGATATTAAAGACAAAGCCTCCCGCCCGCTGATTTTTTCTTACAATGGCGGCCCCGGTTCTGCATCGGTGTGGATGCACATTGCTTATACAGGGCCCCGCATCCTAGAAATTGACAAGGAGGGCTACCCGGTACAACCCTATGGGGTAAAGGAAAACCCGCATAGTATTCTTGATGTAGCCGACATCGTTTACATCGATCCGGTAAACACAGGATACTCAAGGATTCTGGACAAGGATGCCAAGCGGGAAGAATTTTTTGGTGTAAATGCCGACATCAAATACCTGGCTGAATGGATGACTACGTTTGTGTCGAGAAGAAATCGCTGGCAATCACCCAAATATTTAATTGGTGAAAGTTATGGAACAACACGCGTATCAGGTCTTGCATTAGAATTGCAAAACGCACAGTGGATGTACTTGAATGGTGTAATCCTTGTTTCCCCTACAGGACTTGGCATTAACCGGGGCGATCAGGTTGAAGCTGCCAATCGACTTCCTTATTTCACAGCTGCAGCCTGGTACCAAAAAGCACTGCCCCAGGAATTGCAGCGCAGGGATTTAACTGACTTGTTACCCGAAGTAGAAGAATACACCATTAATGAAGTTATACCGGCCATTGCACGAGGTGGATTTTTAGAGGATGCGAAACGTAAACAAGTTGCCGCAAAAATGGCCTACTACTCCGGTATTTCCGACAAGGTAATCCTGCAACATAACCTGGATGTTCCTACTGCTTACTTCTGGAAAGAATTGCTCCGTGATAAAGGCTATACGGTGGGTCGTTTGGATTCACGTTACCTCGGCATCGATCGCAAAGACGCAGGCGATCGCCCAGACTATAACTCAGAATTAACATCATGGTTGCACTCTTTCACCCCGGCCATCAATTACTATTTACGAGAAGTATTGAAATACAAAACCGATGTAAAGTACAACATGTTTGGTCCCGTAAACCCGTGGGACCGCAACAATGACAATACCGGTGTAAACCTTCGACAAGCCATGGCGCAAAACCCTTACTTAAACGTAATGTTTCAATGCGGCTACTTCGATGGTGCCACTACTTACTTTGAAGCGAAGTATACCATGTGGCAATTGGACCCCAGCGGAAAATTCAGGGACCGTTTTAGGTTTGAAGGTTACCGCAGCGGGCACATGATGTACCTGCGTGAAGAAGACCTGGCCACTTCCAATGAACACATCCGTGATTTTATTTTGAAATCAACCCCGAAGAGAGGGCAACCCGCGAAATATTGATTGGCAGATGTCCTGTACGCAAGCTGTCCAGGACATCTATTATTTTAATTCCCGTGGTAATTGCACCGTAAAGCGGCTATAGGCTCCGGGCTGTGAATCCACCGACACGTTGCCCTTCATGGGCCGCAGGCATCTGCTCAATATATATAGCCCCAGGCCATTGCCACGGGATTGTTCCGTTCCTTTGAAAAACATATTGAAGATATTGGGTCGGATGTTATCGTCAATGCCAATTCCATTGTCTTCCACCGTGATTTCAATCCGCTGATCTACCTCCGCTATGCTAACCACCAGCCGGTGCTCCCGTAATTCGCTAAGCGATCCAAAGAAAATCGCATTGTCAACCAGGTTGGCTATTACCACCTCCAGCAAATGCGGGTAGGTTGTAAGTGTAATCCCAACGGGGCAGGAAAAAAGAACCTGAACATTATTACGTTTAATATCAGCCGTGAATTTCTTCAGGATACGTTCAGTTGTTTCGCGCAGGTTAACATCTCCGTAATCGCTGGGTTGATTGATTTCACTGATTACGTTTAAACTGGCCAACAACCGGTCCATACGGGCGTTTGAATCCAAAATTTTTCCCAACAGCTCTTCCGTGGGAATATGGTTCGCCAAACTGCATAATCCGTAAATGGAGGCCACGGGTGTACGTAAATCATGCGATGCCTTGTAGAGAAAGGTGTCCAATTCGGCATTGGCTTCACGTAACAACCTGGTGCGTTGCGACACAATGTTTTCGAGGTTGGCATTGATCATCCGTATTTCGTTGTTTGCCACGGTTAACTTCTTCTTTTGGCTGCGCAGCCGGGCACTAAGCCGAATCAATAAAACGATAAGTACACTAAATAATGCAACAACCCCCAAGGCTATAAGAATACGCTGACGGAATTCACGTTGCTCTTGCAAACGGAGTGATTCGCTTTCTGTTAAACGGGTCTCCAACGTGCTGATGTCGAAATATTTTTCTTTGAGTTCGTCAAGGATCCTTTTAAACTCATCCTGATTGGCAACAAACCGTGTATTGTTTTCCTGGATTATTTTTTCGAGCAATGCAATTTCACGCAGTAATTTTTCACGCGATTCCGGGTCGAGGTTGTCTAAACCGGATGAAAATTTCCGGTTGAGCGCACCAATTTGAAATTCGAATTCAGCACGTTGGTTTTCCAACGCCTGGCTTTCACGGGTGGCTTGTTCAATCAACAAACGCAAGTCTTCCGCTACTGCAGAGCTATCACTAATGGTAATCCGGGCTGGACGCTCAGCACGTACCGATTCCTGCATGGCACGGAGCAGTGTGTTAAACCGACCGTCAACAATTCGCCTGTCCTCATCGCGCAAATTGTCCATTGGTATGCCGCGGATAACCTGGTAAAAAGAACTTAAACTTCTTGCCGTATCCAACTGGTTCAATGCCTGCTGATAGGATTGTCTGCCAGTTTCAGGTGAAGGTACAACCGG
This sequence comes from Cyclobacteriaceae bacterium, assembly GCA_025808415.1. NCBI lineage: Bacteria > Pseudomonadati > Bacteroidota > Cytophagia > Cytophagales > Cyclobacteriaceae > Cyclobacteriaceae bacterium. Next base: position 3,282,899 of record CP075525.1, read on the forward strand.
TTTGATCTCTTCCTGCACAACTCTTCCGGTAATCAAGGTATATGCGTTGCCTGTTAGTTGCAGGTTCATCGGCCTATAACCTGGAATGATAAATTGATCTGCTGAACTTATTTGCTCGTCCGGATCGAGAGGAAGTTCAAGCCTGCCTTCCGTACTGGTTGTTACTTTTAACCTTCGCACACCCGTGTAGGTTACTTCCATTTTAGCTAACGGCTGCCGTTGGTCGGTAACGACCAGCACCTGCACCAACCTGTAATTTTTCTTTCGTACGGTAATTTCCAATATTCCCTTGCTGAAATTCCACGAGGCCGGCTCTAACCCCTCGTTGATAACTTCAACCGAACGGATCGGAAAATCCGATTCGTTCATTTCAACAAAATTATAACCACGCTCGCCAGTATTTGTTTTTATTGAATTGTTTATGATTAATTCCAGGTTTTTGTAAGGCTTCAATTGCTGATCGAAAGTTTTTACCTGTACGCGTTGTTTCTGCGCCTGGCTAACTGTAATGGCTACCATGCACCACAATAATATTAGTAGTGGTGTAATAGAAATTGTACTAACGATGCGCACAGGATGCATCAGATTTTAATTAACACGCAGTTTAATTGAGCAAAATCAGTTCTTAAGCGATTGAAAGATATCCTTAATTATCACAACTTCATGAAGTGCCGTTTCTTTTCTCAGGCGGGGGATTTCAAATACAGCCATATTTTCTACACCGTCCTCATCAACCACATAAATGCCATACTTACTGAAATATGGAATAATGAGCGAAAACTTACCTTGCTGGTCGGAAGTGATTTCCTGAACAATGGCTTTGCGAACGGTATCCACCAAACGGATGCGTGCATTTTTCATAACACGCATGCTGGACGAGTCGCTCCACGAATGATCCATTTGCTTTAATATGCCCGCCACCGCGTAAGGATAAGTTTGCATGTCCATGTCAAACTCATAGATGTCATCGTCCAATCCGCCAGCCCTGCGGTTTGAACTCATAAACCCGCGTAGCCCTGATGGATCAGAGAAGGAAAATGCAAAATCATCGTAGGGTGAGTTAAGCGGGTGACCGAGATTTACAGGTTCGTCAGAAAAAGAATCTGAAAGTACCGTTTTATATATATCCAACCCGCCAAAACCTGCGTGGCCAGTGGACGAAAAATAAAACATGCCGTTATGCACGTAAGGCGAAACTTCATTCATGGCCGTGTTAATGGACCCGCCCAGGTTTACAGGTGTTGTCCATTTACCATTTACATATTCCGATCGGTATAGATCCATGCCACCCAACCCTCCGGGTTTATCGGAAGCAAAATAAAGTATTTTGCCTGTGTCATCTATAAATGGATCAATGAGTGAAAATGAATTTTCATTAAACGGAAATACACCGGCCGGTTGCCATTTACCCTCGCGCAACTCAGCAAAATAAAGACCCAGCATTCTTATACCTTGTGCGTTTTTCGCTGCCTGTGATGCCGTGTAAACCATCTTCTTGCGGTTATCATATAAAGAAAAAGACCCCATGTTTCCATTAACCGGAAAAGCGTTGGTATACAACTTTGGGTTGCTGTAAAGCCGGCCCCATCCTTCCAGTAAAGTATCGGGCTTTTCCATAGCTTGATATAACCTGAAAAAATCCTGCTGGGTTGAGGCATCAATATTTTTTACGGGTTTATTCGTGGTACGATTTGACAGAAAAACAATCCCGCCATCAAACGAGACAGCATTCCACTCAGCGGCTGAGGTATTGACGGATAAAAGACGTGTGGCAAAGTGAATCGAATCTTCATACAGGTAGTGCAAGTTGGAAATACGCCACAGCTTTTTTTGGATCCACTCATTAGTCGGCTCAGCATCTATTATCTTTTGATAATTTAATTCAGCTTGCTCATAATTCTTCAGAGAAAGCTGCGCTTCAGCCAGATTAAGATAATCCTGGCGTTCGATCTGGTCTCCGCGTGAATAAGCCCGTGCATAAGCATCGATACACTGTTGGTATTCTTTTAGCATAAAATAGCAACGTCCCATCATCAGGTAAGTATTGCCGCCTCTTTTGGAACGTTCGTACAATCTCAAAGCAGGAACAATCTCACCCTTTTCTAAATGTTTATTGGCCAAGGCACGGTCGGATGTAAATAAATGAACTATTGATTGCTGTGCGGAGGCAGAAAAAGGGATGGATAATTTTACTGTCAGGCACCATCCCAGAACAAATACTACCCTTTTTACTTTCATAGCCGTGGGGATTTTATGCCCGACCGTTCGTACCGGAAAAGGTATTGCACCATCAACTCGTGCGAACCATTACTGAGTTGATTAAGTGAGCCCATCGGAAAATCATAAGCGTACCCGAATTGCAATTGTGGTGTAATGCGCAGCTTCATCAAATAACCCAGTGAAGCATCCCATCGGTAGGAAACACCGGCAGTAAGTATGTCTTTGTAAAGAAACGTTATTGCACCATCTGCGGAAAGCGGCAAATCGTTGGCATATTTAATCAAAAGTGCCGGCTCAAATTCCCAGGCCGGGCTTAGGGTAAACCTGTACTTTAAAAAAGAAAACAAATTTACGTTTCTAAGTTGAATGGATTCTGTTTCGTTCAACGGTGTCGTTTTTGGAAGCAACTCCGGGGCAGATATTCCCCAATGAAACCTTTTGCTCCGGAAATACAACCCCGCCCCTACTTCAAAAAAAAGTTCGTTTATGGTGGCGTTATTCAACTTCGGATCAGGTGTTCCGTTTTGAATTGAGCCATAGTCGGAGCGCATATTAAATGCACCAGCCTGAAGACCAAAAGACAAAAATGAATGACTGGCAACTTTAAGGTGGTAAGCATAACTTCCGTGTATTGTAAGGTTCCGGTGAATACCGATTTTATCATTCACCACCAATAAGCCCAACCCAACTTTTCGTTTCGCGGTAAGCGTGTGCACCGATAACGTTTGTGTTTTGGGGGCACCCTCAAGGCCGGTCCATTGTCGTCTGTCAATTACCATAGCACTAAGTGCTTCATCAACACCGGCATAAGCCGGATTGATGACTAACCCGCTAAACATGTACTGTGTAAAATGCGGATTTTGCTGGGCATGGATCACCGATGGAGCAAAAAACAGCATGCAAAAAATGATACTGATTAAGGTTGATATTTTAGCTAAACTGTTCATTGCACCAATTCAATAAAACCATCCCAACGTAACTTTTTGTTGCCGCTTATCACCTCAATAATATAGAAGTATGTTCCGGTAGGAACCAAAGTATTGCTCTTGTTTTGTCCACCCCATACAACAGATTCATTATTATAACCTGTAGCCTGGTAAACCACACTTCCCCACCGGTCGAACACTGTTACTGAATTGGAGGATGAATACTGAATATTCTTAATCACCCATGTATCGTTGGCACCATCGCCATTTGGGGTAATTATTTTGGGGATCTCTATTTCAAAAGAGCCCGGCTCTACAGTAACCGTAAAGGAACATTGCGCTGAATTGCCCAATCCATCTGAAGCAGTATACAGGACTTCAGTTGTACCAACTCCAAAACTACTCCCCGGCTCATGCGATCGTTCAACGTTAAGGGTACCACAAGCAATAGTAAACACAGGCTCATCCCAGGTTACTATAGCTTGTCCGTCTATTCCAGCGGTGACCGTTATGTCCTGCGGGCAGCCTGCTACTTGCGGGGGCTGATTGTATGTAACCACAACATTAAACTGGCAAACAGTTTCATTACCGCGGGCATCGCGGGCGGTGTAGGTAACCGGGGTTGTTCCAATCTGAAATTCGGTACCCGGGTTTCGGTTGCTGGTAAAACTTGTTACCCCACAATTGTCGGAAGCAGTGGGTGGTGTCCAGTTTACAATAGCTGAACAGTTAGCGCCAGCTGGTACGGTTATGGATGACGGACAGTTTGTAATTACAGGAGGGGTTACATCTTCCACAACAACAGTAAACTGTCGGGTGGTAATATTATTTGAACCATCCCTGGCCGTGTAAGTAACTACTGTTGAGCCCACATCGAATTCCTGACCAGGATTATGTGTACTCACTAGACTTGACACACTGCAATTATCAGTAGCCGTTGGGGGCGTCCAGCCTACTACGGCTTTGCAGTTTGCTCCGGCCGAAACTGAAATGTTATTCAACGTTCCGTTAATTACGGGTGGAATATTATCGGTAATCGTTACTGTAAAAACACAGGTAGCTGAATTATTGTAGATATCTAATGCCGTGTAGGTTACCGTGCTGGTTCCTAACGTGAACGTGCTACCCGGAAATACGGTGATGTTCCCGGGCAACGTGCCGGTAAAGCTGGCTACTGCACAATTGTCAGATACAGAGGGGGGTGTCCAGGTAACGGATCGGGAACAACCTGAAATAAGGGGCAGCGTTATGTTAGCAGGACAATTGGTGATTACTGGAGGAATCAAATCCGTGGTACCGGGTGCACAACACAATGCGCCCCCATTTACACTGGTTCCTCCTGTAACCATAAACAAACCATAAACACTATTCACGAAGGTTCCTCCAGAGCAAGCCGATTGAATGGTTGTGTGTAAAAAACCGTTGATAAAAATTGAGATGGTTGTACCTACAAACTTTTCGTTAGGAATTGTGCCCGCAAAAGAGAACGTCTGGCCTGCCAATACAAAGTCGTTGAAAATTTCCCCACCGCCATCGGTAACGCGTATGGTAGCACCCGTAGCACCGGTGTACCGAAGCGTTAAGCTTTTAAGTCCGCCAACACATGCCCCGCAACTGGCCACCGGGGGGCAATCGCAACTTTGGCTATAGGTGTAGGCATGCACCAGCATAAAAAGGAAAACCAGCACATAGTTGACCCAGACTTTCATTACCGTATAGGATAGGTAAACATTAATACGTTTAAAAAATCTATCATTTCACCTTAACCCAGCGGAAAAAATAAGTGAGAGGCGCCAAGGTTAAGGGAAATGCATTTCCTTAGAAAAACATTTAGCGTGAAAGTTCACAAATTTCACGATAAAAGAAAAGGAATATCAGCATAACAATACGTGCCCGTTTGTTCATTTTGGGCAGATTTGTGTAAAAAAGGCTTATGTAACCAAAATCACCATAGGTTAACGTGAACATCTATAAATTTGAAGATTAATTAAATATTATCCCTCCTATGAAAACAATAATCCTGAAATGGTCCGTTGGAATCGTACTAGGGGCCACAGCCGGATTTCTCTATTGGTACTACATCGGCTGCACCAGTGGAAGTTGTGTCATTACCTCTTCACCGGTTAACAGCACGTTATATGGAGGATTGATGGGTGGGCTTTTGTTAAATTCGTTTGATACCAAAAAGCAATCCCATGAAACCCGAAAAACACCTGATCAGTAAAAAAGATCCTGCCTACGAAGCCATTGGTAATTACATTCAAAGCAAAGAAAGCGTAGTGGGTATTGATGCGCGCCACACGCATATTATTATCATTAATAAACTGCTGGAACTGGAAAAGAAAATCAATGCCATCGAAAAGAAACTGACGAAAACAAAGAAACCAAAAGCCAAAAAGTGAGACTTGCTTTAGTTTATAGTGTATTGTTTTTTTTCTTCACCTTGCTGTCATGCCATCAAACCCAACAAGAAAAAGGGACCTCAGGTATGCAAGCGGATTCTGTTTACCTTAAAAAAGGCGACCAACTTGTTGCTGCGACCTTTGATACACTTCGCAATTCTTTGCTCGCTGCCATTGGCGAACAGGGTTTTGCTTATGCCATTCAATTCTGTAACGAAAAGGCTTATACGCTTACCGAAACATATGCTATTGATGGTGTTCGTATTAAACGTGTTTCGATGCAGTACCGAAACCCGTCAAATCAACCGGACAGCCTGGAGCTAGCTGTGCTTGAAACATTTCAAACGGAAGGCCCACGCACACAACTGATTTATACACCCGGGGAAGTACACTATGTAAAACCTATTAGTATGCAGGCCATGTGCCTGAATTGCCACGGTTTGCCCAACGTACACATTAAGCCCGAAACGCTGCATGCCATTCAAACCAACTACCCGGCAGATAAAGCCACGGGTTATGCCGAAGGTGATCTGCGGGGCATCTGGCACATCATCTTCCCGGCTAATCCACGCTAAAAAAGTATACTTGTTTTTGGCTTACGTGACAAAAGTCACCGATAAAAAAATACAGCCTTCTGATCTTTGTACCATGTTTGACCCAAGAACCATTGAAACAATAAATTGAGAATAAATATATGTTTGGATTATTTGGATTAGGAACCAAAAACTATGAAGAGCTGCGCGGTGCGGAGTTTAAGGCAAAGTACAAAGCTACACCAGGTGCGGTGTTGATTGATGTGCGCACTCCGGGCGAATTCCGCTCAGGGAGCATTCCCGGTGCCCGTAATATCGATATCATGTCAGCGAATTTTTCACAGCAAATTTCAACCCTCGACAAGAACAAGGAATATTTTCTGTTTTGCCGCAGTGGTAACCGCAGTGGCCAGGCCTGCAACATGATGGCCAAACAGGGATTTAAAGTACACAACCTGGCCGGTGGCGTAAGCGACTGGCCCAGGTAACGTGTGGGGTTTGGTTTGCGAAAAGCCGCTACCGGAAACGGGGCGGCTTTTTGCTTTTTTTATCTGGATATAAATACCTTGAATATGGAAAATTCATGTAATTTTGCATATTCAGATATTAGGTGAAGCATTTTTTATCAAAACCTGAGATCAAAAATTTAATTTCTAAGAAATGGAGACAATCACGTGGAAAAACGCTGATTTAAGTGGTTTAGTATGGGAGTTGGAAGCCAATGGAAATGTCTATGGCAAATTAAAATTTTTTGGCGGAGTGGGATTTGGTGCCAATTTTTCAACTGGCAAAAAACAATTTCAATTTAAGAAAATTGGATTTTGGGGTAAGAAAATCCTAATCACCAAAAATGGGAGTTATGTTGGCGATATTATAAGCAATCCTTTAGGTCATACTTATGTAAAACTTGACTCTGGAAAAACATTTAAGGTAACTTCAAATTTATTAGGGAAAAACCTTAGATGCATTGACCTTAAAGGAAAATCAGTCGTTCATTATAAAGTTGCAACATTAACATCTATGAGAAAGGGGCAAATAGAAATTGCAGACTCACTGACTCATGATGAAAAGGAAATTCTATTAAGCATTGGACTTATTGCAGCACATTTTAAGACATGGATAATTATATCCTATTTCTTACTTTTTAGTACCATGCTATTAGCAATAAGCAAGTTAATTGAACACATAAATTGATACAGCAGCAAAACTTTGTCAAGATCGCTGTCAATGATAGTAAGCCTCAACCATCACTAATCCATCTCCTCTGCCTCGGCCTGTCTTACCGGATACCGGGTAATATCCACTTCGGTACCTTCGCGGTTGAAATATACTAAAAACCGCTTTCCTTTTTTGTCCTTGAACACAAACCGGTGGGTATAAATACCTTCCTTATCCTGTGCTGGATTGCCGGGGATAAAATAAAATGCTTCAAGGCTAATTAGGGTGTTGTCTTTTAATAACTTGTTGATTCTTGCTTTAAAGGCACCACTATAGCTTTCGCCCAGGTAAATGCCGGGAAAATCATTTACCCCGTTTCCATCACCATGGTATTGCGAAAAAGAGGTGAGCTTTCCATTGCTATTGTAACGGTAACGGTTCTGAAGCACTTTTCCGCTGGATGGATCCAACTGCTGAAATACGGCCACATAACGGGGCGTTTCGTTAACGGAAAATCTTACCCATTCCTCCACCGGGTAGCCCAAAGCATCATTAAAGGCTTGCTTTACCGCATCAGGAACCTCGTTTTCTTTTAATGATTGACGCTGCGTTTGTGCAACTGTGTCAGAAAATGCAATAAAAAAAACCAGGATTAACAGTATTTTTCTTATCATGATTTTACTCGTTTATCAACAATGTAGTTTGGAATTTACGGCAACGTCTGCAATCGTGCAAAAGGTTTTACCGGTAACAAATGCGTTTGTAAGGGCAGTACTTGCAATTATCAACTTTCTGTGTCTGGTCGAATACAGTTTCAGGATTGAAGAGTTCTTCCAGTAATTCTTTTAACCCGGCTTCAAACGCTGGCAATACACTATGCACATCGCTCAAGCGCTGTCTGTCCATGGTCAATCCAAACTCCATATCATCGTCAAACAGATTTTTACCATTTAATAATCCAGTCACAACGCGGAGACCAGTTGTACGGTTAGTTTTGGTGTATAACCATGCGTACAATAAGGTTTGAAAGGCTGCTTTATTCCGATCACCCTCTCTTGCGAACAAGGACTCTATGGATTTAAACTCCAGCTTATCCCTACCGGTTTTGTAGTCAACAATGCGTAGCAAATTTTCCTTCCGGTCAATACGGTCAATCTTACCGCCCAGCAATACCTTACCTACTGGTGCGTTAATAGAAAAAGTATACTCCATGGTCTGTTCCACACCTTCCACTATAAACGGAGCATGCTTTTTATCATGCTCCAGTATTTTTCCAATAAAGTTTTTTACCACTTCACTCACCAAAATCAGTTGACCTTCGTACATCACGGGTTGATTGGGATCAAGGCTGTACGTTTCAATCACCTCCTGATCAAGCAGGCCTTGAATAAGACTTTTATTTTTCTCCAGATCCTGTGCATCAATTACAGTTGAGCCTTTCTGTTTCACAATTTTAGTATAGAACGCTTCCATAACATTGTGTACAAAATTCCCCAATACCCGTGCATCCATGTCTTCTTCAATCTCATCAGGTTCTTTAATTTTTGCTACATGCCGAAAATAGAACCTAAGGCGGCATTCGATGTAGGTATTTAATGCAGAAGGTGACAAACCATTGAACTGACGATGTATATTTTGTTCATTCAACTTAGCCAAATTCTCAAGAACCCCATTATCTTTTTGAATGGCAATGGGTTTGACTTCGTTTACACCAATGGCATTGTGCAAGGCATGGTTTTCAAATTTCTTACCGCTTTCATACATCAGTTGCTGCAGGTAACGACTCATTTCGCCCTGGCCCAGAATGTCGGTTTCGGTATTGTAAAAAAGAAAAATATTTTCAGCACGCTGAATGATACGATAAAACAAGTACGCATACATGGCATCCTGATGTTGTAACGTAGGCAAACGATAAGCCCTGCGGATGTTGTAAGGTATGTACGAACCCTTGTTTCCGTCCGATGGCAACGATCCCTCATTTAAAGAGAGTATATAGACGTTTTTAAAATCAAGGTTACGGGTTTCAAGCATACCCATAACCTGTAGCCCCTGCAGAGGTTCGCCACTGAAAGGAATGCGCACCGAGCGAACATACTGCCGGAAAAACCGGAGAAACGAACGCCAATCAGAATATTGATCCCCTAAAACCTCTTCCATTCGATTAAGGCATTTAACCATTTGAAAAATGTGTTCTTTATCAAAAGTGTATAGCGTGTCCAGTGCACCTAACACTTGCAGGCAATCTTTCAGGTAAGGTGTAATACGCGTTGTCTCAGCGGCAGTAAACATGGCCTGGTGAAGGGCAGTTTCACTGGCCAGAAAATTTTTAGGCACCGATACCCAATTATGCTTGAGCATCGCTTTTTGTTTGCTTTGAACCACTTTCAGATTTTCAGCTACTGTATAGGGATGGTTCAGTAATGACAAAACCGGACGGTGATGAAAGTAATCTTCCTTACGGCTGATCTGCAATTCGATCAGCAACTCGACAAAATTAAATACAGGTGTAGCGCTGAGTGAAAACCCCATGGTAACGTTTAGTTTTTCAACACTATCAGAAACGCTGTGCAACACAGGTAACAACAACTTTTCATCCGGCAACACAACCAAGGTCTCTTCAGGTTTTTCGCCAACCACCATATTCTCTGCCAACACCTGGCCCATTATTTTTACCTGACCAACAGGCTGTGCGGCACCATACAATTTTATATTTTTTGCTGCACGAAAATTGGCAGGAGGCTGGGCCTCGAAAGTTTTGCCTAATACCGTGTGTTGTTGGTATTCGTGAAAAAAATCACCTGCTTCCTGTGCGGCACTGTTCAGGTAATACTCATCTACATCCCAATAAACGGTTGCGCCACCTGCTACAGCATGCGCAAGGATTACCTCCTCTGCTTTTGTGAGGGCATTAAAACCGACAAAGATTTCACTTCCCTTTCGGATCGTTTCGCCCTTTAAAACGCTCTCAGCAACCTCACGGTGTACCATGCCTTCATACGCCAACCCTTCGCTTGTCAACTGCAAACGAAAGTTTGTGTACACATCAAAAAGGTGCTTCCATACTTCCAGGAATTTTTTCCTGTTCTCGGTTTTATGCGCATCAAAGTTTCCCCAGAAATCAAGGAGGAATTTCTTTTGTTCATCGGTCAGGTAATCAAACGTGGCATCAAGTTCTTTCTGGTGGCTGAGGTCACGAAACAGCATCTCGGCATTTACGAGGTACTTGTCAATTTCTTCAAAATCCCGCAGCAGCATTTCCCCCCAATAATAGAAGCGGTCAAATGCTTCCTTACTGTTTACGGTAGCCACATAAGCCTTATACAACCGGTAAACGAGTTCCAGTTTATCCGGCACCTGCACAGTTGAAAAACCTTTAATGTACTCTTCAATGGTTAACATGGTTGGCCCAAATGCAGGCTTGCGCAACATGGTACCAAGGTGCTTTCTGAAAAACACTATGGCCCTGCGGTTTGGGAAAACAAGGGTTACTTCCTCCAGGCGGGGATGTTTATCGATTACTTTTTGCGCAATTTCCAGAAGAAAGGGTGTCGTCATACCGTTCAGTTATAAGCCTAACTCCAACTGGCTATCATCTTTTTTCTTCACTGTCCTCACCTTCCCTGCCCTCACTTCCACTACCTCTCCGGTACGCACATACAACACATAGCCTTCCACTTCCGTAAAATTCATGTTCCGTAAAATATCCATATAGGCCAGCACCTGGTGTTGATCGGCTTTTGCTGAAACACCGGTTTTGAAATCAATAACAACAGCTTTACTATCGTTTATCAACAACCGATCAAACCGGCTCTCTTCTCCGCCCGGTAAAATTACCGGAACTTCCGTGTGAACTTCCCAACCCTCTTCAAACCATGATGAAATCATAGGAACACTTAACAAATGCTTCAAATCTGATCTAACCTGGTCAACCTCTGAAGTGGTGAGCAAACCTTCGTGTATGGCCCGTTGAAGTGCAGCCTGAACATCATTTTTTGTGCGGATGAAGGACAGCACAGTATGCACATGAATGCCATACTTTACCTTATCTTCTTTATCTGAATCAAAATATCTTCTGCCGGCTTGCCGGATAACCAGCTTATCGCGCCAACGTGAAACATCATATCTTTTCAAGGCAATTGGCTTAATCGCTTCAGGTTGGGTGTCATTACGGGTCGGTGGCAATTCAAGCACCCCGGCTTGCCAACATAATGCCGGCTTATCCCATAGTTTGGCAAGCGATTCGTTTGTGGTGATGCAATATTGAAGTAAAGCACTTACATCCGGCACACTCAATTCGTTTTTGTTATTGATCAGTTTTTTAAATGGAGCCAAAATCTTTAATCCCAATTCTGCACGGGTAAACGCCACATATAAAATGTTAACATTGTCCAGGAAAATCTGTGATCGTTCGTGGTGATAGTAGGGTTCGAAAACAGTTTCTTCCAGTTTACTTCCGTATTTAACCGATAAATACCCGGCATTTTTAAACATGGGTGCATCTGCCTGTACCCACATGTTGGGGGATGTTAAGCCCGGATGATCCAGCTTCCACGAACAAAACGGGATGATAACATATTTAAACTGAAGCCCTTTAGATTTATGGATTGTCAGGATTTCAGCAGCATCGATGGATCCTGAAGTTTTTACGGATGTCTTGTCCGAATCTTTGTTCTGCTCCCACCATTCCAAAAAAGCCTGCAAATCGTTGCGCTCACGGGTATAAAAATTCAACACAATGTCCTGAAAGGCTTGCAGATAGGCCAGTTCCAACGCCTGATCGGACAGCCCGAATATGCGGATCAGCATCTCGGTCATCTCAAAAAGCGGAAGCTTTCTAAGTTCCGTTTTTCGATTTGTAAACTCGTTGGGCAGAAAACTTTCAAACGTTACCTTATCGGCCACCGAAAAAACATCCGCCAGTGCCATGCCTGACTGGTGGATGCGGGCAAACTCGTAAGCCAGCTCGGCACGGGCTACCACGTCAAGATTGTTGTTCAGGTAGCGCATGGCAGCAAGTATAAGGTTTACGGAAGCTGCACCATCAATGCGCAACGATTCATTGGAGATTACATTGTAATTGAGGGTTGGATTTGCCTGGGTCGAGCTTCTACAATTTAGTAAATGGGCTACCACCTCCTGTCCCTCACTGTTGGTGCGTACCAAAATGGCGATGTCCTTCATCTTCACTCCGGCCTGCTGCCAAACTTCCAGGGTTTTTACCAGTTGGTTTTTTGCCAACGCTTTCCATTTCTGTTCCTGGTCTTTATCTTCCTCAAGAAATTGTATATCAACAAAGCCTTTGCTTTCCCTTTTTATATTTTGGCTTACATCACTGAACGCTTCTTCCGCCAGCCGTGCCCCGGTTTGCTCCGCTATAAATGTGGAGGCCGTTTTAAATAAGTTGTTGTTGAAGGAAATAATATTTGCCGCACTGCGGTAATTATCAGAAAGGTTAACATGTGCCACGCGTTCTTTACCCATCTGCTGTTCAAGTTTTTGTTGGAGTAACGTAAGGTCGCCCCCACGCCAACGATAAATGGCCTGTTTTACATCGCCTACAATTACGTTTCGGTTGCTGCTGCTTAAACTTTCGTTAATGAGCGGGATGAAGTTACGCCACTGCAAATTGGAAGTGTCCTGAAATTCATCGATGAGGTAATTCTTATAAAATGATCCGGTCTTTTCATAAATAAAAGGCGCATCACTGTCGCCAATAAGTTCTTGTAAAAACTGTGGCGCATCAGCCAGCAACATCATATTGTTCTCGGCTTTATACTCCTGAAGTTTTTTGGAGATGTCGGCCATCAGGCCATAGGCGTAAAAGTTTTGCAGCACTACTTCAGCCGATAGTGCCTGTCTATAATATTTTTCCCGATAGTCAAGAATTTCCCTCATTAAGGGCAACAACTGTGAAGATGCCAGTTTAAGCACATCATTTTTCCGACTTGTTTTTGGGGCCGGCCAATTATTGATGTCTTGTAAATTCTCTGACACCTGAACACCCGGTTCTTTAAAGTCACTAACTTTAGACAGATCAGTAAGGTTATTGAAGAACTTATATCCAGCACCACCCTGATACTTAAAATCATTCGGTTCAAGTTGATGTTGTTCAATGAGATCCAATCCTTGTTTTGCCAAAGTCCGTATATGATTTATAAATGAACCTGTTGATATACCCAACTCCGCCAACAAGTCTTTCAAAAACATTCTGTCGCTTGTCTTCTTATTAAAATCCTTTTCAATCCGCTTAAAGTCTTCTTTTAAAATCTCCTTCGAAAAATCAACCAGTCCCGTGCGCATATCCCAGGGTTTGTCGCTCTCCAGGTTTTTGGTGGCGAAATCCACTACCCACCGTTTCAGGTCCTTATCTTCACCCATAGCATCAATCAGGTTGTTCACCACTTCCGTTAACACGGCCTCATTGTCAACCTCAAGGCGGTAATCGCCTGAAAGTCCTGCTTCACGCGTAAACGAACGGATAACTTTCTGGAAAAATGCATCGATGGTACTGATGGAAAACTGTGAATATTGATGCAGGATTTGCGAACGCAATCCGTTGCAATGTTCTTTAAATTCACCATCGCTCAGGTTCAACTCGTGTTTAAGCTCGGGTTCAAGGGAATTTTCCCGGCCATCAATAAAATCATTCAGGTAGTGAACAATCCGTTCCTTCATTTCCTGGGTAGCCTTGTTGGTAAAGGTTACCGCCAAGATGTGACGGAAGTGCCCCGAGCGGTGCCGAAGGGCCAGTTTCAGGTATTCCTTGGCCAAGGTGCGGGTTTTGCCGCTTCCGGCTGAACTTCGGTATATGATTAATGGCTTTTCCAATGCAGGCGCTGAAGTAAACGAATGCCTGCAAGAAAGAAAAATGAAATGACAGTTTATGTCTCCCTTTCATTTTTTAACTTGTCAGGAAAAGCCCCCGGTTGTTCTATGCGCAGGTTTTATCTTTTTCTGGTTGCACTCTGGTACTCCTTCCCGTTGCAGTTGTTGTTTAACAACTTCAGGCGCAACCATGTACTGATGCTGTGTTGGATCATCCTGTTTGCCATGATAACCGGAAACTTTGGGCAGTACCTGGGCATACCCTACCTGTTTCTTGACCCCGAATACCTGAATACGGTAAACTTCACCAGTTTTTTCCTTCTTGGTATTTCGCTGGCTGCTTTTACGGTAGCTTTCCATATTACAGGCTACATAGCCGATGGGCATCGATTTTCCTTTGTCGGCACCTTGTCGCGCCCTTTCACCAAGTTTGCGCTGAACAACAGTATTGTACCGATGCTCTTTTTAAGCCTCTATATATTTTATATCCTCAGCTTTCAGCTCGATAACCAGTACACTTCCGGAACACAACTATTCTGGAACCTTACCGGATTGCTTTGTGGCTTTTTTCTGATGACGCTGATCTTCTTCATCTACTTCTGGCTTACCAACAAAGATATTTTCCGGTATGTGGTGTGCCGCATTGATGAAAAAATAAAACAGAACATGCAGGTAACACGTGCCAGTGCCATGAAAAAGCTTGACATTGCCCGAAAGCGACAGGTACGGGTTGATTATTATTTGGATTATGATTTCCGGATTAAGAAAGTAGACGACAGCGGATTTTACGATCGTAACACCGTCATCCAGGTGTTTGACCAAAACCATCTTAACCTGGTAATTATCCAGTTGTTTATCGTTGGACTTGTTTTAGTACTTGGGTTGTTTAAGGATTATCCAACCTTTCAACTCCCGGCCGCAGCGAGCGCCACCATATTCCTCACCATTTTCGTAATGATCTCCGGGGCATTCAGTTATTGGTTTGGCGGATGGTCAACCACTATGGCTATTGTGGTATTTCTGATACTGAACTTCCTGGCGGGCAAAGATTTCTTTTCCAAACGCTACGAAGCCTTTGGCCTCGATTATCAAAAACAACCTGCACGCTATTCAAACGAAAGCATAAGGATATTGCACGACAGTGTAACCCTGGAGACGGATCGCCTGGAAACCTTAAAAATGCTGGAGAACTGGCGAAAAAAATTTCCGGAAGATGAAAAACCTAAAATGGTTTTTTTGTGCGCCAGCGGTGGCGGTAAGCGTGCTGCTTTGTGGACACTTAACGCCTTACAGGTTGCTGACAGCCTTACCAACGGAAAGCTTACCGAGAAGAGCATTATGATTTCAGGCGCTTCGGGCGGGCTCATTGGCGCCAGTTTCTTCCGCGAATTAAAATTAAGGGCCAAGCTGGGCGAGCCGGTAAACCCGTATGCCGAAAAGCATCGCACCAGCCTTTCCACCGACAACCTAAATCCGCTTATATTCAGCCTGCTCGCCAACGATTTATTTGTTGGGTTCTCTAAGTTCGAATATGCCGGCAACTACTACCAACGTGACCGCGGCTATACATTCGAAGAACAACTTGACGTTATAACCGAAGGACTGATGGACAAACCGGTAATTGCCTACCATGATGCCGAGCATGAAGCGTTGGTACCCATGGTTGTATTATCACCAACCATCATAAATGATGGCCGCAAATTGTACATCGCTGCACACCGGGTATCCTATTTAAACTCAGTAATAATAGGTTTTCCGGATTATGAACTTTCTAAACTTGGTGGAGTTGATTACCAATTACTTTTTAAAGACCAGGGAGCCCAAAACCTGCGCTTCCTCTCCGCCTTGCGCATGAGTGCCACCTTTCCCTACATAACACCAAACACCACCTTGCCAACCGAACCTGCTATACAAATTATGGACGCGGGCATTTCCGATAATTTTGGGATTTCCGATGCTGTGCGGTTTTTATTTGCCTTCAAGGAATGGATAGCTGAAAATACTTCAGGCATTATCGTGCTTTCCATTCGTGATTCACCCAAGCTGGGACAAATAGCCGAGCGGAGAAGCCAAACCATACTGGATGCTATGACACAACCTATCAGCACGGTGTATAACAATTTTGAAAATTTCCAGGACATTGGCAACGACACCTATCTTGGCTTTGCCAAAACCTGGTTCAACAAACCGATTGAACGCATTGACCTGCAATACCAGGTTGAGTCTTATGCACCCATCCTAAGCCAAATGGACAGCCTGAGGCAGAACAATGCGCGCGCCTCTTTAAGTTGGCGCCTTACCGCACGCGAAAAGTATGGCATTGTTGAAAATATCAATTCACCGGCCAACCAGGCCGAGCTTCAAAAGCTGAAAAAATTACTTGAATAATGGATCGCTTTGCAGCACCGGTATTCTTTTTACTACTGTCGGTTTGTGCTTACAGCCAGGGCGATGCTGAGCAAAAGATAACCGAGTTACAGGCGCTGACCAAAAGTAAAAATACCGTTACGCGCATGAACGCCCTTAATGCGCTGGCAGAACTGTATTACAATCTTGACATCCGGAAGTCGCTCGATTACGGACAAGAAGCATTGGAACTGGCACAGGAACAAAATGATAAACCAGGCATCCAAAACGCCTATAAGATACTGCGAAGGATTCATCGCAGGTTGGGAAACTACAATGTTGCCATAGAGTACACCTTGCAGTTTTTGCCTATTGCTGAACAACTTCGCGACACTGCAGAACTGTTAGACGCTTTTACTACACTGGGCAATATCCACTCGGCCATGGGCAACTTTGCTGAAAGTCAGCAGTATTTAAAACAAGCCCGGGTTATCGGTGAAAAAATAAATGCCCCTACCCTGGCGAACATATTAAACTACATAGGAAGAGGATACGGTAAATCGGGTAACTATGATAGTGCAATTTACTATATCAAGGCGGCCATGCAACGCGAACTGGATTACCCGCAGCCCGGATACGGGCTTAGCTACATTTATAATAACCTGGCCGAGGTTTATATTGAACAAGGAAAATACGATGAGGCCATTCATTTTTATGATCTTTCTTCCAGCCTTGAAGAGACGCGCAAAAGCCCGCTGGGAAAAACCTTTACGCTAAGCGGGCTTGCCCGGGTTTATCAACGCAAAAAAGAATACGATAAGGCCATAAACTTTGCCCTGCAAAGCATTGAACTGTCTACAAAAAACCTGTACCGCGATAAGGCCCGTGAGGCGTACGGCATCTTATCAGAGATTTATGAGGACAAGGGCGAATTTGGCAAGGCCTTAACGTATTATAAACTGTACAACATTTATAAAGACAGCATTTTCAGTGAAGACCGCATGCAATACATTGAAAACCTGAAGATAAATTATGAAACCGAACGCATACAGCAAGAAAATGAACTGTTGAAAAAAGATGCCGAACTGAAAGATGCCCGTTTAAAACAGCAGTATACTTTTGCTACTGTATTAATTGTATTATTCCTTTTTGTCTTCACCGCCATTTTTCTTGTTTACCGAAACAGCCTGCAGCGAAAACGAACCAATGCACTGTTGCGGAGCTACAACGATGATTTGGAAGGGCAGGTTAAGGACCGGACAAAAGAGTTATTGCAAGCCAATACCGAATTAATTAAGCAAAATGTTCAGTTAGAACAGTTTGGTTATATCACAGCACATAATTTACGTGCGCCAGTTGCCCGCATATTGGGCCTGGGCAACATAGCCGGAAACTCCGAATACTTCAGCCTGCCGCGCGACCAGGAGATACTCAAAAAACTACAGGCTTCTGCCCTTGAACTTGACACCATAATCCACGATCTTAATGCCATACTGGATGTTAAGAAAGGTATCCACCACGCTTACGAAAACATTAACCTTGAAAATTCATTCGAAAAGGTAAAAGGGATTTTAAAAGACAAAATTGCCGAATCAAATACTACCATTTACGAATCGTTTGAAGCCAAGACAGGTTATGCCATACCTGCCTACATCGAAAGCATCTTTTATAACCTGTTGAGCAACGCCATTAAATACAGGCACCCTCAAAGAAAACCGGTTATTGCGATCAAAACCTTTATACAGGATAATACATTGATGATTACCGTAAGCGATAACGGCATTGGTATTGACCTGAAACAATTAAAAAACAAAGTATTCTCATTGTATCAACGCTTCCATCATCACGTGGAAGGAAAAGGAATGGGCTTATTTTTAGTTAAGACACAGGTCGAAGCCCTTGATGGATCGATTGACGTTCACAGCACGGTTGATGAAGGGAGCACTTTTGAAATTCGTATTCCTATAAAATAATATCTATACATGATTCCTCAGGCCAAAATTTTACGCGTTTTTCAACTCATCGGGCTGTTAAAAGGAGGAGGACGGACCATTGATCAATTGGCACAGCAATTGGATACCACCAGCCGGACAATTTACCGTTACTTTAAATTGCTGGAAGAAATTGGTTTCATCATCGACCAGGATTTTCATGGGCGGTATTTTGTTCACCGCGAAGAAGGTGAAAGCCCGGAGGATCGTTTTACCCTTGAAGAGGTGAGTATTTTACGACAACTCATCCAAAGCGGGGCCAGCGGGCATCCGTTGCGCGGAACCTTGCTAAAAAAGCTGGCCTTTCATTCGGAAGCTAAAGATGTGCCCGAACAATTTTTGAAACTTCGTGTAGCGAAAATGTTTCGCACACTTTCCGATGCGGTGAATCAAAAAAGTCAGGTGGTGCTCAAAAATTACCATTCGGCCAACAGCCAGGAAATAACCGACAGGTTAGTTGAGCCTTTCCAGTTTGGTGAAGGGTTTCAGTCGGTGTTGGCACTGGATACAAAAGATAAGCAATGCAAATATTTCAAACTTGAACGGATTGGTGAAGTCGTTATCCTGGACAAACCTTACAAGTTTTCCAAACTTCACAAAAAATCATCCACCGATATTTTTGGCATTAGTGGCCGAAAAGAAATCTGGGTATCGTTACGGTTAAGTTTGCGAGCCTTTGTATTGATGCGTGAAGAATTCCCGTTATCCCAACCCTATCTTGAAAAGGAAGAAGGTGATGAAATTAAAAGCTATATCTTCAATGGCCCGGTTTTACACTTTAAAGGCGTAGGGCGATTTGTGATGGGCCTGGCGGATGAAATTTCTGTTCTTGGTCCGCCAGAGTTTAAGGCCTACATCAAAGAAAGAATTAAGCAGCAGAAGTTGGTGTAATACCAATGTGTGTGTATTTGCCTCCGTTTCTAAAACTCCATTCTCAGCGGTTCGTGTCCTCACGAACCAAATCATAGTTACACTTGCGGTCTGTGGTACACAGACCGAGGAGATTGGTGTAATGCCAACTATTCAACAATTAAGTTGAATGCTCCTTTTACCAGGAAAACATCATCGGCTTTAAAATCAGCAAAATTGATGATTTCCGTCCACTCATTATTAAACTCACCAATGGTAACTTGCTGCTTTTTAAATGCAAAATCATCTTTATTTTTTCCAACACTTACCAGCACAAAATATTTATCATCTTGTGATACTACAGCCTCGCTCGGCAACACCGTTCGCAAGTCAGTGGCCACATCAATGGATGCCTCTACATACATGCCGGGCAGAACATTAGTCAATTGATCCTCGTCTTCAATATGGCCGTGAATATTAACGGTGCGTGTATCGCTTTCGATGGTTTGTCCTACCAGGTAAACTTCACCTTTGTAGGGCTTGGTGGTTGCTCCACGTAAAATGAAAGTTATGGGTTGTCCTTTCCGTATATCCACAATGTCCTTTTCAAAAACTTGCAGTTCAACATGCATGTGTTCAGTATTTACAATTTCCACGGCCACATCATCGGGGCTAACAAATGCACCTCGCGTAATATTCACCTTTGAAATATATCCGCCAATAGGCGCAAATACCTTAACTGTTGATTCGATAATACCCTCTTCCAATTGGGCAGTGTTGATATTCAATAGCTTCAACCGCTCCTTAAGCCCGCTGTATTTAGCCTGCATAACCTTATAGTCAGACTCAGCCTTGAGAAAATTCTTCTGGGATGCAATGTTATCATCAGCAAGGCTTTTTTGGCGTTCGTAATCTGATTTAAGATAACTGAGTTGCGCCCTGGCTTCCAGGTAATCTTGCTGCAATTGAATAAAGTCCGGGTTCTCCATCGTAAACAAAACCGCACCCTGTGCTATCTTTTCACCCGGCAGAATGGTAAAGCCTTTTACGAAGCCACCTAATTTCACACTTACGGATGCTTTACGCTCGGGCGGCACATCAATAAAACCATTAGCTTTTATTTTTCGGGCAAAGCTTTTTTGCTCTAATGCACCCAGTTTCATGCCTGAGGTTTCAAATTGTTCGCGGGTAAGCGTAATGGAATTAAGGTGGGGATTTTCGGTAATATCGATCGTATCAGAAGGGCTTGAACCACCACAAGCCGATAGTAAACCGATTACTATGGCAAACACTACTCCTGTTTGATTTGACAACCAAAAGTCCTTGCTATCATTTGCTTTATTCCTATGCATAACTCAATACATCAAATAGTTTAATTCAATTACTGTAATGTTATAATGGTAAAGGCTTAACAGGTAATTCATCTCAATAACAACTGCCTGATCCATGGCCTGTACATATTGTAAAAAATTCAACTCTCCACTAAAAAATGATCGCTGGGCAGTGTTAATTGTCTCCTCCACCAATCTTCTTCCGGTTGTGTCATAAAAATCCAGTGCCTCGCGGTATTTATCCAACTCGCGTTGTAATTGAGCATGGCGTGAAGTAAGGGCAAACCGGAAATCTTCAGCTTGTTGACTCACCCTTTCTACCTGCATTTGTGAAGCATTTACACTTGCCCGTTGCACACCAAACCATAAAGGCATGGCCAGGCCAACCTGTACACCGGGATATAACTTATTATCTTCGGCCTGATTCCTTCCCTGGAAATAAGCTACGTGTATATCGGGTAACCATTTACTCTTCTCCAATTGATTCGTCAGCGTTGCTGTTTGTTTCGATTGCTCAAAATATAACATACCCGGATGCGCGCTAAGATTAATTGGCTCCAACTCGATTTTTAACAGCTCACTATTCACCACCCTGATCTCCTCATTCACCTGGAGCCATCGGGCTAATTCTGCATACGCTGCCTGAATAGATGCCTGGGTTTGTTTTACCTGAAGCTGGGCTTCCCGCTTTTTTGTTTCTGCCGTTAATTTTTCCAGGTAATTTGTTTCGCCAACGGCAAACCTTTTTTCAGCGGCACGCGAAAAATCTGTGTAGATACTGTCCAGGAACAAATAGCGCTTAACCAGGTTTTGCCAGTAAAGAATGGTGATATAGGATTTGGATACTTCCTGCGCCAGTTTGCGACTATCCATAGCATATTGTTGCTCCTGCATACGTGTTGCACCATCAAACGCTTGTCGTTGCTTCACATAAACCGTTGGAAACCTGAAATTTTGCTGAATCCCCCAAACATTCAGCGCATCACCTACCGGGGGCAGGTTGTTTTCATCACGACTGAAGTAAACCACCGGTCGAGGGGCATCAAACGATGTTTTGGCCAATGAGCGGGTTTGCTCCACGGAATAATAAGAAGACTTTAACCCGGCATTATTCTTCACGGCCAAATCAATAGCTTCTTTCAACGTAACCGTCCTGGGTTGTTGTGCAGAACTTATAAAGGGTGAAATGAGAATAAATAGTATCAACACAAAGGCGGATGGCACTTGCTTCTTTACACTTCTATCGGTATCGAAAATGGAATACAAAACCGGCAACACCACCAGGGTAAGCACCGTTGCCGAAACCAAACCGCCAATAACCACCGTGGCCAGGGGACGCTGAACTTCTGCACCAGCATTGGTAGACACCGCCATGGGTAAAAAACCCAACGCAGCAGCCGATGCGGTAAGTAGTACAGGGCGCAATCTTTCTTTTGTTCCTTTTATTATGCGGGCTTTCATATCGTGTAAACCATCAGCTTTGAGTTCTTTAAAATGTTCAATCAATACAATACCATTTAACACCGCGATACCGAAAAGCGCAATAAAACCTACTCCGGCCGAAATACTAAAAGGCATATCGCGGATCCATAAGAATACTACACCCCCTACTGCAGCAAGGGGTATGGCGCTGTAAATCATTAAAGCATCGCGTACAGAGTTAAAAGCGAAGTATAACAGAAAGAATATTAACACCAGGGCAACCGGTACGGCTACCAGTAAGCGCTGTTTGGCGCTTCTGAGATTCTCAAACTGTCCGCCATAGGTAATAGAATAGCCCGCGGGTAGTTTTACATTGGCTTCAATACGTGTTTGCACATCTTTCACTACCGACTCGAGGTCGCGACCACGCACATTAATACCGATAACAATTCTTCGCCTGGTATTATCACGCGAAATCTTCGCTGGCCCTTTCGAATAACTTATTTCTGCGAGTTCGCGCAAGGGAATCTGTCCCCCGGTAGGTAGCGCTACATACATGTTGCGGAGGTTTTCAATGTCGGATCGTGATTGTTTCTCAAACCGGATAACAAGGTCAAACCGTTTTTCACCCTCAAAAACACTTCCAGCTGCTAACCCGGCAAAGCCTGCGGAAACTAGCGTATTAAGCTCAGTTATATTTAATCCATACCGTGCAATTTTCGACCTGTCGTAAACCACACTCATCTGCGGTAACCCTGTTACTTTCTCTACGATAATATCCGCTGCACCCTCCACCGGGCGAATTAGTTTTTCAATTTCAAAAGCTTTCTTACTGAGTATATCCATGTCTTCACCGAATATTTTCACGGCAAGGTCAGCGCGAACACCCGTGATCAACTCATTAAAGCGCATCTCAATAGGCTGCGTAAATTCATATTCAATACCCGGTAAAATGCTGAGGGCCTCTTTAAACTTATCAGCCAATTCATCTTTATCCGATGCCGTTACCCATTCCTTTCGCGGTTTAAGCTTGATGATCACATCACTCTCTTCCATCGACATCGGATCGGTAGGAATTTCAGCCGCACCAATACGGCTTACCACCTGGTCCACTTCAGGAAACTGAAGAAGGATTTTTTCTATCTCGGTAATCGTTTCGATGGTTTTGCTTAAGGTTGTTCCGGTTTTTAGTACGGGCTGTATTACAAAATCCCCTTCATCAAGGGTGGGCACAAACTCACCACCCATACGGCTGAATAACAGCACGGCACTTAACAGGAGAATTGCCGCACTTCCGAGCACAATTTTTCGATGATGAAGTGCCCACACCATAGTAGGCTCGTGCATGCGCTCGATCCAATCCATCAAACGCCTGGAAATATTTCTTTTGTTTTCAGGTGCGGGTTTTAAAAAAAGCGCTGACACCACAGGAACGTAGGTAAAGCAGAGAATGATAGCGCCCACCAAAGCAAATGAAAAGGTAAGTGCCATCGGCTTAAACATCTTTCCTTCCACACCCGATAGCGACAAAATAGGTATGAAAACAATTAAAATTATTAATTGCCCAAACAAAGCCGACTGCATCATTTTGGTTGTACCTCCAACAGTAACTTTATCTTTAAAGTTTTGCAACTCGCCCCCGGAAAGTTGCTGCATAGTAGCTTGTTGTGCTGTGATCTGAAAAGCTATAAACTCTACAATGATTACAGCTCCGTCTATGATAATCCCAAAGTCAATAGCCCCAAGGCTCATCAGGTTGGCATCTACACCAAACAGGTACATCAGGCTGAGCGCGAACAGCAACGAAAGCGGGATAACCGATGCCACCACTAAACCCGAACGGAAATTTCCCAACAACAACACCACAACAAACACAACGATTAAGCAGCCGAGAATTAAGTTTTCAGCTACAGTAAATGTAGTCCGGCCAATCAATTCACTGCGGTCAACAATGGGGTTTATAAATACTCCTTCGGGTAATGTTTTTTGGATGACTGCGACACGCTTTTTAACTTCTTCTATTACTTTTCCTGAGTTGGCATCCTTCAACATCATAATCTGCCCCAATACCTTTTCACCTTCTCCATTTCCGGTAATGGAACCAAAGCGAACGGCATGGCCAAAGCCCACTGTGGCAATATCTTTAACCAAAACTGGTATACCATTCCGAACATCCACTACAATTCTTTCCACATCATTGAGTGAACCAACCAAACCCTCACCCCGTATAAAGTAACTTTCATTCGTCTTCTCAATGTACCCGCCACCGGCCGCACTGTTATTGGTTTGCAGGGCTTTATAAACTTCAGCTACTGATAGATTCATAGCGCGCAAACGTTCTGGGTTTACCGCCACTTCATATTCCTTTAAAAAACCACCCCACGTATTGATTTCTACCACACCGGAGATTCCGGAGAGCTGACGCTTTACAACCCAATCCTGCATCGTTCTTAAATCGGTAAGGGTATACTTGTTTGCATGCTCGGGTTTCACATCAAGCGTGTATTGATAAATTTCACCCAACCCGGTTGAAATGGGCCCCATCATCGGGCTACCAAAACCAGCGGGTATTTTCTCCTCTGCAGATTTTATCTTTTCTGCTATCAGCTGTCGCGGGAGAAACGTGCCGATGTCATCATCAAACACAATGGTAACAACAGAGAGGCCAAATTTTGAGATCGAACGGATTTCATGCACACCCGGAAGGTTCGCCATTTCCAGTTCGATAGGATAGGTGATGAACTGCTCGATTTCCTCGGTGGCGAGGTTACGCGAGACCGTAATTACCTGAACCTGGTTGTTGGTTATATCCGGCACTGCACCGATGGGGATATTGAACAAGGAGTACACACCAAAACCCATCATAATGGCCGTAAACAAAAAGATGATGAGTTTATTCCGGATGCTGAAGGCTATGATCTTTTCCACACAAAAAATTTGTTGCGTGAAGGTAGGACTGCACCCCTTAAAGTGCCCTTAACGTTTTCTTAAGATTTGCTTAGGAAACTATACTGATGTGTTTGATTAAAGTCAATAATTTTTGTATGCCTCGTGTAGCGCCAAAATTTATCTTATCGCAAAGGCGCAATGACGCAAAGTATTCGCGTTTTCTTTGCAGTGTCTATATCGTTTAAGTATTAGGTTATTCCGGAAAATGAAGGGTAAACGTTGAGCCTTTATTAAGTTCACTTTCTACTGTAAGTTTGATAGCCAATTGGGCACATGCTTTTTGCACAAGGGATAATCCAAGGCCAATGCCTTTTATTGACTTATGAAGAAGTGCATCAGATCGGTAAAATGGTTGAAAGATTTTTTCGTGATCCTTACGATCAATACCCACACCCTGATCGCTCACTGAAATTTGTACCACCGGAACAGTTGTTGCACGAACGATTACTTCTTTTCCTTGGGATGAATACTTCACTGCGTTTGATATCAGGTTTTCCAGAATAATATCCAACAGATAGGGGTCTGATTGAACCTTAAGTTCGGGAGGGCACTCGGTTTTAATCACAACCCCGACCGATGACCATGCATGCTGCTGGCGGTGGATCAAATCTGCAATAAAGGTGTCAATATTAATCTCAACCAACGCAGGGGATTTAGAAGGATGATCAAACCGGGCGAGCAACAGCAATTGTTCTACAATATGGTGCATGCGGTCAATTTCACGAATACTTACTTCCACTTTCTGCATGTACTCCTCAGCGGTTCGTGGCTTGCGGATCAACACCTCCAAGGTACCCCTTAAAACAGCCAGTGGCGTTCGCAACTCATGCGAGGCATCGGCCGTGAATTGTTTTTCCCGCTCCAGGGCGGCTTCAATTCTTTCCAGCAACTGGTTAATTGAATTAGTCAAATGAAATAATTCATCTTTTTGTGCCGGTAAGGAAATCCGTTCATTCAGGTTACTCTCGGTTATGCGGTTGGTTGTTTCTAATATAGTTTTGACGGGCACAATGCTTCGGCCCGCAAGCCAGCGTGTGGTACCAAATAATACAAGTAACACCACAGGGTACAAACCGAGTAGCAACCGTTGCAACGTACCCAATAGCTGTTCGGCATTTTCAGATGAGATTGCGGTAACAATATACCCCACCGTTTTACCCTGATCGGTAACGGGAATCTGGCGTTGCCGGATGCGCTTACCGTTAAGCAGGTAATCCAAATCTACCGGTTTATTGAAATCGGGTTGAACCGCAAGCGAGTTCTCTTTTAGGTTGGGCGATTTGTCGCGTACAATGCCCTGGGCATCCACCAGTTGAATAAACACCGGGTTCACTTCCACTTCGCGGTGTTCACGTTCTTCCATTTCCGCCCGGTTAATAAAGCGGATTCTTCCGCTTTCAATCATAATCTCCTTTTGGTGCTTAACCGCCTCGTAGGATAATATACTCTCCAGGTCGCTGTACACTAAATTCCGGATGACCATAAATATGGTAACAAACACCAGGGCAACCAGCAAAGCGGTGGCCGCCAGGTACGAAAACGCAATCCGGTTTTTGAATGATACCGTCATGACTCCCGGGCAATATAGCCTACCCCGCGAATGGTTTGAATATATTCTTCATCTTTCTGGATCTTCAATTTTTTTCGCAACGCATTTATAAATACGTCAATCACACCGCTATCACTGGTGGCATCCAGCCCCCAAATGGTATCCATGATTTTGTTTCTCCGGCAAACTTTTCCCTTATGGCGTATCAGGTATTCCAACAACTGAAACTCTTTTTGTGTAAGTAGTATTTCTTCTGCGTGTTTAAAAACCTGATGGGTTTCTGTATTCAATGAAAACGGCCCAAGTGTAAACACACCCTTATGTTCTGTTATAGGCCGTAACTGAACTTTAATGCGCTCCAGCAATTCTTCGAAATGAAAAGGTTTCCGTATGTAGTCATTTGCTCCAGCCTGTAAACCAAAAACAGCATCTTGAACTGTATCGCGGGCAGTAAGAAAAATAATGGGCGTTTCTTTATTCTCTTTGCGGTAAGCTTTACATAGTTCAATACCGGTAAGTTGCGGGAGCATCCAGTCAACCAATAGCAGATCATAGTTAGTAGAAAGTGCTTGCTGGAGTCCGGTTTGACCGTCAACGGCAACATCAACTTCATACCCCTCTTCCTCCAGCCCCTGCTTAAGGAAACTGGTGATGCCGCTTTCATCTTCAATTACAAGGACACGCATTTTACAAAACTAAGCATTACCGACTTAGAAAAAGCTTTATGCTTCCTTAAGATTCGCTTAAAAAAATATCAGGTAATTATATTCCTTCGGGAAAGGAGCAATCCCGATACAATAAGTAATACACCAACAGATCCTAAAATAATGTGCAGATAGTTTACGGTTTGCAGCATGATCATCTGCACCATAATCCAACCGGTTAAAACAAATCCCTGCAGCATGGTCAGTTTAACGTAAATGCACCGCTTTGGTTATTACAAAAAATGCTACTACCAGGCTAAGCAATCCATTCGCAACAAAAAGAACAATACCCGGAATCAGGTAATTTGAAAAAGGGGTGTGCTCAAGAAATGAAACAGGCATATCCAATCCTGAACCATCGGGCTTGCTGATTAACCTATAGCCGCCAAAGCAAGCCGATATGCCATTGAACAACAAGAGTGAAATAATTAATATACGCGTGGTCTTTATCATACAACAAAGGAAGCTGCAAATTTTGCAATAGCCGGATAATTAATCGCTGATCTTGATCTTCTTTCATTCGCGACCATGCGCACAATAAACCGCTCAACAAAATTCATTTTATCAAAAAGAAACTCACCACCAAATAGGCCCGAAGCATGTGCATGTTCACGTAACTCCTTAGGGAAAGCATTTTCAAATTCCTGCTTTCCCTGCTCTTTATTCATATAGCAAATAAACAAGCCGAGTTTCTTTCCCAGAAGTCCCTCTTTATAATCCCTGCAAAATTGCTTTATACCCAATTGAATTTGCCCGATATGAATTGATCCGCCAAGTATAAGGGTATTGTAGTACGCTAAATCCGGAATGGAATCATGCTCCAGGTTCACAACGTCTGTGGTTGACCTACCCAATAACTCAGTCAGTTTTTCAACCACTTTTTCCGTGGTACCATGATGGGTCATATAAACTATCAGTGTGCGCATAGCCCCAGGCATCATGTTGTTAAACTACAGGGTAGCTAAGCCTGATTCCATGACTATACTCAATTTAAAAGATGATAACGATCAGGTGAGCTACTTTTCGGGGGAAAGAACCTATTCGTACATCCTGTCTATTTCCTTCTGGTAATGATCCATGAGTAAATGCCGCACAGGTTTTAATGTTGTAGTAAGCTCACCGGTTTCAACACTCCAATCCTGGTGGCAGAGCACAAAATCCTTTACCCGTTCAAAATTGGGAAGTTCTTCATTGAACAAGGCAATCTCCTGTTTAAACTTTTCACGGACTTTGATATTGTAAACCATAAACTCCGGGGCCGTCCAGTGTATGCCCTCTTGCACGCACCACTTCTCCAGCCATTCAAAGTTGGGCACAATCAATGCCGTTACATACGGTCGTTGAAACCCTATGATCAGGCAACGTTGTATAAACGAAGATTGCATGAAATGATTTTGCAACGGCAGCGGGGCAATGTATTTTCCAGCCGAAGTCTTGAAAATATCTTTCTTCCGGTCGGTTATTTTAAGAAATCGTTCATACACTATTTTACCAACATCGCCTGTACGAAACCAACCCTCCGGAGTAAATACTTCTGTATTCAGCTCAGGTCGTTTAAAATATCCTTTCATCACATTATTGCCCTTCACTAAAATTTCTCCTTCTCCCTCCTCATTGGGGTTATCAATTTTTATTTCCACACCGGGTATGGCCATACCCACCGTACCAAACCGGTTTAACCCGGGCTCAAAACGGTTGACTGAAATAAATGGTGCTGTCTCCGTCATGCCGTAACCTTCCGCCACAAAAATTCCTGCTGCCGAGAACAACCTGCCGATTTCAGGCCGTAAAGAAGCTGCCCCCACTACCATGTAGCGAATTTTTCCGCCCAATTTTTTTCGCCATTGGCTAAGCACCAAACTGCGGGCGATGGCAAGCTTGATTAACAACATAGGTTTTAAGGTTCCTGGCCTGTACAACTTGCCGGTCTCCATGGCCCAACGAATTACTGTTCGCTTCAGCCAATTGCGCTGCAACGTTTGCTCCAGCATAAAGTCATACATTTTTTCAAGAACGCGCGGAACGCTTGTACAGAAATGTGGTCGGACAGTTCTGAAATCATGTGCAAACGTATCCTTATGCTGACTGAAGTAGATAGCAACTCCAAATGCCATATAGGCATATGTTGCCACACGTTCAAAAATATGGCTAAACGGAAGGAAGCTCAATACCCGATGTTTTGGTTCAAGCGGCAGGAGTGTTAAAATAGACTTGATACTACTCACCACATTATGATGCGTAAGCATAACACCTTTAGGTACACCGGAACTCCCAGAGGTGTACATAATTGTAAGCACATCATTTTCTGTAATGGTGTTTCGGATAGAATTTAGTTTTATCAATTCTTCATCCGCACCTTTTGCTAAGGTGATCGGTTTAAAAAATCCCTTTTCACCAGGCTGAAGATGATGAAAGCTCACCTGACTCCCGGAATTTTTGATTACCTCCTGAAATTTAACATATAAAGTTGCATCAGCCGTAATGCACATACGGGCCTCGGTTTCACGAACGATCGCTTCAATTTCTGGTGCATGGGCGGTAGGATGAACGGGTACCACTATCAATCCGGCTTGCTGGCAGGCCAAGTCCAGTATTATCCAATCGGCACTGCCTGTTACCGGAACAAAAATAATTTTATCACCGGGCTGGTGACCTTGTTCAATGAACCAACATGCGATGGCTTCTGATTTTTTTTGAACCTCGTGGATGGAATAGCCATGCCACGTTGCACCGGTATAATAATTCAGTGCATTCGCATTCGGGTATTTTTGTTGTTGATACAATACAATATCAAATACCCGTTGAAAATTACTGGATGTTCTTTTCGTAATTATTGTCATGCACCCATCAGGTTGACACAGGTTTTACATACAGGATATGGTAGAGCTTATCAAAAAATTCAGGATACTCCGGCAGGTTATTATGACGCGCACCCTCAATACTGTGCAACGTAATCTTATCCGGATAGAGATTTTTCAATTTAATACTTTGCGAATATGATATCAGCCTGTCGTGCGTACCATGAATAATGTGTACTGGGCAAGTCACTGTTTTGAGGTACTGATCGGTGCGGATGTCGTATTTCAACAACCACCGCAAGGGAATAAAAAATAAGTACCGGTTTACGTTGTAGTAAAAGCTAAAATAGGGTGAATCAAGTATAAGCATGGCCGGTTTATTCCACGAAGCAATGCGGGCCGCCACACCGCTGCCCCACGAACGGCCATACAAAACAATCTTGTTTTCCGGATAGGATTCACTTAACCATTTATACATGTACTGGGCATCGTTAAACACACGCGTTTGGCTTCGCTTACCTCGGCTTTTCCCAAACCCGCGGTAGTCCATCATAAAAAAGTCGTAACCGTTACTTAAAAAATCCTTAGCAAATTTTCCCCAACCTTTAAGGCTTTTTGAATTTCCTTTTAAGTAGTACACGACACCACGGGAATTCGGCACCTTAAAATAGATCGCGTTAATCCGTCCGCCATCTTCCATATCAAAATCCAGTTCCTCAAACGGAAAAGGATATTTATATTGAAATGCCGAGGATAGAATTTCAGGCCGAAAAAATCCGTAATGCTGAAAAAAGTAAAATGAAATGCAGATGCCGAGATAAATAACAATCAGTACAGTAAGGATTGTGACCATAGTTGGTCTAAGTTACCAATTATCAATCAATTTTGTGCTTTAGTGGTGATGTGGCCAATTAAATTAATCAAGCACAGTTGCTATAGCCCTGTGGTACTCAGCAAACTCGTTCAGGTTCTTATGCCCTCCTCCTTCGATAATTACAAATTCATCACCGGGCTTTAGAAAGGCTTTAAGTTTTATAGCCGACTCCAACGGTACAACCCAATCATCTGTACCATGTATAATCAGTACGCCACAGTTCACGTGTTGCAAATGATCCTTATTTGACAGGATCATTCTTTTAGAAAGCAACTGGGTTACAGGTTTAAAAGCCGGATGCGCAACACTGTTAATTTCATCGAACGGGGTTTCCAGGATAAGGTAATCGGCTTCGTTGGTAGTGGCCAGTTTTGATGCCACCGCTGCGCCCAATGAGCGCCCGTAAAGAATCAACCGGTTGTATTGAACGTTCTGCCGGCTCCATTCAAGTACAGTTTGAGCATCTTGATAAAGCACATTTTCTGAAGGTTCGCCACTGCTTTTGCCATAGCCCCGATAATCCACCATTAAAACATCATATCCAAAGCGTGTAAGGTCGCCCGCATACTTTCCCCACCGCTGCAGGTTATCGGCATTACCGTGAAAATAAAGGATGAACCCTTTAGCCGGTTGGTTTGTTTTAAACAACAACGCATTAAGGGCAGCGGATTCGCGAACGGGAATAAAATATTCTTCAAATGCGTCTTCAAATTGAAAAACATAATCATCCGGCAATTTCTCAGCCTGAAAAACAAAACGTTCCTGGAAAAAATAAAATCCAAAAGCGACAAGCAGATAAACCAACGTCAACAACAGGGCAATTTTCAAAATGGAAGAAAGCTTTTTCACAGTTGGTCTACATGCTAGGCGTTGGCTGAATCAAATCCCAAAGATTCCCATATAAGTCGGCAAATACCGCAACTGTTCCATAGTTTTCCACTACCGGGCCCCGAACAATGGCAATGTTATGCCTTTTCAAATTCTCAAAATCCCGCTGAAAATCATCGGTGTGTAAAAATAAAAATACCCGCCCACCGGTTTGATTACCGATGCGGCTACGTTGCTCGTCATTGGCAGCCTTAGCCAGCAACAAGCAGCATCCATCCGAACCCGGTGGCGCTATCCGTACCCAACGCTTTGTTTCGCTCAGCGTGGTGTCTTCCAACAACCGGAAATTGAGCTTTCGGGTGTAGAATTCAATAGCGTGATCATAATCATCCACCACCAGTGCAATATGGGCCAGGGTTTGTTTCATCTCCAAATATATTTTAAACTAATAACCCACAAACATACTTAAACAATTATGCTCCAGGGCCGCATGGCCCCGTGCACTCATCCAGCGCTGTGCCCAATCCGCGCTTGCCCATGCCAGTCCAAAGATTGGCCAAGGCGCTGTCTGAGTACACTGAAATAAATCCCAGCAATAAAACGGCTGTCTAATTATATCAGCCGTACTTTAAAAGAGATAGAAACAATTTGTAAACCTTTCCGTTCTTCGGTTTGAACTCTTCTCAAAAAAGCTTTCATTAGTATTTCTTATGAGGTTATTCACATTATTGCCATTGGTTTTGTTGATCTTGCCAACCTCCCCTGCGTTCGATCACGAGTTTCCCGTTCCGCCTCTAACGCATAAAAGCCTCTTCTACATTCACCGGAGCGTAAACAGCAACACGGTACTGTATGAGGTAAACCTGTTGGGCGATAAAACCATCGACCCTAAAAATCCAGTATCCGTATACTGGTTACGCTATGCCGAAAAAGGGCAAAAGCGCGACCTTAACATGTTGGAACGGAATTTTGCCTATGGGATAAAATGCATACCGGCCGGCCCGGGAAAATACACCATGCACTTTGTGGCTTCCAAAACGCGACAAGCCGAAGTATTGTTAGATCAAAACGGACAGGCCACAGCCATTATGGATATCAGTGGCAAAGCCTCACGGCTAAAGAAAATTTTTGTGCAGGTTTCCGAAGATGGATGGTGGCCCAAAGTTGACTATGTGGAATTTTTCGGTGAGGATGTGCGCACCAAAAAAGCCACTTACGAAAAGATGAAAGTTTGAGTGTGGCGCTCACGCATTTGCCGCCAACTTCATTTTTGATCCCTCGGGCAATTCATCAATACCTACTTTATCAATAACGAGGTAATTCTTTTTGGAAAGTGACTGTCGTGTAATTAGTTCAGCCAAAAAACCCGTAACAAAAAGCTGCACACCAATAACCAACGCTACCAAGGCCAAAAAGAAAATGGGTTGCTGGGTTACGTCACGCTTCAGCGGGATTTGCGAAAAATAAACGGAGTCGATTTTATCCCATAAAATCTTAACCGTAAAAAGGAAACCTGCAAGGAAGGATAGTGTGCCCAGGGTGCCGAAGAAATGCATAGGCCGCATGGCAAAGCGACCCACGAATGTTATTGTTAACAAATCAAGGAAGCCACGCACAAAACGCTCAAACCCAAACTTGGAATAGCCATATTTGCGCTCACGGTGTTCAACTACCTTCTCTCCGATTTTTGTAAAGCCTGCCCACTTGGCAATAAGCGGTATATAGCGGTGCATT
The DNA here is from genome assembly GCA_025808415.1 of Cyclobacteriaceae bacterium. Taxonomy (NCBI): domain Bacteria; kingdom Pseudomonadati; phylum Bacteroidota; class Cytophagia; order Cytophagales; family Cyclobacteriaceae; species Cyclobacteriaceae bacterium. The sequence continues at coordinate 3,316,338 of CP075525.1, forward strand.
TCGCCATAAACAGAAATATTTTTCACCACGGCTTTATCATACGCCTTCAGGCCGCAGTTAAAGTCGTGGATTTTTATGCCGGAAATTTTTCGGGTAACGAAATTGAAAAATTTTGACGGTACTGTTTTGGTGAACGGGTCGTTGCGTTTTTTCTTCCAGCCCGATACCAGGTGATACCCCTGTTGTTTGATCATAGCATACAGTTCAGGTATCTCATCCGGACTATCCTGAAGGTCGGCATCCATAGTAATAACCACTTCGCCTTGCGCAGCCCTGAAAGCGGTTTGCAAGGCTGCTGACTTACCATAATTGCGATTGAACTTTATACCTTTAAAGTTGGGATTGGATGTGCTTATGGACTGGATTTTTTTCCAGGAGTTGTCTGTACTGCCATCATCCACAAACAACACTTCAAAAGAATAGCCGTGCGCTTTCATCACACGGCTAATCCAATCACTTAATTCCTGAAGCGATTCTTCTTCGTTGAATACGGGAATAACTACGGATATATCAGTGCTATTCATTTAGATCATTTCCGGCTGGTTCTTGCGTATAAAGATAGCCATTATTAAAGCACCAATTGCATATAGGATTACCCCTATTCCAAGACCCGTTAGTAGACCAGTAAATGTATATCGTTTGGTTATCGATTCCGGATCGAATTGTTCCTTCATTTGATCAATTGCATCTTCTGGTGCACCAAATTTCTCAGCCCAATAGATGGAAGTATTTAATTGTGATTCCGCCATTACCTCAGGATAGGAAGGATCAATCACTAAAAATAAACCTGAAAAAATTAATCCGATAACTCCGTTCACAAACAGCAATACAAATGCGTACTTAAAGGCTCCTCCATAGTCCAAAAATCCGCCTATATGATTGCGCCATTGAATGCCGTAATAGATACAAAAGCCAAAATTCAAAACCAGTATACATAACAAATAGGAGAAACCGGTTAGTTTGCTTGGCATTACAGCATACAATAAAAGCATTATAACAATATGTATTGAGCCAAGAATCAGTCCATTCTTGGCTGCATCTTTTAACCAGTTTAATTGCTGACTTTGCACTTCATTTTCCATAATTACTCGGGTTTGGGTTGTTTTCTTAAAATAACGGATAGAATTATGCTTATAAACAACCCGATCCCAAAGCTTTGTGCCAAATACAAGAATGCGAGTTGCGCCATATTAGTAGAAGGAAGTCCAGCTAAATTACGCTCAACTTCTTCTTTTCCTCCAATCCTTGCTAAATCCTCCTCCGGAAAAGAACGGATGTAGTCAGCGGCTAACTGAACATAGTCAGAAACAAAGTTTGGCTCGAAGGCCCCGAAAATGCGATAAAGTAGCGACCCTAAAACCGCAGCGGTAGCCACCACCACAAAACTGCCCAGCATACCTTGAAAAAAATGTAACACTCCGGCATTTTGAAAATCCCTGTATTCTTTCAGGCTGAAAAAAATGAACACGCCATACAGAAATACCCTGAAATCGAGGAAGGGTGAAATCATTACCGGGTGCCTGCCCAGGTAGTACATCATAATATTCAAGCCAATGGAAAGTACGGCTGCAAGGGCACCATAACGTAAACCGATGGTTAAAAGCGGTGATGGTTTCTTCATATCGAGTTATCGATCCAGTGCTTCGTGTTATTAAAAACAGCCACCGCTTTGCCGGTTAGGGTTTGCCCCAGCCACGGTGAATTTTTGGCTTTGCTCATATTTGATTTTTCGTCATACACCCAGGTACGGGTAGGATCAAGCAAGGTCAGATTGGCTTTTGCTTCTGCATCAATCACTGGTGATTCCAAATCAAGAACTTTCCGTGGCGCCAATGTTACTTTTTCAAGTAGCGTAGGCCAATCTACATGTTTGGAGAGTGCTGTTAAATTAGCGGCAAACGTCTGCAGGTTAATAATGCCCGGGTCGGCATGATCAAACTCCAGGTTTTTGCTTTCTTCATCGTGCGGCACATGGCCTGAACAAATCACATCAATGGTACCATCATTCAATCCCTTAATCAACGCATCGTTGTCGCGCTTCTCCCGCAAGGGGGGATTTACTTTATAATTGGTATCAAAGCCGGCCAGCATACTATCATCCAGTAAGGGTTGATACGCTGCAATGTCGCACGTAACGGGTAATTTCTTTTTCGCGCTGCGGATCAGGTTTATCGACCGGACTGATGAAAGTCGGGACATGTGTAATCTTCCTTCGGCATAGTGGAGCAAATCCAGGTTGCGATGAACCGCTACTTCCTCAGCAATCCTTGGCATTCCTTTTAGTCCCAACATCGTACTCTGAATACCCTCATGCATTTGCCCGAACATGTTCAGCCAGATATCCTCCGGATGATCAATGAGTACGCCTTTAAACTTTTGCAGGTATTGAAGCGACTTGAGAAAAATATCGGTATGCCAGATTGTTTTAAGGCCATCGGTAAAGGCAACAGCACCGGCCTCGTGCAGGTCGATCATCTCCGTTAATTCTTCACCTTTATTGTCGCGGGTAACCGAGGCCAAGGCATGGATTTGTACTAACCGGCTATCGTTATTTTTAGTCAGGTACTTTACATCATTTTTGGTTTGGATGCAGGGCGAGGTGTTAGGCAGCACGGCAATTTCGGTAAATCCTCCTGCCGCAGCCGCTTTGGAAACCGACTCCAGATCTTCCTTATGTTCCAGGCCCGGGTCGCCAACGAATGTTCCCAGGTCGAACCAACCGGGCGAAAGCAACATGCCTTCGGCCTTAATTACCTTATCGGCCTGGTAGTTTTTTTCCCCGATTTCAATGATGCGGCCATTATTGAGGAGTATGTTTTTGACTTTTTTATGAAAGGGGGAGTTCGGATCGAGGATTTTGGCAGCCTGGATAAGTATTTTCATTAACCCTTATTTTAGAAAGCGGATCAGTAGAATCTCTACCAACAGGAAGAAAAGCGCCACAACCAAGGCATACTTCCATAATGGTTTCCCCAAATATCTTGCTTTTATTTCGTTACTGAAAGTATCGGCTGAAGCAGATTCAAAAACCGTGATGTTTTCTGTGCCGCCCAATTGCTGCCTTACTTCTTCACCCTTCCATTGTTTGAGTAATGATTCACCGCTGTTCAGGTTAAATGCAAGTAGCCCAACGGTATCACGGCCTGCCACCGCATGATAGAAACCGGTTTGCATGGAAAACCGTGGCAGTTCCAGCATTACCCGGTCTGCCAGTTTTCGTTGAAACGGTATGATTTCCTGCTGGCCCGCCAACCGAAGTTGTTGTTCGCCCGGTAAGCTGTCTACCCGTAACGTAATCAGCGTTTCGCTCAAACTATAATAAGGTTTCCAGTCGGCCCTTTTGGCTGATGTGGCGATGCGATACATGACCGGTAGAAACAAAAAGTTATTACTCAGGTCAGAAAATTCAGGTTGTAACGGAGAGGCCAGCAAAAATATTTTCCCGCCCTGGTTAAACTGCGACAGGAAAGGTTTTTCGTTCTTAAACCTCAACACAGCCAATCGATCATTACCCCAATCCATTACCCGTCTGGCTTTGGGCAATACCAACCGGTTAGAGCGCTCCTCAAAAACATTTTCGAAAAAGGGGTTAGTAAAATCCGGATTTTCAAGTTCAGAAGGTTGCAGTTCATTAACGGATGTTAATACAGGAATGGACAACAGGTTTTTATAGGAAACTACATCGGGGCTTGCAGAAGGTATAACCAATAAGGCACCGCCACCCGAAATATAATTACGGAGCGAAGCCATCAAGGCCACATCCACAACGTCCAGGCTGTTCAGTACTACCAGATCAGTCTCCTGCAGGGCTGCATAGTTGATATTTCTTACATCAAATGAACGAAACGCAAACACTTCGGTATTGCCGTATACTTTTTCAACAGCCGATTTTCCTGAGGTACCTTTAATTTCAACGATCTTAACTTTTTCAGAAAAATTAAAGGCCAGGTAAAATTCGTTGTCGAAACTAACCGGGTAGTCGTTAAAACTTATAACGGCTTTGCTGTTACCACGATGGGATGAAACAATATCAAATGAAGTTGACACGCTGCCTTGTGCAGCAATACTTACCGAACTGGTTCCAGTTTGAATGCCGTTCACGGTAAGTTTTACCAAAAGCTGATCAATTGCCTTTGTTCCATCGTTTCGAAGTTTAACCGTCAGCGTATTTTTTTCGCCCCCGACAACAAAAGGATTCTCCAGGTAGGCTGTGTCGACAAATATATTTGCGAGTGGTTCAAAGGTTAACGGAATGAGGTGCAACCGCTGGGCACTATCGAGCATAGATGATGAAATTGTTCCGGTGGTGGACTGCTGAAAATCTGATATCCAAAAAATTTCATCCTGGGTTAGGGTTCGCTTGGTATTATCAATTCGATCCTTTACTTCCTTAAACGTTCTGGTTACTGGCGATAAGCGAATCTGCGCAAGCAAGTCAACTGCCTCAGCTTTGGTTTTATACGTGTTGGAAAACGGAGCAAAATCATTGGTAAGTAATTGAAACCGGGTTTCCTGAGGAAATATGTCAACAATCTGGTTGGCCATGGCAATGCCATCATCCAGTGCCCTGGTTTTTTCGCCTACCGGAACCGACATGCTTAATGAATTATCCAGGTATATAATAATGTTCTGCCTTGCGCCAACCTGTTCGGTAGCCGGTATAAAGGGTTGGGCAAAAGCTAAAATCAGAAACAACAGGAACAATAGCCTGGAGGCCAAAATAAGATAGTGCTTGAGTTTGCGCTTGGCCGAAGTGGCTTCCTGCACCTGCCGTAAAAAGCGCGTACTGGAGAAATAAATTTTTTGAGTCTTCCTGAAGTTAAAGAGATGGATGATAACCGGAATAGAAAGGGCGGTTAATGCCCACAGAAAAGCAGGATAGACAAAACTCATTGCTGCAAATTACGATTTACGTATCATGAAATACGAATTTAATGAATCGGCAATGTTAAAATTTGACATACGGAAAGGTGACTTAATGAATGGCTTTTGCTTCTATGATAAATAAATTATATGAGCCATCCTTACACCCATACGCGGCCCGAACTCCAAACGGGTTCCATGGCCGACATTGCCTTTTTGATGCTGACTTTTTTTCTGATGACTACCCAGATCACCAACCATATAGGATTAGCCCTTGTTTTGCCACAACCCAATAATGTTCTGGCAGCACCTGTACACAAGCGAAATTTATTTACCGTACAGGTAAACGCTGCCAACCGGTTTCTGGTAAATGGAGAAGTGAGAACGGAATTGGATGGGCTGCGCGAAGAGATTAAAATCTTTGTGTTAAATAACGGGCGAGATGTAACCCGTTCTGATAATCCTGAAAAAGCGGTAGTGTCACTGAAGGCCGACCGGGGAACTACCCATCGTGCATACATCTATGCGCTGGATGAAATCCAGGCTGCGTATTATGAACTTTATGCTGAACAGGCTGGAATCTCAGCTGAAGCATTCAGAAAGCTTGACCTGGGCCGCCATGCCGACCGGGTACTGTATGAAAAAGGAAGGAAAGGAATACCGATGAATATTTCGATTGCCGAGTTGTAAATCAAGCCGACTCAATCTCGCGTTAGTTGTTATAGGATGACGATAGCGATTGTCATCGCGGCCGCAGAACAATAGCCGCAATTACAGAATTTTATCAAATCAAATCTTAGGATCAAACTTGTCAAAAACGATTTTTGCTATTAAAGAGATCGCGGGTCAAGCCCGCAATGACAAAAAGCCCGGCCATTTCTGAACCGGGCTTCCACTGTCAACATAACCAACCCATTACTCTTGCTTACCACCAAGCATTAATAGCTCATTCACATTAATCTCGGTAATGTAGCGCTTCTCACCCTTATCGGTTTCGTAATCACGGTGCACCAACCTGCCTTCAATGCAAACTTCCTGTCCTTTTTTCAGGTACTTTTCAGCAATACCGGCCAGGTTTCCCCAAATCACTACATTGTGCCATTGGGTATCTTCTACTTTCTCACCCTTTGCATTCTTGTACGAATCGGAAGTAGCGATGGAGAAGGTAGCCTTCTTCTTGTCGCCAAACTCTTTCACTTCGGGGTCTTTGCCTAAACGACCGATCAACTGCACGCTGTTTCTCAAACTTTTCATAACTGTATTATTTATTGGTTTAACATACACATCTATATCACGCTTCGATAGGCTCAGCATGACTACCAACCGGTTAATGTCGATTGACGATGCAAAGGTGTGGGGAGAAAAAAACCGAACTCGTATGATAATCGCTTACTTTCGGTTATATTCGTTTGTAAACGTTTATAAACGGATCAAGAAAAATGGAAAAACACTCAAATTATGGCTAAAACAGAGGAAAAGGTTTGTTTGGAGTGTGGCGAAAAAATTAAAGGCCGGGCGGATAAAAAATTCTGTTCCGACCAGTGCCGCATCAGTTATAACAATAAACTCAATAGCGATGAGACCAATTATGTGCGCAACGTGAACAACATTTTACGCAAAAACAGACGCATACTAATGGCACTTAACCCTACCGGCAAAACACGGGTAAGCCGTGAAAAACTTAATGAAAAAGGATTTGATTTTGGCTACTTTACCAGCCAGTATAAAACTAAGGAAGGTGCCCTTTATTATTACTGTTACGAACAAGGCTATCTTGAAATGGATAAGAATTACTTCCTGTTGGTGGTGAAGAAAGAATTATAACTCAAAATGCTGATCTGATGAACCAACCCTTCATTACCAACGATGCCACAGTACTGGGCATGCTCCTGGTCATCCTGGCCTTTGTTGTCAAAACGGCCAGCAGCGATCAGGAAGCCCTTGATAAAAAAATAATGCTACCTAAAACTTAAAAAGTTAGCCCATTGAAAACACTTAATATTATTTCCAGCCCACGCAACATTTCAACTGCATTGATGTACTCTTTTGCCCATCGCACCGACACAGAAGTTGTGGATGAGCCTTTTTATGCTGTGTATTTTATCAAAACGGGTATCGTTCACCCAGGGCGGGAAGAAGTGTTAAAAGAGCAACCTCATAACGAAGAAGATGTATTGAAAGACCTTTTCGGGGTACATAACAAACCAGTCTTTTTCATAAAAAACATGGCGCATCACCTTGAAGTATTGGAAAGTTTTCCGTTTGAACACTGTGAAAACATTTTTCTGATTCGCAACCCAAAACAAATTATTGCCAGTTATGCACAGGTTATTGATCTGCCGGTCATGCGCGATATAGGCATTGAATACCAGTACAACCTCTTTGAAAGACTCAAGGCTTTGGGGCAAAATCCGCTGGTGCTGGATTCAGGACTCTTGCTTGAAAACCCCGAAGCCGTATTAACCAATCTTTGTCACAACCTTAAAATCCCCTTTGAGCGTTCCATGTTAACGTGGGCGGCAGGCCCTAAACCTTACGATGGTGTATGGGCACCCTATTGGTATGCCAATGTTCATAAATCAACCGGTTTTGAAAAGCAACCGACCAGCGAACGACCATTACCAGAACATTTGACAACTTTATACTTGGAGGCAAAAAAGTATTACGAAAAATTACTACCTTTTGCCCTGAGACCCTGATTTACGTTATTTCTGTCTTTCTCCCCCAAAGACAATAACCGTTAGATCTCTTTAATTTTTTCTGTCACATTTTTTTAAAGGAGTATGCTTCAATCGTATAACCCTAAAAATGCCAATATTAAAATTCATGTAGGTGGCAAATTACTGCCGCGCGAAGAGGCTAAAGTTTCGGTGTTTGATAGTTCGGTACAAGGTGGTGACGCAGTATGGGAAGGTTTACGGGTTTATAATGGAGGTATTTTTTGTCTCGACAAACACCTCGATCGGTTGGAAGCTTCGGCACATACGCTTGCGTTTGCCAACGTTCCATCCCGTAATGAAATAAAAAAAGCAATTTTTGAAACCCTGCAAGCCAACGGCATGCGCGATGAAGCCCACATCCGGTTAACGCTTACCCGTGGAGAAAAGGTAACGTCTGGTATGGATCCGCGGCTAAATACCAAAGGCTGTTGCCTGATTGTACTGGCCGAATGGAAACCGTTAGTCTATAATAACGACCAGGGCATTCGGGTTATCACCTCTTCACAGCGAAGGAACAATCCACAATTCCTGGATTCAAAAATCCATCACAACAACCTGCTGAATAATATACTCGCTAAAATACAGGCCAATGTTGCCGGTGCCGATGCGGCCATCATGCTCGACCATAACGGCTTTGTTGCCGAGTTGAACGATACCAATTTATTCATGGTAAAAGCCGGGCAGGTGTATACTCCGTTTGCCGATGCCTGCCTGCACGGCATAACCCGTGGATTAGTTTTAGAACTATGCCACACCTCAGGCATTACGGTTGAGGAGCGTAACCTTTCCCTCACCGAGTTTTACACAGCCGATGAAGTATTTGCCACCGGCACGATGGGCGAACTTACGCCTGTACATGAAATTGATGGAAGGAAAATAGTTAACCGATCAGGAAAAAAAATACTGCAAACGCTACAGCAGGGCTTTCAAACACTAATTCCAAAATATTCTGAAAAACTACCTTTTTGATTATGAGCACAGGTCGCAAAATTGAAAAACTAAAATTCCACTCCACCGAAAAATGGGAAACCCTTCGGGGCTTTAAAGGTGGCGATGGACAGCGGTATGCTATCTCCAACTTCGGTCGTGTTGTTTCCTTTTGGGGCACTTACGACAATGGTTATTTTTTGAAATACAGCTACATCAAAAATTACCCGGGCATCCAACTGCGTAAAGATGGGGCCAGCAAAGGCTTCCTGGTCCATCGGTTGGTTGCCCAGCATTTTTGTGACAAACCAAGTGCAGCACACCGGTTTGTCATTCACCTGGACCATAAGAAGGAAAACAATTACTACCGGAATTTAAAGTGGGTAACCAAAGATGACATGCATGCCCACATGGTTAAGGACCCGAACTACATTAAATCAAAAGCCGAGTACAGTGGCCGCGGGCAAAAGCTAACCACCGATCGTGTGAAGCTTATTAAGCGCAAATTGGCTGAAGGTAAAACCCGCATGAAAATTATTGCAAAACAATTTGGCATTTCAGAAATGCAACTTTACAGGATTAAATCGGGGGTAAACTGGGCCCATGTAAAAATCTGACCTTCGTATTCACAATGAAAAAAAATCTCACTATTCTATTCTCGTTTATCCTCTTTGCTGTCCATGCACAGGTTTTAACACCTTCAAAACCTGAATCAAATGGTATTTCGCCCGAACGCTTAAAGCGTATCGATCAAATGATAAACGAACTAATTGAATCAAAATCCATTCCCGGAGCAGTGGTGTTGATTGCCCGCAACGGAAAAATTGTTTATCACCAGGCGTATGGCTATAGTGACATCGATTCCAGAAAACCAATGCAGAAAGACAACATCTTCCGTATCGCTTCACAAAGCAAGGCTATTGCCAGTTTAGCGGCAATGATCTTGTGGGAAGAAGGAAAGTTTCAACTGGATGATCCTGTTTCACGTTATATCCCGGAATTCAAAAACCCTACAGTACTAAAATCTTTTAATGCTGCCGACAGCAGCTACACAACCGAACCCGCTGGTAAAGAAATTACAATACGACATCTGCTCACTCATACTTCAGGTATTGATTATGCCGCCATCGGCAGTAACGAGTTCAAAGCAATTTATGCAAAAGCTGGTGTGCCCAGCGGCATTGGTAACGATGGTGATGTGCTTGGTGATAAAATTAAAATACTGGCAAGATTGCCTTTAAAACATAAGCCCGGTGAGCGATGGACCTACGGTTTAAATATTGATGTGATCGGCTACCTGGTTGAACTATGGTCGGGTATGCCGTTCGATCAGTTTTTAAAGAAACGGGTATTCGATCCGTTGGGCATGAAAGATACCTGGTTCTATTTACCAAAAGACAAACACGATCGGCTTGTTACCTTGTATTCCGATCAGAGCGGTAAGCTTGCACGTCAGGTAGCGCCTGTTTATGATAACGTTAACCCCGATTATCCGAAAAGCAACGGAAAATATTTTTCAGGGGGAGCCGGGTTATCCTCAACCGTTGAGGATTACGCGAAGTTTCTTCAAATGTTTCTCAACAAAGGGCAGTACAATGGTGTACGAATCCTGAGTCGGAAAACCGTTGAACTTATACTCACCAATCAACTGTACGTGCCCGATGCCAATCCCTTTGGGTTGGCTTTTGGTTTAGAGACAGAAAGTAATGATTATCAATCCATTGTGTCCATAGGCTCATTCAGTTGGGGCGGGGCATTTAATACCCACTACTGGGCCGACCCGAAAGAACAACTCATTGGCATTATCTATACCAATATGTATAACTCTTCCCAGTGGAGTATTGGAGGTAAATTTAAAGTGCTGACCTATCAATCAATAAATGATTGATGGTGCTACTTTTGTGCCTGCACGTTGCCTATGGATATCACAGCCGTAACTCAGAAAGAAAATAAACTCTACACAACAGCACTGCTATTAGCGGTATTTACCATCCTCTATAATCTTGTTGAAGGCATTATCGCCACCTGGTTTGGCTATGAGGATGAAACCTTAACCTTATTCGGATTTGGGGTAGATAGTTTTATTGAACTTATTTCAGGAATAGGTATCATGCACATGATTCTTCGCATTCGCCATAATCCAACCGCAAGCCGTGATGGTTTTGAACGCACAGCTTTGCGCATAACCGGTACCGCGTTTTACCTGCTGGTTGCCGGCCTAATCATCGGGGCAAGCATCGTAATCTATACCGGACAAAAACCGGAAACAACCTTTTGGGGCGTGATCATTTCAGGCATAAGCATTTTAGTAATGCTTGCGCTTATTTATGGTAAACGCAAAGTTGGAAATGCCCTGCACAGCGAAGCCATCCTGGCCGATGCCAATTGCACGCTGGTGTGTGTATACATGTCCATTATCTTGTTGGTCTCAAGCGGACTGTACGAACTCACCAACCTGCCCTACATTGATGCAGCCGGCACACTTGGCCTGGCGTGGTTCTCGTACAAAGAAGGAAAGGAATGCTTTGAAAAGGCAAGCAGCGATAAGTACTGCGCGTGCGATCATGACTAGTGCTTCCAACGGAGTTTAAGCACGAGCAGGAAAGACGCCAACACTAAGGTTACCATGTTTGCAATAATTACAGGTATGTCCATAATGAGTAACCCGTAGGCTAACCATAACAAAACACCGGTACAAAAAATAGAAAACATCCCAAGCGATAAATCCTTAGCCGACCTGCTTTTCCAGGTTTTAACAACCTGCGGAATAAAGGCAGCTGTAGTACAGGAACCCGCCACTAATCCCAAAAGCTGAATGGTATTCATATTGCGATTTATTTAATACCACAAAGTAACGGGGAATAGCACTTAACGTTGCCCCCATGTAGGATTTTCCACCGTACAGTCAATGAAAACGATTGCAGGGGGAATATTACAAATCTGCTTTCTTTAGCCGCAGATAACTAAAATAGTTGAACAAAAAAGCCCACACCAGTGCTATAGCTACAGACTGCAGGCTAACATAATCCTGAATCTGCTGAAACGCATACCGTGCGAAAGGCATGGGCACTAAATTCATAATTGATTCCAACGGAAAGAATTTGATCAACCACGGAACATAGTCATCAATATTCTCTTTAATAATAAGTTCAATCAGGTAAGAATTCAACAATAAGATAATACTCAGGCCAGATCGTTGAACAAAAATGCCCAGCATTAAGGCAAACGATAAAAAAGCAAAAACTTCAAGGAAGTATGCCGGGTAAAATTCCACTCCTTGAAACATGTAGTCCATATTCAGGTGACTGGAGTAAATAAGTCCGGTGACGAGTGCCACAAGAAACACCAATACCATACTTAATGCACTTAACAAAAAATTCGTGTATATCTTGGATAAAAGAAATTCTTTACGACTTAAGCCGTCAATAATATTCTGGCGGATGGTACGGTAAGAATATTCATTTGTGATAGAGATCATCACCATAATGGCAATCATGATCTTCAGCAAACCGCTGCTCCAGGCCAGGTTTTGCCACACATCCGGGAAATGATAAAGAGGAATGCGCTTAATGTTAATGGATTGGCCAAACCCTTCAACCGTGCGGGCAAGCCATTTCAAAAACTCCATGCCACTGGCCGTTGTGGTGAGGAGCGTAAAGAAATACAATCCACAAATAATCCAAAAGGTACGGTAACTGGTAAGTTTTTTTAAATCTATTCTAAGCAGTTGTAGCATATGTATCCAGCTTAATGTGCCTCAGCAAGTATTTCCAGAAATTGCTTCTCCAGGCTTTTCTTCTTTGTAACCAGGTGGTTGGCCATTATACCTTTTTCAAACAAAAACCTGTTTAACTCTTTTCCATGATGGCCCTCGCGCATGGTTACCTGGTAAACACCATTTTCGCGATTAACAGAGGATGTGCCTGGGAATGTCAACAATATCTCATTCAGGTTTTCTACTTCCGCATTTACCTCTACCGTTTCTGAACCCTTTCCAACATCATCTACAGGACCGGTGTATACCATGTTGCCACGCTTAAGGATGGCAAAATGTGTACAAACCTTTTGCACTTCATCCAGCAGGTGACTGGCCAGAATAATGGTTTTGCCATTCGCTGCAATCTTTCTGATGATGTCCCTGATCTCGGCAATACCCATAGGATCAAGTCCGTTGGTAGGCTCATCCAAAATGAGAACCGTAGGATCATTGAGCAAGGCCGAGGCAATGGCAAGCCGCTGCTTCATACCCAATGAATAGGTTTTGTATTTATCGTCCTTGCGTTCAGTAAGTTCAACCAGTTCCAGCACCCTCGGAATATTTTCCACCGGGCACTGCTTGATCATGGCATTGAGTTCAAGGTTCTTTTGTCCGCTGAGGTAAGGATAAAAAATGGGGTGCTCCAATACTGCCCCGATTTTTCTGCGCAACTGAGGGGTTGGCTCTTCACCAAACCACAAAAACTTTCCGGAAGTTGGGTTTGTAACCCCCATGAGCATACCTAAGGTAGTGGTTTTACCACTGCCGTTGGGGCCAAGCATACCAAACACCTGACCTTTTTGTACTTCAAGTTTCAGGTTGTTTACAGCCTTTATTCTGCCAAAATGCTTGGAGAGATCTTGAATGGAGAGAACAGTTTCCAATGCTTTACGATTTAAAGATTCGTGAATACATTAATGATCATCACCTTCTTTGTCGCCCTCTTTACGCTTTGCATTACGGTCGGCAAAGTTTTTAATTTTTTTGCCCACATCTGTACTCTCGTCCAGTGTTTTATAAAGGGTTGTTACTTTATCTAACGCAATGCTGCCCACCAGGTCAAGTACATACAAACTGGTTGAATCGTTAACCAGCACCACCATACCCTTTGTTTTTCCGGCCTTTTCTTTTAAGAGTATATCAAAATTTCTTCCCTGATAGCGTGTAGTCATGCCCTCTTCAAAAGCTTCGGCAATATAGTCTGACTTAAGTTTGTTGTAATCTTTGGTCGTAAATCGATTCTCCTTATCGATCATCAGGAACTTCATCTTTTCAATATCTTTAATAAGCTCATCAAATTCTTTACTTTCACTTTGGTTAAGCATTCTTAAAGTATTCTGATAAAAATAAAGTGAGAAAGAACCACTATAGCGTTGCTGAAGATTCTCGGTAGTCTTGCTCTGAGCGCTAAGCGTAATGGAAGCAAGAGTGAATAATAAAGAAAGGATAGAATGTTTCATGGTTGATGGGTTATTCACAAATACGAAAAAAGCAACCACCAGGTTCAGTGATTGCTTTAATTTATGGGGGTTAGGATCAGTTCTTCTTTTTACCCTTCTCGTCAATCTTCTCAAGTTTATCGAGGCCACTTACGTTCATTTTTTGTCCGATGCGCGAAACTTGTTTTAGATCGATTTCGCCAAACAACGTCATAATCATAAAATCCTTCTGACTGCCCGAAACCATGATCAATTCACTGATTTTGCCGGGGCCCTTTTCAATTATGTAGAACTTCATATCCGTATCCTTATCGCGTACCGACATGAGTTCTTCAAATTTATTTTGCAGGATTACTGATGATGCTTCTTTATACAGATTCCTGGCATCGCTGGTGTTTTCCTTTCCGATAATACGCAGGCCCTTTATTTTGCTGATCGCCTCAAGCACCTCCTTATCCTCAGGCTTATCCACTTCCATATTCGTAAATAAGCTGAACATTTTTCCGGATATTGTTACCTGTGTGGTAAACGAGTCATCGGATGCATATTTATTGAAAAATTTTGTAACGACTTCGCTCTGTGCATACACTCCCGTACCCAAAACGATTAAAGCTAAAAGTGTGATTATTTTTTTCATAGTTATAAATTCTTGATTCAATTATAATTCGTTATCTGAAGTAGTTGAGGTTTGTACTTTTTCTTGTGCCTCATTAAAAACATTTATTTTCTTAGCCTGTTGTTCAGCTTGGCCAAAACCTTTTGACAGCATTAGCAACGCGCGTTTTGTTTCTTCAAATGCTTTTTGCGGGTCGTCATAGGTGTCTTCAACGGCTACCGTACTGTCGCTACGAAGTTCCTGCCGGACAAAATAAACAGCCGCCAGTAAAACAGCCACACCGGCTGCAATGCGCATCGTGTTAGAGAACAGCTTAACCAGCTTTCCGCTTTCTGCGCGTTTCGTTGATTTAATCTGGCTTACCACAACATTTTCAAATTGTGGATCAACCGATTTACCCTTTTGTTCATCGAAGTAGCGAAAGAGTATGGCAGTTTCACGCCATTGATCCGGAACATCATTGCCACAGAAATATGTGCGTAACTGTTCCTCCTCCTCCAACGATGACTCGCAGTCCCAATACTTTTGTAACAGTTCTTCCAGTTTCTTAGAGTCCATAAGCATTGATTTTCATCAATTTTTCTTTTACCGCGTTTCGTGCCCTGAATAAACTCACTTTTACCTGGTTCATATCCAATTCAAGAATTTCGCAGATCTCATTGTACGTGTACCCTTCCACATCGCGGAGGTGAATAACCTGCCGTTGCTTTTCAGGCAGGGCAGCAATTAATTGATTTACATTCAGCATACTTTCACCCATTTCAGTTTTAACATCCGGTGTTGCATCGGTGTGCTTCACATCAAATCCTTCTTCCATCGGATAGGTACCTTTTCGTTGTATCGACCGGAGCCTGTCCAGCGAAAGGTTTTTGGTTATCCGCATGCACCAGGCTTCCATGTTCTGGATCTGATCCATTTGCTCCCGGTTGTTCCAAACACGTATAAATACCTCCTGTATTACATCCTTGGCTTCATCTTCGCTGCCCAGCATGCGCAGGGCAAACCGAAAAAGCTTGTTTTTTGCAGGAAGAACACGGTTTTGAAAAGTTTCCAGATTCATCAATCAAAATCCAATAACCAGACGATGGGGTTAACCGGATGTTACAAGTTAGCTGAAATATTTTCTGGAAAGGCCTTTTGTAAGCCAGGAAAACACACAAGCAGCACTAGCTTTAACATGAAAATATTCATTATTTACTACGCTTTGCCTTCACCTCTTTGATCAATTTCAAATCAACATTCTCACGGGTAATGTGCTCGTAATTACCCTTTCCAAAGGCTGCCAATTGTTGCAGGTTTTTAGCCGAAGAACCCTTGCCAAAATTAAAAACCGTTATAAAAATATCTTCACCGGCAAATTTCTTCACCATTTCGTACGTGGGGTTGCCGATGGGAAACTCACCATCGGTGGCTAAAATAATTCGGTTGTTGCCACCCCGGATGTAGTTCTTATCGGCCACCTGATAAGCTAGTTTTATGCCGGCAATCCCGTCTGTTTTTCCATCTGATTTTAACCGCTCAATAACTTGTGTAATCTTAATTTCATCCTTAAACGATGTGGGCGGCAATTCAACTTTGGCTTTTCCGGAATAGGTAACAATGGAAACCTGGTCTTCCGGTCGCATCATCTTCATCAGCAACAAGACCGATTTTTTTAATAACGGTAATTTATCGGGGCTGTTCATTGAGCCTGAAATATCCAACAGCAATACAATGTTGTTGGTAGCATAACCTTCCATCGACATGATGTTTTCCCCGGGCATGCCTACATATACGGTATCTACCCGCGATACATAAACAGTATCTTGCCGAACAGTTTCTATGCGTATAATATCTGTAATGCGCACCGTATCGCGCACAACACTACCGCCAACTTTTGTTGGTGCCTTTTTGTCGGCAGCGGTTCTTTTATCCTTTTGATTGCCCTTGCTTTCTTCTTTTGATACTGGTAATGGTGTGGTAGCAGGTTCTTTTACAACAGGGGATGGTTGCAAAGCCTCAGGCCTGGGCTCAGCTTTACGATGGGGTATCATTTCAAATAACTCAACCTGCATCACTGCTTTCAATAAGGGTACTTTCGATAATTCGGCAAATTTGTTGTAATCCCTTATCAGTACCTGGTTATACTGGTAAATCAATTCATTGTACGGATGACGATAATAGGACGATGAAGTTTTTGACGGTTTAAGTTTTTTCAACGACTCCGCAAAGCGTTTAGCGTACTCAGCAAAATCTTCATAAGGGGTGTACGGACAGTTACCGTTCGATCTGCCGTACTTTTGAATGCCCTCCAGGTTTGTGTATTCATTAACAATCAATTCGCGCGACATACGCTCAATATCCTCCGTGTAAGCCTTCTGTAAAGAATCACCCAACAAAAATCTTTTAGCCTTGTACAATTCCTTATGATTTTCATCCAACAAGGCCAACATTGCGTTACCCGAAACCTGCCACGAACTTTTGGGGCTTGCGGGTTTATAAGACTCCATTATGCGTCTTACATCCTGGTAAAGTCGCTCTTTTTTTTCATCAAATGCATTGGCGAGAACCACGAATCGTTCAATTACACCGTACACATAATCCATACTGTCTTTGGTTAATTGTTTCGATGCCGAATTTGCGAGCAACACAGTATTCCACTGGTTCAGTTCAGTCAGGATGGCATGTAATACCTCCACCTGGTCGTTCAAGGGTTTCTGATAAGCTACCGGTAAAGTTTTTCCCTGATCAATCGTGCGTTGAAAGTGTGTAACCGGCACCTCAAAATTTTTATAGTAATATTCAAGGTTCATTTTACCGGTTGCCCTTAACCGCATTTTACCATATGATGCCGAACTGTTTAAACTGTGCATGGGGTTCATCATATGGTTAACCTGTGCCATGCCTTCGTTTATAAACTGTATGTAATTTGAAAGTGCATTGAATACCGCGGGAGGAACAGCCGTGGATACAGGCGTTACAGTAAATGGAGGTGTTTGCCTATCGACAAATGGTTTTACCTCCAGGTTGATTTCCTTTACGGTAGAGCGCACACTGAACACCGGAACAAAATTCAGGTAGTATATACCACGAAAGCCTGCGGAAACAGATTGTTTTACAAAGTTTTCATAGAACGATACACCTACATGGTTATAGTAATTGATGAGGTTTTTGTATAACCCATTGCTATGCTCATCCGACTGTTGCTTTTCATAAGTGTATCCATCAACACCGTTACGTTTCGTACTTTGAAGGGATTCTATCCCCTCCACGAATGATGTGTACATAGAGGATGCGGGGTATTGAATACCCGTAACACCTTTTTTCAATTCGTCAACCCTACGGGAATCATCCAGTATGTGTTTTTGTGCTTTTTCTACGGGCCAACCTGTATGCACCTGTTCGTTTACATTGAAAATAAGTGCATCCAACAATTCATGTTCAAACACCAATTGGTCGCGCATGAGTTTGCTGGCTTTGTGATACGGATTAGCGGCATTGTGCGGTTGTAACCGGGCATAAAGCTTTTCGGTTTCGAGTTGTAACTCACCCACCCGGTGCGCGTATTCTTGCACCTGCGCATCAATAAGCCCAACTAATTCTTCAAAACGTTTAAAGTTGTCGGATTCGTAATCTTTTAACCTGAAATAAACCTCAATGGCTTTACAGGTTTCATCAACCTTAAGCCAGGCCAATCGTGCCGCTTCTGCTTTTGCTTTAAAGTTTGCCCCGGCAGCCCCCAAAGCTAAGGCTGTGCGTTGTGCTTCTTCAAAGTAATATTTCTTTTCGTCCATCCGGCAACTGTATGGCGATACCGGGCGAGGCTTGTTTCGGAATTCCAGCATGGACCGATACGAAGCAGCTAGCGATGGCCCTAGGCCTGCCAATTCATTGGACAATTGGTTAACCATGGTAATGTAATTATTGATTGCTTTTTGTTGCGCCTCGCTAAGGGATTGCGCAACAGCCCCCAAGGCCATAAAAAGAACAACAGGCAATAAACTTCCGGCTTTCATATAATGAAGGTAAAAAATCTTCCCCATGTTCGGATTGGATAATTCAGTATATTAACTGAACGATGAGTGACCGCGATAATATTATTGTGTTTGGCAGTTTTGAAAACAGTTTGGAGGCCAGTCTGGCAAAAACAAAACTGGATGCTTACGGTATTCCCTGTTTTTTAACAGAAGAAAACCTGGCCAGCTTATACCCCATCCAAAACCCAAGGTTTAGCGTGCGCTTACATATTTTTCAGAAAGATGAAGAACAGGTGAGGCAGGTACTGGCTGAAACGGTGATGTTGGCCGATGAAGAGACAACCCGATGCCCACGTTGTCAATCCACGCGCATCGAATATGGTTATTCCAAGAAATTATCCTGGCGCATAACTTCTCTGTTACTCACACTTCTGGTAGTTCTTTTCCCACCCAAAAAAGTGGGGCATTGCCTTGACTGTGAGCATGAATTTTAGGTACCAACCCTAACGCTTGTTATCCTATTTTACTCGCGTATCTTTCCTCCATGTTTTCGAAAGTTATTATTGGCGTATTAGGGCCGGGTGAAAACGCAACGCCCGAGGAAAATGAATTAGCCTACGATTTAGGTGCCGCCATTGCCAAACAAGGGTGGGCAGTACTTACGGGTGGGCGTGAATTTGGTGTGATGAATGCCGTATTAAAAGGTGCAGCCGACAACAAAGGACTTACCATAGGCATATTGCCCGGAGAATCAACTACCGGTGCTTCGCGTTATGCCCAAATAAAAATTGTAACCGGTATGGGCAGTGCCCGCAACAACATTAATGTATTAAGCAGCCATGTGCTGGTTGTGTTGGGCATGGCGGCCGGGACTGCCTCGGAGGTTTCATTGGCGTTGCGTGCCAACAAAAAAGTAATATTGCTGGCGCAGGACGAACTGTCAACCATGTTTTTCAAAAAAATTGGAACCTATCGCGTGGTTTCAGTCAATGCTATACAAGAGGCCATCAGGCTTATAAAGGACTACGTTGACTTGAACCAGATTAGCTGAGGCTAAATACCCTCAACTAAAATCATCTTACCGGTTGATGCCTCCATACGAATTTTCCTGGCGGCTGTATACGCATCGGAAATATAAAAAGCCCTGGCTTTTTCCACACTGGGAAATTCAATAACTACCACACGGCCTGGCTGCCATTCACCTTCAAGGGTCTCTGTCGCACCTCCACGAACAATAAATTTGCCTCCATAGGCACCCACAAGGCCAGGGGTTAATTTCTTGTAATCCTCGTAGCGAACCGGATCTGTTATATCCACATCAACGATAATATATGCGGGCATAGGCTTGGGGTTAGGTTGAAACAAAAATTGGTTTTAATTCTTCAACAACAGGCGCACCAATCAAATATTCAATTGCTTCGCGCTCCGTTGCAAACGTCCGAAAGTCCGTACCCAACAAAAGATTGAAACCTTTCAGGATCATCATTTTCGGTGTGTTTAGCCCAACAAGGGCATTCCTGTTAATATAATTTTTTACTTCATCATAATCCTTCTCCATGTGCCTTACATAAGCCGGGGTAATAAATGTTTTGCTGTACGAGTTGATAATAAACTTGGGGCCTTCCGTTTTCATTAAGTATTTCTTGGCATCAATTGCCAGGGCAATCATGTCTGCTTCCTTCAGGTTTGAATAATCAATGGCAACAATTTCCTTCCCCTGTATTAGTAATGTCCTGATGCGCTCCATGAAAAAAGTAAGCACAAAAATACTGTTTACCATGAAAGCACAAACAAGCAAAAGGCATCCCCCGCAGCCTTAAAGTAAGGTTCGGCCCAGCCTAACCGGTTATAGTTAAGCCGGGCTTTTTGGATCCAGGTCTATCGCTCCCAAAAGTGAGGAGGCTCGATGCCTAAGCTTCGCAAGTACACATATGCCTGTGCACGGTGGTGGATCTCATTATCGATAAAATAAAAGATAGAGGACCATACTGTTCCTTCGTACTGACCGAACGTAAGTATGTTTTGTTGAAATTTGTAAAGTGGAATTTCACTCCATAAACGGTTTATCTCGGGGGTGGCCTCATCCCAAAATTCCAGCAATTTCACTTTACTGTTATTATGGGTTAAATGTTCTTTTAATTCTTCTGTTGTGCCCTCTGCAATTTGACGCAACCCTGGCACCGCAATGGCCAGCAGTTCCTCTACCAATGCGGCACAGGTTCGCATACCGCCAATGGAATAAGTGAATAATTCCTTTTCAGGAAAAGCCTCAATTACCCTGCGCGTAAGGCTGCGGTGCCCTTGCCAGTGTTCGAGCAATTGGGCCGCTGTAATTACCGGTGTGTGTTGTTTGATTGTCGGTTCCATGGATAGTTATGTTTGGTTTATAAACCAAATCTCAACTACCCGTATGACAACCCTGTGTCAGCAGAAACAATCGATAATTTTATTCTAACTTTACAAGAGAGCTATATGGATTAGCCACTACTTAAAAATATTAAACTCCTTCACCATCGCTTTGTATTCCGGCATTATCTTCTCATATAATGCCTCATCCACTTTCTTCAGGGTGTTCATCAATCCGCCAAGGCCTGAGTCTTTCAGGCTTAGGCGTTGTTTTTTTACCTCCTCCATCTTGTTTCGGATGGTAGCTTCCAGCTTTATCAGTTCGCGTTCGGTCATGGCGTAAGATTAAGGAAAGATAGTCAACCTGATGGTTATAAATACAAAACCCTTCCCGATTACCGGAAAGGGTTTGAGGTCTCGAGCGGATTCGAACCGCTGTAGGAGCTTTTGCAGAGCTCAGCCTAGCCACTCGGCCACGAGACCAATGAAGGCATTAGTCACGTTGCGTGACTAATGCCCAATATTACTTATTCTGCTTTAGATTCACCACCAACCCTGGGTGCATTCATTTTATCTTTCAATGCACTTAATGCTTCCAGGTCGCCCAAGGTTGACTTTTCAACTTCCTGGTTGATCTTATCAATGGTTTTGCCCTTTGAGGCCGGAGTAGCTTTCTTCTTGGCAGCAGGTTTCTCTTCTTCGTTGGAGAAGGTAGCCCTATGCGATAAGTTTATTCTGCGGTCCTCTTTCGAAAACTCCAGCACTTTGAAGTCAAGTGACTCGCCTACTTCAATCTTGCTTTCATCTTCTTTTATCAGGTTTTTAGTTGAGCAGAAACCTTCAATACCATAAGGCAATTCCAACACAGCACCTTTATCGTTTTTGCTAATAACGGTGCACTTATGTACAGAACCTACCGTAAATACGGTTTCAAAGGTATCCCAAGGATTTTCTTCCAGGTGTTTATGGCTCAGGGCCAGCCTGCGGTTTGCGGCATCAAGCTCCAACACCACTACCTGCAATTTATCACCAACCTTCACAAACTCCGAGGGGTGCTTAATCTTCTTGGTCCAGCTTAAATCCGATACGTGCACTAATCCATCAATGCCTTCTTCCAGTTCAATAAATAAACCGAAGTTAGTGAGGTTACGCACAATTCCTTCATGACGGGTACCGATGGCATACTTTGTAAGCACATCCTGGCGTGTCCATGGGTCTTCGGTAAGTTGTTTAATGCCCAATGACATCTTGCGTTCTTCGCGGTCGATCGTCAACACTACGGCTTCAATCTCATCGCCAACCTTCATGAAATCCTGCGGGTTGCGCAAATGCTGCGACCAACTCATCTCACTTACGTGGATAAGACCTTCAACACCGGGTTGCAATTCAAGGAAGGCTCCGTAATCAGCTACGTTTACGATCTTGCCTTTCACCTTCGAGCCAACGTTAATGTCGGCCGGCAACGATGCCCATGGATGCTCGGTAAGTTGTTTCATACCCAGGCTGATGCGTTTCTTCTCACCATCAAACTCAAGTACTACCACTTTAACTACCTGGTCAAGCTTCAATACTTCTTCAGGGTGGTTAATCCTGCCCCATGATATATCGGTGATGTGCAACAATCCATCAACACCACCCAAATCGATGAATACACCGAAGTTGGTCATGTTCTTGATGGTACCTTCCAACACCTGGCCTTTTTCCAGGTTGCTGAGGATGGCTACCTTTTGTTCTTCAAGGTCTTTCTCGATAAGTACCTTGTGTGATACCACCACGTTGTCGTTAGTGTAGTTGATTTTTACAACTTTCACCTCCATCGACTTGTTCACATAAATATCGAAATCGCGGATTGGCTTAACATCAATTTGCGAACCGGGCAAGAAAGCCTCAATACCGTAAACATCTACAATAAGACCGCCCTTGGTCCTGCGCTTAACAAAGCCTTCAATCACAGCATCATCATCCAATGCTTTTTGAATGCGCTCCCAACCTTTCACAAGTTTTGCTTTTCTGCGGCTGAGGATTAACTGACCCATCAGGTTTTCACGCTCTTCAATGAAGATTTCAACCTGGTCGCCAATTTTTAAATTGGGCATGTCTTTGAATTCAGCCAACGGCACCAGGCCATCCGACTTGAAACCGATGTTCAGGATTACATCGCGGTCGTTTATTCCCACTACGGTTCCCATCACAACTTCTCCGCTGTCAACCGTTGTTACGGTGCCCGCATAAAGTTTTTCCATTTGATCGCGCTCGCTTAACGAATAGCCTTCGCCAAAGCCTTTGGTTTGGTAGGCATCCCAATCGAACTCGCCCGGAACGGCCATAGCCTTAACAGCTTTGCGAAGTTCCACCACCGGGATAGCTTCTGATTCGATTTCTTCCTTTTCAAGCGCTTTTACTTCTGCCAGTGGGTCTATTTCATCAATTTCCACCGGGGTGTTGTCTTCAACAACTTTCTTCTTAACCGCCTTGATTTCTTCTTTCTCGTCAGCAGCCAGTTTTGCTTTTTCCTTTGCCATAAGTATGGTGTTTGCCCTGTTTACATTGCAACGGCCGGGCAAGCCATCTGCAACCTTTGTTTTACATTGCTTCTTCGCTGATTTTCAACGAAAAAGCCCTGCTTACTTAGCAGGGCTGCAAAGGTAAAAAATTATATGATTTCGGCCTATTTGGCCCCATCAAGTTTTAAGCTGGCCGATCTGGTAGTTCAGTATGGTTTCCTGGAACATCAGGGTGTATTCGGCCTGGGCTTTGGCCGCCTGGGCCTGAATAAGGGCATTGCTTGCATTGCTAAACTCAACAAAAGCCGTTAGTCCAAGCTCGTAGCGTTCTTTTTCCAGGTTATAGGCTTCATTGGCGGCTTCGTGTTGCACCTGTGCGGCCAGGTATTGGGCTTTGGCAGCCTCAAAATTCTGGTAAGCAGTTTTCACATCCCTGTAAATTACCGTTTTGAGGTTGCTTTCCTGCATCATACTGTTGTTCCGGTCGATTTTAGCGGATTGAACCCGGGAACGGGTTGAAAAGCCGTTTAGAATGGGCACATTTAACGAAAACCCGTAAAAATGGTAAGGATTAACGGTACGCAACTGATCATTAAGTGTAAACGGTATGCGTGAATTATAAAATGAACCGTACGTGTAAAATGCAGATATGGAGGGCGTGTACGTTCCCCTCAAAGCACTTAAAGCGCGGGTACGCTGTAGCACAATTTCTTTCTGCTGATTATAGTCCGGACGGCTGGCCATGGCCGTTTGATAAAGTTCGTCCAGATCGACCGAGAGATTTAAAATTGATCCGATATCCATACCCGGATTGACCAGGGTAAAATCCAGGCCGGGCTCAAGCTGCAGGGTTTGTGCAAGAATAAGTTTATCACTTTCATAGTTACTCCAGGCGCGTATCATCAGCGACTCCAGGCGTTTTACTTCAGCCAGTTGATTATACTCATCAACACCGGCAAGTACCCCTAATGCTACCTGTTCCTTAATGCGTTTGAGGTTTTCCGTTTGGTTTCGATGGTTGTCTTGCGCGATTCGATATAGTTCTTCACTCAACAACACCTGCAGGTACTGCTGTGCCACGTTGAAAATGGTAGTCTGGCGGGTTCGCTCCTGGGCATATTCCTGTGCATTTACGTTGCTTTGCGCAGCCCTGAATGTTTGGATGCGATTAAGGCCATTAAACAAGGGTAGGTTGGCGCTAATCCGTGCATCTATATTTTCAGAAACCACATCCAAAAATTCAACCTGGTTTGTTTCCGGGTTTTGGATTTGCTGCCTTCCTCGCCTATCAAAAAAGTCGGCTGAGAAACGAAGCGAGGGCGCCATATCCATTACCGATTGTGTGCGCTGCACCTGGGCACGTTCTACCTCGTTTTGCTGAACTTTAAAGTCAACATTTTTTTTCAAGGCTATGGTTACAGCTTCCTGGTAGGTTAATGTTTGTTGTGCGAAAGCTGCGCTTGTCGTTAATGCAAATGCTGTTAGTAATAAAAACTTCATGTGTTTATCCATTATTTCAATCCTAATTCTTCTTGTCTGATACCACGGCCCCATCCACCACGTTTACAATACGTTTACTCCGTTTGGCATTCTCTTCTGAATGCGTTACCTGGATGATGGTCATGCCTTCTTCATTTAACTTTTGAAAAATGTCCATAATCTGTTTGCCCTGGTCGGAATGAAGGTTACCCGTTGGTTCATCGGCCAACAGCATTTTAGGTTGGCCAACAATGGCGCGGGCAATACCCACCAATTGTTGCTGGCCGCCTGAAAGCTGCTCGGGGAATAAATCTTTTTTTGCCACCATGTTAAAGCGGTCAAGCATTTCGGCTACCATGCTTTTACGTTGGCTGCTGTTAACGCCCTTATAGAGCAAAGGCGTTTCAATATTTTCATACACCGTTAGTTCATCAATAAGATGATAGGCCTGAAAGATGAACCCGATATGGTTTTTATGCATCTCCGACTTCTGCTTTTCTTTTAGTTTATGAACGGGCTGATCGAAGAAGTAATATTCACCGGAAGAAGGCTCATCAAGCATACCGATAATGTTCATTAAAGTAGATTTACCCGCCCCGCTGGGTCCCATAATGGTCAAAAATTCCCCCTGTTCAACATCCAGGTTAACGCCTTTCAGAATGAACATGCGTTGGAATCGGGAGTCAATAAACTTGTCGATGTCGCGTAGTTTTATCATGTATCAGGATGGTTAGCGCCCAATGGCCAATTATGGTGCCAAGGGCAGTTTTAAGCCTTAGACGCAGAAATCAACGCTATGTTTCACGGTGTGGCGTCCGCTATTGAAAAAAGGTGTCTGAAAGCGGACAGTAGTGTTAAAAGATAATCGGATACAGGATTACGTCTACCCTTCGGTTAAGGCTCATGCCCTTTCGGGTATCGTTTCGAAAAACAGGGTTATCGAGCCCCCAGTCCTTAACAGAAATTTTATGTTCCGGGATATCACGCAAAAGCAGCAATTCCTGAACGGCCTGGCTGCGCATTTTTGATAACCATTCGTTGTATTGCCGGCCCCCAATCGGGTCGGTATGGCTGATCAGATGGATTTCGTACTTATCCAATAAGTTTGGTATGGAGTCCAGCCAATGAAAAAGATCTTCAGCCTGAAACTCGTCTACATAATAACTGCCACCCCCGAAATAAATGCTTTTGCGCAGTTCGTCTTCGTGCTGGCCAACAGCAAGTATGCTGCGTAAGAGTATTATGATCAGTAAGCCAATGCGCATTGTTAAATTTACAATAGAAAATCAGATCCTCTTTAGTATTACCTTTATTTTAGTGGTGTTAACAAGCCAACGATTAAACCTTATATGAAACTATCAAAAGCCCTTGTTTTGTTCTTGTTCCTTCTCCTTTGTAGCTGTGGAAATAAAATTATTTACTTCGGCCGTGAATACGCTGAGACTACACACGTTGATATTTATTTCCGCGAAAGCGATGTAAAAGAATCGAATGAAATCATGGGAAAACTTACTTATGAGGTGAGCGCCAGAAAACGTTCTGATAAAGTTCAACAAAAAATTATTGAGCGTGTAAAAAGAAAAGGCGCGGATGCCATTATTTTTGACGACATCTCCTTAACCACGACCGGTGCAGCTACGGGTGGCGGTGTTGCCGGAAAAGGGACAAGAAGAGGATTTTTCTTTGGCCTTTTTGGAAGTAAAACCAAGTATGAACGCGGCCAGCAAATCAAAGCAACACTTGTGAAGTACAGAAAAAATATGGGTGATTAATGACTGTTTTGTGCTTTAGTGTTTAACTGCTTAAGCACTAAACCATCAATAGCTACGTGATCAAAAACATAGTTAATAATTCACCCAAACAAGTTTGGCCGACTTGCCCTTTTCAACTACCGAAATTATCCAGACGTTATCGTAATCGCCATCCTCCCACGGATGGTACTTCTGTACACCCAACAGTTTATTCGCCATCCACGGAATGGTGTTAGAATGTCCCACCACCACTATAGTACCCCCTGCATATGCCGCAATCATTTTATCAATCTCCTCTTCTTTGTTGATCTCATAATCCAGAATGGTTAATCCCTTTTTTATGGCCAAAGGTTCTACCGTTTGCCGCGTACGTTTAAAGGGTGTACTGTAAATAGCACTTACTTCACCTTCGTTAAGTAAGTCGGCCAGGCGTTGGGCGCGCTTTTTACCCACAGCCGAAAGGTCAGGATCGTTTGTACTTTGATCCATGGCCTTTTCAGCATGACGGATCAATACAAACGTTGTGATTTTATCTTGTGCAATGGATGAGTAAATCACAAAAACGAAAAATGCTGCACTCAACTGCTTAGCCATAGTTTAGTGGGTTTAAAATGATAACCAACAATTAATTTTTATACTTATTACCGATAGCCGGAGGTATGGTGCAATTTGTTGATCTTCTTGTATCGGCCAAATGAAAAATCTTCCAGCCGTTTTCGGTCTTGAACAGGTGAAAGGCATCTACACCACAATGACTGAATTTTTTTCCAATATAAAATGCGTAGTCGCACCAGGCCTGTGCAAAATCGCCATCGCGCTGAATAGTAAGATCCCATATTTCTTCGTTCAATGCATCAGCACGGGGCGTGCCCACCGACTTCACAAAATCTTCGATCGATGATTCACGCCTGAGCACAATAGCATTCTCACGGTTTCGATAAACCGTGGCCATGGTAACTTCTTTGTGGAATACACTGCGCACCATGGAGCTGTCACCCAATTGCATCCCCCTAAAAAGATGTTCAATAACTTCCTTTATATTCGTTTCTTCAGTTTGAGCCAGTGCGGCAAGGTTAAAAAGAACAAGAAGTACCAACGTTCCGATTAATTTTTTCATTCGCATCATTTTACCCAAATTTGTGGCTCCCCACGGTGCCGGTAAAGCTATTTTATCCAAGCGGGAAACCCAGCGGATAATGTTCATGATTTACCACTTTTTACGTTACTTTAATACTTTAAATCTTCCCCTATGAGGTTCGCTACTGCGTTTTTCGTGTTTTTCAGTATGATCACCCAAGCCGCTGACGCCCAGGCTATTGACAGTTTAATGGCTGTTTTGGACACGGCCCGTAATGAGCGAAAGGTTAAAACATTGAATGAACTTTTCCGGGCCTATATCCAATCCGACCCCTTGAAAGCCATAGGCTATACACGGGAAGCATTAAGTTTAGCCAGTGACATAAATGACAAGCGGGGCAAAGCCGCAGCATACAATAACCTTGGTGTTGCCTATCGTAACCAGGGCGCCCTGGACAAAGCCCTTGAATATTATATTCGTTCGCTCGCCATCTATGATACGCTTCAAAACAAAGAAGGCATTGCCACCACAAAAAATAATATTGCCACTGTTTACTCGATTAAAAAAGATTTCGGGCAAGCGATGAAGTTCCTGGAGGAATCGCACAATATGTTCATTCAATTGGGTGATCAGCGAAAGCTTATTGGCTCCATGAACAACATGGGCAACCTCAACAGCGACCTTCAACTTTATGAAAAAGCCATGCGCTTCTTCTCCGAAGCATACCAGTTAAGCGAAAAAATGAATGAACCTTTTCCTGACCCGCTCAACAACATTGGTATTCTTTATTTTAAGCAAGGCAACTACCAACGTGCCATTGAGTATTATCAGCGCGCCCTTGAAATTGAACGTGCCAACGACAACAAGCTTGGCATGCTCAATACCATCACTAATATAGGTATTGCCTACACCAAGGCCGGCCAGCCTGTGCCCGCACAGCAATACCTGAACGAAGCTTTAAAACTCTCAGTTGAGTTACAAGCCAACACCGGGGTTCCGGATATTTTAAAAAATACTTCATACAACTTTTATCGTCAGGGCAAACTACGGGAAGCATACGAAAAACTGCTGCAGTACGACTCTGCACGCGAACAGGTTTATGGTGAAGAGAGCACACGCAGGATAGCCCAGATGGAATTGGCACTTGAACTGAGCGAAAAAGAAAAGCAGTACGAAATCCTGAAAAAGGAAACCGAAGTAAAGAGCCTTCAACTGAAAAGTAGCCGGTTGTTTATCGTACTGATCATCCTGGGGCTTTTGTTGCTTATCGCGGCCGCCAACTTCATTTACATGAACAAGCGCAAAGAACTATTTAAGTAATGACGCGCGAAGAGGCCCGCAGCATACTTTATTCCATGACCCAAAGCACCAGCCTGCTTCGGCACATGCGCAGTATTGAACTGGTTATGGAGGCTTACGCCAAAAAGCTTGGCGAACCGCAGGAAGAATGGGCCATTACCGGTTTACTGCACGATGCCGATTACGAGGCTTTCCCTGATAAACACCCTGCTATTATTGTTGATAAGTTAAAGAACCTGGGGGAAGAAAAAATTGCCCATGCTATTTCAGCTCATTATACAAAATGGAACATTCCGTATACCAACACGCTGGACAAAGGTTTGCTGGCCTGCGATGAACTGACCGGATTCATCATTGCCTGCTGCCAGGTAAGGCCCGATGGCATCGCCAGCCTGGAACCCAAATCAGTAATAAAAAAGTTGAAAGACAAGACCTTTGCAGCCAAAGTTGAACGCGATGAGGTTTACAAAGGCGCTGAACTTTTTGGTGTTGAACTGACCGAACATATTGCCTTTATTATTGATGTTTTGCGGCAAAACAAGACAGAACTGGGTATATGATACGGGGTAAATTATTTGAATTTAGCTTTACCGATTAACCGATAACCCATACATTTGCATACAAAATTTTAAAGCCATGTTCGACTTATATACCGGAAGCGGAGCCAACATTTTCATCACTATCGTAGCGGTAATTATCGGTTTTGCTGCAGCATTAGGGTATGTTGACTTTATGAAGACGAAGAAAGAAGAAAAGAAAGACTAGTTTCTTCCAGAACAATATTACGATAGCCATATCTATACCGATATGGCTTTTTTTTTCGCAGGCTAATAAGGCGATTTATACTTCACCTGCCAATCCTTCCAGGTAAGGCTTTTATAATGATCCTCCCCAATGAACTGGATTATTTTGTGGAATTCCTCAGGCTTTTGGTATCCCGGCAGCGGCTGGATCATGCGGAACTCATCATCCAGGAAAACCACGGTTGGGTAACTGAGTTGATTGTTTAGCAACGATGCGGCCAATTGATGGTAACCACTGCGGCCATTATCAATAAACTTAAATGTGTTTCCGGCAAAGACTACATCTTCGCGTTGCTCGGCATTAAACTTAACCGGGTAAAAATGATCGTTCAGGATTTTTGCAACCTTAGGATCGCTGAAGGTGTTTTTATCCATAACTTTGCACCAACCACACCAGTCGGTGTACACATCAATAAAAATTTTGCGCTTTTCAATTTTCGACCTTTCGACAGCCTCCTCAAACGTCATCCACTTTACGGGGCTAACGCCCATGGGTACGTTAAAAGAACTTAAGAGCAGTACCGAAGTACTAAAGAGGTTAAGAAAAAACCTGTTCATTTTGTAATTATTCATCTGCGAAAGCAACAAATTTAGCATGAAAGTAGGTTCAATCACCCGGTTAATCTTTTTTCATAAAACCGGGTAACCTACTGTAAATATCAAGGTATTACTGTTCGGAACACTGAAACTGAATGTCCATAATCGCACACATATCACCCGCAAAAAGGCAAAAAATGGTTGTTTCAGGTGATTTTAAGAATGGCACAACTTTCGTAAAAACCACGATTGTGAACAGAAAATTTACCTATAAAGAATTTTCAATTTTGTTGGGCATAATGGTAGCCGTTATCATTTTGCTGGTAGTTTGGTTATACCCTACCGGCAGTGAAGCTTCTGAAGTTGGCGACCATGTTCAGCCCTTTTTAAAGCTACACACTTTCAAGGCAGCCCTTGAAAAAATCCAATCGGTGGCTCAACTATTCCTGTAAGCGTAGTACGCTAACACCGTTTCAATGGCTTTTCCAATAGCCTGATTGATCGGGTAAAAAACCTTTGTCAACTCATAATCAATTGCATGGAGTTGCATATAATATTGATGCATTACGGGTATGGATTCAACTTCCTGTTCAACTTTATGGTATGCCATCGTATACTGATCGGCTTGTTCTGTTTTAATAATTTCACAGGTGACCAATTCCTTTTTTCCATGTTTATTGGTGCGTGCCGAGAACCCAAAAAGGCGGCAAATCAACCCGCGATGTTTGTACTGAGTGCATAAACCTGCCCCCGATTGAGTTGGATTAAGGATCAGGCAAATGGGGGAACCTGGTTGTTTTAGTCTTTCGAGCCATGTAAATGCCTCACCAGCCTGATGCAATGCATGTGCAAACGGAAGAAACTCGAGAATTGTAGCTTCAATGTCGGGCTTGAAACAACATTTGCCACACCCCCATTTACACTGCAAGCCTGACCAATTTTGAAACTGTGAAATTTCCTGATCGAGCTTTTCAAAAACATACTCAACGGCTTGCACCTTTTCCTCCATGGTCATGGGCATAAAGATAATGGAAACCTCCTCAGCCTTTGTAGCGAAGTTTCATCGAAAGATAGCTGTGCTGATTGTTTACTTCCATAAACTCAAAATGTTCGCGCTGTTTAACATTCTGAAACAATGGCTTACCTTCTCCCAGCACAATCGGTATAAGGCCAAGCCACAATTCATCCACTAAGGCGTTGTTTATAAATGTGGTTGTAAGGCTGGCACCACCCCATAACCAAATATTTTTTCCTTCTTCTGCTTTGATTTTCTTTACGGCACTCACTATATCGCCACTAAGAAGATGCGTATTTTTACCCGTTACAGCTTTCAAGGTATTGGAAAACACATAGCAGGTTTTGCTGGCATA
The DNA here is from genome assembly GCA_025808415.1 of Cyclobacteriaceae bacterium. Classification (NCBI taxonomy): domain Bacteria; kingdom Pseudomonadati; phylum Bacteroidota; class Cytophagia; order Cytophagales; family Cyclobacteriaceae; species Cyclobacteriaceae bacterium. The sequence goes on from CP075525.1 coordinate 3,347,783, forward strand.
CTCGGCTGTGCCAAATAATTCATAACTCTTGCGCCCAAAAAACACCACATCAATCCCATCTAAAAATTCACTCATTTCATTACCTGTTGGAGGTGGGCACCAATCGTATTCACCATTCGGGCCTTCGATGAAGCCATCGAGGCTCACGGCTACTCCCAAAATTACTTTTCGCATACCGATAGATTTTATTCCAGTTCATTACACTCAATACCCCAGCTTCGCAAAAGTTTAACGGCATCGGTCGGCTTAACCGTATCGGATACAATGCGGAGCACCCGGTCTATGTCATCTAACGCAAAATTCCAGTTTCCCTGACCGGCCAATTCGTTGAGCACTGGCACGAGCGATTTCACCTGAAGTGGTGATTGAACAGAGGTGGCGAGTACAATTACCTGCATAACTATGGTTTAAAATGTTAGCGATTCAGATAGCAAAATCACCGTAATAAGAACCCCAACCAGAACTCCGGCAATCAAAAGTACCTTTCGGGTAACAGACATAGGTGATTTCGCCTGGATCATACACCAAAAAAACGATTGACCGGTGACAGCCCTGTGGCAACAGGAAAAGATTTTTTTTAAATTTTTAATAGAAGTGCATTCCCTATAGCAAGAGAAAAGACCTACACTTTAGGTAAGTACTTATCTGCTAATTTTTTAGGTGCCACATTTGTATACGATGTTGTTAACGCATCGATAACCAGGCTCTTTTTGGCATGCTTTAACTCAATAATTGTCCACCCTTGCTTGCCCCAACCGCCAGGAACAGGAAACACTGCTTTTCGATCGATGGAGGAAAAAACAGATTGATCAACATTTGAGAGCTTCACAACCAACTTGCGCTTAGCTTTATCCAGCGTGGCAAAAATTTTATTTTTTACACGAAAAGATGTCTTTTCAAAATGCGGTTTATCCTCCGCCTGATCAAAAGCAAGTGCAAGCTTTTGCACCATGACATTACTTACCATAGCCCTTTACGAATGCAGCACTTCATTAGCCTTGTAATGCCCATAAAGCTCTTCTGCCAGTTCGGTCATTATGCTCTTTAGTTCATCAGGACTTTCAACCTTTACAGCACTACCATACATCAACAACCAATGCGCCAGGTGCCGCAGGTTATCCATCATAAATTCAACACGCAGGGTATCGCCCAGGTCGGTTTGTGAAATGCTGCCAAAAATCGGGCGGCCTCCTAATACTGCTTTATCAAATAATACCGACACACGAATAAGCGAACTGTTATTTTGGAATACTGTGTTGAAATACTCCTTCAACGACAAGAGGTTACGGCTTTCAAAAGGTTTCCCGGTATTCTCCAGGTTTTTGATCCGGTCTGAGCGGAAATCGCGGTAATCTTTTCGCAACCGGCACCAGCCGATTAAATGCCATGTCATGCTGTAATAAAAGATGCCGATTGGTTCAATTTCACGCTTGGTTACCTCCTCTTTATTGTTGCAGTAATCAATAATCAAAACCTGCTTTTTTGCCAGCGCACGTTGAATCTCAGTAAGGAAGTGGTCCGGGAAACCATCGCGTTCACGATTTTCGTACCGCGAGCGCAAGTAAATTTCAATGTGAGGCTCCAGGTTTTGAATATGGTCTTTTTCGGTTTCATTCAATACTGCCTTTACTTTTTGCAAAGCCGAATCAAACGCTTGCCGCACCGATTTATCGCCCATCTTTTCAACCAGTTTACCCGCCAGCAACATCGAACTGGCTTCATCTTGGGTAAACATAACCGGTGGAAGATGGTAGCCCTCAACAATAAAGTACCCCTTCCCGGCCTCCGAGCCAATGGGAACACCAGCTTCCATCAATGCCTGCACATCACGGTAAACCGTGCGTAAACTAATTTCAAAACGGTCGGCTATCTCTTGCGCCTTTACAACCTTTTTGGTTTGAAGTTGAATTAAAATGGCAGTAAGGCGATCGATTCGGTTCATTGATTTGAAAGCAAGGCAACGGATAATGAGCGGGAAACGGGGCTCGAACCCCTGCCGGCAGGCAGGCGCGACCTTGGTCGCGAATCCAAAACAAAAAACAAATTAAATCAATAAATTCTTTAAGTACGCTGAGCGGGAAACGGGGCTCGAACCCGCGACCTTCGGCTTGGGAAGCCAACGCTCTACCAACTGAGCTACTCCCGCTTATTTTCTCTTCTTTAAGAGAGCTTTTCATTAAATAGGGACTCATTATTGAGCTATGCAGACGAAGGCTTTGCCTTGTCTGCATCCAGACTTGCTCCGCAACGTCTGGGCTCCCGCATATAGATGTGAAAATTATAGATATTTATTGATCCTTTAAATAAACACTATGAAAATTTTAGTTGCTGGCATCCTGTGTATGCTTATCGGCAGTTTAACAGGTTGCAAGAAACAATATACGTTGGTTTGGTCCGATGAGTTTAACTATTCCGGTTCACCTGATTCCACCAAATGGAATTATGACCTGGGGGATGGCTGCCCAAATGTTTGTGGTTGGGGAAATAACGAACTTCAATTCTATACGAATAATCCAAAAAATGTTCGGATTGAGAACGGAGTGTTGATTATTGAAGCCCACAAGGATTCCCTTGGTGGAAAACCATACACCTCAACACGCATTGTTTCTAAAACAAAAGGCGATTGGTTGTATGGACGTATTGAGGTACGCGCTAAACTTCCACGAGGCAAAGGTACATGGCCGGCCATCTGGATGCTTTCAACCGACTGGTTGTACGGGGGTTGGCCTGCAAGCGGTGAGATTGATATTATGGAACACGTGGGGTTTGACCCGGGCGTGATTCACGGAACCATCCATACGCAAAAGTATAATCACCTCAGCCAGACACAAAAAGAAGGTACAATAACCATTCCCGATTGCCAGGATGAATTTCACCGTTATGCTATTGACTGGCAGGAAAACAAAATTGATTTTTTTGTAGATGATCAGTTATACCACACCGTAACGCGCGACCCCGCTGACGATTTTAGGCGCTGGCCATTCGACAAACGCTTTCACCTGATTATGAACCTGGCCGTAGGCGGCAACTGGGGTGGCATGCAGGGTGTTGATGATTCCATTTGGCCGCAGCGCATGGAGGTTGATTACGTTCGTGTTTACCAATAAAGTCAGGCGCTCTTTAATTCGGTAAGGCGGTTTCTGTAATCCTGCAATTCGCGATAAAGCTTAACTTCCTTCTCCACCGTGTTCCGCTTATAGGTATCAAAATCATGGCTCAATTCATCGTATAAATTCCGGGCTTCTGAAGCTGAACGCAAACTTACCCGAAAGGCAAAATAGGCAATTACCATAAGGGCCAGCATGGAACAAAGAATAACCACGACCATCCAGATAAATTTTCCCTTTTCAATGTCCATACCCACAAACGAGATATGCGTAGCGGCAAACTGCACCTCCTGAGCAGAAACTTCCTTTTGATCAATAGTTGATTGCAGCCTGGCTATTTCATTTTCAAAACCTGCAACACGGTTTTGAACAGCCAACAGTGCCTCATCCTTTTCACGCAAAGTATCCTGAACAGCTTTCCAGAAATTCTCTACCTGGTAGGCTTTTACCATACGAAAGGGTTCAACAAATTGTGATTGTTCACGAATGGCTTGCATTTGCTGTGCCAAACCAGGCTTTTGCTGGCCTGGCTCATTGGCCAGCAACGTTGCGCACATCATCACGAAAAGGGTTGTTGCAATAATCCGGTTCATGGTCGTATACGATTTTAGTGAACGGTAAATATATAAGCGCACTGGCCGTTACTAAAACTTCACTATGCCAACCCCTGATTTTCACGGTAAACTCAAGGCTTACCACGATAAGTTGTAATACTTTTAACTGCGGGAAATGCTTTTCTTCAAGGTGAGGTAATCAATAAAATAAGTTAACCTGAGGGAAACACTGTTTACCTGTGGCGATCGTGACACGTCACGCACATTGGCAAAGTAATCCGGAGCCGTATTGTTGCTAAACGTCTGAATGGCATCCTTCCACACAAAATTCAGGAACGACCCCGGGGCTATCTGAAAGAAATAAACCAGGTCCACGTTCATGGCATTGAAGTTAGCATCATGCGCTGGTGATCCGGTTGAATTTAAACCCTCGTAGTCCGTATCATTGAGTTTACCATCAGTACCAAGGGTAAAGAATTTCTCATACCTTACCTTTGACCAATAGTGGCGAACACGAAGTGTCAAGCCCATTTTATTGTTAAAGGTATAATTCAATCCAACGATGTTGCTGGTTGTTAAAACATCGCGCGCACCGAATATAATATCTGAAAGATTACCCTCTTCATCGTACAATTTAGTGGCGAACCCCCGCCCATCGCCCCGTTCATAGTTGATCTCGGTATTAAAAGAAAGCTTATTGTTTACACGGTAGCGTAAAAATGTACCCCACCATCGAAAGGTTTGCTCCCACTCAGGCCTGTGCCATTGCCCCGTATAGCCATTAACCTGCAAGGGTTTTCGGCTATCACTTTCCACCCAAAAATTAAAATTATAACTCTGGGGCAACGCTACATAGTACCCTTTAACACGGGGCTCAAAGTAATCGTAACTCAACAAGGGCCTACCGTTCACATTAAAGCCTGCCCACCAAAAATTTTTAAACTGTGCATTTACATTAACCCCCGACTGAAATGAGGTGAAGGTATTTGGTTCGTACAGATTTTCATGAAACAAATTAAGTGTTGTACGCATGGTGTTAATGATGCCCTTTGGTTTAAGGATGCTGTAACGCAACCAACCATAATGTGATATTTCATTTGGTGCCTGTAAAAAACCAAGGTCATTGATATTATAGTTATCGCTTTCCACTACGCGCCCCATACCATACTGCCAGGTACCGCTTATCTTTGCGAGCTCAAAAAAATACTTATAGCCAACATCGGTTTTCTCTGCCGGCTTTATAATTGCATTTACAGAGGCAAATGAACTTACCTGGTAGGTGTTGGTTTTATCACGCAAACTAACCCGTAACCCACTTACGTTGGCATCGCGGCCACCATCGCCACGGATGACACTTGTGTTTGTAAAATTTATATTGGAGTTGTTCTTCAGGTTTTGATCAACGACCAACACATTAAAATTAGTAAGCGGGTCAACCTGTTGTTCGTGGGTTTTGCCCGTTTCAATATTGCGGATTTTGGCAAACGTGCGGTTGGTAATAGCATTAAAGAAACCAAGTCCAAGCCCTTTTTTATTGCGGCCCGAAATTTTGGTGGCATTGATCAGGTTAGCCCCGGTTGGTCGGTTCACCACTTCTTCGGTTTCGCTATCGTAGGTAACAGATCCAAACGATTGGCCAATCCTACGCGAGTAAAACAGGTTTGATTTATTGAACAGCTCAGTCCCTTCAGTGAAAAACTGACGGTTTTCGTTGAACCGAACTTCAAAGGCTGAAATGTTGTACACGATATTATCGGATTGAACCTGGCTGAAATCCGGTATCAGGCTCATGTCAAGTGTATAGCTTTCATTTAACCCATATTTTAAATCCATACCTCCTGCAAACGAAAGCTTGCCGGTGTTGGTAGTACCATCGTGTGTGTAAATGGAAGTTGTGTATGGTGAAAATGAAAGGCGCAATGGGGGCGCAATGTTTTGTATGCCGGTAAGTGTACCGAATTGGTTTACCGTTCCCTGTATGCCGTTATCAATATAGTTCCAGTACGATTCTTCCTGGATGCGCATTACCCTTCGATAAAAATTTATGCTCCATTGTTGCTCATCTTGCCTGGGAAAACGAATGGCGTAATACGGGATCTCAAACTCAATCGTCCACCCGTATTCGTCAATTTTACTGGCGCTTTTCCAAACCGCATCCCAACTGGCGTCAAAGTTACTTCCGGTCAAAAAGAAATCGGCCTGAACACCGGCTGCAGTCACAAAAAATGAAAACGCATTAATACCGCTGTTATACGGATCGATTAAAATACCAAATGCATCTGCATTGCGGTCGCCATCATCGCGCAGGCCAAATTCCCTTAAAATCTTATCAGGTTCCGGATCATACATGCGCGCAGCCACATAAATGGCCCGATCCGTATAGGCCATCAACACAGTTGTTTTAAAGTCTGAAAGTTTGCCATTGTTTGGCGAAAACTGAAAGAACTGCATTTGTTCGCCACCCCCTTGCCAGGCTTGGTCATCCAATATGCCATCAATGCGAGGTGCATCCTCTACACGTTTGGTCTTGAATTCCCTTTTGTCGATTGCAAACGAGTCGGGTACGAATACAGCGAGGCATAAACACGTAAGATGGGCGGCCAGGTATTTCATGAGGTTTGTTGGGCTTGTATAGATACTTGATCACCCGGGTGATGGTTGCATCCGGATTGTTAAAAAATTGCCAATCTTTACAACCGGCAAGATTGTCGTTACCAAAGGCACTTTTTTATTGATTTAAATGAAAATCGGTCTCCTGTCAGATACACATGGTTTTTTAGACAATTCCATTTTCGAACACTTTAAAGACTGTGATGAGGTTTGGCATGCAGGCGACATTGGCGATGCGACCTTACTTCAGCAATTGGAGGCGTTCAAACCTGTACGGGCGGTGTTCGGCAACATTGATGACCGCACACTTCAGGCAAAGCTTCCTGAAGATCTCTGGTTTAGGGTAGAAGGACTTACCGTATGGATGACCCATATTGGTGGTGCCCCTCCAAATTATAATCCCAGGGTCATGAAAATTTTAACGGAACGTGTACCCGATATTTTTATCTGTGGCCACTCGCACATATTACGCATCAAGAAAGATCCGAAGTATAATAATATGCTTTACCTGAACCCGGGGGCAGCGGGCAACCATGGATTTCACCACATGAAAACGTTGCTACGTTTTGAACTCACGCAAATGGCGATAAGAAACATGGAGGTTATAGAAATTGGAAAGCGGGGGGCACTATAAAAGCAAGGTTCAAAATCCGCTATAACGGTGTTGAACCTTGCTCTGTTAAATCGTTAAACGTATTGATTCAACATCACCGGCATTACCAGCATGAGAATATCTTCGCTCTTGTCCTGCTCGGAAGGGAAGATAACACCTGCCTTGTTCGGTGCCGACATATTTAGTTTAATCTGGTCAGCATCCAGGTTGGAAAGCATTTCAATTAAAAACTTGGCATTGAACCCAATTTCAATATCATCGCCTTCGTGTTCACACGATAGGCGTTCGTTGGCTTCGTTGGAAAAATCCAGGTCTTCCGCTGAAATCTGCAACTCACTGCCGGTAATCTTTAACCTTACCTGGTGAGTGGTTTTATTGGCATAGATAGAAATACGTTTAAGCGCGCTTAGTATTTCTGATCTTCCAATGGTCATCTTAATCGGGTTTTGCGTAGGGATTACGTTTTCGTAGTCCGGGAAACGCTCATCGATCAGGCGGCAGATCATGCGGATGTTGCCGAACTTGAAAAAGGCATTCGATAAATTGAAATCGATACTCACTGGCGTATTCTCTCCCGGTAAGGTAGCCTTTAATAAGTTCAATGCTTTACGCGGAATAATAATAGCATTGCCATTATCGGATTTAATATCTGTTCTGCGGTAGCGTACCAACCGGTGACCATCAGTAGCCACAAACGTTGCATTCTTTTCGCCCAGGTTTACATAAACACCTGTCATGGCAGGGCGAAGTTCATCATTGCTGGTAGCGAAAATCGTATTGTTTACAGCACGGGCTAAAACATCGGAGGAAATCTCAGCTGAGAAATCGTTGCTGACAGACGGCACTTTCGGGAAGTCGGTAGCATTTTCACCGGACAGCTTATAGCGGCCGTTATCTGAAATTATTTCTACACTGTAGGTCGATTCGTCAATAGAAAACGTAACGGGTTGTTCGGGCAGGTTCTTCAGGGTTTCCAAAAGAATGCGGGCCGGAACGGCAATATTGCCCTTCTCCTTGGATTCCACCTGCAATTCGGTGATCATGGAAGTTTGAAGGTCGGAAGCGGTTACCGTGAGACTTCCTTTTTCCAGTTCAAACAAAAAATTTTCAAGTATAGGCACTACCGGGTTGGTGGTGATTACGCCATTGATATTGGAAAGCTGCTTCAACAGGTAAGCAGAATTAACAATGAACTTCATTTCGTGGTTGTTGAGTTAGTGGTTAAACGCGGTAAAGTTATAAAGAAAAGGCAATAATGGAAACGCGCCAAAAGCAGATTTAGCGCACTGAAAATTTACCGGCTTGGTGCGAAGGAAGAACGCGTTTTGGTGATGGCTTCCAGTTTTTTTAGATCGAAATAAGCGAGTTGTGATTGGTTAACAAGCCCATATTTTTTACCCGCCACTGGTCCCGTTTGATACAGGGCGAGGGAATACGACCGGCCCCCTATGTCGTAGGCAGTAATCTTCACCTGTGGTGGGGTGTTGATGAGATTTTCATACACTTCATTGTCCGCCAGGTACTCATCTACCATAAGCAGGGATACTGCATCCAGGTAGTCATTCAATTTGGTGGTATCCACAGCCGCCATGTTTTCAATCGAAAAATAATTTTCAATGAGGCTAACCTTGAAATCATCCTTTGGAGATTCAGGGAATGTTGTTTCCAGGCGTTGAAAATTCCGCCAGTTGAGTTGATAGACACGCTTGTCTTTCCATCCACTCTTGTCCAGTTCAAAAATTCCGGAAACATACACACGGTAGCCGGGAATAACCATGACATAAACAGCGTCATCACCTGCACGTTTAAAATACGCCTCTGATTTTCGTGCGTTGCCCCCGGCTAAAAACTCAAGGCGTGTTTGGTCATCGCTGCGTAAACTTACTTTTACTGCCGAAGCTTCTAAAATACGGTTAACCGAATCCCTCAACGCCTGTGCCACAGGGCGTACCGGTCGGGCTTGCTGTAGCGTGGCGAACAAAACATCAATAAGGTTTCGATCCGCAAGTTCTCCGTTCACGTTCCAGCGCACGCCATCAAAGTTTAAGGTGGTTTTATGCTGTCCGCGCTCCAACGTCACTTCGTTTATCGTGGTAAAATCAGTAAGCTGAAATGCACTGGTATCAACTACAGAGCGATCGCGTTTGTAAAAGCCAACGTATACCAGTGTAACCACTACCAGTACAAGCAGGGAAATTAACAGGTTCCTATTATATTTTTCCTGATGGCTCACCGTGCAGCAAATTTTCGTTTTCGTAAATACATCAACAACATGCCGTACACCATCAGCACCACTATTGGCAGCACTAAATTAATTACTTGCCACTTTGTTTTTTCCGTCCGGATTTTCTCTTTATTCAACGGACGGATTTTCACTTCTTTGGAACGTGCTTTAATCAATCCGTTTTCATCCACCAGCCAGGCAATGGCATTCAGCAAAAATTCCTCATTGGCAAATGTGTAGTTGGTAAACGGATCTAAGCCTAGTTGCTGCGGATTACCGGTTCGCGGATTAATATCATTACGCGCGATGTCACCATCGGACACAACAATAATTTTTGATGGCGAACCTTCGGCTTTAAAACCCGACTGCTCTGCTCCTTCCGGCAAAAATCTGTTCTTAAAAACAGAGGTAAACTTGCCTTCGAGCAAATACGCAACCGGCAAATTGCCGGAAGAAAAACTTTCGGGCTTTATATTTCTCCGGATTTCATTAATACTTACCGGAACGGGCGCAGTCACTTTGCGTGAAAAAGCTGATGTGAATGCTAACGGAGTTTTTATAATACCGTCAGCTTTTACCGTATCGATGGTGCTGACAAACTTCACCATGATCGCATCAAGGTTAAGGGCAATCGGGTGATCCGCATACCGGTTGATCAGCGGAAAAAATGGCCAATCCATAAGTTGCAACTGCGGCTTCCCCCCCTGCTCTCCGGTAATTACCGGATACATACCAGCAGTTCTATCCTGAATTAAGTCGGCATTGATGCGCACACCATATTTAAAGAGTAAATCATCCAGGCGCAGTTCGTAGGGAAATGCAAAATAGTCTTCACGTGAAGCGCTGTCCATAGTGGCCTCCAGCCTATCCAATAAAAACAGCACACGCCCACCGCTCATTATATACTGATCAAGCTTATACTTATCCTGCTCACTGAAGGGGCGTGTTGGCTTTGCAACAATCAGCGCATCATAATCTTTTAAAACCGGCTTGCGCTGAAGGTTAACCTTATACACATCATAAACATCCAGTAAGGCATTGTTTAAACTGGCCACCGCCAAGCTATCCAACTCGCCATGTCCCTGCAAAAACCCGATCCGTTTCCGATCTGTATTGGTGAGTTTGTAAATGACATTGGCTAATTCATATTCCAATCCTTCAATAGATTGATTGATTTCTTCTTCCGGCCTTCTGGCCTTATTTCCTTTTAATAATGTTACACCGGTTTCCATTCCACCATACGACAATACGGCACCCGGAAAAATTAATTTCTCAGAAGTCTGTCCATCCTTCCGATCAACCAATCGGGTAGGCGTTACGCCCTTCCTGGCCAACGCTTCCATAAATTCATTCCTCGCTTGCTGACTCATCGCAGCCGATGGATCAACAAATGTAACTTTGACTCTGTTGCCGGAGTATATCCTGAACTCATCCAACACTTCACGTATGGAATTTTTCAGTCGTCTGAAACTGGCGTTAAGGTCGCCTTCCAGGTAAACTTCAATGTAGATATCATCAACCAGGCTATTCAGCAAAGCCTTGGTTTGTGGTTTAATGGAAAATCGCTTTTCTTCCGTAAGGTCGATTCTAAAGAAACGATCTGCACTGACCAGGTTTAAAAGAATAATCAGCACCAGGCCATTAGCCAGTAGAAGTAGATCGCCTGTTTTTTTGCCTTTCAGATTTACCATGACCGTGAGCTGATAACAAGTTTGGTGAACAGCAAAAAGACAAACGCTACGCTGAAAAAATAAATCAGATCCCGGCTATCTATCAATCCTTTGCCCATGGATTCATAATGATACAGAATACCAAGCTGCTTTATTAATAAGGCATTGGATGCCCAAACATTAATAGTAGAGATAGAATCAAAACCCGTAAAGACAATAAAACATAAAAAGGCAGCCATAATAAAGGCTACAATCTGATTGGGCGTAATGGAGGAAGCGAATATACCCACCGAGCAAAATACACCGCCCAGTAAAATCAAACCTATGTACGATCCGATTACACCCGAAGTATCAATGTTACCTTGCGGATCGCCCAATAAACGAATAGAGAAATAATAAATAAGGGTGGGAAGAATTGAAAAAATAATCAACATGAAGCCTGCCAGGTATTTTCCGATGATGATATCCCAATCGGAAAGTGGCCGGGTGAGTAATAACTCCATTGTTCCTGCCCGTTTCTCTTCCGAAAAACTGCGCATGGTAATAGCTGGTATCAAAAAAATGTACACGTATGGTGCCAGCGAAAAAAGGGTATCCATATCGGCATAGCCGTACTCCAGTACCGAGGTTTCAGGAAACACCCACATTAACAATCCAATGGCTGTAAGAAACACACCAATCACGATATAGGCGATGAGGGAATTTAAGAAACCATTGAACTCTTTAACCAGAATATGGATCATGCCTCAGCTGAATTTGTGGTTAACGACCTGAAAATATTCTCCAGCGAATTTTCCTCCACCTTCAATCCCAGCAACGCAATATTCCGTTGAGCAGCAAACTTGAAAATTTCGGGGCGTATGTCTGTTGAGCCATCCGAAACCAACCTGAGTGTTGTTGGCGTTACACTGTCCACCTGTACTACACCATGCACAACACGAAGATCATCCAGACCGACTGGTTGGTCAAACTCAACAAGTACAACCGTTGAACTACCGCTTTTACCAAGCAGGTTGTTCAATTGGTCATCGGCTACAATACTGCCCTTGTTAATAACAATAACCCGATCGCATAGGGCTTGAACTTCCTGCATAATATGGGTAGAGAAAATAACTGTTTTATCAGCACTTACATCTTTAATAAGTTTTCTGATTTCCACCAACTGGTTCGGATCCAGTCCGGAAGTGGGCTCATCCAATATCAAGACTTTAGGGTTATGGATAAGCGCCTGCGCCAACCCCACCCGCTGCCGATACCCCTTGGAGAGCATTTCAATTTTTTTGTATTGCTCCTGCTCAAGGCCACAGCGCTCCACCATCTCTCCTACCCGTTTCTTCAAACTTGTTCCGCGCAAGCCGTAAAGGCTGCCGATAAAACGAAGGTATTCGTGCACGTACATGTCGAGGTAAAGTGGATTATGTTCAGGCAGGTACCCAATGATTTGCTTCACCTTCATGGGGTGTTCGGTAACATCCCAATGCTCAACTTTGATTTTTCCGGCCGATGGAGGAAGGTACGTGGTGGCGATCTTCATGGTAGTAGATTTGCCTGCCCCGTTAGGCCCCAGAAAGCCCACAATTTCACCTGCCCTAACGTTAAAGGAAATATCGTTAACGGCCTTTTGTTGCCCGTAAAGTTTGGTAAGGTGCTGAACGCTTAACGACATAGTTCAAGTAAGGGGCAAAACTAAAAAAATTAAGCTTGGGAACTAAAGCCATTCGGTCCTAAACAGGTTACGCATACTGAACGAAGCGCATCAACGTTTATTCCGGGTTAACGGCATGTAAATTGCCTCAAACCAGAATTAGTAATAATATTGAAAACTAAAAAAGTGAAGGATATGCGGTTATGGATCATTGCAATGCTGGTAGTCCTAAGTGCTGGTAAAACATTCGCACAGACCAAACCCGGCTATGAACTGCGTTTTAAAATTACCGGCCTTAAAGATACCACCGTTTACCTGGGCTATTACTATGCCGAAAGCACCTACGTGCGGGATACGGCACGCGTAAACAACAAAGGCGAGTTTGTTTTCGATAATAAGCAAACGCTTCCACAAGGCATTTACTTTATTGTGCTCGACAAAACCCGGCTTTTTGATTTTGCCGTTGGCGTCAACCAGTATTTTTCAATGGAAACAAACACTACCGACTACATAAAAAACATGGTGGTAAAAAATGATGTTGACAACAAACTCTTCTTTGAAAACATGCACTTTAACCTGGATCGAAACAAAGAAGCTGATCCCTACATTAAAATAGTACAGGACACTACGCTAAAAGACGAAGCCAAAAAGAAGGAAGCCCGCGATGCGTTCGGCAAAATCAACGATAAAGTTATGGCCTACCAAAACGAGTTGATTGCCATGCACCCAAAAACCATGACTGCCCGATTGCTTAAAAGCACCAAACGAATTGATATACCCGAGCCTCCGAAAAAAGCAGATGGCAGCATAGACTCCACTTTTCAACTGCGCTACTATCGCAAACACTTCTTCGATAATTTCGACATCAGTGATGATGCCCTCATCCGTTTGCCTCAACCCATTTACAGCCAAAAGATAAATGAGTACCTCGACAAACTTTACGCACCCCAGGTCGACACCTTGAAAAAAGCCATCGAACCGCTTATTACGCGCGCAAAACCAAACCCGGAAACCTATAAGTACTTGGTTTGGACCCTGATGCTGAAATACCAGACCCCGGAATTTATGGGGTTGGACGAGTTGTTTGTTTACCTGAACGATAAATACTTTGCTTCAGGCGAAATGGATTTTTGGGTAAACGACCGGCTAAAGAAAAATTTAAAAGACCATGCCGACCGATTGCGCAAAAGCCTGATTGGCATTACCGCCCCCAACCTGATTATGCAGGATGCCGCCCTGCAACCGCGAAACTTGCATAACATCAAAAACAAATACACCATTATCTACTTCTTCGATCCTGACTGCGGACATTGTAAAACCGAAACACCCAAACTGGTTGACTTCTATACGAAAAACAAAGCCAGGTTCGACCTGGAGGTGTTTGCTGTAAGTGCCGACACTTCCATGCAAAAAATGCGCGACTACATAAAAACCATGAACATGAAATGGATTACGGTGAATGGCCCGCGCACCTATGTTGGCTCCTACCACGACTTATACGATGCCATGACTACACCCACGATATATATTCTGGATGACAAGAAAAAAATCATTGGTAAGAAACTTCCGGTTGAACGACTGGAGGACTTCTTTATCAATTATGAAAAATTCAAAAAGAAACAGGGAACCTAACGGGCAATTCCACTCAGTAATCGGCCTTTTGTAACATTTTTTGATTTTTTAACGTCATAGATGCAACTATTCCGGGGTATCGGAGTATCTATTACGGTATTAAAGGACGAACACTATGACATTACTCAGTAAACTTCTTGGCAAAAGCCCTAAAAAAGAAATTAAGGCCCGCTGTCCGATTACGAAAGAATCCATTGAGAATGGATTTGGCTACATGCTTACCACCGCAGAAGTAGTTGCCTCCAGGAAATACTGGGACATGGTGATGACCGAACCTGAAACGCTTTCATACACCATTTCGCATTTCAGCAACCAGCCCAACGGCACACAAATGCGCAACCTCATTTTTGAAAAATACAGCTCCATCGAAAAGCCATGGATCATCTCCGACTCGTGCATTAACTTATTTGATGTGGATAAAGGCGAAGCCCGCCAACGTGCCAAACAATGGTGGGAAAACGAAGGAAACTTTGTGCCGAAGGAAGCCGGCCCGGCTGTTGAAAAGTTAGAGCCAAAAGTATTTCAATCGTTTAAAGACTATGCCGTGCTGGAAGCAGGACGAAACCGTGTACCGGTTTTATAAGATCAGCCTACCCAATTTTGACCCGCAATCCTACACAATCACTTAGATTCCGGCTCTTGGGCCTTCATGACAGTTAAGTGCATTTCCAGATTATCAGAATGTTTGAAGATCATTGGAAGCCATCTCAATGATGCAATTATTGAACCGCAGAGTACGCACAAAGGGCGCAAAGCGATACAGGCGGCCTCTTCTCTGTGAACTTGGTGCTTTCTTCGTGCCCTTAGTGGTTAAACATATTTTTGAGAAGGCTTCTAGATTGTAATTCATTATCCGCCATTCAATCTGCATCATTAAAAATGTATTTTTAACCATGTAATATTTCCCTCCGTTTTCAACCTCCCTGAAAACAGCCGATCTTTAAATCTTGCAAAATTTAAAGGGTAGTAGTATAAAATGCGCACTGTCGCTAGTACAATCTGTCAATGGTTAATAGTGCAAAACCACCATTTTAAAAATGTAGGTTTTTTGAAATAGTTGCCGTGCAACGCAGCAAAGTACGTGGTAAGTTTGATTAAACAAATCCCCCGTATATGAACAGCTTTAAACTACCCCCCCCGCAACCTTATCTTCAGGATAATGTTGCTGCTTTTACCGGCCTTGCTGGTGACCTGTACCGTTGAAGAGGAACAAACCATTGACCCGGTTAAACCCCCTGAAACGGTGAACAAGAAAAACCCCTACTCGGTTGAAAACGTAACCCAGGCCTTTGAAAACCTGGTGGCCCGCTCAGGCGGACGGATTAAGATAGCAGTGCCATCAACCACCCACAACTATGTGCAGTTCCAACCCCAAAACCTCGACCAGGTTATGCTGCTGCAGGATTTAGGCTACGACCTGTGGGACGAACCGCTTGACCAACATATTGAATACGCTGGCGACTATTATCAGCATCCTGGCTTGCCCGATTCATTGAATTACTTCTATACACTCATCCCTGAAAATTATTCGATAACCCAAAATGTACCTACACCATACTTTCGCAGGTTATTTTGTTTGATGACAACGCAGGTGACGAACAGGATATTGAGGATGACCCGTGGATACCCGACCCGGAGAATTGCCCCGATCCATATAACCCAAATTGCCCATGTTATGAAGGGCCTTGTGCCCGTACTTCTGGTGAAGGAATGGTTGACCTTCGGGAAGACCTGGTAAAGAAAACCACAAAATATTTGTTAGAGGGTGGCGTTGACCTGATGGAGCTTTATAACCAAATGATGATTTTGGCGGGCTATGAAGATGACCTGAAAGCGAATGATCTTTCTATCGATTTCATTTTTTGCTTTCAGGTGTGAAGAAGATAAAAGCCCTGAGTTTGTATTCATGATTTTTGAGTTACCTTTTAATGTGACTCCGGGCAATGATTACATAAATGTGGGGGATACCTTGTGGATTACCTCAGAAATTCCGGATACCATCCATGAGTATTATTCTGGCGATTATTACAAAATTGTAAATTTTGATTTCAGTTTTAGTTTAGGAATAAGGAAACTAGTTTCAGGAGGATTCAATTTTGGTGATCAACCTGGAGCTACCGCCCAATTCAATTTTATCCAGGAAATAGGATCGATACCATTTTTCGGAGAAACATTCAGTGATTTTAAATTAGTCTACATCAATGAAAAGTATGTTTCGAAAATTGGAATTATCCCACAAAGCACTGGCGTATACTGTTTAAACTTTTTAGGACCAAGCCAACTTGAGCTTAAGTCAGTAACCGACTTAGGGAGAACTTTAGATGGCAGACAACGAATACCAGCTTATGAAACTCTGTTCTTCATTATCAATGGCGGTAATAATAATTTGTCTCTACTTCGGGAGAACTGTATTCTTAGTTCAGATTCAAATCCCAATAATTATAGGGCTTTCTATTATGAGCAAAAAGGCACCTTTACTTTCCGTGTTGTTGAGTAGGGAAATGAATTTAGAAATATGAATGCAAAAAGCAATTACAGCAACAAAAACCTATGCCGTTGTTGGTGTTGTGCAGCGGCTATGCGGGCAGGTCACCAACAACGATTGTTATTAAAAATTTATGGATAATGGTTAAATCTTTTCGCAAAATTCCTTGTTGGTGGGCTGCGCACGTTACAGCCCGCAACACCAACAAGGGCAAGGGCAACCCAGGTAAACAACTTAGTTACAAGCTATGGCTGGTAATTTACAAAGAGTAGTAACAGGCTCATGGAGCCTGTTACTACTACTTCTCCTCTCCGCTAAATGTAACGAAGAAAAAGATCCGGAGTTTGTGTTTATGACGTTTGAGATTCCTATTACAATTAATCCAACTGGCGAAACACTTACCCTAGGTGACACTCTTTGGATTAATGGTCAATTTTCAGATACTCTATTGGATATTCATTCAGGAAAATACTTTAAACTTAAAAACTTTGATTTTAAAAGTAAAATCTGTATATCTAGAATAAACAACAATCAATTATATACATCACAACAACAACCAGCATTTAATGAATTCAGCTATTATGGTGATGTCTATCAAACAAGTTCAATCTGTGGCCCAGTAACATTTAATTATTCAAATGGTCAATATTTTTACAAAGTAGCCCTTATTCCAAAAAATACTGGAGTATTCAATATTTTCGTTAATCGTCCCGTGGATTTACATGGCTTTCCAGATGAACAAATTGATTTAGTTCCATACATCAATTTAGGTGTTGCATCTGATGGAAGAAAAAAAATACCTGTTTACGAAGCTTTTCTTTTCATTGTTAATAATGGCAGCACAAACTTTGAATTATTCAAGCAGTATGCCAAGCCGGGAACAGATATAGTACCAAGTGAAGAAAAAGGCAGCTTTACTTTTCGGGTTGTTGAATAAAAATAAGGTATGAGAAGCATTTATCTTTTACTGGCCTTGGCCGCTACCGCACAAACCTTTGGGCAGGACAAAAAATTATTTTTTGAAACTGCCCTGCGCCTGGGCACGGATGCCGAAATGGTTTTTATCGGGCCTGCCATTTCTGCTGGTGCAGGTATAAACCTGGGTGATTACGTGTCCGTCAGCACATCGTATACGTTTTACTATTCCCGCATAAGCGGCCCCGAAACGTTTTTGACCCATACCGTTGACCTTGTACCCGTTTTTCAATTTCAAAACCCCTTCCGTAAAGGCCACGGGTTGTACATTGGAGTCGGCCCTGCCTGGCAATACCGCAGGCAAGCCCCGGAAGAACTTATGGTGGAAAAACCACGGTATTGGCTCGCGGCTTTTAACCTGGGCTATCGATTTACACCCATTTTGTGTGGCAAAGAACGAGCCCTTGCGGTAGACCTAAAAGGGTTTGGCCCTTATAAACAAAACGAACCTGACGGCCAATATGTTGAAGTACTTACCCAACTTATGCTGGGGGTAAGACTTCGGTTTTAACTTCGCAATGTTTCATTTATTACGTGAACAAACTATGAACACTAAGATTATCCTTTTTAGTGCCTTGATTTGCATAATGGCTAACACTGCCTGTGCACAAGAGGGATTACCAGTAGTGAAACTTACAAAGGGTGAAAGAATGTGGTTGGCTGCTTATGACGATACCACCAAAGCCCTGGCGTGGCTATTTATAAATAAGCGGAACGTCCATACAAAAAATCAAAAGCCCCTGTACCTGGTTTTAGGCGCATCAACAGCCGCCATGATAGGTGGAGGCCTTATGCTTGAACGCGACCTGAACAGTTCCCCGACAGCTACATACGATCAAGCCAATTATGCCGGGCTTACACTGATGTTTGTCGGAACGGCAGGAGTACTGGCGAGTGGTACCGCGTTGGGTATTTCGTACATTGCCTTAAACCCCTATACGGTAAAAAAGTACGATCGGCTGCTCGCCCTGCACAAAGCCAATAAACCATTACCCGAATTTTACGTAAAGCGAATGACACCGTATCTTTCACGTACATTAACACCACCCATTAAAGAACGTTAAGCAGCCGTTGAAAGAAACTTATCCCTTTGGCGTTGTTGGTTTGTGCAGGTGGTATGTTACTTGCTCCGATCGATTGTGAACTGCACCAATTGGATCAGGGATTTTTTATAATCCGATTCAGGCAAACCAATCAGCAACTGAAGTGCTTCCTGATGATACTTGTTCATTACTTCGTTGGCATACTCAATGCCACCGGATTGTTTTACAAATGAAATAACCTCGCTTACCTTCTTAGGCTTCTCGCTTTCACTCCTTATAATTCCGATAATCTTTCGCTTCTCCAACCAGCTTGCTTTGGAAAGCCCATAAATCAACGGAAGGGTCATCTTTTTTTCCTTAATGTCAATTCCCAGTGGTTTTCCAATTTCATCTTCACCATAGTCGAACAAATCATCTTTAATTTGAAATGCCATACCAACCTTTTCACCAAATGCACGCATGGTTTTCACCACATCATTTGCGGCACCCGATGAACTGGCACCTACTGCGCAGCACGAAGCAATAAGCGAGGCTGTTTTTTGACGGATAATTTCATAATAGAGCTCCTCTGTAATATTGAGTGAACGGGCCTTCTCCATTTGCAGCAATTCGCCTTCGCTCATTTCGCGCACCGCATTGGAAACAATGTCCAGCAGGTGATAATCTTTATTCTCAACGGACAACAATAACCCTTTGGAGAGCAGGAAGTCGCCTACCAAAACGGCTACTTTGTTTTTCCACAACGCATTGATCGAAAAAAACCCACGCCTGTAGTTGGCATCATCCACTACATCGTCATGTACCAGGGTAGCCGTGTGTAGCAATTCAATTAGGGCAGCTCCCCGATAGGTAGACTCATTGATGGAGCCGCATGTACCTGCACTTAGAAACACAAACATGGGGCGCATTTGCTTGCCCTTGCGCTTCACGATATAATTCATGATCCGGTCAAGCAGCATCACCCGGGTCTTCATGGAGTCCCTGAACTTCTGCTCAAACTCACCCATCTCCCGGGCAATAGGAACCTTGATATCTTCTAGGCGTAGCGACATGCGGCACAATATTACAATGCCTGCTACCGCTTTCAAAATGGATAATTCAAACCGAAATTATGGTTAAATGGCCTCATCATTCTATCTTGGAGGGCACATAAAAATTCCCTCACAGCCCGATTACCCATGGAAAACTCCGTGACCGATCTCACTAACAATGGCCGCACAAATAAGGTGATCCTGGAACTTATAGGCTACAATCGCGAGCACTATGAAAAAGCCGACAACCTTTCCATTGAAGAAATCATCCAGCGCATCCAACCCGATCGGGTAAACTGGGTTAACGTTGATGGACTGTACGACCAAAGCATTATTGAGAAACTACAAACTCACTTTAATCTCCATTCGCTGCTGATTGAAGACGTGCTCCAAGATCAGCGACCTAAGGTTGAAGAGTATGATGATTACCTGTTTTTCACGTTAAAAATGCTGTACAGTATTAACGGTGGCGAAATTGAGTATGAACAAATCAGTTTCGTATTGGGCAGCCATTACCTGATTTGTTTTCAGGAAAAAGAAGGTGACTTGTTTGATAATTTCCGTGACCGCATACGCCTGGACCAGGGGCGCGTGCGAAAAAAGAAAGCCGATTACCTGCTTTACCGGCTTATCGATATAATTGTTGACAATTACTACAACGTATTGGACGCGATTGGTGAGCAGATTGAGGACATTGAAGAAACTTTACACAACGAACATTCCGAACATACCTTTCAACGCATCCAAAACCTGAAGAAAGAGTTGATTTACTTGCGAAAAGCAGTGTACCCCTTGCGCGATGCTCTTTCGGCTTTGTTAAAAGATAAGAATGAACTGATTGAAGAAGAGAATGAACGTTTCTTTGACGATGTGTACGATCATGTTGTGCACCTGATCGACTCCCTGGACACCTACAAAGACCTTACATCCAGTTTGCTCGACATACACATCAACACCCAAAACAACCAACTGAACAAAATCATTAAAGTACTAACCATTATCTCTACCATATTCATACCGCTCACTTTTATTGTTGGGGTTTATGGGATGAATTTCAGGTACATGCCCGAGATTGAATGGGAGTATGGCTACCCGTTTACCTGGCTGATTATGGTTTTAATGACCGTTGGCATGTTGGGGTACTTCCGGTTTAAAAAATGGTTTTAACCTTAAAGCCACTGTTCGTTAACACGCTTGCTCATGGCCCTCTATATTGTTTTGCTTTTGGTCGGTTTTATCACTCTTATAAAAGGTGCCGATTTTTTAGTGGCCGGGGCCTCATCGTTGGCAAAACGGTTTAACGTTTCCAGTTTAATTATCGGGTTAACCGTGGTGTCGTTTGGCACTTCAGCCCCTGAAATGACTGTTAATGTTATCAATTCACTGGCCGGCCGTAACGAGGCCATCTTTGGCAATATTATCGGCAGCAACATGTTCAACCTGTTATTTATATTAGGTGTTACCGGGCTCATCTATCCGCTGGTCGTACAAAAATCTTCTGTAAAATTTGAAGTTCCCTTTTCACTTTTTGGTATTGTGCTGTTGTGGGTTTTGGTAAACGATCAACTTATAAAAGGTACCGACATCGATATCCTTAGCCGTTGGGATGCACTGATTCTCTTTACCGGGTTTCTGATTTTCTTAGGATACATATACCAATCGCTAAAAACCAAAACCGATGATGAAGGTGAGCCGATAAAGGAATACAACATAGGCCTGTCATTATTAATGGTGACAGGGGGTGTGGGTATGCTGGTGGGAGGAGGTTACCTGGTTACCGAAAATGCTGTGGGTATTGCCAGGGTATTTGGATTAAGTGAAAAGCTCATCGGCTTAACCATATTGGCTGTGGGCACTTCGCTGCCCGAATTGGCCACTACGGTTGTAGCAGCATTTAAAAAGCAAACCGATATTGCTATTGGCAATGTTATCGGGTCAAATATTTTCAACATTTTTTTAATCCTGGGCGTGAATGGCATGATCAAGCCCATTGAATACCCAGACCATAACCACGCAACGTATATTGAGCAAGCTGTATTAAATACCGACCTCTATGTTTTGGCCATAGGAACCGTAGCCCTTTTAATTGCCATGTTTACCCTGAGCAAAAATAAAATTGATCGCTGGGAAGCCCTTGGATTTCTGCTGCTTTATATCCTTTACACTTATTACCTTATTAACCGAAACTAATTTATTTAGCTCCTTGCGTTATCGACTTGAAATCTTCTATTTTTAAAGAATTAAGTTGTCTATAGCCTATGGTTCTTGCGGTTTTTCTCTTGCTCGTTGGGTTCGTCATCCTGATAAAGGGTGCCGATTTCCTGGTCGATGGGGCCGCTTCCGTTGCTAAAAAATTCAATATTTCCAACCTGGCTATTGGCCTTACGGTAGTGGCCTTCGGCACCTCCATGCCCGAAATGGTGGTCAATATAATATCGGCCATCAGTGGTAAAAGCGATGCAGCATTTGGTAACGTTATCGGCAGCAACAACTTTAACCTGCTGTTGATACTGGGTGTGGCCGGTACAATATATCCGCTGGTTGTTCAACGAAAAACCGTGAAGTATGAGGTCCCCTTGTCACTGATAGCAACGGTGGCCCTTTACCTGCTGGTGAACGATGAACGGTTTTTGGGGGATGATTCAAATGCGCTTAACCGAACGGACGCAGTTATTCTGTTACTGCTCTTTGCCATCTTTCTTTTCTACATCTACCGCACCATGAAGAGCACATTGGATAAAGAAGAGGGAGAGATAAAAGTTTACAGCACCGGAAAATCGGCTGCTTTGTTCTTTGCCGGTTTAGTTATGCTGGTGGGTGGCGGAAAACTGGTTGTTGACAATGCCGTGCAGATTGCCCATTACTTTGGGTTAAGCGAAAAGCTGATCGGGCTTACCATACTGGCTGCCGGTACCTCACTACCCGAGTTGGCCACTTCGGCTGTAGCTGCTTTCAGGCGCAATACCGATATTGCCATAGGCAATGTTGTGGGTTCGAATATTTTCAACATCTGTTTAGTGCTGGGTATTTCCGGCTCCATTTCGCCCATACCTTTCAACACGGCAATAAATTTCGATTTATATGTGTTGGGTGTAGCCACCGTGTTGCTCATGATTTTTATGTTTACCCTCAACACCCGCAAACTAGACCGTTGGGAGGCCATTATCCTGTTGGTGGGTTACCTTACCTATACCCTGTACCTGATTGATATGGAAAACTAAAAAGACCTTTATTGCTAAAGGTCTTTTGTTACAGTACTGTTTATCGGTAACCGATAAACTATAAATGGTTGCTAAATCTTCTTCTGTAGTTCGTTGATTTTCGCTTGTGCCTCTTGTTTACCAAGCGACAATGACTTTTTGTATAGCTCGAGGGCTTCCTGCAGGGTTTCCTTTTTCTTTTTGGGCGCAAGTTTGGTACGGCTGGCGGCCTCTTCCACGGCTTGGGCCCGTGCATAGTATGCATCGGCCTCGTTCACTTTTGATTGGATCATCAACTCCTGGATTCGGGCCTCGATCAAAGCCAACTCCTGTTCTTTGGCAGCAATCTGGATTTCCTTATCGGCAATTTCGGCACTTTGCATTTCGGCCAGGTTAATCAGGTTTTGGTTTTCATTCCTGTATTTCTCTACCTGCTCCTGTAACGCCAGTATCTCGTTGGTTTTTGCCTGGAGGTCGTCTTTCAGTTTTTTGATTTGCCGCGCATACGAGGCCGCATTGCCTTGTGATTTTTTCAGCGCACTCTCCAGGTCTGAAATTTTCCTTTCGGTATCCTTAACATATTTGTTCAAGTCCTTCATGCGCGATGTATAATCATCGTACGTGGTACCTTCAACCATATTGATACGAAGCAATTGCCTGCTGGCATCAATGCTATCCATCAACACGCCAACTTCCATAAGCGTATTGGCAACACGTTGTGAGGTTTCCAGTTCAATGCGCAAAGAGTCTACCTGCGATTGCAGTTCGGCTTTTTCTTTTGCACCGCAAGCGCCCAGCAGGATTATCGCGGTTATCCAAATAAGGTGTTTCATAGGTGGGGTTTCTTTTAATTAGGGTTTAACACAAAAATACAGTTGAAAATCCGTACAAAAGGTTGTGGGCATACCAAATATTTTTGCCTGTAAGCCTGTCCATAAGTTTTGCGAATAATCTTTCAGCAGTTTAATTAAACCCTCTAAATTAGCACCCGTTTTAAGGGTTTTTCCCCTCTGCATGCCACAAGCCAACACTGCACGCACTCACATTGCCGACCTTAACAAGCCCCGCATCATTATCATTGGCGGTGGGTTTGGGGGACTTGAAGTAGCTAAGGGACTTAATGGATCAAAAGCGCAGGTTGTACTTTTTGATCGGTATAACCACCACACCTTTCAGCCCCTTTTGTACCAGGTAGCCAGCTCAGGTTTAGAAACCAGTTCCATCGTTTTCCCTTTTCGGAAACGCTTTGCCAATCAGAACAATTTCTTTTTTCGAATGGGCGAGGTAATCGCCATAAAACCGCAGGAAAATTATATCGAAACGTCCATTGGACAATTGAAGTACGATTACCTGGTTATTGCGAATGGTGCCACCACCAATTACTACGGCATGAAAGACGTTGAGGAGAATGCCATTCCCATGAAAACGATCATTGATGCCATTCAACTGCGCAACAAAATAATCCGCAACCTTGAAATTGCTTTGCTTACAGACGACCTGGAACAAATGAACAGCCTGATGGACTTTGTGATTGTAGGTGGTGGGCCTACTGGTGTGGAGTTAGCCGGGGCTTTGACCGAATTGAAAAAGCATGTTTTTCCTAAAGACTATAAAGAACTGGAGTTTACCCATATGGACATCCACCTGGTGGAAGCAGGGCCACGGTTATTAAATGGCATGTCAGCCAAAGCCTCGGAAAAAGCGCTGGAGTATCTACAAAACATGGGCGTAAAGGTGCACCTGAGCACGGCTGTAAAATCCTATAACGGCACAGAAGTACTATTGAACACCGGGGAAAGGCTTATTTCCCGGACACTAATATGGGCGGCCGGGGTTAAAGGGAGCCCGATTGATGGACTAAACGCAAATGCGATTGGAAAGAGCGGACGGATTATTGTTGATGAGTTTAATCGCGTAAAAGGCTACGAAAACATTTTTGCCATTGGCGATGCCGCTGTAATGGAAGGCGATGCCGGCTTTCCACAAGGTCACCCGATGATGGCCCCGCCCGCCATGCAACAAGGGCAGTTGTTGGCCAAAAACCTGAAGCGATTGCTCCAGCAAAAAAACATGAAGCCATTCTTGTATTTCGATAAAGGATCCATGGCTACCATAGGCCGTAACCGCGCGGTGGTGGATTTAGGAAAACTAAGGTTCCAGGGATTTTTTGCGTGGTTTGTTTGGATGTTTGTTCACCTGATTTCCATCATCGGATTCCGGAACAAATTTTTTGTCATGTTCAGTTGGTTCTGGAGTTACTTTTCTTACGATAAGAGTAACCGGTTAATCATCAGCCGCAATAAGGATGGCGTTAACTGATCACAATATTTTGTTACATTCGTTTACAGTTCATGGCTTTAGAATCGTACCATAAACACAAAACCCCGCTTTCCGCTGGTGGTGTGCTCATCTCCCTTGGGATAATTTACGGGGATATTGGTACGTCTCCGCTGTATGTGTTCCGCGCTATTGCCGGTGATCACGAGATTTCCGAAAGGCTGATCCTCGGGGGATTATCCTGTGTGTTTTGGACACTCACCTTGGTCACCACCCTCAAGTACATTTACATGGCACTTAATGCCGACAATAAAGGCGAGGGCGGTATATTCGCATTGTATGCTTTGGTGCGCAGGTATAAAGCGGGTTGGGTAGTTTACCCGGCTATCATTGGGTGTGCTACCCTTATTGCCGATGGTTTCATAACTCCGGCCATCAGTGTTTCTTCTGCGGTTGAAGGTTTAAAAATTTTCAATCCCGATTTGCCGATCATCCAAATTGTTATCGTCATCCTTATTGCCTTGTTCGTATTCCAACAATTTGGCACCGGTGTGGTTGGCAAAACTTTTGGCCCTGTAATGACGGTATGGTTTACCACCATAGGCACCTTGGGAACCATTCAGTTAATTCAAAACCCCAGTGTATTAAAAGCAATCAACCCGATGTATGCAGTAGAGTTGCTGACCCTATATCCGGGCGGATTCTGGATACTGGGTGCAGTATTTCTATGTACCACAGGGGCTGAAGCACTTTACTCCGACCTTGGCCATTGTGGAAAGGAAAACATTCGTGTGGGTTGGGCTTTTGTTAAAACCGCGTTGCTGCTCAACTATTTTGGACAAGCCGCCTGGTTGTTGAAGCAAGAAGGCACAACGTTGGGTGAACAAATTCCATTTTATGCCATCATGCCCGAATGGTTTCTTCCGTTTGGTATCATCATCGCCACATCGGCAGCTATCATTGCCAGCCAGGCATTAATTTCCGGAACGTTTACACTTGTGAATGAGGCCATGAAATTAAAACTGTGGCCCATGACACGGGTGCGTTACCCAAGCCAGCTCAAGGGGCAGATCTACATTCCTTCCATTAACTGGATATTGATGAGTGGATGCATTTTGGTGGTACTCTACTTCAAAGAATCTTCAGCCATGGAAGGTGCTTACGGGTTAGCGATCACCATTGATATGCTGATGACAACATCGCTTTTGGTTTATTATTTCTCCCTATCCCGAAAATCAACAATACGCGCCATAGGCCTGGCTCTTTTATTCTTCTCACTGGAAATGATGTTCCTGGTTTCGAACCTGAGTAAGTTTAGTCATGGTGGCTGGTTTGCGTTTATCATTGCCAGCGGACTTTTCCTGGTATTGTTTGTTCAACTGCGTGCGCGAAGGTTACGAACCCGCCACACCGAGTTTGTTGACCTGAAGCACTATGTGGATATGATCAAGGACCTGCAGGCCGATGAAACCATTCCGAAGGAGGCTACAAACCTGGTGTTCCTGGCGGTAGCTGACAGTAAACGTTATATCGACTCAAACATTATTTATTCCATCTTCCGCAAGCGACCCAAGCGTGCCGATGTGTATTGGTTTCTTCATGTGGATACGGTGGACAGTCCGTTTACGAGTAAATATTCGGTAGATACCATCATCCCTAAAAAGTGTTTCTTCGTTCGGATTAAACTCGGTTTCAAAGCCGACCACCGCATCAACCTGCTCTTCAATAAAATTGTGCACGAAATGGCCGATAATGGCGAGATCGATCTGATCAGTCCGTATCCTTCGCTTCATAAATACAGCCAGACAGCCGACTTTAAATTTGTGATTATTCAATCATGGGCCTCACCCGACAGTGAAATTTCAAGCTTTGACAGGCTTATAATCCAAAGCTACCGGTTATTGAAAAAATTCAGCTTGTCTACCGAAGCCCATTACGGTATTGAAGCCGCCAACCTGGAGTTGGAAAAAGCCCCGATACAGGTTGGCCCCCCTGCCCTGGTTAAGATAAAACGCGACCGCGATGACGAACGGTAAAATTGCCCGATAGCGGACAACTTTGTCCACCATCGACCGATTACTTTTTAAAATGGCCCAATTCGAAACAGAATTCGCCATTATTTGCATGTGGCATCGGATTCGCAAGTGCAATGGTCAACAACCATTTGCTTATGTTACGAAACCTGCTTGTTGTAGCCTACCGTGGTATAACCAGAAATCTTAGCTACACACTTATTAACATACTGGGCTTAAGTGCCGGACTTTCCGCCTGTCTGGTTATTTTTCTGGTAGTGAAATTTGAACTTTCGTTCGACACGTTTCATAAAAATAGCGATCGGTTGTTCCGCGTAACCCGGGCTGCTTCAAATGCATCCGGAATACAACACTCAGCCATTACTCCTTATCCGTTTGCTGCTGCTTTCAGAAATGATTTTAATGACATTCCACTGAACACCCAGTTTCATTATCACGAAGAGGTACAGGCTACCATAGGAACAGAAAAATATAAAGCAGCGCATATCCTGTTTGCCGACTCCATGTTTTTCAAGGTCTTCAGCTATGAAACGCTTTCGGGAAATCCGGCAGTTGATCTTGGTCAACCCGGCAAAGTTTTTCTTACAGAAACGTTAGCCGCAAAAATTTTAAAGCCTGGCATTACACACCTCACCCTAGACAATAAACTGGAAGTGGAAGTGGTTGGAATAGTAAAAGACCCACCAGCAAACTCACACATCCGGTTTTCCATGATTGTTTCCATGCCTTCCTTGGGTAAGGATTTTTTAGGATTGCCTATAGACCAGTGGGGAATGAATATGTCGGGATACAGTTACCTGGTGCTGCCAGCGGGAATGTCGACACAAGCAGTTGAAGAGCGGCTTGAATCATTTGTTAAGAAGTACTACGTGGGTGAGGATGCAAGCCGGCAAACCTACAGCCTACAGCCCCTGAGCGAAATTCACTTTGACGAACGATACATTGACACGCCTGGTGGACAGGGATACATTAACCGTTCGAGTCTACTTATACTTAGCCTACTTGGCGCATTCATTCTGGTTGTAGGATGCATCAATTTTGTTAACCTCAGTACGGCAATGGCAGTTAAAAAGTCGCGTGAGATTGGCGTACGTAAAACACTCGGTGCATCACGCAACCAGCTTATCGCACAATACCTCTCCGAAGCATTCTTACTCACCATAGTATCAACCGGGTTCGCTTTGCTGATCTCCGAATTGACGCTGCCATTTATTAATCAATTTCTTCAGAAAGAAATTTCACTAAACTGGAACAATGGTATGTTGCCTGCTTTTCTTGGGGGTCTTATTCTTGTTACTGCTGTACTTTCTGGTTTGTATCCGGCCTTTGTATTGTCGGCCTTTAATCCTGTAACAGTGCTTAAGAATAAGTTGAGTTATCAGGGAAGTTCTGGTGCGTATGCGCGTAAATATCTGGTAGTGTTTCAGTTTATGATTGCACAAATGTTGATTATCGGTACGTTAGTAGTGGCCAACCAAATGAATTATCTGGGGTCAAAGCCATTAGGCTTCACCAGGCATGCTATCATAAATATTCCACTGCCTGAAACCAAAAAAGAAAAACGGGAATCCCTTAATACCTTGCTGGAAACAGTGCCAGGAGTAGAAAAGGTATCTTTCTCACTTGGGCCCCCCACTTCAAACAGCAATTTTGGCACGGGCTATTACCTGACCGAACGCGGTAATGCAGACCGGTATGAGGTGGCCATTAAACCTGTTGATTACAATTATCTGGAAACCTATGGTATTGAATTGGTAGCGGGACGCTGGTTCTATGAAAATGAAGAGAAGATGACCGACCTTTCGTTACCAGCTAAAGACCGAAAGTATGTTTGCCTTGTTAATGAGGCACTGGTACGGCAACTGGGGTTCAGTACGAACGAAGAAATCTTAGACAAACTTATCAACATAGGGTTGAATGATATAGATGTACCTGTGGTGGGTGTTGTGAAAGATTTTCACACAACATCGCTTCATCAAACCATAGGGCCTGTTGTGCTTATCCACTTTCCTTATTTTTATTACGATGCAGGCATTCGGATTAATACAGCGAGTACTAACGTAGTGTTGAAATCGATTGAAGAGGCTTATGCTAAAGTATTTCCCGAATATTTATTCAATTATACTTTTCTGGATAATCACCTTGAAAATTTGTATCGCCAGGAGAAGCAATCCCTTACATTAGTTCAAATCTTTTCCGGTCTTGCTATCCTGATTAGCTGCCTGGGTTTACTGGGGCTTGTGTCATTCCTCACGCAACAAAAAGTAAAAGAAGTTGGTATCCGAAAAGTCTTTGGAGCCTCTGTGGGGAGCATTGTGTTGTTGTTTTCCCGAAATTTTATCGGTTTAGTCCTCATTGCCTTTCTGCTGGCCGCACCCATTAGCTGGTACGCCATGAACCAATGGTTGCAGGCATTTGCTTACAAGACCACCATTGGTTACGCTGTGTTTGGTATTGCCGTTATCGGCACATTGGTTGTTGCGTTTCTTACAGTAATGTACCAATCAGTAAAAGCTGCTTTGGCAAATCCAACACTATCATTACGAAACGAATAAATCTCATTTAGTATGTTCCGCAACTACTTAGCCATCGCCCTTCGAAACCTGCTCAAGCATAAAG